>NZ_CP095046.1:982500-3407478 GCF_022919215.1 Hymenobacter cellulosilyticus | reverse complement strand
CAGCCAGGGCCTGCTTTTCGGCCACCGGAGCCTGGGCATAATACGCCCCTTTCTTAACGGCCTCGTAGAAAGCGGCTTCAAGCTGCTCCAGGGCATAGGCATAGTTAAGAACACCTAGGTCGCCCGAGCCCACGTTCACATATAGGGGCAGTACGGTCAGGGGCGTGGTGCTGGTGCCCGTGCCGCTGGGCGTTGTTATCACAATAAGACCCGTCTGGGCCGTGTTTGGCACGACCAGCGTCAGGGTGGTGGCATTTACTACCGAGTATGTAGCAACGGCCACGCCTCCTACGGTAACGCCCGTGGCTCCCGTGAAATTGGTACCAGTGAGCGTCACAGTAGCCCCGGGAAAGGCCGAGGCGGGCGTGAAGCTGGTGATGGTGCTGGCCGGCGGCAATACGGTGAGGGGCGTGGTGCTGGTAGCAGTGCCGCCGGGCGTACTCACGGCAATAGAGCCCGTGGTGGCGGTAGCCGGAATAGTTAGGGTAAGCGTGGTGGCGCTGACAACCGTGAACGGCGCGGCCGCGCCTCCTACGGTCACGGCCGTAGTGCCGGCAAAGTTGGTTCCGGTAACCGTAATCGTGGTGCCCGGCGTGCCCGTGCTGGGGGTAAAGCTCGTCAGCGTGGGCGCCGGCACCGGAGCGGGCGTGACCTCATCGTCTTTGCAGCCGGCCAGCCACAGGCTGCCCAGGGCCATGCCGGCCCCGCTGTAAAACAAAAAGGAGCGGCGGCCCGGTAAGACTGGCGTGGCCACGGCCTCGCGGCGGATAGAAACAGGAAGCATTGATTTCATACGAGCAGGATATAAAGACGAAAGTTTGCTGTTTGCCTTACGTAAACGAGGCCGGGCCGAAATAATCTGACCATTTACGGTGGCCCAAAGTATTTGACCTGGCAGAAAGGTACCCAAATCCTGAAAGCCCAGCGGTGCTTACCTTCGCGGCTCAAAACCGTTCCCAAACTGCCTTCTGCCTTATGCGTCTGCTCGTCATTACTTATTACTGGCCGCCTTCCGGGGGCGCCGGCGTGCAGCGGACGTTGAAGTTTGTCAAGCACCTGCCCAGCTTCGGCGTGCAGTGCACCGTGGTTACCGTGGACCCCGAAAAAGGCGCGTATCCGGTGCTGGATGAGTCGTTGGCGGCCGAAATTCCGGCGGGGGTGCGGGTTATTCGCACGGGCACGTCCGAACCCTTTGGCTCCTACAAGAAACTCACCGGCCGCCAGCAGATTCCCTACGGCGGCTTTGCCAACGAAAGCAAAACCAGCCTGCAGCAGCGGTTTTTCAAGTTTGTGCGCGGCAACGTGTTTATTCCCGACCCGCGCCGGGGCTGGAACGGGCACGTGCTGCGGGCCGTGGCCGAGCTCTATGCCCAGGGCGAAACCTTCGACGCGGTGCTCACCAGCTCCCCGCCCCACTCCACCCAGCTCATCGGCCTGGCTTTGAAAAAACGCTACGGGCTGCGCTGGCTGGCTGATATGCGCGACCCCTGGACCGATATTTACTACACCAAAGAGCTTAACAAAACCCGCCTGGCCGGCTGGCTCGATGCCCGCTACGAGCGGCAGGTGCTCGAGCAGGCCGACGAAGTGCTGGTAACCAGCTCCGACACCAAGCGGCTGTTTCTGGGCAAGTCGCCGCTGCTGACCGATGCCAAGTTCCACGTCATTCCGAACGGCTACGACGAGAGTGACTTCCGGGAGTCTTCTTCCCCGCCCCAAGACGCGCTGCTTATCACCCACACCGGCACGATTTCGGAAACGTACCACATTGAGGAGTTTTTGCGGGCTTGTGCCGAGTGTGCCCGGCGCCACCCCGCAGTGTCGCTGCGGCTGCGCTTCGTGGGCAAGGTATCGGCGGGCGTGCAGGACCAGATTGCCGCTGCCGGTCTGGCCGGGCGCACCGAATTCGTGGCCTTCGTGCCCCATGAGGAATCGGTGCGCTACCTGCTGCGGGCTTCGGTGCTGCTGATGGCCATTCCGGACGTGGCCCACAACTTCGGCATTCTGCCGGGCAAGGTGTTCGAGTATCTGGCGGCCAACAAGCCCATTATCTGCATCGGCCCGGTGGGCTCCGACGCCGACAACCTGCTGCAGGAATGCCACGCGGGCCGCGCCTTTGCCTACGACGCCTACGAAACCATGCTTGGCTACCTCGACGAGCTGGCCCGGCAGTGGCAGCAAAGCCCCAATCTGGACTTACCAGCCCTCAACCACTCCCGGTACTCGCGCCGGGCCCTGACCGAGCGGCTGGCCGGCCTGATTGTTAAATAGCCGGCACAGGTTACTTCAGCAGCTTGCCGAACAAGCCCTTGAGCTTAGCCGGCACCCGACTAGCCATTTCGGCCCGCAAATCAACCCAGGCCGAGCGGCTCAGGTGCTGGCCCTGCCACTGCCCGATGGCCGCAGCCGTGCGCTGGGCCAGGGTGCGGTAGTGCTGGCGCTGGTAGTGGCGCAGGTTGTTGGTCACATCGGCGGGCGTCTGCACAAAGTCGCGCACGTCGATAATAAAGCAGTTCTCGGCCCCGGCCACGAAGTCGGCCAAGGCTTGGTTCAGGACCTCGTGCCGCTGCCGGGCCTCGGTTTCGCCCGAGCCGGACACCTCAATTTCGGCCCCGTTGAGAAAGAAAATGGGAATGGCCGCCGGAATCTGTCCGCGCAGCCAAGCCAGATTCTGCTGAAAACGAGCCGGGGAAATCTGACCCGCAAACTCGAACTCCTGCTGGAAGCGGCGCAGAAAGTCCTCGTTCATGCCCCGGAAGCGGCGCTGGGCGTATTTGGCGGCCTGGGCCGCTGGGTCCACGGTGGTCAGGTTCTGATAGCCGCCGAAAGGAATTTCTACGCCGGTAGCCTTTTCGCGGTAGAGCTCCTGGGTGTAGTCCATCAGGGGGCTGTACACCAGCACGTCGTAGTCGTGGCCCCAGAGCTTGGTATCGAAGGCCTCCCGGCCCAGAAACGGCAGACTCGTGGCCAGGCGCTGCTTTTCCGGCTCCGGCAGCTCCCGCCCCTGGCGCAGCAGCACGGTGTGCTCCACGTGGACCGGAATCTGGTTTTCGTTGTTGAAGTTGAACTCCTCCTCCACCGTCAGCTCGTAGGCCTGCAAAAACGGAGTGAGCTGCCCCAGGTCGCAGCCGCCCTTGAGCAGCACCCGCAGCTTTTCGACCGCCGGTTTTGCCCCGGTTTCAGTCGCACTGCTAGTTGCTTCTGCTGGGTTCTGGATGGTAACCCAATCCGGCTTATCGGTAGTATTCAGCACGGTAGCCACGTCGCCCTGCACGTCTAGGGCGGGAAAGCCCAGCCAGGCGTAGGTGAACTGCTCGACGCCCAGGTGTAGGATACGACAGGAAAACACGAGCTGAATCAGCCGGTTTTCGGGCGCAGCCACGCTATACACGCCCACCAGGCCGTAGTCGCCAAACCGGTCCTGCACCCGCACTGTGCCCCAGCGCTGCTGTGGGTTCTGCAAGTCGGCCCGCAGACTGTCTTTGCTGACGCGCTGCTTGGTAAAATTCAGCTGGTTGGAGCGGTTGATAAGCTCCTCAATCCGGTCCAGGTCGGGCAGCACGGCCGCGCCCTCCCGAAACTCGATGCGCACCTGAGAATCGCGCAGGAAAGCCAGGTTGTCCTGGTAGCCGGAGCGGGCCTGCTGCTGACGCTCCAGCAATTTATACTGCTCCAGCCGGCTAAACGCGGGATCGGGCTTGCCGCTAACCCGCAGCGCCGGGGCCAGCTCGGCCAAATCGGCAGGGTCGGCTACCTGCAGCCGGGAATTGTAGTACTGCGCCTCGGCCCGGTTGATGGGGTTGTCGTCCAGAAACAAGGCGTTAGGGGCCCGCAGCTGCATTTTCTCCAGTAGCTCCTTGATAATAGGGCCTTTGGGCTGCCAGCTGATCTGGGGAAACACGAACAAGTCCCGGATGCCCAGCTCCATGAGCTTGGCTTCGGCGGGTGCGAAGTCGTTTTTGGAAACAATGGTGTGGACGATACCGCGGGCGGCCGTGTCGCGCACCAGCTGCAGGTTGTCTTCCAAGGCCTCCACAGCTCCTTCCGAGAGCGTACCCCGCCAAAAAGTATCGTCCAGATCCCAGATTACGACTTTAATGGGCTCGGGAAGGCAAATTCAGACATGGGCGGAACAATCAGAAAATCGGGGCTGTTCTTCAGCTGGTATGCACTTGTCAGGCATCCTTAGCGCAGCAAAAGCAGTCATTGTTTCGACCAGCTCTTTACGGCTAGAATGTCTTTCGCAGGCTCCGGATGCCTTCCAGGGTTGAAGATGCATGGTGTATGTACTACAAAAGTACGGAAGCTAGGCGGGGAATGCCTACTTTTGCCCTCCTTTCGCCCGCCGGGCGACCACGGCTTTTCTCTACTTATGAGCCTCGACTTAAATCATAAATCCATTCTGGTAACGGGTGGTACCGGTTCTTTCGGCAAAAAATTCGTGCAGGCCGTTTTCGAGAAGTATCCCCAGGTGAAGCGCCTGGTGGTGTACTCCCGCGACGAGCTGAAGCAGTACGAAATGTCCCAGGTATTTCCCCACGATAAATACCCGGCCATCCGCTACTTCATCGGCGACGTGCGCGACGGAGAGCGGCTCAAGCGCGCCTGCGAAGGCATCGACGTAATTGTGCACGCCGCGGCCCTCAAGCAGGTGCCCGCCGCCGAGTACAACCCGATGGAGTGCATCAAGACCAACATCTTCGGGGCCGAAAACGTCATCAACGCCGCCCTCGACTGCGGCGTGAAGGACGTGGTAGCCCTGAGCACGGACAAGGCGGCGGCCCCCATCAACCTGTACGGGGCCACCAAGCTCTGCTCGGACAAGCTCTTCGTGGCGGCCAACAACATGAAAGGCTCCCGCGACCTGCGCTTCTCGGTGGTGCGCTACGGCAACGTCATCGGCTCCCGCGGCTCGGTGGTGCCGTTCTTTCTGCAGCGCCGCCACACCGGCGTGCTGCCCATCACCCACCCCGACATGACCCGCTTCAACATTTCCCTGGAGCAGGGCGTGGACCTCGTCCTGTACGCCCTGGAACATGCCTGGGGCGGCGAAATCTTCGTGCCCAAGATTCCTTCCTACAAGATTACGGAAGTAGCCAAGGCCATTGGCCCCGAGTGCAAGCAGGAAATCGTGGGCATCCGGCCCGGCGAGAAGCTGCACGAGGCCATGATTACCGAAACCGATGCGCTGAGCACCGTAGAGCTGCAGAAGTACTACGTGATTCTGCCCTTCACCCCGCGCTGGGACGTGGAAGAGTTCATCAAAAACTTCCACGGCAAACGGGTGCCCGACGGCTTTTACTACGATTCGGCCAACAACGAGGAGTGGCTTACCGCCGAGCAGATTCGCGAGGAAATCCGCCTGCACGTCGACGCCGATTTCGAGGCGTAAGTAGCTTCTGATTATTCATAAAAAAGGCTCCGCAGTGCTGCGGAGCCTTTTTTATGAATGATTGAGTTTCGCTTATTCCACCACCAGTTTCTTGCTGGCAATGCCCGCGGCACTACTGATGCGCACCGTGTACACACCCTGCGCCAGCTGGGCCAGTGAGAACGTCAACGGGGAAGCCGCGCTGGGACGTGCCTCGTGGGCGACTATCTGCCCCAACACGTTGATAAAGTCAACTTCAACCGACTGCTTTGCCATAGTTGCCGGCAAGGTCAGCGTTACCTGGGCGCGGGCAGGATTCGGAGTCAGGCTCGTAGCGGCGCTTAGCTGGGCCGTGGTGGAGGCTACAACTGAACTGACGGCATTGGGGAAGTTGGGCAGGCCATTTTGTCCAACACGTTGCCCAAGGGAAACGCTGTTTGTTCTAAAACCAGCAGAGTTCCCCAATAGATTTGGCTGTTCTATCGAACTCAGATAGTTTTTATTTAAAGCCGAAAGGTAAAGCTTACCGTTTGGCGCTGCTTGTATGGCAACGCACAAGCCGGAAATGGAAGCTATGGTTTGGCGGGAGTTTTGAATTGCCGAGGCACCTACTGCCACCAGGTTGAATTGATCAACGCTTGTGTCGTAACCACCATCCGAATAGGAGGTGGTATATAGCCGAGAGTTGTCGGGTGAGAATTCAATGCCGTAACGCAAGTAGTTGGAACCCTGCAGCGACATATAATTCGATACTGAGCCCGTCGAATTACTAAAATCGTACAGCTCGAACTGGGAATCCCGCTGGGCCAAAGCCAGTTTGGCACCATTCGGCGAGATGCGCATGTACCCTACGGCATTAGCGGCCCCGAAGAAGCTGCCGCCCCCTTGGTGTACCGGGCCGGCAATGCTAGCTACCGGCGTGGTGCTAATGCCAGTAGGGGAAAGCAGGAAACTGTAGAAAACATTGGATTGCCAACCATGCACGACTACCCAGTAATCGCGGCCATTGCTGTGTAGAGCAGCAGTCAGCTTCTCCGTTACCTTTCCGGTTAGGGTAGGAGTAGGCAGACGCACCGATTTTGTGGCCGTCACATCGCCTAGGCCCCCACGTAGGGACATATCAATAATAGAGTAGCGTAGGCCTCCGACCATATTGTTGTCGATGGCATCCACCGTAAACAGGTAATACAAAGAGTTGCTGTTTCCTGGAGCGCGCAAAATCAGAGCGGCCTGCGAAGACGAATTATGTCCCCAAGGCTGTTGCCATTAGGCATCACCTGATGGCTGGCATCCCAAATTTGTTCGCCATTGCTGTACATCAGCACCTGACCAGCGGCGTCAGAAATACAGGCACTGCCCTCGTAGGAGGTCATGCCAGCTCCTGTGGTAGCGACGGGAGTAGGAGCAGCAAAACTAACGCCCGCTTGGTTGCCAAAATACCAGTTGCTGACTTCCTTTTGCGCCTGAGCACGAGCCGGAAGTACGTTCGAAGCCAAACAGGCCAGAAACAATAGTGTTCCTTTGTAGATGTGATTCATTAAAGAGCAGTGAAATGATGAATAATTATTGAGGAGAGTAGACGAACCAGCTGTTAAATAAGCTTGTGCAGTATACCAAACAAAAGTAGCAGTTTCTCGGCCACTCTTTCCACTTGCGCGCGTTTTTAGCAACTTGCGTGCTTTGCCTTTTCCCCTTTCCATGCTTCCAATTCCCTACGGCCGCCAGCACATTACTGAAGCCGATATCCAGGCCGTTACCGAAACCCTGCAGTCCGACTACCTGACGCAGGGGCCTAAAGTGGCGGAGTTTGAACAGAAGTTTGCTTCCTATATCGGGTCAAGCTATGCGGTGGCCGTAGCCAACGGCACGGCGGCCCTGCACCTGTGCGCCCTGGCCCTGAATGTGCAGCCCGGCCACCGCGTTATCACTACGCCCATCACTTTCGCCGCCTCGGCTAACTGCGTGTTGTACTGCGGCGGGGAGGTCTACTTCGCCGACATCGACCCGGTTACGGGCCTGCTGGACCTGCAACAGGTTCGACGCCTGTTGGAAAGCCAACCCAAGGGCTACTTTCACGGTCTTATTCCCGTGGATTTCGCCGGCCTGGCCGTGGACCTGGAGCAGGCCCGGGCTTTGGCGGATGAGTTTGGCCTATGGATAATTGAAGATTCCTGCCACGCTCCGGGCGCATACTTCACCGATTCGCAAGGCCAACAGCAGCGCTGCGGCAACGGAAAGTTTGCTGATCTGGCTATTTTCTCCTTTCATCCCGTCAAGCATATTGCCACTGGCGAAGGCGGCATGATTACCACTAACGACCCGGTTCTGTACGAGAAGCTGCTGATGCTGCGCACTCACGGTATCACGAAGGACCCTGCCAAAATGCACCGCAACGATGGTGGCTGGTACATGGAAATGCAGCTTCTAGGTTACAACTACCGCATGCCCGATATGCTCACGGCTTTGGGTATCAGTCAACTGGAGCGCGCCGATGAAGGTTTGGTCCGGCGCCGGCAGCTGGCAGCCCGGTACGACGAAGTTTTTGCCACTATGCCTGCTGTAACGCCCCTGGCCGGGGCGCCCGGCCACGCGTATCACTTGTATGTTATTCAGGTGCCAGACCGGAAAGGGCTATACGATTTCCTGCGCGAGAAGCAGATTTTTGCCCAAGTTCATTATATCCCGGTGCATACCATGCCTTTCTACCAGGAGCTTGGCTGGCAGTTCGGCGACTTCCCCAAGGCGGAAGCCTACTATGCGCAGTGCCTGAGCATTCCGCTGTTTCCGTCCCTGACAGACGAGCAACAGGCCTACGTTATTGCCTGCATTCAGGAGTTTGTTCAGCGCTAAGTTTATGAGCGGGTTTCCTTCCCTGCCACGTGTCGGCATTATTTCCCAGGCCCGCATGACCAGTAGTCGCCTGCCGGGCAAGGTACTGCAACCCATTGCTGGCCAACCGCTGCTCCACTACCATCTGGACCACCTGCGTGCAGCCGGGCAGCCAGTTTTTCTGGCTATAACCAATAAGGCTACCGACAATCCACTAGCCGATTTTGCGGCTCAGGCCGGTATTCCCCTAACGCGCGGCAGTGAAGAGGATGTGTTGAGCCGCTATTGGACCTGCGCGCAGGAACATGATTTAGACATCATTGTGCGCGTGACTTCCGACTGCCCGTTGCTGGACGGCCAGCTTATTGGTGAGGGAATAGCCGAATACATTCGACTGGCCAACCCGCGGCTCTACCTATCGAACGTGCTAGAACGGACTTTTCCCCGGGGCCTCGACTTCGAGATTTTCTCACGGGAGCTACTGAATAAGGCTTTTCAAGAGTCCACGCTGCCCAGCGACCGGGAGCATGTGACGCCCTACATTCATCAGAACCGCTCGGGCAGCGTCGAGTTTCAGCATATCACCCGCACGCCCGATGCAAGCCATTACCGTCTCACGGTAGACACCGCCGACGACTTTGAGCTCATTAGAGTGCTGATTGAACAGTATCAGGCTCAGTACCTTTCAACTTCCCAGTTGATAACCGTGCTGGAAAGCCACCCCGAATTGGTGGCCCTGAATGCCCACGTTGAGCAAAAGAAAGCGTAATGTCTTTTGTCCGCCCGCGCGTTATTTTCCGAGCCGATGGCGACGCCCGCATGGGCCTGGGCCACGTCGTGCGCTGCCTTGCCCTGGCAGACATGCTGCAGCCTGATTTCGAAACCATATTCGTTATTCGGCAGCCCGGGGAAAACGTGCAGAGCCAAATTGAGCAAAGCTGCCTTCAGACGTGGCTGGTACCGGAAGGACTGAACGAAACCCAGGAAATAGCGTGGTTGCGGCAACAGCTCACGCCTACCGATATTGTTGTGCTGGACGGCTACCATTTCAGCCCCCGCTACGCCCAAACCCTGTGGCTGCAGGGCCAACCAGTGGTTTGCCTGGACGATTTAGTGAACCACTACATTTGGGCCGACCTGATTATCAACCAGGCTGGTGGGATACAGCCGGAAGCATACCGGCATGTGCCCGGTGCCCAGCTTTGCCTGGGCCCAGCCTACGCCTTGCTCCGGCGCCCTTTCCAAGAAGCTACGCGAACTGCCGTTACCCAGCCCGATACGCAGCGTATCTTCTTGAACATGGGCGGGGCCGACCCGGAAAACCATACCTTGGCCCTGCTCCAACAGATGCAGCTGCTGTTTCCAGCCAAAGCCGTTGACGTAGTAACCGGCGCTGCGTATCCTCACCAAGCCAGCCTGCAGCAATATGCCCAAAACCAAGACCAGGTAAGGCTGCACCACGCGCTACCGGCCGAGCAAATGGCCGCCTTACTGCAAAGCTGTGGTATTCACGTTTGCCCGCCCAGCGGCATGGCCTACGAGTGCTGCGCTGTGGGCGGCCTGCTGTTTCTACACCCCATTGCCGATAATCAGCGGCAGCTGCTGAACTTCCTGACCGAAACCGGTTTGGCCTTTCCTTATTCTACCTTGGCACAGCTACCTGAGCCTGAGTTAGCTGCACTGGCGCTTGCCGGGCGGCAAAGGCAGCGTCAGGTATTTGATGGACAGGCTGCTTACCGGTTTCAGCGGGCCTTTTCGGAGCTATACGCCGCTTCCCAGCTTGGCGTGCGCCGGGCCCGGACCGAGGATGCCCAGCAGTACTTTACCTGGGCCAACGACCCGGAGGTGCGGCGCAATGCTATTCACTCCGCTCCCATTGAGTGGCCTACTCACCTCCAGTGGTTTACGCGCCGCTTAACTGACCCTGACTCATTTCTCTATATTTTTGAGCGGGAAGGCACGGCCGTGGGTCAAGTGCGCATTGAGTTTAGCGACTCCGTAGGCACTATTGATTACTCCGTAGCTACCGCCTACCGGGGCCGGGGCCTTGGCGTGGCGCTGCTGCGCCGGGCACTGGGCCAGCTTCGGCGCGACAAACCCGGACAGTGGGCGCTGGAAGGGCAAGTAAAAGCCAGCAACCTTCCCTCCTGCCGCGTGTTTCAGCGGCTGGGTTTTGCCCAACTTGCCGCCGTTCAGCTGCACAACGACACCTATGAAGTATTTCGGCTGGCAGTAGCTTCCGCCGACTTTTCCTGATTTACCGCAATGCAAAATATACTCCTGGGCAACCACCAGATTGGCGCCGGCCACCCCCGTTTATTATCGCCGAAATGTCGGGCAACCACGGGCAGTCCCTGGAAAAAGCCTTGGCAATTGTAGACGCGGCGGCTGACGCGGGCTGCCAGGGTCTGAAGATTCAAACCAGCACGCCCGACATGCTGACGCTCGACAGCCGGGAGCCCGACTTCATCGTGCGCGGGGCCAATGACGACTGGGAAGGCCAGTCGCTCTACGAGTTGTACACTACCAATCATACGCCCTTCGAATGGCACGCGCCTATTTTTGCCCGCGCCGCCGAGCGGGGCATGGTCGGCTTCAGCTCGCCTTTTTCTGTGGAAGCCATTGACTTTCTGGAAAGCCTGAACTGCCCGGCCTACAAGATTGCCTCCTTTGAAAACAACTGGCCCGACCTGATCCGCCGGGCGGCGCGCACGGGCAAACCCGTTATTATTTCCACCGGCATGGCCGATCTGGCCGATCTGGAACGGATGGTGCGCATCGTGCGGGAAGAGGAAGGCAACGAGCAGTTGGTACTGCTCAAATGCACCAGCACTTATCCGGCCCAGCCCCACAACACCAACCTGCAGACTATTCCCCACCTGCGGGCTATGTTTGGCTGCCAGGTAGGTCTTTCTGACCATACGATGGGCACGGGTGTCAGCGTGGCAGCTACGGTGCTCGGCGCTACGGTTATTGAAAAGCACCTTACTATCCGGCGAGCCGATGGTGGCCCCGACTCCTCCTTTTCGATGGAGCCGGATGAAATGCAGCGCCTCGTACAGGAATGCCGGCAAGCCCAGCAGGCCTTGGGCACCGTCTTTTATGGTCCGACCGAAGCTGAGAAAAAGTCGTTGGGGTTCCGCCGCTCTATCTACGTGGTAGAGGACTTGGCTCCCGGCGACGTGCTAACGAGTGACAATATCCGCGTTATCCGCCCCGGACACGGCCTGGCACCGCATTACTTGCCGGAAGTACTGGGCCGGCCCGTGCGTCAGGCTATCCGGCGCGGTACGGCCCTCACCTGGGAAGTACTCTAGGTCGGTTCCAGCATCCAGCTCATCTGATTTACTACCTTCACGGCTATGGAAATCCGGAAATTCGACAACGGAAGCTACATTATTGCCGATTCCCTTTCAATTGGCAGCAACTTCCGCATTGGGCCCAATACTACTATTCGGGCCACCTCCTGCGTTATTGGCGACAATGTGACGCTGGGTGCCAACAACACGTTTCTCATTGGTAAGGAGCTGACCATTGGCAACCTGACCATCTTTGGCAGCCATAACAGCCTGACGGCCCGCACTATTCACATAGGAGAGTATGTCTATTGGGATTCCAATGTAGTAGTAGGGCACGGCGGCAAGTTCAGCGAGGATGCTCACTTGCAAGTAGGGTCGTATTCCATGATTTGTGCCCGGATTACGCTCAACGTTAACCACGCCATCAGCATTGGCGAGTACGTCGGCATCGGCGAAGACGTAGCCGTGTGGACCCACGGCTCCTACCTCCCGATTCTGGAAGGTTTCCCCGCCGATTTTGGGCCCGTAAGTATTGGCAACAAAGTATGGCTGCCCGCCAAATCAACCGTATTGCCCAACCGCCGCATCGGCAACAACGTGGTAATTGGCACCAACTCTTTGATTAACAAAGACCTTCCGGATGGCTGCCTAGCAGGCGGCATTCCAGTTAAGGTCCTGAAAGAAAATTATTACCCCAGCCACGACCCGGCTCGCAACGAGCAACTGGTGCAGCGCATCGTCGCTGATTATGAGCAACTGGCCGCCTACAAGCAGCTGGATGTGCGCGTATCCTATGAGCCGGCTACTGCGGAGCTGCGCTGCAACGAGGTGGTTTTTTACTTGGACACAATGAAAACCCAGGGCGCCTTTACGGTGGTAGAGGAAGATTTCCGGGACTTTCTACGTCGCCGGGGTATCAAGTTTTACACCGGCCAGCCATTCTCCTCCGTTTTGCCCGAAGAATACTGCCGCCTGCTGGCCATTTCCCCTGACCCTGATGGAGTGGAGTAACAAGAAGGTGCTGGTGGTAGTAGCCCACCCCGACGACGAGCTCCTAGGCCTGGGAGCCACTATTCACCGCTTGGTGCATCAGCAGGGCTGCACAGCCCGGGCCGTTATTCTAGGGGAAGGTATTACGTCCCGCGCCACCGTGCGTGACCCCGAAAAGTGGGCCGCTGAACTGAGCGTGCACCGCAGCAACATTCAGCGCGCGGCCGAGGCCATTGGCTACTCATCCACCGGCATCTACGACTTTGCCGACAACCGCTTCGATTCCGTCGACTTACTGGACCTAGTGAAAGTGGTGGAGCAGGAGAAGGAAGAGTTTCAGCCTGACATCATCTTCACCCACCACGGCGGCGACACGAACATTGACCATCGGCGGACCTTCGAAGCGGTTATTACCGGCACCCGACCCCTGCCGGGGAGCCCATGCGCACCATTATTGCCTGCGAGACGCCCTCCTCCACAGAATGGCAGGCGGCCAACTACCCGAACCCATTTCTGCCGAACTTCTTTCTAGCTGTTTCGGAGGAAGATCTGGCCGCCAAGATTGCGGGAATGGAAGCCTATGAATTTGAGAAACGGGCCTATCCCCATCCCCGCTCTCCCGAAGCTCTACGCATTCAGGCTCAGCGCTGGGGTGTGGTTATCGGGCAACCGCTGGCTGAGGCCTTTATGCTGATTCGCCACATTGGCTAACCTCAAGAATCAGACGGCTACAGTTGCTACTGGGATGAAGCAGCAGTTGTCCGAGCGGTTTCGGGATATTCTCTACGCCCGCTTTACCAACCATTTTGCCTCCTTCCCGGCGCATCTGCTGGCCAAGATTTCCCCACCCAATCCCCTACGCCGCCTGCTCAAAATAGCCGGCTACGCAGCTCTGCGTCTGGTGGGCAACGTGTTTCGGCCCATCCGCAACCCCGAGCAGCTACAGGGTGCGGTGTGGCTGTACGTGGTGAGCCAGAACAACTACGAGGCCCTGCGCTTTATCCGGGAGGCCCGGCCGGACAGCGTGCTGGTGGCCGGGCAGAGCAAGGAAATCGGGCGGTATAACGCAGCGGTGAACCGGCTTTCCTTGCGGCGCAAGCTTCTTTACTACTGGCAGTTTCCGCTGGTCTTACTGGGCCTAGCCCAAACCGAGGGCCGGCGGGCCTGGCGCTTTTTCGACCTGGTCTTCAACGCCATCGGCTACTACGAAGTGTACGTGCGGGCTTTGCGCCACTACCAACCCCGGGCCATTGTCTTTGCCAACGACCACAACGACGATGCCCGGGCCCTGCTGCTGGCCGCCTGGGCCTGCGGGGTGCCTACGGCCTACGTGCAGCACGCCAGCGTAAGCACCAACTTCCCACCCCTGGGCTTCGACCTGAGTCTGCTCGAAGGCCAGGACGCGCTGGACAAGTACCGGCAGTGCGGCCCCGTGCACGGCCGCGTCGAGCTGGTGGGTATGCCGAAGGCTGATGCCTTCCTGCAGCAGAAAAACCAGAGCCCGGCCGTGCGGCGTGTGGGCCTGGCTATTAATACGCTGGATGAAACTGCTGCCATTGCGGCCGCCGTAGATTACCTGCTGAGTAAATTCCCGGACCTGACCTTCACCCTGCGCCCCCACCCCGGCGACCGGCGCGACTTCGGCTTTCTGGCCCAGCGGCACCCGCAGCTGCGCTTTTCCGATGCCCGTCGGCAGAACGTCTTCGAGTTTCTGGGAGAGCAGGATGCCCTGATTGCCGCCGACACCAGCACCCACCTCGAAGCCACCCTGCTGAACGTGGTAAGCCTGTACTTCCGCTTCGGCACCCACGGCGTGGCTGATGATTACTATGGCTACGTGGCCCGCGGGCTAGTAGAACGGGCCGATACGCTGCCCGAGCTAGCCACGCTGCTGAACCGTTACCGGCAGCACAAGCCCGCCGACCTCTACCAGCGCGCCGCCTATTACAACGCCACGCTGGGCACGCCCGACGAAGGCCGCAGCCAGCAACGGGCCCTGCGCCTGCTCGGTCAGTGGCTCGACTCCTGAACAACTCCGCGTCCTTTGCGGGAACCGCTGCCAGAACAAGTTACTTTGCAGGCACTATGCTGCCTGCCCTGCCTCCCGTTGCCCCCGTCTCCGCTGAAACTCGTCTGAGCTACGTGCTGCACCACTTTCGGCTGGCGTATGCCGACGTACCCGCCGTGAGCATCGGCTACGCCGACACCCAGCCCCAGATACAGGTAGCGGATGGCGCCGGGGACTTCTTCGCTGAGACCCAGCCCTACCCGCCAGCACCTAGTTACCGGGAGTGGCTGGGCCAAAGCATCCCGTTTTTCTTCGATACGGCGCCGGGGCAGCCGTTGCTGATGCGGCAGCCCGGTGGGCGTGTGCTGGTGCACGCCGACGTTATTGCCGCCGCCTTCTACCTGCTCAGCGGCTGGCAGGAGTTTTTCTCGGATGAGCGCGACCGGCATGGGCGTTTCCCTTACTCGGCCAGTGTGCAGCACCGCTACGGCTTTGTGGCTCTGCCAGTGGTCAACTACTACTTCGACGTGCTCAAAACGGCCGTGGAGCAAGTCACGCAGCAGAAACTGCGGCCCCGGCGGTGGGCCGGGCAGGTGCCGTGGGCGGCCTTCGTTACCCACGACATCGACAACCTGTACAGCGCCTGGAAAGCGCCGACCAAAGCGGCCCTGCGCCAGGGCAACCTGCTGAACGCGGCCCAGCTGGCGTGGCAGCACCTGACCAAGCCCGACGCCTGGGACAACCTGGCCCAGGTGCGACAGACGGTAGCTTCTTACGGGGCCAAAAGCACGTTCTTCTTTCTGCCCGAGCACCGCCCCGGGGCCAACGGCACGCCCAACGCCGATTATAAGGTGAGTAAGCTCTGGCCCCGGCTGGCCACCGCCATCGGCGACTCGGAAGTGGGCCTGCACGCCAGCATCGGGCGGGCCACGCACGGCGGCAACCTCAAGCGAGAGGAACACCGCATACAGCACTGCACCGGCCACGACGTGAAGGGCATCCGGTTTCACTACCTGAGCTGGGAGCCGCGTATGACGCCCACAATTCTGGACTCCCTGCTGTTTCGCTACGATACCACCCTGGGCTTCGCCGAGCACTTCGGCTTCCGCAACTCCTACTGCCTGCCCTTTCACCTTTTCGATTTCGGGCAGGGCCGCCAGTACCGCTTCCTCGAAATTCCGCTCAACGTGATGGACGCCACGCTCTTTCACCCCAGCTACCTGCAGTTGGCTCCCGACGAAATTCTGCCGGCCCTGACGCCTATGTTCGAGCAAATCGAGCAGTTTGGGGGCGTATGCACCGTGCTCTGGCACAACGAGAACTTTGACCCGGACAACCACCACAACGGTCCGCGCGAGTTCCACACCATCATGGAGTACCTTCGCAGCCGCCAAGCCGCCTTCCTCGACGGGCGGGACATCTGCGGTGAGATGGTGAAATGGTGAGGTGGTGAGTTTGCTGTTCAAACTGCGCAAATGGCGCATACTGACTAGTAGCTCACCACCTAACCACCTCACCATCTCACCACTTCACCACTTCACCACTTCACCACTTGGGTATCGTTCAGCGGCAGGGGCTGCGCAACACGGTTATATCGTACTTTGGGCTGGCCCTGGGCTTTGTCAACACAGCCTTTCTGCTGCCCCGGCTGCTGGCCCCGTCCCAGTTGGGGCTTACGTCGCTGCTCGTGTCTATTGCCACGGTGTATGCCCAGTTCTCGGCTTTCGGGTTTGCCAGCGTCGGCATCCGCTTCTTTCCCTATTTCCGAAACCGGGAAGCGGGCCACCACGGGTTTCTACCTTTTCTGCTAGGCATACCCCTGCTGGGCTTTGCCCTGGTCACGGCCCTGTTCCTGCTGGGCAAGCCCCTGATTCTGGCCTGCTACGAGCCCACCGACGCCGCTATGCTGCAGCCCGTGTACGCCTGGGCCACGCTGCTGGCGCTTTTCAGCCTGCTCTACTCCCTGCAGGATGCCTACCTCAAGGGCCTCTACCACACCGCCTTTTCCTCTTTTTTGCAGGACATCGTACTGCGGGTGCTTATTGCTGGCCTAGCCTTGCTCTATGGTAAGGGCCTGTTACAGTTTCATGAGTTTGTGTTGGGCTATATCGGCCTCTACGGTGCTATTTCCCTGCTGCTGACGGTCTACCTGGCCTACATCGGGGAGCTGCACCTGCGGCCGACCAAAGCGGCCTTGGGAGTGCGGCCGCTGAGCGAGATTGTACGCTTCGGCGCGTTTGCGTTGCTTTCCAGCCTTTCGGGCAGCATCCTGGGCTTTATCGACTCCTGGATGGTCAGCGCCCAGATCAGCCTGGCGGCAGCGGGCATCTACGGCATTGCCTACAACATCAGCACGGCCCTGACCATCCCGGCCCGCTCGCTCAACAAGATTGCCTTTCCCCTGCTGGCCCAGTACTGGAAAGACCAGGACCTGGGCAAGATGGCCGACTTCTACCGCGACACCACCCGGCTCAACACCATCCTGGGCTGCTACCTGGCCCTGGGCATCAGCCTCAACCTGGACTTTATTTACTCTCTGATTAAAAACCCGGTGTACGCCACCGGCACCACGGCCGTGCTGCTGCTGCTGGCCGGCCGCCTCTACGACGGCATCACGGGCGTTAACGGCCTGATCGTGGTGACCTCCCCACGCTACCGCTTCGATTTGATTTTCAACCTGTCGCTGGCCGGCATCACCATCCTCCTCAACCGCCTGCTGATTCCACCCCTGGGCATCACGGGCTCGGCCTTGGCCACGCTCTTTGCCATCGTGGGCATCAACACGGCCCGCACCTGGTTTGTATGGTACAGCTACCGGCTGCAGCCCTTCACCTGGCGCATCCCCGTGATTCTGCTGGTGGCCGCCGGCGCGGGCCTGCTGGTGTGGCTGCTGCCCACCTTGCCTTCCAAGTTCCTCACCATGCTCATGCGGGGCACGGTGCTCACAGTGCTTTATGGCGGAATCCTGCTCTTACTGGGCCTGGTGCCCGAAGCCCAGCCCCTGCTGCGCAAGCTGCTCAGGCGCTAAACTGGTAACGTGAAGCTGCTCTTAGCAAGTCGTTGCAAATGGCCAGGTAGACTTTGTTCAACGCGTCGCAAAGTGAAACTTCGCGTTACATTTTCGGAGCTTGCTCGCACGTGTGAACAGACATAAAAAACAGACCTCGGTCGGCATCATACAGTGCTGTAGGATGCCGACCGAGGTCTTTTGATGGCTAGGGCAGTACGTTACTGAGCCACCTGCTCCTGGCCCAGCTTGCTGTGCTTCTTGCCGTAGCCGTAATAAATGGCCAGACCGATGGCGAGCCACACGAAGAGACGAAGCCAAGTGTCGAGGGGCAACGAAATCATCATCAGCAGGCAGGTAAGGATGCCGAGTATGGGCACTACCGGCACCCAAGGAGTGCGGAAGCCGCGGGGGCGTTGGGCTCCTTCTTGCGCATAATGAGCACGCCCAGGCACACCATCACGAAGGCCAGCAGGGTGCCGATGCTAGTCATTTCGCCGACCACCGAGATGGGCACAAAGCCGGCAAACAAACTGATAAAGGCCCCAACAGCAAGTTAGACTTGTGCGGGGTGCTGAATACGGGGTGTACTTCGGAAAACACCTTGGGCAGGAGCCCGTCCTTGGACATGGAGAAAAACACCCGGCTCTGCCCCATCAAATCCACCAGGATAACGGAGGTGTAGCCGATGAGAATGGCAATGATGATGGCCGAAGAAAGCCAGCCGTAGGGCGTTTTCTCAATGGCAATGGCTACGGGCGCGGCACTGTCCTTGAACTCCTTATAGTTGGCTACGCCCGTCAGCACGTGGCCGAAGAGAATGAAGAGCACGGTGCACACCAGCAAGGAGCCGATGATGCCGATGGGCATGTTGCGCTGCGGATTCTTGGTTTCCTGGGCCATGGTAGCCACAATATCGAAGCCAATGAAAACGAAAAACACCACCCCGGCCCCGCGCAGGATGCCGCTCCAGCCAAACTCGCCAAACGTGCCGGTATTCTCCGGAATGTAGGGCTGGTAGTTGGCCGGATCAATGTATTGCCAGCCCAGGGCAATGAACACGAGCACCACGGCCACCTTCAGCGTCACGACCAGGGCATTAAACCAGGCCGAGCCCGAGGTGCCCCGGATGATGATGGCCGTAATGGCCAGCACGATAAGCATGGCCGGTACGTTCACGAGGCCCGACACGGTGCCGCCGTCGGCCAGCTTGGCCGTTTCGAAGGGCGACATTACCAGCTGGGGCGGAATGTGCAGGTTGAAGTTGTCGAGCACCTTGACCAGATACTGCGACCAGCTGATGGCCACCGCAGCGGCCCCACCGAGTACTCCAGAATCAAATCCCAGCCAATAATCCAGGCAAACAGCTCGCCCATAGTGGCGTAGGAATACGTGTAGGCCGAGCCGGCCACGGGCACCATGGCGGCAAACTCGGCGTAGCACAAGGCTGAGAAGGCGCAGCCCACGGCCGCCACCAGAAAAGACAAGGTTACGGCCGGGCCGGCGTTGTTGGCCGCCGCAATGCCGGTGAGCGAGAACAAGCCCGCCCCGATGATAACGCCGATGCCGATGGCTACCAGGCTGAAGCCGCCCAGGCTGCGCTTCAGGGTGCCGGCCCCCGTTTCGGCTGCTTCCAAGCGAAGCAGCTCCAGTGATTTTTTTAACATAACCAGGGATAGGAACGCGCCGCGGCCCGCTCAGAAGTGAAAAGGGTTCCGGCTGCGGCAGCTTGGCTGCTGCAACAGCGCGAGGCCCGCGCAAAGGCGCCGGGCCCGGCCGCAACCGGAAAAGAGAAAGTCAGGAAAGAGGTGGTCGGCCCAGACGAGGGCCGGGCGGCACGGGGGCCGCAGGGGCTAGCGCCCGGTGCTTCAGCAACAGCAACAACACCCGCTTACAGCGTGCCGGGCCCCAACGGGAGGCGCGGGCACGGTAGCAACGGAAACGAAAACGGGCAGGCTAGGGAAGCAATCCACGGCAACTTGTTTTTATATGGGCAGGAATTGGCACCGTTCCGCGAAGCTGCGGGGGTTGCCGGCGCGTCAAAGAGCCTGTCTCTCAGCGCCTCTGTATAAAAACAATCCTTTGGGCAGAAAGAATTGATGGCGCAAAGGTAGCCTAGCCCGGCCCGGATTTGCAACCGCCGCGCCGAAATTCCCCCGCGGGGCTTACCGGGCTATTACCTTAGCCGGGGCAAAAAGGTCCGGCAGCTTAACCTAATGCCCGAAAAAGCAGTAGGTGCCAGCACCACCATTTTGCCCCCCGCTGCGGGCGGCAGAACTCACCCCAGCAACCTAACCCGGCTTCTTCAGCATCTTTAGCCGCTGCCGGCCCACCTCCACCCTATGCATCCAGGAGTAAAAACCGCCCTGAAAATTACCGGCTACACCCTTGGTTCCCTCGTGGGCATTGCCGGCCTGTACGTGGCCTCGTCCTTTGCCTTGTCCCGCATTCCGGTCAACACCCAGGACGCCGACCGCACCGAGGACGTGGATATCTACATCCTCTCCAACGGCGTGCACACCGATATCGTGACGCCGGTGCGCACCGCCTACATCGACTGGACCACGCTGGTGCCCTTCGAAAACACGCCGGCCCGCGACGCCTCGGCCCAGTACGTGGGCTTCGGCTGGGGCGACAAGGGCTTTTACCTGGACACGCCTACCTGGGCCGAGCTCAAACCCAGCACCGCCTTCAAGGCCATGTTCCATCTGAGCTCCTCGGCCATGCACGTTACCTTCCACCAGACCATGCGGGAGTCGGAAAGCTGCGTAAAAATCCGCATCAGCCAGGCCGAGTACCAGCGCCTGATTGAGTACATCAAAGCCAGCTTCGACTACGACGCCCAGGGCCGGCCCTTCCACATTCAGAACCACAGCTACGGGCAGCACGACGCATTTTATGAGGCCAAGCGCACCTACAGCTTCCTGTATACCTGCAACACCTGGGCGAATAACGGCTTGAAATACTGCGGGCAGAAAGCCTGCTTCTGGACGGCCTTCGACTCAGGAATTTTCTACCAGTACCGCCGCAAAGGTCCCAACGTGGTGCGGGAAGCCGCCAAGTCGGTGGCCTGGCACAGTTACGACGCGGCCAGACCCAAGCGCAGCCGGTAGCAGTTCATGGCCGTGGCGCTAAGCTGGTCCATGAGCCGGTAGTTGGCCACGGCCCCCACCGCCGCCCCAATGACGGGCACGAGCTGAGCCAGCTTGGCCAGGTCGATATAGTCGCGGTACTCCTGCTGAAACGTGCGCCAGTCGAAGGTCTGCGGGTCGGTGGGTAGGGTCTGGCGGTAGGCGTCCCAGTCAGCCACCCGGCGGTACACCTCGTTGCGGCTGTGCTGGGAGGAAAAGGCCAGCTGAAACACGTGCAGCAAATACAGCCGCTCGGTGTAGTCGTGGGCATCGAAGCCGTAGAGGGCCGCCACCTCGAACAGAAACTTGAGCTTGATGCCCAGCAGCAGAGGAAAATCGGCCAGCCCCAGCAGGATGCCGCCGGCCCCGGTTACGGCGCCCTCGGCGGCGGCCGTGGTGCGGTAGTACTTCAGGTGGCCGCGCACGGCCTCCTCACGTTCCTCCAGGCTGCCTTCCTGCAGGGGCCGGCGGGTCGTGTAGCGGGAGCCCAGCAATACGCCGCTTACCATCTGCCGGATGGCCGCCGTTATGGCCTGATGCACCTTTTCGGGCAGCAGATTATTGAGCCGGCGCTGCAACTGCCGGGCAAAGCGGTTCAGGTACGACGGAGTACGCTGCATCTGCTGCTGCCACGCCCGCAGCTCCTGCCGGGCCAGTTCTTCATAAGGACTCATGGCCCAAGATAGAAAAGCGCGCAGGATTGCGCCGCGCAGAACAATGCAGCGTGAGCGGGCGAGGCGCCTAGTAGTTGTATGACACTCCCAGCGACACGCCCGTCGACTTGCCCAGGTTGCGGCCTGACACGTACTGGCTGGCCCCCAGCACCACGCCCACGCCCTTGGTCAGGGGCCGGAATACGCTGGCCCCGATGCGGGTGAAGTTGACGCGGGTAGCGGGGAAGTACAAATCGAAGCCGGGCTGTAGAATATCGGTACCCTTGCGGCTGGACTGCTGAAACGAGGCCCAGGCTTCGGCGTAGAGCTTCAGGCCCGCGTAGCCCACTTTGGCATCGGCCAGAAAGGCATTCGGAACCCGGTTGGTGCGCCGGCTGTAGCCGGCCTGGCCCGTGAAAAACACGCCCGAGGGCGTCTTCAGGTGGGCCACTCCCAGGGCGTTGAACTTGGTAGCCCGGTTGCCGATGGCAATAATGTACTCTAAGCCCTTGTTCGACTGATAGTTGCTAGCCGGCGTCGTGACGCCCACCACGCCGAGTAAATCCAGCACGCTGTAGCCGATGGTGGTGGAATAGCCCTTAAACTTAAGCAGGCCCGAAACGTCCTGGAAGCCGCTGCGGCTGTTGGTGTAGCCCTGCCCGTTGCCTCGGCCTTCGGAGTGAATATAGGGCAGGCTGACAATGGCTTCAATTTTGTCGCTGATGCCGTAGCTGGCGTACACGCTCACCGACGAAACCCGGATTTCCCGGAAAATGGGCACCTCATCTACCGTTATGGGCACCAGATACACGCTTTTGTAACGCTCGGCCGTGCCGGTAAACGACACCGAGCCGTGCCCTTTGCCGGACATAAACCCGCTGACCAGGCTTTGGGACCTTGCCCCCGCCGAACCAAGCAGCAGGGCTGTGCAGAGAAGAAATGAAAATGCGTACGAGTTATGCATAGAGGCAGAAAAAGGAGAAAAAAAGGTCGGACACCTGGCCGCTGATGCTGGGCCGGCGACTACCACCCGGTTATTGTTCAGCTCCCGAAGGCGCCACACCTACGGGACAGCTAATCAGGCGGTTTTCTCAGGTGAAAATTTCTCCATTAAGGTTTTCGGACAGCAGAAATCCACCCGTCGAGCTGGCTCGTTTGTATGCCGCTTCTCTTGCTGCCAACTCTTTTCATTTCTCCTCTACACCTGTTGCTTATGCTTCAATCTGTACGCGTATTGCTGGGGGCTCTTTCGCTGAGCACCCTTCTGCTGGCCGGCTGCGCCAAAAACACCGAAGCCGACCCTTCTATTGCCGGCCTGGCCGTAGCCAACGACGACCTTAGCGTACTGGAAGACGCCGCCATTCGCGGGGCGTGGTCGAGGTGCTATCCAACAAAAACCCGAGCGACCCGCAGGGCAACTACACCGTCTTTGCGCCCAACAATGCGGCCTTTGCCCGCCTGGGTTTGCGCCAGGACACCGACTTGCAAGCCCTGCAAACCAGCTTTCTGACCAGCACCTTGCTCTATCACGTTACGGGCGGCACGCTGGCGGGCAGCACGCTGCAGGCGGGTACTTCCTCGGCCTCGGCCCTAGGGCCGGTGCGCCGCATTGTAACTCGCGACAATACCCGCTACGTCAACGGCTCCCGCATTCTGGCCACCGATGTAAAAGCCTCCAACGGCACGGTCCACGTAATCGACAAGGTACTGCTGGCTACCGGCGCCGACGTGGTGCAGTCGGCCGTGGCCGTGAGTACATCTAAGGTGTTTGTCAAGCCTGATCTGCAGTACTTAGTGTACGCCGTAGTGTATTGCGGCCTGGCCGGGGCCTTGTCGGAAGGCAGCCCGCAGCTGACGGTATTTGCCCCCAACGACCAAGCTTTCAAGGACCTGTATAAGCAGTTTGGCATTACGCTCAACGAGCCCAAGGACCTCGAGAAGCTGCCCAATGCCAAGGCTACCCTGACCCAGGTGCTGCTCAACCATGTGGTGCTAGGCACCCAGGCTGGCAAACTCACCCAGTTTACCTCTGAGTTGCCCGCCAATACCAGCCTTCCCACCCTGGGCGGTGGCAGCCTGTTTTTTGGCGACTTTAACAACGGTTTGCTGCCCATGCGGGGGAAGGCAATGGCACTTCCAGCGCCGCCATGACCATTCCCGACATCCTGTGCACCAATGGTGTAGTGCATATCATTGACCGAGTTCTGCTGCCGAGGTGATAAACTGAGTTAAATACACTACTTTTGCGGCTATATTTCACAGGTATAGCCCTATAGGTCAGTAGGTCAGCCTGTTTGATTCTCATTGCTTCGCTCTGCCTGCTATTCCTATTGTCACCAGAGCTCTGCCTCATTTGTGGGCGTATGGTCTCTGCATACTTCTTTTACATGAAGAATAAACTTGCCGGCTTGCTGTGGAGCTGGCTACTTCTGCTCGTTCTTTCCGTCGGAGCTAACGCTCAGGATCAACCCCCAACGCCGGCTCCGGTGCCAGCCCAGCCCGCTACTCCGGCAGCCCCGGCAACTGCAACGCCGGCGGCCCCGGCCGTCAAAATTGCCCTGGATGGGCAGTGGAAAGGCGAACTACCTGTTCCAGGTGGCAGCTTGCCAGTTGTTATTACGGTCACGGACCTGGCCGGTGGCGGGTATTTTGCCGTGCTCGATGTGCCGGCTCAGCGCATCAGCCACGCTATTCTGAATGTAGAGCAGCGCGCCGATACCCTGCTGTTTAGCTCCGAGGAGCTGGGGTGCCGCTTCACCAGCCTGCGCTCGGCCGATGGCAAGCAGCTGGTGGGCCTTTGGAAGCTCCAAACCTACCAGACCCCCCTCACGCTGGCTTTTTCGGCCAAATCGGGGCCGTCCAAGAACTTTAAGTTTCCCCCTCCCTACCGGGTGGAAGAAGTTTCGTTTTCCAATCCGCAGGACAACATTCGCCTGAGCGGTACGCTCAGCGTGCCACCCGGCGAGGGTCCCTTCCCCGGGGTGGTGCTGCTCAGCGACATGGGTCCCCAGGACCGCGACGCGACGCAGGGCGAGTTTAAAATGTTTGGTGCCCTGGCCGACTTTCTGGCCCGCCACGGCATTGCCGTACTCCGCCTCGACGACCGGGGCGTGGGCCAGTCGGGAGGGGAGTTCACTACGGCTACCACCGCCGATCTGGTGCGGGACGCGCAGATCAGCTTAAACTACCTGCGGACCAAGCCGCTGATTGATTTTGGTAAACTGGGCCTGATTGGGCACGGTGAGGGGGCAACGTAGCCCTGCTGGCCGCAGCTCAGCCCCTGCCCCCAGCCTTCGTAGTGACAATGGCCGCTTCGGGTGTAGCTGGTAATGAGACGCTCAGCCAACAGGCCGCGGGCTTTTTGAAAGCTGGGGAAGCTGATACGGCCCAGGCGGCCCTGATCAAAAAGCAATTGTTGGATCAGTGGCTGCTCGACCAGAAAATAAAGCAGCTCCGGGCCAAAGGTGCCAACGCAGCCCAGATCCAAACCCTGCAGATTCAGCACAACATGCGCAAGCGGGACGAGGACAAGAAGCTGCAGGAAACAATTTCCAAACAGCAACGGGCTATTGTGGACGTTATCCGGCAAACTACCGACAACGCCCAGGCGCAGCCCATTGTCGCCAACATGCTGGCGCAGTCCAACCCTGGCCTGGATGCCTCCCAAATACAGGCCCGCACAAACGTGCTGACCAGCCGCTGGTACCGTTCCTACCTCAGCTTTGATCCGCAATTGGAGCTGGGCAAGGTAAAAAGCCCGGTGTTGCTCGTTCACGGCACGGACGACAACCAGGTAAGCATCAACAACATGTCGTTGCTGGAAAGAGGACTGAAAAGCAAGGGCAACAAGTTGGTTGAAACTCGTCGTTTGTCGGGTATCAACCACCAGTTTCAACCCCCGGCAACAGAATGGCCCCTGATGGGCGGGGAGCCTAAGCCCGTACTTTCGCCCTTGGTACAGCAAACTATTCTGGACTGGATCAACCTGCGAGTGGCCAAGTAGCCCGCGGTTTTCTTCTGGTAATACAAAAGGCAAGAGCGCCTGACTGCTGACCAGTCAGGCGCTCTTGCCTTTTAGAGGCGGTCCAGGAACCCGGCTGATTTTCTTGAGCAGTTAGGTTTGACCACGGCGCTGCGCTTCTTTGTTCACCCGGATTTTTACGGTGTAGCCAAACTTCCCGGGGCGGCTACTTCAAGCTGTAGATTCGCTCGATAATCTCCACCACCTTCAGGCCTTCCAAGGCGTTGGTCGTAGCAAAGCTGCGCTTTTGCACGGTATCCACCACGTTTTCGATAACCTGAACGTGGTTGGCCGCGCTGCCCTGGTAGGGACCATAGTCGTTGGCGGGGTTGGTGGGCGGCAGCTCGGGCAGTTGGTAGTCGCGCAGGTGGCAGTACTCTACTTTGTCCATGTACTGCCCACCGATGCGCAGGCTACCGTGCTCGGCCACTACCGTGAGGCTGCTTTCCAGGTTTCGGTCCCAGACGGCGGTGCTGTACTGCAGCGTGCCACTGCCACCGCGCAGCAGGTCGAAGGTAACCAGGCCGCTGTCTTCAAACTCGGTGATTCCTTGGTGGTTGAAGTCGCGGAAGCGGGCCGAAATATTGGTAATGTCGCCAAAAACCCAGTAGAGTAGGTCGACGAAGTGACTGAACTGCGTGAAGAGCGTGCCGCCATCCTGGGCTTGGGTGCCCTTCCAGCCGCCAGCCTTGTAATACCGCGCGTCGCGGTTCCAGAAGCAGTTGATCTGCACCAGGTAAATCTGCCCCAGGCGGCCCTGCTCGTAGACTTGCTTGAGCCACGACGCCGGGGGCGAATACCGGTTTTGCATGACCCCAAAGACCAGTCGGCCCGTGTGCAGGGCGGTATGAACAATGTCCTCGGCGTCGGCTTTACGCAGGGCAATGGGCTTTTCGATGACTACGTGCAGGCCGTGGCGCAGGCCGGCAATGGCCTGGGGCGCGTGCAGGTGGTTGGGAGTCGCCACAGTCAGCACATCGGCAGCGGGGCCGTGGGCGAGGTAGTCTTCCAGAGAAGAAAAAAACGGAACGCCGGGAAACTCGGCGGCCAACGGTCCGGCCTGGTCGGGGCGCACGTCGATAAGGGCGGTGAGCCGGGCGGCGGGGTGACCGTGTACGAAGGTGGCGTGGCGGCGGCCGATGTGGCCCACGCCGCAGATGGCAAAACGAACGGCGGGTAAGGAATCAGGCAACGGACGAGGATTTGCGAAGAATACAGGGCCAGCAGGCGGGCAAAACTAACGAATATCGGCCGCGCAGCTTAGTATCCGGACCGCAAAAGACCGCGCTACAGGTGGAATTGTTGTTTCCTCATTCGGACTGGCGTTACACTGACCCACGGACATTTACCAAGTAAAAACCAGCTTTCACGCAGCAACCAGGTCAGTTCAGACAAATCCAGGGTTTCGGTTTTGCGGGTGGGGTAAGTTTGAATACTGGTTGGGCAAGGCCTTTTGCCCATCCCAATTTCCCACTGTCAACTTTCCGGCGCTATGCCTATTCGTCAAGCCTTGGCCCTGCTCCAATTTCTGCTGTTAGCCCTCGTGTGCTTTGGGGGAGCTTACTACTTCAGCCACCGGAGCGCGGCCCCTGTTTCGGCCCCCGCTCCCATTGCCCTGATGTATTCGCCGGGCGCAGTAGTAGCCGTAGAGTAAAGGAGAGGAAAGCGTGGGCAGTTTTCGGCGCTTCGCCTAACCAGCACTGGCGGAAGCAGCCTACTGCGCTCCGGCGCCGAAATACTCCTTTATAGCTCCTATAATATAATGCTGCTGCTCCCGGGGCAGAGTGGGATGAATCGGCAGGGACAGGACGGTGCGGCAGAGCTGCTCGGCCACCGGAAACTGCCCGGGCTGGTAGCCCAGATACTGGTAGGCGGGCTGCAGATGAGTGGGCACCGGGTAATAAACCACGCTGGGAATACCCCGCTCCCGCAGAAACTCCTGCAGGGCGTCGCGCCGGCCGGGTTCTACCGTGACGGTGTACTGGTGAAAAACGTGGGTGCTGCGGGCGTCGCGCACCGGGATTTGCAACCCTGAAAGCCCGCTCAGGGCGTCATCATACAAGGCTGCCACCTGCTGGCGGGCGGCCGTCCAGGTGGGCAGGTGGCGCAGTTTCACGCGCAGCACGGCGGCCTGTAGGGTATCGAGGCGGGAATTGAGGCCGACGTGCTCGTGGTAGTACTTGCGGGTTTGTCCGTGGTTGGCCAGCTGCCGCAAATACGTAGCCCGGGCTTCGTCACGGGTAAAGAGGGCGCCCCCGTCGCCGAGCGCGCCCAGGTTTTTGGACGGAAAAAATGAGGTTGTGCCCACCTCGCCCACCGTGCCGGCAAACACTGCCGGCCCTTGGGCAAGTTGCCAGGTGGCCCCGATGGCCTGGGCGTTGTCTTCAATCAACGCCAAGCGGTGCTGCCGGGCCAGCTCGGTCAGGGACGTGAGGTCGGCGCACTGCCCAAACAGGTGCACCGCAATAATGGCCCCGGTGCGCGGGGTAATGGCCGCCGCCACGGCCGCCGGGTCCAGGCCGAAGGTGTCGGGCAGCACCTCGACGCACACGGGCCGCAGCCCCAGAATGGCCACGGCTTCCATCGTGGCCACATAGGTAAAGGCCGGCACGATGACCTCGGCTCCGGCTGGCAGCCCGAGGCTCATCAGGGCCAGCTGCAGCGCATCGGTGCCGTTGCCGCAGGGAATTACGTGGGCCTCATCGAGGTAAGTGCCGAGTTCCCGGGCAAACTCGCCTACGGCCGGCCCCTGAATAAAGGCGGCCTGACTGAGCACCTCCTGCAGGGCAGCGTTTATTTCGGACTGAATGGGGGCATGTTGGGCAGCCAGATCCAACAAATGGATGGGCAGGGCGGAAACAGGAGTCGTAGGCAAGGGCGGAAGGTCAGACGGATTTATGCCAAAGATATGGCGCGCCGCTCAACCACCCGGAAAGGGCCACTGCGCAACCCGAGCCGAAGAGCTTGCGTTAAGCGGGCCAAGCGGCTGTATTAACAGCCCTCTATATACTCCTTCCCCACCAACCGTTCACACCATGTTTAAGAAGCACTTATCCATACATGCGCTGGCCACACTGCTGTTGCTCGGCGGCGCCACCTTCACCCAGACCAGCTGCTCGCAGGCCGATAAAAAAGAGGTGGGCCAGGAAAGCGACCAGGCCTACGAGGATTTCAAAACCTTCGTGAGCACCGCCGAAACCCAGGCCGACAACGTAGGCGACAAGGCCGAGGCGGACTATGAGCGCGAAACGACGGAAATGAAAAGCGAATTCGACGCCAAAGTAGCGGCCGTCGACAAGTACGCCGACCAGTACGACGACACCCGCCGTCAGGAAATCGAGCAGCTGCGCACCCGCTACACCACCGCCTACGACAAGCGCGACATGGCCTGGAAAAACCGCCCCAACGCAGTGGCCGGTACCAGCACGGGCGGCACTACCACCCGCCTGTATGAGTCGGCCGCTGGCAAGTACGGTGGGCTGACGGCCGCCAACATCCGCGGCACATACGAGGCCTTCACGGCCCAGATCAAGCAAAACGAAGACCGGTACGGCATTGAAGACTGGCGCACTGTGAATGCCGACTGGAAAGCCCTCGACGACCGGTATGACCAGATCAAGAATGAGGTGAGCACCGCCGACCGGGCCGAAATTGCCAAGGAAAAAGCCAAGTATGCGGCCTTCAAGTCGTATGACAAAACTGAAGCCCGCGTAGCCCAGGGTGCTGATGCCGTACGCGGTGAGGCCAATGAGGTATCAGCCGAAACCCGCGACGAGCGGCAGGCTGTGGGCACCGCAGCCGCCAACACCGCTGCAGACGTGAAAGACGCGGGCAAAAGCGTAGGTCAGAAGATTGGCAACGCCGCCAAGAAAGTTGGCGAGAAAACCAAGGAAGGTTACAAGGAAGTGAAGTCGGAAGTAAAGAACACCGACAACGACTAAGCGGCCTTACCTCTAGTGAAAAAAGCCCGGCTGTTGCTACAGTCGGGCTTTTTCGCGTTCCAGGGGCTGGCTTAGCTCCTGCAGCAGCCAGTACAGTTTGAGCAAATCAAATTGACGCAGATTGGGGCTTTCCGAGAGCAGGTTACGGCGCAGCGCGGGGAGCAGCAGGCGCAACGAGGTCTGCACGAATTTGCTCAGCCCGGTGCGGCACACCTGCAAAGCCAGGCGCATCAGGCGAGTTTCGGCCCCCAGTTGCTCGTGCCGGTAGAGCAAAGCCAAGTTGCGGACGGCCTGGTGACTTTTCTCCAGAAACACGGCTGCCGGCTCCAGCCCATCGTGCAGCACGGGGTTGTCGAGGTGGCGCACCGGCACTTGAGCCTGGCGCAGCAGCCAGCCAAACTTGGTGTCTTCGTGCCCGTAGCGGGTCAGGTTTTCATCGAGCCCAAACTGACGAAACACGGAGGCCTGAATCAGCATGTTGTTCAGCGTAAGCTGTCCGTAGGGCTCTTGCTGGCGCCGCCGGGCCGGGCGGGCTTCGCGGTTATGGCCGTAGTGCCAGCGCAGCCGCAGCTCGGGCTCAGCGGGCGGCAGCGGGTCGTAGGTGGTGCCCCAATCAGAACGGGAGCCAACGCGCGGGCCTGGGCGTAGCGGGCCACAAACTGGTCGTCGGGCAGCAGACTGTCGTTGTCGAGCAAAAGCAGCCAGGGAAAGCGGGCGGCAGCGGCCAGCTGGTTACGAATAGCCGAGCGGCCTACGTTGCGGGGCAACTCCTGGTAGCGTACGGCGGGCCATACGGCCAGTAGCCGGTTGAGCTCCTGAAACTCCGGGGCGGAGGCATCGTCCAGGCACACGATTTCGACGGGGCCGCCCCAGTCGGGCAGCTGTTCCAGCAACGTGCATACCAGCGTGGTTACGTTGCGGTTGTACACCGGAATCAGCACCGAAAGACCGGACTCAGGCATGCGTTACTCGGGCAAAGTCACGGCTACGCGGGTCGAGTCGAGCAGCTGCCCGTTCTCGCACTTCAGAATCCGCTTGGGATACTGCCGGATAATCTGGTAGTTGTGGGTAGCCATGAGCACGGCCGTGCCGGCGTTGTTGATTTCCACGAACAGCCGCATGATGCTGTCGGCCACGTCGGGGTCGAGGTTGCCGGTGGGCTCATCGGCCAGCAGCAACACTGGCTCATTAAGCAGAGCCCGGGCAATAACCACGCGCTGCTGCTCACCGCCGGAAAGCTGGTGGGGCATTTTGCTGGCCGATCCAGCCAGGCCCACCCGCATCAGCACCTCAGAAATGCGCTGTTGAATCTTGGCCTTGCCGCTCCAGCCAGTGGCTTTCAATACAAATAATAGGTTTTCAGCCACCGTGCGGTCGAACAGCAGCTGGAAATCCTGGAAGATGATGCCCAGCTTGCGGCGCAGAAACGGCACCTTGTCGGCCCCCAGCTTCTGCAGGCCAAAACCAGCCACGGCCCCAGCGCCCCCACCCATGGGCAGGTCGGCGTAGAGGGTTTTGAGCAGGGAGCTTTTACCCGAGCCGGTGCGCCCCACCAGATAGGCAAACTCGCCCTTGTCGAGCGTAAAAGAGACTTTCTGCAGAATCGTGTTGACATCCTGCATCACGTACACGTCGTGGAGCTCAATTACCGGCGTGGAGGAAGTGGGCATTCGGTCGGGAAACTTGGAAAGGCGAGCTTAAGACTCAAAAACAGCTACAAATTGAACGGTTGGCGAAACGGCAGCCTTCCTTACGCCAGCTCCAGCTTCTGCAATTTACCAAACGACAGGCCCTCAATGACGGCTGCCAGCGCGTCTTCCTTGCCTTCCAGCCCGTAGCGGTGCAGGTCCTTGAGCGGCCGGTCGGCCCGGAAGTAGGCAATGAGCACAAAGTTCTCGTCGCGCAGCTGGATGTAATCCGGAATTTTGGCCTTGCCCTTTACTTTGATGATATACATCGGTTCAGTGTGCTGATATGGAAAATGTAAAAATGTGAGAAATGTGAAAATGATATCCTACAACTCATTTACCACATTTCTCACATTCAATCACACTAGCACATTATTACGAATTTACCTTCTTGTGGTCGGCCAGGAAAGTGGCCAGGCCGGCGTCGGTAAGCGGGTGCTTAAGCAGACCAGTAATTACGTTCAAGGGGCAAGTCACCACATCGGCGCCCATTTCGGCGCACTGAATCAGGTGGGGTACGTGGCGCACGGAGGCGGCCAGCACCTGGGTGGGGTAGCCGTAGTTGCTGAAGATGTCCACGATTTGCTGCACCAGTAGCAGGCCGTCGTGCCCGATATCATCGAGGCGGCCCACGAAGGGCGACACGTAGGTAGCACCGGCCTTAGCGGCCAGCAGGGCCTGACCGGCCGAGAAAATCAGGGTGCAGTTGGTCTTGATGCCTTTTTCGGAGAAGTACTTAATGGCCTTCACCCCGTCGCGGGTCATGGGCACCTTCACCACGATATTGGGATGCAGATCGGCCAGCATCTCCCCTTCCCGCACCATTTCCTCAAAGTCCACGGCAATCACCTCGGCCGATACGTCGCCATCTACGATTTCGCAGATCTGCTTGTAGTGGGCCATTACGTTGTCGGTGCCTTTGATGCCCTCTTTGGCCATCAAGGACGGATTGGTCGTCACGCCGTCGAGTACGCCGAGGTCTACGGCTTCCTGGATATCCTTGAGGTTGGCGGTGTCAATGAAGAATTTCATGCGGGAATTGGGTTAAAAAAGAATGCCCCAAAGCTAACCGTTTGCCGGCAAATGCGGCTACGCGGAAGCGTTGGGGACAGGACAAAAAAATAGCGAGCCAAAATCGCACCGCTCAACCGCTTACCCTTGCTACCTTCCGGTCCTGGGGGAGTTCAGCAGGAGCTGGTCGTTCTGACTCGCCGCTGCAAATATACGCGGCTTATTTGCAGAAAGCACAAATGGCGTCAAGATTTTTGCCTTAACACCATTTGTACCAGATAATCAGGACGTTTATTTTTTGAAGTAGCTCTGCTTAGTGCTTCCAGGCCTTGGTAGCAGCCTTGCTTTGCTTCTTGAGCTGCTTCTGGTAATTCTCAATCGGGTCGAGGCGGAAGGTGGTTGGGTGCAGTGTGTTAATGGGCATCTGCATCTCCTGGTAGCCCGCGTAGCTGACGCGCAGCACCGGCGTGGCAGCCGTCGACTGAATCATGAACTGCCCGTCGGAATTGGTAGTAATGATTTCACCTTTCTCGGACATCACCGTGGCGCCGGCCAGGGGCTCCCCTTCCTCATTGAGCACGAAGCCGGTCAGCACTTTCACCGCATTTTTGGCGGGTACAGCAGGCTTTTTAAGCACATCCGCGGTACTGGGGGCTGGGGCCGCTACGGCGACCTGCTCGGTACTCGGCCGGGGGCGGGCCGGGGTGGTTTTGGGGGCCGACTGGGCCGCTACTACGAAGGGAAAAGCAACGCAGGCGAAGCTGCAAACAGAGCGGAGCAAGTATTTCATGCAGATTGGGGGGTAGAATAAAAACTGCGCTTCTCCCGAACGATATATCGGGTGAATGACGCTGTTATACGGGAGCTAAAAAAAATTATCCGTCTAGTCAACAGATAAAATTCGGGCCTTGCGGGCAAGGCTTGAACGTGAAAAAGCCCGCAGCTGGTATAACTGCGGGCTTGGTAGCTGTAAAATCAGAAGGCGGAACTGGCCGCCGGGAGCTTAGCGCCGGCTGCTTTTGGCCAACTTCTTCCGGTTGGCGGCGGGCAGCAGCTGTACGCTGGCGGGCAGAAAATTGCTGGTTTTCAGCTGTTGGTCTTCGTAGCCGGCGTAGCTAAAAGTAAGCGTGTTCACCCCGGCTGGAGCGTCCAGGCGGTATTCACCCTTAGCATCGGTGCTGGCAAAGGCCCCGGCATCCTTGATGAACACGACAACGCCGGCCAGCGGCTTTTTTTCTTCGTCCAGCACCCGGCCCGTGAGCGTAGCCATTTCGGCGGCCGGCGCGGTGGTCGACTCCACGGCTGGCTCATCAGCTGTAGCTGCATCCGACTCGGCCGTAGTTGTGACAGATGGTTTCGGGGTTGCCTTGGTTTCGGGGGCCGGGCTTGGGGCGGCCTTCTTTTCTACCTGGGCCGCAATCAGCGAAGCGTTGGGGTTGGTTGTTGTCTGGGAAAGGGCCGAAAAAGGGGAACCCAGCAGGCAGCAAAGGCCAAATACGCGGAGAGTGTGGAACATGGGAGCAGCTTTTAGAACCGAAAATCTGCTCAAAGATGTACCCAAACGGGCCAGCAGGAAAGGCTAAACTACTGGCTACTGTGATGTTGACTATCCGGTTATGATATAGTAAAAAACCTATTTTAAACCTCCATTCGGGAAGCTCCGGCAACTTTGCGGGCACTAAAACCCATGATTTGTGACATGAATTCGGGCGGCTGGCTATGTTAAGCGCCTGGTGAAATGATAATGCCCGGCGTTTTGCTTGCGGGGCGGCGGTTAGTACCTTTGCCCATGCCTCAACAGATTTTAATTCTCGATTTCGGCTCCCAGTACACGCAGCTCATTGCCCGACGCATTCGGGAATTGAACGTTTACTGCGAGATTCATCCGTTTACGCACGCCCCGGACCTCACTGAGGATATCCGGGGCGTTGTGCTTTCCGGCTCGCCCTGCTCGGTGCGCGACCCGGAAGCTCCCAACCCCGACCTGAGCCGCTACCTGGGCAAGGTGCCGGTGCTGGGCGTATGCTACGGCGCCCAGCTGCTGGCCAGCCAGAACGGCGGCGACGTGCTGCCCGCCACCATCCGCGAGTACGGCCGGGCCCGCCTCAGCCACCTCGATGCGACCAACCCGCTGATGCGGGAGCTGACCAGCGGCTCCCAGGTGTGGATGTCGCACGGCGACACAATTAAAACCCTGCCCGCCGGCTTCGAAATCATTGCCAGCACCCCGGAAGTCGACGTGGCGGCCTACCACGTGCTGGGCCAGCCAACGTACGGCATCCAGTTTCACCCCGAGGTAACGCACTCCACGGAAGGCAAGCTGCTGATGCGCAACTTCGTGGTGGATATCTGCGGCTGCGACCAAAGCTGGACGCCCGAGCACTTCGTCGACAGCATGGTGCTGGCCCTGCAAAACACCATTGGCCCCGACGACAAAGTGATTCTGGGCCTGTCGGGCGGCGTCGACTCCTCGGTAGCGGCCCTGCTGCTGCACCGGGCCATCGGGCCGCGTTTGCACGGCATTTTCGTGAATAACGGGCTGCTGCGCAAAGATGAGTTTGAGAGCGTGCTGCACTCGTATAAGGACCTGGGGCTGAACGTGCGCGGCGTGGATGCGTCGCAGGAGTTCTACGCGGCCCTGGCCGGTATTTCCGACCCGGAGGGCAAGCGCAAGGCTATTGGCCGCACCTTCGTGGAAATCTTCGACCAGGAAGCCCAGAAAGTGGAGGGCGCCCGGTGGCTGGCCCAGGGCACGATTTATCCGGACGTAATTGAGTCGGTGTCGGTGAAAGGGCCGGCCGTGACCATCAAGAGCCACCACAACGTGGGCGGTTTGCCGGAGAAGATGAACCTGAAAATCGTGGAGCCGCTGCGGGCCTTGTTCAAGGACGAGGTGCGGCAGGTGGGCGACGCGCTGGAACTGCCCCACAACATTCTGCACCGCCACCCTTTCCCGGGTCCCGGCCTGGGCATCCGGATTCTGGGCGACGTAACTCCGCACAAAGTGGACTTGCTGCAGCGGGCCGACGATATTTTTATCAACGGCCTGCGCGAGTTTGGCCTGTATGAGCAGGTATGGCAGGCGGGTGTGATGCTGCTCCCGATTCAGAGTGTAGGCGTGATGGGCGACGAGCGGACCTACGAGCAGGTAGTAGCCCTGCGCGCGGTGACCAGCGTAGACGGCATGACGGCCGACTGGGCCCACCTCCCCTACGACTTCCTTGCTTACGTTTCCAACAAAATCATCAACCAGGTGCGCGGCATCAACCGCGTGGTGTACGACATCAGCTCCAAGCCGCCAGCAACGATTGAGTGGGAGTAATCTGAGCTTCGTTTCCGGCGACTTTTTCCGATTAGTCGGATTATATGGACGCTTCATTTATAGAAAAAGGCTGCTTCGGATTTCCGGAGCAGCCTTTTTGCTTATAGCGCCGTTGCATTCGTAATTCTGGCTGCCCGCTTACTTTTGTGCTTCTCCTTCTAGTCCGACGCCTATGCTGTTTGTTGCCCTGCTGGTTGCTTTAGTGAGTTTGTGGATGGCGTGGCCGGGTTTGCAGCGGCCGGCCGGAACATCACCGATAAGCTACGCCCTGCGCTGGGTACTGCTCGGGTTGCTGCTGGGTAGCACGCTGTTTTTGGTGAACCGGCTGCTAGGAATGCTGCTGTACGGCAGCTAAACTACCTGGCCAGGTGCTGCCAGCCGTTCGGTTACTAGGAAAGCTATCCGGCGCCGGTTACTTTTTCAGTTCCAGCAGGGCGCTGCCACCATAGTCGTAACTTACCTTGTGCTGCTTTTCCCGCCGGGCCAGCCGGTGCAGATACAGGGAAAGAGTAGCCTTGCGCCCTGTGGCGGCCAACGTAAGCTGAGTGCCCGGCAGGATTACGGTGTCCTCCTGCTTTTTGGCCACGTGCTCAGTCAGGGAATCAGCTAAGGCGCCGGGTTCCAGGACCAGCAACTGCTCCCAGCGCCCAGGGGCCTCTTGCTCCAGCACAATCTGCCGGCCATCGTGGGTGCTACGCAGCTGAAAGTGCCCCTCGGGCCCACGAAAGGTCACGAGCGTATCATCACCCTGCGTGCGGTACATGTAAAGCTGCACGGTGCTGATATAATACCGGCCGCCGCCCAAGGCCTCTACTTCCTGCTCCTCGCGCTGAAACTCGGCCACTTTACCCAAATCCTCGTCCTCACTCTCGTACTTATCAGCGCGGGTAATGCGGCTAACGGCAAAGAGCCGATCCATCTGCTCGTCCTTCTGCACCCACTCGGCCTTGTTCCTCAAGGAGTCGGGAAGCTGCAGGGAGGCAGTGAATAAAGGCTGCAGCCGGTTTACCGCGCTTCGGTTATTAAAGAACTCGAAGATGGAGGTAATCCGCTTGCGGGCCGCCAGGGGAATATCGGTTTGCCGCCACCCGGCATTATCCAGCTTACCATTCTGCAACAGCCGATACTGCGCTGCCATCTGCTTTAACTCCCGCAGCTGACTCCGCTCGGCCACGGCAAAGGCCCCCCAGGGGCCGGCTACGGTCAGCAGGGCTACCACGGCCAGGGAGGCCGGAATCCAGATGATGCCCCGGCCCTGCCGCACCAGCGAGTAGGCCAGGATGCCCGCCAGCCACAAGGCCAGCACCAGCACGTAATACCGCTCCTCGGTAATGCCGTAAGCTCCGATGCGGGTGTCGATGGCCACAACCAGCAGGCCCAGCAAGGGCAGCAGCGCCAGGTAAAACCACCGGGCAAACGTGCGAATCCAGGCGTTGCCGGCCTGCTCCCGGATAGGATGAATAAGCAGCAGGGCAAAAATACCGGCCACTGAAAAGGCCAGAATCAGCAGGGAAACCCAGCCTTCGGGTAACTCCCACCGCACCAGAATCCGGCCCAGGTAGGCGTACAGAATGCCCAGATACAGCAGCACCAGCGGCAGCAACACAAATTGGGTAAAGACCTTCAGGCCCTTGGGATAGGGCGCTTCCTGCTCCAGCTCGGCAAAGTCGGCGGGCACGCCGGCCAGAAAAAACCAGGTATTAAATACCGTCGCCAGCACCGTAAACAAGTAACTGTAGATGTTATTGGACAGGTGGACTTCGAACAGATTCTTTACCGCCACCAGCGCCAAAGCACACCCGGCATATAGTACGCCCGAGTACAGCCCGGCCGTCAGAATGCGCAGAAACAGGGTTTCGTTGTAGCGCCAGAAGCTGGGCGTATCGGCCTTTCGGCGCAGCTCGGGCAGGTAGGGCACCACCGCAACGAGTAGGTGCTGAGCCACCAACAGCACAAATAGCCGCAGTCCCCACACCAGGTTGGCCTGGGCGGGGCAGACGGCATACCACAGCCCCAGCAAGGCAATGGTGCCTGCCAAAGCCGCCAGCCGCTTCAAGCCCGACCAGTGGTAGCGCTCGGACGCTAGGGATGCGCTGAGCGTCAGTGTAAGGCCTAGCAGGGCAGTAGACATAACCGGAAACAGCCAGCTAATATCCCGCTCCTCCACGCTGTTGAGATGGTTAATATAGATAAGCACCACGCAGAGCACCAGGGCGCACAGCAGCGTGAGCGGAAAGCGGCGAATTACCCGGGCCGCTTCAGCAACCACGTGTTGCAGGGAAGGAAACTTCATAGCAAGGTTTGAATATAGCCGGCAAGAAAGGGCCTTCTGACGAGCTAACCCGCCTTTATTGTTTCCTGAGTTATTTTTCTCGGGCTAGCGTCACTCCGATTTCGGGCCTGAATGCGCTGGGACCGTATCTTTGCCCCGGTGCCGCATATTGGCAATCCCAAGCTGTTCTTTCCGACACATGCTTTTTTCCCCTTCGTGGGTCCTGCCGCGCGCCGTAGCGGGTGCGCTGCTGCTTGCTTTCGGCCCGCCCGCCGTAGCTCAACACTCGCCTTCCTCAGCCCGGGCCGTAACGGCCGACCGGCCCAGCACCCACGGCATGCTTCTCTTTGGGTGGCAGCGCGTGTATGCGTCGCACCTGCCCATGTTTCACAGCCCCCACAACTACCAGGTTCTTCTGGAGCTGGAGCTGAGCGACTCTACCCAGGCGGCGCTACAGGCCAGTAAAAGGCAGTTTCCGGCCGAGGAGGTGTATACTCTGGAGCCCGAGTCCTTCGTGCTGCCCGAGATGCTGCGCCAGCCCCGCCCCTTCCGCGCTACCGTGTACCGGGGCCATTTTGAGCGGGGCGGCACGCCCATTGCCCGTGGGGTACAGGTGCGCATCCGGCAGGTGCTTTATGCGGAATCCTTGCCCACCAAGACCGGGCCAGCGCCTAAGTCCGCCCTGCTGCTGGTAGGCACCGCTCCCGACCAGTACGTGGTACACCGCATAGCCCGCCAGCCCGATTTCGACCAGGTAGCCTCCGTAGTGAGTGCGGGCAGCGTCGGCAAGCTCATTCCCCACCTGCCCATGCTGCAGGTGCTGCCCACTTCGATGGCAAAAAAGCCGGTAAAGGCCGGGCAGGTGCTGAACTTCCGGCCAACCGCGCCCGGCATGCCCGACCAGCTGACCATAGGCACGAGCCTCTACCTGGAGCACAACGACCTTCGCTAGCCATGCGCATCCACTGCTACCAGCACGCGCCCTTCGAAACGCCGGGCATCATGCTCGACTGGGCTGCCCGCCACGGCCACAGCTGGACCTACACCCGCCTCTACGAGCCCGACCCAGAGTTTCCAACCACCGCCGACTTCGATTGGCTGCTGGTGCTGGGTGGGGTGATGGGAGTGCACGAGGAAGACCACTACGAGTGGCTGAAAGCGGAAAAAGCGGGAATCCGGCAGGCCATTGCGGCGGGCAGGGTGGTGCTGGGCATTTGCCTGGGGCCCAGCTGCTAGCCGAGGCCCTGGGCGGGGTGGTTTTTCGTAACCCGGAACTGGAAATTGGCTTCTGGCCTATTCACCCCGCTTCAGCTGCCACGGTGCACCCGCTATTTTCCTTGTTTACTGAAGGCCTGACCGTACTGCACTGGCACGGCGACGCCTTTGAGCTGCCACCGGGCGCTACCGGGCTGGCGTGGTCGGCGGCCTGCACCCAGCAGGCTTTCGTGTACGATAACCGGGTAATCGGCCTGCAGTTTCACCCCGAGCTAACCCCGGACATACTGGCGGCCATGCTGCAACACGACGGCCACGAGCTAGTGCCCGGACCCTGGGTACAGTCGGCCGCGGAGCTGCGGGACCGCGCCGGGGAGCTGGCCGCTGGCAATACCTGGCTGCTACAGTTGCTGGATCAGTTGGCCGCCCGGTAGCTGCTCAGGCCGGGTTATTCGGTGGGTTCCAGGCGCAGGCGGCCCAGCAGGCGCACGGTGCTGTAGCCGATGACCAGAAACACCCCAAAGAGCAGCGTGACGCCCCAGGTGCGCGGATGGGCGGCCGGGTGTATTACCCGGTTCAGGATGTCATAGAAAAGCGTCAGGGGATTGGTGACAATGTCCCAGCTGTTGAAGCGCAGGAACCGGCCCAGGTAAATGCCAAAGCTGCTCAGCAGCAGGGCCACCACCACGAAAACCCAGCTGGCGGCAGCTCCCAGGCGGCGCTGCACCAGGTTTTGCATATCCAGTAGCGAGGCGTAGGCCAGCATCAGTCCGTTCCAGGCGCAGGTCAGGATCAGGGCCAGATCATACCAGTACGGCACGCCGCTGCGGGGCTCCAAGTGGAACAAGTCGGTGAGAATGTAGGGCGCGTTCGGGAAAAACAGGAGCCACACGGCCCCCACCGGCAGCAGTACCCGGGCCCGCACCGGACCCGCAGCCAGGCCCAGCATGGTGCTCAGGCCAAAGGGAATCAAAGCCAGAAACAGGTTCCAGAGCAGAAACACAAAGTAGATCTGGTGGGTCAGAAACACGCGGAAGACCACCAGCACCACGCTCAGCGCGAGCGAAGCGCCCAAAACCAGAAGCAGGTTGAGCCGTTGGCGGAGCTCAGACTGGGAAAATGCAGCGACAGAAATTGACATAGGTTCCGTAACGTAAGTTTAAAGCCCGAAGTATGGGCAAGCCTGGCATTTAGGCTGGTAAAATACAACCCAAATCGGACTCCTACATCTTCCCGCCCGATCCTGCGTACCTTTGCCCGAATGCCGCTGCCCATGGTTAGGCCGGCTCGTCCCCTTCGCACTAATTCCCCGGCCCTCTGCTATGAGGCATCTTGTTGCTCTTCGGCTGGCAGCCACGCTGCTGCTTTCTTCTTCCACCTTCGCGGGACTGGCCCAACAGCCGACCACGCCTAAGCCCACCGCCCCGCGGCCGGCTGCCTCCTCCGTGACGCCGGCCGCGAAAAAGCCCGCGGCTGTTCCGGCCAAAGCCCCAACACAAACGGGGCCAACCACCCCGGTGAAAACCACTAACGGCAAGCCCGCCCCGGCCCCAGCCAGCGGCGCTATTACCAAGCCGGCCACTCCGGGTGCGGCCAAAACCCCGGCTACCCCCGCCAGTGCTGCGAAAGCTGCCGCAACCAACTCCCCCGCCAAAACCTCGGCTACGCCGGCCAGCACTGCCAAAGCCTCCGCTACTACGGTTCTGACCACAGCTAAGCCCGCTGCTCCGGCCAAGCCCCAGGTGCCGCTGCCGGCCAACATGGGCTCCAGCGACCCAAACCTGCGCTACCAGAACGGCAAAACCCTCATTACCCAGGCCCGCTACGACCTGGCCATGCAGGAGCTCGAACCTGTGACGCTGCCCACGGCCAAGTTTGACCGCGCTCCGGATGCGGCCTATTTATACGCCATTGCCGCCACCCGGGCCAAGAAGTGGGCCGAGGCCGAGCAGATGCTGAACCTGCTGCGCAACGAGTACCCTACCTGGTCCAACCTGGCGGAAGCTTTTTTCCTGCAGGGCCAGGTTTCCTTTGAGCAGGGCGAAGCCGACAACGCCCTGAAAGTACTGGGTCAGCTGCCGGCCGGCCGCCTCGAAGCCGAGCGGGAAGCCATGAAAGCCGTCTACCTGCCCCGCATCAAGGACAAAGTACTGTTCCAGAACCTGCTGCAGCGCTACCCCCAGGATGCCGCCGTGGCCCGGGCGTATGCCGACAAGCTCGTAACGGGCGGCTGGTTTACCGACGCCGACAAGCCCATCCTCGACCAACTCGTTACCCAGTTCAGCCTCGACCGGGCCCGCTACACGCCCAGGCCTAAGGCCCAGAAAAAGAGCTCCTACAACGTGGCCGTGCTCCTGCCCTTCGAGTTTGACGACCCGAGCTGGGAAAAGCAGCGCAAAAACCAGTTCGTGACGGACCTCTACGCCGGTATGCGCCTGGCCCAGGATTCGCTGCAGCGCGAGGGCCGCCCGATTCAGCTTTTCTCCTACGACACCGGCGCCGACACCATGCAGCTCAAGCAAGTGCTTGCCCTGCCCGAGCTGGCCGGCATGGACCTGATTATCGGCCCCATTTACAAGTCAGGCAGCAAGATTCTGGCCCGCTACGCCCAGCAGAAGCAGATTATTTGCATCAACCCCCTCTCCCAGGATGCCGACTTGGTTCAGGACAACGGCTGGCACTACCTCTTTGAGCCCAGCACCGTGACCCAGGCCAAGCAGGCCGCGCAGTTTGCCATTACCCGCTTTGCCAGCCGCACGGCCGTGGTGCTCTACGAAGACACTAAGGACGAGGCCGCCTTCGGGCAAGCCTACAAAACCGCCTACGAAGCCCTGGGCGGCAAAGTCCTGCAGCTGCGCCGTATCAATTCCGACGTGGAAGAATCGTTGAGCACCGGCTTCAGCGGCCTCGACCTCAAAACGGTGGGCCACCTGGTAGTAGCTTCCGACCACCGCAAGGCCGGGCCCTACACGCTGGGCGTCATGCAGGCCCAGGGTGCCCGGGTGCCTTTGCTGACCTACGCCTCCTGGCTGGAAAACTCCCGGGTAAGCCTGGGCCAGCTCGACTCACGGGACGTGTTCTTCATTCACCCCAAGTACCTCGACAAGCTCAACCCCGGCGTACGGCGCTTCCGCCAGCTTTACGTCCAGCGCCAGAACCTGCCGCCCTCGGTGTTTGCCTTCACCGGCTTCGAGCTGCTGTATTACTTCGGCTCCCAGCTGCACCTAAACGGCCCCGGCTTCCAGCAGAATCTGGCCGCGTCGGGTCCCATTTCGGGGCCGTATTTCAGGGTATTGGCTACCCCAGCGGCGCCCACGACAACCAGTACGTGCCTTTTACCAAACTTGAGCGCCTGGAAGTGGAAGTACAGAACCCAGTGGGCTTCCGCTAGGTTATACTATAGTGAGTAGCGGGTAAGCAGCAGTGAGATATCCGCCACTCTAGTTTACGTTTACCGCCTCACTGCTTTCCTTTTTACCGCTTCCCATGTCCCAAGATTCAGCTCTGCATACCGACCTCAACCTCGCTACTTCCGACGCGCTGTTTACCCGCGCTAAAAACCACATTCCCGGCGGCGTCAACTCGCCGGTACGGGCTTTCCGGGCCGTAGGCGGCCACCCCGTGTTTATGCAGTCGGCCAAGGGTGCCTGGCTGACCGACGTGGACGGCAACCGCTACATGGATTTCATCAACTCCTGGGGTCCCATGATTCTGGGCCACGCCCCGGAAGTGGTGCTCAACGCCGTGCAGGACGCCATTCAGGGCTCCCTCTCGTTTGGGGCACCTACCCGCCGCGAGGTCGAAATGGCTGAGCTGATCAAGAAAATGGTGCCCAGCATCGAGAAGGTGCGGCTCGTCAACTCCGGCACCGAGGCCTGCATGTCGGCCATTCGGGTGGCCCGGGGCTACACTGGCCGCAACAAGATCATCAAGTTTGAAGGCTGCTACCACGGCCATGGCGACTCCTTCCTGATTGCGGCCGGCAGCGGCGCCCTCACCCTGGGTACTCCCGACTCGCCCGGCGTGACCGAGGGCGTAGCCCAGGACACCATCACGGTGCCCTACAACGATTTGGCAGCAGCCAAAGCGGCCATTGAAGTCAACCAAGACCAGGTAGCCGCCCTGATTCTGGAGCCGGTAGTCGGCAACATGGGCCTGGTGGCGCCTGACCAAGGCTACCTGCAGGGCCTGCGCGAGCTATGCACCGAGCACGGCATCGTTCTGATTTTCGATGAGGTAATGACCGGCTTCCGCCTGGCCCGCGGTGGGGCGCAAGAGCTCTTCGGCATCACGCCCGACATGACCACGCTGGGCAAAATCATTGGCGGCGGTATGCCCGTGGGTGCGTATGGCGGCCGGCAGGACATTATGGACTGCGTGGCCCCGGCGGGCAAAGTGTACCAGGCCGGCACGCTCTCGGGCAACCCCATTGCCACGGCCGCGGGAATTGCCCAGCTCACCTATCTGCAGGAGCACCCCGAGCTCTACACCGAGCTGGAGCGCATCACCACCCGCATTGCCGATGGTACCCGCCAGATTGCTGCCGAGCTGGGCCTGAACTACATCGTCAACCAGGTGGGCTCCATGTTCAGCGTGTTCTTCACCGATAAGCCGGTACACAACCTGGAAGACGCCAAAACCTCCGACACGGAGGCCTTTGGCCGCTACTTCCGGGCCATGCTGAACCGCGGTATCTACCTGGCCCCGCCCAGTACGAGGCCCTGTTCGTGTCTACGGCCATTACCGACGAGCTAGTAGATCAGTACCTGACCGCCTGCCGCGAGTCGATGCGCGAAGCCCACGGCTTGTAAACAAGCCGGTCATTGCGAGGTGCTGGCCGAAGCTAACCTCTACAAGGTTTGACTCGGCCTTTTACCAGAAAAGCGCAGTTCTTCTCTGTCATTGCGAGGACGCGAAGCAATTCGTCCTCTGCGAAGGTAGTCCCGTTCTTTTACCAGAAAGCCCTAACGTCTGCTCTGACGTTAGGGCTTTTCACTTCGGAGGGCGTCGCCCATTTCACAGGACGTATTGAACGACGCTTGCTGCGCAGAATGCCCTACGTCCTGTGAAATGGGCGACGCCCAGCTTTGTCGTGGCTTAAGGCAAAGACCAAACAGCCTAAAATCCACAGTTTTTTGCTTGGTTTTCCGAACCACGACGAGTACTGGTTACCTTTGCGGCCAATCTGCTTTGCTGCCATGCGCCACTTTCGCCTTTTGTTCTCCCTTGTTTTCCTGCTTGTCGCCTCGCTGGGCCCCTTGCACGCCCAGGTAGAAGCACCGGCGGCAGCCAATAAGCGCCTGTTCGACCGCACCGTGGACGAGCTGAACTTCCGGACCATGGAAACGGTGTACGACAAGTCGTTTACCCGCAACAAGTTTCCTGTCACGCTGCGCAGCCATAAGGCCCGCAAAGAGTTCGACGGCTTCGGGGGCAACGCCAATCTGCGCAAGCTTTTTCTGAACTACAACGATGTGTCGGAACGCTTCAAAAGCCGCTTCGGCAAGGGCCGCACCGACCTGGCCGAGTTTGAAAAGCAGCTCAATACCCTGCTGATCGACAAAAACTTCGAGTTCTTTATCCGCGTGCTGCCCCGCGACGAGCGGGTAGCTTTGATTCGCTCCCTGCAGCGCAGCATTAAGCAGGCTTCTGCCCAGTTCAACGCCTCTGAGGACCCCAACCCCGAGGACGTAGCCGTGGACGAAGCCGCCGTGCCCCCGGCCGACATTGACGCCATTCCGGCTACTACCGTTGTAGCCGAAGACCCTACGCCCCAGCCCGAACCCTCTGTGGGCTCCCCGCGCACGGCTACCGGCCCGACGGTACGCCCCCTGGATATTACCGTGCGCCACGACTGGGTCGACTACCTGGCCCTGCTGCTCTCGGCCACCTCGACGCTGCTGCTGTTCCACCTCATTGCCAACGTGCTGCCCGACCTGCGCGCCCGCCTCGACGGCCTGGCCGAGGAGCTGGAAGAGCGTCAGCCCACCGACGCCTCCCGCCCCGCAAGCGTCCCGCCGGCTCTTTGCCCCAGGACCGCTACGGCGACGAAGACGACCCGGAATAGGCTGGGCATTGCGCCTTACAGGGTGATGGTTGCTTGCGTAAAGCTGTTCTGCTTCCCCCTGTCATTATCAATCAGCCTAGCTAACCAGCAACTATCGGCCCTACCAAGTACCTACTAACAACACCCCTTCACCCCTTCCATGATTCTTACCGATCAGCAGATTCTAGCCGAGATTGAGCGCGGCAACATCGTTATTGAGCCCTACGACCCCAGCTGCCTGGGCACCAACTCATACGATGTGCACCTGGGCCGCTACCTGGCCACGTACCGCGACAAAGTGCTGGATGCGCGCAAGCACAACGAAATCGACGTGTTTGAGATGTCGGCCGAAGAAGGCTTCGTGCTGGAGCCCGGCGTGCTGTATCTGGGCGTTACGGAAGAGTATACCGAAAGCCACGCCCAGGTCCCCTTTCTGGAAGGCAAGTCGAGCGTGGGCCGCCTCGGCATCGACATTCACGCCACCGCCGGCAAAGGCGACGTAGGCTTCTGCAACACCTGGACCCTGGAAATCTCCGTGACCCAGCAGGTGCGTGTGTACCCGGGCATGCCCATCGGCCAGCTCATCTACTTCGCCGTGCAGGGCGACGTGCAAACCTTCTATAATCGCAAGGCCAACGCCAAATACAACGAGCGCACCGACAAGCCCGTGGAGTCGATGATGTGGAAAAACAACTGGTAAGCTTGCCACGCTAACCTCTCGTGTCATGGCGAGCAAAGCGCGGCCATCCGTCCTCTACCCAGTACGACCCGCTCTTTTACCAGAAAGCCCTTTCTCGTTATGACGGGAAAGGGCTTCCCATTCACAATAGCTTGGCACATTTTAGAGGACGGATGGCTTCGTCATTCTGTCTCGCAAGGACCCAGCTTTTGCAGCAGCATATTGTCCTCATTAACAGTTGAGCCCCTTAACACCCGAACTCCCTGGCATAGTTTTTCGTTAAGGAAAGACACCTGCCAGGCGCTGAGGATTTTGTTTCAGCCGGAGAGCAGCTCTTTATTTGTTCAAATAACTGCTTCTATACCATGAGAAATCAACTTGCCACCGCCGCGCTGATTCTGGCCGCAACGCTGGGCGCGCAGGCTCAGCAGAAGCCCGCCATAGTTCAGCCCCAGGATAAAACCAAAGCTACGCCCCGCCTCAACCCGGTGCAGGAGCGCGCCAAGCGCCTCTCCGACCAGATGGCCCGCGACCTGCGCCTGAACGGTTACCAATCGTCCCGCCTGCGGGCCATCAACGAGGACAAAGTGGCCAAAATGGCCGCCATTGAGCAGAAAAACGCCGGCAACCCCCGCCTCATCGACGAGCAGTGCGGCCTGGTGTGCCGGGAGCGGGACCAGGAGTTGCGCAGCGTGCTGAGCAATTCCCAGTACAGCGCCTACTACGACTCCCGCGAGGATTTCTACAAGTACGACAAGGACTACGCCAAGCAGACTAACGCCGTATTCGTGAAGTCGGTGCGCAACCCGCTGCCGGCCAGCAGCCGCGGCGCTACCATCGGCCCGGCCCGCACGACGCCGGCCGAAGCCGGCCGCTAAGCTTCCTGCCTCCTGGATATAGAAAAAGCCCCGCTGGATTGCTCCGGCGGGGCTTTTCTGTGTCGGGACCTTATCGGAATAATGCCCCAATAAGTTAGTAGTGGCTGGCTTAGCGCTGCTCAGCTTCCTGCTTGTTGAGGTAGTCGGTCAGCTCCCGGCAAAGGTTGCGGATTTTGGTAGCCATTTCCGTGTCGTTGGTGGCCGTCACCAGGCTTTCGGCCATGGAGCCCATGTTGTCCACGCAGAAGCGCTTCATCTCGTCAACGGGCATTTCCTTGGTCCACAGGTCGATTTTCATCGTGCCGCGCTCGTCCCGGTCCCAGAGGGCAATGTTGATGGCCTTGGCAAAGTGAATATCGGGACCCGCGTCGGTGGCCGTCCAGCTAATGGCCTCGGGCACTTTCTTATCGTCGAGGGCTATGCTGAAGCGGATTTCGGATTTTTTCATCGGAAGGATGTTCTTGTAAAAAAGTGTGTCATCCTGAGCTTGCGAAGGACCTTATAACCGTTGAGCGAGAGTCGTTAAACTGGTTCGTTCTAACGTGGAAAGGTCCTTCGCAAGCTCAGGATGACAGATGATTTTAAGTTGGCAAATGACTACTGAGCTGTCTAAACCGCGCTTAGACGTAGTTGTTCAGCATCACCGGCATGACCAGCATCAGGATGCTCTCGTTGTCGTCGGCGACGGTGGGCATGAGCAGGCCGGCGCGGTTGGGGTGCTCAGCTCCAGGGTGATTTCCTCGGAGTCGATGTTGGAAAGCATTTCGGCCAGGAAGCGGGCATTGAAGCCGATTTCCATGTCCTCACCCTCGTACTGGCAGGCCAGACGCTCGTTGGCTTCGTTGCTGAAGTCGAGGTCTTCGGCCGAAATGGTCAGCTCGGAACCAGCCAGACGCAGGCGCACCTGGTGGGTGGTCTTGTTCGAGTAGATCATGATGCGCTTCACCGAGTTTAGAATCTCGGCGCGGCTGATGATAAGCTTGTTGGGGTTGCTCACCGGAATTACGTTTTCGTAATCGGGGTAGCGCTCATCAATCAGGCGGCACACGAGGCGCATCTGGTTGAAGCTGAAGAAGGCATTGGAATTATTGAACTCGACGCGCACGGTAGTTGCCTCGGAGGGCAGGGCACCTTTCAGTAGATTAAAGGCCTTGCGCGGAATAATCAGGTTGGCCGTCTGGCCCGCGCCCACGTCGGAGCGGCGGTAGCGCAGCAGGCGGTGCCCGTCGGTGGCCACGAAGGTTACCTGAGCGTCGGCCAGCTGCACCAGAATGCCGGTCATGGCGGGCCGCAGCTCGTCGGTGCTAACGGCGAAGATGGTCTTGGTAATGGCCCGCGACAACGACGAGGAGGGAATTTCGATTGGCGAAGAGCCTTTCACGACCGGCACGCGGGGAAGTCGGTGGCGTTTTCGCCGGCCAGCTTGTAGCGGCCGTTGGCCGAGGCAATTTCGATGGTATAGGTTTCCTCGTCCAGGGTGAAGGTCACGGGCTGGTCGGGCAGGTTCTTCAGGGTGTCGAGCAGGATGCGGGCGGGAGCAGCAATGCGGCCACTTTCGCGGGCTTCCACGGGCAGCTCGGTAATCATGCTGGTCTCCAGGTCGGAGGCGGTAATCGTCAGCTTGCCATCCTCGATTTCAAAGAGAAAGTTCTCCAGAATCGGCACCACGGGGTTGTTGGTCACCACGCCGTTGATGCTCTGCAGCTGCTTGAGCAAGGCGGAAGACGATACGATAAACTTCATATAGGCGGAGTTGGCTGGCGTTGTAAAGAAGAGGACAAAGATAGGAAACCCAAACCGGGTTTTCTAGCGCCTTAGCGGGTGGGTGCAGGGGCCCCTACGGGCTTATTGCGGGGCATTATAGCGCAGAGCCCGATGCCCGCCGGATCCAGCCCATGCTTTTATTCGACCTCAACCACAGCCTTTGGGCTGGCATAACCCGTATTCACTTGAGCTTATCTGGTTTACTGTATGCCTTTGCCCCTTCCTTATTCTCTGCATCACTTAGCGTATCAGAGCACGGCTACTAGTATCCCATCCGAGCAGGAGCTGGAGGATATGCTTACGCAGGCCCGGGCCGCCAACCTGGAATATGGCCTCACGGGCGTGCTGCTCTACAGCCAGGGTCGGTTTATGCAAGTGCTGGAAGGCTCGGAAGAGGCCGTCCACTTTATCTACGCCCGGATTGAGCGCGACACGCGCCACCATAATGTGACAACCCTGACCGACGGCCCCATTAGCCAGCGTAGCTTCGCCCACTGGTCGATGGGATTTAACGTGATGCAGGCGGAGCACTTTCGGCACTTGCCCGGGTACCTGGATCCGAATTCCCCGGCTTTTTCGGCTTGCATTGCCGCCAATGATACCACTGCCCTGCACACGCTGCTAACCGCTTTTCTGACGGAGGAGCCAATTCGGTATTAAGGAGGAAACCAGCATTGGGCTTGCGTGTTGGCCAGAAAAATAGCTACTTAAGCAGCCTTCCTAGCTTACTCCGTATGACTGCCGACCTCCACCACCTCGTGTACCAAAGCAACGTAACCGCCCCGCTGAGTGAAGCTGAGTTAGAGGCCCTGCTGACCCACTCCCGCGCCTGGAACCACAGCCACGGCCTGACCGGGGTGCTGCTCTACTGCGACTCGCACGTTCTGCAGGTGCTGGAAGGGCCGCAGCACGAGGTGGAATACATTTTCGGCCGCATCGAGCAGGATCTGCGCCACTACGACGTGACCAAGCTGGCCGACGGCCCGATTCCGCAGCGCTGCTTCGCGCAGTGGTCCATGGGCTTCAAGGCCGTGCACCCCGAGGACTTTGCCTACCTGACGGGCTACCTGAACCTGGCCACTCCCTCCTACCCAAACAGCCTGATCAAAACCAATACGGAAGCGGCGTCCCTGCAGGAGCTCTTGGTTTCGTTCGTTACCGACCACAAGATTCGCTACTGAGGCCATATCCGGTACGGGACCAAAGATATAATGCGGGCCAGCGTGAAACACTTTTGCCTGAAACACTTTAAATTGTTTCAGGCAAAAGTGTTTCAATCGTTAGCGCTTACTTCTTACTTATGGCCGATGAGATTCGGGCGAAACTGGGGCTTTCGCAGGAAATGATGGGCAGCTGGCTAGGCATATCCCGTAACAGTGTAGCCTTGGCCGAAGGCGTACACCGTTCCTGGCCGCTGGGCACGGCCAGCCAACTGATTCGGCTTACCCTCGCTACCCTGGGGCTGGTGTATGACCCGGCCGGCAACCGCCCCGCTCCCCCACCGCTGCCCCCACCCGCGCCGGACCCGGCGCCCATACAGGCCCGGCTGGCCTACTGTCGGCACCACGCCGGCCGCCTGCGCTACGAATTGGCCCAGTTACAGCTCAAAGCGGCTCCCCACGAAGCCCGCCTTGCGGCCCTGCCCGCCCTGCGCGCCTTTACCGGCCCCGTGAAGAACCCCGCCCACGAAGAAAACTGGCTGGCCCTGATTGAAGGCGAAGCCGAAATCGCCCTGCTCTACGAATGTGGCACCGGGCCCCAGAAGCTGCTGGAAGCCCGCATTGCCGGACTGGAGCGGGAGGCCGAGGTGCTGCGGGAGCTGCTGGAAGAGTTGCCAGCGGCACCTTCACAATAGCTGAGCAACTGTGCCCATACTTTGCTAGAGCGAAAGGCTTATATCCGTTATTTTGCACCACTATTTACTCTACCGACAGCTTATTACCCTCTGAGCCGTATGCGCCCTTTCCTACTTACCCGCTTATTGGTATTTGTCTTCTTGCTTGGAGCGGCAGCCTGCTCTAAGAAGCAGACCGAAGATCCGCAGCCCAAGCCGGACCTCGTCGGCCGTTGGGACTCCCAGACCGTGCAGCTGACCCTCTACGATTCGGACGGCCGGATTACGTTCGACGAAACCTACTACGACAACGGCAACGGCACCCCGCGCAACGCCTACATCCTGCTGCGCGCCGATAAAAGCTACGCCTCTTACACCGATGATGTGCTGAGCTGGAGCGGCAACTACGTCTGGAACGGGACTAGCTTGACGATGAACAACCCCATCCAGGGCTCGATGGACTTCACCATCACCACCCTGTCGCCCACCGAGCTTACGCTGACCAACGACCGGCGCGTGGGCAAAGCCGGGGAGTTACTATCTCGAAATATACTCGGCGCTAACCGGTCCTACCTGCGCGGAATGGCAGCCACTTGCACCGTATGTTTGCGCTAACCCCAATGTTCCCGTAGGCCAACACCAAGCTATGGAGCGGTTAGAACTTTATAGATAAGGCACAGCCCAAACAGAATCCAAGCCGCCAGAAGTAGCACCAAAACTCCCCGAATACCGCTCTCGACCAAGGCTTTGCCCGCGTTGCCGTAGCTGTTCTGGTATTCTTTGGTTAGTACCAGCCGCCAGGCATCCTGCTTCCAGTAGCGCAGCCGCAGATACAGAAACCCCAGGGGCACTAGAATTACCGCTCTTAATACAGGGCTTACAATATCGATAGGCCAAGAATCAAAGAAATCAGACATCAGACAGGCTGGTTGGATACGGTAGAAGATAAGGCCAGGCAGCATTTAAAACGAAGCGTACCGCCGCTTGCGGCGCCAGGCCCGCATGGCTCCGAATGCGCCCAGTAGCACCAGCGGGGCCGCTAGGTTCAGCAGTTGCCAGCGGCTTTTCTGCTCGATGACCTTGAGCTTGTCCAAAGGGCGCAGGGTGATTTGCTTGCCGCGCACCGAAATCAGGCCGCTTTCGTCGAGCATATAGTCCACAGCATTGAGGACCAGCTCCCGGTTGGCAAACTCGGTGTTGGCCAGGCGGTCGAAGCCCAGGCGGTAGGGGTTGCCGGTTTTGGGGTCCAGCTCGGAGCGGATAAAGTCGCCGTCGGAGATGACCAGCACCTTGGAAGGCTTGGCATTGGGCGAGCTGGCGGGCTGGAAGTTGCTGGTGCCGGGCTCGGCACGGTTGGCGTAGAGCGACTTAAACTGGCCTTCGAGCAAGTAGCCCACCGGCTTGAAGCTTTCCTTGTAGAGTTTCTGGTTGGGCTCCAGGCGGGCGTCGTTGAAGTTGATGGGTACAGGCGCAGGCAGCACCCGGGTGTAGCGGGAAGTGAACATCAGCGGCGTCTTGCGGATGCCGGCGGCCTTTACCGTGTCAATGGTGCTGATGAACTTGGTGTACACCGCGTCGAGGTTGCGGGTAATGGGGTGCTTGCTGAAGGAGTTGATGAGCGGGTAAAACTGCCAGGGCATCGGCTCCACCTTGGGTTTGTCGCCCTCGGTACCCGTCACGAGCGGAATCACGCCCGAGTTGAGGTCGAGCAGCAGGTCGGGGTTGATGCGCACCCCATAGTTGAAGAGCTGGTCTTCCAGGTTGAGCTGCAAGGGGAAAGACAACATGCCACCGCGGTTGGCGCTGTCCATATTCACGCGCATGGCGTCCACGAAAAACAGCGCGCTGCCGCCCTGGGTGATAAACTGGTCGAGCTTGAACTTCTCGGGCTCGGTGTAGGCCGTGCTGGGCTTGGCCACGACGATGGCGCTGAGCGTGCGCAAGTCCTGGGGGCGGGTTTTGCGCAAATCCACCCGGAACACGTCGTAGTACTGCTGCAAGGACCCGATGATGTCGCCGGCTTCGGCGTTGCTGAGCTCCCCGTGGCCTTCGAGCACCCCGATGCGCTTGCGCTGCCCGGGGCTGAGCTTGCGCACGGCGCTAGCTAGCTCGTATTCCAGCCCTTCGATGCTTTGGTTGAGGCGCACGTCGGAGGGGCAGCCTGGTTGCCGCGCAGCAAGAGCACCTGTTCTTCTTTGCCGCCGGCGGCTACCGTGGCCCAGGGAAAGATGATTTTCTCAACCCGCTTGCCGTTTTCGTTGGCCCCCAGGTTGGTCGGCCGCAGCCCTTTCTTGAGCAGGGAGGCATAATACTCGTTGCGGGCCTTTTCGGTGCCGGCCGCCGAGGGGTCGACGAAGACGTAGTGCAGGTTGGTGCCGCCGTAAACTTGCATCTCGTTCAGGGTTTCGCGCACAGCCTGCTGCAAGCGGCGGAAGCCGGGCGGGAAGTCGCCGTCGAGGTACACGGTCACCGTCACTGGCTGCTTAAGGTTCTCCAGCAGCGTCTTAGTGGCTGGCGCCATGGTGTAGCGCTTTTCCTGGGTCAGGTCGAGGCGGAAAAAGAACTGCTGGGCCAGGAAGTTGAGCAGCAACAGCCCACCTATCACCGCCAGAAAGCGGAGCAGGTCGCGGCGTTTGCGGGAAGTGGCGGGCGCAGAGGTTTCGGGCGTATCGGAAGCCATAGAGTGGCGGCAATTTTTAGAGCTAGAAGCTCCCTCCTTGTTGTATAAGAGTGGTTGGGGTGGTTGACTAGAACAAGTCGTTGTTCTGTTTGCTTTCCCCAGCACCTCCACATCTAAGGAGGAAAACTAGTTTGTAAGTGATTACCAGTTACGGCTTTGCAGCACCAAGCGGGTAGCCAGCAGCAGGCCGGCAATCAGGCTGAAGAAGTAGAGCAGGTCGCGGGAGTCAATAAGGCCCTTGCTGATGTCGCGGTAATGCGCCGCAATGCCGAGCTGGCTAATGTAGTAGGCCGGGCTCCCGTCAAACACCGAAGCCAGGGAGTCGAAGCCCGAATACACCAGGAAGCAGCCGACCACGGCCACCAAGAAGGCAATGATTTGGTCCCGGGTAATGGCCGAGGCGAAGATGCCGATGGCGGCAAACACGGCCGCCAGCAAGGCCAGGCCAATGTAGGAGCCCACGGTAGCGGCCGAGTCAATGTTTCCGACCGGGTTGCCAAGCTGATACACCGAATAGTAGTAAAGCAGCGTGGGCACCAGGGCCAGCAAGGCCAGCAGCAGACAGGCCAGGTACTTCCCTCCTATTATCTGCCCATCGGTGAGCGGGCGAGTAAGCAGCAGCTCGATGGTGCCGGCCTTTTTCTCCTCGGCAAAGGTGCGCATAGTAATGGCTGGAATCAGGAACAGAAATATCCAGGGGCCATGTTGAAGAGCGTCTGTAGGTCGGCGTAGCCGTAGTCCAGCATCGAGCTGTCGGGAAACACCCACACGAACAGGCCGGTAGCAACCAAAAACACCCCGATAACCACGTAGGCTACCGGGGAGCTCAGGAAGGCGTTGAATTCTTTGCGAAGGATGGCAAACATCGGGTACTGAATAGATTCAAATTTTGTCTGTCATCCTGAGCTTGCGAAGGACCTAATCGGATACGAACGACAATCGTAACAGCAAGTCGTTCTATCGTAGTAAGGTCCTTCGCAAGCTCAGGATGATAAGAGTAAAGTAGAGGCGTTCTTTTCAATCATTTTGTCAACGACTGAAACACCTGCTCCAGGGATTGTTCTTCCTGCCGCAGGCCGAGCAATATCCAGTCCTGCTGGGCGGCCAGGCGGGAAATAGCTCCCCGCATATCCGCTCCCGCAGCAGCCCGGATCCGGTAGCGGTTGCCGGCTTCGGCCTCCACGCCCAGAATACCCGGTAGGGCCCGCAGCGGGGCCACGTCGATGGGCTGCTCAAACTCGGCGCGGATGATGGTTTCGCCGGCGGCCTTGGCACCCAGGTCAGCCACGGGCGAGTCGGCCACGAGCTGCCCGCGGTTGATGATGACCACCCGGCTGCACAGGGCCGTGACTTCGGGCAGAATATGAGTGCTGAAAATAACGGTCTTGTCCTGGCCCAGCTCCCGGATCAGGGTGCGGATTTCGCCAATCTGGTTGGGGTCAAGCCCGGTGGTGGGCTCGTCCAAGATCAGCACGCCGGGGTCGTGAATCAGGGCTTGGGCCAAACCCACGCGCTGCCGGTAGCCTTTCGACAAGGCGCCGATAAGCTTGTTTTGCTCCCGGCCCAGCCCCACGCGGTCCACCATCTGCCGCACCCGGGTGCGGCGCTGCTGGCCTTTTAGGCCGTGCACCGAGCCGATGAATTCCAGGTACTCGTGCACGTACATATCCAGGTAAAGCGGGTTGTGCTCGGGCAGGTAGCCCACCCGGCGACGCACTTCCAGCGCGTCGGTTTGCACGTCGTAGCCGTCCAGCTTCACCGTGCCGTGGCTGGGTGGCAGATAGCCCGTGGCAATCTTCATCGTGGTGGACTTTCCCGCCCCGTTGGGTCCCAGGAAGCCCAGGATTTCGCCCTTGCCCACCGAGAAGGAAATATCATTCACCGCGGTCTGGATCCCGAAGATTTTGCTGAGCTGTTGTACTTCAACCATAGAATGAACGTGTCATTGCGAGCAGAGCGAAGCAATCCGTCCTCTGAAATGTACTGAGCCTCCCATCTTGACCAAACCTGACGATTCCGGCTTTCTGGTAAAAGGCTGTGTCGTACTGCGCAGAGGACGGATTGCTTCGTCGTGCCTCCTCGCAATGACAATTATTTATTTTTTCGGCTGCAAGGGCGCATTTCAATATCCACGAGGTGGAAGTTGAAGGGCGTTTCCAGCGCGTAGATAATAGTGTCGGCAATATCCTCGGGCCGCATCATTGAATCGTTGGCCTCGGTGCCGGGAATGTCGTCGAAGAAGTTGGTTTGCGTCGAGCCGGGGTAGAAACACGTGACCTTGATTCCATCGTTGCGCACCTCCTTATATAAGGACTGCGAAAAGCCCCGCACGGCAAACTTGGTGGCGCAGTAGCCCGCCATCTTCTCGATGCCGGTGGTGCCGGCAATAGAGGAAATATTGATGATATGGCCCTCCTGCTGCTGTTTCATCTGCGGCAGCACAGCTTTGGTGCAGAAGAACATGCCGTGCACATTCGTGTCGAACATCAGCTTCCAGTCGTCCGACGAAAACCCGTCGACTTCGCCCGAAATACCCAGTCCGGCATTGTTGACCAGCACGTGAATTTCCGCGCCCAGTTCCCGGCGGGTATTGACGTAGGCTTCCTGCACGGCCACCTCGTCGCGCACGTCGCACTCGAAAAACTGAAACCGCTCGTGCTGCAATCCTTCCGGCGCGCTGCGGCCCCAGCCGGCCACTATGGCGCCTTTTGCCAGCAGGGCCTCGGCCGTAGCCCGGCCTATTCCTTTGCTGACGCCCGTCAGAATGGCTATCTTGCCCGTCAGGTTCATAGCGTAGAGATGTTTGAAAGTACCATTTGGCCGCAAGTTAAGCGCACCACGCGGGTTTTTAGTGTAGGCCTAGTTGCCGCGGCCCTGGGCCTGCTGTTTGGCGGCTGCGGCGAGGGCCACGAAATGGACTGCCTCAAAAGCACCGGCAAGGTCATCACCGAACGGCGCGAGCTGGAGTCTTTCGAGGTAATTACTGCCTACGACAACGTAGACGTAACGTTGGTGCAGGACGCGGAAACCTACGCCGAGGTGCGCGCGGGCAAGAATCTGCAGGAAGATATTGAGCTGCGCGTCGAGCACGGGGAGTTAACCATTCGCAATACCAGCCGCTGCAACTGGATGCGCACCTACGACACGCCCCGGGAAGTAACCCTGCACCTCCCGCGCATTCACGACCTGTTTTTGCGCGGCTACGGCAACATGCGCACGGCCGGCAACTTCCGCGCCGATACCCTCTTCTGCCACCTGGTAGGCGCCGGCGACTACGACCTGGACATCACCAGCGAGTACCTGAACATGGATATGTACGAGCTGGGCAACTACCACCTGCGCGGCCGGGCCGATGATTTCAAACTGCTCGTGGGCGGCAGCGGCAGCCTTTACGCCAGCGGGCTGCTGTCCCAACGGTGCAGCTTTACCTTCAACCACGACAGCGACGGCGACGCCCACGTGACGACCTCCGACTACCTCGGTGGCACCCACGCGGGCACCGGCACCCTGTTCTACTACGGCAAGCCCCAGCAAACCGGCATCAAGCTAACCGGCAAAGGCAAAGTCGAGCAGAAGTAAGTCTTGCCTATGGAGCTTGTCACAGTAAATACCTACTCGGCGCGGCTGCTCCAGATAGTGGTAGTAGCCCTGGTGCTGTTGTTGGTCATCATCTGGCAAGGTCACCTGCGCCGCCGCTTGCCATTTCTGCTGCTGACGCTGCTGAGCGGGGCAGGCCTAGTGCTGGGCCTGCTGTTTCGAATTCAGCACTGGGCGGGCAGCGCAGCTATTACCGTGAGCAGCAGTCTGCTTTTGCTGGCAACCTATGGCATCTGGTTTAGCCGTAAGCAGCCTAAAACTCGGTTCGACTTCAGTAAGCTGGCTTTCGTAACGGGCCTGGGGCTTTGGGGCCTGAGTTCGGGTTCCTATTCCGCCCTGCTTTTTCCCTGGCTGCTGTCCTTCGTCCGGCTGCTGTTACCGCTCACCTTCTGGCTGCTGCTGCTCGACTTTGCATACCTGACGTATGTCGGCCGCCGGGCCCGGCGCTAGACCCACTTACAGGTCGCCGAGCTGGGGCCGGATGAGCAGCTCTTCGATGACGGCCTGCGGCGACAGAGAATAGGCCCCAAATACGGCTTCGGCTACGTCTTCGGCTTTGATAAAACGCTCGGCGGGCAAATCCACGCCCTCCCAGCTGGCCGTGAGCGTGGCGCCGGGCAGGATGGCCGTCACCCGCAGGTTGTGCTCTTTCAGCTCTTCCCGCAGCCCTTTGGTAAAGCCCAGCAACGCAAACTTGGCTATGCTGTAGGAGCCCCCGTTGGGATACGCCATGATGCTGGCCGTGGAGCACATGTTGAAAATATGCCCCTGACGGCGGCCAATCAGGCCCGGCAGCAGAGCCCGGGTCACGTCGTAGGCGCTGTAGAGGTTCACGTCTATCATGTGGCGCAACTGGGAGCCGTCGGCGGGCTCATCCTGCAGGCGGCCGGGCACGAAAGCCCCGGTATTGTTGACCAGCACTTCCACGGGCACCCCCAGGTCCAGCACAAAATCGGTGAAGCGCCGCGTCTGCTCGGCCTGGCTCAGGTCGGCGGCAAAGGTGTGGAGCATGGCCCCGGGAACATCCTGCTGCACAGCGGTTATAAGATCCTGCAGGTCCTGCCCGGAACGGGCGCAGGTAATGACCCCGAAACCGGCCTGGGCGAAGCGAAAGACAAGGGCGCGGCCAATTCCCTTCGTGCCACCCGTGACAACGATATATTTTTGCATTCCTTTGATTGACGTTTTCGTTTTTACGTAAGGTACCCCTGGGCCTGAGCTGGGCGCTAGGCGTCCGCGCCCGGCGCCGCAAGTTTGAGCTTTTATCTTTTCTCCTCTTCTTTTTATGGTTAAAACCTTCGGTGAATTTCTGCTCTTCATGCAAAGCATGCTGGTGCGGAAGGAACGGCTGGGTACGCTCTGGCAACGCACCCTCGACGAAGCCATTCTCATCGGCATCGACTCCGTCTTTATCGTGGCCATCGTCTCGGCCTTTATTGGGGCCGTTACCTGCGTCCAGATTGCCTATAACCTGGTCAACCCGCTTATTCCCAAGTCGACTATCGGCTTCATGGTGCGCGAAATGACAATCCTGGAGCTGGCTCCCACTATTACCAGCATCGTGCTGGCTGGCAAGGTCGGCTCCAGCATTGCCGGCGGCCTGGGCACCATGCGTATCACCGAGCAGGTCGATGCGCTGGAAGTAATGGGCATCAACTCGGCTTCTTACCTGGTGCTACCCAAGATTGTGGCCGCCATGCTCATGTTCCCGCTGCTGGTAGTGCTGGCCATGGTGCTCTCCATTACGGGCGGCTACTTAGCCGGTACGCTCTCGGGCGCCATGTCGGCTCAGGAGTACGTGGAAGGCATCCGCACCGACTTTGTGCCCTACAACATTTTGTTTGCTCTGATTAAATCGGTGGTTTTTGCCTTCCTCGTGTCGGCTATTTCCTCGTATAAAGGCTATTACACCAAAGGCGGGGCCCTGGAAGTTGGCGCCGCCAGCACCGGTGCCGTCACCAATTCTATTATTGCTATCCTGCTGGCCGACTACGTGCTGGCCGCAGTACTGCTGTAATGCGCGAAGGTGATTAAATGTACTGCAGCAGCTCATAGCTAACTATACAGCCCATTTTCACCGTAGCGTATTCATACCTAGCACATTGGCTCCATGATTGAAGTTCATAACATTCAGAAGTCATTCAACGGCAACCCCGTTCTGAAAGGCATTACCTGCACCTTCGAAACGGGCAAGTGCAACCTGCTGCTCGGCGGCTCGGGCACGGGCAAAAGCGTGTTGCTGCAGTGCATCGTGGGGTTGATGAAGCCCGATCTGGGCAGCATAACCTTCGACGGGCTGGTTTTCACCAACAACAAGGTGGATATCAAGCAGGAAATCCGGCGCAAAATCGGGATGCTGTTTCAGGGCGGGGCTCTGTTCGACTCCATGACGGTGTACGAAAACACCGAGTTTCCGCTCAAGATGCTCACTCCCGAAATGACCAAGGAAGAGCGGCGCGACCGGGTCGAGTTCTGCTTGAAGCGCGTGGGCCTGGAAAACGCGGGCAATAAGATGCCTTCCGAAATTTCGGGCGGTATGAAAAAGCGCGTCGGCATTGCCCGCGCCATTGCCCCCAACTGCACCTACCTGTTCTGCGACGAGCCCAACTCCGGCCTCGACCCCGCTACCAGCATCAAGATTGACGAGCTGATTTACGAAATCACCCACGAGTACGGCATTACCACCGTCGTCATCACCCACGACATGAACTCGGTGGTTGAAATTGGCGACCATATCATTTATCTGCACAAGGGTCAGAAGCTTTGGGACGGCAATAAGGATGAAATCCTGAACACCACGGTGCCCGAGCTGAAAGAGTTTATCTTCAGCAGCAGCCTGGTGCGGGCCGCCAAGAAGGTCGACGAGGAAACCGAAGGGGCCTGGCCGCTGCCACTTCCGACGAGGCCTACAACATTTAAATCCAGCTTTCTTAAAACTACAAAAGGCCAGTTCCCGCGAGGAACTGGCCTTTTGCATGTACTTCGATAGACTAAAACCCCTCCCGGCGGCGCAGTTCGGTGATGTGAGCCAGGTGATGCTGCCCGTGCCAGGCATACATAGCCAGGGCCTGGTCCAGGGAAAAGGTCCGCTTGGAGCCCGGATGGTAAAACGTGCGAAGCCACTGCTCATCCGTCAGCTGCCGCAGTAGAAAGGTCCAGCGAATGTGCAGAGACTCCAGCAGAGCTAAGGAAACCGCCACGGGGGTAGCCTTCACGTCGGGCAGCAAGGCCCACGCCTCCTCATCGTAAGGAGTGATGGTGGGGTTCTGCTCCGTCAGCGCGAGCCGCATACGGGTATAGGAGTTCAGGTGCGAGTCGGGCAGGTGATGAATAACCTGGCGGACTGTCCAGCCCCGGGCCGGTAAGGCGTATCCAATTGGGCGGGAGTAAGCCCCGTTACCGCCGCCCGGATCTGGTCGGGCAGGACGGCTATTTTGGCAATCAAGCCTAAGCGCGCTCCCGAGCTCAGAGGCTCGTCAGGCAGAGTTGCTTGGCCAGTCGGATAACGGAGGTCGGGGGCAGTCGTGGATTGCATGTGAAGCCGGTAGGTTGGGCCGGCAAGGTAGCAAAACGAAGTGCTCCTCCCTCCTACTTCCGGCCCAGACTGTGGATTACCAGCTTGGGCGGTCAAAATCCATGGGCCGCAGAGGCTCGGGCCGCGGGCCCGTAAAGGCAGATAGTCCTGATCCCGCTCCCGGGGCAGCGGGTCCAGCTCAACGGAGAAGTTATTATGCCGCACCTGCTCCTTTTTGGTGGGTTCCGGAGCAGAAGTCGGGCGGTCGGACAGGTGCTTGCTTTTCATGGCGCAGACGTTTGGGAAAGTGAAAGGAAAGGAGGCTGCTGGCAATAGCCGTTAGCTCCTTTTCAAACGCAGCCGCCCGCGTCCAGGCTATAAAAGGGTTGCCCTGAACCCTAAAATCCGTATTTGATAGATACAGCCTCCGTGTTAAACACAAATTGACTACCGGGTAAAGACGGAGGCCGGTAGTAGCGTGTCAAGGCAAACAGCTCTGGCTGACTGTAACAAACAAAAACGGCTCCCCTGGTACAGGGAAGCCGTTTTCAAAGTAGTTCAAAAAACTTTAGCCGTTCCGCTTGTTCAATTCGTCGCGGATTTTGGCGGCCTTTTCGTAATCTTCTTTCTCCAGGGCCTGGGCCAGCATCTTGGTCAGCTCGTCCAGCGAAACCTGTCCGCTGGGGTCGCGGGGAGTAGGTTCCGGCTTGGGGCTGCCCGTGCTGTCGTCATCCTCGTCCTCGTCATCCTCGTCGGCATCTTCGTCGGCATTCTCATCCAAATCACTCAGGATGATGCCGGCTTCGCTCAGCACGCTTTCCACGGTATAAATTGGTACGCCGAAGCGCAACCCAATGGCAATAGCGTCGCTGGGGCGGGCGTCCAGTTCAAAGGTCGTAGCGCCGTCGGTACACACAATTTTGGAGTAGAATACGCCTTCTTTCAGGTCGGAAATCAATACTTCCAACACGGCTACGTGCACATGCTCGGCAAACGACTTAAACAAGTCGTGCGTCAGCGGCCGGTTCGGATTTATTTTCTCAATCTGAATGGCAATGCTTTGCGCCTCAAACATGCCAATGATGATGGGCAGACGGCGGTTGCCGGTTTTCTCCCCCAAAATCAGGGCAAAAGAGCCGGACTGCGACTGGCTGGAGGAAAGGCCCAGAATTTCGAGCTGTATTTTTTTCAAGGTATCTAGGAGCTTAGGGTCTTGGGAGCTTGGGGTCTTGGACGCGTCAGAAGGACAAAGCTAGGCTTTCTCGTTTCTGAAACCCAAGACCCCAAGACCCTAATTCAATTCCTTAACGGCCTGGGTGAGCTTGGGCAGTACTTCGAAAACGTCGCCTACGATGCCATAATCAGCCGCCTTAAAGAACGGTGCCTCCGGATCTTTGTTGATTACGACAATCACTTTCGAGGAGTTGACCCCGGCCAGGTGCTGAATGGCACCCGAAATACCGCAGGCAATATACAAGTTGGGCGAAACGGTGATGCCGGTCTGACCCACGTGCTCGTGGTGAGGGCGCCAATCGACGTCCGATACGGGCTTGGAGCAGGCCGTAGCCGCACCCAGCGCCTGGGCCAGTTCCTCAATCAGGTGCCAGTTCTCGGGGCCTTTCATGCCGCGGCCACCCGATACAACACGGTCAGCCTCGGGCAGCAGCACGCCACCGGCCTGATCCTGCATCACTACCTGCTTGGGAGCGTCGGCAAAGTCAGCGTCGGAGAGGCTGGCTGAGAACGACTCAACCGTAGCGGTTTTGCCGGCTTCGTGCAGGGCCTCAATCGAGTTTTTCTTTACGGCCAGAATCTTCCGGTCGCCGGTCAGAACTACGTCCGCAAAGGCTTTGCCCGAGAAGGCGCCGCGCTTCACCGTGAAGCTGCCACCGTTGTTCTTGGGCAGCTCCACCACGTTGGTAGCCAGGCTGGCCTTCAGGCGCACCGACAGGCGCGAACCCACGGCCGCCCCGATGTTGGAGTTGGCCAGCACGATTACCTGAGCGCCTTCTTTCTCGGCGGCGGCGGCAATGAGCTTGGTGTAAGCGCCGTTCACGAAATCCTTCAGACGGGGCTCCGCGTCGTACAGCACCTTGCTGATACCCTGCTCACCGAGCTGGGCCAGGTTGGCTTCGGTAGCCTCGCCAACTGCTACGGCCGTGGCCGTGGTGCCGAGCATCTGGGCTACCTGGCTTCCGTACGAAGCCACTTCCAACGACGATTTTTTAACCTCGCCGCCATCACATTCAACTACAACTAGAACGGACATTTCTTTGGTTTTTGAGTTTGGTTCTTGGTTTTTGGGAATTCAAAGGGGGCTGGTCTAAGGTTGGAGCACAAAGCCAACAACCAGAAACCAGCGACCAAAAACCAACTAGATAACCTTGGCTTCGTTGCGGAGCAGCTTGATCAAATCCCCGGCCGTTTCGGCGGGAATAAGCTTCACGCCCTGCTTCTTGGGGGCAGTGCGTACTCGGCTACCGAGGTGCGGGCCCCTTCGCCCACAGGCTCTACTACTTTCAGCGGCTTGGTGCGGGCCGTCATGATGCCGCGCATGTTTGGAATGCGGGGCTCGCACATGGGCTGCTGGCAGGAAGCCACGAAAGGCGTGTTCACCTCCACGATTTCCTTGCCGCCTTCGATTTCGCGCTCCAGCGTGGCGGTGTTGGCGCTCATGTCGAGCTTCATAGCCGGGGCTACGGTCGGGATGCCGAGCAACTCGCCCACCATGCCGTGCACCTGGAAGCCATTATAGTCAATGCTTTCCTTGCCCATCAGAATCACGTCGTAGGCGCCTTCCTTGGCAATGGCAGCAATCTGCTGGGCCACGAAGTAGGCGTCCGTGGGCGCGGCGTTGACGCGGATGGCGTCGTCGGCGCCGATGGCCAGGGCTTTACGGATGTTGGGCTCGGTGTCGGCTTCGCCAACGTTGAGGACGGTTACGGTGCCGCTGCCCTGGGCTTCTTTGAGCTCAATGGCGCGGGTCAGGGCGTATTCATCCCAGGGATTAATCACGAACTGCACCCCGGCCTTGTTGAACTCCTTGTTATCGGGCGTGAAGGCAATTTTGGTGGTCGTGTCGGGAACGTTGCTGATGCAAACGAGAAACTTCATCTACGGCTGCTTGTGGATGGGAGATAAACTACGGGAAAGCCCCTAATTTCGGGCGAAGATACAGAAAACTCCCTCCCGATGGATACCACGCCGACCCGCTTGCAGCAGCTGCTGACCTTTTACAACGAAGACCCGAACGACCCGTTCATCATCTACGCCCTGGCCACTGAATATCGGACGACGGAGCCCCAACGGGCTATGGAGTATTACCAGAAACTGCTGGATGAGCACCCTGATTACGTGGGTACGTACTACCACGCGGGCAAGATGCTGGAGTACTTACAAAATCCGGAAGAAGCCGAAAAGGTTTACCGCCGGGGCCTGCAGGTCAGCCGCAAAGCCGGACAGATGCACGCCGCCAGTGAGATTCAGCAGGCGCTGAACTCGCTGCTCGGCCTCGACTACGAAGACGAATAAGCTACCAACGCTACTTCCGATAACCGGCAAAACTCATGGAACAGTGGTGGACATGGGCGGGAGAGCAAGTATACAATGGTGAAACAAACGCTGGGTAAGCTGCCAGTACCGGTTTCCTCCTGGAAATGGGTACTGGCAGTTCGCGTTGCAAAATACGCTGCATGCCGAGTAATTTCAAGCAAAACCCTAGATTAATTGTAACCTGCAAAGAGAAATTGCGTTTTAACGAGGCTTTATTGCGGTATTCGAACCATAAAGGAGTAGCGCGTGTCAGAAGGCCATGCGTAAGACCACTCTGCTGACTACCGCCGGGCTTCTGCTCGTCGGCTCGGCCCGCACCCTGGCTCAGACCACTGACCCTAGCATCGGGAATGAAAACACGCCTTTCGTGCGCAACATTCGCCCCGACCGGCCCGGACAGACCATTACCACCAACATGCTCAACCCCGGCCAGTTTCAGCTGGAAACCGGCATCAGCAGCCAGCCTGACCCGTTTAGTCCCGGCAGCTCGGGCAGCCGGCGGCTGAATACGGGCCTGCTGCGGGTGGGCTTCTTCAACAACATCGAGCTGCGGGTGTCGCAGGGCTACTATTCCCCGCCGGCAGGAGCCACCCGAACTACGGAAGCGGGTAGCATCGAAGTAGTGCGGCCCGCTGGCTTTACGCCCACGACCGTGGGAGCCAAGTTTCTGGCCTCGACTACTCCCAATGCCCGCTCCCAGGTGGTAGTGCTGGCCGAAATGACGCTGCTCAACGGTGATAAGACGCTAAAGCCCACGCAATATGAGCCGGCCGCCCGCCTGCTGATTTCCCAACAAATCGGGGAGCGTTTTGGCCTGGAAGCCAACTTTGGCTTTCGGCAGTGCGGCTTCAAGGCCGCTGATACCAAGCTGGGCACCTACCTCGGCACGCTGGCCCTGAATGGCCCCCTGACCAATACTGTCGGCTTTTTTGCGGAAACCTACGCCACCTGGCAGCAGCAAAGCACGCTGGCTCCGGGCGTTACGTCGGGGCTGTACTGGCGCCCCTGGCCGGGCCTGCGCCTGGACGTCAACGCGGGCAAGGCCTTTTTCGGGCCTAGCAGCGGCCCAACTGTGGGAGCCGGCCTGAGCCTGCGCCTGCCTCGCTAAACTCGAAAGCATCGTTTAAAACGCAAAGGATTTGCTGGCTTCGGCTGGTGAATCCTTTACGTTTTTATTTTGGTACTTATATTAGAATTTATTATACTTGATTTATAATTCAACCTCACTCGACCTATGAAACAGCCTTACGCTTCTGCCTTATTCTTTGTCCTGTTCCTGCTAACGTCTTCCGCAGTTCAGGCCCAAGTCGCTCCCGACAGCAATGGGCATTACCGGCCTACTAGGGCTTAAGTGACCCGGAGCAGCCGGATCCTCGCTATGCCGGGGCGCTGGAAGTAAGTGAATTAAAAGACCAGATTAAGCTGCTCACCGACGCCTACAGCCGGCTTGTGGAGCAGCACAACCAGCAGGCCGACCGGATTCAGTCGCTGGAGCACCTCACCCGCACGGCCGGGCCCCGGCTCCCGGGAATTGCCCTCCAATATCATCACCATTCGCAAGCTCTAGCTAAACAGCGACGCACTGCGCCCGCTCAGCTTATGTAAATCATAAAGCAGCCCTGCCCAACATTCGTTGAGCAGGGCTGCTAGTGCTTCTGGGGCAAGGCTGTGGAGCTTAGGGCCGTTGGCTTACGGCTTCGGGGTTGATGCGCGTGGGCGTCTGCTGACCGGATACTATTCCGGCAGAGCTGCGGGCAATAGCCGTAATCACGGCCGTCATATTGGCCAGATCCAGCGTCTCGATTTCATCGTCGACGGTGTGGTAGCGCTTGTCGGTCGGAATCTGGTCGGTGCTGATGGTGTGAGCCGGCACGCCCAGGCGGGCCAGCGTGGCGTTATCGGAGCGGTAGAACAGGTTTTGCTCGGGGTACGGGTCGGGCTCGAAGCGGAACGGCGTACCGATTAGGTTGCGCTGCAGCAGCTTGCCAAAGTCTGATTTATCGAAGCCGGTAATAAAGGCCGTATTCGGACCGAACTTGGACTGCTTGCCAATCATTTCGATGTTGAACATGGCCATAATCTGCTTGGCATCGAGTTGCCGTGAAAAGTACTGGGAGCCAAACCCACCGATTTCTTCGGCCGTGAAGGCCGCAAACACCAGAGTGCGGGCATTGTCGTTCTTCTTTTTGAAATACTCGGCCAGGGCTACCACGGCCGTGGTACCACTGGCGTCGTCGTCGGCTCCGTTGGCAATTTTGTCGCCCGCCACGGGCTCAATAATTCCCAGATGGTCGTAGTGCGAGGAAAAAACCACCATTTCGGCGGCGCGGTCCTTGTCCTTGCCGGGCAGCACGCCCACCACGTTGCGAATCTCCACGGGCCGCACAATGGTATTGGCCGCCACCCGAAATTTGACTCCAGCATTGGGAGTCGTCATCAGGGCCACTACGCAGGAGTAGGCCCCCGGCTTTTCAGCCGTCAGCCGGCCACGCTTGGTGTAGTCTACCAGCCGCTGGAAATCTTCGGCTCGGGCCGGGTCCAAGATGACAATCAGGTTTTCGGTCGGCTCCAAGATTTGCCGGAATACCTGCCGGGGCATGGCTTGAGACCCAATAACCATGACGCGGGCGGCCGGGTCGTCCTCACTAGTCCAGTTTAGCTGGGGCTGCCCGATACCAGCAGGGTTTTTTCTTGCGGCACGTTGGTGCCGTTGATGGTCACGTAGAGGGCGGCCGTTTTGGTTTCGTACACGGGAAACACTTGCTCATAGCCCTTCACCCCGGGCAGCGACTCCAGCCCAAGCTTTTGAAACTCAGCAGCTAGAAACTGGGCGGCTTTCAGACCGCCGGGCTGGGTGGAGGCCCGGCCTTCCATGGCATCATCGGCCAGAGCCCGTGCTACCCGCTCCACGGTGGCCGCCGTGACGCCCGCCCCTGGCGCAGAAGTTGCAGAGGTAGACTTTCTTTGAGCAACAAGTGGGCAGGAGAACAGGAAGAGAAATAAGAAGATCGGAGGGAATTTTTGCATAACGCAAATTAAGCCTTTTGACAACTCTTCAATGTGGTTTCGGCGGCTTTTTGGCATTTTTTCTACCATTTTCGCGCTTTTTGGCGCTGTATATTTTTCTGTTTTCATGAAGAAGCCCTTATTTCTATTGTGCAGCACGGCGCTGATCCTGCAGTTGGCTAGCTGCCGCTCTACCGTCCCGGTTACGGCTACCCCGGGGGCCTCCACCCCCAACACGCCGCTGGCCGAGTTGCGCAATACGCGCTGGGTGCTCCGCTCCTTAAACAACCGTGCCATAGTGACGCCGGCCAACGGTGAGGCCTATATTTTGTTGCGCAACCAGGAGCTTCGGGCCGAAGGAAATGCCGGCTGCAACCGCTTCGGAGGCACTTTCACTCTGACCAAACCTGGCGAGCTAGAGTTTGGCCCCTTGATGAGCACGCGGATGGCTTGCCTCTCAGACCAGGACAATACTACCGAGCAAGGCTTCCTGGCAGCGCTGAAGGCGACTCGCACCTACCAAATCAGCGGGGATACGCTGCGCCTGTACGCACCGGCTTCCCCGACGCCCGCGGCTGTACTCCATGCGGTGTATCTGCACTAGGATGTTCGTGACCGGAACAAAGTAAAAGAGGAGGTTTGCAGGCGCAAACCTCCTCTTTTACTTTGTTCAAAAGCCCTGTTAAGCCAGCGTCAGCACCAAATCGTCGGCGTTGACCAGCGTGCCCTCCGGGAGCTGCACGCCCTGCACGGTGGTGTCGTCGGGGCGGTGATGGTGGTTTCCATCTTCATGGCCTCGATGATGAAGAGTGGGGTGTTGCGCTTCACCTGCTGCCCGCTTTCGACCAGCACTTTGGACAGCATGCCTTGGAGTGGGGCGCCCACCTGCCGCGGGTTGCCCTTATCGATTTTTTGATTGCGCACCGTTTTGACTTCCACCGATTTGTCACGCACTTCCAGGTTGCGGGTCTGCCCGTTGAAGGAGAAGAACACCGTGCGGCAGCCGTCGTCGTTGACCTCGCCCACGGAGCGCAGTTTTACGATTACCGACTTGCCGCGGGCAATGTCGATGATGGTTTCCTCGCCGGGCTTGAGGCCGTAGAAAAACACCCGCGTGGGCACCAGCGACACGTCACCGTACTGCTGGAAATGGGCCCAGTACTGTTCGAATACCTTGGGATACAGCAGGTAGCTGAGCAGGTCGGTGAACTTGCCGCCTTCGCCGAACTTATCCTCAAACTTCTTCCACTCTTTCTTGAAGTCAATGGGCTTGAGGTGCTCGTTGGGCCGGTCGGTGAAGGGCTTTTCGTCCTTGAGTATCAGCTTTTGCAGTTCCTGGGGCCAGCCGCCTTCGGGTTGCCCGATGTCGCCGCGGAACAAGCTTTGCACCGACTCGGGGAAGCTCAGCGAGTGGCCTTTTTCCATGACATCCGCCGTAGTCAGGTTATTGGAGACCATAAATAAGGCCATGTCGCCGACGACCTTTGAGGAGGGCGTCACCTTCACGATGTCGCCGAACAGCTCGTTGACCTCGGCAAAGGTCTTTTTCACTTGCTCGAACTTGTCGCCGAGGCCCAGGGCTGCGGCCTGGGGGCGCAGGTTGGAATATTGCCCGCCGGGAATTTCGTGCTGGAATACCTCCGAGGTGCCGGCTTTCAGGCCCGACTCGAACGGATAGTAGTACTCGCGCACGGTTTCCCAGTAGTTGGAAAAATCGTTGAGGCTGTCCTGGTCGAACTCCCGGTGCCGGGGCGTGCCGCGGAACATTTCCACCACCGAGTTGAAGTTGGGCTGGGAAGTCAGGCCCGACAAGGAGCCCATGGCCACGTCGATAACGTCGACGCCGGCTTCCACGGCCTTGAGGTAGGTAGCGGGCTGCAGCGACGAAGTATCGTGGGTATGCAGGTGAATCGGAATCTTGACCGTGTCGCGCAGGGCCGTAATCAGCTCGGTGGCAGCGTAAGGCTTGAGCAGACCAGCCATGTCCTTAATGCAGAGGATATGGGCGCCGGCGTCCTCGATTTGCTTGGCCAGGCGCAGGTAGTAGTCCAGGGAGTATTTCTGGTTGCGCTTGGGGTCCAGAATGTCGCCGGTGTAGCAGATGGCGGCTTCTGCCAGGCCCTTGGTTCTTTTGCGCACGAAGTTGATGCAGGACTCCATGCCCGGCATCCAGTTCAGCGAGTCGAAGATGCGGAACACGTCGACGCCGGTTTCCCAGGCCTGCTGCACAAACCGCTCGGTCAGGTTGTCCGGATAGGCCTTGTAGCCCACCCCGTTGGCCCCCTGATCAGCATCTGGAGCAGAATGTTGGGCACGGCTTCCCGGATTTTGGCCAGCCGCTCCCAGGGGTCTTCGTGCAGAAAGCGCAACGCCACGTCGAAGGTAGCCCCGCCCCAGACTTCCATCGAGAAGGTCTGGGGGTGCATTTTGGCGTAGCGCTCCGCTACCTTGAGCATGTCGAAGGTGCGCATGCGGGTGGCCAGCAGACTTTGGTGGGCGTCGCGGAAGGTGGTGTCGGTGTAGTGCACCAGCGGGTCTTCGCGCAGCCACTTGGCAAAGCCTTCGGGCCCAGCTCGGTGAGCTTGTCTTTGGTGCCGGGCTGGTAGGGAGCGTCCATATCAAACTTGGGCAGAATGGGCTTGCGCAGCTCCTTTTTTGGGTCGATGAGGCCCTTAACGTCGGGGTTGCCGTTGACGATGATGTCGCCGACGAAGCCCAGAATTTTGGTGCCGCGGTCCTGCCGGGGCTTGAACTTGAAGAGCTCCGCGTGGTCCTTGATAAAGTCCACGTTGGCCTGCCCGCTCACGAAGGTGGGGTTGGCAATGATGTTCTGCAGAAACTGGATGTTGGTGCGCACCCCGCGGATGCGGAACTCGTCCAGGGTGCGGGCCATTTTGGAGGCGGCGCCTTCCAGCGTGGGCGCGTGGGCCGACACTTTTACCAGCAGCGAATCGAAAAACGGGGAAATCTTGGCGCCCTGGTACACAGAGCCCTGGTCGAGGCGGATGCCGAAGCCGCCTGCCGAGCGGTAGGCCACAATGGTGCCGTAGTCAGGCTTGAAGTCGTTTTCGGGGTCTTCAGTGGTGATGCGGCACTGAATGGCGTAGCCGTTCTTCATCGGCCGCCCGCCCACTTCCAGCCCGATTTCGGGGTCTGAAAGCCGAGCGCCGTCGGCAATGTAGATCTGGGTTTTGATCAGGTCGATGCCGGTAATCATTTCCGTTACCGTGTGCTCGACCTGAATGCGGGGGTTTACCTCAATAAAGTAAATCCGGTCCATTTCCGGGTTGACCAGGAATTCGACAGTACCCACGTTGTTGTAGTTCACGGCCCGGCCCAGGCGCAGCGCGTACTCATATAAGAGGTGGCGCATATGGTCGGGCAGGTTGAGCGAGGGCGCTACTTCCACCACTTTCTGGTAGCGGCGCTGCACCGAGCAGTCACGCTCGTAGAGGTGCACGATGTTGCCGTGGGTGTCGGCCACGAGCTGCACCTCGATGTGCTTGGGGTTCTCGACAAACTTCTCCAAAAACACGGTGTCGTCGCCGAAGGCTTTCAGGGCCTCGTTGCGAGCCTCGAAGAAGCCGCGCTCCAGCTGCTCGTCGTCGCGGATGACGCGCATACCCCGGCCGCCCCCGCCGCTGGCCGCCTTGAGCATCACCGGGTAGCCGATGCGGTGGGCTTCGCGCTGGGCCGTTTCGAAGTCGTTGAGGTCTTCGACGCTGCTTTCGATAATGGGTACCTGGCACTGCACAGCCACGCGCTTGGCGGCTACTTTGTCGCCGAGGGCTTCCATAACTTCCGGGCGCGGACCGACGAAAATGATGCCTTCCTCCCCGCAGCGCCGGGCCAGCGTCGCGTTTTCCGACAGAAAGCCGTAGCCAGGATGAATAGCATCCACGCCGTTGTCTTTGGCCACCCGCAGAATACCCTCAATATCGAGGTAGGGCTTTAGCGGGTCATCGTCGCGGCCAATCTGGTAGGCTTCATCGGCTTTGTAGCGGTGCAGCGAGTAGCGGTCCTCGTAGGTGTAGATAGCCACGGTGGGAATGCCCAGCTCAGTGGCGGCCCGTAACACTCGGATGGCAATTTCGCCGCGGTTGGCGACCAGCAATTTGCGGATGTTCATAGACTACGGTAGACGTGTTTGGCGTGGAAAGAGCGTTCAGAACGGAAAGCTAGGAAAAAGGCAGACTAAACCCAGAATTCTGCAGCGAATTTTAGCTAAATGCTGTAATTCGCAAACAAACATTCGTTATTCTACGCATTAAGGCTACAATATATAAACCTTGGGCAGCTAGGTCAGTTGTCAAAGCACTACCTCGACAATTCCCCACCTATGAACTTTTCTGCGAAGAATATCCTGCTCGTTGGCGCTTCATCTGGTATTGGCCTAGCTACGGCGCAGCTTCTGCATAAGCTTGAAGCCAAGCTTTTTACCATTTCCCGCCACCTCTCGCCGGAACTAGCCGAGCTGGGTACCACCCACTTCGAAGCCGATGCTACCCAGCCGCTGCCCGCAGAACTCCTGGCCCAATTGCCCGAAACCTTGCACGGCGTAGTCTATTGCCCTGGCAGCATCAAGCTGCGGCCGTTTGAGCGAATTCCACTGGAGGACTTCCGCTCCGACTTCGAGCTGAATGTACTGGGCGCGGTGCAGGTGTTACAGGCCACGATGAAGCGGCTCAAAAAGGCCGAAGGCGCCTCGGTGGTGCTCTTCAGTACCGTGGCCGCTACCACCGGCATGAGCTTCCATACCAGCATTGCCACGGCCAAAGCCGCCGTGGAAGGCCTGACCCGGGCCCTGGCCGCTGAGTACGCCGCCAGCAACGTGCGCATCAACGCCATTGCCCCTTCCCTGACCAATACGCCCCTGGCCGCTGCCTTGCTCAACACTCCCGAAAAAGCGGAAGCTGGGGCCAAGCGCCACCCCTTGCAGCGCGTGGGGGAGCCTGAGGATCTGGCCTACATGGCTTCATTCCTGCTCTCCGACCACAGCAGCTTTATCACCGGGCAGGTAATGCCCGTGGATGGGGAATGGGTAAGCTAAAGTAAGCTGGTACTTTATGAGTGAGAAGATGGAAAGAATCGTTCTATTCTGGCACCGGCGCGACTTACGGCAGCACGACAATGCAGGCCTGGCGGCGGCCCTGCAAAGCGGCTACCCCGTGGTACCGCTGTTTATCTACGACCGGGAAATCCTGGATCTGCTGCCCAGCCGCCGCGACGCCCGCGTCACCTACATCTACGACGAGGTTGAGCGGCTGGCCCGGCAAACGGAGCAGGCCGGCGGCACGTTTCTGGCGTTTTATGGCAAGCCGACGGAGGTTTTTGCTCAACTCACACAGCAGTACGAGGTAGCGGCCGTGTACACCAACGAAGACTACGAGCCCTACGCCACCGTGAGGGACAGCTCCATAGCCGAACAGCTTCGGGCCGTGGGTGCCGACTTCAAGGCGTATAAGGACCAGGTTATCTTCGCCAAAAACGAAATCCTGAGCAAATCTGGAACCCCGCCCAAGGTATTCGGGGCTTACAGCAAAGCCTGGCTGGCGGCCTTGCGCGACGAGCACCTGGCCCCCTACCCTTCCCGGGAGCTGTTTACTAGCGCCAATCTGGCTGAGCTGACCGACGCCACACCGCGCCCGACGCTGGAGCAGATGAGCTTTGTCCGGTACGAGCAGCTGATACCGGCCGCTGAGCTGCCGGCCGAGGAGCTGGTGCGCAACTACCACCAGACCCGCGACAAACCGGGCTTGGTGAACAGCAGTACCCGCCGCTCGGTGCACCTGCGGTTCGGGACGCTAAGCGTGCGGGAGCTGATGCGGCAGGCCCGGGAGCTAAACCCCAAGCTGTTGAATGAGCTGATCTGGCGCGACTTTTTTATGATGCTGCTCTGGCATTATCCCTTCACGGCCACCGAAAGCTACGACCCGCGCCTGCGCCAGGTGCCCTACCGCAACAATGAGGCGGAATTTCAGGCCTGGTGCGAGGGCCGCACGGGCTACCCCTTGGTAGACGCCGGCATGCGGGAGCTCAACCAGACCGGCTACATGCCCAACCGGGCCCGGATTGCCGCGGCCGGCTTCCTGGTCAAACACCTGCTCATCGACTGGCGCTGGGGTGACCGGTATTTTGCCGACAAGCTGCTCGACTACGACATGGCCCAGAACGTGGGCAACTGGCAGTGGATGGCCGGCACCGGGGCCGTGGCCGCGCCCTGGTTCAGAGTCTACAGCCCCCAGAGCCAGCAGGAGCAGTATGATGCCAGCTTTGCCTACGTCTGGCAGTGGATTCCCGAGTTTGGCACCTGCGAGTACCCAAAGCCCATTGTCGACCATAAGTTTGCCCGGGAACGGGCCATTGCTACCTTTCGGGCCTCTTATCAGGGCGCCGGCTAGCGTAGCGCCTGCCGGGGTCCTACCACTGTTTAGCCAAAGTCCCGCTCCTAAATGAGCCCTATAGAGCAACGCATTGTCGAGGTGAGTACTTTCTGGCGCAGCCTTTCCGAAGAGCAGCTGCAGCAGCGGCCGGTACCCGAGAAGTGGAGCAAAAAGGAAATTCTGGGCCACCTGATTGATTCAGCTCAGACCAATATCCGCCGTGTTGTTGTGGGACAGTACCAGCCAGGGGCACACATCGTGTATGAGCAGAATATCTGGGTGCAGGCTGCTGATTACCAGTCCTATCCTTCGGATGAGCTACTGCAGTTGTGGGTGCTGCTGAACCGGCACTTTGCCCGGTTGGCAGCGCGGGTGCCCGCCGACCAGCTTTCGGCCTTAATAAACTGGGGCCGGGATAAACCAGAGTTCGTTTCCCTGGGTTTAGTAATTAAAGACTACCTGACGCATCTGGATCATCATGTGGGTCAGCTTTACCAAACCGGCTCCGTATAGCCAAGCATTCCGAATTCCTATGGACAAGGACCGTATCAAACAGGCTTACCTCGACTACGTGCTGCGCAAGGGCACCCCACCCGCGTCGGTATACAAGCTCACCAGCAAGCTCAACATTCCGGAGGCGGAATTCTACCAGTACTACGCCAACTTCGATGCCATCGACCGGGAAATCTGGGCTGACTTTGCCCGGCAGGCCCGGCAGCGCGCCGCCACCGAGCCGGTGTGGGAGCAGTACGGAGCCCGCGAAAAGCTCCTGGGCTTCTATTACACCTTGCTGGAGCTGCTCAAACAGAACCGCAGCTACGCGCTGAACTCGCTGCGCCGCTCCCTGCACCGCATGCCCGGCCTTACCCCACGGGTGCTCGACGATTTCCGCCAGGACTTCGAGCAGTTTGTGCAGGACATTCTGCAGGAGGGCAAGCGCACCGAGGAAGTGGCCGTGCGGCCCCTGTTGCAGGAGTCTTATCCCCGGTTGTTTTGGCAGCAGGCTCTGTTTGTGCTGGGTTTCTTCGCCAAAGACGACTCCCTCAACTTTGAGCGCACCGACGCCGCCATTGAAAAGGCCGTAACGCTGAGCTTCGACCTGGTAGGCCGCAACACCCTGGACTCGGCCCTGGACCTGGCCCGCTTTCTGGTAAACCGCCGCTAATGAGTGACGACCTGAATACGCCCGAATCGGCGGCCCCGGAGCTGGCCGATTCCCGGCAGCTGGCTTCCCTGCCTACTACCAAGGTGGCCCGGGCGGCCCGCTTTGCCAAAACCGGCCTGAAAGTCGGAGCTAACTACGTGAAGCACTACGCCAAGCGCGCCGCCGGCGTCACGAGTGAAGCCGCCGACCTGCACGCGGCCAACGCTGCCGAGCTGTACGGCGCTTTGAGCGAGATGAAAGGCTCGGTGCTGAAAGTGGCTCAGATGCTGGCCATGGAAAAAAACATGCTTCCTACGGCGTATTCCGACCTGTTTGCCCAGGCTCAATACCAGAGTCCGCCGCTGTCGGGCCCGCTGGTGACCAAGGTGCTGCGGGATGCTTTCGGCCGCTCCCCGTTCGAGGTATTCGACGAGTTTGACATCAACGCCCGGCAAGCCGCCAGCATCGGACAGGTACACCGGGCCCGCAAGGATGACCGGACCTTGGCCGTGAAGGTGCAGTACCCTGGCGTGGCCGACAGTATCCGCTCGGATATCCGGCTGGTGAAACCCATTGCGCTCCGGGTATTGGGCCTTGATGAAACCCAGGTGCGGCCCTACCTGGAGGAAGTGGAAACCCGCCTGCTGGAGGAAACCAACTACGCCCTGGAACTGCAGCGCGGCACTGAAATAGCCGCTCAGTGCGCTGCTTTGCCGAATCTGGAGTTTCCGCGCTACTACCCCGAGCTTTCCACCAACCGGGTCCTGACTATGGACTGGCTGGCCGGGCAGCACCTGCGGGAGTTTTTGGCTACCGACTCCAGCCAGGATGTGCGCAACCAACTGGGCCAAGCATTGTGGGACTTCTACGCCTTTCAGCTTCATACCCTGCACCGAGTACACGCTGATCCGCACCCGGGCAACTTCCTGCTGCGGGCCGACCATGGCGGCACGGTGGGCGTGCTGGATTTTGGCTGCGTCAAGGAAATTCCGGCCGATGTCTACGCCCTGTTCACGGCTCTGCTCACCCCCGAAACCCTGGCCAATGAAGCCCGCCTGGCGGACTTGCTGACCCAGGCCGGCGTGCTGCGGCCCGCCGACGCCCCGGCCATGCGCGCCTTTTACCTGCAAACCATGCAGGCCTCTCTGGAGCTTGTAGGTCGGCCTTTCCGCCAGGCCCGCTTCGACTTTGGCGACCCGGCTTACATGGCGGCGCTCTACCAACTCGGCGACGAGCTGATGCAGCAGCCCGAGCTTCGGCAGCAGCGCGAACCACGTGGCTCCGAGCATTTTATCTACCTAAACCGCACGTACGTGGGCCTGTACGCTTTGCTCACCGAACTGCGGGCCTCGGTGAACACCGGTGCTACAGACTTAGACTAAGCCCTAGCAAACAAGTGCTTGAACAGTACTCTGAAGCCCGACCCGATAGGTCGGGCTTTTTTGTGCCGTGAGTAGCCGACCTAATGATAAGCAGCTACCGCCGTCTGAAGGTCTACTCCTGCCGCACCGAAATACCCACAAATAGGTATGGTATTGCCCACATTTTTCCCGCTATTTGTAGTACTGAGCGGCACTAACTCCCGCACCGCAGCTTTGATAAATAGGGCATCTGTCAGCCTAATCAACTCACCGCCAATCCGACAAACCAGTACCGAGCTCCACGACATGCTTTTTTCACGTTTTCTCGCCTTCTTCGGAGCGGCCACCCTGCTGGCGGCTTATACAACGCCTATTTCGCAGGGAATCCAAACGAAAGTCCAGGTAACCTACACGCTGAGGGAAGGCGAGAAAACGCTAAACTTCAAGGGCAGCAAGGCTTGGCAGCCGGCCTGGAGCGACTCCCTGATTGTCCGCCTGGAACGAGGCGCTATTCCGGCCTATGACAATAAAAATCAGCTCCTGTCCCCTCTGCCCTGCCCCGGGCCCGGCAGATTCACGGGCTGGTTTTGGAGCAGGATGCGAACGGCAAGCTGCAGGACGGCGGCGTACTCCTGCTGCCAGCGCGTGACGTAATCGGGGTACTGGGGAATGAGGCCGCGGCCTCGGATGTGTCGCTGTACTTTTTTGACCGGTCCGTATCCCTGGAACACTTTTACGCCCGCGTGCGCCACGCCGACCTGGAAAAGCTTATCCAAGCCCGTCTGGAATTTGTTCCCGCTAAGTAAGAGCAAACGGGCTTGCTGAGTTATCATACGGCCTAACCTGGCGGGCAAGGTCCCCGGGTTAAGCCGTTTTGTATATGGGCATTAAGGCAACCAAAACTATTTTAAAGCTGAGCAGTTCTTAGCGTCCCTTGCACATTTATGGCCTTCTCTGGTCAGAAAGCCACTTTTGTAGCATTCTTCCCACACTTACTCCACCGTTCTGTTTCCATGAAAAAATTCTGGACCCTGTACGCTGCCTTCCTCAGCGTGGTATCCGTAGCCTCGGCACAAGTCGGCACCAGCCCGGCCAAGTTGGCCTGCTGCTCCCGGCCTGCAACAAGCGCCAACGCCACGGAAGCCTTTGCCATGCTGGCCACCAACGAAGACTTCTCCGGTGGCCACGATGCGCCTCTGCCTTATACCTATGAGGGCCAGGGCGAAATGATTGAGTTTAAAACCACCGACGGTCAGACTGCCAAGGCTTTCGAAATCAAGAGCAACGTGCGCTCCGACAAGTACCTGTTCGTGATTCACGAGTGGTGGGGCCTCAATGACTATATCAAAAAGGAAGCTGCCACGCTTGCCAACGAGCTGAAAGGCGTCAACGTCATTGCCCTGGACCTCTACGACGGGCAGGTGGCGACCACCGCCGAGGAAGCTGGTAAGCTGATGCAGGCTGTGAAAACCGAACGGGCACAGGCTATTATTAAGGGTGCCTTGCTGCACGCTGGCCCCAATGCCAAGGTGTCGTCCATCGGGTGGTGCTTCGGCGGCGGCTGGTCGTTGCAGACGGCCCTGCTGGCCGGCCCCAAGGCCGTGGGGTGCGTGATGTACTATGGCATGCCCGAAAAGGATGTGGCCAAGCTCAAAACGCTGAACACCGACGTGCTGGCCATTTTTGCCAGCCAGGATAAGTGGATCAGCCCCGAGGTGGCTGCCCAGTTTCAGCGGGACATGGCTTCGGCCAAGAAAAAGGTGACTATCAAAAGCTACGATGCCGACCACGCCTTTGCCAACCCTTCTAACCCAAAGTACAGCAAGGAATTTTCGGCCCAAGCCCATGCCGCAGCCCTGGAATACCTGCGCAAGAACCTCAAGCTGAAAGGCTAGCCAACTGCGCACAACTGCCCAAAAAGAAACAGCCACTCCCGACGGGAGTGGCTGTTTCTTTTTGGACTCAGGTCTACTCAAAAGCCCCTACGCCGGCTGCAGCTCCCAGCCGCTCGACAGAATAGCGGCCAGCTCGGCGACGCTTTCGGTAAGCTGCTCCCAGCCGTTGAGCACGAAGTAGTGCTCCTGAAGCTGGGCTTCGCTGTAGGGCGTGTGCAGTACCGTGGCCAAGTCGAAAGGACGGCGGGTGCTCTCGTCGGCAATGCAATGGTGGATTTCGCCCGACGACGACAGCAGGCCGGCGCCGTACATGCGGGTGGCCCCGGCTTCCTGCACCAGACCAAACTGCACCGTGAAGCCGTAAAGGCGTTCCAGACGGGCCAAGGCTGCGGCATCGTGCAGGTGCTGAGCGGCCACCCGGCCCAGGAAATGCAGAAAATCGGCAAAGGCCTGGTCCATCAGCAGAGGCACGTGGCCGAATACGCCGTGAAACAGGTCAGGCTCCTGCACGAAGTCGAACTGCGCCATGGACCGGATCCAGACCGTGGCCGGAAATTTACGCTCGGCCAGCAACCCGAAGAAGGTAGCATCATCGAGCATACCCGACACGGGCTCCAGCTGCCAGCCGGTTGCTTTCTGCAGGCGCTTGCTCACGTCCTCGAAGCGCGGCAGGGCATTGCGGTGCAAACCCGACTGGCTCAGGCCCTGCTCAAAAGCCTGGGCGGCGCGTTTGTGCAGCAAGGCCGTCTGGCGGTCAAACAATACCTTCCAAACCAGATGGTCCTGGGTGGTGTACCGGTCGTAGTGCTGTGTTACCATGACGAGAGGCATAAAAAAAGGCCCGATTCCTGGGAGGAGTCGGGCCTTTGTGGTTTTCAGAGGGTTAGTAGCATGAGCTTCTAGCTTCCGTACCGGCAAAATGGCCCGACTCCGTCCATCACAGGACGAATATTTAGGCAGAAGCATTTCGCGGTTTGGTTTATCATACTGAATGCAAATATATAGAAGAATAAAAATAGGTTGTATACCATGAAGCCATATTTTTCTAAGCCCCTATGAAATAACACAACACTATTACACCAAATACCCCCTTATAAATAGGGGCATATTTTAGTATTTTATCGTATTTACTGAGAAATACCCCTCAATATGAAATGGTATACAAATGCAAAAGACATCAGCTGGCAGAATTATGGTTGCTGCTGGGAGGTAGGGTAATTTTTTTGGAAGGTGTAGGTATTCCTGGTTAAAAACGCTTGCTCCTGGGCATATTTAACTTCTTTTCTGACAATCAGTTGCTTGGCGTTATACTCCACCGTTTTACGAATCAGGCAATTTTTGCCGTTGTCCTGGCCTGCTCCTTCCAACACAAGCTGCCAGCTTTGCCCGCCGGCAGCGAATAGCGCAGTATTTTGAGTTACCCGCAGCGTTGTTCCGTCCCAACTAATGGTTTGCCCATCGGCCGACAGCTCCAGCGTGTCGGTGCCTGCTACCTGCTGCCCGTTGGGTTCCCGGTACGAGAAGTCAAGCAACAGCTGCCGGGGTGCTAGCTGCCGGCCGTTCATGTGGGTTGGCAGCGTGACAAGCTTCTGGGAACGGTAATCCAGGTACGTTAAGCTTCCCTGCCAGGCTTGAGTCAGCGGGTACAGCTGCGGCAAGGTTACTCCCGCTGGAGCGCTCTGGGCCAAGGCAGGAAAGCAGGCCCCCAGCAGTAACGCGGCAGACAGAAACAGGATAGTGACGGCGGGAGTAGGCCAGAATTCAGCACCCAACAATGACTTTTTCATAGCGCGAAACATGAGCGGTTACTGTTGGCCGTTGGGTTCGTAGTTCATGCGCAGGTTCGTGTCGCCGGTGACGCGCAGCTTCACGTTGGCTGTGGTCTGCGCTGAGCCATTGAGCAGCACCGCCGTGGACCCGGCCATGTAGCGCAGTGTAGCGGCTTGGCCGGGCTGCAGGGTGGCGCGGCCAAAGATACCGCCGCCCCGGGGCCGCTCCTTGAACTCGACGGCCACTTTGCCCACGTTGCGGGCCACCACGCGGAAGGCCCCGGGCTGCCCGCCACCCAGAGCAAACTGCTTGCCGGGCTGAATAAACAGGTCGGAGTTGAGACTAGCCCAGCAGTAAGACATGGTCCTGCTAAGCAAGAACAGACTTAGTACAGACAGAGAGCGCAGGAGAAATCGGAAACGCATGGCAGAGGGAATTGAGGTGAAACAATGTCCCAAAGGAACCTGCCTCAGTAGCCCCACTCGCCCCGATTTACAGCCTGGGACGTCCCAATACATAGTTTGGCACCCCTACGCCCCTATTCCAACCGATTTACCTCTCCCGGCGTAATACCCCGCAACTTTTTAAAGACGCGGTTGAAAGTCGACTTGGAGTTGAACCCAGCCTCCAGGGCCACGGCCAGCAAGGTGTAGTGCCGGAACTGCGGGTCGCGCAGCCGGGCTTCGGCTTCCTGCACCCGGTATTCGTTGATAAAGTCATTGAAGTTTTTGCCGCATCCTGCATTAATCACCCGCGACAACCAAGACGTGTTAGTGCGCAACTGAGCGGCCAGCTCTCCCAAAGTCAGCTCGGGCGCCAGGTAGGGCTGGGCAATTTGCATGTGGCTCAGCAGGCGGATGGTCCAGCGGGACAACTCCGCATCGATGGCCGGCGCGGGCAGTGGTTCCGCAGCTTTCACTTCGGCCGCCGTGGCCGGCGAAAGTCGGGTGGAGTGGCTCGGCAACGGCAGTTCCAGATGACTCCCCTGCTCCGGCTCGGGTGCAGGGCTGGGGGCAAGTTGCTGTCGGTGGCCGGCTGAAAGCGCAGACCAGCTAGCTGGTGGCCGGTAAGCAGACCGGCAATGCTCAGGTAATAAATCAGCAGGCCCGTAAACAGATAATCGTACCACTCTTCGTAGTAGTTCAGCGGACTCACAAAGCTGTTTACCAACCCAAAAACCAGCGTTACGGCCGTACCAACCAGCACAGCTACCAACACGTTGCGCAGCCAGCGGAACCGAATCTGGTCGGTATCGGAGAAGTTGTCGTTAAGGTAGCGAGCGTAGGCGCGGTACTCGCGCAGAGTGCGCAGGGCGTAAAAGCCAATGAGCAAGTAGCTAGCAGTGTCCAGAAAGTAGTTCAGCGGCAGCTCGTTGAGGTACTGAGCCAGCGGCCCTTTGGTGCCGAAGTGAGCCGGCAACCGTTGGCCCTGCAGCCAGTGCCACCAACCAATATCGTAGATAAACACGCCGAGCCGGAACGCCAGGTAGGCCAGAGCCGGGGTCAGGGGCCACCAGTGCCGGCGCCCAAACCGGAACTCCTGGTTGGTCAGGCTGCGGAAGTAGAAATACAACGCCGGCCCTACCGCCAGCCAGTTGCTGAACGGGAAGTAAAACATAAACGTCGAAAAGGCGTCGTGGGAGTCGTACCAGCCCGCGAAGCCCAGCATCCACTGGGCCAAGCGCAGCGTGTGCAGCACCAGCAGCAAAGCCAGCCAGGCGTCGGCCGCGCTGCCAAAGTGCCGGCTGCGCCCCAGCAGTACCCACTCACCACCGCGCCCTGCACAAAGAAAGGCAGCAGCAACCCGCTGTAAACGCTGAAGGTGAAGGGCATAGCCGGGCTGATACGTAGTTGAGCCAAACCCGGCCCTACCCGCGGGTAGCAGCCGGATTTGGCTCAACTAACAACTAAAAAACCAACAACTAAGAACTGCTCACCGAAAAGCTGGTGGCTACTCCAGCTCCTGGCGCAGGGCGTACACTTTGCGCAGGTTGCGGATCAGGCGCTCCGACTCCTGAAAATTCAGGGTCTGGGCTCCGTCGGAAGCGGCTTCTTCGGGCTTCTCGTGGGCTTCGTAGAGAATGCCGTCGGCGCCGGCCATTACCCCGGCCAAAGCCATAGTAGGCACATAGTCGCGGATGCCGATACCGTGCGAGGGGTCGACTACTACGGGCAGGTGGGTTTTCTCCTTCAGAATCGGCACAGCGTTCAGATCCAGGGTATTGCGCGAGGCCGTTTCGAAGGTCCGGATGCCCCGCTCGCAGAGAATCAGCTTTTCGTTGCCGCCCGAAAACACGTACTCAGCCGACGACAAGAGCTCCTCGATGGTGCCCGAAATGCCGCGCTTGATGAGCACGGGCTTATCTACTCCGCCCAGGGCGTCGAGCAGGTTGAAGTTCTGGGTGTTGCGGGCCCCGACCTGGAACACGTCCACATAGTCGTGCATTTCCTCGACCTGCGAGACCTGCATAACCTCAGTCACGATTTTGATGCCGCGGGCCCGGGCCATCTGGTGAAACAGCTTGAGCCCTTCCATGCCCAGGCCACGAAACGAGTAGGGCGACGAGCGGGGCTTGAACACGCCCCCGCGCATCAGGCGCACGTCGTTGTCGACGAGGTGCTGCATGATTTTCTCCATCTGGGCCTCACTCTCGATGCTGCAGGGGCCGGCGGCAATGCTCAAGCTCCCCTCCCCGATGCGTACTCCGTCGCCGAGGTCGAGCACGGTGGGACGCACCCGCCACTTGCGGCTCACCAGCTTGTACTCATCCGACACGCGGTGAATGTCCAGGATGCCGGGCAGCTGGCCCAGGGTGCGTAGGTCTACTTCGGCCTTGCCAGTGCCCACTAAGTAGCTGGCCCGCTGGGTGTCGACTTCGGTAACCTTGAACTTGGCGTCCTTGACGCGGGCAATAATGTCGGCTTTCTGTTCGGCCGAAATGTTCTTTTCGAGTTGAATTATCATGCGGTGGTTGCCCTACTTTTATTCTGTCATTCTGAGCAAAGCGATAAACCTTATTAAGCTAGAACAAGTGGTCCTACTAGCCGAAGGTCCTTCGCAAGCTCAGGATGACAGGCGGAATATTTGAATGGGGAGAATCAGTGGAGAATGGAAGAAACGAACTGCTTAGCCGCAGCCGGGGCATCGGGGCATCTTCCAGGGCCCGGATAAAGGCCGAGCCGATGATGGCGCCGTGGGCGTGGCCAGCGGCCCGCTGGAACGAGGCCTTGTCGCCGATGCCAAAGCCGATGAGGCGGGGGTTGCGCAGATTCATGCCGGCAATCCGCTCGAAGTAGGCTTCCTGCACGCCCTCGGCCTGGGTGTTGGCCCCACCCGTAGTGCCGGGACCCGACACCAGGTACAGGAAAGCGTCGGTGAGCGTGTCCATGTGTTTGATTCGCTCGGGCGCAGTCTGGGGCGTAATCAGAAACACGGGCTGTAAACCGTACTTTTTGAAAATGCTCTGATATTCTTCCTCGTACTCGGCCAAGGGCAGGTCGGGCAGAATCAGGCCGTCGACACCGGCCTCGGCCGCTGCCTGGCAGAATTTCTCCATGCCGAACTGCATAATCGGGTTGAGGTAGCCCATGAGCAGCAGCGGGGTGTCGGGCACCTTGGCGCGCACGTCCCGGAGCTGCTCAAACAGCACGTAGAGGTTCATGCCGTTGGCCAGCGCCACTGTGCTGCTCTGCTGAATCACCGGACCATCGGCCAGCGGGTCGGAAAACGGCATGCCGATTTCGATGAGGTCGGCACCGGCTTCGGTCAGGGCTTCGATGAGCGGAATAGTGTCGTGCAGCTTGGGGTAGCCGGCCGTGAAGTACACGTTGAGCAGGTTCTGGCCTTTCTTGGCAAAGGCTTCTTGGATACGGTTGGGCATGATTACTTAAGCTTGTCGGCGTACTTCATGTAGGTTTCCAGGTCCTTGTCGCCGCGGCCGGAAAGGTTGATGACCACCACGTCGTCGGGGCCGGCACCGAGCTGGCCCAATGCGGCCAGGGCGTGGGCCGTCTCCAGGGCCGGAATGATGCCTTCGAGGCGGCTACATTCGGCCACGGCCGTCAGTGCTTCCTCATCCTCGATGCTGATAAACCGGGCCCGGCCCGAAGCGCCCAGATAGGCGTGCAGCGGACCGATACCGGGGTAGTCGAGGCCGGCGGAAATGGAGTAGGGCTCGGTAATCTGCCCGTGCTCGTCCTGCATGAGCAGGGTGCGGGAGCCGTGAATGATACCGGGCGTGCCCAGCACCGAGGTAGCGGCCGAATGGCCCGAGTGAATCCCGTGTCCGGCCGCTTCCACGGCTACCAGCTGCACCGAAGGCTCATCCAGGAAGTGGTAAAACGCGCCGGCCGCATTCGAGCCGCCGCCTACGCAGGCCACCACGTAGTCGGGCAGCTCGCGGCCTACTTTCTCCAGCAGCTGCTTGCGCATTTCCTCGCTGATAACCGACTGCAGCCGGGCTACCAAGTCGGGGTACGGGTGCGGGCCGACCACTGAGCCGATGATGTAGTGCGTGTCGACGGGGTTGCTGATCCAGTCGCGGATGGCCTCATTGGTAGCGTCCTTCAGGGTTTGGCTGCCGCTGGTTACGGCCACCACTTTGGCCCCGAGCAGGCGCATGCGCTCCACGTTGGGCTTCTGCCGCTCAGTGTCGGTTTTGCCCATGTAGACAATGCACTCCATGCCCATCAACGCGCAGACGGTGGCCGTGGCTACGCCGTGCTGCCCAGCGCCGGTTTCGGCGATGATGCGGGTCTTGCCCAGGCGCTTAGCCAGCAGAATCTGCCCCACGGTGTTGTTAACCTTGTGGGCGCCGGTGTGGCAGAGGTCTTCGCGCTTGAGGTAGATGCGGGTATTATAGCGGGCCGACAGCCGCTTGGCCTCAAATAGCGGGGTGGGCCGGCCCACGTAGTCGCGCAGGAGCTGCTGGTACTCGGCCTGAAACTCCGGGTCGGCCATGATTTGCAGGTATTGCTCCCGCAGCTCTTCCACGTTGGGGTAGAGCATTTCGGGAATAAAAGCGCCGCCGAACTGGCCGTAGTAGCCGCGGGCGTTGGGTTGAAACTGGGAAGTGGTGGTCGTACTCACAGGTGTCGCAGGGTTGCGCAGCGTTACACTGCAGTTGAGTCTAAGGAGTAAAATTCGGGCGCAGGCCTCTGAACATGCGGGCCAGCTTGGCATCGTCTTTCAGGCCGGGCTCGGTTTCAAAGCGGCTATTCAAATCCACGGCGTAGAGGCCGGGCAGGTGCAGCTTTGCCAGTGCTTCGGCGTGCTGCTCGTCGAGGCCACCGGCCAGGAAATAAGGCACCTCGAGTGGGTAGTGCTGCAGCAAACTCCAGTCGAAGGTCGTGCCGTTGCCGCCCGGCTGCTCCCCTTTCGTATCGAAGAGAAAGTAGGCACAATAGGGCGCGTAGGGCCGCAGGGTTTCAAAGTCAAAGTCGGCATCAAAGGCAAAAGCCTTGATAACCGGAATGCCGGCGGCCTGCAATTCGGCACATTGCGCGGGCGTTTCGTGGCCGTGCAGCTGTACCAAATCCAAGTTGTAACGGGCTACTTGCTGCTGCACCACGGCCGGAGCTTCATCCACGAACACGCCCACCTTGCGGCAACTGGCCGGCAGTTGCCGGAGTAGCTCCGCGTCCAGGGCCTCGGCCACGTAGCGCTTCGACTTAGGGTAGAAGATGAAGCCCAGAAAGTCGGGCTGCAAAGCCGCCACGGCCGCCACGTTGGCCGCCTCCCGCATGCCGCACACTTTGATGCGCAGCGCAGCGGCAGTTTCAAGTGGAGATGTGGACGTGGGCGTGGTCATCACCGGCAGCAGACTAAATCAAGGTAATGGGCTCGGTGGCGTTGAGTTCCTGCACCAGGCTGTAGCAGGCTTTTTCGGGGCGGCTGCTGCGCATAAAGGCTTCGCCGATAAGGAAGCCCCGGTAGCCGGCCTCGCGCAGCTCCAGAATATTGGCGGCCGAAGTCAGCCCGCTTTCCGTGACCTTCACAAATTCCTGAGGGATCTGCGCCGCCAGCTCTTTCGAGGTTTCCAGGCTCACCGAGAAGTCGTGCAGGTTGCGGTTGTTGACGCCCACCAAGCTAACCGCGTCGGGGTGCAGGGTGCGGGTCAACTCTTCGGCGTTGTGTACTTCGAGCAGCACTTCTAGACCCAGGCTGCGGGCCAACTGACCGAAGCGCAATACTTCCTCGGCCGTTAGCACGGCCGCAATCAGTAGGATGGCGTCGGCACCGATGCTCTTGGCTTCCAGAATCTGGTACTCGTCAACGACGAAGTCCTTGCGCAGAATCGGGCAGTAGTTAAAGCGCCGGGCAATGGTCAGATCCTCGTTCTTGCCGCCGAAAAACTCCCCATCCGTCAGCACCGACAAAGCCGAAGCCCCGGCCTGCATGTAGCCCAACGTGGTGCGCTCCACCGGGGCGTGTTGGTTGATCCAGCCCTTGCTTGGCGACTTGCGCTTGAACTCGGCGATGATGCCGCTCAAATCGTCGCGCAGCAGATACTTGCGCAACGACAAAGGCTGGTTGTGGAAGTACAAGCTGCGTTCCAGCAGCTTGGCAGGCACCAGATCCTGACGCTCGGCCACCTCACGGCGCTTGTGAGCCACAATTTTGTCGAGAATGGTACCGGTAGTGGGGAAGTACTCATAGGTATAAGAGGTGCCGAAGCTTAGGCGGCAAAAGTTGAAGCAGGAGGAAGTAGAACCGTTGAGAAAGGAAAAAGGTACCGGGCCAGCGCTTATTAGTGAAGTTCCGTCTCCGTCACACTTTTAATTTCTTTCCTAAAAAGTGTGACAGACGTTGTCACATTCTTTGCTTGCGAAAGTAGAAGTGTGCCAAGCTGCCTTAGCCCAGCAGCTTGGCAAACGCCTGCCGGGCCCGGCCCGAGTCCAGGGACTCGCGGGCCTCGGCCAGGGCCTCGGCGAAGCTCAGCGCGGGGCGCAGGCACTGGATGCCTAGGGCCGCGTTGGCCGTCACTACGTCGCGCTGGGCGGCGGTGGCCTGGCCGTCGAGGATGCCGCGGAACAGCGCCGCCGATTCGGCCACCGTGCTGCCGCCGGCCAAATCCCGCGGGTCGTAGGTGGTTAGGCCCAGGTCTTCGGCCGTGACGAACTGCTCCCCGCGCACCGAGCTCAGCTTGGCCGAGCCGGTCAAACTCAGCTCGTCGTAGCCGTCCAGAGCGTGCACCACGGCGTAGCTCGTGCCGGATTGCTGAAAAAGGTAGTTGTAGAGGCGCAGCAGCTCCAGGCTGAAAACGCCCGCCAGCTGGGCCGTGGGCCGGGCCGGATTTACCAGGGGCCCAGGATGTTGAAGAAGGTGCGTACGCCCAGCTCCCGGCGCACCGGTCCGGCGTGGCGCATGGCCGGGTGAAAGGCCGGGGCGTGCAGAAAGCAGATGTTGGCCTCGTCAAGCTGCCGCCGCAACGTGTCGGACGTCGCCTCGAAGTCGTAGCCGAAGTGGGCCAGGATGTTGGACGAGCCGCAGATGCTCGATACGCCGATGTTGCCGTGCTTGGCCACCTTGTAGCCCGCCCCGGCCACTACAAAGCAGGCCAGGGTGGAGATGTTGAACGTGTCTTTGCCGTCGCCGCCGGTGCCCACAATGTCGAGCACCTCGCGGGTGCCCAGCTGGGGGTCGCGGCAGAGGTCGAGCAGGGCGTCGCGGAAGCCGGCCAGCTCGGGCACCGTAATGGGCCGCATGCGGTACACGGTCATGAAGGCGGCGGTTTCGGCCGGGTTAGCCGCCCCCTGCCCCAGCTGCGACAACGCCTCGTGGGCTTCGGCGTGGCTCAGAGTTTGCTGCTCAAACAGGGTGGTAAGAAACTTTTTCAAGGGAGAAGTTTTGAGATGATAACCTCCCTTCCTGTAAGAAGGGAATTATTGTTCGGCTACTCGCCTTCGAGCCAATTTTTAAGCATCTGGTGGCCGTGCTCGGTCAGGATGGACTCGGGGTGAAACTGCACCCCGCGCACATCATACTGCCGGTGGCGGAAGGCCAGAATCTGCCCGCTGGTGTCGCGGGCGGTAATTTCCAGCTCCGCGGGGAAGTTTTCCGGCGTCACCACCCAGGAGTGGTAGCGGCCCACCTTGAACCGCTCGGGCAGGCCGTTGAAGAGCCGGTCTTCGCCGGCCACGATGTCGGCGTCGGTGGCAATGCCATGGAGCACGGCCGGCAGGTTATACAGCTCCCCGCCAAACGACTCGGCAATGCCCTGGTGCCCCAGGCACACGCCCAGCATCCGCTTGGTGGGCGCGTAGCGCCGAATCACCTCCGGCATCAGCCCGGCTTCTGATGGCACGCCCGGCCCCGGCGACAACATGATGGCGTCGTACTGCTCGATGTCGTCGAGATTGATTTTGTCGTTGCGCACCACGTCGGTGCTGTCGCCGTAGCCCAGCTCGCGCAAGAGCTGCACGAGGTTGTAGGTAAAGGAGTCGTAATTATCGAGGACCAGGATTTTCATGGCAATTGTTTTTCTTGGGTCATGTCGAACGCAGTGAGACATCTCGCGTGCTGACGTTTGATTACTAACTCAACGAAGCGAGCGAGATATCTCACTGTGTTCGACATGACGTTCTTTTATCTTTCAGTTAAACCGTGGCCGTGAGCTTCTCTCCTACTGCTTCGGCGGCTTCCAGGGCTTTGCGCAAAGCAGCCAGCTTGTGGTGCACTTCGTTAAGCTCGGAGTTGATGTCGGAAGCAGCCACTACGCCGGCGCCGGCTTGGTAGTAAAGCTGGTTGCCGGTGCTCAGGAAAGAGCGAATCATGATGGCGTGGTTGAAGTCGCCGTTGAAGCCCAGGTGGCCCAGGCAGCCGCCGTAGTAGCCGCGGCCGGTGGGTTCGAGCTGGTCGATGAGCTGCATGGCCCGGTGCTTGGGGCACCGGAGAGCGTACCGGCCGGGAAGGTATCGGCCACGACTTGCAGGGAAGCCGCGTTGGGCGCCAGCGTGGCGTTGACCTCACTTACGAGGTGAATAACGTGGGAGTAGAACTGGATTTCGCGGAACACCTTGACTTTCACCTCGTCGCCGTGGCGGGCCAGGTCGTTGCGGGCCAGGTCTACCAGCATCACGTGCTCAGCGTTTTCCTTGGGGTCGGCGGCCAGCTGCTGGGCCAGCTCGGCGTCCTGGGCATCGTGGCCGGTGCGGCGGAAGGTACCGGCAATAGGAAACAGGCTGGCCTGCCGCCCTTTAATCAGCAACTGGGTTTCGGGTGAGGAGCCAAAAATCTTGAAGTTGCCGTAGTCGAAGTAGAACAGGTAGGGCGAAGGATTCACCGAGCGCAGGGCCCGGTACACGTTGAACTCGTCGCCCACAAAACCCTGCTGGAAGCGGCGCGACAGTACAATTTGGAATACGTCGCCTCGGCGGCAGTGCTGCTGCCCGGCCGCCAGGCGGGTCAGGAATTCCTCGTCGGTCTGGTTGGTTTGCTCCTCGCCCACCAGCCCGAAGCCAAACTCCGGCAAGCTCGGGTTGCGAATCAGGTTGACCAGTTTCGTCAGGCCGTCGTGGTCGGTGGGCTCGTCCGAAGGCGTGTGCTCGAAGACGAACAGTTCGTTGCGGAAGTGGTTGATGGCAATGACGTAGCGGTAGGTGCCGTAGATGATATCCGGAATCTGGCCGGCCGCTACTTTCTCCTCATTCAGCGTCAGGTCCTCGAAGTACTGCACGCCCTCGTAGCCGATATAGCCAAACAGGCCGCCGGTGATAAAGTCGAACTCCGACTTCTCGGCCTGAAACGAGTCGGCAAACTCCTGCAGGCGGGTTAGCGCCAGGCGGGGCTGGGCCAGGGTTTCGGTTGTTACGGAGCCGTCGACCAAGGTCTGGCGCAGCTCGCCGCGGCTTACCTCGAAGCGGGCCAAGGGCTCGAAGGCCAGGTAGCTGAAGGCGTTCTGCTGGCCGTGGTAGTCGGAGCTTTCCAGCAGCAGGCAGTTGGTGTACTGGTCGCGCAGGCGCAGATACAGGCCCACAGGCGTCACGGTATCGGCGAGCAGGCGGACGTGGCGGGTTTTGAGGTGTACTGGGTTCATCAGCGGTTCCCGCTCGGGCGGGCTGGGTTTGAGAAGTAAAACAGAAGCGGCTGACGCGGGCGGAAATAAAAAAAGCCCGGCGGGTGGCCGGGCTTTCCTTTGATATGCTTGATGCGAGGTTGAGTTGACTACGACCTTACCGCACGCACAGGTTTTCCCGTCCGGAGTTTCGGAGAGGCCACCACCATGCTTGCTGGGTTACGTGAAAGGTCATTAGTGAATCTGTTGTCAGGCCGGTTAAAGCGACTTTGATGCTGCAAAGATAGAGGCTGTTTTTAGCTACGCAAGCAAAACTTTGGTTTTCCCGTTGCCAAACTCGCAACTCACCGGCCATTTCCCTCCCAACTTCGCAGCCCTCTGCGGCCTTACTCCTTGATGATTTTCATTTCCTCCAGATTGTGCCGACCGGCCTTCACCCGCAAGGTGTATACACCTTTGGCAAGCCGACCGAGGTTCAGTGAATCAACAGGCCGTAGCTTTTGGCGCAAAACAAGCCGGCCATTTAGGTCGCGCATTTCCACTCCTACCAATTCAACACCGGGCAATATGCTCAGGCGTAGCCAGTCCTTCACCGGATTCGGATAAGCTCCTAGCAAAATCTTCGGGTGCTGACGGCCACCGGCAGTAACCGTAGCCGGAACCATTAGCCACTGGTAGGCGGCCGAAAACTCGCGCTTCCAGAACCACTCGGCGTGTTGCCCATCGGCGCGGGTGTTGTAGCTCAGGTTAGCGGCCGGTACTCCTCCACTCTGCAGGGCGTCGCGCATCTGCTGCATCAGGGGCACCATGGTCTGGCTTTCCTGGGTTCCGCTCACAAAGTAAAAGCGGGTATCGGGGTTGGCCGGGTGCTGCTGTACGTATTGAAACAAGGGCTGCTCGGCAAACCAGAAAGCCGGCGAGAACACGCCCACCTTGCTGTATACCGCCGGGTACTTCAGGGCCGCGTACACCGAAATCAGGCCGCCCATGCTGGAGCCGGCAATGCTGGTGTACTCCCGGCCCGTGAGGGTGCGGTAGTTGGAATCGATATAGGGCTTTAGAGTCTGAACCAGGAAATCCACGTACTGGTCGCCCTGTCCGCCGCCGTACTGCGGGTTATTCCAGGGCGAGTACTCATTCAGCCGCTGCCCGCCGTCATTGTCCACAGCCACTACGATGCTGCCGGTGGCGTCCAGGCCCTGCTGCTGCAACTGGCTCAGGGTTTCATCCACGCCCCACTCGCCCGAGAAGCTGGTGCAGTTGTCGAACACATTCTGCCCATCGTGCATATACAGCACGGGGTAGCGCTTGGTGGGGTTGCTGGCGTAATCGTTGGGCAGGTACAGCCACACGCGGCGGGTGCGCCCGAGCTGCGGAATCTGGAAGGCCGTGGCCATTACCCGCACGTTGGGCGCCAGCGCCGATGAGGTGCAGCTGCTGCCCCCAGCCAGGTCTTCCCAATTGAGCACAGTGTGCGTCAAGGTGGCCGGGCCGCTGCTAAAGGTGTAGCTACGGTTGGGCACCGCGCCGTTGGTCGCGTTGGTTTCCACCGACGACCACGCCCCACGGGTAAACTTATACTCGATGGTGCCCGTGGTTTGCGGCAGGGTTATCTGGTAGCTGCCGTCGGCGTTTTTGGTTAGGGCATGAGCCGCGCTGCCCGGGTTCCAGCTATTGAAGCTGCCAGCCATATATAAGGTGGCATTGGCCGGGGTGTTGGCTGGCACGCTGGTCAGCTTAAAGGTAACCTGGGCCTGGGCGGCGCCAGCAACCAGCAGCACCCAGAAAGCAAAGAAATATCTCATGCCCTAAAGTACTGGATTTACCTCCTTCCAGTGCTGCGCCTACTCGTCAAAATCTCTTCCAAAACTGCTAAAAGCCTAGCCTGCTTACAAATAGAGAGGTGATTTATCTACGCAAAAAATACTCGGAACGAATTGTATTCCCCCATCCTTAAGAGCAGCCCGTTCTTACCAGGTGTGATACCCTGATTTTGAAGGCTTAAACCCGGTTACAATTTTGCACAAATTCAAGGTTATACTTTTCTCTATGGATTGCCTTAAAGCGTCAGTTGGTGACTGCGCACTCACTTTGCCTTTCGTTTTGACAAGGTCCTTGCAAAAAGGATACGGCTTATTTCCGCTTTTGCAGGCAGGCAAAGTAGTGTTTAATGGCCTTTTTTAGCTTGCGCAAACCTTTGCACTGAAAATAGGCTGAAAACTATTTTTACGGCATTGTTACCCCACCTTGTATTTCTGGATTTCAAAACTTTATCTTGCGTAGTTTCTTAACGAGAAAGGTGATGTTGTGCAGGGATAAAACTAGACGAAATCGTGTTCACCCGACACGGGCTCTTTCTGGATTCTTCCTGCTCAGCCTTAGCCCGCCACTGGCCTGGCCAGTTTAAAAATTCCCTCTCCTAACCCATTATCAATGAAACACACTTACCTAGCGAAACTACTGTTTCTGCTACTGTTCGTTTGTGCTGGTTTCACCAGCGCATTCGCCCAAAACGGGCCGTGAGTGGCCGTGTCTTGGACGAAAAGAGCCAAGGTGTACCTGGTGCCACCGTGCTGATTGAAGGCACCACGCTGGGTAGCTCCACCAACGCCGATGGTACGTACCTGATCCAGAACGTTCCGGCTGGCCCCCAAACGCTGGTAACCTCGTTCGTGGGTTACAATGCCAAGCGCCAGCCCGTAACCGTAACGGCCGGCCAGACTACCGCGCTGCCCGACATCGCGCTGGCTGAAAACACCACCCTGCTGAGCGAGGCCGTGGTAGTAGGTTATGGTACCCAGCGTCGGCAGGACGTAACGGGCTCCATTGCTACCATCTCGGAAAAGCAGTTCGTGCAGGGTCAGGTAACCAACCCGAGCAGCTGATTCAGGGCAAGGTAGCCGGCGTGCAAATCACCTCCGGCGGCGGTGCTCCCGGTGCTTCTTCCCAGATCCGCATCCGTGGCGGCTCTTCGCTGAACGCCAACAACGACCCGCTGATCGTAATCGACGGCGTGCCGGTTGACAACTCGGAGAACAAAGGTGTTTCGAACCCGCTCACGCTGGTTAACCCCAATGACATCGAGACCTTTACGGTTCTGAAGGACGCTTCGGCCACAGCCATTTACGGCTCGCGCGCTTCCAACGGCGTTATTCTGATTACCACCAAGAAGGGCCTGTCGGGCGAGAAGCTCCGCGTGACGCTGAACTCGCAAGCTTCTATCTCGAAGAAAACCAAGACGATTGACGTTCTCTCGGCTGATGAGTTCCGCAACGTGGTAAACACCTACGGCACCGCTTCCCAAAAGGCGCTGCTGGGCACCAACAACACCAACTGGCAGGAAGAAATCTTCCAGACGGCCAAGACTTTCGACAACAACCTGAGCCTGATTGGCTCGGTGGGCAAGCTGCCGATCCGCGCTTCCGTGGGCAACACGGTGCAGGAAGGCATTCTGCTGACCAACAAGCTGGTTCGTAACACCGGCTCGATCAGCCTCACCCCTACCCTGCTCGACAACCACCTGCGCATCGACATCAACGCCAAGGGCAGCTGGGTAGATAACACCTTCGCCGACGCGGCTGCCATCGGCAACGCGGCTCGTTTTGATCCTACGCAATCGATTACGAGCGGCGACGACAGCCGCTTCGGTGGCTACTTTGAGTGGCTCAACGGCGACAAGACCCTGAACCCGAACGGCACCAAAAACCCGATTGCTCAGCTGAACCAGAAGCGTGACCGCAGCACCGCCAAGCGGGCTATCGGTAACATCCAGTTCGACTACAAATTCCACTTCCTGCCCGAGCTGCGCGCCAACCTGAACCTGGGCTACGACATGCTGCGCAGCAACGGTTCGACCAACGTACCGGCCTTCGCCGCCATCGAATTCGCCAACAAAGGCGCCAACAACATTTACTCGCAGAAGAAGGACAACAAGCTGCTGGACTTCTATCTGGAATACGCCAAGCAGTTTGGTGAGAGCCGCGTAACCGTACTGGGTGGCTATTCCTACCAGGACTTTATCCGCGACCAGCCCCTGGATTCGTACCAGGCTTCGGCCGATGGCACCGTTATCCGGCCGGCTTTCCCCTTCAAAACTCAGTACACGCTCGTGTCGTTCTTCGGCCGCTTGAACTACAACTTCAAGGACCGCTACTCGCTGACGGCCACGGTTCGCCGCGACGGCTCGTCGCGCTTCATGGACGGCCAGCAGTTTGGTACCTTCCCCGCAATCGGTTTAGCTTGGCGTATCAAGGAAGAGGACTTCCTGAAATCGTCCAGCCTGTTCTCCGACCTGAAACTGCGCGTGGGCTACGGCATCACGGGTCAGCAGGACATTGAGGGCATCGTAGGTAACTACCCTTACCTGGGCCGCTACACCTACGGCGAAAACTCGGCTTCCTACCAGTTCGGCAACACGTTCCAGAACACGCTGCGGGCTGAGGGCTACAACACGGCTCTGAAGTGGGAAGAAACCACGACCTACAACGCTGGTATCGATTACGGCTTCCTCGACAACCGCATCAGTGGTACCATCGACGTGTACCTGCGTCGCTCGGACGACCTGCTGGCCCGGATTGCTCCCGCTGCCCTGACCAACCTGACCAACGAGTTTGCCTACAACATCGGCAGCCTCGAAAACAAGGGTATTGAATTCGCGCTGAACACCAACCCGGTTCGGACCAACGACCTGAACCTGAACCTGAACTTCAACGCTACCTACAACGAGAACAAAATCACGGATCTGGGCAAGACCCTGCCCACCTTCCAGGGCTACGCCGTGGGTGGCATCGGCGGGGGTGTTGGCAACAACATCCAGGTGAACTCGGTAGGCTACCAGGCCAACTCGTTCTACGTGCAGAAGCAGGTGTATGACGCCAACGGCCGGCCAATCGAAGGCTTGTACGCGGACCTGAACGGCGACGGCAAAAGCACCATCGACGACCGGTACCGCTACAAGTCGCCCGCCCCGAAAGTAACGCTGGGCTTCGGCTCCAACGCTACCTACAAGCAATTCGACCTGGCCTTCACGCTGCGTGCCAACCTGGGCAACTACGTGTACAACAACATCAACTCCCAGCAGGCTGCTCTGACGGGCATCTCGACCAACGGCTTCCTGCAAAACCTGACGCCGGACTTCAACAACTCCAACTTCCGCACTTACCAGCTGTTCTCCGACTACTACCTCGAGAATGCTTCGTTCCTGCGCATGGACAACGTGACGCTGGGCTACAACCTGCGCAGCGCCGCCGACAGCAAGCCCAGCATCCGGGTAACGGCCGCAGTACAGAATATCTTTACCATCACGAAGTACTCGGGTCTTGATCCGGAGATTCAGAACGGTATCGATAACAACTTCTACCCCCGTCCCCGCACGTTCACGCTCGGTCTCAATCTAGGTTTCTAAATCGTACGTACGTACTGCAAAAAATGAAAAAGACGTTTGTAAGACGCTTTGCGACCCTAGCGGTTGCCAGCTCTCTACTCGGCGCTGCGACGACTTCCTGCGTAGGAGACCTCGACCGCGACCCGTTTAATGAAGTTACCTCCGACGTAGTATATTCTGATCCGGCCAACTACAAGCCCATCCTGGCCAAGCTCTACGCGGGCCTGGCGCTGAGCGGGCAGACCGGTCCTTCGGGCAAGCCTGACCTTTCGGGCGTAGATGAAGGCTTCTCCAACTATATCCGCCAGTACTGGTCGATTCAGGAGCTGCCCACCGACGAGGCCGTAATTGCCTGGGGCGACGATGGCCTGCAGGACTACCACCTGATGAACTGGACGGCTAACAACCCGTTCATCCGGTCGATGTACAACCGCATCTTCTATCAGATAACTGCCTGCAACGAGTACATCCGCGAAACCAAGGATGACAAGCTCAGCAGCCGCAATATCACGGGTGCTAATCTGGCCAGCATCAAGAACTACCGTGCCGAGGCTCGCTTCCTGCGGGCCCTGAGCTACTACCACGCCCTGGACCTGTTCGGCAAGCCCCCATTTGCTGACGAGAACGACCAGATCGGCAACTTCACGCCCCGCCAGATTTCCCGTGCTGAACTCTTCAACTACATAGAGTCGGAGCTGAAGGCCATTGAGACGGAACTGGTAGACGCCCGGCAGAACGAGTATGCCCGCGTGGACAAGGCGGCTGCCTGGATGCTGCTGGCCAAGCTGTATCTGAACGCCGAAGTGTACACGGGCACTGCCCGCAACACCGACGCGGTTACGTACGCCAGCAAGGTTATTGGCGCCGGCTACACTCTGCAGACCGCTGCTACGGCGAAGTCGTCGGCTTACGGCCGCAACTTCCTGGCCGACAACAACACCTCGCCGGAGATGATCTTCCCGGTAGCTTTCGATGGTGACTTCACCAAAGGCTACGGTGGTACCACCTTCATCATCCACGCCAGCGTGGGTGGCGACATGCCGGCCGCCGCATTCGGCGTCGATGGGGGCTGGGGTGGCACGCGTACCACGCGCGCGCTGTTCAACCTGTTTCCCGACACCGCGGCTGACCGCCGGGGCCGGTTCTTCACCAAGGGCCAGAACCTGGACATCAACAACCTGACCGAGTTCAAGGATGGTCTGGGCGTAGTGAAATTCAAGAACGTTAAGTCGGATGGTACCGTGGGCAAAAACCTGGTATTCCCCGACACCGACTTCCCCATGTTCCGCCTGGCCGACGCGTACCTGATGTACGCCGAAGCCGTGCTGCGTGGCGGTACGGGCGGCAGCCGCGCACAGGCTCTGACCTACATTAATGCACTCCGCAGCCGGGCCTTCGCCAACGGGGGCGGCACCATCTCCGATGCTCAGCTGACCCTGGACTTCATCCTCGATGAGCGGGGCCGTGAGCTGCACTGGGAAGGCCACCGCCGGACCGACCTGATCCGCTTCAAGAAGTTTACCACGGCCTCGTATTTGTGGCCCTGGAAAGGTGGCGTGAAGGAAGGCCGGGCCGTGTCCGAAAACCTGAACGTATTCCCGATTCCGTCGACGGATCTGGTGGCTAACCCCAACCTGACTCAGAACACGGGCTACTAACCCAAGCGTTTTTCGGCGGCGGGAACTTCCTGCGAGTTCCCGCCGCTTTAGAATCACTCAACTCAATAAAATTCCCATGAAAAACTGGCTTACCCGTATCGTCGGGCTGTGCGCCGCCGTGGTCCTGATGTCTTCCTGCGAGAAAGACGAGGTCAAGGTGACGGCAGAACCCGGCTCTGCCCCTGTCCTGACGGCTTCGGCCACGACGGTTGCTTTGCAGAAAGAAGATGCCGACAAAACGGCCGTAACCTACAGCTGGACGCCCATCACGCTGAGCTTCAGCGAGGGTGGCTACCCGGCCACGATGACCTACACGCTGCAGTTTGCCAAGAAAGGCACCAACTTCGCTACCACCAAGGACGTTGACGTTAGTGGTGCCGTGCGCAAGGCCTTCACCGTGTCGGAAGTAAACGCCCTGTTTAAAGACCTGGGCTTTACCGTGGGCCAACCGGCCCAGGTTGACGTACGCCTGAAGTCTTCCTATGCCGCCAACGTGCCCGCCTATATCACGGCCCTGGCTTCCTTGTCGGGTACTCCCTACGAGTCGCGCGAGCTGCCGGCCCTGGTGTGGGGTCTGATTGGCCCGGCTGGCAAAGGCTGGGACACCGACGTGGTAATGAACTACGATTACGACAAGAAAGTCTGGACGCTGACCACAGACATGAAAGCCGACTTTTTCAAGTTCCGTGCTAACAAGGCGTGGACTAACAACCTAGGAGCCGATGGCCCGGATGGTTCGTTGAAGCAGGATGGTGCTGACATCAAGCTGGCTGAAGCTGGCAACTACACCATCACGCTGGACTACAACGCGACGCCCAAGCCTACTTACACCATGAAGAAGAACTAGTATCCGCAAGGCTACTGCTCTACCGAAAAAGGCCGCTGGAACTCCAGCGGCCTTTTTCTTTGCCTATAACATTCTACAAAGTCAGCAGACTTCCCGGCTGCGGCGGGCCCCAAATCGGGCAGCAGCGCAGCGGGGTTCCTTTTGAGCAAACAGTCCCGAAAATGGCTGCACAAGCAAATTTACTACGCAACTTATAAAATAAACCCGGCGTGAGTTACTGCTTACTACTGGGTGAAGGCGCAGCCTAAAAAGCCGCGTTTTGGGCGAAAAAAGACGTTTTAGCAGCCTCCGGCACCCAAATCTGCAGCCTTCAGCCTCATTAGTATGATGAGAATGTGTCCTGGCACTGCCGTACGTTTCGGCGAACCTGCTAGCTTCGCAACCGAATAGCTTGCGCGTGGTCTGGACCATGGGGCGGCTGTTGACTGAAATCGGGGCGTGCATCTTCGGGCCGGAACCTCTTGGCCCGGCATTGAAGCGACGCCCGGATTCAGGGTCTTTCTTCACTACCATTACTTCTACCGTATGATTCTCATTGCCGACGGCGGCTCGACCAAGAGCAGCTGGTGTCAGCTCGACGAGACTGGCAACCGGGTGTACTTCAACACTGAAGGGTATAACCCCGACTTCATTCAAACGCCCGCCATTGCCGCCTCGCTCGACAAAAACCTGCCCGAGACCCTGGCCCGCGAAACGGTGCGTGAAGTGCACTACTACGGCGCTGGCGTTTCGTCTCCGAAGAAAGCCGACGTTATTGCCCAGGCCATGCGGCAGACCTTCCCTAATGCCAACGTTACGGTAGACCACGACCTGCTGGCCGCCGCCCGCGCCCTGCTGGGCCGCAAGCCCGGCTTTGCCGCCATCCTGGGCACCGGCACCAACTCCTGCCTCTACGACGGTGAGAAAATTACCTACAACGTCGATTCGCTGGGCTACTTCCTCGGCGACGAGGGCTCGGGCTCTTTTATCGGCAAGCGCCTGATGCGCGACTACCTGCGCGGCCTGCTACCCGACGGCCTGCAGGACATCTTCCGCGAGGAGTACAAGCTCACCCGCGAGGATATTCTGGACCGGCTTTACAACCAGCCCCTGCCCAACCGGTTTTTGGCCAGCTTCGGCAAGTTTGCCTACGACCACAACAACATCAGCTACTGCCGCGAAATCGTACTCCAGGGCTTCGAGACGTTCTTTGAGAACATCGTGCTGCACTATCCCAACTTCCAGGACTACACCTTCAACTGCGTGGGTTCGGTGGCCTATAACTTCCGCGACGCCCTGTTTCAGGTGGCCCGCAGCCACGGCATGGAAGTCGGCAAAATCATCCGCTCCCCCATCGATGATCTGGTGAGCTACCACGAGCAGGAAGCCTAGCTCAGAACTCATAACTCAGAAGTACATGAGAGGTTGATAGGCTGAGTTACCAAAAGAGGCCAATTCCTTGCGGAATTGGCCTCTTTTCTTTTTTCAGAACTTGGTCTGAGTTCTAGCTTCTAAGCTCTACCCTTAGTGCTGCACTACCAAACGCGTAGTCTGGGTAAGGGCGCCGGTGTTCAGGCGAATCAGATAGATGCCGTTGGCCAAATCCTGCACGGGCAGGCTGAGCTGGTAGGCGCCGGCCGACTGCTTGGCACCCGAGCTAACCGTGCGCAGGGTAGCGCCCAGCAGGTTCTGCACCGTTACGGTCACGGTGGCGGGCGTGGTCAGCTCGTAGCGGATCTGAGCCGTGCTGCTCGTGGGGTTGGGAGCAGCCGTCAGGCGCAGGGCCTCCGTGGTGCGGGCTTTGTTGCTGAGCACCGCGGATTTTTTGAGCAAGCGCGAGGTATACACCGCGTACTGGCCGGGCTGCAGCGTAAGGGGCGCCGTGGTGCTCGAAACCGTGATGGAGTCGCCGCTCAGGTAGTTGTACCACTTGCCGGTGCGCTGGAACTCGGGGTTGATGGGCTGGGCTGTCACGTCGAAGTTGCCGAGCACGGTTACCTGCAGGTTGGCATCGGTGAGGTGAATCGACTTGGTAGCGCCGTTCAGCTTCTGGGTGTAGGTGCCCGTTTTGAATACCGGCTGGGTTTTCTTCAGGGCAATCAGCTCCCGGTAGGTGTTGTAGAGCTTGCGGCGGTTGGCGTTCTGGTAGTACTCCCAGCGAATCGGCTTGTTGCCCACGCGGCCGTTTTCGTCGATGCTCACGTCGTAGCCTACTTCGCCAAACTGCCAGATCATCTTGGGGCCGGGTACGGTAAAGAAGAAGGCGGCAGCAGCCTCGTTGCGGGCCAGGGCCGTGTTCAGGTCGCGCACGTTGTGGGCAGGGTTGGCCTGGTTGCCGTAGGTCAGGTTCTTGAACATGAGGCGCTCCTCATCGTGGCTTTCCATGTAGCTAACCAGGTTCGGGCTGTTCCAGTTACGGGCCCCGTGGTAAACGCCGCTGAAGTCGGAGGTAGCCACGTAGCCCATCGTGGCTTCGTTGTAGGCATGGCTCATGTTGCCCCACAGCATCATGCCGTAGTCGGCCAGCACCTTCTCCTCAGAATTGTCAGCGAAGTGCTCCAGGATACAGTACACGTTCGGGTCCACGGTCTTCATGAAGTCGTAGTAATCCTTCCAGATGTCGATGCGCGACTGGTCGTAGTTGCCCCAGGCACCCACGTCGGTATTAGTACGCTGGGTAAAGCCCTTGCTCAGGTCGAAGCGGTAACCGTCCACCTTGTACTCCTGCAGCCAGAACTCCATCACGCGCTTCGAGAAGTACTTGGTGAAGGGGCTTTCGTGGTTGAAGTCGTAGCCCACGTTGAAGGGGTGGGTAGCATCGGCGTTAAACCAAGGGCTGTTGGCGGCGGGCTTGTCGTTCTGGAAGTAGAGCTGCACCATCGGCGACTGGCCGAAGGAATGGTTCAGCACCATATCCAGTACCACGGCAATACCGCGGCGGTGGCACTCGTCGACGAGGCGCTTCAGCTCGTTTTTCGGGCCGTAGTACTTGTCGGGCGCGAAGTAGAACGAAGGGTTATAGCCCCAGCTTTCGTTGCCCTCAAACTCGTTGATGGGCATCAGCTCGATGGTATTCACGCCCAGGCGCTGCAGGTAGTTGAGCGTGTCGCGCAGGGTCTGGTAGTCGTGGCGGGCCAGGAAGTCGCGCAGGTGCAGCTCATACACCACCATATCGGTGCGGGCCGGACGGGCGAAGGTGGTAGTTTGCCACTGGTAAGCGGCCTGGTTGGTTTGCAGTACCGACACGATGCCGGTGGTCAGGGCCGTAGGGTAGGCTTTCAGGTTGGGGTAAGTAACGGCGGGAATAAACCGGTCGTTGCTGGGGTCCAGCACCTTTTCCGAGTAAGGGTCGGCCACGCGCAGGTTGCCGTCTACCAGGTACTGGTAAGCATACTCCTGGCCCGGCGTCAGACCGTTGATCTGAATCCACCAGCTGTTGCCGTCGGGGGTCTTGTTCATGTAGCCGGCTTCCGTGGGCTGAAAGTTGTTGAACTCACCCAACACGTAGGCAAACTGCTTGTTCGGGGCCGTCAGCTTCAGAATAACCGAAGTGCCGCCGTTGAGGTAGGTAATGCCGTCCTTGGCGCCGGCGGGCAAAGCTGCTACCGCTACCGTGGGCCGGATGATAACTACTACGGAGTCAGAAACCGTGGTGCTGCCGCTGGTGGCCGTCAGGCGAATCACGTTGCGGCCAGCCTGCGTGGGCGTTACCGAGCCGGTGAGCGTGGTCGTGTTGCTTTGCTGGGTTATCAGGGTCTTGTTCAGGTACAAGGCCAGGTTGGCCGAGGCCGAAGCCGTGCCGCTCACGCTCAGGGCCGCGTTGGCGGCCACGAACAGCGGGTTGCCGCCGCCGGGCTCTACGGGTGAGGTCAGGCGCACCGACAGGGCCGAGCCCTGGGTTACGTCCACGAAAATGTCGCCGCCGGTACCCCGGCCCACAATCGTACCCGGGCCGTTCTTGAAAATCATGGCCAGCTTCAGAATCTGGTCGGTGGCGGGCACGCCGTAGAACGTACGGGGCGTGAAGGTGATGCTGTACAGGTTCGGATTGGTGGTGCTGCGCGTGAGCTGGGCGGCCGGGTCGGGCGTGCCAAACGAAGGGCTCTTCACGTACTTCCAGTCCGAGTTGGAAGTGCTCTTATCGGTAATCACGCCGGTCCAGATATAGACCGGACCCGTGAAGCCGGCCAGAGCGCCGTTGCCCTGGGTGGCGTCGAAGGTGAGCGTTACTGGCTCATTGTCGCGCACGAAAGTCGGCTGGGTGGTCACGACTTGGGCCTGAGTCGCCGTCATTCCGCCGGTCAGGAGCAAAAGCAGCCCCAGCAATAGTCGAAGTTTTTTCATTGAAACTGTGGGAATTGGTGGAAGATTTCGAGTGGACAAAAGGTGAAAATATTACGCAAGTTAAACAGCCAGAAACCGTAGTCAAAGCCTGCGTATAATTATACTCACCCCCGGGCTGGGCCGGCCCGCGGCGGCTTTTGTTCGTAGCTTTGCCGCGCTGCTTAGGCAGCTCACCGGTTCCTTTCTGAATGAGCAAAATTTCCCGTCTGCTGGCCTCCTGTTGCGCCCGGGCCCTGCTGGTGCCGGGTCTGGTGCTGGCTGCAATCCTGCCGGCCCAGGCCCAGCAGCCGGCGCCGCCCACGAGCCTGCCCACGGCCCCACCTCCCGACTCTGCCGCTTCGGCCGCGCCCCGCTCCCACCGCCTGCCCGTGCTGGCTGGCGGGTTGGTGGTAAGCTACACCGGCCTGCTCTACCTACTCGACCAGGGCTGGTACACCGGACCGCGCAGCAGCTTTCACTGGTTTAATGACCTGCCCGAGTGGCGGCAGATGGACAAGGCCGGGCACTTCTGGGGCGCGTTTCACGAAAGCCGGGGCGCCGTGGACATGCTGCGCTGGGCCCGGGTGCCCGACCGCACGGCCACCTGGTACGGGGGCTTCGTGGGGTTTCTGCTGCAAAGCCCCATCGAGGTGCTCGACGGGCGCGACCCGGCCTACGGTGCCTCCGCCACCGATTTGGCGGCCAACTTCCTGGGCTCGGCGGCTTTAATCGGACAGCAGCTGGCCTGGAACGAAGTGCGGATTATGCCCAAATACTCGTTTCACACCACTTCCTACGCCCGGCTACGGCCCAACGTGCTGGGCAAGTCCTTGGCCGAGCAGCACCTGAAGGACTACAACGGCCAAACCTACTGGCTCTGCACCGACCTAGCCGCCTGGCTCCGGCCCGAAAGCAAATGGCCCAAGTGGCTGCAGCCCGCCGTGGGCTACGGGGCCCAGGAAATGGTCTACAACGACCCCGACGCCAACGCGGCTCTGGGCCTGTACCCCTACCGGCAGTACTACCTCAGCCTGGATGTGAACCTGCGCCGCATCCCCACCCGCAGCAAGCTGCTCAAGCGCGTGTTTTACGTGGCCAGTATCTTCCATTTGCCTGCCCCGGCCCTGGAATACAACTCCCGCCACGGCCTGGTGCTGCACGGACTTTATTTTTAAGGAATGCTTGCCGGCTAAGGATTGTTGTCTGAATTGCCCTGCGCGCCCAGAAAGGTCGTAAAAGGCAACCGGGGCAATTGTGCGTACCTTGCGCCCCTGCCCTATAGAGTGGCTGAAGAGTCGGAAGCGCCCTGCTCCCGATCTTCAGCCACCCCACCCATCCAGCAACTAACCTTTCCGATATGAACGTAGGAGACCGGGTCCGTTTACTAACCGGCCGCGAAGAAGGCATCATCACCCGCCTGCTCGACAGTGAGCTGGTGGAAGTCGCCATCGACAACGACTTTACTATTCCTGTGCTGCGCCGCGAAGTAGTGGTGGTAGCCGCCGAAGAAACCAAAACCTTTGGCCTGAGCGCCAGCGCCGCCGCCGCCGAGAAAAAGATGGCCGCCAACGGTGCCGTGCAGGCTTCCAAAGCCGCCAAAGCGGCTGGCGTGGCCACTCAGCCGGCAGCCAAAAAATCGGAGGGCCCCGATGCACCGCCAGCCCCGAAAGCTGCCCCCGTGCAGAAGGGCTTGTATTTGGCTCTGACTCACCAGTCGCCCGAGCTGCTGGCCCTTCACATCATCAACCACACCGAGCGCGACGTGCTCTTCACCTACGGCGAGGAAACGGCCGGCAAGTACCGCGCCCTGTATGCCGACAAGCTCAAGGCCAAGTCGGTGAGTGTGCCCCTGGGCCACTGGCACCTTAAGGATTTCGACAAATGGCCGGCTCCGGTGATTCAGCTGCTGCCCCACCTACTGAACGACACCACGGCCTACGAGCTGCTCACCAAGCGCGTGCAGTTTAAGGCCAACAGCTTCTACACCAGCCGGCAGGCCAACGTGCCCGTGTTGCAGCGCGAAGCCTACCTGTTTCAGCTCGACGAAAAGCCCCGGTACCGGTGGCCGTAGCGCCCGAGAAGCTGGCCGAAACCTTGCAGCAGCAACTCAGCGGCAACGCCCCGGCCAAGCCCGCCGCCGTAGCTCCCGCTCCCGAGCCAGCCAAGGCCCTGGTAGCGCCGCCCCACGAGGTTGACTTGCACCTGGAAGCCCTGGACCCCACCGCCGCTAAAGCCGAGCCTGCGCTCAGCAACACGGCCATTCTGAAGCTGCAGCTCGAAGCCTTCGAGGACACGCTGAGCCGGGCCCTGGCTACCAACATGCACGAAATCATCTACATCCACGGCTCCGGCAACGGCACCCTGCGCAAGGAGCTGCACAAGCTACTGAGCCGCAACAAGGACATCAAGTTCTTCGAAGACTCCCAAAAAGAGAAGTTCGGCTACGGCGCTACCCTGGTCCGCCTGAAGTAGGTTTTTCCTCTGCTTTTGTCTTTCCTTCGTCTGTCATCCTGAGCCTGCGAAGGACCTTATCACCAAAGGACGAGTCGTAACAACGATTTTCGCTCTTACCAGATAAGGTCCTTCGCTAAGGCTCAGGATGACAGACTTTTTTAAGCCTCATTCGACGCCTATGTCCACCGATTTTGCCCAGCCTGTGCTCGTCACGCTGCCCGACCAGCGCCAGTTGGAGGTAATCCGGTACGGCGACCCGGCCCACCCGGCGGTGCTGTTTCACCACGGCTACGCATCCTCGGGCCTGAGCATTCCGCCCAATGCCGAGTTGCTAGCCCAGCTCGGGCTGCAGATTGTGGCGCCCAACCGGCCCGGCTCCGGCCGCTCGGACGTGCACCCGGCTATGACGCTGGAGTCGTTTGCCGAGGACACCGTTTTTGCCCTCGACGCCTTGCAGATTACCGGCCCGCTCACGCTGCTGGGCTGGTCGGCGGGCGGACTTTATGCCCAGGCTCAGGCGGCGCTGTTTCCCGGGCGCGTGGCCGCTTTGCATTTGCTCAACACCTGCCTGCCCTGGGGGAGCCCGAAACCTACCGCGCCCTGCCGCCCCGCTGGAAAACAATCAAGTTTCTCAACGACTACGCGGCCGGCCTGGCCAAACCGGTTTTTCGCCGCCTGAGTCAGCAGTGGACCCGGGAGCCCGACCGGATGATTGACCGGTTTATGAATATGCTCGGGCCCGCTGAGCAGGAGGAAGCCGGCAACCCCGTTTCGCGCATTGTGCTGCGCGACGCGGCCCAACATGGCTTCACCCACCAGGGCCAGGGCGTGTACTACGACGGGCAAGCGTTGTGCCGCCGCCCAAAGTTTGCTTTGACCGCCATTCAGGCTCCTACCACCCTTTGGCACGGCACTGCCGACTTTATCTGGCACCCCGACCCCATTTACTACCTGGCTTCCCGCCTGCCCCACGCCACTTTGCGCATGCTCCCCGACGAGGGCCACATGCTGTTTCTCAAGTACTGGCGCCAGATTCTGGAGCAGGTCCGCAGCGAGTTGTAGCTTTCTTCTTTTTTGATCCGTTTTTTGTCTGTCATCCTGAGCTTAGCGAAGGACCTTATCACGCTGGCACGAGTCGTTATTACGCTTGTCGTTCGTATCCCATAAGGTCCTTCAATAGGCTCAGGATGACAGACGATTTTACTCGCTTGTTATCCTATGTACGACCTCATCGGTGATATTCACGGCCACGCCGCCGAGCTGCGCCAGCTACTCATTAAGCTTGATTATACCCTGCAAAACGGCGTGTACCGCCACCCCAGCCGCCAGGTAATCTTCGTGGGCGACTTTGTGGACCGCGGCCCCAACATCCGGGAAACCCTGCAGATTGTGCGGGCCATGGTGGATGGCGGCGCGGCCCTGGCCGTGATGGGCAACCACGAGTACAACGCCATCTGCTTCTATGAACAGCACCCGCAGGGCGGCCACCTGCGGCCCCACATGCCGCGCAACATTCTGCAGCACCTGCGTACCATCGAGGAATTCAACGGCCGGGAGCTTTACCAAGAGTGGCACGACTACATTCAGTGGTTTAAGACCCTGCCCCTGTTTCTGGACCTGGGCCAGCTGCGCGTGGTGCACGCCTGCTGGGACCCGCGCCACATCGACTTTCTGCGCTCTGTGCTGGTCAACAATTGCCTGACCGACGCGGTGCTACTGCGCGCCACCGACCGGAGCACGCCCGAGTACCACGCCATTGAAGAGACACTCAAAGGCAAGGAAATAACCCTGCCTCCGGGCTTGAGCTTTTACGACAAAGATCGAAATGAGCGTACCAAGATGCGGGTACGCTGGTGGTGCAACCCCCAGGGCTGCACTTACAGTGACTACTATATGGAAAGCATTCCGGCCCTCGACTCCCACCCCGTCGACCACGCGGCCCTGCCCGATGCCTACCACTACGCCGAGGAAACGCCGGTCTTTTTCGGGCACTACTGGCTGCGCGGTACGCCCCAGATTCTGCGGCCCCACGCCGTTTGCCTCGATTACAGCGTGGCCCGGGGTGGCCAGTTGGTGGCCTACCGCTGGAGCGGGGAAAAGGAACTACGGGCCGAAAACCTGGTGACGGCCTAATACCTGGCTTCTAGTCGTCAGCTTTCTGCAAGCCGCTGTCCTCCCAGCCACCAGTAAGGCTTTACCCCCGCGTACCACCGTTCAGCTGCCCGCAACGAGGCGGAAAAGCACGGCCTCATCTTCCCTTCACGCAGCCCCCGCCCGAACCTCGTTACTTTGCGGTAACCTATTGCTTCTGTATGCCCCTGACTTTTCCCCGCCTCCTGGCTGCGGCCGCCCTGTTGCTCTCCACCACCCTGGCCGCGGCCCAAACCACCCTGCCCGTGCCCCTGAGTCTGCAGAAAACCTACGCCCAGGGCACCCGGGCCCAGAACGGGCAGCCCGGCCCCAAGTACTGGCAGAACACGGCCGACTACGATATCAACGTCAGCTTCGACCCCAAAACCCGCCTGGTGGCCGGCACGGTCACTATCAGCTACGTCAACAACAGCCCCGATTCGCTGCAGCACCTCTGGTTTAAGCTCTACCCCAACCTCTACCAGAAGGGTGCCCCCGCTCCAGCACCTTTAAGCCCGAGGACATTCACGACGGAGTGAAAATTTCGGCTCTGAGCATCAACGGGCAAGTATTCGACGTGAAAAAGCTGCGCATCGATGCCACCAACATGCCCGTGCCTATCAAAGCCCTGGGCAAGGGTCAAACAGCGAAGGTGGCTATTACCTATTCCTACACGCTCAATAAAGGCTCCCACATGCGCACCGGCGAAATTGAGCCCGGCGCCGACTTTGTGGCCTATTTCTTTCCCCGCATCACGGTGTATGATGACATCGACGGCTGGAACCGCTTTGCTTACAACGGCAGCCAGGAGTTCTACAACGACTTCTGCAACTTCAAAGCCGCCATTACCGTGCCCCGCAACTTCGTGGTGTGGGCCACCGGCGACCTGAAAAACGCCGACCAGGTGCTTACCAAAAAGTACGCCCGCCGCCTAGCCGATGCCGAAAAAAACGACGCTGTGGTCCACATCATCGACGACACCGACCTGAAGCGCCAGGATATCACCGCCGCCAACGCCCAGAACACCTGGCGGTTTGAGGCCCGCAACGTGACGGACTTCGTGTTTGCCACCGCCGACCACTACGTGTGGCAATCGACCAGCCTGGTGGTGGACCCGGCCACCAAGCGCCGCACCCGCGTGGATGCCGTGTATAACACCAAGCACAAGGACTACCACGAAGTCATCGGGTTTGCCCGCCGCACGGTGGAGGCCATGAGCTACACCTTCCCCAAGTGGCCCTTCCCCTACGCCCACGAAACCATCTTCGACGGCCTCGACCAGATGGAGTACCCCATGATGGTGAACGACAACCCGGTGGAAACCCGCGAGGATGCCATTACCCTCACCGACCACGAGATATTCCACACCATGTTCCCCTTCTACATGGGCACCAACGAAACCAAGTACGGCTGGATGGACGAGGGCTGGGCCACCATCGGCGAGTGGATTATCAGCAACATCATCGACCCCAAGCTGGTGGATGAGTACGGCGTGGAGCCCTACGCCCGCGCCGCCGACTCGGAAAACGACCTGCCCATCATCACGCTCAGCACCCAGCAAAACGGCACGCCCTTCTTCCTGAACTCCTACCCCAAGCCGGCCCTGGGCTACTACTACGTGCGCGACCTGTTGGGCGAGGAGCTCTTTACCAAGGCCCTGCACACCTACATCCGCAACTGGAACGGCAAGCACCCGATGCCCTACGACTTCTTCAACTCCATGAACGAGGGTGCGGGTCAAAACCTGAACTGGTTCTGGCAGCGCTGGTTTTTTGATGGTGGCTACCCCGACCAGGCCCTGCAAAGCGTGAGCAAGGAAAGCATCGTGGTGGAGGCCAAAGGCAGCAAGCCCATGCCCGTGGACCTGACCGTGACCTTCGCCGACAACACGACCCAGAAGCTGCACCGCACCATTGCCGTGTGGCAGGACGGCAGCAAAACCGTGACCGTGCCCCTGGACGGTAAAAAGGCCGTGAAGAAAGTGGTGCTGGGCAGCACCTACACCCCGGATAACAGCAAGGCGAACAACGTGTGGGAGGCGAAGTAATCAAAAGCCTTATTTTCTAGGCGAATGGAGCTGTTCTTCATCTGGATGAAACGAATCTGGGCTCTGGGTTTTGCAGTGTTTGCGACCTACATACTCTATTCAGCATTCCATACCCCCTCTTGCAAATCCATCTTAGCGGATCAGTTGCGGCTTAATTTTGATGGAATAGTAGTAGCCAAGCGTAAGCCTGCACTAAGCCACAGCAGCTTTTACATTGACCTAATTGCTCAAGGTGACTCTCTTACCTACTTGGTTGAAAAACGGGGTACTGAAGAAGAATTTTGGAATAGCGTCCCAATCGGTGCTAGGGTAAGCAAACGTGCTTCCTCTCCATCGTTTGTTATCACCAAGCCAAATGGCCAAGCTATTACTCATGTCTTTATCTGCAATGAGTAGCTTCTAGCTCTAGTGTAGAGCATCTGCCAGGTTCCACCTGTGACTTAGCGGCAGAAAGCCCTCCACCTGCCTGCATTACAAGGCCGCTCTAACGTGGCCAGACTCACAACGTGTGGGTCTTCCCAAGTAAATTTCTCTGACAATAACTCGTGATTACAACGCGTGGGAGGCGAAGTAGACTATACGATGCGGTCTGATGCCGGGGAGTCGGCCAGACTAAACCAGGCTTGGCAGGAATTAGGAGACTGGTACAAACGGCTTTCCCAGCAAAAGAAAGAGCTGCTGAACCAGACTGCCGACGAAGACAGTCCCTTACTTGAGGCCATAATCTGTGTAAGCTCCTTACGAGCGATAGTCCACTACGGAAACCATGTTATTGGCTTAGCAGCCCGGCTATTTGAGCTCTCGACCCAGGAAAACAAAACCTGGAGTGACAAGCAAAATATTACGGGCTACTGCATGGGCGTCGTCCGCAACGCCTGGCTGATTCCCTTCCGGATGGTTCAATTACTGGATAAAGCCCAGGACACCGTAGCCGTCTACTCTCACCTCCCCGATTTCGAGGAAATAAAACGGCTTATTAGCTCTATTTACACCCAGGTCCGGGAGTCAGGGGCTCTTTCCAAACTCTGCCACGCGCTAGACCAGCACTACCGCGCCCATATCGATAACCCGGTGGTTGGCTCCCTGCGGCTCGATACGGATATCCGGTATGACGCGCAGTATGCTCTCATCAACCGTGTTCTGGAGCTTTATCAGCCGGTATTTGAGCTGATAAAGCTGGTAACTGCGGCAAATGACTCGCTAGTAAAAGCATTACCAAACCCGGTTGTCAGGCTACCGGACCGAAAGTTGCCCCGCTAGCTGGCAGCGGCTCTAGCTGGGTTACATTCCATCCTTGCCCCGCATAAACCAGTGCACTCCCAACTTCCCAGCCGCTATGCGTTGCCTGCTCTGCTACCTTGCCCTTGGCCTGCTGCTCACTAGCTGCGACAACCCGGCCGTAAGCTTCGACTCGTTTGCCGTAACCCGACCGGTAAATCTGGCCCGGCAGCTAGGCCCCGCAGTCACGCTGCTGGGCCCCACCGACACCCTGCAGCTACGGCTGCATTTCGACGCGGCCAGCGGCACTACCCTGGTTACCAGGGCCCAGGACAGCGCGATGATACTCGAAGCCCGTATTTTTTTCCGGCGAGGCCTATACTACGCCGTCGAAGACTGGGAATCGGGCTGCTGGGTACACGCCTTGCGCATCCGGGGCGGGCAGGTTCAGGGCTTGGCTACCGGCTACGAGCAAATGCTGGACCTCTCCACGCTGGTGCAGCGCGGTAACTTCCGGGAGCTGGTGCGCTACCGCAGCCTCAGCAACGACAGTATCTGCCTGCGCTTCGATGCCCGGCGGCTGCGTTCCTTCTACCTTGCCCAGCTAGACAGCCTCCCCAGCTACCGCCTGGCTCCCGCCCAGTCCGCCGCCCCGGCTGCCCGAGTAGCCGCGGCCACCCCCGACCCGGACCGCCCGCACCTCTACCCCAACCCTGCCTCCACCACTACCACGTTGCGCTTCGCCTCGGCAGTGCCCCGCACCGTGCGGCTCTACAATGCAGCCGGCCAGCTTGTGCAAACAATTGAGACGCTAACGGCCAGCACAGCTCTTCCCGTGCAAGACTTGCCGGCTGGTACCTATGCCGTGCGCATCACGGGTACCACGCCCCAGACCACCCGTTTGTTGGTGCAGCATTGAGTTATATAGCAACCAAAAAAAGGCCCGCCGGATAACCGGCGGGCCTTTTTTAAATCTTTGTAGCGTACCGCCTACAGGTGAGCAATAGGGTCAGCCGAGCCGTCGGGGTCGTTTTTCACGGTGCCGCTGGTCGTAAAGGCTTTACCCTTCAGTAGCAGCACACCAGCCATGTGAGGAGCCGCCATGGAGGTGCCGCTGATGGTGTTGTAGCTCCCGCTCAGCCAGGTCGACTGGATGTTTACCCCGGGCATGCAGAAGTCGATGGGCGGGTTGCCGAAGTTGGAGAACGAAGCCCAGGTATCGGTACTGTTCATGGCCGAAATAGTGTAGATGTTGGCCCCATTCACCCGGGCCGGCGAGGACGTATTAGCGTCAGCTGACGAGTTGCCGGCGGCCAGGGCGAAGAGCACGCCGCCGGCCGAGGCCCGCAGCACGGCGTCATCCAGGGCCTGCGACACACCACCGCCCAGGCTCATATTGGCCACGTCGCCGGCTTTGCCGTTGGCACCTACGTAGTCGACGCCGGCAATAACACCGGAATTGGAGCCGCTGCCGCGGGAGTCCAGCACGCGCACCGCTACTACCGTCGCGTTGGCGGCCACGCCTACGACCCCGATGGTGTTGTTCTTGGCCGCAATAGTGCCCGCTACGTGGGTGCCGTGGCCGTTGCCGTCGTTAGGCGACGCATAATTGGCGCCGCTGGTCAGGAACGACCGGCTGCGGCCAGCGTCCACGTTCAGGTCAGGGTGCGTCAGGTCGATTCCCGAGTCGATAATCCAGGCCGTGCGGCCGGTGCCGTCGGCCGAGCCCACGCGGGTAATGCCGTAGGGCGTGGTTTGGGCCGCCGGGGTGGTTCCGCCGCCGGCAGTGGGCTTACCTAGGGAAATAATCCGGTCCTGCTCTACATAAGCTACCCGGGCATCGGCCCGCAGCTCATTGGCTTCGGCGGCCGACAGGGCGGCCGAAAAGCCTTTCAGGGCGTGGCCGTAGGCATGGCCCAGGGCCTCGGCGCGGGCTCCACGCGACTTAAGAATGCCCTGCCCTACTTCTTTTACTTTCTTTACTTTTTCCGAGTACGACTCGCCGGCACCGGTTTCCACCACGCCTTCCTTCAGAACCACGATATACTGGCCGGGAATGGCGCCTTCGTCCGATTTGGCGTCGTTGCTACTCTGGGTTACCCCCGGGTCGTTTGGCTGCACATTCTCTTCCGAGCAAGCGGTAAACATCGTGCTGGCCGCAATTGCCGAAGCACTCAATAACCAAGCAAAGCGGGCATTGTGTCGTTTCTTCTGCATTCTACTGGGGGTAAAGGTGGGAAAGAAAAGAAAGTAAAGCCGCAGCAGCCGAAAGTCGAATTCAAAATCCAGAACCCAAGGAAGTTATATTCCCGCCGACTGCTACCGATTGGCAGGTTGTACGGGCCGAACCTGCTTTTGTCACAAAGGATTCCCTTATCCATTGAAAACTTATCAACAATCCACCACATAAGTAGATACATCTATCAGCAAAACCACTGTATATCTGTTATAAAGGCAAGGCACAATGAGTTTGTATATAATTATGTCAATAGGTTTAGTTATATATTTCAATACCTTAAAGCCTCCCTCTGGATACTATGACACCATCGTTTAGTCCTACTGATTATCTCACTCTTTATCGGCTGCATTACTGCTCACAGAAGCGCGGGAAGTACGACCCAGGCAGCGCTACCCAGCGCCCGAAAGGCCTGATAGCGCCAATTCGGGTCCGGGCCGCGGCACTTCTCGACTCCGGCGTTAGGCTGCCAGCCCGGGAAGCCCTACCTTTGCCCGCAGTGATGGGTCGCCCCACCGCGGCAAGGGAGGCAACTCCGGCGACGAGGAAAGTCCGGGCAACGCAGAGCACCCTGCTTCCTAACGGGAAGGACTGGCAAGCGTAAAGTGAACCAGGACAGCCAGTGCCACAGAAAATTACCGCCAAGCGGTGAAGTGGTGAGTTGGTGAACTAGTGAGTTATTGTTCAAACTGCGCAAGCAGAACCTCAAACTCACCATTTCACAATTTCACCATCTCACCTTTGGTAAGGGTGAAAAGGTGCGGTAAGAGCGCACCAGCGGCTGGGCAACCATGCCGGCTGGGTAAACCTCAGGGGTTGAAAGACCAAATAAGCTGGTACGCAAGCCTTTCGGGGCCTGCACCGGGCGGCTCGTCCGGCGCCAGCGGGTAGGTTGATGGAGCCTTTCCGCGAGGACTGGCCTAGATAAATGGTGGGGCCGCTTCTGCTTGCAGGGGCGGACAAAACCCGGCTTACAGACTCATCACCGGCTCTACAAACGGCCGCCGCAGCTTCGGGTGCGGCGGCCGTTTTGCGTGGGTGAAGCCGCGGCTCGTGCGGAAGTCCTTTCACCGTCTTGTAATAAGCTCGCCAACTGGTGGAAGTTGGCCCTCCCCAAGCGTGGTGATACACTCCCGCCGGGAAGTTGCTCCTACCTATTTGCGTACGAGCAACTTCCCGGCGAAGTAGGGCAAACGCATTTGTGGCAGGGCACTTTCCAGGGAAAGTTGTTCCAACTGATTTGCGGCAACTGCACTTTCTAACGCCGAGGCCTGCCTGCACTTGCGGCACACAAGGGCTTTGGATGCCTTATGGGCTACTCACACCGTTTTTCGCGTAGGCATGCACTGCACGGCTCACTCTTTTCGTTACATTCGCTCCCCTACACCTCCCCCAACCGTATGCCCAGAATCCTGATTATTGACGACGAAAAAGCCATCCGGAATACTCTCAAGGAGATTCTGGAGTACGAGAGCTACACCGTCGACCAGGCCGAGGACGGCCCTTCCGGCCTCGATATGCTGATTAAAAACAAGTACGACGTGGTGCTCTGCGACATCAAGATGCCCAAGATGGACGGCATCGAGGTGCTGGAGCGGGCCCAGATTGCCTCTCCGGATGCCGCTTTTATCATGGTCTCGGCCCACGGCAACATCGATACGGCCGTAGATGCCACCAAAAAGGGCGCGTTCGACTTCATCCAGAAGCCACCGGATCTGAACCGCCTGCTCGTGACCGTGCGCAACGCCCTGGACCGCACCAAGCTGGTCACCGAAACTAAGACGCTCAAGAAGAAGATTGCCAAGAGCTCCGAGATGATTGGCTCCTCGGCCGAGCTCGAAGCCGTGCGCAAGCAGATTGCCAAAGTAGCCCCCACCGACGCCCGCGTGCTGATTACGGGGCCCAACGGGGCGGGTAAGGAAATGGTAGCCCGCAATCTGCACGAGCTCAGCAACCGCGCCAACGGTCCCCTGATTGAGGTCAACTGCGCCGCCATTCCCTCCGAGCTGATTGAGTCCGAACTATTTGGCCACGAGAAAGGCTCGTTCACGTCGGCTGTGAAGCAGCGCATCGGCAAGTTTGAGCAGGCCGACGGGGGCACGCTTTTCCTGGACGAAATCGGCGACATGAGCCTCTCGGCCCAGGCCAAGGTGCTGCGCGCCCTGCAGGAAAACAAGATTACCCGCGTGGGCGGCGAAAAGGAAATTTCGGTGAACGTGCGCGTTATTGCGGCTACCAACAAGGACCTGCAGCAGGAAATTGCCGACCGCAACTTCCGGGAAGACCTTTACCACCGCCTCTCGGTTATTCTGATCAAGGTGCCGGCCCTCAACGACCGGCGCGACGATATTACCGACCTGGTGCAGCGCTTCCTGCAAGACATTGCCCGCGACTACGGCGACAAGCCCAAGAAAATCGATCAGGCCGCCCTCGACTACCTCAAGGGCCTCGACTGGCGCGGCAACATCCGCGAGCTGCGCAACGTGGTGGAGCGCCTCATCATCATGAGCGACGACACCATCACCGAAGCCGACGCCCGGGCCTTTGCCGGGAAGTAAGAAGTTTGTCATTGCGAGGCCGAAGGCCGTGGCAATCCGTCCTCTGCGAAGTGACCAACGTCCTTTAACCAGAAAGCCCTTTCCCGTTTCGCACGGGAAAGGGCTTTTCACATTTACCAAGGCTTGTCACTTAGGTGAGGAAGGTCCTTCGCTCCACTTCGATGCGCTCAGGATGATAGCCAAAAAATCTACCCAGCCATTTGATTACAGCCGCGCACATCGGAATTATCCATGCGGCCCAGCACTTCGAACGAGCCGTCGGGGTGTTGGCGGGCCAGGTCCTTGGTTTCGATAAAGGCGCAGGAATCGATGTTGGCCAAGTCGATGACGTTGATGGCCCCGTCGGGCCGGGTAGTGGATACCGAGAACGGGTCGGCAGGGTCGCGCAGTAGCACGCGCAACGGCGCGGGGCAATGGAAACGGCCGTCGCCGAGGCTGTAGGCCTGGGACAGCAGCTCGGTCATGCCGTATTCGGAGTGAATACCGGCTGGCCCGAAGGCCTGCTGCAGTTCGGCGTGCAGCTCCTCCCGAATCATCTCCCGCCGCCGGCCCTTCATGCCCCCGGTTTCGAGCACCGTCAGGCCCTGCAGTTCGGGCGCGGCCCCGTACTCGGCCACCAAATCCAGCAGGGCGTACGAAACGCCGATAAGCATGACGCGGCGCGTGGGGTCTTGTTTGGCCTCTGCCAGCGCCTGTAGCAGCGCAGCGTGGTCGTGCAGGAAAAAAGCGGGCTGCGTCTGGCCGGATTCCTGGGCGAAATAATCCACCATGGTCACCAACGACGACTGGCCTTGCTCCAAGTAAGACGGCAGCAGGGCCAGAAACGTCCAGCTGCTGAGCGGGCTCCCGTAGGCCTGCTCAAAGATGCGGGCCGCGTTGCGGCGGTACAGCTGCGGGTCGCGCACGAGGTGGCGGCTGCGCTGCTGCAGGGTAGTGCCGCTGCTCAGGAATACTTCCTGGGGCTCCCAGTGGGCCGGCTCGGTGCGCACCTCGTGGGTTTTGAAGAACTCAATGGGCAGGAAAGGAATATCAGTTAGCTGTTGCACTCCCTCTGGTGGCCGGCCCAGGTACTGCAGCCACTGCTGGTAGGGCGGGCAATGCCGTGCCTGGTAGCGAAACAGGCGGAGGGCAGCCGCTTCAAAAGTGGCGGCCGTGATGGAAGGTAGGCTCAGGAGAAATTCGTCGCGGAAACTCATTAGGGGGCGGCGTGGTTAGCGAATTAGTATAACAAACCCGGCGGCACTTCGTTGAGAAGTTGTACCTTCCAGCCCTGGGTGCGGCCCCGCGTTTCTACCTCTATTGCTGCTTTCTATGACCATGTTTCGTACGCTGAAAATTGGCGCTGCCGCCGCAGTGGCGGGCACCGCCGGCTTACTGACTTCCTGCCTGGAGGCCCCGGACTATCCGACCACGCCCCACATCGACTTCAAGGAAGTACGCGCCGAACGTTTCAATTTCGGGGCGGACAAACTCCCGTCGACACGGTGCGCATCACCATTGACTTTACCGATGGCGACGGTGACCTGGGCCTGAGCCCGGAGGAAAAGGACGCTCCCTACAACCCCGCCGATGCCAACGGCAATTACAACCGCACCACCGACAACTACTTCATCACGGCCTACAAGCGCAACAGCACTACCGGTGGTGAATTCGTACCCGTGGTGCCAAGTAGTCCGCAGGGCTACAACAGCCGTTTCCCCAAGCTGTTCAGTGCTGAAGCTAAGCCCGGCCCCCTCAAGGGCAGCCTTACCCTCACCCTGCCATTTTATTTGGGCAGCCCTTTCCGCCCCGGCGACGAAGTCCGCTTCGACGTGAGCATCATGGACCGCGCCCTGAACGAGAGCAACCGGATTACCACTTCCAGCTACGTGGTTCAGCCCCGTTAATCAAGGACGACCTTCGTACAAACCGAAAGGCCGGCCGGACGCTCAGCATCCGGCCGGCCTTTCGGTTTGTAGATACTAGTAGATGGCCGGGAAACGCTGGGGCTCGGCCTCGTGCATAAGCTCATACACGGCGTCGAATACATCCTCGGCGTTGGGCTTGGAGAAATAGTCGCCGTCGGAGCCGTAGGGCGGGCGGTGAGCCTGGGCCGCCAGGCAGCGGGGCTGGGAGTCGAGGAAGCGGTAGGCTTGCTGCTCGTCCAGCACGTGCTGCATCATGTAGGCCGTACCGCCGCCGGGCACGTCTTCGTCGGCAAACAGTACCCGGTTCGTTTTCTGCAGGCTGTCGGCAATGACGTGGTCGATGTCGAAGGGCAGCAGTGTTTGCACGTCGATGATTTCCACCGAAATACCCACCTCAGCCAGCTGCTTGGCTGCGTCCTGCACAATGCGGCACATCGAGCCGTAGGTCACGATGGTAATGTCAGTGCCTTGCTGCAATACTTCGGGCACGCCCAAGGGCACCGTGAACTCGCCCACGTTCTGGGGAATCCGCTCCTTGAGGCGGTAGCCGTTCAGGCACTCAATGACTAGTGCCGGCTCGTCGGAGCGCAGCAGGGTGTTATAGAAACCTGCTGCCTGGGTCATGTCGCGCGGTACCAGCACGTGCATACCCCGAATACTGCTCAGAATCATGCCGATGGGAGAACCGGAGTGCCACACGCCCTCGAGCCGGTGGCCGCGGGTGCGCACAATCAGTGGGGCTTTCTGCCCGCCCTTGGTGCGGTACTGCAGGCAGGCCACGTCGTCGCTCAGAATCTGAATGGCGTATAGCAGATAATCCAGGTACTGAATTTCGGTAATGGGCCGCAGGCCGCGTAAAGCCGCGCCAATGCCCTGCCCCACGATGGTGCACTCCCTGATGCCGGTGTCAGTCACGCGCAGCTCCCCGAACTTGTCCTGCAAGCCGGCAAAAGCCTGATTCACGTCCCCGATTTTACCCACGTCCTCCCCGATGGCGAAAATGGTCGGGTCGCGGCGGAAGTTGGCCTCGAAGCAAGCCTGCAGCACTTCCCGGGCGTCTACCTGGGGCGCGTCGTGGGCAAACTTGGCGGGCACGACTTCAATGTTCAAGGCCGCCTGCTCGCTCTGGCTGTAGAGGTAGGAGTTGTAGCGGTCGGCGTTTTCAGCCAGGGCCTGCTCCAGGTGGTTCTGCAGGCTGCGGCGGGCACCGCTGCGAGTGTCGCGCACCAGGCGCAAAGCCCGCTTGATGGTGCGCACGATGTCGGCGCGAATAGGCGTCGGGTTATGGCGCAGCTGCTCCACCATCTCGTGAAGGCGGTTTTCCTCCCCGGTTTCGGCCACCAGCTTCTCGAGCAACGCTACGGCTTCGTCGCGTTCCTGCTTGATGGGGTTGAAAAAGGAATCCCAGGCGGCCACGCGGGCCTTTTTGACCACGTCTTTGGCCTCCGACTCAATCTGGTCGAGCTCTTCGGCCGTGGCATGGCCTTCGCTGAGCATCCACTCGCGCATTTTGCGCAGGCAGTCATGCTCTTCCTCCCAGGAGAGGCGCTCCTTGCTCTTGTAGCGCTCGTGCGAGCCGGAAGTGGAGTGGCCCTGGGGCTGGGTTACTTCCGTCACGTGAATCAGCACGGGCACATGCTCGCGGCGGCACACCTCGGCGGCCCGCAGGTAGGTATCGACCAGGGCCGGATAGTCCCAGCCTTTGACCACGAAAATTTCGAAGCCTTGCTCCCCGGGCGCGTTGCGCTGGAAGCCGGCCAGAATCTCGCTGATGCTCTGCTTAGTGGTCTGGTACTCGGCGGGCACCGAAATGCCGTAGTGGTCGTCCCACACTGAAATCAGCATCGGAATCTGGAGCACACCGGCGGCGTTGATGGCCTCGAAGAACATGCCTTCCGAGGTGCTGGCGTTGCCGATGGTGCCGAAGGCTACCTCGTTGCCGTTGACCGAAAACTGCGTCAAATCGTGCAGCTCGGGGTTTTGGCGGTACAGCTTGGAGGCGTAAGCCAAACCCACGAGGCGGGGCATCTGGCCGGCAGTGGGCGAAATATCGGCCGAGGAGTTTTTGAGCTCCGCCAGGTTTTTGAAGTTACCGTCTTCGTCGAGCAGGCGGGTGGCGAAGTGACCGTTCATGGCGCGGCCGGCGGTGGCGGGCTCGGCCTCCACGTCGGGGGTGGCGTAGAGCTGGGCAAAGTACTCCTGCAGGCTCAGCTCGCCGGCGGCCAGCATAAAAGTCTGGTCACGGTAGTAGCCGGAGCGGAAGTCGCCGGGCTGAAAGGCGCGGGCCATGGCCAGCTGGGGCAGCTCTTTGCCGTCGCCGAAGATGCCGAATTTGGCTTTGCCCATGAATACCTCCTTCCTACCGGCCAGGGAGGCCTGCCGGCTTTCCCAGCCCAGCCGGTAGTCGCGGAGCAATTCTTCTTTGCTTAGGGCGGCAGCGGCCGCTACGAGTGGTTCAGCAGTGGGCATATCGAAAGGAAGTAGGCGGGAATTTGAGGGCAAAAAATCGGGGTGGGAACGGATGCCAGCCGGAGCGGGCGCACAAAAGTACGGATTTGGGCGTGAGCTTTCACGAAGCGGCTTTCTGGCAGGCCTACGAATCAGGCGCGTTTTTGTCTATCTTTGGGTTATAGCCGTCCCGGTGGCGGCGCGTTTTGACCTGGACTATATCTTACCCTTCCGCTTTATGAAAAACTTCGCCTCCTTATTTCTGGCCCTGGTGCTGGGTGTTGCTAGCTTCGGGGCCCGCGCCCAGGGCGTGATGACGTTCGAGAAAGAAGCCCACGACTTCGGTAACGTGGCCGAGGGCACCATGGCCACCCACGAGTTCAAGTTCAAGAATACCGGCAACCAGCCCATTATCATTGCCAACGTGCAGGCCAGCTGCGGCTGCACCACCCCCGACTGGACCAAGACGCCGGTACTGCCCGGCAAGAGCGGCATTATCAAGGCTATGTACAGCAGCGCCGGCCGGCCCGGTATCTTCAACAAAACCGTGACCGTGACCAGCAATGCCGCCACGCCCAGCACGGTGCTCAGCATCAAGGGCAACGTGCTGAACAAAGACCAGGTGAAGGCCACCCTGACGCCGGCCCAGCTGGCCCAGTCGCCCCGCCTGGTGCTGGACCGCGCCGCCCACGACTTCGGCAAGATTGAAGCCGGGCAACAGCCGGTGGCCAAGTTTACGGTGAAGAACACCGGCAAGCAGGATTTGCAGCTCGGCACCCTGACTTCGTCGTGCAACTGCGTGGGCTACAAGGCCACGCCGGCTCCCATTAAGCCCGGCCAAAGTGCCTCGGTGGAGCTGATTTACGCCCAGCGCACCGTGGGCAGCATGAGCGACGTGGTAACCATCGGCTCGAACGACCTGCACGGCGACACCAAGCTCACGCTCAAAGCCAACGTGGTGCGCGACCTGAACGCGGCCAGCATGGTGAAGGAAAGCGGCGTGGCCGTTCCGTTCAAGTAACCCGCACTGTGCTCCTGAGCTGAGTTAAAGACCCTCCTGCTCTAGGAACTGTAGTTTAAAAAGCCCTTTGCTGCTCCGGTGACAAAGGGCTTTTTCGCACTGAGGCAACCCGCTCACTTAAAGCAAGAAGCTCTTTCGCGCCGTGCAGAATGACAAGCAGGTAATAACTCCCTCGTTAGGCTTAATGCAACCGAAAGGAACCTTCCTTGTCAATAGCCGCATTTTACACCCACGAAGCCGGCTTCTTTTGTATCTTTGCGGCCGTTTTCAGACAGTATTTCTCCCACCACCCACTCTTTAGCTCCTGCCATGATCATCGGCGTACCGAAAGAAATCAAAAACAACGAAAACCGTGTCGGCCTCACCCCAGCTGGCGTTGCCGAATTCCGCAAGCACGGCCACGACGTGTATGTGCAGGCTACGGCCGGCGAAGGCAGCGGTTTTCAGGACGCTGAGTACGAGCTGGCTGGCGCCACCATCCTGCCCACCATTGCGGCCGTCTACGAGAAGGCCGAGATGATTGTGAAGGTAAAAGAGCCGATCAAAGAGGAGTACAACCTGATTAAGGAAGGCCAGCTGCTGTTCACCTACTTCCACTTTGCCTCGGGCGAGGAGCTGACCCACGCCATGATTGAGCGCAAAGCCGTGTGCCTGGCCTACGAAACCGTAGAGCTGCCCTCGCGCGCCCTGCCCTTGCTCATCCCGATGAGCGAAGTAGCCGGCCGCATGGCGCCCCAGGAAGGTGCCAAGTATCTGGAGAAGCCCCTGAAAGGCCGCGGCATTCTGCTCGGCGGCGTACCCGGCGTAAAGCCTGCTCACGTGCTGGTGCTCGGTGGTGGTATCGTAGGAACGCAGGCTGCTAAAGTAGCCGCCGGCCTCGGTGCCCAGGTGACCATCATGGACATCAGCCTGAACCGTCTGCGGGAGCTCGACGATTTCATGCCCAAGAACGTGGTAACGCAGTACTCGAACGAGTATAACATCCGCGAAGCCATCAAAACGGCTGACCTCGTGGTAGGTGCCGTGCTGATTCCCGGTGCCAAGGCTCCCCACCTGATTACTCGCGAAATGCTCAAGACCATGCGCCCCGGCACGGTGCTCGTGGACGTGGCCGTGGACCAGGGTGGCTGCATCGAGACCTGCGTGCCTACAACCCACGAAAACCCGACCTTCATCATCGACGACATCGTGCACTACTGCGTGGCCAACATGCCCGGCGCGGTGCCCTACACCTCGACCCTGGCTCTGACCAACGCTACGCTGCCCTACGCCGTGAAGCTGGCCAACCTGGGCTGGCAGGAAGCTTGCCGCCGCGACGCCTCGCTGCGCCTGGGCCTGAACGTGGTACACGGTGAAGTAGTGTACCCCGGTGTAGCCGAAGCCTGGAATCTGCCGCTGGTAAGCGTGGATACCGTGCTGGAAGGTGCCACTGCCTAAGCTCATTTGTAATTGAAAAAAGCCTTCCTGACGAACTCGTCGGGAAGGCTTTTTTGTAAAGTACTCCATGAAAGGAATTTTGTATACCGGCGGCGAGCTGACCGACCTCGTGAGCTTTGCCCGCCTCCCCTCTTACCTGCAGGCTTTTCTGCGCGAGCAGAACGGCGTGGTGGCTTACTTCGGCGGGCTCCACATCCGGGGCTGTGTGCAGGAGCCGGCCTGGCACGCGCTGCACACGGCCTGGCAAAGTGAAACGGCTTTCTGGCGCACCTACGACACGGTGCAGGAAACCGATATTCCCTTCGCCCAGGACTGCGTCGGCAACCAGTTTCTCTTGCGCGGCGACGCGGTGCTGTTTCTGGACACCGAAACCGGAGAAATTGCCGATCTGGAAGTCGACTTCAAGCACTTCCTGTTCGGCATTGAGAAATTTCCGCTCGATGCCCTGGGCATGGAGCCCTTGCGGGGATTCCAGCAGCGGGGCGGCAAGCTGGAGCCGGGCCAATTGCTGAGCCTGTACCCACCCGTGTGCATTGCTTCGGCTGAGAATAAGTCGCGCCTGAAGCCCCAGCCCGTGGGCGAACGGCTGGCCTGGCTGGCCGATTTTTACCGCCAGATTAAAGACCTGCCCAGCGGGCAGCGCATTCACCTCAAGCCGAGCCAGGACTAACCCGTTGACTGCCCGCATGATTTCCCCGCTGTTGCGTTTGATGCTGCGCCGTCTGCTGCTGCTCATGGGCGCCTACGTGTTTTTACGCCTGGGTTTCTATTGGGCCAACCGGGCGGCTTTTCAGGAGGCCGGTACCGAGCAGGTTTTGTGGGCGTTCTGGCACGGCTTCCGGTTTGATATTTCGGCCATTCTGCTGCTGAACATTCCCTTTCTGCTGCTGTCGTTGGTTCCTGGCTTTGGCCGGAGCTGGCAACGGGCGCTGCGCGGCGTGTACCTGGTGCTGAACGCGTTGGGGCTGGCCGTAAATCTGATTGACACGATTTACTTTAAGTTTATTGGCCGACGCACCAGCAACGAGTTGTTTACCATTACCGGCGACATTCAGCGGCAAGCGGGGCAGCTGGTGGGCCACTACTGGTTTCTGCTGATTCCCTTTTGCGTGCTATTTGGGCTGCTCTGGTACTTCTACCCCCTGCCCACAGCCCGGGATGCCGAGTATTACGCCCGGGAGCCGCGCACCATTCGCCGCTTTGGCCGCGTGGCGCTGGAGGTAGTAGCGCTGGCGGCCTTTACCGTACTAGGCATCCGGGGCGGCCTGCAGCTCAAGCCCTTGCGCACCGGCCACGCCTTCATGCAGACCACGCCCCCGATTCTGGGCCATGTCACGCTGAACAGCACCTTTACTTTCCAGAAAAGCTTCGGCTATGAGCCCGTGGAGCGGCGCAAGTACTTTGCTACGCCGGCCGCTTTGCAGCAGGCCCTGGCTGTGCACAAGCCCCTGCCCCGCCCCGGTGCCCCACGCGACAATGTGGTGATTCTGCTTATCGAAAGCTTTGCCTCGGAGTACAACGGCATCGAAAACGGCGGTAAGGGCTATACCCCGTTTTTCGACTCGCTGGCCACCCAGGGCCTGTTTTTCCGGGACCATTACGCCAACGGCCGCCGCTCCATCGAGTCGTTGCCGGCCGTACTGGCGGGCTTGCCAGGTTTGATGGACAGTCCGTTTATCACCTCCAACTTCCAGACCGACGAGCTGCACGGTCTGGGCGAACTGTTGGGCCGCCACGGCTACTCGACCTCCGTGTTTCACGGGGCCGAAAACGGCACGATGGGCTTCAACACCTTCAGCGGCATTGCCGGCATGCAGCGCTACTACGGGCTGAACGAGTACCCCGGCGGCGCTAAAAGTTCCGACTACGACGGGCACTGGGGCATCTTCGATGAGCCCTACCTGCAATACTTTGCCCGGGAGCTGGGAAAGCAAAAGGAGCCGTTTCTGTCCACGGTGTTTACCCTGACTTCCCACGAGCCCTTCCCGGTGCCGGCCAAGTACAAGGGCAAATTCGCGCCCGGCGAGCTGCCGATTCACGCCTCTATCGGCTACACCGATTTTGCCCTGCGTCAGTTTTTCAAGGAAGCCAGCAAGCAGCCCTGGTTTAACCGCACGCTCTTTATCCTGCTGGCCGACCACACCTCCCAAACCCTGCGCCCGGAGTACCAGAACGTGCTGGGCTCGTTCAAAACGCCGCTGCTGCTCTACCGCCCGGGAGGCCCCCTGCCCGCCGCCGACGTGCACCGCATCACCCAGCAGGCCGACGTGACGCCCACCGTCATTGACTATCTGGGCATTGCGGCCGACCAGCAGCTGCTGCCGTTCGGCTACTCGGTGTTTGACAACCGCACCAGCGGCCGGGCCATTTTCCTGCGCGACAATTCTCACTTTCTGGTGCACCGCGACTACGTGACCGAGCTGACGGCGACCAACCAAGTGCGGCTCTACCCCTACCAGACTCACAGCATGCCCGCCGAACCCATCAGGAACCCGGACCCGCAGAAGCTCAAGCAGTACGGCGATGAGCTCAAAGCCTGCCTGCAGCTCTTCACCAACGGCCTGCTCGACAACTCCCTGTATAAGCCCTGATTACCAGGCCAGCCGCGCCTGACATTCGGGACAGAGCTGCTCCCGCGTGCGGTCAATGGTGGCAGCCCGGCCGCGGGCGTCCTGCATAAAACAAGTAGCCGTACCCGACTGGCAGTGGGGCAAGCTCAGCAAGTGTCCCACTTCGTGCAAACTAACTTTGCGCAGCCGGTCGATCCGGCCCCCGAGCCGAAAAGAGGATACGATGCAGGCCTGGCCCCCGGCGTAATTGGCCAAGCCCATTACGCCCCAGTGCGGCCGGCGTTTGCCGTCTTCTATTTCCACGTCTTTGGTCGTCAGGGCCAGGATTTTGCCGTTAGTGCTGTCGGGTAGCAGGGGCAGGAGCTGCTCCAGCACCGCGGCGGCCCGGTGGCGGTGGCGCACCGGACAGATGGTGGCGGCCGTATGGTGCTGGGTCGGCAGCAGGTGCACCCGGCGGCCGTAAAACTGCTGCACCGCTTCCCGCACCATGCTTACCTGACCGGCGGGCAGCTTGCCAAATGAGGTCAGGTAAATCGCCTCCGGGCGCGAGCGGCAGCTAACTGATAGGCTCAGCAACAAGGCTATACCCAGCCCGGTACGGAGTTGGCTCGTGCCCAGTCTCATGGGGCGTCGGGGTGAGCTAGGGCCAGCAGTTCCAGGGCCTCGGCATAGGTCGGGATAAACGACAGGGCCTGGTTGGTACGGTTCAGGGAGTGCACCCGCCAGCAGAAGTGCTGCACGCCATTGGTCACGAGCAGCAGCGGGGCGCCGATGGTCTGGTTGTAAGTACCAATCTGCATGGCTACCGCGCTAGTTAAGGGCACCGAAGAGGCCTTGCACTCCACCAGCAGCAGGGGCTTGCCGCTGGCGTCGAAGGCGCAGAGGTCGGTGCGTTTCTGGCGCTTATTGTAGGCGTGGCCCCGCTCCAGGCTAAGCAGGCTTTTGGGATACCCCAGGTGGTCAATCAGATAGTGCACCACGTGCTGGCGCACCCATTCTTCGGGCGTCAGCACCACTTGTTTGCGGCGCAGCATATCCCAGATTAGCAAATTTTCGCCGGATTGGGTAACTTTGTACTCGAAAGGCGGCAGATTCAGTTCTTGCATCACCTACAAAGGTACGGCCCGGAGCCTCTGCTACAGCTTTTCATCCGGGTACCGTCGTACAGTTGTTCGACGGTTTTTTTGTACCCGGAAGGTGAGGTGGTGAAATAGCGAAATTGTGAGTTTCCTATTCCATCCACGCATTCCAAACGACAACTCACCCTCTCTCCCACTTTACTATTTCACCGTATGAAAACCAAAGCCGACATTGTCGAGAACTGGCTGCCCCGCTACACTGGCGTGCCCCTGAACGAGTTTGGCCAGTACATCCTGCTGACCAACTTCATTAACTACGTCACCATGTTCGCCGAGCAGTTCGGCGTCGAAATCCGGGGTATCGACAAACCCATGCAAACGGCTACGGCCAACAACATTACCATCATCAACTTCGGCATGGGCTCCCCCATGGCCGCTACGGTGATGGATTTGCTGGGTGCCATCAAGCCCAAGGCGGCGCTGTTTCTGGGCAAATGCGGCGGTTTGAAAAACAAGACCAAGCTCGGTGACCTCATCCTGCCCATCGCCGCTATTCGCGGGGAAGGTACTTCGGATGACTACCTGCCGGCCGAGATTCCGGCCCTACCCTCCTTCCGCCTGCAGCGGGCCGTGAGCAGCATGATCAAGAAGCACGAGAAGGACTACTGGACCGGTACGGTGTACACCACCAACCGCCGCGTGTGGGAGCACGACGAGAATTTCAAGGACTACCTGCGCCAGATCCGGGCCATGGCCGTGGACATGGAAACGGCCACCATCTTCACCGTGGGCTTTGTCAACGAAATTCCCCACGGCGCCCTGCTGCTGGTGAGCGACAACCCAATGACGCCTGAGGGCGTGAAAACTTCGGAAAGTGACAAAAAGGTAACCTCCGACTACGTAACCTCCCACCTGCAAATCGGCATTGACTCGCTGATTGAGCTGCAGAATTCGGGCGAATCGGTAAAGCACATGCGCTTTGAGTAGTAGAAATACTCTATTTTCTATCTTGGCCTAAGGCCATAGAAATCCCTGGTACCGTAGGCGCGGTGCCGGGGATTTTTTGTAATCTGCGGCTTCAAATCCGCTCCTTACCCCTGCCCCCCACACAAACTCATCCCGATTATGAACTTATTTTCTACCCCTTATCTGGAAATAACCTACGACTCGGACCGGCAGGTGCTCGTGGCAAAGTGGCTGCGCGGGGTGATGCCCTTCGAGCTGCACCGCGGTTACCACGCTCTGCTGGATGCGGCCGAAGAGCAGCAGTGCCGGTTCTGGCTGCTGGATGTGCGCCGCCGCGCCGGCATCGACTCGGCCGACATTCTCTGGACCCTGAATGAGTTTTTGCCCCTGGTGCACCCGCGCCTGAAGCGCACTACCTACCTGGCCTTTCTGATGCTGCCCCACCACCTGGCCGGCGACCTGTCGGATGGCCGCGTTCCTGACGCAACCTACTATGACAACCGGCCCTACCGCAACGAGCGGTTTACGGAGACTGAGCCGGCCCTGGAGTGGCTGCAGCAGTGCCAGCTCATGGAAACCGTGCCCCGTTAAACCGGCCGCGGGAAGAGACGCCTAGTGCGTACCTTCGCCGCATGACCTCACTTCTTCGCTCCCTTTCCCTGCTGCCCCTGCTGGCCGTTGCGGCCTGCTCCTCTTCTTCCCGGCAGCCCGCCGACCTGCTGGTCTACAATGCCACGGTCTATACCGTAGATTCTACTTTCTCGCAGGCCCAGGCCTTCGCCGTGCTGGATGGAAAGTTTGTGGCCGTCGGCACGGCCGATGCGCTGCGCCAGCAATACCAGGCCAAGCAGGAAGTAGATGCCCAGGGCCAGTTCGTATACCCGGGCTTCTACGACGCTCACTGCCACTTCTACCGCTACGCCCTGGGGTTGCGCGACGCCGACTTGGTGGGGACGACCTCCTGGGACGCCGTGCTACAGAAGCTGCAGCAGCACCGGCAGCAGTACCCACAGGCCGCCTGGCTCACGGGCCGCGGCTGGGACCAGAACGACTGGGCCGACAAGCAGTTTCCCACCAAAGCAGAGCTGGATAAGCGCTTTCCTGACGTGCCGGTATTCATTATTCGGGTGGATGGGCACGCCGCGCTGGTCAATCAGAAAGCCCTAGACCTGGCCGGGGTAACGACAAGCACGCCCATCAGCGGCGGTACTATTACGCGGGACGCGCAAGGTAAGCTGACGGGTCTGCTGGTAGACAACGCCGTGGATTTGGTGTCGGTGAAGATACCCGAACCTACGCCTGCCGAAGCCAATGCCCTGCTGCTGCAAGCCCAGCAGCTGTGCCTGGCCGTGGGCCTGACCAGCCTCGCCGACGCGGGCCTCGACAAGGCCAACATCGACCAGATGGAAGCCCTGCAAAAGCAGAACAAGCTTAAGCTGCGCCTCTACGCCATGCTCAACCCCACGGCGGCCAACAAGGAGTTCTACTTCAAGAACGGCCCCGTATTCCAGGACCGGCTCACGGTAACTTCCTTTAAGGTGTATGCCGACGGGGCCCTGGGTTCCCGCGGGGCCTGCCTCGTGGAGCCCTACCACGACAAGCCCAAGGAAACCGGCTTTCTGCTCTCTACCGAGAAAGAATATCGGCAGCTGGCTAAGGACATTGCCGCCAGCAAGTTCCAGATGAACACCCACGCCATCGGCGATTCGGCCAACCGGATTATTCTCAACATTTACGGGGAAGCCTTGAAAGGCCAGAAAGACCGGCGCTGGCGCATTGAGCACGCCCAGGTTATTACCCCGGCCGACATGCCCAAGTTCGGGCAGTTCGGCATTGTGCCCTCGGTGCAGCCCACGCACGCTACCTCGGATATGTACTGGGCGGGCGAACGGCTAGGCCAGGAACGCCTGAAAACGGCCTACGCCTACGAGGAGTTGCGCAAGCAGTACGGACAGGTGGCCATTGGCTCCGACTTTCCGGTGGAGGATATTAACCCGCTGTTTGGCTTTCACTCGGCCGTGGCCCGGCAGGATGCCAAGAACTACCCCAGCGGCGGCTTCCAGATGGAAAACGCCCTGAGTCGACCCGACGCCCTGCGCGGCATGACCACCTGGGCCGCCCACGCCGCCTTCGAGGACCGGCAGAAAGGCAGCATCAAGCCCGGCATGGCCGCCGACTTCGTGGTGCTGAACAAGGACCTGCTCCAGGCTCCCGCCGCCGAGCTGCGCGGCGCCCAGGTGCAGCAAACCTGGATTGGAGGCGAGCAAGTCTACAAGCGCAAGTAGCCGTGGTGCCGGTTCACTTCACCGGCTGGGAGGATGGTTTTCAGTTCGTGGCCTTTACCAGGCTCCTGATGACGGCAGGCTACGGGCTAAAGGAAGCCAAGGAAGCCGCCGACCAGCTCTACGCCGGGGCGTCTTTACGAGTCGAAGTGTCTTCCATTACGGCGGCTACCGAGCTGCTTTGGCAGGCCCAGCGGCTAGGTGCTACTGGCTATTTAGCCTGAACTTACACCATACGAAAAGCCCTTTCCCGTCGCAACGAGAAAGGGCTTTTTGCTAAAATGGCGGGCTCTCCGCGCATTCAACCACATTCGTGCCTTAGCTTTTCACGTTGGGAGCTACTACTGGGCCTTCGTCGGCGGAGCCGCCGTAGATGGCGGGCACGGGGATGTCGAGCAGGCGCAGGTACACGCTGAGTTGACCGCGGTGGTGAATCAGGTGGTTCAGGACCAGGGTGCGAGCTACGGCAGCGCGGGGCAGCTGCATAAAGACCTGCTCGCCCCGGCGCATGGTCCATATTTCGTGGAAAGTGGCGTCGTCCACGTCGCCCAGGGCCTTGTGCAGGTTTTCGGCATTGAGGTCGAAGCGGCGCAGCATTTCGTCGGTATCTGCGGGCGAGGGCAACGGCGTGATGGTAGCCAGGTCGGTTTCCGGGCCTTGCAGCGACATTTGCAGAAAGCCGACCAGAGTAGCCATGTGCGACGCCAGCGTACCCAGTTTCATCGACTTGGGGTGGGGCTGCCAGCCAAACTGCTCGGTGGGCACCCGCTCCAGGAGCCGGCGGGTAAGCATCAGTTCACGCTTGAGCTCTTCGCTCAGAGCAGTTTGTAGGGACGGTTGGGTGGAGGTAGTCGACGACATAAAAGTGTGGGATAGGTGAGCCTTTAAACCGGCACGAAGTAAGCGGAATCCGGGCAAATGGCTTTTGCCGGGCTGCCCTACTCACGAAAAAGCCCCACCAACTGGCGGGGCTTAGTACTTAAAATCACGTCCGGCTACTTCACCGAGGCGGGCATGTCTACGTTAGGCGTAGCCGGGGGCGGACCCACGGCAGCGGCCGAGCCGGCCGGCTCGTCGCGGAGCTTGCGGCCGCGCAGGGTCAGCAGAAACACGAGGCCCAGCACGAAGAACACGATGAGGGACAGAATGCTGTTGCGCATGGAGCCCGTAATCTGGGCAATGATGCCGAAGACGGCCGTGCCGATAACGATGCTGAGCTTCTCGGTCACGTCGAAGAAGCTGAAGAAGGCGGCTGTGTTGGGGGTGTTTTCGGGGATAATCTTAGAATAAGTACTGCGCGAGAGGCTCTGGATGGCACCCATGGTGAGGCCGATAACCGAGGCCAGGGCGTAGAAGCTCCAGCCGGCCTGCACGTAGTAACCGGCCACGCAGATCAGCATCCAGATAAACACCGACCAGCTCAGGGCCCGGGTGTTGCCGATTCGCTCCGAGAGTTTGGCGAAGAGGTAAGCACCCAGAATACCCACTAATTGCAGCAAGAGAATAGTCAGAATCAGGGCCGAGCTTTCGAGCTTGAGTTCTTCGTCGCCGAAGATGGTGGCCACGTACATCACCGTCTGCACGCCCATGTTATAAGTGAAATAAGCCAGCAGGAAGCGCTTCAGGTTGGGTAAGTGCTTGAGTTGGTCCCACACCTTGCCCAGCTCCCGAAAGCCGTTGAGCAGCCAGCCCGAATCATCGGCGGCGCCGGCGGGGCGCCCCGGGTCGGCGGGCAGGGTGAAGAAGGGAATCTGGGCGAACCCAGCCCACCAGATACCGGTCAGCAGGAAGGCCAGGCGGGTGGCAAAGCCTTCTTCCAGCCCCAGCTTGTCGTGGCCCATAATCAAACCCAGGCAGATAACAAGCAGCAATACCGAGCCGATGTAACCCATGGAAAAGCCGCGGGCCGAGAGCGAATCGTACTTCTCCTCGGAGGCAATCAGGGGCAGGTAGGAGTTGTAGAACACGATGGAGCCCGAGAAGCCAATGGTGGCTGAGATGAAGACGAAGGTGCTGGCCGTAAACGTGTCGGGGGTGAAGAAGAACAAGGCCGTGCAGGAAGCCGCGCCCAGGTAGCAGAAGATCTGCATAAACAGCTTCTTGCGGCCTGAGAAGTCGGCCAAGGACGTCAGAAACGGGCTAATGAGGGCAATAAGCAGGAAGGCGGCCGATATGGCGTAGGTCAGCAGTGACGAGCCCGGCACCTGGAAACCCAGGAAGTCGACGGGGCTTTTGCCGCTGTCGGTACCGGTCACCTGCTTAACCATCGCGCCCCAGTAAATGGGAAAGATGGAGCTGGTAATCACCAGCGGGTACACCGAGTTGGCCCAGTCGTAGAAGGTCCAGCCGCGGGTGATGCGCTTGTCGTCCTTGGGAATATCCGAAAAAGAAGCATCGGGCGCGGCGGCCGGAGCGGTAGAGGCGGTGGTCATGAGGGCTGAAAGGTTGGCAGTGTGGTGCTGGGCAAGATAACGGGAATTCCGGGTTGCCGTTGCCGAGCTTGCTTCTTTAACGCTGCGGTAACAAGGGGAAGTTGGCCCGCACCATGCCGGCATACTCGGCTGAGTCGAGGGCGGCTTGGTCTCGAATGGCTCTTGCTTGTAGGATACGGCGTACCAATGCCTGCGCAGTTCCGCACTTGGCTATCTCCCGGGCTAAGTCCGTAGCTGACATGGTGGTAATGTCTTTATCGGCCATCAAATCGTGACTTTCCATGTGCGCCAAGTGGGTTCGGCGGCGCTCTAGCGTATGCTTGCGGTTCAGACCGCAGATAGTAATAGTGGCCCGGCCCCGTGCGGTTTTGCCAACGGCCACGGCTCGCCGGAACCTGATGTGGTCTGCCGGATTATCAAGTACTGGATGGAGTAGCAAGGGTTGCTCCTGCCCTAGGTCGTCGTGGTGGCAATAAGCCCGGCCGGCCGGATGATTCGCCAACGGGAAATAGTTGCGCTTGTGGCCGCCGTTACAGCGCTTACAGGTAAAGAGCAGATTGGTCCACTGATAGGCCAGCCAGTAGTATCCCGGCTTTTCGAGCTTGGTGGTTGGGCTTTGCTTAAAGCCGTTCTTCGGCCGGTAGTGCTCTACGTCCCCGTAGCCGATGTGCAGCAGCTTACCTTCGCAATAGCAGCACTTCTCTTTCTGGTCAGCAATGAGCCGGGCCTTGATGGCAGGTATATTGTAGAGCGTGGCCGGCACATGCAGCAACTGGTTGCGCGGTGCCCGGCAGGCAGCGGGGGCCGCGTCGTAACCGGCTTCCAGCGCATGGAGGGCTGCCGTTACGTCGGCGGTTTGTAGCGCGGCGGGTACCCGGCGAGTTTTCTTTACCCGAATCATTACTCGGCGGCCGGCTTAGGAAGGTTTGTGCCGAGGCGCTCGGCTATCTGGCGGAGTAGCTCGGCCTCTTCTTTTTCGGCCCCGGTGCTACCCATAGGTTGGCCTTCCAATTCGAGCGTTAGTGCGTCGAGTTCCTGCCGCTCTTTGGCCGTCAGCTTGGCCTTGTTGAGCAGCTTCGCCTGGCGCTCCAGCTTCTTCTCGGTTTCGAGGGAGCGGGCCGTTTCCAGATTGAAGAAGCTGCTAGTCAGAATTTGGTCGATACGCCAGCCGCGCACGTCCTCGGGGTTCTGGTATACGATTGTCTGGTCGCCTTCGCGCTTGAGCAGTACCACGTTGGCATTGGCGTCGCCGGCGGCCTGCACTACTAAGGGGCTGTGGGCGGTGGCAATAAACTGGGTGTTCTTGAAGATGCCGCTGAGGAAGCCAATGAGCTTGCGCTGCCAACTTGGGTGCAGGTGCAGGTCGATTTCATCAATGAGCACGATGGCCGGCTCTTCCAGAGGATTCGGGCTATCGGGGTAGCGGATGAAGAGCTTGCTGGCGAAGTCGGTAAGCCACACGACCAGGGTTTGGTATCCCAGGCTCATGTCACGCAGCCGCACCCAAGTATCGAACAAGAGGAATTGCAAACTGATCTGGGGCTTCTGAGGCGTGCCAGTCGAAGCTATGCGCAACTCTGTGACGCCCGGCAAGACCGTCTTTAGCATCTCTTCAACTAAAGACCGGGCTCTGTTCAACTGCTCGGCATTATCACCGGCTAGCTTACTGCCGTAATCGATGTTTAGAAACCACTCTTCGGGATTGAGCAGGTCGGCACGGTCATCGAAAAGGCTGGCACAGGTATCTAATTCATCAGGAACTTCTCCTATTGTTGAATTTCCTACTGTACGGCCAGCGCCATACCCATAACATATTAAGCCCAAATCACTCTTATCGACTAATGAGAATGTATTATAATCCGGTGTATCTCTCCCGTACGAGGTATGTATGTTAGCCATAAAATGGCTAGTCTTGGAATCATAAGGCTTTCCTGAAAAATCAGAAAGAAATTTACCCTTGCATGCCACATACATAAGATAACTTGTTTCTGCTCTATAATTACTATTACCGCTAAAACGAGAGACAGTCCAATTATGCCCCCAACTACTAGAATATGCAGGTAGGAAATAGAAGTTATTGTCAGTTTTGAGAGGCCCTTTCTTTAATGCTTCTTTACTCGGTATCAATGCCGCTAAAGCTTTGAGTAATGTTGTTTTACCAACTGCATTATCTCCAAGTATAATAGTCCATTGTGCCGGCTCCCCATCGCCTATTTGATCTTCAGATGTTTCTTGGTATTTCTCCCCGCCTTTGGTGAAATATATCGTCTGCTTCTCTCCGAAGCTGCGTACGTTTTCCAGGCTGAGGGAGAGGAAGTAGGCGGGCGGCGGGGTGGCGGGTTGCTTGGACATAGCACGAAAGGTAAGGATGCCGGGCGCGGGAAGTGGCCCGGCCCCAAAAATAACGGGCCTGCCGGATTTGGCAGGCCCGCAGAGTGCTAAACCAAACGGAGCCGTCCGTTTGCGCAAATCGTCCCGTCGATTTTAAAAATGGACAGGACGATTTTAAAAATCGACGGGACCTTTTTGAAAAAGGTCCCGTCGATTTCTGGGTTACTTCGCGCCGTTGAGCTTATCTACTTCCGAGCGGCGTAGCTGGGCGCCTTGCATAGCTAGGTCGAAGAGCCGGCCTGGGTTGAAGCTTACGTTTACATCGGTAATAAGGCTGGCATCGAAGGTCTTCACCGACTCGGCTCCTTCGCCGCGTAGCGTCACCCGAAAAGAGCCAAACTCGCCCATGCGCACGATACGGCCACTAGTAAGTTCGCGCGGAACGGTTTGGAACAAGGCTTCTAACACGGCCATTACGTCGACCGTACTCACCGTGGAAATGTCGCTGATACGCTCCGCTAAGTCGCGGACGGTGGTTTCGCCCGTGCTTTTGGCACTAGCATAAAACTTCTTGGCTTCGTTGGGCTTGGCGGGGTTGCCGCGCTCAGCCAGAGAATATTCGATAGGCATAGGTAAAAGGGTTAAAGATGAGCTAGTAATATAGCGGGAGCTATTTATATAATATTCAACACATAGCCCCTTTGATTAAGATATTTTCAATCAGTAGTTACATATCCTCCAACTCTTCGCCATTATCATAACAATTCACAAAATCACCTGCCATCCTGAGCACAGCAAAGGACCTTCCTCCTCCTCGTGACAAGTTCTCTTCAACGAAATAAAGCCCTGTACCACAAGTGTAGTGAAGGGCTTTGTCACATCGGTATAAGACGCAGTGGGTTAAGTGAGGAAGGTCCTTCGCTGTGCTCAGGATGACAAGCGGGGGAGGATGACAGAGATGGGGAGTTGGTGGCTAGCAGCTGCTGGTACTGCTCGGGGTGTCTACATCCACGGCGGCGGCGGCGAAGGGCACGGCGGCGACCAGCTTGGGGTGGCGGCGCAGCAGCTGGGCGGCCCCGGCGGCATCGGGCAGGGTGCGCAGCAGGGGCAGCGCCGCTCCTGCGAAGAGCACCGGCACGCCCCGCACTCCGGCGTACTCCGTTGCCACGATGGGCTGGCCGGAAGTAGCCTGTGCTTGGCGCAACTGGGCCAGCAGCTCGGGCGTGACGTGGGGCTGGTCGCAGAGCAAAACAGTAACGACTGTGAGCGGACGAGCAGTTTCCAGGGCCGCCAGGCCGGTTTTAAGCGAGGCGCCCATACCCCGCTCCCACTCCGCGCACTGCACCACCCGCACCGGCAGGCCGGCTAATTCGGGCAGCAGCTCGGCGTGCAAGGCCCCGGTTACGACGAGCACCGACCCGCCCTGGGCGGCCGTCACGGCGGTTTGGGCGGCGCGGCGCAGCAGGGTCTGGCCCTGGTAGTGCAGCAGTTGCTTGGGCTGCCCCAGGCGGGTGGAAGCTCCGGCGGCCAGCAGAATCAGGGCGTTATCAGAGGTCACAGGCGGCCGTGGTGCGCCCCTCGGCCACCAGCGGGCCGTTGGCTTGCAGGGGCGGGTGAATCGGGTGGGGCGAGTCGCGCAAGAAGCCCGCGGGCCGCCCGGCCAGCACCGCCTGAATCTCGGCCACAATGGAAAGGGCAATTTCCTCGGGCGTCTCGGCCCCAGGTTCAGGCCAATGGGGCTGTAGAGCCGGCCGGCGAGCTGCTCGGCAGCGTTGGGCACGTCTTGTCTGAGGTCTTCCAGCAGCCGGTCGTATTTCTTGCGCGGCCCCAGCAGGCCGATGTAGGGCGCGGGACCAGCCAGCAGGTGGCGCAGCACGGCCAGGTCGTAGTAATAGTTGTGGGTCATCAGCAGGGCGAAACTCCGGTCGTAGGGCTCCTGTTCTACCTGAGCCAGGGGCAGCACCCGCACGGTTTCGGCCTCGGGAAAGCGCAGGGCCTGGGCTTGGTTGGGTCGCCCATCCACGACCTGCACCCGCCAGCCCAGGCCGGTCGCCAGGCGCACCACCGGCTGCACGTCGTTGCCGGCCCCGTACACCGTCAGGCGCACCGGGGCCGCAGTATCTCCAGACTCACCCGCACCGTGGCAGCCCCGAGCGGAAAGTGCCGCGTGGCCGGCTGACCAGCCGCCAACGCCGCCCGGGCTTCGGTCAGAATGGTTGAATACAGCTCGAAGCTTTCCCGCAGACTGCCTTCCACCTCTCCCTGCGAAGTCAGCAACAGCCGCTCCCCGACCTGGGCATTGGCGGCGGTACCGCTCAGGCTAAACACGGTAGCCACCACGGCGGGAGCCTCCACGCCCGCAGCCCAGCGGCGCAGCAGCTCCAGTGGGTTGTCGGGGTTCTGGAAGTCGAGGGGCTCGAGCAAGATCTGCACGATGCCCTGGCAACCCAGCGCTGCCCCGAACTGCAGGTCGTCTTCGGGGTCGGTCGAGTCGTAGGTAACCACCGTGGGGCGGCCCTGCAATATCGTTTGGCGGGCCCGGCGGCGGGCATCTCCCTCCAGGCAGCCCCGCTAATGGCCCCAGTTAATTGCCCGTCTTCGGTGACGAGCATACGGGCCCCGGGCCGGCGGTAGGCCGAGCCGGCCACATCCACCACCGAGGCCAGGGCGCAGGCCCGGCCAGCAGCACGGTGCTCGTCGTAGGCGAGGATAAGACGTTGTAATTCGTTCATAAGAGGTAAAAGCGTACTGACTAGCTAGTACGGGCAAAAGCTGCACAGGGTACGCTAAAGCTGCCTTGAGGCAGAGTTAGAAGCTAGGTTGAAGAGCTAGGAAAGCTAGAGGGTAGAGTTAGAAAAGCTAGTTCCCCTCCTCAGATGAGGAGGGGCTAGGGTGGTTGACCGGAGCGTTGAACGGCTACTATAACTAGTTCTAAAAAGTCGTTCACCTGTTTCAACCTCCCCTAACCCCTCCTCATCTGAGGAGGGGAACTAACTCTTTCGCTCTATTAATTAGGTTTCTAGGTTCCTAGCTTTGGCAAGAACACCCTTACACAGCCAGACTGTTCATCACCTTATCCGGGGTAATCGGCAGGCTGCGGATGCGCTTGCCGGTGGCGTGGAATACGGCGTTGGCTACAGCGGCGGCCACGCCCACCATCGAGATTTCGCCGATGCCCTTCACGCCCATGGCGTTGATGTAGGGGTCGTGCTCCTCGATGAACTCCACGGTCATGTTGGGAATGTCGGCATTGACGGGAATGTGGTACTCGCCCAGGCTGGCGTTGGTGTAGCGGGCTAGGTTGGGGTCCCGGAAGGTTTCCTCCATCAGGGCCGCGCCGATGCCGAAGATGCTGCCGCCGATAATCTGGCTGCGGGCCGTCTTGGCGTTTAGAATGCGGCCGGCCGCGTGCACACTCACCCAGCGCGTGACGCGCACGGTGCCCACTTCCGGGTCGACGCGCACCTCGCAGAAGTGGGTGCCGAAGGAGTGCATGGAGTGGCCGCCCTTGTCGTCTTCGTGGCCCGAGCTGGCGGGCCCGGGGCCATGCCGGTTTCGTAGCCAGCCCCGTACTTGCCGTTGCCCATACCCTCAATGTCGGCCATTTCGGCGCGCTTCATCAGGGTCATGAAGTCCTCCCCTTTCGTTTTGTCGGCTTTGAGCTGCATCCGGCCCTTTTCCACTACCACATCGGCGGGCTTGGCCCGGAACAGCGGCGACTTTTTATCCGTCACGGCCTGCTTGATAAGCTTTTGCCATACGTCCTGGGCCGCCATGTAGATAGACGACGACACCGTGCCGGCCGCCACCGAGCCGCCCGAGTTGGGCGCCGTGGGCAGGCGGGTGTCGCCCAGCTCAAAGCGGACTTTGTCGGGCGCTATGCCCAGGGAGTCGGCCGCTACCTGGGTCATGACGGTGTAGGTGCCCGTGCCCAGGTCAGTAGCGCCGGTTTGGACCAGGGCATGGCCGTCGGCGTAGAGGCGCACTCGGGCCGTGCCCTGGTTGTTGTGCACCGGGTAGCTGGCCGTGGCCATGCCGTAGCCAATCAGGTATTTCCCGTTGCGGGTAGCCCCGTTGCGGGGGTTGCGCTTGCTCCAGCCGAAGAGCTCCGCGCCGCGGGCGTAGCACTGCTTCAGGCTCTTGCTGCTCCAGGGCTTGCCGTTGGTGGGGTCCTTGTCGGCGTAGTTCAAGAGCCGGATCTGCAGCGGGTCGATGCCAAGCTGGTAGGCCAAGTCGTCCATCGAGCACTCTATGGCGAAGGAACCAGGAGCCTCACCGGGGGCCCGGGTAAAGGTGGAGGTCATCACGTTGGCCCGCCCCAGCTGGTAGGTCGACTCGAACGTGGGACAGTTATAGAGCAGATTGATAATGCGGCTGTTGGGCTCGGCGTAGTTGTCCCAGGGCGAAGTCGTGGAGGTCTTCTCGTGAATCAGGGCCGTGAGCTTACCTTCCTTGGTCGCGCCCAGCTTGAGGGTCTGGTGTTGGTCTTCGCGGTGCCCCATACCGGTAAACATCTGCGGGCGGGTCAAGGACAAGCACACGGGCCGGCCCAAGGCTTTGGCTGCCTGCACCGTCAAGATGGTATGGGGCCAGGTCGAGCCTTTGCAGCCGAAGCCGCCGCCCAGATACCGGGTTACCACCCGCACCTGCTCGGTGGGCAAACCCAGCATGGTGCTCAGGGCCTTCTGCGTGCGCGTCACCCCCTGCGTCGACTCGTAGACCGTCAGCCGCTCAGGGCCGTCCCACACGGCCGTAGTGGCGCCGGGCTCCATGGGGTTGTGGTGGTTGATGGCGTGTTCGTAGGTGGCCGTAAGCTGAATGGGGGCGGCGGCAAAGGCTTCCTGGGGGTTGCCGCGCCGGGTATGGCCGGGCGTTTTGCCGTCCTGCACCTTCTCCGGGTCGAATATCTTCGCCTGCGGGTCCAAAAACGAGGTAACGGGCTTTTCCACCGCGTACTGCACCTTCACCAGTGAAGCCGCGTGCAGGGCCCGCTCAATGGTGTCGGCCACTACCAGGGCTACCGGCTGACCAGCGTAGTGCACCTGGTCGGAGGTCAGGGGCAGAAAGCCCATGGGCGCGCCAATGGCCTTTTTATCGTCGGGGGTGTTGGGCGTTTTGGCCAGCTTGGGCAGGTTCAGGTGGGTCAAGATGGCAATGACGCCGGGCTCCCGGGCCGCCGCGCTGGTATCAATACTCTGAATCCGGCCCCGGGCAATTTCGCTGGTGCGCAGCACGCCGTAGGTCAGGCCCGGCAGCTTGTACTCGGCCGAGTACTTGGCCTGCCCGGTTACTTTGGCAAAGCCGTCGACCCGGTCGAGCGGCAGGCCCACGACGCCCGGCGTGGCGTTGGTTTCGAAGAAAGCTGGTTCGGTATCCATACTAGAAAATCCGTTGCTAAGAATGAGGTGGATAAAACGCCGGGCGGTTAGGCCATAAGCTCCTGCAGGGCCTGCACTACCGTTTTCTGGACCATTTCCACCTTGAAGCGGTTGTGCTCCCGGGGCTGGGCCCCGCGCACGGCCACGGCGGCAGCGGCCCGGAAGTTTTCCTCGGTAGCCGCCTTGCCCACCAGCATTTGCTCAGCTTCCTGGGCCCGCCAGGGTTTGGTACCCACCCCGCCCAGGGCAATGCGGGCCGAGCGAATTTGCCCGCCCTGCACATCGAGCCCTACCGCTGCCGAAACCAGGGCAAAGGCGTAGGAAGCCCGGTCGCGCACCTTCACGTAGCGCGACTTCCGGGCGTGGGCCGCGGCCGGCACCGTAATGGCCACAATCAGCTCGTCGGGCTCAATGACGGTTTCGCGCTGGGGCGTGGTGCCGGGCAGCAGGTGAAACTCCAGCAACGACACGCGACGCTGCTTGCCCTTGGCGTTTTCCAAGGTTACTACTGCGTCGAGGGCCACCAGGGCTACGGCCAGGTCGCCGGCGTTGGTAGCAATGCAGGCCTCACTGCCCCCCAGAATAGCCAGATTGCGGTTATCGCCGGTCTGGGCCGGGCAGCCCGAGCCGGGGTTGCGCTTGTTGCAGGGAAAAGCCGGGTCGCGAAAGTAGCCGCAGCGGGTGCGCTGCAGCAGGTTGCCCCGATGCTGGCCATGTTGCGCAGTTGGGGAGAGGCGCTCAACAGCAGGGCCTCGGAAATAACCGGGTACTGCTGCACGACCAGCGGGTTTTCGCCCACGTCGCTCATGCGCTCCATGGCCCCGATGCGCAGCCCGTCACTGGTTTCCTGAATGCCTTTGAAGGGTAGCATATTGATATCGACCAGCTGCGGGTGCTGCTCGATGTTGGCCTTCATCAAATCCAGCAGCGTAGTGCCGCCGGCAATAAAAGCAATGTCCTTTTTATCCTTGCGAAGACCGGTGGCCTCTTTGGCCGTGGCGGCCTGGGTGTAGCTGAAGTTGTTCATCCCTCTGGGTGGTGAAATGGTGAAATGGTGAGATGGTGAGTTAGATGCGCTGGTGGTGCGTTTGGCGCATTTCGCGCGGGTCAAACGACAACTCACTCATTCACTACCTCACTATCCCACCTAGGCTTTCCCGGCTACTTCGCGCACGGCGGCCACGATGTTGGGGTAAGCGCCGCAGCGGCAGAGGTTGCCGCTCATCCACTCCCGGGTCTGTTCGTCGGTCGTGGCGTGGCCTTCCTTGACGCAGGCTACGCCCGACATAATCTGGCCGGGGTGCAGTAGCCGCACTGGAAGCCGTCGTGCTTGAGGAAAGCGGCCTGCATGGGGTGCAGCTGCTCGCCCTGGGCCAGACCCTCAATGGTGGTAATTTCCTTGCCCTGGTTCATGATGGCCAGGGTAAGGCAGCTATTCACGCGGCGCCCATCCACGAGCACCGTGCAGGCCCCGCACTGGCCATGGTCACAGCCTTTCTTGGTGCCGGTCAGGTCCAGGTTTTCGCGCAGGGCGTCGAGCAGGCTCACCCGGGGCTCGGCTTGCAGGGTACGGGCCGTGCCGTTTACCTTCAGCGTGAGGCTGGTGACGCCCTCCACCGTTTTGGAAAACTTGGTGAGCCGCTCGGCCTGACTAATGAGGGGCGGCGCCAGGGCCAGGCCCAGAAAGCCGCCGGCCTGCTTGATAAAGGAGCGGCGGGTGCCGTCTTCGGGCGCGGGACCCTGCGGAGTAGCAGCTGAATCTGCCGTAATATCTTGACTCATGACAATACTAGGTTCGAATGACCAACGGGATAAAACACAGCAGCAGGCACACCGAAGCAAGGCTTCGACACAACAAGAAACGCCTTGCAGGCAAGGCTCCGGATCAGCAGTAAGTCTTCATCTAACCACCAACTGCACGGCAGGTTATGGGCAATGACCATATTTCGGCTGCGCTCCTACCTGCACAAAGTCAACCTGTAGCTTACGCCGGGGTATGGTTGAGGTTACGAGCAGAACGGTAAAAACCCGCTGCCGTTGGTGCACGGCTGTACCGCCGCAAACGGCTGAGCCACTAAGCGGGGAACCCGGGCAAGAGCTTCGAATACAAAGCAAAAGGGGGCGCCGCTACGCGCGGTGCCCCTTTTGTGGCTAAATCAGGTTGCCTGACTCTCGCCGGAAACTCCTACGAGTCGGCGTACACGACCAGGGGCTTCTGGGTAAACGGGTTGGCAATGATGCGCATCGACAGGCCAAATACCTCTTGCAAAGTCTGCTCATCCAGCTCGCCGGGGTCGGGTAAGGTAGTATGCACCTGTCCCTGCTTGATGAAGACAAGCTTATCGGCGTAGGCCAGAGCCAGGTTAATATCGTGCAGCACCGCTATTACAATGCTTTGCTGGCGGGAAAAGTCGCGGGCAATCTGCAGGAGCTGATGCTGATAGCGCAAATCGAGGCTGGATACGGGCTCATCGAGCAGCAGTACGCGGGTGCCGTGCCCGGGCGCTTCCCAGATTTGGGCCAGCACCCGGGCCATCTGCACCTTCTGGGCCTCCCCACCCGACAAGGTAGAATAGTCCCGGTCAGCAAAGTCACTCATGCCCAAATCGGCCAGGGCTTGCTGGGCAATGGCGTGGTCCCGCGCGGAGGGCGTGCGTTGAAAGTGCGGGTAGCGGCCCATCAGCACCACATCGGCCACGCTCAAGGGGAAAGCCAGTTGGATTTCCTGGGACAGCACCGCCCGGGACTTGGCCAACTCGGCCGTCGAAAACGTGCTCAGCGGCTGCTCGTGGTAGAGTACCTGCCCTGCCGAGGGCTGATACAACCCGGCCAGCAGGCGCAGCAGCGTGGTTTTGCCGGCCCCGTTGGGCCCCATGAGCACCGTAAACTCGCCGGGCCGGCACTCCACCGAAGCGTTGTGCAGCAGCATCTTGTCCTTGATTTGGAAGCTAACGTTATCGGCTCTAAGCATAAAATCCGCCCCGCTGGTTGAGTTGCTGATAATGGGAAAGCATCCACAAAAACACCGGCGCCCCGATAAAGGCCGTGAGTACGCCGATAGGCAGCTCGGCCGGGGCAATGATGGTGCGGGCCACCGTGTCGGAAATTATCATCAGAATGGCGCCCAGCAGGCTGGAGCCCAGAATCAGCAGGCGGTTGTCGGCCAGGCGGAGCAGCCGCAGCAGGTGGGGTACCACTAGGCCCACGAAGCCGATAACGCCCACTGTGGAAGTCGCCACGGCGACCAGCAACGTATTGAGCAGCAGGATGCGGGTTTGCAGCTGCCGGGTATTTATGCCCAGATACTGAGCCTCGTTTTCTCCGAGCTGCAAGGCATTCAGGGCCTTGGCAAAGCGCAAGGCCAGCCCCACTCCTACCACTGTCACCGTCAGCACCATATAGAACGAGGGCCAGTCGGCGCTGCTGAAGCTGCCCAGGTTCCAGAAGGTGATGGAGCGGGCTTGGGGTCGCGGGCAATGTAGGCCAGAAAGCCCGTGCCCCCGGCCGCCAGGGCATTGACGGCAATGCCGGCCAGCAGCATGGACGCCACCGTAACCCGGCCCTGCACCCGCGAGAGGCGGTACACCAGGCCTGTAGCCGCCAAAGCGCCTACAAAGGCCGCGGCGGGCAGTACGAAATGACCCAGAAACGTGGAATTAACCCCGCTCATCGAAGCGCCCAGCACAAACACAACGGCTGCACCCAAGGCTGCCCCGGCCGAGGTGCCAATCAGGCCCGGCTCCACGATGGGGTTGCGAAACAAGGCCTGCATCAGGGTGCCCGACACGGACAGGGCCGCGCCCACCACGGCGCAGAGCAGCACCCGCGGCAGCCGGATCTGGAAAAACACGCCCTCGTGCAGCATGGCCGTGGGGTCGGGCTTGCCGGCACTAAGGCTCAGGCTTTGCAGTACGAAGCCCCCAATTTCATCGAAGGTCAGCACCACCGCGCCCAGCCTTGCCGACACGATGATGCTTACCACCAGCAACGCCAGCAGCCCGCCGAAATACAGCCGCACCCGGCCCGCGCTCAGCCTCACAGCTTGGGAGCAGGCTGGTGAATCAATTCCATGAGCTTGAGCACGTTTTGACCCGTGCGCGGGCCCAGGTATACCATATCGTGCTCCTCAACGCGGTAGATGCGGTTGTTCTTGGCCGCCGGCGTGAGGGCCACCCCGGGCAGGGTCTTGAACTTTTCGAGCCCGCCCATCCGGTCGAAGCCGAAGTCGGTGGCCAGAATCACGTCGGGCTGGGCGGCGGCAATCAGCTCGGGGCTGATGGGCTTCATGCCTTCAGTAGCGTTGATGGAATTCACTCCGCCGGCCCACTGCAGCATCTGGGTGCCGGTGCTTTTTTGGCCCATAGCCAGGTAAATGTTCTTCTGCAGACCGTAGTGAATGATAACCACCTTCACGGGCTGGTCACCAAACTGCTTGCGTTTCGCGGCGGCCGTGGCCATGTCGGCCGTGAGCTGCCGGGCCAGGCTGTCGGCTACTTTCCGCTTGCCGAACCCGTCGCCGAGCTGCTGCAGGAGTTGGCAAGCCTCTTCGATGGTCTTGGTTTGCTTGAACTCCTTCACCGGAATGCCCACCTTCTGCAGCTGGGTCATCACGGCCTCTGGGGCCACGTTGCCATCCGAATACACCACCGTGGGCTTCAGCGACACGATGCCTTCGGAGTTGAGCAACCGATGGTAGCCCACGGTGGGCAACTTTTTGGCCTCAGCCGGATAGGTGCTGCTCAAATCCACGCCCACGAGCTTGTCGCCGGCGCCGAGGGCAAAAATCATTTCCGTGAGCTGCTTCGACACCGACACGATGCGCTCCTTGCCGGGCGCGTCGGCGGCGGTTTTATCTTCGTTGCGAAACCGGTTGCAGGCCACTGAGGCCAGCAACAGGGTTGCGTACAGGACTTTTTTCATTGATTGATGGTCGTAGGAACGTCATGTCGAGCCAACGCGAGACATCTCGCGTGCTGACGTTGTTGAAAAAGCACGTCATGCTGAGCGAAGTCAAAGCATCTCTCCCGTCACAGTAATTCTTGATTACCATTGCAAGCGAGATGCCTCAGTCCTGGCTTGATGCGCCACATGCTCAGCATGACGTTCTGGGGTCTAACCTTTAAAAAGTGTAGCTCAGGTTGGCGCCGCTGTACCAGTTGCGGGGCATACCGGGGTTATAGAAGGTTGGGGCCTTCACGGGCGTGGCCTGGTTCAAGGCAATGGACACGGCGTAGTGCTTGTCGGTGAGGTTGTCGAGGCCGGCAAATACGTCGTAGCTCAGGTGGCCAGCAATTTTACCGCGGGCCCCTACCTTGCTGTTAAACAGCCAGTAAGCAGCGGCAAAGCGGTTGTTGCTGTCGGCCATCGGCGTTTGGTCGGTGTACTGCGAGGTCAGGTTCAGGTACACGCCCACCTTGGTTTCGAGGTCAAGGCCGCCGGTAAAAAGGTTTTTGAACGTGCCGGGCACCTGCTTGCCACTGAAGTCATTGGCAGCCAGCTGGTAAGACTTGAACTCGGCATCGGTGTAAGTGTAGCTCACGAAGGGCCGCACCTGGGTCAGTAAGCCGGCTTTTTCGGCGTCCACGAGGTTGCCCGACAAGGCCACCTCCACGCCCTTGTACTCCGACTCGCCCGAGTTGACGAAGTAGGTCACCTTGTCGGCGTTGGTCTGCGACACCAGACCGTTTTTCACCTGCATGTGGAAGGCCGTCACGTCGTAGTTGAGCTTGTTGGCCAGAATGCTGCCGCGGGAACCCAGCTCGAAGTTGGCGTTGGTTTCGGGCTTGAGGTCGGGATTAATCGGGCCGGTCGACAACGAAATCTGGCTGCTGATGGGCGGCGAGAAGCCGGTGCTGTACTGGGCAAATACCGAGAACTGGTCGTTAAAGGTGTGAATCAAGGCTACGCGGGGCGTCACGACGGGCTTGAACTGCTTGTAGCCGGTCAGGCTCAGGGCGGGAGCCGTCTTGGGAATTAGGTCCTGAATGTCGTAGGTCACCACGTTGTAGCTGGCCCCCACGGTAAGAGTGGTGTGCTCGGTAATGGAAGCCTCGGCCTGGGCAAAGGTGTTGAGCTGAGTTGCGCGGATTTCCTGGTCGGAAGTCAGGGCCGTCGAGGCGCCCAGGGCCGTAATGCCGTAGCGCTTGTTGTTGTCCTGGTTGGAAATATACTCGGTGCCCAGGGCAAAGCGCGTCTGCAAACCACTCAGTTCGGGGGCGTAGGTAAACACGCTGCGCACGCCGCGCTTACCGCGCTGGGTGTGGGCGAAGCTCGGCTCCGCGGGGCTCAGCGCGTACGAGGTGCTCATAAACAAGCTCGTGGTGTTCACAAAGTTGCTGGTAAAGCGGTAGGTGTGGGTCAAACCCAGACGGGTGATTTCCGCGTCCACGCCCACGTCCTTGAGCTTATAGGCGGGCGCCAGCTTGGTATAGTTCGTAAAAAAGTCGGTGCTGTCCAGCTCTCCGGCGTAGTTGTCGTGCTGGTTCGTGTAGGTACCCAGCACACTCACCGTCTGCTTGTCGCTCACGTAAAAGTCGCCGGCTACGGTCACGAAGTCCTTGCGGCTGTTGGAGTGGTCGTCGCGGAAGCCGCGGGTTTCCTGGTGGCCGTAGTTTACCAGCAGGTTGACCTTATCGGTGCCGATACCGATGCCGGTGTTGGTCCGGAACAAACCGTACTTGCCCACCACGGTACCCAGATTAATGCTCGTACCGGGCGCGGCCTTGCGGGTCTGAAACGACACGACGCCGCCCAGGGTAGCGCCGTAAATGCTCGATGCCGGGCCTTTAATTACGTCCATGCGGCCAATGGTTGTGAAGTCCAGATCATCGAGCGAAGTCGTGCCATCCGCTTCCGACAGCGGAATCCCGTTCTGATACAGCTTGATGCCCCGGATGCTGAAGCGCCCGTAAGTGCTACCGATGCCGCGTATCACCAGGTTGGACTGCGAGGCGGCGCTGCGCACGTTCATCCGCACGCCGGGCACCTGGTTTAGGGTGTTCTGCAGAAAGATGGTGTTGTTGCGCTGCAGGTCCTTTTCCGTCACCACGCTCAGGGCCACAGGCGTTTCGAGCAGCTTTTTTTCGGTGGCGTAGCCCACCACCTGCACTTCGCTCAGTCCCGTGTTAGAGGGCTCCAGGGCAATGGTCAGGGAGCTGGCATTACTGGGCTTGATGGTAACATCCTGGGCCACGTAGCCCAGATACTGCACCTTCACGGTGCGCAGCTCTTCGGTGGAAGTCAGCTGAAAATGCCCGTCCTTATCGGTAGTGGCAGCCGTGGCCGTGCTGGCCGCTACCACGGCGCCTATCAGGGGCTGGCGGGTCTGCTGGTCGACGACGGTGCCCGCCGTGGTATACTGCGCAAAGGCGCCCGTGCTCAGGAAAAGTAAGCCCCACAGCAGGAGCATACGGGTTATAAGTGGTTTCATGAAATGCAAAGAGGTTGCGGCCCACCTGGGGCCAATGAGTTAGCACCCGCCGCTACACAAGCTGGCGGGGGTGGCCCGAGCTTTGGCCGGGGCAAGAAGTTGCCTGCCAGCAGCCAAGTCCGGGCTTACCAGGAAAATGAGGTTGGAGCCCACGCCTAGGCTACCCTGCTTTGGGGCAGCTCTAAAGGCAAGCAGCCTGTTGTTGCGCCCTAAGCTCAGAATAAGGCAGAGCTATACCGGCACTACCTAAAGGCGGTACAGGGTATACTCGCCCAGCGCAGGCGAAAAGGGGCCTTCAGGCCGTAGCCCGACCCGGCTCCGGTGGCGGCACTACCACGGCGGCTACCGGATGCAGCGTAGCTGCCCGCCAGGGCCGGTACTGTCGTAGGGGGTCCGGTAAAACTACTGCGGGTGCCTGCTGGGAAGGCGGAGGCAGAAAGGCCAGCTTAAACAGGTGGTCGAACAGCTTCTTGGCCGTTTTCCCAGCAGAGGCACTGGGGTGGGAAATCTGCTCGACGTGCTTTTGCAGCCCAGCCAGCAGCTTTTCCTCACCTTGGTCGTGCCAACAGAAATAGGTAATACTATCCGCGTCGGCGTGCTGGCGTACCACGTCGTAGAGCTTGCCGCGCCACCGAAACTCATGTTGCTCCTGCCACTGCAGTGCCGTGCCGGGGGCTTCGTGGCGGGCTACCCGAATTTGCACCAAAGCGTCATCGGGCAGCTGGGCCCGGCGCTGTTGCTCTGCCTGCTGCCGAAACTGGTGCTGCCGCCACGTATAAGCCGGGTAGAACCCTACCAGGTTGTAGACGAACAACAACAGGAGCACAAGAGAAGTAAGCTGCCTCAAGGAGCAAGAAAAGCGGTGATGTAAACAAAAATACCGCAAAAGCTTTCACTGCACCTAGCTTTATTTAATCTTATTTTAATATCCAATCCTCCCACTAGTAACGCCTTCTAAGGCCAGACTAGAGCGTAAAATATCAGCTGAGATTATCCAAGGACTACCTAAAAACACCTCCACCGGCCTCTAAAATCTATTTATTCGGCCTCAGAATTTTTTAACTTATTACGCATCAAGGACAAACAACAATAGAGTAATGCGCACAGGAAAACTTTGCGGCCTTTCTAACTCCGCGCCGGTGTAATTTTGCAGCTCATTAGTTCCGCAAGGTTATGCCCCCTGTTACTACCCCACTATGGATTGCCCGTGCTCAGCAGCTGCCCCAGCCTAATCAGCAAGTATTGGTATACGTTCCTACTTCCTGGCTGGAAATAACGGTAGCTACCTACAAGCCGACCAACGCCTCTAAATCGGCGCATATGTTTGTTACTCCGGATCCGCGCGGCGTCGACCGTTACGTAAAAGGCGTTACGCACTGGATGCCCTTGCCCGCCCCACCAGAGTTGACTAACCCAACCTAAGCTGCACTATATACGTATGCAGCCGGCGTGCCTTACCCAATACGCTATTGACTGACGTATTGGTCGCCGCACTGGAGTCTTGCTGCCACAAGCAGCTGCGGCATTTCTCGCACGAAAGCCCACTGGTCTGTTCAAGGTCTTTCTAAGACCAGAATGCCAGCAAAATTGTAATTTTAGCAGCAATTATTACCACAATACCAAGAAAGGTATAGTTACTGCCAATAATTCGGTCAATACAGTACCATAAGTGGCAAAAATAGTAGTGGAATCCGGTGTTTACTCCCCCTACCTTAGTATTATAGAACAAGGCACAAAAACACCGCTGTCTGGTTCTCGGGTTTGATAACCGTTGAGCTTAATTGGAGCCCCGTTATTCAACCTTCTTTAAAGAATAAATTCGTGGAGTAGCTACCTAGTAGAGGAGTTAGCCACGGCTTACTGATAAAGGATCGGACTGGCGTTGGGTGGGAATTTTCGCCGGTCACGATTCATTGAAAGGGCGTTCCGGGTGGGGCGCCTTTTTTTGTGCCCTTACTTTCCGGAACTGAGCCTAGCAAGAGGCTGACTTTATTTACTGTAACTCTGGGTTCCCTCCTACTGCTTGCTGCATGTAGCTAGAGCACGGCATCAGAAACAGAATTCACGCTGATGCGCCCGCCAATAGCACTGGAAACTGTCGTTGCCAACTGCAAGTACTCTTCCTAATCTACACCAAAGGTGAGGACTAACTCAACCGTAGTTTCGGCTGGCTTAAAAACAAACCGGCCGAATCAGTGGAACACCGATTCGGCCGACTACGAATTTTGGGATACCGATAGGTCAACTTGCTGAGTGGGAGAGCCGGTTGATTTCTCAGTAGTACTTGCCAGATGGGGTGGGGTTCATCCGGTAAACAGGGCGTGGGAATTTTAATTATCAGCCAGCCGGGGGGATTAGCTGGCTGATAACTGGGACAATATTAAGCAACAGGTTTTACAGTTGCACTATCATCGTATAAATTTTTAGTAAGTGCTTACTCACCTTTTAAGTAGCGCCTTGATTTACAATAATTTACTACTGACTCTAAAAATCACAAAATTAATGACCCTATCCCAGAAAAGGTCGGGCTGGGGTACGATGGTAACCCCAGGACAGACTCTTACCATAATTTTGAGCCAATCCAAGAAACAGCACCAATCAGGGTAGAAGATCAGGGATTAATAAGTGTCCGCTTTGCCTGGGCAGGAATACACCGGTTAGCTTCAGTTCCCGACCGGAAGGGCATATGGGCAGCACTTAGCCTTGTGCTACCTCCAGCGGAGAAGATACTCCAGCCCGCTTCTCCTGAGCCATGAGCAGCAGATACACGCCGCCCGACACGAAGAAGCCGACAAACCAGGCGTAGTAGTAGAGGGCAACCAGGGCGGGCCAAAGGGTTTGCTTGTCGACCGCGCCGACGGCGGCCAGAAAGCCCGGAATATTGGGCAGAATACCAACGACAAGTGCCGCTAGGGCCCGCAGGTTATAGCCCTGCCGGTAGGTATACTGGCCCTGGTACTGGTACAGCTCAGGCACATTGAGGTACTCTTTGCGCAGCAGGTAGTAGTCGGCCAGCATGATGCCGCCAATGGGCCCGAGCAGGCCCGAATAGCCCACCAGCCAGGTGAAAATATAGCCTGAAGGGTCGGCAATGAGCTTCCAGGGAAAAATCAGCAAACCCAGCACGCCGGTAATGTAGCCCCCAGTTTTAAACGAAATCCGCTCGGGCGACACGTTGGCAAAGTCGTTGGCCGGACTCACGATGTTGGCCGCAATGTTGGTTGCCAATGTCGAGAGGGCCACGGCCAGCATGGCCACGCTCACCAGCAGCTTGCTGTCAAACTTGCCGGCCAGCACGACCGGGTCCCAGATGGTTTTGCCGTAAATCACGAAGGTAGCCGAGGTGACGACCACGCCCACAAAAGAGAAAACCGTCATGGAAGATGGTAAGCCTAGGGCCTGCCCCAGCAGCTGGGCCCGCTGACTAACGGCGTAGCGGGTGAAATCGGGAATGTTCAAGGACAGCGTGGCCCAAAAGCCCACCATACCAGTCAGGGAGGGAAAGAAGAACGCCCAAAAAGCTGCGCTGGAAGCAAATTTGGACGGTTGAGCCAGAATCGGACCCAGCCCATGGCCGGCCGAAATGGCCCACCACAGCAGGGCCAGGGCGGCAACCGGCAGAAAAAACGCCTTGAACACCAGCAGCTTGCGGATGCTTTCCACCCCGAGGTGTACCACGTACATATTGAGCAGCCAGAACAGCACAAACGTGATGGCTGGTCCCGTGGCCAGGGCCCAGGAAGTTGGAAACACGGCCGGCAATGTAGCCAGTCCTGGCAGCCAGAGCACACCCATCTGATACAGTGCGTAACCCCCAATCCAGGTCTGAATGCCAAACCAGCCGCAGGCAATCAGGGCCCGGAGCAGAGCCGGCACGTTGGCCCCACGCACGCCAAAGCTAGCCCGGGCCAGCACCGGAAACGGAATGCCATACTTGGCGCCCGCCCGGCCATTGAGCAGCATGGGCACCAGCACGATGGAGTTGCCCAGAAAGATGGTCAGCAGCGCCTGCCACCAGTTCATACCGCCCTCAATCAGGGAGCTGGCCAGCATGTAGGTCGGGATGCACAGGCTCATGCTGATCCAGAGGGCAGCGTAGTTGCCGGTACCCCAGCTACGCTCCGTTGGGGCAATAGGGGCCAGATCTTCACTGCTGAGGCCCGGGTCAGCAGTCCGGACGGCACTGGGTAGAGGTGCAGGCATAAGGGTACGGTTAGGCAAAAAGAGAAAACGCTACGCCCTCCTCCACCCAAGCCTGCGGGCCGCCGCCGCAACTGCACCGCGACCTTCCAGCCCGCCTAGAAGACAGACGTATTTGACTCCTTAAAGCTAGAAGAATTAGGCACTTAACCGCCTTTTATCCTCCCTTTTGCAGCTCCCCGATAACACAGTTTAGAAACCAATACGCGTCGAGTTCCTTCCGACTTAAGGCCTAGAAAGCTACCCGGAAGGACGTGGCTCGGCAACCGCCCCCCATTTAGCTACTAACCCGATTTCCGGCACGACTCCTAAGTAGCCAGGCGCTGACAAGCAGCCGCGCCCGAATAGTAGCTACCAAAGCAACAGGCCTTAGCACCGGGCAAGAAAACGGAAGTGAAACTGCTACGGGACAAAGGTGCTGGTATAGCTCCGGGCTACCAGTTCGGGCTCCGTTTGGCGTACGGAGGAAGTGCGAACCAGCAACTCAGGTCGCAAGGCCACCTGCCGGGGCGTAAATGGGGCTCCACCCGCGTCGATTACCTCCAGCAGCAGCCGCACGGCGGCCTGGCCCATTTCCTCGCAGCGCTGGTCGATGGTGGTCATGGCCGGCTCAGTGATAAGCGTGAAGGTCTCGTTGCTGAAGCCAGTAATAGCCATGTCCTGGGGCACGCGCAGGCCCTGACGCCGGGCTTCCTGCATGGCTCCGAGGGCGCTGTAGTCGCCGGCGGCAAACACGGCGTCGGGCGGCTCGGGCAAGGTCAGCAGCTGGCGCATGGCCGTGGAGCCCTGCTCCTGGCTCATGTCGGCGTAGTGAATCAGCTGCTCATCCTCGGCAATGCCGGCTTCTCGAAGCGCGTCGAGGTAGCCCTGGCGGCGGTTTTTGTAGATATTCAGGTGCTGGGGACCGGCCAGGTGGGCAATACGGCGGCAGCCTTGGCTTAGCAGGTGGCGGGTGGAAAGGTAGCCCCCCTCCTGGTCGTTGAGCACCACGGCATTCACGTTGTCACCCTCCACAATCCGGTCGAAAAACACCAGCGGCAAGCCCCGGCTGCGTACTTTCTCGAAGTGGCGCACGTCGAGGGTTGTGCGCGACAACGACACCAGGATGCCCGCGACCTGGGCGCTGAGCAAGATTTCGAGGTTGCGCCGCTCCTGGGCTACGTCCTCGTTCGACTGGCAGATAATCACGTTGTAGCCTGCTTTGCTAGCCGCCGTTTCGATACCGTGCACTACCGACGGGAAAAAGCGGCCTTCGATATAGGGCACGATAATACCGATGAGCTGGCTTTTGCCTTTGCGCAGGGCTGAGGCCAGGCGGTTGGGCTGGTAGTTATACTTTTTGGCCAGCTTGAGCACCTTCTGCTTCATGGCTGGCCCAATGCTGTGATGGTCGCTCAGGGCCCGCGAAATTGTCGTCATCGACACGCCCAGCTCCCGGGCAAGGTCGGCCATCGACACGGGACTAGAGGAAATTGGGGCCGGGGCTTGTTTTTTTCGGGGCGCCATAGAGGGAATAGACTACACAATGCTTTGTGTAAAGATAGTATTATATAGTATCCGGCAATACAAAACCGGCCTTAGCGGGTACTATTCCATAATTTTGGGTTGGTAAAACGACTTATCAACTCAAGGCTGAGCGAAGACAAACCCCAGCAGTACCAGTAAATTTTAGCGGCAAAGACGAGCATGTTGCGTTTTTCTTTTTACTTTACACAATCGATTGTGCCAGTTGTTTAGTCGTCCTCACCTAACCTGCGCGGCTGGCTTGGCAAAACCGGCTTTTTCTATGTCCTTCTGATCTGGCCTTTTCAGGGCCCGGAATTCCTTTCGCTCACTTCATCTTCTTCTATGCCCACCTTTTCCCCCACCCGATTTGTGCAGTTAGCTAGCAGCGCGGCCCTGTGCACGCTGAGCCTGGCTCCGGCCCTAGCCCAAACCAAGCCGACGGCGGCTAATACCATTACCGTGCAGGTCAACAAGCCCGGAGCACCCATCGCCAAAACGATGTACGGCCTGTTTTTCGAAGACATCAACTTCGCCGCCGACGGGGGCCTCTACCCCGAGCTGGTCAAGAACAAGTCGTTTGAGATTCCCGGGCAACACTTTATTGGCTGGAACGCTATTCGCGGGGCAGCGGCCCTGGAAACCTACACGGTCAGCAGCGAAAAGCCGATTAGCGCCACCAACAACCACTTTGTGCGCCTCACGGCCAAAACGGCCAGCCCCGACGCGGGCCTGATCAACGAAGGGTTCCGGGGCATGGGTATCAAGCAGAATGCGGAATATACTTTCTCCGTGTACCTGCGCCGCGGCCTGGGCAGTGTGAGCGGCCTGAACGTGACCCTGGAAGAGGAAGGTGGCCGCGGTGCCGGCCCGGAAGTAAGCCCCTCGGGCCGGGTGCTGGCCCAAACCAAGATTACGGGCCTCACCGCCGACTGGAAGAAGTATACCGTGGTTCTCAAGTCGGCGGGGACGGCGGCCAAGGCCCGGCTCAAGCTGACCCTGGACGGGGCCGGCACGCTGGACATGGACGTGGTAACGCTGTTTCCGAAAGACACCTGGAACAAGCGCGAAAACGGCCTGCGCACCGACCTGGTGCAGCTGCTCAAGGACATGAACCCGGGTTTTCTGCGCTTTCCCGGCGGCTGCATCGTGGAGGGCCGCACCCTGACGGAGCGCTACCAGTGGAAGGAAACCATCGGCGACGTGGCCTCCCGCGTGCCGCTGGTGAACCGCTGGAACATGGAGTTCCGCCACCGCTCCACCCCGGACTATTATCAGTCGTTTGGCCTGGGCTTTTTCGAGTATTTCCAGCTTTCCGAGGACATTGGGGCCGAGCCCGTGCCGATTCTGAACGTGGGCATGGCCTGCCAGTTCAACTCCTCGGAGCTGGCCCCCATAACCACGGCTGCCGGCGGACCGAGCGTGAATGAGGTGCCGGCCCATAATCACGCCGATGACGACCCCACGCTGGAAACCTTTATTCAGGACGCCCTGGACCTGGTGGAATTTGCCAACGGTCCGGCCAGCAGCCCCTGGGGCGCCAAGCGCGTGGCCATGGGCCACCCGAAGCCTTTCGACCTGAAGTATATCGGTATCGGCAACGAGCAGTGGGGCCCGCAGTACCTGGAGCGCTACGAGCCGTTTGCTAAGGCCCTGAAAGCCAAGTATCCGGGCATCAACATCGTGTCCAGCGTAGGCCCCAGCCCCGACGGGGACTTGTTTGACAAAGCCACCAAGCGCCTGCGCGAACTGAAGGCCGAGGTGATTGATGAGCACTACTACGCCAGTCCGGAGTGGTTCCGCAAAAACGTGGGCCGCTACGACAACTACCCCACCACCGGCTCCAAGATTTTTGCCGGCGAGTACGCGGCCCAGAGCGTGGGCATTGCTAGCCCCGACAACAAAAACAGCTGGGACTGCGCCCTTTCGGAAGCGGCCTTTATGACGGGGCTGGAGCGCAACGCCGACAAAGTGATTATGGCCTCCTACGCCCCGCTGTTCGCCCACGTCGACGCCTGGCAGTGGACGCCGGACATGATTTGGTTCGACAACCTGCGCGCTTACGGGACGCCCAACTACTACGTGCAGAAAATGTACTCCACCAACCCCGGCACCACCATGCTGCCGGTGCAGCGCGCCGATAACGGCCAAAACGGGCAGGACAACCTGTTCAGCAGCGCCGTGGCCGACGACAAAACCGGGGAAATTGTGGTGAAGCTGATCAACTACTCCCCTGAGGCCCGGCCCGTGGCCATCAACCTGCAGGGCGTGAAAAAGCTGGGCAAAACCGGCAAGGCTACTGTGCTGGCTAGCAATGACCTGAACGCCGTGAATACCCTGGACCAGCCCCTGAACGTGGCTCCCAAGGACGAGTCGTTCAAGGTAAGTTCGGCCAACCTGACTTACACGCTGGCCCCGAATTCATTCACGGTGCTGCGCATTCCCGGCAAGCGCTAAGCCTTGGCAGTCATGACAATCAACACCTTAGCCCGCCTGATTTGCCTGCTGCTGACCCCGGCACTGCTGCCAACGGCGGCGCAGGCCCAGGCCCGGCCCGAACCCGTGGCCGGCAACCCGATTATCAAAGACAAATACACGGCCGACCCGGCCGCGCTGGTGCACAAGGGCACGGTGTACCTGTACGCTGGCCACGATGAAGCTCCGGCCCGGCAGGAGCGCTACGTGATGCACGAGTGGCTTTGCTACTCCTCCCAGGACATGGTGACCTGGAAAGAGCACCCTTCCCCGCTCAACGTCAAGGCTTTTGCCTGGGCCAAGGACGACGCCTGGGCCTCGCAGGTGATAGAGCGGAACGGTAAGTTTTACTGGTATGCCGCCGTGGAGCACGGTTCCATTCCCGGCAAAGCCATTGGCGTGGCGGTGTCCGACAGCCCCACTGGTCCGTTTAAAGACGCCCGGGGCTCGGCCTTGATTACCAACGACATGACCACCGAGGCCAAAATCAGCTGGGACGATATTGACCCCACGGTGATTGTCGACGAGAAAGGCCAGGCCTACCTGTACTGGGGCAACACGATTTGCTACTGGGCCAAGCTCAAGCCCAATATGACCGAACTGGACGGGCCCATCAACAAGGTGACCACGCTGCCCAAGTTCACGGAGGCGCCGTGGGTGCACAAGCGCGGCAACTGGTATTACCTGAGCTACGCCTACCAGTTTCCCGAGAAAATTGCCTACGCCATGAGCCGCAGCATCGAGGGCCGTGGGAGTTCAAGGGCATTTTAAACGAGGTGGCCGGCAATTCCAATACCAACCACCAGGCCATCATCGACTTTAAGGGCCAGAGCTACTTCATCTACCACAACGGCAGCATCCCCACCGACGGGAGCTCTTTCCGCCGCTCCGTCTGCATCGACAAGCTGGAATACAACAAGGACGGCACGATGAAGCGCGTGGTAATGACCACCGAAGGCGTGCAGCCCGTGAAGTAGAGCCGGTTTTTACCACCTTTTTCAGACCGACGCTTCGAGCTGACGAGCATGCTTTCCACGAAGATTTCTCAACGGACTTGCCCGGGCTCAGCGCTTGGGCAAGTCACTTCCCGCCCACCCCAGCCGTATGCGCTTCTCTCTTAGCCAGCTCTGGTGCCTGGTTTTACTGCTCACCGTGCTTGGGGCCCAGGCCCAGACCGCGCCGCCGCTGATTGGGGCCCACGACCCGGTGCTGATCCGGCAGGACGGCACGTACTACATGTTCGGGACCGGGCCGGGCATTGCGGTGTGGTCGTCGAAGGACCGGCTGAACTGGACGCGGGAGCAGCCGGTATTTGCCCAGGCCCCGGCCTGGGCAGTACAGGCCGTGCCGGGCTTCCAGAACAACCACATCTGGGCCCCCGACATTTCGTTTCACAACGGCGTGTACTCGCTGTTTTACTCGATTTCCGCCTTTGGCAAAAACACCTCCTGCATCGGGCTGGCCACGAATAAAACCCTGAACCCGAAGTCGCCCGACTATAAGTGGATCGACCACGGGCGGGTAATTCAGTCGGTGCCGGGGCGGGATATGTGGAACGCCATTGACCCCAACCTGATTCGGGACGAGGCCGGCACGCCCTGGCTTAGCTTCGGCTCGTTTTGGGAGGGCATCAAGCTGGTAAAGCTGCGGCCCGACCTGAAAGCCCCGGCCCAGCCCGAGCAGTGGCGCACCCTGGCCCGCCGCCCCGGGACCCCAAACTGAACGACTCCCTGCCCGGCGACGGCGCCATCGAAGCCCCGTTTATCTTCCGCAAAAACGGCTTCTATTACCTGTTCACCTCGTTCGACTACTGCTGCCGCGGCCCCCAGAGCACTTACAAAATCATGGTGGGCCGCTCCAAATCCGTGACGGGCCCATTTGTGGACCGGGCCGGCGTGGCCCTGGACCAGGGCGGCGGCACCCCAGTGCTGGTCGGCGACAAAAACTGGTTTGGCCTGGGCCACAACTCGGTGTATACTTTCGACAATCAGGATTACCTCGTGTTTCACGGCTACGACGCGGCCGACAAAGGCCACTCCAAGCTCCGGATTGAAAAGCTTACCTGGGACGCCGCCGGCTGGCCGGTGGTACAGCCCTGAGCTGGCCGAAAGGTGAATAGAGAATCGTAAAAAAAGCCCCGTGGTAATGCTACCACGGGGCTTTTTCATTGCGGCGCAACTGTTACTTGCCTACCGTTACTTCCTGGGGCTGGCGAGAAATCAGGTCTACGTCGGTGAGCTGCTGGGGAAACCAGACGGTCATTTCGCCCTTGCCGCGGTTGGCCCAGGCGTAGTAGGGAATGGCCGTCATGGTCTGGCGCGTGGTGCTGATGCTAGTGTTGGCCGCGTCGAGCTGCACAGCGGGCACGGTGGCCTGGAGCTGCATGATGCCGTTGAGCACCTGGGGCTGAAAGCGGGCCGTGAACGTGGTAACAGCGGGCACAATCAGGTTGCTGGCCTTGCCGCCGTTGTCTTTCCACTCGGCACAGTACATTACCGGTCCACGCTGCAGGGCCACTTTGCCCAGGTCGTCCTGCACCTTGGGTTGGCTACCACCTGGCGCACGTCCATGGGCAGCTGCACTTCTACCACGTCGTTTTTGCGCCACTTGCGGGCCAGCACTGCGTAGCCGTTACGGGTGGTATACGCCACCGGCTGCCCGTTGACGCGGATGTTGATTTTCGGCTCAGTAGGGGTAGCAAAGCGGTACAAATCGGACGGCACGGCCTCACCGCGGGCCCAGCCGGGCAGGCGCACCAGCAGATTGAAGTCGGTAGTAGCCGCGGAATTCACGGTGAATTTCAGGTCGCCCTGCCAGGGGTAGTTGTTCTGCTGTGTGATGCGCACGGGCTTCTGGTTGACCAGCAAATTGGTGGTGCCGCTGATAAACAGGTTGGCGTACACGTCGCGGCCGTTTTGGGCATACACGTAGCCGGGCAAAGACGGCATGAGGCGGGCCAGGTTGGTGGGGCAACAGGAGCAGTCGAACCAGCCGGCGCGCTGGGGCTCGGTCTGGGGGAAGCTCGTGCTGTTTTTCACCTGCATGGCGTTGCTGTAAAAGAAGGACTTGCCATCCAGCCCCACGCCCGAAATCAGGCCGTTGTAGAGCACTTTTTCCAGCACGTCCACGTATTTGGCCTCGCCGTGGAGCTGGAACATGCGCTGGTTCCAGTAGATGTTGGCTACCGCGGCGCAGGTTTCGTTGTAGGCCGTGGTGTTGGGCAGCTCGTAATTGCCCCCAAACCGTTCCCCACCCGGCACCGCGCCCGTACCGCCGGTCACGTAGAGCTTCTTGCTGACCATGTTCTGCCAGATACTGTCCACGGCCGCCAGCAGCTTTTGGTCGCCGGTGAGGGCGGCCACGTCGGCCATGGCCGAGTACAGGTATTCGGCCCGCACGGCGTGGCCCTCGGCTTCTTTCTGGTCTACCACGAGCTTATGATCCTGCCAGTAGGAGCCGTTGCGCCAGGCATCGGGGCTTTTGGGGTCGTAGCCCTTAAACTGTCCCCGCTGGTCGAGGAAAAACTTGGCGGTGCTCAGGTACTCGGGCTTGCCCGTGACGCGGTAGAGCTTCACCAGACCCATTTCCACGATTTCGTGGCCGGGCGCCACGGCCCGCTTGCCCGGCCCGAATACCGAGCACACCAGATCGGCATTCTTGAGGGCAATAGTGAGCAGGTTTTTCTTGCCGGTAGCCTCGTAGTGGGCCACGGCGGCCTCGTAGAGGTGGCCCGAGTTGTAGAGCTCGTGGCTCAGCTCCCGCTCCTTCACCCACCGCTCCGGCCCGGCCCAGTTGTGCGGGTGGGCCGGGTCGATGGTACGGGCCGTGTAAAGGTAGCCGTCGGGCTCCTGGGCTGCGGCCACCTTCTTAATCAGCTCATCCATGTACTGGTCCAGCTCTTCGTCGGGATAGAGCTTGAGCGAGTACGAGGCGCCTTCGATGGTTTTGTAGATGTCGGTGTCGTCGAAGGGAAAGATGGTGGCAAACTTCCCCTGCCGGGCGGCGGCCATTTCGAAGTTCTTGACCCGATTGGTGGCCTCACAGCGCTGAAACGAAGCCGGAATGGTCACATCGGTGTTGGTCTTGAGCCGGGGCAGCCAGAAGGTATCCGCCAGCTTGACCTTGGTAAACGACACGGCCTGAATCGGGTAGTCGGAGCGTTTGAGGGTTTGGGCCCGGGCCGGCGCGCTTAGCAAACCGGCCATTAACAAAGCAGGAACGAGGCTTTTCATAGCAAAGGCAAGAGAGAAAAGAGAAAAACGATGATGGGCCGCCGGCTTACATTTTGAGAATTATAAACGTGAAAGCTTGGCCCCGTGGCGGCGGACAAACGACCAAACCAGAACCCCAGGCGGGTCTATAAGCAGCCAGCGGCTTGGGTGCATTGCGGCTGATGGCCGAAGAAAACAAGTTGAGCTGCTATCCACCGCCACGTACTTTAAACCGCTTTTCCGCCTATATTTGGCCCAATAGCAGGCCTGAAACTGCTGCTCCAGCTCATGAGCCACAGAGCCCGCTGGTGCAGGAATGTTGCGGAGGCTTGATTTTGCGTTGCGGCAAGTTGCGCAACGTCAGCCAAGCCAGGTAGTGGCCGCCAGCAGTTGGTCAAAAACCTCATCGAAACGTTGCGGCTTTCAGGCATTTGTTGCGGAGTAGAGTGGTTGAGGTGCAGAAAAATTTCCACAATAGTCTCCTTATTGTAGCACTACTTTTTGGCTGTATCCGCCCTGCGCACTGCTCACATGAAGTAAGTAGAGCCCCGTGCGCAACCCGGTTTCCACGGGTAGTGTTGTTGTGCCTGAACTAGCGCGGGTATAGACCGTCCGGCCCTGAGTATCAGTCAGCGTAATAGTTACGGACGTGTTGCGGAGTTCCTCCCCCAGGTTGACCACAAAACGGCCCAGCTCGGCGGGGTTGGGAAACACGGAAACGTTGCGGAGCACAGCTGTTTGGGCCGACAGTGGCCGAGCGGCAGTAGCCGGGGCTATGCCCCATTTCTGGCAGTTGTTGGACAGATAATCATACAAAGCCAGCTGCACGCCGGCCGTTGTGGCGCAGCCTGGCACTTCTACCACCCGCCCCCCGTTCACCGACGACACAACGTAGTTGCCCACGTTGGTCCGCTCGATTTTGAAGCGCTGCCCAGCAATGCCGCTGTAGGCGTAAAGTTGCAATTTGGCACCGTTGCTGGGGCTGTTGTTAACCACGTCGGCCGCGAGGCCCGCGCCTACGGCCGAGGTTATTTTGTACTCGCCGTTGCCGTCGGGCATCAGATTCCATTGCTGGCAGGCCAGGCCGGCGCTGTAGGTGCCCTGGGCAATGGCTTGGCCTGAAGCGCCGGTGCAGCCCCAGGCATCCCAGACGAGGTTACTACTCTGGTTGCGCAGCGTGTAGCGGCCGGTGGCCAGCCAGTCGCGGGTGAGGAAGGGCCAGGCCGCGGCGTCCCAGCCCATGTTGCCCACGCTAAGGCGGGCCCGGCCGTTCTGGTTCGAGTCGTAGTAGTGGTGGCTGAAGTAGTTAGCACCGTTTTCCTGGTACAGCCCCACGTGGCCCGGCCCGACGTAGTTGCCCTGGGTAGCCATGAGCGTAGTGCCGCCGTTGCGGTTCATATCCACGCCGTTTTTGTCGACGTAAGGCCCGGTGATGCTGGTGGAGCGGCCCACCTGGATGTAGTAGGTGCTGGCCGAGCCGTTGCAGCAGGCGCCCTTATTGATAAACAGGTAATAGTAGCTGCCGTTGCGCACGATGTAGGGCGCCTCGCTGCCGCTGTTGCTGCGACTCACCCCGTCGGCGGCTACGTTGCCGGCCAGCCAGGTAAAGCTCGTACCGGAGCGTTTGCCGGTGGTGGCGTCGAGCTTAATCAGGCCGATGCCCTTGAAAAATGAGCCGTAGCTCATCCACAGCCCTCCGCTGGCGTCCGTTACCACGGCCGGGTCAATGGCGTTGCAGGCGCTACCCGAGCCGCTCGACACCACTTCGCCCTGATCCACCCACTGATAGTTGGGGCTCGTGGGGTCCAGGGTTACGTTGGTGGCCAGCCCGATGGTCGACACGCTGGAGCCGAACGTGGATACGGAGTAGTAGAGGTAAAACTTGCCGTTGCGGTACACGCACTCTGGGGCCCAGAAGTCACCAGTGAAGCCGGGCACTTTGGTTTTAATCCAGCTCGGGTAGGCGCCGGCCGCAAACACCGGCCGCGGCCCCGATTCCCACTTCACCAGGTCGGAGGAGTACATGCCGTAGATGCCGGTGCCGGTAGTGAAAATCCAGTATTTGCTACCATCCTTGACGATGCTCGACGGGTCGTGGCAGTTGTCATTGCCTTGCAGGGCGCGGGCTGCGGGACTCAAGCCCAGCAGCGCCAGCAGCAGAAGCAGAAGGTAGCCAGGCCGGCGGCCGGCAAGGAAGCGGAAGGTAGCCCGGCGCAAGACCAGGGCAGCAGTAGAAGAATGGAACATGGTTGTGGGAATTGGTTGGAAAAAGGCAGAGCGAGGGGTCGGAAGCCAAAACGGGGACGCGACTTAAGTTCACGTCCCCGTTTTGGTGGAATCGGCGGCAGCAGTAGGCTGGCCGCGGCAAGCTGGTTTTCAGCAGCTCAGAAAGAAAATGGCGCGGGGCGTGGGGCTACCAGAACCGCACGTACAAAGCCGTGAGCAGCAGCATGGTCACCACGATGAGCGACATGGTTTGCCGGCTCACCCGGAACATGCCCGCGGGCAGGTCAATAGCCTTGGGATTCACCACCGGCCCGGCCAGACTCACGCCTATCATCAGGACCATGGTGATGGCAAATGAGAGGCCCATGCAGATCAGGAAGGGGATTTCGTAGGCTCCGGCGCTGTTGCGGAAGGCCGTGTACAGGATGGTTTCGGGGCCCAGCACCGCCGGGGCGTAGTTATTGAAGAATACCGACAGGGCAAAGCCCGCCAGAATGCCCACGATGCCCGCGGTGGCGGTGGTGCGCTTCCAGAACATACCCAGCAGGAACACGGCCAGGATACCGGGCGAAATAAAGCCGGTGTACTTCTGAATAAACTGGAAGCCCCCTTCCCCACCGATGCCCAGCAAATCCTTCCAGGTGAAAGCCACGCTCAGTACCACGGCAGCCAGAATGGTGAGCCGCCCCACCCACACCTGCTTTTTCTCGGTGGCTTCGGGGTTGAGGTAGCGCTTGTAGATGTCGAGGGTGAAGATGGTCGAAATCGAGTTGACCTTGCCCGCCAACGAAGCCACAATGGCGGCCGTGAGGGCGGCCATGCTCAAACCCTTGAGGCCGTTGGGCAAAAAGGTGAGAATGGCCGAGTAGGCGTTGTCGGAGTTGAACGAACCGGTGCTCGACATTTCGGCCTGCAAGCCGCCGTTCTTGTACAGCACGTAGGCCGCAATGCCGGGCAGCATTACAATCACCGGCATCATGAGCTTGAGCAGGCCGGCAAACAGAATACCGGTGCGGGCCGTGTGCAAATCGGCGCCCAGGGCGCGCTGGGTGATGTACTGGTTGCAGCCCCAGTAGTTCAGGTTTACAATCCACTGGCCTGCAAAGTACATGGCAATGCCGGGCAAGGCCAGGTACTTATCGACCTCCACCTGCGGGGTGCCTTGGGTGGGCTTGTCGAAAATCATGTGGAAGTGGTCCGGGGCCTTTTCCATCAGGGCATTGAAACCCGCAATAGCGCCCCCGCCCAGGCCAAACTGCTCACTGACCAGCGTCAGGGCAATGTAGGTCGTGACCAAACCGCCGACTACCAGCACCACGACCTGGACCACGTCGGTGTAGCCCACCACTTTCATCCCCCGATGGAAATCAGCAGGGAGAAAACGGCCAGCAGCACGATGATGAGGTGGAAAGTGTCGCCGCCAATCAGGTTGCTCAACGCCAGCGCGCCCAGGTAGAGAATGGAGGTCAGGTTGACGAGCACGTAGAGAAACAGCCAGAAAATGCTCATAATCAGGCTGAGCGTGCTGTTGTAGCGCTGCTCCAGAAACTGGGGCATCGTGAAGATGTGGTTCTTCAAATACACCGGCATAAAGAACACGGCCACGATGATGAGCACCACGGCCGCCACCCACTCGTAGGCCGCCACGGCCACGCCCACCTTAAAGCCCGAGCCCGACATGCCAATGAATTGCTCGGCCGAAATGTTGGAGGCAATCATACTTGCCCCGATGGCCCACCAGGTCAGGGAGCCTTCGGCCAGGAAGTAGTCTTTGGTGCTTTGCTCGGCCTTTTGCTTGCTTTTGTAGATGTAGAAACCGTAGGCCGAAACCCCGATTAAGTACACGAAAAAGACCAGCAGATCGAGCGTAGTAAGGTTATTACGCATGAATGTGGGGCGGGAAATGGAGGGAAGGAAGCGGGCTAAAAGAAAATTCGGGCTAAAAAAGAACGTCATGCAGAGGCGCAGGCGAAGCACCTGGCGCACTGTGGTTGGACGAACAATCCAACCGCAGCACGCGAGATGTCTCGCTCAGGCTCGACATGACGTTCTGTTTGATTTAATGCATTAACTGCTCGGGCTTAGCGTTGGCTGAAGGCTACCTCGTTGTAGCGCAGCTCGTTCTTGAAGGTGCGCAGCTTGGTTTCCTCGTCGATGATGACGTACTCGATGCCGGCCATTTCGGCAAAGTCCTCCAGGTACTCGGCCGTCAGGTTCTGGCTGTAACCGGTGTGGTGAGCCCCGCCGGCATAAATCCAGGCGGCGGCGCCTACGTTCAAGCTGGGCTTCACTTGCCAGAGCACCCGGGCTACGGGCAACTTGGGCAAATCCTGCTCGGGCGCTACGGCTTCCACTTCGTTGACTACCAAACGGAAACGGTGACCCAAGTCCACGATGGTAGCATTCAGGGCCGGGCCGGCTGGACAGTTGAACACCAAGCGGGCCGGGTCGGCCTTGCCGCCGATGCCCAGCGGGTGTACCTCTACTTTGGGCTTGCCTTCCGCAATGGTAGGGCAGATTTCCAGCATGTGGGAGCCCAGCACCAGCTCGTTGCCGGGCTGGAAGTGGTAGGTGTAGTCTTCCATAAAGGAGTTGCCGCCGGGCAGGCCCGCGCCCATCACCTTCATGGCCCGCACCAGGGCGGAAGTCTTCCAGTCGCCCTCGCCGCCGAAGCCGTAGCCTTCGGCCATCAGACGCTGGGTAGCAATGCCGGGCAGCTGGGCCATGCCATGCAGATCCTCGAAGGTATCAGTGAAGCCGATGGCCTTGGTGTCTTGCAAAAACTGGCGCATGCCTACTTCAATCCGGGCCGCCTCGCGCAAGGATTCGCGCTGCTCCCCGCCTTCCTTGAGCGAATCGGCCAGCTCGTATTCCTGCTCGTAAGTGGCCAGCAGCGCATTTACCTGCTCGTCAGAAGCCGCGTTGATAACGGCTACCAGGTCGCCGATGCCGTAGGTGTTCACTGAGTAGCCAAACTTGAATTCGGCCTCTACTTTGTCGCCTTCGGTTACGGCCACGTAGCGCATGTTGTCGCCGAAGCGCACGATGCGGGCCCCCTGCCAGTCGGCCCAGGCGCAAGCGGCGCGGCTCCAGATGCTCAGGCGCTCGTGCACGTCGGCACTCTGCCAGTGGCCCACTACCACCTTGCGCTTCAGCTTCAAGCGGGCCCCGATGAAGCCAAACTCCCGGTCGCCGTGGGCCGACTGGTTGGTGTTCATGAAGTCCATGTCGATATCGGCCCAGGGAATGTCGCGGTTGAACTGAGTGTGCAAATGCGCCAGGGGCTTCTGCAGAATCTTCAGGCCGTTGATCCACATTTTGGCCGGCGAGAAAGTGTGCATCCAGGCAATCAGCCCCACGCAGTTCGGCGTCGTGTTGGCCTGCTGCACCAGCTGGGTAATGCCCTCGGGCCCGGTCAGCACGTCTTTGTACACGATTTTGATGGGCAGGGCGCTTCCCAAGGCTTCGGCAATCTGCTGGGAATGCTGGGCTACTTGCTCCAAGGTTTCGGGGCCGTAGAGGTGCTGGCTGCCAGTAATGAACCAGGCTTCGTAGTTGGAGATGTTAATCATGAGTGAAGGAGCCGGGAAGAACCTGACGCTGGGCGAAGGCGCCACGCCGGCTAGGGTATGGGTTGGATTAGTCGTTAAATCGTTTTAGGCGCGGCAATCTGCGGCAACTTGCTGCCACAGATTTGCCGGTTTAGCTTTGGCCGTAGTAGGAATGCAGGCCGTGCTTCCGCTCGTAGTGCTTCTGAATCAGGGCCTGCTTGAGGCGGGGCACGTCGGGCCGCAGCGTGCAGCTGAGGAAAGCCATGCGGGCTACTTCCTCGAGCACAGCGCTGTGGTAGACGGCTTTTTCCACGGTTTTGCCCCAGGTAAAGGGCGCGTGGTTGCTGAGCAGTACCATTTCCACTTCCTCGGGCGAAAGGCCGCGGCGCTGAAACTCGTTGATAATCTGCCAGCCGGTCTGGTGCTCGTAGTCGCCGGCTATCATCTGGTCGTCCATGGGCGGGGCACAGGGAATGTCGGCGGTGAGGTGGTCGGCGTGGGTGGTGCCCAGAATCGGGATGTCCAGCTGGGCCTGGGCCCAGGCCGTGGCGTAGGTGCTGTGCGTGTGCACGATGCCGCCGATATGCTCCCAGTGCGAGTAAAGCACCGCATGGGTTTTGGTATCGGAGGAAGGCCGTTTCTCCCCTTCCACGATGTTGTTGGCGAAGTCCACGATGACGATGTCTTCGGGCTTGAGCGTGGCGTAGGGCACCCCGCTGGGCTTAATGGCAAACACCCGCTTTTCGCGGTCCACGACGCTGGCGTTGCCGAAGGTGAAGAGCACCAGCCCCAACTCGGGCAGCTGCATGTTGGCCGCGTAGCAGGCCTGCTTTAATTCCTGAAACTGGCTCATGCTTGCTCGATCAACTCGGTTTCGGCTACTTCGCCGCGGCGCAGCTCGGTAGCCTGTTCTACATACTGCCCAAAGGCCTGATACTGCTCGTAGCGGCGCTGGTAGTCAGCCACGCGCTGCGGGTTGGGCTCGTAGGTATCGGCAAAGCCGTTGCCCATGGCCCGCTGGGCCGACACCACGTCGGGGTGAATGCCGGCGGCAACGGCCGCGTACATGGCTGCGCCCAGAGCCGGGGCCTGGTCCGACTCGGCTACTTTAATGGGGCGGTTGAGCACGTCGGCCAGGGTCTGCATCATAAAGGCCGACTTCTTGGCCACGCCACCCAGGCCGATGACCTGCTTGATAGGAATGCCTTCCTGCTCGAAGCGCTCCACGATTTGCTTGGAGCCGTAGCAGATGGCCTCCACCAGCGCCCGGAAAATGTGCGGGGCGGTGGTGCCCATCGTGAGGTTCATAATGGCGCCCTTCAGGGCCTGGTTGGCGTCGGGGGTGCGGCGGCCGTTTACCCAGTCGAGGGCCAGTACGGCGGTTTCCTCGGGGTCGATGGCCGCGGCGGCTTGGTTGAGCTCCACCATAATTGTGTCGCTCATTTCCTGGCGCAAGGCCTGCTGCTGCTCGGCACTCAGCACTTTGGAACCGGCCAGCATGGTGTTCAGCGGCCACTCGATTACTTGGCGGAACCAGGCCAGCAGGTCGCCCACGGCCGACTGCCCCGCTTCCAGGCCCAGCATGCCCGGAATCACCGAGCCGTCGACCTGCCCGCAGATGCCGGGCACAAGCTTCTCCCCTACTTCGTCCATGGGCGCCACCACGATGTCGCAGGTGCTGGTACCCATGACCTTCACCATGGAATACGCCTCGATTTCACCGGCTACAGCCCCGGCATGAGCGTCGAAAGTACCCACGGCCACCACGGTTTTGGTGGTCAGGCCCAGGCGGGTAGCCCACTCTTCGGAGAGGTGGCCCGCTACTTCGTCGGCCGTAAACGTGTCCTGGTAGAGGTGGCCGCGCAGCAGGGTAAGCTTAGGCTCCAGCTCCACGATGAAGTGCTCCATCGGCAGGCCGCCCCAGCTGTGGTGCCACATGGCCTTGTGGCCGGCGGCGCAGCGGCTGCGCTTGAAGGTGTGCAGGTCCGCGCCGGTGAGCAGCAGCGTAAGCCAGTCGCAGTGCTCCATCCAGGAGTAGGCGGCCTGGGCCACGGCCTCATCCTGGCGGGTTACGTGCATGATCTTGGCCCAAAACCACTCCGAGGAGTAGATGCCGCCCTCGAACTTCGTGTAATCGTCGCCGCCCCAGGTGCGGGCTTTCTGGTTGATTTCGGCCGCCTCGGCCAGGGCCGTGTGGTCTTTCCAGAGCACGAACATGGCGTTGGGATTCTCGGCGAATTCGGGCAGCAAGGCCAAGGCCACGCCCTGCTCGTTTACCGGGCCGGGCGTCGAGCCGGTGGTGTCCACGGCCAGGCCCACAATCTGCTCGGCGGGTACGCGACTGGCCACCTGCCGCACCGTGGCTTCGAGGCCTTCGATATGGTCGAGTGGGTGTTGGCGGAACTGGTTTTTGGCCGCGTTGCAGTAGCGCTGCTCTTTCCAGCGGGCGTAGGGATGCACGGCCTGCGCTACTTCGGCGCCGGTGCGGGCATTCACCAGCAGGGCCCGCACCGAGTCGGTGCCGTAGTCGATGCCAATAACGTATGAGTCGGAAGTTTGCACGGGGAAGGTAAAGTTGAGAAGTGGTGAAATGGTGAAATGGTGAGTTTGCGAGATGGTGAAATGGTGAGCTGTGGTGCTGTAGCGCACAACGCGCTGTCAAACTCCAGTTTACAACTTCACCTTTCTCAACTTCACCATTTCTGCTACTTACGCACGCCAAACTGGTAGGTAGTAGTGGAGCGCAGGGTCTGGCCGGGCTGCAGGGTGGTGGAGGGGAACTTAGGCTGGTTGGGCGAGTCGGGGAAGTGCTGGGTTTCCAGGCAGAAGCCCGCGTGCTTGCCGTAGACCCGGCCGCCCTTGCCCGTCAGGCTACCGTCGAGAAAGTTGCCGGTGTAGAACTGCACCCCGGGCTCGGTGGTGCTCACCTGCATCGTGCGGCCCGACGTGGGCTCGTAGACCGTAGCGGCCGGATGTTGCCCCTCAGTAGCCGCATTTAGCACCCAGTTGTGGTCGTAGCCGCCGGGCACCTGGGCAATCCGCTCACCGATGGCGTGGGCCGTGGTAAAGTCGAAGGCCGTACCCTTCACCGCCCGCAGCTCGCCGGTGGGAATCAGGTCGGCATCGACCACGGTGTAGCGGTCGGCGGGCAGCGTGACCTGGTGGGCCAGCACGTCCGGGCGCTGGCCCGCGCTCAGGTTGAAGTAGCTGTGGTTGGTCAGGTTGACGGGCGTGGCCTTGTCGGTGGTGGCCGAGTAGTCGATCTGCAGCGCGTCGTCTTGGGTCAGGGTATAGACCACCGTCACGGTCAAATTGCCTGGGTAGCCTTCTTCCCCGTCCTTGCTTTGGTAGGTCAGCTTCAGCGTTTGGCCCGCCGCTGAACTGCCGGGCTCGGCCTGCCAGATGACTTTGTCGAAGCCCTTGAGCCCGCCGTGCAGGTGGTTGGGCCCGTTGTTCTTGGCCAGTGTGTAGGTTTTGCCCTCCAGGGTAAACTGGCCCTTAGCAATGCGGTTGCCGTAGCGCCCGATCAGGGCCCCGAAGTACGGGCCCGATTTCTGGTATTCGGGGCTCTGGTAGCCACTTACATTGTCGAAGCCCAGCACGATGTCGCCGAGTTTGCCAGCTTTGTCGGGCACAAGCAGGCTGGTCACGATGCCCCGTAGGTGCTGATGGTGGCTTGCAGGCCGTGGGCGTTAGTCAGGGTAAAGAGCTGCACCTCGGTGCCGTCCGAGGTTTTGCCGAAGGAAGCAGATGTAGGCATGGCAGCTGTAGCTCCGTTTTGGGCGCTGGTCGTGTCAGAGGCTGCTGTTGTGGCAGAGGCCGCGCCCTGTTCCGGGGAAGAGGTTTGGTTGCAAGCGCCCAGGGTCAGCAGACTGGTTATGGCAGCCACGCTCCCCAGAAATCGGCCGGCAGTATTTTTAGCGTTGGTCATGAGCGGAAAAAAGGTGGGATTGCAAGAAGTAAGAGGCCGCGCTAGTAGCAGTCATAAGCAAGGCATTCCGTAGCAAAAAGAACAACAATGGATTGTGCAGGCCAAAACCAAGCATATCCTCTTTAATTACAGGGTATTAATGCATATCATTCGACCCAGAAAATAAGTAGTAGCTACTTTCCTAGCCGGCAATATGGTGCGTAAAGTAGATAAACTTCCGGAGTTACACAATCGTTTGTGCATTACGTAATCTGTTTCAGTCGCTCTTTTTACCCATTGCCAGTCTATAATTGCTACTGAACCGTGATTTTTTGGGTACTCACGTGCCCGCCACGTTCCACTTGCACCACATACAAGCCGGCCGGTAGCGCCACTGCCACCTGTAACACCTGCTGTTGGGAGCCAAAGGAACCCTGGTAAAGCCGCCGCCCGGCCACGTCGGCTACGCTGACCTGCGTGGTTCCGGTACCGGAGGAGGCGCTGAGCTCAACGGTAAAGCCTGTGCGCGAGGCCGGAACTGGATACACAGCTACGCCCGGCAGTTGCCGCTTGGCGGTAGCCAGCGTACCGCTTACCGCAGTCAGGCTCCAGCGTTGACAGGGGCAGCCGTTGTAATCCCACAAGCCCAGCTGCTGCCCGGCGGTAGTGGCCGCGTTGGGCACTTCCACTACCCGGTTGCCGTTGGCCGAGGCCAGCACCAGCGTACCATCGTTGGCCCGGTCGATGCGGAAACGTTGGCAAGTGGCCCCGGTGTAGGCCGCAAGCTGTAGCTTGGCCCCAGCCGCGGCCGAGCAGCCCGCTACGTTGGCGGCCAGGCCCCCCAGGGCGTTGGTGATTTTATACTCGCCGTTACCCAGCGCCGTAAAGTCCCAGCGCTGACAGTCGAGGCCGGCCGGGGTGCCCTGGGCAATCATCTGGCCCGCCGCGCCGGTGCAGCCCCAGGCATCCCAGATCAGGTTGCTGTTCTGATTCTTGATTTCGTAGCGCCCGGCCGCCACCCAGTCGCGGCTGACTACGGGCCAGCCAGCCGCATTCCACGTAAGGCGGGCCAGGCCGAGCTTGGGCGCGCCGTTTTCTTCGCCATCGTAATAATGGTGGGAAAAGTAGTTGACGCCGCCCTCGGTAAAGATGCCCGCGTGTCCGGGCCCGATAAAGCGGCCGGCGCTGCCCAGCACCAACGTACCGCCGTTGCTGTTCAGGCTGGTGCCGTTCTGGTCGAGGAAGGGCCCGGTGGGCGACGAGGCGCGCCCAACGCGGATGTGGTAGGTGCTGTTGATGCCGTTGCAGCAGCTGCCGCGGTTGATAAACAGGTAGTAGAAACTGCCTTGCTTGGTCAAAAATGCCGCTTCCACGTCGCCGTTGGCCAGCGCGTACGAAGTAGAGTTCAGAGGCTTGCCGGTGGTGGCATTAAGCTGTAAGCTGCGCAAGCCGCCAAAAAATGAGCCGTACGTCAGCCAAACGTCACCATTAGTGTCCTGAAAAATGGCCGGATCAATGGCGTTGGCCGAACTCGACGCGTTAGAGGAAACTACTTCGCCTTGGTCTTCCCAGCGGTAGTTGGGACTGGTGGGGTCCAGGGTAACGTTGGTCGCCAGCCCGATGGCCGACACCTTGGAGCCAAACGTGGAGCACGAGTAGTACAGGTAGTATTTCCCGTTCATAAACACGCACTCGGGCGCCCAGAAATCACCCTGGAAGTTGGGCACCTTGGTGTTGATCCAGCTGGGGTAGGCGTTGTTCACGAACACGGCCCGGGGGCTGGGCGTCCAGTTTACCAGATCCGTCGAATACATGTTATAAATGCCCCGACCGGTGGTGAAAATCCAGTATTTGTTGCCTTCCTTGACAATGGTGGAAGGGTCGTGGGCCCCGGGAAACCCTTGCAGGGCCTGGGCCTGGGGCCGGGCCAGCAAGGTGAGCAGCAGGACCAGCAGGATGAGGCCGCAGCCCGACCCGAGACGGCGCAAACGGAGTAGTAATGAAAGCATAGCAGGTGGGATTTGGGGTTGAGGAAAAGGTCAGGTAGTGGCCGCTATTCGCCGCCGGGCTTGGCAATGGGCGTGTTGATGGCTACTGGGGTGCCGAAGTTCGGCGTACCATCGGGATTCCAGGTAAACTTTTGCATGCGCGGATTGCGCTTTTCCACGCAACCCTCATTGGAGTTGGAGTTGGCGTGGTAGATAATCCAGTCCTCCTGCCCGTCTTTCGACTTGAAGAAGGAGTTGTGCCCCGTGGCGTAGGCCCGGCCGGCGGGGTTCTGGACAAACACCGGCTTGGTCGACTTCTGCCAGGAGACGGGCAGCAGCGGGTCGGCAGTGGCGGCGGCCGTGAGCATGCCTAGCGCGTACTGGTCGGTGCCGCAGAAGCTGGCCGAGTACACCAGAAAGGTTTTGTCGCCGTGCTTCAGGATTTCGGGGCCTTCATTCACGTAGGGCGGGCCTACGTTTTCCCAGTTGTACTCGGGGTGGGAAAGCTCTACCCGCGGCCCGCTCAGCGTCCAGGGGTTGCTCATGGCCGAAATGTAGATGCGCTGAATAGCATCCGTGCCGTTGTGGCCCGACCAGACAAAGTAGCGCCGGCCGTTTTGCTCCAGCACCGTGCCGTCGATGGCCCAAAAGTCGGCGCCGGGGCTGAAAAGCTTGCCTTTATCTACCCAGGTACCGGTGGTGGGGTCGGCGGCAGCATTTTCCAGCACCCAGGTCCGTTGTCGGCCCAAATCGGGGCCAGCCGGGCCGGCCGAGTAGTAGATGTACCACTTGCCGTCCAGAAAGTGCAACTCCGGGGCCCAGAGGTTGCTGGAAGCCGGGCTGCCGGCCACTGGCGCCCAGGCCAGCACGCTGGAAGTGGCACCCAGGTCCGACATCTTCGCCGTTTTCCAGATGCGCAGGTTGGTGTTGGTCGTGTGCAGGTAGTAGTAAAAACCGTCCTTCTGGTATACCCATGGGTCGGGCCCGGAGGGCAGCAGCGGGTTGGTGAAGGTATTGGCCGCAGTGGGCGGCGGGGCGGGGCCGGCGGTTTCGCTCCCGCTTTTACAGCCCAGCGCTACGGCCAGCAGCACCGGCAGCAGCCGCCCGATTCTCAGAGTGTTCCTTTTCATTTGCAGCAGCTAGCAACGTGACAAGCAGATAATGAAGCTCGGGCTAGCCCCGAAGCACGACAGCCGCTCCAAGCACGGGGCCGGAACGGCTGTCGGGAAGGGCGTGGCACGGGCCGGAGGGGTTAGTAGCCGGGGTTCTGCCGCATGTTGGGGTCAATGTCGATGTCGCGCTGCGGGATGGGCAGCAGCTTCGACACGCCCAGGCGGAAGTTGACAAAGTCCGCGTCCCGGGTTTTGAGTTCTTCAATGCCGGTCTGGTTGTCCATCAGGCCCCAGCGCAGAATGTCGAACCAGCGGGTGCCTTCACCAGCCAGCTCCTTTGCTCTTTCGCTGCGGATAATCTGGCGCATCTGCTCCCGGCTATAGGTGCCGGTAAGCGGGGCCAGGTTGACGGAAGCCCGCTGGCGCACCCGGTTGATGAGCGGCACGGCCGTGCTCGTCTGGTTGAGTTCGATCAAGGCCTCGGCCTGCATCAGCAGCACGTCGGCAAACCGAATCACGCGGTGGTTGATGCCCGAGGAGAAGTTCTCATTCTGCTGGCCGGGTGCCGTGCGGGTCCGGTCATTGAGGTACTTGCGCCAGTACTGCTGATCCGGGTTCCAGTTCCATTCGCCAAAGGTCTTGCCATAGAACTGGTCAGGGTTGCCGGCATGAATGATGCTGATGTCGCGACGCGGGTCAATTAGGTGCTTGGTGGTGCTGCCGGGAGCAAAGGCAACGGTCGAGTCCTTGTACTCATCCAGCAGCCAGCGCCGGGGCTGCACGTCGGCATACGTAGGGCCGGGAGGTCCGAAGAAGTTGGGTCGGTCGTGGGTTTCGGCCGAGGAGGCTCGGTCTTGCCCCTGGCCCAGCTCCAGGCGGGTGTTGTTCAGGTTGGTAAACTGTACCTCAAATACCGACTCGCGGTTGTTTTCGTTGGCTTCGGTGAAGTTGTCGAGGTAGCTGGGCACAATATCGTACTGCCCCGAGCTAATCACCTGGGCTAGCAGCGCCGAGGCTTCCGACCACTTACGCTGCTGCATATACACCTTGGCCAATAACGCCTGCGCGGCGCCTTTCGTCACCCGGCCTTTCTCGGCATCGGAGTACGACAGGGGCAGGTCGGGAATAGCGGCCTGCAGGTCGATGATGAGTTGCTCCTCGGTCTGGGCCTGGGTGGCCTGGGGCGCCCGGGTCGTTACCACGGGCTCCACCAGAATCAGGGGCACGTTGCCGAAGAAGTACGTCAGGTCGAAATACGACAGGGCCCGGATAAAGCGGGCTTCGGCCACGATCTGCTTGCGCAGCCCCTCGTTCATCTGGATATCGGGCACGTGGGTGATTACCTGGTTGGTGCGGTAAATCGTGCGGTAATAGTCGTTCCAGGCAAAAGACGAAATGAAGAAGTTGTTGTCCGGCGTGATGAAGCGCGTAAAGTTGGCCAGCTCCACAAACGGGCTCTGGCTGTACGACTCATCGGAGCGGTGAGCCATAAAGTGGAAGCTGCGGTAGTAGCAGGCAAACTGCTGCAAACCGGAGTAGCAGGAATAAATGCCCTTGGTGGCGTCGTCCTGAGTTTTCCAGAACTGGTCCGTCGTCGGAGCGTTGGGGTTGGCTTGGTCCAGCAAGTCTTTTTTGCAGCCCGAGGCGGCAAAAAGGCTTCCTGCCAGCAGCAGGGTTGCTATCTTATTTACTTTCATGATCGGAGAGAAAAGTCGGTGGGAATGGGCGGGGTCAGATGCGCGTCCGACACTGCTCGCCTTGAGTTTAGAAGTTCACCTGCAGGCCGCCAATGACACTGCGCACGTTGGGATAGGCACTCACGTCGACGCCACGGCTGTAGAAGCCGGTACCGGTTACTTCGGGGTCGAAGCCGGTGTAATCGGTGATGGTGAACAGGTTACGACCCGTTATATACACCCGTACGCTGCCCAGGCTGGGTACTTTGCCGGTCAGGCTCTTGGGGATGGTATAGCCCAGCTGCACGTTGCGCAGCCGGATGTAGGAGCCGTCTTCCAGCCAGCGCGTGGTGTTGAAGCGGGCATTGGAAGCGGCGGCTTCGCCCAGCGCGCCGGCTCCCCCACCCTGCAGCAGGCGTGGCGTGGTGTTGGAGCGGTTCTCCGGCGTCCAGGGCGTCACGTCGGCGTTGTAGTTGTTGGGGCCGAGGTAGCCTTCCAGGTCGCGCCGGGCCTGGTTATAGACCTTGTTGCCGCTCACCGAGTTCAGGAAAATGGCCAGGTCAAATCCTTTGTAGGCTGCATTCAGGTTGAGGCCCATCTGCAGATTCGGAATGGCCTGCCCCACGTACGTGCGGTCGGCGTTGTCAATCTTGCCGTCGTCGTTGAGGTCTTTGTAGCGCACGTCGCCGGCCGAGGCGTTGGGCTGAATCCGGACGCCTTTCGAGTTCTTGTAGTTAGCTGCCTCGTCATCCGATTGGAAAATTCCGTCGAACTGAATCAGGTAGAACTCGCCCAGCGACGAGCCTACTTCCGAGCGGGTCAGGTCGGCGCCGTTGAACGACTGGCCTTGCACCGGCACGGCCGTCAGCTTGTTTTTGATGGTCGTCAGGGTAAAGTCGGCCCCGTAGGTGAAGTCCTTCTTGGTGTCGTGGTAGCCCAAAGCCAGCTCAAAGCCTTTATTCTCGATGTCGCCAGCATTCTGGAACAGGTCCTGGCCGAAGTGGCCGAGGTAGGTAGCTACCTGCACGGGGGCCAGGGCGTTGCGGGTCTGCGAAATGTAGTAGTCGGCCGACATCGTAAGGCGGTTGCTGAGCACGCTCACGTCCAGGCCCAGGTCCTTGGTATAGCGCTCTTCCCAGCGGATATCGGGGCTGGGCAGCGCCAGCTGCGCCGCGCCATTCACGATGCCCTGACCGGTGCCTATTACGTAGTTCACGTTTTGACCAATCACCGCATACGGCAGGTAGGCACCGCCAAACGGGCCACCCAGCGCGTCGTTGCCGTTCGAGCCGTAGCTGGCGCGCAGCTTCAGGTTGTTGACTTGGGGCAGCGCGCCCTTGAAGAAGCTTTCCTCACTGATGCGCCAGCCCAGCGAAGCCGCTCCGAAGTTGCCCCAGCGGTTGGCCTTGGTAAAGCGCGACGAGCCGTCGCGCCGGCCGCTCACCGTCACCAGGTAGCGGTTGTTGTAGTCGTAGCTGGCCTGGGCAAAGAAGGAGCGCTTGGTGTAAATGAAGCTGGAACCGTCAATAACGCCCTTGTCGGGGCCGGCGCCCAGCTGAAAGTAGTACTGGGGCGAAGACGTGAAGCCGGTGGTACCGCCCTGGACGTTGTGCGACCGGAAGCTTTGCTCGGAGTAGCCGCCCAGCGCGTTGAGGTTGTGGTTGCCGAAGCGCTTATTGAAGTTCAGGGTGTTTTCGCCCAGCAAAAACAGGTCGTAGCCCAGAAACTCATTCAGCGAGGCGGTAGAAATTTCGCTGTTCTGACGGATGATGCCCACTTTCTGTGCATCGGCGTTGCTGTAGGTATGCCCGTCCAGGGCCACATTCAGCCGGTAGGTCAGAAAGTCGAAGATGGAGAAATCGGTGCTCACGTTGCCCGCTAGGCGGTTGTCCGACTGGGTGCGGCGCAGCAGCTCCTGAGCCCCACCGGGTTGGTAGCAAATGTGTTAATGGTAGGTGAGCCTGACCCGAAGCCGCCTTTATTAGCCGGGTCATACACCGGAATGGTCGGAATCATGATCAGCACATCGATAAACGGGGCGCCGTTGAGCAGCGTCACGTCGAGGTGAGTAAGCTGCACGTTCTCCTGAAACTTAAACCGGCCGCGGGTTAGGCCCGAGTTCAGACGCAGGCTGTAGCGCTTGAAGTCGGGGCCTTTCACGATGCCTTCTTGGTGAAAATACTCCCCGAAATCAGGAAGTTCGTGGCATTCTTTTCGCCCACCGAGCCGCCCGAAAACGACACGTTGTAGTCTTCAAGCGTGCCGGTCTGGAAAAACTCTTTCTGCCAGTCCGTATCCACGTTGGGGTTAAAGGCTCCGCCGGGGCCTTTCACGGCCCCGGCCAGGCTGTTCTGGCCGGCACTCAGCGGATCTATTTTGGCATTGGCGTAGGCCTGCACGGCACGGTCGGCCCATTCGCTGGCATTGGTCAGGTTGTAGCGCTTATAGATCTGGTCTACGCCCCGATACGCATTAAAACTGATGCTGGGCGCGCCGGCCCGGCCTTTTTTGGTGGTAATCTGCACTACCCCGTTGGCTCCCCGGGAGCCATATACGGCCGTTGAGGAAGCATCCTTCAGCACGTTTAGGCTTTCTATGTCATTGGGGTTCAGGTCGCGGATATTGTCGGTCCAGAGGCCGTCAATTACGTACAGCGGCGCGCTGCTGGCATTGCCAAGCGTACCGATGCCGCGGATATTGATAACCGGCGCGTCACCGGGGCCGCCCGAGCCGGTGACCTGCACGCCGGGCAAACGGCCCTGTAGCGCCTGGGTAGCCGTAGCCACGGGAGCTTTGGTGGCCTGTGCCACGTCCAAGCTACTCACCGAACTACTCAGATTCTGGCGGTTTTCTGTCAGGTAGCCCACCACCACTACTTCGCTCAGGGCAGTCATGTCCTCGGCCATGGCAACTTCCAGCGTCTTCATGGCGTCAGTTACGGTTATTTCCCTGCGCACGTAGCCTACATAGCTGAACACCAGCACGCTGCCAGTGGGAGCCGTAATCAAAAAGGTACCATCGGCGTTAGAGGAGGTACCGGTAGAAGTGCCTTTCACCAGCACGGTCACGCCGGGCAAACCGGCCCCAGTCGCGTCAACGACGCGGCCACTGATGCTGATATCCTGCAGAGCGGAAGACGTTGCCCGCTCGATACTGGCATCAACCCTGGTCACGTCGGCTAAGGCAGACTGCAGGGGTAGGCAGCAGAGCAAAGCCGGAAGCGTAATCCGACCCATTTTGGGTACTGACTTTTTCATAGAAAAAAAATTGTGGGAATTGGAGAGGTGTTAACACAATCGTTTGTGCGTAAAATGATTTCACAAACGATTGTGTAAAGGGTCAAAAAAAAAGCTCTGGTTAGAAAAACGCGTTTTGGAGGCTCTCAGAGGGGTTTTTGAAAAAATCAGGCAGCGGTCCTCAACGCTTCAGCGGGCATTGGTGAGTAAGGTTAAGGAAATCGCACCAAATAACCAACAAATTATTATTGCCTCCACAGCTGCTTCAAATCCCGATTGTGCTTTTGAGGGCGAAAAAATTACTGCTCCCACTCGACCCGCAAACAGCGTTATCCGGCAGGCTTGACTCGGCTGCTGGTGTTGACAAAAAGCTCCTGCTTATTCAGCGCAACGCCGACATCTGCCAAGCTAGCAGTAGGCATTTTGTGGCCACAGAGTAGGATGCAGGCATTTTTCTAGTACATTGTTTTAATCATATACTTACCGTTCAGCTTGCTACACCTTATATGGATAGTAGACTTATCCCTGCTAATGAAGCTGCCCGGCTCCGGGCTGTGGCCCGCTACCGCAGTCTAGGAAACCTCCACGAGCGGGTTTTTGACGAGTTAGTAGCCCTGGCCGCGTGCTTATGCGGAGTTTCCATCTCGTTTTTATCCTTGGTTGAAGCCGAGTCGGTCTGGTTTCGCTACACCACCGGCTGGACCGGCACCGAGCACTTGGCCCGCGACTACAGCCTGTGTTCGGTAGCCATTCTGCAGGATGAGGCCACGGTGTTTGAGAACCTGCGCAAAGAGCCGTGTCAACTGATTCAGTCGGGCGAAATTGAACTGCTCAACCTACAGTTTTTCGTGGGAATTCCGCTCAAAACGGCCGACGGCTTCAACATTGGCGTGCTGGCCATTGCCGACCACTGCCCCCAAAAAACCACTATTGAGGACCAGCTGCTGCTCGAATCCTACTCCCGCCTGACGGTCGTTTTGCTGGATCTGTACCGCGCCGAGGCCCAGAGCGCCCCGATTGCGACGGGCGTGTACGAGGCCGTGGAAGATTCCATGCGGTGGATGCAGACCCTGAGCGCTACGCTCACGCGCCAGGCCCAGCCCTCGGCCGAGCAGGTTATCAAGGTCAAACAGGCCATCGGCCGGGAAGCCGACGACACAGCCCAGCGCCTGCGCCGCGAGCTGGGCGCCTGGCATTCTTCTTGGCCCGGCGCCGCTTAGGCGTATGCGCGGCCCTGTTACCCCGGCCCCACGCTTAGGCGGGCATCCTGCAACTCCATGTTCAGGTGGGCAATCAGACGCTGCAACACGTGGCTGGTGCGGTCAATCAGGGGCTGAGATGAGCCTCGTCGTAGGCTTCGCGCCACGTGTCGAGCTGTTGCACCACGGGCAAAATCAGGTGCACCTGTAGATGCTCCAGGCTGGGCTTGAGTTTGTGGGTAGTGGCCCGCAGCAGCTCGACGTTCCGGGTTTGCTGGGCCTGGCGCAGGTCGCGCACGGCCTCCTCGGCGCCTTCGATAAACGATTCCAGCATCAGCACCGTGAAGTCGGGGTCGCCCTGCCCAATCTGGTAGATCAGGTTCAGATTGTAGAGCGGAGCGACCAGCGCGGGCGCCCCCGGTTCCTGCACGGTATTGCTGCCCACCAGCGGCTCGCCCAGGGTCCAATAGCTGATGACTTTAAGCAGGTCGTCTTCCTGAAACGGCTTGGAAAGATAGTCGTTCATGCCCGCGCGCAGGCACTTTTCCCGCTCCCCCTTAATGGCGTTGGCCGTCAGGGCAATAATGGGTGTGGTCAGGCTCAGGGTTTCCCGCAGCTGGGCTGTGGCTTCCAAGCCGTTCATCACCGGCATCTGCACGTCCATCAGAATCAGGTCGAAAGCTTGGTGCCGGGCCAGCTCCACGGCCACGGCCCCATTTTCGGCTTCCGTTACCTGCAGGGCTGCGTTTTGCAGAAAACCCTTGGCAATCTGGCGGTTGAAAGAATTGTCTTCGGTAAGCAGCACCCGCTTGCCGCGCAGCCGCTCCCGGATGTCGGCCGTAATAGCGGCCTTGTGGGGCAGGTCTTTTTCCGTGCCAACGGGCAGTAGCAAGGTGAAGGAGCTGCGGGTTCCCTCGTTTTTTTGGCTGACAATAGTAATTTCCCCGCCCATCAGGTTTACCAAGCTGCGGCTAATGCTCAGGCCCAGCCCCGTGCCCCCAAACTTGCGGGTCACTGACGAGTCTTCCTGGCTGAATTCCTGGAAGATGTTGCCCAGAAATTCGGCGTCGATGCCAATGCCGGTGTCGGCCACGGTGAAGCGCAGCTCTACGTGCCCGGGCAGCTGGCGCAGCAGCTCGCAGGCTACCGACACCTCCCCCTTTTCGGTGAACTTGATGGAGTTGCCCGCCAGGTTCAGCAGCACCTGGGTGATGCGGTACGGGTCGCCGAGCAGCACCTGGGGCACCTGGGCATCGGTTTGAATCAGGAAGCGCAGGCCTTTTTCCTCGGCTTTGAAGTGCAGGCTCTTCTCGATTTGCTGAAGCAGGGTAGTCAGGCTAAAGCCAATTCGCTCGATGAACAGCTGGCTGGCCCCGATTTTGGACAAGTCGAGAATGTCGTTGATGATGACCAGCAGGTTTTCGCCCGAAGTGGCAATGGCCCGCAGGTAGTTCTGCTGCTCGGCGTCGAGCGGAGTTTTGGCCAGCAGCTGCCCCATGCCCAGAATGGCATTCATGGGCGTGCGGATTTCGTGGCTCATGTTGGCCAGAAACAGCTCCTTGCTGCGCGCCGACTCCTCGGCCGACTCCTTGGCCGTGCGCAGGTTGTGCTCCAGCTCCTTGCGGTCCGTAATATCGAGGGTGATGCTAATGGAGCCGTACACCTCCCGGGCATCGTTGTACACCGGGGCCGCACTGATAAGCAGCCACTTGCGCTGCCCACTCTTGCTGGTAATCGTCAGCTCATAGGTATCGGAGATGCCCCGGGCCCGGTCCGCGGTTTTTTGCTTCAGCAGCTGCAAATCCTCGGGGCTGACCACGCGCTGCATGGCCTGCTGATGCAGGAACTCGTCGGACTCAAAGCCGGTAATGTCGCAGAAAGCCTGGTTAACGTAGGTAATTACTCCATTCGCGTCCATTTCTACCAGACCCAGCTTCATGTATTCGATAATGCTGCGGTACTTTTCCTCGCGGCGGCGCAGCTTGTCTTCGCTGATCTGCCGCTCGGTAATGTCCTGAAACTTCCACAGGTAACCTATGTACTGCTCGTCGATGTGGATGGGCACAAAGTCGCCTTCCAGGGTGCGGCCATCTTTCAGGGCGAAGATTTCCCCGGTTACGAGCTGCTGCTGCCGAATCAGCTGGTCGTAGCGTGCCACAAACCCGGCTTCGTCGCGCAGGCGGTTTTTGGCCTGCTGCCCGAAAAGCCGGGCGTCGAGGCCGACCAGTTCGGCCCCGCTAACCATCGTATTGAACAGCCGGCAGATGGCCTCGTTGGCCAGCATTACGCGGTGATGCTCATCGACCAGCAGAATGCCTTCCTGGAAGTTGGCAATGGTAGTGGAAAGCCGCAGGCGCGAGGCTTCCACGGCTGCATTAGCCGCCTTAATGGCCGAAATGTCGGTGTGAACCCCGGTCATAATCAGGGGCTTGCCCTCGGCATCGACTTTGGTAACCAGGCCGCGGGTAAGCACCCATTTGTACTCGCCGTTCTGGCAGCGCAGGCGGCGCTCCACGGCATAGATAGGCTCCCGGCCGCTCAGATAGGCATCTGAGGCCTGCAGGCTGATGGCAATATCGTCGGGGTGCACGTGGGACAGCCAGGTCTGCTGTAATTTGGCAAACTCCTCTTCGCTGTAGCCCAGCATGGCCCGATAGGCCGAGGAGAAATACTCTTCCCCCGTCTGGTAATTGAACTCCCAGGCTCCGTCGCCAAACCGCTCCATGGCCAGCTGCCAGCGCTGCTCATTGACGCGCAGGGCTTCCTCGGCCCGCTTCAGGTCCGTAATATCCACCAGAATGCCGCTGTGCAGACTGCCCTCGGCATCGGTAAGGGAGCGGACGGCCGTGCCGCGGCACCAGCGCACGGGCTGCCCCGGCACCAATAGGCGGCCTTCGAAGGTCCAGTTGTCGCCCTGGTGGCGGGCCTGCTGTATGGCTGCTTTCCAGCGGGGCCGGTCCTGGGGGTCAATAAACTGGTCGAGGTCCTGCTCCGGGGTCAGCACAATGCCGAAGATTTCGCGCAGGCGCGGGCTGACGTACACCAGGCCAGAAGGCTTGCTATGGTTTTCGCGCCACTGAAACAAGACTCCGGGCACGTGCTCGGTCAGGTAGCGGAAGCGCACTTCGTTTTCCGCCAACGCTTGCTGAACCGCCTGAGAATCGGCTACCAGCTCCAGCAAGGCCACAAACTGCCCGGGCGCAGCCGTGGGCGGCAGGGGCTGCATTTTAACCCGTACCGGCTGGGCCGAGCCATTGGAATGCCGCAGCAGGGCCTCGTAGCGAAAGGGCACCCGGAGGCGCAGCTGCTCCTGCAGGAAGGCGGCTTCAACCCGCCCCGCCCCACTGCCGCCCAGCACCGCCCACGCCGACTGCTGCCGCAGCTCGGCGGGCGAATAGCCCAGCAGACTGGTCAGACCGTCGTTGCTCCACAGGATGCTACCGTGCTGATCGAGTACTGCCACCGCGTCAAAAACCTGCTGCACCAACTGCAAGTCCGTCTCCCAGGGATTGGTGGAGTTAGTAGAAAATTGCTCGTTCACAACAATCGTCGGATGGGAGGTGTAAGGGCAAGTAGCATAATTTTCCCGAACCCTCGACAATATAGAATTTAGCCCAACGGCGCCACAACACAGCCTGCCTGCCCTTCTTCTGCGCTACCGCTGCCAGTGGGCAGGCGGCAGCGGCAGTAAGTAGTTAGTGCTCAGCTTTCCCGCAAATTTAGCGACTAAGCCCGACATGGTCCCCAACCCTGGTGCAAACCTGCCCAGAAATCAGCCTCGGCACTCGCTCAGCCTAGCTTAGCCAGAACCTTTCCGGCCTTTTATGCCAGCCCGGGCTCAGGTGGCAGCCCTACCCCCAACGGCACGGGCTGGTGCGGAATCCGGATTCGTACCTGCGTGCCGTAGCCGGGCGAAGAATCGATGGTAAGCGTGCCGCCCAGCAGCTCTACCCGGTCGGTAAGCATTTGCAGGCCCAAGCCCCGGTCTGGTCGCGCCGTTGCGCTGAAGCCGCGGCCGTTATCATCGGCCCAGAGCTCTAGCCAGCCGGCCGGCGCGCGCAGGTGCAGCGTGGCTTCCGAAGCCTGGGCGTGCTTGACGATGTTGTTGGCCAATTCCTGCGCCATGCGGTAAAAAGCCAGTTCCAGGGCCGGCGGCAGAGTCGGGAATTGGCCTACTTCACAGGTAAAGCGCAGCTGCGGGGTGGTAAAGTCGCGGCAGATACCCTGCAGAACCGCCACGAGTCCAAAATCCTCAAGCTCCGTGGGAATAAGCTGGTGGGAAAGGTCCCGGGTTTGCCAAACGGCCGTCCGCAGCAGCTGCAGAACCTGACTTTTACACTCGGCAAAAGCGGCCGGATTATCGGTGCGGGCCAAACCATCGAGGTGCAGCTGGGCGGCGTAGAGCTGCTGGCCCACCCCATTGTGCAGGCTCTCGGCAATGCGCCGCCGCTCGGTTTCCTGGGCTGCCAGCACGGCATTGGCCAACTGCTGCTGCTGCACCCGCTCCAGACGCAGCAGCTCAGCCGTGTCCTGCTTGCGGGCCGTGATATTTTCCACGGTGGAGGCCACCCCGTCGCCGAGCTTGACGGCCGTCCACCGAAACCAGCCCTGAAACCCGTCGCCATCGAAGTAGTGCTCCAGATCCAGGGGCTGGCCGGTTTCGACGGTGCGCCGTATTCCATCAAAGAGGCCTACTTTCCGGCTATGGGGCCAGTCGACCAGCATCCGCCGGCCCACCACGGGGCCCTGGGCCTCCACTTCCGCTGCCTTGTTGGCCAGCACTACTTCGAAGTCGATGATGCGGCCGGCCGCGTCGCGCACGCTCTTGAGCACGTGCAGGGCCAGCGTGGAGCTGTCGAATACGGCCTGCAGCCGATCCTTGCCCGCGCGCAGCTCCTGTTCCAGCTCTTTGCGGGCCGTGATGTCGAGGGAGGCGTTGATCAGCCCGTCGCCGAGGCGGGCGTAGTACACGTCGAGCCACCGCACCTGGTTACCGAAGCGGTGCTCCAGCTCCAGGCGCTGTGGCTCCCCGGTGCTCACAACCTGCGTAATGGTTTGCCAGACCGGCAGCTCCCGCAGGCCCGGCACCAGGACCGACATGAGCTCGGCTCCGGGGCGGTCAGATAGTTGCATAAGGGTATTGGAAGCTCGGTTTATGGCCACCGAGCGCAAATCGATGAGCTGGCCCTGCTCGTCGCGCACGGCCTGGTAGTAGCCCAGCTGGGCCGGAACAGCTTCAAAAATTGCTTCCAGCTGCGCGTAAGCCTGCTGCAACTCCTGCCGGGCCTGCTTGGCCTGGGTAATGTCCTCAATGGTCAGCAGCAGGCCGGCTTCCAGCGGAACGCCCACCCAGCAAAACCACGCGGCCCGGCCGGGCTCGAAATACTCCAGTTGAAATTTTTCTCCCGCAGCTCCGGCCTGCTGCAGCTGCTCATGAAGCTCGGCGGGCAGCGCGGCATACAAGGGCTGCCCTAGCAGGGCCGCCGGCTGGCACCGGAGCAACTGCGCCGCGGCCGGATTCACCAGCTGCACAATGCCCGAAGCATCGAGGACCACAACGGCCCCGGGCAGACTCTGCAGCACCTGCAGCGGCAGGGCGGCAGGCAGCGGATGCGGCAGCCCAGAGCCCGGAGAAAGAGAAGAAGTATCGGGGACTGGGTAGGCAACATACAACGCGGGAAGCTTCAGGGACACAGCAAATAGCAAGTTCGGCGGCCGCACCGGCTGGGCTAGAAGCAATGTTGCCTACCCCCTTGCGTTGCGGAGCTAACGTAATCCGTCCTTGCGTAAGGCTCACTTGCCAATACAACACTTACCACGCTTTTGCAAAGTAACCGAAACCCGTGTATTTCGGGCTGGCAAAGCGCCTTTAAGACACTGGTACAGGAGTAAATTCGTCCCCGGTTGTCGACGACCGGACGGCCCCGTGTGCGCACAAGCCAGCCTGGCCCCGGCCCGAATGAAATCCGGCCCGCCGCATAATTTTACAGATGCAGCAATGCTGCATGTAGGAAATTGTGCCTACATTTGCTCATCACCAACTCAGGGAACGAGTGCAAAAAGGGCGTCAAATTGTAGCATGGTGGCTGTTAGTGCTGCTAGTGCGCGTGCTGACGCCCGAGGCTGCCGTGCTGCGCCTGCACCGGCACCAGCACACCGACGACAAGCCCCAGGTGAGCTACTCGGCCAAGCCCGGCACCAAGGCCGCGCTTTCGCCCCAGCACCAGCACTGCCACGTCGAGCAACTCTTCAACGCGCCTTTTCAGCCCGCCGTACCAGTTGCCGTGCCCGCTCCCGTACGCCTGCTGACTTACGCCACGTACCGGCCGCAGGCCCCCGTTTGCCGGGCTTCGCACCTGCTCGACGGCGCTTCCCTGCGTGGCCCGCCGGCCCGGCGCGCCTAGTCGCACCCGGCAGCCTCAGCTGCCCCGGGCGGCCCTGCCCACTCCTATCTAGCCCTGCTGCTACTACCGCAGCCCTGCCCCGGCCCCTGTAGCCCAGGCTGGCAGCTGTGCGTGCGTATGGCCAGCGGGTTTCAAGCGGGCCTGGTGCCCGGGTAGCCCTGTTGTGCGCCCTTTTATTCCCGAGCCGGCCGCAAGTCTGCCACTGGCATCCAAGCCCTTTTGTGCGCTTACCAGCCCCTTCACGCTCGGCTGGCAAGGGCTGGGCTCCCCTCTCCTATTTTCTGACTTCAACCCGTCGGGGCTACGGCCTTCCATGACCGGGTATGCTCATTCTTGTATGCAGCGACTTATTCTGTTTGTGTTGCTTTGCTGGCCGTTGCTGGCCGCTGGTCAAAACCTGACTGGCCAATCATCCGGCCATATCGACGGCCATATCACCAACCCGGGCGGCCGGGGAATCGAGGGAGTTTCTGTGCTGGAGCCGACCGGCCGGTTTTCGGCCTTGAGTGGCGCCGACGGCCATTTTTCGCTGGACCTGCCCCTGGGTGAACATACGCTCATTACCCGCAGCCTAAGCCACCAGGAGCAGCGCCGCACCGTGGTCCTGACCGCCGAAACGCCGAATCTGACGGTGGATTTCAGTTTGCAGCCCATGGTAACGGCCTTGCAGGAAGTGGAAGTGCTGGGTCGTAAGGAAACCACTTACAAGAGCGACTACAGCTTTGTGGGTACCAAAACGGCCACTCGCCCCATCGATGTGCCGCAGTCCATTTCGACGGTTACTAAAGAGCTGATGGAGGACCGCCAGGCCCTGCGCCTGCCCGACGTGGTAAAGAATATTGCCGGCGTGACGCAGTACTCCCACTACGACGATTTGACCATCCGGGGCTTCCGCAACGGCTACGAAAGCGGCTTCCGGCTGCTCAACGGGCTGCGCTCGGGCTTCAGCTACGGCAACTCCTTTACCCAGGCCCCGCTCACGGTAAACCTGGAGCGGGTGGAAGTACTGAAAGGGCCCGGAGCGGCGCTGTACGGCGACATCAACCCCGGCGGCACGGTAAACATGGTGACCAAAAAGCCCCTGGACGTGGCCCGGCAGGCGTTGACTTTCTCTACCGGCTCTTTCAACACGATGCGGGCCACGGCCGACCTGACGGGTCCGCTCAATGAGCGCAAAAACGTGCTCTACCGCTTCAATACGGGGTTTGAGAAATCAAATACGTTCCGGTCGGTAAACGATACCCGCTCCCTGATGGTAGCGCCCACGGTGACCTTCCTGCCGACGGATAAAACGACGATTAATGCCGAGCTGGTTTACACCCACATCGACGGCTACCTGGACCGGGGCCTGCCCATCCGGGGCGGTGAGCTGTTTGCCCTGCCCCGCTCCTTTACCTTGAGCCAGCCCAGCGACTATTTCCGCACCAGCACCTATTACCTCAACGCCTCGCTCAACCACAAGTTTACCGACTGGCTTTCCTTTAATGCCTCCTACCTCGACTTCACCTACCACGAAGACCTGAGTGAGCACCGCACCCTGAACACGTACGCCGACGCGCCGGCCAACACGGTGATGAACCTGCGCTACTTCGACCGGCGCGCCGAGGAATACACCAAGAACTTGGCCGCCTACTTTGCCCTGAACCGCGCCACGGGCTCGGTGCAGCACAAAGTGGTGGCGGGCGTGGACTATATCCGCTACAACACCGACCCGCAGAGCACCATGTTTGAGGCCCGGCAGAAGACGGTGAACGGCGTGGCAACCCCGCTCACGTTTGATCTGAAAAAGCCGCTCTACGAAATTCAGGACCCGACCAAGTACATCCGCCGGCCCCTGCCCCAGTTTTTCATTGACTACATCAACTCGGTGTACCACACCACCGGCCTCTACGTGCAGGACCAGATTGACGTAACCTCCCGTCTGGGGTTGCTGCTAGGGGCCCGCTACGAGCTGTTTGCCGACGAGCGGGACTACGGCGACGGTTCCCAGAACATTCAGCAGCGTCAGCTGCTGCCCCGCGCCGGCCTGACCTACGCCCTGCGCGACAACCTGAACTACTTTGCCTCCTATAGCGCGGGCTTCCGGCCGCTCAAGCCCGAGTACATCCGCTTTCCCGAGCGCTACGGCCGCAGCACCGCCTTCGACCCCGAAACCAGCTACCAGCTTGAAACTGGTCTGAAGGGCGAATTTTTCAACAAGGGCCTGCTGGGCACGGTAGCCATCTACCAGATTATCAAGCGCAACCAGCTGGTAAGCACCGGGGCGCTAACTCCCGATGGGGCGCCCGTGTACCGGCAGAATGGGCAGGCCCGCTCCCGCGGGGCCGAAGTGGAACTGGTGGGCAACATTCTGGCGAATCTGAGCTTGAACGCCACTTACGCCTTCAACCACTCCGAAGTGCTGGAGGCTGATCTGGCCGTAGAGAACGGGCAGCCCCTGGCCAACGCGCCCAAGCACTCGGCCGGCCTGTGGACCAAATACACCTTCGTCCTGCCCGCCTTGCGCGGACTCGGGGTGGCCGTGGGGGGCAACTACGTCAGCCGCCGCCGCACCGAAAACCAAGTAGTAAACACCACTACCGGGGAGCTGTACTGGGCGCACTGGCCGAGTTACACGGTGCTGGACGCGGCCTTGTTCTACACCACCGGCAAGTTCAACTTTCACCTGAACGTGAACAACCTGCTGGATAAGTACTACTTCGTGGGTGGTTACGACTTCTTCCGGGCCAGCCCCGGCGCCCCCCGCAACTACATGGCTACCGTGGGCTACAGCTTTTAGAGCCAATCATCTGCCTCTCTGGTGCCTGCTTTACGCAGCTTGATTGACGACTTTTCTCATTCCCCATTCCTTTCTTATGTCCTACCTTCTCGAAGCCCGGGAGCTGCGCAAGCAGTACCCGGACAAGCTGGCCCTGCGCGGGCTGAATCTGCAGATTGCCCCGGGCGAAATATTCTGCCTGCTGGGCCAGAACGGCGCGGGCAAGTCCACGACCATCAACCTGTTTCTGGGCTTTGTGCAGCCCACCTCGGGCGCGGCCTTTGTGAATGGGCTGGAAGTAGCGGCTAATTCGCTCGAAATCAAGAAGCACCTGGCTTATATCCCGGAAAACGTGATGCTCTACCCCCACCTGACGGGCCAGGAAAATCTGGCTTTGTTCAGCAGCCTGGCGGGCTTTAAGTATCGGGAGAAAGAGCTGCTCGACTACCTCACCGACTCGGGCCTGCCGGCCGAAGCAGCCCGGCGGCGGGTGGGCACCTATTCCAAGGGCATGCGCCAGAAAGTGGGCATTGCCATTGCCGTAGCCAAGCACGCCCAGGTGCTGCTGCTCGATGAGCCCACCTCCGGCCTCGACCCGAAAGCCTCCAACGAATTCTCGGAACTGCTACGCCGCCTCAGCGCACAGGGCACGGCCGTGCTCATGGCCACCCACGACATTTTCCGGGCCAAGGAAGTGGGCACCCGCGTGGGCATTATGCGCGAGGGCGAGCTGGTAGACGTGCGTGCCACTACTGCCCTCAACGCCCAGGAGCTGGAGCAGCTCTACCTCACCTACATGAACTAGCCCCGCCCCGATGATTCAAAGTATTGCCCAGAAAGAATTCGTCAGTACCCTGCGCGACCGGCGCTTCGTGGTGCTGAGCGCGCTGGTGCTGGCCCTGCTGCTAGCGGCCACGCTGGTGGGCCGGGCCTCCTTCCGCACCCTGCAGCAGGAACGGCACCTGGCCCAGCAAACCGTGAATGACCAGTTTCGCAACCAGCCCGCCCGGCACCCGCACCGGGTAGCCCACTACGGCTCGTTTGCCTTCCGGCCCAAGTCGGGCCTGAGTTTGCTCGACTCCGGCGTGGACTCGTTTACCGGCAGCGCCGTGTATCTGGAGGCTCACCAGCAAAACAGCGTCAACTTCAGCCAGGCCCAGCAGTCGGGCTCCCTGATTCGGTTCGGGGAAATGACCGTGGCCTTCGTGCTGCAGCTGCTGGTGCCCTTGCTCATCATCTTCCTCTGCTTCGGGGCCTTCACCCAGGAGCGCGAAACCGGTACGCTTAAGCTGCTGCTCAGCCAGGGCATCACGCTGCGGCAGGTGGCCTGGGGCAAAATCCGGGGCTACAGCCAGGCCGTGGCGCTGGTGGTGGCCCCGGCGCTGCTGCTGGCGGCCGCCCTGCTGTTTACGGGCGAGGAGTTTGCCTCCAATGCCGACCTGCTGGCCCGCTTGGCCTTGTTTGGGCTTAGCTACGCGCTGTATTTCTTCCTGTTTGTAGTGGGCTCGGTGGTCGTGTCGGCCCGGCAGGCCAGTTCCCGGGCGGCCTTGGTCACGTTACTCGGCCTCTGGATTCTGGGCGGCATTATTCTGCCCAAAGCCACGGCCAACCTGGGCGCCTCGCTCTACCCCACCATCACCAAAGCCCAGCTCGACGCCGAGGTGCACGAGCAGGCCCAGCACGGCGTCAACGGCCACGACCCGCAGGACAAGCGCGCCGCCGAGCTCAAAGCTGGCTTGCTAAAAAAATACGGCGTGGACTCCGAGGAAAAGCTGCCCGTGAGCGTGGCGGGCCTGCAAATGGCGGCCGGGGAAGAGTACTCGGCCCGGGTGTACCAGCAGCATTTCGCGGCCCTGAATGCCACGTACGAAAAGCAAAACCGCCTGTCGGACTGGGCCGGTCTGCTGAATCCCTACCAGGCCATGCGGCCTTTGTCGATGGGCCTGGCCGGCTCCGACTTTGCCCACTACGTGCACTTCCAGCAAGCCGCCGAAGCTTACCGCTACGGCCTAGTGCAGCGCCTCAACCACTTGCAGGCCGGCATGGGTTACGGCGATAAGGAGCGGCGCCTGGATGCCCATACCTGGCAGGAGCTGCCGGTGTTCAGTTACCAGGCGCCACCGCTGAGCTGGGCCTTGCCCCGCCTGCTGCTGCCGGTAGCCGCCCTGTTGCTCTGGGCCGGGGGCTTGAGCTGGCTGGGCTTGCGGCTGATTTCCAAAACGACTGTTGCTTAATCTGATGCGCGTATTTCGAATTCTGTTTTCCTACGAGTGGCGGCACTTTCGCGCGGCCAAAGGGCTGGTGCTCTTGTGCAGCCTGCTGCTGGCTACGGGCCTCTACAGCATCTACTACGGTACCACCGAAATTGAGCGGCAGCGCCAGCACCTGGCCACCCTGCCCGAGCTGACCCGCCGCAACGTGGAGGAGCTGCAGGTGAAGTTTCCCGGTCCCGCCGACGCCGGCGACATCGGCTACTACCACACCACCTTCGCCGTGCACCATCCGGATGCCTGGGCAGCTCTTTCCCTGGGCCTGCGCGACGTAAACCCAAGCTACGTGAAGCTGCGCCTGCTGGGCTTGCACAACCAGCTCTACGCCGCCGACAACACCAACCCGATGAAGACGCTCAGCGGCAACTTCGACCTGGCCTTCGTGCTGGTGTACCTGCTACCGCTGCTCATCATTGCCCTGAGCTTCAACTTGCTGTCTGCTGAGCGCGAGGAAGGAATTCTGACCTTGCTGCTGGCCCAGCCCATTCGGCCCGCCACGGTTATCGGGGCTAAGCTGGCCTTCCGTACCGCGCTGGTGCTGGGGCTGGCCGGGCTGCTCTCGGTGGTGGGCATGGGGTGGGCCCAAGTGCCGCTGGATGGCCGCGTGCTGAGTTGGCTGGCTTTGACCACGCTCTACTGCCTGTTCTGGTTTGGGGTGGTGTTGGTTGTCACGGCGCTGCACCGTTCTTCGGCCGTGAATGCGGTGGCTTTGCTGGGCGCGTGGCTGCTGCTGGTCGTGCTGGTGCCTAGCCTGCTCAACCTGGGCGTAGCCGCCGCCCGGCCCGTACCCCAGGGTATTGAGCTGACGATAAAGCAGCGGGAGGAAATCCACGCCGGCTGGGACCGGCCCAAAACCCAGACCATGAACCGTTTTTTTGCCCTCTACCCGCAGTGGCGCGACACGGCCACCATCCGGGAGCGGTTTGTGTGGCGCTGGTACTATGCCTTCCAGCACCTCGGCGACCAGGCCGTGGCCCGGGAGGCGGCCGCCTACGCCACTGGCCTGCAGCAGCGCTACGATTTGGTGGAGAAGCTCAACCTGCTTTCCCCGGCCATCAACGCCCAAAGCAGCCTCAATGCCCTGGCCGGCTCCGACCTGCCCACCCACCTGGCCTTTCAGCGCAGCGTCACCCGCTACCACGATTCGCTGCGGGCCTTTTACTACCCGTTTCTCTTCCGCAAAGTCGAATTCACCCACGCCGACTACGCCCGGGAGCCCCGGCACACGTTCACCAGCACGCCCGAACTGCCTACCGCCTGGCGCGGCTTGGGCAAGCTGCTGTTGAGCGTGGTCGTGGTCTACAGCCTGGGCTTGGTGCTGCTCACCCGACGGCCGGTTGCGGCCAGCTAAAGCAGTCAACATGGCGTTAGGGGCTGCTTTCGTTTCAGGGAATACGCAGTACGTCCGGGCAGTAAGCTAGGCTTGCGGACCTGCTGTACTGGCTGGCAATGCTGTACCTAGACGGGCAGAAAGGCTTGGGTAACTTCATTATAGCGCTTGCCGGCATAAGCTATACCTTTGCCGCCGTTAACAAAGGAGCCGGTATTGGGTTACGGATACCAGCGTCCTTTTCCCACGAATCAACTTTATGCTGCTGCTCGCTTCCTATCCTCATTTACAGCTATTCTTACACGAGGGCAGCTCCCGGGCCATCGAAGCTCAGTGGAAAGGTTTTGTCAGCAGCGCGCTCTTGCGCCAGTCCACGCTGGAATGCGTAGCGCTGGCCCAGCAGCACGGCATCTCCGGCTGGATTGCCGACGACCGGCTGCTGGGCCCGGTACGCCCAATCGACCTGGAGTGGATTGGTGTGGAAGTGCTGCCCGAATTGGTTCGGGCTGGAGTCAAGCGGTTTGCCCGCATCGAGGCAATTGACCCACTCAACAAACTCTTAATCGGTCAGGCCCAGGAAACGGCCGAGCAGCAGCTGCCCTTCGAGCTGCGCTCCTTCCAGGATTTGTCGGCCGCCCGGGCCTGGGCGTGCGGGTAAGGTCCCGACGCAGGCAGGAGGTTTCTTGTTGAAGAAATTTGGCACCCTGTTATAACCTGACTATGAAAAAGCTACTGCTCCGCTTTTGAATTTTATCAAGCCACAGGCCCCCATTCCCGCTCGGTTGGGTGGAGTGGCAGACCGTTCTGGATGGGCCACAGGAGGATGACGAGAAGGACGGCCAGCCGGCATAAGTAGAACTAGCAGCGCCTGTGCGGCTAGCTCCAACGCCGGTACCATAAGAGGAAGAGCTAGCCAGCCTCGCGTATCAGGGTTGAGTAAACTCCCGAGGTATGTTGCCTAAGAAAAGGCGACCCTACCGGCCCCAAGCCTACAAACCGAACCGGAGTGTAAGCGACCAAGTAGCGTTGGCCCTGTTGCTCTCATTTCCTTATTTCTGATCGGCGCCGTGTCGCGCTATGGATGAGTATCCTTCACCATACAAATGCCCTGGTTATTCTGGCCAGGGCATTTGTATTCTTATGGTCGCCACTATGACTATAGTGTGCGCTATGCAGCACAACTTTTTACAACCACAAAGCGGGACTTTATTTTTAAAAATGGCTGCTCGATGAATTGGTAAGACAACCAAGAAACTAGGATAGTGGCCGGCACTACCGAGGTGTACAGCATCCAATTAATGGTAGCATGTTGCGTAATAGCGAATGTCTTGATGGCGAATTGTGCTAGAGCAATAACGGCCATATGCCACATATAAATGCCATAGGACAGTTTGCCAAGCCAGTCCCAGGTCTTTCCCTTAAGCTGCAGAATGGATCCGGGCTTACAGGAGCCGCTCAAGATAACGTAGCAAAACAGCACACTATAGAACTCGTGGTGTATGTAGGGGATAAAGGTATCCCGCGAGGCCAGTACCAGAACGGTTATGAGGACTACGATATCCACGTAAACGCTCGATATAAACCGGTGTACCCACTGCGGATGGTAGTAGAGCGCGTAGGCGCCCAGGCCGCCAATGGCCATACAGTCAATCCGGGTAATGGTCAGCAGGGCAATAAATCGATAAAGCACCTGGTCATACTCTGGCAAAAACCAAATGAGCAGAGCCGTCCCATTGCGAACCAGCACGAAGCCGACAACCAAAGCCAGCATGCTATAGAACTGGCCACTTCTGCCCAGGCGCTTCATAAACAGAGGCCACACCAGATAAAATTGCTCTTCCACGCCTACCGACCAGAGCTGGTTGGCATACAGGATTTGCATGTTGTAGGTGAAAGCTAATGAGGGTAGCAGCACTAAGTACAGCGCAATGTTGGTTGGGGCTTGCTTGTACACTGCAGGGTCAGCAATGCTAGGCAGAAGCGCCCGATTATTCAGAAAAACAAAGGCTAGAAATAAAATGAGGTAGTAGAGCGGCCAGATGCGCAGAATGCGCCGCCAGTAGAACTTTCCAACGTCCACCGTGCCACTCGCCGCCCTCTCGTGTAAGAGCAGATAGGTGATTAGGAAGCCCGACAACACAAAGAAGAAGGTGACAGCCAGGCCGCCTACACTCTGGGGTATGGGAACAAGGAAGGAACTGATTCGGAGTTCTTTCTGCACCAAGGCGATATGAACCAATACTACGACGGTAGCAGCCACAAAGCGAAAGGCATTTAAGCCAGGAAAATGAACTGTCGCGGTAGACTTGCGAAGCTCTGCTACTCGTGCTGTATTTCGTACCATAACTGTTGATATAATATATAAAATATTATATAAATTACGGAACAACCTGCTGTACTGATGAAACAGCAGGCTTTTTCTATCTTACCCGTATGGGCCTCTACTGTCAGAACGACTACAAAGCTTCCAATAGTATGCCTTAGTGGGCTAAGGTGCCGGGCGTACTCATGAGCGTGGGTCGACTGCTGCGTGTGGGCCGTGTCGTGTTAGAGTAAGTAGTAAGATGAATCTATCCTGCCCAACGCACTTTCGCTAGACTCTTCTACTAGCGCTTGCGCTGCAGCAAGCAACCGTATGAAATCTAACGCTCGACTTCTCGTCTCGGCCAGCATGGTCGGGCGAACCCATACAGCTACCCTGCTGGAAATAACTGCCGGCTTTGGGAAAGAGCCGGAGCGCATGGAGCTGGCCCACCGCATTGCCGAACCAATGGGCCGAAAAAAGCAGCCGACTATGTGACTGAGCGGTACTTCATTGACCACCCCACCGCGTTAACTGTGATTCGGCGGGACGTTATGTCGGCGGCCGTCCTATTTGCGCTTACTCCAGCAGACGAGTGGCCCAAAGAGCTGCAGGAATTGTAGATACGCGCACACCAAAAGAAAACCCCGAATAAACGGCGTTTAAGCGTTCTAGCAGAGCACAGTCTAGGTAGTCAAGTGAGGTATATTGGACTTAGCGAACAGGCGCAGTACGCGTAACGAAAGAAAAAGAATAGGAAGGCGTATATCGCTCTCAAATGTGTTTAACCAAACGGTCCGAAAAGCGAAAATGGGGCATTCGAGCCGATAAAGGCCCTCCTACATCAGTATTTTGCTCGACATTACTTCCTTGCACCGTAAGCCACTCGCCGTCAACTCATCAGTTAGAAGTATTTTTGACTGGGCCCTGTTACAAGGCGCTATACGGTCTTCTACTACTCTTCTTCCTCTGCACCGGCGAGTCTTAAACTGGTAGTTTATAATTATACGCTTTGGCTTACTTTTTCCTTTTTCCCGCTCAGTCATCGTCGCTTCCTAGCTGTTTGAAAAGAAGCACTTTACTCCTCCTTTTTTTTCTTGTCGGCCTACGAGGTGCTTACGCCCAGGCACCGGCCTGGCAAGCAGCCTTCGCTCTGAGCCAAGCACCTTCTACCTCATATATCGAATCGGCTGTCACTGCCAACGGAGAAGTGTTTCTGACAGGTACCTTCTATGGCACCCTGCAGTTGGCCGGGGTCACCCTGGTCAGCGCTGGGGAAGGCGACATTTTTGTCGCCAAGTGGAGTCCGGTCGCCAACCAGTTTCTGTGGGTTCAGCGAGCAGGCGGTACGGATTCTGACACCCCTATGGCCATAACCGTCAGTGGTGCCAACGTTTATATTGCGGGGAAATTTTCGAGTGATGGGGCTCAATTTGGCTCCTCACGGCTCACTAGCAATATCGGCAGTGATGATGGCTTCGTCGCCAAGCTAGTTGACGCCGGCTCGTCCAGCACATTCGCCTGGGTGCAGCAATTTGGTGGTGGATACAGTGATATTGCCACTTCGTTGGCCGTCAGCGGCACGAGCGTATATGTTGGCGGGCATTATCTGAGCCCCACCGCCACTTTTGGTACGCTAACGCTGACAAATCCTAGCGCAGGGTCCCGGACGGATGGGTATGTGGCCAAGCTTGAGGATACTGGCACCACGGCCTGGGTGGTGTGGGCGCAACGCATCGGGGGCCGGGGTAGTGAAGCCGTGCAGGCACTGGCCGTGCAGGGCAACAGCCTGTACCTGACTGGAACCTTTGGGCAGGAGGCGGTAGCCTTCGGTTCCACCGTGCTGTCCGGTGTTGGTCAGACAGACGTATTCGTCGCTAAACTGACCGATGCCGGCCCATCCAGCACCTTTACCTGGGTCCAGGCAGCGGGAAGCAACGGGGACGAGTCTGGCCTTAACCTGGCCGTACAAGGAACGAGTGTATATGTCGGGGGCTTTTTTACCGGCTCGCTCATACGGTTTGGTCCGCTTTCCCTAGCCAACCAGGGAGGCACCGGCTTTGACGGCTTTGTGGCCAAGCTCACCGATGCGGGAGCTACCGGTCGCTTTGTGTGGGTGCAGTCGATTGCTGGCCCAGGCAGACAGCGTCATGAAAGCGTATCGGCGTTAGTACTGCACGGCAACGGCGTCTGCATAACCGGCTCTTTTGGGAGTCCTTCAATCTCGTTTGGCACTACTACGCTGCTCAATGCGAGCAATTTCGACTCGGGGGATATTTACGTGGCTCAACTAGACGACCAGGGAGCGACGGCCGGTTTTGCCTGGGCCCAGTGGGCCGGCAGTCCCAACAATGACCGGGGAAACGCCTTGGCCATTATCGGTACTGATGTGTACGTAGGCGGATACTTGTTCACCCCGGTCAGCTTTGGTACGCTGCCCCCTTGGGCACACCCACGGACAGGGTCACGGGTTTTTTGGCCCGCCTGGGCGAGGCTTCAACTGTGCGCATTGGCGGGGGCACGGAAATTTGCGCCGGGGGCCAATTACAGTTACAGGCGTTGCCTTCTGCGCCGGCGGCCACCTACGTCTGGAACACGGGAGCTACCACGGCCTCCATTACCGTCATCCAACCGGGCAGCTATACCGTTACGGCTACCTTCCCCGGCGGGGCTACCGCCACGGCCACGCATCAGGTCCGCGCCCTTCAGCCCGTGGTGCAGATTCTTGGCGACACGTTGCTGTGTCCGGGCGGTATAGTTCGCCTGACGGCTTCCGCGCCGGGAGCATCTTCCCTGCTCTGGAGTACCGGCTCGCCGCTTTCCACGCTGGAGGTCACCCAAGCCGGCGTTTATGAGCTGACGGCTTCCTACGGGGCGGGCTGCAGCGTAACGCGCCGCGTCACCATCGTGCTGCCAACGGTGACTATCAATGGCCCGGCTGCCTCTTGCGTTAGCCCAAGCAGTCCGGCGCTGCTGATGGCTTTGGCACCGGGAGCCACGGCTTTCCGCTGGAGCACCGGGGCTACGACGGATGGCATAACCGCCACGCAGACCGGAACTTACCAGGTAACGGCAACCTTTCCCGCGGGGTGCACCGCTACGGCAAACTACTCGGTCCTGGCTCCGGTCGCTTCTATTACGGGCAACTCCCTGTTGTGCCCGGGAGCTACGACAACGCTTTCCGCCCGGGATGCCTCGGCCACTGCCTACCGTTGGAATACGGGGGCCACGGGGCCGGAGCTCGTGGTCAGCCAGCCAGGCACGTATTCGGTCCGCGTATCATACTCCGGGGACTGCAGCAGTGAGGCCCGGCACACCGTGCAGCTCCTGCCCGGTAATCCGCCGCTCTCGTTGGGAGCCGATACCACGCTTTGTGAGGGACAAACGCTGACTTTACGATTACCTGGTCCACCGGACCAGGCAGGCACCACGTACCGGTGGTCGGATGGTTCTACCGGGGCCACGCTACTGGTGCAGGCGGCAGGCACATACTCGGTAGAGCGCCGCAACAGCTGCGGAATTCAGACAGCCAGCCGACGCATTGAGGCCCGGCGCTGCTGGCTTATCCCGAATGTCGTCACGCCGAACGGTGACCAGAGAAATGACCGGTTTGCGCCTCAGGGCTTAGTGGGTGAATGGTCGTTGGTGGTGTTCAACCGCTGGGGGAAACAAGTGTATACTGCCGATATCTACCACAATGAGTGGGGAGACGTACCGGCCGGCATCTATTACTACACCTTGCGCCAACCGGCTACCAACCAAGTAATACGAGGATGGGTGGAGGTTATGGGTAGCTCGCGCGACTAGCGTAGCTCTGGTTTATTCCAGTACTATCCGGTGCATAGTCTTAGTGGTTCCTACCTGTAGCTGCAACAGGTACAGGCCCCGCGGTACGTCTGCCACATTCAGGCTCGTCGCTGGTGCATCCCACTGCCGAACCGGGCGGCCCAGCGCATCGAGCAAGATTGCAGCGTGGATCGGGCTTCCGGTTGTGGAGCGAAGCTGCAAGGTCGTATGGGCCGGATTGGGGTAGACCGTGGCCAGCTGCTTGCTCTTAGCTGCTTGAGCAGACAGCACCACGCTTTGGTTGTAGAATAGATGCACCGTGTTGTCGCCGGGGCAGGCCACAGCCAGATCGAGCTGCCCATCGGCGTTGATATCGGCCAGGCGCAGATACGCTGGGCGGCTGCCCGTGGCTAACAGAATAGGGGCATCAAACAAGGCCTGTCCGCTCTGGCCTGTGTTGCGGAATACCTGCACCAGCCCTGTAGTGAGCAGCACCAGCAGGTCAGGGCGGTTGTCGCCGTTCATATCCTGCAAAATGACCTGCCGCGGGGCGCCGAGCAGCGGGTAAGTAAGCTGGGTAGGAAACAACAGATCGTACGGGGTGACGGGGTTCGGTTCCCGCAGCCGGATGACGACGTTGGGGTTGGTTTCGTGGGCGGCCACCAAGTCGGCATCGCCGTCGCCGTCGACGTCGGCCCCGGCCGCGGCCACGGGGCGCGTACCGCCCGAAGCCGTTTTGCGCTGGTACCCGGAGGTCCACCACCCGTTGCTCGGCTGGCTTTTCCCGGTCGTGGATACAATAATGATTTCGTTAGTCGTGGGCGAAGCCAGCAGGGCGTTGTATGCGTCGGGCACGTACATGCAGGCCAGGCTGGCATCCACCGGGCGAAAGGGAGCCTGGTAGAACAGCGGAGACGCAATGTTGTCGGGCGGAGTATTGCGAAATAGAATTCCGTTGCCGCCGAGCCCGGCCTGCACCGTGCCGATGGGATTGTATAAGTAGGCAATATCGGGGTAATCATCGCCGTTGAGCGGGGCCGTCAGCAGACGCGGGTCAGTGGGTGGGCTGCCACCGAGGGGACCCCAGCGCAACGCAGGGCGCGCCACCAGGGACAGCTGTCCGGGCGCGGTACCCATATTGTCCAGCAGATACAGCTGAATTGACTGCCGGGCCCCCAGGACCAGATCATCGGCGACGGGCACCGGGGAGCCGGACGCACCGTAGCCGTTCAGGGCCAGCGGGACAATGGTGTGCGGGCCCCGGCTGAAGAAGTAGCGCGCCGAGGCCTTGGCGGGAAAGCCACCGCTGGCTGTCTGCACGAAAATGGCCAGCGTATCCAGCGCCCGCTCGGGAATGGCCAGGTCGGGCCGTCCGTCGTGGTCCAGGTCCGCTACGGCTATGTCGTTAACATCAGCCCCGGTAGGCAGTTGGATGGTAGGGCCATAGCCGAGGGTGAGCGGCGGGACAGATTGGGCCTGAAGATCATAAGCGTGAAAGTAAGTCAAACCTATGACCAATTTATTTATAATAGAAAGATGCTTAAACATTGCTGATTTAGTAAAATCACATACTGTGCCTAGGGGTGTCAGATATTAATTAACCCATAAACCAATACATATAAGTTGTGCAAAGTTTGTTTATCAAAAAAATCAAAGCAAATCCAACTATAAAAGTCAATATATTGAACCAGCCTAATCGTATTCTTCTAAGTTTTGTAATAATTAATGCAACTAGCCATGCTCCACCAATAAATGGAGCGAGTAGTATTATTACGATACCTATGAAATTCAAAAATGCATAATCTGACGCTACCGCAGGTGCCCTAATACCAGAATACTGGCTATATACAGGGCGTGTATAGGTTAAAAAATAGAACAATATTATTACCGAGAACCCAATCATGGGGATCCAACTTATAGTTGAGAAGAACTTAGAAAGTCTTTTCTCGGTGGGCGATTTTCTGAATAATGCTACCAAAACGGGGTTGTTATTTGATTAAACAATGCATCCCAGGTATGATCTCCATGTTCGAAATCATCATTAACAACAGCATGACGTTTTTGCTGCCAAGAACGCCCCAGCCGTAAGCCCCGAACCTCCCGACTTAGATGCGGCACGCCGGAGAGGGACCAGCCAACACCTACTATGCCCCCCTGATCATCGGCCTGCAGACCGGTGGCGGTATAAGTAAGACCAATAGGAACGGTAACACCCTGAATCGTAGCGGCCGTTAACGGGATGCTCACCGAAGCGGTGCCCGTGAACTGGTCGACCGAAACCTCCTGTTGGGCTTTTGCTGAAAGAGTAAAGAGTGTTGCAAGAGCAATGAGCACACTGGTTTTCAACGTACTGGACGAAGTGAGCATATGAAGGAAGTAGATAGAAGACACCAGTACCCCGGGCGCACGGATATGCGGGTAGTACCTGCTCGGTAAATTGTATAGGAAACTAATGGTGGCCGACTAGGCGTACAAATCCATCGCCAAAGGCAGATAATCAAAGAGCGAGGGAGGATGTCCTGCTTACAAAAGCTAGAACAGTATAGGAAAAAGGTAGAGTGGCGCTAGTATCATTAAGTCACCTAAAAAGCAGCAGAAAGCACACTCGGATTTTCCGAATGCGTGCGATGCTGGAAGAGGTGTGATAAGTAGAGGGGCGCGAGTTCAGGGGTGCAAACCACCAAGAGGTATGCAAAGCTACCTGCAAAAAATACAAGCAGCAAAGTTTATTGTCTGGATTGTTCAGCTTATAATTGTGGTTCTTTAATATTCTAGAAAGCCGATCGGAATACCGTTAAGCGAGTAAGCGAATAGACTACTATAGTTCACAAAAACGGTCGTTTAAGCCACTATTTTCCAGCTGGCCGTTATCATAACTTGACTTACCGGATAGACTAGTAGTTACCTTGGTTAAAGGGTTGGTCCAAAGGTCGCACCTGGGCTTGCCGCCACTATATCTGCGTTTAACGATGAGACGAAGATAGGAGCAGGCCACCCTGAATTAAGGAGGAGAAGGTCGTGGCCGCTTCCCGCTCACTGCATTGCCCACTCAGCATCAGGACGGAGAGGGCCTCCCCGGCACCCACCAGCCCGACGCAGCACCGATGAAGCGCAGCGGGAGATAACGAGCTGTGGGGAGCCAGGGTAGTGCTAAACAACTCAACGTAGCCGGCCAGTAACTCCTGCTGCACCACGCCCATTTCTTCGCTGCCCGACAAGGCCGCCCTGACCGCGTGCCATTCGCCTCCCGTGTCTACTGAACAATGAATATAGGCGGTGGCAAGCACGTCCGCTGTATCCTTTACATGCTGCTGCACGCTCAACAGCGCTTCCTGCAAAGCCTGCAGTTGCTGCTCATCCAGGAACTTATAGAGCGCAGTCAAGAGCCCCGAACGCGTGCTGAAGTGTTCGTACGTGATGGGCTTCGACACGCCGGCCCGGGCTGCTAAATGACCCAGGGTTAGGCGGTCAGCACCTTCTTCACGAATGATACTAAGCGCCGTGTCAAGCAATTGGCGCCGGCGCTCTGCCTTAGATAGTCTGCCACCAGATCGTTTAGGTGCTGCTGCGTCCGAAGAGTGCGTCATAATCAGGATGTCTGCTTGCAAGGTCCGTTTGTAAAGCTACCAAACGTAACCTACTTTTGGTAACTTACGTTTGGTAGCTTATGTTTGCCAAAAATACGCACTAACCTCCTGCATCTTCATGACACAACACCCCGTTCTCCTGGTGGGCGGCTCCGGCACGGTTGGCCGCTGGGTCGCCCGCCTCCTGCATGACGCCCATCCCGAGGTACCCTTGCTACTTGGGGGCCGTGACCTGGCCAAAGCGCAGGAAGCTGCGGCCGAGATACCCAGCGCCGAAGGTATTGCGCTGAATCTTGCGGCTGAAGACTTAGGCCTGGGGCAACGACTCGTCAGTGCCGTGGTGGTCCTGTTTACGGACCACCAGTTGGCCACGCTGCGGTTTGCCCAAGCCCACGGTATCCCGCACCTGAGCATTTCGGCAGGCGTTTTCGAAATGGGCCCCGAGGTAGCAGCCTATATGCACCAGCCGCGGGCGGCCCCCGTTGTCCTGGGTACGGAATGGCTGGTCGGTGCTACTACGGTCCCCACGCTGGAATTCGCCCGGGCGTTCGGCCGACTCCACACCATCACGATTGGGGCGCTGCTGGATGAACAAGACGTTTCCGGCCCAGCCGCCTATGCTGATTTTGAGCGCCAAACCACGATCATGCCCGCAGCGCTTGTTCGGCGTGATGGGGCCTTTGTCTGGCAAGTGGGCGATGAGGCTAAGACTGCCTTTCGCGCCGTGGATGGCACCGAGCAAAAAGCCGCTACGTACTCCTTTTATGACGTGCTCGGCCTAGCCACGGCGACCGGTGCACCGAACGTGCAGTTTATGCTGGCCTTTGGCGTCACTTCTACCCGCCGCCAGGGTGGGCCGATGTCCACGGAGATACTTATCGACCTTGCCGGCGAAGACCATGCAGGTCAGCCGCTACGCACCCGGCACGCGGTGGTGCATCCGCAGGGACAAATGCCCTTAACGGGCCTCGGCGTCGCCCTGCTGCTGGAACGGCTGCTCGGCCTGGACGGCCAGCCCGCAGTTCCGGCGGGACTGTATTTCCCCTACCAATTACTGGAGCCCCGTACGTATCTGGCCCGTCTCCAGCAGATGGGTGGTCAGGTGCTGACGTTAGCGGGAATGCCAGAGCAGGAATCGCCTCCCCATCCCCCCGCTCCCAACCCGCTGATGGCCCTGGTGACGTGGCTGCCCTTCCGGTTGACCCACCAACGGCCCTGACGCTGGAGGCCGCCATCCAAGCCGGCAACCTGCCGGCTGTGCTAGAGCAGCTACGTGCCCGCGCCGACGTCAACCGGCCCGGCCCTGATGGCCTGACGCCGCTCATGCTGGCGGCGGGCCGTGGCGAGTTTCACCTATCTCAGCTCCTACTAACGGCGGGCGCGAGCGTGCATGCGATTGAACCGCGCATGGGAGCCACCGCGCTCCATAAGGCGGTGCAAGCGGGCAACCCGGATGTCGTGGCGCTGCTACTCGACCACGGGGCCTTCGTCGACCAGCAGACCCCCATCCTGGGCAACACGCCGCTGATGGACGCGGTACTGCATAAGCAGCAGGCGGTGGTCGAACGGCTCCTGCAGCGCGGTGCCCGGATGACGATTGTCAGTCATTGGGGGCAGACCGCCCTCGATATGGCCCGGGCCGATGGACTCGCTGGAATTATACGTTGCCTGGAGGCGCAACAGCAGGCAAACGCCGATGCCGTCGCCCGGCTGAAGTTGGTGGCCGCCGTTAAAGCAGGCGACAGCCGGGAAGTCGAGCGGCTACTTGCGGCAAACTATCCGGTGGACGAGCAGGTACCCATGATTGGTAGTGTGGACGACAACTACACGCCCCTGGGCATCGCCGCGCGGGAAGGGCATGTCGATATCGCCCGTCTGCTGCTGAACGCCGGGGCCGACCCACGGCGCCTGATTGGCCTGATGGGCGGCATGGCCCTCCACGACGCGACCTATTTTGGCCACGCCACTATCGTTCGGCTGCTGACGCAAAAAACCGTGCGGCCGGATGCGCCGGCCGCCGGGTTGCAGGTGCAAGGGGCGTACAACGGCTACTCCGCCCTACACGACGCGGTGTGGCATGGGTACCTGGATGTGGCCCAGGCTCTGGTTGAGGCCGGTGCTTACCTGGATCAGAAGAGCCACACGGGCCTGACCCCTCAGGGGTTGGCCCTGTTGTACGGGTACGATGAACTCGCGGCATTTCTGGCGGAAGCCGAGCGTAAGTAGGCCCCCTAGTCAAACCTACCCCAGACAATTTCTTCTTTCGAGGTGCGCGTCCTACGCTTCGCCTGACAATTTATAGCCTTTGCCCACTATGAATCATCCCTTAGACACCACTATCTACCCCCATCCGTTTGCCTTCCCGGACGCCGCACTCGCGGATTTACGCCAGCGGCTGGCCCACACCCGCTGGCCGGACCGCGAGACGGTGCCTGACTGGAGCCAGGGCGTACCGCTGGCCACGATGCAGGCGCTGTGTGCCTACTGGCTCGATGGTTACGACTGGCGCGCCTGCGAGGGCCGGCTGAATGCGCTGTCGCCCTCAAGGACGCGGATTGATGGACTCGACATTCATTTCCTCCACCTACGCTCACCCGAACCCGACGCGGTGCCCCTGGTCCTCACGCATGGCTGGCCGGGTTCCGTCATCGAATTCTTAAAAGTCGCGCCGATGCTGGCTGATCCACGGGCGCATGGCGGCGACCCAAAGGATGCGTTTCACGTCGTCCTGCCGACGATGCCCAACTTTGGGTTGTCCGAGAAACTCACGACGCCTGACTGGTCCCCGGAACGGGTCGCCCAGGCGTGGGTTGAGCTGATGCACCGGCTCGGCTACGAGAGCTTCTTTGCCCAGGGTGGTGATTGGGGCTACGCCGTCACCAATGCGCTCGGCGGCATTGGCCCCCCGCCGTACGCGCCGTCCACTTCAATATGTTTCCGATTTTTGCGGGCATGCCAGCGGGCGATGCGCAGGAGGAGCAGGCGCTGGAGCGGCTGAAGGCATTCGCCGAAAACGAGAACGGCTACATGACCGAGCAGATCCAGAGTCCGCAGACGCTCAGCTACGGGCTCACGGATTCCCCGGTCGGCCAAGCGGCCTGGATTTATGAGCTGGTGGCCAAATACACTGACGGCAACGTGCAGGAGTTGATTGGCCGCGATGCGATTCTCGACAACATTACCCTCTACTGGCTCACGGGCACGGCCGCCTCCTCGGCGCGCATCTATTGGCAGAGTATGCGCACTTTCAGAGAACACCCGATTCAGGTACCCGTCGGCTTCAGCCAGTTCCCCCGGGACATTCATCAGACCAGTCGGCGCTGGGTGCAGGAGCGTTACCCTAGCCTGGTTTACTATAACGAGCTGCCGGAAGGCGGCCATTTTCCGGCCTGGGAACTACCCAAGATCTTCGTCGAAGAAGTGCGCGCCAGCTTTCGTCATTCACGGTAAGGGGATGATGACCAAGTGGCGCTGGTCCGCCTGCACCCTGGCCGGCGCATCCACTTGCTGGTGGGTCCAGTGCTGGCCGTTACCCATCGGAGAAAAGCACGTGTAGCTTTGGCGAACCGGCCATAGGTGTTGTGTTGATAGGTTACAGTAAATCACCGAAACGGCTTGCGCTGAGCTAAGCTCAGCGCAAGCCGTTTCGGTTTTCCAGCCGGCCGTTGCGCAACTACGTAGCGTTTGAACTACCCAAGGAGTGCTGCAACCGCTACCGCACCCTAACCTGAATGAGCCACCAAGATAATAGTATCTTTATCCGGTAAGCCGCTACATCAATAACCGCGTTAGCTGAACACCGCGTAAGCAGCTGGCCCCGCGCATTCGCCTATTTTGTTGCATGCAGCATCAAGAAGTTGACCCACCCGACGCATTACGGGATACTGTCCAAGACTTTTGGTATCTGAGCCGAGACTTCCACGAAGAGCACCCTCACTGGCAGGTAGTACCCGATGGCTACGCCGAAATCATTTTTTATTTCGGCAGCACCTGCCGCGTGGCCACCCCGGACGGATGGCAGCTGCTGCCCTCGCCGTTTTTGGTGGGGCTGCTGCCGCAACCCGTGCTTTTTCAAGCTGAAAGTCGAATAGAGTTTCTGGGTATCAAGTGCTTTCCCTGGACTGTGTTTGAGCTGCTCGGCCTGCTCCCTGGTAAAGAAGGCGTGCGCGTACTAACGCATCCCCTCGCCCAGTTGCAAGCGCCGTTGGCGAAGTGGCTTCAGGCGGGCAACGTGGCGGAAGCGCTGGCTCAGGTGGCTCAGTATTTCGAGCAGGCGCAAGCGCAGGTGGTTCAGAACCGTTTGCTCGGCCAAGCGGGCCGGGCAATGCGAGCGGCCAACGGTACCCTGCCCGTCAGCCTAGTCGCGGCGGCGGCGCAGGCCACGGTGCGAACCTTGGAGCGCAAGTTCAAGCAAGCGGTGGGCCATACGGTGAAAGACGTGTCGGGGCGACTGCGCGTGGAACAAGTCCGCCGCCTCTGGTTGCACCCCACCGCTAATCTCGCCGGCTTGGCGCACGAGTTCGGTTACGCCGACCAATCCCACCTGGGGCGGGAGTTCAAACGCTACAGCGGCACGACCCCGGCGGCCTTCGCCCGCAAAGCCGCGCGTTGGCAACAAACGGTCGGCACCGATATTGTCGCGTTTGTTCTAGCCTAAGGCCGACGCATCCGAGAATTTTGTGGGGCAATCAGGCTTGTACCAGCCCCCAAATTATCGGAAAATGAAATCGGAAAACGAAAAAAAAGCACTCGTCTCGGGCGCCAGCATCGCAGGCTTAGCCACCGCTTATTGGCTGACTAAATTAGGCTACCACGTCACGGTGGTGGAACAAGCCCCCAGGCCTCGCCTGGGCGGGGCGGCACTCAATATCCAGGGAGAGGCCCTGGCCAGCGTGAAGCGGATGGGCATTTTTGCCCAGCTCCAAGCCCATCAACTGCGCCTGGAGCGGTGGGATTTTAAAAATGCCGACGATGTGACGGCAGGCGTGATGTGGCTCCAGAACGAGGGGGTGCCCATCGCAGATGATGACGTGGAGATTGAGCGCGCCACCCTCGTGACGGCGTTACTGGAGGCCGTACAAAACCAGGTGGAGTTTCTGTTCAACAACCGCATCAGCGCGTTGCGCGAAACCGCTAGCGCAATGCACGTGACCTTTAACCAGGGCGCGCCCCGTACCTTCGACCTGGTCTTCGGCTGCGACGGGTTGCATTCGGCAGTCAGGCAATTGTGGTTCGGCCCCGAAGCCGACTACGCGCATTTTATGCGCCACTACTTTTCGCTCACCACCGTCAACCGCCCGTTGATACCGCAAAATACCACCCAATTGTACAATGCGCCGGGCCGGCTCATTATGCTGAACGCCTACCACGGCAAGACCGATATTGTCTTTTGTTTCTTTTCCCCAAACGAAATCCCGTACGACTACCGGAACGCCGAGCAGCAACAGCAGATTGTCCGGGACCACTTTTCCGGACACGGCTGGCGAACCGCCGAACTGCTGGCGGAAGTTAAGCAGGCAGACATTTCGTACTTCGATAAGTTATGTCAGATAAAGATGCCGTCCTGGACCAAGGGCCGTGTAGCGTTGGTGGGCGACGCCGGCTATTGCGCGTCCCCAGCAGCGGGCATGGGGGGATCCTTGGCCTTGTATGGGGCCGTAACCGTGGCCGATGCATTGGAAAAACACCACGGCAATTTTGACCTAGCGTTTCAAGCGTACAACCAAGAATTGCGGCCGTTTATTGAGGAAGTGCAAGCCACCGCCCTCACCACGTTAAGCGACTATTTGGTTCCCAGCACCGAAGAAGCCATTCACACCAGAAATGTGCAGGGAGTACCGCTTTAGCCAGTAAGCTTTTGCGCGGGCCAGTTAAGAAAAGCTACCTAAGACCAGAAAGGGTTCACGCTGGGTGCGACGGCCCTGCGCATTTAACTGCAGCAGTCGTCTGGGGCGTTCAACGCCCTGAATTGGACTCGATGCGGCAAGCGTTTTGTTACGGAAGCGCGGTTAGCCCGAAAGCAGGTCACTCTATTCGGTAAGACTCAAAAACGAGCAGTCTGGTTAAATGGTCCGAATAGCGAAAGGAGCGTTTGTAGCCTTTTCCAGCGTAGCTATTCTTCCGAAGCGTTTGAATTGATGGGTTCCCGGTAAAGCACTGGCCTTGCGCTTCGGAATTTCAACTGTTCGCTTATAGGTGTGCCTGTTCCGTAAACCACATCATGGTGGTTGAGGCACAGCAGCCATTGATACTTTTGAGAGCAGGTAAATTTCAAATGCTTTGTTAGCTAAGGGCAAACCAGTGCAGAGAGGGTTTTTCTCTCTTAGGCCGCCTGATTCTCAGGAAAGTAGAACTTGGTGCCGAAGGGCAGGGCGGCTAGGATGGGGTCGGCTTGGGAGAAGCATTCAAACTGACTAGCGGTTCAGACTACCATGGCTGGGATTAGTGTTAGATATCCGGGGTTTTGTGTGGTTTCGGGCCGTAGTACCCTCCCGAACTTTGTGGGGTAAAGCAGAAGCGGCTTTCGCACCGCTAAGCGGAGGGGTGTGGGGCGCCCTGCGCTACCCCCACCCTTTTTTTCACCTTGATACTCGTTTCCCATGAACACCATCAAACAAGTAGCGTTGGGCAGCCAGGGCCTGCAGGTATCCAGCCAAGGTCTGGGCTGCATGGGCATGACGACCCTGGCCGGCACGGACGTGTACGGCCAACCCGACGAGGCCGAAGCCATTGCCACCATCCACCGGGCCCGCGAGCTGGGCGTCACCTTGCTGGACACAGCCGACCTCTACGGCCCGCTGCTCAACGAGCGGTTGCTGGCCAAAGCCCTGGCAGGCCGGCGCGACCAGTACACGATTGCTACCAAATTTGGCTTCGAGGTGGACGACCACGAGCAGCTCACCTGGGGCTACAACGGCCGGCCCGAGTACGTGCGCAAAGCTGCGGAGCGCTCCTTGCAGAACCTGCAGACCGACTACATCGACCTCTAATACCTGCACCGCCTCGACCCCGCCACGCCCATTGAAGACACGGTGGGTGCCATGAGCCGGCTGGTGGAAGAAGGCAAAGTGCGCTACCTGGGCCTGTCCGAAGTGCCGGCCGACGTGCTGCGCCGGGGGCACGCCGTGCACCCCATCACGGCCCTGCAAACCGAGTATTCGCTCTTCGACCGGGGCGTGGAGGAAGACGGGGTGCTGCAAGCCGCCCGGCAGCTGGGCATCGGATTCGTGGCGTACTCGCCGCTGGGCCGCGGGTTCCTGTCGGGAGAGATTACCAAATTCGAGGACTTCGCCCCCACCGACATCCGCCGGAACCTGCCGCGCTACCAGGGCGAGAACTTCCAGAAAAACCTGGCGCTGGTGCAGAAGCTGCAGCAGCTGGCGGCACGCAAGCAGGTGACGGCCGCCCAGCTGGCCCTGGCCTGGGTGCTGGCCCAGGGCGTTGTGACCATCCCCGGGACCAAGCGCCGCACGTACCTGGAGCAAAACGTGGCCGCGGCCGCGCTCGTGCTCAGCCCCCAGGAGGTAGCCGAGCTGGACGCGGTGCTGCCCGTGGGCAGCACCACTGGCGCGGCCTACGCCTCCTAAGCGGCGGCCTGGTTCGGGGCCGGGGCCAGGGAATCGCCTGGCGGGGCCCCGGGCTACGTCGTCTACCGTATCTTCACCGGATGAAAGCTACTGATTTTCAAGTGCTGCACAGCGTCACGGAATACACCCGCTACTACGGGTTGCCCGACCCGGCGCACCCCTTGCTCACGCTCATTAATCTGGCTGAGATTACTGCGCAGACCCTCCCTGCCCCCATAGTGGCGCAGCTCTACACCGTGGCCCTCAAGCGCGGCCTGAAGGGCACGGTGTACTACGGCCGCCAGACCTACGATTTCCACGGCGGCCTGCTCACGTTTCTGGCCCCGGCCAGGTCGTACAGGCCGATGCGAGCCTCGACATTTCGGAAATGACCGGTTGGGCCCTGGTATTTCACCCCGACCTGCTGGGCAAGTATCCGCTGGGCCAGAAAATGAGCGGCTACGGCTTTTTCTCCTACCAGGTGCACGAGGCCCTGCACGTCTCGGCCCAGGAAGAAGCCCTGCTCGAGGGCGTGCTCGGCAGCCTGCGGCACGAGTACGAGCACGCCCTAGATGCCTTCAGCCAGGACCTGCTGGTGGCGCAGCTGGAGGTGCTGTTGGGGTATGCCAACCGGTTTTACCACCGCCAGTTCCTGACCCGGCGCGGGGCCGAGCACGACCTGCTCAGTCGCTTCGAGGACCGGCTCACGGCCCATTTTGCCCAGGCCGGCAACCCGGCCCTGCCCACGGTGCAGCAGTTTGCCGAAGCGCTGCACGTCTCGCCCGCCTACCTGAGCGACATGCTCCGCGCCCTCACCGGCCAAACGGCCCAGCAACACCTGCACCACGCGCTGATAGAACGGGCCAAGCAGTTGCTCCTCAGTACGTCGCTTACGGTCAGCGAAGCCGCCTTCCAGCTCGGATTCAACTATCCGCACTATTTCACGCGCTTGTTTAAAAGCAAAACGGGCCTCACGCCGGCCGCCTTCCGTTCCTCGACCACCATTTCGCACGGCCCGGCATAGGTAGGTTGCGGCAGGATTGAGCCGGATGGACAGCCGTTTCCGTTCCTAACGCCCGCTACCCCGGTTGTAGAATTAAAGGAGGTTTTTGATGTGTACATCCACGCTGGCAGCTTCGCCGGTTTGTTGGGCAGAAGCGTTCTGATCTGCTTCTACCTGAGTGCGGAGCTCCTTGCTCCCGAAGCTCATCTAGGCTGCGTCATATGGTGGATTCTGCAGGGTGGCCCGACTACCAGTAGTTGGGGTAATAGTGTCCTTGTGGCGTGGTTGACAACGCCGAATACCGTCCGAATTAGGACTCATACTGCTGGAAGAAACGGGTGCAGCAGAAGTAGCAACCCGGGTTATCAAATGCAACTTTGATGCAAATATCTGGACCCTGCCTACCTTTGCAAGCAGTTGACCAGCCTCACGAGTATGCTGATGACCCTTAGGTCCTGGTTGGTCAGGCGTGTTTGCCCGTACCCTTTTCTGCTTTGTTTGAAGGATGATATTGCTGAATACCGTTTGTCGTGTGATAGCGCTTGGGATGGCGTTGATGGGCTTAACTTGTCCGAACCTGATGGCGCAGGATGTTCTGACTTTGCCGCCCGTCTTGCCCTGGTCTGGTAAAAGCGAACGATTGATCGTTAAACCAAATGATCCCTGGATCACGCCGGCCGAGTTGGCTAACTTCCAGACCACGCCGCGTTACGCCGAAGTTCGGTCTTGGCTGGAACGGCTTACGGCCGCTTCGCCCCTACTCACGTTGCAAACATTTGGTCGCACTGGTGAAGGCCGCGACCTGCTGTACGTGCGTGCACGCAAAGGTGGCGCTGTCAAGCCGGTCGTGCTGGTGCAAGCCGGCATCCACTCCGGCGAAATCGACGGCAAGGATGCTGGCCTGATGCTGTTGCGCGACATTGCGCTACGCGGCAAAGACGACCTGTTGGACCACGTTGATCTGGTATTCGTGCCGATCTACAACATTGACGGCCATGAGCAAATGAGCCCGTGGAACTTCGTGCATGTGCGCGGGCCCGCCGAGAAGGGGCGGGATGCCAACGCCCGCAACATCGACCTGAACCGCGATTACGGCAAATTAGATGCGCCCGAATCGCGCGCCATGATCGGGCTGCTCCGCCAACTGGACCCGATTCTCTACGTCGATTGCCACGTCAGCGAAGGCTTCGATATGCAGTATGACGTAACTTTCACCTACGCGGGCTGGGGTAGGTATGCGCGCCATCGAGCAACGGCTGACTGGCTACAGGGGCGCTTCGGTCCGGCCGTGACGCAGGCCCTGACAAAGGCGGGGCATATTCCCATCATGTATCCCAGCCCAATCGACACGCGCGAGCCGACCAAAGGCATCCGCTACAGCCCGGAGGGGCCTCGCTACTCGACCGGCTACGGCGACTTCATTGGCGTGCCGACGGTACTGGTCGAGAACCATATGCTGAAACCGTACCGCCAGCGCGTACTGGGCACCTACGTGCTGCTGGAAGCCGCGCTTAAGATTGCAGCAAAGGATGCTAAATGGATTGTTGCGGCCAAGGCGAAAGATCGCGCGAGCCGTCCCACGGAATTGCTCACGCGCTGGAAGCCAGCACCGCAGCCCATTGGCTGGATCGAGCAGTTCAAGGGGGTGGCCTTCGAGCTGTATAGCTCGCCAGCCTCGGGTCGGCTGGAGCAACGCTGGCTAGGCCAGCCGATTACGTTCCGGATGCCTATCATCGGGCAGCAGCCCACGGAGATGGTGCGGTTGCCCAAGGCCTGGTGGGTGCCAGCCGCCCAGGTGGAGGTAATTGACCGGCTGCGCCTGCACGGCATCATCTTCGAAACAAGTGAGACTGCGCGGACGCTACGCCTCGATCAGGTGCGGCTTGTCAAACCTCAGCTGTTGCAGCCCAATGAAGGACGTGTGCCAATGACAGCCACCTTCGTGCATGCGTTAGGCGAGCAGATGCTGCCGGCGGGCAGCGTGCGGGTACCCGCCGATCAGCCCAACGGGCTGCTGGCGGCCGCGTTGCTGGAACCAGAAAGCCAGGACTCGTTTCTCGCCTGGGGGTTCTTTCCCGAACTGCTGTCCCCGGCGCCGAACACGGACGCCTTCGTACTGGCCGCACTGGGCGAACGCCTGCTGGCGACGAATCCATCGCTCAAGGCAGAATTCGAGGCGAAGCTACGTGCTGACACTGCTTTCGCCGCCGACCCGGATGCGCGGCTCGCGTGGTTGTACGCGCACGCTGGACCGGGCCACTCGTATCCGTTGCGCTATCCAATTGCCCGGGAGCTGAATTAAAGGGTTGATGGGGCAAGCTCTAGAAGACACGCTACTCCTATCAAGCCCACAAGCTCGGCTAGCACGGACTCGCATGACCTAATTGCCACCGATCTATTCAATGTCCAGCCAGTAAGAACACTGCTCTGCTGCACTCTTGCAGATACGTTGCCATGGCATACAAAGGCGTTTAGCAGTGAGAAAAAGAATAAAGACGGCTAACCCAGCAAACAATAAACCAGCTGACTACCCTTTCCCTTGGCTTCTAATCAACTCAAGATCCTTACGCTGAGCAGAGCCAAGGAAAGGAAGGATAGAATCACTGCATAGCACAGCGACGACAATAGCGCAGGTTCAATAAATGGGTAGTTAGAAGCCCCAAAGAAGCCGCATACTGTATTATCTCCAACTCAGGCCAGCGCTCTGCCAGCAGAACAGTGACGGCAAACAGACTGAAAAATGCCCATAAGGCTACCCGAAGCCGCCACGAAGACAAACGCCACGCAGCTACGGCAACTAGCACGCCGCTGCTCAACAGGAACAAGGAATCCCAGTAGGGAGCTGGTTCTGTACCCCGCGTGCCAGTCCACCAGGTCAAGAGTAGAGGACCTATTGCACAGTGCACCAGGCATAGACCAGCATTCAGTATGCCGCCGTAATCGGCTAGTATGCGGGGTACATGGTTTTTCATTCGGCAAAAGTAAGCGAGGGGTTCCTTATTTGCAACAATGTTGCAAATAAGGAACCCCTCGCTTACTTTTCATTTATTGTCATGATAGGTACTTACCCAATGTCGGTACCTACTGCCAGGCAAAAGTCATTGAGCATCCACCCAACCTGATACGGTTTTCCTCTGAATGACAAAACATTGGGCCCCGCGAAATATAATCAACTCCAGAGTGTCCCTGTATCAGTGCATCGGTAGTGGCCAAGAGCTTGCCATGCCATGCGACAAGCCGTTGGCCTGCCCTACCCCCTTACTATGTTGTAAGTACAGTTGTTAGGGCTTACTTTTCTTGGGGATGACAGGTGGCACACACGCCGGAGAGCAGATAATCACTCGACGATGTATGGTACAGAGCAGGCAGTTCTACCGGGGGTACAATTACTTCGTGCAGGCAATACAGCCGCCGGCAGGTTGTGCACTTGAAATGCACGTGCGCCGGGGCTGGAGCTGGGCTAGAAGCGGCGTAGCGAACAATGTCGCAATGGTCAATAACCCGATGAACCAAGCCTTTCTCTTCGAATATGCGCAGCGTGCGATACAGGGTGATACGGTCGGTGCATGGCACAATCTGTTTCTCAATCTCGCTGCCCGATAGCGCATAGGAGGATTCCAGCAGCATGGTTAAGACGGCCTGGCGTATGGCCGTGGAGCGTAGCGTATGGCGGTGGAGCGTAAGGCGCACGAACTCGACAGACGTGGCACCCACCGTAGATGGAGCAGATGAGATACTCATACACGAAGGATAGAAAGCTACCGGATAGGATTGTGAGACTGATTAGCGGATGCGGCCGGCTTCTTCTAGGCGCCGATTCTGGCCCGCGCTGAGCTTACCACCCAGGCGGTAGGTAACACTTAGATTCGCGCGGCGGGTGTCGCCAGTGTGGTCGTAGCGAATGTTGATGGGCTCATAGATGGAGTAGCCCCAGTAGTGGTCGGTGTGAAACAGGTCGACCACGGCCAGCTTCACATCCAGCTTTTCCTTAAAAAAGGACTTTTTGAGGCCAGTTTGCACGCCAAAGTAGCGTCGCAGCAGGTAGCTACCGTTGAGCATCGGCGACTGATAGAACGTCGACACATCCAATGTGAGCTTGCCGGGCAACTGCAGGGTTTGGATAACCGACAGATCTACCGACAGCCGGCTTGGGCTAAATACCACGTTTTCCTCGGGCCGGAAACGCAGGCGCTGGTAACGCACGTCCACCGTATTTTGCACCGTCCAGAACGCGGCCAGCTTTACGGGTACGACCATCAGCAGATCGTAGTCCTCGCGGCTGGCGTAGTTGTAGTCGCGCAGCACAATTTCGGCGGTCTGCTCATTCTGGCGGGCAAACTGCGCAATGGCCCGGCTCACGCGGGTATGGCTCAGGGTGAATGAGTAGTCATTCCGATAGGTATAAGCGGCCGCGTAGTTCCAGGACGTTTCGGGCTGCAAATAGGGGTTGCCCTCGTGGTAGGAATACCGGTCGAAGAAGAACCGCGCCGGGTTCAGAGCCCCGTACTGGGGCCGGTTGATGCGCCGCGTGGCCGACACGTTCAGGGCGTGGTTCTCACCCAGCTTGCGGCCCACCGACAGGTAAGGAAACAGATTGGTGTAGTCGCGCTCAGTTACCTGTTGCAGGTTCAGAGAGTTGCCCTCCGAGCGGGTGCGCTCCACCCGCAAGCCCGCATCCAGACTCAGGCTACCCAGTTGACGGCCCGCCGTGAGGTAGGCGGCGTAAATGCGCTCCTGGTACACGAAATGGTTGCTGAGTACCGGCGAAAACACCCGGCTCCCGTTGCGCAGAGAGTCGTAGCGAAAGTCATTATCGGCCCGCACAGCCGAGTACTTCAGCCCGCCCGCCAGCTTCACAGATGCCACCGGCCAGATTAGGTCCGCTTTGAGGGAGCGAATGGTGATATCGGTGGGCTGCACGAAGTTGAGCTGCTGATAAGGCTCAGTGGGTTGACCGGAGGAATTGAAGCGCTGGTTGGCCAGGAAGCCGTCGGAGGTGCTGGCGTAGCGGGCGTAGTCGGCGTCGGCCGTGAGCAGCCGACCCAGCGTATCGAGGGTAGCTTTGTAGTTGAGGTTGAACAGGTTTTGATGGGCCGGCTCGTCCGTGATATTGTGATTACGCAGCACATCCTCCTGGCCACTTCCTGCCCGGCGGATGCGGGTTGGCCCCTGCCCGTCGCGCTGCCAGCGGTTGTGGAAGCCGCTGTAGACGAAGCCCAGCGTTTGGCGGGGCATCAGGTCCACATCCAAGCCGGCCTTGTAGCTGTGGCCCCGGGTAATTTCCGGGTCGCGGGAGCGGCGGTCAAAGGTCGTGGCCGCGTCGCCGGTGCCCAGCACCCGGAAGCTGGTCCGGTTGAGGTAGGAATGGCGATAGGTGTAGGCGTAGTTGCCAAACACATTTACGCGGCCGGTTTTCACGTTGCCAATCAGGCTTTCCGCCGTTTGGGGGTAGTAGCCTCCTCCCCCACCAGCCGTCAGGTTCAGGCATAGCCCCGGCGCGTGCTCTTTTTGGTGATGATGTTGATGATGCCCGCGTTGCCAGAGGCGTCGTAGCGGGAGTCGGGCGTGAGCAGCACTTCAATGCGAGCCAAGTTGCTGGCGGGTGTGCTTTTGAGGTAGGTGCTTAGCTGCTGGGGTGAAAGGTAAGTCAGCTTGCCGTCGAGCATGACGTTTACGTTGGCATTGCCGCGGAGCAGAATCTCGTCGTTTTGCGAGACACTCACGCCGGGCGCCCGCCGCAGCACCTCCAGGGCCGTACTGCCCGCCGTCGATACCTGCTGGTCCAGGTTGTAGACCAACTTGCCGTCGACTAGCTCGGTGGCTTGCTGCTGGCCGGTTACGGTTACTTCGCGCAGGGCTTTGGTTTCGGCCTGCAGCCGCAGGGGTGGCAGCATTACAGTTTGTTGCCCCTCTGAGAGGGTGAAAGGCAGGCTTTCGGCTGGCTGCCAGCCCAGGGCCCGAGCCCGTACCAGGTAGCGGCCCGCGGACACGGCCGCCAGCTCGTAATGACCTTCCTCATCGGCTTGAGTGCCGGTTACGACGGTTGAGTCGGGCAGCCGCACGAGCAGCAGCTGAGCTCCCGGCAAGGGCTGGCCCACTGCGTCGCGCACAACTCCGGCTACCAGCGGGCCCACCGCATAGGATGGGGCTTTACTTACTGTTAGCGACGGCGCATCGGAACTGTACGGCAACGCTTGGGAGCCTACCAGTAAGAGCAATAACAGGGTGTTTAACATAAATCACCTGGATTGAGTAGTTATTTCAAGCCTGAATCAGGATCAGTTCCGTAGCTGCCGGGGAAGATTCACGTAGCCGAGGACAAATAGCACGGCGGCCGCGCCTAACAGCTGCAGCAGCCCTGTGGCTACACCTTGCTCCGTCAGCGGCGGGGCCTGAAAGACGGGTCGGCGCGGATAGTCGGCAGCGGTTAAGGGGCGGTTGGCGAAGAGACGGGGATAGTAGAAATCCACAATCTGGCGGTGAAACGCGGGCAGACTACTGAAGAAGCGCAGGTAGGTGGGCAGATCAGTGCCGGCTACCTGGCTGAGTAGGTTTTGGGTGTTCACGGCCGGGTTGAGCAGGCTGAAGCGGGCGGCCAGATTCTCCCTATCCGCCACGGCGCTCAGATAGGCTTCTACCACTGGTCGCTGGCGCTGGGAGTTCAGTTGGGCATAGGAAGCAAAACCTTTGGGCAGCAGGTTGGGCTGGAAAAGCGTGTCATTGGCAGCGGAAGCCAGGTCGGGCCGCTGGCGCAGGTACTCCCGTACCACGGCCCGCACACTGGGTTCGTGGTCTTCCCTATCGATGCCGGTGCGGCGCACCAGCGTGGCCAGCGCGGAGCTGTCGACGGGCCGAACTACGGCCAGCGTGGCGCTGAGCAGGCTAGGTACCACCAGCAAAAACAGCAGCCACAACCCCACGGCCGTCAGGGCATTGACGGCCGAGTTTCTGTTGAAGCTCACGAGTAGCCACACCAGGGCAAACCAGAAGGCACAATAGGCCAGTACGGTCAGCAGCCAAAGCACCATCCCGGCACCATCCACCTCCAGGCGGACGCCGGTGACGACAAAGCCTACCACCGACAAGAACACGGCCAGCCCGGCTACCAACCCGAAGCCAAACAAGAGCTTACCCAGCAGCAGGCGGCGCACCGAGGCCGCCTGCACCCGCAGCAGCGGCAGCACCCCGTTTTCCCGGTCAGCCGACAGCAGCCCGTAGCTGAGCACGATGATGAGCAGGGGCAGCAGGTAAATCAGCACAAAGGCCAAGTCGAAATTGCCGACCAGCAGCTTCTGGGGGTTGGCCAGCTCATTCTGAAACAGCTGGTAGTACAGCCCCATGCCGGTAAGGCGGTAGTAGCCTGGATTCAGGTCGCGCTGACCCACGACCAAGCCGGCCAGGGGCGCGGGCGGCAGCGTGGCGGCATAGCCGTGCCGGTACCAGGCAACAGTCGGCGCGGTAGCATCCAAGTAGGCGGTTTTAGCGGCTGGCTGGCTGGTATCGGCGCGCAGAGCCGCTTGGTAGCCGGCAAATTCGACTTGCTCGTCGGCCACTACCCGCGCCAGCGTGAGGCGTTGAGCAGCTATTTGGCGATGACCAGCCGCAATGGCGTAGAGTCCAAACAGCGCTAGGACGACCAGCAGGGCAACTTGCAGCCGGTTGCGCCAGAAGCGGCGCCATTCGTAGCGCAAAATGAAAGTGAGCATGCAGTGAGTGGCGTTTAATGCAGCGGAAAGCGGTTGGCGGACAAATGCAGCGCCAACGGCAGCACCACCAGCCAGAGCAGCAGGGCGGCCAGCTCCGGCGCGTAGTGCCGCAGGGTGCGACTCACAGCAGGCAGCTGGTAAGAAAAGTCCGGAACGGCAGCCCAGAGCGCCTGGCCGGGATGGTACTCATAAAACTGCCCGTACTTGGAGTGGTGAGCCGCGTCGAGGTGCAGGCTGCGCATCAGGGCCAGGCGGTAGTCGCTGGCCTGGCGCTGGAAGTCAAGGCTAGTCGATAAGTCGGTGCCGGTCAGGGCCATGCTCAGGTTACGGACGGCCAAGTAGGGGTCCAGGAAGCTGGCGTAGCTGCTGAGCCGGTTTTGGCGCTCCAGCACCTGGCGCAGGCTGTCCCGGTGCACGGCCTGCACTTTGTCGAGGTACTCCTCCCCAGCCTGGGCCGCCACCCACTCCACGTTCAGCGGCAGCTGCTGCACCGAGTCGGCGTGGTAGCGCCGCAGGTAGGAGCGTATCAGCTGCGCCCGGCGCCCGGCTTTAGTCGTGTCGCCGGGCAGGCCCTGGTCCATGTCCCGGTCGATGCCCTGGTGGTAGGCCTGCACAGAAGGCAGCGCGTACAGGTTGTCGCCTAGGGCGGCGGCCGTTTTGGGCAGCACGATGACCAGGGTTATCCAAATCGTGAGCAGGCCCAGCAGGGCATTGCGCGACGATCGGGCCCAGCCCGAAACCAGCACGCCAAGGCAGATAAAGCCCAGAAAGTACACTGCGTAGCTCAACGCCAGTAGCCCCAGCCGCCGGGCCGTGTCGCTGGTCCAGGGCAAGCCGGCCAGCCAAAACGCCCCGCCCAGGGCCACGGTCAGCGTGGGGACGAGTAAGGCCAGCACGATACCGTAATAAGCTAATACTTTGCCCCAGGCCAGCTGCCGTCGGCTCACGCCCTGGCTCAGGGCCAGGCGCAGCGTGCCACTCTCCTTTTCCTGGGTGAAGGCCCCGAAGCACAGAAAGATGATGAGCAGCGGCAGCAGCACCTGTAGAACCAAGGCCCCGACAGCTCGCCAAACCGAATCAGGGCCGAGTAGTCCTGGGCCGGGCGGAACATGAACTCGTGCTGGTAGTGCGCCTCCAGGTATACCGACGTGCCCGTGTAGGCATCTAGGCCGTAGTCGAAGAAGCTCAGGCCGGTTTTGGGCTTGAAGACGAACGTGCCGAAGTGGGTGGCAATGTGCGGGTGCTTTTCGCCCTGCCCCAGCCACTCAGCGCGACGCTCGGCCTGGGCCCGCGCCATCTGGGCCCGGTGCCCGGCGTAACTCACGTAGCCCACAGCACTGGCCGCCAGCAGCAGCGCCGCCACGACCAAGCCGAAGAACAGCACCTGCCGGTTGCGCACCGCGGCCCGAATTTCCTTGTAAATAATGCGTCGAAGCATAAGGGAGATAGTCAAGAACTCGACCGGCAGGTAGTACTCTGCCCCGCCGGTCGATAAAAGAAAAGCTGGGGCTCAGGCGTGCATATGCTGCAGGTAGAGCTGCTCCAGGTCTTCGTAGCTCACGTCGGTTGCCGGAAACGACTCCAGCAGGTGGCCCTGGCGCATAATGCCGATGTGGGTGCCCGTGTCCTTGGCCCGGAACAAGTCGTGGGTGGCCATGAGCGTGGCCACCCCCTGTTCCTGCAGGCGTAGCAGCAGGGTCGAAAACTCGTTGGAGGCCTGCGGGTCGAGGCCGGAGGTAGGCTCGTCGAGTAGCAACACCTTGGCCTCCTTGGCCACGGCCAGGGCAATGCCTACTTTCTGCCGCATCCCCTTCGAGTAGGCCGACACCCGTCGCTGGGCAAATTCTTCCTGCAGTCCGGCTTCGCGCAGCAGCGTGAGCAATTCGGCTTTCGGATGCTGCTTGCCGGCCAGCCCGCAGAAGAAATCCAGGTTTTCCAGCCCCGTCAGATCCGGATAGAGCATCAGGTTTTCGGGGATGTAGGCCACGAAGCGCTTGGTGGCCGCGCCCTGCTCCTGCACGGGCAGCCCGTTGATATAAGCCTCTCCCCACTGGGCTTGATAAAGTCCAGGAACAGGTTGATGGTCGTGCTTTTGCCGGCTCCGTTGGCCCCAAGCAGGCAGTAGATGTCGCCGGGGCGCACGGTCAGGTTGAGCGGGTGCAGGGCCGTGAAGTCGCCGTAGCGCTTGGTCAGGTCGCGGGCTTCGAGCATGGCTAATTCAGCTTGGCCAGGCCCGTCAGCAAGCCCGGCAGGTCCATTTTCTTGGTTACCGTACCGTCGCTGAGCTTGTATTGATAGAGGCTGTTCTGGCTCTTGGTATTCACGCTCAGCAGCAGGCTCTCATTGTCGAACTTGCGAACCAACGACGACTGCGAACCAAAAATTAGCGGCAGATTCGGCAGGGCGCCACCCGAGGTTTTGGCATTCAGATCCAGCTTGTAGTAGCGGTAGTTGGGGCCTTTGGTCTCGTAGGAGTCATTGGGCTCTTCGATGCGGGTAGTGAAGGCCAGCCCGTTGCCGAAGTGGTAGAGGCCCTTGCAGTCCTTCCCAGTGGCAGCCTTCAGGTCGAAGAAGTACGTGGGGTCGAAACGGGTTTCGCCAGCCTTGATGCGCAGCACCCCGCTGGGCACCTTGTTGGTGCCGTCGCCCTGCACATAAATGTCGCCGTTGGCATCCTTGCTGAAGCACTCAACCGCCCCCGACGAAAATACCCGGCCGGTGCGGCCGTCGGAAATCACCCGCTCTACCTTGCCCGTGGGCAAGTCGATGACGGCGACGTGGGCCGAGTCGGTGAGCGGGCCGTAGGAGTCATTTTCGTAGTACACGCCCCAGAATAGCTTCGTGTCACGCACCATCGAGCCCAGGTAGTATATGCTGCGGGCGCCGGTCTTCTGCAGCTTGGCCAAGCTTATTTCGCCCGTCGTTACGAAGGTGGTGGGGTTGAACTTGACCAGCCGGGCCAGCCCGCCGCCCACCGAGGCGTAGGCCTCCGTGTCGCTAACGAACTGCACGTCGGAGAAGGTGTTAGCACCGGGCACCACGAGCCGCCCGGCTCCCACGGGCCGCCCAGTGGCGGGGTCGAAGGTGTACTTGGTGAGCGTAGCCGGGGCCGCAAACTTCGACATGTAGACGGCCTGCTTGTAATTCCACATGGCAGCGAAGCTGGCCTGCTCGGTAGCGTTTTTCGTGTCGAGCGTGGTGCCGTTCAGGTCGGTCAGGCCCTGGATGTAGGTGGTTTGACTGGGGTAAGCCCCGCCTACGGTACTCACGGCGTAGTTGACGCCGGCGCTGGGAGTCGGCGGTCCATCCGACCCGTTTCCTTTGTCGCAAGCGGAGAGCAAAAGCGTGGTGGCCGCCAGTACGCCGGTCAACAGCCGGCTAGTTGAGTTAAAGGTGTGCATGAAAATGTGGAAATGTTAGAATGTGGAAATGTGTATCAGAGCGGGCCGGAAGCATGAGACAGTGGCGTGCTCACCGCAAAAAAGCCCGCAGCTTCACGTGCCCCGAGCGACCGGGACGCTGCACGTTGTAGTTGTCGTAGGTGGCCGTATTGGCTAGGTTGTGCAGTTCGGCGCTGAGCGTGAGTCGCTCCCCAGCCAGGGCGTAGCTCACGCCTGTGTTCTGCACCAGCTGGCTGGGAATAGCAGACTTAGTGTCCTGAATGCCTTCCGTTTCCCAGTACAGGTAAAACTTCTGCACGTAGCTAGCCTGCCACCAGGCGCTCAGCCGGCGCCCGGTGCCACCCAGGTTGGCCTTGGTCAGCTGCACCTCCGCATTGCCGAACAGATAGGGCACGTTGGGCATGCGGGCATTGAAGAACTTGGCGTCGGTGCTGCCGCTCTGGCTGGGGGGCGTGCGGTTGCGGATGTCCTGATAGGTGGCGTTCAGGGCCACACTTAGTAGCGGCACCGGCACGTAGCGCACAGATGCCTCGGCCCCAGCGTGCGGGATTTGAGCAGGTTTTGGTTCTGAGTGTCTCGTATGGACGGCGGCTGATAGATAACATTATCGGCCCCGCGCACGAAGCCACTGACCTCGGCGCTCCAGCGCGGGCGCACGTACTGCACTTCCAGGTTGGCGTTGTGGCTGGTTTCGGGCTGTAGCGCCGGGTTGGCCCGCACCAAGATTCCCTCGCCGAACAGTTCATACTCGTCGGGCAGACGGGTGGCGTACTCGTAGCTGGCCTTCAGGGCCCAGGCCGGAGCCAGCTGCCAGCGCAGCAACTGGTTGGCCCCGAGGTGCTGCCGGGTTTGCTCGGTTTCGAGGTAAGTGTCGCTGTCTAGCTTGCCAAACCCACGGGATGTATACCCAAAGTACTTCACGGCCGTGCTGCTGCTCCAGCGCTGATCAGCCCAGTCGTGCTCGTAGGCCAGACCAGCCACCAGCTTGTGCAGCGAGGAAGGGTCCTGAGCATAATCCCGCTCCTGGCGAGCCACTACAATTTCGTCTTCGCCCCGGCGGTGGAAAGAACTGCCGAGCACATTACCTACCAACCGGCCATGCGCCCCTAGTGCTTGAGTAGCGTTCAGCCGCACGACGCTGGTGTGGGAGGTAAGCGTAAGCAGGCTACCCAAACCGTAAATTTCCCCGGAACTGAAGAGCTGCCGGGCAATAACGCTGCCGTCCCAGTTGTAGACGTTGCGGCTGGTATCGGTCAGCGCCCCCGAATGCGGGTGTAACCGGCGTACGCCCGCACGTCCAGGCCGGGCCGCAAAGCCGTTTTCTCGTACGCAAGCGCGGTGCCGACGCTGGTTTCCGCATAGCTGGCTTCCCGTAGGCCTGCCGCATCTGCACGTTGTGCTGAATCTGCCGGTCTACGCCCGCTGCGAAGGCAGTCAGAGCCAGCTTATCTGCCCACTTGCGGTCCTGCCAGCCAAGTTCTACCCGGCCCAGATAATTCTGAAACTGGTCGTGGAAGCGCCGGACGGTGCGCAACTCCGGCGTACCGGCGTTGATGACTTCAGCCTGCACTTTGTAGTCGTTGTCGGCGTGGTTGAACAGGCCGTTGCCCGCTACGTAGAGCCCACTTTTCCCCACGACGTAGCGACCATTCAGGGCCGCTTTGTGGGTATTGAACGAGCTGTGCTCGTAGGAGGCATCGGCGTAGGAAAACCGTTCCCGGCGGGTTACTACGTTCAGGGCCCCGCCCAGCGCATCGGCGCCCAGGCCTACGGGTGTCACGCCACGGTACACATCCACGCGCTCCAGCAGGCTGACCGGTAGCACGTTCAGGCCCAGCCCCCGGCCGTAGAACTCCAGTGGTATACCGTCCAGAAAAACGCGCACCTGCTTGCCGCCCAGCCCATTCAGCGACAGGTTGGCATTGCTGCCCAGCCCGCCGTCCTGGCGGATACGCACGCCCGGCACCCGGTTTACCAACTCCGTCAGCCCAAAGGCTTGGCCGTAGTAGGGCCGTACATCCAGCACGGCTACGGCCTGCACACTCCGCTGCACGGTTGTGGCCTCCGATTGGCCCTGTACCTGTACCGTGCTCAGCTCCTGGGTAGCAGCTCGTAGCGCCAGCGTCAGACGCACGGGCTGGCCGGCCCGCAGGTGGATTGCTTTCACTTCCGGGTGGTAGCCCATGAGGCGGACTTCTACCCGATAATGTCCGGGGCACACCTGGAAAGCACAGTCCCCAGCCGCATCCGCGGCCAGCACCTCGCCGGTTTCAAGAAGACGAACGACAGCGCCGGGCAGCACCTGCCCCGTGGCGGGGTCGGTTACGTGCACCTGTAACCCCAGGGCACAGGCCGCAGGAGGCGAAGACGGAGTTGCCACCTGCCCGTAGGCAGCTTGGCCGTTGAGCATACTAGCCAGCAACAACGCCAGTAGCCAACCGCCTCTTCCCCAGCCGGGAAGCGGATAATAGCAAGGCATGAAAAGAAAGGAAGGCACCGGCCCGCGTGGCACGCAGCCCAGTTGTGACAGGTAGCCGCGCCGATTAGCGCAGCTCGTCAACTGCCCAACGTGCCACGTTGGGCTAGGCTAGCGGCGGCCCGCGCAGGGCCGCACCGGGCAGCAGGTGCCGGGCCGGACAGGCATCGGCCAGGATTCGGTAGCAAGGATAGTTCGGTAGTACCCGCGGCAGCGGTACGGCCGGTGGCACAGCGGGCTGGAAAGCAGCATCAAACAACTGCTCGGTCTGGCAATGCTGGTGCTGCTTGGAGATTTTGTCTTGCTCAGCAGACACGGCAACGTCAACGGTGTGGTGGTGAGCATGCAGGCGCAATACGGCTGCATCAGGCGCTAGTACGCGCCCTAGTAGCAGCAATAGCCACCATGCTCCTAACCGGCTCCGTAAGCGTTGCATTACCATTTTCTTGCTGAAGTACCCAAAGGTAACAAGCCGCCAAACATATGCAACGTTATTGCATATAAATTACCCTTGCTTTCTCAGATGAGTCGTTTCTATTCCGCTAGTCCATATTGTGCCGCCAAGAGCATCTTCACCAGGAAGGGCGCTACGCTCCTTGGGCTTGCAATACCGGCTCCTCTGCGCGCCTGAATGACCAGGTAGTAACACCCAGTACGACAAGGGCGTAGGTTACATTCTCCAGCGCTAAGCCGTAGTAGATACCGGGAAGTCCCAGAAAACGAGGAATCAGTAGGATCAGGGGCACAAACAGCACTTCCCTGCCAAATGAGAGCGTCGTAGCCAGTCGGGCCTGCCCGGTGGCCTGAAAGTATACATAGCCCGTAGAAGCCAGTGGGGTGCCCAGCAGCACCAGCATCAACATCCGGAATTGCGCCAGGTCGGTAGTGGCAAACGTGGTGGCCGGTAGCAACAGATCTAGCACCTGGGCCGGGAATAGCAGGGAGGGTAAGCTGACGAGAAACAACAGGCCGATGCCCGCTAGTCGAAATACCCGCACGGCCTGCTGGCTGCGCAGGTAGTTGCCAGCCCCGTGGTTGATACCGACGGTGGGTTGCAAAGCCTGGAGTAGACCGAAAACGGGCAGTTGGGAAAAGCCATAAACGCGGTACACCGCCCCAAAAAAGGCTAATTCGGCCGCCGTACCATAGTGAGCCACGGATTTGAAAATCAGCACCTGCCGGACAAAGCTGGTGGCCTGCATCAGAAAAGCAGAGGAGCCGATACCGACTATTTCGCGGGTCAGGGGCCAGTTGAAATAGGGACGCACGGGCCCTAATGCCAAGGCCGTACGGCCGCGCAACAGGTGCTGCAGGTTGAGGACGCAATAGAGTAGCATGGCCAGGCCCGTGCCCAGGGCCGCTCCCCGCACACCCATATGCAAACCCTTTACAAAGGTGGCCGCCAATACCATGTTGGTAATTACCGCTGTGGCCGAGTACGTCATGGCCTGCCGGATCTGCCCCGTGGCCCGGATGAGCGTACTGGACGACAAGCTCAGCAACGTAAAAAAGCCGCCGAGGGCCAGTATTTCGTAGTATGCGGCCCCATAGCGCAGCACGGCTCCGGTGCCGCCCAGCAGCGCTACGGCTTGGCGGGCGAAGCCGTAGCCTAGCAGGCTGACGGTGCCGCCCAGTACCAGGCTCAGCGTGAGCAGCAGATTGAGCAGGTCCCGTTGCCGGGCCGGATCATCGGCCCCGAGGCTGCGGCTGGCCACCGAGCTAAAGCCGGCCGAAAGCAAGGCTACCAGACTGGAGTTGATAACCGTGAGCGGAAACACTAGTACTAAGCCGGCCAGGGCATCGGGGCCTACCCAACGCCCCACAAACACGGCATCCACCAGCGAATTGATGGACACAATGAGCATTCCCAGAATACCTGGCACAGCTTGGCGGCGCAACAGGTGCCAAAGGTTGTCGTGGAGAAAGGCGTGGGTAGCAGGGCGCACAAGTAGGGCTAAAACTTCCCGGCAGCTCGCCCGGGACTGTAGAGTGTAAGTGCGGTGGAGCCGGCTCAGTGTGGCAGTTCCTGAATCAATCCTTCGTCCAACAAGTCTTGATAAGCCGTCTGCATTTCCGGGTCTGGCAGCTCACTACGCCGGTGTAGGCCATCGGCCAGGTGCCACACGTCCCGGCTAGAGCCAGTGAGTTCGTAGGCATTATCGGTTTCACCAGTCAGCACGTAGGTAGTGGCCAGGCCATCTACCTCCTTTTCCAGAGTCAGCAACTGCTGATTGCGCAAAAACACTGGTTCCGTTGTGCTGATAACCGGCAGCACTTCCCGTTCCTCATTGTAGAGCACGAAACATTGGCTTCCGCTCGACTCAATCGGCAAGCTTCCCTGGGCGGGTACCTCGCGCACGTAGCTGCTCGTGCTAGGCTGCCGCTCCGGCTGATACTCCACCACCCGAATCGATACGGGCTCTGGGCCCGGATTAGTGGCTACTGCCCGCAGCCCACCGGCCGGCGTGGCTTCGGCTAGGCTGAGGTGCAGGTCTTCTACCAGAAAAAAGTCTTCGGCCGCGGTACCGGAGTGTTGCAGGCGCCCATCGGTATACAGCTCCGAGAGAAGCATGTAGCGGCCCAGCGGCGCCTCGGCGGGCACAGCGTAGGTGAAATAATAGTGCCGGCCGGTGTGCATACCCTGCAGCAGCTCTACCAGGGCTTCCCGCTTATGCCGGCCGCTCAGGTAGCTAGCCAAGACGAGCAAGGGCACGTTTTTCGGCAAATGCTGGGCTACCACTTCCGGAACCGGCGTCGTGGGTGCGGGCCCGGGTAGGCCTAACACATGGCCTTCGTGCAGCAGCGTTACCTGCCCGTCGGGGCCTGTACGCCAATGCGTACAAAGGGCATAACGTGGGTATGCGTCAGCCGGGCCGTATTGAAATTCCAGTGAATGGTGACGTGGGTGCCGCGCCGGGTGCGTTTGGGAAAGATGCTCATACCTTGCGCAGGGCGAGCAGCCGCGCTTGACTGTATTGCTCCGGATACTGTTGAAACCACTTCCGCACGGTGTCTTCTCCCAGGTGGTCATAGGTTGCTTCGAGCAAGCCCTCCATTCGGTCGAGGTAGCGCTGCTTGTTTTGCTCCGGGTCCTGCTCGCGCAACCGGGCCTGCTCGGCCTTTTCCTGCTTGGTGGCGGGCAAATGGTGCAGGTACTTCTGAAAGTGCGCCTGGCAAAAGTCCTGGTACTCCCGCGTAAACAGGATGAAGTTGTGCCACATTTCATCCAGAATGAGCAAGTCGTCCGGGATGAATGCTGGAGTGAGCTGGCTCAGGTACAGAAACTTCTTCGTCTCCTGAAAGATGTCCCGCGCCTCTTCTTCCTCAACAGCCAACAGGTCTGTAAAGCGGGAAATAACGTCTTCGTTCTGGTATGCCAGGATAGCGGCTAAGGGTGGCGTTTGCATAACGGCTAGCAAAAGGCTCAGATAGGGAAACGGGCAGATGCCTTCCTGGCAACTGCCCGCTCCCGTTTTACTGCCTACAGACCTACTGCACAATGCGTGCTGCCGGTGCAATGCGTGCTGCCGGCGGGAGCCATAGCTTTCTTGTTCAGGATGTTGGCGATGAGCGCCTGGCGAGTGGTCAGCTGTACTTTTTTCATAGTAGTAAAGAAAGGAGTGGTATGCCTACTCGGTCGAAGGTTTTCGGCGACGCCTTGTCGTTGCAACAACACCCAATACTAAACAGAAGGATTATTAAATGCAACTCAATTGCATTTAATAATCCTTCAAGTTAGATATACTAGCTATAATAACCTGTTAGTCATATTTATATACTTTCCAAAAAGTATACAACCAATGCATATTTGCTGCGCTTTTCGAGCATCTCTCAGCTATGAATGCACACAAAAAAGCCCTATCGTATACGACAGGGCTTTCTGTTGATGACGGCGGCTTCTCTTTGCTACGCCGGGTGACACTCCCGGCATACCCCTGCCAGCAGATAGTCACGGTGGACGGCCTCAAACTTATCGGGCAGCGTAACGGCCGGAATAGCCACTTGGTTCAAGCAGTAGATATGCTGACAGCTGGTGCACTTGAAATGCACGTGATTATCAAAATGCGCCTGCGCGCTGCATTCGATAGAGCACGTAGCGTAGCGCGCTACATCCGAATCGTCGATTACCCGGTGAATCAGCCCGCTTTCCTCAAACGACTTCATCGTCCGGTACAAGGTAATCCGGTCCGTATCGGGCGGTAGCTGCGGTTCAATTTCTCCCACGGATAAGGCAAACCGGGCGTCCGACATAACCTGCAACACGGCCCGCCGCACCGGGGTTTGGCGCAGCCCGTGCCGGCTCAGCGTTTGGGCGATACGATCGGAAGAGAGCATAAGCAAAAGGCGAATAAGAGCCAGTAGCAGCGGCCAAGGGAGTTCGCCGGCGTGCTAGCAAAGAAACAGCTACAAAAGTAACGAAGTTGCAAGAGCAACCGTTTTCCGCCGGGTAGGTTTTTGAGTTGTATAGTACGCTAAGCTGTTTGCATGGCCTTAGAGTCTGAGCCTATTGGCTCAACCTATCTTAGCCCAAAGCAGTAGGTGGTGGAGATGATGCTACCAAGCCCGTTCCACGAGAAGACGCTAGGAAACGGCTCGGGGCTGGCCATCACTGCGGCGCTAGCACTAGGGGCTGCTGCCTAGATACCCACGCCAGCACGCAGGCAACTCCTGCTCCGACAAGCGCTAGGCCTACCCCCACCAGAGCAGGCGACGTGTAGCCGTAGCCCGCTGCCAAGGGCAGCCCACCCAAAAACGCGCCCAACGCATTGCCGATGTTGAAGGCCGCTTGCGTGATCGAGGCGCCCAGCATCTCGGCTCCTTTCGATGAGTGAATCATCAGGATCTGGATGGGTGCGGCTAGGGCCAGCGCAAAACTGCCGGCTAGAAACGTGAGCCCGAGCGAGAGCAGCTGGTTGCTGGAGGTGAAGTAAATGGCCAGCAGCGTACCGCTCATAGCCAGCAGTAGGGTAGTTGCGGCGGTGAGAGGCGAAAAGCGGTCAGCCAACTTGCCCCCCACCACGTTGCCTACAAACATGCCCAGTCCCACGAGCATCATGATATAGGGCACGTAGGAGGCCGGAAAGTGCGACACCTCCGTCATCAGCGGCGCGATGTAACTTACCCAGCAGAACATCCCACCCGTGCCGATGGCCGTTAGCAGAATAATAAGCCATGTTTCGAGCCGCTTGAACAGGGCCAGCTCGCTCTGCCAGTTGCCGGCTTGCTGCACGGACAAAGTCGGTAAAAGGAAGTGGATAGAAGCCAGCGTGAGCAGACCGATGCCCCTACGCCTCCTAACGCATAGCGCCAGGAGTAATGCTGCCCAGGTAAGTACCTAACGGCACGGTGAGCAAATTAGCGAGCGTAAGGCCAGCAAACATGGTTGAAATGGCCTGTGCCTGCTTGCCTTGCTGTGCCAGCCGACTTGCCACCACCGACCCCACCCGAAGAAGGCACCGTGCGGCAGGCCCGCTAGTAAACGGGTGAAAAACAGTACCGTATTCGTAGGAGCGAAAGCCGAGAGCGTATTGAAGACCGTGAAGAGTACCATCAGGAGCATCAGCAGCTGCTTAGGTGCCAAATTGCGCCCTAATACAGTGAGCATGGGGGCTCCCACGACCACTCCCAGCGCGTAGGCCGAAATCACATAGCCCACCTCCGGAATAGTGACGCGTAAATCCTGTGAGATACTAGGTAGCAGGCCCATCATTACAAACTCGGTGGTGCCAATAGCTAGGCCACCCAAAGCAAGCGGAAGTAGTTTGATATTCACTAGAAGAAATTAGGGATTATGAACAAGGAGTGCCCTCGTCGTATTAAGGAGCTTGACGCTGCTGCAGGCGTGATAAGCGAACAAGCGAAAGGTAGCTGCTACAGGCCTGTTTAACGGCTTTTGCATTCCTAGCAACTAACGCGTAAACACGTATTCTTTGGACAGACTCTACACTCTGGCTCCGTAGAAGTACGAAGGGGAAGCGTAAAATGACTGCTTATGGTTAAACGCTGACTAGTCAGGTCGTAGGGCGGTACTACTTCGGCGCTGCCGCACAATCATCTTCCGGTATGCAATCGTTGGTAGAGAGTGTAGGAAGTAATTTTGTAGTGGGGGCCACCTACAGCCACTGATCCAGATAAATAATGGTGTATCAATGATGTAGCAACAACCTAAAGACAAGCAGCATACACTATCTTTTTTTTTATAGCTAACCCACAACGTGTATATCGTTCAGCGAAACGGTGGTTTGCCTTAATATGAACTATACTAAGGACACACTATGGTAACTATAGCGGGGATGCCGCGTTCTGACTAGTTGCGAACGAAGAAGTTTCTACACCCAGGTCAGGGTCAAGTGAGAAGCAGTATCCGGCTTGCGCTGGGAATTTTTCAACCGTACTTTTCGGTGTAGACCCTGAATTGAGTACTCTTGCCTTCTTCACCCTATTCCGAAGCCCAGCGTCAACGCGCCATTGCCTGGACTGTGGCGCTGACCGCCCATACGCCGTTGGTTGCCCGCCGCTACGAATGGGATCTGTTATCCCAGTATCAACGCGGCCTGCTCACATTCGAGCAAGTAGTACACCGCCTGCAGAACAGCGTATATCAGATCCTGTATCGGAGTCAACTTAAGCAACCCCTCACGGGCGACGAAGGACAAGCACTTCTAAAGCAGTCCCAGCACTATAATGCGCAGCACCAGATCACAGGCTTGTTGTTATATAGTACCGGGCGCTTTGTCCAAGTACTCGAAGGACCTGAAGCAGAAGTCCGTGCCTTATACGCACGGATTCAAGCCGATACCCGCCACCAGCAAGTAGTCACTGTCGGGAAGGCCCGGTAGCGACGCGCCGCTTTGCGGAGTGGACGATGGGCTTTGGGCAGGTGGCCCTAGCCGAGGTCGCGCTTGTGCTAGAGGCTGGAGCAGACGGCCCCGTTGTACCCGATGTGCAGGAGCAGCATATCCAAACGTTGTTACGCGCCTTTGGCCTGGCTGGATCCAGTATTTTCTCGCTGTGAGCAGCCCGAATGACAAGCAAAGCACCAAGTGGTTGGCACACACCACTTTCTCGGATGGCGACGTGAGCATGTAGAAGGCTGTCAAGCGAAGCCGCGAAAAGACCAACGGCTGGCGATTTCGTAACGCAGCAAACCCCAGCGTCGCACCATCAAGGACCGTTGAACCCCGCAGTGCATGCCTCCTACTGGCGCCGTGGGTGGGTGCTGCCGTAGCGACCAGCCGCGCGAACCTGGTACTACTAGTGCCCACAGTTCGGCAAGATCCGCGTTTTCTTCCTGCCGGACAGCGACTTGGCTTCGGATTTCACGTGTGCTGGGACCGGAGCTGAGCTTGAAGCAGCTTGACAGGCAGTGTCACAATGGTCAACGACATGATGAATAAAGCATTTCCCTTCAACTAGTGAGAAGGTCTTGGTATGAAGCGACGCTCCTTCCGTCGCCTACGTTGCTGCTGGGAACCGTGCTATTTACTTCTTATTCCCTACCGCCTGGTCCCGACCAATATGTCAGCGAGTATAATGGCCGACTAGCGTATAGGTTGGTTTTAACCGCCTACGTCTTGGTGGCGACCTTCCGACCATGTACCCGAAAACCTGCTACGCGCAGATGGCAGCTACGATGGGTGAAGGGCCCTACGTAAGGTGTCGCCCAGCGGGCACCCCAGTGCTACCAGCTTTCCGTGGGGTCCAACTGGAAAAAGAGCTTTGAAGCACAGGAACTGCCTTTTGTATGCTGACCACAGCCGGTTGTCGCTCTATTTCTCGACCAACACAGGCACGGCTATTGGAAGCATTCCGACAGAAGCTGCCACGGGCTCCGCTAGCGCCTCGCCATCCGGGTTGCGCGGCTGCCAGCCCATCCCATTTCCTTCCGGAAGAGAGGAAATATCGCGCTGCTGGTACAGCAGTAGGTCTGGGCCGCGTGCAGGCGTACGAACTCGGCCTCGTTGAGATAGGCAACCGCGATCAGCGAGTGTGTGACCACCCTCGCGCCAGCGCTACTCCGAACTTGCACTACCAGTCCAAAAGAGATGGCCCGCGCTTGTCTCATGAAGCAAAAAAGTAGCCCCATTGGCTCGGGAAGAAAGTAGGCTCACCAAGGCAGAGCAGAAGACTCTCTGCAAACGGCAAATAATCGTTTCTTTACCCAAAGAAAATTTCTATTTGGCTTATTGCTTGCTTCCGCATCATTTTTATTACGCTATCCTCCCCTCCTGTGCCATCCTATCCCAATACTTCGACTCCCCTATCTGTGGCCGACGGCTTGCTACAGCGTCACCACGTACGCATCCTGGGACAAGGGCAACCCTTGGTGCTGTGCAACGGCTTTGGCTGTACCCAGCAGATCTGGCGCCACCTGCTACCGGGCCTCTCGGCGCGCTATCAGCTTGTCCTCTTTGATTATGTAAGCGTGGATGAGGCCGGGCAACCGTATGCGACATTAGCCGAATATGCCCACGATGTGGTGGCCATCTGCCGGGCACTGGAGCTGCCTTCTATTTGGGTACTGGCCCATTCGGTAGGAGCCTCGATTGCGATGCTGACTGCTATTGCCGCCCCAGAACTGGTGGAACGCCTAATATTGCTGACTCCTTCCCCCTATTACTTCAACGAGGGCGACTACTATGGAGGCTTTGAGCGGGAGGATGTCGAGCAGCTCCTACGCCAGATGACGACGGATTATGGCGCTTGGTCACACTTGTTTGCCGGGCTCTTGCTGGGCCCCTTGCAGCCAGCAGCGCTGGGCGAGGAACTGGCTGAAGTATTTTGCCAGAACGATCCGGCGCAGGTACAGCACTTTGCCCAAGTAAGCTTCTTCACCGATAGCCGAAAGGATGTCCCCGTGTGCGGGCCCGCACGCTGGTGGTGCAATGTAATCAGGACGTGGCTTCTCCACCGGAAGTAGGCAACTACCTGTTGCACCACCTGCCGCAAGGAGAGCGGGTGACTCTGGGCACGAGCGGGCACTGTCCGCACCTGACTGCGCCCCTGGAAACGCTGGCCGCCATCGATGCTTTTCTCACTTCGTAGCAGCCGGTAGAAGGGGTTGCCATTTCATAGGCACAAGCGGCTTAGCGTAAAAGCCGATCGGGCTTGGCCGATTGCATGGGAAATGTTAGACCGTTCGGCCTTGGATGCAGACTTCCATTGCTTGTGAAGCGCACAGCAGGTCTGATTTTTTTGAGAGATAGGTTCTGTTCTCATCCAATGGGGCGCGTGCTACGCTGAGACTAGAGGACCTTTTTGCACGAATGGTTGGAAAGCTAAACGAGCGAAGGAATGCCACCATCTGGCTGACTGTCTCCAGTTAAAAGAGGGTAATTTTATTCCTCGCTGTTATAATAAGGCCTAGTTCGTGGTGTATAGCCCGTAAAAGGACCTTTCGCTTATGCAAAATCACCCGTTCGCTACAAACACTGACACTGCATTCAGCCTACTTGATTTACCTCTGCATCGTCCTACTTTCGCCTGATAATTCATTGCCGCGTGCCAGCAGAAGGAAGGTAAACACTACGTTTAGTGTATGAAGCTTCAAGAAATCGTCAAAGTACTCGATAACCAGCCAAATGCCACGCGACGGGCGCTCATTATCGAACACCTCGACGCGCTGGATGTCCGCTATGTTGAGCAGCCCTATGCGAGTGGTAGTAACCTGGTGGTCGATTTAGGCCGAGCCGAAGGTAAAATCGGCGTCGGTTCTCATTTTGACCGCGTGCTTACGTCGGCCGGCGCCAATGACAATGGCTCGGCCATCGCCGTTTGCCTTGATATTATTCGCAAGCATCAAGAAGCCCGTAGCAACGCCGGCCTGCGGGTATTCTTTTTCGACGAAGAGGAAACCAGGTTGAAAGGGTCGCACGCCTACGTTGCCCACTATGGTACCAGGGACTTAGCCGGGTTGCTCAACCTGGAATTGGTTGGCATGGGGGATCAACTGGCGTTGTGGCCCATGGATGCCTTACACAGGGGCCCGCTACTCAGCACGTTTGAAGCAGTTGCCCGGCACCAGGGCGTTCGGACCAACCGGTTTGGCCAGCTCATCACCAATACCGCCGACCATGTGCCCTTTCGCAAAGCCGGGCTGCGTGATGCCTTTACCATAACCTGCATTACGGACCAAGATATTGCTGTTGCGCAGCAGTATTTCCAGGCCATTGCGCAGCAAGCAGACCTATGGACACTTCAGGAAATACTAGCGCAAGCCCCTCTTTTCAAGCATTATCACCAACCGACCGATACCTATGAAAAATTAAGCGAAGCCGCCTTAGCCATGACTTCCGCTGCCGTGTGGGAAACCGTAGTAGCTGCCCAATAAGATAAACGAGCGTTTCGCTAGTACTTTTCCCTCATGACCCGCAAACTCCTATTAGCACTACTTTGGCTTCTCACGCTCCTTTGGGTTGCATTGGGTTCGGTTACTGCCTACGTCGGACCACTGAACGGGCTGAGTGCTTTTCTGTTGTGGGCCACCGGCTTCTGCACGCTGCTGGTCCAAGCCCCACGGCTGAACGGGAATAAGCCGGCGGGGCTGGTCTTTGCGCTGGGGGCCGGGGCAGCCGGCACCGCTTTGTGCTACTTCGCCACATCCCCGACGCTGTTTGCGGGGTGGTTCGTCGGTTTAACCAGCGTCCTGATGTTACTTGCCCCGCCCATGCCGCAGACCAGCCGGTGGGCGTTAATCGCTACATCCGTCTGCTTCCTTGCGCTGCCATGGACCGTGTTACGCCACACGAGTATGCGTCCCTCTATTGCGGCTGGCAACGCGGCCCACTTGGATTTGTTGCTGTGGTGTGGTGCTGACCCTAATGAGCGCCTCAAACACGAGACGCCGTTGATTGTCGCAGTACAACTAGGCCGGGCCGACTTGGTGGAAGCCCTTCTGCGGCATGGTGCCGACCCAAACGGACGCAGCAGCGCCTTTATGAATTCGACGCCCGTCTTATTCTACGCCGCCCGGCTGCCCATAAATCAGCAACATGTGCTGGGACTGTTGTTGCAGTTTGGGGCGGATTCAACTCTAACCAACGGCAGCGGGCAACGGGTCCGGTTGCCTACTCAACGGCATCCCCTACACGACCTATAACCCCTAGCCCCGATGAGAAAGTTCTCGGTCAGGCAAACGATGGATTACTGCTGATGATGAGCCAACTCTTCTACTAGTAGGCCATAGTCTTCCAAATCCCCAGCGGTGTAGCCAGTGTCAATAAGAGCCTGGTTCGCGAAGCGTAACAAGGCAACCCACTGCGCCATAAACGTGGCTTGGTCTGTTTCCACTACCGGGGAGGCATTCAACGCATCTACCGGGGCGTACCCACTCTCCCAGGAAGCGGTAACCCGTACGCAGCCAGCTACTACTGCCACCTGCCAGTTTACCCGAAACGTATTGGAGGGCCAGCAAATGGTAAAGCTTCCCATCAAGCTGGTCCGTAGTTGCTGGACGAGGAAGATGATGTCATGAATAATGATGCCGAGGTCGTACTTGTAGGAGAGTGGCACCGATACGCCGTTCCAGTGTAGAAGAGCGCCATCATCCATCTGGGGGAAACACGATTCTAAGGCCTCCCCAGGCTCGTGTCATTGAGGTCTTTTTCTCCCAATTTGGTAGGTGGGAACAGCTGCAGGTCAACCATGTACTAAGAGAGAAACGCAGGATAGCACCACTCAACGAAAGAAAAGTTTGTGTTCACGCAAACTGTCGTTTACGTGAATGGTCAATAGCCAGGTGTTCAATGCAAAATCTTAGGGCACGCTGCTGGGTGCGCACTTTGTCCATCCTCTATCGAAGGCCGGGCCCTTCGCATCTGCGAAGCCCGCGGGCTGGACGCGCACAAACGAGTGAACAGGCGCAAGCGACAGCTGCTGGTCGACACGCAAGGCCACGTGCGGGCATGCCGCGGCCCCGCTTTCAATATCCGCCATGCCTAGGTCACATCAGTTAATTCCCCAACAGGCTTTTATTCTGCAGTGTAGCATTGCCCGAACAAGAATAATAGTGCATCAAACTCCATTCAATTGTGCTGTTGCAGTGGGCCCGTATTGAGCTTTGCTGAAGTCAAACTGGTTACTACCAGGTAATTCTACCTGGTTTGTAAATAGCGTATTTCTACCTGCTATAGGCTGGATTTTAACTGTCTTTTTTGCACAGGTAATTGTGTCGCCTGGCTTATTCAATTCTCTTATCAAAAACCCTACTCGATCTGCAGGCATGTATACTACAATCCCTTCACGATCAAGTAGTATGATGCTCTTATTAGGATCATATGCTATTGGCTTTTGCTCATGGTCTGCTAGTGTAGCAACTGTACTATATGCGAATTAATTACTCCAAACAAGAAACGTTTCCCGGCTGCTAGCTGACACTAGCACCATATACTTTGGTATGCACTGCATTTCCCGAATCCTTCCTGATATAAAAAGCGGCTGCCGAAAAGCTTAAATAGAGTAGGCGTTTTCTTAAATACAAAGCAAACACCCAAATGAGTACGCAACACCAAGACACAGAAGCCACCGGCACCATTCAAGACCGTCCGATAGCCTCGGCTTCATTCACAGACTCGCCTGTTGATTTTTCGCGGCTGCAGAAAGAAGGCGGGCCGGTGACTTACTCCAAGCAGATCGGTTACGGTAACGCCTTTCTCAGTGCCAACATCCTTGTGTTTGGCGACACCTACAACATGGTGAAAGTAACATTCACGAATTCGGCCGGTACATTCCCGAACCCCATTTACCTCAATCCCAACAACCTGATCCAAACTGACATCACTGTTGAATCCGGGTTGATGACCCTGTCGATTAAAGTAATTCAGTTGTATACCCCCACCCCGACGACAACGGCAGCGTTTATCTGAACGCTACCTGGACGGACCTCAACGGCAAAGGCAACTATTCCTACGTCAACCCGATTGCGAACTGGAGTAACCCGCCGGCTGACAGCGACGAAAAATAAAAGCCAGCAACGCGCTGCCATTTCCGGTAGATGGCCGCACGTCGGGCCGCTGTGACCTGGCGTGCGGTCTTTGGGGCGGGGAAGGCCCATGCACCCGATGCGAATGGTGCCGAATGCGCCGTTACCATGCCGCCTTGTACCTGCCTCAATCCGTCCCGGCGCACCGGGAGCTTTTGAAAGGGTTCCTACCACTTAGCAGCAGTACTATCGTGCGTTTTAAGCCTCTTTTTTCAAGGGAGGTGGCCTCGTCGGATAGCCTTTGTCTTCGACACTCCTGGCACAAAACAGTCGGGCAGATACCGCCCATCACAGTAGGTAGGGTTTGCGGCCCATCCAGGGCACCAGTTAGAGGTTGTTATGAACTAGTGAGGAGAAAGTGGCTTTAGCCAATACCAGTTTGGCAAAGGCAAGAACGTGAAACTGCTATATGGATGGCTTTACCCATTCATGGTTTCTGACCAGCTCGAGGAAGTGGGCAACCTTATCGAAACGGCGCTTGGAAGCTCCGCGACGGGGTAACAGCCCGAAGCCGGTCCAGCCCGCGGGTTTGGTCATTACCTGAAAACACTATTGTGCACGACCGCAGCGTATTCGGATTTTTCGCCCGTGTACCCCAGGTTGGTATAGCCCGGAACTTGCTGTACCTGCTCGTACCACGCCCCGCTCGCCCGCGGTCGGGCTCGTTGGTAGGCGTGTTCTGCACCGTGTGCGCGACTACAATGATGGCCGTCGGCTCGGTATCGCGTCCGGTCAGCAAGGGCTCGAAACAGCCGTTACCTAAGACAGCGCGCCCACGAGAGCTAGACCACGGCCCGGCGGTAAGTGGCCCCTGCCGCAGCCGATTTTAACCAGGTAGCGCACGGGGTTGCAAATGGTCCGCAAGGAATGCGCGCTACGGCAAGCCTTCTTGCACCAAGGCAAAAAATAGCGCCTTAAACGGCCATTACACCTCTACCACGGCGCTCGGGCAAGCATTTTTCGTTGCCATCCACCAAGCAGGCTCCTACGTTTCTTCCCATGACCGTCCCTACTTTTTCCAACACGTCCTCGGCCAACAAGCGTTTGTACACCGCCGATAAACCGGCGGACGGGACCGGCTGGTGTGCCTGCCTGCTCAACGCTCCGGCGGCTACTGCCACCATCACCTTGGAACAAAGCTGGGACGTCAAGAACAAGGCTGTTTACCTTTTTGCGCCTTCCGCGCCGGACGACGCAGCCAAATTCATCCAAAATCTCGACACCCTGCTGCAGTCGCTTAGCAGCTTCAGCAACGCCTTTCTCTGGATTGCCAATAGCAACGCGGTTACCAAGACCTCTACGTCTTATACCCTGGTGCAGCAGAGCCCTAACCTGCAGCGCTACACCAGCAACAACACGAACCTTCTTTTCGGAAAGTACATCAACCTAGCAGTGCCCTCCGGTTGCTTCATTCAACTGAGTGGAAAGAAGCTGTTTTTTGAACTGCGCAGCCAGCCCGGCAGCACCATCCGGTTTTCCAGCCAAGTGGCTGTTAGCAAGTCGCAAATCGCCGACGACCGGATTTATATCTCCGTCACTGGTGCGAGCAGCGGCTGTATTCGGTTCGGCCTCCGCTTCAACGGCGCCAGCGACTGGAAATCCTTTGATGCGGACCCTCGCCTTTTTTACGGAACGCCTGCCGCGGCCAACGCCCTTAAATTTCCCTTGCTGGATGCAGGTTTTACGTCGTTGCTGGCGTTCCAGGCCAGCCTCGATCCTAACAACCAGCTCAACAACAACGGTGTGCCGCGCACGTTCCTGGCATTCGACACGGCCGGACCGGTGCTGACCACGTACCTGCGCTCCAGCTTCGGCAATGCCCTTTCCCTGGCGCCGTACGTGAATTTTTTGCCGGATGAGAATCCCCTCCCGTATGCGGTGCCCGGTTCCGGAGCGGCCATGCTGGTATTCAGCCCTGCTGACAAAGGCAATACCGGCCCCAACTACCTGCTCCCCAAGGGTGGCTTCCACCTGATTGCGGGCACTGCCCTTGCACAGCCAACGGTGCTTAACCTCTTATGTGGCCTCTCCGGGTTGGAGACTCTGTCCTTCATTCCCGAACGACAACTTACCCCGGCGACCTGCTGCTATTCACGGACAAACAGCCCGCGTACGTGCAAGGGTACCCGGTAGTGCCCAGCGAGAGCAGCACCCAGCCCGCGCTTACCGGCAGCTACCTTGGCGGCTGGGTATCCATTGCCGCCGCAGCCGGCCGACCCACACTCCCCCATACCGACACCACCATTCGGTACGTGTCGCAGCCCACCGGCGCTTCGCTCTACGGCGTAACACCCCTGACTACGCAGACCGCCACGAACTTCCTGGGATTTTACGAACCGACCACCGCCCCTTGCAGGGTGCAGGTAACAACCTGTTTTTCCCCATCGGCATCTACGGCGCTTTCACCAGCGCCACGACCCAGTCAGTTGACCTCGTCCAATTCGAGAAGGCGGTCCTGAGCCCGATCCGCAAAGCGGTAATCGAAAAGCAAGCTTTGCCGCATCTGATCATGGCCCGGCAGCGGCGCAAGGCAGCGCACCAGGGCGGACTGGCCGCAGCCAGTGCTGGCGACACGCTGTCCACCTCGCCGCAGGGGCTGATGGTGACAATCGACGCGGCGCAGGCCTGGACCAGTCTCATTCTAGCCAAGAACGCGGGGCAGGGGACGGCCGACGGGCAAACGATGGCGTTCTACAACCTGAACGCGAAGCTGCAGAGCGCGTTCCAGACCAATCAACAGTTTCTGGTCATCGGGCTGGACAAGATTCTCGGGGATTTTCAAAGCGAGATTACGCTGGAGGGCTGGCCCTTCAGAATCAACGTCCCCAAGAGCACCACGAACGGTCAGTTCAACAACGTGCTCATTTTTAAATTCTGCGCCGGCTCCCTTGCCGAACGTGTAGCAAACCCCGCGCAGTGGACCAACGCGACCGACGTAAATGATACCGCTCAGAGCAGCCTGGCCGAGTTGGCCTCGTGGCTCGATGCCTACGTCAAGGACGGCATCAAGAAGGGGCATGAGGCCGGCGACCCGGATTTTATGCACTTCGCCGACATCGTCACCAATTCGGACTGGAACGGCATCCTAGCCCTCAAGACGGACATTGGCATTAAAAACTTCCCGAGCGAGCTGCAGGGCCTGCTGGCCGGTATCGACCTGTCGCAATTCAACGCGCACCACTTTGGCATCAATGCCAACCACATTCTGACCCGAAAAGACCCTGCCACGGGCCAGGTCTCCATCTCCATGGAGGACAAAAGCTCGATGTTCGGCCTCATCTACTATGTGGACCCGGCTTTCGCCCCCTATGCGGGCAACATACCGGCGTACAAGCAGACGCTCGATTTTGACCCGCGCAGCGCCTTCAATTTCAAGACCCTGATGTTGAAGGTGCTCTTTGAAAACTCAAAGATCAAAAGCTTCAAAAGCTTTGTCCAGCTCAGCATTTACCAGTTGTTTGGCAGTGAAGTCACGGAAACGGCCGGCCGCGACAACATCCTTATTCTTTCGGGCAGCTACGAGGACCACAACGGTCTGCCCTCGTACAGCTTTACCGGTTCCGGCCGCGACATGATTCCGCTGGCTAATCCGGCGTTCAAGACGGTAGAAGTTGTGCGCTCCAGTTTCAGCACCTTGCTGCCGTCGGCGACACAGCAAGCCGACCGGATGGTCTACGCGCAATTCGCGCTGTGGGGCTACCTCAACTTTGCGGCCCTGCAGAACATGGACCTGCTCTCGTTCGGATCGGACGGGGAGCCGGTTTCAACCCAGGGGCTGGCTTATTCCCAGCTGCTGGTCCGCATGTCGTTTAGCCTGGACACCCCCGCCGTCAAGACCTTCGCCTTTGACGCCGGCGGCATCACGTTCGACGTATCGGCCAGCCGGACGCGCCGCGCGAGCCTGTTCAACCATTTCCCGGTAAAGCTCACCGGGCTGGTCAGCGGCAACGCGGACCAGCTGCCGGCGAAGCTGGACTTTATCAAGGTGCAGACGCCGACGCTGACCAACGCCGGGGACCCGACTGGTGACTGGTACGGCCTTGTGTATGACCTCAACCTGGGCACACCCGGGGCACTAGCTTCCAGCGCCGGATTCAAGTCGAGCCTGCTGCTGGCCTGGTCGGTCAGCGACGGGGCGATTTACACCGGGCTGAAGCTGCCGGGCATGAGTTCACAAAGCAAGCTGCTGTCGCTGCAAGGCGTGCTGGGCCTGGACATCGCGTCGGTGAAGTTGCTCCTGGCCAGTCCGGAGCCGGGCGAAACCGCAACGGCATACCTGCTGATGCTGAACAAAGTCGCGCTGAAGTTTCTCAGCAAGAAATTTCCTGCTGGCGGCACCATTGATTTCTACCTCTTCGGCGACCCCAACAACCAAGCGCAGCTCGGCAGTATGGGCTGGTACGCGGCCTACCAAAAAGCGGCAAAGAAAGCGGCCAGAATAGCTAAGGCTAAAAAGAAATAGCATCATGAAAATACATGGACACTTCTTAACAAACCCGGTCTTGCTGTTCCGTAGGCACGTCGGGGTGTGGTTGCTGTTGGCCCTGACTGCCCTCGGGGGTGCCGAAATGCACAAGCCCCCAGCAACGACTCCTTGCCGCAGGCAGCCTCTCCCGTCCAGGTACTAACTGGGAGCCCGGCGGTCCGGCTGGAAATCCACCATATCAATATTAACAACGGCGATGCAAGCGTTATCCGAGTTCTGTACAAAGACGGTTCCGAAGCGAAGGTGCTCATCGACGGCGGCCAAACCAACTATTCGGAATTATTGCTGCCGTACATGAAAGCCCGGTTTAGCAACACACAGTTCGATTATACCATTCTCACCCACTATCACAACGACCATTACAAAGGCCTGCTGGGTCTAGGTACCGGCGACATCCGGTCGAGCCAATACACCGACCTGGGCGGCTATAGCATGCGGCCTTACGTGAGCGCACCAAACTTGGCTAACGTCCAGCCCCGCGACACGACCAATCCCTGGGCCACCGAAGGTATTTTCGACGGAACGATGGACGATTATGTGACGGCTATCGGAAAGGCTGCCGACATGTTTGGACTGAAACGCTTTCAGCCCATCAACAAACCGACAGACAAGGTTAGCGAGATGGTTGGGGTCATGATGCCGCTGGGCTCCTTCGAAGAAGGCACGAAGAAGGTTCCTATCAACTTTCGGTGTGTGGCCGCCTGGGGCTTTACGCAGGACAACGGCAAGGTGACCGACAACTGGAACCGCGGCGCCAGCAAGAACGACCCGTCGCTCGGCTTTGTCTTGGAATGCGGCGAATTCCGGTACTTCTTCGGCGGCGACATGGGCGGCTCTACCGCCGGCAGCTACATCGACCAGGAAACCACCCTGGCGGCCGGCTTTCAATACCTCTACAAGGGCGCCAAATCCTATTTCAAACCAGCCGCGGCATACGACGGCCACATGTGCGGTTTTAAAGCCAACCACCACGGCAGCGACCACAGCAACAACTCCACGTTCCTCAGCACCATGCGTCCGGCCGTGTGCGTCACGTCAGCAGGCGACAATTCCGGCTGGCACCTGCCTTCTGTTGGCTTTATCAACCGGCTGAATGCAACGCAACCCATTACACTTCCCGCTGACCTGACGGCCCCAAACCAATCGGCCCAGGGTTTCTTTTTTACCAACCTATATGATTTTGCTCAAGGAGAATCCTTGACGCGTGCGACAACGCTTTTTGGCACCCGGAACCGGACCGCTTTTAGCTACGGAAGCTTGGGTACGTCCCAAGAGAAAGCGGGCTACATCGTGACTGCTTATCTCGGCGAAGGTGTCGTGCCCTACTCCACCGCGAGTGCATTCACGGTGCAGGCTGTGGAAAACAACTATACCATTTCTACGGTCTCGAGCACTTTTTTCTGCCACAAGAAGTAACATTCCCTCCGGCCTCTGCCATTCCTAATCCTGCTCCATGAACCTTCAACAACTTGCTACAGACCTCCGGGGAGCCGTTAAAGGGGGAAGCTGACGCTGGACAATACCATCATCAAGCAAGACAGCTTTGCCTTTGTACTTAGCTATTTTGATGGGCAGAAGATTGCGCTGTCGGGCCTGACCGATCCGTCGACCCAAATCACCGTCAGCGGCAGCACGCTGACCGTCACCGGCACGCAGACGCTCTACAGCCTGCCGCAACCGGTGCGAATTGCCCTGCTGCAGACCGATGCGGACACGCTGCAAAGCAATTACAGCGCAGCGTTTACCAACCTAGGCTTTGCGACGCTGGCTAGTTGGAACATCATCCCGGCCGGCTTTTTCGATCCATCCATCCTTCCGAAGCTGCCGTTTCAGGCGGTGACCATGTCCATTGCGTCGGAACTGGGATACCAGCAATGGGCGGCGGCCTCCTCGGCCAACGAGTGGACGCTGGTGCCTGCGATTTCGCTTAGAGTTACAAACATTGGCTTCGGCCTTCAGCGCACGTTGAATCCGCTGTCAGGGGGATACGACACCTCGTTCTGGCTGACGGGCACTTTCCTGCTGGGTAAACAAACCAACCTGACGGTATCGGTGGCTGTGCCCGTAAGCGCCAGCGCGCCCGCCGGGCAATGGCGCCTGAACCTGTCGTCGACCGCCACGCTGGCCGACGGCATCGCCGACTTATCGCAGCTCGTGTTCGGCAACAATCTGTTTGCCACGCTTCCGCCTGGCTTCCAGCAGGCAACGAGCTTCCGCCTCGACCAGTTGCTGCTCACCTTCTCGCTCGAGGGCGGCGGCACGGTCAGCTACGCCAAGATCATGATCGGCCGGCCTGCCGACCAGCCCTGGACGATTGTCGACGGCTTTACCGTCACGGGCGCCGGCGCCAACTTCACGCTAAATAAAGCCACAAGCCGGTATACGGTCGCGACCTACCTGTTTGCTAAGTTCGCCATCGGCGGCGGAAGCGGCACGCCGGCCAAAGCGTACCTCAATGTGTCGCTCGACGTTCCTGCGGGCAGCAGCGACTGGGTGGCGCACCTGGACGGGTCACTGCAAAACACTAATGGCATCGGAGACTTGTTTAGCTCCCTGCCCGCGTCCAACGGGTACGCGCTTCCCGCCTTTCCGGTCGGCCTGCAGTTGCAGGAAATCAATCTTGAGCAACTCAATATTGCATTCAATCCGGCATCCAAGACGCTTTCCTCCATTCAGTTCAGCGTTACCAGCGTCCTGGAATTCGACATTTTCGGCATCCTCTCCGTTCGGGACCCCTACGTAGCGCTCGACATTCGGAACCCAACCCTTAGCCAGCAGCGCACCCTTACTGGAACCATCGGCGGCACCCTTGAAATCGGCGGTGTATCGGTGAAGGTGGTGGCCGACAAGCCCGTTGCGGATGCGGGCTGGACATTCTCTGCCGGCATGCAGCCGGGCGCCGTTATTCCGCTCCTCGACCTGGTCAAAAAGTTTCTCAAGCCCCTGGGCATCGAAACCCTGCCGGACTGGGTCAATAAGGCCTCGCTGAATATCTCCGGCGTGGCCGTTTCCATGTACGTGCCCACGGCTGCAGCCACGGACCAGAGCAAGAAGTATCACGTCGAAGGCACCGTTAAATGGAAAATCGACGTCAACTCCTTTGCCCTGCCGAAGGCGCTGGACGCCACTGTCAGCTTGGATTACATCAACGGGAATGCCTCGGGCTCCATCACGGTCGTGGCAACGCTCCTACTGCTGCCGTTTAAGCTGGGCTACAAGTTCGGAACCCCCGCCACGGAAGTCTACCTCGAGTGGCTGGGCATCCAAGCCGATTACAAGCACAACAGCACCACGATGGTGGACGTGATTACCATCACTTTTGCCAACATGTCGGTGGGTGAAATCATTACCCACCTCATCCAGTCCTTCGACCCGGGTTTTGCCCTCTCGCCGCCGTGGGACGTGCTCAATTCCATCAACCTGAGCGGTCTTTCGCTCAAGTACACCAACGATAAAAACACGCCGGACAACTCGAAGATTGAGATTGTATATGCCAAGGCTATCAACCTGGGGTTCCTGCAGATCGACCAGATTACGATTACCAAGGACAAAACCGGGGTGTTTCTGGGTTTCAAAGGCAAATTTCTGGGCGTTGAGATTTCTTCCACTGCGCCAGACCCTGCGGCCCAGAAACTGGCCGGAAAGGGTTCCGATGTGCGCGACCTCGACAGCATTCCGGTGCCGGGCATGGGCACGCAGTTCTTCGATCTGGACTACCTGGGCATGGGCCAGCGGGTGGCCCTCTACCCGTTCCAGGACCTCAAAACCGTGGATCAGGCCATCAGCAACCTAAAAGACGTTTTTCTCCCTCCTGCTCCCCCGGCGCCCGGCAAGCCGCCCATCCTGCCCATCAAGCCCACGCCGAAGGTGCCGGCCCCGTCTGCCACGCTCGTTTTCAGCGAAGAAAGCAGCTGGCTGATTGCCACCAAGTTCACCATCATCGAGGCCATCACGCTGGGCGTGGTGTTCAACGACCCCAACCTGTACGGCCTGCTGGTGAAGCTGGACGGTGAGAAGATGCAGGCACTGAGCGGGCTGAGCTTCCAGATTCTCTATAAAAAGGTGACCGACTCGGTCGGCGTCTACCAGATCGAGCTGAAACTACCCGACTCCATCCGCGAGCTGCAGTTTGGTGCGGTATCGGTGACGCTGCCGGTTATCGGGATTGATGTCTACACCAACGGCAGCTTCCGGCTGGATTTCGGCTTCCCGGCCAACATGGACTTCTCCAGGTCACTGACGGTACAGGCCTTTCCATTTACCGGCTCGGGTGGCTTTTACATCGCCTACCTCCACGACGTGCCGTCGGACAAGGTGCCGAAAACGACGCGCGGCATTTTCAACCCAATCGTAGAGCTCGGCCTGGGCTTGCAGCTCGGTATCGGCAAGTCGATTAACAAAGGCATTCTCAAGGCCGGCTTTAGCGTCACGGTAATCGGCATCTTTGAAGGCGTAATAGCGTTCTTCAAGTCGAACAGCGGTACGCCGTCCGGCTCAGGCGACACTTACTACAAAGTGTCGGCGACGGTAGGCCTCGTGGGCAAGCTTTACGGCGAGGTGAATTTTGCCATCATCTCGGCGTCAGTGGATATCACGGTGTATGCTTACGTCCAGATGGTAGTGGAAGCGTACCGCAAGATTCCGATTTACCTCGAGGCCGGCGTTTCCGTGTCGCTGCGGGTATCCGTCAATCTGGGGCTGTTCAAGATCCACATCAACCTGCGCTTTTCCACCACCATCAGCGCGTCGTTTACCATCGGGTCGGACAGCCAGGCCCCCTGGGACCTGCCCGCCACCAACCAGCGCCGCCTGCTGCGAGAGGCGGCCGCACCGGCCCTGGTTCTTACGTGGGATCCGCTCGTGCTCACTGCACAGGAGCAGGCCAGTGAACGGCTGTCCCTGTATTTCTTCCCGCAGCTGACCGCCTCCAGCGACAGCACCTCGAAGGCCGTACAGTTTTGCAACCTGCTATACATCGACGCGCCGGAGAACGGTAGTACCACCGATGCTTCGCTGAACCGGCTCGTGAAGGGCGTGCTATACTGGTGTATCAACGCCGCGATTAACAGCGGCAAAAGCGGCATCACGCTCGAGGCCCTGAAAAGCGACACCGTGAGCTACGACGTGCTGAAGCAACTGCACGCTTACCTATCGGATACTTCGACCAACCCGAGCCCCATCCCCTACGCCAACATCGAGGCCTTCCTCAAAGCGTATTTCACCATCTCCATTGCCGATACCAACGAGGCGGCCGAGCGCCATGTGGGCACGGGCGAGCCGCTGAACGCGAGCATCTTCCCCATTTTCCCCATGTTGCAGGTGAGCTGGGCATTGAATGGCACCAGCCACGATCTGAGCACCTCCACGGTAGACAGCACGTACATGAGCGCCGTGCAGGAGGCCCTGCGCAAGCTCCGGGTAGACTATCAGAACCCGGCGGAAATGGCGCAGGACAAGCTGCAGGAAACCGGCCACGGCCTGCGTAGCGCCGCGCCGAAGCTAGCCAGCGGCCAGGCCTTATCGACTTTTATCTTCCAGGATTATATTCTTATGCTTGCCCGCTCGGCGGTGCAGGATGCGGTCAACGAGCTGGAGAAGTTTGCGGCTCCTTTCGGCAGCAACGACAGCCTGTACACCATCGCCGCAGCGTACAACGAGCTTACCTACACCCACGGCGAGAGCATCGACACCAACGACGTAACGGTAGCGGGCTTGGCCGCGGCGAACAGCAGCCTGCTATTCCGGCAGGGGTTGTTGCTCGAAATTCCATCCGTCAGCCATCAGGTGCGCGCTGGCGATACGCTGCAACGCGTCGCCGATCAGTACCACGTATCCGTACCTGCACTTGCCACGGGCGGCAATACTGCCATCCAGGGGCTGGTGACGGCAGGTACTCTGGTTCAGGTGGCCGGCTTCGACGATTACCGCATCGGAGTAGGCCAGACGCTCGACCAGGTGGCCGCTGGCATGACGTCCGCCTCCGGCGGGACCCACCCGACGACTGATCAGGTCTTGCAGGCCGTGAAAGACCAACCCCTGCTGAGCCTGGCCAAGCTGGTCCTCCCCACCCTGACCCATAGCACCGGTGCAGCTGACTCCTTCGAGAGCGTGGCGCTGCTCTACGGCGTCTCCATTGCTACCCTGGCCGACAATGACCACAATGCGAAGCAGCAAGGGCTGTTTAGCGCCGGCGTGACGAGCATTACCATTCCGTCACTTCAGGTCCTGAACGTCAAAACGGTGGTGGACACCTTCGATACCAGCGACAACATCGCCCGGATTTCCGGGATGGCCGCCCGGTACTTCCTGCATGGCATGCGCCTGCCTGTGCCGGGGCAGCTTTCCAGCACCGCGCCACTGTACGGTCTTTCGGGCCAGCAATTTCCGCTTCCCGTCCTGAAGGCGGGCGACGCCCTATCCATTCGGCTGGGAAAGACCGGCGATACGACCGAGCCCTGCTTCATCCAACTGAACGGTTCCTGTGCTACGACAAGCCTCGATATTCCGATTACGGAGGCTGACATTAGCCGCATTCAATCCCTGGCGGCCGTGCCGTTCGACCCAGGCGCTACGCCCTTGCCCCTGCCGCTGGGTAAAACGACCGGCCAAACTTTTACCTTGAAGCCCGGCATCAACTGGCAATATCCCGGCACCTTGGCGCTGCCCGTCGGCACACCACCCGCTCAGCTTACCATGCGGCCTTCGATTTGGCCATTCTCAGAGGCCCTGATGAACAAGCTCGAAGCCTTGCAGGCTACCGATCTGGGGCTAAGCGTGCTGAAGCTGGTGCGCCAAAGCGAGCAGGGCGGTTTTGACAAGCAGCCGGTCTACAATGGTTTTGCCACGCTGTTAGACTTTTCTATCCAGCAGGTGCAGGGCCTGGCCGGTGCGGAGGCTTCGGCCAACGTGTACGAGATAATCGGGGCGGGCGATACCGGCATCGTGCTGCTCGAAAGGTTGATTCGTCACATCAACAAAAACAACGGCGACGACAGCTTCATCGACCAGATCCGAGTACTGTACCCGGCCGACCCTACCGGTGATGCCCCGGTGGGCCTGCAGTCCGCCGTCGACGGCGGCGTTACCATTGCTCTTGTGCAGGCCAACCTTTCGACCGAGACGAACCCTTCCGGCCCGATGCTCTTCCGGCAACAGGAAGCCGCCCCGCGCAACACGCTGAACGAGTTCAAGCAGTTCGTCAGCTTCCTCTGGCAATGCAGCATTGTGCGCACCGGCGGCTATTTCCTGTATTACAAAACTGCCGACGGCGCCGGTCTGCCCCCTTCCCTCTTCAGCCAGGGCAAGACCGCTAAAGTCCAGCTGCTCGTCACTTACAAGGAGGATTTATCGGCGGCCTTCGTCAACAGCGTGGCTATCGGTGAGCCAATCGACTCGGCCACTACGACGGTGTACGTGGAAGCAACGCACCTCAACACGCTCGTTGCAGTAGCCGGACCAGGCAATGCCGGTTTTGAGCTGGAGCGCACCAAGCCGGACGAGTACGTTCCCATCAACCCGTACCCCATACCCGCCGACGACGCCAGCAAGCACCAGGACCTCAACTACCTTAATTATCAATTCAACCTCATCGGGTACGCACTGCTTGAGACCGATGTCTTCGAAGGCGCGTATTCGCTGCTTCCAGTGGGTCCGACGCACGATCCGGCCGCAGACGGGGCCTCCCCCGCCTTTCCGCCTTGCCAGACCGCAGCCTCGCCGATAAGAACTGGAAATACAACGCCCTGATCCCGCTGGCGAAGAATGTAAAGAGCAACAAGCGCATTCAACCGGCCAAGACGAGCTACCCGGCGGCCGCAAACGACCCGTATGCGGGCCTCGGCAGCCCCGCGCGCGTGCGCTTGAGTTGGCAGGACATGTTCGGGAACACCTTTAAGACACCCCTGTCCGACGGCAACCACGACCTCTCGCTTTCCTGCCTGTACACCGACCCGCTTTTTGCCCTTGCGCAGTGGCCCAGCGTCAGCAGCTATTATTATTTCGCTACGAAGTCGGGCACGCCCCAACTGCACGTGGATTTCCTGGCATCTGCCGCACGCTACACCGTCTCGGCAAAGCTGCCGAAGGAAGAAGCAATCCGCAATGCCCGCATCGACCAGGTAACGATCCAGAAGATCTACTACCAGCTCATCCAGGAAGGCATTACCATCCAGGTGCAAAGCAGCATCAACGTTGAAGCCGGGCAGCCTGCCTTCAACCTCGAACCCAAGATCCTGTCCGGGTTTGCCGGTGAGATGTACGCGTACCTGAACGCCGTCATTGCCGACCCGCTCACGGCCACGCTCCCCGCGCCCCTGAAGCTTGCCTACGACATCGACCTGAAGAACAGCAGATTCATCTTTGAGCTGACGGTGGTCCTTACCCTGCAGCGACCCACCCGGCACGTCGATCCTGCTTTTGCCGGCGTAGCGGAGGTAAGTACGGTCGCCAACATCCTGAGTCCGGTGCTGAAAGCCCCGCCGAAGGCGAGCCCCAACGCCCCGTCCGACGACATGCTTTCGCTGTCGGTCTTTGCGCAGGATTTTGAAGCGGCCTTTAAGGACCGGCCGGCCCCAGGCAATTTTCTGAAGGTGGCTACGGGGCTGGACCGCAACAACATCGGCAACACGAACGACAAGAAGCTGTGGGTCGTGCATTTTGATGCCAATGCTCAGAACGGCATCTGGTATACCATCGATAACACGCAGCAGTACTTCTTCGCGCCCAAGCCGCTGGCTAACAGCCTGGAAACCTTTGACAAGGTGCCGGTTTACAGCTACAAAACTGGCGAGACCTATCCATCCGGCAGCCCGGCACTGACAACCTTCTCAGACATCGACCTCGATAACTGGGGCCGGCTCTGTCTCGAGGCCATAGATCTGCTGCTGACGGCTACTTACGCCACACCGGCCTTCCTCGTGGACAATGGCGCGACGCTGCAAAAAATCCTGGATGCCAAAGAGCAGATTGCCGAAGGCATCGCGGCGTCGGTGGCACCGATCCTGCAGGCCGAAACGCCAGACTTGTCGGGACTGGCCACCGCGCAGGAAAAGCTGAAGCAGCAGGTGTTGATTCAGCTTTCCAACGCTTATAAAATCAGCACCGTGGTGCAGAACGCGGTGCAGGTGACGAAGGGTTTTACCGGCCAGAACGTACCAGTGAAAAATCCGCCGTTTGTGCCGCAGCTCTACGGCAACATGGTGAGCGTGCTCCAGGAAGCGGTCCGCTCCCGCCACGTGGGGGGCGAAGGCACCGACCAGCCGTCCGACGACTACACGCTCTCTACTGCTAAAGTGCCGCTGGGCACGGGCTTGTCCTGGCTCACTTACCTTTTTGAAGCGAAAGAAGCCGATAAGCACAGCAGCTTTAACTTCGCCAACATGGCCTTCCGGGTGTCGTACATCGAGCACCAGATCGACACCGTGGAGAACATGGGCGACTACCGCGCCTCATCCTGGCTCACACTGCTGCTGCCCCTGGACCTGACGATGTCGGACATCGGACCAGTTGACATTCCTGTCGCACTCCGTTCCTACCCGACGCCACCATCCCTGGTGAGCCAGGAAATTGACTACCCAGCGGCCAGCAGCACAGCCCCGACGATGACCATCCCGGAGGCCTTGCAGTGGGGCTATGCGTTCAGCTATCAACCGCCGCTTGCCGGGCAAGACCAGATCCACGCGACCCTGCAGTTCAATTACAGCAACCAGCCCGACCCGGCGAAGACGTTGTTCTATCAGGGGGGTAGCTACGATGCCACGCTGCTGCCTGCCACGCTGGGGCAGTTTGTCACGGTGTACCCGGTTATTCAGAAGGACTTCCAGGAGGTATTGCTGCGCAATCCCGCTGACCCAGCCGCTGCTACAGCTCTGAAGGCCTTTAGTACACTGGTCACCAACATCGGCACGGCCTGGAAGCAGTGGGAAAAAGTGAAAATGCAGGCCCAGGCGTTGCGCAAGTCCAACCCGCTGCCGACTTATATCTACGACTATGACGTCATCGAAGCACCGGAAGCCGGCGGCACCGCGGACCCAAAGCTGACCATTACCGTGAAGCCCCGCGGTGGCGCGCCGGATTTAACGGTTTCGCTGCTGGATTACCTGCCCGGTCCCAACAACACGTTCTACAAAAAGGTAGGCACTAAAGAAGAGTATCTGCTCTACAACGAGCGTAAATCGGTTCCACTGCGCACCCTGTCCCTGGACAAGCGTAATATCCTTGACATGCAGAATGCCTGGTCGGGCGTGCTGCTGACGCGGAACGAAGACCTGGTAAAGAACAAAGCAGGAGCGTACCGGACTACCCAGCACGAATTTATCTACAAGACCCCGCTGGTGAAGTTCTACAACGAACTGGTGCCGCTGCTTGTGTGCGGCAAGCCGATCGAAGTCGCGCAGATTGAAACGCCGGGCAAACCCAAGGTGCTCAACTTGGCCAAGCATCTGCAAAACCTGTTCAAGACGCTGTTGGCCCCTTCCAACCCGGAACAGACCATCCTCGAACAGACTATCAAAGTGGAGTGCCGGTACACGTACAACCTGGTAGGCACTGATCCATTCAACCAGATTACGCTTCCCGTACTAATGGCCACGCCGCTGATCTTCACCCTTAGTAAAGACTGGGAAATCGGCCAACCGGGTACCTACTGTGCAGACACCGACAGCTTTGTCTGCAACCTGACGCAGGTGATTTTAAACTGGTTTGCAACCAACAACCCGGTTGTCAATAACGGGTATTTCCAATTCATCGTCGAGGTATACAGCCAGAGCAACAACAAGTTACCCATCCTGAATCTATCGAACGTTCTGCTGGAAGTGCCCTACATCAAGGAGCTTGCGAAACCTGCCAGCAGGCCAGCCGGCAGGCGAAAACCGCCATCCCGCTAAGCACAGACCTGTGTCCGTCAGCTTCATTTCCGTTTCAACAAGGCATCCTAAGGATGCCTTGTTGAGTTTTAGCACTCTTAGCCCGCTTCCCTGTGCTGCGCACGAACGGCGTAACGGGCAGCTGCTCGGTGGCTAGGCCAATGGTCGTCAACTCGTCGGCTAACGCATCTTTAGCCGCGCCGAAAACGCGTTTACGGAGTCATGGAATTAGATTATCGGCATGCGGAGGTAAAAAAGGCCGCAGCGGGTGGCCTTGGCGGTGGCTGACTCTGGCCGGATGGGGAAGACTGCCGCGGCCCGCCTGGCCCTCAGAAATTGAGGCGGGGGCGGGCCACCTTCCCAAAACGCTACGCCTGGGCCGGATCGGCAGCGGTGGCGTGCGACAGGGCTTGCCAGGTCGCCATGTCCGCCTGGAGGCTCTTGATTTTCGCTTCGGCCAGGCCGTAAGCGTCAGCGCCCAGCAGCAGGTGCATAGGTGGATTAGGCTCGGTGGCAACCTGAATCAGGGCCGCGGCGCCTTTCGCGGGGTCTCCGAGCTGGGAGTTGGTTTCCCGCACGTGGTCGTGGTAGGCCTCATTGTTGCGCACTACTTGGTAGGCGGGTAGTTTATCAGCGGCCAGCTTCAGGGAGCCAGACTGCAGGAAGTTGGTGCGGAAATAGCCGGGTGCCACGACCGTCACCTTCACCCCGAACGGGGCAACCTCGGCGGCCAGGGCTTCGGAAAGGCCTTCGACGGCAAACTTGGTGGCGCAGTACACGCCCCAGCCGGGGAAACCGCCCTGAATGCCGGCAATGGAGGAAAAGTTGATAATGTGTCCGCTTTGCTGCTTTCGCAGCTGCGGCATGGCCCGGCGAATGACGTTGAGCGTTCCAAACACGTTGACATCGAAGTTTTCGCGTGCCTCGGCGTCAGTTACTTCTTCCAAGCCACCCAGCTGACCGTAGCCGGCATTGTTGACGACCACGTCCAGGCGGCCGTACTGCTGTACGGTGGCCGCAATGGCTTCGCCCACGCGGGCTTCGTCGGTCAGCTCCACGGCCAGCGGTAGCAAGTTGGGGGAGTCGGAACCGACGGCGGCGCGCAGCCCAGTGGCGTCGCGGGAAGTGGCCGCTACCTGGTGGCCTTGCGCCAGTAGTTGTTTTACCAGTTCGAGCCCGAAGCCTTTGGAGGCTCCAGTGATAAACCAGACTTGTGGAGTGTGTGCTTGCGTGTCCATGCGGGGGTGATGTGTGGAATGAGGGTTTGCGCGCTAATTCGAATGACTCGATTAACGAGAGCAAAGGTCGGGTACCCACCCAGGCAGGAGCTTATGAGATTCAAGCCGATACTTATGAAATTCAAACCCGCCGAAAAGCCGAGGGAACGAGGCCAGTGTGCTTCTTGAAGAAGTAGTTGAAGTTGGCCGGCTCGTCGAAGCCCAGGCTGTAGCCGACTTCGGCAATATTCCAGTCGGTGTGGCGCAGCAGGGCCCGGGCTTCGCCGGCCACGCGCTCGGCGATGTGGTCGGTGGTCGTTTTGCCGGTCGTATCGCGCACGCAGCGATTGAGGTGGTTGACGTGCACGGCCAGGTGCCGGGCAAAGTCGCTGGCTGAGCGCAGGGCAAAGCGGCGGGAAGGCGATTCGATGGGAAATTGCCGCTCCAACAGCTCCAGAAACACGGACGTCAGTCGTGATTTGGCATCGGGGTGCTGGTAGCGCGCCTCGGAGGGCCGCAGTTTGAGAGCGTAATGAATCAACTCCGACGTGTAGTTGCGCAGTAGCTCATATTTGAGCGGATAGTCGGAGTCAAGCTCCGTCAGCATCTTTGCATACAGCGCACTTACGGCTTCGTCCTGCGCTGCCGAGAGAGGATAGCTGGGAGTACTACTGGGCTGAAAAAGTGGCAATTCGGTGAGCGTCGGGTTGCCCCAGCCGCGAAAGAACTCTTCGCGGAAAATGCAGAAAAAGCCGGTGGTGTCATCCGAAAGCGGCTGCCAGGTATAGGGTACCTGGGGGTTGAAAAACAACAGTGTCGGCCCGGCTATTTCCAGACTTTTGTCGGCATAGTGGTAGGCATTGCGGCCGCGGATAAGGGTGATTTTGTAAAAATCGCGGCGACTGTACTGTACCGGTTCCGCACTGGGGGCCAGCACATCTTCCAGCCGGAACACGTTTACCTGTCCCTTCTCCGGGGAGTGCGACGCGGGTAGCTCCTTAAAATGGTGGTGATAAAATTCGGGGAGGCTTTCGGGCTTGGACATGCTACGAAGTTACCGAATTCAAGCCAGCCACTCCGCGCTGCTACCGACAGTGGCAGCTAGCTACGGTAGCGCCGACATTCACCACCCTTACGGCCAGGCAGCAACTTGCCCTGATGGTGAGCCAGTGCAGGGCTTTGCAAGCAGGGATATAGCTGCAAATCACCGGCAATACAATGCCCCACACAAAAGACGCATTTCTATACCGTGAACTATACAATAGCATAGCCTTATCGTAACATCAAGGTAATGAGGGAGCAGTAGTTTTGCGGCTGAAATAACTCCGTAAAATTATGCTTAACAGCTACTTAGCTCGAGCCAGCCAGCTCTGTGCGACGGCTATTCCCGTGCTTTTGCTGAGCGGCCCGGCCGTGGCCCAATCGCAGTCGGTTTCGGGCACGGTAACCGATGACAAGGGCACTACCCTGCCGGGAGCTACCGTGTTGGTACGGGGTACCTCCACTGGCACTTCCACCGATGCCCAAGGGGCGTACACTATCAGTGTGCCTTCCAATGCGGTGCTGGTCGTGACGTACCTGGGCTTTGTAACCCGGGAAGTGCCGGTAGAAGGCAAAACCCAGTTGAATCTGACGCTGACGCCCGACGCCAAGCAGCTGAACGAAGTCGTCGTGACGGCCCTGGGCATCAAGCGGGAGCAGAAAGCCCTGGGCTACGCCACCCAAACGATTGGCGGCGACGCCTTGCTGGAAGCCCGGCCCAACAACTTCTCCCAGGCCCTGTCGGGAAAAGTAGCGGGGCTGAACTTGATTTCGTCGGGCTCTGGTCCGGTGAACTCCACGCGTATCTCCTTGCGGGGCGACAACTCACTGAATCCCAACGGAAACAACGCCCTGATTGTGCTCGACGGCGTGCCCATGAACAGCGGCCTGACCAGCTCAGGAGTGGGCAGCGCCTACGGTGCCGGGGCCGGCAACGACGTGCCCGTGGACTTTGGCAACGGTATTGCCGACATCAACCCCGACGATATTGCCAGCATTACTGTGCTCAAAGGGGCCAGCGCCACCGCCTTGTATGGCAGCCGCGCTGCCAACGGGGCCCTGATTATTACCACCAAAACCGGCTCCCGCCAGAAAAAAGGGCTGGGCGTGACGGTAAACAGCAACTACAGCGTCAACACCGTGTTGCAGTGGCCCGAGTATCAGTACGAGTACGGGCAGGGCACGGGCCGCTCCTTCAACGCGGCTGGGGAAATGTACTACTCCTATGGAGCCTCTGCCGACGGGGCCAGCACGGGCGGCACCAGCAGCGCCTTCGGGCCCAAATTCAACGGGCAGCAATACTATCAGTACGACCCTCTCACGCAGGCCCAGTCTGCCGAGCGGCTGCCCTGGGTGCCCTACGAAGACAACATCAAAGGCTTTTTCCGAACGGGCTCCACGCTGACCAACAGCGTCGCGCTGGAAGGCGGCAACGAAACCAGCTCGGCCCGGGCCTCGGTTACGCACTCCAAAAACGAGTGGATTATGCCCAACACGGGCTACGAGCGCCTCACGGCAGCTTTGAGCGTGAACCACAGCCTCACGCCCAAGCTCAAGCTGGCCGGCAAGGTGAACTTCACCAACCGCACCGCCGACAACCTACCCGCGACCGGCTACAACAACCAGTCGCTGTCGTACTTCATGATTTTTCAGAACCCCAACGTGCCGCTCGACGCGTACCGGACGATCTGGAAATACGGCCTCGACCAGGTGGACCAGGTCCACCCATTTAGCTCCTTTATCGACAACCCCTACCTGATTGCCTACGAAATGACCAACTCGGCCGTGACACGCACCACGGTCGGCAACATTTCGGGCACCTACGATTTCACCAAGGACTTAAGCCTGCTGGTGCGCTCGGGCATTGCCATGACCCAGGAGCAGCGTGAGATGCGCCGGCCCTACAGCACGGCCAACTTCCAGAAGGGCTACTTCAAGCAGCAGGACATCAGCAACTACGAAATCAACACGGACTTCCTGCTGACCTACCACAAGGAATTCCAGGACCGGTTCGACCTGCGCGCCTCGGTGGGCGGCAACGCCATGCGGCGGCGCAACCGCAGCTCCGAGGCCTCCGTGCGCGACTTGGTCATTCCGGGCGTCTACAAGCTGGCCAACGGAGCCAACACCGCCTTGCTGGGTACCACCGTGTACGAGAAGGACATCAACAGCAACTACGCCCTGCTCACGGCGTCCTACGACGACAAGATCTTCATCGACCTGACCGGGCGCAACGACTGGTCGAGCTCCCTGCCGGTGGAAAACCTGCCCTTCTCCTACCCTTCCGTCAGCACCAGCTTTATTCTCAACGAGCTGCTGCCCCTGCCGGCTTCTATTTCGCTGGCCAAGCTGCGGCTCTCGGCGGCCAAAGTGGGCAACGACACCGACCCCTACGGCAACAACAAGTACTATGGCCGCAGCGACTTTCCGGGCGCGGGCTCGGTGGCTACCACGCTCTACAACAAAAACCTGAAGCCCGAGCAAACCGTCAGCTACGAGGCCGGGCTGGAGTATCTGATGTTCCAGGGCCGCATTGGGGCCGACCTGACGGTGTACCAGAACACGACCCGCAACCAGATTCTGGAAGTGCCCATCGACCCCACCACCGGCTATACCAGGGCCCTGCTCAACGCGGGAGCCGTACGCAACCGGGGCGTGGAAGTGGTGCTCAACACGCGCCCCATCGACAACAACGCTTTTAAGTGGAAAAACACCCTTACCTGGTCCCGCAACCGCAATAAGGTGCTGAGCCTGGCCGGCGGCCTGGAAGACCAGCAGGTGATTGGCGCGGGCGGCACGGCCACGCTGCTGGCCACCGTGGGCGGCACCACCGGCGACATCTACGGCTACGGCTTCGACTACTCGCCCGAGGGTAAAATCATCTATAACAAGGACGGGCTGCCGGTGCAGCCGGCCAACATCAAGTACATCGGGCGGGCCTACGCCGATTGGAAAGGCGGCTTTTTAAACGAGTTTTCCTACAAGAACTTCCGGGTGAGCGTGCTCTTAGACGGGCAGTACGGCGGCATCGTCTACTCCCAGACCCACCACAAGATGAGCGAGCAGGGCAAGCTTAAATCGACGCTGCCGGGCCGGGAGGAAGGCTTCATCATCGGCGACGGGGTAGTGGCCAACGGGGACGGCACCTACTCGCCCAACACGACCAAGGTGATTCCGGCCGCTTATTACGCCGAGTTCTACCGCCGCGCCAACATCGAGAGCAATTCGTTTGACGCCTCATACCTGAAGCTGCGCGAAGCCCGCATGGAGTTCAGCCTGCCCGCCGGCCTGCTGGCCCGCACCAAGGCCCTGACCGGTGCCACCATCGGCCTGTACGGCCGCGACCTGGCCATGTGGACCAAGTTTCCCATGTTCGACCCCGAAACGGCGGCCCTCAACGGCGGCACCATCCTGCCTGGCGTCGAAATCGGCCAGCTGCCCTCCACCCGCACGATGGGCGTGAACCTTACCCTGCAATTCTAGCGCTACCCGCCGCTTACTTTCCGCCGTCTTCCCATGAAAAAATACCTGCTCCTGTTGCTGGCCCTGAGCGGCAGCGTGGTTTCCTGCACCGATGGGTTTGAGGAGTTGAACACCGACCCGACCCGCATCGAGAAAATCAGCCCCGGCACCCTGCTCAACCCCATTGTGTACGAGGTAGCTTCCTTCAACGCCTTGCGGGCCGATGCCTTCACCTTCGATATTATGCAGGTGGCCCTCCCCTTTCCCAGTGTTTCGGGCGGGGTGCACCGCTACGTGGTAAGCGAAAGCGCCGGCAACACCACCTGGACCACCTACTACCGCTGGCTGGCCAACATCCGGGAGATGCGCGCCGCCGCCCAGGCCGCCCAGGCTCCCAACTACGAAGCCATTGCCCTGACCCTGAACGCCTGGGTCTACGCCAACCTGACCGACTGCTTCGGGGATGTGCCCATGACTGAGGCCAGCCGGGCCGAAGAAGGACTGCTCTACCCGGCCTTCGACTCCCAGCAGCAGATCTACACCCAGATTCTTAACGACCTGGAGACGGCCAATTCCCTGTTTGACGCCGCCAAGCCGATGACCTACGGCACCGATATTCTCTTCGAGAACAAAGACGCCAGTTGGCGGCGCTTCTGCAACTCGCTGCGCATGCGCCTGTTGCTGCGCCTCTCCAAGCGCCCGGAAATGAATACGGCGTCCCGGCTGGCAGCCATGATCAACGACCCGGTGAAGTACCCGGTATTCACGCAAAACAGCGAGTCGGCTATCCTGAAAATCACTGGAGTTACGCCCAATATCTCCCCTGGGGCCGGGCCATCGACTTCACCACGAGCCGGGCGGCCGCCGAGTTCTTCATCGACAACCTTAACACGTGGAACGACCCGCGCCTGGCTAAGTTCACCACCCAGGCCAAGACCAAGGACGGGCGCAGCAACATCGGCTACAAAGGCATTCCGAGCGCCTACGGCGGCAGCGACGCGCAGTTCCAGTTCCAGCCATCCAACTTCAACATAGCCCTGGTTCAGGCTACGGTGGCCGCTCCCATGCCCGCCGTGCTGATGAGCTACGCCGAAGTCGAGTTCATCAAGGCCGAGGCCGCCCAGCGCGGCTACACCACGGCCGATGCACGCACCCACTATGAGCGGGGCGTGAAGGCTGCCATGGAGCAATGGGGCGTGACGATGCCTGCCACCTACTTCCAGAACCCCGCGGCCGCCTATAATGGCACGCTGGAGCGCATCATGCTGCAAAAGTACTACGCGCTGTTTTTCAACGACTACCAGCAGTGGTTTGAGTACCGCCGTACGGGCCTGCCGAAACTGCCCGTGGCCAGGACCTGCAAAACAACGGCGTGATGCCCACTCGCTTTAAGTACCCCTTAATCGTGCAAACCAACAACGGCAACAACTACCGCGCTGCCGTGCAGGCCATGGGCGCCGATGACGTGAACACCAAGGTGTGGTGGGAAAAATAAGTACTGGGGTACCCGGCCGCTGGACTTTCGGCCCTCAAGCCGCCGGGCACCCGATTTTCAATAAGCGTATTTTAAGTTTCCTTGATAGGCATGTCTCAGCAAAGAAGAACGTTCCTTAAATCCGTTGGCCTGGCCGGTCTGGGCCTGACGCTCGACGTAAACCTGGGACTGGCCCGGCCGAAAGCGGCAACGCTCTCGGGAGCCAGCGAGCAAACGGCCGTGGTCACGCTCAGCGGCAAAGTGCAGGCGGGCGGGCAGGGCGTGGCCGGCGTGGCCGTTACCGATGGCCTCAGCGTTGTGCTGACCGATGCCAAGGGCAACTACGAGCTGGACAGCAACGGGACCACCGAATTTGTGTACATCTCGGTGCCTAGCGGCTATGCCTTTGAGCACGAGCAGGGCGTGGCAAACTTCTACCGCCGAAAAGAGCCGGTACGGGGCCGCTTTAAAGCCGATTTCGAGCTGCACAAGCTCGCCCAGGACGACACGAACCACAACTTTCTGGTCTGGGCCGATCCGCAGATGATATCCAAGGCCGACGCCGCCGAATTCAAGGCCACGGCCGTGCCGGACACGCAAAAGCTCATTGCTAGCTACGGGGCCAAGGCGCTGTTTCACGGCATCGGTTGCGGTGACCTGGTCTGGGACCATTTTGAGTTGTTCGAAGACTACAAGCAGGGCGTGGCCAGCACCGGTATTCCGTTCTTCCAGGTTATCGGCAACCACGACATGGACCTGACGGCCCGCACCGACGAGCATTCGTCGGACACGTTCAAGAAGCTGTTCGGGCCCACGTACTACTCCTTCAACCGGGGACAAATTCACTACGTGGTGCTCGATGACGTGTTCTTCATCGGCCCGCCGAAGAAATACATCGGCTACCTGACCGAGCGGCAGCTGGCGTGGCTGGAGCAGGATCTGGCCCAGGTGAAAGCGGGTAGCACCGTGGTGGTGAGCCTGCACATTCCGCCCTACACCCGGCAGCACCTGCGCAACAAGGAAAAGGACGAGCCCATGGGCGGCGTGGTAGCCAACCGCCAAGAGCTCTACCGCCTGCTCAAGCCTTATAAGGCGCATATTATGTCGGGTCATACCCACTTCAACGAGGTGCTGCAAACGGCCGACAATGTGACCGAGCACGTGCACGGCACCGTGTGCGGGGCGTGGTGGACCGGCCCCATCTGCACCGACGGTACCCCCGGCGGCTACGGGGTGTATGAGGTGCACGGCGCCGAGCTGAAATGGTATTACAAGTCCATTGGGCAGGAGCGCAGTCACCAGTTTCGGATCTACCCCAAAGGCAGCTTGCCCGAGCGCCCGGAAGCCCTGGTGGTCAACGTCTGGAACTGGGACCCGCAGTGGAAAGTGGAGTGGTTCGAAGACGGCGTGCGCAAAGGCAGCATGAGCCAGCATACTGGCCTCGACCCGCTCTCGGTGCGGCTGCATGCCGGCTCGGCCCTGCCGGCCAAGCATAAGTGGGTCGACCCGACCCTGACCGACCACCTGTTTGTGGCCAATGTCTCGGCCCAGGCCAAGCAGATCCGGGTGGAAGTCACCGACCGGTTTGGGCAGGTCTATACCGATACGCTGACAGCTTAAGGTCCTTAGTAGCCTCTGGTTCGTCTGCGGATAGCCGGGGCAAAGCTTGTTTATTTACTCCGTAGCTTGAGGTTGCTGCCTTGGGCTACGGAGTTCTGCTACTTACTTATTCCGATGACGCTGAGGTGTGTGCTTTTCCTGCTGGGGCTACTTACTACGCTTCCGGCCCTGGCTCAAACCCCGTCCTTTGACCGGCAGGGGCACCGGGGCTGCCGGGGGCTGATGCCCGAAAACACCATTCCGGCCATGCGCAAGGCCTTGGATCTGGGGGTAACGACGCTGGAAATGGACGTGCTGGTAAGTCAGGACAAGCAGGTGCTGCTCTCGCACGACCCATATATGAATGCCGCCTTTGTGCTGACTCCCCAGGGGCAGCCCTTGCGGAAAGACGAGGAGCAGCAGCACCGTCTGTATGGGCTGCCCTACGCCGAAATCCGGCGCTACGACGTCGGTAGCTTGGGTAATCCAAAGTTTCCCCGGCAGCAAAAGCTGCGCACGTATAAGCCCTTGCTGGCTGAAGTCATTGATTCGGTGGAAGCCTACGCGCGGAGCAGGCACTTGCCCCTGCCCCGCTATAATATCGAAACCAAATCGACGCCGGCGGGCGACGACGTGCTACACCCCGCGCCGGCTGAGTTCGTGCAGCTGCTTCTGTCCATCCTGGTGCAGAAAGGCATTCAGCAGCGGGTTATCATTCAGTCCTTCGACCCGCGCACGCTCGAGCTAGTGCACCGTCGCTACCCGTCTATAGCGACGGCCATGTTAGTGGACAACAAACTAGGCTGGGAAAAGAACTTGCAGCGCCTGAGCTTCCGCCCGACCATTTACAGCCCCGCTTACGCGTTGGTGACGGCCGAGCTGGTAGCTGCCTGCCACCAGCAACACGTACAAGTTATTCCCTGGACGGTTAACTCAGCTACAGCCATCGAGCAGCTGATTCGGCTGCAGGTAGATGGTATTATTACGGACTATCCGGATTTGTTTACTGGCTTTTAAGCTGGTCTGCGGGGCGCATTTTATTACCGAATATTCCTGTTCGCTCACAAGAGCGGGTTTTACACGCTCTGCACTCAGCCCAAATACGCGTACCCGGAGAGCAGGAAGCGAATCCCCTCGCCTCTTACTCTCCGGGTACGCGTTAACACTGACTTCTGCTAGACCACGAATCAGAAGTTTGTTTTCACAATCAGGCTGTTGCGGGACGACTCGGCAAAATCCATCGGGATGATGCCGAAGCGGCCTTTGCCTTGGGCCGTGAAGAAGGTCGTCAGGCGCGGATTGATATTGTTGGAAACCGTCGTGATGCTGGGAATACCAAACAAGCCGGGCTTGTAGCCGCTGGCGTAGTTGAGGTACAGGCGGTTGGTCGTGCTGGCCTTGGTTTCGGTGAGCAGCGTGCTCATGGCCGTCCACTTTGCGTTGTTATCCGACACTTTATACTGGTCCTGCACTTTGAGCTGAGCGGCGGGCGTAGTGATGTCAAACGAAGTGTTATCGGCCCAGTTGGTGGCGTCGATGCCCTTGGGAGTTGTGGCGGCGTAGCGGCGCAGCAGCACGATCTTGCCACGCACCTGCCCTAGCGTCGGCACCGATTCGCCCACGTACCACGTATCGGGGTTTTCCTGCAGGAAGGCATTGAGTGTCTGCTCAAAGGTGCGGGAGTTGTTGCTGGGCGTGTGCTCTTCCTTGATGGACATGATGATGCACTCCGTCGGATTCGTGCGCAAAAACTCCAGACAGGCCGCCCGCACGTCCGCGAAGTTCAGGTTCTGGTACACGGCCCCGTGGTGAATGGTAAAGGAGTTATCAATGTGGCGGCAGCGCACGTCCAGGAAGCGCACCCCGGCATTGAGTTGCTCGCCGATGGTCAGTGTCTGGCACTTGGCCGTACCGGCAATGGACTCGAAGCGGGCGCCGGAGTCGTGGGTGCCGGGAATGCTGAGTTGAGCCAGCGACAGGGAAGCATCCACCGAGCCCATCCAGTTAGCTAGCGTGTAGGCGGCCACGGCATCCTGCGACTGAGTTGCGGCAGCACCGGCGGGGCTTACCGTTTCTTGCTGGTCGCAGGAAGTGAATAGTAAGCTGGCCGCCAGAGCGAAAAGATTAACCGTTGATTTCATACGCGGTTAGAAAGAGGGTTTGGGTTGTGAGAGATGAGCCCAAAACTCTTCCTTTTTGGCCTGCCAGCAGTTAAGCAATGGTTAATTATTTATTACATAATTTACTGTTAATCAATTTATTGACTTTTAATTAGCTTTGGTCATAGCCCGCTTGATGCGGTGGTAGATTTCCGTATTCTCATACAGGCCGGTGAACAGCTCGCTGCCATTGCCATAGGCAAACACGGGCACCACCACGGCCGAGTGGTGCGTCGTGGTGAAGCGGCCCGTGAGCTTGCCGGTCTGGCTGCTTCCTCCCGTCACACTGTAGCCGCCGGTTTCGTGGTCGGCCGTGACGATTACCAGAGTCTCCCCGTTCTGGGCCGCAAAGCGGAAGGCCTTGCCCACCTGCTGATCGAAATCCAGGACCTCCTGCACATTGTAGGAAGTATCGTTGAAGTGGCCGGCATCGTCAATCTGCGAGCCTTCTACCATCAGAAAAAAGCCCTTCTCGTTTTTACCCAGCAGCTCCAGGGCTTTGTCGAAACCCAGCTCCATGTAGGCTGCCGTTCGGGCGGGCATCCGGGCCGGGCCATTGTCGGCCAGCAGGGCCACGGCCCGGGGCTGGTCAGGGCGCGGGCCTGCTGGGGGGTAGTGGCTACCTGGTAGCCTTTGGCCCGCCACTGGGCTAGCAAATCTACCTGATCCTTACGCTGGGTAAAGAACTTCAGCCCACCCCCGTACATGAAGTCAATAGGTGCATCCAGAAACTTGCGAGCAATAACCTCCAGGTCCTGGCGGTTGGGGTGGTTCACGGCAAAGCAGGCGGGTGTGGCATCGGGCAGCTCACAGGCTACCACCAGGCCCGTGGATTTGCCCTGGGCGCGCGCGTCCCACATAATGGAGCGAAACGAATGCCCCAGGGAGTCCATGCCGATGGCGCCGTTGTAGGTTTTGTGCCCGGTGGCCATGGCCGTGGCGCTGGCCGCCGAGTCGGTAATCTTGCCGTACTGGTTGGCCGTGATGGAAAGGCCCGTGACCTGGGCCTGCTGCAGATACAGCTGCCCCGGTTGGCTATCAGCCCACCCGTGACCTGGGCCGGCCCCATTCCGTCCCCAATCAGCAGAATAATGTTTTTCAGGGGCTTGCGCGGCCCGGCGTATGGTGCAAGCACCGGCACCTCGTACGTCTTGCCCGGCCCGTACTCGCGCTTTTCGAGGGGAATTTCCGGCGCGGCCGCGGCATCGGGCTGCTGCTTGAGGGCCTCGATTACAACGCTGCGCGAGGGGGCAGTGGCCTGGTGGGGACGGGCGCAGGATACCAGGCTTAAGCCTCCGAGCAGCAACCAGGCAAACGAACAGGAGGAGAGCATACTTAGGGCCGGGAAGGAGGGTTGACGGTTAGCACGCGGTAGGCCCGGGCCTGGAGGCCATAGGGGTCGGTGGCGCGCACTTCAATTTTGTGGGTGCCCACCGGTAGGCTGTCGGGCAGGCGGGCGCGCCACAGGTGGGGACTGGGTTCGGCCTGCCCCGCCAAGGCGGAGGCTTTGGCCGTGGGGTAAATCCGGCGCTGCTGGAGCTGGTAAATTCGGGCTACGTACGGGTCAGGAACCGCTACGGGGTAAGCGGGCTGCCAGGCCCCGTCGCTGAGGCGAAACTCGACGCGGGTTTTGCTCGAGCCGGCAAACACGTTGATCAGGGCCACATTTCGGGTCGAGTCGGCGGGCAAATTCTGGGCCGGGTCCCACTCCGAGTCTTCCGGGGTCCAGACGCTCAGCTGGAAGGTGGCCGGGTACTGGGAGGCCTTGTAGGCCAGCAGATAGTCACCCTGCTCGCCCACCTGCAGCTTCCAGTAGCCCTTGGGCGCGCCGCAGTTCATCAGGGCCGAGGGGATGCCGAAGATGTCGTGCTCCCCCTGCCACCAACTCCCGCAGGTAGCGCCGACCACCACTTCCTGCCAGGTTGCCCCATGCGCCTGGGCGTGGAACTCCCGCCGGTTGCGGTGCTCGTGGGCCGAAATAAAGGCCACGTTCGGGTGCTGGGCCAGCACGCCCAGCAGGTCGGCTTTATTTACTACTTCGGCCAGGGGAATGTGCATGGCCAGCACGTGCAGCTGCTGGGGTCGGAGTGTTGCAGGTAGTTGGTCAGGAAGGTTAGCTGCTCGCTCGATACCCGGCCTTCGTACTTCTTCTGCCCCAGGCAGGCCACATCATTGAGCACGATGAAGTGGGTGCGCCCGTATTGCAGGGCATAATATGAAGGGCCGAAGTAGCGCTGGTAAGTAGAGTCGGCGTAGGCAGCCTCCCGGACTTCGTAGTTCTGGTCGTGGTTGCCGAACACGGCGTACACCGGCTTGCCCAGGGCTGCCAGGCTGGCCTTGGTTTTGGGGTATACGCCCAGCTCATCAAAGGTGATGTCGCCCAGGGTGAGGGCAAAGGCGTAAGGGTCGTCGTAGAGCTCCTCGGTTACCAGATGGTTGAAGTGGTAGAGGTCGTCCTGGCTGCCGGCCTGAATGTCGCCGAGCAGCACCACCTGGTGGGCGTTTTTCTCCACAGCCAGGCGGAGTGCAAAATCCGCCGTTTGGCGGCTAGCCGTAGTCGGCTGATAATACCAGCCTTCGGGCCGGACGGGGGCATAGCCGCGGGGCTTCACTACAAAAACCAGCCGGCCGGGCCGGGTGCTCAGGCGGTATCTGCCCTGGGTGTCAGTCGGCACTATCTCAACGCCATTGGACACCAGCACGCCGGCTACCCCGGCTTCGGCGGCCTCGCGCCGGCCGTTGCCATTCTGGTCGACGAAGACGGTGCCAGCCACGGTGCGCGGCGTGAAATGCTGGCTTTGCGCGGGAGCCTGAGCAGCCAGCAGCCCAAACAGCCATGGCCAGGCGTAGCGCACGAAGCTATTTCCCATCAATTACTTGCTTCAGCTCGCCCAGCTCATCGGCCCCGACCAGCAGCCCTGGATACAGCAACAGTTCCTGCCAGACGGCCCGCCGCTGGGCCGCGGTGGCGGCTGGCAGGTTCCAGAACCGCACTTTCTGCCCATACTTGACCGCCTGCGCGCTCAGCTTCTGTAGGCGGGCCGACTCCGCGGCCGGCATCTTGCCGGTTCCATCCCAGCGAAAACTCTGCCGCCAGTCCCCATTGACAGCAGGAATGGTGGTGGCCAATTGCGGCTGCAAGTCGGAGAGCAGCCCATCCAGAAATACCAGCCGGTCGGCATCAGCCAGCACCTCGGGCCGGGTGTAACTGCCGGTCAGGATAACGCGCACCCCGCCAGGCCGGGCCTGCCGGGGCGTGACGAGCAAGTCGCGGTACCGGCTGAGCACGCGCCGCAGCTGGGCGTAGGTAGCCGGGCCGGCCGTTTTGAAATCCACGAACAGCCACAGCTCCGCGGGCCGGGTGTAGAGTTGGCCGCCATTGCGCAACTGCTGTTGCAGCGGGTCCAGGTAGAGGCTTTGCAGGGTACGGGTCGGGTTTAGGGCGGTTCGCTCGTGTCCCACTTGCAGGGTTGAATCAATCAGAAAAATGTCGGCCTCCACGCTTTTAAAGCCCAGTTGCAGGGCATCCACCAGCGGATGAGGGCGCCAGTAGTCGTTGTGGGAGTGTCCTTGTTCCAGGGGGGAGCCGGTTGGAAGCGGGGCGTTTGGGCCTGGGCAGTAGTAGCCAGCAGCAGAACTACGGCCGCGTAGCGAAGCGAATTGCGCATGAAAAACAGTAAGGCCCCCCTTCCCTCCGACCAACGAGTCGTACGGGAAAAGGCGGGCGCGGGAAATTACCAGCCCTGGTTTTGGGCGATTTTCGAATTGTTCAGGTCGATGGGCGGGATGGGCCACACGTGGTGCACGGCGGGGTTGAAGGTGCGGGCCGGCCATACTTCTACCACCTTGTAAGTCGAGGCCGGGTTGGCCTTGTCGGCATACTCGCGCCCGCGCTGGGGTTTGGCGTAGGCGGCCTGGGCATCGCCCCAGCGCACGAGGTCGGCGTGGCGGTCGGCAAACTCGCCGGCCAGCTCCGAGCGCCGCTCCCGCTTCAGGTCGGCCAGGGTAGCGCCCGTCAGCAGCGGCAAACCGGCCCGGCGGCGCACGGCGTTCAGGGCCTGGTCGCCGCTCTTGCCCTGCATGATCTGAGCCTCCGCCTGCAGCAGCAGCACCTCGGCGTAGCGCATCAGCGGCACATTCAGGTCGGTGGTGGGCTTGTCGCCGTTGGCGTTCAGGTGCTCGGTGGCCGGGTAGGTGTAGGGCTCCATGTACTTGCTGAACTGAAAGCCGGTCAGCGAGTTGGTGGAGGAGTATTTCTGCTTCTGCCCCAGGTAGGTGAACTCGTCGCCGAAGGAAAGGATGGTGGCTTCCCGGCGCGGGTCACCAGCTTCGAACGACTCGTACAGGTCCAGCGTAGGCTGGAAGTAGCCCCAGCCGTTGTACTTGCCCCAGCCCTTGTTTTCCAGCAGCACGCCGGGCAGAATGCTCCCGTCCTGCTTGCCCGACACCACCGACCAGATGTACTCCTTCGACCAGTTGTTTTGAATCGTAAACACCGAGTGGAAGTCCTCCTTGGGCTTGCCGGTGTTGAGCAGGGCCCGCCCCGAACCGGATTGCGTCACGGCCTCGGCGGCCTGCTCGGCCAGAACCCACTTGCTTTTGTCGTACTGGGCCCAGAACACGTAGGTTTTAGCCAAATATGCTAGGGCCGCATCCTTGTGGGCATGCCCCAGGTCGGCGCCCGAGTAGGCCGTAACCAGGGGAAGCAGCTCGGCGGCCTTTTTCAGGTCCTGCTCCATGAGCTCGTAGTTGGCCACTACGCTTGCGGGGCGGGGAAACGTGTTTTGGTCCATGTTTTCCACGGTTACCAGGGGCACACCGGCGCGCTGGTCGCCGTAGCGGGTGGCAATGTGGAAGTAGGAGAAGGCCCGCATAAAGTAGGCCTCGCCCAGCACCCGGTTTTTGAGCTTCTCGTCGATGCTCATGGCCGGCACGTTCTTCAGCACCTCGTTGGCCCGGCGGATAACCCGGTACGAGTAGCCGTACATCTTGTTGGTGTCGCCCTCGTCGCCGGTGGCCGTGAAGTTGCGCACGTTGGCCGCCGTGGCCCGTACCCGCCCCGTCACCATGTCGTCGGAGGCGTTGATCAGCCAGAAGAAGCCCCGCCCGAACATGTCGTCGTTGTTCATGTAGCCGTACAGGGCATTGGCAGCGGCCAGGGCATCGGCGTCGGTTTTCCAGAAGTTGGCGTAGGTGATGGTGCCCTGGGGCGTGAGGTCGGTGAAGTCGTCCTGGCAGCTGGTGGCAGCGCCCAAAAGCAGGGCCGTGAAAAGAAGCGCGGGGTATTTCATAAGAAAAGAGGGTCCGTCAGTTACTTAAATGCCCAGGTTCAGGCCGACCGTGAAGGTGCGGGCCACCGGGTAGGTACCCAAATCCAGGCCTACGCCCCGATTTCGGGGTCCATGCCCGAGTACTTGGTGAAGGTGACCAGGTTCTCCACCGTGCCGTAGAGGCGCAGGCTGGCGCCGGTCCGCACGCGGCTGCTCCAGGCTGCGGGCAGGGTGTAGCCCACGGTCAAATTTTTCAGGCGCAGGTAGGAGCCGTTCTCCAGGTACCAGTCGGAGGGCAGGCTGAAGTTCTTGTTGGCGTCGTTGAGCGAAAGGCGCGGGATGCTGGCGTCGGGGTTCTGGGGCGTCCAGGCGTCGAGCACGTGGCGGTCGAGGTTGTAGCCCTGCAGGCCGGCGTTGTAAGTAGCGAACTTGTAGCCGTTAAAGAGCTTGACCCCGCTCACCCCTTGCCAGAATACACTCAGGTCAAAGCCTTTCCACTGCCCGCCGAGGGTAAGCCCGTAGGTTTGCTTAGGCATAGCGTTGCCCATGAAAACACGGTCCTTGTCGTCGATGCGGCCGTCATTGTTGGAGTCCCGGAACTTCAGGTCGCCGGGTTTGGCGCTGGGCTGAATCAGCTTGCCCTCGCCGTTGGTGTAGGCGCTAACCTCCTGCTCGGAGCGAAACAGGCCGTCGGTTGGCACGAGGTAGTAGGCGTACAAGGGCTGGCCGACGGCCGAGCGGAAGGGGTACATCTGGGTGCGCACGTTGTCGGTGTGCTGGATAAAGTCGCTGCCGTAGCCGTTGAGGTCTTCCACGCGGTTTTTCAGCGTGGCCACGTTGCCATTCACCTGGAACGCTACGGGGCCGGCCTGGCCGGCGTAGCCCACGCTCAGCTCGAAGCCCTTGTTGAGTACGGTGCCCACGTTGGCCGTGGGACCTTCGGCTACCCCGCTGCTCGGATTCGGCGCGATAGGCAGAATCAGCCCGCGGGTAAACTTCTGGAAGTAGTCGGCCGTCAGCGTCAGGCGGTTATCCAGCAGGCCCACGTCCAAACCGGCATCATAGGTTTCGGACCGTTCCCACTGCAGGTCGGGGTTCGACTGCTTGTTGACGAAATAGCCGTTGCTGTAGCCCGGGGTGCTGCCCAGGTAGGCCTGGCTGGTCACCAGCGGCACGTTGTAGGCGTAGTAGTTCACCGACTGGATGTTGCCGATTTGTCCCCAGGAGGCCCGCAGCTTCAGCGTCTGCACGGCGGGTAGTCGGAAGAAGGGCTCGGAGGAGATTTTCCAGGCCCCCGACACAGCCGGGAAGTAGTCGGAATTATATTTCAGCAGGCGCGAGGACTGGTCGCGGCGCAAACTACCGGTCAGAAAGTACCGGTCGTCGAAGCTGTAGGTCAGGCGGCCAATGGCAGAGGTCAGGGCTTCCTCATACACGTCGCTGGTGGGCCGCTCCACCACTTCCTTGGCGTTGCCGATATACTGATACCAGCGGTCTTCGCGGTCGAAGTTCTGGCCCTTGAGCCAGTAGTATTCGTAGTTGGTGCGCTGGGCCGAGTACACGGCTGTCAAATCGAAAAGGTGCTTGCCCAGGGCTTTCTGGTAGCTAGCCTGATTGTCCCAGATCCACTTGTCGCGCCGCGACTCGCTCTGGGTCAGGTAGTTCATCGTGTTGCTGCGGCCGGGCTCGGGTATGCGCGGGTCAAAGCGCTTATTGGACTCCCGCAGCACATCCAGGCTGAAGCTGCTGCGCAGCTTCAGGTCGGTGAGTGGGCGGTACTCCACGTACCCGATGCCGTTTAGGTTGAATACGGGGTTGTTGATCGTGGGCCGCTCCAGCAAGGCCACCGGGTTATATACGTCGCCGTAGGCCCCGGCGTACTTGAACTCGGGCGCGGGCGCCAGCGGGGTTACGCCGCCGTAGGAGCCGTCGGCGTAGCGGGCCGCGGCGGCAGCGGGCATGAAGATGGCGTTGAGGATGCTGCCGGAGTAGGCGTTGCTGGTGTTCGTGCCCCGGGCTTTGGTCTGGTTCACGTACACGTTCTGCCCAATGCTCACCTTGTCGCCCAGGCCGTAGTCCGACTTCAGGCGCAGAGAGTAGCGCTTGAGGTTGGTACTGATGAGCAGCCCTTCCCGATCATGGTAGCCAAAGGAGGTCAGGAACCGGCCCCGGTCGTTGCCCCGCTCACGGTGGCATTCAGGTTGTATATGCTGCCCGTACGGAATATCTCGTTTATCCAGTTGGTACGCGTTACCTGGCCCCAGGGGTTTTGCACCGGGTCATGGGCAGCCGGACGGCCCACGCCGGCGTTGTCGGCGGCTTGGTTGTAAGCGGCGGCCTGCTCGGCTGCGTTCAAAGCCTGGGGCGTGCGGTAGGCGGTTTGCCAGCCATGGTAGGTGTCGATGGTTACGCGGGGAGCCCCATTCTTGCCGCTTTTCGTGGTCACCACGATGACACCCGAGGAAGCCTGAGCCCCGTAGATGGCGGCTGAGGCGGCATCCTTGAGCACCGTAATGCTGGCAATGTCGTTGGGGTTGAGCGGTCCGCCATAATAAGGCATGCCGTCGACCACGTACAGGGGGGCTTCGCTGTTGAGCGTGCCGGCCCCGCGGATAATGACCCGGGCCGAAGCCGATGGGTCGCCCCCGTTCTGCACCACCGTTACCCCGGCCAGATTACCCTGCAGCATATCCTGCACGGTGGTTAGGGGCCGATTGGCAATTTTCTCGGGTTGGGCAGGGAGGCCACCGCCGTCGTAATATTTTCGCGCTTAGCGGTACCGTAGCCAATGACGACCACTTCCTCCAGGCCAGTAGCCGACTCCAGGAGCGTTAGCTCAAAGCTGGTCTGATCGGCTACTCGCAGTTCCTGCGTCTGGTAGCCAATAAAAGATATTACCAGCACTGCCTGCGCCGGGTCGGCCAGGGTCAGTTGGAAGCGGCCTTCGTTATCCGTGGCCGTGCCGGTAGAAGTGCCTTTTACCAGCACAGTTACTCCCGGCAGGGGTTGGCCATTCTTGTCGGCTACGCGGCCGCTTATAACCTGCTCGGCGGCGCCGGCTAGCTGGGCTACCCCGTTGGGGTCAAAGCTTCGGCTGGTTGGGCCAGGGCCTCCGCGCTCAGCGCGGATAAGGTTACGGCCAGTACTGCTGCGTGGGTGTAATGAGTTTTCAATACGGGGGCAGGCATAGAGAGTAGAGTGAGCAGAAAAAGGCAACTTCCCAACCGGATTCTAGCGGCATGGCAAGGCCCAGACCAGGCCTTGGGCAGGACAGATTAGTGCGGAATACAGGAAGACAGTGGGTGGGAATAGCGTACTCTTCTCAGAAAATCCGTAGGCGTATCAGGGCCTTATGACCCAGGCAAAAGGGCTGCTGATGGTTTCCGAGAAAAAGTACTTTGGCGCAGCACAAAGGAATACACTACGTGTTGAGCCAGTGTTTTCTATAAATTATGTAATTATTACACGATGCGCTTCAGCCCCTGCACCGCGTATGCAGCTGTTGCTCTAGCCGCAGACCTCCTGCTTGTAGTAGCGGAATGTGCCATGCCCCTACTCTGTAGGTGTGGGGGCCAACAAGGCCGCGTTAGCCGCCATTACCAGCCATAAGGAAGGAGTAAACGCAACAACCCTGGCGTTGCAGCACCAGGGTTGGGTAGCGGAACGCCCAGCGGCTCACCTTCCGCAGGCTTTCGTTCCGCAAGCAAAGGTCTGCTGTTAGTATGTTCAGTAGTTGACCCGGCTGTTATGCTTTGGTGCAGGACTCCTAGGACGGTTTGAATTGGCTTGCTCTCGATCGTAAATGAGTTTGTTAATGCTTCAAATCCTCGAGCCCGATATAAGCGACGTAGGCCTCCAGGTTCTGTGGACTCGTAAAGGCGCGGGTGCTCAGTTTCTTCTGGTCGAAGTCACAGTACACCTCGGCGAAGAAGGCACCCATATGGTAGAGGTAGATCCGGTCTTGCTCGACCCAGCGTGCTGCTAAGTAGGTGCCCTCTGCCCAAAGGGCCTGCAGCTGTTCGTCGATGGATAGGGTGCTGAAGACGCACTCGTAAAGAGGCATAAGGCAAGGAATATGCAGGGAAACTGATAAAACCGCAGCCCACCGAAGGAGGCCACTGAAAAAAACTGCCAGAGCAGATCCAGGACTATATAAGGAGCCTGGATGATGCGAAAATGAGCATAGAGATAGTGGTATGTCTCTATGCCGTCAGTTGCCTTATCCAGTGGCTGGCTCATGTAGCAAGAACCAGCAACGGTCTACATGGCTAGCCAACTTGCAACAGAGCACCTGATTCTCTTACTGAACCGTGCGTACTCGTAGTGGCAACGCAGTTCCCCCTGCGGTATACGTTCTCTGGCCTTAGCTGCCCGTACGCCCAGTTGCACCACATCGGCTCCTGGCAACAGCCCGACCCCGAAGGCGAGCTGATCGATGCCATTTCGGTGCTTTCCTTAGCTAGTATGAATGACGTGGAGGACTTCCTCGTCAGCGAGAACTACCGAACTATCGCAGCCGACGAAGCCGCGTCCATCGACATCGGCCGCTCCGAATACTAGACTGGTCTCAATTACGGCGTGATTAACCGCTTGCTGCCCGAGCTCGCGACGGTGTATTAGGACGGCTGCTCTGGTTTTAGAAGCGAGTCAATCCCCTTCATCTTAAGTTTTTATTCTGCTTAGCCTGTGGGCGGGGCACGTTCGGTACCTGCGCCCCTCCTACCAAGCCCCGGAGCAACAGCAGGCCGCGCTGGCCTTGCCTGCAGAAGCCACGGCCGCCACTGCAGTTGCTACAGAAGCCACCGGCCCCCAGCCGTGGCCTACGGAGCTGGCCCAACAGATGCAGGCCGTACGGGATGCCGTACAGCAAGCCGGCCAACCGCTAACAGCGATTCAATTAGCTACCCGCTTCAAACGAGTGAAAGCCGACAGATTGGAACCTCTTCTGGCAACCCTGGCTGCTCTATCTTTAGTGCGCAAGACGCCGGAAGGCGCTTATGCTTCATAACTTCTTCAATTCCATTCACTCATGCGTATTTCTACTCTCTGCGCCGTGCGTTATGCCGTCGTGGTGCTACTCAGCTTCTTAACTGGCCTTAGCGCCGTGGCCCAGACCGCGCCTGTGTGGCAAAGTGTCATCTCATTAGGTGGGCAACATAGCATATCCGGTTTTACCATAGATGGTGCTGGTAACTACTATTTAACCGGTTATTTTTCGCGTCCCGTCACTATCGCAGGCAGACAGCTCACCACTGCAGGAGGGTTCGACGGATACGTAGCTAAGCTCTCCCCATCCGGCACGTTGCTTTGGCTGCACCAGTTGGGTTCCACCGACCATGATCACGTGCATAGTGTAGCTGTTGATAAAGTCGGAAACGTTTACGTTACGGGCAGTGCTACCGGCACTTTGGCACTAGGCAATAACTTGACGTTTACAGGCCCAGCGGGTACAGAGGGGACAATGTTTCTAATTCGCTACTCGCCTCAAGGCATTGCAGAATGGGTACAGCAGAGTAATACCATTGCCTTTTCCACAGGCACTAGCATGGGCTTTGATGCGGCGGGCAATCTGTACCTGACTGGTTTATATGAGCGCGCACTTACCATCGGCTCCACAACCATTACATCTTCCAACAGCCTCCGTACTACCAGAACCGGTTATTTGAGTCGGTTTGCAGCGGCTACAGGCAGCCTGCAGTCTTTAAAAACAGTATTCCATTCTGATGCCACTCGCGCTGTATTCAATGGGCCGAAATTGATAGTACTACCTACGGGAAGCACATACATCTTAACTAGTATTTTGAGTAATGCCACATTTGGAAGCTCGACAACCGTTACCCACCCAAACCCAGACTCCAAATTGAATGGCATAGCCGCTAAATATGACGCACAGGGCACGCTTGAATGGGTACAACATTTTAAAGGAGGAGATAACCGCATTGATGCTGGCGTAGCTGATGCAGCTGGTAACCTCTTTGTGGTAGGTGATTTCTACGGCACTACCGCATTTGGGTCATCCATCTTAACTACCAGCGGCTATATCAACAGCTATGACACCTACTTGACCAAGATCTCATCTCAAGGGGTAATGCAGTGGATTCAGCGGAGTGTAGGGGACGGAGATGAGCACTGGAATGATGTAAAGCTTGATGCCTCCGGATCTCCTTACGTTTCGGGTTCATTTCAATTAACAACAGCTTTTGGTTCTTTGTCTCTCACCGCCTTCGGCTCTGGCTTCCATGACATAGTGGTAGCTGCCTATACTCCTCAGGGACAGATCAAATGGGTAAAACAGGCGGGCAGCACAGGCTTTGCTTTTGACTATGCTCAATTTCTAGCCTTCACCTCGCAATACGACCTATCTGTTCTCGGCAATGTTGGCGGAAACAGCACCTTTGGTCCGCTTTCGCTCAGTGCGGGTACAACAGAGAACACCTTTTTGGCACACTTAAACACCTCAGTACTGGCAACCCAAACGCCCCGCCCTTCAGCATTAAGCATGTACCCAAACCCAGCTACTGATTGGGTGCAGCTATCGGCCTGCCTGTAGGCACCCGCGTGCAGATCATTGATACAATGGGTCGCCTGATGCATGAGACAGTAGTTACACCTGCCGCACAAGTATCGGTGCGGGGCATAGCACCCGGCTTGTATTCGCTACGCAGCACTGATGCACAAGGACAGATCTTTACTGGTAAGCTTGTCGTTCAATAATACAGGCCTTCACTGCACCGTATCAGTACTATGTCTGGTCGATTGTTTTATGACAGTACTTTTCGTCAGAAGTGGCGATAAGTATTGCTTAATCCCGGCCACCTGTCGCTTACTCAACCACCAAGGGTATATCTGAACGGTATACCCTTGGTGGTTTTTAGGCCAGTCGGTACCGGTAGCGCTTGCTTTGCATCTAAGGGAAACTTGCTGCCAGCCACTACCGAAATGCACGCGCCTTACCATGAAAACGGATTTGCCGGGTTTTATCAGTCAGGTCTTAGAACCTAAAAAGGCTGTTCGCCCCGACGGACTAACTCCGTAAAATTTACGGAGCTAGACCCGTTTCTATTCCAATTGATCTGAAGCACCCTGTGACTTTTATAAAAGCAGTCTAGATGTCAACACCACTTTCCTTACTCCGCCGGCAAAAGCCCTGATAATCAAAGACCAATTTTGGGCAAGCTACCGGCCGATATGGTAAACCTGTAGAATCTACAGGAATGAAATAGGAATACCACCTCACGTTTACCCGGCCCGGAAAGCCTACCGCCAACCGCCGGCCGCTATTTACTGGAACTTCAGTAAAAGACCTCCCTAGCCGTAGGGAGGGTAGTGTAGTTCTTATTAGGTGGCTCAATTGTAACCGATAGCCCTACTCTTTTTTTCACGCGGGCAAAATTCAGGGAAAAGGGGGTAAAGGGCGTCCACAGTTTTGGGTACCCTTGTTTCCACTCCAAAAGCAGCTTAAAAGCAGTTCAAGAAACTCATCTCCATTTTGAGTTTCCTGAACTTTGAAAGGTGAACTAGTTTTTTGAACTCAAACCGATCCGTAGGGCCACTTTGCCTTGCCAGTAGACGTGTATGGGCAGCAGTTCAGGAAAAGGAGCGTTAAAACGTAAAGGTGACTATTTATCGCTGTTACGGCCTTCCCTTTCAAGGTTTGCTTTCTGCAGCCTGTAGTAAGGCGATGGCGTGTAATACCACTAAGACCCCGAGCGTACAGAAGCTTGGGCTCGTCTCATTCCAAAACATGGAGTAGCCTGGCCCAAAGGAACTGAATGTGTTTGGAAAGGGCGGAATACCGAATACTTTCATTTGTAAACCAATTGGAACCATTACCATAGCGTAGGGTATCAATAGGACCCACCAGCTGGATTGCCCTTGCCGCACGTCGCGTGATATGCTCAAAAAGAGCTTAATAGCACCCAAGCCCCAGATAATTTGCGGCGTCCAGACCAAGATATGAATGAGCCAGGTCCACGCTTGTTCGTGGGACGACTGAAGCAGGATAACCCCAGACAAGGTGAGCAAAAGAGTCATACTGCTAGTTCACTAAAAGGGTCCGAAAGGTAAACAAGCTAATCACCCTCCAGGATTAAAATACCCTGTGGCTGATCGGCGGGAATAGCCGCTTGGATGTGTCGCAGTTGCTGGGTAGGAAATCCGCTACTGTCTGCCATGACAATAAGCCGTTCCCATTGGGTGGGATAGAGTCGGGTGCTCCCGTACGGGTCCACAGGGAACCCAACCTGTTGGCCAAAATCATAGAGCAAGTTTTCTAAGGGAGTATCAATTTCTATACTGCCGAGCTTGCTGGCGGTCTGATAGTTTTTCCAGTAAACATCGAGAGCCATGGCAACAGGTGGGATTGAAAGAGAATTATTGATGTAAAGTTAAACGGTCGTTTAGGTTACTAGCCGTTCATCACACCGTATCGACCGTAAATTACGGGCGTTACGGGCTCGCACGGTGCGTTACCCGGTAGGGGGTGCAATTTTTTCTTGCCGGTTGCCAGCTACACCGCAGATCAGAGCTGAACGTACACACGTGCATAATTCAACCCCAAAAGTCAAGGCCCGGCCGGAGCCCGGGGCATTTCATCAGGGCCCGGCAATATAAGTTCTGCAGCTGTGGCTAATACCCATTGAAGATATCAACGATATCAATGCTCTGGTAAGGAGCCTGGAATTTAGGGTACATAATCATCCTAGCTAAGCCCCTCCCCTTTTGCCGGTTTTGCGGCCTATTATTTACAAAAAGAAAGGCCGCCACATCTTTCGACGCAACGGCCTTGCCCACGGATAGGAGCTGGCAACTACTTACCAACGGGCAAGGCAAAGATAATCTATTGGCTCAAAATTGAGCCGATTAGTACATACGGTGCTATACCCATGTTTAGGTGTGTACCCCTACGTGTACCCTTGAAAAGCAAAAACCCCGTCTGCAACTTGCAAACAGGGTTTTATGCAGAGAGGATGGGATTCGAACCCACGATGACCTTTTGAGCCATACACACTTTCCAGGCGTGCTCCTTCGACCACTCGGACACCTCTCTGGGTCAGTAATCGGGTGCAAAGTAACGGTCCTTTTTCCGGATACACAAGCCCTGAGACTCGGGAGTTAGCCTAAAGATATTTCACCGCGCAGGTTCTGGGCCAATAAATGGGCCGTTTCGCGGGGGCCGTGGCCCAGGCCGAGCACAAACATGAGCTTGGTAATGGCCGCCTCGGACGTGATATCCTCGCCGCCAATGACGCCCAGCTCAGTTAGTTGGGAGCTGGTTTCGTACTGCCCTTGAATCACGCGGCCCTCCTCGCACTGGCTTACGTTCAGAATTTGTACGCCCCGCTCGTGGGCGTCGCCGAGGCACCGTAAAAACCAGGGAGCCGTGGGTGCATTGCCCGAGCCATAGGTTTCGAGCACGCAGCCGCGCAGGTCATCCACCTCCAGCATGGCACGCACCACCCGCTCGGTAATGCCCGGAAACAGCTTCAGAATCCCGACCCGCTCGTCGAGGTGCTGGTGCACACGCAGGGGTGCCGAGGGCAGTTGGCGCACCTGCTTGTCGTCGAACTCGACCTCGATACCAGCCCGGGCCAGGGGCGGGTAGTTTTCGCTGCGGAAGGCGTTGAACTGCTCGCTTTCCACCTTTTTGGCCCGGTTGCCCCGAATCAGCAGGTCGTTGAAGAACACGCAGACTTCGGGCACGCGCACGGTGCCGGCCGTGGGATGCCGGGCTACGGCAATATCGAGGGCCGTAATCAGGTTGCGGCGGGCATCGGTGCGGATGCGGCCCACGGGCACCTGGGAGCCGGTAAATACCACGGTTTTGCCCAGGTTTTCCAGCAAATAGCTCTGGGCCGCTGCCGAGTAAGCCATGGTATCGGTGCCGTGCAAGACTACGAAGCCGTCGTACTGCGCGTAGTTGTCCTGGATAATGGCGGCCAGCCCCAGCCAGTCGGCAGTCGTTACGTTGGAAGAGTCAATGGGCTGGGGCAGACTAAGTACCGAGAGGTGCATGTTGAGCTGCCGGAGCTCAGGCATCTTCTTGCGAATCTGCTCAAACTTCATCGGCACCAGTTCCCCCGCTTATTATACTCCATGCCCACCGTGCCGCCGGTGTAAATAACCAGCACGGACGTGGCGGGCCGGGTGCCGTGGCCGACGGGCGTAATGTCAACAAGCGGAAGCGTGATGGGCAGGGTCATGGGTGAGTGGTGAAGGGGTTAAAGGCACTGCTTATCCGTCCCGTGAGCAGCACAAAGCAAGGACGGACGATTTGATTACAGCTTGAAAAGCTCTCGGGCATTGCGGGTGGTAGCTTCGGCAATTTCCTCGGGGTCTTTACGCAGAAGCTCGGCCACGCGGCGGGCAATCAGGGGCAGGTAAGAGGGCTCATTGCGCTTGCCGCGGTGGGGCACCGGGGCCAGGTAGGGGCAGTCGGTTTCGAGCAGCAGGTGTTCCAGGGCAATGTCTGGCAGGAACTTGTCGGCTCCGCCGTTCTTGAAGGTAGCTACGCCACCGATGCCGAGCTTAAAGCCCAGGCGGAGCACCCGTGCGGCCTCTTCCGGGGTGCCCGAGAAGCAGTGAAACACGCCCGTAAGCGTCCCGTCCTGGGCAGCTTCGATAATGTCGGCCGTTTCCTGAAAGGCGTCGCGGGTGTGAAGCACCAGAGGCAAACTGTGCTTTTTGGCCAGGGCTACCTGCACGCGCAAGGCCTCCTGCTGCTGAGCCAGGGTGGTTTTGTCCCAGTACAAATCAATGCCACACTCCCCTACGGCCGCAAACGGGCGCTTGTCCAGCCATTCCTCCACCAAGTACAGTTCCCGCTCGAAGTCTTTACCTACCGAGCACGGATGCAGGCCCATCATCGAGAAGCACTGCTGCGGGAAGCGGACTTCGGTTTCGAGCATGCCGTCGATGCTGGTGTGGTCGATGTTGGGCATGACGATGGTCGTGACGCCGGCCTCGTAGGCACGGTGCAGGGCCTCGTCGCGGTCGGTTTTGAACTGCTCGGAGTAAATATGGGCGTGCGAATCGGTGAGCTGCATGTAGTTGTTAGTTGCTGGTTGTCAGTTGTTGGTCCCAGGACGACGTTGGATTGCCCAGGACTTTCGGAGCTATTATTCTTACTTATACACCCGCCCTTTCCAATCGAAGGACAGCGGCAACAGGCGAAATACGCTCAGGCTTACGGTTAGGGCAAGGGTATAGACCTCGAAGGCGGGCAGCAGGTGCCAGGGCATGCGCAAGCCGGCGCGGTGGTAGCAGGCAGCCGCTAGCAGTCCTTGCAGCAGTACTTTGGCTCCCAGCACACCCAGGGCCGCAACCGGTCCGGCCACCCAGGCCAGCACCAGCAGCAACGGGTAAAAGCCGGCGTAGAACAGCAGCCCGCCCTGTAGCCACCACGGCAGGGCTTCTACGCCCCGCATCCAGCGCCGCCGCTGGTGCAGCAGCCGCCCGGGCGTGCTGATGGGCAACGAAACGGCCAGCACTTCGGGCCGGAACACGTTGCGAAACGTGAATCCCTGCTTTAGCACCGCTTGAAACAAGGCGTAGTCTTCCGTCACGGAAAATGGCAACTGCTCGTAGCCCCCGGTGGCCTCATAGGCGGCCCGCGTCACCAGCATGTTATTGCCCATGGCCGTGACGGGCCGCCCGAAGTCGGACACCACTTGCACCAGGCCCAAGGACTGCAGCCAGTCGAGGCCCTGGAGCCGGTCGAACAGGCGCGGGCCCTGCACCACGGTCAGGCCCGTGACTGTGCCGACTTCAGGCGTGGCAAACGGCAGCAAACCCTGAATCCAGCCGGTAGGCACGGCAATATCGGCGTCGGTGATAAAGAAAAACTTGGAGGTGGCAGCCCGGGCCAGGTGGGCCAGCACGTTGGCCTTGCCCGGGCCAGGCCCAGCGGCTCGGTGATGGTAGTGCAACGGAACTGGCCGCCGTAGCCCTGCATGGCGGCTTCGGCTACGGCCCGGGTCTGGTCGGTGGAGGCATCGTCGCCGAGCAGCACTTCCACAAGCTCCGCCGGGTAGCTCAGGCTGCGAATAGCGCGCAGGCAGCGGCCAATAGCAGCTTCCTCGTTGCGGGCCGCAATGAGGATACTGACCCGGGGCCAGGGCTGGGGCAGCGGAGCCGGAGCCGGCCGGGGCCGCACCCAGAACAGCAGCGCCGAAGCGGCCAGAACTAGAAACCAGAGCGCAAAGTAAGCCGTGAGAAAAACCATTGAAACGAAGCCTAAAGCAGCTCGAAGCGGTAGCCCTGCTCGGCAAAGTGGGCTAGGTAGCGCGGCAGCACGTAGCGCAGGTTGCGGCTGGCCTTGATACTGTCGTGAAATACTACCACCGAGCCCGGCCGCGTCAGGCGCAGGGCGTCGCGCAGGCACTTTTCGGAGGCGTAGTTTTTGTCGTAGTCGCAGGTGAGCAAGTCCCACATAACGATGCGGTACCGGGGCTCCAGGTGGCGGTTCAGGGCGGGCGTAATACGGCCGTAGGGCGGGCGAAAATACTGAACTACATCGGCGGGCTGCACCGCGTCGAGGGCGTGTTGGCAGCGGGCAATGTCGTCGTAATATGTGGCCGCCGGCGTACTCCAGCCGCTGAGGTGGTGGAAGGTATGGTTGCCGAGTCGGTGCCCGGCGGCCAGGGCGGCCAGGGCAATATCCGGGTGACGCTGCAGGTTGTCGCCCACGCAGAAAAACAGGGCTTTGGCGTTGAACTGGGCCAGCTGCTCCAGCACCCAGGGCGTTTCCTCCGGAATGGGACCGTCGTCGAAGGTCAGGTAGAGTGTGGGATGCTCCGGCTCGGCGTGCGGGCCGCGCCAGATGGTGTTGGGCAGCCAGCGGTGCATTACTTCGGGCAGACGGTGAAGATGCATGCTGTAAGGGTGGAAAGGTGGAGTTGAGCCGGCCGCTACCGGTGCAGAGAACCGGCGGCTACCTCAACAATATTTTGCCATAATTGCTCTGCGCTGCGCACCCAGGAAAAACGGTGCACGTTGGCCAGGCCCTTCTGCACCAGCTCGGCGCGCAGGCCGGCATCGGCATCCAGGCGGGTCAGGCCCTCGGCAATGGAAGGCACCGAGAACGGGTCAATAAGCAAGGCGGCGTCGCCGGCCACTTCGGGCATCGAGCTGCAGTTGGAGGTCAGCACGGGCGAGGCGCAAGCCTGGGCTTCAATGATGGGAATCCCGAAGCCCTCGAAATATGGCACGTACACCGTGGCCAGGGCCGCTGCATAAAGCTGCACCAGCTCTACATCCGTCACGCGGCCAGTGAGGTGCACGGCCCCGCGGTGCTTCATCTGCTGGTACACGTCGAACATGGGCCCGGCTTTCCAGGCCGTGCGGCCCACAATGAGCAGCTTGGCCGCCGAGCCGGTTCGGGTTTTGAACTCGTCGAAGGCGCGGAGCAGATTGACCAGGTTTTTGCGCGGCTGCAGGGCGCCCACAAACAGAAAGTAGGGCTTGCCGGCGCTGAACCGGTCCCGGACGTCCTGCTGCTCCTCGGCCGGCAGGGGCCGGAAGTGGGCGTCGGCGGCATTGTACACCACCCGGATTTTGTCGGCGCTGGTGCCGTAGGTTTGGACCAGATCCTGGCGGGTAGCCTCCGACACGGCCACGATGCGCGCCGAGGCCCGCACGAATTTCGGGATGAAATAGTGGTAGTACTTGCGCTGCAGCCAGTCCACATCCTGGGGAAAATGCTCGAAGGCCAGATCGTGAATCACCGTCAGGCGGGGCACTCGGGTGCGCAGCGTGGTGAAGCCGTCGGGGCTCAGAAACACGGCCGGCCGGTGCTTGCGCAGCCAGGCTGCCACGGCGCCCTCAAACCAGGCCACGAACAAAAACGGGTGACGGGCCGGGGGCAGTAGCACGTGGGGCACCACGTTGTCGGCAAACAGGTAGCGCGCGTCGTAAGCCCTATCGAAGAGGAAATGGAAGGTATGCTCGGGGTGCTGCCGCACCAGGCGACTAAGCGTTTCGAAGGTGAAACGGCCTATGCCTTCGAGCTTGTCGCCGGGCAGCAGGAAGCGGACGTTAACGGCAATATTCAACGAGAAGGAAGGTTCAGAGGCGCTAAGATGCCCGTTTTTTGCCAAAGATACCCGGCCAGACCGGGCTTTAGCGGCGCAGGGCTTTGAGCTCGGCCACGCGCACCACGCCCGTAGCAAACAGAATAGCCACGAAGGCCAGCCCCGCTCCTACCGCTTCCAGCAGCCACTGGTTCAGCAGCTGCTGCAAGCCCCAGAACACGGCGCAGAGCAGCCCAAACGCCAGCAGCAGCCGGCCGATGGTGCCCCAGGGAATAGCTACGCCCGCCCGCCGGCTTACCAGCCACAGGTAGCCGCCCGAGACGAACACGACACACAGCAAGGTGTTCAGGGCAGCGGCGGCGGCCCCGTAGCGCGGCAGCAGAAATACGTTCAGCAGCACGTTGAGCCCAATGCTGCCGGCCACAAGCCAGCTCACCGGCTTTTCGTGGTTGGTGCTGGTAAGCAACGTGCTATAAATGGCAAAGAAGGCGTGCACCAACACGTTGACAAACAGTATTTTAAGACTGAGCGTCATCTGCCCCAGCTCGGGGCCGTACTGTGGGTAAACTGCCAGAACAGCACCTCCCCGCGAAACAGCACGAAGGCGCACACAAACAGCAGCGGCACCGTGACCACGCGCTGCCCAAACCACAGCAACTCCTGCTGTTCCTTGGGCTTGCCGGTGGCGTAGGCAAACTTGGCAAAAAACAGGGGCAGCACCGTCCAGAGGTACATCATAATGGCATCAACCCAGCGGTAGGCCGCCGCGTAGTAGCCCGCCTCGGCCGGGGACGCCAGGCGCTCCAGCATCAGCATATCGACCCGCTCGTTGAGGCCGTACACCAGCGTAATCAGGGCCAAGGGCAGGCTGGCCCGCAGCAAACTACGGGCATGGTCCCACTTGAGCTTAAAGCGCACCTTCCCGTAGAGGCGGGTAACCAGGCCGTAGAGCACCACAAACGTGAAAAGCACCGCCACGGCCCGGGCGCCCACGTAGCGGTCCAGCGAGATGCCCACCGGAATCAGAGCCAGCACGAAAACCAGCAGCAGGGCTTTTTCCAGCACCGAGAGTACCGCATCGGTATTAAAGCGCTGGTGGGCCTGCAGGGTGCCGCGCAAAAACTGCGTGTACTGCGTTACTAATAACGAGGCGCCCGTAAGGGCCAGCAGCGTGAGCGTGTGGCCGTGGTAGCCCAGCAGCCAGCCGCTGCCCACCATCAGCAGCAGAAACAGCACCGACAGCCAGCCTTTCAGGGGCAGCAGGGTGGGAAAATACTCGGTCAGAAACTCCGGGGCGGCTGCTACCCGCTTGGTAGTGAGCTGGGTAGTACCCAAATCTGATACCGAGGCCACAATCAGCGTCCAGTTGAACAGGGCCGTGAACGTGCCGAAAGCGGCGTGACCCAGCCGGTCCTGCACCAAGTTTTCAACAACTACCCAGCCGGGCTTGACCAGCAGGTTCAGCAGGACAACGAAACTGATATTTCCGAAAAACTTTTTGATACCGACGGGCCTAGATGAAGGCCAAAATTAAGTAAAAACCGTAGCCCGCAACCATGCAGCCCGGTCAGGAGCATCCAGCGCCGGGGTTTTGCGGATTCGACCGGCCCAAGGCCCCGCCCGCCGAATGGGCAATAGCGCTGGGCTAGTTTTCGTTGGCTCAACTGCGGCCGGGCCTACTCAATACGCAGAATTTGGAGTAGCTTTGCCGCAATGCAGTCTGCCGAAAACCGGCGGTTACCGCGTCAATCGTCCTTTTACCTTTTGCATGTCATCCCGCTCTTATTCGTTACTGGGCTTGTGGCCCGTTATCAACCGGTGGAAGTTTTTAGTAGCTGCCGCCGTGGCGCTGGCGCTTATTATCAGCATCGTGGTCAGCATCTCGCTGCCGAATATCTACAAGTCCACGGCGGTGTTCTACCCGACCAACCCCAACACCACCGACCCCGACCGGATTGTGTCGGACGGCGGTAAGCTGGAGCTCGGGGCCGGGCCGAAGACCTGGACCGCGTCATCACCATTGGCGAGTCGCAGACCCTGGCCGAGCTCATTATCAAGAAATTCAAGCTACACGAGCACTACAAAGTAGGGGCCGCCGGCGACGATCTGGCCGATCAGTCGGCTCTGGATGAGTTCAATAGCAACTTTACCATCGTGCACAACGACCGAGACGCTATTGAGGTAAATTTCCTGGACCGCGACAAGGTGCTGGCCGCCAAGGTGACTAATGCCATTGTGCAGGCCATTGACTCGATTAACCAGCAGCTGACCTTCGAAAACCGCGGCAAAATTATTGACCTCTACAAGGGCCGCAAGGAGTTTCTGGAGCGCGAATACATTGCCGCCCACGACTCGCTGTTGGCCGGTCGCCGCCGTTACGGCATCTATGGCATGGAAAACGAGTCACGCTACCTGGGCCGGGCCATCATTGAAACCGAAACCAAGCTGCGCCAGGCCGAAGGGGAAGGCAACAGCAGCAAGGCGGCCGGCTACCGCAAAGCCTTGCGGGGCCTCACCCAGGCCGATGGTGGCAACTACCTGAACCTGGAAAACTACGTGAAAGGTACCGACCGGATGGCTACCGTATACGCCCGCTTCTCCGACATCCAGAGCCGCCTGATTGGGGCCCGCAACGCTTACGAAACCGCCAAGCTGGCTATCAGCGGCAAGATTTCGTCGATTTACGTGGTGCAGAAGGCATTCCCCGCTACCAAGAAAACCAAGCCCGTGCGCTGGATGATTGTGGTTTCGTCGGTGGTCGTGACCCTGGCGCTGTCCATTATTTTCATTACCCTGCTTGAGCTCTACCGCGGCAACCTGAGCGTGGGCCGCCCCGGTACGGAGCCGCAGTATTAACCGTTTCTGCTAATGGCCGCTGCTGCTTCCCTTCTGGCGCGCCTGCGTCCCCAAGATCCGGCCCAACGCCTCTTCATCGGCTTTATTCTGGTGCTGCTGCTTAGTGGGGCAGCGGCCTTGCTAAGCCAGACGCCGCTGTGGCTGGCCCTGCCCTTTGCCGGGGTGGGCGTAGCAGTACTGCTCGTGGACTGGCGCTGGGTGTACTACCTGCTGCTGCTCACGCTGGCCTTTTCGCGGGAAATTCCGCTGCCCGGGGCCTGAGCATGGACGTGCCTTCCGAACCGCTCATGCTGGTTTTGCTGGGCTGCTTCGGGGTGAGCGTGCTGCTGGGCCACACCCGCCTATCGGCCCGCATCTGGACTCACCCGCTGGTAATCATCATGGGCCTGGCCCTGCTTTGGTCCACGGTGTCGATGCTGTTTTCGGTGGACACCATGAAGTCGGTGAAGTACCTGCTGGCCAAGACCTGGTACATCGTGCCCTTCGTGTTCGTGACGGCCTCTATCGTGCAGCGCCCCGCCGACGTGTGGCGGCTGGCCGCATTTTACGTGGTGGGTGCTACCATTACGGTGGTCTACACCACGCTGCGCCACTCCACCAAGGGCCTGAGCTTCGACTCCATCAACTGGGCCATTCAGCCCTTCTACATCAACCACGTTATCTACGCCGTAGTGCAGGCCCTGCTGGTGCCCTACGCCTTTTATGCGGCCAAAGACAGCCAGGGCCTCAAGCGGCTGCTGTGGCGCATTGCCCTGGTGGTGCTCGTGTTCGGGGTGCTGTTTTCCTACACCCGGGCCTCCATCATTTCTTTGCCCATTGCCGGGTTGTTCTACCTGGCCCTGCGCCTGCGGCTGACCCGCCTGATTCTGGGGCCGGGGCTATTGCCGCCACGTTTGGGGCCGTATATTTCATGCACCAGAACAACTACATGCTGTACGCCCCGGACTTTGAGAAGACGGTCTTCAACGGCCACAACTTCGAGAAGCACCTAGAGGCAACCTACAAGCTGGAGGACGTTTCGGGCATGGAGCGGGTGTACCGCTGGGTGGCAGCGGCCCGCATGATCAGCGAGAAGCCCATTACCGGCAGCGGCCCCAGCACCTTTTACCCCGAGTACAAGCGCTTCACGGTCAAGAGCTTCCGTACCTACGTGAGCGACAACCCGGAGAAGTCGACCACCCACAACTACTTTCTGCTGCAGCTGGCCGAACAGGGCTTTCCGGGCTTCCTGCTGTTTGTCATCCTCTTCGGTACGGCCCTGGTCATGGTCGAAAACCTTTACCACCGCAGCCACTCGGCCCAGAACCGGCGCGTGGTGCTGGCCGCCGGCCTGTCGTTGGTGGTCATCATCTTCCACCTGCTGCTCAATGAGTTGGTGGAGGTCGACAAAGTAGGCTCCTTCTTCTACATTGCCATGGCCCTGCTTATGCGCGCCGAAGGCTGGATTGCCGAGGAAGCGGTGGCGGTCAATGAGTGAATGTGCTGATGTACCAAGACTTATGTCATTGCGAGCAGAGCGAAGCAATCCGTCCTCTCAAATGTGCTGAGTGTTCTGTTCTGAAGTGAAAAGCCCTGACGTTATGCTAACGTCAGGGCTTTCTGCTAAAGGGGCATTTGTCACTAGCAGAGGACGGATTGCTTCGTCCTTCGTCCTCGCAATGACACCATTTCACCATCTCACTACTTAAACCGGCAGCTGAGGATGGTGACGTCGTCGGCGAAGTGGCTTTTGGTGGTGCTGAACTCTTCGATTTCGCGCAGCATCTCCTTGTGCAGGGCCGTGAGGGGCAGGTAGCGGTTGCGCTGAATAAGCTTGATCAGGCCTTCTTCGCCGTACTCGGCTCCGCTTTCGTCGAATACCTCGGTGAGGCCGTCGGTGTAGCTGAGCAGCAGGGAATGCGGCGGAATCTCGGTTTCGCCCACCGTAAGCATGGGTAGCTTTTCCATGATGCCCAGCATTACGGTGCCCGTCTTCAGGTACTGAACCGGCCCGACATCGGGCAGCAGAATCGGGTCGTTGTGGCCCGCGTTGACGTACTGCAGGTGGCGGGTAGCACGGTTGTAGATGCCGAAGAACACGGTAATGAACTTCTCCCCGCCCGAATTGCGAAACAGCAGGTGATTGAGCTCGTGCACGATGGTGGCCAGGTCCACGTTCTGCCGCAGCAGGGTGCGCAGGCCGGCCTGGAAGTTCGACATCAGCAGGGAGGCCGGTACGCCCTTACCCGATACGTCGGCCACGCAGAACAGAAACCGGTCCTTGTCGATGCTGACCACGTCGTAGTAGTCGCCGCCGATGGCGGTGTGGGGCACGTAGCTGGCGTGCACGGCCACCTGGGCATCGTTGGGCAGCTTGCTGGGAAACAGCAGGTTCTGCACTTCCTGGGCAATTTCGATTTCCTTGCGCATGGCCGCAGCCGAAATCCGCTGGCGGTTGAGGCGGCGGTTTTCGATGGCCCCGATTAGGATGTTGCTCAGGGTTTCCAGAAACTTGATGGCCTCCTCGTCGGTGTAGTCTTCCTGCACGTTGCCAATCATCACGTAGGCCAGCACCGCGTCCTGCTGGGTTACGGGAATCACGGTTTCGAGCTTCTGCCACTCGGCGTCCAGCTTCAGCGACGAGATAGAGCAGGCGCCCGCCACGCAGCTGTCAATGATTTCGTTGGGCAGCTCGATCTTGCGGAAATCAGCCAGCTGAAAGCCAAACGACACGGTGCACTGCCAGCGGCCTTCTTCCTTCACGTAGAGCACGATACGCCGGATATTCAATTGCCCGAGCAGGGTAAACTGGAATATTTTGTAGAGCGTTTCCTCGCTCGTATCCTGGTTGATGGCCTGGGTGATTTCCAGCAGCGCACTGAGCTCCTGCTTTTTCAGCAGCAGCACCTTGCGCAGACTCAGGACATCGGGGTGAACGTGGCTCGTATCAGGCATTTGATTGTTCGTTAATTGGAGCTTAGGGCCCGGGCGTTACCAGATCCGAATCTGAGCCTCAGGCACTAGGCACCAATGGGAGTTTTGGGGTCGTAGGCATCTCGCAGGCCGTTGCCCAGCAGGTTGAAGCTCAGCACCAGCAAGCTGATGGCCAGGCCCGGCAGCAGCGTCAGCCACAAGCCGGCCTGGGTACCGAGCAGCTGGAAGCCTTCATTGACCATCAGGCCCCAGGAGGGAGCTGGCGGCTGCACGCCCAGGCCCAGAAAGCTCAGGCCGGCTTCCAGCAATATTGCTGCCGCAAAGTTACTGGTTGCAATTACAATAAGAGGTCCAGTCATGTTGGGCAGCAGGTGGCGGGCGATGAGCCGGCCCTGGGGCAGGCCCAACACCCGCCCGGCCTCCACAAATGTCTTCTCCCGCAAGCTCAGCATCTGGCCCCGTACCACCCGGGCTACATCCACCCACATGGTCAGGCCCACGGCCACGAAGGAAGTCCAGACGCCCTTGCTGTCGAGGGCCAGGGAAATGGCAATGACCAGCATGATGCCTGGAATGCTCCACACCACCGTCATCACGCCCATGAGCAGACTATCGACCCAGCCGCCCACGTAGCCGCCCACCGCCCCGATGAGCATGCCCAAAGCCAGGGAAATGAGCACCGCCACCAGGCCAATGCCCAGCGAAATGCGGGTACCCAGCAGCAGGCGGCTCAGCTCGTCGCGGCCAGCCTTGTCGGTGCCCAGCCAGTAAGTGCGCCGGATAATGCGCTCCTGCTCCACGATGCGGCGCAGCTCCTGGGCTGAGCCGGCCTGGCCAGCCACCTGGGCCAGAGAGTAGCGCTGGGGCGCGTCGGCCAGGGAACTGTGGTTCTGGTAGGGTTGGATCAGCACCGAGTCGCCCTGGATCCGGTAGCCGCCGATGGGCGACTCCCGGAAGCGCACGTCGCGGCCCTGCCACCAGGTGCGCCCGATGTTGTCGGGCGTGTTGGCGGCCTCCGCTAGAGGCAGACGCAAAATGGTAGCCGTGAAGCCCGGGGGCTCTTTTTGCAGCTGCACCAGGCCGTTGTTGGCGTCGGGCGAGTTGTCGGGCAATACCCAGTAGCCCAGCAAGGCCACCAGGGTACAGAGCACGATAAAGCCCAGACCCAGCATGGCGGGCCGGTTCTGGAGCAGCCGCTGCCGCACGTAGTAGCTGGGCGGGCGGGCCGGCGGCGCGGTAGTGGGCGCAAAAGGCGCGGTAGGCGTGGCCACCTAGCGGGTGTTGTGGGCCAGCAGGCCAGGCTTGGTCGCCAGGAAGTAACAGTCGCGCACCAGGGCCCCGAAGGAGGTGACTTCGTAGGCCAGCTCAGTGTCCGGGTCGGGGTAGAAGCACTTGATGTAGTCCTGCTCCAGCAGGCCGCGCAGGTGGCGCTCCAACTCGGGGCGGGCAACTGGGTTTTCTCGCTCAGGGTCCGGAAAGGGGTGACGAAGTACAGCTCGTCGATGATGTCGTATTCAGGGTCGGTCACGGGGGCTCGGGCAGGTGAAGTAAGCAAATGTAGCTCCGGGCGACGGGAAAGGGAAATACGGGGTGGTTTTGGACGGGCTTCTCCCCTGTTTGCTGCTCTACCGCTATCTATTTAGACTTAGCGCGGGTATGGAAGCGGGCCCGTCGTGTTGTTGTATGCAGTGAGGGTCGACTCTACCTCAATATAGGCCATGATACTCTTGATTTCGGCTTCGGAAAGCTGAAAGCTGGGCATCTGCTGCTTCTGGTACTGGTTGAAAATCTTCACTGCGTACTCATCGCCGCTGGCTACCATCTTGCTCGAATTCCGCACCCAAGGTACCAGCCAGGCAATGGAGCGGCGCGTGTGCACATCTTTCAGCGCGGGCCCTACCACCACCTCGTTGATGGCGTGGCACTGGGCGCAGTTGTTCTCAAAAATGGCTTTGCCCTGAATACTGGCTACCATTGTCACCGAATCAATGGCTGCGGGGGCGGCGGCCAGCTGCGCCGAATCCAGGGGCTGGGCCTGGGTGCTGTCAGGGGCCAAGGCGGCCAGCTGTGGCGCACTCGGCGGCAAAATGGAAATAAGGCCTGCCGCACTTAGCAGCATACTGCCCATAGCTACTACAATAGCCAGCATACAAGCCGGCAACATCCAGGCAAAATCGTACTTCCGCATTGGGGTAAAGGCCTTTAACAGCCCGTTGATTCAGTAGATTAAGTACGCTCAGGAATAGCGCAGAAACAACCGATTATACCCTGTTTTGGGGACTATTTCTGTCGTAGCTTGGCCGGTTTTAGCTCGGCCCCAAACGGGTTTCTCTCCGGCCTGGGCGGGCCGGCGGCGGTGAGGCATACAGACATGACACAGCTAGCGCAAAACCCAAACCCTGCTGCCAACGGAGGGCACCCAGGCGGCCCGCTACTACACAGGCTGGCGTGGTGCAAAAGGCCATTCCGCCACTTGGCACTTGCCGGACGGCGGGATTTTGCCGGCGCTTCAGATACCTTTAGCAGGAGCTTCTTTTCTCCTGTTCATGATGACGCGCATCTTTTTCTGCTTTCCGGCCCAGGTCCACCTGCTCGACATCAACGGGCCGGCCCATATTTTCTACGAGGCCCGGGAGCTGGGGGCCGACCTGGAGCTGCACTTCCTGAGTCTGGACGGAGCCCCGCAGGCCACTTCCAGCGCCGGGCTGGCTTTTACCCGGCTGGAGTCGTTCGGCAACTTTACGCTGGGCCCCCAGGACTACGTGTTTCTGCCCGGGCTCGACCGGCAGCTGCTCTTTGATGCGGCCTTCAACCAATCCTTAGCGCCCTTTCACGCGTGGCTGCGCGTGCAGCACGGGCGCGGGGCCCAGCTCTGTGCCGTGTGCACGGGGGCCTACCTGCTGGCCGGAGCGGGCCTCTTGAACGGCCGGCAATGCACTACCCACTGGAAATACCTAGCCGACTTCCGCCACCGGTTTCCGGCCGCACTATTGCTCCAGGACCGGCTGTTTGTAAAAGACCAAAACGTGTACTCCACAGCCGGGGTGTCGTCGGGTATCGACCTGGCCCTCTATATCTTGGAAGAAGCGTACGGCCCGCTACTGACAGCCCAGGTGGCCAAGGAGGTAGTGGTGTACATGCGGCGCACCGAAAAGGACCCGCAGCTGAGCGTGTTTTTGCAGCACCGCAACCACCTCGACGACCGGATTCACCGGGTGCAGGACCACCTGGCCCGGGACCTGAGCCAGGGCAGGAACCTGGAAAAGCTGGCGGCCGCCGTGAGCATGAGTCCGCGCAACCTGACCCGCTTATTCAAGAAAACCACGGGCCTGACCATCGGCCATTACCAGGACAAGCTGCGCCTGGAGCGGGCCGTGGCCCTACTGCGGGAGGGACTCAAGGTAGAGGCTGTGGCCCAGAGCTGCGGGTTTGCCGGGGCCAATCAGTTCCGGGAGCTGCTCAAAAAGCAGGCGGGCGTGCTACCCAGCCAGGTCGGTAGCGGCGGCTAGGCGCCGGAAGTTGTCCTTTTTCCGGGGGTAGTTGTCCTTGCCCTGCCCCGGGGTCCGGGACTAGGTTTGCAGCTCGGTTCCTTCTGCTCCCTGCTTACTCCCGGAAACCATGAAAAAGCCCTTCCGCCTCCCGTTTTTTCTCACCGCGCTTCTGCTGGTTAGCCAAGTCGTTTGCCAGGCCCGGCCGCAGCATGGTTACTCAGCCGATGACCCAGACTTTCCGAGCCCAGACGGCTCTTGTGCGGTCGGCCACCGGCCGCTGGCGGCTGGAAGAGAAGTTAAAACCATTGCCTTTTACCTGCAGGACGGGGTAGAAGTGCTCGACTTTGCCGGGCCGCTGGAAGTCTTCACCTCGGCCGGCTACCAGGTATTTACCGTGACCAAGGCGGCCGGGCCCATTACCTCCCAGGGTGTGCTGCGCATTCAGCCCGACTACACCCTGCAGAATGCCCCGAAGGCTGATATCGTGGCCTTCTTTGGCGGCAACTCCAACGCCGTTTTCAAGGACCCGGAGGTGCAGGCCTGGCTGCGGGCCCAGCAAGACGTGGCCTACTATTTCTCGGTCTGCACCGGCGCCCTGATGCTGGCCGAAGCCGGGATTCTGGATAACCAAGTGGCTACCACCTTTCACAGCACCCTCGACAAGCTGCAGCGCGACTACCCGGCCGTGGACGTACGCCGGCAGGTGCGCTTCGTCGATAATGGTCGGGTCATCACTACCGCCGGTATATCGGCAGGCATCGACGGGGCCTTGCACCTAGTGGCCAAGCTGCAGGGGCTAAACGCGGCCAAGCGCACGGCCTACTACATGGAATACGACAACTGGAAGCCCGGCGACGGGCTGCTGCTGGCTCCCGATAATCCTTACACCAAACTGCCCGCCGCCAAGGACCTGGCGCCTTATACCGGTACCTACCAGTATCCGGATGGGCAGCAATTGGTCATCAAGCCCAGCCCCCACCCGGGCGAGTTGCTGGCAGTGGTCGGCCAAAACAGCTACCCGCTGTACTACGAGCGGGAAAACGAGTTTTCCAACGTGGCTGGCAAGCCGGTAGTTTTCCAGCGCGGCACAGGCCGTAAAGTCACGGGCTACTCGTTGGAGCAAACGGGTCCGGTGTATCAGAAGCAGCGGTAGCGGCCTGGCCTATCGTGGGCATTGCTGCCCGGTATCGGCAGCCCCACTCCTCTCCTACCGCACCCGCGCAACGGCCTGCTGCCTGGCCAGGAAAGCCTGAGCGGCTTGCACCTCGGGCGGGTGGAGCCGGTGGGCCGGGCAAACGTGAGCAGGTGCCGGTAGTAGTGCCCGGCTTTGCGCAGGTCCCCGCTCTGCTCGGCGGCTAGGCCCGCGCCATACACGCTGTTGAGCCGGTTGGGGTGCTTGCGCAGGCTGGCTTCGTAGGCCGTCAGGGCCGCGGCCGGCTGGTGCACAGCTAGCAGCATATCGGCCAGCAGCTCCCGGGCCGGCAGGATTTCGCCGGGCGTTACGGGGTGCTTCTCGGTGTGGTCTTCCTCGTCGGCGGCCCGGGTCATCAGTACCAGAGCCTCCTGCTGCCGGCCCTCCAGGAGGCGCAGCCAAGCCGTGCCCATCGTTAGTTGGTTGGCTACCTGCCGGGCCTTGTACTCGTCTTTTTCCGCCAGAAGCTGCTCGTGCAGGCGGGTCAGGGCCTGGAGCTCGGTGTGGGCCGCCGGCCGGGCCTGGGTGTGAATTGCGCCCAGCAACCGGGTGAAATGCAGCATGGCCCGCTGCCAGGGATACTGCGCCCAGGGAAACCTGCCCTCGTGGCTTTCGAGCCGGGCGGCGGCGGGCCACTGCTTGTTTTCGAGTACATAGCGCGCCGGCACGGCGGCATAGGCGTAGGCCACCTTGAAATTAACCGGCGACACCTCCCGAATGCCCTTCACGTACTCCCACTGCTGCCGGGCCCGGGCGTTGTCGCCGGTTTGCAGGTAGGCGTAGGTCAGGTAATCCAGCCCGTGCAGCTCCTCGTCCCAGTGCCCCTTGAGGCCGGCCTGCTCAGCGTAGCACTGGGCCGCCGCCACCGACGTCAGATTGGCGCTGATGCCTTCCTGCCACAGTCCCAGACGAGTAAAGATGTGGGAAGGCATGTGCAGGGCATGGGCCGAGGAAGGCGCCAGGGCCGCGTAGCGCCGGGCGGCCGGCAGGGCCCGGGCCGCCAACGTGGGCGTGTCGTAGGCGTGAATAAGGTAGTGCACCACCCCGGGATGGGTAGGGTCGGCGGCGTAGAGCGTGGAGAGAATGGCGCCGGCCTTTTTCTGCCGGGCGTAGGTGGTGTCGGCCGGGGAAGCCGCGGCCGTCAGGGCCAGGGCATAAAAGACGGTGGCTTCCCGGTCGGCGGGGTAAGCCGCCGCCAGCTTTTCCATGGCCTGCTCGAAGCGGCGGCAGCGGGTCGGATGGTCGACGGTAACCCAATCCTGGTAGTAAGCCCCTACGGCAGCCAGGTAGGCGGCCTCGCGCGCGGGGCCAGCCGGTAGGGCCCGGGCCAGGTGCAGAGCCGCGGCTCCCTTGCGCAGCTCGGGTTCGGAAGGAGGCGTCCAGAGGGGGTGAAAGTTGCTCATGGCCACGCCCCAATAGGCCATGCGGCAGTCGGGCTGCCGGTATAGGATGCCGGCAAAAACCTTCTCGGCCTCGTCGTACTCAAAGGAGTGGAGCAGCTTCAGGCCCAGGTCAAAATCGGCCTGATTGGCCGCGCTGCAGGCCACCGGAAACTGCACCGCACCCAGTTGCGGATTGGCCGGCCCGCAGCTCAGGCGGCGCCCCGCCTTCAGGTTCAGCTCGATGAGCTCCTTGCGGGAAGGGGTAGCTTTTTTCTCGGTGCAGGCCCAATTCAGCCCTAGCACGAGCAAGTACAGCACGGGGCGGAATATCAGTAGTTTCATGATCGGAACCCAGTAAACGGTGAAAAGATCATCCGCCCGGCGCGGCCGGGGGCCCTCTGCCCTACCGCTGCCCCGCCGGGACTACTACTGAAAATACGAAAATCTCAGGTCGTAACCGCGCGCTCCTTCCACACATAGCTCCCGCGCAGGCCAAGCAGCCCGGTAGCCAGGGCGTAGGGCGCATAGAGTAGCTGCAGGACCAGCAGCCACCGCCGCCACCGGAGCCGGCCCAGAAACCGCAGCACAGGGGACAAAAACCAGCAGTCAGCGCCCAGCTTCAGAACCCAGGCAGCCAGCGTCCAGGGCCAGAGAACGGGCTGAATTATGGTCAAAATCAAATCCGCGAATAACGCCACGTTGGCCCCAGTACCAGCAAAGCCAGCTGCTGGGAGGCCGGGTGCTGGTAGTGCCGCCACTTGCTGGCCCAGCGCACCCGCTGCCGGAGCAAAGCAGCCAGCGTGGCCGGAGCAGCCGTGGAAACCAAAGCGGCGGGGTGCTTCAGGAAGCGGATGCTGCCGGGAAAGGCCGCGTGGAGCTTGTGCAGCAGGAATTCGTCGTCGCCGCTGGCCAGGTGCTCGTTGCCGGCAAAGCCCTGCACGGCAGCAAAGGCCTCGCGGCGGTAAGCCAGATTGGCTCCATTGCACATCGTCGGGTTTTGGCTCCCGATGCCGGCAGCCCCCACGCCTACCAGCCCCGCGAATTCGAGGCCCATAAGCTGCTGCCAGGCGGTGGCAGGCCCCGTGAGCAGCACCGGGCCGCTGATGAAGCGGGCTTCCGCATCGGTGGTAACCACGGCGGCGTAGCTGCTCAGCCAGTCGGGGCCGAAGCGGCAGTCGGCATCGGTGCAGACTATCCAGGGGGCACGGGCGTGGTGCAGGGCGGCTTGCAGGGCAGCTTTTTTGCCGGTGCCGGCCGTGGGCAATTCGCGGAGCTGCACCAGGCGCAGCAGGAATGGGCTGTGCCGGGCCGCTTCGGCTACCACTTGAGCAGTGGCATCGGTGGAATGGTCGTCGGCAATGAGTACCTCGAAGCGGCCGGGGCTAGGCGCTGCTGGGCTAAGTCGCGCAGCAGATTGGGCAGGTTTTCGGCCTCGTTGCGGGCGGCAACCAGGACAGAAAACAGCGGCTCGGCCGCCAGGGCCTGTGGTTCAGTTGGCTCTACGACAGGCAGCGCCTCCCAGGCCCGGCGTAGGCGCAGCATCAGGGCCGTGTACACGGCGGGCAGCACCAGCAAAGCCCCGCCGACCCAAGCGGCGCTGCTCATGGCTGCGGTTTTTGAGAAGCCAGGTCTTTCCGGCGAAACACCTTCAGGCGCAGCACAAACAGTAGGCCGGCCGCACTGGGCAGGGCAATGTTGATCACCCACAAACTCAGACTGGCACTAAGCACGGGCAGGGCCGGCTCGTGCAGCATACCAAACAAGTGCGTAGCCGACAATTCTCGCACGCCCACGTCGGCCAGGGCATTGAGCGAGGGCACCAAGGACTTGAGCAGAAACGTGCCGGCAATGGCAGCCAGCCCCGGCCCCACCGGCGGCGAAGCCCCGTAGGCCCAGAGCAAGAGCCCGAACTGCAAACAAAACACGGCGTAACGCAGCATCGACAAACCCAGAATAACGTGCAGGGCGTGGGCCGGATACGTGGGCATTACGGCCAGAAACCGCCGAAACCGCCGCAAGGGCTTCACAACTGTTAGGGCCGTGAGCAGCAGGCGGGAACGGTACAGGGGCAGAATGACGCCGGCGTTTAGCAGGATGGTCGCCACTACCAGCCCCAGGCCGGCCGAGGGGTAGCCCTTCAGGTAAAACGTGAGCAAAAAGTAGAGCAAGCCCGCCGTGCCGGCCACCACCGTGGCTACCAGCTGGCAGTAGCGCCCCAGAAAAACCGCCCCCAACGCATCCAGCCGGCGACTTTTCAGCTCGATAATGCGGCCGGCGTAGTCGCCTACGCGGTTGGGCGTCACGAAGCCCAGGGTAAGACCCACCAGCACCGCCCGAAAGCAGCGCCCGAACGAGACAGGCTCCAGGTGCCGGGCCAAGCGCCACCATTTCCAGGCTTCCAGGCCCCAGTTGACGGGCACCAGAGCCAGGGCTGCCAGCACCGGCCCTCGGCCCGAGCCGCTGAGGGTAGAGTCGAGCAGACGCTGCCAGGCCTCGGCCGTCGCCCCGTCGCCCTTTACCGAGTGGTACAGCAAACCCAGGGTGAGGACCGTAACGAGCACCTTGCCCCCAATAACCAGCAGCCGGCGCCGGGAAGGTGCCGGTGGTTCCGGGTTTTGGACGTAGTTTTGTAAGTTGGGCGGGGGCAAAACGGCGGGGTGGTGATTAGCTTCGGCAAGTTACCGACGAAAAAATCAACGGTACTCCTCCGGTCTTTCCGCCTTCGTCCCACGCCAGCCTATGTTACTGTCCTCCGCCGCTTCCCAGGAACTGCTTCCCAAAATCATCATGGGCGTCGACCCCGGCACCCAGATTATGGGCTACGCCGTGATTGAGGTGCAGGGTTCCCGCGTTACGGTGCTGCGCTACGACGTGATTGACATGAAGAAAATCGGCAACAACCACGCCCTCAAGCTCAAGAAGATCTTCGAGCGGATGCTGGAGCTGATTGACGAGTTTTTGCCCGACGAGCTGGCCATTGAAGCGCCCTTCTTTGGTGTCAACGTGCAGAGTATGCTCAAGCTCGGGCGGGCCCAGGGCGTGGCCATTGCCGCCTGCCTCTCCCGCCAGATTCCCTACGTGGAGTACGCTCCCACCAAGGTCAAGCAGGCCGTAACGGGCTCGGGCTCGGCTAGCAAGGAACAGGTAGCCAAGATGCTGCGCCAGACCCTGAAGTTACCCCCCATCGAGGAAGCGCCGAAGTTTCTGGACGCCACCGACGCGCTAGCCGTGGCCCTGTGCCACCACTACCAGAAAGGCAACAACGTGAAGGCCGGCACCAAGAGCTGGGACAAGTTCCTGACCGACAACCCCGAGCGAATGGCCAGCGCCTCCAGCACCAAGAAAGCCCCGGCCAAGGCCAAGGCGAAGTAGGTGAAATTGTGAAGTGGTAAACCCCTTGTCATTGCGAGGCCGAAGGCCGTGGCAACGCGTCCGCTGAAATGTAGGGAGTGTTCTAAAGTAAAAAGCCCTTTATCGAACCACCGATAAAGGGCTTTCTGGTAAAAGAATACTTGGTCACTAGTAGAGGACGGATTGACGCCGCTTGATGCGCGGAATGTCCTGCGTCCTCGCAATGACAGAAAACTTAGCTCACCATTTCACAAGTTCACCATCTCACTCCTTACTCCGGCCACTTGTAGGCTTCCGACCATTCCTGCAGCTCTTTTACTTCGCTCGGGTGCTGCTCCAGCCACTGCTGGGCCTCGGGCTGTCCGGGGCGGGCGGCCTGAATCAGGTAGGCCAGCGTGGGCAGGTAGCCGGCTTTTTTCAGGGTAATAAAGTAGGGAACGTAGTAGCTCCAGGCAAAGCCCGGGTGGTTTTCGGGCTTCTGCTCCTCCAGGCTCTGGCACAGCGAAGTCAGCTTCTCGGCCAGCCGCACCGTGGCAGATTTGTCCTTGTTCTTCTCGTCGTAGTCGAGGGCGGAGGCCATGGTCAGCAGCAAATCGGCCTGCCCGAAGTTGTCAGGCTGGTTTTTCTTGCCGTTCATTTGCTTGAGCATGTTCGGAGTCACGTTCAGGGTTACGGCGTTTTCCCCGGTTTTGTGCACGCCCTTGCCCATAAGCTTATCGAGCACCTCCAGGCCGCCGATGGCCCGCTTGCTGTGCGGTTCTAGCTGCAGAAAGCGCACGGAGGCAAAGATGGCCGGCACCCGGTTGCTCTGGGCCGTGAGCAAGGCCAGAATGCGGTGGGCACTGGCGTGCCGGGGGTTCTTGCGCACGGCCATCTGCATGCTTTCGGTGGCCTCCTCGTAGCGCTGGGTACTGGCCTGGGTTACGCCCAGGTTGAAGTAAAGCAGGCCGTTGTCGGGAAACTTCTTGATGCCCCGCTGATAGATTCGAATGGCTTCCTGGGGCTGTTTGAGGTCGTCGAGGGCCGTGCCGTAGATGACGTACACGTTGGCATCGGCATTGGCATTGTCCTGCAGCAGCTTTTTGCAGATTTCTACCACTTCCTCGTGGCGGTCCAAGTGGCCGTAGGTCATGGCCAGCTCATACTGGGCCGTGAAGTTGTCTGGGGCCAGCTTCAGGGCCTGCTTGTAGCGCAGTACCGCCTCGTCGTACTTGCCTTCGTCGTAGAGGGCTACACCCTGCTTAATCAGCGCCTTGACCTCATCGGGCGCCTGGGCCTGGGCCGTGGCAACAAGGCCGGCGAAAAGAACGGTAAAAGCAAGCTTACAACTGAAGTAACGCATAGCGCAGCAATGGATTAGAGTAAAAAAGCAACAGGTAGCTTAAAGCTAAAAATTACCGTCAGAACACTAGTAAAAAAACACCCGTCAGGTAACTCCAGAGCACGATAAAAGCTGCGTGCACCGTCGTCTCAAACCGTTTGCCCCGCCACAGCTCAGCCGAGTAACCCACCAGTTGCACCAACAGGCGCACCAGCCAGAACAGGCCCAGCCCAAGGCACACCACCCTACCCAAATGGGTGTGTACCAGCTCAGCGGCGCTGCTCAGGCATAGCAGGCCCATCAACAGCACGGTCAGGGCAATGAACAGGGTATGCACATACACCATCTGCCGGTTGATCAGGCTCAGGGGTTGCAATTCGCCGGCCCAGTTGAAGTAGCGCGGAAAGCCGGCGTGCAGCAACGCCAACCCTACCAATAGGCATCCAACAATCCTAAGATGAGTTTCCATGAACCTGAAGCGTAAACGCCGAGACAAAAGGAGTTATTTTTTGTTCCTGCACCACTTCCAGGCCCGCTGCCCGAAATACCTGCAGCCAGGTAGCGCGCGAATAGAAATGGAAAAACCCAATGGTGTAGGCCAGAAAATTGGCCGGGTCGCGCAGGTGCTCGACGACTATAATGCGGCCCTGGGGCAGCAGCGTGCGGCGTATTTCCTTAAAGAAAGCGACCCGCTCCCGCTGCTGCCTGATTTCGTGAGCCGAGAGCAATACCAGGGCGTAGTCGGTGCTGGCACCGGGCAGCGGCAGAGCCTGGGGCTGCACGGTAATGGTGCCCGGAAACGGCGGATACGCCGCCCGGGCCCGTTTGATGGAGACTTCCCGGTGCAAGTCCGGGTCGTAAAAGTCGAACACATGCAGCTCAGCTTGAGCAAACCGCTGCCGCAGCAGCGTGCTCGTCTCGTCAAAACCAGCGTGGATATTCGCCATTCGCCCCTGGGTGCCTGGGTCAATGGTCAGCCAGCCAAACCGGTAGAGGTCCGACACGTCGTACACGTAGTACGACACCAGCAGCGACACTATTACCGGTAAGATGCCCGGCACCAGCAGTGCCAGCAAGTAGAGCTGCCAAGTCGCGGGGCTGAAATACGTAGCGGCAGCCAGAGCCAGCAAGCCGCTACCAGCACCCACGTAGAAGTGCCAGTTGAAGCGTACCACGTTCCAGACTCCTTCCAGCGGCCTTCTCATGCGGGCCAAGGCTCGGTCCGCCCCTTTTTCCAGTGATAGGGAATGTCGGTCATGGTAAAGGCACTGGCCAGCTGGCAGCCGCTCAAGCCCAGCTCTTGGATAAAGCCAACCTCGGCGGCCAGCACCCGCACGGGCTGCGGGTGCCAGGCTTCGCGCACGCCTTCCACAATGACAACCTGCCGCTGGGTCTGGTCATAGGAGAACGTGAAGGGGAGCGGCCCCGCAAAGCGCCGCGCCTGCTGCCAGCTTGGGAACGGGGAGTCGGCGGGCAGAGCGGGCTCGTCATCGGCCAACACCTCGACAGCAATGGACAGGTCCGCCTTGGTGGAGTTAAAGCGTAACTGACCTTCGGCGGCCGTCTGCTGGATATCGATAGTACTATAGCCGTAGCCGGTAAACAGGTTGCCCAGCCACTGCATCTTCACCTTGTCGGTTTGGGACTTGAGGATGTACAACCCACGCAGGCGCTTGCCGGTCCGGGTGGTATAGCGCACGAATACCCGGTAGCCGATTAGAAAGAAGCTGTGCCCGAGCCAAGCCGGCAGGCCCGCGGGCCGCAGCTCCCGGGTCTGAACCAGGGCCACGGCCACAAAGCCCCAAGTGCCGTCGAGCGTGTCCAGGGTGAGGCATTCGGGAATCAGGCGCTGCAGCTCGGCGGCAGGCACGGCGTAGGTAAGCACCGTGGTGCGGGTCAGGCGGGCTTCCACGCCGAAGGGATGATGCGCAAGCCAGGCCATATCAGCGGGTTTGGACAGAAGCTGCCGGCAGTCGGAAACCATAGTAGTACAGCAGCAGCGCAAATAGGCCGGCAAAGATGATATTGAGCTGCTGCCAGAGCAGCAAGTCCCGGGCGAGCAGGAACTCTAGCACGTTCATACCCAGCACCAGCGCAATCTGCAGACCCACACTGAGCCGCTCCCGGTACCGGCTCAGCACCCAAATGGCCATACCGATTTCGGCCACACCGATAAGTACTGTGAGGGGCGCGGCAAACCGCGGCCCGAGGATGCGGGCCACAATGGCTTCGTGCCGGGGCACCAGGTGCAGCACTTTGCACAGCAGGCCGTTAGCCAGCCATACGGCCGCAATGCCATAGCGCAGCCCCGTCCGAATCACCTCCCCGCCCGGCATTACACGCCCAACTCGATTTCGCCTTTCAGATACGTCACCGCGTAGCCGCTCATCAGGGCCCGGTCGCCGCGCAGCTCGCACCACAGGTCGCCGCCCCGGGCCGACACCTGCCGGGCACGCAGCTCGGTTTTGCCCAGGCGCTGGGCCCAGAACGGAATCAGGGAAGCGTGGGCCGAGCCGGTCACCGGGTCTTCGGGCACACCCACGCGGGGCGCAAAGAAGCGCGAGACGAAGTCGATGCCGTTGGTGCCGGGCGCGGTGGCAATGACGCCCACGTACTCCAAAGCAGCTATTTTGGCCATATCCGGGTGCAGGGCCAGCACTTCAGCCTCGGAGTTAAACAGGGCTACCAGGTCGCGGGAGGCCAGCACTTCCAGGGCGTGGCCCGCAAGGCGTCGAGCAGGCCGGTGGGGTGGGCTTCGAGCACCTGTGGGGGCCGGGAAGGAAAGTCGAGGGTGAAGCGGCCATCGGCGGCGTGGCGCACCCGCAGCGGGCCGCTCTTGGAGTGGAAGGTTATTTCCTCGCCCTGGAAGTTGAGGTGGCGAAACAGCACGTGGGCCGAAGCCAGCGTGGCGTGGCCGCAGAGGTCAATTTCGGCCGTGGGCGTAAACCAGCGAATTTCGTAGTCGGAACCCTGCAGGGGCACGAAATAGGCGGTTTCGGCCAGGTTGTTTTCGGCGGCAATGGCCTGCATGGTTTCGGCGGGCAGCCACTCGGTGAGCGGGCACACGGCGGCGGGGTTGCCGGCAAAGACTTGGTCGGTAAAGGCGTCGATCTGGTAGAGCGGAAGCAGCATGGGAAGGAAGTGTGGATAGGGGCTAAAGGTACAGGAAGAACCCGAAGGCGCGGTAGCGGAAGTACGGCGGAAATTGTGGTTTTTTGGGTTATATGGCCAGGTCCAAACCCGGACAAAATAAATTCATTGCCTGCGCAACCCTTCCCGCAGGGGCCCGGTCATGGGGCAGAACGCTAGCTGATTCTATACCTACCCGCTTATTTTCTGCCCTGCCTATGGCTGAATCAATTGATGCCCTCGTAGATGGCTGCCGCCGGGGCCGGCCCGCAGCCCAACGACGCCTCTACGAGCGGCTGGGCTATCAGCTCATGGGCGTGTGCCTGCGTTACTGCCCTTCCCGGGCCGATGCCGAAGATGCGCTGCAGCTCACCTTCGTCAAGATCTTCACCCGGCTCGACCAGTTTCGCAACCAGGGTCCGTTCGAGGCCTGGGCCCGGCGCATTGCCGTGACCACCTCGCTGAACCTGTGGCAGCAACAGCAGCAGCGTGGCCTGCCCCTCGACCCCGAGGAAGCCACCAACGTGCACCATCCCGACGGCACCCCCTTCGACCAGCTCTCGGCCGATGATCTGGTGCGCCAGATGAATACTCTGCCGCCGGGGTACCGCACGGTTTTAAACCTCTATGCCATCGAAGGCTACACGCACGCCGAAATCGGTGAGCTGCTCGGCATTTCGGAAGGCACCAGCAAGTCGCAGCTCTCCCGGGCCCGCCGCCTGCTGGAAGAACGCCTGCACCAGCAGGCCCAGACTCCCTCGCATCATGACTGAACACGACTCGGAACAATTTTATAACGACCTGCGCCAGAAGCTGCAGGGCTACGGCAGCGCCCCGCCCGAAACGGTGTGGCGTGGCATCCGGGAGCAGGTACCAGCCCGCAAGCGCCGGTTCCGGCCGGTGCTGTGGCTGCTGCTGGTCGGGGCGCTCCTGGTGGGCGTTACGGTGGGCACTCAGCAATGGGGCCCCGCCGTTTTCGGTCCTGGCAGCTCTGGCCCGCCCGCCGTGGCCAGTCGCGGTGAGCAACCCGGCAGCGGAGCCCGAACATCCAGGGGCCTTGCCACCGAGCAGCCCAACGACGTATCAGTAACGACTGAACCGCTGGCCGATGCCACGGCCCAAGCCGGTACTGGCGAAGGCAGCACCACTAGGGCTTCAGAGACTGGGAACCCAGCCGCCGCAGCTGCTGGCGCTATTAATAGCCCAAGAAACGGCTCGGCTTCGTCTACCCGGCAGCAGTTGCTGTTGGCCAGCGTCGACACCCGTGGCAAGCGGGCAGCTCGCCGTGGCGGCTCAGGCAGCGCGGAAGAAGCCACGGCCACATCCCAGCCCGGCGAAGAGGCTTCTGCTACGGTAGCCGCTGCAACTTCTGGCTCAAAAGCAGCTTCGGCCGCACGCAACCGCCGCTTCCGGCGCAGCACCCGGCGCTCGGCCCCAATGCTGGCAGCCGCTGGAGCCAGCACTGGGGCTGCCCGTAAGGCTGCTCTGTCGGCCAGCCGCCGCGCTGCTGCAGAGCTGGCCCGCACGGCAGTTTCCGACCCAAGCCGCACGGTGGCTTCTCGCACGGCCAGCCGCCGCTCGGGAGTGAGCCGCTCAGCTTCAAGCAATGCCTCTTTGCTGGATGCAGAATCAGCGGGCAGCCGCAGCCTGGCTACCCGGGAGAGTGTGGCCAGCATCCGGCGTAACCGGGCTCGGCAAGCCAAAATCAGCAATGAGCCGCTGAACCTGCTGGTGGTGCGGACGGAAGTAGCCAAAACGCCCGAGCCGGAGGTAGAGGCCGTGCGGCGCGCCCCCGGCGCCGGCCCACGCGCCAGGAAATCCGGCTGCGCAACTGGAGCGCCCAGGTGCTGCTGGGCTCGGGCCTGAGCTACCGGTTTCTGGGCGGCTCGCCCACCCAAGTGGAACGCCTGGAGCGCCCCACCCTGGGCTACAGCGGGCAGGTGTCGGCTACCTACGCTTTGTCGCGGCAGCTGGCCGTGAGTGCGGGCCTGGGCTACTCCGAATACGCCACTTCCCTGAACTATCAGCTCCGCAAATCGGCTTCCGACTCCCTGGGCCAGCAGAACACGCTGACCCGCAAGAAATTCCGGGATACCTACGGCTTTCTGACCATTCCGGTGCAGGCCCAGCTGACTCTTGCCGGCAATGCCCGCTGGCGCTACGGGGTGCAGGCCGGGGGCACGGGAGCCTTCCTGACCGGCGCCAAAACTACGGAAGGCTCGGCCTGCAAATGCCAACAGGTGCAGTGGAACGGCTCCCAGCAGGCAATGCCCTTCACCCGTACCAACCTGCTGCTCACCGGCGGCGCTTTTGCCAGCTACCAGTTTGCCCTGGGCCAATGGCTTACTATCCGGCCCCAGGGCCAGATTTTCCTGAACTCCCTGTCAACCGGCGCCAGCGGCCGGGCCCCGCGCCGCCCTGGAACCTGGGTCTGCAGGCCGGCTACAGCTGGGACCTGGACCCTCGCAAGCACTAAGCCTGCGCCCCTCTTCTCTTCTACTCTCTTGATTCTGTCAATGATGAAACGACTTTTGCTTTCTGCCCTCGCGGCTTTTTCCCTGCTGCTTCCCTCCTGCCAGCTCGACTCCGGCATGGTTATCTGTGAGGACGGCACTACGCCCGGACCCGTCACGGTTCCGCCCACGCTGAATGCCCTGACGGCCCAGCTCGGGGCTCCGGTCCAGAAAATAACCTACGACCCGACCCGCACCAACGTCTTTACCAGTCCCAATGGCACCGTCGTTACCATTCCGCCCAACGCCTTCCTGCGCAGAGGGCAAACGGGGACCGGACCGGTCGAGCTAAGCTTCCGGGAGGTGTTCAGCCGGGCCGATATGGTGCTCAGCAACATGCCGACTATTTCGGGTGGGCGGCTGCTCGAATCGGCGGGAGAAGTGTACCTGCGGGCCGATAAGGACTCGACCATCACCATGGCCCCGGGCACGAAGCTGACAGTACAAACCCAGACGCCGCCCAACGTGGCCTCCCGCGACTCTATGCGCCTGTTTGTGGGCGGCTGGGGCGGGGGCGCCGGCTCTGCCTGCTTCGAATGGAGCCTGAACCGGGACCCTACCTCGGCGCTGCAGCCCAGTGCCGGCGGCGCTTCCAATACCATCACGGTGAGCAGCTCCCTGTATAACTCCGGCCTCAACTGGCTTAACTGTGACAAATTCTACAGCAGCCCCAACCCGCGCACCACCATCCAGGTGACGGTGCCCGGCTCTAACATAGATCCAACCAGCAACACGATGGTGTTTGCCGTGTTCCGCACCTTCAACGGGGCTATCCGCATCTGCAACTTCAAGGCACCCAACATCTTCGAGATGCCCGGCATCCCGACCGAAACGCCTCTGAGCGTGGTGGTTATCCGCACGGTTGAGAGCAAGCTCTACTACGGCCGGCAGAATACCACTGCCCAGGCCGGCGTGGCCGTGACGCCCACTCTGCAGGAAACTACGCCCGCCGCTTTGGTCGATGCACTAAACCAGCTTTAATCATTATCCCGCATTCTGCTACTATTCTATTCGTATCCATTCATTATTTCCTGATTTTCCTGCTTACCGGCGACAACAAAAAGGGCGGCTTTTGGCCGCCCTTTTTGTGTTTTATTCCGCCGCTGCGCTACACACAACGCCGCCGATGATGACCTCACGAACCGGATTTTCGCCCAGCCAGTAGGGTATTTCCTGGTAATCGGGCAGGTCGAGCACCAGGATGTCGGCCTGCTTGCCGACTTGCAGGCTCCCCACATCCGCGGCCCGGTTCAGGGCCCAGGCAGCGTTGAGGGTCACGGCGGCCAGGGCTTCTTTCGGGGTGAAGCCCATTTTCAGGCAAGCCAGGGACAAGGCCAGCCAGAGGTTTTTGCTGGGGCAGGAGCCCGGGTTGAAGTCGGTGCTGATGGCTACGGGCACGCCCTGCTCAATGATCTGCCGGCCCGGCGCGTACTTTTCCTGCCGCAAAAACAGCGGCACCAGCGGCAGCACCACCACCACGGTTTGCTCCCTGGCGGCAATGGCAGCACCATCGGCGGCGTTGAGGTAGTCGCAATGGTCTACGCTTACGGCGCCCAGCTCAGCGGCCATAGCCGAGCCGCCCAGGTCGTGGAGCTGCTCGGCGTGAATCTTCAGTCCGAAGCCCAGCTCTTTGGCCTGCTCCAGGTAGCGGCGCGAATCGGCCACGCTGAAGGCTCCTTCCTCGCAGAAAATATCCACGAACTCAGCCTGCCCCGCAGCGCGGGCAGCACTTCGGCAACCAGAAAATCGAGGTAGGCGGCGGGGCGGCCCTTGTACTCGGGCGGCACCACGTGGGCCCCAGAAAGGTCGTCACTACCCGCACAGGCTGCTCTTCTCCCACCTGCCGGGCCACGCGCACCAGGCGCAGTTCGGTTTCTTTATCGAGGCCGTAGCCGCTCTTGGCTTCGAGAGTGGTGATGCCGTAGCGCCGAAAATCCCGCAGGTGACCGTGCGCATTGCCCAGCAGCTCGGCTTCCGAAGCGGCGCGGGTGGCGCGCACGGTGCTCAGAATTCCGCCCCCGAGGCCAGGATATCCAGGTAAGACTCACCCTGCAGCTTACGCTGAAACTCCTGGGCCCGGTTGCCGGCAAACACCAGGTGGGTATGGCACTCGACCAGGCCCGGCATTACCACTCCGCCCCGGGCATCGAGCACCTGGGTCTGGGCCGTTACCTGCGTCTCATCCAGCTCGGCCATGGGCCCCAGGGCCACGATCAGGCCGTTTTCGCAGGCAATAAAGGCGTTTTCCAGAATCAGCCAGCTGGCTAAGTCGGGGCCGACTAAGGGGCGGTAGGTGGGGCCGCCGGTGAGGGTGAGCAGTTGGCCACAGTTGCGGATGAGCAGCGAGTAAGGCACGAGGGTGGGCAGCGGCCCGGTATGCCCACGAGCCGCGGCCCTAAGCTAAGGACATTAAAAAAGGATATACCAGCGCTGGTATATCCTTTTACTATAGCACCGCCAAGCAGGCTGTTGGTCAATTTCTTACGTCCAGTACTGAATTGGGGCCGAGGGAAAACGACGCTGCCACTCGGTGAAGAAGAACTGCTTGAGCGTGCGCATGTCGTCGGGCTGGTACACGTACTTGGTGCCCCAAACTTGTTGCGCTTCACGGCCCGCCCCTCCTCTTCCAGGTCCAGACTGGTGTTGGGATACCACTGCAGCAGCACGTCCTTGGAGCCGGGCGTAAAGCGGTGGCTGATCATCTCCACCGTCAGGTCGCAGTCGAAATCGAGGGTACCGGCCAGCCGGTCGAGCAGGGCCGTGTAATGCTCCCGCCACTCCGGAATGGGCATAATGGGCGCCAGTACGACGCCTACGGGGTAGCCGCCACCGCCCAGTTCCCGGGGCAAGGCCAATTTGCGCAACGCCTGCAAACGCGCTTCCACCGAAGCCGTGCCGCCTTCGAGCCGCCGCGCAATCGGCTCGGCATTCAGGCTGAAGCGGGCCCGGGTGTGGCCGTTGTGGGGCAAGTCCAGCAGAGAATCAACCTGGTCGTACTTGCTCACGAATCGCAGCTGGGCACCTTCACGGGTGCCGTAGTAGCGGATGCACTCGGCCAGACTGCCGGTAAGGTGCTCAATGCCCAACACATCGGTGTAGCAGCTCACTTCGAAGCTGGTGCGCCGGCCGGCCTGTTCGTAGGCGGCCGTAGCTTCGAGCAGCTTGGGCAGATTGGCATAGGCCCGCACCACCGGCGGACCCTGCAAACTGCCGGCCAGGTAGCAGTACTGGCAGTGGGCGGGGCAGCCTTCGGCCAGGTTCATCTGCCAGTCGGCCGAAGGCGGGGTGGGCTGCAGCTTCAGGGCGCTGGGCGGGGCGCACACCACGGCCAGGGTGTTCTTGGCGTTGCGGTAGGTTTCGCGCACGTCGGCCCCGGGCAGGCCAGTAAGCCGGTTGCTTTTGAGCAACTCGATTTCCAGGTTGTGGGCCTGGGCCCGCTCGTACATCTGCTGGCCAAAAGGCTCCTGCAGGGCATCGGGCGTGAAGAGCACGCGCTTGGGCAGCCACAGGCGGGCCGAGTGCGTGCGGGGCTGCAGCACCGGGGCGGGCTGGTCGGTAAGCAGGGTATCGGAGAGCTGGATAATGGAGCCGGTTTCGAGCATCAAATCAGGTAGCTGGTGGTGCAGGTAAAACAGCAGCCAGAGCATTTTAAGTCCATTTCGGTAGCTTCAAAATCAATATTTACCTATTGACTTTCAGTAGCTTATAACATAATTCAACTTTTCAGAAGAAAGTCGGGTCCAGCCCCCACCCGCTTGTTCTTACCATAGCAGGACACGCGTTAGTTAGCCGCGCTTGCTTCGGTTTATCTGCCGCAGCACCCTCAACGCCAGCCTCTTTGCTGCCCGCTTTCCTGAAGCCTATTTAACGCTGATTTTAACCCGCGCCGCCCTAAGGGGCACGTTACAGCTACCGTACGTACCTTGCCACCCAAAACCCGCCGGACCAGAACTACTCCGGGCAGTTTGGTAACAGGAAGCGGGCTGCCAGCGTTTAGGGCCGGAAGAACTCAGCCCCATTATCCCGCTGCCCGCACCTGCTGAGCCGCGGTCCTCTCGACCACCCTTCGTATGAAAGCACTGCTGCTGATTGATATTCAACCCGATTTTTTGCCCGGTGGCTCCCTGGCCGTACCCGAGGGCGACGCGGTAATTCCTCTGGCCAATGCCCTGCAGCCCCATTTTGAGCTGGTAGTAGCCACCCAGGACTGGCACCCGGCCTCCCACAAAAGCTTTGCCGCCAACCACGCCGGCCGGCAGCCTTTCGAACAGATTGACCTGCACGGCCTGCCCCAGGTGCTCTGGCCGGTGCACTGCGTGCAGGGCACGGCCGGCGCGGCCCTGGCTCCGGCCGTGGACACGAACCAGGTGGAGGCCATCTTCCGCAAGGGCACCGACCCGGAAATTGACAGCTACAGCGGCTTCTTCGACAACGGCCACCGCAAGGCTACCGGCTTGGCTGACTACCTGCGCGGCAAAGGCATCCGGCAGGTGTACGTGGCCGGCCTGGCCGCCGACTACTGCGTGTATTTCACCGCCAAGGACGCGCTGCAGGAGGGCTTCGAAACCTTTCTCATTGAGGATGCTACCCGTCCGATTTCCGCCGAGGGCTTTGCCCGGGCCAAGGCCGAACTGCTGCAGCTAGGCGGCCACATCATTCAGAGCCAGGACGTGCTCGGCTCCCGCTAACTGTATGGACTCCCCCACTTTGCCGCCCCTGATTCTGACCCTGGCCCTGGACGAGGAATCAGCTGAGTTTTTCAACGCGCTGCGCCGCCAGCACTTCCCGCCCGAGCGCAACTACCTCGACGCCCACCTGACCCTGTTTCACCACCTGCCGGGCACGGAGCAGGCGGCCCTTACCAGGCTGCTCAGCGACTACGCCCGGCGCCTGGCTCCCCTGCCGTTGGAGGTGTCGGGCCTGCAGTTTCTGGGCCAGGGCGTGGCCTACCGGGTCGGAAGTGCGGCGCTGCAGGAACTGCACCGCGAGTTGCAGCAGGCGTGGTGGCCCTGGCTGACGCCCCAGGACCAGCAGAAGCGCCGGCCCCACGTTACCATTCAAAACAAGGTGCGGCCCGAGGTAGCTCGCAGCCTGCACCAGCAGCTGAGCAGCTCGTTCCAGCCTTTCTCGGCTACGGGCATCGGGCTGCAGCTGTGGATTTACCGCAACGGACCCTGGGAAGCGCTGCAGTATTTCCCGTTCGGGGCGTAGGCCAAAGCTAACCGGTCAAATATTCATTTTATTCTATTTAAAGATTTGTCACGGCTGCCCACCTCACCGGCAGGGTGAAAACCCCGTTCATTGCCCGGCGTCCGGGTTTCGCCGAATATTACCCGGCCGCAATGCTGTGCTGCGTAGATTTGGCAATCTGAAAATCTCTAGTAGATTTGATATTTCCCGCCCCCGAACGACCACGCCCTGTGCATGCAACAGTTTTATTGCCTTTTTACTGCGGCGCTGCTTATCGGCGCGGCACCGGCTGCAGCGGCGCCATTATCTGAGCCCTTTCCTACAAGCCTCTCTTTAAGAAGTCCAATTACCAACCCGGCGCCCGATGACGTCATAGGCGGTACCGTGCGCGGAGAAGAAGGCGAAGTGCTGCCCGGCGCTACCATTTTCATCAAAGGCTCGTTTATCGGCACCAGCACCAACCAGCTCGGGCAGTTTCACATGCAGCTGCTCCAGCTCAATAAGGGCTCGGTGACGCTGGTTGTGTCGTTTGTGGGCTATGAATCGAAGGAAATTACCCTGACTGAGGCCGACCACGAGCTTATCATTGATTTGGTGCCAAGTCCAGCAGCGGTGAGTGCCACGGTAGTATCGGCCTCGCGGGTAGAGGAAAACATCCTGCGCACCTCCGTCACCATTGACAAGGTCAGCAGCGCCCAAATTGAGCGAATCAGCACGCCGGAGGTGTTATCGGCGCTGGGCCAGCTGCCGGGGGTGGACGTGAATTCGGCCTCAATGCTGTTTACCAGCGTGAGCACGCGCGGCTTCAACACGGCCAAGAGTGAGCGGGTGATTCAGCTGGTCGATTATATGGACACGGCCCTGCCGAGCTTGAACCTGAGTCCGGGCAACCTGGTGGGCATTCCCGAGCTGGACATGGAAAGCATCGAGCTCATCCACGGCCCGGCCTCGGCTTTGTACGGGGCCAACGCCCTGAGCGGGGTCATCTTGTTCAACTCCAAGGACCCGTTTGTGTACGAGGGCTTGAGCGTGCGTTTGCGCGGGGGCCAGCGCAGTATGCTCGACGGACAGCTGCGCTACGCCAAAAAGCTGAGTCAGAAGCTGGCGGTGAAATTCAATGCCAGCGGCTTTCAGGCCAACGACTGGATTGCCACCAACCGCGAAGCGGCCAGCTTTTCGCTGAATCCGGCGGGCTCCCCGTTGGGCTACGACGCGGTGAGCAGCTACGGGGAGCTCAGCTTTCAGTACACCAACAACCCCCAGCGGCAGATGCCCGGCGGTACTCACCCCGATTTGTACGGCAAGACGGTCTACATGCCTGGCTTCACGGAGGCTGAGCTGATTGGCCCCGACCAGAAAACCAAGTCCTACCGCCTGCAAGGGGCCGTGTCGTACCTACTCAAAGCCAACCTGCAGCTCACCCTGGAAGCCAAGTACGCCACTGGTACCTCGACCTACCAGAACATCAGCCGCTTCCGTATCAAAGACCTGGGCACCAAGCAGTACCGGGCTGAGCTCAAGAGCTCCAAGGGCTTTATTCGCGCCTACTCCACCGAGGACTTCACCGGCAGCAGCTACGAGCTGACCCAGCTCAGCGCCCTGCTGCTGCACTCTACGGCCCAGCCAAACTCGCCGTATGGGCCCTTGAGCTACGCCCAGGTGTACTTTTCAACCTATAACACGGCCTATAAGCAGGCTATCCAGCAGGCGGGTACCACCCCGGCGCAGGCCCAGTCCCTGGCGCTGCAGGCCGCTACGGCCACCCAGCTCAAGGCTACCGACCCGCGCTTTGGTGAGCTGCGCAGCCAGCTTATTGCCGACGACGTGCCCGGCCGTGGCGCTCAGCAGAACTTCAACTCGTTCCTGAACGACATCAGCACCCAGCGCAGCTTCCGGGCGTCGGATTTCGGCACCGACCTGATTGTGGGCGGCGCGTATCGGGAATACCGTTTGGGCTCGGGCAGCAAGCTGTTTTCGGATACCGACGGGCAGCGCATCCGCAACTACGAGTTTGGGGCCTACTCCCAGCTTACCCAAACCCTGATGCACGACCAGCTCAAGCTGGCCCTGGCCGGCCGCGTCGACTACTTCAAGAACTTCTCGCCGGCTTTGTCGCCCCGGGCTTCGGCCGTGTACTCCTTCGGGCCCGACAAGCGCCATAACTTCCGCGCCAGCTACTCGGCCGCCTACCGCAGCCCCTCGCAGCTGGAGCAGTACGGGCAGTCCGACGTAACGACGTTTATCGTGCTGGGCAACATTGGGCAGGGCTTCCAGGGCTACGGCTTCACCGACGCGGCCGGTAACCCCTACGGTACGCCCGGCATTCCGCTGTCGGCCTTCGCCATCACACTCCCTAAGCTGCGGCTGGAACACGCCCAAACCGCCGAGGTAGGCTACAAAGGCATGATTCTGCCCAAGCTCTACGCCGACGTGAGTTACTTCCGCAGCATCTACAACGACTTCGTGGGGGCCCGCACCTTTGCCGGCAACGTGGACGGCTCCCGCCCCACCCAGCAGCAAATCGACGAAGGACTGCCTACTCTTTCCGACCGGACCAAGCCCACGCGCTTCATCTTTACCTGGTACAATCACGACCAACAGGTGCGCACCCAAGGCACCACGCTAGGCCTGGCCTACCAGTTGCACAAAGCCGTGAGCCTGACCGGCAATTACTCGCTCAACGTGCTGGACCGCCGCAACCTGCCCGCCGATTTTCAAACGTTTTTCAACACGCCCAAACACAAGTTTAACCTGGGCGCCAACGGGACCGTGGCGCAAAACCTGAGCTACTCGGTGAACTACCGCTGGGCCCAGGGCCACCGCCAGGAAATGCCCTTCGTCTCGGGCACCATTGGCAGCTACCGCACCACCGACATTTACCTGGGCTACACCGTGCCCACGCTGGGTGCTACCTTCCAGGCCGGCGCCTCAAACCTGTTCAATACCAACAACATCCAGATTATCGGCGGCCCGCAGATTGGGCGCCTGGCTTTCCTGGGCGTGCTGGTAAATGTCAAGTAGAGCCTTGCTAAACTGACGTAGGGCACCGCGCGGTTGATAGGCATTGCCGGTGCTTGGCTCGTCTACTTCTGCCTCACTGCCACTCGGCGCCAACGCAAAAAGTCCTTTACCTCCCTGAGGGTAAAGGACTTTTTGCACGTACCGGGACTTAGCTCGGCGCAGCTTTTTTGTTCAGAATACCAGACAGAGCAAGAAAATCCTGAAGCTCCCGATGAGAAGCTTACCGGTTGTTAATCAGCTGGAAACGGGCGTCTATTTCCTGGCGGGAAGCCTGACGGATTTCCTCGGAAGTACCGTAGCCCACTTCCTCTTCCCCGTTGGCCAAGCGTTCCATAATGGAGTCGGCAAAGGCGTCGACGGGTACGCCAAAAGTGTGCAGACCGGCTCCGCCTAGGTCGGTATTCACGGCCGGCGGCACAATTTCGAGCACCTTGATGGGCGTGGCGGCCAACTGGTGACGCAACGACAAGGTAAAGGAGTGTAGTGCCGCCTTGGTGGCGCTGTAGATGGGCGCAAACGCGGCCGGTGCAAACGACAACCCCGACGTCACGTTGATAATAACCGGGTTGGGTTGCTGCTGCAGATGCGGAATAAAGAGCATAGCCAGGTGAATGGGCGCCTCCACGTTGATGACGATTTCCTGGCGCAGCGTGTCCCAGTCCTGATTGTCGGTGGTCAGCTGCAGGCGGTTCTGGATGCCGGCGTTGTTGACCAGCACGTTGACCTGGGCAAACTCGGCCTGCACCCAGCGTAGCAGTTCCTGCCGGTCGGTGGCCGAGGCCACGTCGCAGACGCGCGTGTGCAGGCCGGGCAGCTGGGCCTGGGCTTCGCGGAGCTTGTCCTCGCGGCGGCCTACGGCAATAACCTGACTGCCGGCCTGTACAAAACGCTGGGCCAGAGCCAGGCCAATGCCGGAAGCTCCGCCGGTAATCAAAACGGTGTTATTAGCTAAGTTCATTGCGAATTAGATAAGTCGGTATGCGTGGAGAAAAGCATGGAAAGAATACTACCCACCGCCAGGCCGATTTGTTGGCCGCCGGGCCGTTTTTTCTTGCCTAATTGAATGGTATAAATCCCAAGCTTCGGCCAGCGCCGCTATTACCAGCTACTCGCCGGTTGAAGCGTGGGATTTCCAGCCCAGCAGTGTCGGTCGGGTGGGGCGCGACAACAAAGGCCGGGTCTACGAACTAGCCCCCAATGAATACCTGGCCAAGGGCTGGTTTGTCAACGTGCTGGTAGCCTAGCGCTTAACCAAAACCCGGGACGCAGCCCCTACGCCCCCGGGCCGGCCAGCCGCTAGGAAGCTCGACCTTATCGGCCGTGGCGGCCAGCAAACGCACTTTTTTACGGATCTGTCCCCAACAAAAGAGCCTTTTTTTGCTTTTCGACGTAGGCAATACCTTTGCCGACTTCTTCGCTACGTCACCCCTATGAATACTACCGATAACTCTCTGGAAAGCGCGGTTGATGTCGTGCTCATTGGCGCCGGCATTATGAGTGCCACGCTGGGCATGATGCTCAAGGAGTTGCAACCAGATCTGACCATCACGGTGCTCGAGCGCCTGGATGTGGCCGCGGCCGAAAGCTCCGACGCCTGGAACAACGCTGGCACCGGCCACTCGGCCTTTTGCGAGCTAAACTACACCCCGAGCGGGCCGACGGCTCCATCGACATCAGCAAGGCTATCGGCATTGCCGAGTCGTTTGAAGTCTCCAAGCAGTTCTGGTCGTTTCTGGCCGAGAAATATGCCGTCAAGGAACTGCAGCGCTTTATCAACCACATTCCGCACATGAGCTTCGTGTGGGGCAACGACAACGTGGAATACCTGCGCAAGCGCCACGCGGCCCTCACCCAGTCGCCCTTGTTTAAGGGCATGGAGTTCTCCCAGGACCGCCAGCAAATCGAGCAGTGGATTCCCTTGGTAATGGAAGGCCGCGACGACAGCCAGCCCGTGGCCGCCACCAACATGGAGTTGGGCACCGATGTGAACTTCGGCTCCCTGACCCGCGGCATGTTTTACCTCTTGCAGGAAAAGCCCGGCGTTACGTTCCACTTCAACCACGAAGTAAGTAAGCTCAAGCGCCGCGACGACGGCAGCTGGAGCGTGAAGGCCACCGACCGCCTCACGGGCCAAATCCGGAAAGTGCGGGCCAAATTCGTGTTTATCGGGGCCGGTGGCGGCTCTTTGACCCTGTTGGAGAAATCCGATATTCCCGAGGGCCACGGCTTCGGCGGCTTCCCCGTAAGCGGGCAGTGGCTGAAGTGCGTTAACCCCGAAGTTATTGAGCGGCACGAGGCCAAGGTGTACGGTAAGGCCGCCGTAGGCTCCCCGCCCATGTCGGTGCCCCACCTCGACTCGCGCATGATTAACGGCAAGCGGGAGTTGCTGTTTGGCCCCTACGCGGGCTTCAGCACCAAGTTCCTTAAGAAGGGCTCCTTCCTGGACTTGCCCGCCTCCATCCGGGCCGGCAACCTGCGCCCCATGATTATTGCGGGCCTTAAGAACATTCCCCTTACCCGCTACCTCATCAACCAGGTGCGGCAGTCGCCAGAAGACCGCCTGGCGGCCCTGAAGGAGTATCTGCCCAACGCCCGGGCCGAGGACTGGCAGCTCGAAATTGCCGGTCAGCGCGTGCAGGTGATTAAGAAAGACGCCAAGGAAGGCGGTGTGCTGGAATTCGGCACCGAGGTGGTTAGCGCCGCCGACGGCTCCATTGCGGCCCTGCTGGGTGCTTCACCGGGCGCGTCCACGGCCGTCAGCATTATGGTCAGCCTGATTCAGAAGTGCTTTAAAGAGCAGGGCGCTTCGCCGGAGTGGCAGGGCAAGTTCAAGGAAATGATTCCCTCTTTCGGCCAGAAGCTCAACGACAACCCCGAGCTGCTGGAGCAAATCCGCAACCACACCAGCTCGGTGCTGGGCTTGATTGCCCCAGCCGACATAGTTGGTAAGTAACGCCGCTTTAACTCAAAAAAGGCCGCCTGATTTGCGTCAGGTGGCCTTTTTTATGATCTGTACCTCAGGCCAGCGGCTTGGTTGCCACTACCGAATACACCAGCGGGGCGTGGTCACTGAGCGGGCCGATGCGGAACGTGCCGTCGGGCTGGGCCACGGTATGGGCAAAGCAGTTGTAGGGCGAGTAGTCGTACTCTTGAAAGCTGCTCAACGCCAGGCCCTGCCCGAGCAAACTGCCGACGACCTCACTCAGGCTGTGGTTCCAGGTCACAGACTGGTGCTCGATGCCCGCGGCGCGGTCGGCATAGGTACCTACTTCGGTTTCCTCGATGGGGCCGGTATTGAAATAGCTGTACTGCAGACGGGTAAAGTCGTTGTCGAACATCCAGACCACGGGGTGAAACTCGACCAGCACCAGCCGCCCGCCGGGCCGCAGGTAGCGGCTGACCAGCGCGGCCCAGCGTGTGAGGTCGGGCAGCCAGCCCAGCACGCCGTACGTGGTAAAGACCACATCAAACTGCTTTTCGGGCAGGTGCTGGGGCAAGTCGTAGATGTCGCAGCAGATAAATTCGGCTGCCACTCCAATGTCAGTGCTCAGCCGGCGGGCCGCGGCAATGGCCTCGTCGGATAAGTCGACGCCGGTAACCTGGGCCCCGAGCCGGGCCAGTGAGAGGCTGTCTTGTCCGAAATGGCACTGCAGGTGCAGCACGCGCAATCCGGCCACGTCGCCCAGCAAGTCCAGCTCGATACGGTTGAGCGAGGTTTTACCAGCTTTAAAGGCTTCCACGTTGTAAAAGTCGGACTCCAGGTGCGGACCGGTGCGGGCATTCCACAGGGCCCGGTTCAGGTCGAGGTAGGCGGCGGGCGTAGTCATAAAAGGGCTAAAGAAAGCCGGGAAGGTGAGCCGACCGGCGAATATATCAATCCGGGAGAAACGCCAGGGCAGGAACCAAGCTCCTCCTTAGCCGTAAGTAGGCCCTAGCCTATATCCTTTGTATGTATCATACTTTACCAGCCCGCGAGTATCAGAGCCTGAGCTACCGGGACGACGTCTGCTTTATTATTAACCGGATTTTGCGGCCCCTCGAACCAACAGAAATTCAGGAGGCCTACTCCCTGATGCTGGAGGCCGCCAACCAGTACGGCTGCCAGCATTGGCTTATTGACCTGCGCCGCGACGCGACCTACCGCCCCGAACTGCTGACCACGTTTTTTCCCCGGCCCGGCGACCGGACGGGCGCTTTAACGTACTTGGCCTATTTGGTAGCCCCCACCCTGCTCCACGACATGGAGGAGCAAGGCGCCATTCCAACCGCCGACTTCTACGACGGGCAGGTGTATCGGGCCCAGGTTTTCGTGGATGAGCAAGCAGCCCAGGACTGGCTGGCTTCGCACTAAGCGGGCTGGGGAAGCGGCGGCAGAAAGATTTCGGCCAACATGCAGCGGGCGCTGCCGCCCCAATGGTTTCGATGGTGGGAATAGGCAAAGGCAGCAGCTCGCAATACTGGCTGAGCCGGCCACGCTGCTCCACCGTCAGCGCGTCGTAGGCACTCTGCGACATCACCAGCAGCTCCGGGCCCGTGGCGGGTTGTACTGTGAGCATGTTGCCGGCAAACTGGGTCACCTGCCCGAGCGAAATAGCTACTATCTCGTGTCCCGTACTCGTCAAGGACTCGACTACCCGGGTTTGATCTGCGGCGTCGGTGATGCTTTCCAGGCAGATTACGGCAAACCCGGCGCCCACGCACAGCATCACGTTGGTATGGTAAATAGACTGGTCCTGAGCATCGTAGGCGTGAAAGGGCACGGGCTTATAGCTTAGGCGGGCGGCCACTTCCTCAAAAAGCGCCGCATCGGTGCGGGCCGACAAGCAGGCGTAAGCCCGGCGGTGCACATGGTCGAAGATAATGCTGCCGGTGCCTTCCAGAAACCGTCCCCGCTGCTCGTGGGCCGACAAATCCACGACTTCGGTGAGCACAAACTGCTGGCCCAGGCGCTCCAGAATGTCGGGCCGCCGCTCAGAGCGGCGGTTGGGGGCGCACATGGGGTAGAGTAGCACGCGGCCGTCGGGGTGGAAAGTGCCCCAGTTGTTGGGAAACACGGCATCGGGCTTGGCCGGCGCGGGCGTATCTTCTTCTACCAGCACCCGCACGCCCCGCTCCCGCAGCGTGGCTACGGCGTTGTCGAACTCGGCGTAGGCCTGCTGCTGCACCTGCTTGGCGCTAAGGCCTGTTAGGGCGTGCTGAAAGTGGTTGGACTGGGCCGTTTCGGCGTTGAAAGCAAAGCTGGCGGGCCGCACGAGCAGAACAGTAGAAGCGGATTGCATAGGAGGCAGGAACGTGGGAGGGTGAGGTCGGGCAGCTAAGGTAAGCGGGCTGGGCGGTACTTCTGCCCAGGTGGTAAATGGCCAAAACAGGGTTTTCTACAAATACGAAAGCCACCAGTAGGAATGGCGCTGCTTGTAGCCCTGATACCAGCGGCAGGGCACGTAGAGCAGCACTACCACGCTCAGCCACACTACATAGGCCCGCAGCAGGCTGGGCTGGTAGGCGGCGGGCCAGTCTTTGCGGTCCATGAACCCGAAATTGAAGGGCTGCCCGAAGGCCAGCATCGTCCAGACCAGAGCCCCGGCACTGATGAGCAGCAAGTGCAGCAGGTAGTAGAAAAACGGCACCCGCCCGTAGATGCGCAGTATTTCGGCCCAGCGGCCCGCCACCGTTTCGGCCCCGCTCAGCAGCAGCAGCGCCACGCCCAGGGTAAGGCACAAAAACAGCAGGGACGGCGGGTACTTGGTTATATTCAGAAAGGACAGCACCGTGTAAAAACCGCCTCGGGTTTGCACGCTCCAGAGGTTGGGCTCCCCGTACCAGTTAGTGAAGCGCAGCCCGACAAAGAGCAACAGCAGTGCCCCGCCTGCCAGGCGCAGGCGCCGGTTGCGCTCCGGCAGCGGCAGCCCAAACCACGGCCCCATCCAGTAGCCCGCCACCAGCACGGCCGCCCAGGGCCCAATGGAGTACGCCACCAGAAACGCGGGAGCCCCACCGACGGATGGAAGCAGAAACGGGCCGTTGTGCAGCAGGGCCGCTACCAGGTTCTCGGCCGTGACCGGGGCAATAGTGGGCAGCAGATTATGCAGGACCAGAAAGCCCAGGGACCCGGCGCCCAGCACCCAGCGCGGCAGCCACAGCAGCCCGGCCAGCAGCACCATGCCCCAGCCCGTAGCCCAGATTACCTGCAGCAGAACCATCTGGAAGCTCCACTGCAGCAGGAAGTTGATGACCAGGATTTCCAGCGCCACCAGCCACAGGCCCGGGTTAGCAGAAACCGGCTGACGGCCGGGCGGCTGGGCTTTTTTTGCTGGGCGAGAAAGATGCTGACCCCGGCCAAGAACACAAACGTGGGGCGCAGAAATGGGTAACCCAGCGGGTAAGGAACAACAGCGCCGAAGCCTGGCTAACGTCTTCGGGCCGCACCGGCGTCGGGCTCCAGAACTCGCGCACGTGGTCCAGGGCCATGATAACCATGACCAGCCCGCGTACCAGGTCGATGGACTGAACCCGGGCCGGGCGGGCCACGGTGGCAGAAACGGGGGGCAGGGCAGAAACCTCGGACATGGCGCAAGCGGTAAAGGGACGCTTAAGGTGTCGAAAAGAGCCCGATAAATTGGCACTTCCCTCCTGCTTCGCCTTCGGCAGCCGCGCTACAGCTGCTTGGTGATGCGCAGGCCGCCGTAGGAATACCCGTTTACGTTCACGCCCTGCAGCGGAGCCACCGACAAGCCCTTGGCCCGGCTGGTCTTGTGCAACTGGGGCACCAGCACGCCTACCGTGGCACCCACGGCATACCCCACCAGGTTGTCAGAGAGGAAGTGCTTGCCCGCCTCCAGACGATAATATCCCACCACGGCCGGAATTACGGCGGCGGCGCCCCACACGTAGGGCTGAGCGGGCGAGTCGGGGTTGAAATCGTGGAATACCTTGGCCGCGAAGAAGGTAGCCGTGGCGGCGTGGGCAGTATGGCCGGCAAAAAAGGAGTTGGTAGAAATCTTGCTGCTCCGCTCCCGGGCGGTGCCTTGCGTGCCGTACAAAAAGGGCCGGTAGCGGTACACATTTCCCACCGTGGAGGTGAAGATAGCTGAGGTAGTCAGCATGGTTTCCAGGTAGAGCACGGCTACCTGCCCGTAGTGGCCCCGGATATCGGGGTTGAGCGCCAGCAGGCCCGGCGCCGCTACCAGCGAACCGTAGCAGAAAAAGTCACTGATGGTCTGGGCCCGCTCGCTATACTTGCCGGCCACAAACCGGTCGAACTTGGGCACGTCGTCTTTGCTGAGCGCGGCCAGCTCTGCTTCGTTCAGACCTTCTTTTTGCTGCACCCGGTACAGGCCAAACCCGCTGACGGCCCCAAGCCCCCAATCACGGGCGCATCGACGGCAAAGCGGGTATGGTAGGGCGAGGAGGAATTGTGCTGGGCGGTGGCGGCGGGTGTGGCAGCCAGGCTCAGGGTCCCGGCAAGCAAAACAGAGGAAAAGAGCTTCATACTGGTAATTTGGGGAGAGAATGAGGCTGAAACGGGGACGGGCCGGGCAAGGTTAGCAGCTCGACCGTAGTCACCTCAATTTCTGCACTTTTCGGAGCATCCCCTCCTACCTAGCCCTTCCTTATTACTTAGCCTACCTGGCAGGCGCGCAGCCAGGCCCGGGCCGCGGCCTCGTTGTCGAAGAGCTCAATCTGAAACCGGCCGTTGACGCGCTGGCGCAGGGCCGCCGCCGACTCCTGCGAAAACGCGTCGGGATTGTCCAAGTGCGCCCAATACTTCAGGCCACTCTGCACCGCGTACGGAATCCACTCGCGCTCCAGCCAGTCCAGTGAGGCATTCCAGCCCCTACCAGGTGCCGGTTGTCGTTGAGCACGGCCACGCAGCGTTTTTGCTGCATCTGGTCGAGGTAGGCCCGGGCGCCTTTCAGGACGTTGCCGCTGGTGGGAAAGCCGACCCAGTCGGCATAAATCCAGGGACCTTCGGGCTGGTAGTGTATTTCCAGAAACAGCTTACCAACGGAGGAGTACAGTTCTTCAAGTAGCATGCGCACTAAATAATGTCCGGGCCGGACTGGGTAGCTAACCAGCAACTTTTGAGCTTTGTTTGTCCGTCAGTCAGCGCCGCAGAAATTCAGCCTCAATGGCATTTATCTCCTGCTTTTGCGCTTCGGTAGCCCCGTCCCACATATCGTTGTGAATGGTGGCAGGCAGGGCCACAATCGTAATGCCAAACGTGCGCTGCTCGGCCGCCGTGGTAAGTACGCCCGGGTCGGCCACCTGGTCGCTGGAGCGGATGGACAGGATTCTGGGCCGGCGGGTGCGGGGCAGCGGCATACGGCGGTTGTCGAGCGAAATGACGCGGGCTACCAGCTGCGGGTGCTCGTGGGCAAAGAGCATGACCATGTCGCCGCCGTTGGAATGGCCCAGGAGCAGCAACTGGCCAGTATTCAGGCGGGGCAAGCGTTGCTGCAGCATTTGGCACACAAAGAGCAGGTTTTGCACGCCCCGCTCCCAGTTGGGCCGCCGCGTTTCGCGCAGGTTGCCAGTAGTGGCAATAGGCTCGTCGCCCGGCAACTCATGCTGCACGCTGGCCACTACGTAGCCCATAGCTACCAGCTGCCGGGCCAGAAACGTATACGCCGTGCTTTGACCGCCGTAGCCATGGCTCAGCAACGCTAGCCGGGGTCGGGCCACGGCCACAGTGGGCTGGTAGAGTACTACCGGCACCGGGCGCCGGCGCACGGAATCATACAGCGCCAGCGTTTCGGTATGCATCTTAATGGCGGCGGCTGGCGGTGCGACGCGCAACCCGACAGCAGCCACCCCAGAGTCAGGGCCAGTATCCAGCTACTTCTGCGCATTTATCAGGATGACGTAAGCTGCCGGGCAGCGTGAGACCGGGTCGCCCACGGAATGAGCAGGTACGTCAGCCACAGCCGAAAGGCTAGTTGTGAAACGCTCAAGCTAATTACTGGCTTGTCAGTATGCTAATATCCTGCTAGGGCAATTCCTTCATGGCGGTGAAGGGCATGGTGGGAGTAAACAGGCGCCTGACCCGCTCGAAAAAGCTGACTGGCTTGGCGCGGGCGTCGTACTCGACGCTGGGGTACTCGTTGGAGTTGTTCTTGGGCTTGTACACCCGAATATAATCCACGTCGAGGTGGGACCCTTCGGTGTACCAGGGCCACATCTGAAGGGAGACAATCAGGGCCGTGGGGCACCGGTTGTACTGGCGCATGATGGTGGAATCGTTGAACGTGACGATTTTGGTGTCGTCGAGGAAGAACGATATTTCCGTGGGCGTCCACACGCCGGTGTACACATGAAAGTCGTCGGCCAGGTCGGCGTAACCTTCCGTTTTCACCCAGACAAATTCGCCGCGGTGGGGCACGAATTTATCGGCCTCATCATCATAGCCCACGCCGAATACCCGGCTGGTATTGTACTTGTAGTCCCGGCCTTCGTAGATATTGACCTGCAGGCCCGTGGGCCAGCTGCCGGCGTGTGGCGGCTCGCCCCACAGCCAAAAGGCGGGGAAGGTCGGCTTTTTAGCCACCCGCATCCGCACCTGGAAGACGCCGTACAGAAAGCCCGGGAGTAGCCGCCGGGGTTATTCTCGGGCGTGCAGGGAGGGTCGAAAACCGGCCCGGCCACCCCGCGCTTGGTCATGAGCAGGGCCGAGCGAAACTTGGCTATGCGAGGCTTGCGGGTCGGGTCGGCGGGGTCGGGGTAGATTTCCCGCTTCTGGTAGTCGGAGTCGGCGGGCATAATCAGCTCAGACCGCAGCCGCAGGTAGGACGTGACTCCTTCGCGCCGCAGCTCCATATTTGCCCAGTTATTGGTCGTCGGGTCCACGTAATATTCACCCCCACCGGCGGAGCCCGTAGCCTGGTCGCTGGTAAACTGCCACCGCTCGGATAGCTCCGACGGATGAGCCAGGCTGTCGAAGGTTTCCTCCAATACCAGGTTATAATCTTTCAGCAGGTCGGCCTTAGGCTTCAGCTTGGATTGCGCAAAGGCCACCAGCTTGAGGCTCAGCAATAGAATCAGCAGAACACTTTTCTTCATACTAGCAAATACCGCCCGGCCGGCCTGGCTACCCGGAGCGGGCAGCCTGCGGGAGCGGCAGGAAAAAAATCTTAACTGGCCGGCGGCTTTTTCGTGCTCCGAAAACAGCCGGGCTTCACGCTGGCACCAAGCCAGACTTTGTTACAAGATTAAGTATCTGGGCGTAGTTCATCACTATGCTACTGCCCGCATTTGTCTGCTAACGGCAAAATACCGGGTGTGGTATGTCGGCGGCGGCTGGTTGGTATGGCAGCGGCTAACCTTTCCGGGGCGGCGCGGGTACACGTGCCTACTGCCTGCCGTGCTCTGGCGGGTCCTGTTTGTATGAAAGAAACTGTTGCCCACCTGCTCTCCCATTTCCCCGACATTTTCGCCACCCTGGGCATTCTGCTCGGTGGCCTGCTGCTCGGGCTGGTACTCAAATACGCTGTTTTCAGCGTGCTGCGGGCATTTGGGCGGCGCGAGGATTCCGTTTTGGCCCGCTCGGTGGCTCAGCACCTGAACCTGGCCAGCGCCTGGTTTTTCCCGGTCCTGACTATTTCCCTGCTCCTGCCCTGGTGCCGCTGCCGCCCAAGCCTTTCGAGGTGCTGCGCCGCCTGGTGGAAGTGGCCCTGGTCCTCTCCTTTGCCTGGGGCCTGATCAAAACCGTGGACGTGCTTCAGGACCTGGTGCAGCAGCGCTACCGCCTGGAGGGCGCCGACAACCTGCGGGTGCGTAAGCTTTTCACCCAGCTGCAGTTCGTCAAGAAGCTGGCCGTGTCGCTGATTGCCTTCGTGGCCGTGGGGCTGGTACTGATGAGCTTTGAAACGGTGCGCCGCCTGGGCACTGGCTTGCTTACCTCGGCCGGTATTGCCAGCGTAATTGTGGGCTTTGCCGCTCAGCGCTCCATCAGCAACCTGCTGGCCGGCTTCCAGATTGCCTTCACCCAGCCCATCCGCATCGACGACGTGCTGGTGGTGGAAGGCGAATGGGGCCGGGTCGAGGAAATCACCTTTACCTACGTGGTGCTCAGCATCTGGGACGAGCGCCGCCTGGTGCTGCCGCTCAACTATTTCATTGAAAAGCCCTTTCAGAACTGGACCCGCACCAGTGCCCGCCTTACCGGGCCGTGCACCTGCAAACCGACTATACCGTGCCCGTGGAAGCCGTCCGCACCGAGCTGCGCCGCATCCTGGAGGCCCACCCACTCTGGGACCAACGCGTGTGCGTGCTGCACGTCACCGATGCCAAGGAGCGCACCCTGGAACTGCGGGCCTTGGTCAGTGCCGCCAATGCCGGCAACGTGTGGGAATTGCGCTGCGCCGTGCGTGAGCAGCTTATTACGTTTCTGCAGCGCGAATTTCCCGGCAGCCTGCCCAACACCCGGGTGCTGCTACCAGGCCCGGCTCCCACCGCTTTTACCCACCAAGCCGGCTGAGCTGCCACTACCCGGCGTTGCGGCAAAACCGGGACGTATGCCTCTTCTACTCCGGCAAGCGCAATGCTTCTTTTTTCATCCAGCCCCGGGTAGTTACCTTTTCCCAGTTGGTAAAGGTAACGTAGACGGCCTCGCCCTGCTCCTGCCCCAAGTTCACTTTGTCGCCCTGCTCGCAGTAGGCCCGGCGGGGCGTCAGCAGGTCGGGCGTATTGTAGAAATAGGCGCGCCCCGCCTGCACTACGGCTTTGCGGGTACCGCTGCCACTAGTAGCGCGGGTAGGTTCGGGGCCTAGCGCCACGTCTGTTTCCGAAGAGGTGGCGGGAACTGAAGCAGCCGGCCGCGCCGGAGCGGGCCGGGAGGCCGGGCTGGCCGTCAGCCGACTTACTTCCTCCACTTTCAGCCAGCCCGTGACGGTAGCACCAGTCTGACTTACAAACTGAGTGCGGATAAATCCGTTGCCGTCCTCCTCGCCGTAAAGCACGTCGCCGCGGCGCAGGTATTGTCCCGTGGGCTTGGTTTTCCCGGGCGAATCATAGAAATACGCCGCTTCAGACCGCACCCGGTAGCGGCGGCCGGCAGTGGTAGCAGAAACGGTTGGCGGTGGAGCCGGCGCAGCTTCGGTAGCGGCGGCTTCATTGGTTGCAGCGGCCGGTGTGGGCTGGTCAACGCGCAATTCGGAGTTTTCACGCCGGGCTGCCTCGTCGGAGCAAGCCGTAAGACTAGCCGCCAGCAAGGCCAGCACGGGCACGACTGCCGCGACTCGGCGCAGTAGCATGGGGCAGCCTGCTCGTAAGCCGGTTATAGTCTGCGCAGGTTGATTGTTCGCCATATCCGTAGGGGGCCGGGCCCGTTACTGCTTTTGGCAGAATACGTAACCGGGCCTGTCCGAGGCCGTCCGTAGCGGCAGATCAAGCTTAAGCCAACCGGACAGCAGCTATAAAACGAGGCCCAGCGGCACCAGCTACTGCGGCGCCGGCAAACGCCAGCCCGTTTTTTCCGCCCATAGCTCCGCTGCCTGATAGAGCAGATGAAAAACGGGTTCCTTGAGAAACAGGTAACCATCAATGCTGGTCGGAAACAGGTGCGCCGCCCGCTGCTTGAGCAGGGCATACTCCTGGCGGGCTGGGTCTTGGGCGCGCAGGTAGTCGCGGCAAAGCAAGGCAAAGCGCGCGTTAAAGCGAGCTGCTTCCCGAATGTGCAGGTGCATACGCCGCTCTCCCTCCGGCTCCCGCATGTAGAGCTTGCGTAGCTCCGGCGAGGCGGCGGGCAGCGCGTGAAAGATGTCGTACTGCCAACTCTCGCCCTGCCGAAAACCCGCCTGCCGTAGCACTCCGGTAAGGTTGCCGGCCGCCTCTTCCAGACTAGCGACGGTCAGTTGCACGTCGATGACGTCTTTGGCACATAAACCGGGCACGGCCGTGGAGCCGATATGGTCAAGACGTACTATGGTCGGCCCGGCGGCCTGCTGCAGGCGGGCCGCTAGCTGCTGGTACTCCCCGGCCCAGTCCGGGCGGTAGGCCTCTAGTACCACGGGGCGGGAAGGAGGAAAGAAAGTGGGGAAAGTCATGGGGCAGACGCAGTAGACGGAACGCGAAAATAGAACTTCTGGTCCAGCACGGCCTGCTCGCCGCACCTTCTGCTCCTTCTTCTGCCCGACCTTGCCCCGGGGAGCTACGTATGGCAAACACCAGCAGAAAAACTTTCCGCCCTGTAAGAACGCCGCCCGGCGTGGCACCGGACCTCGGCCAACCTTTTACCGGGACCAGCACGACGGCCTGATTCGTTACCAGCTGGCCGGCGAAACGATATTCGAGCTGGCGCCAACTAACTCCGGCAGAGTTTTCTTGTTGCTTACGGCATTCACCCCTGAACCAATGACCCCAACATCCACCGTTCCCCCTCCGACTCTTCTACCAATGCAGCGGCTCCCATCGTGCTGGCTGGCGCTACCGGGGCCCTGGGCCTACTGATTGCCCATGCCCTGCGCCAACGTGGAGCTACCGTGCGGGCCCTAGTGCGCCCTCTGGCCACCACCGGCGCCGAGGCCACTTCCCTGCGCCTGCAGGGCGCCGAAGTAGTGGCCGTGGAGTATGACGATGCGGCGGCCCTCGCCCGGGTCTGTGCCGGCGCCGCCTGCGTGGTATCGGCCTTATCGGGGCTGCGGCCGGTAATCGTGGAAGCCCAGACCCAGCTGCTGGAAGCAGCCGTGGCAGCCGGCGTGCCCCGCTTTATTCCCTCCGACTACTCCGCCGACTTCACCCGCCTGCCCGAAGGCTCCAACCGCAACTTCGACCTGCGCCGGGAGTTTGCCCGCCGCCTGGCCAAAGCGCCTATTCAAGCCACGTCGGTGCTCAACGGCATGTTTATGGACCTGCTCAAGGGTCAGGCCCCGGTGATTCTGACCGGTCCGCGCCGGGTGCTGTACTGGGGCAGCGCTGATCAGCCCCTGGACTTTACCACGATGGTCAACACGGCCGAGTACACCGCCGCGGCCGCCCTGGACCCTACCACGCCCCGCTACTTGCGCGTGGCTGGCGAAGTGGCTACTATCCGCGGCCTGCAGGCTGCGGCCCAGGCGGCCACGGGTCAGGAGTTTAAGCTGCTGCGGGCCGGTAGCTTGGGCGTATTGGCCGGGCTCATTAAGGTAACCAAGACAGTAGCGCCGGCCAAAAACGAGGTGTTCCCGCCCTGGCAGGGCATGCAGTATCTGCACAACATGCTCAGCGGCCAGGCCAAGCTGCCTGAGCCCCTTGACAACGACCGGTACCCGGAAATCCGCTGGACCAAGGTGCGGGAAATGCTGACTGGTAAGGTTTAACAACCGGCTGCTGATGGGCCGGCTTGAGTGTGGGCCTGCTCCGCCGCCAGCGTCATATGCGCAGATGAGCGCCTACAAAAAAAGGCCGCGTCGCCCCGAAAGTATCCGGGTGGTGCGGCCTTTTGGAGTTTCTCTTATCAGCGAAATAAGGCACGACACTCAGCCTGCCAAATACCTGATTTTCTTTTTCTTGCACAGCGAAAAGAATTTAATCAGCACTTAATACTGCTGCGTTCCTCGGGCTCCCACACTAAAAAATGGCACTAAGTAAACTAATTACATGGTACCTTGAACGGCCCAAATAGCGCCCATTTATACTGCACAAGCCCTTAAAAGAAGCTGATGAACACCTTCGTTCTTATATCCTACGGAAGAGAGTCCGAATACAGACGAGCCATCCTGACTGTCCTGAGCTTTTGGAGCCTGTATAGCGACAATGCGTCAGCCACTAAAACGATTATCTTCACCGACAACCCCGAATACTTCCTGCCTTATCTGGAAGGATTGGACGTGGAATACGCCCTGCTGACGGCCGAAAAAATCCGGGAGATGAAGGGTCAGCACAACTTTATTCATCGGCTGAAAATTGCCGTTATCGAGCAAGTCTTTACCAAATATCCGGCGGCCGACCTGGTGTATACCGATTCGGATACCTTCTTCATTGCGGACCCGGCCCAGTTGATTGAGCGGATAAAGCCTGGTGTGAGCTTTATGCACAAGGCCGAGTATACCCTGGAAGAGCGCCAGGAGTTCTCCAAGGAAGCCCGGGACTTGGTCGGGTTGATTGCTGATAAGCCGTTTGCTACCACCGTGGGCGAGGAGCGCTACGATGCGTCTTACCGCTCCTGGAATGCCGGGGCACTGGCCTTCTCCCCGGAAGTGCATCCGTACCTAGCCGACGTGTATATGCTCACGGATGAGTTCTACACCGTTTCCAAATCACTCCTGAGCGAGCAGCTGGCCTTTTCCTTTATCCTGCAGAAAAGAACCCAGATGCACCCCTGCGACTCCTATATTTTCCACTACTGGCAGCCGGAAAAAAAGCCGGTAGTAGACAGTTTGTTGGCCCCGCTGTTCACTGTTGAGTTTGGTAACTTATCGTTACCCGAAAAATACAAAGTCATACGTGACTTCACCAGCAACCTGCCCGCCCGCATTGATCAGCTGCTCCACGAGCAGCGCCAAACCAACAAGGATATCGTGCTCCGGGAAGACGCTATTGCCGCTCTCTCCAAAAAGGAATTTGGCAGGTTTTCTAAGAATGCCGTTTCCTACCTTCTGAAAAAGCCCACGGACACAAAATTCCTGAAGGACATCCTGTACTACACCAAGCAGCTATACTTCAAATAGGTCTTTTGCCCGTAGCTATTAGAAACTTCAAAAGGGGAGCGGCTAGGTTAAATAGCCACCTCCCTTACGTATCCCTGTTGAACAGTAATGGAAGTAGTAGAACCGGTTAGCAAGAAAGTAACTCAAGGACACTTAGCGTATCTGGACGGGTTGCGCGGCCTAACAGCCTTGTATGTGGTGCTACACCACGCCCTGACCCAAATCAACGGGACATTTACGGCAGCTACCGTTCCGGCTGGCTCAATTGCCTCAATTCCAGTAAAGGCCTTTACCTTTCTGTTTGGCCACGGGCGGTTGGCAGTCGATATGTTTATCGTTATTTCCGGCTTCTGCCTGATGCTGCCTATTGTCCGCAACAAAGGCCATATGAAGGTAGGTCCCAGAGAGTTCTTCGCCAAAAGAGCCAAACGGATTCTGCCACCTTACTACCTGGCCTTGGCTTTTTCGATGCTCTTAATCTATACAGTAATCGGGGAGCAGACCGGCACGCACTGGGACATTGCCATTCCCGTAACCAGCACCGATATAGTTACTCATCTGCTCTTGCTACAAGACTTGTTCTACAGCACGTGCTATAAAATCAACCATGTTTTCTGGTCCATATCGGTTGAGTGGCGAATTTACTTTGCCTTTCCGCTGCTGGTGTACATATGGCGGCGGCTAGGCGCCTTGCGCACTACCGCCCTTACAGTGGGCAGCGGCCTGCTGCTTTATGGTCTTACTGTTTTGCTGGCGGGCTTCGACCAGACTGGCCTAAATCCGGTTTCCATCAGCGCCGACTATTTGGGACTGTTTGCTATTGGAATGTTAGCCGCAGAGCTGTCCTTTACTCAGCAGGAAAGTATGATAAGCTGGCGGAATAGAATTCCACTCAACCTAATTCTACTTGTCACGCCAGTGGCTACACTTGTTCTGCAAAGGCTTAATACCAATGGCAACAACCACGCCTTCGTAGTGCTGTCAGATCTGCTGATGGGGCTGTTTTCGGCTGGCCTCCTCCTAGCCGTATCTACTGGCCGGATGGCCACCACTCACCGCTACTTATCCTGGCGGCCGCTGGTACTTATTGGCACTTTTGCTTACAGCCTGTATCTGGTGCATGCGCCGCTGCTGCAGGTGTTTTCCAAATATGTGGCCATTCCGCTGAACTTGGCTCCCCTGCCCTCTATTCTGCTATTCGTGTTTGTGGCTACTCCGCTGATAACCGCCTGCTGCTATTTATTTTACTTAGTAGCCGAGCGGCCATTTATTACCAAAAGCCCAAGTGCTGCAAGCCGCGTTGCGGCCAGCTAACTCACCCCGCGTGGATTAAGAGGCAAGGTTAGCGGTGCCTGTAAAAGCAAAACCGGGCCAGCTGATAAGAAACTAGCTGGCCCGGTTTTGCTTTTAGATCATCCACGTAACTACGGCTTTGCCAGCGGCAAGGTATAGGTAATGCCCTTCGAGTCGGCGGTTTGCAGGTCGAGCTTACCGGGCCGGGACTTGGCGTCCTTGGCAGATAGCAAGGGTGTAAGGGTACCATCGGGCGCCACAGTGGCAATGTTCTGGTAGGCAATAAATACGCGCAGCTGGTCGCCGGTCTGGTAGTGGCTTTGGAAAGGGCGCAGGTCCAGCTGAGGCTTCTCAGCAAGCTGGATGGGCAGCACCGGCCGGCCGTGGCGCACCAGGGTTATTTCAGCGTGCCGGAACCGGTAGCTTTGCTCGGGGCATCCCGCTGCCGGCGCGACCCGCAGCGTAGCAGTAGTGACCAGGGCAGCGGCCGTAGCGGGCAGGGCCTGACTGTTGCGCAACAGCTGAATTTCAGGCCGGGCGCAGTCGGTTTGGGCCATGGCCTTGCTCGCGGCAGCAAGGAGAATAAGTGAGGGAAAGATCAGGTTACGCATGAACAGAAATAAGAATTGCGGTATACTTGGTAAAGCCTTTTTGGTTAACGCCTAGCCGCGGAACAATAGTATAAGATGGGACGCTGCGGGCAACGGGATAACCTTCTTACCGGCGAATGGCGGCCGTGTCTATCCGAACCGACTGCAGGGTTGTGTAGGCTTGCTCTGCCAGGCGGGCGCAGTCTGTTTGCTTGCATTCAAAGAGCAGCTCTACTTCCCACGAGCGGTGCCGGCCCTGGACCACAGTAGCTGCCCGCACCTGAGCATAAGGCTCCGGAATCCTGGGGCAGGGCCGATGAACTCCACAATGGAGAAGGGCCGACCATTAATCACCTTCACCTTTTTGGATTTCCAGACGGTGGGCGGCGCCCCAACGCTCTGGTTGGCTTCGTTCGTGTGCTGGATGTAGCGGGCTAGACTCGTCAGGCTTTCCGGCGTTCCGAAGCTCGTTTTGGTGGAAATAGTCAGTCGGTCCAGGGTGTCTTTGCAAAACGTACCCTCACGGTAAAAGCCGCTTTCCTGCCGCAGGCAGCCCGATGAGCTTCCCATCCGGTACTTGCAACGGTCGCCATTGGGCGTGTCGGCCGCATCGAGCCAGGTCAGCAGCGTATCGTATTGGGCCGGCACGGCTAGGGTCAGGGAGCCTGTGGGCGAAGCAAGTTCGGGTTTAGGCTGCCAAACGATAGTATGCTGCACAAACCCCGCGGGAACCGCCGGGGCCTGCTCCCGCTCCGGAGCCGAACAGGCGCCTAGCAGCATTACCGAAAGTAGAATTAATATCCGCATAAGGCTTCGGGGAGGAAATCAGCAGGCATAAGACAGCCGGAAGTGGTTTGGAGCCCCAATGAGTGACCTGGGAGCCGCACTTACCCGGCTTCCGGGCCGGTATTAGCAGAGGATGCCGGTGCCGGTTCCCGCTCAAGGGCCAGCCGCAAACTGAACAGGGCCAGCAAAAGCGTGAGGGGGGTAAAAACCAGTCTTTCCAGGTCAGTGTGCGCCAGCAGGTTGCCCACGGTATTGAGCAGAAAAAGGCCTGTCATAAGCCACAGAGCACCTTTAAGCAGCAGCCGGCTGACGCGCACCCGCAGCCGTCCTGCCGCAATGCCCGCTACGACCAGCATCAGCAGGTTCAACCCTATGGATACGGTTTCAAACTGCAGCATCTCCTGAAAGCTCTTCAGCCGCCCGCCCCACACGATGTCGAACGGAATGACGCCGGTCAGGACCAGGAGGTGAAACAGCACAACCAGGGTCAGAATGAGCAGTATCCCGTGGGCCGCAACCCGGGCAGATAGAACAGTTTTCATCACGAACGGTGGTCAAGCACTTGCGGCTCGAAGTAACGCATAGTTTTCGAAGCGGACCAGCCGGACTGGCCTTGGTGGGCAGGGAGAAAATCAACGCACTATTTACTTTGAAATACAAAGTTCTTTTGTTTACTTCGCTTCATCCTCGCTTCTCTCCCTGACTTGCCTGGTATAAAGGTCGGACTGCAGGAGCTCGTCGCGCTTCATTTATTTGTTCAACCATAACTTTTCCTGTCATGACTCTGCCTTTTCAACATCTCGTCCGCCCGGCGCTGATAACCACCTGCCTGCTTTCGGTGCCCCTGGTGGCCATGCAGTTTACCGCGGAAGTAAACTGGACTCTGTCGGACTTCGTTGTGGCCGGCGGCCTGATCTTCGGCACGGGCCTGGCCTACCAACTGCTGGCGAGTCGGGCGGGCAGCCTGACCTACCGCCTCGCCGTGGGTGTAGCACTGGCCGCGGGCTTTCTTTCCCTATGGGCCAATCTGGCCGTTGGCATCATTGGGAGCGGGCCGAATCCGGCGAACCTGATGTTTGGTGCGGTATACCTGACAGCTTTTGTAGGCGCATTTCTGGCCCGGCTGCGGCCACAGGCCCTGGCCCGTACGATGCTGGCGGCGGCTCTAACGCAATTCCTGGCTCCGCTGGCGGCGCTGCTGTTCTGGCAGCCTGAGTTCACCCCCGATGTAACCCGGGGATTTGTCGGGAATCTGCTTTTCGTGGGAATGTGGCTGGCTTCGGCCTTCCTGTTTCGCAAGGCCGCCGGCCCGCGGCCCGACTCGGGCCGGGTGGCTTAAGCAGCTACTCTGGCTGATGGCGCGGCAAAGGCGGGCAGGCCCCCGCGGCTGGCTGTAGCTATGCTATACGCTACCGGCCGCGGGGCCTTGCTGCGCAGAAGCTAATACCAGTAAAAATTTACTTGTATTATGCGGGCATGAAAAAGCTTTTGTTGCTGAGTGTTCTGGCCACTTTGTTTCTGACGCGGACGGCCTTTTCCCAAACCCCGGCCCGGCCGAAAGTAGCCGCCGCGGCGGCCGGCAACCCGGTTTTCCCCGGCTGGTACGCCGACCCGGAGGCCGTTATTTTCGGCAAGCAGTACTGGGTGTACCCCACCTACTCTGCCCCGTTTGACAAGCAGGTGTTTATGGACGCCTTTTCCTCGCCCGACCTGGTGCACTGGACCAAGCACCCGCGCATTATCGACACCGTTAGCATTCGGTGGGCGCGGCGGGCCATGTGGGCCCCGGCCGTGGTGCAGAAGGGCAAGCAATATTTCCTGTTTTTCGGGGCCAACGATGTGCACGAGGGCGAAGTAGGCGGCATCGGGGTGGCCGTGGCCGACCGGCCCGAGGGTCCTTTCAAAGATTACCTGGGCAAGCCGCTGATTGGCAACATTCACAACGGAGCCCAGCCTATCGACCAGTTCGTGTTTCAGGACCAGGACGGGCAGTACTACCTGATTTACGGAGGCTGGTCGCACTGCAATATTGCCCGGCTCAAGCCTGATTTCACCGGCTTCCTGCCCTTCCCCGACGGGCAGACTTTCAAGGAAATTACCCCCAGAACTATGTGGAGGGCCCTATCATGTTCCGGCGCGGGGGCAAGTACTACTTCATGTGGAGTGAGGGCGGCTGGGCCGGGCCCGACTACTCGGTGGCCTACGCCGTGGCCGATTCGCCCCTCGGGCCCTTCCAACGGGTGGGCAAAATCCTGCAGCAGGACCCGGCCGTGGCTACCGGGGCCGGCCACCACTCCGTCATTCAGGTGCCGGGCAAGGATGAGTGGTACATCGTGTATCACCGCCGGCCCCTGGGCGAAACCGACATGAACCACCGCGTCACCTGCATCGACCGAATGTATTTTGACGCCCAGGGCCGCATTCAGCCGGTGAAGATTACCCAGGAAGGCGTGGCCCCGCGGAAGCTGTAGCGCTCTACTCTGCTGAGCTCCGACTTGCAAGCGTAGCACGAGCTTTAGTTGAGAGTGAAGCTAACAGGCCCTGCTTAGCCCAGGCCTAGTGATTTCAGATACACCGCCGGGATGGGCAGCCCGCGCCAGCCGTTGGTGAGTCCATAAAGGATAAGCAATGCTACCAGCCCACCCAGGCCTGCCAGAATCAGCGCCTGCCAGCGGGCAGCCTGCGGGCCGAACACCGCGGCTCCTTTGCGGTAGTGCACGGCCGCCAGGTGTAGAAACACCGCACATACGGCCAAGGTGTAGTACGGCACGAAAAACAGACTAAATGGAAAGGTGTTGATGCCCGCCGCCCCGAAGTACAGGTTGGTATCCAGGTCCATATAAAGCCGGCCGGTAAGTACTGCACCCGTGTGCACCAGCAGAAAGAAAGCCAGGTACAGTCCCGAATAAATCTGTAGCCGCTCGGCCCGGCTATGCGCCACGCGCCGCAACTTGACCGCCAGCCGGATTCCAGTTATTCCCTGCCCCGCCACGGCCAGCAGCAGCACCGCTTCTACCACCGGCTGTCGGTACACTACCCGCAGTGCCTGCATCAGTTCCAAGTGCGCCGAGGCGCCGCCCAGGGCCGCTACGTGGTTGACGAGGTGAACCAGAATAAAGCTGGTCAGGAGCAGACCCGACCAGTAATGAACCGTCACGACTCGTTGCATGAAATGGTCAGCTTAGTGGACGGGCGCAATATTAGGCAATAAATATATTGACCTTGGCTACCAGCCCAGCTTAATCTAGACTATGCCGCAGGGCAGCACGCCCGCTCCGGGCACGTTCACCTTGGGACGGCCCGTTTGCGTAAGCGCAGCCTATACGACCAGCTGAAGTACAGCCCGGTCGGGACCTGCTTTTCTCCGTCCGCCGCAAACTCGAAGGCAAAGCTAACCACCGGCTCAAACCGCTTCAGCTGGGGAAAATACCAGGCCCACATGCTGTTTTCGTTGGTTAATGCTTCCCAGACCTGTTCAATCGGGGCCGGGTAGCGCTGCTGCATAACGAATGGCGAGTCCACCTGGCTTTGCTAAGTTGCAATTGCTGCAGTCAAGAAAAACCTGCTGGGCCACCGGAAGTTTTTCGTCCTGGTTTCCTGCTACTTACAGGAGTGGCTTATAGCCCGCACCGGCGAGGCAAATGATGCCCCGCCAGCAAGGACTACCCGTTAGCAGGGCTGGAAAAACTCGACTTCCTGCAGGCGGCCATTTTTGAATATCAAATTAAGAGAAGCATCTACTGGGGTTCCGTTGTGATAAAAGGGTATACCCATTTCCTCACCCGGCCGGCCGGTGGCAGGCGTCTCGGCCTCCTTGGCCGAAACGGGATAGTAGCGGCGGACATCTTCCAGAGTGGTATTCTGGTTGAGCACGAGCTTGCCTACCTTACCCTGAAACTTGCCCGTCGTCACATCGAAGCTGCTGAGTACGGCCTGGGTACCGGCCACTTCGTAGCAGGTTTTGCCATAATACCAGACGTCGGCGTTGGCATTGTTCACCGTTTCCAGCTCGCCGCCGCACTCCACGGCGCCTTTAGCAATGCTGTCGGGGCGGCCCAGTTGACTGATCAGCAGCTGGGTCGTCAGGTGCTCATGCGGCTTGCCGTTGACGGTTACCATGTTCGCCTCGATATGCTCCGGATTTTTTGGCTCGGCAGCGGTAGTCTGGCTGGGCGGGGTAGCCGCAGGAATAGCTTTTTCAGCAGAAGGGGCACTTTGGCAGGAAGCCAGGCAGAGCAGGACCGCCGGCAGAGAAAAGGATTTCATGGAGCTTGACAGCTAGGGTAAGGAATACAGAAAAAGGATACTATCTAGTGCGCCGCGGCGGCAAAGGGTACTTGCGCTTCTCATTCAGCAAGGCCGTAACGGCCCGCCCCGGCCCGCTTATGCCGGCTTTCGGAGGCAACCCAGCTTATCGGTTTTTGGCCGAGGGCTATTGCGCAGCTGGCTGAAACCAGCGCTGGTAACCAGGAGCCACCAGCCGCTGCCACTCGGGGTGGCGCTTCAGGTAGCTGGTCACAAAGGGGCACAGCGGAATCAGCAGTTGCCCCCGCCGCTCGACTTCGGCCAGCACTTTCTCCACTAGGGCCGAGCCTACCCCCTGCCCTTCCAGCTGGGCCGGCACTTCGGTGTGAAACAGGGCCAGGGCTTCTTCCCGGTCGCCGTACTCCATAAAGGCGGTGGAATAATTTACGGTCAGCTCGAAGCGGTGGCTGCCGCTGTTGTCGACAAGCGGCAGATCTTGAAATTCGGGTTTCATAGAAGGCAACGGATAAGTAACGGGCTAAAAGTAGTAGAGGAAGGGTTAAGATGCTGCGCCGAAATAAAAAGCGCCGCCTCGATACCTCGGGGCAGCGCTTCTATGGGTGCCGAAAACGCAGGGCTTTCCTGGCCGGAAAGCCCGCCAGCTGCTACTTCAGCTTGATGCCCTGGGCCGCCATGGCCTGCTCTTGCTGGGCATGGTTGGCCTTGAACTCCTCGTGCTGGGCCTCCGTGCGCTCGGTGCCGAGGCTCTGCAGGTTCTCGCGCAGCTTATCGGCCGGCAGGTCGGCGCCGTACGCGGGCGTGCCCGGCTGCTGCCGCCACGACTCGTGCAGGGTACCAGCATCCACCGCGTCAAAGCCTAATTCTTCCACCAGGGCCATTACCTTTTGTTTGGCCGCGGCATCGTCGGAGGCTACGGGCAAGGCAATGCGGCCGGGCGTGCCCGCGGGCTGCCCTTTCTGCTCGATGTGGTGGGCGTAGATGTTGTTGAACACCTTTACCACGGAGCGGCCCAGGTGCTGCTGCACCCATTCACTCTCGGTCAGGCTGCCGGTTTCCAACTCCGGAATCTGCCCGTCGCGCAGCATGGGGTAGTAGTTGCTGGTATCGATGACGGGCACTTCGGCTGGCACACCTGCTAGTAGGCCCTGGGGCAAGTCTGGAATGTTCTTGAGCGGAATGGTCACTACGATGAGGTCGGTGCCGCGCTGAACGGCTTCCTCGGCCGTAACGGCCGTAGCGCCAGTTTTCTGGGCCAGGTCCTGCAGGGTCTCGGGGCCACGGGAATTGGCAACGTAAACGGTATGGCCCAGGCCGGTAAGCCGCACGGTGAGGGCACTGCCGATGTGGCCGGCGCCGATAATTCCAATGTTCATAGTCGGGGTAGTTTGCATGGTTAAGCGTTGGCACTGCGCCGCCGCAGGTGGTTAAACAGCGCAGGTCGGCATTTTGCTTTTTCGGGCGGGGCACTTTAGAACGAACCGCGCCGCGCAGATTTTCTCGGGATGCGCAGTAACGGCCAGCCAGGCTCAAACTACCTGCCCGCACCATACTAGGCCCAGTAACCGCTCGGATGACACTAGACGGCGGGCCGGTTAGCACGCGTCTCTACTGTTGGGTTTTGGCAGCCGACCGATAAAAAACCTGCCTTACTGTTGAGAACCAGCTCAAAACAGCTTCGTAAGCCCCAGGATATATATCAAAAATCTAATAGCTTATGGCTGCAAAAAAACGTTCTTCTCGCGCCTACGCAGAATCTGCCGGCTACCGGCCCCGAACGCCCGCTACGGGCACTTCCCACGTGAATGTGGGCCCTACGGAGCGCGTGCTTTCCGCCCTGGCCGGGGCGGTCCTGGCTTATGCGGGCACTCGAAGTAAATCAAAGGCAAGTGGCGTGGGGCTGGCCGCACTGGGCACCAGCCTGGCCCTGCGGGGCGCTACGGGGTATTGCCCGCTCAACAGCGTGTTCGGGCGCGACTCGGCGACCAAGCAGCCCGCGCCTATCGAAATCAAGGAAACCTTCACTGTTTACCATGACATAGACCAGGTGTATGGCTACTGGCGGCGGTTCGAGAACCTGCCGACCTTCATGGAGCACATCGAAAGCATCGAGGAGCTGGATGAACGCCATTCGCACTGGGTGGCGCGTATTCCCGGCGGCCTGGGCACGGTAGCCTGGGATTCGGAAATAATCCGGGACGAGCCCAACCGCCTGATTGCCTACCAGTCGCTGCCCGGCTCCCAGGTCGACCAGTCGGGGGAAGTGCGGTTTCGGCAGGCCGAGGGCAACAAGGGCACCGAGCTGCAGGTGGTGATGCACTACCGGGCCCCGCTCGGCACCCTGGGCCAGGGCGTAGCCAAGCTCCTGAACCCGGCCCTGGCCGAGTTCATTCGCAGCGACATCCGCCGCTTCAAGATGATGCTGGAAACCGGCGAAGTACCCACCATCGAAGGCCAGTCCTCGGGCCGCGGGCACGATAAAGGCTAGGCCGCCCCGCCCTATTGTATTGTTATCCAACTAACTCCTTCTGACTATGAAAGCACTCTGCTGGGTAGGCACCAATAAATTAAGCGTGGAGCGAATTCCCGACCCGGAAATTCTGAACCCGCACGACGCCATTATTCGGGTGGGCCTGTCGTCGGTCTGCGGCTCCGATTTGCACCTGCTCGACGGCTACGTGCCCACCATGCGCGAGGGCGACGTCATCGGCCACGAGTTTATGGGCGAAGTGGTGGCAGTAGGCCCCGCCCTGAAAAAGATGAAACGCGGCGACCGGGTGGTAGTAGCGTCGGTGGTGGCCTGCGGCGGCTGCTGGTTCTGCGACACGGGCCAGTACTCGCTCTGCGACAACGGCAACGCCCACGCCGCCGTGGCCGAAAAAGCCCTGGGCTACCCGGGAGCCGGTATTTTTGGCTACTCCCACGCCTTTGGCGGCTACTCCGGCTCCCACGCCCAGTACATCCGGGTGCCCTTCGCCGAAAACGGCTGCTTTATCATTCCCGACGGTGTGCGCGACGAAAGCGCCCTGTTCTGTTCCGATGCCTTTCCCACGGGCTTCATGGCGGCCGATATGTGCGGCATCGAGCCCGGCGACATTGTGGCCGTGTGGGGCGCCGGCGGCGTGGGCCAGATGGCCATGCACTCGGCCTACCTGCTCGGCGCTTCCCGCGTTATTGCCATCGACCGGTTTCCCGAACGTCTCGCCATGGCCCGCACCTACGCCCGGGCCGAAACGCTCAACTACGAGGAGGTTGACATTCTGGAAGCGCTGAAGGAAATGACCGGGGGCCGCGGCCCCGACCGCTGCATCGACGCCGTAGGCATGGAAGCCCACTCCCCCGGCGCCGAGCACTATTATGATCTGGTGAAGCAGCAGCTTAAAATCGAAACCGACCGGCCCGCGGTGCTGCGCCAGGCCATCATGGCCTGCCGGAAAGGCGGCACGCTCAGCATCGTGGGAGTGTACGGCGGCCTGATCGACAAATTCCCGATGGGCGCGGCCATGAACAAAGGCCTGACCTTCCGCATGGGCCAGATGCACGCCCAGAAATACATTCCGCGCCTGCTCGACTACGTGCAGGCCGGCGCCGTCGACCCCGCCTACCTGCTCACCCACCGCTGGCCGCTGGAGCGCGGCCCCGAGGGTTACGACATGTTCAAGCACAAAACAGACAACTGCGTACGGGTGGCGTTTCAGCCCTGAACATCGTTTGCTCCAATAAAAAAGGGAAGCTAATCAGCTTCCCTTTTTTGTGAATGCCTCATTGCAGCCGTTTATATAAAGCAGCGGAAGCACGGATGTAGAATTGAAGCTGGGTAGAAGGTTTTTTGCAGGCAATTATTTGTCATCCTGAGCAGTGCGAAGGACCTTATCACGTCTGCACGAGTCGTTCCCATGTGATAAGGTTCTTCGCTCTGCTCAGGATGACACTTCCTATAATAGCTTCACTGACGGTAGAACGTCAGGCTGGCTTTAAGCCGTTTTTAGACCGGTAGTATTCGGCCTCCGGCTACTTCAGCTTGATGCCCTGGGCTTCCATGTGCTTTTCAGCCGCGTTATGGTTGGCCAGGAACTCGGCGTGCTGGGCTTCCGTGCGCTCGGTGCCGAGGCTAGCCAGGTGATGCTCCACCTGGTCGGCGGGCAAATCGTTGCAGTAGATAGGGCCGCCGGGCTGCTGCCGCCACGACTCGCGCATCGTGCCGCCGTCCAGGGCGTCGAAGCCCAGCTCTTCCACCAGGGCCATTACTTTCTGCTTGGCCGCGGCATCGTCGGAGGCCACGGGCAGGGCAATGCGGCCGGGCGTGCCGGCGGGCTTACCGTTGTTTTCGAGGTGGGCGGCGAAGATGTTGTTGAACACCTTCACCAGGGGGCGGCCCAGGTGCTGCTGCACCCAACCGCTTTCGGTCAGGTCGCCGGTTTCCAGCTCGGGGATGTGGCCGTCGCGCAGCATGGGGTAATAGTTGCTCGTGTCAATAACGGGCACTTCGGCCGGTACGTTTGCCAGCAGGTCCTTGGGCAGCTTGGGAATGTTTTCCAGCGGAATAGTCACCACAATCAGGTCGGTGCCGCGCTGGGCCGCTTCCTGGGCCGTAACGGCCGTAGCGCCGGTTTTCTGGGCCAGGTCCGTCAGGGTCTCGGTGCCGCGGGAGTTGGCGATATATACCGTATGACCGAGGCTGGTGAGCCGCACGGCCAGAGCGCTGCCGATTTGGCCGGCGCCGATGATTCCAATGTTCATAGTTGAGAACGGTTGTGTGGGTTAAGCGGTGGCACTGCACCGCCGCGGTTGGTTAAACAGCGGCGGCGGGATTTTGCTTTTTTCAGGTGAAGAGCGATAACCCAACTAACACTTACTCACCAACAAAAACGCCCGGCTTCCACTGGGGAAACCGGGCGCCGGATAGCTGCAATTCGGATAGTGAGGATAAAGGAGGCGACGCGGAGCGGGCTAGTTCAACGAGGGCGACACTGGCTTCACCGCCGGCGCTTTGGCGGCGGGCTGGTGCTGGTTGAAATACTTCTTATCGAAGTAGGTAGCGGCCTGCCCGGGGTGCTCGTCGAAGACCAGGCCCAGCTGCCGGGCGTTGCGGGAGAGCTGCCGGGTAAGCAGGTCACGCTCGGCGCGGGTACCCACGCGGGCGTCGGCCTGGGCCTTCTTCTGCCCCGTCTGCAATTTGAGGGCAGCCAGCAGCGCGTCGCGGTGCTGGGTGTAGGTGGTCTTGAAGTCGGCCTCGAACTTGCTGCCCAGCTCGGCCAGGGCCTTATCGAAGCGCTCCAGCAGGCCGGGCCAGGCGGGGTGGTCGGCCTGGTGATACTCGTTGGAGCCATTGGGGTAGAAACGCAGACGCTGGGCCTTGTCCTGCAGCTTGTAATCGACGTAGTCGCGGCCGGGGCCTGCCAGCCAGTCGACCAGCTGCTGTCGGGCCGTGCCCAGGGTTAGGGTGCTGCCCTTGCCGCTGCTGCGGGCCGTGCCCGCCTGACTGCGCTGCCCGAAATATGCCTCGTAGCGGGCCTCGGTGGCCGTAATCAAGGTCGTAAAACGGCCCTGGTCGTTACCCTGGCGCAGCCGCTCCAGGTGGTCGCGCGTGCCCGCCTCCAGCTCCTCAAAGCTGATGGCATCATCGGCGAACCAGTCGCCAAAAATCTTGTCAAATGATAACATAAAACGGTAATGAAGTGAAGGTTAAACTCTTCCCTAGCTACCGATAATATTCTGGGAATCCTATCTAAAAACTCCGGTCTTCCAGCCAGAAGTCTGTTTTATGTCCCGAAGTTTTCTGGCCCCTCGTTCAGAGCTCTGGAAGGCCCTCCTATTTTTTCCGGAGCCTCATCCAGAGTTCTGGATGGCACCCTGGAGTTTTCCGGTCGACCATCCAGAACTCTGGACGGCCGACCAAAGTTTTTGGGAGGCATTTACAGAGTTCTGGAGAGGCATCCGAAGTTTTTCGAAGGGCCTTCCAGAGTTCTGGGCAGGCTAGGGGCTTTTTTGGGTGCGGGTTGGTGGTTCTGGACTTTGCTGGTGGGAAAGTGGGCTGATTATTTATAGAACGAACAACGCCGCCAGGGTTTCCTCGGGCGGCGTTGAGACACCTTAATTAGTGTCAGGGCGGGGAGTCAACCCTCTATCAGTCACTCTTTTTAAGCGACTGATACACATACTTGTAGTGAAACGTCTTGCTTTCATTAGTCCGATACTCTATTTCCCGTCGTTCTGTCACAAACCCTTCTTTATTCCGACGGTACAGCGTAGTGCTCAAATGCTCCCCGTCGTTATTTTTATTCTTCTCAAACTCATAATAATCCGAACGGCTTATTGCATTATCAACCCCATACTGATATATCATTTTACCGTATACCGAGTAGATGCCTAATCCAAATTCAGACATATCCTCTTTCCGAACAAAAGATACTTTTTGTTTTATCCTTCCTTTCAAATCGTAAGAATATTCATCAAACCATGACGTATCACCAAGCCCTGCAATCACAAGAGCTTTTTTTAGCTCCTTACTTGATGTATATTCCAATTCCAATCTACGCTTATCCTCATCATTGTAATTAACTAGAATAAGTAGCCCCTGGTCATTATAGCCGTAGCTATGATGACTAGAGACTTGCTCACGTTCGTCATAGTAAAGCTCTTTCTGCATTTTACCCACTAGGCTGTAACCGGTAAGTTCTGCTAACCGTTTTTTCCCTTTTATCTCCAACTCAGCTATCTTAGGATGTTTTAATAAATCTGCACGATTTGTAATTTTTTCCAAAAAGCGAAAGGGGTTCGTATTGATTTCGCTATCTAGTTGAGCATAATCATTTTCTCGCCTATAATGCTTAATAGTCGTTCCTAACCAATTATACTCATAATAAGTAACCTTCAGCCCTGCATTGGAATGTAGATCGTACCTTCTTATCAGATAGCCCTCTTCGTCATAAACGTTTGCAGTTATCATGGTGATGTAATGACCATTCCAAAATTCACCAACATATTGCTTATAATATTTAAAAATCAGTCGTCGATTTTGGTCGTATTCAATCACATTTAGCAATACTCCATCACCAAACTGCACTACTTGCCTCAAAGTATCTGGAATAGCACGATTGTCATAGGTTATATCGTTACCTAAGTCACTGTGAAACAATTCTTCATCTGAATCCACATGTGGCTCCCGTACAGTTCCGCAACTAGCATTGAAACCCAATAGGAGGATTAGCAAGTTAAAGAACAAGCGCTGGCTGAAATTCATTTTGATTTATTAATCAGCAATTAGAAAATATCATAACCTACATAAAATCAAGCCGACCTACTCATAGCCCATAAAGGCTGTTTATTTAAGAACGATTTCAGAATAGCAAATTACTTTTTTTGAAATATATTTTGGCTTACCCGCAGAAATAAAAAGCGCCGCCCCGGATACTTGGGGCGGCGCCAGAAGTTACTTGTAGCTGCTTACTACTCCCGCCCCGGAATCTTCACCCCGCGTTCCTCAGCCACTTGCTGGGCCAACTCGTAGCCCGCGTCGGCATGGCGGAAGACGCCCATGCCGGGGTCGGTGGTGAGCACGCGGCGCAGGCGCTCGGCTTTTTCGGGGGTGCCGGTGGCTACTATCACCATGCCGGAATGGGTTGAGTTGCCGATGCCCACGCCGCCGCCGTTGTGCAGGCTCACCCAGTCGGCGCCGGAAGCGCAGTTGGCCAGGGCGTTGAGCAGGGCCAGTCGGCCACGGCGTCGGAGCCGTCCTTCATGCCTTCGGTTTCGCGGTTGGGCGAGGCCACCGAGCCGCAGTCGAGGTGGTCGCGGCCGATGACGATGGGGGCCGAGACTTCGCCGCGGGCCACCAGGTCATTGATAACCAGACCAAACTTTTCCCGCTCGCCGTAGCCCAGCCAGCACACCCGGGCCGGCAACCCGATGAAGGGCACCTTGGCCTGGGCCTTTTCGATCCAGCGGGCCAGCATCTTATTGTCGGGGAAGGTTTCGAGCAGGGCGCGGTCGATGCGCAGAATGTCGGCAGGGTCGCCGCTAAGGGCCGCCCAGCGGAAGGGGCCTTTGCCCTCGCAGAACAGCGGGCGGATGTAGCCGGGCACGAAGCCGGGGTACAGGAATTGCCCGTTCTCGTCGCGCACCTGCAAGCCGCCTTTCTCGGCCTGCCCACGCAGGTTATTGCCGTAGTCGAGGGCCACGGCGCCGGCGGCCTGCATGTCGATGATGGCCTGGCAGTGCTTTACGATGGTGGCCAGGGCCTGGCGCTTGAACTCCTCGGGGTTGTCTTTACGCAGCTGCAATACCTGGTCGATGTCGCCTTCGGGAATGTAGTCCATCAGGTCGTGGGCCGAGGTCTGGTCGGTTACGATATCGACCTTATAGCCGCGCTGTAGCAGCTCGGGCAGCACGGTGGCCGCGTTGCCGGTGAGGCCAATGCTCCAGCCTTTGCGCTCCTGCTTGTACTGCTCGCACAACTGCAGGGCGTGGTCTAGGTCGCGGGCCTGTTCGTCGAGGTAGCCTTCCTGCACCTTCTGCTTCACGCGGGCATCGATGGGCTCAATGACCAGGCATACCCCGTCGTTCATGGTCACGGCCAGGGGCTGGGCCCCGCTCATGCCGCCCAGGCCGGCCGTAACGGTGACGGTACCAGCCAGGCTGCCCGAGAAGTGCTTGTCAGCCACGGCGGCGAAGGTTTCGTAGGTACCCTGCAGAATGCCCTGGGTGGCAATGTAAATCCAGGAGCCAGCCGTCATCTGCCCGTACATCATCAAACCGAGCTTATCGAGCTCGTCGAAGTACTCCTGGGTGCTCCAGGCGGGCACAATGTTGGAGTTGGCAATGAGCACACGCGGGGCGTGGGCCCAGGTGCGCAGTACGCCCACGGCCTTGCCGCTCTGCACCAGCATGGTTTCGTCGGGCTCCAGGTTTTTGAGGGTCTTGACGATGGTCTGGTACTCCTTCCAGTTGCGGGCCGCGCGGCCGGCGCCGCCGTACACAATCAGCTCATCGTAGACCAAACTCACGGCCGGGTCGAGGTTGTTTTCGAGCATGCGCAGAGCGGCTTCAGCTTCCCAGGTTTTGCAGCGCAGCGTGGTGCCGTGCTGGGCCTTTACCGTTTCCTCGGGCTTGTACTCGTAGTACATCGGGCGGGTGGCCTTGGCTGGAGCTGGTTGCTGCTGGCTGTGGTCCGACTGGCTGGTGGCTTCCAGGTTGAGTTCGGGCGTATCGGTAGCGGCGGGGTGCTGAGACATGGGTGGAAAGTAGATTTAGCGTAATGGGTGGAGCGGCGAATATAGGATTTTCGGCGCGGGGCCCCGCAGTATTTCCGCCGCAAGCAGCCAGTACGCCGGGCGGGTATTCCGGCGGTGATTTGGGTCGGGGTCGAGGACGCAGGATAGGGCCTTAGCGAACTGGAAAACCTGCTGGCCACCGCAGAAGTAAGCTCAGCATTGAAATAGTCTTATCAGGCAACCTTACAGATGAGCTTAATCATATATTATCAAAAAAATTTTATAAAAATGGGTTACCGAATGGCAAACCCCAGTATAAAGCTTCCGAAACCCTCCTTGCGAGGTACCAACCCTTCACCAGTACACCTTACCAAACACTTTATTCTATCATGAAAAAGACCTTGTTTTTCGCTCTGGCTGCGGCCTCGCTAACTTTCGCTTCGTGCGGTGGCAATCAGGAAGGTGGAGCCGGCGGCTCGACCAGCGGCACCGGCACTGAAGGCACGGGTGCTTCCTCGGACGCCGCAGGCTCTGAGGCCGGCGCTAACGACATGAGCTCCGACACCTCGATGAGCGGCGGTGCCGGTGGCACCACGGCTGGCACGGGCACCGGCACGATGTCGGGCAGCAGCACCGAAGGCAGCACGGGCGGCACCACCGATGGTGGTACCACGGCTGGCAGCACCGGCACGACGGCCGGCGGCAGCACCGCTGGCGGCAGCACTTCGGGTAGCGGCATGGGCGGCTCCACGGCTGGCGGTGGCTCTACGGCAGGTGGCGGTACTACGGCTGGTGGCAGCACCGGCGGAGGCTCTACGGCCGGCGGCACGGGCTCGACCGGCGGTGGCACCACGGGCGGCCTGTAAGCCGACACCACTCCAATCTGAAGAAAGCCCCTCGTTTCCCGAGGGGCTTTTTTTATGCCCCCGCCCAGCGCCTTAGCCGGGTAAATGCATCCTCCAGCACTGGGGTAAGCGGGTGGTGTGTCATTTAAAATATCTGGCAACTCTATCCTCCGGCCGGAATTATGCGTAATCCTCTTTCCGTCCAATCAATATGCTGATCCAATGAAACAAGTTGCTCCTGGGGTTCACCAGCTTACTATTCAACGCTTTGTCAACTTATACTTCGTCGAAACCGGCCGTTCCGGCGAATGGGTGCTGGTTGATACGGGTCTGCCGGGCGCGGCCAAGGACATTATTGCGGCGGCCGACAAGCTTTTTTACCCCGGCACTCACCCGGAGGCTATCCTGCTGACCCACGGCCACATGGACCACGCCGGCAATGCCCGCGAACTGGCCGAGCACTGGAAGGTACCGGTGCTGGCTCACCCCTGGAACTGCCTTTCCTGACAGGTAAAGCCGTGTATCCGCCCGCCGACCCCACCGTGGAGCGGGGCGGTTCGCTAGCCTTTGTGTCGCGGTTTTTTCCGCCCCAATCGTTCCAGCTCACGGGCGTAGTGCAGGCCCTGCCCACTACCGACAGTGACCCGCCCTTCCTGCCCGACTGGCAGGTGGTGCACGTACCAGGCCACGCGCCCGGGCAGATTGCGCTGTTCCGCGAAAAAGACCGAACTCTACTTGGGGCCGACGCTTTTGCCACAGCCAACCACGAATCGGTGCCTTCTTTGCTCATGCAGGTGCCCTGCATCAGCGTGGCCGGCGCGCCGTTCAACTACAACTGGACGCAGGTGCGCGAATCGGTGGAGAAGCTGGCGGCCCTGCGGCCCGAGAATATCGGCTGCGGCCACGGCCCGGTTATGAAGGGTGTGGAAGCCACCGAAGGCCTTAGTGCTCTGGCCCGCGAATTCCCGATGCCGACCCGGGGCCGCTACGTGCAGCAACCCGCCCGCCTCGATGATAATGGGGTGGAGTTTATGCCCCGGCCGCCGTAGATACGCTGCCCGCCAAGCTGGCCGTCATCAGCGCCGGACTGGGCCTGGCTATAACGGCCGCAGCCTTGCTGGCCGGCAAAAACAAGAAGAACAAGAAAGCCAAAGCCGGCCGCCGGAAGAAAACCACCTCCTACGGTTATGCCAGCAGCTTCGACACGGCCGATTCTTACAGCACCGGCTACGGTGAGCGGCCCGACGGTACCATCGTGGGCCCGGGCCCGAGCCGCCCGGAGTGGCGCCAGGGCGGCGTCGGCGACTAGGCTACACTCTTTCTGCGCCAACTACCCTTACCCCAACCTTTCTGAGCTTTGAAAATGCTCAAGGCCGTGCCAGCAGATGCTGACGCGGCCTTGTTGTTATGAGCGAATTTAAAATTTACAGTTGGGTGAGCTTGATGCTGCCCTTAGTGGTCACGGCCCGGAGCGGGGCGCCGCCCTGCCCGAGCGTGGCCGTTACTACTTTTTGCAGGGTAGCCGAGCTGGTAACGGGCAGCTTGCCGGCGCTGATGCTGCCGACGGTGGTAGCGGCAAACAGCCGGGCCGAGTAGTTTTTGGGCAAGTCCCAGGTGATGCTGCCGTTCTGAGTTTCTACGTCCAGGCCCTCTCCTACCCATTTGGTGCCGGCCAGCTTGATTTTCACCCCGCCGTTGACGGTGCGCCCCTTCACGCTGCCGCCTACGTTGACCAGGGAGATACCGCCATTAGCCGCTTCAAACGTGACCGGGCCCAGCAGGTCGCTCAGGTTGATGCCGCCGTTGAGGGTGCGCAAGGTCAGGGGCATGTTGCGGGGCACGAATACCTCGTAGCTCACGGCCCAACCCAGTTCCCCGGGCTCCGAGCTTTCGGCCCGCAGGGTGTAGTCTTTGGCCATAATGGTTACGCTGCGGCCAAGCTTGCGGGCTTCCTCGTCGTTTTTGCCCCAGGCCAGGATCTTGGCCCGCACCCGGATGTCTTTGCCGTCCCAGCCCTTCACGGTGATGCCGCCGTTGGAGCGGCCGTCGATGGTGATGCCTTCGGCGGGAGCGGCAGGGTTTTGTCGCGGGTTTCGCAGAAGCGCTTACTGCTGCTGCTGGTAAAGGTGCCGTCGCCGCAGGTGGTGGTAAACACGGGCGCGGTTTGGGCGTGCGCGGCGCCGGTAGCCAGGCTCAGGAGCAAGGCGAGAAACGGGATTTTCATGCGGGGCAAAAGCGGGAAAAGGCAGCGGCCAGCAAGGGCCGGTTTGCCCACAAGCCGAATTGCACCGGAATAGTTGCCTGCCGAGCTGATTTGGCGTTCCTACAAACAAAAAGCGGCGTCAGCCGAAGCCAGCGCCGCTTTTGTGGTGAGTGCGCAGGTACTATTCCTGGTTGACCTTTATGCCACCGTTGACGGTAACGGCCCGCACGGGGGCTCCGCCCTGCCCAAGGTTGGCCGCAACCTCCTTGTGCATGAAGCCTGACTTGGTGACCGTCAGATTATCGGCTTTGATGGAGCCCATGGTGGTGCTGGTAAACAGCTTGGCCGAGTAGTTTTTGGGCAGGTCCCAGGTGATGCCGCCGTTCGTTGTTTCTACATCCAGGCCCTGCCCGTTCCACTTGGTGCCCGCCAGCTTGATGTGCAGCCCCCGTTGACGGTGCTGCCCTTTACCTGCCCGGCCACGTTGCTCAGGTTAACGCCCCATTGACGGCATTGAACTTGATGGTCGACTCCAGGTCCCGGAGGCTGATGCCGCCGTTGACGGTGCGCAGGGCCAGGGCCGTTTTGCGGGGCACAAACACCTCGTAGCTCACGGCCCAGCCCTGCTCGTTCTGGCTGGGGCCGTCGGCGCGTAGCGAGTTGCCGCCCGATTTGACGGTGACTTGCTTGGCCAGCTGCCCGGCGGCTTCGTCGGTGGCGGCCCAGGTGCTCACCTTGGCCCGCACCAGCACCTGGTTGCCGTCATAGCCCTTCACCGAAATGCCGCCGTTGGCTTCCCCGTCGATGGTCAGGGTTTGGCTGCCGGGGCTGGGCAGCGTCAGGTCGCGGGTTTCGCAGTAGCGCTTGGTGCTGGTGTTGCTGCGGTAGGTGCTGCCCTCGTTGCAGGTCGAGGTGAAGGCTGGAGTCGTTTGGGCAAAGGCCGACACGGAAGTCAAAGCCAGCAGCAGGGCAGCGGATAAAGTTTTCATAGCTCAGAAAAGTGAAGGGTGAACAAAGGGGTGCGCCACCAGGCCGGTAGCGTAAATTGGTAGAAGGAAAGAACAAGCAAACCGTTGCCTGAAGGCTTCCAGAAAATGCGGGAGCAGCTTATTCGGCGCGGCGCATGGAGATGCTGCCGTTTGTCGTCACGGCCTTAACCGGAGCGCCGCCTTTGCCCAGACTCACGGCCATGTCGCGCCCGATTTTGCCCGACACGGAGGTGCCGAAGTCTGTGTCTACTCGACCGTTCACGGTGCTGCTGATCAGCTGGGCCGAGTAGTCGGCGGGCAGTTTCCACCGGATGGAGCCATTCTGGGTGGTCAGGTCCAGACCTTTGCCGTCCCACTTCTTGCCGGCCAGCGTGATGTTCAAAGAGCCGTTCTGGGTGCGGCCCCGCACGTCGCCCCCCGAACCGGCCACGGTTACCGAGCCGTTGTGGGCCTCAAAAGTCACCGGGCCGCGCAGGTCTTTGAGGCTGATGCTGCCGTTGTAGGTTTTCAGGTCGAGGGCCAGCTTTTCGGGCACGAATATCTCGTAGCTCACCGCCCAGTTGTCTTCGCCTTCCGAGCTGGGCCCGGTGGCCTGCAGCTTGTTGCCGGCCGCGGCCACTTGCACGCCCACCGACTTGGCTTTGGCCGCCGCCACATCGGTGCCCCAGGTCGTGACGCGGGCCCGCACCCGCACGTCTTTGCCGGCCCAGCTTTTCACCGTGATGCTGCCATTGCGCTGCCCGTCGACCAGCAACGGGCCCGACTTAGGCGCAGCCACGACCAAGTCACGGGTTTCGCAGTAGCGCTCCTGCCCGCTGCGGTAGTACTTACTCTCGTCGCAGCTGGAAGTAAACGTGGGCGCAGTTTGGGCCAGCGCTGGCATAGACACGGCGCTGAGCCAGAGCACAGTAAGCAGGTTTTTCATACGAGTAGAAGCTGGGGTGAAAGAAGTTGGATGTCTAAAGGACGGCGGTTGAGCGGCAACCGCTGCGCAACCAACGAAATATTTCGTAGTTAAACACGAATTATTTCGTACTTCTTCCCAACAGAATACCTAACCAGCTATCAGTCAACAAATAACATTTACAACTTCTCTTTCGCTACCCCGGTTAAAAACGCAGTAATGATGGTAGCGGCCAAGCGGGCCGTCTGGTTGTCCCGGTCGAATACCGGGTTGAGCTCCACTACCTCGAACAGGCGTACCTTGGGCTGGCAGCCAGCCAGAAAAGCGGCTTCCACAGCCTGCCGGGGCGTAAACCCATCGGCACTGGGTGCTGATACGGCCGGGGCAAAGGCTTCGGCGCACCCATCAATGTCGAAGCTGACGAAAGCGGGTCCCTGGGCCGTGGCCCGGTGCAGGGCCCGTTCCATAAACAGCGGCATGCCATCCTGCTGCACGTGGGCAAGGGGCACGATGGTGGCCTGCTGCTGGTGCAGAAAGTCGATATCCTCTTTGGTATTGAGATTGGAATGCAGCCCCAGCTCGGTGAAGCGCGAGCCCGTCAGCACGTTTTCCCGCAGCAGCTTGCCAAAGGGCGTACCGCTGCTGATGAGTTCGGGCTTGTCTTTCACGTCGGCGTGAGCGTCGAGGTTGATGCCGCCCACAGGCTGCCCACCGCCGGCGTCGAAAAGGCCGCGCACGGTGCTGTAGGTACCGTCGTGGGAGCCGCCCAGCACCACTACCCGCGGGTACTGCGCCAGCAGCTCGCCCAAACGCTGCCGGATGGTGGCGTGGTTGACGGCGTGGCTGGGGTCGTGCAAGCTTAGGTTGCCGGCATCAGCAATGCGCAGGCCGGAGAGGTCCACGTTGTGCTCCAGGTTGTAGGTTTTGTGGTAGCGGCGCAGCTCCCGGCGGATGGCGTCGGGGGCATGAACGGCCCCGGCCCGGCCGCCTTCCAGCACAGTACCAAAGTCTAGGGGCAGACCTACGAGACAGACGTCGGCGGCGGGCAGCTTGGCAGCCGGCTGGATTAATTCGCGAATGAAAGTGTACATATTTTAGGTATACTTGTGAACTAAGGTATAGAGTTATTCCAGAAGGTACCGTTTGCCAGCGCCGGCCGGAGCCCGCAGTTCGGTGGGTCCGCGTCGGAACAAAAAGTCTGTTTATTAATCAGATTACCATTATCCAGGGCGGGTATGAGAAAACATCTACTTCTGCTGGGCGCTGTGCTTAGCCTTGCGTCGTGCTTTACCCTGCAGGCCCAGAGCCCCGGGATATCTGGGTGTTCGGCCGAAGAGCTTCCCTACGCTTCGACCCGGCTCTGGATCGGCCCATCGCACAAAACCAGATTTCTCCGTCGTTTCGGAATTTCGAGGGCTGCTCGTCGGTGGTCGATGAGCAGGGCACGCTTCAATTTTACACCAATGGCGAAACCGTAGACAACCGGCTCGGCAAGATCATGCCCAATGGCACGGCGCTGGGAGGCAGCACGTCGGCCAGCCAGGGCGCGCTGGCAGTACGCGCCGTCAACAACGCGAAGCTGTACTACCTTTTCACACAGGGCGACAAGGAAAGCAATCTGCAGGCCGGCCTGCGCTACTCGCTGATTGATATGCGGCTCGACAACGGCCTGGGGCCGTAACCCAGCGCGGGGTGCGGGTGCCCATTCCCGGCGGCAAGCTGGTGACCGAGCACCTGGCGGCCGTGCCCCAGGCCAACGGCTACGACTACTGGATTGTCGTGCACGGCTTCGAGACCAACGAGTTTTATGCCTTTGCCCTTACCCAGAACGGCCTGTCGGCTACGCCGGTAATCAGCACTGTAGGCTCGGTATTTACGGGCGCTACTACGGCCCAAACCGGCCTCATCCGCTTCTCGCCCAATGGGCGGCAGCTGGCCGTAACCAAGATGCTGGGCGGCCTGGAGCTCTTCGATTTCGACCCGGCCACCGGCGTCGTCAGCAACGGGGCCAGCCTGCTGGCTCCGGCGCGTATCACCGACATTCTCACGGCCCGCACGGTCGGGGTCGAGTTTTCGGCCGATGGCAGCGTGCTCTATACGCACGAGGGGCCCAATATTCTGCGCTTCGACTTGCAGGCGGGCTCCCCGGAGAAAATTATAGCTTCCCGCTACTCGATGGGCCGCAGCCCGCGCCCGGTAGGGGATTTTCTGCGCGGCCCCGACAACCGAATCTACATAGCGGTGTACGACGATTCGGGTCTGAGCGTCATTGAGCGAGCCAACAGCCTGGTGGCCTCTTCCTTCGTTTTTCGGGGCAGCGCGTTAATTCCTACCTCAATCCCGATAGTCAATCCGACCCCGTGTCGCAGTGGTCTTTGCCCAACTACCGGGTAAATCCGGTGCTAAGCCAGGCGCCCATTGAAGAAGGCTTTGGTATTGAGGGCGAGCCCGGCTGCGCGGGCCAGGTGGGCACCTTTCGGGCCTACGCGCGCGGCGGCCGTACGCTGCGGCAGGTAACCTGGGCGTTTGTGTCCGATGCCACTCAGTATATAGGCCTGCAAATCGCGCCGGTTTTTGCGCAGGCGGGCATCCGCGAAATGCGGGTCAAGGCCGACTTTACGGATGGCACCAGCCTGACCATTTCCCGCACCGTGACCGTGCCGGCCAGCCCGATTCTGAAGCTGCGGGCGGCTATGCCCGCCTCCGAAGCGGTGTGCGGCGAGGGCGAAATCGTGCTGACGGCCACGGCCAATATGGAAGGCACGCTACGCTGGGACGACTCGCCAACCACCGACTCGGTGCGGCGCGTCAGCCAGGGCGGGGTGTACCGGGTGCGCTTCGAGTCACTGGCCGGCTGTACCACCCGCGACTCTATCACCATTACGCTACCGGACAAGAACTGTGCGCTGCCCAACATTATCACCCCCAATGGCGACGGCCTGAACCAGCGGTTTGTGCTGCAGAACTACGATGCCCAGAACTGGGATATTGTTATTTACAACCGTTGGGGCCGGCTGGTTTTTCAACAGGCGGGCTACCGTAACGGCTGGCAGGCCGACAACCAGCCGGCGGGCGTGTACTACTATCAGTTGCGCCACAAAGCAACTCAGCAGGTACTAAAAGGCTGGCTGGAAGTGGTGCGCTGAGGCAGCTACCGGCTTTTTTCGGGTGCCGGCGGCTATCAGTAGCCGGGCGTTTTCTCGTAGCTTGCCGTATGAATTATCGTCTTCTGCTTTTTGCCTTACTCGTGCTGCTCGGCGGCGGGGTAGCGCCGCCGCCCAGGCCCCATCGAAGGGCAAGGCGCCCGTGCTCAACCCCTCGTTTTTCACGTCCTACACCTACCTCTCCTACTCCATCGTGGACACGGAAACCAGCGCCAAGCCCATGGAGGCCAAGGGCGTGGGCGGCACCCTGACCCTGCACCCCGACGGTACTTACCAGAAACGCCTGCAACTCTCGGGCAACGGCGGGGTGATGAACTTCAGCCAGGATGGCCGCTTTACTTTCTCCGGCGACCAAATCACCTTTAGCTACACCGACAGCAAAGGCCAGGCCCGCGTCGACCAGGGCGCTTTCCGCTACCAGCCCAAGGCCCGCACCCTCACGCTCACGCTCATCGGCTACCCTGCCGGCAACAAGGGCATCTACACGCTACGGGCGGATTAGCGGGTGAGCTGTGAAGCGGTGAACTTGTGACTTACTGTTATTGCTTGGCGACCTGCTTTCCGCAATTGCGCCCGGCCGCCCTTTCTGCTAACTTGCGGCCCCTTTCTGAGCCTTGGCTCACCCAACAACAACTCACCACATCACCATTTCACAATTTTATATAGATGGGAAGAGCATTTGAATTCCGCAAAGGCCGGAAGATGAAGCGCTGGGACAAGATGTCCAAGGACTTTACCCGCATCGGCCGGGAAATCGTGATGGCCGTGAAGGAATCGGGCCCTAACCCGGATACCAACTCCCGCCTGCGCACGGCCATGCAGAACGCCAAGGGCGTAAACATGCCCAAGGACCGCGTGGAAGCCGCCATCAAGCGCGCCAGCAGCAAGGAGGAAAAAGATTACCAGGAAGTGGTATATGAGGGCTACGCCCCCACGGCGTGGCCGTCGTGATTGAAACCGCCACCGACAACCCCACCCGCACCGTAGCCAACGTGCGCATGTACTTCAACCGCGGCAACGGCGCCCTGGGCACGGCCGGCTCCTCCGACTACACCTTCACCCGCAAGGGCGTGTTCCGCCTGGCCGCAGAAGGCCTCGACCTCGACGAGCTGGAGCTGGAGCTGATTGACGCCGGTGCTGAAGACGTGTACGCCGACCAGGAAGAAGACGAGCACGGCGCGGTGAAAGACTTCATCGTGGTGGAAACCGCCTTTACCGACTTTGGGCAGATGCAGAAAGCCCTGGAAGAAAAGGGCCTGAACGTAGTATCGGCCAACCTGCAGCGCATCCCCAACACGACCGTGACCCTGGAAGGCGAGCAGCTGGAAGAGGTAATGAGCCTGATTGAGAAGTTTGAAGAGGACGACGACGTGCAGGCCGTGTACCACACGCTGGGCTAAGCCTTTCGCACCGAAAGAACCTTCGGAAACGCGGGCCGCTCCGGTTGGGGCGGCCCGCGCTTGGTTTTGGCCGGCGCCCGAGGCTACTTGAAGCAGCTTCTGCAACTACAGTTCTATTTCTGTTGAATTATGACCCTACCCGCCCTTATTGCCGAAATCAGCACCAGTCTTACGGGTACTTTTGCCCGCATCGACACCTGGTTTGACAAGGATGCGCGGCTACGCGCCTACCGCCCGGCCGCCGGGGGCTGGACCATCGACGAGGTGTTGGAACACATCGGGCTGACCAATCATTTCCTGCTGATTCTCATTGCCAAGGGCACCACCAAGGCCCTGCAGAAAGCTGCCCTGACTGAATTACCGACTACGCTGACCCACGACGATTTTCAGCTCGATAAGCTCACCGAAATCGGCCAGCACCAGTCCTTTGCCTGGGTTCGGCCCGAACACATGGAGCCCACGGGAAGCAAGCCCCTGGCCGAGGTGCGCATGCAGCTCCGGGAGCAGGTGCAGCAGTGCCTGGGCTACCTCGAGCAGCTCAAAAACGGGGAAGGCCTGCTCTACAAGACCACCATGTCGGTGAATAGCCTGGGCAAAATCAACGTGTACGAGTACCTATATTTCCTGGCCCAACACGGGCGCCGCCACCTGACGCAGTTGGACAAGAACGAGTTGGAGTTTGCCACCCGGCCCCGTTAGCTGCAGGCGGCCACCGCCGCTCCTCCCGACCCATGAAAGCCCTTCTTACAACTAGCCGGCCCTGATGCTGCCCGTGTTACTGACTGCGCTGGTCTTCTACCTGGTATGCGGCATCGGGTACTTCGGCTTCCGGCGGCCCTGCTATTCCCACCTGCGCCACACCATCAGTGAGCTGGGCGAAGATGGGGCGCCACACCGCCGGGCGGTAAGCTGGGGACTGTTTTTTCCGGTTGGGGCGGGTCTGCTGCTGGGTGCTTTTATGGCCGATACTTCCGCGTTGCGCGGCCTACTGCTGTGCCTGGGTACTGGCTATGTGATAGCGGCCGTGTTTCCCTGCGACGTTGGTTCGCCTTCCAGCGGCTCGGCCAAGCAGGCCGTGCACAACCTGGGCGGGGCGGTGGAGTATATCGGCGGCATTTTCTTTCTGTATCAGGCCCAAAAGGCACTGCTCTTTCAGGCCGTAGTGCCGGCCAACGTGCAGCTCGGGCTGCTTACCGGCTGCCTGCTGGCCCTTTCGGTGCCGGGCTTTCCCGGGCGCGGCTTGGTGCAGCGCGTAGCCGAAGTGCTGCTGTTTGGGCAGGCGCTTTGGCTCAGCATCAATTAATATTGTCTCTTCCTATCCGTATTACCCCTGGCCCCTGCGGCTGCCTATGAAAAACCTCCTCACGCTGGCTTTATTCCTCTGCTCCTTTATTGCCACGGCCCAGCAAGCTGAGCTGCAAGCCCTGCTCAAGCGCGAAAACGTCACCGGCCTGCAGCTGGTTTACACCAAAAAGGGCGAAACCAAGCAGTACAGTCTGGGGCTGCGCCAAGCCGGCCCCACCCCGGCCCCGATGACGGCCACGACCACTATGCAGGCCGCTTCCCTGGGCAAGGTGGTGCTGGCCTACACTGCCCTGCGCCTTCACGACCAGGGCCGCCTCGACCTCGACAAGCCTTTGCTGACTTACGCCCCCTACCCTCGTCTGCAAAACGAGTCACGGGCTGCTAAAATTACGGCCCGCATGGTGCTGGGTCACACCACCGGCCTGCCCAACTGGGCCGACTACCCCCTGGCCGAGAGCTGGAAAATTTCCAAGCTGACCCTGAAATTTGCGCCCGACAGCTGCTGGAGCTACTCGGGTGAAGGCTACGTGTGGCTGCAGCGCACCCTGGAGCAACTCACCGGCAAAACCCTCGACCAGCTGGCCCAGCAGGAGGTATTTGGGCCGCTCAAGATGAAAAACAGCTCCTTTACCTGGCAAGCCCGCTTCGACCAGAACGCCGCTTTCGGCCACGACAAAGCCGGTAAGCCCACCGATATAAAGCGCTTCACGGAGCCCAACGGTGGCTTCAGCCTGCTTTCCACCGCCGCCGACTACAGCCGTTTTTTGCAGGCCGTTATGCTGGGCAAAGGCCTGAAACCCGCCACGGCCAAGCTGCTGACTACCGCCGCCAACGAGGCCAGCCGCTGCACCACGCCCCCACCGCTACCGACGCTAACATCCGCTGGGCCTGGGGCCTGGGGTTGGTCTCCACCAGCCACGGCCCGGCCCAGTGGCACTGGGCGACAATGGCGACTTTCGCGGCTTTTTCATGACGTTTCCCGCCACGAAGGAAAGCCTGGTTTTCTTTACCAACAGCGCTAACGGCCTGAAAATAGTGGACGAGGTGCTGCGCCTGTTTGTGGGCCCGGGCCAGTACCAGGTTATGCAGTGGCTGGCCGAGGAAAAGTAGGACGCCTTATACGTACCCGCTACCCGAACTTTGTAGGACTCCACCCCAACTAAGTATACAAGTATTTTTCTCGTCAGGCTCCCCTCTCTTTTGGAGAGGGGCCGGGGTGAGGCGCCGCCAGAACAAACCAAATATGACCGAACCAGAACCTGCCGAAGAAGGAATTACCCACCGCCACTTTATCGTGCACAAGCCCTTTGGCTATATGAGCCAGTTTGTGTGCGAGCTGAAAAAGAAAAAGCTCCTGGGCCTGCTCCACGACTTTCCCGCCGGCACCATGTCCATCGGCCGCCTCGACGAAGCCAGTGAAGGGTTGCTGCTGCTCACTACTGACGGCAAAACCAGTGAGCGGGTCCGCGCCAAGTCCGTAGAGAAAGAGTACTACGCCCAGGTCGACGGGCTGATTTCCGACGAGGCCGTAGCCCAGATGCAGTTGGGCGTCGAAATCGGGCTGCACGGCGACAAGTACCAGACCCTGCCCTGCCGGGCTTTCCGTCTCGAAGCCGAGCCAAACATCGGACCCCGGGGCCGCAAAATCCGCGACGAGCGGCACGGGCCTACCAGCTGGGTTTCCATCATCGTTACGGAGGGCAAATTCCGGCAGGTGCGCAAAATGACGGCCGCCGTGGGTTTCCCCACCCTGCGCCTGGTGCGGGTGCGCATCGGCGACATTCACCTCGGCGACCTGCCCGCGGGCGGCGTGCAGGAAGTAGCCGACGTTTTTCCGCTCACGGCCCCGGCTCCGGTAATAGTGCCGCTCTAGCGGCCGGGACTTTGGCCCGGGAAGGATTTATCGGTAGGTTTAGCCCGCCGCGCTTTTGCCGGGCCGGGTTCATCTCGCCCTACCGCAGCGTTGCCCGGGGACTGTTTCGAACTCTTTACAGCATGAAGACCATTGGCCTTATCGGCGGTATGTCGTGGGAAAGCTCGGCGGTGTACTACCAGATTGTCAATCAGCGGGTGCAGGCCCACCTGGGCGGCGTGCACTCGGCCCAAACGCTGCTGTACTCGGTTGACTTCGGCGAAATAGCCCGGCTGCAGCACGCCGGCAACTGGGCGCAGCTTGCCGAGCTCCTGGTAGACGCCGCCCACCGGCTGGAGCGGGGCGGGGCCGACTTCCTGGTCTTGTGCACCAACACCATGCACAAGCTGGCCGACCACCTGGAGCAGCACAGCCCGCTGCCCTTGCTGCACATTGCCGACGCCACCGCTGCGGCCATCCGCCAACGAGGCCAGCGCAAGGCTGGTCTGCTGGGCACCCGCTTTACCATGGAACAGGATTTTTTGCGCGGCCGCCTGGCCCAGCACCAGCTCGACGTGCTCATTCCTGATGAGCAGGACCGCAGCATCATCCACAACGTCATCTACGAGGAGCTGGTCAAGGGCATCATCCGGGAAGAGTCGCGCCGGGAATACGTGCGCATTATCGGCCAGCTGACGGCGGCCGGGGCCGAAGGCATTATTCTGGGCTGCACCGAAATTGGCCTGCTCGTCACCCCGAGCACACCGACGCCGTGCTGTTTGACACCGCTCTGCTGCACGCCGAGCAGGCCGCCGCCCTGGCCCTGGCCGATGCCGACGCCTACGCCCGGCACTGGGCTTCCGTCCAGGCTTCTTAACGCATTCTATCCTCGCCCACTTCTCACCCCCACTACCATGCCCCAGCTTTTCCGCTTCTTCAGTACTGGTTTATTGCTTCTGAGCCTAGGCCTGGCCGCCTGCAACCAGCAGCCCCGCAACGACTCGGCCGCCGCTGCCGCTTCGCCGGCTACCTATTTCCAGAGCCAGGAAGAAGGCGTGCAGGATGGGGGCGTGAAAGTTATTCCCATTAGCACGCCTAAGGGCACCTTCAACGTCTGGACCAAGCGCTTCGGCAACAACCCCACGATGAAAGTGCTCTTGCTCAACGGCGGGCCCGGCGCCACGCACGAGTACTTCGAGTGCATGGAGAATTTCCTGCCCAAGGAAGGCATCGAGTTTATCTACTACGACCAGCTCGGCTGCGGCAACTCCGACAACCCCAAGGACACCAGCATGTGGAGCCTACCGCGCTACGTGGAGGAAGTCGAGCAGGTGCGTAAGACCCTGAACCTTAGCAAGGACAACTTCTACCTGCTGGGCCACAGCTGGGGCGGCATCCTGGCCGCCGAGTACGCCTTCAAGTACCAGCAAAACCTCAAGGGCCTCATCATTTCCAACATGATGATGAGCTGCCCCGACTACGGCCGCTACGCCGACGAGGTGCTGGCCAAGCAGATGAAGCCCGAAGTGCTGGCCGAAATCCGCCAGATCGAGGCCAAGAAAGACTTCAGCAATCCGCGCTACATGCAGTTGCTCGAGCCCAACTTCTACGCCCAGCACCTGTGCCGCATCGTGCCCAACCCGAGCCCGTGACCCGGGCCATGAGCAAGATGAACTCCTCGCTCTACGTGACCATGCAGGGCCCCAGCGAATTCGGGATTTCGGGCAAGCTTACCACCTGGGACCGGGTAGCCGACCTGCCCAAGCTCGCAGTGCCCGTGCTCAGCATCGGCGGCAACCACGACACCATGGACCCCGAGCACATGCGCATGGTGGCCCGGAAAGTGCAGCACGGCACCGCCCTTATTTGCCCTGAGGGCAGCCACATGAGCATGTACGACGACCAGCAAACCTACATGAGCGGCCTGACAAAGTGGATACTAGGCGTGGATAAGGGCGAGAAGAAGGTGGCTCTATAGCTCTATGAGATATGCGTAGTTTTCTGTCTCTTCTAGTGCTGCTAAGCACCTTCCATCACTTAGTTATTGCTCAAGCAACACCTGCTCGGGGTGATACAATTGCCACGCACTATTTCCTGCCTCAAGCCGACTGCGCCAGCTTTCCGGCAGCGGCCAAATTGCGCAGGTATCAGGAGACATTACTGAAAGATAGAAGGCGCTTCACACCCAAAAAAACGCAGATAGTCAAAACTGAAAAAGCACTAGCGCAAGCTGACCTTGGCCGCATCAACAGCCGACCAGCAAACAGTTATTACGCTGAGTATCCTGTTATTATTAAGGAGCAGCTACCAAAGTACAAACGGCAATACTATGGCTTCTATAACACGGAAAGCCAACCTTGCTTGTTTATCAACTTCTTCATTGAAGATCGGGAAGAATCCCCTAATCGAGTGCCAAGCTGGCTTACTGACTTCAGATGGACTTATGATGGTGGCTCTGCTTACTGGTCGGTGTATTACAACTTAAAAACGCAGAAATTCTACGATTTTAACCATAACGTCGAAGGATAAATACCCCACACCCTGAGCCGACTCGCTACGAATCCCCGTTCCATTTCTGTTGCCCAGCCTGCGAAGCGGTAAGCTGCATCTGCCGCAGTAGCTTGCCTCTTCCCACCATTTTCCTCCCAGCCTCATGCCCACCCGCTTCCCGACCTCAGTTGCTTTGGCTTGGCTGACGGCACTGAGTACCAATTCTTCAACGGGCAGAAAGTGCTGATTGAGAAGCGCACCTTCACCTACTAAACTGCCCGGATGCCACTAGAGCTAACTCCCGACGTGGAAATCCGGGCTTTTCCACCGGCTTTGTCTACAGCCTACAACCAAGCCGCCCGCAGCCTAAACCATATATTTGTTTACCGCCCCTTCCAGTGGCCTGAATAAGCGCACTTGGTGCGCTGCATACTTAAGAACATCTTCAACAGTCTACGGGCTGCTATACAATTCTTCTACGCATGTCAGCCCCAGCCGAACACTCGACCCAGCCCCTGTATTCGGCTCGCGCCATTCGCGTTTTTTCCGCCCTCTTTACGGCCATGGCCGGCGGCTTTATGGTGGCCCAGAACCTGAAGGATGTAGGCCGCCCCGATGCGGCCCGCAAGGCTTTGTGGGCTAGTATTGCCTACAACGTGCTCATGGTAGCCATATTTTCGTTCCTTCCCAAGCAGTTTGATGGCTCCGGTAGCACCGGAATCGTGCTGGGCCTGGCCGGGGCTACGGGCCTGATAGCGTACGCCGATACAATCATTCCGAATCGAAAAGAGCACCCAGCCAAGGATATCAACAAGCCCTTACTGATCTGCCTCGTCATTTTCATTCCTCTGGTGGGCCTGCTGCTGTACGCTGCCATCGGCGGCAACTAAAGGCCACTTGCTGCGGCCTTTGTTGACGCTCGCAACGGCAGCTTACCCTCTTTTCTTACCCCAACCACAATGCCCATCCCCTACCGCACCCTCTACTTCCTCGATAACGCCACGACCAGCATCCTGGAAGTAAAGCGCCTCGATTTGCCCGCCGACCAGGCCCCGACGTGCTCTACCACTGGCTGCTTTTCGACAAAGCCGCCCGCACCATCACCAAGCTCGAATTCCTGTCGATGAACTCCTTGCCCCAGGCCGAGGAGCGGGAGTTCGAGCAAGGCAGCCTGCGCTTCGACCAGCACACGGGCGTTTATACCAGCGCCACCACCCGCGGTACCCAGCAGCTGGCCGCCAGCCGCCACTCCGAGTTGCCCCAGGCCCTGGCTGCCGCCGTCGATACCTATTTGCAAGAGCTGTAATACCCGTTGCAACCAACCGAAAACACCCTGCGAGCAAGGCAAAACACCTTGCAACCGATTTAAAACACCCTGCAACCTGTCCAAAACACCCCGCGACTAACCCGCAACACGCTACAAGTATTCGCAAACACCCTGCAACTAAAGCATAACACCCCGCGAGCATTCGCAAACACTCCGTGACTAAACCAAAACACCCGCGACTGAAGGCAAAACACTCCGCAACTGAAGCAAAACACCCTGCACCATTCCCGCCCCACGCCACCTGCCAGCCCACTTCTGCGTAACTTGCAGGCCCGCTTGCCGCCCCGGCCGGCGTTTCACCCTTTGCTGCCAGTACCGTATGCCCAGTTCCGACACCACCCGCCTCAACAAATACATCAGTGAAAGCGGGGTCTGCTCCCGCCGCGAGGCCGACAAGTTTATCGAGCAGGGTACCGTCTTCGTCAACGGCAAGCGCGCCACCATCGGCGCCCAGGTCAGCAGCAAGGACAAGGTCGTCGTCAACGGCAACCTCATCGAGCCCCGCGCCCCGAAGACGCCATCTACATTGCCTTCAACAAGCCCCCGGGCATCACCAGCACCACCGAAACCAGCGTCAAGGACAACATCATCCGCTACATCAAGCACAGTGAGCGGATCTTCCCCATCGGCCGCCTCGACAAAGACTCCCAGGGCCTGATCCTGCTGACCAGCAACGGCGACATCGTCAACAAGATCCTGCGCGCCGGCAACCGTCACGAGAAGGAGTACATCGTGATGGTCGACAAGCCCATCCGCGACGAGTTCATCGAGGGCATGCGCAACGGGGTGCCCATCATGGGCATCATGACCCAGAAGTGCGAGGTGCAGAAGGAAACCAACTACATCTTCCGCATCACCCTTATCCAGGGCATGAACCGCCAGATTCGCCGCATGTGCGAGCATTTCGGCTACGAAGTCGTGCAGCTTGAGCGCATCCGGGTAATGAACATCACCCTCAAGGGCCTCGGCGTGGGCGACTGGCGCGAGCTCACCGACAAAGAGCTGGCCGGCATTATGGAGATGACCGAGAAGTCGTCGGGCACCAAGGAAGCCTCCCTGCCCAAGAAGCGCGTGGGCTCCCCCGCCACCAAGTGGAGTACCCGCCCGCCCGCTTCAGCGAAGACTTCGACGGCGAGGCCAAACCCGCTAAGCCCGCCCGCAAGCCCGCCGGCGGTTCCCGCTCCGGCCGCCCCGCCCCCACTGGCGCCAAACCCGTGCGCAAGACGGCCAACGGCAAGCCCGCTGCCGCCTTTGGTGAGGATAAGCCTTTCAAGAAAGCCGTTCGCGCTACGGGCCCTGGTTCCAAGCAAAAACCCGCCGCCAAAACCCTGAACCGGGCACCGAAAGGTAACGCGGGCAGCCGGGGCAGCAGCCGGACCACCGGCCGCGGCGGTAAGCGGTAGGCCTATTCAGTCTTTTGCCCGCCAACCGGACCCGCAACAGCATCTTACCAAAGCAAGTTTTCTAGTATTCAAAAGTCCGTTGGAGCGTTAGCCCCAACGGACTTTCTTTTTTCGGTAAGCCGTTCAAAACGCGTTAGGACAAGAATTCCTCCGCTTTCGGAAGCAAAACTAGGCTGCTCCGGCGCAAGTTTGTAAAGTCTGATTTTACTTAAAATACTACCCCGTGCCTTATTGATGCTACAAACTTATGAGTAGGTTTGAACGGCCGCTCTAGCAAGTCAAGCCGCCTTATTCTTCTATTCATTCTACACTTTTTGCAATGACCCAGAAACCTTCCAATGCCTTTATCGGTGCCTCCTGGATAGCCTTGCTGGCGGGCATGGTGGCCTACAACGTGGGCCTGTGGAACGCGACGATGCCGCTCAACGAAAAGGGCTACTACTTCACCATCCTGCTCTACGGCCTGTTTGCGGCCGTATCCCTGCAAAAGACCGTGCGCGACCAGCTGGAGGGCATTCCGGCTACCTCCATCTACTACGGGTTGTGCTGGTTTGCCACCCTCTCGGCCGTGCTGCTGCTCACCGTGGGCTTGTGGAACGCCCGGCTCACGCTCAGCGAAAAAGGCTTTTACGCCATGGCCTTTATGCTGAGTTTGTTTGCCTCCATTGCCGTGCAGAAAAACACCCGCGACAGTCGGCTGGGCAGCCACGATGCTCCCGCCACGCCTGAGCCGTCTACGCCCACGCTGGGGTAGCGGCCCCGGGGTATGTCACAATGGGAGCAACTATGACCTAGGATTCTATATTCAATTTGCCTTTTATTGCCGTATCAATTCACCTTATCCACTCATCTTATTCACTTTCATCTATTATGAAAAAATTAGCCGTTTTCGCCCTGCTGCTATTCGCTGGCACCTCCTGCTCCAAGGAAACTGCTGCTCCGGCTCCCGTAACCGCCCACTCCAGCGCCAACGCCAAAGGCGACGACTACCAGTGCCTGGATGTGTACGACCCGGTATGTGCCAACGGGGTAACCTATTCCAATGCCTGTTACGCCGCTAAAGCCGGTGTCACAACTTACACCCGGGGCGCCTGCGGTGGAGACGGCGCCGCCTACTAAGCCTTGTCTTTCACCACAAGATTTCACTCCATAAAAAAAGGCCCCGCCGATACCGGCGGGGCCTTTTTTTATTCGTCAGAGAAGCCTCAGGCTTACTTCACGTTCACCAGCACGCCCAGGAAAACCAGGCGCCCAATCTGCGGGCCGCCGATAATCTGGGTGTTATTGGCATCGAACAGGTTCGAGACGCCGGCTTGCAGGGTTGTAGCCAGCTTGGGCACGGTGTAGCCCAGGTAGGCATCCGTGGAGCTGTAGTCGCGGATGGTGCCCGAGGCGAAGGGCATCTCCTGCCGGTGGCCCTGGGCCCAGCGGTAATTCACCGAGTAGCTTAGGCTCTTGAGCACGGTGCCACCCACGTTGAGGTTGTACTTGTGCTTGGGCGTGTTGAAGTAAGTGCGGAAGCCGCTGGGCAGGTTGCTGCGGTCCAGCACGTTGAGCGAGTAATTACCTCCCACGTTGAAGGCCTTGTGGGCGTAATACGTGAGGCCCAGCGTGGCGCCTTGGGTCCGCACTTCCTGGTTGCTGTTGTAGGAAGCGTAGATAATCCGGGCCGGGGAGGCGTTGCCGTCGGTGAAGTTGGAAGGAATAGCGGCATTTACCTGGGCAGCCGTGGGGCGGGTGCCATCCACGTTGCCCACGAAGGCCGTGCCCCCGATGAAGTCGTTGTAGCGCGAGCGGAAGTAGCTGGCGTCCACGTACACATTGGGAACAATAGCGCCTTTGTAGCCTACTTCCACGGTGTTTACGCGCTCCAGCTTCAGCTTCTCCACGGTCAGCTCGTAGCCGGCCAACGAGGTGCCGGGTGTGTAGGATTTGCCCTCGGCGTTGGTGAAGCTATAGCCCTGGAAGCCGTGCAGGTTGCCCAGCAGAATAAAGGTATTCACGTCGGAGCGCAGGTACTGGTCGGTCTGGGACGGGCTGCGAAACGCCTGGCCGTAGGAAGCCCGGAAGTTGTGCTGCTTGTCTTTCCCGAAGGAGTACACGGCCGAAGCCCGGGGCGAGAATGAGGGGTCGAAGTTCTGGAAGAAGTCGATGCGACCGGCCACGGCCAGCTTCAGGTGGTCGTCCAGCAGGCTTTGGGTGAGTTGGGTGTAGGCGCCGTACTCATAGTTGCGGATGCGCTGCCCGTCGGTATCGGCAAACAGCTTGCCGCCCGAGCCCAGGCGGTATTCGCGGTACGCGCCCCCAGAATCAGGTCGGTGCCGGCATCGGAGAGCTTGAAGCTACGCTGGGCGCTGATGTCGTTCAGGAACGAGTTGAAGTTCTGCTGGGCGCCGCGGCCGGGCTGGTCGTCGTTGGAAATCTTGTCGCGCAGGGTGGCAAAGCGCGGGTCCGAGGCCTTGAGCTGGGTGGCGTCGGCGGCGGCTTTGGCCGCTACCTGGGCGGCTTCCACGCTCATGTTGGCCGAGCGGGCCTGGGTGTAGGCCTGGTTGAAGGTGTAGAAATACTGCTGAGTGTACTTCGTGCTGCCGCCCTCCGCCGTTGGCGAGTTCTGGAGCTGGGCGCTGAGCTGGGTCAGCTCGTAGCTGTTGCCGGTGAAGTCCTCGGTGGAGTAGGCGCGGATAAAGCCCTTGGAGCTCTTGAGCTCGGCCCGGTACTGGTTGGTGCCCAGGCCCTTGATGCGGAAGCGGCTCTGGTTCTGGTACGTAGACGTACCCACGCCGCGCTTGGCTTCCAGGGTCAGCTTCAAATCGTCCTTAATCAGGTACGACACGGCTCCTTGCAGGCGGTAGGACTTGGTTTTCTGGTCGGGACCAATCAGCTCGGCCTCCGTGAAGCCGGGCATGTACACCGTCTTGCCGTAAAGCTCTGGGTTTACTTTGTAGGCCGGCGTGGTGCCGGTGGCGGGCCGGTTCTGGTAAGGCGAGAAAACGTTGCTGATTTCCCCGTAGCTGCTCACTGCGTCGTAGCCCAGCGGGGAGCCCGCCGCGTTGGTCGAGAAGCTAGCCGCCTCCCGGTTGTCGGCAATCCAGTCGTTGGCCTGGAAGGCACTGGCGTTAAGCTTGATGGCAAATTTCTCACCCAGTTTTTTGGCGTAGCGCACCTGTCCGTCGAGCAAGCTTCGTTCCCCGCCGCGCAAACGCACGCTCAGCCCGTCGTACACAAACGGGTCCTTGGAGTTGAACAAAATGACCCCGCTCAGGGCGTTGGCCCCGTACAAAGCCGAGGCCGGGCCGTGGATGAGCTCAATGCTTTCCATGTCCAGCTCGGGAATGCCCACCAGGTTGCCCGGGCTCAGGTTCAAGCTCGGCAGGGCCGTGTCCATGTAGTCCACCAGCTGAATCACCCGCTCGCTCTTGGCCGTGTTGAAGCCGCGCGTGCTCACGCTGGTAAACAGCATCGAGGCCGAGTTCACGTCCACCCCCGGCAGCTGACCCAGCGCTGATAACACCTCCGGCGTGCTGATCCGCTCGATTTGCCGCGCCGACACCTTGTCGATAGTGACGGGGGCCCGCAGGATGTTTTCTTCTACCCGCGAGGCCGATACTACGGTTTCGTTCAGCAGGGTGGCGCTGGGGGCCAGTACCACGCTCAGCAGATTGTCGCGGTTGGTGAGTTTTACTAGCTGGGTTTCGAAGCCCACGTAGGCCACCAGCAGTTCCACCGGGCCGTTGTCGAAGGAGGCATTGAGGTTGAACTTGCCGAGCTGGTCGGTGCTGGTGCCGATGAAGGTGCCCTTGATGAAGATGGTAGCCCCGGGCAGCGGGTCGCCGGTATTGGTGAGCACTACGCCGCCCACGGTAGCTTCGGCCGGGTCGGGTGCATTGTGTACGGTTTTACGCACGACCGGCTTGCGCTTGGCAGCCGCCTTAGTGGTAGAAGGGCGCTGCGGGGTGCCGCTCCCGGTGGGAGCAGCTGCCACAGGTGCGGCAGGCAGCAGGGCTGCCGCTAGTAGTACGGGATAAATTTGTTGCATTCGGTGAGGAGAACTGTAGGTCAGAAAGTCCAAACCTACTGCCGTGCTTACTCAGCCTCCGCGCCGACTGGGCGAAGGGCTTGGTTTTGCTGGCTGAATGAAAGCCGCCGCTGGCCGAACGGAAATTGTGGGCCGGAAAAACGGCCGTATTTGGCAGCTCGCACCCCGCAGCGGCGCAGATAATCGGCTTCTCGCGTAACTTGCGGCCCCAAGCTCAACTTTCAACGGGGCCAGCTACTCGCTCTTCGAGTCCGGCCCTTCTCCCTTTCCAACTGAACTCCCCACCATGCTCCGTACCGACTGGACCCTCGACGAAGTAAAAGCCCTTTATTATCAGCCTGTCCTGGAGCTCGTCGCCCAGGCCGCGGCCGTACATAAGCAGCATCAGGCCACCGGCGAAGTGCAGGTGTGCACCTTGCTCAGCGTCAAAACTGGCGGCTGCCCCGAAGACTGCGCCTACTGCCCCCAGGCCGCCCGCTACCACACCGGCGTGCAGGCCCACAAGCTGCTGCCCGATACCGAAGTTATTGCCGCCGCCCAGCGCGCGAAGGATTCAGGCTCGACCCGTTTCTGCATGGGTGCCGCCTGGCGCGAAATCCGCGACAACCGCGACTTCGACCGGGTGCTGGGCATGGTAGAGCAGGTAAACGAGCTGGGCCTGGAGGTGTGCTGCACCCTGGGCATGCTCAACGAGTACCAGGCCGAGCGCCTCAAGCAGGCCGGCCTCTACGCCTACAACCACAACCTGGACACCAGTGCCGAGCACTACTCCGAAATCATCACCACCCGCACCTACGACGACCGGCTCAACACCCTGGAACACGTGCGCAAAGCGGGTATTTCGGTGTGCTCGGGCGGCATTATCGGCCTGGGTGAAACTGACGAGGACCGTGTGGCCATGCTCCACACCCTGGCTACCCTGCCCGCCCACCCCGAGAGCGTGCCGGTGAATGCCCTGGTACCCGTGGAAGGCACGCCCCTGGCCGAGCAGCCCCGCGTGAGCGTGTGGGAAATGCTGCGCATGATTGCCACGGCCCGTATCCTGATGCCCGGCACCATGGTGCGCCTCTCGGCCGGCCGGCAGGAAATGCCCGTAAGTGAGCAGGCCCTGTGCTTCTTAGCCGGTGCCAACTCCATCTTCTCCGGCGAAAAGCTGCTGACCACGCCCAACCCCGACTTCGACGCCGACCGCCAGATGTTCGACTTGCTGGGCCTCAAGCCCCGCAAAGCCTTCAAAGACGTGCCCGAAGGCGCCACCGTGCTGGGCAAGCAGCTGGTGTAATCATCGGACTGTCATGTCGACCATTCTGCGCGTCAAGCAGAGAGGAGACATCTCGCGTGCAGATGTTGCAATCTTAATTGAATAGCACTGCACGCGAGATGCCTCCCGCTGGTCGACATGACGGCCTGTTTTAACACAACGAAGCGACAGAGATTCTTCGGCTGTACCGGCTCCGGCCGTTTCTGCGTGGCGCACTATAGCCTTTTATTACTTCAGCACCTTTCCCTGATGAATATTCAATTTGACCTGAACCTGGACCATAAATACGCCGAATCCCTGCGGGAGCAGCACGATTCACTGCAGGCCCAAGACATTATCGGTGAGTTGGAAGACAAGATTGGCTCGGCCATCAACCTGGTCGTGCAGCGCCACGGCGTGCTGCCCGCCGTCGGCGACCGGGTCGAGGTTGATTTCGAGTGGGTGGTCATCACGGCCCGCACCTTTGGGCAGGATGGCACCGTGTGGCTGTCGGCCGACCGATTTGCCGTCTAACTTCCACATCCCGCGCTGATGCCTGCTCCCGCTTCGCCCCTGCTCACGCGCCTAGCCCAGCAGCTGGAACAGCGTGCGGCCGATGGCACCCGGCGGCAGCTCACGGTAACCACCCCGGGCCGCGTCGACTTTAGCTCCAACGACTACCTAGGCCTGGCCCGCTCGGGTGCCCTGCACACGGCTTTGCAACAGGCGGTGCAGGAACCCGAATGGCTGGCAGGCAGCACCGGCAGCCGCCTGCTTACCGGCAACTCGGCCGCCGCCGGAGCCCTGGAAACCCGGCTGGCCACGTTTCACCGGGCTGAGTCAGCCTTGCTGTTCAACTCGGGCTACACGGCCAACCTGGGTTTCTTCGGGGCCGTGCCCCGGCGCGGCGACACGATTCTCTACGATTCGGCCAGTCACGCCTCGGTCAAGGACGGTATCCGCAGCAGCTTTGCCACGGCCTACAGCTTCCGCCACAACGACCTCTCGGACCTTGAAAAGCGCCTGCAACGCGCTACCGGGGAAGTTTTCGTGGCCGTGGAAGCCCTATATTCCATGGACGGCGACCAGGCCCCGCTGCAAGAGCTGGCGGCTTTCTGCACCGCCCGCGGTTTGCATCTAGTCGTGGATGAGGCGCATACCAACGGTATTTACGGGCCCAACGGGGAAGGGCTGGTCGTGGAGCTCGGGCTGGAAGAACAGGTATTGGCCCGCATCGTCACCTTTGGCAAAGCCCTGGGCAGCCAGGGGGCGGCCGTGGTGGGCCCGGCCGTGCTGCGGGAGTTCTTGCTCAATACCAGCCGGCCCTTCATGTTTACCACGGCCCTGGCCCCGTTGTCCATTCTGACCCTGACGGCAGCCTACGACCTGCTTCCCCGCCTGCACGCCGAGCGGCAACAGCTATTTCACTTGTCGGGCCAGCTCAGCGCCCGGCTAGCCGCCGTACCCGGCCTACGCGTGGGCCCTGGGAGCCACGTCATTCACCCCCTGTTTCTGGCCGAACCGGGGCCGCAGCGGGTGCGGGCCGTGGCCTCAGCTGTGCAGCAGGCCGGCTTCGATTTGCGGCCCATTGTGGCGCCCACCGTGCCTAGCGGCACCGAGCGGCTCCGCCTGATTCTACACAGCTACAACACGGAGGCGGAGCTTGATGCCCTGGCCCAGGGCCTGAGTCAAGTCGGCTAACGCCAACAAGAATAGTGGCCGAGCCCAAACAACGGCCCGGTCAACCGGTATTTCCTGTCGTATGAATTCTCCTCTTACCTCTCCCCAGCGGCTGTTTGTCACCGGCATCGGCACCGACGTGGGCAAAACCCTGGCCGCTGCAATCCTGACCGAAGCCCTGCAGGCCGACTACTGGAAGCCCGTGCAGGCCGGCTTCGAACCAACTACCGATACGGCCACGGTCCGCAGCCTGGTTAGCAATGCCCGCTCCTGCTTCCACCCCGAAGCCTACCGTCTGCAGCTGCCCGCCTCGCCCCACATGGCCGCCGCCGCCGAGCAAATCACCATCCAGGCCGAAGCCTTTCAGCTGCCCGCCACCGACAATCACCTGGTTGTGGAAGGCGCCGGCGGTTTGCTCGTTCCCCTGGCCCCCGGCCTGCTCCTGGCCGACCTGATTCAGCCCCTGGGCCTGGAGGTCGTTGTGGTGTCGCGCAACTACCTGGGCAGCATCAACCACACCCTGCTCACCCTCGAAGCCCTGGAGCGGCGCGGGCTGCGAGTCCGCGGCCTGATCTTCAATGGGGAACCCAACCCCGCCACCGAAGACTTCATCACCCAGCACACCGGCGTCCCCATCATGCCTCGCATACGCCTTGAAATCAAAATAACCCCCGCCGTAGTAAGCCGCTACGCCGCGGAGTTCCGCACCTGGTTCGGCCGGTAAGCCACCCGTCATTTAACCCTCGTGTCATTGCGAGCAGCGCGAAGCAATCCGTCCTCTGAAATGTACTAAGCTGCCTGAAGTGACAAGCTCTTTACTCCAACTTAAAATAAAGGGCTTGCTGGTAAAAGGTCGTGACTACCTGCGCAGAGGACGGATTGCTTCGGCCTCTGGCCTCGCCGTGACAACCAATAAGCCCATCACCCCACCCCATGAACCTCTCCCTCGCCGAGCGTGACCACGCTGTCCTCTGGCACCCCTACACCCAGATGCAGACCGCGCCCCTGCCCATTCCCATCGTGCGGGGCGAAGCCAGCTGGCTGGTGGCCGAAGACGGCACCCGCTACCTCGACGGTATTTCGTCGTGGTGGGTCAACCTGCACGGGCACGCCCATCCCCACATTGCGGCCCGCGTCAGTCAGCAGCTCAGCACCCTGGAGCACGTGCTGTTTGCCGGCTTCACCCACCCCGCCGCCGTCGAGCTGGCCGAAGAGCTTCTTTCCCTGCTGCCCGCCAACCAGGCCCGGGTGTTTTACTCCGACAACGGCTCCACGGCCGTGGAAGTGGCCTTGAAAATGGTGCTGCAGTACTTTCACAACCAGGGCCAGCCCGAGCGCCGCACCTTCCTCTGCTTCCGCGACTCCTACCACGGCGACACCTTCGGGGCCATGGCCGTCAGCAGCCGCGGCGCCTTTACCCAGCCTTTCTGGCCCCTGCTCTTCAACGTGGAATTCCTGGATGTACCGGTGCCCGGCAGCGAAGCTCAGACCCTGGCCCAGCTCGATGCCCTGTTGCTGCGCCCCGACGTGGCCGGCTTCATCTTCGAGCCCCTCGTGCTGGGCACGGCCGGCATGGTGATGTACGAGCCCGAAATCCTGAGCGAACTGCTGCGCCGCTGCCATCAGCACGGCGTGCTCGGCATTGCCGATGAGGTCATGACCGGCTTCGGCCGCACCGGGCCGCTGTTTGCCTCGGAGCTGCTCACCGAGCAGCCCGACATCATGTGCTTTTCTAAGGGCCTCACTGGGGGCACCCTGGCCATGGGCCTGACCACCTGCGCGGCCCCCATCTATGATGCATTTTTGAGCCAGGACAAGATGCGCGCCCTGTTTCACGGCCATTCCTACACTGCCAACCCCGTAGCCTGCGCCGCCGCCCTGGCCAGCCTGGAGCTTACCCGGGCCGAGCTCTGCACTCAACAGCGGCAGCGCATCGAGGCTGCCCACGCCGCCTTCCGCCTCGAAATCCAGGGCCAGCCCGGCATTCGGGCCGTCCGCCACCGCGGCACCATCCTGGCCGTCGAGTACGACCCTGGCGAAGGCACCAGCTACTTCAGCCGCCTGCGCGACGCCTTCTACCAGCTCGCCCTCGACCACCACGTCGTGCTCCGCCCCTTGGGCAACGTGGTTTACCTGCTGCCTCCCTACTGCACTACCGACGAGGAATTGAGCCTGCTCTACACCGTACTGCGCCGCATGCGCGAGCTGGTCCTCGACTTCACCCCCGCCCCAACCTGCCCGAAATCCTGCATGACTAATTTCCCTGCGGACTCCCTGATTATCATCCGCGGCCGGGGCCGGGTCTCGGCCCTGGGTCTGGAGCCAGCCCCAGCCGTGGCTAACTCTTCGTTCACAGCCCACGCCAGTGGCCCGCCCGTGGCTGCCCTACCCGCGGCGGCCGAAGCTGCCCTATCGGCCCTGCGCCGCAGCCACTCGGCCTACCGCCCCCTCGACCGCACCGTCCTGCTGGCTCTGCTAACCGCCCGCCAGGCCACTACCGAAGCTAATTGGTACCCGCAAGCCGACAGATTGCGTCCACAAGACGACAGACAGCAGCCACACCCCGACAACCTTCACCCGCAAGGTGACAGACAGCGGCCGCAAGCCGACAGCCTTCACCCGCAGCCCGCCACTTTGCTCCCGCACACGGACAGCCAGCACCCGCAGGCCGACAGTTATGTTCCGCAAGGCGACAGCCTTCAGCCGCACACTGACAGCCTTCTGCCGCAAGCCGCCACCCCTTCGCTCGCCGTCAGCATTGGCTCCTCCCGCGGGGCCACCGGCCGGCTGGAGCAGTTCCACCACGAATTCCTGACTGAGGGCACCGTTCCCGTCGCCGCCTCCCCGCTTACCACTTTGGGCAACGTTGCCAGCTGGGTAGCCTACGACGCGGGCACCACCGGCGGGGCCGCCCTAAGCCACTCCAGCACCTGTAGCAGCGCCTTCCAGGCCCTGGGCAACGCCCTGGCCTGGTTGCGCGCCGGCATGGCCCAGCGCTTCCTGGCCGGTGGAACCGAAGCCCCTCTCACCGCCTTCACCCTGGCCCAGATGCAGGCCCTGGGCATCTATTCCCTCTTTTCCGCTTCCGAGTTTCCCTGCCGCCCCGGTGCCGGCAAGCCGTCTACGTTCGTCTTGGGCGAAGGCGCCGCCATCTTTGCCCTCGAAAAAGTCAGCCGCGTCGCCCTTGCCGCCGAGCAGGCCCGGCACCCCACTACTCCTCTGCTATGCCTTGAAGCCGTAGGCTTTGGCTTCGAAGCCATTGGCAGCAAAACCGGCTTATCCCCTGACGGCCAACACTTCCAAACCGCCATGCGCGAAGCCCTGCGCCAGGCCGGCACCGCTCCAGCCTCCGTCGATGCGGTGGTGCTGCACAGCCCCGGCACCCCGGCTGGCGACGCGGCCGAGCGCCGGGCCCTGCAAGCTGTATTCGGGGAAAACCAGCCTGATTTGGTGTCCAACAAGTGGCGTATAGGACACACCCTGGGAGCCTCCGCGGCTCTTAGCCTGGACTTTGCCTGCCAGATCCTGACCTCTCAGCACTGGCCAGCCCCACCCTTCCCCACCGACCTCACACCGGTCCCTACCCGCCCCATCCGGCGGGTACTCATCAATGCGGCGGGCTTTGGAGGCAACGCGGCCAGCGCCCTGGTGTCTGTGGTGTAAGTTTGCGGCTCCTGGCCATTATTAAGCAGCGGGGCCGTACTTTTCGTACTGTATTTCCACCGCGACTATTTCGCGCTGCTCTGCTTTTCCTTGCCCTTCCGCTCCATGAACCTACGTTTCGCGCTCCTGCTTTCGGCCAGCCTCGCTCCGGCCTTCGTTTTTGCCCAAACCACCGCTCCCGTCCCAGCTCCCGACCCCGCCATCAAGCAGATGGTGGAAGCCATTTCGGCCAAAAACCTGGAAGAGGACATCCGCAAAATGGTGTCCTTTGGCACCCGCCACACCCTGAGCGACACCAAAAGCAAGAAGCGCGGCATCGGGGCGGCCCGCAACTGGGTCGAAAGTGAGTTTCGCAAGTACAGCAAGGCCAGCGGTGGCCGCCTCAAAGTGGAGCAGGATACCTTCCTGGTCAAGCCCGACGGCCGCCGCATCGATAAGCCCGTCATCATGGCCAACGTCATGGCCACCCTGCCCGGCACCGACCCCACCGATACCCGGGTGTTCATCGTCAGCGGCCACCTCGACTCCCGCGTGACGGACGTAATGAACGCCACCGCCGACGCGCCAGGGGCCAACGACGACGCCTCGGGCGTGGCCTTGGTTATGGAAATGGCCCGCATCATGTCGCAGAAGCAGTACCCATGCACGCTCATTTTCGTGGCTGTGCAGGGTGAAGAGCAGGGCCTCTACGGCTCGACCCACCTAGCCAAACGGGCCAAAAAAGAAGGCTGGAACCTGGTGGGCATGCTCAACAATGACATCGTGGGCAACTCCAAAGGCTACGACCCGGAGATTTCCGACAACAAGCACATCCGCATCTTCAGCGAAGGGGTGCCGGCCACCGAAACCGCCGACGAAGCCAAGCTGCGCCGCACCCTGAGCAGCGAAAACGACGCGCCTAGCCGGCAGCTGGCCCGCTACAGCAAAACCACCTGTGAGCAGTACGTCAACGACTTTGGCGTGCTGCTGGAGTACCGCCCCGACCGGTTTCTGCGCGGCGGCGACCATACGCCCTTCAACCAGCAGGGCTTTGCCGCCGTGCGCTACACCGAGGTCAACGAGAACTTCAACCACCAGCACCAGGATTTGCGCACCGAAAACAACATTCAGTACGGTGACCTGCCCGAGTTTGTGGACTACGAGTACCTGCGCAAAAACACCGGCGTAAACCTGGCGACCATGGCCAGTCTGGCCCTGGCTCCCAGTGCCCCGAAAATGTGGGCGTGCTCACGGCCAAGCTCACCAACCGCACCGAGCTCAAATGGGACGCGCCTAAAGTGGGTGAGAAGCCCGCCAGCTACGTGGTTTTGATGCGCGAAACCTCCTCCCCGGTGTGGCAGCAGCGCTTCCCCGTCACGACCACCACCGCCGATTTGCCCCACAGCAAGGACAACTTCATCTTCGGCGTAGCCTCCGTAGATGCCGAAGGCCACGAGAGCCTGCCGGTCATTCCCAAGCCCGTACGGTAACCAGTTACCCTTCGTCTGTTCTTGATGAAAAAGCTGCTATACAGTGTTGTACTGGCCGGCGTAGTTGCCTGCAACGGGCCAGCATCGGCCCCGGAAACGGCGCAGGCGTTGCCGCCCAGCCCCGCGGCGGCCAGTACGACTCCGGCAACCGAGCCGGCGCCTGCCCAAACCGTGCGGCGGTTTGTGACCTGGTATATTCAGAAGGCCGACAGCCTGCCCGGCAACTTCGTGTTGAATTCAGAGGCCTCGGACTCGACCAAGTTCTACGCCGTCGACTTTCCTGGTACAGAGGAATGGCTGCGGGCCGTGCAGCAAAGTGGCACGGTTTCGCCGGCCTACCTGGCTCAGTGGCGAGCCTACTTCCGCCGCTACGACGACACGCTGCGCCTGCACCCGCAAAACGACGGTCCGCCCGCCGGCTTCGACTACGACTTTCTGCTCCTGACCCAGGAAGCCGAGGAAACCGCCACCGATTTACAGGCCGGCAAGTTTATCGTTACCCAGCAGCAAGGCGCGCACGCCCACGTACAGGTCCGCGGCCCCCAGCACGAAACTTACCAGGCCGGCCTAGACTTCGACCTTTCGCAGCAAGCCGATGGCCGCTGGTTAATTGATAAAATCAGCGTGCCTGACAACCCTCAGTAGATTTTGTGGGTCTACTACGTGGTTGCCGGCGTGGCTTGAGTGCCGCGGCCGGCTGCTGGGGTGTATGTCCAATCATTTACTTATCCTGCTTATGCCGATGAATACGTTACCAACCCGAGTGTTGGGCGGCGTGGTGCTGCTGCTAACGACCCTGGCCTGCTCGAAGAACAAGGAGGTCTACACCGTGGTAGAGGGCACTATAACCAACAAGTACACCGCCCAGCCGGTGGCGGGAATACGGCTGGAGGTGGACCGAACCCAGGGCTGCTGGCTATGCATGGGGTCCCGCATAGACTCGGTTACCAACGCTATTACCGACGCCAGCGGCAACTACAAAGTGGCCTTCAACGCCCTAACCACCGGCAGCTACTCGCTGCGCCCGGCTTCCACTCCGGACTATATGGTAAGCAGCTTCGAGCTTGGCGAGGACGTGAAAGCCGGCCAACACAACCAGATTGATTACAAGGCTACACCCTACAAAACGGTAACCATTCGAGCCAATACCACCAAGAAAGGCAAGTCAGATATTTATTTCACTTTCATCAGCGGCAACCAGACGGGTGAAACAGGCATCTTCAACGGTGACATTTTCACCGATATGGATAAGAAAAACCAAGCTATTTCCTTCACTAAAACCATCAAGGTGCTACCCGACCGAGTGTACCAGTTTACCAAAGTCACCTCCAACCGGGTCTGCCAGCCTGACGGCTACACCTGTACTTTTCAGGATCAGGAATCCGAAGTCCGGACCCGGGACATTCGCTTTACCAACGATACGGCCACGGTGAGCTTCCAGTAAGTACGTCTGGTATAGCAACGGCTGGCCCGAACGCAGTGCGTTCGGGCTTCTTTGTGCGTTTTTCTTACGTATTCGGTGGCAGCCGGTAGGTGGCCAGCCGCTCCCACAGAACCTCGGCGGGCCAGCTTTCTACCTCCAGCAGCGCCTCGTATGGGTTACCGGTCAACTCCAAGAGCTGCGCAAAGGCCGGCTCGGTTTTCAGGCCTTGCTGCTTAAGACCGCGCACCGCTACCCGCCACGCCTCGCCGCCAGCCTGCAGAATAGCGTGTTCCACCAGCATATGCCGCACGGCGTTTTGCTGGGCGGTGGGCAAATTCTGCCCAAACACTTCCACGGCCACCCCGGCCGCGCGAAAGCCGCAGACAATGGAGACCCGGCCCCCACCGAAAACTCGGCCAGGCGAAACTCCGGCAGGTGGCCGTAGTGCTGCGCCAGCAGGCTTTTGAACGGCAGCCACGCCCCTGGCTTCACCTCGCAGATGATATCCAGGTCGCTGTCGGCCAGGTCTATATCCAGCGGCACGGTCCCGGCCAGCATCGGGTCAAAGCCTTGCAGTACGCTCCACACGGCTAGGTCGTGCAATATGGTGTAGGCGCGTTGCTGCCGGGCGTTACCGGCCAGCAGGTATTGCGGATTTTTCCAGTCGGGCATCGAAAAGCGGAAAGCGGAGGTGGCAACCGGCCCGGCTGTTTTGATGAAGCCAGGCCTAGGGCGGGCAAAGCTAACTTTGCGTCTTGGAATCTGCTTCTGTTGCCAGGATAAGAAAATTTAGGGCCGGGATGTAGATTATTTCCAAATCCTGCCCGTACTTGCAGCCGTTAATACCTGCCAGCGGTACTCCGCTGCTCCCCTTTTCTGCACATGAACACGTTTTACTTTGGCTTTTCTTCGGCATTTTCGGTGGCTTCGGCTGGCCGTACCGCCGTGGCCAAGCCAATGGAAGCCAAAAACGTGATGCTGAAGAAATGCTTCAAACGGCCCTCGACCTGACCGTCGCACTTCTTCATGCTACCCTCCCCATAAGCATCAAGCGCCGGTCTTCCCCAGACCGGCGCTTTTTGTTTGTGCTTCTCCTACCAGCCTCTCCGCCCCGTTCATTTTTTGGTTAACCCCGTTTTTCACTGATGAAAGTTTTAAAGTTTGGCGGCACCTCCGTCGGTTCAGCTGAGCGCATGCGCGCTTTGCCCGCACTTATCCAGGGCTCGGAGCCCCGCATCATTGTGCTCTCGGCCATGTCGGGCACGACCAATGCCTTGGTCAACATTGCCAAGCTGCTGTATGAGGGCGAAACCACGGCGGCCACCTACCAGACCGAGATTCTGCGCCAGCACTACCTGATTGTGGCCCGGGAGCTGCTCCCCGACGCGGAAGTTGCCAATGAGGCTATCAGCCACCTCGATACGGCCTTCAAAACCATCTTCAACCTGACGCGCTACCCACTGTCGGCTTCCGGGGAGCGGGTCATTCTGGCCCAGGGTGAGCTGCTGAGTACCCTGCTGTTTCACCGCTACTACACCCGCGTGCTGGGCGAGGAAGCCGTGCTGCTGCCGGCCCTGGACTTCATGCGCCTCGACAAAAACGACGAGCCCGACGGCGACTTTATCGAGGAGCACCTGGCCCAGGTATTGGCCCCGCACGCCGGTCAGCAGCTGTTTATCACCCAGGGCTACATCTGCCGCAATGCCAACGGCGACATCGACAACCTCAAGCGCGGGGGCTCCGACTACTCCGCCTCGCTGATTGGAGCCGCGGCCCACGCCGAGGAAATCCAGATCTGGACCGACATCGACGGGCTGCACAACAACGACCCGCGCGTAGTGGAAGGCACCTACCCGATTCGGGAGCTGTCGTTTGACGAGGCGGCCGAGCTGGCGTATTTCGGGGCCAAGATTCTGCACCCCAGCTCGATTCTGCCCGCGGCCAAGCACGGCATTCCGGTGCGGTTGCTCAACACGATGCAGCCCGAAGCGCCCGGCACCCTGATTTCGACCCGCACCGGCAACGAGGCCATCAAGGCCGTAGCCGCCAAGGACGGCCTGGTGGCCATCAAGATCAAGTCGAGCCGGATGCTGCTGGCCCACGGCTTTTTGCGCAGCGTGTTCGAGGTATTTGAGCGCTACCGCACGCCCATCGACATGATTACGACCTCGGAAGTAGCCGTGTCGCTGACCATTGACGACGCGACGCACCTGGCGGAAATCCTGGAAGATCTGCGCAGCTTTGGCACCGTGGAAGTAGATGAGCAGCAAACCATTGTGTGCCTGGTGGGCAACCTGATTCAGGAAAACAATGGCTCGGCCTGGCTGGTTTTCAACGCCCTGAAGGACATTCCGCTGCGCATGATTTCCTACGGCGGCTCGCCCAACAACATCAGCATTCTGATTCATACCAGCAACAAAAAGCGGGCTTTGCAGGCGCTCAACGAAGGCCTGTTTCAGCAGCGGGCGGTAGTGCAATAAGGTTTTCCACCCGGGTTTTGCGGGGTAGTTCTTTTAATAGTTAGTACATGAGTTTTGCTCTTCCGGCAGACGCCGCCACGCGGCCCACGCCCTTTTACCTCTACGACCTAGCCTTGCTGGATCAGACCCTTACGGCAGTACAGCAGGCCGCCCGCTCCCGCGGCATTCACGTGCACTACGCCCTGAAGGCCAACGCCAATGCCCCCATTCTGGAGCGAATCCGCCAGCACGGCCTGGGTGCCGACTGCGTAAGCGGCCCCGAGGTGCACCGCGCTCTGGACACCGGCTTTGCGCCCCAGGACGTAGTTTTTGCCGGCGTAGGCAAGTCGGATGCGGAAATAAACCTGGCCCTGGCCGCCGACATCTGGTGCTTCAATGCTGAGTCGGTGGAGGAACTGGCCGTGCTCAACGAGCTGGCCGGAGCCCAGGGCCGCCGGGCCCGGGTGGCCTTGCGCATCAACCCCAACGTGGATGCCCACACCCACCACTACATTACCACGGGTCTGGAAGCCAACAAGTTCGGCATAAGTCTGAATGACCTGGGTGGCGTTATCGACCAGCTCAGCGCCCTGCCGAATCTGGAACTGGTGGGCTTGCACGCCCACATTGGCTCCCAGATTACCAACCTGAGCGTGTTCGGGGAACTGAGCCGCAAAATGAACGAGCTGCAAACCTGGCTCGAAGGCCGGGGCCATACTCTCCCCACCTCAACGTGGGGGGCGGTTTGGGCATTGACTACCACAACCCCGACTCCCAGGCAGTTCCCGACTTCGAGGCCTACTTTCACATGTTCGAGCAGCACCTGGTGCGGCGGCCGGGCCAGCAGGTGCACGTGGAGCTGGGCCGCTCCATCGTGGCCCAGAGTGGGACGCTGGTGAGCCGGGTGCTGTACGTAAAGCGCAGCCAGCAAACCAACTTCGCCATTCTCGACGCGGGCATGACCGAGCTGATCCGGCCGGCTTTGTACGGCAGCTACCACCAGATTCAGAACGTGAGCAGCCAGGGCTCCAAGCAGCTCTACGACGTGGTAGGCCCCATCTGCGAGTCGTCCGACACCTTCGGCCGGGAAGTGGCCATGCCCGAAACCCGCCGCGGCGACCTGGTCGTGATTCGCTCGGCTGGGGCGTACGGCGAGGTTATGGCTTCAAACTACAACCTGCGCGAAAAGGCCGAGGCCGTGTACGTGGGGTAATTTTCGTTTTATCAAGATAAGCAGCTGTCATGCTGAGTTTGCCGAAGCATATCTACCGCAGTAGTAATTGATTTTACTTCGACAGTAGAGATGCTTCGGCAAGCTCAGCATGACGTTTTGTCAGGGAGCCCGGTGACCTACTCCTATTTCCAGCCGCTGTAGTAGACGGTCCAGGGACCGAGGTGCTCGTGCTGGGGAAAGTAGGGCAGCATCCAGCTCCAGAAGTCTTCCAGCTCGCCTTTCACTACCAGGACCGGGTGCTGGGTGAGCAGGCTTTTGAGGTAGGGCTGCTGAGCCGGGTCGTTCATGTCGACCAGCAGCTTCTGCCAGCTTGTATCGGTTTCAAACTGCGTTTCGCGCTTGATGTCGTCGTTGTCGTGCTGCAAGGTGATGAGCGTTTTATTAAGCTCAAACGACAGGGAAGGCAGCATTTCGTCGTAGACCAGCACCTGGCCCTGGTCGAGGTGATGCTCCTGCAGCCACTGAGCCACCGGGCTCGTACTGCTGGCCGCCAGCTGGTTTTGGTGGAGCAGGGGCTTGGCGGTGAGCAGCAGCGTGAGGGTGAAAATAACGGTGAGAGCCAGCAGCCGGGGCGCCACCCGCACCTGGGTCCAGAGCATTTGCTGCAGCACCAGCGCCACGATGCCGGCAGCGGGCCATAAGGAGGTCAGCGGTTTGATTTCCAGCGTTATGCCTAGTGCCACGGATAAGGCCGGCAGCATACAGAGCCCGGCCATCAGCAAGGCCAGCACCCCGCTCATCACCACGTACCAGCGGTATAGGACGGCGTCGGTCAGCTGACCCAGGTAGTAGACCGTGAGCAGGGCCAGGCCGGGAAAAATAGGCAGCAGGTAAAGCAGCAGCTTGGACTTGGCCAACGAGAAAAACACCAGCGGCACCAGCACCCAGAAAATGAGCACGTTGCGCCACTGCCGGGGCACGGCGGTCCAGCGCGTGCGCCCGGCCTGCACCAGCAGGGCCACTATCCAGGGCAGGCTGCCCACGGGCACCAGCACCAGGTAAAACCACCACGGCTTGGCCCGCTTGAAGGCGTCGGCGTTGGCAAACCGCTCGGCCGTCTGCTTCCACAGGAAATAGTCGAGAAAAGCCTTGTTTTCGGCCACCAGATACAGATACCAGCTCAGCCCGATGCCCAGCAGCAGCGCCAGCCCCAGGACGTGGTGCACCGTAAAAGGCCGCCGGGGCTGAGCCTGCCGGAAATAATGACCGGCCACGACCATCAGCGGCAGCACTGCGCCCACGGGCCCTTTGGTAAGAAAGGCCAAGCCCAGGCCCACCCAAAACAGGTAAAACCACCGCCAGCCGCCCCGTGCAGGTAGCGCAATATGCCATAGGCCGCCAGCAATTCCCAGAGCATCAGGTAGGCATCGGTGGTGACGTTGAGGGCCGAAATCAGCACCACGGGAAAGGTGCCGTAGAGAATGGCCGCGGCCAGGGCGTGGCGGGCATCTCCCCGAAACAGCAGCTTGCCCAGCCCAAACACCAGCACCACCTGGGCCAGCACGGCCAGCACCGCCGGCACCCGCACCCCCAGGGCTGTGGGCCCAAAGGCGGCAATGCCGGCCGCCGTCAGCCAGTACGTCACGGGGGCTTGTGAAAGTGCTGAATCCCGAGCAGACGCGGGTGCAGCCAGTCGCCGGAGGCCAGCATTTCCCGGCTGATTTCGGCGTAGCGGGCCTCACTGCTTTCTACCACGCCCCAGCTGCCTAGGCCTACCAGCAGGCCCGCGCCCAGCGCCAGAACAAATAACCAAAGCCAGACACGGGAAGAAAGCAAAGCGGGCATAACGGGGGAGCAGAGAAAAGCAGGAAATGCAAAGGTAGCCGGAAAGCCCGGGCCGCTAGCTCTAACCAAAGCCCGCCGCCGGGGTTGTAGTTGAGTACTCCGTCCTCCATCTAGCCCCGCCCTATGAAAATCCTGCTCACTGGTGCCAACGGCTACATTGGCCGCCGGCTGTTGCCCCTGCTGGTGGAAGCCGGCCATGAGGTGGTGTGCCTGGTGCGCGACCCACGTCGCTTCGAGCTGCCTGAGTGGCTACTGGCCAAGGTAACGGTGGCCGCCTGCGACCTGCTGCAGCCCGAGAGCCTGCACAGTCTGCCCCGCGACATTGAGGCGGCTTATTACCTGGTGCACTCCATGAGCGGGCACGACCAAGACTTTTTCCGCGCCGAGCAGCTTTCTGCCCGCCACTTCACCGATTACCTCGCCCAAACCACCGCCCGGCAGGTAATTTACCTCAGCGGCATTGCCAACGACCGGAACCTGTCGGCCCACCTCCGCTCCCGCAAGGCAGTGGAAAAGGTGCTGCGCACGGCCCGGCAAGCCACCGTCACGGTGCTGCGGGCCAGCATTATCATTGGCTCGGGCTCGGCTTCGTTTGAGATAATCCGGGACTTGGTGGAAAAGCTGCCCGTGATGGTGACGCCCCGCTGGCTTAACTCCCGCTGCCAGCCCATCGGCATCCGCGACGTGATGCACTACCTCCTCGCCGTGCTCGACCACCCCGACTGCCTGGGCGAAACCTTCGATATCGGCGGGCCCGACGTGCTGACCTACAAGCAGATGCTACTGGGCCTAGCCGCTGAACGGGGCTACCAGCGCTACATTGTCACGGTACCGGTGCTCACGCCGCGGCTTTCGTCGTGGTGGCTGTATCTGGTGACGCGCACCACGTTTTCCCTGGCCCAGAGCCTGGTGGAAAGCCTGCGCAACGACACGATTGTCTCGCTCAAGCGCAGCATTACCCAGGTGCTGCCCCACCAGTGCATGAGCTACCGGGCCGCCCTGGCCCTGGCCTTCAGCCGCATCGAGCAGAACGAGGTAATCAGCAGCTGGAGCGACGCGGTGAGCAGCGGGGTTATCGAGAAAAACTACATGGACTTTGTCCAGATTCCGCAGCACGGCATGCTCACCGACCGGCAGGCCCTGCGTTTTACCCGGCCCCGGAGGAGGTTTTGCAAAACATTTGGAGCATCGGCGGGGAACGAGGCTGGTACAAAGTCGACTGGCTCTGGCGGGTGCGGGGCTTTATGGACAAGGCCGTGGGCGGCGTGGGCTTGCGCCGGGGCCGCCGTTCCCCGTCTAGCCTGCACCCCGGCGACCCGCTCGACTTCTGGCGGGTACTGGTGGCCGACCGCGCCGGGCGTCGCCTACTGCTCTATGCCGAAATGAAGCTACCCGGCGAGGCCTGGCTGCAATTCCGCATCCTCGACAATGCCGACGGCTCCCACACCCTGGAGCAGCTGGCCGCTTTCCGCCCCCAGGGCCTGGCCGGGCGCCTGTACTGGTATTCGCTGGTCCCGTTTCACTTCGTGATTTTCAAAGGCATGGTGGAGAACATCGTGCAGTATGGCAAGGCCCCGGCTACAGCTGCGGAACAGTCGGCCTAAACCTGGAAGGCCCGTTGAAGCAGCGGTTGGCTAATGAGCTGAGCTTACACGTTAGCAAGCTTATATCGGCAATTTAAATATCCTATAATTCCAGGGTAAACTACTGATAATAAAATCATTGAATCAGGCATAACTATAAGGCAAAGTCTACTATTTTTTGTTTTAGGCAAGGAATGAGCGGCGGGGTTTCAGTAAGTTCGGACTCAAGCAAGTAGCTTGATTGGCTGAGTTGCCGGCACGACGCTACGGGCAACGGCCGTCCACCGTCTTTCCCTCCCCGATGCCAAACTTTCTACTGCTGCCGCTGCTCTCCTGGATGGTACCGGCCCATGCAAGCTACGATTCCTACACGTTATTTTACGTGCTGGCTTTCACCGTAAACCTGGTGTGGCTGGTGTGGGAAGGCCACCGCCGCGGCTACCCCATGCGGGCCTGGCTGGTGCTGCTTGCCTGCACCACCCTAACCTTTATTCTGGGCACCAAAATGCTGGCCTTTTCCGGCCCGGAGTGGCGGCAGTTTCTAGGCACCGGGCAGTGGCCGGCCTCGGAGGCCCGCACCGTGCTGGGTGGAGCGGTGGCCTGCACACTCACGCTGCTGGCCCTGCGGCGGCCGTTCGGCTTCAGCTGGCACGTATTCGATGCCTTCGTCTTGCCCATGTGCGCGGGTCTGATGGTGCAAAGCGTGGGCTGCCTGATTACGGGTTGCTGCTTTGGCCACCCTACCGCCAGCAGTTGGGGCGTTACCTACCGCCCCGATACCCTGCCCTACCTGGTGCAGGCCGACCGGGGCCTGATTCCGATAGGCGCGGCCCACTCCCTACCGGTGCATCCCACCCAGCTTTATACGCTGCTGGTATGCGCGGCGGTGGGCGCCATTTTGCTGCTGACCCGGCACCGCAACTGGCCCGGCGGCAGCCGCCGGCTGCTGCACCTGGGGCTTCTGCTGATTGGGCGCTTCCTCATTGAGTTCTGGCGCGACCCGGCCGGCGAACAGGTCGGTTCCGCTATGCGCTGGCACGGCGGCCTGGCCCTCAAGCAGGTGCAGTGGACACTGCTGGTGCTTACTCCGCTGGCGTTGGGCTGGTGGGCGTGGCTGCTGTACCGGGCCCGGAACGTAGAGCCGCAACCCGAGCGGGTCCCGGGCCAACGCTCAGTCCGCAATTTGCTGGCCGTAGCCCTGATGCTGGCCCTCACTGCCTGGCTGGGCCCCCGCGCCCTGACGTTACCCGAAGTGCTGGTAATAAAAACCCTGCTGCTAGCGGTGCTGGCCCTGGAAGCCGGCCGGTTTCTGCTTGATTCCCTGGCTGGTATTCGCCCGGCGCGACTGGTGCTGCCGCTGGGGCTGGTGGGCGTGGTGCTGGTGCTCAGCAGCCAGGCGCCGGCCGACTCGGCGGGCACTGCTCGGCCGTCTTACACCTCCCTGGGCTTGGGCGTAAGTGCGGGCTCCTTCGAGCGGCTGCAAAACACCGATGGGGGCTGCGGGGGCAGCACTCCCCTGCTCGAGTATCGGCACCGTTACCGGCTGGCTAGTCTGGATGTGTCGCGCACCCTGCTGCCAGGCGCTGGCCCCGACGGGCGGGTGCACAAAGCGGAAATAACAACGGGCATGCGGCTGCACGTGGGCACTGACCGCCAAACGCCGCAGTTCAGTGACCCGCTGCTAGGGTCCGGCATGCGGAAAAGCACCTTGTTGCTCAGCATCAACCCCTATGCCCAAATTGACCGGCCCTGGTTTGGCCTGGGGCAGGCCTGCTGGTAGGCACCCTGGGGTATCATAGGCTAACCTTTGGAGACTCTATCAGCATGCTCGATGTGCAGTCGTCGTTGCGAATTGGCCCACGCAAAACGCTGTATGCCCAAGCCGACTACAACTACCTGGGCTACGGCACCGGCAACCCCCAGCAGCGGCTGGGCCTGGGTACGGGCTTTGGCGGCAGCCGCTGGGAATTACGGGTCGGCGCAGCCAGGTCAAAAAGCTATGAGTTGCCGGCGGGCGTAAATCTCTGGTCGGGCTTTGTGGAGGCCCAGGCCCTGCTGACGCCCCGGTGGCAGGCTGGCACCTTCCTGACGCTGGGCCAACCGGGTCAGCAGCAGATCGGGCTCCGGATAAGCCACCGAATTCCGGGCCGAAATAGCGGCGGCGCTTGTGGCTGTGCCCGTTGCAGGTAAGTGAAGGACTGCTGATGGCTGCGAGAATCCTGGCCTAAGCCGTCTGAGTTTTCCTTACCCCGGAAGTATTATTCAGGATTTGTGCCTGGTCTGTTTTCAGCGTACTTACCCTGCTTTTAAAGTCAACTGAAGTAATATTAAAGCCCTATAAAACAGATAGTAAACTAACAATACTGTCATTTTATAAAGTCCGGCGTTTCAAAAAGTTCGTCGCGCCAAGGGATGCAGGACCAGCTATGTTAGCATCAGTAAGCACTGGCGCTTACTATTCCTTATTCAACCCGATGCGCTACTACCACCAATTTTGCCTGTGCCTGTTTATGGCTCTGCCTTTTACGGCCCCGCGCAGGCGGCCCCGCCCGACTCCGTTAGCACAACGACTGTGCGGCGGGCCACTACTACTTTCATCTTAGGCGGTATGGTCGGTAGCTCCCGGCAGTACTACAGTTTCTCCTCGTATGCCAATCCGGCAGGATATGAGCAGGGGCAATATCAGCAACGCTACCGCCTGGCTTCTATCGGGGTGGCCCGCACCTGGCCGATTATGAAGAAAAGTTTGCTCACCCTGGAGCTGCAGGCAGCCGTGGGCAACACCCGCTTTTCGGGGCTACCGTGGAGCCCGGCGCCACGGCTCGGCTTTACGCCCTTAGTCCCTACCTGGAAATCAGCCAGCCCCGCTACATTCGCTTCGGCCTGGGTGCCGACCTGGGCGACCTGGGTTATGATTTTGTGTACCGCCCAATGGAGCTGGGCAAATACCGGCCAAAGGTACTGCTGGAATTAGGCATCCTACCCGCACTTTATCTGCATATGAGCTACGGCCACAACATGCTCGGCCTGGGTAATGGCACCGGCATCGTGGGCGTGGGCTCAGGCTTCGGCAGTAAGCGGCAGCGTCTGATGCTGGGGTCAGCGCTGGTTAATAGTGAAGTTAACGCGGGCATCCTGACCCGCACTACCTCTTCCTTTATTCCGGTGGTGCAGGCCCAGCTCTGGGTAAGTCCCAACTGGCTGCTGGAGCCCCACTTTGCCAGCAACTTCGACAACGTGCACCAGTTTCGGCTCCAGGCCCGCTATCAGCTCCCTGAACGGGCCCGCTAATTCTTACTTGCCTGTTTCCTCTGCCCTATTGCTATGAACCCTGCTGTACTCGCGACTATTCTGCTGCCCTCCCCCCTGGCGCACGATTATTATTCCGTATTCTATCTGCTCGGCTTTGGGGTGGCCGGGGCGCTGCTGCTCTGGGAAGGCCAGCGCCGCCAGTATCCGCTGCGGCCCTGGCTGCTGGTGGTAGCCGGCTCTTCGCTGCTGTTGATTCTGGGCACCAAGCTCGTCACCCTCTCCGGGGCCGACTGGCAGCAGCTGTGGCAGCACGGACTTAGTCAGAGCCAGGGGCAGCGTTCGGTGCTGGGTGGCCTGCTCGGGGCCACTCTCGGGCTGGCCGGGCTGCGGCGCTGGCTTGGTTTTGGCCGCGGTGTATTCGATGCCTTTGCTCTTCCCTTTATAATCGGGCTGGCCGTGCAAGGCCTGGGGTGCCTGCTTACTGGCTGCTGCTTTGGTACGGCGGCCCCCGACCATCTGCCGTGGGCCGTTCAGTACGCTCCGGGCACGTTGCCTTTTGTGTCCCAGGTAGAACAAGACCTGCTTTCCGTCGGCGCCGCGCACTCCGCCGCGGTGCACCCGAGTCAGCTCTACCAAATACTGCTCTGTCTGGGCATTGCTGCGGTACTCTTCCGCACGCGTCGCCAGTCGTGGCCGGCCGGAACCCGTTTTCTACTTATGCTGGGGCTGTATGCCGCGGGCCGGTTTGGCCTGGAATTCTGGCGCGCCCCGCTCGGCGACGTTATCGGAGCCGGCAGCTGGCACGGGGTGAAGCCGGTGCAACTGGCGCTGCTACTCGTAGCTGCGGGTCTGCTTGGATTCTGGGCCTGGGTGGTACGCCGCCCCCGGGCTGGGGTAGCAGCGGAGCCAGTTTCGGCCAGCCGACCGGCCCGCACCCTGGCCGGGGCAGTGGCTCTGCTGGCCCTCACGGCCGGACTGGGCGAACAGTGGCTGTCCTTGCCCGAGCAGTTGGTTGTACAGGCGCTCCTACTACCGGTAGTAGCCCTGGAAGCCTGTTTTTTGCTTTTCTCCGCCAACGGTGGTTGGGGCCAGCTTGTGGTGCGGGGTGGGCTGGCCGCGCTGTTCATGCTGCTCACCAGCCAGGTCCCAGCCCCTCCTGATTCAACGGTTGCGGCCCCGCGCCGCGCCTATACCTCCATTAGCCTGGGCGGCTCGGCAGGCAGCTCCACCCAGTACTACGAAACACCTTACTACGGCTGCTCCGGCACTCCTTACCCGGTAAGCAAGTACCGGCAACGCTATACTCTTGGTTCCCTGGGCGTGGCTCACACCCTGCCCGTGGGCCGGGCCGGCACGCTCACCCTAGGCCTGAGTGCCAGCATCGGCCGCAGTCAGTTTCGCTCTTTGCAGGACACCATCGTTCTTTATAACAGCCAGGGCAACTTCAATACCCAGCCCTTCGAACAGGGCCAGGCCCGCCTGTACGCCGTCAGCCCTTATGTGGAGCTGGTTACATCACCCTATATGCGCATAGGCTTAGGAATGCACCTGGGTAATGTTGCCTATGACTTTGCGTACAGACCAGGAGAACTAAGTCAGGCCCGCCCGCAGTTTCTATTCGAGATTGGAAAGCCCTCCGTGCTATATTTTCACACCAGTATGAACTATGGCCTGCTGGGCCTGGGCGACGGCACCAACACAATGGGCGTTGGCTCGGGCTTTGGGCAAGAAAACTTCCGGCTGACGGGCGGTTTGGCCCTGAGCAATAGCAAGTGGCAAGGAGTTAAAGGGGCCGATACCAGAAACGATGCTATCCTCGGCTTCTTTCAGTCGTCGGTGCTGCTGAACCAGCAGTGGGAGCTGGAGCCTCTATTTGTTACTAACCTGACCGACGTATACCGGTTTTCCCTGCAAACCCGCTACCGCCTGCCCTCCCGGACACGCTAAGTGCCCAGCCGCCGCACCAGCCACATAATCAGGCTAAAGAGCAGGCTCACCAGCAGCATCGACACCAGCGGGGAATACAGCCGGAAGCCGGGCCGCTCGATGCGGATGTCGCCGGGCAGGCGCCCAAACCAGCTGAATAAGCTGCCGCCACCCAGCCACAGAACTCCCCGATAAGCGCCAGACCCAACCCCAGCAGGACGAATAACTTACCCAGTTGCGGCGACATAAAAAGGCGAGGTGAAGTAAGGTATGGTGAACAAAACAAGCGCGAAACCCAGAGCTATACGCAAGCTGTAGGCAGGGTGTGTGGAAGAACTTCGGGCCCGTGTCGGCAAAATATCTGCCGCCCGAAGTATCCTTAGGCCGGCGTAATGGCCAGGGCAATATCGGTAACCACGGGCGGCAGCTCCACCAGCAGGTTTCCCGCGGCATCGGCAGCAGCCAAAACCTGCCCCGCTACTTGGCCGGCTACGGTGTCCCAGAGAGTAATGACGTACGGCCCCGCTGACAAACTCGGCACCACCAGCTGCACGGGCAACGCCCCGGCAGTTTTGCGTACCAGCCGCTGCTTGTCGCGCTGGTCCTGACGCAGCAGCCATACTACCGCTTGGTTGTCATCCCCGCAGGCAAAGCCAGCAAAAGCGGGCGTCGAGAGGTGAATCTCGGCGTTTAGGTTGCGCCGCCTAAACCGGTCCCAGTCGATAAGGGCGGTGAAACGGGCCAGGCTACGCTGGGCAGCCCGCATGCCGTGCGTCAGCACGTGGGGGTGGCGGTTGGGCCAGCGCAGGCCGCCGCCCGCCCCGCCCGAGGCCAGATGGGCCCACTGCATGTGGCGGAAATACTCATCGTCGAACGGCTCGGGCAAGGTGCGCTTCCGGTCTTTAAAGGCGTGAATCGGCCCGTGCTCGGAGTCGAAGAAAGGCCGCGCCGGACTCAGGTGAGCCAGGGCTTCGCGCACCAGCTGGCCGGTGCAGATGGCCGAAGCCACCGTATCCGCGGGTTGTCGATAGTGGCCTTATCGTAGAAGTGGGTGGAGGCGAAATCCAGGGCCGGGTGCCGGAATATCACCTCCGACACGGCCGGGTGCTGACCAAGCACGGGCCCAAACAACGACACGGTCTGGGGTGACTACGCCCGTGCAGCCGCAATTCCTCCTGCCGCAGGTGGCTGCTGATGTCGCTGATAAACTCGTGGAATACGGCCGTGTCGTTGCCGGCGTGGGCCGGGTGGATTTCATTCCACAGGTCCCAGGCAAACAGGGTCCCGCTCCCGCCCCACCGCTCGGTAGCAAAGCTCAGCCGGTTTTTGATTGCCTGCCGCATCCTGGGGCACAGCAGCCACTGGGAGCGGCGCTGGCACGGTCCGCCCAAGGCTTGATTGTAGGGATGCCGGGCCCAGCGCCGCCACATCCAGAAGGTGTCGTAGGGCGTGAGCAGCAGGCGCAGCCCATGCCTTTGGCAGAGGGCAAACAGGTCGTCCCAGAGCCGCACCATGTTGGGCTGAAAGTGGCCCACCGGCCGTTCCAGGTAGCGGTTTTCCGTTTGGCAGTACTCCAGCATAAAGCGCAGGCAGGTGACGCCGTGGGCCGCCAGCCAGGCCAGGTGCCGGTCGACAGCCGCTATATCCCGGCGCCGAAACAGGCTGGCAAAGTCCGGCCAGGTTACGGCGTCGTTTTGCCCAATGGGCGTCCAGTCCTGGCCCTGCTCGGTCTGGAAATAGGGCACTCCGGGAGCCACCTGAATCCAGGGCAAGAGCTGAGAATCAGACATACTAAGTAGCGTTGCGCCCGAACGTATTGCTGAGCCAGCTGTTCATCCATTGGGGCCTAGCTCCAGTAAGAAATACCAACCACCACGGCCAGCACCAAGGCCGTGTACAAGCCCAGCGCCAGCCATTCCTCCCGGTTTTTAAAGTCGTAGGGAAACCGCTTCCGGGCTGACTGTTGCAATTGCACCGAGAGGTAAAACCCTGCCGCGCTCAGCAGCAGGCCTACCCACTGCGGCCCAGCCCGCCGAAACAGCAGCAGCATCCCGAAAATGGGCAGCAGCCCCACGGCATAGCCCAGGAAGCGCGCCTTAAATAAGGCTCCGGCCGGGGGCGGCGGAGGTGGGAGCGGCTGAGGCTGAAGTTTCGGCGGGCGTTTGGACATCTAATCTATAAGCTGAATGACTGGTTTACCCCTTATCAAACACGGGCTCAATCCGGCCTTCCCCGTTCACTTGCAGGGCGGCCTCGTAGCGGTTGCCGGTCTTAGTCGACACAAAGCCGCGGATAACGCTGGTTTTGCCTTTGCGCAGCAGCTGGTTCATCTGGGTTTCGGTCAGGGTTTTGCCGCCCCACTCGAAGGGGGCCCGGAACTGGCAATCCTCGCGGAAGCGGGAGCAGCCCCAGGCCGCCTTGCCGCGCAGCATGGTGCCGAGCTTGCACACCGGGCAGGGAATGATGCCGGGGTCGACGGGCGTGGTGGGCTTGCTTTCGGCGGCCCGCACCAGTTCCAGCGCGTGCTCGGGCGTAAGGCGCACGGCGGCGTCAAACTTATTGCCCATTTCGTCCACGTAGCCCTTGATAACCGGGGTGCGGCCTTTGGTGAGCAGGGCCGAAACCTGCTTGTCGGTCAGGTTTTTGCCCTCGTACTGCGCAGGTAGGCGGAACTGGCAGTTGTCCCGGAAGCGGGAGCAGCCAAAAGCCGTTTTGCCCTTTAGGATATGCCCCGACTTACAAGCCGGGCACGAACCCAGGCTACCGGGTACGGCCGGGGTAGCCGCCGCGGGCTTGATGGGCAGCACGGCCGCCGGCGTAGCCGCCGAAATACCCGCGCCGGGCACTGTGATGGAGCGGCGGGACCCATCCTGCTTTACTTCCTGCACCATCTCGCGCACCAGCATCTTGAGCTCGTCCAGGAACAGGCCTGAGTCGAGGTTGCCCGACTCAATCTGGCGCAGCTTCCGCTCCCACTGCCCCGTCAGCTCGGCCGACTTCAGCGTGGGGTTCCGAATCAGGCCGATAAGCTCGACGCCGGTGGGCGTGGGCACGATTTTCTTTTTGTCGCGGCGGATGTAGCCGCGCTTAAACAGGGTTTCGATGATGGCGGCGCGGGTGGAAGGCCGGCCGATGCCGTTTTCCTTCATGGCCTGGCGCAGTTCCTCGTCGTCCACGTTGCGGCCGGCCGTTTCCATGCCGCGCAGCAGCATAGCCTCGGTGTAGTCGCGCGGGGCTGAGTTTGCTTCTGGTCGAGGCGGGGCTTGTGAGGGCCACTCTCGCCTTTCTCAAACGAGGGCAGCACGGTGCTTACCACGTCGTCGTCGCCTTCGCCGGGCTTGGCGGTGCTGGGGGCCTGCTGCTGGGTCGGGTCCCCGTAGACGATGCGCCAGCCGGGGTTTAGGATCTGCCGGCCCCGCACGCGGAACGGGTGCGCCGCGGCTTCGGCCGTTACGGTCGTGTTCGAAACTTCGCAGTCGGGGTAAAACGCGGCCAGAAAGCGGCGCACGATGATGTCGTAGACGCTGTGCTCGTGCCCGCCCAAACCGCCGGCGCTGGCCCCGGTGGGAATAATGGCGTGGTGGTCGGTGACTTTGTTGTTGTTGAAAACCTTAGTGCTCTTGCGGATCTTGGTGGCCAGCAGGGGCTGCGTAAGGCTATGATACGCGCCCAACCCCTGCATGATGCCGGCAATTTTGGGGTACTGGTCGTCGGGCAGGAAGGTGGTATCCACGCGGGGGTAGCTCACTACTTTCTTCTCGTAGAGGGCCTGCACAGTCTTGAGCGTGTCGTCGGCGGAGAGACCCAGCTGGTTGTTGCACTGCACCTGCAGGGAAGTCAGGTCAAACAGGGAGGGCGGCGACTCCAGAGCCTTTTTGATTTCCACGCCCGTCACGGTCAGGGGCACGTCTTTCACGGCGGCCATAGCGGCATCAGCTTCTTCCTGGCTTACGAAATAGCCGCGAGCTTTCAGGCGGGCCTTTTCGTCGGGCTCGTCGTCGTCCTTGCCCTTCTTGACCAGGGCCACGTGGCTGAACATGGTGCCGCGGTACTCGGTGCGCAGCACCCAGTAGGGCTCGGGCCGGAAGTTCTGAATTTCGTGGTAGCGGTCCACGAGCAAGGCCAGCGTGGGCGTTTGCACCCGCCCGATGCTGAGCACCTGCTTTTGCCCGGCGGCGTACTTAAGCGTGAACAACCGTGTGGCGTTCAAACCCAGCAGCCAGTCGCCGGCGGCCCGGCTTTTGCCGGCCTGGTAGAGGTTATCGAACTCCGAGCCGTCGCGCAGGTTGGCAAAGCCCTGGCGGATGGCGTCTTCGGTGAGCGACGAAATCCAGAGGCGCTTGAAGGGCTTGCGGTACTTGGCTTCCATCAGCACCCAGCGCTGAATCACCTCCCCTTCCTGGCCCGCGTCGCCGCAGTTGATGACTTCCTCGGCCCCGGCCAGCAGGTTTTTAATCACGTTGAATTGCCGCACCACCCCGTCGTCGCGGCGCATGAGCTTGATGCCGAAGTTGTCGGGCACCATGGGCAGGTCGTGAATGCTCCAGCGCTTCCACTCGGGGCGGTAGTCTTCGGGCTCGCGCAGCTGGCAGAAGTGCCCAAACGTCCAGGTGACCTGGTAGCCGTTGCCCTCGAAGTAACCATCCATCTTGCGGCTGGCACCCAGGACCTGGGCAATTTCACGGGCTACGCTGGGCTTTTCGGCAATACAAACTTTCAAAATCGCAGATTCTCGCTGGGTGGAAACACAGAGTACGCCGACGAAAAGCCGGCAGGGAATCAACAAAGATACGGCGCAAAAAGGTCGTTTCCCGCAGGCATCCACGCATGGGGCCGGACGCAAAACGGCCCGGCCCCACCCCTACAGGGGCGGCGCCGGGCCGGCAAAGTTTCTGCTTCAGCTACTTGCCCGCGGCGGGCATTTCCTCGGGCGGGTCAGCAGGCCGGCCAGCAGACCGACAGCCCCAGCACAAGGAAGCCGTTGCGGGCGGCCTTGTTGCGGGCAAACCCAAACAGCCAGGGCGCCCCGGCCGCCAGCACGCCGTTGGCCACGTCGAGGGCGAGGTGGGCTTTGAAGGGCATCTTCTTGAGCCCGCCCCACTCGGCGCGGGTAAACAGGCTGGAAAGGGCCACGTTGCCGGCTAGGACTTGCGTGAGCAGAGCGGCCTTTTTGTGGTGCTCAAACCCGGCCAGCTTGGGCATGCTCAAGGCCAGGGGAATATAACTGAAGTCGGTGAAGCCGTGCTGCTTCCGGGAGATGGGCTGGTTCATAGCGGGTTGTCTAAGGATACAAGTGTCTGGTAGAAAGTACCCGGGTTGGGCCCGCAAGGTTATGGTGGCGCTTGCCAGCCGGGCCCGTAACCGTGAGTGCCTGCCTGCTTCTGGCCCTCAATGTCATGCAGCCAAATTGAGTCCAGTACGCGCGTGCCAGGGCCGGGTGGTAATAATAAAAGCCTTCGGTACGGGCGTACCAAGGCCATCCCGCCCCCAAATACCCCTCAGTACGCCCGTACCGAAGGCTTTTCGGCTTTGGGAAGGCCTTGGTACGCCCGTACTGAGCCCTCCCAAACGACACAAGTGGGCGTGGTACGCGCGTACCATGCCTGATTTGGCACTAAAAAGCCCCTGGTACGGGCGTACCAAGGGCTTTTTGCTAGTCTGACTCCGGCTCTCTACTTAGGCCTGAGGCTGCAGGGCTGCCGGAGCCTTCTTGCCCGATTTCGATATCAGGGCCCGGCTCAGATCAAAGTACCCGGCCACGCGCGTGGGGTACTCGTAGTGGGTGAGCAGCAGCGTGGCGTAGGCCCGGAACAGCTGCCGGCAGGTGGCCTCGCGGCCGTCGTGCAGGTCGGTGCGGTGGGTGGAGGACGTGGCGTGGGCCGCGTCGGCCAGTTCCAGGGCCGTTTTCAGGTTGCGGTACACCTCCTGCCCCTCAGCGCGCACGGCGGCCGGGAAGGCGGCGGGCCGGGAGGCCAGCGCAATGAGGAAGGCCCCGAAGGCATCGAGCACCCGGGCCTGAATGCTGTTGGTCAGCGCGGCCCGGCCCTTGGGGAAGATGGCGGCTATATCGGCCGAAAACTCATCGTAGGTGGGCGTCACGTGCCGGCGCTCCACGCGCTTGACATAGGCCCGAAAGTCGAGCAGGGCCTGGGCCACCGTGACGGTGGCGCCCTGGGCCTCGCCGGAGAGCTGGCCGGTGTGGGCTGCGGAGTAGGCCGTCAGGGCTGCGTCGAGGTCCTTGATCAGCTCTTCATAGCGGGCCGCTTCGGTACTCTGGCGCAGGGCCTGAAGCGTAAAGCCGGCCATATCACCAAACTGGGCGCGGTTCAGGCGCAGGTTAAGAAAGAAATTGTCGAACCGGGATTCATACTTTGCCATGGGCGCATAAAGGGAAAAGATGGATAGATAATGCCAGCTCCGAACCCCGGAGCTGAGCCGGAATATAGAAGAATTGGCATCAACAATTACTATCCGTCGGGACCCTAACCCTCGTAGTATCAAGCAATAAGTGTATTTCTTCTTTTCTGTTCAGCGTATATGTGGATTGTGTTTTCGTTGCTGGCCGCCATGTCGGCCGCCGTGGTGGTGACTTTGTCGAAGATTGGCGTTAAAAACGTGGAGCCCAGCGTGGCCTTCGCCGTGCAGTCGGTGCTGATCATCATTGTGGCCTGGGGCGTGGTGGCCTGGAAGGGCCTGCTGCCTACCGTAGCCCAGATTGAGGGCCGCACCTGGGGCTTTCTGGTGGCGGCCGGCATTATTACCTGCCTCTCGTCCCTGTTCTCGTTTCAAGCCCTGAAGCTGGGCCAGGCTTCCCAAACGTCTTCTTTCGACAAGGTTTCCCTGGTGTTTGCCATCATTCTGGCGGTGGTGTTTCTCAAGGAGAAGGTAACCTGGCAGCTGGTCGTAGGCGCCGTGCTCATGGCTGGCGGGGCCATTCTCATTGCCTTCTCCAAGCCCGAAGCCAGCTAAGGCGCAGCTGCAAAAGTATCGGTCATCCTGAGCTTGCGAAGGGCCTTATCCCTCGGCACGACCATCGTGGTTAAGACTCGTTCGAACGTGATAAGGTCCTTCGCTACGCTCAGGATGACAGACAAGAAGGAAAGCATTGGCTAAACGCTTAGCCTACCAGCCGCTCCTATGACATTAGTACATAAAATGAGTTACTTGGCCTACTTTAGCGGGCCGCCTATTGTATCCACGCCCATCCCAGCCGGGCTAGAATTGCTCCCCGATCAGCTCGTGGTTTAGCATGGCGCCCGCCTTGGTGCCGGCTGCTACGGCCGCCGCTACGGCGCGCATGGGCGTGGTGGCATCCCCGGCCGCGAAGATGCCAGGCACGGAAGTGCGCTGCATCTCATCTACCCGCAGCAGGCCGGTTTCGGTTACGGCACAGCCCAGGCTCAAGGGCAGGGTACAGTGTAGCTCGAAGGGCACGCGGGCAAACAGGGCGGTAAGCGGCACCGGTGCTTTACCGGCCAGCACCAGTTGCCGCAGGTAGCCCGCCTCGTGCTCCAGGCTCAGGATTTCCCCTTCTTCAATCCGTACCCCGCGCTGCTGCAGGTGCTGGATGTGCTCAGGGCTTAGGGTGGCGGGGCCGTTGGTAAACAAGGTCAGGTTGGGGCTCCAGTGGTGAATGAGACGGGCAAACTCGAATCCCAGGTCGCCGTTGCCGAGTACGCCCAGGGGCTCGTCGCGCACTTCGTAGCCGTGGCAGTACGGGCAGTGCAGCACCGAAATGCCCCAGGCCTCGGCAAAGCCCGGCGTGGCCGGCAGCAGATCTTTCACGCCGGTGGCAAAGATTAGCTTATCGGCCTGCAGGGTGGCGCCGGCGGCGGTAGTTACCACAAAGCCTGGCCCTTCCCGGACCGCCACCACGGCCTCACCGGCTAATAGTTCTACCGTAGGATACGCCAAAACCTGGGCCCGGGCCTTGGCCCGGATGGTGTCGGGCGTTTCCCCATCCTGGGTAAGGAAGTTGTGGGCGTGCGGAGTCTGCCGGTTGCAGGGCAAGCCGCTGTCGAGCACGACAACCCGGCGCCGGGCCCGCCCCAGCGCCATAGCCGCCGCCAACCCCGCGTAGCTGCCCCAATGATAATGACCTCTGTGTGCCGATGCTGTTCCATAGTGCCTGCTGTTGAAAGGGCCTCCTACCCCGCAGCTACTTCCTGCAGAGCCGGCTGGCCCGGGTGAAAAACAAACGAAGATACGTAATTGCAACAATGTTGCAATTGCATTACCGCGCTTACGGTCTGCAGCCCTTGGTTGCCGCTGCCTCTGGCGTCCTCATCCGTTTATCTGCTTAGCTTGCGCATGAGTCGAAAAACCCGGTTCCGCAGCTCGACATAACCAGAGCCGGGGCTGCCCGCGTAGAAACCATTCTAGTGTTGCGCTCCATGACTTCCGTTGCCTCCGTTGCTGCCCCCATTCTGCCTGCTACCTCGGCCGGTATCCGAGCCCTGGCCCGCCTGGGCTTTCTGTCTATCGGGGTGGTGTATATCGTACTGGGGGTGCTGACCAGCATGGCCGCCATCGGGGTGCGCGGCATGGCCCCCGCCGACCAACAGCAGGTATTCCAGACCATTCAGCGGTTGCCGCTGGGCCAGGTGCTGCTGTGGCTGGTGGCGGCTGGGCTGGCGGGCTACGTGATATGGCGCTTCACCCAGGCCCTGCGCGACACCGAGCATAAGGGCACGGGTACGGCGGGCCTGGCAGTGCGGGGGTTCTACATCTTCAGCGGCTTGCTGTATGCCGTGCTGGCCTACTACGCCGGCAAAATGGCCTGGTACGGTCACCGGGTGCGGGAAGCTGACAGCACCAAGCCCATGCTGCGCGAGGCCCTGCAGCACGGCTACGGGCAGTGGCTGCTGGGTCTGGTGGGCCTTACCGTTCTCGTTGCCGGCCTGATACAGATCTACCGGGCCTGGTCGGGCAAGTTCGACACCGACGTGAATGGCCGGGAGCTAACCGACGCCCAGTGCCGGCTGGTATACCGCACCGGCCAGATTGGCTACAGCGCCCGGGGGTGGTTATTGCTATTATGGGCTACTATTGCCTGGTGGCCGCCCAGCACGCCAACGCCAACGAAATCCGGGATACAGCCGGCACCTTCAACGCACTGCAGGCCATGGGTCCCGGGGTGTTGGGCGTGGTGGCGCTGGGGTTGCTAGCGTACGGGGCGTATATGCTGGTACAGGCCCGCTTCCCCATTCTGCGGGGCCTGGGTGCCCGCTAAGCCTGCCCTGCCGTAGCACCAGCGGGACATACCAGACGCACTATTTACCGCCGTTTGGTGTCTGCTGTATGCCGGCCGGTAGCTGCTTGCCCGGGGCTGGCTTCTGTCCGCTATTCCCTTTGCTCTGCTAGTGTCTGCAATGCCTTCTCTCCGGCCTGCCCGCCTCCGCACCTTCTTGCCGGGGCTGTTGATGTTTGCCCTTTTTGGGCTGTCCGACAGCCTCTTGGCCCAGACCCCACCAGCCCCGCCGGTTCTGACCTTGCAGGCCCCCGGCGCTACATTCGCCAGCTCCGAATACTACATTGCCCGGGTGGTAGATGAGCGCCCCAGTCGCACTACCGTGGCCGGAATGCTGATACCCGGTGCTAAGCCCGACCAACCCGCGGTGTTGCGGCAGCTAGACTTGCAAGGCGGGACGCTGGCGGCGCTACGGCAGTTTGTAACTCAAAGCCTGCCCCACGGGGAAGTCGGCGGCCCCTGACGCTGCGGGTGCGGGAATGCCGGCTTACGGAAACCCCGATGCCTGGCCAGCCGAAGTACGCGGATGGCAACCTGGCCCTGCACCTGGTACTGGACTGGCAGCGCGAGGGGAAACTGTCTCCCTAACCGAGTACCGGGGCACGGCCCGCTACCGCCGGGCACTCTGGCAAACGGCAGCCGTGGAGCCCGCCCTGCGGCAGGGCCTCACCGAAGGGCTGCGCTACCTGCATTCCTGGGTAGTAGCCCAGGCTCCCACGAATCTGAAGCTGGCCACGAGTCTGCGCCTGCGCTTTACCGATTACCGGGACCAGACCGAGCCTGACACGGTGTTCTACGACCCAGCCCGGCCGCTTACCTGGGCCGACTTTACTGCCGCTCCCCGGCCCGGCCCCCACGCGGCGGCCGTGTTTCCGAGCTTCGCCTATGCCGGGCAGCCCCGGGTGGTAAACGGCGTGCTCCAGCTCAATCTGCGCCTGAAAGTGTTTGTGGTACGCAGCTCGTCCTGGGTATCGGCGGCGGCGCGCGGGCCTACGACCTCAACCACGAGCAGCGCCATTTCGACCTGGTTAAGCTGGTGGCCGAGCGGTTTAAGCGCCGGCTCACCCCCACCCGCATGACGCTCAAAGACTACGACAGTATCCTGCAGTACGAGTACCTAATGGCCTTTCAGGAAATGAACCGAATCCAGGAACAGTACGACGGGGAAACTCAGCACGGGCTCAACGAAGCCGAGCAGGAACGCTGGAACCAGCGGATTGAGGCTGAGCTCAACCAGTACGGGCTGGCCCGCCGCCGTGAGGCGCTGGCCCCACTCACGCCCCGAATACCCGAGCCATAAGGGGCGAAAGTTGAAGCTTATAACCCAAAAAAAGGCCGCAGCCAAGGGCTGCGGCCTTTTCAACCACACATAGACTATATATCGGGCAGCTAGGCGGCCTGCTGGCATTTACCAGCTGCCCGTAATTTTCCAGCCAAAGCTGGTTTTGCTTTGCAGTTGTCCGGTTAGGAAACTTTGCCCTGCTGCGCTTGCTCAGCTACTTCTTCGGCGTGCTTGATGTCCTCAATGCCGTAGATGTGCTGGAACTCGTTGAGAGCATCAGTCTCCACGTTCAAGTCGTGCAGGATACCGTCCTGAATGTCGTACACCAGACCGTGCAGACGGGGCGGGTTGGGGCCCTGCAAGGCATTCTGGATGATGTTGGTCTTGGTCAGGTTGCGCACCTGCTCAATAACGTTCAGCTCCACCAGGCGCCGGAGCTGCTTTTCCTGGTCGGTAATGCTCGTGAACTCAGTCTCGTGCAGGCGCACCACATCTTTGATGTTCGTCAGCCAATTGTCGATCAGGCCATACTGCTTGTTGGAAGCTGCCGCGGCCACGCCGCCGCAGCCGTAGTGGCCCACTACCATGATGTCTTTTACACCCAGTACTTCCACAGCGTACTGCAGTACGGCCAGCAGGTTCATGTCGGTGTTTACGACCAGGTTAGCAATGTTGCGGTGCACAAACATTTCGCCGGGGCCGGTGCCGGTAATGGCGCTGGCCGGCACGCGCGAGTCGGAGCAGCCGATAAACAAGTAGCGGGGCTGCTGGCCTTTAGACAGCTTATCGAAAAAGTCGGGGTCATTCGACTTCTTCTCTTCAACCCACTTACGGTTGTTTTGCAGTATTTCTTGCAGCGACGACGAGGCGTCAGACTGGTTGTCTCTCATGGGAACAGGAATTTTGCAGAAAGTTGGAAACGGGTGGTAATACGAGGGTGAGCCGCTTAGTGGCCCAATACTTCGACCTGAGGAATACCGCGCAACTCTAACTTAATGTTGCGCTCAGCAGCCGTGACGCGGAAGTTTTCAATGGCCTCCAGCACGTCGTAGTCGATAACCTCGGACTCAGAGCCGTCGAGGATGACGTGGGAGCCGGGAGCCAGCTTTTCAAAGGTAGTAACGATGCTGGCCTTGTTCAGGAACGAGACATGCTCGCTGAGCTTGAGGTGCACCACGCCCGGGTCCCGGGTCGGCTCATTGTGGTAGTAGTAAGCCGATTCCAGGTTAGCCTTCAGAATAAAGAAGATGCCAACGGCTAGGCCCACGCACACGCCCTTGAGCAGGTCGGTAAACAGGATGGCTACGATGGTCACAATGAAGGGCAGAAACTGACCCCAGCCCAGACGCCACTGCGTGCGGTAGAGAGCCGGCTTGGTGAGCTTGAAACCAACGGTGAGCAGCACGGCGGCTAGGGCCGACAGCGGAATCAGGTTCAGCACCGACGACAAAAACAACAGGCTACCCAGCAGCAGCAGGCCGTGAATAAACGACGACATCTTGGTTTGGGCACCAGCATGAATGTTGGCCGAGCTACGCACGATTACGGCCGTCAGGGGCAGGCCGCCAATCAAACCGCTGACCAGGTTACCAACACCCTGGGCCTTGAGCTCCCGGTTCTGGGAAGTATGGCGCTTGTGCGGGTCGAGCTTATCCACGGCTTCTACACTGAGCAGGGTTTCGAGGGAGGCCACAATGGCAATGGTGAAGGCCACCACGTAAGTCGAGCCGCGGGTCAGGGCCGACCAGTCGGGCAGGCGCAGTTCCTTGGTCAGGTCGGCAAACGAGGAAATGTTGGGCAGCTTCACAAGGTGCTCGGGGCGTACCTGCAGGTCGGGAGCCACGTTGCTCAGCAGCAGGTTCAGCAGAATAGACAGCACCACGACAATCAGGGCGCCGGGCACCAGCTTCAGGGCCGCAATGCTCTTAACGGGCTTACTATCCCAGAGCAACAGCACGATAATCGACACGACTCCAATCAGGGCTGAGCCCAGCTGATAGCGTTGCTGGCCTGCAGAATGGCGCTGAACGTGTTCTGGCCGTTGAACTGCAGGAAGTCCATGTCCTCGAAGTAGTCGGTATCGGCACCGAGGAAGTGAGGAATTTGCTTCAGAATCAGAATCAAGCCAATGGCGGCCAGCATTCCGCGGATAACCGAGGAAGGAAAATACATACCGATAATACCGGCTTTTAGAAAGCCCAGCACCAGCTGCAGAATGCCCGCTACTACGGTAGCCGCCAGCATAGCCTCAAACGAGCCCAGGGTGTGAATGGCGGCCAGCACAATGGCCGTGAGGCCGGCGGCGGGCCCGCTCACGCTCAGGGGCGAGTCGCTAAGCCAGGACACCACGACCCGCCCACGATGCCCGTAATAACACCCGCCAGCAACGGAGCGCCGGAGGCCAGCGAGATACCCAGGCACAAGGGCAGAGCCACCAGAAAAACGACCAGGCCGGACGGGGCATCCTTGCCGAGCGTGCTGAAATAATTGCCCGACGGCGGCATCGGGCCGGAAGAAGTTGTGGGATTAGCCTTGGGGCCGGAGCTGTTTGGATCATAGTACATGGTATCAGTAGAAGACCGACTACCCTATCAGGCAGAACTTGGCTACGATACCCTGCAATACTAGCTCCGAGTAGTTAAGACGGGGTTAAAAGAGAATTAAAAGGGCATTAAAAGCCTTTTTTACTCCTAGGATCGAACCAGCGGCAGCCGCAACGTGACCTGCGTCCCGGTGCCCAGTTCACTGTCGACCCGGATACTGCCGCTGTGCAGGGCCATAATCTTGGCCGTGAGCGGCAGCCCGATACCGTGGCCCGGCACGGTACGAATGGCCTCGGCCCGGAAGAAGGGAACGAACACCTGCTGCCGGTCGGCTTCGGTCATGCCCACGCCCCGGTCGCGCACCTGCAGCTGTACCTCCCGCCCCAAGCAGGTGATAATGGCCATGATGGGCTCCTGGCTGTCTTTGGAAAATTTGCAGGCGTTTTCCAGCACGTTCAGCACCGCCGAGAGCAGCAACGGCTCATTGCCAAGCACTTCGAAGGCAGAACCCGGCATGGTAGGCTCCCCAAACTCCAGGTCGATGCGGCAGGTGGGCTGGCGGCGCAGAACTTCCTCGTGTGCCTGCAGCAGCAGCTCATCCAGGCGCACCGGAGCCATGGGCACCTGGGATGGGTCGTCGGAGGCGCGGGCAATCTGCAGCAGCCCGTTGGTAAGGGCCGTGAGCATGCGAGCCGCGTCGAGGGTGCTTTGCAGCACGCGCCGGTATTCGGTAGGGCTGCGCTCCTGCAGCAGGGCCACTTCCAGCTCACCGGTCAGGACTGTGAGCGGGGTGCGCAGTTCGTGGGAAGCATCCCGCACGAAGGTGCGCTGCCCGGCAAAAGCCGTTTCGAGCCGGTCAAGCAGACTATTAAAGCGCTGGGCCAGGTGCGACACCTCATCCTGCCCGTCGGCCTGGGAAAGGCGACGGTGCAGGTCGGAAGCCGTAATGGTATCAACTTCCTGCACGATGCGCTGCATGGGCCGCAGGGCCTGACGGGCAAAAAACCAGCCCCCACGCCCACAATGCCGAAGCTGATGAGCAGACCGCCGGCCAGAATGGTGCGCAAGGTGCGCTGCTCTACCTGGCTGTCGGTATCCACCGACGAGGCCATAACCACGAAGTCGCCGCGGTGCGGGTCGCGGTAGAGCAGGCCCACGGTTTGGGCATTGCCGGGCCGCATTTCCACCACGCTGCCCGTTTGCCGCACGCTGTTGAGCAGACTCTGGGGCACGGGCTGCACCGTTTGCTGGCCTTCCCGAAACACCACGCGGTTCTGCGAATCGTAGACCTGGACTTCCTCGGCGGGCAGGGTGCGGTAAAACTGCCGGAGGTAGCGGCGGTAGGTGGCGCGGCTGGCTTCGTCGCCGCGGTTGGCCCCATCCAGATACACGTGGGCTACCACCCGGGCCCGGGCAAAGAGGTTTTCCGTGAAGTAGTTGCGCCGCGACTGGTAGGTAAAAAAATAGATTACCAGGGAAAACAACAGCAGCGTAACGGCCAGAATGGCGGCAAACTGCAAAGCCAGACGCGTACGGATGGTCACGGAGCGGAGCGTTGAGAGTGAGACAGAAGGACGTGGGGCCGCCAAGGTTGAGCTGAGGGTAAATTAGAAAAGGAGAATGAGGCGGCAAAGCTAACCTTAGTTGCCCCGCCACCGGGTAACGGCCCTCAAACGCTACGCCTTAAACCACGGGCCCCGGAATTGTTCACCAGCCGGCCCTTCTATTCTTGACGGACTATATAGAAGCAAAAACAAGCGCCGCGGTTTACTTTTGAAGTGCCCGCTCCGGCGGCCCTCTTCTTGCCATGAACGACCCGGAAATCCGCACCCTACTGTACCCGCTGCTCCAGGACGGCATTTACGTGGATGAGCTACCCACCGGCACCACCCGCGCCGACGTGGTGCACATCACGCCCCACTTCATGCACGGCTATGAGGTAAAGGGCGACGGCGACACCCTGCAGCGGGTCGAAAACCAGCTGCGCTGCTACGCCGAGGTCTACGATTTCGTCACGTTTGTCGTCACCGAGAAGCACGTGAGCAAGCTGCTGCCCCTGCTGCCCGAGTGGGTGGGCGTGCTGGTGGCCTCTGCCACCGACCTGCGCCAGCACCGGCCGGCCCTGTATAATGCTACCGTGGAGCCGGCTCCGCTGGCGGCCTTGCTGCTGCTGGAGGAAGTAAAGCAGTTTTTGCTGTCCCGCGGCCTGCACGGCGTCAGTCAGATGCGTAAAGCCGAGGTGCAGCACCTGCTGCGCACCACCCGCGCTATTCCCCTCTCCCACCTGGCCCAGCACGTGCGGGAGCGGCTGATTCTGCGCATGCCCCAGCGCCTGCTCGACCGGGCCGAGCGGAAGCGGGAGCGGCAGCGCCTGGCCCCGCTCCGGCGCAAGCTGAAGCAAAAACGGGCCGCCACGGCCGGCAAGCGCCGCCGTAAAAAAGCCGCCAAGCCGCGCAGCACGCTGTTTAAAAAATAAGGGTGAGCTGCTGGCCGGCCACTGCCTCCACCGTGTTCAGGTTCGACACCGACACGCCTAGCAGCCGCACACCCTTGGTCAGGGGCAAGAGTGGGGTGAGCAGCTCCCGGCACACCTGGGCCAGCAGTTCCTTGCTGCTCACGGGCAGCAGCGTGGTGCGGCTGCGGGTGATTTGCTGAAAGTCGTCGTACTTAACTTTTACCGTTACGGTGCGGCCCCACACGTCGGTGCGCTGGCAGTACTCCCACACCGATTCCAGCTCGGGCTGCAGGCCGGCCACCAGCTCTTCGAAGGTGGTCAGGTCTCGCTCGAAGGTGTTTTCGGAGCCGATGGACTTGCGCAGCCGGTCGGCCTCCACGGGGCGGTGGTCCTGGGCCCGGGCAATGGCATAGTAGTAGCGGCCGGCCTTGCCGAAGTGCTGCTGCAGAAACAGCTCGGTCTGCTGCCGTAAATCGAGGCCGGTGAAGATGCCCAGCTGGTTCATCTTGGCGGCCGTTACGTGGCCGATGCCGTGAAACTGCCCCACTTCCAAGGTCTCAACGAAAGCCAGACCCTCGTGGGGCTTGATGACGAACTGCCCGTTGGGCTTGCGGTAGTCGGAGGCCAGCTTGGCCAGAAACTTATTGTAGGAAATGCCCGCCGAGGCCGTCAGCCCGGTTTCGGTCAGAATTCGGGCCCGGATTTCCTCGGCTATGCGGGTGGCCGAGGGCATGTTCTTCAGGTTGTGGGTCACATCGAGGTAGGCCTCGTCCAACGACAAGGGCTCAATCAGGGGCGTGTAGTCGGCAAAGATTTCCCGAATCTGGCGCGACACGGCCTTGTAGACCTCAAAGCGCGGCTTGACGAAAATCAGGCTGGGGCACTTGCGCTGGGCCGTGACCGAGGCCATGGCCGAGCGGACGCCAAACTGCCGGGCCTCGTAGCTGGCCGCCGCCACCACGCCCCGCTGCCGGGAGCCACCCACCGCTACGGGCTGCCCGCGCAGCTCGGGGTTGTCGCGCTGCTCCACCGAGGCATAGAAGGCATCCATGTCGAGGTGAATGATTTTCCGGGTTTCTGCTGCCTGCACGCTGCTCTTGCTCCTTTTTCTCCCCGCAAGTTACGCGCTGCCGGCGCAGAAATGTATGCCACGGTCAGAACCTGCTACGGAGTTTGCCGCTTAGCCTTTTAAAGCCTCATCAACATTTCGGTTGTCATCCTGAGTGCAGCGAAGGATCTTCCTCTCTTAGCCCACTTCAGATTGTCTCAACGCATAAAAGCCCTTACCACCGCCGCGGTAAAGGGCTTTTTACATTTAACTAAGCTTTGTCAGAACATGGAGGCAGGTCCTTCGCTGCACTCAGGATGACAAAGTATAACAAAGTCAGCATACGAGATTCCTCACTGCGTTCAGAATGACGTTCTATCTAACGCCTACTCCTCGCGCAGCACGTAGCCCATGCCCACCAGAGTATGAATCAGCTTGGGCGTAAAATCCTTGTCTACTTTTTTGCGCAGGAAGTTGATGTACACGTCGATGACGTTGGAGCCGGTGTCGAAGCTGGTTTCCCAGACCTGCTCCAGAATATCGACCCGCGACACGACCCGGCCCTGATTGCGCAGCAGGTATTCGAGCAGGGCAAACTCGCGGGCGGTGAGCTGAATGGGCTGGCCGGCGCGCTGCACCAGCTTGCGGGAAGGATCCAGGGTGAGGTCGGCCAGGCGCAGCAGCGCCTCACTGGTTGGGCCTTCGTGGCGCCGCCGCACCAGAGCCCGAATGCGGGCCAGTAGCTCCTGAAAGGCAAAGGGCTTGACCAGATAATCGTCGGCGCCGGCGTCGAGGCCCCGGATTTTGTCGTCGGTTTCGCCCAGGGCCGTGAGCATCAGAATGGGCACCGAGGAGTTTTGGGTGCGCACCTGCCGGCACACTTCCAGCCCGCTAAGGCCGGGCAGCAGGTTGTCCAGAATCAGCAGATCGTAGGGGTTGCTCAGGGCCAGCCGCAGCCCCGTCACGCCGTCGGTGGCAATATCCACGGCGTGGGTTTGTTCGGTAAGCCCCTTGTGGAGGAACGAAGCCACCTTGGGCTCGTCTTCGACCAGCAGAATTTTCATACGCGTTTGTTTCAGCTACTACAGTTGAGCAAGGTAAGATGTTCGACCCGGACCCCGTGCAGGTTCAGGTTTGAAGACAAAAAATGCATCCTAATGCAATACAATTATTTATGAGAATTATTTAAATTAACCTTGACTTTATGAAATCAATCCAATATGTTTATGGAAATCTTCAATAGCAAGATTTACTGGAAATCCCTCGTTCAGTTCCCTTTTTAGCCGCTCTTCCCCCGGATAGACTGCTTTGAGGAGCTGCTTCTTCTGCCTCTTTAGCCCCGTTAATCATGCGCCCTTCTACCCTGAGTACTCTGATTCGTGTCGTGTTGTGTTCTGCAGTGTGGTGGCTTAGTGGATGTGTGGCGCAGCAGCGGCTGCCGTATTTGCAGAGTAAGGAATACACGACCAAAAACGCGGTAAACGTGCCCAATGAGCGGCTCACCTACCGCATTCAGCCCAGCGACGTGCTCAGCATTCGGGTGCAGAGCGTGCAGCCGGCCCTAAACGACATCTTCAACATTACCGACAGCCGGGCCATGTTTTCCGGCGACCCGAGCAACCTGTTTCTCTCCGGCTACTCCGTCGATGAAGCCGGCAACATCAACCTGCCCACGGTGGGCAAGGTGAAAGTGGCGGGCCTTACCCTCGACGGGGCCCAGGCGCTGGTGCAGAAAGAGGTGGGCAAATATGTGCGCGACGCCAACGTGCTGGTGAAGCTGCTCAGCTTCAAGGTCACGGTGCTGGGCGAGGTGCGCAGCCCGGGCCGCTACTTTATTTACAACACCCAGGCCACGCTGCTCGAAGGCCTGGGCCTGGCCGGCGACCTGACCGAGTTTGGCAACCGCCAGAACGTGAAGCTGATCCGGCAGACCAACAGCGGCTCGGAAGTAGTGCTGCTGGACCTGACCGACCCAAACCTGCTCAAGTCGAAATACTACTACCTGCTGCCCAACGACGCAATCTACGTGGAGCCGCTACCGGCCCGCGCCAGCCGCGGCAACGCCAACAACCTGGGGCTAGTCTTCGCCGGTGTTTCCTCCCTGGTTCTGATTCTTAGCTACTTAAAGGTGTTCTAAACCGACCTTCTGACCTCTTCTTCCGACCTTTTTTACCCACACGAGCATGGATACACGCCCTACTACAACCGACGAAATTGATTTGCACGCCCTGCTCTTTAAGCTGCGCAACCGGTGGCCGCTGTTTCTGGCCTCGCTGCTGCTGGCGGGCTTTATCGGCTACGTGTATCTGCAGCTGAAGGCCCCGGTATACGATTTCCGGGCTACGATGCTGCTGGGCAACCAGAGCTCGGGCTCCAAGCGGGCCCAGGAACTGCTCCAGATTCTGGAAGTGCAGAACAAGGGTGTGAAAATGGAGGATGAAATCGGCTTGCTCAAGTCCGTGGACGTGGTGCAGCGCGCCGTGGCCCGCCTGCCCTACTCCGTGTCGTACTTTGCCGCCCCAGATTCCTGGCTCAACTCCATGCGCGACCTGCAGGTGCGGGAGCGGCCGGCCGGCTCGGTGCCGTTCCGGGTGGTGCCCGACCTGCAGGCGCCCCAGCTTTCGGGCGTGCGCATCTACGTGGAGCCCGCCGGCGAAGGGCGGTTCCGGGTGCACGCCGAGGCTGAGAAAGGCATGCTCTACAGCCTGCCTACGAGTGAGCTGGTGCGCGAGGTGCTAGATGTAAATCTGGACCAGACCGTAGCGGCCGGCGACACGCTGCGCCACCCCCTGCTTACGGTCGTCATCAGCCCGAGGCGGGCTTTCCGATGGGCGAAGCCGATGAGTATTACTACTTTACCCTCAACACCCTGGCCGGCACCACGGCTGACTTTCAGGGCCAACTCACGGTGAAGCCCATCGACCATGAGTCGCGCATTGTGGAGCTGACCACCAAGGGCTCGGTGCCAGCCAAACAGGTGCAGTTTCTGGATACGCTGATGGCCGTGTTTGTGGAAGACGACCTGCGCGAAAAGAACCTGACCGGCGCTAAAACGGTGGCCTTCCTCGACAACGAAATCAGCAAGCTCTCCGACTCCTTGCGCCGCTCGGCCGCGGCCCTGAGCTCGTTCCGCTCGTCGCGGGGCGTGGTGGACGTGGGGGCACAGTCGGGGGAAGGAATCCGGCAGCTTAGCGAGCTGGAAGCCATGCAGGCCAAGGTAGCCACCAACCGGAAGTACTACGCCAACATGCTCGGCTACCTGCGGGCCAACCAGAACGCCAGCCAGATGGCCACGCCCAGCAGCGTAGGCATTGAGGACCCGGTAGTGAACAACCTGATTCTGCAGCTGACCGACCTGAACAGCCAGCGGGCCGCCCTGGGCGTGAATGCCAGCACCAACAACCCGCTGGTGACGGTGCTTGATGAGCGGATTCACACGGCCAAGCAGTCCTTGATTCAGACCCTGGTCAACATGAACCGCGCCACCGACATTGCCCTGCGCGACCTGAACGACCAACTGGCCCGGGTGCGCGGCACCATCAGTGCCATGCCCGAAAACGAGCGGCAGCTGGCCCGCCTCAAGGGAGAGTCGGACTTTAACGACAAGAAATACAACTTCCTGGTGGAGAAACGCTCCGAGGCCGCCATTGCCCTGGCCACCAACGCCACCGACAAAAAGGTTATCGACAAAACCGAGCTGGTGGGCAGCGGGCCCTCGGCACCCAAGCCGGGCCTGGTGGGCCTCATCAGCCTGGTGGCCGGCCTGCTGATTCCGACTGGCATCGTGCTGCTGATGGATAAGTCGAACCGCCGCATTCAGAGCAAGGAGGACTTGTCGCGCATCACCAACATTCCGCTGCTGGGGGTGGTGGCCCACGGCTCCAGCGCCGACAAGGAAAACATGCTCAAGGAAGTAAAAGGCCCTATTGCCGAGTCGTTCCGCTCGATTCGGGTGAATCTGCAGTATCTCTCGGCCGGCCTCGACAAGAAGCTGATTGGGGTGACTTCCTCGGTGCCGGGCGAAGGAAAAACCTTCTGCACGGTGAACCTGGCGGCGGAAATGGCCCAAAGTGGCCGCAAAGTACTGGTACTCGAGTGCGACCTGCGCCGCCCCACCGTAGCCGGCTACTTTGGCTTGGAAACCAACGCCGAGCACGGGCTGTCGAGCTACCTGATGGGCCTGAGCACCCTCGACGACTGCCGCCTGAAAACCAGCGTGCCCAATCTGGACGTGATTTGCTGCGGCCCGATTCCGCCCAACCCCACCGAGCTGCTGGAAAGTGCCCGCATGGACCAGCTGCTGCAGCAGCTGCGCCAGCAGTACGACTACGTGCTGCTCGACACCCCGCCGGTGGGCTACGTGGCCGAGTTCTTCGTGCTGGTGCGCCACCTCGACGCCAACATCTACGTGGTGCGACAGAACTACACCGACCGGGGCCTGGTCAGCCAGATCAACGAACTCTACGACGAGAAAAAGGTGAAGCAGCTCTACATGATTATCAACGATATGCACTTCACCAAGACCTACGAATACCGCTACAAGAAAAACGCCTACGCCTACCATCAATAGTAGCCCCGGCAGCGCTTCTCTCCCTCTTTTTTCGGTATCCAATGTCTACCTCGACGGTCAATCAGCCGCGCCGCAGTCTTACCATGACCACGGTGCAGGGCGTAAAATGGAGTACGGCGGCTACTATCCTCACGGCCCTGATGCAGGTGGGCTACACCGCCATTATGGCCCGCCTGCTCACCCCCGCTGCGTTTGGGGTGGTGGCCCTGGCCAACGTGGTGCTGCGCTTCGGCGGCTATTTCGCCCAAATGGGCATGGAACAAGCCATTATCCAGAAGCAGGAGCTGACCAAGGAAGACATCCGGGCGGCCTTCACGGCCTCGGTGGTGCTGGGCGTCGTGTTTGGCGGCCTGCTGATTCTGCTGGCGCCGGCGTCTGTCTACGTCTTCCACGAGCCCGAAGTGGTGCCCGTGGCCCAGGCCTTGGCGTTGAGCCTGGTCCTGACGGGCTTGTCGGCCACGGCCCTGAGCCTGCTGCGCCGCGGCATGCAGTTCCGGACTTTGGCGCTGGTAGAAGTCAGCTCCTATATAGTATCCTACGGCGGCGTGGGCGTGAGCATGGCGCTGAACGGCTACGGGGTGTGGAGCCTGGTAGCGGCCAGCGTGGCCCAGGGGCTGCTGGTAGGCCTGCTGGCGTATATGGTGACCCGCCACTCGGTAGTGCCGCTGCTGAGCTGGGAGCATTACCAGCCGCTGTGGAATTACGGCAGCCGCATTTCCCTGATCAGCTTCCTGGAATTCATCGGCAGTTCCCTCGATACGCTCATCATCGGGCGGGTGCTGGGCACGGCCCTGCTGGGCGTCTACAACCGCGCCTGGATGCTAGTATCCCTGCCCATGTACATGCTCACGACCAGCGTATCGAAGGTGATTTTTCCCGCCTTCAGCCAGGTGCAGGCCGACCCGGTTCGGCTGCGCAAAGTGTATTTGTCGAGCGTGACGCTGGTGGCCGCCTTCATTTTGCCCACCGCGGCCGGCATGATGGTGGCCGCCCCGAGCTGGTCTACAGCCTGCTGGGTCCGAAGTGGGGCGAGTCGATTCCCCTGCTGCGGGTGATGAGCTTTACCTCGGGCCTGATGCTGCTGACCATGTTTGGCGGCATTGTGAGCGACGCCCGGGCCCGGCTGCGCGAAAAAACCATCATCATCCTGCAGTACCTGCTGATTCTGCCCGGGCTGTTCTGGCTGCTGCACGGCTGGGGCCTGATGGGTTATGCCCTGGCCCTGAACCTGGGCGCCTTGCTGTATGCGGGCCTGTTTATGCGCCTGCTGCATAACGACCTAACGATCAGCTACAGCCAGTTGCTGAGCATCTACGTGCCGGGCCTGTTCAACGCGGCCGTCATTGCCTGCGTGTTTATCGGGGTGCGGCTGCTGCTGAGCTCCTGGCAGCTGCCGCCGGTCGGGACCCTGCTTATTTTGATGCTGGTGGGCGGGCTGGTGCTGAGCAGCCTGATTCTGCTGGTGCCGCTGCCCGGTTTGCGCCGCGAGCTGTGCGCCTTCCTCGACCGGCTGGAGCCCCAAACCCACTCCGGCGTGCTGGGCCGGCTGCTGGCCCGCTACGTGCGCTTTCTTAACCCCGCCGGGTTTGGTCCGGCTGCTTATCCGACGGCTAACCCGGTGCTGCCATGAAGATTCTGTTTGCTTCTTACTGGGGCGAAACAGCACCGTGCGGCGTGCGGGTGCACTATATGTCCCTGGCAGCCGAGCTACGCCGGCAGGGACACACTGTGGATATCCTTACGCCCAACACTCTGCGCGGGCCGCGCCGCCGCCTGCTCAGCGGCCTGCAGCGGCTGGTAGCCCAGGTGGCCGGGCCCGAGGTGGCACTGGACCTGTGGTATTTTGCCATGCTCTACACCGCCGCGCCCCGTGGGGCCGACTACGACCTGGTAAATGCCCACGATGTAGGCAGCGGAGCCGCCGTGCGCCGGGCCTTGCAAGGCCGGATTCCGGTGGTCGTGACCGGGCACGCCAGTGAGCATCCGGCCGAGGAAATCATCCGCCGCAACCAGCTCGCCGGGTTTCGGGCCGGGCTTATCCGCCGCCTCTACGCCTGGCTGCTGCCCCAGACCCAGTACTTCATTGGCGTTTCCGATTATCTGCTGAACTGCTTCCGGCCTTTCCTGCCCGACGATTGTGTAACCCGGCGCATTCACGGCGGCAGCCCGCTGCCGGCAAATGCCGACTCGGCCCTGCCCGCGCCAGTCATTCCCGAAGTTGCGGGCCGGCCGGTTATTCTCAACGTGGGGTTTCTGGATGCCAACAAAAACCAGCGCTACCTCGTGGAAGTGGCCCGGGAGCTGCGCCGCCTCCGCCCCGACTTTGTGGTGGCCCTGGTAGGCAAAGGCCCCGAGGAAGCCGCCCTGCGCCAGCTCATTGCCGACTACGACCTGACCGACCATGTATTGCTGCTGGGCTACCGAACGGATGTATTGTCTCTGCTGCAACAGGCGACGCTGTACGTGCACACGGCCCGGCTCGAATCGTTGGGTTTGGCGCTGGTAGAAGCCGTGCTGGCCGGCGTGCCTGTGCTGGCTCCCGCTACCGGCGGCATTCCCGAAGTGCTGGAAGCCACGCCCGAGGCCCTGTTTGCTCCCACTACCGAGCCAGCGCTGCTGGCCCGGCGCCTCCACCTGCTGCTCGCCGATGAGGCGGCCCGTCTTGTGCTGCATTCTCGTCAATACGCCCACGCTACCGCCTGCTTTACCCTGCCGCACATGGCCGCGCAGACGGTCGGCTTTTACCAGGAAACCCTGGCTCATTTCCGCGCCCTCTCTCCTTCCCACCAGGCTGAGCCCGCTTCTGTCCTGTCGTCCACACACGCTGCATCCTCCCTTGCATGAACATTCTCTACGACCACCAGGCCTTTACCGTGCAAGACGTCGGTGGCGTCTCGCGCTACTACCGGGCCCTGCTCGACCACGCGGCCCCGGACATCCACTCCCACGTGCCCGTTGTGCTATCCAACAACGTGTACCTGAAAGACCGGCAGCATTCCCGGCACTCCAGCTTCTTCCCGAACCTAAGCTTTCGGGGCCGTTTCTCCCTGATGCTGAGCCTGAATCGCTCTGCTTCCCGCCGGGCCCTGCGCCAGGGCAAGTTCGATGTGTTTCACCCCACGCTGACTGATGACCCTTATTTCCTGCCTGAAATTCAAGACAAGCCCCTGGTTATTACCATTCACGACATGATACCGGTGCTGTTTGGGGAGCAATATCCGCTGACGGACTTGCCCCTGATGAGCCGCATTGCGCAGCGGGCTAATCAGATTATTGCCGTTTCGGAACATACCCGCGCCGATATTCTGCGCCTGTTGCCCGTAAGCCCCGACCGGGTGACAGTGGTGCCGCATGGCTACACGCCCGCCATAGCTGGGCCCGCTACGCTGCCCGAGGGCTACCTGCTGTACGTGGGTACCCGCCAGGGCTACAAGAACTTCGACTGCTTGCTTCAGGCTCTGGCCCAACTGGTGCGCCAGCCCGGGCAGCGCAGCCTGCGCCTAGTGTGCGCCGGCGGCGGCTGGGCCACAGAAGCCGAGCAGGACCGCCTGCAGGTGCTGGGCCTGACGGCTAATGTGCAGTTTGCCGGGCTGGTCTCGGAAGCCGAGCTGGCCAGTTTGTACCGGGGCGCGGCGGCTTTTGTGTTTCCCTCGTGCTACGAAGGATTCGGCTTCCCGATTCTGGAAGCTTTTGCCCAGCACTGCCCCGTGGTGCTCAGCAATGCCTCCTGCTTTCCGGAAACGGCCCAAGACGCGGCCCTCTACTTCGATCCGCAGCAGCCCGCCGACCTAGCCCAGCAGCTGCTGCTCTTGCTCCGCGAGCCGCACCTGCGGCGGCAGCTGACCCAGCTGGGCTCCCTGCGCCTGCGCGACTTTACCTGGGGCCAAACCGCCGCCCTTACCCACGAGGTGTACCGCGCCGCCCAGGAGCAGCCGCAGCCCGTCCTGATCTGACCTTTTGCCTTGCCGCCTCTCCTATGAAACTTAGTCTGCGCTTCCGCTACCTGCTTGTTCTGCTGGTCGTTCTGTTTACCGACGCGGCGCTTTCCAGCTTCGTATGGGAGGCCGAGGATGACCCAATGCTGCGGGTGTACAATTACGCCCTGCTGGGTCTGGCGTCGTGGCTGATTGTGCGCTCCTGGCGCTGGTTTTCGAGCGGCATGTGGCGTTGGCTGCTGCTGGTGCTGGTGAGTCTGGCGGCGCTGGCCCTGGAGTCGTATGCGGGCTGGGGCACCTGGGTAGTGTATCCGCACGTGTTCAGCAAGCTCACGCCGTATCTGGTGCTGTTTGGCGTGTATGCCTACTACCGCCGCCACGGCGTTCCGCCCCTGGGCTTCGTCATGGTGGCCCTGCCGGTGCTGGTGTCCTTAAACATTCTGGTCTTTCACCCCGAGGCCTTTACCATTGCCGGCTTTCTGAGTCACAACCGGGGCGTCAACACGACTTCGGCTTTTCTGCTGGTGCTGCCGGCCGTGTATTTCCTGAACCGCTACCTGGTCGGCAAGTCGCTGTTTTTCCTGCTTTACTTCTTTGTGGATGTGGGCATTATCATCTTCCTGCAGCACCGCACCGTGTGGCTGAGCACCGGCCTGGCTTTGTTTCTCAACCTGATCCTGGTGGCCCGGGCCAGCACTACCCGCCTGGGCTTGTTGCGCTTTTTGCCGGTGGTGCTCATTCCGCTGTTCTTTGGCCTGCTCGGGGGCCTGACGGTGGTGCTGAACAACCCCGACGTGCTCAAAAAGCTCAACAGCAACATCGAGGACATTTCCAACAGCGACAGTCAGGGCACGGGCAGCTGGCGCCTGCAGCAGTTTCAGGCCTACGAGCAGTTTCTGTGGGAATATCCCGTGGCCGGCATGCGCCTGAAAGGCTTTGAGCTGCCCATGCAGTTTTTCCACCAGGAATCTGGGGAGCCGGTGTGGCCCGACTACACGGGCCACCACTTCCACAGCTTCTACGTCGACCGGATGTTCTATTTCGGCCTGATTGGCGTGCTGCTGGCTATTCTGCCGGTGCTGCTGCTGGTCGTGCGGAGTTTGTCGCCGCCCCGGCCGCTGCCCCTGGAAACCATTGCGCTGGTGGCCTACGCCGGCAGCGGCCTGCTCTACGGCGTGTCCTACGACTGGCCCCTGTACTTTTTCGGTCTGCTAGGCCTAGCCTTTGCCGCCGCCGAGCTGGCCGTTCTGGAGCCGGCTCCATCTGCTCCGGTGCCGGAAACGGCGCAACTACCGGACCTTCTTTCCCACCCGGAGGCGGCCATTCTTCCCCAATTTTCGCCCGCTCCGTCGCCAACCGCTCCCGCCCATGCTTCCCTCTGATAGTGCTACCGGCCTGTCTACACCGGTGCTGTTCATTATTTTCAACCGCCCCGAGTCGACCCGGCAGGTGCTGCAGGCCATTCGGGCAGCCCGCCCGGCCCGGCTCTACGTGGCCGCCGATGGTCCGCGCCCCGGCCGGCCGACGGAAGCCGCGCTGTGCGCCCAGGTGCGGGCCCTGGTTACCGACCATATTGACTGGCCCTGTGAGGTGCACACCCGGTTTCGGGAAACCAACCTGGGCTGCGGCCTCAACCCGGCCGCGGCCATCGACTGGTTTTTTGAGCACGAGCCCGAGGGCATAATCCTGGAAGATGACTGCCTACCCAGTCCGCACTTTTTCCGGTTTTGCCACGAGCTGCTGGCCCGCTACCGCCACGACGCCCGCGTGATGCACATCGGGGGCTGCAACTTCTCCCGCGAAGCCCTGCGCCCCCAAGCGCCTGCCGCCGACTCCTATTACTTCTCGGGGCAGGTGCAAAGCTGGGGCTGGGCTTCCTGGCGCCGGGCCTGGCAGCACTTCGATTTTAAGCTCCAGCTGCTGCCCGAGCTGCGCCGCCGCCGCCTGCTCGGCAGCCTCTACCCCAGCCTGCTGGAGCGCCAGTACTGGCTGCCACGCTTCCAGGCCATCTATAAGGCCCGGCAGGCGCCCAGCATCTGGGACTATCAGTGGCATTTTGCGGTGGCCGCCAACTCGGGCCTGACTATTCTGCCAGCAGTAAACCTGGTCTGCAACATTGGCTTTGGGCAGGATGCCACCCACACCACGGCCGCCGATGAGCAGTTTGCCCGCCCGGCGGCCGAACAGTTTGCCTTTCCGCTCCGGCACCCGCCCGCGGTGCTGCGCGACGCGCGCCGCGACCAACAGTACTTCCGCGAATTCCTGAGCGGCCGGGTAGCGGCCAAAACCCGCCGCCTGCTGCAACGTGTGCCCCAGTGGTTTCGGGAGCAGGGCTCCGTGCCCCTCGACCCACCCTACTCCCCGGAGCCCGAAGAAGCCCCCACGCACGCTGACCCGGCGGCTCCTTTCACCTATTCCTGACCTCGCCCAGCCGCCCTTTTACTCCTTTCATTATGCTGTTCATCGTAATTCCCGTTTTCAACCGCTGGGCCTTTACCCAGGCCTGCCTGCTTTCCCTGCGCCAGCAAACTCAGCCCAGCTTCCGCGTTATTGTGGTCGACGATGGCTCGACGGACGGCACTGGGGAGCGGCTGCGCCAGGAGTTTCCGGAAGTGGAAGTCGTGGACGGCACAGGGCAGCTGTTCTGGACGGCGGGCGTGAATGCCGGCATCCGGCGGGCTCTGGCGCAGGGAGCCGACCGAATTCTGACCCTCAACAACGATGTGGTGGCCGCCCCCGATTTCGTGGAGCGCATGCTGCTCTGGTCGCGGCGCCAGCCCCGGGCGCTGCTGGGCCCGCTCGAGCTGGATGCCCACACCAAGGAGCCGGTCTACGGCGGGGAGGTCTTCAGCTGGCTGACCCACTCCCGCCGCGACCTGCTACAAACCCTGCCCACCGACCAGCGCCACGGCCTGCACCCCGTAACCTACCTGCCCGGCCGCGGCCTGCTGATACCAGTAGCCGTGTTCGAAACCATCGGCCTGTTCGACGAGAAGCGCCTGCCCCACTACCTGGCCGACTTCGACTTTACCAGCGTCGCGCGCCGGCACGGCTTCCCGGTCTTCGTCAACTACGACGCCCACCTGCTGACCTACCCCGAGGAAAGCGGGCAGGAGCAGACGCGCCGCCACCGCAGCCTGCAGGGCTACTACCAGCATCTGTTCGGTATCCGGGGCGGCGGCAACCTGCGCAACTTCACGCACTTCGCGCTCAAAAACTGCCCCACGCCGCTCGTACCACTGTTCTTGCTTAACGGCTACGCCCGCCGCCTTACCGGCTATTTCCTGCACGGCTAAGCCGTCGCCCCTCTAATTCGTCTTTTTCCCTCCCTTTTTCTGCGCCCCGTGGTTATTCTCGTTAAACGTACCGGGCAGCTGGGCAACCGGCTGTTTCTGTTTGCCCACTTTCTGGCCAACGCGGCCGAGTACGGCTACGAGCTGGCCAACCCCAGCTTCGGCGGGTACGCGCCCTTCTTTGAAGCCACGGCCACCGGCAACTTTGGCGGCCTGCCGGTGCGCCTGCACGCCTTCCGCCAGCCCCGCCTCGACCGAATGCTCGACCTGGTGCAGCACCCGCGGGCCTTCGGGCTGCTGCGGCAGGCCAGCCGCCTGCTGCCCCGCCGCCCGGCCCTGCTCACCGACCTGCCCGACCAGGATTACGACCTCAACCAGCCCGCCTATCTGGCCGCGGCCCGTGGTGGGCTGGTGCTGGCGCACGGCTGGCAGTTTCGGGATAAGCGCAACTTCTCCCGCCACGGCGCGCTGCTGCGGCAGCTTTTTGCCCCCATTGAGCCCCATCGCCGGGCCGTAGCTGCGCTGCTGGCTGGCCTGCGCGCGTCGGCCGACGTGGTGGTGGGCGTCCACATCCGGCGCGGCGACTATGCTACCTATAATAACGGGGCCTATTTCTACGATAATGCTACCTATGCCCGGGCCATGCGGGCGGTGCAGGAGCAATTGCCAGCCGGGCAGCGGGTAGCATTTCTGCTGTGCTCGAATGAAGAACTAAACCTCGCTGATTTTGCGGGCCTGCGGGTGCATCTGGCTACCAATCATTTTGTGGAAGACCTTTACGCCCTGGCCGCTTGCAACTACGTGCTGGGTCCGCCCAGCTCATACTCCATGTGGGCTTCGTTTTACGGTCAGGTGCCGCTGCTGCACCTGGCGCAGGCCAATCAGCCCGTAGCGTTATCTGACTTTCAGGTTTTTCTGGACCAGTAATGCTAACCTCCACCATGCTGTCCTATATATCCTTGCGCCTGGCTTGGCTGTGCAGCGGCACTTGTCTGCTGGTGCCAGGCTCCCAGCTGACGGCTCCGGCCCAGGCCGGCAGCATCGTTATTCGCAAGGGTGGCGTGTATACCGGCGACTACCGCAGCACCGACTCTACCGTACCCTGCATCCGTATTGTCACCACCGAGCCCGTCACGCTACGGGGCTGCCGGCTTAGTGGGGCCGGTAATCTGATTGAGGCCCTCAACGGTGGAGCTGATCTGACCGTGGAAAACTGTACCGGCGTGGGCCTGCGCCCCAGCCGCGACCAAACGCGCCGGGGCCGTTTCCTGGAAATCAACTCGGCCCGCAACCTGCGCCTGCTCAATAACTCCTTCACCCAGACGACCGGCATTGCCGTGTACCAGTGGAGCGGCGACGGCTCGGCGTCCCAGACCCTGAAAATCCTGCGCAACTCGGCTAAAAATATCGACGGGCGCTACCGCGACGGAGGCAGCACCACCGTGTCGTGCATTTCCCTGAACCAGGTGCATGGCTTGGCCAATGTGGAAATAGCCTGGAATCAGATTGTCAACGAGCCCGACCAGTCCCTGGTAGAAGACAATATTAACCTCTATAACTCTTCGGGCACGGCCAGCAGCCCCATTCGGGTGCACAATAACTACGTGCAGGGAGCCTATCCGTATCCGGCCACCGCGGCCAAGTTTACCGGCACGGGCATGATTACCGATGGCGACAACGCCTCGGCCCTGACCATGACCGCCTATGTGGATGCCACGCAGAACCAGTTTGTGTCGACGTGCAACTCGGCCATGAACATCGCCGGCGGCCACCACGTGCGCTATACCCAGAACCGCATGGTCACCAGCGGCCTGCTGCCCAACGGCACCAAGCTCAACGCGACCTACTGCGGCATCGCCGTCTTCAACTTCTACCAGCAGGCCCAGTTCGGCAACCACCTGGTCGACAACAACACCATGGGCATGGTCAAGTGGGGCGCCAACAACCCCTACCCCAACCGCAACGACAACGGTGACTACGGCTTTCCCATCCACACCAACACCCAGCACCTGCCCAACCCCATCACCCTGCAGACCGAGCAGGACGAGTGGACCCGCTGGAATAACAAACTAAAAATCAACGGCGTGCAGGTAGGCCCCACAGCTGCCCTTTCGCTCTCAACTGCCCGCTCCGACAACCGGTAAAACCCATAAAGCGCCCGGCGCCCGAAGAATTTTTTATTTCCTGCTAACCAAAGCACCCATCATGGGTGCTTTTTTTTGGCTTTAGTATGACCAAACCACCTTTACAGTAGACGAACGTTCTATATACATAAAACGACATACGATAAAACAAGTCTATTATAGATTTAATGCAATACATAATATTTTGTCATGCGTCTTGCATAACAAATCAATTTTATACATTTGCATTGAACCTCGATATCAGTTTTAGGACTTTACCAAGTCAATCACTGATTAACTTTTTCATAAGTGCTCTAATTAGACGTGCACACTACGATTCTAATTGCACCCAAAAAAGAGTTGTAAAGCGGGACGCCAGTTTTGTGCCGCTGGATGATGTTGGTCTTGAGTAGCTGCGAAAGCACTCATTTTGGTGATTAAAGGCTTTTAATACTTATTTTTTGGGAACGGCGATACGCGTGGTCAGCCCCAAAAAGAACGTATCGAAAGCAGGCACGGATTGCATAACAGATGCCGTTGCTAAAAGAACCGCCAGGGCAGCCCCCACAGACCAATTGTAAAAAAACAAGTACGGCAATTGAAACGATTTGTTCATATGCCGGGTTTTTCACAACATCCCTCTATAGGGTTTACTTTTCTAAAAACTCACAGAATGCAAAACACCTCTGGACTCCAGTTCCGTTCTAACCGGAACGCCTCCTCTGGTACACACTTTCTGCCCCTGTTGGCGCTCGTGCTGTTGGTTTCATCTTTTTTCCCCGTGTCACTCCGGGCTCAGGGCCAAGCGCCCAATGTGACGTACTCCGGTCCCATCACTATCACTCAGGGTGGTACTTACACGGGCAATTTCAAGAGTACCAATTCCCGGGTACCCTGTATCCTCATTCAAACTACCCAGCCAGTAATCATTGAGAACTGCATTCTGGCGGGTGCCGGCGACCTGATTCTGGCCAATGCCGGCGGCTACAACCTGACCGTGCGCAACAACCGCGGCTACGGCTTGCAGCAAAGCCTCGACAACGAGCGTCACGGCCGCTTCCTGGAAGTAAACGGGGCCCGCTCGGTAACCATCGAGAACAATTACTTTGAACACACGACCGGTATCGCCATCTACCAGTGGAGCGGCGACGGCTCGGCCTCGCAGACGCTGAAAGTGCGGCGCAACGTGGCTAAGAATATGGATGGCCGCTACCGCAACGGCGGCGGCACGTTCTGCAACTTCCTGGGTCTTAATCAGGTGAAAGCCCTCAGCAATGTAGAGGTGGCCTGGAACCAGATCATCAATGAGCCGAATAACTCGCTGGTGGAAGACAACATCAACTTCTACAACTCGGGCGGCACGGCTGGCAGCCCCATGAGCGTGCACGACAACTACGTGCAGGGGGCTTACCCCTTCCCCGCCACCGATACCAAGTTTACCGGCACGGGCATGATCGTCGACGGCGACGGCACCTCGCAGCAGGGCTACCTCGACGCCACGCAGAACCAGTTTGTGTCGACGTGTAACTCGGCCATGAACATCGCCGGCGGCCACCACGTGCGCTACACCCAGAACCGCATGGTCACCAGCGGCCTGCTGCCCAACGGCACCAAGCTCAACGCGACCTACTGCGGCATCGCCGTCTTCAACTTCTACCAGCAGGCCCAGTTCGGCAACCACCTGGTCGACAACAACACCATGGGCATGGTCAAGTGGGGCGCCAATAACCCCTTCCCCAACCGCAACGACAACGGCGACTACGGCTTTCCCATCCACACCAACACCCAGCACCTGCCCAACCCCATCACCCTGCAGACCGAGCAGGACGAGTGGACCCGCTGGAATAACAAACTAAAAGCCAACGGCATTACCATTGGCACCGGCACGAATACCAACGGCGGCAGCGGCAGTGGCACTCCAGCCAATGCAGCGCCCACGGTTAGCCTGACTTCGCCCGCTACCTCGAGCGTAGCTACTGGCACGGTCCTGAACCTGACGGCCACGGCCGCCGACGCGGATGGCTCGGTGGCCAAGGTGGAATTCTTCAACGGCGCCACTAAGCTCGGCGAAGACACCTCGGCTCCCTACGAGTTGAGCTACACGGCCGCTACCGTTGGCACCCTGACGCTCTCGGCCCGTGCTACGGATAACGCCGGCGCTACTGCCAACTCCGGCACAGCGACGGTTACCGTTACCTCCTCTACGGTCATCATCACCCCGCCCACGGCCGGCAGCTTCTACCGGGCCATCAACATCAACGGCCCGGCCATTACGCTCGACGGCAACGCCTGGCAGGCCAGCAACGGGGCCAGTGGTGTGCAGATCATCGGTACGCCCTTCGCCAACCAAAACGTGACGCTCAACCCGGCTACCGACGCCACCCGCGCCAGCATGATTCGCTCCTCGGTGTACGGCAACACGACCGGCGCGGCCATTACGGTGCCCAACGGCGCCTACCAGGTGTACTTCTACGTGTGGGAAGACAACAATGCCGAGACCTTCAACCTCTTGGTAGAAGGCCAGACGGTCCGCTCGGGCTACAACAGCGGCTCGGCTGGCAAGTGGGAAAAAGTAGGCCCGTTTACCGCTAACGTCACCGACGGCACCCTGAACATGTCGACGTCGGGCGGCACGGCCAACCTCTCCGGCGTAGAAATCTGGGCTGGCTCGGCAACGGCTCCAACCAACGCAGCGCCCACGGTTAGCCTGACTTCGCCCGGCACTTCGAGCGTACCCGTAGGCACGGTCCTGAACCTGACGGCCACGGCCGCCGACGCGGATGGCTCGGTGGCCAAAGTAGAATTCTTCAACGGCGCCACTAAGCTCGGCGAAGACACCTCGGCTCCGTACCAACTCAGCTACACCGCCGCTTCGGCCGGCACCCTGACGCTCTCGGCCCGCGCTACGGATAACGCCGGTGCTGCCGCCAGCTCGGCTTCCGTAACCGTTACGGTAACCACCGCAACTACACCGACCGCAGCCTCTTTCTACCGGGCTATCAACATCAACGGTCCGGCCATTACGCTTGACGGCAACGCCTGGCAGGCCAGCAACGGGGCCAGTGGCGTGCAGGTTATTGGTACGCCCTTCGCCAACCAAGGCGTGACGCTCAACCCGGCTACCGATGCCACCCGCGCCAGCATGATTCGCTCCTCAGTGTATGGCAACACGACGGGGGTTAACATCAGCAGCGTACCCAACGGCACGTACCAGGTATACCTCTACGTGTGGGAAGACAACAATGCCGAGACCTTCAACATCCTGTTAGAAGGTCAGACGGTCCGCTCGGGCTACAACAGCGGCTCGGCTGGCAAGTGGGAAAAAGTAGGCCCGTTTACGGCTAACGTCACCGACGGCACCCTGAACATGTCGACGTCGGGCGGCACGGCCAACCTCTCCGGCGTGGAAGTCTGGAAGGCGGCCACCGGCACGGCCACTTCCACCCAGGCCCGCACGGGCGTTGGCTCTTCGACGGCCAAGGTGGGCAGCGTTTCGGCTTACCCCTCGCCCATGACCAATGAGTTGAGCATCGAGCTGAATCAGGCCCAGACCGAGACCATGCGCGTGGCCATTCTCAACCAGAGCGGCGCGGTAATGCAGAACTCGGAGGTAGCGTTTGAGAAGGGCCTGTCGAAAGACAAGCTCAACGTAAGCAACCTGCCCGCCGGAAACTATTTCCTGCGCTTCACCAGCGGCTCCCTGACTGGCAAGAGCATTCAAATCAGCAAATAGCTCGGCACTAGCTTCCCTTCTTTTTTGGCAAAAGCCTGGTCCTCGTCAGAGGGTCAGGCTTTTAGCTTTTACTACAGTCCCGACGGCACTTGATACAGACGGTGGGTGCAGCAGAACAGCAGAGCACACATTTTTAACTTTACTTATAATTAAAATAAATATTTTTATCACAAGTCTTGCGAATCACATTTTAAATACAATAATTTGATACTATAGTTCTATAAAGCACGCGTTGGGCGGCTGCGGACTGTTCTGCTCCTTTTGATCCACTTTGTCTTTTTCTACATCTGTATGAAGCGCGCACTGATTACCGGGATTACCGGCCAGGATGGTTCGTATCTGGCCGAACTGCTACTGAGCAAGGGTTACGAAGTTCACGGCATCAAACGCCGGTCCTCCCTGTTTAACACCGACCGGATTGACCACCTCTACCAGGACCCGCACGAAGCCAACATCCGCTTCAAGCTGCACTACGGCGACCTGGCCGACTCCACCAACCTGATTCGCATTGTGCAGGAGGTGCAGCCCGACGAGATTTACAACCTGGGCGCCATGTCGCACGTGAAAGTGTCGTTCGACACGCCCGAGTACACCGCCGACGTCGACGGGCTGGGCACGCTGCGGCTGCTCGAAGCCGTGCGCATTCTGGGTTTAGCCCATAAAACCCGGATTTATCAGGCTTCCACCTCCGAGCTGTACGGCCTGGTGCAACAGGTGCCACAGTCGGAAGCCACGCCCTTCTACCCCGCTCGCCCTACGCCGTGGCCAAATTGTACGGCTACTGGATTACGGTAAACTACCGGGAAGCCTACGGCATGTATGCCTGCAACGGCATTCTGTTCAACCACGAGTCGCCGATGCGGGGTGAAACCTTTGTAACCCGCAAAATCACCCGCGGCGTGGCCCGCATTGCCATGGGCCTGCAGCAGAAAATATACCTGGGCAACCTGGATGCCCGCCGCGACTGGGGCCACGCCCGCGACTACGTGGAAGCCATGTGGCGTATGCTGCAGCAGGACGAGGCCCGCGACTACGTTATTGCCACCGGCGTGACGACCACCGTGCGCGACTTTATTCTCTTGGCCTTTGCCGAGCTGGGCATTGAGCTCAACTTCGTGGGCGAAGGCGTGAGCGAAGTAGGCTACGTGGTATCCTGCTCCAACCCCGACTATCAGGTGCTCGAGGGCCAGGTGGTGGTTGCCGTCGACCCGGCCTACTTCCGCCCCACCGAAGTCGAGCTGCTGATTGGGGACCCGACGCGCGCCAAAACCGAGCTGGGCTGGGAGCCGCAGTACGACCTGCAGGCCCTGGTAGCCGACATGGTGCAGGCCGACGTGAAGCTGTTCCGCCGCGACACGGTATTGCTCGAAGCCGGCCACCAGGTAATGTACCACGATGAATAAGGTGAGATGGTGAACTGGTGAACTGGTGAGTCGCCGTTGGACTTGCACTATCTGTGCGGCCGGACTATAAAACCCACCAAATCACCATCCTGCTACCTCACAATTTCACTATCTCAGCATTTCACTTCCCTAATGGACAAACACGCGAAAATCTACGTAGCGGGGCACCGGGGCATGGTGGGAGCGGCCATTATGCGCCGCCTGCACCGCGCCGGCTACGACAACCTGGTGGTACGCACCTCGGGCGAGCTGGACCTGCGCGACCAGGCTGCCGTGGCCGACTTCTTTGCCCAGGAAAAACCCGAATACGTCTTTCTGGCTGCCGCCAAAGTGGGCGGTATTCACGCCAACAACACCTACCGCGCCGATTTTCTCTACGACAACCTGATGATACAGGCCAACGTGCTGGGCCAAAGCCACGAGCAGGGCGTCCGGAAGCTGCTGTTTCTGGGTTCCTCCTGTATTTACCCCAAAATGGCCCCTCAGCCCATCAAGGAGGAATACCTGCTGACTGGCGCCCTGGAGCCAACCAACGAGCCCTACGCCATTGCTAAAATTGCGGGCCTCAAGCTCTGCGAGGCCTATCGGGCGCAGTACGGCAGCAACTTCATTTCGGTGATGCCGACCAACCTCTACGGCCCCGGCGACAACTACGACCTGGCCAACTCCCACGTGCTGCCGGCCATGCTGCGCAAGTTTGGCGAAGCCGTGGAGCGCGGTCTGCCCCGCGTCACCATCTGGGGCACGGGCACGCCGCGGCGCGAGTTTCTGCACGTCGACGACCTGGCCGATGCCTGCCTGCACCTGATGCTGCACTACCAGGAAGCCGCGCCCGTGAACGTGGGTACCGGCCGCGACATCTCCATTCAGGAGCTGGCCGAGCTTATTTCCGAGCTGACGGGCTACGTCGGCGAAATTATCTATGACTTCTCGCGCCCCGATGGCACGCCCCGCAAGCTCCTCGATGTCAGCCGCCTTCATTCCCTGGGCTGGCAGCATCAGATTGGGCTTACCGAAGGCCTGCAATCTGTAATTGCCGCGGCCGACTGGCGGCAGGCAGTTCGTTTCACTCCACTCCAGGCTTTGGCCTAACCACACGTTACCAACCACACATTCCCCATGTTTTATGCACGATATGCTACTCCGGGCCCGCAGGCGTGCCGGTCGGCTGCTGCGCGAAATCGTTCCCTACAACAGCCGCTTCCGGCCAACCGGTATTCATCCGACCAGTAAGGAATTAGCCCACCAGATAGGAAGCGGCGTTTTTTACCAGGAAATATATCCGGCTTATACTTCTACGCTGGACATTCCGCCGGCCCTCTACGAGGCCGGTCCCAGCTACAACAAGTTTCCGCACCGGGAGGAGGTACCGCCGGCTTTCACGCTGGAAGTGCTCAACGGCCGCCTCTACGCCGACAACTTCAACAGCGAGGCCGTGATATCAGCCGATAATAAGCTGATTGGGGATGTGTCGTTTCAGTATGCCCGCGGCAAGTGGCAGCTGACTCAGCCCGCCGACAACAACATCTTCCAGCAGCGCTTTTTTCTGCCGCCCATCCACGTCAAAGGCACCGTGTGCAGCCTGCTCTCGGGCGGCGGGGCCGCGCTGGGCAACTACTACCACTGGCTGGTTGACTCGCTGCCGCGGCTACACTTGATACGGGAAGCCGGCCTGCTCGACTCCATCGATTACTTTCTGGTGTACAACCGCAATCTGCGCTTTATGCTGGAAACGCTGGCGCCACTGGGTATCGGGCCCGAGCGGATTATTGACGTAACCACCCACCGCCACCTGCAGGCCGACCGGCTGCTGCTGAGCTCACCGGTGCGCGGCAAGGGCGTGCACACACCCGACTGGGCCTTCCAGTTTCTGCGCGACACCTACCTGCCGGCCACCTGCACCCGCGAATTCAACCCCTACATCTACATCAGTCGCCGCGACGCCCCGGGCCGCCGGGTGCAGCCGGCCGCCGAGGTAGAGGCCATGCTGGCCCAGGAGTTTGGCTTTGCTACCTACGTTTTATCGGAGCTTTCCTTTGCTGAGAAAGTGGCCCTTTTCAGTCAGGCCAAAGCGGTAATCTCGCCCATCGGGGCTGGTCTGTCCAATATCATCTTCTCGCCCCGGGCTGCTCCCCTGCTGGAGCTGCTGCCCAGCAGCTTTGCCCTGGGCGACTATTGCGAAGTGTGCGCCCGCCTGGGCAAGCACTACGACTGGCTGGTGTGCGAGAGTCCAGAACAAGCTGACAACCACAACGATGCCAGCCGCGAAGACCTGACAGTAGATCTGACCACGCTCCGGGAGCGGGTGAGCCTACTGCTGAGCCACGTTAAAAGCTCTTCGCAGCAGCGGGAGCTTGAGTTGGAAGCCTAACCGGGCCTTGCGGTGCTACGCCGCTTATTCGGGGCCCGCTCCGGATAAGCGGCGTACGAAGTCCAACGGCCTTTGCCACACCCTACGCCACACTTTCACCAACAATTGCTACCAACCCAAACGGGGTATGGTCGTGCAGTTACACCCTGCCTGATGTCTTTGTTTTCAGCCAGGCGCCCCCGGTTGAATTCTCGCTGATGAGCCGCTCTTCTTCCAACCTTGCTCTGTTATGCATGACCTTTTTGCCCGAGCTCAGCGACGAGCCGGCGTAGTACTGCGCGAAACTATTCCCCACAACCGTCACCTGCGGCCGGCAGGAATCTATGCTTCCAGCCGGGAACTGTCCGCCCGCCCCGCAGCGGGGCCACGTACACCGAAGTATACCCCGTCTACGAATCGTATCTGGAAGTACCAGAAGCCTATCGAATCCTGAAGCCGGCGCACTGCGAGGCAATTCCTACCCGCGAACTAGTTGACCCCGCCTTCGTGCTAACCCTGGAGGAAGGACGCATCAACACCGACCACATCAACAGCCTGGCCGTCATTACCCGGGACAACTACCTGGTGGGCGACGCCTCGCTGCAGTTTTCGCGGATTTCCTTTGCCCTGGAAGCTTCTACCGCCAACCCAATTTTCCACCAGCGCTACTTCTCGACGCCCCGCTACATTCAAGGAACGGTGTGCAGCTTGCTGGCCGGCGGTGGCGCGGCCATTGGCAACTACTACCACTGGCTGCTCGACTCCGTGCCGCGCCTGCACCTGATACAGGAAGCCGGCCTCTGGGACTCCATCGACTACTTTCTCATTTATGACCGGGGGCACCGCTTCGCGGTGGAAACGCTGCTTGAGCTGGGCATCCGCGACGAGCAAATAATCGACATGCAGGGCAATGCCCATTTGCAGGCCCAACGACTGGTCGTGACGTCGGCCGTGCGGGGGCGGAGCCAGCATGCCCCGCTCTGGGCCGGACGGTTTATGCACCAAGCCTTTCTGCCCGCTTCGGAAGCCTACTCCTTTAGCCCGCTGGTGTACGTGAGCCGCCGCGACGCGGACTTCCGCCACGTGCGCAACGAGACGGAAGTGGAGAAGATGCTCAACACCTTCGGCTTCCGCAGCTACGAGCTCAGCCCGCTGAGCGTGCGGGAAAAAATAGCCCTCTTTGCCGGAGCCCGGGCCGTCGTGGGCCCCGTAAGCGCCGGTTTAGCCAACATCCTGTTCTGCCCGCCGGGCACTCCGCTGATTGAATTTTTGCCCCGCAATTTTGTGGTGCCCGACTACCTGGATCTGACTTCCCGCCTCGACATGCCGCATTACCCGCTGATCAGCCGCCCCGAAGCGGCCTCCGGGCAAAAGGCCTTTGCTAACCGGCGCGCCGACCTGACGGTGGATATTCAGGCCCTGCAGCACACGCTGCGCCGGGCCCTGCCCCGGCTGGTCCTTGCCTGAGCCCACCATTTTCCGTTTCACTTCTCCCCTTCCGCCTATGCCTTCCGTTCTGCTTTCGCTCGTCACCTGGAACAGTGCCGACTCGGTGGAGGCCTGCCTGCGCTCGGCCCTGGCCCAGACCTACTCCGACTTTGAGCTCTGGGTGGTCGATAATGCCTCCCGCGACGATACCTGCACCCGGGTTGAAGCCCTGGCCGCTACCGATGCCCGGCTGAAGCTGCACCGCCTGCCACAAAATACCGGCTTCTGCGGCGGCCACAACTACGCCCTGGACCGCACCCAGTCGGACTACGTGCTGCTGGTGAACCCCGACGTGGAAATGCAGCCCGACTACCTGGCCCAGGCCGTAGCAGCCATGCAGCGCGACGAGCAAATCGGGACGGTGTGCGGGCTGCTGGTGCAAAGCCTGGAAGCGGACCCCTACATCGACAGCGCCGGCATGAATGCCCTGCCCGACGGCCGCTTTGGCCTGCGTTTGCACCGGCAGCGCGTCAGTGAAGCGGACCTTACGCCGGGCTACGTAGACGGGGCCGACGGGGCCTTACCGCTATTTCGTCGCCGCTTTATTGATGACTTGCGGGTGGAAGACCACTTCTTCGACCCCCGCTTTTTTGCTCACAAGGAAGACTGGGACGTGGCCTGGCGCGGGCGGCTCTACGGCTGGCGCACCTGGTTTGAGCCGTCCTGCCGCGCGTTGCACCCCCGACAGTTTTTGCCCGCCAACTTACGCCTGCGCAACCGCCTGGCCAGCGCCATCAAAACCGACGCGGTGAAAAACCAGTGGCTGCTGCTGATTAAAAACACGACTCCGGCCCAAGCTCCACGGCTGCTGCTGCAGGCCATTCCGCGGCAGCTGGCCATTATGGCCTACTCGGTACTATTTGAGCGCAGCTCCCTGCCGGCATACCGGTATGTGTGGCAGCACTGGCGGGAGGCGGTGGAAAGCCGGAAGCTTATCCAGGCCCGGGCCCGCCGCGGCTGGGCGGCTCCGGCCCCGCAAGCCGTGGAGCGGCCCGCTCGCCCCGCTGGTGTCGGTGCTCCGGCGTTTCACTAATCGAGGCTCTGCCAACCCTTACCTTATAACTTAAGCTTCGTCAACTCCACCTAAATAACCGGGCCGCTCCTCGTATAGAAGAGCGGCCCGGTTGTTTGTTTCATAGCTTGTTATTGGCGGAAGTTCTAACCGAGGTTAGCTGCTACTTCGGCCGTGGGCACGGCAGTTGTCCTGTCGGAGTTGGAGCGGCCGAAATACGCGGCCTGCTCCTGGCGCAGCTGGTCTATCAAGCGGCCTTCGGGCAGAATCACGTCGTCGTAGGTTAGTGCCTGGTCTTTGGCTATGTCGTGGCGCAGGATGCAGCCTTCCGCCACCCCGATAGGCAACAGCCGCTCTTGGTCGGCTACCGGCGCGTTTTCGGCCAGGCCGTAGGTGTGGTAGTGCCCGATGCCGTCCAGAGTCTGCCCGGCAAAAAGCGGAATCTTGGCCGCTGTTATAACCTCCACGCGCATGGGGCCGGCCGGGGCCAGGGCCGCGTCCTTGAACAGCACGGCGCGGGCCACGGTGGTCGGGGTTTCGAAGTGGCACAGGTGGTAGGGCGTGTAGAAGCAGTACAGCGGCCCGGGGCCGAGCTTATAGAGCTTGAGGTAGTGCTGCTGCACCGGGTCGTCGATGGTGCCCAGCACGAAAACGCCCGGGCCGGGCTCGGCACCCACCACGTAATCCACAATGCCGGGGCCGCCGCTGAGCAGCTCTTCCTGCGGATACCATTCGGCGGCCTTGCTGATGGGCGTGCCGGGCGCCACGGTGGGGCCCAGCATGCCGCGCCGGGCCACCTGCATGCCCAGGGCGTTGGCAATGACGGCCTGCTCGAAGCTGATTTTGCTGCCATCGGCGAAGCTGGTCACCATGCTTGGGTTCTGCCCCCACTGCCGGGCAAAGCCCTCCTGAGTGGTCGGGTTGCGGTAGGGGTCGTGCAAGCCTTTGATGTTGCCGCACAGCACGGGCTTCACCCCGATGCCCTGCACGAAGCGGGCCAGGTTAAGCGTCACGCCCGGCTGGTCGCCGTCGGCCACGGTGTAGATAACCCCGGCCCGGTCGGCGTACACCTTCAGAATCGGGCCCACGGTGCCGTCCAGCTCCGCATTGAGCAGCACAATGTGCTTGCCGTGCCGGATGGCTTCGAGCACCACCCGCGCCCCGTGCTCCACGGCCCCGGTTACCTCAATGATGGCGTCGATGCCCTCGGCCCGGCTTAGCAGCAGGGCGTCGTCGGTAATGGCGGGCAGGCCCTGGGCAATGCAGGCTTCGAGCTGAGCCACGGAAGCCACTTCCCGCGGGGCCAGCGTACCGGCTTCCTCGTAGCACGCCCGGGCTTTGTCGAGGGTGCGGTTAGCAATGGCGACGAGTTCCATACCGGCCACGTAGCGGCAAATCTGCCGGGCCACGCCCTTGGCCATGAAGCCGGCTCCGACCATACCCACGCGGATGGGCTGGCCCAGGCGCTGCCGCTCAGCCAGCGCTTTATCTACTAGTATCATGTAATTCAGAAATGGAAGGTGAGCAATGCAGCCTGGAAAAATCGGCGGACCGAGCTGACGGGAAAATGCCGCAACTCGGTCCGGACAGACAGGTTTTTTATTTGGCTTCTACTTGAATTTCAGGCACCAGGAGCTGAAAATCCGGGTGGTGGCTGTCCTTCTCCGACACCAGCTTGGGCTCGAAGGGCCACTGAATATTGATGGCCGGGTCGTTCCAGCGCAGACCCCGCTCGGCGCCGGGCGCGTATTTAGCCGACACCTGGTAACTCACGTCGGTATTGTCAGCGAGAGTAAGGAAACCGTGGGCAAAGCGGCCCGGCACAAACAGCATCCGGAAGCTGGCGGCCGTTAGCTCCACGCCCAGCCACTGCCCGTAGGTGGGCGACTCTTCCCGCAAATCCACGATGACGTCGTAGATGGCGCCCTGGGTGCAGCGTACCAGCTTGGTTTCCTCGTGGGGCGGCAGCTGGAAATGCATTCCGCGCAGGGTGCCTTTTTTGGGGTTCGACGACAGGTTGGCTTGTACCGGGGCATCAGAATACCGTGGGCGGCAAACTCGTCTTCGCACCAGGAACGGGCAAAAAAGCCCCGCTCGTCGGACATGCGGTCTACGTCAATGATGTAAGCGCCAGCAAGTTCGGTCTCCGTAAAAATCATAGTGAAAGAGGTGTAGCGGTGGTGGAAAAGGAAACAGGCAGGGAAAAAAGCGTCGCGGCACTACGACAGGGCCAGCTCGGCAGGCTCCGGCACATGGACCGCCGCAGCCACTTTTTCGGGAGCCCAGGTGAGGGCTTCGTTTAGCTGCCCGCTGTCCCGCAGGGCCGTCAGCACCCGCAGGCGCATCAGCTGCGACGAGCGGAACTCGGGGTCGCGGAAGCCCATCCGGATCAAGCCGTCACGCAGTTCGGTGATGGTATCGGCCAGGGTGCGCTGGGGCTGGTGATGCGGAGCCAGCTGCCGAAAGAGGCTGAAATCGACGCGGTAGGAGCGTTTGTCGGGCGGGGCGCTGGGGTTGAGTTCCACACTGGTACCCGGAATGATGTCGGCAATAGCCGCGGCCAGGTCGCGCACCTGGTAGTTCCACTCCTCCGAGCCGGCATTGATGGCCAGGAAGTTACCGCCGCAATCGGCGGACCGGCCAATGGCCCACTCGATAGCGCGGGCCATGTCCTGCACATGAATCAGGGGGCGCCAGGGCGAGCCGTCGCTCAGGATGCTGATGCGGCCCGTAGCCACAGCCCCGGCCACGAAGTCATTCACTACCAGATCCAGCCGCAGCCGGTCGCTCCAGCCGCAAGCCGTGGCAAAGCGCAGGCAGGTCACGCGGAAATTCTCTGTGGCCAGCGGGGCCAGTTCCTGCTCACTCAGCACTTTGGAGCGTGCGTAGGCCGTCAGCGGGTTCAGTTCCGACTGCTCGGTTTTGGCTCCCTCTCCCCGGCCCCGTACATGCTGCAGGAGCTGGCAAACACGAAGGAGGTAACGCCCGCCGCCTTGGCCCGGCGCGCTAGCCCGATGCCGGCGCGGTAATTTATTTCCAGAGTCACATCCTCGTAGGTCTGGCCCATGGGGTCGTTGGAAATAGCGGCCAGGTGTACCACGGCATCTACTTCCTGCAGCAGGGAGTCGGGCAGGTGGCGCACGTCGCCGAACAGCTGCCGGTCGAGGCGCGACTCAGGCAGGCGCTCGGCGCCAGTCAGGCATTGGGCGAAGTAGCCCATATCATAGCCGATAAGCTCGGCCTTGGGAAAGGTGCGCCGCAGGTGACGTACCACGCCGGGCCCCACGTAGCCCATGTTACCAGTTATCAGAATGCGTTGCATAAAAGCAGGGAGTGAAAGAAGAAATACAAGGCAAGAGGGGTCCGGCCGCGCCAGGGCGGAAAAGCACACTTGCCAGAAAAAGAATCAGTTATACGTTGGGCAGCAGCGTGGGAGCCGCTACGCGCTGCCCGGCCGGGGCAGCCACTGCCGACGTCATAATGTCGGTCAGCACGGGGTCCGGGGCGGGCACGTCCGCGGTGTTCCCCCAGATTTTCCACTGGGCCTTGCCAGTGCTCCACATTTCCTCCAGCATGTTCCGGTCGCGCAGCGTGTCCATGGGCTGCCAGAAGCCGGTGTGGCGGTAGGCGGCCAGGGCTCCATTAGCGGCCAGGCGCTCCAGAGGGCCTTTTTCCCACACCGTGTCGTCATTGTCGATGTAGTCGAACACGGCGGGCTCGAGCACGAAAAAGCCTCCGTTAATCCAGGGCGTTTCGCCGCCTTCGGGCTTCTCCATGAAGTTGGAAATGCGGCTAGACTCGTCGCCAAGGGAGAAAACCCCGAAGCGGCCCGGCTGCCGCACGGCCGTGAGCGTGGCCAGGGCGCCTTCCTGCCGGTGGTGACGAATGGCGGCCTGAATATCCACGTTCCCGACCCCGTCGCCGTAAGTCAGGCAGAAGGTTTCGTTGTCGAGATGCTCCCGCACCCGGCGCAAACGGCCGCCGGTCATGGTTTCCTGCCCAGTATCCACCAGCGTTACCGTCCAGGGCTCGGCATTGCTGCGGTGAATCTGCATCTCATTGCGGTCCATCCGAAAAGTCACATCGGAATTATGTAGGAAATAATCCGAGAAATACTGTTTTATCATATGGCCTTTGTAGCCGCAGCACACAACGAAATCCCGGATACCGTGGTGGGAATAGATTTTCATAATGTGCCACAGGATAGGCTTGCCGCCGATTTCCACCATGGGTTTGGGCCGGACGCCACTTTCTTCGCTGATTCGGGTGCCATAGCCGCCCGCAAGAATTACTGCTTTCATGCTGTGTGGATACTGGTTAGAAAAGAGACGGGGGAGAGAAGACGATGTCGGGAGTAAGTCTGTGCTTACTGGTTATGTCTTACTTGCAGAAATATACTAAACTATTATAATATTGCTTATAATTTTTATGAATATTTTTTATAATAGATCAATTGCCAATAAATATTATCCAGTATAACCCAATCAAGCAGTAGTGCCCTGCTTTACTTGCCCGCGACGGATACGGGTGGTCGGTCGGCCGCATACGTTAGCAGGCGGCGGCCCAGCAGGTAGAGAAAGGTCGTATTGGTTTGCAGGTAGCGCTTCCAGAGGCGCTTGGGCTCCAGATACAGGCGGTAAGCCCATTCCAGCCACAGACGGCGGGCCCAGGCGGGCAGGCGCCGCTCCAGGCCGGCATACACCGGAAAGGCCTGGCCCACTCCCAGCATGCAGCTGCGAATACGGCCGCGGTGGGCCGCCATCCAGCGTTCCTGCCGCGGACAGCCCAGGGCCACAAACAGCAAATCGGGGTCGGCCGCGTTGATGGTGGCTACCTCGGCAGCATCCTCCTCGGGCGTAAGCGGCCGAAACGGTGGGGAATGGGTGCCCGCAATCTTCAGGTCGGGCAGCTCACGCCGGGCCCGGGCCACCATGGCGGCCAGCACTTCTTCGGTAGTGCCGTAGAAGTACACCGACTGCCCGCGCCGGGCGGCCTCGGCCAGCAAAACCGGGAGCAAATCCATCCCGGCAATGCGAGGTTGGGCCTGCTGATGAAACCAGCCCACGGCGGCCGCCACTGGGCTGCCATCAGGCGTCACAATATCGGCCTCATCCAGAATGCGGCGAAAATCGGGGTGCTGATGGGCTTCCACCACCATGTGCACGTTGGCACAGCACACGTAAGCCGACGAGCGGGCCGCTCCTAACGCCAGAATAGCCGTTACGAACTCAGCCGGGGTTCCGGTAGAAATCCACGAATCCAGCACTAGGCGTTTGGGTAGCATTGGTCAAATAGTGAAGCGTGAAGTGGTAGAATGGTAGAGTGCTGAAGTGGTCAAATAGTGAGTCTAGACTCTAAATTGAGCTGAGCTGCGCCAGAAGAACGAAAACTCATCACCTCACGATTTCACCATCTCACCGTTAGTAGGCGTTTTTCTCGCCGCGAATCATGTTCCAGACCGTTTTGCCGATGATTTTCATGTCGAGGCCAAACGTCCAGGTTTCCATGTACTTCAGGTCGTACTCCACCCGCTTGCGCATGGCCTGGGGGCGCGGGTTTCGCCGCGGTAGCCGTTTACCTGGGCATACCCGGTGATGCCGGGGGTCACGGCGTGGCGCATTTGGTAAGTGCGGATGTGCTTGGAATACTCTTCCAGCTGCGACACCATGTTGGGCCGCGGTCCCACCACCGACATATGCCCGAGCAGTACGTTGAAAAACTGGGGCAGCTCATCCAGATTGTACTTGCGCAGGTAGCGCCCCACGCGGGTTACTCGCGGGTCGGCAAAAGTAGCCTGCAGCTCAGTCTGACGATGGTCGGCCGTCATGGTGCGCAGCTTGTAGCAGGGAAACAGGTGGTTGCGCTTGCCCGGCCGCATCTGCTTGAAGAACACGGGCCCGGGCGAGTCGAGCTTGATCAGCAAAGCCAGCACGGGTAGAATAAAGGGAAATATCAGTCCGATAATGGCCAGGGAAAAGACAATATCAAACATGCGCTTCAGTACTTGATTGGTCCGCATGCCCAAAGGCTGGTGCCGGATGGTAAGAATAGGCATATGGTCGTAGAAGTACACATTCACTTCCCGGCGCACGGTGCCGCGGAAATCGGGCACGATGCGGAACGAGAGAAAATGGTCGTCGGCAAACTGAGAAAGCTCTTCGATGAGCTCGTGCCGGTCGAGCGGCAGGGTAAAGTAGATTTCGTCGATGGTGGTGCGCAGGCAGTAGCTTTTCAGCTCCGACAACGGCCCCCGCACGTAGGGACGCAGCCCCTCCGCCACGGGCTCATCGGCAAAAAAGCCCTGGAACTGGTTGCCAATGGGGTCGTGGGAAGCCAGAAAGCGGTAGAGCTCCTGCCCGCTTTCCCCGGCTCCTACGATGATAAAGCGCGAATGAGGCCGGGCAATGTGCCGATGATAGGCGCGGTAGCAGAACGTGGTCAGAAACCGCGCTCCTACCACCCCAGCCACCGAGAAGCTGTACACGCCAAAAATGAAGCGCAGTGACAGCCAATCTAGCTCCAGCGTCAGCACCACGGCCAGCACCAGGCAGGCGTGGAGCAGGAAGGTACGCATCAGATACAGCAGCTTCTCGGGTAGGTAATAAGCTTATCGACCCGGTAGATGTTGGCAAACTGCCCGGAAAGCAACCACCAGAGCAGGCCAAAAATCACGAAGCAGAAAGGAGCATAGCCCGTAAACTGCCAGGTTCCCCAGACCATGCGACCGGCCAGGCGGAAGGCTCCATATATCAGGAGAACATCCATCACGGGCAGTACTAGGCGCGAGGCGTCGGAGTAGTGTCTGTACCGTTCCATAGACTACTGTAGGTGAGAGAGCTGAAGAAAAGTGAGACTTAACAGTAGGTGGGATGTAGAAGGATAACTGGAACAAGTAACGTATATTTTAGAATTTAAGCAATAATAAATATGACTTTTGTTCTAATAAAGTTTCTAATACTTCATTGTATGGTATTTAGTCAATAAAAAATTTACTTGCAATTCACTCTACCCTTACTGTTGCTGCGCCTAAAACACAGCAGCGCGGCCCGAAACCAGGGAAAACCCTCGGTATCGAGCCGCGCTGTTGGCCTGCCACCGGGCAGGACTTTGCTAAACTGTATGTTACTCGGAGCTGGCAGCCGTTGCTTGCAGAGCCGCCGCGTCGGCGCGGGCGTACTGCCGGGCTTTGCCGGGCAAGGTTTTGTGCTGCTCCTTGCCCAGGGCGGCAGCGGGCTCAGGAACCCAGTGGTGGCGGCCACCGGCGCGCTCATCGTTAAACTCCGTGGGAATGGTACCGGCCGTGGTGCGCTCCTTCCAGGTGAGGTGCTCGGTGCCATCGTCGCGGCGCTCCATCGTGATGCACTGCTCCACGGGGCACACCAAGGAGCACAGGTTGCAGCCCACGCAGTTTTCGTCGATGATTTCGGGCACGCGGGTGCCTTCCTGCAGCTGGATGGCCTGGTGGGCTCCGTCTTCGCAGGCCGTATAGCAGAGCTGGCAGCCGATGCACTTGTCCTCGTTGATGTGGGCCGTGACTTTGTACTTCAGGTTTAGATCTTCCCAGTGCTTGACGTTGGGCAGGGCCTTGCCCACCATGTCGTATATCGTGTGGAAGCCCTTGTCGGTCATATACTGCTCCAGGCCGCTGGTCATTTCGCGAATGATGCCGAAGCCGAAATGCATGGCCGCCGTGCATACCTGCACACTGCTGGCGCCCAGCAAGATGTGCTCCACCGCGTCGCGCCAGTTTTCGATGCCCCCGATGCCCGAAATAGGCAGTTGCACCTCGGGGTGCTGGGCGCAGTTTTTCACCATGTTCAGGGCAATGGGCTTCACGGCCGGGCCGCAGTAGCCCCCATTCGAGCCTTTGCCATCCACTATCGGGTAGGGCGCAAACAGGTCCAGGTCGACGCCTACAATGCTTTGGATGGTGTTGATGAGCGAAATGGCGTCGGCGCCCCCGCGGCGGGCAGCCATGGCCGGCTCGGTAATGTCGCTGATGTTCGGCGTGAGCTTCACAATCACCGGAATCTTGGCCACTTCCATCACCCACTCCACAATGGTCTGGAGCACTTCAGGCTCCTGCCCTACCGCCGAGCCCATGCCCCGCTCGCACATGCCGTGGGGGCAGCCGAAGTTGAGCTCAATACCGTCGGAGCCGGCGTTCTGCACGTCGCGCACGATGTCGTGCCACTCCTGCCGGCTCTGCACCATCAGGGAGGCAATGACGGCGTGGTGGGGGAAGCGCTTTTTCACTTCCTCAATCTCGCGCAGGTTGTCGCTCAATGGCCGGTCCGAAATCAGCTCAATGTTGTTGAAACCGACCAGGCGCTTGTCGCGGTAATTGACGCCCCCGTAGCGGCTCGACACGTTGACGACGGGCACGCCCAGGGTTTTCCACACGGCCCCGCCCCAACCCGCGTCGAAGGCTTTCATTACCTGGTAGCCCGAGTTGGTGGGCGGCGCCGAAGCCAGCCAGAACGGGTTGGGCGACTTAATACCGGCAAAATTTATGGACAGATCTGGCATGGATTTGCTGTTGGTTAGTAATTGCTGGTTGTTCGTAATGTGCAGGCTAACAAGGCCAACAGCTAGAAACCACCGCTTAAAAAGGCGTGAATGCCGCGGGCCGTGGCTTTGGCTTCAGCCGCAGCGTTGACTACTTCAGCCCCACCGTTGCGGGCGTCGCCGGAGGTGAAATACTTGGGGTTGGTGGTCTGGCCGGTGCGCTCATCGGCCACGATGCGCCCTTTATTATCGACCTGCAGGCCGGGAATGAGGCTCAGCAGCTGGGTCTGCTTGGCTTGGCCGGTGGCCTTGATGACCATGTCGCAGGGCTCGACAAACTCGCTGCCGGGCACTACTTGCACTTGCCCGTGCAGCGTGGCTGTGCGAATAAACCGGACGCCTTCGACCTTGCCGTTGCCCACGATTTCGACCGGAGCCACGTTGAATAGCCCCTTCACGCCCACGCCCTTGGCCAGGTCGTACTCAAACTCGTAGGCGCCCATTTCCTCCTTGCCGCGGCGGTAGGCCAGAATTACGTCTTCCGCTCCCATCCGGGCCGACTCCGAAGCGGCGTCCATGGCCGTGTTGCCGCCGCCGAGCACAATAACCTTGCGGCCCACAGCCGTGCGGTGGTGCTGCACACGCAGCTGCTCGATGAACTCCACGGCCCCCACGCAGTTGTTGCGCTCCTCGCCGGGCAGCAGCAGCGGATTGGTAGCACCCAGGCCAATACCGAGGAAAATAGCGTCGTAAGACTCTTCCAGGGCTTCCAGCTCCCGGCGGGAGGCAATGGGCTGGTTGTACTGCACCCGGAAGCCAAACTGGTTTTCCAGATACGTCATTTCCGCCAGCACTTCCTCGTTGGTGATTTTGTAAGGCGCCACGCCGTACACGGTCAGGCCCGAAGGCTGGGACTTGGCTTCAAACACGTCGACTTCATAGCCCAGGCTGCGCAGCTCGCAAGCCGCCGAAATACCAGCCGGCCCCGCTCCTATTATGGCCACCTTGCGGCCGTTGGCCGGGCCGGGTCCGAAGAGCGGTTTATTCTGCTCAATAGCCTCGCGGGTAGCGAAGCTCTGCAGCCGCCCGATTTCGATGGGCTTCACGTCCTGCAGATTGTACACGCAGGCGCCTTCGCAGAGTACTTCGGTGGGGCACACTTTGCCGCAGGCGTTGCCGAAGTAGTTAGCCTCGTAAATGGTACGGGCGGCGCCAGTGGTATTGCCCGTGTTGATTTGGCGGATAAACTGAGGAATGTCGATGCCGGAGGGGCAGGCTTTGATGCAAGGGGCGTCGAAGCAGAACAGGCAGCGCGAGCTTTCGAACAGGGCCTCAGACTTGTTCATCCGGGGCTTGATCTGGGCGAAATTGGCGTGAAATTCCGGCTCGGAAGTAGGGGTTTTGTACTCGGCCATGGTACTGGAGGGAGAGGGTAATGGTGGGGCAATAGCAGCAGGAAAAATGTCGGGTAATAAGTAGACCGGAGGCTACCTACTGGGCACTACAAGCGTAAGCAAGGATTGGCCTTTGACCACCAATCCTTGCTTTTCAAGCACTTATCATATCGGCGGCTTACAGCTCGACCAGCTTCTCGTAGGTTTCGGGGCGCCGGTCGCGGAAGAACTGCCAGGTGGCGCGCACCTCGTCAATTTCGTCGAGGTCGAACTCGGAAATCAGTAGCTCGTCGTTGTCTTCCGAGGCCTGGGCGAAAATCTGCCCGCGCGGGTCCACGAAGTAGGAGGCGCCGTAGAATTTGCCCAGGTTCCAGGGCTTCTCGGTCCCGACGCGGTTGATGCAGCCCATGAAGTAGCCGTTGGCCGCCGCGTGGGCCGGCTGCTCCAGCTTCCAGAGGTACTGCGAGAGGCCCGCTACTGTGGCCGAGGGATTGTACACGATTTCGGCTCCGTTGAGGCCCAGCACCCGGGCCCCGTCGGGGAAGTGCCGGTCGTAGCAGATGTAGACGCCCACTTTGGCGTACTTGGTCTGGAACACGGGGTACCCCAGGTTGCCGGGCTTAAAGAAGAACTTTTCCCAGAACCCGGAGGTGTGGGGAATGTGGTTCTTGCGGTATTTACCCAGGTAAGTGCCGTCGGCGTCAATAACGGCGGCCGTGTTATAGAGGAAACCTGCAGCTTCCCGCTCGTAAATCGGCACAATCATCACCATGTTGTACTTCTTGGCGTACTCGGCCATGCGGTCCGTGGTGGGGCCGGGAACCGACTCGGCCGAGGCGTACCAGGCTTTGTCCTGGCCGGGGCAGAAATAAGGCGTGTTGAAGATTTCCTGCAGACACAGAATCTGCACGCCCTGCCGGCCGGCTTCTTCAATTAGCGGAATATGCTTCTGCACCATGGCTTCCATAATTTCGGCCATGGTGCCTTCGCCCTCACTGATGGGCAGACTCATCTGAATCAACCCGGATTTAACAATTCTTGGCATTGGGAAAGAGAGGAGAAAAGGGTGTGGGAGTATGTTGATTTTCGAGTGTTGAAGGCGGCTAGGCGCGTGTCATTGCGAGGCGCAGCCGTGGCAATCCGTCCTCTGAAATGTGCCGAGCTTTCTTTCTTGATAAGCTCAGGCGCGGGGCCTTCGGGGTAAAGGTCAGGTCGTACTGCGCAGAGGACGGATTGCTTCGGCTAGCGCCTCGCAATGACACGGGTTTAAAAAGCTGTTTTGCCGCGTTTGATAAACTGCCCGTAGCCGCGGCCGACTTTGGTTTCGCCTTCGTGCACGGCCACTTGCCCGCGAAGGATTACGGTGTCGATTTTGCCGGTCAGCTCCCAGCCTTCGTAGGCCGAGTAGTCGCAGTTCATGTGGTGGGTGGCGGCCGAAATCGTGTGCTTCTTCGCCGGGTCGAACAGCACCAGGTCGGCGTCGGCGCCGATGCTGATGGTGCCTTTGCGCGGAAACATGCCGAAGATTTTGGCCGCGTTGGTGCTGGTTACTTCCACAAACTTCTGCAGGCTGATTTTGCCGGTCGTTACGCCTTCCGAAAACAGCAGCTCCATGCGGTGCTCAATGGCGGGGTGGCCGTTGGGAATCTTGCTGAAGTCGTCCTTGCCCATCATTTTCTGCTCCCACATAAAGGGGCAGTGGTCGGTGCCGACTACCTGCACCAGGCCCTGGTTGATGCCGGCCCAGAGCGTGGCCTGGTCCTTTTTCTCCCGCAGCGGCGGCGACATCACCACCTTGGCCCCATTTACCTCGTCTTCGTACAGCGAGGCGTCGAGCACTAGGTACTGAATGCAGGTTTCCACGAACACGCGCTGGTTGCGCTCCGTGGCCCGCCGTACTTGGTTCAAAGCGCCCTCGCAGGTCAGGTGCACGATGTAGGCATTCACGCCAGTGTAGTTGGCAATGTCGGCGAAGCGGCCCGAGGCTTCAGCCTCCGTTACTTCGGGCTGCGACAAATAATGGTAGAGCGGCGTGAGCTTGCCCGCGGCCCGGTGCTGGGCAATGAGCGTGTCAATCATGTCGCCGTTGGTGGCGTGGGCCGTTACCAGGCCGCCGTGCTTTTTTACTTCCTGCATCAGCCCCACCATCTGGGCATCGTCAATCATGAGGGCACCCTTGTAGGCCATGAAGGTTTTAAACGAGGTGATACCCTCGGCTATCATGTCCTTGATTTCTTCCTTGGTGCCGGGGTTGAAATCCGTCACGGCCATGTGAAACGAGTAGTCGCCGACGGCCGTGCCGGTAGCCCGCCCCTGCCACTCGGTCAGGGCTTCGCGCAGGCTGTGGCCCTGCTTTTGGAGCACGAAGTCGATGACGGTGGTGGTGCCGCCGTGCAGGGCGGCGCGGGTGCCGGTTTCGTGGGTGTCGGAGCTAAAGGTGCCCATAAACGGCATGTCCAGATGCACGTGCGGGTCGATGCCGCCGGGCACGATGATTTTGCCCGTGGCGTCAATGGTGTGGTCGGCTTGCACCGGCAGGTTGAGGCCGATGGCCACTATTGTCTCCCCTTCCACCAGCACGTCACACACGGAATCGGAATCGGCCGTTACGACGCGGCCATTTTTAAGTAGCAAAGACGCCATGCAGATGGGAAAAGTGAAAGAAGTTTAGTTGGAAAAAATAGACTTTTATCGACCTAAAAACAAGCCCCAGACCCGGCTTATTTTTCAGAAAGGAAAACAGTGTCCCAAAGCCGGTTAACCCGGTGGGCAAGCAACCCAGAAAATGGAAGTACACCTCGAAACCAGCCTTGCCCTCAGCGCAGTCAGCGGCTCAGTTTCGTCCTGTTTTTATGTGGGCGTAGCTTCAACAATCATTCACCCCAAGAAGCGGAAGGCATTTCACCTCTCAAGTTATTGACTCTACGACTTCATGTCGACCAGAGGGAAACATCTCGCGTGCTATGCTAATCAGATTACTCTGCCAACGTCAGCACGCGGGATTCCTCGCTGGGCTCGGAATGACGTTCAGTTTTTGTTTTGTTCTCGCCAGGAAGCCTACCCCTTTACGAACTCGTCGGCGACGCTGATGGCCTGGGAAATAATGTCGAGGCCTTCTTCGAGTTCATCTTTGGTGATGCTCAGCGGCGGGGCCACGAAAATGTAGTTCCAGCGCACGAAGGTGTACATGCCCAGCTCCTTGATTTTGGCCGCCACCTGGTTCATGATTTCCATCTGCGCCGGAGTGGCGTTCCAGGGGCCATGGGCTCCTTGGTAGCTCGGTTTTTCACCAGCTCGATACAGCCAAACAAGCCCGTATTGCGCCAGTCGCCGATGCTGGGGTGCTGCGCTATCAGTTGGGCCATCTGCTCGTCGAGGTAGTGGCCCAGGGTCACGGTATTTTCGAGCAGGTTGTCTTCCTCGTAGATGTTCAGCACGGCCACGGCAGCGGCGCACGACACCGGGTGGGCCGAGTAGGTAAGACCCAGCGGCAAGGGCTTGTCGTCGAAAGATTTGGCAATGGCCTCATCCACCATTACCGCGCCCAGGGGCAGGTAGCCGGCGGTAATGCCCTTGGCCATGCACATCAGATCCACTTTCACGCCGTGGTGGTCGGAGCCAAACCACTTGCCGGTGCGGCCAAAGCCGCTCATCACCTCATCGGCCACCAGCAGAATACCGTACTTGTCGCAGATGGCGCGCACCCGCTGCCAGTACGTCGGCGGATATTTGATACAGCCCGAAGTGCCCGACTCGCCTTCCAGAATAATAGCGGCCACGCTGCCCGGATTCTCATACTGAATGATGCGCTCCATAGCCGCGGCGGCCCGCTCGGCGCACCCTTCCGGCGTGCTGCTGTACCAGGGGCAGCGGTAGAAGTACGGATTCTCTACATGCACCACCCCGGGCATAGCCTGGCTATCCACGGCAAACTTGCGCGGGTCGCCGCCGGCACTGATGGCCCCGTAGGAAGCGCCGTGAAACGACTGGTACAGGGTCACTATTTTGTGGCGGCCGGTATAGACGCGGGCCAGCTTGATGGCGTTTTCAATGGCCTCGGCCCCGCCCAGCGTGAAAAAGGCCTTGGTCAGGTTCGGGGCCGTAATTTCTGCCAGCTTCTTGCCCAGGTCGCCGCGGGCCTTGGTAATCATGCCCGGATACACGTAGCTGAGCTCCCGCATCTGGGCCGCTACGGCTTCGGTAACGCGCTGGTCGCCGTGGCCGATGTTGACGTTCATCAGCTGGGATGAGAAGTCGATGTAGCGCTTGCCGTCCCGGTCCCAGAGATACACGCCCTCGGCCCGCTCGGCATTTATCGGGTTCAGGCCGGCCTGCTTCGACCAGGAAAAAAGCGTGTGCTCCAGGTTGTCCTGCAGAATCTGGTCTTTGTCGGTGTCGGTGTAGGTTTCCACAGAATGGCTAACTTTTTTATTAGGAGGAAGTCAGCGCGAAACAGCGCTGCGCTTTTGCAGCCCTCGCCTGACAAAAAACAACGCTATTGCAATTGACTCAACACCAAGGAAAGCGGGCAGTACGTAATGGCGACTTTCGGAAGGGCATGGCGGACAGAAAGTATCAGCAAGACAGGGCTCACACTGAATACCGCCAAAATACTGGTAGCAACAAAGCGCAACAATGGCTGCTACTACTGTTATCCAACCGAACCCCGCCATTTGCCTTCGTATCGAAATCCCTGTTTTCAAATCAGTTGCCAGCTTTGTCACTGTCCTAGCTCATCCAGTTCACCCGCGACTCGGGATTCCACTTGGTCGTGGTCTTCTTGAGCTGGGTCCAGAACTCGATGGAGCTTTTGCCGGTGATGTCGCAGGCCCCGAACTTGGACTCGTTCCAGCCCCGAAGGAGAACGGCTCGCGCGGCACGGGCACGCCGATGTTGACGCCAATCATGCCCGCGTTGGCGTGGTCCATGACGTAGCGGGCCGAGCTGCCGCTGCTGGTAAATACGGCCGCGGCGTTGCCGTAAGGGTTGGCGTTTTCAATAGCCAGGGCCTCGTCCAGGGTATTGGTGCGCAGGATGGCCAGCACCGGACCGAATACTTCTTCCTGGGCAATGCGCATGTCGGGCGTCACGTAATCCACGACTGTGGGGCCCACGTAGTAGCCGTCTTCGTGGCCGGGCACCACGGCGTTACGGCCGTCGAGCAGCACTTTAGCGCCGGCAGCTTCGGCTTCGGTGATGTGCTGCTCAATACGCGCCTTGGCTTCCTTGCTGATAACCGAGCCCAGGTTCTGACCGGGCACGATCTTGCGGGCTTCCTCTACCAGCTTGCCCACGATATGGTCGACCGGGCCAACGCCCACCATGGTAGAGCCGGCCATGCAGCGCTGCCCCGCGCAGCCCGACATGGAGGCGGCCACGTTGGAGGCTGTCATGTCGGGGTGGGCATCGGGCAAGACCATCAAGTGGTTTTTGGCCCCGCCCAGCGCTACGCAGCGCTTCAGATTCGAGGTGGCGCGGATATACACGACCTTGGCAATCTTAGTGGAGCCCACAAACGACACGGCCTGAATGCCCGGATGGTCGCAGATGGCTTCCACAATTTCCCGGTCGCCGTGCACGATGTTGAGCACGCCGTCGGGCAGGCCGGCCTCTTTGAGCAGCTCGGCAATGCGCCCGGCGCTGAGCGGCACTACTTCCGAGGGCTTCAGAATCATGCAGTTGCCGAGCACCAGCGCGTTGGGAATGGTCCAGTGCGGCACCATGTTGGGGAAGTTGAAGGGGCAATGCTGGCTACTACTCCTAGGGGCTTGCGCTCCACGCGGGCCTCCACCCCCTTGCTGACTTCCAGAAACTCGCCCTGAATCAGCTGGGGCATGGAGCAGGCAAACTCGGTCAGCTCAATGGCCTTCTCCACTTCGGCCCGGGCCTCGTCGTAGGTCTTGCCGTTTTCTTCCCGCACAAGGTTGGCCAGGGCCTGCATGTCGCGCTCCAGCAGGGTTTTATAGCGGTAAAAAATCTGCACCCGCTCCTTGATGGGCGTGGCCGACCAGGCGGGGAAGGCGGCCTGGGCAGCTTCCACAGCCTGGCTCAGGGCATCCATTCCACTCAGGGGTACGGTGGAAATCACGGCCCCGCTGAGCGGACTGAACACTTCCAGGGTACGCGCCGTGCTATCGGCCACAAACTGCCCCGCCACGTAATTCCGGACCGCGGGATACTTCAACGTTTCTACCTCCATGTTAAGAAATTGTTAAGCGAATGCAAGTAATGAGTTTACTGCACTTATGCAAATACTTAGCTTGTGCTCAAACAAGGTTTTGCCCGCTTGAAAAGCACTTTTACTCAATATTCGCGCTTTCCTATTCCTGTAAATAATGCAACTAGCCGCATTCCTGCAAACGTTTGCGGGTGGTTTGCCCGTCGACAGCGCCTTTCGATAAACTTTTCGGGAGGAAAAAATAAAGCCCCGGCGGCCAAACTCAGCCACCATGTGCGGGTGATTTCGTTCGGGCGCCGGGGCCTGGCAAACTGGGAAAAGAAGGTGGGGTTAGCTTTTCTTCTCCAGGTCCATTTCACACACCGGGCACTTGCCAGGTTTGTCGCTCTGGCTGCCTTCGCAACCCATGGGGCACTCGTAGAGAGCGGCTTTAACCGGGGTAGCAGCGGCTTCGGTGCCGGCCGCAGCCGGCGCGGGCTGTTTCGTGTCGGCCGACTCAGTTGGTTGCTGGTTGCAGCTGCTCAGCAGCGCGCTGCCCGCAAGCAGGACACCGAACAGGAATGAATTCATCTTCATAAGGGAAAGTAAAGCAAGAGGCAAAGAAGGCTGGCCAGCAGGCCGGCGCAGTAAAATTACAAAGGAAGCCGGACCTATTCTGTCTGCCCCGTGAAGCAATCTAGGGCAAGCCGCCTGTGGGGCAGCCGGCCGCTTGGCAACGAGCAAACGACTGGAATTCATGCCGCCCTCATACAAGCAGCCTACTATTGACTTCCTGCTGGTAAAGCGGCGTACCCGACCGGGGCAGCTTCAACGCGGCCGGGTGTTGTTGCGTTAAGCAAACCAGACTTTTATCGTTCATTCCTTGTACCGCTATGGCAACTTCCGTTTTATCCCACTTGCTCCAGCACCAGCTGGTTTCGATTATCCGCGGGGCCAACCCTGACGACTTGGTGAGCATCGTGCGGGCCCTGCACGCGGGCGGTATCCGGTCGGTGGAAATTACCATCAACTCGCCCAAGGCGCTGGAGGGCATTGAGAAGCTGGCCACGGAGCTGGGCGAGGAAATGATGGTGGGTGCGGGCACCGTGCTGGACCCCGAAACGGCCCGAATGGCCCTGAATGCCGGCGCCCGGTTTATCATCTCGCCGACGCTGAACGTGAAAACCATCAAGATGACCAAGCGCTACGGGGCCGTGAGTATTCCCGGGGCCTTTACTCCCACCGAAATCCTAACGGCCTACGAGCACGGGGCCGACCTTATCAAGGTGTTTCCGGCTTCCTTGGGCGCGGCCTACTTCAAGGACCTCAAGGGGCCGCTGCCGTTTATTCCGCTCATGCCCACCGGCGGCGTGAAGCTCGACAACATCCGCGAGTTTCAGCAGGCCGGGGCAGCAGCCTATGGGCTGGGCAGCTCCCTGGTCGATACCAGCCAGCCCGTGACGGACGAGTACCTGCAGGACCTTACCCGCAAGGCTCAGCAGTTTGTGCATGCCATTTCGAACAAGTAGCCCGGCTCTATATTTCTCAATCCTCTTCCTTATGAAAATCACTGGGTTTAAGCTGTATCAGGTGCCGCCGCGCTGGCTGTTTCTCAAGATTGAAACCGACGAAGGCCTGGTGGGCTGGGGCGAGCCGGTAATTGAAGGCAAGGCCGCCACCGTGGCCACGGCCGTGCAGGAGCTCATGAGCCAGCTGATCGGCAAAAATCCGCTGCCCATTGAAGACCACTGGAACGTGATGTACCGGGGCGGCTTCTATCGGGGCGGCCCGATTCTGATGAGCGCCATTGCCGGCATCGACCAAGCGTTGTGGGACATAAAGGGCAAGTTTTTCAACGCGCCGGTGTACCAGCTGCTCGGCGGTTTGGCCCGGGACACGATGCGGGTGTACTCCTGGATTGGCGGCGACCGGCCCACGACGTGGGGCTGGCCGCCCAGAGCATGGTGGACAAGGGCTTTACGGCCGTCAAGATGAACGCCACCGACGAGATGGGCTACCTCGACTCCTACGCCAAGATTGACGCCGCCGTGGCCCGTATTGCCGCCGTGCGCGCCGTCGACCCGTATCTAGGCATCGGAGTGGATTTTCACGGGCGGGTGCACAAGCCCATGGCTAAGATTCTGGCCAAGGAGCTGGAGCCCTTTCGGCCTATGTTTATTGAGGAGCCGGTGCTGGCCGAAAACAACGAGGCCCTGCGCGAAATTGCCCGCCACACGTCCATTCCCATTGCTACCGGGGAAAGAATGTTTTCCCGCTGGGACTTCAAACAGCTGCTCATCGACGGCTACGCCGACATCATTCAGCCCGACCTCTCCCACGCCGGCGGCATTACTGAGTGCAAGAAAATCATCAGCATGGCCGAGGCCTTCGACGTGGCCGCGGCCCCGCACTGCCCGCTCGGGCCCATTGCCCTGGCCGCTTGCCTGCAGGTGGATGCTACCTGCCACAACGCCTTCATCCAGGAGCAGAGCCTGGGTATTCACTACAACATTGGCAACGACCTGCTCGACTACCTCGTGGATCCGACCGTGTTTGAGTACCACAACGGCTACGCCAACATCCCGACCGGACCGGGACTAGGCCTGGAAATCAACGAGGAATACGTGAAGCAGCGCGCCCAGATCGGGCACGACTGGAAGAACCCCGTGTGGCGCAATACCGACGGCAGCGTGGCCGAATGGTAGCCAGTTTGCGTAGAGACCAGGACACGAACTGGGTTTAAACCTACGCTATGGAGGAACTAACGCACTTTCTGAGCTGTGACTGGGGCACCTCGTCGTTTCGCCTGAAGCTGGTGGAGCTGCCCAACCTGCGGGTGGTTGGCACGGCGAAGTCGGACGAAGGCAACGCGGCCACGTTTGCCAAGTGGCAGGAAACCAAGCAGCCGGAAGAGCAGCGCCTGGGCTTTTACCTGAACATCCTGCGCGGGCACGTGGGCGCCATCGAAAAGGAGTTTGGCCGGCCAATTCCGGGGTGCCAGTCGTAATTTCGGGCATGGCGTCTTCCACCGTGGGCATGCTGGAGCTGCCGTATAAGGAGCTGCCCTTTGCCGTGGACGGCTCCGATCTGGCGACTAAAATTCTGCCCGCTTCCGCCGATTTTGACCATCCGGTGCTGCTGATTTCCGGGGTCCGGACCGAGGACGACGTAATGCGGGCGAGGAAGTGCAGCTCGTAGGCAGCGGCTTTGCCAGCACCGCCCAGGACCAGCTGTTCCTGCATCCCGGCACCCACGCCAAGCACGTAACCATCCGCGGAGGGCAGGCCACGGCGCTGAAAACCTACATGACCGGGGAGTTTTTCTCCCTGCTTTCCAAGAACAGCATTCTGGCCGCGGCGGTGGAAAAAGCCGACGACTTTCAGCGCCCCGAGCACCAGCAGGCCTTTGAGCGGGGCGTGCAGGCCAGCCAGACCGGCAACCTATTGCACCACGCCTTTCTGGTGCGCACCAACCAGCTGTTCGACCAGCTCAGCAAAACGGCCAACTTCTACTTTCTCAGCGGTCTGCTCATCGGCTACGAGCTCAGCGACTTTCCCGCCGACTTCCGCGGGCCGGTGGTGCTGGCTGGGGAAGAAGCACTGGTGCAGCACTACGAGGCGGCACTGCGGCTGCTGGGCATCACTAGCCGGGTAGCGTCCCTCACCATCAAAGGTGCCGAGGAAGTAACCCTGCAAGGCCAGGCCGCCGTGCTGGAACGCCAGCGGGAAGCCGGGGCATTCACGCCAACGCAACCCAACTGATTATGCACCAGCCTCCGACCTCTGCTCCTTCCGTGCGCGTGGCGCTGCCGGCTCAGGCCCAGCTGGGTGAGGGCGCGCTCTGGAACCCCCTCGACCAACGCCTGTACTGGGTCGACATTGAGGGGCAGCTGCTGCACATATTTGACCCGGCCACGGGCCACGACCGGCAGCTTCCCACCGGCTCCCTGGTGAGCACCGTGGTGCCGGCCGGCCCCGATTCGGTGCTGGTGGCTTTGCAAAGTGGCCTGCACGAGCTCAACACCGATACGGGCGCGCTCCGGTGCCTGGTAAACCCGCTGGACAAGCCCAGCCTACGCTTCAACGACGGGAAGTGCGACCCGGCGGGCCGGTTCTGGGTGGGCACCCTGGATATGGAAGGTGCCAAGCATCAGGCTACGCTCTACCGCCTCGACCCGGATAAGCGCCTGCACACAATGCTCACCGGGGTTTCCATTTCCAACGGCCTGATCTGGACCCAGGACCAGCGCACGATGTACTACGTCGACACGCCCACCCAGTCCGTACAGGCTTTCGACTACGACCACGCCACTGGGGCTATTACCAACGGTCGGGTAGTCATCCGCATTCCCGAAGCCGATGGCGCACCCGACGGTATGACCATCGACGCCGATGGCCACCTCTGGATTGCCCTGTGGGGCGGGGCCAGGTAGCGTGCTACGACCCGGCCACGGGCGAAAAGCTAAGCTCGGTAGCGGTGCCTGCGCCGCACACCTCGTCCTGTGCCTTTGGCGGACCCGAACTCAAAACGCTCTTCATCACCAGCGCCCGTCAGGATCTGACGCCCGAGCAGCTGGCCAAGTACCCGCTCAGCGGCAACCTCTTCGCCACGGAGCCTGGGGTAGCTGGCGTGCCCACTCACTCGTTTCGGGCCGGGTAAGGCCGGGTTTAATCTTCCCGGCTCAGCAGTTCGATATGAGCCAGGTGGTGGCGGCCGTGCCAGCTATACTGGGCCAGGGCCTGATCCAGCGTGTAGGTGCGCTGGTAAGTGGGGTGGTAAAACGTGCGCTGCCACTGCTCGTCGGTCAGGTGCCAGAGCAAGGTGACCCAGCGCGAATGAACTGCCTCCAGCAAGGCTAATGACACCGTGACGGGAGAAGCGGCCACGTCGGGCAACTCAATCCAGGCATTTGGGTCGAAAGGCCGGATGGTAGGATTATCCTCGGTCAGGGCCAGGCGGAACCGGATGTCGAAATTCTGGTGCACGTCGGCCACGTGGTGCAGCACCTGCCGGCCCGTCCAGCCGCCGGGGCGGTACGAATTTTCCAGCCGCACGCCGCCGGCTTTGCGGGCCGCCGCCGTGAGCTGGGCCGGCAGAGCTGCCAGCTGGTTGATGTATTCGGTCCGCTCGGCGGGCGTCAGCGGGCCTTCTGGCATAGTGGGCCGGCCAATGGGGTATTGCAGGTCGAGTTGGTTGGTTTCCATGAGCCAAACATAAGCAGTAGCGCCAACTGGTGGCTACTGTCGCGCTTTACAAACCATTCTATATATCGAATTGGGTATAAATGACCGGGGCCGATGTCGTAGCTTTGCCCAACCTTCTTTGTTATGCGGCTCTTGCTGCCCGAATTTGCCAGAAAGCCGCCTAGTGCATGGGTCCTGTTATCCAATTTACGAGTATTCGCTTGTCTTCTTTACTACCTTCCTGCCGGATACTCCTGGCCCTGTTTCTCGCATTTGGCAGCCTGCTGATGGTACCGGCTGGGGCCCGGGCCCAGGCTCCTGCTTTCGAAATGGCCGTGCCCGTGGGCACGGGCCCCAACGCCTTTTCCTTTATCTACGATATGGTTGTGGACGCGGCCGGCAACAGCTATATCGTTGGTGAGTATTCTGGCACGGCCCTATATGGCTCGGCCACGATTACATCGGCCAAAACCGACATTTTGGTAGTCAAGGTTAATCCGGCCGGCGGCGTGGTCTGGGTTGCCCAGGCCGGGGGAAATTATATTGATTTTGGGTATGCCATTGCGCGGGATGCGGCCGGCAACCTCTACATCACTGGTACATTTCTGAGTCCAACAATTTCGTTTGGGGCCATTTCGCTCGTTAATTCCGTCAATGGCCTTGATTCCAACAGCGCCGAAGTATTTGTAGCGAAGCTGGACCCGAATGGCAACTGGCTCTGGGCAACCAAGGGCGGCGGCGTGGGCCAGGATGATAGCTGGGACATTGCGGCTGATGCGGCGGGCAACGCTTACATTACCGGAGACTATGCCTCCGCGGCGGCCTTTGGCAACGTTTTGCTTCCGGCCGTTATGGCCAACAATAAACCAGCCTCGGAAGTATTCGTAGCCAAAATCAATTCCCAGGGAGCTTGGCAGTGGGCTAAGTCAGGGGTAGCGGGGGCGGCTACATGGGCAGCGGCATTACCCTCGATGCCGGGGGAAATCTACTGCTGGCCGGCCAGGCGTATATTAGCCCCACTACTACCGGCCCCTTCAATCTAACGAAACCCGGCGGCTTTGTCGCCAAACTTACTGACCAAGGCACCTTACGCTGGTCTACTGGCATTACCGGAAATATTGGCGGGTCGGGATACGGAAACTCTGGCCATGGAAGCCTAAAAATAGCTGCTGATGCGGCGGGCAACCCATATATTTCCGGGGGCTTTTTTGGCTCCATCACGCTGGGCTCAACCAAGTTGACTGCTTCCGCCAATGATGCTTTCATAGCGAAGCTCGACCCGGCCGGCACCTACCAATGGGGCGTACAGGCCGGGGGAACTGGCAATGACTTCGCGAATAATCTAGCCTTGGACGCCAGCGGCAACTGCTTCGTAACGGGCTCTTTTGAACGCACGGCCCAGTTTGGCCCTCTACCCTCGCTTACCAGCATAGGTGACCACGACGGGTTTACGGCCATGCTCACCTCCGGCGGCGTCTGGCGCTGGGCAACGCCGGCTGCGGGCCGCCGCACCGACAATGGTATCTGCATTGCCGTAGGCCCGGGGCACACCACTTATATCGGTGGAGAGGTCTTTGAATATCCCGTCAAGCTCGGCACTAGCCCGGGCCTGAGCATCAACGGCCCCGTCATAGGAATTCCGAGCTTCGTGGCCCGGATGGGGCCTACAACAGCTTGACCATCAGCGGCGACTCGGTCGTGTGCGGCGGCGGGCAGGTGCAGCTTACGGCCACCACTACCGGCACCGCAACGGGCTACCGCTGGAGCACCGGGGCCACCACGGCGAGCATCAGCGTGAGCCAGGCCGGCATTTACTCAGTCACAGCCACTTTTGCCGGGGGCTACACGCTCACCGAAACCTACCGGGTGCGCAGCATCGTGCCTGGCGTGCAGCTTAGCGGTGGCACCGAACCGCTGTGCCCCGGCACCTCGGCAGAGCTGGTGGCCACGGCCACGGGAGCCCGCAGCCTGCGCTGGAACACGGGCGCTACCACTCCTACTATCCGCGTTACGCAGCCCGGCACGTATTCTGTCACGGCTCAGTACTCGGCGGGCTGCACCGTTTCGGCCCAGGTGGTAGTCGTCGGCAATATGCTTAGCATCAGCGGGCGGCAGCAGCTGTGCCCCGGCCAGAGCACGACGCTCACGGCAACTGCCAGCGGCGCGGCCGTAACGGGCTACCGCTGGAGCAGCGGCGAAACCACCCCGACACTGCTCGTAAGTCAGGCGGGCACGTATTCCGTCACGGCTACCTTTGCCAACGGCTGCACGCTGACCAGCCAGCACACCGTAGGCCCGCCCACGGCTAAGGTAGCCTCCGTAAGTGGCGACACGCTGCTGTGTCCCGGTACGGTTCTTCGCCTTACAGCCCTGAACCCCGACGCGCTGACTTACCAGTGGAACACCGGCGCTACCACGCCCGATATCGTCGTCAGCGGACCGGGCTACTACAAGGTGCTACTCACTTACACCGGCGGCTGCACCAGCCGCGACTCTCTGCTGGTGCAAACAGCCCCGCTGGCTCCCAGTTTCACGCTCGGGGCCGACACGACACTATGTCTGGAGAAAACGCTGGTGCTGCGGGCTCCGGACGTTAGTGGGCCGGGCGTGGAGCGGCGCTGGTCGGATGGCTCTACTGGCGCCACGTTGCAAGTCAGTCGGCCCGGGGTGTATTCCCTGCAAATCACCACGCCCTGCTCCTCCCGCACAGCCAGCCGCAGCGTAAGCTACGAGTCGTGCTTTTTCGCGCCCAACATTATTACCCCAACGGCGACCATCGTAACGATACTTTCGTCATCAACGAGCTGAGCCGGGGCCCTGGAGCCTGGAAATTTACTCGCGCTGGGCCAGAAGGTGTACCAGAGCAGTAACTACCAGAACGACTGGGGCCTGGGGGCTGCTCCGGGCGTTTATTACTATCTGCTGCGCCCGGCCGGCAGCCAGGAAGCCGCTACCAAAGGCTGGCTGGAAGTAGTGCAGTAAGCTAGCCGGCGGCGGGCAGCGGGAAAAATATCCGGAATGTAGTGCCTTCATCCAGCACGCTGTCGACTTCCAGGCGGCCGTTGGCCTGGCGCACCAGCCGGTTGACCAGATACAGGCCTACGCCCGAGCCCGGCACCTCGGGGTGGAAACGGCGAAACAGCTGAAAAAGCTCCTGCCCGTGGCGCTGCAGGTCGATGCCCAGGCCATTGTCGCGCACACTGAGCACCAGGTCGTTGGTGGTTTGGGCCGTGCTGATCCACACGTGCGGGCGACGGCCGGGGTAAGCATACTTCACTGCGTTGCTCAACAAATTATACAGCAGGCTGTGCAGGGCCGGCCGCGTCATGTGCAGGCGCGGGGCGGCGCTGAAATCGAGAGAGAAGTCGACGGCCGCCTGCATGGGCTGCAGGTTGCGAATGATTTCCTCGGTGATGGGCTGCAGCTCAATACTTTCCCCGGGCACCTGGTCGAGCTGGCGCTGTAGCTGCACCACTTCGGTCATGCCGTCGATGGTGCTCAGAATCTGGCGCAGGGCATCGTCGAACATGGCCAGCATGTGGGCCGCCTCGGGTCGTGGAAAGAGGCAGTGCGCTTCAGCTCCTCAAACAGGCCCTGCATGTTGCTGGCCGGCTGCTTCAGGTCGTGCGAGGCCGTGTACACGAAGTTGTCCAGCTCCCCGTTGATGCGGGTAAGCTGCTCGTTTTGAACCTTTAGCAAAGTCCGCTGACTTTCGGCTTCGGCCCGGGCCCGCAGTAGTTCCTGCTCGTACTTGCGCCGCTCGGTGATGTCGAACAGCGTGGCGCGGATAACCAGGGGCTGCCCGTTGGCGTCGCGCAGCAGCACAGCGCTGAGCAGAACTGGCAGCGTCCGGCCATCGGGCAGGCGCAGCTGGTAGCTGATTTCGCGCACCTGCCCCTGCAGCAGTAGCAGCGGAGCACAAAACGATTCGTAGTGCAGGCGGCCGCCCACGGTAAGCAGCTCCTGCAGGCAGCGGCGGGCCACCAGGTCCTCGCGAGCATAGCCCAGCCAAGTCAGCAGCGTCTGGTTGATTTTAACCAGGGTACCATCGGGCAGGCAGGAGCAGTAGCCGCAGGGAGCCTGCTCGTAGAGGTCCTCTACGCTTTCCTCGGTGAGCCGCAGGTCGAGTTCCGGCAGCGGCTCTTCCTCAGCGGGGCTCATCCGGCAAAAGGGCTTTCAGGCCTAAGAAATGAAGCATGGCCTCGGTGGTAGCTTCCGGCGCGCTCAGGTGCGGACAGTGACCCGAGGTATCGAGAATGACCAGCTCGGCCGCGGGCATATGCCGCTGCAGGTAATGGCCCACGGCCAGCGGAGCCAGGGCATCGTAGGCGCACTGCAGAATAAGCGCCGGTGTGGTTACCAGGGGCACATCAACCCGGTTGTCGGACAGAAACGTAACGCGGGCAAAGTGGCGGGCAATGGTCGGGTCGGTGCGGCAAAAGCTGTTGTTGAGCTCAGCAGCAAGCTCGGGCCGCTCCGGGTGGCCCATAATGACGGGCGTAATGGCTCCCGACCACCCCAGGTAGTTGCTGTCCATGGCCTGCAGCAGCTCGTCAATGTCGTCGGCCTCGAAGCCGCCGTTGTATCCGGCGTCATTCAGGTAGCGGGGTGAAGGGGCTACCAGGACCAGGCGGGCAATACGGGCGGGCTCCCGGATGGCAGCCAGCACCCCAATCATGGCACTCACCGAATGGCCCACAAATACCACGTCCTGCAGCTCTAGCACGGCCAGCACTTCGAGGATGTCGGCGGCGTGGGCGGCCAGCGTGTCGTAGCGCGCCGGCTCGTAGGCCGCCAGCTCCGACTGTCCCGCTCCCACCAGGTCGAGTAGCACCACGCGGTAGTGCTCCTCGAAGGCCGGGCCACCAGGCGCCACATGTGCTGGTCGCAGCCGAAGCCGTGCACAAACACCATGGCCTGCGCACCAGATCCGGAAACGGTGACATTGTTACGCCTCAAAACGTCCATAGATGACAACTCAGATGAAAGAAAAAGCCGGCGCGACCCGCACTGCCCAGGACTATACTCCACTTTGAAGGTAGCAGTTGCAACCTAAGCCGCCAACTATGAAACTCCGCCGTCCATCCCGTGGCCGGACCAATTGGGTAACCGGTGCAAAGCAAGCCGGGCGAATACGCCAGCAGCCCAGGGGTTTACCGGCCTCCTCAATTCAGATGGAAGCCGGCGCAGGACCGGACATTCTTGTGACACTTCCTAGGCCCCACGCTTATCCCACCTGCTGGCAGGCTCCGCATAACAGTCGCCCGGCAGGGCCCGCGGAGCGGAGCGGCGGCAACTTTGGCCACGGCCCCTGCGGCAAAACCCGGGCGGGCGGTTACATTTACGCCGTTTGTGTTTGGCTTAAGTTCCTGTTCCGTGTCGACAACTGCTGCTCCCGCGTCCCATATTCTGCTGATTCGCTGCTCCGATGAGCCGGGTCTGGTCTACAAAATCACCGGGGTGCTGTTTGCCCACGGCCTCAATATTCTGCGCAACGGGGAGTTTGTGGAGCGCGCCGACAACACGTTTTTCATGCGCACCGAGTTTGCCGGACCTTTCGAGGCCGAAACCCTGGTGCACGAACTGCGCCAGGCCCTGCCCGCCGCGGCCGACATCCGCCTGTCCGACAACCGGGCCAAAAACATTGTGCTGATGGCCACCAAGGAGCACCACTGCCTGAGCGAGCTGCTGGTGCGCCATGCCTTCGGGGAGCTTAATGCCCGGGTGCTGGCCGTGGTCAGCAACTATCCCCGGCTGGGCGACATCACCCGGCAGTTTGGGTTGCCCTTCCACTACATCACCCACGAGGGCAAAACCCGCGAAGCCCACGAGCAGGAAGTGCTGGCGGTATTGGCCGGCTACCGGCCCGAGTTTGTGGTGCTGGCCAAGTACATGCGCATTTTGTCCTCGGAATTTGTGGCGCACTACGCCAACCGGCTCATCAACATTCACCACTCCTTTCTGCCCGCCTTCGTGGGCGCCAGCCCGTATGCCCAGGCCTACGCCCGGGCGTGAAAATCATTGGCGCTACGGCCCACTTCGTGAATGAGCAGCTCGACCAGGGCCCCATTATTGCCCAGAGCGTCATCCCGATTGACCACACCCAGAGTGCCAGCGAAATGGCCCAGGCCGGCCGCGACGTGGAGAAAATCGTGCTGGCCCGCTCCCTGCAGCTGGTATTTGCCGAACAGGTCTTCGTGCACCACAACAAGACGATTATCTTTGATTAAGGCGCTTGGAATCAGTAAATAACCCGCCCTTACATACCGAACAAGCAGGCACAGCCGGGCAACTTTTTTAGAGGTAGAAATAAAGCGAATACTCCGCGCAACGCCGGGACCGGCAGAACGGTCATGGCGTCGTAGGCCGGCACTGGGTTGGCTTTTATTTGCTTTCAGCTTATCCTTTCTCCTTATGAAGTATTTGCTACCCGCAGCCCTGCTAGGCGCTCTGCTGACCGGCTTGACTGCCTCGGCCCAGACCGGGCCCATTACGCTCACGCAAGCCAACTTCCCGGCCAGTCCCACGGCCGTAGACCGGTATCTGCCCATGCACGGCGGCCAGCACCCCGACTTCGTGCTGCCCCAGCCGGGACCCAACCAGGTGTGGGACTACCGCACGCTCACGGCCGATTCATCGGCGCTGGAGCAGACCTATTTTGCCCCCCCTGCTACGGGACCTTTTGCCAATGATACGCGCGGTTATACGCTGTCCGCCCACAGGCCCCGGGACTACGCCTTCTCCTCCCCGGGCTCTGGCGCAACTTTACCGGGCAGCAATATGAAATTTCTACTCCCAGCGGCCTACAAAACTCATGGCAGCCCTTACCCCGGCAGCAGTGGCCCATTCCAGCCTATAGCGGAAGTGCAGGGGGCTTTCTAGTGCTACCGGAACAGGTTGACCGGCGCGATAATCGTACCTACCCGCCCCTACCGCTCACCGCTACTACCTCCAAGCGAACCATCTATTACGACCGGCACTGGGTGGAAATAACAGTGCAGGACTTAGGCCTGAACGCGAAGGGCATCCGGCTACCCCACTACAGTGCTACCCAGGACGACGTGGTGGGCTACGGCACGCTGAGGCTTCCCAAGTCTGCCGGTGGCAGCGTCGCGGTTCCGGTTCTGATGGTGCGCACTCATATCCACGAAATTGACAGCGCCTACATCAATAGGCAGCCAGCCCCGGCGGTGGTGCTGCATGCCCTGCAAATGAAGCAAGCCATACAGCACCGGGATATATACCAGACGGCCTTCTACCGCGAGAATTCGTCTCAGCCGGCCCTGCTGCTCTACCACACCGACGCCACCTACAGCACGCTGCGCAACTGGTTCAGCATCTGGTTTACCGGCGAAGAAAGCTTGGGAACCATCACCGGGGTGCGCCAAGCCCAGACCAGTGCCGGCGCACTGCAGGTGTACCCAAACCCCGTAACGGATGGCCGCCTGAACCTGGAGCTGCCCGGGGAGCGGCAGGCCGTGCAGCTCGTCGTGCGGGACCTGCTGGGCCGGCAGGTGGCTACCGGAACAGCCTTTACCGGCCAGCCGACTACGGCGTTGCGGGGTTTGCGCGCGGGCCTGTACGTAGTGGAAGCTACGACAGCAGCCGGGCAGCGCAGCACCGGTCGGGTGCGGGTTGACTAAATCTTGCGGCTACATTTTGGGGATTGAACTGGTACCGGCGGGGGTTGCTTTCCTTGTGAGCAACGCCCGCCGGGACCTTTGCGTGGTACCCAGCCTCCGCCTTTACCGGCCCCTAATGGAGGTCAACATCGTGAAAGACCCGGAGTACCGCGTGGCGACGGACGCAGGCTAGCTGTCGGCGGGTTTGGGCTCGTAGGTCAAAACGTAAGCCGGGGGCAGGTTCAGCAGGACGTGCTCCTGCCCTACCGGCCGGAAAAACCGCTCGAACAGCCGCGTATTGCGCAGTGAATACTGAAACAGAATCAGCCGGCCCTCGGGGCGGAGCAGTTGGCTGGTGTGCTCCAGAATGCGCCAGCCCAGGCGGCGCGGCAACGACGAGAAAGGCAGGCCGCTAACCACGTAATCAACTTTGTCGACGCCCAGGGGCCGCAGATATTGGGCCGTTTGGTCGGCCGAGCCGTGGATGACGTGCACGTTGGGGTGGCCGGCGTAGCGCTCCTGCAGCAGCTGGCAAAACCGGCGGCTCACCTCTATCAGCACCAGCACGGTTTCGGGCCGGCGGCGGGCCATCAGGATATCCGTAAAAACGCCCGTGCCAGGACCATACTCCACGATGCAGGCAGCAGTGGCAAAGTCTATGGGCTCCGTGACTTTGTCGGTCAGCTCACGGGAACTGGGCACCATCGAGCCCACGGTGGCGGGGTTACGCAGAAACTCTTCCAGAAAGGCCATTCCTATCAGCATATATAATGTATGGGCAGACATTCCTCATTACGGCTTTTCTGCGCCGAAGGTCCACTATATTCCGGGCCGCCGGGCCGAAAAAGCGGCTGTGCCTGAAATCCAGCGTATTTTCAGTTCCGAAGCCGATTCCACAGTGTGCTGGCCGAACTCAGTAGATGTAGCCTCTACTCTACCCCACCAAAAACCGCCGCAGATAGGGCGCCGTGCGGCTGCCTTTGACCTTGGCAACCTCCGCGGGCGGACCGGCCACCACTACTTGCCCGCCTTCGTCGCCGGCCCCGGGGCCTACGTCCATCACCCAGTCGGAGCCGGCTACCACGCGCATGTCGTGCTCCACGACGATGACCGTGTTGCCGGCTTCCACCAGGCCGTCGAGCTGGGTGAGCAGCTTTTCCACGTCGGAGGGGTGCAGGCCAGTGGTGGGCTCGTCGAGGATGTAGAGCGAGTTGCCGCGCTGGGCCCGCTGCAGCTCGGTAGCCAGCTTGATGCGCTGGGCCTCGCCCCCGCTCAGCTCCGTGGCGGGCTGCCCCAGGCGCAGGTAGCCCAAGCCCACTTCCCGCAGCACCGTCAGGGCCCGGTGAATGGTGGGCTCGTCGGCGAAAAAGGCCCAGGCGTCGTCTACGGTCAGACCCAGCACCTCGGCAATGTTCTTGTCGCGGTAGGTTATTTCCAGGGTTTTGGCGTTGTAGCGGGCCCCGTGGCACACCGGGCAGGGCGCGTACACGCTGGGCAAAAACAGCAGCTCGACCATCACGAATCCTTCGCCCTGGCAGTTTTCGCAGCGGCCCTTGGCCACGTTGAAGGAAAACCGGCCGGCGTCGTAGCGCCGCTTCTTGGCCGCCGGCGTGGCGGCAAACAGCTTGCGGACGTGGTCAAACAGGCCGGTATAAGTAGCCATGTTGGAGCGGGGCGTGCGGCCAATGGGTTTCTGATCCACGCGCACCAGCCGCTTGATCTGCTCCAGGCCACTCACGATTCGGCCGCCGGTAGCCACGGGAACAGTTTGCTCCAGCGGGTCGGTTTCCTCTTCCTCGGCTTCCACCGTTTGGCCCAGGCTTTCGGCTACTAGCTCCACCAGCACCTGGCTTACCAGACTCGATTTACCCGAGCCCGACACGCCCGTAACGGTGGTAAACACGCCCAGCGGAAACTCCACGGCGAGGTTACTCAGGTTGTTGCGCGTGACGCCCTGCAGCTTGAGCCAGCCGCTGGGGGTGCGCGGGGTGCGGGCTTCGGCAGCGGCTTCGTTGAATAGAAACCGCTTGGTCTGGGACGCTTCCACGTCGGCCAAACCAGCCGGGGCACCACTGTACAGTATTTCCCCACCCTGCTCCCCGGCGGCGGGCCCTACGTCCACGAGCCAGTCGGCCTGCCGCACCACGTCCAGGTTGTGCTCCACCACAAACAGGGAGTTGCCGGCTTTTTTCAGGCTGCGCAGGGCTTGGAGCAGGGCCTCCGTGTCGGAAGGGTGCAGGCCGGCCGAGGGCTCATCAAGCACATACACCACCCCAAACAGATTGGAATACAGCTGGGTAGCCAAACGTAAGCGCTGCAGCTCGCCCGGCGACAATGTGGGTGTGCTGCGCTCCAGGGCCAAGTAGCCCAACCCCAGATCCAGCAGCACGGTGAGGCGGGCGCAGAGGTCCTCGGCGATGCGCTGGGCTACAATGGTTTGCTCGGGGTGGGCCGCGTCGTGCTTTTTGCGGCCCGCCGCGGTGCCGTCGGCGTAAGGTTTGAGCAAGCCGGCCACCCGCTTGAGCGGCAGGCGGGCCATGTCGGCAATGTCGAGACCGGCAAACTTGACAGCCAACGACTCGGGCCGCAGGCGCTTGCCCTGGCAGGTGGGGCACTCGGTGCTGAGCATGTACTGCAAGGCCCGCTTCTTCATCAAGGGGCTTTGGGTCGTGGCAAACGTGTGGAGCACGTGGCGCTTTACGCCGGTGAAGGTGCCCATGTAGTTTGGTGGCTCCTTGCGCTTAAGGGCGCGTTGCGTTTCGGCTGGTGAGTAGCCGGGGTACACGGGCACCACGGGCTGCTCTTCGGTAAACAGAATCCAGTTCCGGTCTTTCTGCGGCAGGTCTTGCCAGGGCGTGTCCACGTCGTAGCCCAAAGTGACAAGGATGTCGCGCTGGTTTTGGCCGCCCCAGGCCTGGGGCCAGGCCGCAATGGCCCTTTCGCGAATCGTCAGCGTGGGGTCGGGCACCATGGTTTGCTCCGTGACTTCGTAGATGCGGCCCAGGCCGTGGCACTGCGGGCAGGCCCCTTCGGGCGTATTGGGCGAAAAACCTTCGGCGTAGACGATGCTCTGGCCCGCGGGGTAGTCGCCGGCCCGGGAGTAGAGCATGCGCAGCAGGTTCGACAGGGTCGTGACCGAGCCCACCGACGAGCGGGTGGTGGGGGTGCCGCGCTGCTGCTGCAGGGCTACGGCCGGTGGCAGCCCGTCGATGCTATCCACCTCGGGCACGGCCATCTGGTGAAACAGCCGCCGGGCGTAGGGCGACACCGATTCCAGGTAGCGGCGCTGGGCCTCGGCGTAGAGTGTGCCAAACGCTAGGCTCGACTTGCCCGAGCCCGAGACGCCGGTGAAGACAACTAGAGCGTCGCGGGGAATGTCGACGTCAACGTTTTTGAGGTTGTGTTCCCGGGCTCCGCGCACGCGCACAAAGCCGGTAAAGTTAGGTGAAGAAGCAGGGTTAGGTGTCGCCATGAGCCGCGGGCAGGTCCGAAAAGGTGTTGGTGGCTATACTACGCAAACCGCGGACGGGTTAACCACGGCGGCTTTCGGGCGGCTCCTCCTGGTCTGGCACTAGGCCGGGTGCATATTGCACGGCTTGTCCATACCCAAATCTTCTGAAAAGCTAGGAGTTCAAGAAACTCATGGTAAAATCGGAGTTTGCCCGTTTAAAGTAAGAAGCCGTTACAGCCGCATGAGCAACTTGCCTGGGACGGAGTTCCGGTCCGTTTACTTAAAGTCGGCAGTGACTCTGTGGAAGACTACCAATAACTGTGGGGCAAAGGCACTACCTAGCGCATTGCTTCATGCATTTGCCAACTTGTAGAAAAAAATCTTAGATACATAAACGGTATTATAAATGTTGAAAATAACATACCTGCGAACGTAATATCATTGATCACTGAAAGGCTCATAGAGGATAAAAGCAGTATAATTACTACATACACTATTGCTGAAATCAGCAATGAGAAGGCTCTCTTCTTTGTAAGAAAATCACTCTTTTTGAGTAATTCTAAAGAAATGAATAGAGTAAGCCACATTGCCGGAAAGTAGTAAACAACGGACAATAAAAAGCAGCCTACTGTATCTGTAATGTTAATAGATAAACAATGCCCTCCCATCACGCATCCGAATACAAGTAACAAGTATAAAAAAGTTAAAGCTGCCCGCTTAGAATAATACAGTACTCTATTTAAAATCAGCCACATGTTACTTGCTATTTATCGTACAATAAAACGGTCGTTCAATTTTCCGGGCGGATGCCAATACTATTAAGAAGGGATTTCGTCTTCTCCCACCCGCACCAAGCTTTCCGAATTGATGCAGTAGCGCAGCCCGGCCGGGGCGGGTCCGTCGGGGAAGACGTGGCCCAGGTGGCCACCGCACACGTTGCAGCGCACTTCCACCCGCTGCATGTTATGGCTTTCATCGAAGTGGTACTGGATGGCACCACGGGCCGCGGGCTGGGTGAAGCTGGGCCAGCCCGAAATGGCGTGGTACTTCGTGGTAGAGTCGAACAGCGGCGTGCCGCAGCCGGCGCACTGGTACTCGCCCGGCTCGTAGCTGCGGCAGTAGGCGTTGCGGTAGGGAGGCTCGGTGGCGTGCTGCCGCAGCACCCGAAACCGGGCCGGCGGCAGCTCCGCGGCCCATTCGGCCTCCGTCTTTTCTACCCGCCGGGGCGGCTCGGGGTTGCCGTACTTGGCAAAGGTCAGAACGTCAATCCAGCGCAGCATACGTCCGGCAAACAGCCCGGGCCGGCTAGGGGTTCATCAGCAGAAACAGCAGGTTGTGGTACACCACGCCCACTTCCCCGTCGTGACCACCGTAGAGGCCGGCGTCTTCCAGCAGCTCTTCCACTTCCTGGTAATCCTGCACGAAATCCAGTTCCACCTCGTCGGAGGAGTCGTCGACGAAGCTGTAGGTGACGTAGCGCCGGCGGGGTTCCAAGGTCACAAACAGCCGCTGGCGGTGAGTCTGGGCAATGAGCAGGGCGTCGTGGGGCTCCAGGTCGCCGTCGGCGTTCTGGGTGTACACGGTGGTTTTTTCGGCGTCGGCCGCGTGGTGAAAAAAGGTAGCAGGGTCCAAGCTCATGGGGCGAATATACGACAGCCGAAGGGTGGCTTAGGCCGCACCTGGGTATTTCGTTCTTGCGCTTGTCGTGGCAGTTGCGCAAGTTGGCTGACCGATACCCCACCAGCCTCCTTTTCCTCGCCCTTACCTACCACCCCATGCAAGACTATTTCCAGGAATTCCAGCGCCTGACCGAGGCCGGTGACTACGCCGCGCTGGCGCAGTTGCCGGTGCCCAAGCCCGAATACTTCAACTGGACCTCCGACATTTTCGAGGGGCTGCATACGGCCCGGCAGCCGGAAAAAGAGGCTCTGGTGCTCATCGGCGACGACGGGACGGAGCAGCGCTTCACCTACGCCGAGCTAAGCCGCGCGGCCAACCAGCTGCTGGGTTTCTGGCGCGGGCAGAAAGTGGAAGCCGGGCAGGCTGTGCTGCTGATGGTGCCCGTGGTGCCCGAGCTCTGGCTGACCTACCTGGCTGGCATCAAGGGCGGGCAGGTGCTGATTCCGACGGCTACTATTATGGCCGTGCCCGATCTGGCCTACCGCTTCAGCCGCCTGCTGCCCGCCGTGGTCATTGCCGACTATGAAAACGCCGAGAAGATTGACCAGGCCGAAGCCCTGCACGGCCAGCCCATACCGCTGAAAATGCTGGTGGGTGCCGATACCCGGCCCGGCTGGGTGAGCTTCCCGGTTCCGGCCGCGGCTCTGGAAACCGTCGAGCCGGCCCCAACCCGTGCCGACGACCCGCTGTTCTTGTTTTTCACCTCAGGTACCACGGGTCAGCCCAAAATTGTGACCCACACCCACTTTTCCTACCCGGTGGGCCACCTGAGCACCGCCGCCTGGATTGGGGTGCGGGCCTCGGATATACACTGCAATATTTCCCAGGCCGGCTGGGCCAAGTTTGCCTGGAGCAGCTTTTTCGCGCCCCTGAGCGTGGGTGCAACCTTGCTGGTGTACCGGCAAACCGGCAAGTTTGCGGCCCCGCCCCTGCTGCGCACCTTAGAGCAGCAAGGCGTTACCACGTTTTGCGCCCCGCCTACCGTACTGCGCCTGCTCATTCTGGAAGACCTGACCCAGTACCGGTTTAGCTTCCGAGAGTGCGTCAGCGCCGGCGAGCCGCTGAATCCGGAGGTTATCGAGGCCTGGCAGCGCGGCACCGGGGTTCTGATTCGGGATGGGTACGGGCAAACGGAAAGCACGGCTATGGTGTACAATTTGCCCGGCAGCCGGGTGCAGCTGGGCTCCATGGGTCAACCGTCCTTTCTGTACGACGTGGTTATTGCTGACGACGAAGGCCGCGTGTTGCTCGACACCGAGGAAGGCCACATTGCCGTGCGCATGGACTCGGGGCGGCCCAACGGCATTTTCAAGGAGTACTTCGGGGAGCCGGAGCGCGGGGCCAGCGTGTTTCGTCACGGCCTCTACTACACCGGCGACAAAGCCTACCGCAGCCCCGACGGCTACCTCTGGTTTGTGGGTCGCGACGATGACGTAATTAAGTCCTCGGACTACCGCGTGGGCCCTTTCGAAGTGGAAAGCGCCCTGGTGGAGCACCCGGCCGTGGTCGAAGCCGCCGTGGTGGGCTCCCCGCACCCCATCAAGGGCCACGAAATCAAAGCCTACGTGCTGCTCCACCCCGATTCGACGGCCGGTGAAGCCCTGGCCACGGAGCTGTTTGCTTTCTGCCGCGCTCAGCTGGCCCCTTACAAAATGCCCCGGATTCTGGAGTTCGTAACGGAATTGCCGAAGACCATCAGCGGGAAAATCCGCCGGGTGGAGCTGCGCGCCCAGGAAGCCCAACGCCACCAGAGCGGAGCCCGGGGTGAACAGGAGTACTTTTACTCAAAGCCGCAGTAAGTTAGTAGCATCCGGTAGCGCGAACTATACAGTTCGTGTTACCGCTTTGCGCGTGGCCCACAAACCCAGCAGCGGCCCCGGAGCCAGCAGCAGAAACAGATACTGCGCCTCAACCACACCTTGCAGCGCCCCAAACAGCTGCAGGCTCACAACGGTCAGCGCAAAGCCCAGGCAGGTAACTAGGGTCAGGGCCGTGCCCTTGATGGCCGCGGGTGCCTCCTGAGCCACCAGGGCCGAAAACTGGGGCGAATCGGCTACCACAGCCAGGCCCCAGACCAGCATGACGGCTACAAACAGCGGCAGTGGCAAGAGCAGCAGGGCCGGACTCAGCAGACAGCACGCCCCGGAAACCCACAGCGCCAGCCGGGCCGGCCGCCACGAGCCCCGCGCTGGGCCAGGTAGCCGCTGCCCACGCAGGCCAGGGCCCCGGCGCCAATGATGCCAAAGGCCAGCCCGGCCGGCAGCGGCCCCGCCGCCGGGTGCAGCCGCTCATACCCAGCCAGCAAAAATGGCACGAAGGCCCAGAAAGTGTACAGCTCCCACATGTGCCCGAAATACCCGAAGGCCGCGGCCCGGAACGGCGCGTGCCGCCAGATGCCGCGCACCGCACTCAGCTGCAGCCGGCTGCCGGGTCGCCGAAACGGACCGTTGGGTACCAGCAGCCACAGCAGTACGCCCCCACCGGCCGCCAAAGCCGACGTGGCCAGGACCACCGCCGCCCACGGCAGCCCGGCCCCGAGCCAGCGCAGGCCGTGGGCAAAGCCGTGCCCAGCACCAGGGCGCCCACCAAAAAGCCCAGCGCCTTACCCAAGCCCCGGCGTAATAGTCGGCCGCTATTTTCATACCCACGGGGTAAATTCCGGCCAGACACAGCCCCGTACCAAACCGCAGCCCCAGCAGCCCCGCCGCCGACAGCCCCGGCAGCAGCAAGCCCAGATTGGCCGCGCTGCCGGCCAGGGCACTGAGCAAAAATAGGCGGGCCGGCGGCACCCGGTCGGCTAGGGAAAGCAGGGCAAATACCAGCGTGCCTACAATAAAGCCCAGCTGCACTGCCGACACCACCCCGCCCAGACTAGCCCCACTCAGGCGCGGGTTCCGCAGCAACTCGGGCAGCACGCTGTTGCCGGCAAACCAGAGTGAGGTTCCGGCAAACTGGGCTAATACAATAACGGGCAGAATCCAGGGACGAGGGGCGGGATAAGGCAACAACAGGCAGGGCGGGAATGGGCAGAAAAGCGGGCAGCTTCTCCAGGGCGGGATGGGAGTTCAAACCTACGCAAAAGCCTTCTTCCACCGCCGACTGCTCTACGGCTTCACTCCTGCTCTGCCAGCCCAAGCAAAGCTTGGCGCACTAGGCGGCGGGGCCTATCTAAGCACGTGCTAAGTCCGATTTCACTAAACGCAGAAAGCCCTTCACCAGTGCTGGCAAAGGGCTTGGTAGCGTTGAGAAGGCCGCTTACTTGCCGTCCATCAGGTTGTAGATAATCCAAAGCAGGGAAAGGACGGCCATGGCGTACCAGCCCCATTTGCTGTAGTTGTCGTCGGGGGAACCGTCCCGCTGGGGACGCATTTTCAAGCCGGGAATCTTCATACGAATCAGCCGCTGGTTTGCTGTGCGGACGTATTCTATACGCAAACCAGCCCGTTGATTGTTCCCACGGTGCAGCTCTCTGCTGGGCTTTCCTACCGGCCGGAAGCCGGGTGCTAGGCGGTTACCTCCTCGGCCATGAGTTCGGCCAGATCCAGCTCCTCTACCGGGGGCACGGCGGCAAAGCGGCTTTCGTGGAAGTTAGCTTCCGGAAAGCCCGGGGCCACGCCCGCGTTGTTGATTTCCTCCAGCGTGATGCCAAACCCGCGGTGCGTATCAAACAGGCTGCGCACGGTGTAGATAGGCCCGCGCTTGGGCGTCTGGATGGCCGGGTTCTGGACCAGCAGCAAAGTAAAGTCGTCGTTGGTGCAGACCACCGGCTGGCCTACGTGAAACAGGGGAGCATTCATAGTTACAAAGATAAGGCAAGTAGGCCGTTGCAAGTCAAGGCCCGGCCGCGGCATTTTTTATGGTACCGCCCGGCCGCTCGGCTACACCTTTGCCAGCTCCCGCTCTATTTCGGCCAGCAACGGCCGCGCCTCACCCAGCGGACTTACGCACCGTTGCTGCAGCTCCCGCAGCTTCCGGATGGCCTCGGCATCTGCCTCCGCCGCTTCGCAATGAGCCAGCAGTTCTTCCAGCAGGCAGCCGAAAGCCCGCACTTCCAGGCGCTGCAGCCCGGCACCCACAGCCGTTGCCGGGTCGAAGAAGCTGGCCGCCCCAAAATCGCTGAGCCGGGCCGCACCCGTTGGAGAAGTCAGGATGTTGTGGGCGTATAAGTCGCCGTGCAGAATGCCGCGCTGGTGTAGGTGAGCCACCGCCGAAGCCACGCCGCGCGCAATGCGCAGGGTGGTTTCCAGACTGAAGCGGGTGCCCGGCGCGTACACGTCGCGGGTGCAGGTTTCGAAGCTGGGCGGCCCGGCCAGAATCCGGAACTCGGGCGGAATTAATTCCAGCACTAGTCCTTCGGCCCCAGCGGGTGGGCCGATATTTTGCCCTCCACCGTCGTTAGGTTGGGGTGGGCCCCGGCGCTGATGCAGGCCACCATTTCGCTGTGGGGCAGCCCGTCGCTGGTCACGGCCCCTTTAAACACCTTCACGGCTACTTCCTGGACCGGCGCCTGCTTGCGCTGCCAGCGGGCCTGGGAAATTACCCCGACGCGCCCTCACCCAGCAGCCGACCCACTTCTAGCTCGGTCCAGGCTATTTCCCGAATAGGATGCTGCATTTCTGCCTGGGCCTGCGCGCCCTCGCCGAACGGGTTGCCGGCATAGGCTAGCCAGGTCAGGCGGGGCATTGTCAGCAGCCAAGCCGGCAACTCAGGCAGGTAATTGGCGGCCAGGCGCAGCAGCTCCAGGCGGTGGCAGTTGCGCAACGTTTCGGGTAAAGCCGTGAGCTGGTTGCCAGCCAGCATCAGCTTTTGCAGCTGCGGGCAGTTGCCAATTTCGGCCGGCAGCTCTCGCAGCTGGTTGTCGGTCAAGATCAGCCAGCGCAGCTTGGGTGGCAGAGCCGCGCCGGGCAGGGTATGAATCTGGTTAGCCTTGAAGCCTACCATGCTTAGCTGCTTACACTCCCCGAGCACGGCCGGCACCTCGGTAAACAGGTTGTCGGAGCAAAACAGGATGCGCAGTTTGCCGAGCCGGCCCAAATCGGCAGGCAAGGCGGAAAGCCGGTTGCCCGACAGATTCAGGATTTCCAGCGTGTCGGCCAGGTCAAAGATTTCGCGGGGAAATTCGGTGAGGCCGCAGGAAAGGTCGAGGCGAGTGGTGCCGGCCAGAGCCCCGCTGCGCAGCTGTTCAAGGGTGTGCATGCGGGCAAAGGTCGGCAAGCCGTGCCGGACTGGCACGATTTACACGTGCGCCGGGTTGTTTTGCCCGACACGCTACCCCGCCCGCCACGCAACCCCAGCGGCTTTTCCGTGTTATCTTCCGACTTCCTTTCACCTTCCGACCGGCTTTTTGCTTATGTCCAAATTGTCCCCATCCAGCAAGTTTCTGCTGGCCAATACCTTTCTCACTTTAAGCCTGGCTTCCTTCGTGTCTCCTACTTCCAGCGTTGCCCAAACCCGGCGGCCAGCTCGGCGGCCGTAGCCAACCCGCTGCTCATGGCCTGGGAAGGCCCTTACGGCGGCGTGCCGCCCTTCGATAAGGTGCAGGTAGCCCAGTTCAAGCCCGCCATTGAAGCCGGCATGGCCCAGAACCTGGCCGAAATCCAGGCCATTGCCTCCAACAAGCAGGCCCCGACCTTCGACAACACCATTGCTGCTCTGGAGCGGGCCGGGCAGCGCCTCGACGAAATTCAGACCATTTACGGCATCTGGTCGGGCTCCCTGAGCACGCCCGACATCCAGGCTATTCAGCGCGAAATGGCCCCGCGCATGGCTGCTTTCGGCGACCAGATCAACCAGAACGAAGCCCTGTTCAAGCGCATCGAGGCCGTGTACAACTCGCCCGACAAGAAGAAGCTCACCCCCGAGCAGCAGCGCCTGACCTGGATTTACTACAACAACTTCGTGCGCTCGGGCGCCAAGCTCGACGCCAAGGCCAAAACCCGCTTGTCGGCCATCAACCAGCAGCTGGCGGGCCTGTTCACGCGCTTTAGCCAGAACGTGCTGGCCGACGAGCAGGACTCGGTGCTGGTGCTCAAGACGCCGGCCGACCTGGCTGGGCTTTCCACTTCGCTGCAGGCGGATGCCGCCGCGGCTGCCACTAGCCGCAAGATTTCGGGTGCGGCCGGGGTCATTACCAACACTCGTTCCAGCGTGGAGCCCTTCCTGACTTACTCCGACCAGCGCAAGCTGCGCGAGAAGGCCTGGCGCATGTTCTACAACCGCGGCGACAACGGCGGGGCCCACGACAACAACGCCATTATCAGCGAGATTCTGCAGCTGCGGGCCGAGCGGGCCAAGCTGCTGGGCTATGCCACCCACGCCCATTGGCGCCTCGACAACACCATGGCTAAAACGCCCGAAGCCGCCATGCAGCTTATGGAGCAGGTTTGGACGCCGGCCGTAGCCCGCGCCAAGGAGGAAGTGGCCGACATGCAGGCCCTGGCCAAGAAAGAGGGAGCCGGCGCCGACTTCAAAATCGAGCCCTGGGATTACCGCTACTATGCCGAGAAAGTGCGCAAGCAGCGCTACGACCTCGACCAGAACGAAGTGAAACAGTACCTGCAGCTGGACAAAATGCGGGAAGGCATGTTCTGGGTGGCTGGCGAGCTGTTCAACTTCTCGTTCTCGCCCGTGACCAACGTGCCCGTGTACCACCCCGACGTGAAAGTCTGGGAGGTAAAAGACAAGACCAGCGGCAAGCACATCGGCCTGTGGTACTTCGACCCCTACGCCCGGCCCGGCAAACGCTCGGGAGCCTGGATGAACGCCTACCGCAACCAGCAGCGCCTCGACGGCAACGTGACAACCATCGTGTCGAACAACTCCAACTTCGTGAAAGGCAAGGACGGGGAGCCCACGCTCATTTCCTGGACCGACGCCACCACCCTGTTCCACGAGTTTGGCCACGCCCTGCACGGCCTATCCTCAAATGTAACCTACCCTACCCTCTCGGGCACCAGCGTGGTGCGCGACTACGTCGAATTCCCCTCCCAGCTGCTCGAAAACTGGCTGCCCACGCCCCAGGTGCTCAACCGCTTTGCCCTGCACTACCAGACCGGCAAGCCGATTCCGCAAGCATTAGTCGACCGGATTGAGAAGGCCTCTACCTTCAACCAGGGCTTCGAAACCACCGAGTTTCTGGCCAGCGCCCTGATTGACATGAAGCTGCATTTGGCCGGCTCCCAGAAGATTGACGCCGACAGGTTTGAGCGCGAAACCCTGACCCAGATGGGCATGCCCCGCGAAATCGTGATGCGCCACCGCACCCCGCAGTTCTCGCACGTCTTCTCTTCGGATGGCTACTCGGCCGGTTACTACAGCTACCTGTGGTCGGTGGTACTGGCCTCGGATGCCTACTCGGCCTTCACCGAAGCCGGCGGCCCCTACGACAAAGCCGTGGGCAAGCGCCTGACCGACAACGTCTTCTCCGTGGGCAATACCATCGACCCGGCCGACGGGTACCGCAAGTTCCGGGGCCGCGACCCGAAAATCGACGCCCTGATGAAGGAGCGCGGCTTCCCGGTGAAAAATACTACCGCTAAGCCCGCTCCAGCCAAAAAAGCCCCGGCCAAGAAAAGCTAAGCTTGGTCCGTAAGACCGGCTTTAGGGCCTAACCAAACGTCATTTCGAACGCAGAGAGGAGTCCTGCGCTCGGAATGACGTTCTGCTTTATAGCCGGTTAGGACAATTCTATTCTGAAGCTCTTTCTACTCCGGCAGCAAACCGTGCTGGGCGGCATACACGACCAGGCCCGCGGAGTTGGGCGCGCCGGTTTTTTCCAGCAAATTCTGGCGGTGTCCTTCCACCGTCCGCCGGCTCAAAAACAGCTCATCGGCAATTTCGGAGGCTTTACGGCCCTGACAGATGCGGTGCAGCACCTCCAGCTCCCGCGGGGTAAGCTGCACGAGGTGGGGCAGCGTGGTGGGTTGCTGCCGGGTGGGGTGCTGCACGGCCCGCATCAGAGCCCGCGAAATGCTCGGGGTGAAGTGGTGCCCCGTGAGCAGTACCGCCTCCAGGGCCTGGCTTAGCTGCTCCTGGTCCGAGTCTTTGGGCAGGTAACTGCGCACCCCCAGCTTCATCATCTGGGTGATAAACTTATCGGCCGAAAACATCGACAGCACAATGATTTTTAGGTCCGGAAACTCGGCCAGCAGCAAACGGGTAGCCTCGGCTCCATCTACTTCCGGCATCTGCAGATCCAGCAGGAGCACGTCGGGCAGACGCTGCCGGCAATGAGCCAGCAGCTCGGCAAACGTGGCGGCTTCTACCACCGTTTCCACGTATGGCAACGACTGCAGAATGTAGCGCAGCCCCTGGCGAAACAGGGCGTGGTCGTCGAGCAAAGCAATGTGAACGGAACGCGAAACAGTAGCCATAACTAGTAGATAATGGGATAATGTAGCGGGGCTTCCTTTCGGGAAAAGCGAAGCTACCGCAATAGTAGCACAACAATTCGGCACTAGCTATTCCGGCCGGGCGTCGAGCTCAATAACCATGCGGGCGCCCTGCCCGGCGGCGGATTGCTGCCAAAGGCGGCCCTGCAGCATCTGCACCCGCACCTCGATGCTGCGCAGCCCCGCCCGCGGCCCAGCTCCTCGCCAAAGCCACAGCCGTTGTCTTCCACCACCAGCGTCAGGCGCGGGCCCTGCTGATGCAGCTGCACCAGCAGGCGGGTGGCGCCGCGGGCGTGCTTCAAGGCGTTGTGCACCAGCTCTTGGGTAATGCGGTACAAGGCCAGCTCCTGAGCCAGGGCCAGGGGCCGGTGGTAGTCTACCTCGAGCAGGATGGGCAGCTGCCCGGTTTCGTTGCTTACGTCTACCAAGTGTTGCAGAGCTTCGGCCAGGCCAAACCGGGCCAGCACAGCCGGATACAGGCTGTGGGAAATGCTGCGCACGTCGTGCACGGCCGTGCCCATAATCTCGCGAACGAGCTTGAGCAGGCCTTGGGCATCCTCAGCATCAGGCGGCAGACTTTCCAGACGGTTGAGCAGCAGCTTGGCCGTGGAAATGGTGGACCCGATGCCGTCGTGCAGGTCCCGCCCGATTCGCTCCCGCTCTCCTTCCTGAGCCTCAATAATAGCGGTAAGCAGCTGCTGCTGGTGTTCGGCCTCGGCCAGGCGTAGGCGCAGCTGCTGGTGTAGCAGGCGCTTCTGGTAGGTTACCAGAAACACGACCAGGCTGCCGCCAGCCAGCAGCATGAAGGCAATGCCGCCGAAGAGCAGCTGGGCAAAGGCTACTTCCGGGGGCGCAGCCATAGCGCGTAACCAAAGCAGCTGTGCAGCACCAGATACAGCAGCGAGTGAACGGCCCAGATGTTATGATTCAGCTGCTGCGAGTACTGCAGCAGGTAGTTGCTGAACAAGGCAATTTGCAGGTAGCCCAGAAAGTAAATAAACAGCCCGGTTGACACCCAGAACATTGGCTCCCGGGTGGGGTGCGGCACCTGCAACTCGTTGAGCAGCTTGCGGAAATACAAACCCACGAAGCCCAGTACCAGCACCGCCTGCAGCACCTGCTGCCCGGGCCGGAACCGGGTCAGATTCTCGGCCCAGAGCGTGTCGGCCAGGGCGTAGAGGGTAAAGCCGCCCACCACCCAGGGCAGTAGGCGGGTAAAAGGCCGCGACTGTAGCGTGTGCAGATACACCAGACCCAGCAGGCAGGTTTCGCCCACCATGTAGATAGGCATCAGAAACAGGTTGTTGCGGTGCAAGGTCAGCAGCACCACGCCCAGGATTTCGATGGGCAACACAAACCACAGCAGCCCGGCCAGGTAGCGCAGGTTGAGGGGCAGCTGACGGAAGCGTACGAAACCAATGATGCCCGCCACTAGGACGGGCACCAGGGTGAGCCGCATTAGGAGTTGCTGCAGCGTAAAATGCATAGGCGAAAGATGCGCGGCTAATAATCAGACGGAAAGAACGGCCTTCGGGCAGCCAAATCAGGTGCCGGGCGGGCAGGGCGTCGACAAGTCGAAGAAGGGCGTGCTGGCAACAATGGCCGCTGTTTGCTGGGCCTGGGCGACCTGCTCGGTGCTATTGGGCGGCGACAAGCGCAGCACCAGCCCGAAGGTTTGCTGCAGCGGCGAGTCGCCGGCGGCTACAGCTGGGTAGTACTGGTGCAGGCAGAGGTCAACTCGAATTTCCAGGCCGCTTACGTCCTGCGCCTCAAAAAGCGGCTGCATGAAGTCGGCGGCCTTGAAGCTGTAGCCTTCTAGAGTACCGTAGCTGGTGATAAACATTTCGGGCTTCAACTCAGACGGTGGCACGTCCTTCCAGGCCGTAGTCCAGGCGCTAACCAGGGCGTAGGGGCCTGGTCGGTGCCGGTAAAAGACTTGGCGGGAGCCCCCATTATGGGCGTCGTCCACCAGGAGTAAGCCTGGTAATAGCCCGAAAGGCGCACGTGGTTTACGTCGGTGGCATACAGCCCAATGGAAAACCGGTCGTTAACAACCAGAAACCGGGCCTCGATGTAGTGGACGCGCACGGTAGAAAGTAGCGAAATAATGGCCTCGAGCGGAAAGCTGACGGCCGTGAGCTGGGTGCTGTCTACCTCAAAGATCTTGTACGCTTCAGAAGTAGGCCGCTCAATGGTTTGAACCCAGTTCAGAGTAGCATCCCGGTAATCTGCCGGAGTTATATTAGGTGGTAAAATCTTGTTGGCCATGGGCTGAAACGAGAGAATAAGACAGGAAGTAGCAAGAAGATCTTGATAGTCCCAAAGTACCGCATTCGGGCAAGCGCGGCAGTGGGTAGAAACACGGGAGTTGCAAAATCAGGTATTTATACCTGGTTGCCGGGGGACAACCGGAAACAAGTCCGAGGCAACGGCCTAAGTCCAGGCAGGTAAAAATACCTAGGTTAGACAATCGGGTATTTTTTTCGCTCAAACACTTACTGGACAACACTTTACTTTGCCATACTCCTACCCCATTCCGGCTAAGCGGTACCCTTAGCCGGGCCTTGCCCCCGGCCACCGGGGCGCACACCTGCTTCAACGTGGCCCTTCGTTCTTATCCTCCCACTATTTTTAGGCAACCTTATGTCAGGTCCAACCAAATCCGAAGGCGTCTTTGAGCTGCGGTTCAAGACTGAGAAAAGCTTTCAACACTTTGGTCAGCAGTACCTGCGCTGCTACGGCAATCTTGGTCTGCAAGGAAAGCTAAGCGCCCCGGACGACGCCGGCCAGCTTACCTACACCATTGGCTTTCAGATGGACTGCGGTTGCCAGAGCGTGCTGGGCAAGTTCAGAAAAGCCTATGACAAAACCTTCCCTACGCCTGGCGCGGCACCGGCTCCAGGGCCCGACCGTGACTGGACCGGCCAGGTGCTGTTCTGCAAGGTGGTACCACCTGCCGCTGCTGCCCCACACCGCGGCTTTACCCACCGGATTGCCAAAGCAGCCAACAGCACCACCACGACTCTGGTGGCCGACCTGGCCAGGCAACCCTGGCTGAATGGGTACGCCCTAGGCAATGGTACCTGGATAGCGGCTTAATTCCCGGCCCATGACCCGTGCCGTGGCGCAGATAACGGTAGAAATGGCCTAGCCGCGGCCGGGCCCAGCCTAGCACTACGTAGTTTACTAAAGCTCCTGGCCCATGCCGGGGCTTTTTTGCGTCTCGGCTTCGGGCAGGCCCGGCGCGGGCCGTATCTTCGGGCGTTGCGAAGTCTGGACCAGCCGGCCACCTGTTTTCTTCGCGCCCCGCCCTGTTGTATGCCTCCTTCCCCGGAAATACCTGCTGAACTGGAGCCGGGCCGACACCATTACTGGTTTGCGGCCCAGCTGCCGGCCCTTACCAGTGCCGACGTGGAGCGGCTCGCCCCTACCCTACCGCCGGCCGACTACCGCACCCTCACCGCCATTCAGCCCCAGAAACTGACCCTAAACGCGGGCACCTTTACCAGCCCAAGCAGCTTTGGCGGCCCGCCGTTTCCGCCGGTTACGGTGGAGCAGCAGCCTCAGGGCTTGCTGCTAACCTGCAGCTGCTCAGCTCCGGCCGGCACGTTGTGCGAGCATCAGGCTCTGGTACTGCTCAGCATTCTGCAGCGCAAGGAATTGCGGGTGTTTTTCGACGCGGCCCAGCGCCAGGAGCTGCTGCGCGCCGCCGCCCGCGACTACGGCCTAGAGCACGCCACCGACCTCGACGCCCACTTTGAGCTGACCTACAACCGGCCCCAGGTACTGGTCGCGCCGCGGCAGGCGGGCCTGTTTGCCGTTACGGCCGCTACCACCCAGGAGCTGGTAAGTCAGCTCCTGCCGGAGGGGCGCGGGGCGGTGGCCGCGGCGGGCAGCCGGCGCATCGTGGTGCTGAGCCGGCACAAGTACTACGGCCACCTCACGGTGCAGCTGGCCGAGGCGGTGCTCACGACGGCGGGCAAAGTCAAAAACCCGGTGACGGTGCTCAACCCGCTCGACCGGCTGGGTACGAGCGACAACCTGGCCGAGCTGCGGTTCTACTCCGGCCTGGCCCGCTTTCAGCACAACTACGACGAGAAACGCTCGACGGCGACGCTGCAGGCACTGCGGGCCATTGTAGACAACCCCGAGAACCTGCCTGTTTTTGCCCACAACCCGACTGTGTCGGATAAGCTTACCGGGCCGGCTCTCACGCCGCTGCAGCTGCGGGCCGCCCCACCGATTTGCATTTGCACGTCAGTCAGCAAAACGAGTTTTACGAGGTAACGGGCCGGCTGCTGCTCCACGACCAGCCCGTGGATTTGACTACCGCCCCTATCCGCTTCGAGTATTTCGTGGCCGTAAACAAGGCGCTGTACCTGCTGGAAGACCTGGCCGTGTGGCGGGTAATCGAGTTTTTTAAGCGGCGCAACAACACCCTGCTGATTCACCAGAGCAAGTTCCGCGAGTTTCAGCAGCAGGTGCTGGCCAACCTGGAGGACAAGCTCCATGTGAGCTACTCCTTTGTGCGGCCCGCCACGCCCGAACAGCGGGCCAGCAGCGGCTTCGACCAGGCCCCGGAAAAGCTGCTTTACCTCTCCGACAACGGCCTGGGCGTGGAAGTGCTGCCCGTGATGCGCTACGGCACCCGGGAAGTGCCCATCCTCTCGAAGCGCCAGATTCTGGCTACCGACGAGCTGGGCCGCACCTTCGCTCTGCAGCGCGACACGGCCGCCGAGGCCGGCTTCATCACGGCTTTGCTGCGCCAGTACCCCACGTGGCAGGAGCAGCTGCACCAGGCGGCTTTCGACGCACCCCGGGCGTTGTTTCTGGACGAGGAGTGGGTTTTGACGGCCTTTGAAGACTGGCAGCAAGCTGGCATCAGCATTCTGGGTTTCAACCAGCTCAAGGACAACACGCTCAACCCCTACCGGGCCCGGATTTCGGTGCGCGTCACGGGCGAAACCAACTGGTTCGACACCCAACTCAACGTGCGCTTCGGCCAGCAGAAAGCCTCGTTGCGGCAGGTGCAGCAGGCCATCCGCAACCGCAGCCACTACGTGCGCCTTGACGACGGCACCCGCGGAATTCTGCCCCAGGAGTGGGTCGAGAGGTTTGCCGAATACTTTGCCGCCGGCGAGGTGGTGGAAGACCGAATCCGCACGCCCAGCAGCAACTTCCGCCTGATTCAGGAGCTCTACGACCCGGCCGCCCTCGACGAGGCTGCCCGGGCCCGCCTGACCACCTACCAGGCCGCCGTGGCCGACTTCACCGGCATTGCCCCAGTAGAGCCCCCGGCGGGTTTGCAGGCTACGCTGCGCGAGTACCAACGGCAGGGCCTCAACTGGCTTAACTTCCTGGACACCTTCAATTTTGGCGGCTGTCTGGCCGATGACATGGGCCTGGGCAAAACCCTGCAGGTGCTGGCCTTCATCCTGCTGCAGCGCCAGCACGGTTCGCGCCCGGCCAGTTTGGTAGTGGTGCCCACGTCCCTGGTGTTCAACTGGCAGGCCGAGGTCGAGAAGTTTGCTCCCACGCTGCGCGTACACGTGCTGCAGGGCAGTCTGCGCCGGGCCGAAGCTGCCCTTTTCGACGCCTGCGACATTGTGCTGACGACCTACAACACGCTGGTGGCCGACATCAAGCAGCTGCGCGAGTACTCATTCAACTACGTGTTTTTGGACGAGGCCCAGGCCATCAAAAACCCGGAGTCGCAGCGCTATAAAGCCGCGCGGCTGCTGCAGGCCCGCAACCGGGTGGTACTCACCGGCACGCCGCTGGAAAATAATACGCTGGATATTTACGGGCTCTTGTCGTTTGCCTGCCCGGGGTTGCTGGGCTCCCTCAAGCACTTCAAGGATTTGTATGCCGGGCCCATCGACAAGTTCAAGGACGAGCGACGGGCCCGGGAACTGCAGCAGCGCATCAGCCCGTTTGTGCTGCGCCGCACCAAGGGCCAGGTGGCCCGGGAGCTGCCCGACAAAACCGAAATGGTGCTCTACTGCGAAATGGGCGCCGAGCAGCGCCGGGTGTACGAGGCCTGCAAAAAAGAGTACCACGACCTGCTGCTGGGCATTCACGAGGACGCGCCCCAGAAGGAAAGCATCCACATTCTACAGGGCCTGACCAAGCTGCGCCAGATCTGCAACTCCCCCGCCCTGCTGCCCGACGAGGCCGACTACGGCCGGGCCTCCAGCAAGCTCGAAGCCCTGGTAGAAGAAGTCCGGACCAAGGCCCCGCAGCACAAAATCCTGATCTTCTCTCAGTTCGTGACCATGCTGAACTTGATTCGGGACGAACTGCGGACGTTGGACATTCCCTTTACCTACCTCACCGGCCAAACCAAAAACCGGGCGGCCACCGTGGCCCGCTTCCAGATGGACGACTCGGTGCGCGTGTTCCTGATCAGCCTGAAAGCTGGCGGCACGGGCCTCAACCTCACCGAGGCCGATTACGTGTACCTGGTGGACCCGTGGTGGAATCCGGCGGTGGAAAATCAGGCCATTGACCGCAGCCACCGCATCGGGCAGGACAAGAAAGTGGTGGCCGTGCGACTAATCTGCCCCGACACCATTGAGGAGAAAATCATGAAGCTGCAGGAAGCCAAGCGCGAACTAGCCCACGACTTGATTCACACTGATGCCACGCTCATCAAGAACCTGAGTCGGGACGAGCTGCGGGAGCTGTTTCGATAGGGGTCCTGCTCCTCTTCAACCAGGAGTAATGGATACCAAGAGGCTGTCATCGGGATGCTCACCCGTCGCAACAGTAGCACCCAGCCATGCGGTTTTACACCGGGATATTGCGGTGTAAGACCGCGAAGTCGCGATGTAACTCCGGGATACTGCGGTCTTGCACTGGTATAGTGCGGTGTAGAACCGGGATACCGCGGTCTTACACTTCGACCTCGCGGTTCTACATCGGGATAGTGCGGTATAGAACCGCAAGGTCGCGGTGTAGAACCGCGGTAGTAGTCAGCCTGAAGAGTTCGGGGCGCTTCGGACCCAGAACCGGTTGACAGTTGCCCATTTACCCCACCAATTGCTGATACAGCTGCTCCAGGGTAGCGGTGGCGTCTTCGCAGAGGCCGGGGTGAGTGGGTGAGGTTTGCACGATGGTACTGCGCGTGGCCGTAAGCCAGCGGAACCGCTCGGCCAGGGCCAGGCGGCCGATGGTGCCACCCTCGGGCTTGCCCCGGCAGATTTTCTCGAAGGCCTGCAGGCGCTGGCGCAGCTCTTCGAAGTCTAGCTCGGCGCTGGTAAAGGCGTGCAGGCGGGCTTCGGGCAGGTGGCAGCGGGTTTGCAGAAAGCCCTGGGCTCGGCAGTAGAGAATCACGCCGACGTTCAGAAACTCTTCGCGCTCCACGCGGGGCACCACGCGCAGCACAGCATACTCAAATAAGTGCTTTTCGGGCATCTTCGGCTTCCTGAACAAAGGTTTCGGATGCGGCCAGGCGGTAGGCCAGAAAACCGACGTAATTTTCGCGCTGCTCGGCGGCCGTAGCGTCGCCGGCGGCAGCTTCTTCCAGCCAGGCGTCGGGCACCAGGGCCAGAATTTCGCGCAGTACTTCCGGCGTAAGTCGGGGCCGGAACTCGGCATCTACCTGGGCCAGCTCCTTGGCCTGGGGCAGCAGCACGTGGTCCTTGACCTGCGGAAACGGCCGGGGCCGGGGCGTGGCCCAGCCCGGGCCGGCGTGGTGCACGTAGAGGGCCGCGCCGTGGTCAATGAGCCACAGCTCCTTGTGCCACATCAACAGGTTGGTGTTGCGGGCGGTGCGGTCCACGTTCAGGGTCAGGGCATCGAGCCACACGATTTGCGAAGCCAGGCGCGGCTCAATGGTTGTAACCAGCGAATCGTAGGTAATGGCGCCGCTGAGGTAGTGCAGCCCCAGATTCTGGCCGGTGCTGGCTTGCAGCAGGTCCTGGATTTCCTCGTCGGGCTCGGAGCGGCCAAAGGCTACGTCGAGCTCACAGAACACCAGCTCAGGCACCCGCAACCCCAGCACCCGGGCAATTTCGCCCACTACCAGCTCGGCAATCAGGGCCTTGATGCCCTGCCCCGCGCCCCGAAACTTGACCACGTACATGAAGTTGTCGTCGGCCTCGACCAGGGCCGGCAACGAGCCTCCTTCGCGCAGCGGCGTGACGTAGCGCGTCACGTCCACGGTTCGGAGCGGGGAAATAGGTTGGGGCATAGCGGGTAGTTGGGTCAAACAAAGAAAAGGGAAATGCGGCAGTTTACGGGCAAGCCTCGCCCAGCGCCACTGCCAGGCGCAAGGCCGCCAGCTCCTTAGATTCCGGTGTGGCCCAGCATCGGGAAGCGGCGCTGGTGCCAGTAGGGGTAAATTGGCTCGGTGGCGCTGACCGCGTCGAGGCGGGCTACCTGCTCGGGTGTGAGGTTCCAGCCGGCCGCGGCCAGGTTTTGGCGCAGCTGCTCCTCGTTGCGGGCCCCGATGACGAGGTTGACCACCGTGGGGCGCTGCAACAGCCAGTTCAGGGCCACCTGGGGCACCGTTTTCCCGGTTTCGGCCGCTACCTCGTCGAGCACGTCAATAATGGCAAACAGCCGCTCGTCGGGCACCTGCGGCCCCTGCCCGCCGCCCTGGGCCAGGCGGCTGCTTTCGGGAATGGGCTGGCCCCGGCGAATTTTGCCGCTGAGCAAGCCGGCCGACAACGGACTCCAGACGATGGTGCCCACGCCTTGATCCTGGGCCAGGGCAGCAGCTCCCACTCAAACTCGCGGTGAGCCAAAGAATAATACGCCTGGTGCCCCACGTAGCGGGCCCAGCCGTGGCGCTCCGACACCGACAACGACTTCATCAGGTGCCAGCCCGAGAAGTTAGAGCAGGCAATGTAGCGCACCTTGCCGCTCTGAATCAGCGTGTCGAGGGTGCGCAGGGTTTCGTCGACGGGCGTGTGGGCGTCGAAGCCGTGCATGTGGTAGATGTCGATGTAGTCGGTGCCGAGGCGGCGCAGGCTGTCCTCGCAGGCCTGCAGCAGGTGGTGGCGGGAGGAACCGTAGTCGTTGGCACCGGGGCCGGTCGGGAAAGTGGCTTTGGTGGAAATCAGCACCTCGTGGCGGCGGCCTTCCAGGGTTTTGCCCAGAATTTCCTCGGCGGCCCCGTCGGAGTAGCCATTGGCCGTGTCGAACAAATTGACGCCGGCTTCCAGGCAGATATCAATCAGGTGGCGGGCCTCCTCGACCTGGGTGCTGCCCCAGGCCTTGAAAAACTCGTTGCCGCCCCGAAGGTGGCAGTACCAAAACTCAGCACGGGAATGCGCAGGCCCGAGGCGCCCAGTTGACGGTATTCCATAGGTAACTTGAGATTAAGCAAAAAGTGAGGGGCAGCTCTACTGCCCGGGATGGTGCCGCCCAACGGCGGGCACGATGCCCGGTAATACCATTGGAGGCGGCCGAAGGTTTGAGAAGCTCCACCAGAAGGTCATTTTAGCAAAAGCTCGTCCGGAACGCTCTGGAAGCCGATTCGTAGGAGAAAGAGGACTCACCCAATTCACCTTTCTAACCCTTCAGCCTTATGTTCGATAAACTGGAAACCCTGGACGACCTGTTTGAAATGCAGCTCAAGGACCTATACAGCGCCGAAAAGCAGCTTGTGAAAGCCCTGCCTCAGATGGCCGAAACCGCCAAGGACGGCCGCCTGCGCCGCGGCTTCGAAAAGCACCTGCGCGAAACCGAAGCCCAGGTGGAGCGCCTTGAAAAAATTGCCAAAGCCCAGGACTTCGACCTCGGCGGCCACACCTGCAAGGCCATGGAAGGCCTGATTGCTGAAGGCCAGGAAACCATGTCGGAAAATGCCACCGACGAGGTGATGGACGCGGCCCTGATTGCGGCCGCCCAACGCATCGAGCACTACGAAATATCGGGCTACGGCACGGCCGCCCACTTTGCCCAGCGCCTGGGCTACACCGACGCCGCCGCCCTGCTGCAGCAAACCCTGGACGAGGAGCAGCTGACCGACACCAAGCTTAACGACCTGGCCAAAAACTACCTCAACGCCAAGGCCGAGTAAGTCTTTTCGGCTCTAGCCGTTACAAAGCAGCCCTTCCGGACGACGGAAGGGCTGCTTTGTGCTTTACGGCCAATGCTAGTCGCCGCCGCAGCCCCCGCACCCGCCACAGCCACTGCTGCCGCAGCCGGAGTCGCCGCCCGAGTCGCCACTGCTGCCGGAATCACCGCCGAAACCGGAGTCACGACGGCCGGGCGGCACCAGCAGAACAGCTACGTGGTTCAGGCCCAGAATATTGAGGCCCTGCACGCCAAACATGCCTACCGTCAGGGCCACGTATTCCGTTGAGACAGACTCCGAGTACCGCTCCTGGTGCACTACCGCCGCGGCCTCGCGCAGCACCCGGGCCCCGCGGCCGGTAGTCCAGGGCCGTTGGTGGTAGGCATAGAAGGCCAACACAACCAGCGCCAGCAGCGTGGCGACCAGAAACCCAACGGGCCGTTCCCGCGACAGGCCCACCACTACCTTGGCAAACCCCAACAAGCTTAGCACTACCAGGGTAATTGTCACCGGCTGATTGAGGCGGCGGCGCTCGGACTCCGGCAGCAGCCAGCCCTTGGCTTCGAGGCCGGCATCCAGGGTCTGTATTGCTTCAAGAGTAGGCTGCACAACCCAGCGCCGTACGGCGTCCAGCGTGGAGCCCTCGGGCAGCACCCGGTTCCAGACGGCCAACTCGTAGGCATCCGTGGGGGCGAGGCGTTGATAGAGCGTCGTACTCTCTGGTGGGGCAGCAGCTCAATCTTGCCCGCGTGCGCCAGGGCCGCCAGGGCGCTATCGGGCAGGCGCTGTCCGTGTTCAGCTAGGCGCACCAGCTCGTAGGTAGTAGGCAGTGGTTCGGCCGCCGACAAATCCTCCGGGCCCCGGCCCCGGTGCCGCCACCACAAAGTCAGGGGTAGCAGCGTCAGGCACAGCAGCCAGTAAAAGGCCAGAAACTCCTGCCCGTACCAGTTAAGCGGGTTCAGGGGCAGGCGGGCGGTGCAGCCCACCAGTACCAGGGCCACCAAAGCCAAAATCCAGGCTTGCGTAGAACTAGGGCCAGACCACCGCGGCCGGGGCAGCAGCCAGTGCCGCCGCAGGTTGACGCGCCGAAAATGCGGGGCCTCTCCGAACCGCACGGCCGCCGCGGGCCAGATATCGGCGGGCGGCACGGTACCGAAAGCGGCGTGGTAGGCCTGCAGGGTTTTGGCGTACCAGTCCCGAAACTTCTGCCCTTCGGCCGCGCCACCCTTAGTGGGCCGTGGTGGAGCGCAAAGCCCAGAATTTCCCCGCAAAGCTCCTCCCAGTATGAGCGGGTGTAGATCAAATGCTGGTGCCAGGCCTGGTCTACCTCGTCGGAGGGCGTAACCGGGTGTCCGCAGGTGGCAGCCAGAAACACGAACTTCTTGTATTCGAGCACCACGCGCCGGGCAAAGTCCGGGGTCCAGCCATTGTCGCGGGCCAGGCGGTGCGAGAAGGACAGCGGGGCCGCGCCATCCAGGTCCAGGGCTTCAAGCCGGGACCATAATTCCGAGTGATTCGCGCGGGGCGGGTCGAGTAGCATAGCAGCAGGGGCTAAACGCGAGTCAGGAAGAATGCCCCAAGGTAAGACTCCTCCCCGACTTTGCCGCAGCCCGCCAGCTGGTTTCGAACCTGCTTTTTCCCGCCTCCAACGACCTGCTTACCCGCGGTGCAGCGGCGGGGGCTGGAGCCCGAAAATGTCGCGCAGGGCCCGGCTGGCGGCGTGGTAGCCGCACATGCCGTGCACGCCCCCGCCGGGCGGCGTGGCCGAGGAACACAGATACAGCCCGCGCCGGGAGGTGCGGTAGGGCGAAGCGCGCAAGGCGGGCCGGGTAAAGAGCTGGCTGATATCGAGCCGGCCGCCGTTGATGTCGCCGCCCACGTAGTTGGGGTTGTAGGCTTCCAGCTGGGCCGTATCGAAGGTGTGGCGGCCGATGATTCGGTCCCGGAAGCCGGGCGCAAACCGCTCGACCTGCCGCTCAATGGCTTGAGTCATGTCCTGGCGGGAGCCGTGGGGCACGTGGCAGTAGGCCCAGGCCGTGTGCTTTCCGGCCGGGGCGCGGGTGGTATCAAACAGGCTTTGCTGGGCCAGCAGCACGAAGGGCCGCTCGGGGTGTTGCCCGCGGTTGGCTGCTTTTTCCCCGGCCGCAATTTCCTCCAGCGTGTTGCCCAAATGCACCGTGGCCGTCTGCCCGCACTCGGCGGCGGTAAAGGGAATGGGCCCATCCAGCGCCCAGTCGACTTTGAAAACACCCATGCCGTAGCGGTAGCGCCGCATCTGCCACTGGTACACGGCCGACAAGCTGTGCCCGGCAATGCGCAGCAGCTGGGCGGGCGTCACGTCGAAGAGCACGGCCCGGGCTTCGGGCAGTTGGCTTAGGGAAGTGACCATGGTATCGGTCTGGACCTGCCCGCCCAGGGCCCGGAAATGGGCCACCAGCGCGTCGGCAATGCTTTGGGACCCGCCTTTGGGCAAGGGCCAGCCCTGGCGGTGAGCCGCAATTAGCAGCACCAAGCCAATGGCCGAAGTCGTCAGGTTTTCCAGGGGCTGAATGGCGTGGGCGGCCATGCCGGCAAACAGCCCCCGGGCCTCGGGCGTCTGAAAACGCTTGGTCAGCAGCGTAGCCGGCTGCAGGGCCGACAGCCCGAACTGGGCCATGTCGAGCGGGTGCCGGGGCAGCTGCAGAGGGCCAGCACGTCGGCCGCAATGCCGGGCCACTGCGCTACCAGCGGGGCCATAAGCTGGCGGTAGGCCCGCTCATCGGCGCCCAGGCGGCGGGCCGTGTCTTCCAGGGAATTGACCACCGTAGCAGCCCGGCCGGAATCGAAGGGATGGGCGGCGGCCACGGGCGGGGTGATATACTCCAGGCCGTATTGGGCCAGCGGCAGGGTTTGCAGATACGGCGAGGCCGCCGCCAGCGGGTGAATGGCCGAGCAGATGTCGTGCTTAAAGCCCGGCAAAGTCAGCTCAGCCGTGCGCAGGCCCCGCCCAGCTGACTTTTGCCTTCCAGCAGCAGCACCCGCAGGCCGGATTGCTGCAGCACAATGGCCGCGGCCAGCCCATTGGGGCCCGAACCCACTACCACGGCATCATATTCAGGCTGGCTCATAGAAAGTCGTTTGGAGGCTAAAACTACGCAAACCTGACCCCGCACCGTTGCTTTCCGCTCATATTTCCCATTTTCGAAAGCCTGCCCTCAGGGCAGCAGCCGGATAACGAAGTTCTTAAGCGGGTTCTTCTTGATAATACTGACCATCTGCCCGTTAGCGTACTGGTATTCATCTTCGCGCCCGTCGCGTACGGCTTTGAGTTGGCCAGACTTAGGCCGGCTCAAGCTGAAATAATCCCCGAAATATTCGGCGTAGGCCCGGCTCACGCCTACCGGCTCAGCGAAGAACAGGTCGGTAACGGTGGTCGTAATCGGCTGCCGCTCGGTGGCCCGGTAGTGGTGCTTGTACTGGTCGGCCACGATGTCGTAATGGTCAACTTTCCACTCGGCCCGGCTGCCAAAGTCGCCCTGGTTGGTGTGGGCTTCCACCGTGGAAAGCAACAGCTGGCCGTTGCGGCTGCGGTTGACGACCTTGTAGTAAATCTTGAGGTGGTAGAGCAGAAAATCCACCTGCACGTCGCTCACCAGCGTGGAAATAACCTCGGCTGGAGCAGCTCCCGGCTGCCGGGTGGCCGTCATGGTACCCACGCGCAGGCCGGCTACCTCAATGGCGTAGCGCCGGGTTTCGACTGGGCCGGGTTGCTGGGCCGGCGCTGGCGTCGGCAGCAAGCTCAGTGCCAGCACCGCAGCTGCCAGCCGGCCGCTCAGCGCCACAGCCCCGCTCCTTTCCCGTCCGGCACGGCCGTCTTACTGCGCATTGAGCTGCCAGTTGTAGTCCAGGAAGCTGATGGTCGCGTTTTTATCCAGCTTGGTGGCAGCGTACTTATTCACCCAGCTGGTCACCGACTGCCCGTTTTCCGACCAGTCGCCCTTGTACCAGTCGAAGTACTTGGAGAGCTGGGCCGAGGATTTGCCGGGCTTGTTTTTGGCCGGGTTGTTCAGAAAGTCGCGGCCCTGGTCGTCGAGCTGGCTGTCCAGCTTGGCGGCGGTATAGGCCTCGGTACGCAGGCGGGGGCAGGAAATGGAGGCGCACACGAGGGCAAAGTGAATGCGCGGGTCGTTGTACTTCTTGCGCAGAATGCCGTGCTCAATGTTGTCGAGGCTCATCTTCTCGCCGCCGATGCTGAAGAACTTCGAGGCCCAGGGCGTAGTCACGAACGGAATCTGAATCTTGGTGCCAATATCCTTGATGCTTTCCAGCGGGTAATGGTCCAGAATCAGGCGGATGGTGAAGGCGTTGTAGGCGTTAATCCAGTAGGCCATCTGCTCCTGCTTGCTCCAGCCAGCCGCCGGCGGATTCTTGCTCAGCAAGGCCAGGTATTGGTTGAACGCACCCTGATCAGCTTTCCAGGCTTTGTAGTTGACCAGCCCTTTCTCGTTGACGTACTTTTTCAGCTGCTTGTCGAAGGCGCTATGGTCGACGCCGGCCGCGGCGGGTGTGCTGCGGCGTGGTGCAACCGGGGCGGCGGCCGAAGCCGGTGAGCCGGCAAGAGTTGTCAGCGCAGCCAGGGCGGCGGTGGTCAGCAGGCGGGGAAACCGTTGGAAGAAGCTCATGAGTAGGTGCATTAGCCGGCATATACGGGACCGGGCCGGCGGAAAGATTGGCGGAAGGCAAACTCTATGCCCGCCCCACCTCGTAGGACTGGCAAATTACTTGTTCTGATGCTTCTCACCGCCCTGCTAGGTTTCACTGCGCTGGCACCGCCCGACAGCCTGCCGCGGCGGCGAGTGGCCCTGATTCCGCTGCCGCTGGTGTATTATACCCCCGAAACCCGCCTGGCCTACGGGGCCGCCCTGACGGCCACGCTGCGGTTTCGGCGGGACTCGGCCTTTGCCGAAGCCCGGCCCTCGCAGCTCACCTTGGGCGTGGCCTACACCCAGAACCGGCAACTGCTGCTGTACCTGCCATTTCAGCTGTTTTATGCCCGCAACACCTACTATGCCTACGGCGAGGCGGGCTACTACCGCTACAACTACTATTTCTACGGCGTGGGCCAGCGGGAAGTGCCCCGGGAGCTTTACGGCGTGAATTTCCCCCGGGTGCGCCTCAACGCCTTCCGGCGGGTGCTGCCCGAGTTGCGGCAAGGCAAGCTCTACGCCGGCCTGCGCTACCAGTATGAGGACTACGACGTGACCAGTACGGAAGCCGGCGGACTGCTGGCCGGCGGCACCGTGCCCGGGGGCCGCGGCAGCCGCCTGCGCGGGGCGGCCTGGGCTTGTTCTTCGACTCCCGCGACAAAGTCTTCTTCCCCAGCAAGGGCGTGGTGGCCGACCTTACCTACCTGCACCGCAACCGAGCCGCCAACACCAACGGGCCGACCACCCGCTTCAGCCGCTACGTAGCCGATGTGTCGTCCTACCACCGGCTGCACCCGCGCGCCATTCTGGCCCTGAACTACTTCGCCAGCTTTACGGCCGGTACGGCCCCGTTCAATGCCTTGTCGTTGCTGGGCGGCACCCGGCGGTTGCGCGGCTACTATGAGGGCCGCTACCGCGACCAGCACGCGGGCCTTGTGCAGGCCGAGCTGCGCCTGGCGGTGTACCGGCAGCTGGGCGTGGTGGCCTTTGGCGGCGTGGGGGCCCTGGGCGACGATGACGCGCTGTTGCGGCTCAACCAGCCGAAAGCGGCGTACGGGGGCGGCCTGCGGTTTGTGCTCAACCGCCGCGACCAGCTCAATCTGCGCCTCGATTACGCGCTGGGCCGGGAGTCGAGCGGGTTTTACCTGACCATTGGCGAAGCTTTTTAGCCGGAATTCTTCGTAAACTAACTGAACCCATCGGTACTGCGCCCCTACCCCCCGCCCCATGCTTCTGAGCATTATCATTCCCACCTACAACGAAGCGGCTACCATTACGAGCCTGATCGGGCAGCTGCGCCAGCATGCTCCGGCCGGCGCGGTAGAAGTGCTGGTAGTGGATGCCGCCAGCCCCGACGGCACGGCCGAGCTGGCCCGGCAGGCCGGAGCGACGGTGCTTACCGCTCCTCAGCCGGGCCGGGCCGCCCAGATGAACCACGGGGCCCAGCACGCCACCGGCGACATTCTCTACTTCGTGCACGCCGACGTGGGCATTCACCCCGAGTACGTGGCTACCATCCGGCAGGCCGTGGCCGAGGGCTACGAGGCGGGCTGCTACCGGTTCCGGTTCGACTCCCGCCACCCGCTGCTGCGCCTCAACAGCTACGGTACCCGCTTCCAGGGCATCATGAGCCGCGGCGGCGACCAGACCCTGTTCATTACCCGCGACTTATTCCGGCGGCTGCACGGCTTCGATGAGCACTACTGCATCATGGAAGACTTCGACATTATCCGGCGCATCCGGCGGCAGGCCCGCTTCCTGATTGTGCCCAAAGACGTGGTGGTGTCGGCCCGCAAGTACGAAACCAACAGCTGGCTGCGGGTGCAGATTGCCAACCTGACGGCCTTTTCGCTGTTTTTTCTCAACGTGGCTCCCGCCCGCATTGCCCGCACCTACAAGGCCATGCTCAACTACCGCTGATGCTGCCCAAAGTCCTGGTAACCGGCGCCGGCGGCTTTCTGGGCCGCCACCTCGTAGAGCAGCTTCGGCAGCGGGGCTACCCGGTGCGGGCCTTGGTGCGCCCCGGCGTGGCGGCAACCTCTGCTTTGGCGGCGCTTTCGTCTCGGCCCATCGAGGTCTGGGAAGGCGACGTCGCCCAACTGCCTACGCTTAAGGGCGCCGCAGACGGCTGCGGGGCTATTATTCATGCCGCCGCCCTGGCGCAGGTCAACCCGGCCCGGAACCCGGCTGTGTGGGTTGCCAACCTGACCGGCACCGAAAACGTGCTGCAGCTGGCCCGGCAGGCGGGCATCAGCCGCTTCGTGTACGTGGGCACGGCCAACGTTTTCGGCTTCGGCACCAAAGAGCAGCCCGGCGACGAAACCCGGCCCTACGCCGGCCGCTCCTACGGCCTCGACTACATGGACAGCAAGCGGGCCGCCACCGACGTAGTACTGCAAGCCGCCGCCCGGGAGCAGCTACCGGCCGTGCTGGTGCACCCTACGTTTATGCTCGGCCCCGGCGACGCCAAGCCCACTTCCAACGCCCTGCTGCTGGAGCTCTACCGGGGCAAGCTGCCGGGCTACCCGCCGGGCGGCAAAAACTACGTGCACGTGCGGGACGTGGCCGTGGCGACAGTCAATGCTCTGACTCAGGGCTGGGTGGGCGAATCCTACATCCTGGGCAACCAGAACCTGAGCTACCACGAAGCGTTTGCGTTGATGGCCCGAGTGCTGGGCGTGGCGGCTCCGCGCTGGCCTATTCCGGCCGGCCTGGCCTCGCTCTATGGTCATTTCTGCGACCTGCAGGCCCGGCTCACTGGCCGGCCAGCCCAGCTCAACTCAGCCATGGCGGCCGTGGCCAACGACGGGCACTACTTCCGCGTGGACAAGGCCCGCACCGAGCTAAACTTGCCCCAAACCGACCTGGAAACGGCTATTGCCGAAGCATTTCACTGGTTTAAAGCCCACGATTATGCCTGATACCCAACCAGCCGCTTCGGTTTGCCGCCCGGCTGCCTGGCCGCCCCGGCCGGTAGCAAGGGCGTGTTTGCGGGCAAAGTGGCTGTTGTGACCGGCTCGGAATCAGGAATTGGACGTGAAACGGCCCGCCTGCTATGCCAACAAGGGGCTGCCGTGGTGCTCAACGGCCGCAACGCTGAGCGGCTGGAAGCTACCCGCCAGGAGTTCGAAGCCGCCGGCTTTGCCGTAGCCAGCTGCCTGGCCGACGTAACCGACTACGCCGCCTGCGAAACGCTAATTGATACCGCCATCCGGACCTTTGGGCAGCTCGATATTCTGATTACCAACGCCAGCATTTCCCAGCGGGCCTACTTCGCCGACATGCAGCCCGAAGTATTCCGCCAGGTGCTCGACAGCAACGTGTACGGCACCGTGTACCCGCTCAAGGCGGCCTTGCCCTACCTCACCCAAACCAAAGGCAGCGTTACGTTTATTTCCTCTATTTCGGCCCTGAACGGCATGCCCAGCGGCTCGGCCTACTGCGCCGGCAAAGCGGCGGTGTCGAACCTGGCCCACACGCTGCGGCTGGAGCTGGCCGCTACTGGCATTCACTTCGGCGTGGTTCATATCGGCTTCACCCAGAACGACCCCGAAAAGCGCGTCCTCGATGCGGCTGGTCAGCCCGTACCCATTGCCCACCGCCCGCCCCGCTGGCAGAAAACCCAGGCCGAAGTGGCCGGCATTATCCTGAGCCACATCCGGCGGCGGCGGCAGCGTACCGTTATTTCGGCCCTGGGGCGGCTTATCGTGCTGGTACACACCTGGCTGCCCCGCCTCGGCGACTGGATAGTGCTGCGAACCACCCGCCGGCTGCGGCATTTCTACGAGTAAAAGCCTGTTTGCCGCTTCAGCCCCGGGCTGGGCAACGGCGCAGATGAAGGCAGGCCGTACCTCGGAAGGAATTTCGGATAACAGAACCCCGCCGGATGTGTTAACTTGCTTAGCGGGCATTCGCCACCAAAACTGCCTGCTTTTGCCCTATTCAGGCTTCAACCCCGATCCGGAAGCCTACCGGACTTCGTATCTGCGGCAAGCAGAAAGCGGCCGGCGGCATTTTTCTCTACTACTTTATAAAGCAACCCACCCCATGGAGCAACATATTCAGGCCCAGGTGCAGGACTATTATGGCACCGAGCTGCAATCCAGCAACGACCTGAAAACCAACGCCTGCTGCACCGACGATATTCCGGCAGCCCACAAGCGGATTCTGGCCCAGTTGGAGTCGGAAGTGCTGGAGAAGTACTACGGCTGCGGCGTGTGCATTCCCTCGGCCGTGGAAGGCCTTACCGTGCTCGACCTGGGCTCGGGCTCGGGCCGCGACGCCTACTTGCTGTCCAAGCTGGTGGGTGAGCAGGGCCGCGTGATTGGGGTGGATATGACGGAGGAACAATTGGCCGTGGCCCGCCGCCACGTGGCCACGCACACCGAGCGGTTTGGCTACCAGCAGCCCAACGTGGAGTTCCGCCACGGCTTTATCGAAGACCTGCACTCAGCTGGCCTTGCAAACAACAGCGTGGATTTGGTAGTAAGCAACTGCGTGCTCAACTTGAGCACCGACAAGGCCGCCACGTACCGCGAGATTTTCCGAGTGCTCAAGCCCGGCGGCGAGCTGTTTATTGCCGACGTATTCTCGGACCGGCGCGTGCCCGAAGCCCTGCGCCAGGACCCGGTACTCTACGGCGAGTGCCTCAGCGGCGCCCTCTACATCGAGGATTTCCGCCGCCTGCTGCGCGAGCTGGGCATCCGCGACTACCGCCTCACGGCCCAGCGCCGCCTTACCATCGGCAACGCCGAGATTGAGCGCAAAGTGGGCAACATCAAGTTCTACTCCCTTACCGTGCGGGCCTTTAAGCTCGATCTGGAAGACCAGTGCGAAGACTACGGGCAGGTGGCTACCTACCTGGGCACTTCCCCGACGAGCCCCACAGTTTTACCCTAGACGACCACCACGTGTTCGAAACCGGCCGGCCGGTGCTCGTGTGCGGCAACACCGCCGACATGCTCAGCCTGACCCGCTACGGGGCTCATTTCCGGGTAGATGGCACCAAAAACCAGCATTTCGGCTTATTCCCCTGCGGCCCTGCCCCGGCTAGTACCGCCGCGGCCAGCGAAACCACCGGCAGTTGCTGCTAATCCTTTCGTCCCGAGCTCATGATTAAGTCCTTAAGGTCCACCGGCCACCAGCTGGCCGATTCGTCGTTTCAACTCACCGTGCTGCGCCGGGAAGTGGCCGATACGCTGCACCTGCCCCTGTTTCACGAAAAGCTGGGCGGGCGGGTTTGTTTCCGCTTACGCCCGTGGCGCCGGCCGTGCTGCAAATCAACGTGGGCAAGATGTGCAACCAGGTCTGCAAGCACTGCCACGTAGACGCCGGCCCCGACCGGAAGGAAATCATGACCCGCGAAACGATGCAGTATTGCCTCGACGCGCTGGCCCAAACCGACATTCCCACGGTGGACCTGACCGGCGGGGCCCCGGAAATGAACCCCGATTTCCGCTGGTTTGTGGAGGAAATCAGCAAGCTAGGCCGCAAGGTGCTCGTGCGCTGCAACCTGACCATCATCGTGGCCAACAAGAAGTACCACGACCTGCCCGAGTTTTTCAAAAAGCACGGCGTGGAAGTAGTCAGCTCCCTGCCCTTTTACAGCGCGGCCAAAACCGACAGTCAGCGCGGCGACGGAGTGTTTGAGGATTCGATTCGGGCCCTGAAAATGCTCAACGCCGTGGGCTACGGGCAGGAAGGCTCGGGTTGGTGCTGAACCTGGTATACAACCCGGCCGGGGCGTTTTTGCCCGGCGGGCAGAAAGGCCTGCAGGACCAGTTCAAGCGGGTGCTTCTCAAGGACCACGGCATTGTCTTCAACGAGCTGTACGCCATTACCAACATCCCCGTGAGCCGCTACCTCGACTACCTGATTGAGTCGGGCAACTACGCGGGCTACATGGAAAAGCTGGTCAATGCCTTCAACCCCGTGGCCGCCGCCGGCGTGATGTGCCGCAACACGATTTCGGTGGGCTGGGACGGCGGCCTCTACGACTGCGACTTCAACCAGATGCTGGACCTGCACGTGGCCAGCACCGTGCAGCATATCCGCGACTTCGACGCCGCCACGCTGGCCCAACGCCCTATCGTGGTCAATCAGCACTGCTACGGCTGCACGGCCGGGGCAGGCTCCAGCTGCGGCGGCACCGTGGCTTAGCTTTCTGTTCCGAACTTTCTTCGCCCCGGCTATATGGCTGACCATCTACTCATTTTTGCCCGACACCCGGCGCTGGGCCTCGTCAAAACCCGCCTGGCGCACACGGTAGGCGAGGAAGAAGCCCTGCGCGTGTACGAAGAACTGCTGCACCACACCCGCACGGCCGCCGACGGTGTGGCCGCTACCAAAACCCTGTGGCTGGCCGGGGAGCCGCCGATGGGCCCAACTTTCTTCGCCGATTGGCGGGGCTACGGGCAGCGGCCTCAACCCACTGGGGAGCTGGGGGAAAGAATGCACCATGCCTTTGAAGCCGCCTTTGCCGAAGGCGCCAGCCGGGTTGTAATCATCGGGACCGACTGCCCCGAGCTGTCCAGTGCTGATTTAGAGCAGGCGTTTGCCCACCTCGCCAGCCACGATGTAGTCGTGGGGCCGGCCCTGGATGGGGGCTATTACCTGCTAGGCATGACCACCTTGGTAGCCGATTTTTTCCGCGGCAAAGCCTGGAGTACCGACTCAGTACTGACTGACACCCTGGCCGACGCCAACCGTTTGGGCCTGCGCCTGGGCCAGCTCCCACCCCTGAGCGACGTTGACACCGCCAGTGACTTGCTGGCCTGGCAAAGCCGCCGCGCATAGTCGTAAGCGGAGTGCATACCTACAAAAAACGCCTGCTATCTGCAGGCGTTTTTTCGTTTAGAGCAAAGCTAATAGCTAGCTACACGGCCTGGGCCTGGAAGCCGGCATCCTCGACCAGCGCAATAACCTGAGCTTCTTCCAGCTCCCCGGTAATCGTTAGAATCTTGTCGGGGTTGGCCGTATCGACTTGCCAGGAGCTAATGGCCTGCTCGCCGTTCAGCGTGGGCGTCACGGCTTTGATGCAGCCGCCGCAGTTGATGTTGGTTTTGAATTGCAGGGTTTTCATGAAAGCAGAGTTGGGTGGCCCGGATTCGGGCGGGTTCGGAATAATAAACAGCCAAAAGTAGGGCCGCGTGCACCGATGCGGGTACAGAATTGCGCCGGCAACTTGCAGGATTTCTCCCGGCTAGCGTAGCCCAGCCGCAGCTAGGCTTTCTTCTCCAGGTCCATGCCGCACTTAGGGCACTTGCCGGGAGCGTTGCTACGGCCCCCGTCGCCCATGGGGCACTCGTAGGTGGCGGCGCTCGGCTTGGTTTGGCCACCGTTTTTGGCCTGCCAGTCTTTGAATTGCTGAATTTCCTTTTCCTGGGCCGCAATCATTTGCTGGGCCATCTGCTTGAGCTTGGCGTCGCGGCCGTGGGCTACTTCGGCCCGGGCCATGTCCACGGCGCTCTGGTGGTGGGGCACCATCAGGTTGGCGTAGTCCTGATCCACGTTGCCGCTGGCCTGGCCCATGTTGGTCATCATACCGTCCATCGAGGTCTTCATCTTGCTCGTGAACGGGTCGGCCGGGTCGGTGGGCTTGTAGTTGGCCGGAACCCCATCGAGGCGGGTGGCAGCGGCATCCAGGTCCAGAATTTCCTGCTGCTGGTCGGCCAGAATTTTCTCGGCCATAGCCCGCAGCGTGGCGTCCTTACCGTCTTTGAGTTCCAGGGCCGACATTTCCACGGCGCCCTTATGGTGGGCCATCATCATCTGGGCAAAGTCGTAGTCGGTGTTGCCGGCGGGCTGGAAGCTGTCCATATTCTTCATCATGCCGTGCATCAGGCCCATCATGTCGGGGGCGGCTGCATGGTTCATCTGCGAGTGGTCCATACCGGCCGCTGAATCAGCGGCAGCCGAAGTGTCCGAGGTAGCCGTTTCGGAGGTTTTGGCGTCGCCGCAGCTGCTGAGCAGGAGCGTGCCAGCAGAAAGCGCGGCCAGGAAGAAAGCGGAGGTTTTCATAGGAATAAGGGAAAGAATGTCGGGAGAGGAAACGCCTTAAGCTACGCCATTGATGATAAAACAGACGGAGTGAACCGGTCCGCAGCGGCTGAACTGTAGAAATACGTGGTAGCGCCTGGGCGCCACGCCAGCCTCGAAATAAACCGTTATCCCTGAAAAGTTCAGCTTACTCCCCCGCCGAGCCTACACGCCGCGCCCAGGCCCGCCCCCCGGACACCGCACCGTAATGCCAGCGTGGGCCTGGGTGCGGCGCAAGAATCAGACCGCCAGGAACTGAATGCAGGTGCGGATACCCGGGATTTTAGGCGGCCATTAGCGCCGGGGCACGAGTGACCTTTATTATCTGGCACTTCTCCTTTGCAGCCCAAATAGCGGCCTGACGGCTGGGTTAGAACCCCAGGATTAGCCACTTTTGCAGCCGCGGCCGGCGGCATATTCGCCTCTGGCTGCGCTGCGTGAAAGAAGTAACCCGCTTTACCCTGCCTCCCCTGCCCGCCGTACTGCTCGCCATTGTGAGCGTACAGGCCGGAGCCGCCATTGCCAAAGGGCTGTTTCCGGTGCTCGGGCCAGCAGCTACGGTTAGCCTGCGTATCGGCTTGTCGGCCCTTGTGCTGCTGGTAGCGGTGCGGCCCCGGCTGGGGCAGCTGCGGGCCGAGCAGTGGCGCGAGGTAATTCCCTACGGCCTGGCCCTGGGCACCATGAACTTTCTGTTTTACGAGGCCCTGGCCCGGATTCCGCTGGGTTTGGGCGTTACGCTGGAGTTTATCGGGCCGCTGGGCCTGGCACTGGCCGGTTCGCGCCGCTGGTTCGACTTCGTGTGGGTGGTGCTGGCTGCGGCGGGCATTGCCCTGATTACGCCCTGGAGCGGGCAGGGCATCGATTTGCTGGGCATGGCCCTGGCCCTGGCCGCCGGCGGGTGCTGGGCCGTGTATATTGTGCTGGGTCGGCGGGCGGCGGGTGCATTGCCGGGTCCGGTGGCCGTGACAGTAGGAATGCTGTTTGCGGCCCTGCCCGTGGTGCCGTTTGGCGTGGGCAGCGGCGGGCTGCTGGCCCTGACGCCCTACTTGCTGCTGCTGGCGGGCTTGCTGGCGCTGTTTTCGAGCGTGCTGCCCTTTTCGCTGGAAATGCAGGCCCTCAAATCTATGCCCACGCGCACATTCAGCATCCTGATGAGTTTGGAGCCGGCCGCCGCGGCTTTGTCGGGTTGGCTGCTGCTGGGTGAGAAACTAACTGTGGCGCAGTGGCTGGCCGTGTTTTTCATCATGGCGGCCAGCGCCGGCGCTACGCTTACGACCAGCAAGCCGCTGCCTGCCGTGGGCGGCGAGTAAACTTGCGTTTCCCCACGTTCCACAGCCTGTTTTCAACTACCGGCGTGCTGACTAAGCCGCTTCGACCGTAGTTGTACCGCAGGCGTCTACCTTTACTACCTACAGCCTGTTTTTCTAGCCTTATCCGAGCCAGATGCTGCTTACCATCACGACTACCCACCAGCCCGCCACCGATTTGGGCTACCTGCTGCACAAGAACCCGGCCCGCCTGCAAACCTTGGAGGTAGCCGGTGGCCAAGTCCATATTTTTTACCCCGAGGCTACGGCCGAGCGTTGCACGGCGGCTGTGCTGCTCGACATTGACCCCGTGGCCCTGGTGCGCAACCACCGCGGACCGGCCGGCGAAGGGTTTGCCCTGGAGCAGTACGTGAATGACCGGCCCTACGTGGCCTCCTCGTTTCTGAGCGCGGCTTTGATTAAGGCCTTCAACACGGCCATGAACGGCACCTGCAAGGACCGGCCCGAGCTACCCGAGGTGCTCCTGCCCCTGGAAGCCACCGTGGCCGTGATGCCCGCGGCCAGCGCCGAGCAATTGGAGCGGCTGTTTGCACCCCTGGGCTACGAAGTCGAAACCGAGGCTCACATCCTGGACCCGACCGTGCCTGACTGGGGCAACAGCCGCTACTTTACCCTGCGCCTGCGCCACCCGGCCCTGCGCCTGCACGACCTGCTCAGCCACCTCTACGTGCTGATTCCGGTGCTCGACAACGACAAGCACTACTGGGTAAACGCCCAGGAAGCCGAGAAGCTGCTGCACCGGGGCGCGGCCTGGCTGCCCCAGCACCCCGACCGGGAGTTTATTACCCGCCGCTACCTGCGCAACCTGGCCGAATACGTGAATCCGACTCTGGAACGCCTGCTCGCCGGCGACGGAGTGGCGACGGACGAGTGGCCGGAAGCCGCCCTACCGCTGGCGCCCGCCGATGCTGCCACCGAAGCTGCTCTGAGCGCTGCCGACCTGGGCGCCTCCGAGCCGGTGGCCGAAAAGCAGAAGCTCCACGACCTGCGCCTGGACCGGGTGGCCGAAGAAATAAGCCGTCTGGGCGCCAAGCGGGTGCTGGATCTGGGCTGCGGTGAAGGCAAGCTGGTGCGCCGCCTGCTCAAGCTGCCGCAGGTGGAGCACATTCTGGCGATGGACGTGTCGATGCGGGAACTGCAGCGGGCCCACGAGCGGCTGCACGTGGCCGAAATGCCCCCGCGGCAGCGCGAGCGGCTCACCCTGGCCCAGGGCTCGGTGCTGTACCACGACCCGCGCCTGGCCAGCTACGACGCGGCCGCCGTGGTGGAAGTCATTGAGCACCTCGACGAAAATCGGCTGGCCGCCTTCGAGCAGGTCGTTTTTGCCCGCGCCCGGCCCGGCTCCGTACTCGTGACCACGCCCAACGCCGACTATAACCAGCGCTACGAGCAGCTCTCGGCCGGCCATTTCCGCCACTCCGACCACCGCTTCGAGTGGAGCCGGGCGCAGTTTGCGGAATGGGCCGCGGGTGTAGCAGAGCGCCACGGCTACCGGGTGCGCATCGAGCCCTTGGGCCCGGAAGCAGCGGAAGTTGGGGCACCCTCGCAGCTGGCGGTATTTGAGCGGTAAGGCCGCTAAATTTCTAATTGCCTTACTCTCTGAACTTGCATTGCTATTTAAGCCCTCCAAACTGCAACAAAGTCTGTAGCTGAAGCTGCAGAGCGACCAGCGCATCGGGCTCTTTCAGGTCGACGACAATTAAGCGGTGAGCTGCTCTGTTGGCCTGCAAAAACGCCTTTTCTGCTTGAAATGGCTGGTCATCGAGCCAATAGAAATTGGACTGCACATCTATTGCCTCGGTCTTCAATGTGTCCCAATCAGTGGGCTTTACCTTGTGTTCGAGCTGTTCCAGGGTTGAGGGTGGCAGAAAGCGCGACAAGTAGCGCAGAGCCGAAGCACTGCTTCCTTTGCAGTGGGTTGTTAGCCAGTAACACTCAAACGACGAGGTAACAAACTCGACAAACTCCTCAACTCCCGACGCCGCCTGCGTATGCTTGGTCGTCAAGAGCACGCCGTCAATATCCAGGTAAAGCTTTATCATCCGACGAAATTACCCGATTCTCAATGCCCTACACTACTCTTAAGCTGCCCGAACTTTCCCTGGTATTGCTCATCGGCACGTCCGGGGCCGGCAAATCCACGTTTGCCCGCCGCCTGTTCCGGGGCTCCGAAATCGTGTCGTCGGACCAGTGCCGCCTGCTCGTGGCCGACGATGAAAACGACCAAGCCGCCACCCCCGACGCCTTTGCCTTGCTGCACTACCTGGTGGGCTTGCGCCTCAAGCGCGGCCTGCTCACGGTAGTGGACGCCACCAACGTGCAGCCCGAAGCCCGCAAAACCCTGGTGCAGCTGGCCCGCGACTACCACGTGCTGCCCACGGCCATCATCCTGGACGTGCCCGACCGGGTGGCCGAGGACCGGAACCGCGCCCGCACTGAGCGGCAGCACCTGGGCCGCCACGTGATACCGCAGCAGCGGCAGCAGCTGCGCCGGAGCCTCAAAACGCTTAAAGCTGAGGGTTTTCGCCACATCTTTCACCTGCGCGGCACTGAGGAAGTGGACGCCGTGCAGACCATCGTGCGCGACCCGCTCTACAGCAACCGCAAGCAGGACACCGGCCCCTTCGACATCATCGGCGACGTGCACGGCTGCTACGACGAGCTCCTGCAACTACTCACTACCTTGGGCTACGCCGTAGAAACCGAACCTATAGAGGACGTGCGCGACCTGGGCGTGCACGTGACGGCTCCGGCCGGCCGCCGGGCCCTGTTTCTGGGTGACTTGGTGGACCGGGGGCCGGCTTCCCCGCAGGTCTTGCGGTTGGTGATGAGCATGGTGCAGGGCGGGCAGGCCCTGTGCGTGCCCGGCAACCACGACATCAAGCTGCTGCGCCACCTCAACGGCAAGCAGGTCAACGACCAGCATGGCTTTGCCGAAACTCTGGCCCAGCTGGCTTTGGAATCCGACACGTTCAAGAATCAGGTGCGGCAGTTTCTGGACAATCTGGTGAGCCATTACGTGCTGGATGGCGGCAAGCTGGTGGTGGCCCATGCTGGCATGCGCGAAGAAATGCAGGGCCGGGGCTCGGGCGCCGTGCGGGCCTTTGCCCTGTTTGGCGAAACCACCGGCGAAATCGACGAGTTTGGTTTGCCGGTGCGCTACAACTGGGCCTCCGAGTACCGCGGCCGGGCCATGGTGGTGTATGGCCACACGCCCGTGCCCGAGGCTGAATGGCTCAATAACACCATCGACATTGACACCGGCTGCGTGTTTGGCGGCCGGCTCACTGCCCTGCGCTACCCCGAGCGGGAGCTGGTAGCCGTACCCGCCGCCCAGGTCTACTGCGAGCCGGTCCGGCCCCTGGACTACCTGCGCCGCCTCAGCGAAGCTACTAACGCGCAAACCTCGCCCAAGAACCTTACCGCCCAGCAGCAGCACGACGATTTGCTCGACATCCAGGACGTACTGGGCAAGCAGATCATCAAAACCCGCCTGCTGCCGTCGGTAACCATTCGGGAGGAAAACGCCACGGCGGCCCTGGAAGTCATGTCGCGCTTTGCCCTGAACCCGAAGTGGCTGCTTTACCTGCCGCCCACTATGAGCCCCTCGGAAACCAGTGCCCTGCCCGATATGCTGGAGCACCCGGCCGAAGCCTTCGACTACTTCCGCCGCCAGGGCCTGAGCCGGGTGGTGTGCGAGGAAAAGCACATGGGCAGCCGCGTGGTAGTGGTATTGGCCAAAGACGAGGATGCCGCCCGGCGCCGCTTCGGCGTGGTGGGCGAAGGTCCCGGCAAGGTGTATACCCGCACCGGCCGCAACTTCTTCAACGACCCGGCCCTGGAAGCTGCTTTCCTCGAAAAGCTGCAAGCGGCCCTGACGGCGGCCGGCTTCTGGGAGCGGTTCCAGACCGACTGGCTGTGCCTCGATGCCGAACTGCTGCCGTGGTCGGCCAAGGCCCAGGAGCTGATCAAGAACCAGTACGCTGCCGTAGCCGCCGCGGCCACCGCCGCCCTGCCCGAAGCTGCCGCCGTACTCACCCAGGCCGCCACCCGTGGCCTCGACGGCGTGGAGGCCCTGCTGGCCCGCACCACGGCCCGGCAAACTGCTGCCCAGCACTACGCCGAGGCCTACCGCCGCTACTGCTGGCCGGTGGAAAGCCTGACGGATTTGCGCTTGGCCCCGTTTCACCTACTGGCCACAGAGGGCAAAACCTACTTCGACAAGGACCACGCCTGGCACATGGAAACCCTGCGCGCCCTCAGCCAGGCCGACGAAAGTCTGCTGCGGGCCACACCCTACCGCGTCGTGCACCTGCAAGACATTGCCGACGTGGAAGCTGCCACCCAGTGGTGGACCGACCTGACGGCGGCCGGCGGCGAAGGCATGGTAGTGAAGCCCTACGACTTCATTCCCGAGGGCAAAACCCTGGTGCAGCCGGCGCTAAAGTGCCGGGGCCGGGAGTACCTGCGCATCATCTACGGCCCGGATTATTTGCTGCCCGGCAACCTGGAGCGCCTGCGCGAGCGGGGAGTGAAAGCCAAGCGCAACCTGGCCTTGCGGGAGTTTACCCTGGGCGTAGAAGGCTTGGAGCGGTTCGTGGCCGGGCAGCCGCTGCGGGCCGTGCACCAGTGCGTGTTCGGGGTGCTGGCCCTGGAAAGTGAGGCCGTCGACCCGCGGCTGTAACCGGCGGGCTTCTACACCTCGTCGCACTCCGACTTCACACTGCTGAACAGCTGCCTGAATTGCTTATGCAACTCGGCGGTCTGCTCTACCCGGTGAATGGATTCGTTGATGCAGTTCCACCAGCCGTAGGTCAGCAAATCGACTTTAGCGAAAAGCAGCCGGTCGGGGCTGGCCTGCTGCTCGGCGTAGCGCTGGGTGTAGTGCTCGGGCCCGCCGCTGAGCTTCTTTTCCCGCCTGATTCGCTCCTGAATAAAGCTGTGCCAGTCGCGCAGCGTCAGGCTGTCGTCGTGAGCGGCCAGGCCCTGCACGTAGCGGGTACAGGAGCTTGGGTAGGCGGTGGTGAGCAGCACGGCCGGGTCGGCGTAGGCCTGAATGCTTAGCTTTTTGGCCTGGTAGTCTTCCTCCATTTCCCGGATGGCCTGGCTTTTCAAGGTGCGCCAAACCGGCTGATTCACCACCTGCATGGCCCGGTAGACCGGCATACGGCGCGTGTATTCCCGGGTCAGCGTGTCCAAACTCAGCCTGCCGATATTGCGGGGATGATGCACTAAGCCGCTGGTTTCCAGGCTGGCGCTGCCATAGAGCAGCAGCCGAACGTTTTCCAGCTGCTCCCGGGTGTACTTCCGAGGGTTGTAGCGCCCAGAGTAGCGGCACACGTCATCTTCCCAAACAAAGGTAGCCAGCGTATCGGCGGGCTGGGGAGCGGCCTTGGAAACGGTTGGTGCGACACTCGGAGCCGGTGGTGTGGTGGCTGCCGTAGCACGCTTAGCCGGCGTATCCGAGGAGCAGGCTCCCAGCCAGGCCAGCAGAAACAGGCCGCAGGCAATTTTGGTCATGAACAACAGAAGATCAATGAATTATATAATACAAAGTTGCGACTGAGAGTAAGCAGTAGCGGCTTTTCCCCGCGGCCGAAGCTGCTCAGGCCGGCTTCCGGGTCGGAAATGTATCAAAAATAACTACGCCGCCGGAAGCCCTATCTTCGTTCGGCCCCACCGTTTGCCACCTCCATGCACTCCCGTATTGCCGCTGCCCTCACTCAGCTCGAAGCCACCCACGACATCCGCATTCTGTACGCCTGCGAGGCGGGCAGCCGGGCCTGGGGCTTTCCCTCCCCCACCTCCGACTACGACGTGCGCTTCATTTACGCCCAGCGCCCGGCCTGGCACCTTACCCTCGACGACAACCCCGACACGCTCAACTTTCCCGTAGAAGACGAGCTGGACCTGGCCGGCTGGGAATTGCGCAAGATGCTGCGGCTTTTGCGCGGCTCCAACGCGGCTTTGTTTGAGTGGCTCCAGTCGCCGACGGTATACTGGGCGGCGCCGGAGTTCCTGCCGGCCCTGCAGCCACTTCTGCCGGCTACCTATAACCTGAGGGCGGGCCTGCACCACTACCTGGGGCTGGTGCGCCGGGGCCTGGAAGCCGACCTGACCGGGGGAGAAGTGCGGCTCAAGCGGCTGTTTTACGCCCTACGCTCGGCCCTGGCCGCCCGCTGGATCCGGACCCGCCACTCGCTGCCGCCCATGGAGTTCAAGCCCTTGTGCGCGGTGCTGCCCGCGGAACTAAGCCAGCAAGTGCAGGAGCTGTTGGCCCGCAAAGCCGAGGCTACCGAGAAAACGACCATTCCCCAGCCGACGGAACTGGTCGAGTTTCTTAGGCACGAATATGCCGCCTGCCAGGCAGTTCGCGACGCGCTGCCTGTACTTACCGGCACCGACCCCACGCCCGAGCTTAACCAGCTGTTTCAGCGGCTGCTGACGTCCTGTTTTCCCGCCTAGCAACCGTTTCTTGCCACTTTCTGCCTTCTTTCAATGACCTCGAGCGAAACCGGCCTGACCATCGACTACCTGCGGCAGCACGGACTTATTATCTTCGAAGCTGTCAGCGGCAGCCGGGCTTACGGCACCGATTTGCCCCACTCCGACACCGATTTGAAGGGCGTGTTTGTGCTGCCCGAAGAGTTGTACTACGGCCTCGACTACGTACCGCAGGTGGCCAATTCAACCAACGACGAGGTGTTTTACGAGCTGCGCCGCTTCGTGGAGTTGCTGCTCAAAAACAACCCTACGGCCCTGGAAATCCTGGGCACGCCCGCCGACTGTATCCGGTTTGAGCACCCGCTGTTCCGGGCGTTTCGGCCCGCGCAGTTCTTGTCCAAGCTCTGCCGCCAAACCTTTGCCGAGTACGCCGTAGCTCAGATTCGCAAAGCTAAGGGGCTCAACAAGAAAATCAACAACCCCGAACCGCCAGCCCGCAAGTCGGTGCTGGACTTCTGCTACGTGACCGTGGGCGCCGGGGCCATGCCGGCCGACAAGTGGCTGGACCGCCAGGACTACGCAGCCGGGCAGTGCGGCCTGGCCAACGTGCCCCACCTGACGGATTTGTACGCCCTGTTCGTGGATACAGCCGAGGTTCCTAGGCTGGGTTACCGGGGCCTGGTCAAGGACGCGGAAACGTCTAACGACGTACTGCTCTCAACTGTGCCCAAGGGCGAGGTGCCGGTGGCGTATCTGTCGTTTAACCGCAACGGCTACTCCACTTACTGCCGGGTGTACAAGGAATACTGGGACTGGGTAAGCCGCCGCAACGTGGAGCGCTACGAAAACACGGTGCAGCACGGCAAAAACTACGACGCCAAAAATATGCTGCACGTGTTCCGGCTGCTGCGCACGGCCCTGGAAATTGCCACCACCGGCCAGCTCCACGTGCGCCGCCCCGACCGGGACTTTCTGCTCCAAATCCGCCGCGGCGAGTTCGAGTACGAAGCCCTGGTAGCCGAAGCCGAAACCCTGGTCCAGCAGGTGGACGCCGCTTTTGCCGAATCAACCTTACCCGACGCGCCCGACAAGCAGCGCGCCGTGGAGCTGCTGATTCAAATGCGCCGACAGTTTTATGCTGCCCGGTAGCGGCGTTTTGGTTGAGGGGTAACATCCTAAAAAAAACAGCCCCGTTCTACAAGAGCGGGGCTGTTTGGCGGGGGTAGAAGTTTAGAGCTAGGCGTTATTTCCAGCCGCCGCCCAGAGCCCGGTACACGTTGACCGTGGCGTTGAGCTGCTGCATCTTGGTTTCCACCAGGTCAAACTTCGATTCCAGGGCGTCGCGCTGGGTGAAGAGCACCTCGGTGTAGTCGGCGCGGGCCGAACGGAACAGGCTGTTGGAAATCGTGCTCGACTCGTCCAGGGCCTGCACTTCCTTGGCCTTTTCGCCGTAGGTTTTCTCCAGGTTGTTGATGTTAGCCAGCTGGTTAGCCACCTCGATGTAGGCGTTGAGCACCGTCCGCTCGTAGTTGTACACGGCCTGGGTCTGGCGGGCGTTGGCACTGTAGTACAAGGCCTTAATGCCGTTCTTGTTGATCAGCGGGGCAGCAATGTCGCCGGCCACCGACAGCAGCACCGACTCGGGCAGCGTAGCCAGCAAGCCGGGCTGGAAGGCCGCCGAGCCCACAGCACCGGTGATGCGCAGCGAGGGGTAGAAATTGGCTCGGGCTACTTGCACGTCCAGCTTGGCGGCCACCAGGTTTTGCTCGGCTTGGCGCACGTCGGGGCGGTTTTGCAGCAGCTGAGCGGGCACTCCGGCCTGAATGGTTTTGGGCACCAGGTCGTTGAATGTGGCGTCGTTGCGCACAATCGGCTGGGGTAGCGGCCGGTCAGGAAGTTGAGGCGGTTTTCCGTTTCCGTGATGCGCTGCTGAATCAGGAACTGCTTGGCCTGGGTGTTGTGCACCTGGGCCTCGAAGCGGCGCACGGCCAGCTCGGTTACCCGGGCCGCGTCCTTTTGCAAACGCACGCCCTTCAGCGCGTTGCCCTGAATCTGCAGGTTCTGCTGAATGATGGCCAGCTGGTTGTCGAGGGCCAGCAACTCGTAGTACGAGGTGGCAATTTCGGCAATCAGGTTGGTCACGGTGAAGTTTTTGCCTTCTACCGAAGCCAGGTAGCGCGAAGCGGCGGCCTTTTTGGCGTTGCGCAGCTTGTGCCAGATATCCACTTCCCAGCTGGCGTAGGCGCCCACCTGGAAGTCGGTCAGCGGGTCGGGGGTGCGGCGCTCGGGCTTGATGTCCACGCTTTCCTCCGTGGCGCCGGGCAGGGTGTAGCGGGCCGCTTTTTCGACGCCGGCCGCTGCGCCCAGACCCACCGTGGGCAGGTACTCGCCCTTGCGGGCCCGGACTTCCTGGCGGGCAATTTCAATTTCCTGGAGCGTGATGTTCAGCTCCTGGTTGCGCTGCAGGGCCGTGTCGATGAGGGCTACCAGATTGGGGTCGGTGAAGAACTCCTGCCAGGGCACCCGGGTCACGTTGGTCGAGTCCGACGAGCTGCCGGTGAAGCTGGCCGGCACGGTGCGATTTTCATTTTTCTGCACCAGGGTCGGCGTTTTGCACGCGCCCATGGCCAGGGCCAGACAGGCCGCGCTCAGGCTTTGATAAATGCGTTTTTTAAGCATGAGACTCAACTTCTTCAACTAAAACGTGGGGCTCGAATTCGGACAAGGGGTGCTCGTTCTCATCCCCGATAAGCTTGCGGCCGGCGGCCAGCGAGCCAAAAATGTAGTACAGGCCCGGCACGATGATGACCCCGAAAATGGTACCGAAGAGCATCCCGCCCAAAGCCGAAGTACCAATGGTCCGGTTGCCGATGGCGCCCGCGCCGTGGGCCAGTACCAGCGGGATCAGGCCGGCAATGAAGGCGAAGGAAGTCATCAGAATCGGGCGGAAGCGGACCTTGGCGCCTTCAATGGCCGCATCACGCACCGTCATGCCCTCCTCGTGCTTCTGCACCGCGAATTCGACGATAAGCACCGCGTTTTTGCCCAGCAGCCCCACCAGCATGACCAAGCCTACCTGGGCGTAGATGTTGTTGGCCAAACCCAGCATCTTGATCAGCAAAAAGGAGCCGAAGATGCCCGCCGGCAGGGAGAAGATAACGGCCAGCGGCAGCAGGAAGCTTTCGTACTGGGCAGCCAGCACCAGATACACGAAACCCAGCACAATGAGGAAGATGTAGATGGCCTCGTTGCCGCGGCTCACCTCGTCTTTCGACAAGCCGCCCCAGTCGATGTCGTAGCCGCGGGGTAGGGTTTTCTTGGCTACTTCCTGCACCGCTTTGATGGCCTCGCCCGAACTGAAGCCCGGGGCCGCGTCGCCGCGGATGGAGGCCGTGGGGTACATGTTGTAGCGGTTGATTTCGTTGGCGCCCTGGCTTTTCACAATTTTCATGAAGGCCGACAGCGGTACCATTTCGCCCTTGTCGTTTTTCACCCACATATCCAGCACGTCCTTGGGCAGGCGGCGGTACTCGGGCGAGGCCTGCACGAACACCTTGAAAAAGCGCTGATACTTGATAAAGCCCAGCTCGTAGGTCGAGCCAATCATGATGCTCAGCGTATTCATGGCGTTGCCGATGCTCACGCCCTTCTGCATGGCCAGCTGGTTGTCAATCTGCAGCTCGTACTGCGGATAGTTGGCCGAGAAGAAGGTAAACAGGCCGGCCAACTCCTTGCGTTTTTTGAGCTCCCGCATAAAGTCCTCGTTCACCTTTTCCAGGGCCTGGTAGTCGCCGGTGGAGGTTTTGTCGAGCAGCTGTAGCTGGAAACCACCCGCCGCGCCATAGCCCGGCACTGCCGGCGGCTCGAAGAACTCAATGGTCGCGCCGGGAATTTCCTTGGCTTTTTCCTCCAGGCTCATCACGATATCGTGGACGGACTGCTTGCGCTCCTCCCAGGGCTTGAGGCTGATCAGCAGGGTACCGGCGTTGGAGCCGCGGCCTTCAGTGAGTACCTCGTAGCCGGCCAACGACGAAACACTTTCGATGCCCGGCACCTTTTCGGCCAGCTTGGAGAGCTGCTGCGACAGGGCATTGGTGCGCTCCAGCGTCGAGCCGGGCGGCGTTTGGATAATGGCGTAGAGCATGCCCTGGTCTTCGGCCGGAATAAAGCCCGAGGGCAGCGTGGACGAGATGCCGAAAATGCCCAGGCCAAAGGCAATCAAAATGGCGAAGGTGAGTATGCGGCGGTCTACTACCTTTTCCAGGAAGTTGGTGTAGCGGCCGGTCAGGCGCTCAAAGCCGCGGTTAAACCAGTCGATGAAGCGGTTGATGGGCGTCTTCTTGCGGGGCTGGCCGTGGGTGTTCTTCAAGATCATGGCGCAGAGCACCGGCGTCAGGGTCAAAGCCACGATGCCGGAAATCACGATGGACGAAGCCATGGTGATGGAGAATTGCCGGTAGAAAATACCCACCGGACCGCTCATGAAGGCCACCGGCACGAATACGGCCGTCATCAGGATGGTAATGGCAATGATGGCCCCACTGATTTCGCCCACCACTTCGCGCACCGCCCCGTAGGGCGAGAGGTGCTTTTCCTCCATCTTGGCGTGCACCGCTTCCACCACCACAATGGCGTCGTCGACCACGATACCGATGGCCAGCACCAGGGCAAACAGGGTAATCATGTTGATGGTCATCCCAAAGGCCTGCATGGCAATGAAGGCGCCGACCAATGACACCGGCACGGCAATAATGGGAATCAGCGTGGAGCGCCAGTCGCCCAGGAAGAGGAACACCACAATGGCCACCAGGATAAAGGCGTCGCGCAGGGTGTGAATTACGTTTTCAGTGGAGGCGTCGAGGAAGCTCGACACGTCATAGCTGATCTTATAATCCATGCCGGGGGGCATGGTTTTCTTCAGCTCTTCCAGCTTAGCCTTTACGCTTTTGATGACGTCAGAGGCGTTGGAGCCGTAGGTTTGCTTCAGCATGATGGCCGCCGAAGGGTAGCCGTCGAGGTTGGAGTAGATGTCATAGAATTCCGAGCCCAGCTCCACGTTGGCCACGTCCTTGAGGCGCAGGGTTTCACCGTTGGAGTTGGCCTTGATAATGACGTTCTTATACTCCTCTACGTCGTTGAAGCGGCCCTTGTAGGTCAGCACGTATTCCAGGGCCGAGGCTTCCTTGCCGTCACTTCGGCCGATCCGGCCCGGGGAGCCAATTACGCTCTGGTCGTTGAGCGCCTCCATCACGTCGTCCACCGACAGATTATAAGCCCGCATCCGGTCGGGCTTGAGCCACACGCGCATGGCGTACTGCCGGGAACCCAGGATGCTGGCCCGGCCGATACCGTCGATACGCTGAATTTCGGGCAGCATGTTCACCCCGGCAAAGTTGAAGAGGTACCGCATGTCGGTATTCTTGTCCTTGCTGTAGAGGTTCACGTACATCAGCATGTTGGGCACCACGCGGTTTACGACCACGCCCTCGCGCTGCACCAGCACCGGCAAGCGGTTCAGGATCTGGGCAATGCGGGTATTGACGTTTACTACCGCCTGCTCGGGGTCGGTGCCCAGGTTGAAGACAATCTGGATGTTGGCTTCCCCGGCCGACACGGCGTCGGAGGTCATGTACTTCATACCCGGCACGCCATTAATGGCCTGCTCTAATGGGATGAGTACCGATTCGGTCAGCACCTTAGCGCTGGCACCGGGGTAGGCCGTGCTTACCATCACCATGGGCGGCGAAATCTCCGGGAACTGGGACGTGGGCAGCGTTTTGATGGCCAGCATGCCCAGGAACATGATTACCACCGATATAACGATGGCAAACACGGGTCGACGAAGGAATCTACTAAACATATAATGGGCTAATAGAGCCAAAGAAGTGCCGGGCCGGGCGCAAAGCCCGGCATGACGTTCGGTTTAGGCAGAGTTGGCTGACTCTACTCGGAGTACACTTTCAGGTGAGCAATGACCGACTTCGGCTCCTGGTATTCGAAGCGGATTTTGTCGCCGTCTTTCACTTTGCGGATGCCTTCGAGCATGATTTTGTCGCCCGCCTTCAGGCCGCTGGTGATGATGTAGAGGTCGGGCATTTCGGCGCCCACGGTTACTTCCCGCTGGTGCACCACGTTCTTGCTGTCGACGACGTACATGAATTTCTTTTCCAGCACCTCGAAAGTGGCTTTCTGGGGCACAATCAGGGCGTTTTTTAGCGGCACCGTCATCAGCACCGAGCCGGTTTCGCCGTTGCGCAGCAGGCCCTTGGGGTTGGGGAAAGTGGCCCGGAAGGCAATGTTGCCGGTTTCGTTGTTGAAGTCAGCCTCGATGGTTTGCACAATGCCGGGATACTCGAACTCCTCGTTGTTGGCCATCTTCAGCTTCACCTGGGGCTTAGCGTCGGCCTGCACGTGGCTTTTATAGGCCAGGTATTCGGCTTCCGGCACGTTGTAGTACACCCACATCTTGCTGTTGTCCGACAGCGTGGTGAGCAGGTCGCCTTCGTCGACGAGGGAGCCTAGTCGGGCCTGGAAGTGGTCCATGATGCCGCTGAACGGGGCCCGGATGGTGGTAAATCCCAGGTGCGTCTGCGCCAGTGACACCTCCGCTTTGGCTTTTTCGAGCTTGGCCTGCGACAGGGCCAACTCGTTGGGCGACACAATGTTGCCATCGGCCAGCTTCTTAGTGTTCTGGTACTCGATGTTTACAAACTTGGCCTCGGCCTCGGCTTTTTTCAGCTCGGCCTGGTAGAGCAACGGCATGATCTGAAACATCAGTTGCCCCTTCTCAATCTGCTGGCCTTCATCCACGAAAATCTTCTGCAGATAGCCTTTTTCCAGGGCCCGCACCTCGATGTGCTGGATGGAGTGAATCTGCGAGACGTACTCCTTGGTGATGGTCGTATCCTTTTGCAGCGGACTGGTGACCAGGAACTTGACCGATTCTTCTTTTTCTTCTTCGTGTTTTGAGCAGCTTGTAGAAAGACACAAGACACTCCAGCTCATCAGCATGAGCATGTACATTCGTTTCATCAGTACCGGAACAGACGGTTGGTAATCCTGGAATATGGTAGTAGGCAGGGGTTGCTGGGCAGGACCAGCCGGGGCGGAGCGTGGGACTGAGCCAAGCCACTGGTTAGCGTAGTTTTAGCTCGCCCAAACCAACGGCGGCCGGGCCGATGGACCCAGGCTGGGCAAAGAAAATCGAGAAGAGAAGCCAAGGCTGCAGAGCGGGTGTCGGGTATTGAATGACACAAAGCACTTGCATCGACATGAAGTCGATATGAAGTAAATCTTCATGAAGATTACTCCACGGCTAGCAAGCAATTTATTAACCCAGCCCGCCGCCAATTTGCCCCGTCTCGGATGGTCTTGGCCAAACCCATTTTGGTACATTCCACCGGCCTGCGCTAAATGCCCGTTTCCAAGCGGAACAGACTGCACCACCTAGCCAATCAGATACTTGTTGTTGACTAACAATTATTTACATATAAACTCAACCCTTCTAACTCAAACAGCAGGCAATAATCTTTATCGAATAATGATGCACTAATAGAAGAGCCGAAACTACTGGCGGCCCTTGCAAGCAGCCAGCCGGTTTCTGCCGCCGGGGCTGATAAATAAACTTTCGTTAACCTCTAATCGGTACCAAGTGCACCCAAAGCAGCGGCCTTACTTACGCTCCGGGAAGTTCTCGGAGCGTAAGTAAGGCCGTGTTATTCCCTGCGGAGCAAGGTCCTTGAGTTGTACTACCTGGTAGCAAGCTTGTCCTTCTCCCCTTTTGAAGCACTGCAAGACATGCGGGGCAACTGCTGTTTAAGCCGACAAAAAGCTGGTAAGCTCCCCAGAATACGTCAGCGTGAGCTGGTGCATAGCCCGGGTGCAGGCCACGTACAACATGCTCTTGTCGACTTCGGTTTTGTAGAAGCGGGCCGAGGCAAAAGGTACCAGCACTTCATCAAATTCAAGCCCTTTGGCCAAGTGAGCCGAGGTGATGATGACGCCTTCCTGGAAGGACGACGACTCGGCCGTGAGCAGGTGCACACCGGGCCCCTGCAGCGCCTCGTACGCCCGTTCGGCCTGCCGGAGGGTTTTGCAGATAATGCCCAGCGAATGATTGCCGGAGCGGTGAAAGGCCGTCATCAGCTGCCGGATGGTTTCCAGCTCCTCGGCGGGGCTACCGCAGCGTACCACCGCGGGTTCGGGCCCATGCCGTTCCAGCGGGATGATGTCGGGGTTGGGCGTGATGCGCTGGGCAAAGCTGGTAATCTCGATGGTGGAACGGTAGCTGCGGAAAAGCTTAACCACATCAGCCTGCGGAAAAACGCGCTCAATGGTTTCGGCCGAAGAGGCGCTGTACGGATTCACCGTCTGGCTGACGTCGCCCAGAATGGTTTTTCGGCACTGAAACAGGCGCGACAAGACGGCATACTGCACGGGGGTATAATCCTGCATTTCGTCCACGAGCAGGTGCTTTACCTGGTCGTAGCCGGGCAGGCCCTCCAGACGCAGGCGCAGATACAGCAGGGCAAAGACGTCTGCGTACTCCAGGCGCTGCCCGTGGTCGATGCGGCAGAGCTCGGGCCGACCCATCCAGCGGTAGAAGTCCCGGTAGAGGTCCAGCACGTTGTGAAACTTGAACATGCGGGGAATGGCTTCGCCGATGGTGCCCTTCTCCTGCCCCGTCAGCTTACGGTTAACCGCGTCGCGCACGAAGTTTCGCACGTCCTGGGCCACCAGCGCAAACCGCTTCAGCATTGGCACCCGGTGGTAGGCCTTGAATTTTTGCTGGATAAAGGCACCCGGTACCAACGTTCGGCCAACCCGCAGCTCGGTGACGGCGAAATAGTTGTTCTCGATATAAAGCAGGTACTGATTCAGCTTGCTCAGAAACTCGAACGAGGATTTAAACCGAATCCGCTCAATAAAGGCCGCATCATGGTGCTCTAGCAAGGCCGTAACCTGCTCGAAAAACGTCTGGAACGGGTAGCGGTTTTCGAGCAGGTCGGCGGCCAGCTCTTCCATGCCCATCTCCGGAATGTGCTCCTCTCCCAGCTCGGGCAAGACGTTGGAGATATAGTCAGCAAAGACCTTGTTGGGCGAGATAATGAGAATGTCCTTGGCCGCAATGGTGTCGCGGAAGCGGTAGAGCAGGAAGGCAATGCGGTGCAGGGCAATTGAGGTTTTGCCCGAGCCGGCCACGCCCTGAATGACCATCACCGACGCCGTTTCGTTGCGGATTACCGCATTCTGGTCCCGCTGAATGGTGGCGACAATGTTTTTCATCTTGTCGTCAGAGGACTTGGCCAGTTCCCGCTGCAGCACGTCGTCGTGAATGTTCACGTCGTTTTCGATCATAAACTCCAGGCGGCCGTCCCGGATTTTGTACTGCCGCTTGCGCTCGATCTGGCCCTGAATCCGGCCCGACGGAGTGGTGTAGAAAGCTTCTCCCAGCTCGAAGTCGTAGAACATGGAGGCAATGGGCGCCCGCCAGTCGTAGATCAGATTCTTGCGCTGCGTCTCGTCCAGAAAGGCGTGCACGCCGATGTAGACCGGGGCGGCGGCAGTCTTGGCAGTAGCGAAATCGATGCGACCAAAATACGGGGACTGACTTAGCTTGAGCAGCTTGCGCTTCCGAGCCACGGCGGCTTCGCCCGTAAAGGCCATGCGGTTGATGGACTGGTCGGCGGCCACCATATCGGCCTCGTCCATCCCCGACTGGTTTTCGTGGATATACTGCTTTTTCTGCCGGAGCTCCGTGGAAAACTGCTTAACGGCGTCATCAATTCGCCGCACGGCCAGCGTCAGCTTCTCCTTGATTTCTTCCAGGTATTCTTTCTCTTCTTGCTGCGTTGCGTTCATCCCGTACGGCTCTTGGAACATGAGCTGCAAAGGTCACATCAAATTCCGGCTGGTCGAAACCTTTGTTTCGGTTTATTCAGGGCAGCTGGCTTGCAGCGCCCCGGTGCTAATACGCAACCGGGTGCTCCGCCCGAGTCCGGGGGGCGGGCTGCCGGCGCGTGGGTGGCGGCACGCCCGGGCCCGACCGGTACACCGGCCGCGACCCAACGTGGAAATCAAGCCAGGACAGGATAGAAAGAACTTCCACCACCCGGCGCACTTTCGGGTCGCGGGAAAGCGAGTCGAGGTAGGCGGTCGAGCGGGTGGCCGGATACGGCTGCGGGGCGGGGCTTACCGGGCGGGGCCGGGGCTCAGCCGGGGTGCCCGGGCAGTTTTTTGCGCCGAGCAGGAAGCGTAGCTGCAACTGCAGTACGCCGTTGTACACGCTGCCGGCTTTGGAGCTTGGGCTGAATACGCGGGTGAAGTCGCCCGTGTAGCGCACTTCCGCACCCAGGCCATTGGTGAGCTGGTAGCCCAGGCCGGCCACGTAGCCCGCCGCTACGGGAGCAAGGCGGCGGTCAGCACTAATCATTTCCTCGTGCGGCCCACCCACTGCCTCGCCCCGGGGCCGCACAAACTCACGCTTGCTCAACGCCAGGCTCAGCTGCGGGCCGGCCGCGACGAAAAAGCCGCTCCCGCTGCTGCCCGGTCCGTAGGTATAGAGCACCGGCATATCGAGGTAAGCCAGGGAGACCCGGTAGATATTATCGGCGGAATAAAACGCGGGGTCACGGTACAGATGGTTGTAGCGGGACTGCCGCATGCCTTTCTGGGAGTAAAGCGCCTCCATTTGCAGCCCGCTTTTATTCGACAGGGGGTAGGTCAGCAAGGCGCCGGCTGCTATACCCGGCTGCCAGCCGGCCTGGCGGGCCAGGGTGCTTCCACCGGTGTAAGTAGCCAGGTTCAAACCGGCTTTCAGCCCCAGGCGCGGCCCGTTCTGCGCCTGCGCCTGGTTGGTCAGGCTCAGCAGAAATGCCAGGCTCAGCAGCCGGGCACCGCGCCGGCAAAAATGAGAAACGGAGAAGGAGTGCAGGTTTTTCATAGGACAAATCGGGAAAGGAGAAGGAAGGAGGACTGACACAAAGGTCTGGGGCCCAGCCCACTCCTGAAATCGCCGGAAAGCAGGATTTTGCTCTACTGGAAAACCAGTAATTTCATCCCAAGCCCAGGTTTTTCGCCTAATAGCTCCCAAGTTTGCCGCCGCATGGCTTTGCTGCTTTCCCTTCTTTGCGCGCCCCGACAAACCTGCCGCAGCCTGGCTCAGGTACTGCTGCTGGGGCTGCTGAGCCTGCCTGCCAGTGCCGCTCCCCTACCCTCCGACAGCCTGCGGCAGGCCCTGCGCACCGCCTCCTCCGACACGGACCGGGTCAAGACGACGCTGCGCCTGTCGGCCGCTCTGGTTGCCACCGATACGGCTCAGGCCAGCCAGTATGCCCACCAGGCGCTGGCACTCAGCCGCCGAGTTGGATATCAGTACGGCGCGGCTTTCAGCTGGCTGCAGCTCTGCACCCTGGCCATCATTCGCCACGACAACGCGGCTGCGGCCTATTACGGAGCGCAGGCCCAGGCAGTAGCCGATGCGCTGCAGCGGCGCGCCCCGGCCGCCCCACGCCTGCGCCGCCTGCGGGCTTCCATTGCCAATAACCGTGGCAACGTGGCCGACCACCTGGGCCAGTACGAAGCTTCCACCCGCTACTACCTGCAGGCCGCCGATTTGCTCCTCCAGCTCGGCGACTCCCGCACCTTGCTTACGGTGTACTGCAACTTGGGCAACAGCTTCCAGGTGCTGGGGCAGCCCGCCCAGGCCGTGCGCTATTGGCGGCAAGCTGTAGCACTGGGAGCAGGCCCTCCCGCTGCCGCCGAGCTGCTGCCTGTGTATCTGCAGCTGGCCAGCTGGCACTTAGCCAAAGGCCGAACCGACAGCGCCGGCCTGGCGCTGCAGGCGGCCCGGCCGTTAGCCCGGCCCGGCAGTTTGTATACCGGGGAGTATTACGGTACGCTGGCCCAATACTATCTGGCCGGCAAGCAGCTGCCTGCGGCCCGGCAGGCCTTCGACCAAGCCATGCCCTACCTGGCCAGCAAAGGCGCTTTGAGCTACCAGGCTAAGGTATTGTTGGGGCTGGGCCAGCTGGATGCGCAGGCCGGTGACCTAGCCCAGGCCCGCTCCCGGCTACAGCGCAGCCTGGTGCTGAGCGAGCAGCTGGCCGACCCCCAACAGATGCTCGAAAACCTGGATGTGCTGACGCGCGTTGAAGAAGCGGCGGGCCAGTGGCAGGCGGCGCTAGGCTACCTGCAGCGCAGCCAGCGCCTGCGCGACACGCTTGCCGGCACAGCGGTGCGGGAGCAGATCAACCAGCTGGAAACCCGCTACCGGACCCGCCAGCAGGCCCAGCAGCTACAGGCCGGCCGCCAGCTGCAACACGCGCAGCAAGTAGCCCTAACCCAGCAGCGCCAGCTCAATACCATCTACCTAGTGCTGCTGGGCGTGCTAACCGTGGGCGGCATTCTGGGGCTGCTGCTGCTGCGCTACCGCCAGCGCCTGGCCCGCCGGGTCCGGGCGCAGGAACAAACTCTGCTAACCACCCGGGCCATGCTGCAGGGCCAGGACGAAGAGCGCCGCCGCGTGGCCCGCGACTTGCACGACGGGCTGGGCGGCATGCTCTCGGCCGTAAAGCTTTACCTGAGCTCTATCCGCACCCGGGGCGGGCTGCCGGCCGAATCGGCCCCGCTGTTCGACCAGTCCATTGACCACCTGGACAGTTCCATTGCCGAGTTGCGCCGGGTAGCGCGCAACCTCATGCCCGAGGCGCTGCTTACCTTTGGCCTGGCCCCGGCCCTGCACGACCTGTGCCAGGCCGTGCAGCAGGCGGGCGCAGTACCGGTACAGCTCACCACTCACGGCCTGACGCCCCGCCTGGCACCAGCCACCGAAATAGAGCTTTACCGCATCGTGCAGGAACTGCTGACCAACTCGTTGCGCTACGCCCGTGCCGGACAGATTCTGGTGCAGCTCATGCGCCACGACGACGAGCTGCATCTGGTTGTGGAAGACGACGGCCAGGGTTTTGACGCCAGTACCAGCAAGCCGGGCGTAGGTTTGCGCAGCGTGCAGGCCCGGGCCCAATACCTGGGCGGCAACCTGCAGATACAGTCGCAGCCGGGCCAGGGCACCTCCGTCAGCCTGGAACTGCGGCTGCCGGCTGCCGTTCCAGCGCCAGTTGCTTCTCATCCTCTTACTCCCTCCAACTCATGACGCCAATCCGGGTAGTACTCGTTGATGACCACCGTATGCTGCTGGCCGGCCTGCAAATGCTGCTGCAGCCGCTCGACTTTATTTCGGTGGTGGGTACGGCTACCTGTGCGGCCGAGGCCTATGCCATTGTGGCCCAGCACCACCCCGACGTGGTGCTTCTCGACATTAACCTGCCCGACCAAAGCGGGGTGGACGTTTGCCGGCAGCTCACCCAGGCTCAGCCGGGCCTGAAAGTACTGGCGCTTACCACGCTGCAAGAGAAAAGCTACGTGACGCGCATGATGCAGGAAGGGGCCGCGGGCTACGTGCTAAAAAATGCCTCGCCCGAAGTGCTGGCCGAAGCTATTACCCGGGTGCACGCCGGCAAAAAGTACTTCAGCGACGAAATTCAGGAGCTGCTGCTGCAGCCGGAGCCCACCCCGGTGGCACGGCCCCTGCTCACCCGCCGCGAGCGGGAAGTGCTGGCCCTGATTGCGGGCGGGCTGACCAGCCAGGAAATGGCCGAGAAGCTCTTTGTTAGTGCTCTGACCATTGAAACGCACCGCCGGAACCTGCTCACCAAGTTCGGGGTGCACAACACGGCCATGCTCATCCGCCTGGCGGCCGAGTACCAGCTGCTTTAGCGCCGGGCGCGGTGGTTGTAGCGCTGAATAAGGTCTTCGAGCTCGGCAAAGCGGTGGCCCGGTGCCCCGGCAGCTACCTTGGCCGCCAGCTCTTTATCATCGGCCAGGAAAGCGGCAACCTGAACGGCAAAATTCTCGGGCGTTATGAGCAATGGCACCCCGGTGCCGCGCCGCAGGTACCACGACACCACGCTCGTGCCGGGTGCGCTGGTTGCCGGGGAGCTCAGCACCGGAGCCGAGCCCAGGTACGTGGTAACCAGCGCGGGCATGTTTGCTTGCACCAGAAACAGGTCCACGGCTCCCACCTGGCGCCGGGCCGCCAGCCGGGGCAGTTCACCCTTGTTTGCCGGGGCAATAGCTCGGAATACTGGCCTTGCACCCGCATGCACTTCACTTTGGTAATTGCCAGCAGCTTTGGCTTAGTCTTGGGCTGGGCATCGGGCGGCTGCATGTAGTACGGCACCATGGTATCTACCCCGGAAGCCGTGGCCGGCAAATAGGCTTGCAGCCGGCGGCCATCCCGCAGCACCAGTGTGCCCCAGGCAAAGGACTGGTTCATAAAGCCCCGTACCAGACGCGTCGTGTCGCTGGCGGGCAGAGAGGCCGGGCTACACACCAAGTGGCTGCCCGCAAGCAAAAGAGTAGAAAGCAGCATAGAGTCCCGTATTGCCCGGAGAGAGGCTGCAACTTACTCCATAAACCCAGCAAGCAGCTACAAATACCCAGCAAAACCCGCTCTGGACACGAAAATTACTGGTTTTCCAGTAGAAGCTGCTGCCTACCCCCGCACACCTCAAACGCCTATCTTTTTCAGGACGTGATAGTCCTGCGGCTTTGGCAGGAATAGCCTTGCCCGGGCAAAACCCACCTAGCACCAGCGCCCAGCATTGATTTGAAAGATTAGAGCCTACTGTTCTAAAAATCGGCCCTGCTGACTGATTCAGCCCGGAAAATGCCTTGAAATATTAGTAAAACGACTACCTACGATTTAATTACTTTTTAATGCAATAGTAATACTACCATCCAGAAGGTTTGTCTAATTTTGCAGCGTTAAGGTTTTCACGCTGACCGGTCATGACTTCTGTTCACTCCTATATGTATGCCCCGCTTCCCTGGTCCGCCGCGGGCGGAACTTGACTGAGGAGCATAGTGCCCAAGAGTCGTCCTTGCTGGACCAAGCCCTCGTGGGCGTAGATGTACTAGTGCGCCGGGATGAACGGCCAGCCCGGCAGCTCACGCAGCAGTTGGCGGCCCTGGCCGGCCCCCACCTGCACTTCAGGCTTATTACTAGCCCAGTGGCAAGTGCGCACGCCGGCGGGGAGTTAACCGGCCTTTCCCCTTACTGGCGCTGTCGTTTTGTGTCTGTTGCGGTTCGGGCCCCGGTGCTGGCGTCGCCGGAGCCCGGCCTTCACTTTGCCGATGTATTGGCGCTGCTGCAGCGCCTGGCCGAGGAGCAGGTCTACGTCATTAAAACTGAGCACCTGTACCGGACGAGCGGAAAGCAGGCTTTTTTCCCAGACCCGGGAAGGGAGTATAAGCACTCCAACCAGCCTCTGTCCGATGGAAAGTAGTTCGTTTATTTGTGATAGTATTCCTTTTAGCGAAACAAGAACTGCTATGCACGCCGTCCTCCGTATTGACCTCAACGAAAAGCTTTACCTCCGTAACCCGCAGGACACGGACCTGGGCCGCCGCTTGATAGCCGAGAGCATCCGTCTGATTGATGAAATTGGCTTTGAGCACTTTACCTTCAAGAAACTGGCCCAGCGTATTGAATCGACGGAGGCCTCCCTGTACCGGTATTTCGAGAACAAGCACCGCCTGCTGGTGTACCTGGTATCGTGGCACTGGGCCTGGCTTAGCTACCAGATTCGGTTTCATACCCACAACGTAGCCAGTGCCCGGGAGCGGTTGCGCCTGATTCTGAGCATTCTGACCCGAGCCCACCACGACGACCCGTCCACGGCCCAGCTCGATGAGGCTGCCCTCTACCGGATTGTGGTCAGCGAGGCCTCCAAAGCCTACTTGACCAAGGATGTGGACGACGACAACCGGGCCGGGCTATTCCGGGAGTACAAGCGCCTGGCCGCGGGTATCGTGGAGGTGGTGCAGGAAATCAACCCCGCCTACCCCTTCCCCCACGCCTTGGTCAGCACGCTGCTGGAATCGGCCCGCAAGCAGCAGTTTTTCGCCCAGCACCTGCCCTCACTTGCCGACGCCGGCGCCGCTGGGGCGCCCGAAAATTCCATTCACGCCTTTCTCGAGCATTTGGCCTTTGCCGCACTGGCGTAAGGCCGCCGGGTCGGCTGCGGACCATAGTCCCGCCGGCTCCTTTTCTTTCATACCCGTTTATCATGGCTGATTCTTCTGCTTCTTCGCTCACCCCTGGCCAGCGTTTGTGGCGGCTGCTCACTTCCGAGCGGCGCGACATTACCTACCTCTATGTGTATGCTGCCCTGGCCGGGCTGATCAACCTCTCGCTGCCGCTGGGAGTGCAGTCCGTTATTGGCTTTGTCAGCAGCGGAGCCATCAGCACCTCGCTGGTCGTGCTCATCGCCTTTATCGTGCTCGGTACGCTGCTGGTAGGTGGCCTGCAGGTAATGCAGGTGTACCTGGTCGAGTTTATGCAGCAGCGGCTGTTTGCCCGCATCAGTCTCGACTTTGCCCTGCGCCTGCCCCGGGTACAGGCCGAAGCCCTGAACGGACAGTACCTGCCTGAACTCATGAACCGCCTGCTCGACACGCCCACGCTGCAGAAAGGGCTGGCCACCATTCTGATTGAGTTTTCGGCCGCCGCCCTGCAGATTATCTTCGGCTTGCTGCTGCTGTCCTTGTACCACCCCATCTTCATTGCCTTCGGCCTGCTGCTGGTGGTTCTGCTGGCCCTGATGATTCGGGTAACGGGCCCCAAAGGGTTGAGCACCAGCTTGCTCGAATCCAAGTATAAGTATAAGGTCGTGGCCTGGCTCGAAGACGTAGCCCGAACCGTGCAGACCTTCCGCCACCCGCCCCGGCAGCAGCTGGCTCTGGACCGGACCGATGGGCTGGTAGAAGGCTACCTGACAGCCCGCCAGAGTCACTTCCGGGTCCTGGTTACCCAGTACTGGGGCTTCGTAATCTTCAAGACCCTGATTACGGCCATGCTGCTCATTATTGGCTGCTGGCTGCTGATTAGCCGCCAGATCAACATCGGGCAGTTTGTGGCCGCCGAGATTATTATCATTCTGACCATCAACGCAGTGGAAAAGGTACTGCTGAAGCTGGACGTGGTGTACGATGCGCTGACCTCGCTCGACAAGATTGGGCACGTGCTCGACCTGCCTACCGTGGGCGACGGCGGCACCACCAACCTGCCCCTGCCAGCCCGGCAGACCGGGCTGCGGGCCGAACTGCGCCAGCTCAGCTACTCCTACCCCGTTACCGGCCGCCACCCCCTGCACGAGCTCAGCCTGACCATTGCCGCCGGTGAGCACCTGGGCCTGGCCGGCTACGGCGGGTCGGGCAAAACCACCCTGCTGCGCATCCTGGCCGGCCTGCTCACGGGCTATACCGGTGTGGTGGCTTACGACGGATTGGCCCTGCAGGACCTGGCGCCATCTTCGCTGGGGGAACACGTGGGCGACAATATTTCCCACCAGCACCTCTTCGACGGCACCGTGCTCGACAACCTGACCCTGGGCCAGGCCAGCATCGGGGCCGACGACGTGACCTGGGCCCTGGAGCTGGTAGGTCTGCGCGACGACCTCTATGCCCGCCCGCTTGGTTTGCACACGCCCCTGGGCATTGGTACTCCCCTGGCCGACAGCACCCGGCAGAAGTTGCTGCTGGCCCGCGCCCTGGTACGGCGGCCGCGTCTGCTGCTGCTGGATGGTTTTCTGCCCAATGTAGAGCCAGCCGAGCGCCTGCGGATTCTGCAGCGCCTGCTGGCTCCGGAACTTCCCTGGACGCTGGTGTTGGCTTCTAACGACCTGCGCGTGCTGAGTTTGTGCCCGCGCCTGGCCGTGCTGCGGGAAGGGCGCCTAGTGGCCGACGGAGCCTTTAGCGTCGTCACGGCCCAGCCTGAGATGCAGGAGCTGCTGGCTTAGCCTGCTGCCCCTGCCCCTTTCTCCCTTTTTCCTTGTAACTGCCTATTCCTTTCCGATGTCTTTCGCTGAACATCCCTTAGCCGAATCCAACCCGCTGACGGGGCATTTTCGCTCGTTTGCGCGGGTGCAGACTCCCAAGGCGGGCCGCACGCTGGCGCGCTGGACGGCGGGACTGGCGCTCCTGGTGCTCGTGGCCGGCTTTCTGCCCTGGACCCAGAACATCCGCTCGACCGGTACGCTGACCACTCTTCGCCCCCAGGACCGGCCCCAAACGGTGCCTAGTACCATTGCCGGCCGCATTGCGCGCTGGCGCGTGAGCGAGGGTCAGCGCGTACGCCAGGGCGATACGCTCGTGGACATTGCCGAAGTAAAAGAGAAGTACTTCGACCCCCAGCTGGTGCAGCGCACCAGCGAGCAGCTTGAAGCGAAGAGAGGCGCGCTCGACGAAAACCGCGCAAAGGCTGAGGCCCTGGGCAGCCAGCAGCAAGCCTTGCGCGCCGGCCTGCAGGTGAGCCTGAGCAAGGCCCGCAACTACGTAGAGCAGAGCCGCCTCAAGGTAAGCTCCGACCAGGCCGACCTCGTGGCCGTGCGCAATGACTACACCATTGCCCAGCGCCAGCTTGAGCGCCAGGAGGAGCTGTACAAGCAGGGGCTCAAGTCACTGACCGAGCTGGAGCAGCGGCGCCTGAAGTTTCAGGAAGCCACGGCCAAGCTACAATCGGCCAGTAATAAGCTGGACGCCAGTCGCCAGGCCCTGACCAATGCCCAGCTGGAGTTGTCTTCGCTGCAGGCCGAGTACCAGGATAAGCTAGCCAAGTCCGAGTCGGACCGGCGCTCCGTGCTGGCCTACCAGTTCGACACGGAAGGCCAGATTGCCAAGATGCGCAATGAGCTGGCCAACCTCAGCATCCGGGCCGGCTACTACCAGATTACGGCCCCCCAGGACGGCTACGTGGTGCGGGCCCTGAAGCAAGGCCTGGGTGAAATAGTGAAGGAAGGCGAGCCGGTGGTAACCGTGATGCCCAATGCCCCCCAGCTGGCCGCCGAGCTCTACGTCAAGCCCATGGACATGCCCCTGCTTTCCGTGGGCCGCAAAGTACGCCTGCAGTTCGACGGGTGGCCGGCGCTGGTCTTTAGCGGCTGGCCGGGCACGAGCTTCGGCACGTTTGGCGGCGTAGTGGCCGTCATCGACAACATCGACTCGCAGGGACAATACCGCATTCTGGTGACGCCCGACCCAGCCTTGGAGCCCTGGCCCGAGCCCTTGCGGGTGGGCAGCGGGGTATACGGCTGGGCCCTGCTCGACGATGTGCCCATCTGGTATGAATTATGGCGCCAGATCAATGGCTTCCCCCCTAACTACGTGGGCAAGCAAGACGTGAGCAAAGCCGGCAAGCAGGACAAGAAGGCCAGCGCCGCCGGCAGTGACGAAGAAGAGGCCAAATGAAGTACCTAGTTCTTTTCCGGCTGGCCTGGGTCTGCCTGCTCGGGCTGGCCTTGGCCTTGCGCCCATGCACCGGTAGCGCCCGACCTTTAGGGGAGCCCCAACCGGCACAGTGGGCCGATACCAGCCGGGTCTTCGGGCTGGCCGATCTGCTGACTTACGTAACGCTACGCCACCCTGTGGCCCGACAGGCCTCCCTGCTGCCCGAGCGGGCCCAGCAGGAGATTCGCCTGGCCCGGGGCCAGTTTGACCCCACGGCCACCAGCAAGTACTACGGCAAGCAGCTTGGGGGGAAGGAGTATTTCCACGACTGGGACACCCAGTTGCGCGTTCCGCTTTGGTTTGGGGCCGATATTAAGGCCGGCTTCGAGCGGGGCGTGGGACAGTACGTCAACCCCGAGAATTCGACCAGCCCGGCCGGCCTTAGCTACCTGGGCGTGTCGGTGCCCCTGGCCCAGGGCTTGCTCATCGACGAGCGGCGGGCGGCCGTGCGCCAGGCCCAGGCCCTGCAGGGGCTGGCCGAAGCCGAGCGGCGCTCGGCCCTGAACAAGCTGCAGCTGCAGGCCTCCAAAGACTACTGGGAATGGACCCTGAGCTACCAGCGCCTGGAACTGCTCCGCCAAAACACGGAACTGGCCCAGGTGCGCTTTCAGGCCGTGCGGGAGCGGGTGCGCCTGGGCGACCTGGCCGCCATCGACTCGGTAGAGGCCCTTACGGAGCTTCAGAACCGGCAGGCGGCCCTGGCTCAGGCTCAGGTGCAGTGGCAGAACGCCACGCTACAGCTGAGTGCCTACCTCTGGGACGAACAGCAGCAGCCCCGGGAATTACCTTTGAACGTGCGCCCGCAGTTACTGCCGGGCCCCACCGCTTGGCGCGCCCTGCCCGCAGATTCACTGGCCGCAGTGGCGGAGCTGGCCCAGCAGATTCACCCTGATCTGCAGAAAAGCCGGGCCAAGCTGGCTCAACTAGGCGTGGAGCGCCGCCTGCTCAACAACAAGCTACTGCCCAAGCTCAGTGTAGACTACAACCTGCTGCAGGCTGGCAAACCGTTTCGGCCCGAAGCCGGGGGCACGCTGAGCAGTTCTTACCTGCAAAACAACTACAAGCTGGGCGTCAGCTTTGCCTACCCGCTGCTGCTGCGCCAGGAACGAGCCAAGCTGCAGCTCAACCGCCTGAAACTGACCGACACGGAACTACAGCTCCAGCAGGATACCCGCCAGGTGCAGGTGGGTGTGCGGGCCGTAGTCAATGAGTGGGAAGGCCTGCGCGCGCAGCTGGCTTTGCAGCAGCAGGTGGTACAGAATGCCGAACGCTTGCGGCAGGGCGAGCAAATTCGCTTTGAAAACGGTGAAAGCTCGGTGTTTCTGCTCAACACCCGGGAAGCCTCCCTGGTATCGGCCCGGGTGAAGCTGGCAGAACTGCAGGCCAAGTACGCCCAGACCCAGGCTACCCTGCGCTGGGCGGCCGGTGGGCTAAACTAACCCTCCCGCCGCCTGCGGCCCTTCAACTTCAGGCTCCCAGGTCGGGGCCCAGCTCGCGCATGTAGCGCTGCACTACCGGCAAAAACAGTAGCACGGCTTCGGCCAGATACTCGTGCTCGGCCGGTGTCCAATGGCGGGGGTGGTCAAAAACGCAGGGCTGCAGAATACCCCACAGCTGGCCCTGCTCAGTGATGTGGGCGTGCACCAGGGCCCGGTGACCAAAGGTGCGGCGCTCAAAGTCCTGGTTGAGCACCTCAGGCCCGGCCTCATGCACGTCGTCAACGAATACGGAAGGCCGGGCCGCCAGAGCCGCCCGAAACAGCGGATCCTCTTTGGGTAGCTCCCCGGTATCATTCTGCCAGTCGTGTCGGGGGTCGGGCACCGCCTCGTGCCGCCGCCACACGAAGGCAATGCGGCCCCGCCCCCGGGCCGGGTTGCGCACGTACAAAAAGCATCGGTCGACGCGCAGATGAGAGCCCACCAGGTCCAAGGCGCTTTGCAAGGCCTGGGCCGGCTCAGCACTGGCCGTAAGAATGGTTTTTAGATCAGTTAGGGGAGTATTGGACATAGATCGGGCAAGAAGAATGGCTTTCCGGTTGGAAAGGTGAATACGCCGACATACGAGCCAACCCCTTGCTTCGGCCATAAGGCCGGCCGGCGGCGTACGCCAAGCTCTTTACAAGTTAAGGAGCAAGACATAAGCAGCCGATACCCCTGTGGGCAGAGTAAAAGGCGAGCAACCTAGCGACCCAAACCGCTAAAACACAACGAGCGGGCCCTGGAGCCCGCTCGGTTTACGTGTGTATTCACCTCTTAAAATGACGCTGGTTTTTACAGCAACGTGATGCGTTTTACGACCCGGCCGGCCGGCGTCTCGATGACTGCTATGTACAGACCGGACCGGCAGTGGGCCAACGATACGGTCAGCTCATCGGCAGTAGCCGCCGGTACCATCTCAGTAGCAATCAAACCGCCAATAGAGTTGTAAATGCGCACCTGCTGAACAACAAAGTCGGCCTGCCGCCAGCTGACGGTAACTTTATCGTAGGTGGGCGTTGGGAAAACCGTAACGGCCTCGTTGAGCGGCAAGGCATTGACGCTGAAGGCTTCCCCAGACTTACCCTGGCCTCCGGCACCGGCCGCCGTCAATGTTCCCGTGCTGGCCCCGCGGGGCACTACTACTTCCACGCTCGTGGCCGTAGCCCGTAGCACGCGGGCAGCCAGGCCGCCAAAAAGAATGGTGTCATTCAAGCCTTCCTCGCGGAAATTGCGCCCAGTAAGGATAACGGACGTGCCCACCGGCCCTTGCGCAGGACTGAAACTGGTGATAACCGGGGCCGGAATAACGACCAAGCTCGCCACCGTCGTGGTTTGCCCACCGGGCGTCTGTACCTGAATAAGGCCGGTTTGGGCGGCGGCCGGCACCTTCACGATGACGCTCGTAGCGGAGGCCTGCAGCACTTGCCCAGCTTGCCCACCCCCAAACGTAACCACGTTACGGGCAGGAGCATCGGCAAAGTTGGTACCCGTCAGGGCCACTGAGGCGCCGGTACGGGCCCGGCCGGGCTGGGTGTTGCTTATGGTTGGCGGATACCAGACCATGAAAGGCTGCGCGCTTTCCACGGGCCCACCCAAGGTCCGAACCTTGATTTTGCCCAGCGTGGCGCCGGCTGGCACTTCTACCTGCAAACTACCAGTAGTGGCCTGCAGCACCCGGGCCGGAACTCCATTAAAGGTAACCGTATCTTGCCCGGCTACCGCCGAAAAGTGCGTTCCGGTTAAGACTACCACGGTGCCGGGCTTGCCTTCGCCCGGGGTCACAGCGCTGAGCGTAGGGGGCTGAAACACCGTGAAGCTGGTGCTGCGCGTGCCGCCGTCGGCCGTGGTCAGGGTCACTGCACCGGTGGTAGCGCCGGCCGGCACCCGCACGGTGAGGGTAGTAGCGGTTGCACTCTGCACCTGGGCCGCTACACCGTTGAAGGCGACGCGGTTAGTGGCGGCGACTGGGGAAAATTTACGTCCCGTGAGCGTTACCAGGGTGCCCAAGCGGCCCTGAACCGGCGCCATAGCCGTGATGCTGGGCGAGGCCAGCACGTCGGGGTACTGCAGGGCCAGGGCCGGCACCACGCTCCGGGGCATATCATAGATGCGGTTAGTCGTCGTATCGGTTCGGACAGCCTCGTTGTAATCAAAGAAAATGTCGGCGAAGTTGTCGATGCGGGTGCGGGCAGCCAAGGAAGCTTTGGGCTTGATGCTGAACTGCACGAAGCCGTTGCTGCCCGCCGGATTGCTGGCACTATCCGGCAGCAGGATGTTGTCGAAGGTGAAGGTTAGCACCGGCCGCTGCTGGCCGGATACGGTCAGGCGGTACGGGTGCGACACGGCCCCTACCCGCAGCGTGCTGATGTCCAGATCGGCAGACAGCGTATCGACTACCGCCACCCGGTAGGCCACGTCGTTGCCCGTATTCTGGAACCGGACCTGATACCGCAGCACTTCCTTGGTGGGCGTGTAGCGCTGGGCCGTGACGCCCTGGGGCACCACCTGCTTGTCGTTTGGATCGTAGGAATCGAGAATCGGCTGGCAGTCCTGGGATTCATCGGGGTGGGGCCCACCGGGCGACATGGCCAGCATGGCCGCGCTGGGCAGGGTGGTCGTACGCAGCGTGGGCAGCTCTACGGTGGCACCCGCCGTTGGCCCATAGGGATGGGTAGCAGGCTGGTCGACTTCTACCCGCACTACCGGTCCGGCCGGATTCCAGCGTAAGACCAGACTGTCGCCGGCGGCCAGGGAAAAGTTGCGGTTCAGCGCCAGCTGCGCATCCTGAAAAATGCGGAGCCCCAGACTATCCGTGGTAGCGGCCTGGCCCCGGTTACGCACGGCAAAGCGCGCCTGATTGCCCACTACCGTGCCACTGACGACCATCGACGCCCCATTCCAGCCCGCAGGCCCGGTGTAGACAGCGGTTGTGCGAATCCAGGCGCGGGTGCACACGGTAAGGCCGCGCAGGGCGGGATTGCCGCATACCACCGAATCCTGAATGGTGATAGTGCCTCGCTGATTTGGCTGCAGCGCCCCCACCTGAAACAGGTAGTGCCCAGCCTCGTTCCTGGTGAAGGGCGCATCGGCTTTCACCAGCACGACTTCCGGGGGCAGGGCCACCGTTACGGTAGCACTTGGTGAGGCCGCGAAGCCGATGTTAGCGTAGCTCACGGCCGTGATGTTGCGGAAGCAACGGCGCCGGCGGTTCGACGTCACGCTCACCGTCAGATGAGGCGCGTCGCTGACCTGGTTTCCAAAATCGGGCCCGCTGGCCACGTTACCGTAGGAGCGAAATGAAACCGCCGTTGGGCCGGCGCATAGCTCCTGCACCACCCGGCCGGGCTGGGGCTCAGGAAGAATTTGCTGCACGGTATAGGCTCCGGTATCTACGGCTACGGTATAGCTGCCGTTTTCATCGGTAAGGCCGTAATAGCCACCCGGCTCGGCCACCACGAGCATGTTTGGCAGGGCCGGCTCGTTGGCCTGCTGCTTGCAGTCGCTGTTCAGATCATGGAATACTTTGCCACTGATCAGGTTCTCGGGCGGGCGGTTGGTGGGCACGTAAAAGCGCAGCACATCATTGCCCCACATGGCACTGGTCAGCCGGGTACCATTCTGATTGATGGTAATAACCGCCGGATTGGCCCCCACAACCAGCTTTGCCTGCCGGTTGCCATAGCCCTCAAACATGGTGATGTAGTCGTTCTTACCGATGCTGGCGTAGACGTTGCCGGCTCCGTCCACGGCCAGGCCCGCGTCGCCGGCCGATAAGGAAGGAGAGCCTTGAAAAGTAGGCGGAAACACGGAAACAAACTCGCGCAACACCTGCCCGTTGGGGCTGAACTTCTGTACGCGGTGGCCAGCCCCGTCCGATACGTAGATGTTGCCCCGGTAATCCAATACTACCCCACGCGGCGCGTAGAACTTTCCGGCGCCGGGGCCGCCGGGCGCGCTGCCACTGCCGCCCGCCCCAATCATCTGCACCATCTGCCCCTGCGAATTATACTTGCGAACCCCGCTCCAGTAGTCGAGCACGAAGACGTTGCCGGCAGCATCCGCAGCAAGGTCGGAGGGAGAATAGCCGTTCGGATTGGTTTGGGGGTTGGGCAGGGAGATTTTACTGATAAACCGGCCCTGTGGGTCAAACTTCTGCACGCGGGGAGGAAAGCTCTGGCCTTCCAAGGCATAAATAAATCCGCGCGAGTCGACGGTAAAGCTGGTTAGCACGCCGAATTGACCGTCGGCCTGACCCGAACTACCGATTGTGAGCAGCTGCTGTCCGGCGGGGTTTATCTTGACGATGCGGGGCTGCTGTTGATCCATATAATAGATATTGCCCGCCTCATCCTGCCGCATGCGGCCGCCAAAGAGTCTTTCGTTGCCCCACTTCTTGAGCAACGCGCCAGTAGGACTCAGCTTGCGGATCGAACTGATGCTCTGCTCCCGGTCGGAGGCATCAAGGGCGTACACGTTGCCTTTGCCATCGAGGGCCAGGGCCGCGTGGGTGCCGTTGAAGGAGCCACTGCTGGCCCCAAAAGCGCCCAAGTGCGCACCCTGTGCGTTGTAGCGCTGCACGGCATTCAGCCGCGAGCTAACGACGTAGAGGTTTCCGGCCGCGTCAATTTCCAGCCCAATCGTTTGGTCGTTGAGCGAGCCGGTGAAGCGCAACGACAACGTGCCCAGCAGCTGTCCGGCGGCGCTTAGCCGGACGGCCGTATAGTTTTTATTCAACACGTACACGCTGCCGTCGGGCGCAAGCTTGACGTCTGAGGGCTGCACTAGGGCCTGAGCTCCGGTGGGGGCGTACACCCACTGTACCTGCCCGCTGGCATTTAGCTTTTGGAGGCGGTTATTGCCGGTATCGGCCACGTAGATGTTGCCGTCCGCATCTGCCGTCACTCCTTCGGGCTGCTGAAACTGCCCCGAGGCTGTGCCGGCCCGGCCAATTTGCAGGAGCGAGTCGCCCTGCGGGCTGTACTTGCGCACAAAGGAGGCCGCCCGGTTGACTACATATACATTGCTTTGCCCATCCAGGGCCAGGGAACGGTAGTCGGGGGTGCGCGTGGCCGAACGCAGGGGAATGGTTTGCAAATAGCGGCCCGTCGAATCAAGCTTTACCAGCCCCGCCCGGTCCAGCATGTGGATGACGCCGGTGGAGCTGACCTGGAGGTCCTGGGGAAAGTCGACCGGGGTGCCAAGCATGCGGTCGAGCCGGAAGCTGCGGAGCTGGGCGGAAGCCGAGGTAAAGGTTGCCAGCAAACAGGATAGCAGTAGAAGTTTTCTCATTCGAAGCTGTTAATGAATGTCATAGGAGTCACGCAGATAAGCCAGGCCACCACGGGGCAGCTACCGGAAGCAGGCTCTGCCAGCCTCAGTAATACCTGCCGGCAAAGGTAGATGAACAGCGTTATGGAACACTACCCGCGCGGAGCCAGAAGGCGGCTCCTGATGAATAATTGTCTTCGCGGAAACCGGAAACCCGCGCCCGTACAAAGATTTTATAGCTGCCGACGGTAAACCCACTTCTGGCCCCCAACTTTGGCGTGCCCGCAGGCTCCTTCCCTTCTACTACCTAGCCGTTCTTCGTATGCCCGCTTGGCTTAGCTTACAACCCAGCCTGGAAACCAGCACCATCCGGCTTGTGCCCCTGCAGGAGGCCGATTTTGACGAACTATACGCCGTGGCCGCCGACCCCAAAATCTGGGAGCAGCACCCCAACAAGGACCGGTGGCGCAGGGAAGTATTTGCCACCTTTTTCGAGGGAGCCGTGCAAAGCGGAGGCGCCTTTAAAATCGTGGACAAGGAAACCGGCGCTACCATGGGCAGCACCCGCCTGTACGACTACAGCCCGGAGGACAGCAGCATTCTGATCGGCTACACGTTTTACGGCACCAAGTACTGGGGCCGGGGCATCAACCTGGCGGTGAAAGCCTTGCTGCTCGACTATCTGTTTGAGTTCGTGGACACGGTGCGCTTTCACATCGGGGCCGGCAACGTACGGTCGCAAATTGCCATTCAGCGGCTGGGGGCCACCAAAGTAGCCGAGCAGGAGCTGGCTTATTACGGCGAGCAGCCCAAGCTCAACTTCGTATTTGAGATAACCAAGCCCACCTGGGCCGCCCGGAACGCCTGAGCTCTACGGCTAAGTGGCCGCAAAACCCGGCAGGTGCGGAAGCGTGGTGAAGCCTTACAAAGCAGGCCGTGTTTTGAACCTGCCAAACGGTGGATTTGCCCCGGTGCTGGGGTAGCGGGTAAAAACCAGCCCTCGTCCTGAACGTATCCCAACACGAGCTGTTTGCCGTGGTGGGCCCCGACGCGCTGGCGGCCTTCCTGGTCGTTAAGTACTTATCCGGCTTCGCTATCTTTTTCCGCGTGTTGCCCTGGCCCCAGCCAACCGGGCAGCCCTGGTGTATACGATTACCTTATTTGGCTTCACGGCTGTCTTCTGCTTGCTCTCCCCTACTTCGCTGTTTTCCCTTATCCAGGCGCTGCCCGACCCGACCCTGCTGCTATCCGCGGAGCTGCACATCGAGGCGGCCAGCGACACCTACCTGACGGCCACGCTGACCCGCCGGGAGCTCCTGCTGGGCCGAACGATGTTTGAGGTCTTTCCCGACAACCCCGCCACGCCCGAAGCCAATTCCGTTCACAACCTGCGCGCTTCCCTGCTCCGCGTGCTCGAAACCGGGCAGGCTCACCAGATGGCCCAGCAGCGCTACGACGTGCCCGACCCCAACCGGCCGGGCCAGTTTGTGGTGCGCTACTGGCAACCGCGCAATGCCCCCGTGTTTGACGAGCACGGACGGATAAGCCATATTCTGCACGTCGCCACGGATGTTACCGAAACTGTGGTGAGCCAGCAGCTGCTCCTGGCTAGCCAGCAGGCCCAGGAACAGCTGCTGGCCGAAGCAGAGGCCCAGCGCCAGCGCCTGCACCAGATTTTGATGGAGCTGCCAACCAGCGTAGCCACCTTTCACGGCCCCGACATGGTGTATTCCCTCGTCAGCCCCGGTTACCAGCAGCTTTTTCCCGCCCGCATCCTGCAGGGCCGGTCCATCCGGGAGGCCTTGCCCGAGCTGATAGATCAGCCGCATCTGACCTACATGAACCAGGTGTACCAGACCGGCGTGCCGTATTATGGCACCGAGGTAGAAGCCTGGGTGGACTTTGCCGGCACGGGCCAACTCAAGCGCCGCTACTTCAACATGTTTTTTCAGGCCTTGCGGGATGTCACCGGTACTGTGGATGGCCTCTTGAACTTTTCCTACGACGTGACCGAGCAGGTGGAGGCCCGCCAGCTGGTGCAGCATCTCAATCAGGAGCTTGAGGCCCGCGTGCAGGAGCGCACTCGGGAAGCGGAAATGGCCCGGGCCGAAGCCGAGGAGCAGCGCAACCGCCTGCTGCGCTTATTCGGTCAGGCCCCAGCGCTGATCAACCTCTTTACCGGCCCCGACCACGTCTGGACCTTGGTGCACCCAGGCACCCGCGAGTTGCTGCAACACCGCTCCCTGCTGGGCCTGCCCCGCCGCCAGGCCTTGCCCGAGTTGCCCGAAGAGCAGCATGAGCCCCTGGACCGGGTGTACCGCACCGGGGAGCCCGTGCACATGCTCGAAACGCTTCGCCGCCTGGACCGCTACCGCGACGGGCAGATGCACGACGAGTATTTCGACATTACCTTCCAGCCTATGTTCGACGCCACTGGCCAGATCGAGGGTGTGATGAGCTTTGCCGTCAACGTTACGGAGCGGGTGCGGGCCCGCCAGCAGAACGAAGCGCTGCAGGCTCAGGTGCTGGCCGCCGCCCAGCGCCGGGCCCAGGAGCGCGAGGCCTTGTTTCATATCCTGGCCGATACCCCCGCCGCCGTGGCCTTGCTGCGGGGCCCCCAGCACCGCTTCGAGTACGTCAATGCCGCTTATCAGCAACTTTTTCCCGAGCGCCAACTCACGGGACGTCCGGTAGCCGAGGTCCTGCCCGAAACTGAGTCGGCTGGCTTTCTGCAAGCCCTGGACACCGTGTTTCGTACCGGCGAAACGTTCTTCGGCACGGAACTGCCCATGCGTTTGGAGCCAACCCAGGAAGGCCCGGGCCAGGAGGTGTACTATACCTTTACCTACCAGGCCTACCGCGAAAACGACCAGATTGCGGGCATCTCCATCTTTGCCTTCGACGTCACGGAGCAGGTGCGCACCCGCCGGCAGCGCGAAGCCGAGCGCCAGCAGCTGCACACGCTGTTTATGGAAGCCCCGGCCCCCATCGTTATCCTCGACGGTCCTGAGCTGGTGTACCAGCTCGTCAACCCGGCCTACCAGCGCATTTTTCCCGGCCGCACGCTGCTGGGCAAACCATTGCTGGCAGCCATGCCCGAAATTGCCAGGGCGCCTATCTATCAGCAGCTGCGACGGGTATACGAAACGGGCGAAACGCTCGTGGCTCAGGAGCTGCCCTTGCAGCTGGCCCGCACCGAAGGAGGTCCGCTGGAGGAAATCTACTGGACCTTCACCTATCAGGCCCGCCGCAATGCCCAGGGCGAGGTTGATGGGGTGCTGGTGTTTGCCCACGAAGTAACCGACCAGGTGCAGGCCCGGCGCGTGGTGGAGGAAGGCGGGCAGCAGGCCCGGGCCCTGGCCGAAGAACTCCGGGCCGCCAACGAGCAGCTGGTGCGCACCAACGTGGACCTAGACAACTTCATCTACACCGCCTCCCACGACCTGAAAGCGCCTATCAGCAACATTGAGGGCCTGCTCTACCTGTTGCAGGAAGAGCTGCCCGCCGACGGTGAGCAAGGCCAGCACGTGGCCCCTACCCTGACGCGGATGCTGGGCTCGGTGGAGCGCTTCAAGCGCACCATTGACCATCTGACGGAGGTTTCCAAGCTCCAGAAAGAGCACGACACCCCGGCCACGTCCATCGATCTGGCCGCCATTATCGAAAATGTACGGCAGGACTTGCTGCCCTTGATCCAGGCCACCAGCGCCAAGCTGTTCATCGATGTAGCAGCCCGGCCGCCGATTCAGTTCTCGGAAAAAAACCTGCGCTCGGTGGTATATAACCTGCTCAGCAACGCCCTGAAGTACCATTCCCCGACCGGCCGCCCCGGGTAGATGTGCGAGCCCACGTTAAGCCGGGCTATACCGTGCTGGAGGTCCACGACAACGGCCTGGGCATTGAGCCGACGTACCGGCCGCGCCTGTTTCACATGTTTCAGCGCTTTCATACCCACGTCGAGGGCTCCGGCATTGGGCTCTACATGGTCAAGCGCATGGTAGAGAATGCCGGGGGCCACATCGAGGTGCACAGCCAACCCGGCGCCGGCACCACGTTTTTCGTACACCTGCTCCAGGTGTCGGGTACTACTGCCTGACCCACTCCTTTCTGTCCTGCTTTATGGCTGCCATTTCCTGCACCCTGCTCGTCGACGATGATGAGACGACTAACTACCTCAACCAGAGGCTGCTGCGGCGCATGGCCATTACGGACACCGTGCTGGTAGCCACCAACGGTCAGGAGGCGCTGGACTTACTGCACACGCACTGCGAGCCGGTGGCTTCTGCTACTTGCCCAGCCCTGATTCTGCTGGACATGAAAATGCCGCGCATGAACGGGGTAGAATTCCTGCAGGCCTACACCCAGCGCCTTTCGACCGACAACCCGGCCGTGGTCATTATCATGCTCACCACTTCCCTGAACCCGCTGGACGTGGCCAACATGCAGAACCTGCCCATTGCCGGCTACCTGACCAAGCCCCTGACCCGGGATAAGGTCGACCAGATTCTGCAAGAGCACTTTTCCTCGCCACCCGCGGCGCAGTAGTCCAAGGCCGGAGTAATACGCTGAGTTGCCCGCCGCAGCTTATACCTGCTTGGAGGAAAAAACAGGCAGCATCCGGGCGGGGCCCTTGGCGCAGCACGGGCCGCTCCTGTATCGGGGATGTTGTTATCTTTACCCGCAGCAGGAGGTCAGACCAGGAGGAAAAGCAGGGAAGGCACTGCCTTATTGCACCGGTTTCTTCTGGTAGCAGGCCCCGCTACCGCGTAATTTATGCCTACACCCACCTCGCTTATTCCCGCGAACGACCCCCAGCGCCTGCAGGCCCTGCTGCCCTATCTGTCGCTGGGTACGGAGCCCGATGCCGTCTTCGACGAAATCGTGCGCCTGACGGCCAAGCTGTTTCAGGTGCCTATTGCGTTGGTTTCGCTGGTAGAAGAAGGCAGTGTCTGGTTTAAGGCCAACTTTGGCTTGCCCGGGGCCGTGCGGGTAAACCGTGAGCAAAGCATCTGCTCGGTGGCCGTGCTGCACGAAGACACGACGGTGTACGAAGATCTGCAGCGGGAGCCCTGCCACCTGACCGACCCCAAGGTGGCCGAGGCGCTTGAGCTGCGGTTTTACGCCGGCCACCCGCTGCGCACCGAAGAAGGCCACCAGATTGGCGCCCTGTGCGTTATCGACCGGCAGCCCCGCACCCTTTCGGCTGTGGAACAGCGGCGGCTGCAGGCCCTGGCCGGGCTGGTCATGAAAATCCTGGATTTGCGCCAGCTGCTGCAGCAGCGCCCGGAGCAGGCCCAAGCCATCTGGACCCTGCTCTACGGCGAGTTGGATGACTTGCTGACCCGTATCGGCACGCTGACGAAGCTGGCACGCGGGGAAGCAGGAGCCAACAGCCCGGCCGGACCAGCCTCCCAGCACTCCATCGACGAGGAAGCGGAAGTGGTTATCTGGCTGCTGGAACAACACACAGCCGACGCGCTGGCCGCCTTGCGCCCTCCGGCTGAGCCGGAAGTTACCCACTAGTCGACCCCAAGGCCGGCGCTAAACCCGGCTACTCGCCCTCGGTCAGACGGCTCAGGGTCGGTATGGCGGGCAGCTGCAAGGGCAGCTGCTGGGCAATCTGCTCTATCACGGCCAGGGCCTGCTCCGTTTCCTGATACTGCTGCTCCCAGCTGGGCGCGGGAAAAGGCACCCGGGCAATGAGCTTGCGGAAGCTCTGCGAAAAGGCATGCTGCAAGTCTTTGGGCAGCTTTTGCACCTGCTTGTCGGGAATGCTCTGCATCAGGCGAGTCAGCTCCCGGCGAATAGCCAGCAGTACGCTCAGGCCAAAGGTGTCGGAAGAGTCACTGGCCTCAAGTTCCCGGCGCAGTTGGGTTAGTCGGGTATAGAACGGTGTGTTCATCATAGCTAATTATTGGCCTCCCCTACGCTTTAGCCGGCCAGCAGGTTCTACCGGCAGCGTTTTAGTGGCTTTTACCGGCCAGAAAATCAGCCCATCTACTTCCCGCGCGGCTACTCAATGGCTGGTGAGCAGCCGGTGGAGGTAATCAGGCAAAGTCTAGTAGCTTTGCCGCCCTTCGTTTACGCCGCGTGCATGGCGGGACCAGGTAAACCGGCGGGTTTCTACTTAGTAACCCTGTTCGGCCGCCTGCGTTGTAGCATTCCAATCCGTGTCGTTTATGCCTGTTCTTGCCTCCCACCCGGCCCTGGTGCTACACCTGCACCAGGGCACCCACAATGCTCTTGAAACCGAATGGCTTGGCTACGTGAGTAGCGCCGACTTCCGCCGCTATATTACCGAGGCTATTGCCCTGGCCCGGGAGCACCACGCCACTGCCTGGATAGCCAACGACCGGCTGCTGGGCGCCGTGCGGCCTAAAGACCTGACCTGGATTGGCCAAACCGTATTGCCCGCGCTGGTGGAGCTTGGAGTTGTCCGCTTTGCCCGCCTGGAGGCCGAGCAAACGCTCAACCGAATGCTCATCGGCAACCTGTACCAGGACACCACTCCCGGGCTGCCCTTCCAGACCCGCATGTTTACCGATGTGGACGAGGCCCGCACGTGGGCCCTCAGCTAAGGCTGCTCGGAGGGCAAGAGGTTTAATTGAGCACCAGGAGGCTACTGCAGCCCCTACTACGTATACCACACTCATGCAAGAATTGAAATCGTCATTAGGCAAGGTTTTTCTGACAATCGAAACCGACCTTGACAACCGCTGGATCTGGGTTACCTGGCAAGGCTACCTGACGGCGGCCAACATTCAGGAAGGTGCCCAGGCCTACACCGCCGCTCTGGCCAAGGCCGGATTTTCGTGCGTGCTGAATGATACGCGGCTGGTGCGCGGCCCCTGGGACCATTCCATGGACTGGGTCATCAACGAGTGGGCGCCCAACGCGGCGGCGGCCGGGCTGCGGCACTTTGCCATGATTACCACCCCGGCAACCCTGGCCGAGGGCTCGGCCGATGCTTTCTATTCCCAGCTAACGGCTTTTCAGGCCCGGGTTTTCGACAATCTGGAAGATGCCCAACACTGGCTTCTCTCCATCTGCTAGCCCAGCGGCCGCCGACACTTTTCCGCTTTTCCTCTCCCCCTCCTATGGCCCTGCGCATCCTCTCCGATACCCCGACCCTGACGATTTCACATGACTATGTGGAGAACTGGCTGCAGCTCGACTGGCATGGCAGCCCCAATGACGAGGAAGTTATGGCCGGTGCCCTGACGCTGCTGGACCTGCTGCGCCAGGAGCGCTGCACGAAGGTGCTGAACGACAACACCCACATCCACGGCCTCTGGGCCGACGCGGCCCGCTGGGGCGGGGAAGTATTTTTTCCCCAGCTCTACGACGCCGGCTGCCGCTACTTTGCCTGGATTCACTCCCCGAGCGCTACAGCCAGCTTTCCGCCGAGCTGGCCCTTCAGCACACCTCGGCCGGCATCGTGTTCCTGACCTTCCGCGACCCGGCCACGGCCCGTGAGTGGCTGCAGCGCATGTAGGCACCCGCTGGGACAGTAGCGGTATTCGTCTTTTCTTATTCGCACGGCATGATTACAACTCTTACCAACTCCTTTGATAAGCCCTACCTGTCCCTGGAGTGGGACCAAGCCAATGGCTGGATATATAACCGCTGGCAGGGCCTGCTCTCAACCGAGAATGTGATAAAAGGCTGTGAGCAGGTGCTGGCCCTGATGCAGCAAACCAAGTGCGTGTACCTGCTCAACGACAACCGGGAGGTGACCGGCTCCTGGAACCAGGCCAACGACTGGATAGCGCAGGAATGGATGCCCCGCGCCCTGGCCCTGGACCTGCGCCGCTTTGCCCACGTACTGGCCCCGGGCGTGTTCGGGCAAACGTCGGCCGAACAGATGCTGCAGCAAGTCAAAAACCGGTTTCAGATGGTGCTGTTTCACGATTTCACCGAGGCCCAGCGCTGGCTGCGCGAGGCCCAGCGCACCATTCTCCCCACCGACCCATCTTAGTGCGCATGCTGGTACCTGGAATTCGCCTGTATTTTGAGAATGCCGTGGGGCGGGTGCTGGAGCACCCCGATGGCTATGCCCTGATTCAGTACCACAGTGGGCCGCGGGAAATGCCGCTGCTGCAGGCCTTCCTGACCCACACCGGCCAGCTTATGCAGCTACGGGGCTGGCACCGCCTGCTCTCCGACCACCGGGTGATGCGGCCCTTTACTCCGGATGAAAGCGCCTGGATTCTAAGCTACTGGCTTAGCCGGCAGACGGAGGGTGGTGGGGTCATTACCGGGGCCGGCGTTTTTCCCGCCGAGCAGGTGGCCCGCATGCCCGCCGAGCACGTAGAGCAGGACGCTCACCGGCCCGGCCTTGTATTCCGCATGTTTGCCGACGAAAACCAAGCCGCTACTTGGCTGTTGCAACGCTAAATCGGGTTGCACTGCCAAGCTCAACTAAAACAACTATGCGCGCTTAACCCTACCTTTGGCCTTCTCCCCACTGTTCTTTGCATGCCTACTCCCGACTATCTGCACCTGTTTCGTCTGCTGCCCCACAACTACCTGTTGCTCCAGCCGGATGGGACCATCGTCGACAACTCCGATAAGCATGTAGGCGTGTCGATGCTGGGGCGTGAGCAGGCGGTGGGCCGCAATATTTTCGATGCCTACCCCTCGGCGCCGGAAAGCCAGCGGGACCTGAACGAGTCGCACGAATACGTGCGCCAGCACAAGCAGCCCCACACCATGCCCCTGACGCGCTACGACCTGCTGCGGCCGGAAGCGGAAGGCGGCGGGTTTGAGCAGCGCTACTGGCGCATTACGCACTACCCGGTGCTGGATGGCAACGGCGAGCTGCTCTATATTCTGCAGCACCCCGAGGATGTAACGGCCCAGCACGTGGCCGATGAGCAGCGGCGGGTGGCGGAGCAGGCTTTGCTGCTGGCCCAGCAACGGGCCCTGTTCACGCTCGAGGCCCTGCCGATGATGGTCTGGACGGCTCAGCCCGATGGTATTATCGACTATTTCAACCAGCGCTGGCTGAGCTTCACCGGCATAAAACCGGCCGAGGACACCACCCAGAGCTGGCAGTCGGTTATTCACCCCGACGACCTGCCACGCCTGTCCCGCGACTGGGGCCAGGCCATTGCCGAGCGGCGCCCCTACGAAGTGGAGTTCCGCATGCGCCGCCACGATGGGCTCTACCGCTGGGTATTGGCCCGCACCGTGCCCCAGCAGCAGCCCGATGGCAGCGTTGGGCTCTGGGTGGGCAGCGGCGTGGATATTCACGAGCAAAAGCAGCTGGTGCAGGAGCTGACCGAGGCCAACGAGCAGCAGTTGCTCCTGTCGGACCAGGCCTACCAGGCGGCCAAGCTAGCGCAAAGTCAGCGCGAAACGTTCTACAACCTGTTTATGCAGGCCCCGGCCCTTATTGCCATTGTGCGCGGCCCGCAGTACGTGTTTGAGTTTGCCAACCCGCCGTATCAGGAGCTGTTTGCCTCCGCCGAGCTGCTGGGCCGCACGGTGCTCGACGTGGTGCCCGAGGCTGCCGAGCAAGGTTTTATTGCCCTGCTGGACAACGTGTACCAAACCGGGGAGCCTTTCTACGGCACGGCCATGCCCTTGCAGCTGCACCGGCGCGCTACCGGCGTCATTGAGGAGCGCTACTTCGACTTCGCCTACCAGCCCTTCCGGGAGAACGGCCAGATTGTGGGCATCTTCAGCTTTGCCTTCGACGTGACCGAGCGGGAACGTATGCGCCAGCAGCTTGACCGGTTGTCGGGCACTAACGACCCAGCTCATGCGTAAGCGCCCGGCCTTGTTTCATTCCTCTTTACAGCACGACGCGCATGGATATCGATAGCCTGGAGTTTCAGCAGGCCCGCATCAAGCAGGTTGTGTTTAAGTCCCGGCTGCGTTCGGTGCTGTACGGCGTGCGCGAGCCCGACCCGGCCCTGTTCTCGCTGCGGGACAATCCGTTTGGGGAATGGCTTCGCTCTACGCTGATGCCGCGCTTTGGCATGGCCACGGAAGTGCGCAGCATCGAGCGGACCCTGCAGCAGATGCTGGTGCACGGCCAGGAGCTCGTGACACTCTACCAGCGCGGCCAGATTGAGAAAGCCCGGGCCGGCCTCGAGCAGATCGAGGGCTATGCGGCCGAAATCGACCAACAGCTGCAACAGCTGGAACGGCGCAACGCAGCGTAAGCGGCTATGGCCTTTGCCGTATTCATCATCCGCCGGCTTTTGAGCCGGTAGGCACATGTTTCGTTCCGGGGCATTCTGGCCTATACTTGCTTTTGCCGTTGCCCTCCATGAAGCCTGCCTCTCTTTTAACTGCTTTTTCGCCCCTCGAAGAGCTGTTCGATAATTTGCTTGCCGTGTCCCTGACCGGCGTCATTTTTTATATGCCGCTCTACAATGCGGCCGGGGAGCTGGTTGATTTTACCTTCGAATACCTCAACCCGGCGGCCCAGCGGATGATGCGCATGCCGGAGCGCCCCACGCTCACCCACAACGAGCAGTGGCCCCACAGCAAGCAGCACGGCACCTTCGACTTTCACGTGGAGGCCTTCGTGACCGGCGAGCCCCGCGAATACAACATCAACTACCAGGCCGACGGCTACGACAACTTCTACCGACTGGCGGCCCGCCGCTCCGGGGCCGGCCTGCTGGTGAGCTTCACCGATACGGCCGACCAGCCCCGCACGGCGGTGGAAGTAGCCTTGCGCGAAAGTCAGGTCGCCGAGCAAACGGCCCGGGCCCAGGTAGAGCGGCAGCGGCAGCAGCTTCAGCAGGTCTTTTACCAGGCCCCGGTAGCCATTGCCGTACTCGACGGCCCCGAGTACCGTATTTCGCTGGCCAACCCTTCCGTCTGCCAGATTTGGGGCCGCCCAGAAGAGCAGTTGCTCGGCGTTCCGCTGCTGGAGGCCCTGCCCGAATTGCAGGGTCAGGGCGTCAGTGAGCTGCTCAACGGCGTGCTGTATTCCGGTGAGCCGTTTATTGGCACTGAGCTGCCATTCCGGATGTTCCGGTACGGCCGCCTGGATACCATCTACTTTAACTTTGTTTATCAGCCCCAGCAAAATGAGCAGGGCGTAACCACCGGCGTGCTGGTAGTGGCCACTGATGTAACAGACCAGGTAGTGGCCCGCCAGCAAGTGCAGCAGCTCAACCAGGAGCTTGAAGCCCGGGTGCAGGAGCGTACGCAGGCGGCACTGGCCCTGCAGGCCGATCTGCTGGCCGCTACCCAGCGGCAGGCACAGGAGCGCGAAACCTTTTATCAGGTGTTTGAGCAAACTCCGGCCCTGATTGCGTTGCTGCGGGCCCCGAGCCACCGCTACGAGTACGTAAACCCCACTTATCAGGCCTTCTTTCCCGACCGGCCGCTGCTGGGGCTCAATTTGGCAGTGGCAGCCCCCGAACTGGTGGAACAAGGCTTTGGCAAGCTCATCGACCACGTGTACCAAACCGGGGAAACGTACTTTGGCCAGGAACTTCCCTTTGCGCCACCTCCTAAAGAGGGCGAGTTGCCTCGTGCCCGCTACTTCAACTTCACTTACCAGGCCTACCGCGAGAAAGGCGAAATTGCCGGCGTCTCCATCTTTGCTTTCGATGTCACCGAGCAAGTCCTGGCCCGCCAGGCGCGTGAGGAAGAGCGCCAGCAACTACAGGCCGTCTTTACGCAGGCTCCCGTTGCCGTGTGCGTCTTTCAGGGCCAAGACTACACGCTTGACCTTGTCAATCCGCCTATGTGCGAAATGCTGGGCCAGCCCTATCCGGCCCTGATAGGGCAGCCTTTTTTTGACGCGCTACCTGAATTACGCAGCCAGGGACTCGCCGAGCTGCTGGCTACCGTGCGCCGCACCGCCATTCCCTATGTGGCCCAGGAGCAGGAAATTCAGCTGGCCCGCCACCAGCCCGGAGCCCCGGGCTACTTCAACTTCGTGTACCAGCCCCTGCTCACGGCCGACGACCACGTGATGGGCATTGTGTGCGTGGCCACGGACGTAACGGAGCAGGTGCTGGCCCGCCGGCAGGTGCAGGACCTCAACCAGGAGCTGGCCGCCATCAACGAGGAGCTGCAGGCCACCAATGAGGAACTGGGCGAGAGCAACCAGCAGCTCACCCGCATCAATGTGGACCTGGACAACTTCATTTACACGGCCTCGCACGATTTGCGGGAGCCCATCACCAACCTCGAAGGCCTGATTGAGGCCCTGCAGGAAGAGCTGCCGGCGTCATCCTTCCAGGTCCCGCTCGTGTCCTCACTGCTGACGATGATTCACGAGGCCGTAGCCCGCTTCCAGCTGACCATCGCGCAGCTCACCGACCTGGCCCAGTTGCAGCAGGCCCAGCTGCAGCCCCCTGAGGCAGTTGATGTGGCGGCCCTGGTTGAGTCCATCCGCTTGGATCTGGCGCCTCGCCTGGCAGCTGCCGATGCCTTGCTATCCGTGGCTATAACAACAGGGCTGGCCATCTCGTTTGCACCCAAACATCTGCGCAGCATCCTCTACAATCTGCTCAGCAACGCCGTAAAGTACCGGGACCCTGCCCGGCGCCCGGTTATAGCGCTGCGCTGTTTCCGGGTGGCCGATAAAGTATTGCTGGAAGTGCAAGACAACGGCTTGGGACTGGATGCAACTCAACAAACTAAGTTATTTGGCCTGTTTCAGCGCCTGCACCACGACGTGGAAGGTTCCGGCATCGGCCTGTACATGGTTAAGCGCATTGTCGACAACGTTGGGGGCAGTATTACCGTCCGCAGCCAGCCTGGGGTAGGCACTGTGTTTTCTGTTTACCTCAGTAATTAAGTGAAGGAATATCCGGCCGGGACTTAACGGTTTTAAATCCCCATTTACGAAGGTGCAAATCTGCCGAGTGCCAGGCTTTTAGCGGAGAAGGCAGTAACCAGGCGAATACACTAGGGCAGAAATACATACAAAGGCGACGAGGCTGCATAAGCATCCGCTTTTCGCTGGACAGATTTATCGGGGCGTGGCTCATTTCTGAGGTAGCCATAGGCGCCGCCTTTGCAAAAACAGCCGCTGCAATGATGCAGCGGCTGTTACAGGATACCCCTACGACCAGTTCTACTACTTGTTTATTCAGGGCTGCACCTGCACCTTGCTGGTGAGCGTCGTGCCCTCTGCCGTGCGCAGGCTTACCTGATAGAGGCCGGCCGGTACCGTCCTGAGCGCGACGAGCAGCATCGATTGATCCGCCGCCAGCACCACCTGCTGGCGGCGTACCTGCTGGCCCAGCACATTTCGCACCAGCAGCTCGGCCCGGCGGCTGCCGCTGACAAAGCCCGTGGGCAGGGCCAGCGTAAAGCTGCCGCTGGTAGGATTCGGGTAAGCGGCAGCTACCTGCCCGCGGCGGCCGGCAACGGCGCTGGCCGTGATGGGCTGAATGACGAGGTTGTCGATGGCCCATCCCCAGCCGTGAATGCTGGCATTGGAGGAAAGCGTGAAGCGCAGCCGCACCACGTCGCCGGTGGCGTAAGTCTGCCGGAGGTTAATGGTAGCCCGGCGGTACAGACTTTCGGTAGGCACCCCGGTGGAGTTGTTGCTCGCGTCGCGCGGATTGTAAAGCGTCGCCCAGGCATTAACCGCACTAGACTGGTAAAAACCCAAAGACCTCCAGGTGGTTCCGTCGTCCTTGCTGCCTTCCACGCGCACCATGTCGTCGCTGAAGCTAATCGAGTTCGGAATGTCGGGCCCGACGAAGGCAATGTGGTCGAAGCTGAGCGTGGCGGCCGTGGCGCGCACGACGATGGGCTGCAGCAGCAGGTAGGTGAAACTGGCGTTGTTTCCGTACGGATGAGTGCTGTGCAGGGCGGAATTGGCGAAGCCCGCCGGCTGGGTTACCGTGAAACCATTACCGGTGAAGTCGAGTGGCGTGGGCGTGTCAAAATCGTTGGCGTAGCTGACCTGCGGGGTTTTGTAGCCGACGATGTTCACGGTGTACACGCCGCTGGCCGGGGCCGTGGCTTGGTTGGGCGTGCTGGCCCCGTCGCGTGCTACGAGACGGTAGGTTAGCACGTCGCCTGGCTCGAGGGGACCGGCAGCAGTGCCTAGCGTAGCCGTATACACCGAACTGCTGCCTTGCTGTGCCAGCGTCAGGGCCGGCCGGGCTATGCCATTGATGCTGTACTCCAGCGCGACGGTGCCCATGCCCACGCTGTCCACCACCTGCGCTGTAAGGGTCAGGGGCAGCTGCTCGGTGAAAAGTTGGGTGAGCGGCTGGTGCTGAATAAGGGGCGGCACCACATCGGGGCCCACGAAGAACTCGTACCAGGGCTGCACTGCCCCCGGCAAGGAAGCGGCTGGGGCGGTGTACAGGCGGCTGGTTTGGTTGTCGGCGGCGGCTAGGTAGTAGCGCACCGTTTTGCCGCCCCCCGGGTTGGGAATCGTGGCCGTGTATTCGTTGGCCGAGCCTGTAGCCGTCAGCGGCAATGATACCGGAGCGGCGTTGTCAACCTGGTAGTTCAGCTGCAACGACCCGGGCGTGAGCGTGCCGTCGCTCACGATGGTAGCCGTGACGGGGAAGTTCTGCGCCGTTTCGGTGCTGCGGAGCGGCCGGTGACGAATGGCGGTGCCCGCCCAGCCCATTTCGTACAGCATATTCAGCATCAGCGGGCCTGGATTATGTACGGCCTCGCCGGCGCCGCGAAATGGGGTCATCAGCGAGTTGGCGTTGCCGGCGGGGTAGGCGTTTTCATCGAAGTGACTGAGGCTGGAGCCGTCGGCAAAGGTACTGGGAGCATAAATGCGCGGCAGCTGCCCGCCGTTGGCGGCCGCTGCCAGCGGGCTATTGAAGTACAGCTGCCCACTAATCAGCTGGGCCGTCAGCGCAGCCGAAGGGTTGGCAAATAGGGCCGGGTTGGCCAACTGCTGCCCGGCCTGGTTTTCAAGATGAGTGGTGAAGAGGGTAAGTGGGATGCCCTGGGGCGTGGCGGGAAATTCGGGGAAAGCCTTGAATTGCGCGTCGAAGCCTAGGCCGTGACCAAGTTCGTGCAGCACCACCGAGACGAAGTCCAGCTGCGTGTCTCCGGGATTGGCATCGGTACCAAAATACCACGTTTGGTTGCTATTAAAAGCCAGCAGGATGTCTGGGTCAGTGGTCGGATTTAGCTCGCGGCCAGCCAGCTTTTCGGCCAGGGGCGCCGGGTACAGCACGTTGCGCCGGTGCCCGCCGTTGACGGCCATGAACTTGGTGGTGGGATACGAGCCGCCCAGCGGTCCGGGACCCAGGCTTTGCCAGGAGGCCTGCACCCGAATGGGCACCGGCGAGTTGATTTGTGCCGCCCAGATGCCCGTGGCGTAGTCGAAGGCCGCGCGGGCGGCGGCGGGGAAGTTGGACGAATATGTCACTACGAAGTTGGCAGCCATCGGGCGCTGGGCAGAGCCAGGCCGAAAGTTGGCAGGGGCAACCACCCGCGTATGTGCCGGCAGGCCAACAGGACAAAGAATGGGGTGGCTTCCTTGGGCCGGCACTGGTACGAAGGCTTGCCCGGCAGCCGAGCGCAACAGGGCCATCAGCCCCAACAGGAGTAGGAATTGCTTCATAGGTAAGGATGAAAATAGAAAAGCCGGCTACCACCAGCAACGCTTGCGCCCTACAAAGCTACGGCCGCTAAACTTTCCAGTGAAGTGCATTTCGTACTAGTAGAATGCCAGGCAAAAAGCAGTACGGCACTTTCTTGAGGGAAACATCGCCCGATGACTTGTTCTCGGCCACCTTCTTATTGATGGCTTTCCCACCACACCCTTTTGACCTGCTGCAGGGGCCATCCGTACGAAACGGTCATCTGCTCAGCTCTGCTTGGCTCGCGTGGTTATGGCCAAAGTTCATTTCCCGCGCGCACTCGTTCGACCAGGCCTCATCCGTTAGCTCAGCATTAAGCTTGCTCGTGCCCTCAGAGCCCAGTGCCTCTTGCGCTGCATGGCGGACACGGTTTCCAGGGCATGAAAGAGTCAGCTCTTTTCCTCCGTTTCACTTATGGTTTATTAAATAAACCAAAAAAGCCTCCCTATGTACTACAGGGAGGCTTTTGCATAATGTTCGTGGGCCCAACTGGAATCGAACCAGTGACCTGCTGATTATGAGTCAGCTGCTCTAACCGATTGAGCTATAGGCCCGGCTAAAACCTCCCGGAGTTGGTTTCGGCACTGCAAACTTCGAAGTTTGCAGCCGTATTTCCAATTCTTAAATCTGGTAAGGTCGCGGGCGGCAGCTTTTGCCGGCGCTGGTCTTGCTCACGCAGCATCTGTATGTCAGGAAAAAAACCAAATCTGCTTTTTGATTTCGGCGGAGTTATCATCAATATCAACTACCAGCTTACGGTGGACGCCATGCGCAGGCTAAGCCGGGCCAGCAGCACCATTGAGTTTAATCAGCAAAGCCAGTCGGAATTGTTTGACCGGATGGAAACCGGGCGCCTGACGCCGCAGGAGTTTCGGGCCGGGCTGCGCCACCACTACGACCTAGAGGGCACCGACGAGCAGCTTGACGAGGCCTGGAACGCCATGCTGCTCGACGTGCCAGCCGAGCGTCTGGCTTTTATTGCCGAGCTGCGCGCCCAGGGCCACCAGATGGCGTTGCTCAGCAATACCAACCAGATTCACATCGAGGAAATCAATCGGCGGCTTCAAACGCAGTACGGCTTTGCCCACGGCATTGCCGATTGCCTCGACCGGGTATTTTACTCCCAGCAGGTGGGCTTGCGCAAGCCCGGCCCCGAGATATTTGAGCATGCGCTGCGGGAAATGAACTGGAAGGCGGCCGAAACTCTTTTCATCGAGGACAGTTTTCAGCATATCGAAACGGCCCAGCGCCTGGGGCTGCCCACGCTGTTTTTAGCTCCTCCCCTCACCCTCACCGACGCCCTTCCCGCTGCCATCCGTGCCTTCCCTGCCTCTGCCTGACGCACCCGCTCCCGAGTCGCTGCCGGCGTCCGAACCGGAGTTTGACCGCTACGAGCGGCCTGAGCCTCCGCGCTGGCGCGTTTACTCATGGCACCTGTTGCTGTTTCTGCTCACGCTGCTTACTACCACGCTGGCTGGGGCCGAGTGGATGACCAATACTTACTTCTTCACCCAGTTCTCCATTGATGACCCGCGGGCTGCTTTCCGGCTGAGCGGGTGGCTCAGCCAGCAGCAAGTGCTGCGCGGACTCTGGTTTTCAGTGCCGTTTCTGGGCGTGCTGACCGTGCACGAGTTTGGCCACTACTTCACGGCCCGCTACTACCGGGTGCGGGCCTCCCTGCCCTACTATATTCCGTTTTTTACCGGTGCCTTCAGCACCATTGGCACGTTTGGCGCCGTCATCCGCATTAAGGACCGGATATTCTCCCGCAAGGAATTTTTCGATATCGGGCTGGCCGGGCCGCTGGCGGGCTTTCTGGTGGCAGTGCCCGTGCTAATTTACGGCTTTACTCACCTGCCGGCGCTCCCTCCGCCGGTGTCCGAGCAACTCCTCGAACACAGCGGTTTGGAGTACGGTATTACCCTGAGCCGGCCCTTGCTCTACCGGCTGCTGGAGTCTTGGTTTGCCGACCCGACCCGCCTGCCGGCCCTCGTCGACCTGCCCCAGTACCCGGTACTGCTGGCCGGTTCTCTGGCCTTGTTTTTCACTGCTCTCAACCTGCTGCCCATCGGTCAGCTCGACGGCGGGCATATTCTGTACGGACTGCTGGGCTTCCGGCGGTTCAACCGGCTGTCGGTGGTTTTCTTCGTGGGCTTTATCTTCTACGCCGGGCTGGGCATTTTCAGCTTCAACCGCAGCGTCGACTTCTGGCTTTACGGCGGGGTGCCCTACCTGCTGTACCTCTACCTGGTATTTCGCAGCACCGTGCCTACGGTGCGGCGCACGGTGCTGCTGCTGCTAAGTGTGCTGGCCGGGCAGCTGGCCCTCACGCTGGCGGTGCCGGGCATTGAGGGCAACCCGGGCTGGCTGGTATTTGGTCTGTTGCTGGGCCGCTTCACGGGCATTTTTCACCCTCCGGCACCCGATGAGCGGGCTTTAAGTTTGGGCCGCAAGGTGTTAGGCTGGGTTATGCTCGCTATTTTCGTTCTCTGTTTCTCGCCTTCGCCCTTTGCGTTTCTTTAATCCGGCTACGGCTGGTAGTTCAACCTATGTTTTTCGAACAACGTCAGCTTACGCGCACCATGCAGCTGGCTCTGCGACCCCACGGCTTGTACGTGTGTGAGCGCAACGGCCAAGGCCGCACCATTCTGGAATTTGAGATGCCCTACGAGGAAGTGCTGCCCGTGCGGGTGGAGCGCACCAGCACGACGCCCCAGCTGAAATGGCTGCCCTTTGCCCTGTTCTGGGTGACCTCGTCGGTGTTGCAGCACGCGGCCAAGCGCCCGGGCGGCCTCACCAATGTAGAATGGGCCGCCGCTTTCGGAGCCGGTTTGCTGCTGATTGGAGGGTACCTTTACGGGCGGAATAACTGGTGGAAGCACTTCACCCTGGGCACAGCCCGGGCCACCATCAACTTGCTCGACCGGCCCGGTCAGCGCCACGCCCTCGACCACTTTGCCCACGCCCTCGACCAGCGCACCAAGGCCTACCTCAAGGAGCACTACGCGGCCGTCAATCCTCTGGGCATTATCGAGCCCCAGCTGCAGCGCCTGCACTGGCTCAAGCATCTCAACGTCGTCAGTGAAGCCGAGGCCCGTGCCCTGGCCACCCGCCTCACCGGTCAGGTCCCGACGGCTCCCCTGGTCAGCATGGGCCAGGTGCTGGATGCGCCCTACGTGAATTAGTTCTCTTTTCTTATCATCCGATGCCCGCTTTGCCCTCGCCGCCACCCACTATTCGCCAGGTGTATCCTCCCCTGGGCTACACCCAACTCACGCTGCAGGAAACGGGGCTGCAAGTGGAAGAGAAGCGCTTTTTCAACCGCACCGAGATACTGATATCCTACGAAGACCTGATGCCCATCGGGGTGGCCCGGCAGCACAGCTTTCCGTTTCGCCTGACGCTGGCGGCGCTGTTTCTCACCTTTGGGTGCGCCAAAGCCGCCTACATGGTCGTGACGCTGGCCGGGCAGCGCGAGTCGGCCCTGTGGCTGCTGCTGATTCTGGGAGGCCTGCTACTGGCCATTGTTGCCTTCGCGCTGCGCCAGTGGCGCCACGACTTTGTGCTGACCACTGCCCGCGGCAATATTGCCCTGTTTGATAGTCGGCGCAACCGGTCGGCGCTGTACGATTTTGCCAACCTGGTGCGCGACCATACCATTCTTTACTTGCGCGAGCAGTACGCCGAGGTAGACCCCACGCAGCCCGCCGAGTCCCAGCTGGCCCGCCTGGACTGGCTGCAGCAAGTGGGCGTGCTAAACAAAACGCAGGTAGAGCAACGAAAAACCCGGCTCCTAGGCAAATTCTACGGTTCCCAGAGCGTACCCGGCAACGAATTTGGCTTGGCTCCCTCCGTCAACTAGCGCCTACTCCAGCCCTATAAATACAAAAAGCCACCGGCGCAATGCCGGTGGCTTTTTGCTTGCTAAGACATGCTGGTTAGCGGTTCTAGCGGCCTTCCAGGGCTGCTACGCCGGGCAGCTCCTTGCCTTCCATGTACTCGAGCAGCGCACCGCCACCGGTCGAAATGTAGGATACCTGGTCGGCAAAGCCGAGCTGGTTGACGGCCGCGGCCGAGTCGCCGCCGCCAATGAGGCTGAAGGCACCATTGGCAGTAGCTTCGGCAATGGCGCGGGCCACAAACTCGGTGCCCACGGCGAAGTTTGACATTTCGAATACGCCCATCGGGCCGTTCCAGAGGATGGTTTTCGACTGACGGATGATGGCGGCAAACGACTCGCGCGACTCAGGACCGATGTCGAGGCCCATCCAGCCGGCGGGAATATCGAGGTTGCCGGCCACGTCCACGTCGGAGTCGTTAGCAAACCGGTCGGAAATCATGCTGTCCACGGGCAATACCAGCTGCACGCCCTTGGCTTTGGCTTTCTCAATCAGGCTGGCAGCCAGCTCTACCTTGTCGGCTTCGAGCAGGGAGTTGCCGATAGAGCCTCCCTGGGCCACGGCAAAGGTGTAGGCCATGCCGCCGCCGATGAGCAAGTAGTCGACTTTATCCAGCAGCTGCTCGATAATGAGGATTTTGTCGGAAATTTTAGCCCCGCCCATGATGGCCGTGAAGGGGTGCTCGGGGTTGGTCAGCACCTTGCGGGCGTTGTCCAGCTCGCTCTGCATGAGGTAGCCGGCAATGCGGTTTTCGGGCGTGAAGTACTGGGCCATAACGGCCGTGGAGGCGTGCTTGCGGTGGGCCGCGCCGAAGGCGTCGTTTACGTACACGTCGCCGAGTTTGCTGAGCTTCTCGGCAAAAGCCGCGTCGCCTTTCTCCTCTTCGGCGTAGAAGCGCACGTTATCCAGCAGCAGGATTTCGCCGGGCTGCAAACCAGCGGCCAGTTGGGCCGCTTCCTGACCGATGACGTCGCCGCCGAAGCGTACGCTCGTGCCGTACTCCTGCTCCAAGCGGGCCACGAGGTTGCGCAGGGAGTTCTTGGTGTCGGGTCCGCCCTTGGGCCGGCCCATGTGCGAGAGCAGCACCACGGAGCCGCCGTCAGCCAAAATTTTCTTGATGGTCGGGGTGGCCATCCGGATGCGGGTGTCGTCGGTGATGCGCAGGTCGGCGTCGAGGGGCACGTTGAAATCGACGCGCACCACGGCCCGCTTGCCGGCAAAGTTGTACTGATCCAGAGTTTTCATGGAAAAGAATAGGTTGGAAGAGGTCTTACTACGGAGCGAATGTAAGCAGGTACGGCAATTGGTAGCATGCGGGCAGGTCGTCCAACACCGCTTTCCCAGGAAAAAACGGCTTTGATAGGTTCTACAAAGCAAATTTGGCCTGCCAAAACTGGTTTTTGGGGTTCGTCATCTTGCTTTCGCCTGTCAAAAATGCTCCGGGGACGATAGTAGCGCGAACTTTGTAGTTCGCGCATCTGCGCCGTTCCAACGGTGGCCGTTCCGGGGCACGAACTACAAAGTTCGCGCTACTGGCCGGGGCGGGGCGCTGCTGGCGCGTCGTCAATCCCCCAATCACTCGTACCTTTGCCCTACGTATGAAAATAGGCATCTTCTTCGGCGGCCCGTCGCGTGAGCGGGAAATTTCCTTTGCGGGCGGCCGCACGGTATACGATAACCTGGACAAGGCCTTGTTCCAGGCCGTTCCCATCTTTGTGGACAGCCGCGGCAACTTCATCTTGCTCGACTGGCACTACATCTACAAGGGCACCATCCGCGACTTTTACCCGCCCGTGTCGGCCCTGCCCGAGTCCCAGCACAAGCTGCAGGTGTACCTGGAAAGCCTGGGTGAGCTGAGCTCGGAGGAGCAGGATACGATTATCAGCGAAGTAGGCCGGCGCGTGCTGCCCAATGAGCTGCGTGAGCTCATGGACTTTGCCTTCCTGGCTCTACACGGTCCCGGCGGTGAGGATGGCGCCATTCAGGGCCTGCTCGAATGGTACGGCATCCCCTACTCCGGCTCCGGCGTGCTGCCTTCGGCGTTCGGGATTGATAAGATTGCCCAGAAAAAGCTGCTCAAGGCTCTGAACCGCCCCACGCCCGACTACCGCGTGCTAACTGCCGAGGAGTGGGACACGGCTGCCAGCCAGCCAGCTATTCTGGACTACCTGGTGCGCGAGCTGGGCTTGCCGCTGGTGTTCAAAGCGCCCCGCCAGGGCTCCAGCATCGGTATTTCCATTCTTCGCGAGGCCAATGCCGAGCAATTTGCCCGCGCCGTGGAGCGCAGCCTGTTCCGCAAAACCGTAACCCGCGAGGAGTGGAACCGCCTGGGCGAGCAAGACAAGATTGCCTGGGTTCAGCACTTGGTCGACATCCGCGACGGTATCGGCCTGCCGGTAGTTTTGGATGCCGAAACCGAGGTTATCTACCACCCCGAAACCCTGCTGAATACGCTCAATGAGCGGCTGCAAACGGCCGAAGCAGTGCGGCTGACTAACGTGGACGGCGAGGCCCAGGTGCTGGTCGAGTCCTTCGTGGCGGGCCGGGAGTTTTCGTGCATCGTAGTGGAAGACCCCTACGGCAACCCGCTGGCCTTGCCGCCGACGGAAATTGTGAAGGGCGAGGAAATGTTCGACTACCGCTCGAAGTACCTGCCCGGCCTCTCCCGCAAAATCACCCCGATTGACTTGCCCGAAGCGGAGATTCAACGCATCCGGGAGGCCTGCGAGGAAATGTTCCGCACCTTTGGCTTCCAGGTCTACGCCCGCATCGACGGGTTCTTGGGCAAAGACAACCAGCTGTTCCTGAACGACCCGAATACCACATCGGGCATGCTGCCGGCCTCGTTCTTCTTCCACCAGGCTGCCGAAATCGGCCTGAACCCTTCCCAGTTCCTCACCTACCTGATCCGCACCTCGCTAGCGGCCCGCCGCCGGGCCGGCATGAAGCCGGTGCACCTCGGGGGCCTGCTCACGCAATTGGACGAGGCCGTGGCGTCGCGCCAGCACGAGGAAAAGCAGCGCACCAAGGTGGCCGTGATTATGGGTGGTTACTCCTCGGAGCGCCACATTTCGGTGGAAAGTGGCCGCAACATCTACGAGAAGCTCAGCTCCTCGGTCAAGTACGAGCCCGTGCCCGTGTTTTTGACCGGCAACAGCCAGGAATTCCGCCTCTACGTGCTGCCCATCAACGTGATGCTCAAGGACAACGCCGACGACATACGGGAGAAAATCGAGTACGCCGAGGCCGGCCACTCGCTGCACCCCGTGCTCGAGCGGATTCGCGAGGAGGCCAGCGCCATTACCAGTACCTACGCCGGGCAGGCTACGGCTCAGCCCCGCCGCCTTTCCTTCGAGGAGCTGGCCCACGAGGTGGATGAGGTCTTTATTGCTCTGCACGGCCGCCCCGGCGAGGATGGGGCCCTGCAGAAGCAACTGGAGCAATTCGGCTTGCCCTACAACGGCTCGGGCGTGGAAAGCAGCAGCATTACCATCAACAAGTTTGAGACGAACCGCCGCCTGCGCGAGGCTGGTTTGCGCGTAGCCGAGCACCGCATGGCTGCCCGCCTGGAGTGGGAAGCCGACGCCGAAAGCTTCTACCGCAGCCTGGAAACCCAGTTTGCTTACCCCTTCATTGCCAAGCCCGCCGACGACGGCTGTTCCTCGGCCGTGAAGAAAATCAAGAACCGCGCGGAGCTCGAAGCCTTCTGCCAGCTCATCTTCCGCGACCAGGAAGACCTCATGCCCGCTCCCGCCACCGTGCTGAACTTGGGCTTCAAGGAAGAATTCCCGCAGAAGGACGCCTTCCTGGTCGAAACCCTGATTTCGCGCGACGGCGCCAAGCACTTCCTGGAAGTAACCGGCGGCCTGCTTACCCACTGGAAAGCTGATGGCACGCTGGAAATTGAGGTATTCGAAGCCTCCGAAGCCCTGGCCAACGGCGAAGTGCTGAGCCTGGAGGAGAAATTCCTGGCCGGCGAAGGTCAGAATATTACCCCGGCCCGCTACGCCCCGGACGTGCAGGAACGGCAGCGCATTTCGGAGGAAGTGAAAGCCGAGCTCAAGCGCGTGGCCGAGGTGCTCAACATCCAGGGCTACGCCCGCATCGACGCCTTCGTGCGGGTGCGCGAAACCGGTGCCGTGGAAGTCATCATCATCGAGGTCAACTCCCTACCCGGCATGACGCCCGCCACCTGCATCTTCCACCAGACGGCCCTCAACGGCTACACGCCCTACGACTTCATCGACCGGATTCTGGAATTTGGCAAGGAGCGCAACGCCAAGCTGACCACCGCCGGCTAGGAATACCAAATCCTTATTAGTAGGTCATGTCGAGCAAAGCGAGACATCTCGCGTGTTTATTCGCAGTAGTATTTAGTCACCATTGCACGCGAGATGTCTCGCTTTGCTCGACATGACGTTCATCCGGATGACGTGCTAAATAAAAAGGCATTATCGTCGTTTCGGCTTTTACCCCTACTTTTCCGCCTCTATTTCGGCGCTTCGCTTTAGTTTTCCTCCAATGTCATTTCTAAAATCAGATACGCCCATCGACGTCGTCAAGCACCTGCTGGTGATTGGGGCCGCCGGGGCGTTGCTGCTGTTCGGCTTCTTTTTCGTCTACCTGCCTATTACTACCAACCACGGCGAAACCATCGTGGTGCCCAAGATTACGGGCATGAAGCAGGAAGCCCTGGAAGACTACCTCGACGAGCGAAACCTGCGCTACTTCGTGGACGACAGCAGCTACAACCCTAATATTCAGCCCTTTACGGTACTAACCCAGGATCCCGCGCCGGGTGAGCGGGTGAAAGAAGACCGCAAAATCTACATCTCGGTGAGCATGAAAAACCCACCGGTGATAAAGATGCCTAAGCTGGTAGACGGCTCCCAGAAAAATGCCCAGATGATTCTGAGCAGCTACGGTCTGATGGTGGGCAAAATCATCAAGGTGCCCGATCTGGCCCAGAATGCCGTGCTCAAGCAGATGGTGAACGGAAAGGAAATTGCCCCCGGCGCCCCCATTGCCAAAGGCACCAGCGTGGACTTGGTGGTGGGCGACGGGCAGGGCAACCAGGAATTCCCGGTGCCTAACGTGGTAAACATGCCCCAGGATGAAGCTGCTACGCTGCTTGTGGGCCAGGGCCTGCAGGTGGGCGAAATCTTCTATCAGCCCGCCGAGGAAGGCCAGCTCGAAGGCACCGTGGTGAAACAGCGCCCCGTACCCTCGCCCGGTGCTACCATCCGCATGGGCCAGCTTGTGGACCTCTGGATTGCCGGCGACGCCCCTATCAAATCGGTTCAGTAACCACCGGCTTCAGATTCACCCTCTAGAAAAGACCTTTTCGGAACAACCGGAAAGGTCTTTTGCTTGTAGGCTCAGTACCTGCCCGGCCCCACCGGCTGGAGCTGTTTCACTGACTTGAAATATTCGGGCCCTTGCCCTCGTTTGGCTTACGTAACTTGCCTATATGACCCGTTCCTTACGTCTTGTATCCTCGCTATTATTCGGCGCCGGCCTGCTGCCCCTGCTGGCTCATGCCCAGGTGCCCGGTGCCCTGTCCGCCGACCCCAGCCGCACCCCGGCTCCGGCTAGCGCGGGGGCGGCCAACCGGCGGGCGGCTCTCAGCCTGCCCTTCTTCGACGACTTTTCGACCCAGCCCGAAGGCGCACCTAGCACCCAGCGTTGGGAGGCCGGTGGGGGCGTACTGGTCAACAACCGCTTCGTGCTGGCCCCACCGTCCCGCGGCGCAGCTACCTTCGACGGGCTCAATGCCAAGGGCCTGCCCCGCGGCAGCTTTTTCAGCGACACCGACACGCTTACCTCCCAGCCCATCGACCTGAGCGGGCTGACGGCGGCCAGCAACGTGTACCTGAGCTTTTTCTGGCAGGCCGGCAATATCGTGTCGGCCCCCACTGCGGCCAGCAGCTCGCGCCCGGTGTTTATCCAGCTGGAATTTCTGGGCAATGGGGGCCCACCGACTGGCGCATTATCTGGACCCAGCGCAGCCAGGGCCAGCGCACCGGCTTCCGCCAGCTTCTGTTCCCGGTTACGGACCCACGTTTTCTGCACGCGGGCTTCAAGTTCCGGTTTCACACCTCCGGCAACCAGTCGAACGTGGACAACGACGACGCCTGGAGCATCGACTACGTGCGCCTGGACCGCAACCGCTCAGCCACCGATTCCACCAACCGCGACATTACCACCAGTCGGCCGCTGGGCAGCCTGCTCAAGCGCTACACTGCCATGCCCGTCTGGCAATACAACGCCAGTTCGGCCCCAGCAATGAGTTGAACGACGTTATCAGCACAACGGTCAACAACCTGGGCCCCGGGCCCGCTAGCACCCCGGTCGACTGGCTGGGTACCCTGCAAGTACTGCCCGGCGGCGCCGTAGCTACTACCGTCAAGACGGGCCGCTCCCTGGACCCCGGCAGCCGGCAGACGCCGGTGGTAGTAGATGCCCGCCCCTGGCCATTCCGCTGACGCCGGAGGAAAAAGTGCTGCGCCACTCCATTTATCTGCTTACCGGCGAGGCAGCCACGGCACTAACTGTTCGCAACGACACCATTTCGCGGGTAACCGAGCTGCGCAACTACTACGCCTACGACGATGGCACCCCGGAGGCTACGCTTAGCATCGAGCGGTTTTCGACCACCGGTCTGCGCTACCGGGCCTACCGCTTCGACCTGAACAAGCCCGACCAGGTCCGCAGCCTGCGCCTATACCCGATTCTGCCCGCGGCGGCCGGCCGGGTGATTACCATCAACGTGTGGGACGACCAGAACGGCAAGCCCACGGCCCAGCCCAAGGCCACCCAGAGCTTCACGATTCCGGCCGCGCTGCCTGCCGGGCAGAGGTTTGTTGAAATCAACTTCCCGGCCCCGGTACCGGTTTCGGGCACGTTCTACGTGGGCTATGGGCACGGACAGTTCGGCAATGCTGTGGTACCCTTCGGCCTGGACCTGAACAACGCTCCTCCGGACGGCTACTTCCTCAAAAACACGTTTGGCGTGTGGGAAAACGCTTCATTTGACTTTTCCAGCGTGGGCGGCGCCCCGGCCGGAGCCATCATGATGCGCCCGGTGATGACCAATAATGCCACCGTAACGGCTACGGCCGATGCTCAGACGGCCGCCGCCTTTTCACTCTACCCTAACCCCAGCACCGGCCTGGTACGAGTGGAGGGCAATTACCAGCGCGCCGCCGTGCTCGATGCCATGGGCCGCACCGTCTGGACCCAGCCCGCGGCCCAGCTCGGTCAGGAAACTCTGAATCTGGAGCAGCTGGCGGGCGGGATATACGTAGTACAGCTTACCTTACCCAACGGACTTTTGGTGAACAAACGCTTGGTACTGGCCCGCTAGACGGCGGAATTCACGTATTCTTCAGTTGAATTGGCTATTGTTGCCGCTCAGTTGCCATTTGTTCCTTATCTACCTTTCTTTTTATGAACGACATCACCCCCGAAGAGCTGAAGCAGCGGCAGGCCGCCGGCGAAACCCCCATTATCCTGGACGTGCGCGAAACCTGGGAAAATGAGGAAGGCCGCATCGAAGGCAGCCAGAATATCCCGCTGGGCTCCCTGCCCGAAAAAATTGCCGACCTGGAAGAGCTTAAAGACCAAGAAATCATCGTGCATTGCAAAGGCGGCGGCCGCTCGGCCTCGGCCAAAGCCCTGCTCACCCAGCACGGTTTCAGCCACGTGCGCAACCTGCTCGGTGGCTACAGCGCCTACAAGGCCCAGTAGTTTAGCTACCCATTCTTGCCAATGCCGGCTCTGCTTTTGCGGGGCCGGCATTTTTTTGCCTCATGCTTACGCAGTTGCGAAACTGAACTAAATTAGATTGCGCACAATTAAACATTATACAATCAAAGCCGTTATACTTGCACAACCCAATGAGCAACGCCCCTTCCGCCCCTTCCGCCGACGCCCTGCTGCAGCTTGATAATCAGCTGTGCTTCCCGCTCTACGCCGTGTCGCGGATGCTGACCAAGGCGTACCAGCCCTACCTGCAGGCCCTCGACCTGACGTATCCGCAGTACCTAGTGTTCTTGCTGCTGTGGGAGCACGAGGAATTGACCGTGAAGGAGTTGGGCGAGCGGCTTTTGCTTGACTCGGGCACGCTTACTCCCCTGCTCAAGCGCATGGAGCAGAAGCAGTGGCTGAGCCGCCGCCGCGACCCGCGCGACGAACGGTCGGTGCTTATTGCCCTGCTTCCGGCCGGGCGGGCCCTGCGCGAGCCGGCCTGCCACATTCCCGAACAGCTGTTTCAGCACCTGGGTATGTCGCAGCCGGAATTCGAAACCCTGCGCACCCAATTACACACGCTTTTAACCCGGCTGGCCTAAGCCTCCGGCTTTCTTTCCCTAACCTCACATTTCTCTGTACCGATGAAAATCGAAAAAATCTTCACTGCGCAAGCCCTGGCCAAAGGCGGCCGCGACGGTCATGTTTCCACCAACAACAACGTGCTGGATGTAGACCTGAGCACGCCCAAGGAAATGGGCGGCCCCGGCAAGGCTGGCGCTACCAACCCGAGCAGCTGTTTGCCGCCGGCTACGCGGCCTGCTTTGAGGGTGCCCTGGGCGTAGCGGCCCGGCAGGCCAAGGTGAAGCTGGAAGGCGTAACAGTAGAAGCTTTCATTGGCTTTGGGAAGGCGGAAGACGGCGGCTACGGCATTTCGGCCGACCTGCACGTGAACATTCCCGGCGTCGAGCAGGCCCAGGCCGAGCAGCTGGTAGAAGCCGCCCACGGCATTTGCCCCTACTCGCGCGCTACCAAAGGCAATATCGAAGTGACCCTGAATACGACGACCAACGCGTAATTCAGGCGTAAAAACCGAGCTGTCATCCGGAGCTGAAGAGAGTCTTCCAAGCCGTGGGCCCTAGTGCCGCGCTGAGGAAGGACTTTTCACCGCTCCGGATGACAGTTTATTGTTTCTATCCGCTCCACTCTGCTGCTATGAAGACCCAAACCATTTTGCTGGCCAGCCGCCCCAGGGCCTGCCCACGGCCGCCCAGTTCCAGTTTGAAACTCGGGAGCTGCCCGCTCCCACTGCCGGCCAGGTGCTGCTCAAAACCCGCTACGTGTCCGTCGACCCTTACATGCGGGGCCGCATGAACGAGGGTAAGTCCTACATTGCGCCCTTCGAGGTGGGTGAGCCAATTGCGGGCGGCGCCGTAGCTGAAGTTATTGAAAGTCAGAACGACGCCCTGCCCGTGGGCAGCGTAGTGGTAGGCAACTTGCCCTGGCAGGAATATAGTCTCTCCGATGGCAAGGGCCTGAACCGGGTACCTACCGACCAGGCGCCGGTCAGCTACTTTCTGGGCCTGCTGGGTATGCCTGGGCTGACGGCTTACTTTGGCCTGCTCGACATCTGCCAGCCCAAGGCTGGCGAAACCGTGGTAGTATCGGGTGCGGCCGGGGCCGTGGGCATGATCGTAGGCCAGCTGGCCAAGATTCAGGGCGCCCGGGTGATTGGCACGGCCGGCTCCGACGAGAAAGTAGCCTACCTGCGGCAGTTGGGCTTCGACGAGGCCATCAACTACAAAACCACACCTGATATTGCCCAGGCCCTGGCCGCGGCAGCCCCGGATGGCGTCGACTGCTACTTCGACAACGTGGGCGGCCCCATTACCGACGCCGTCTACGACTTGCTCAACAAATACGCCCGCATTGCCCTCTGCGGCCAGATTGCCAGCTACAATGACACGGAAACACCCGTGGGCCCGCGCCCCGAGGGCAAGCTGCTAAAGACCAGCGCCAAGTTGCAGGGCTTTATCGTGGGCAACTACTACAACCGCTGGCCCGAAGGCATGCAGAAGCTCACAGAATGGTACAGCCAGGGCAAGCTGCAGTTTGAGGAAACCATTACCGAGGGCTTCGACCAGATTCCGGCGGCTTTTCTGGGCCTATTCAAAGGCGAAAACACCGGTAAAGCCATTGTAAAAACAGCCTAGCCCTGCTCCAATTAAGGTGACGAACGAACTGCGGGGTAGCCCGGCGGTTGTACACTCCGAAACCCAGCTTACCCCTTCAAAACCTCATTTCATGACGAATTCAGCAGATATCTATTGCGTAGCGGCAGAGTGGCTGGTGCAGCCCGGCCACGAAGAAACGGTAGGCCGCCTGTTGCGGGAAGCCGCCCAGGCCGTGCGAGCCAACGAGCCCGGCAACCTGGTGTACACGGCCCACCAGTCGGCCGAGGAGCCGGCGCGCTTCTTCATCTACGAGCAGTACGTCAACCAGGAGGCTCAGCTAGCGCACCGCGAAACGGCCGACTTCAAGCGCATCGTGCTGGGCCAGATTGTGCCGCTGCTGGCCGAGCGCAAAACCACCTTCTACCGGCTGCTGCTGTAACGCTGCGCCCCATCTTTTCCACTCTGTAACAAACGCACCATGAACATTCTGATGGTATTGACTTCCCACGACCAGCTGGGAAACACGGGCCACAAAACCGGCTTCTGGCTGGAAGAGTTTGCCGCGCCCTACTACGTTTTCAAAGACGCCGGCGCCACCCTGACCCTGGCTTCACCGGCCGGCGGCCAGCCACCGCTGGACCCCAAGAGCGACGACCCCAGCGCCCAGACCGAAGCCACCAAGCGCTTCAAAAATGACCCCGCTGCCCAGCAGGTTCTGGCCAATACGGTGCAGCTCAGCACGGTTTCGGCCGCCGACTACGACGCTGTATTCTACCCGGGGGCCACGGTCCGCTCTGGGATTTGGCCGAGGACAAGAAGTCTATCGAACTGATTGAGAGCTTTTACGCCGCCGGCAAGCCCGTAGCGGCCGTGTGCCACGCGCCCGGTGTGCTCCGCCACGTGAAAGCCGCCAACGGGAAGCTCCTGGTGAAAGGCAAGCAGGTAGCGGGCTTTACCAACACCGAGGAAGCCGCCGTGCAGCTCACCGACATCGTGCCTTTCCTGGTGGAAGACATGCTGGTGCAGGCCGGGGCCAACTACTCCAAAGCTGCCGATTGGCACCCCTACGTCGTCACGGAAGGCCACCTGATAACGGGCCAGAACCCGGCCTCTTCCGAGCCGGCTGCCGAAGAGCTGCTCAAGCTGCTGCAGAAGTAACGGCAGCGCTGCTACCCCTAAGCCGCCCCGGCTGCCCTGACTTCAGGCGCAGCCGGGGCGGTTTTTTTATACCGGCTTGCTATTTTACCGCCTGATCATCCATCCTAACCCTCCCATTATGAAAGCAAGCCTGGAACAGAAGGTGAATTTTCTAACCGCTTATTGCCTGGTCAGCACCCTGGCCTTCGGCTTTTTACTGCTGTCTTCTTTTCAGGGTAAAGGCCCAAGTCAGACCCTGGAGGAGCTTACCGTCAAACGAATCAATGTGGTGGGCGAAAACGGCAGCTTGAAGCTGGTAATCAGCAACAAAGAGCGGCAGCACCCGGGACGCATGAATGGCAAAGATTATCCGAAGCGGGAGCGGCAAGCGGGCCTGATCTTCTTTAACGACGAGGGGGATGAATGCGGGGGCCTGGTGTATGCCGGCGAAACCAAGAATGGCGAAACCAACTCGGGCATGTCTTTCACCATGGATCAGTATCATGACGACCAAGTGATTCAAATTCTCAATGCCGAGTCGTATGCCAATGGCAAAAGCAGCATCCGCCGCGGTATCAGCATAAACGACTACCCCGTCGGCTCGAATGTGGACGTGCGGACGGAGAAGATTAAGGCCCTGGAAAAAATCCAGGACAAGGCGGTACGAGAGCAGAAGATAACCGAGCTGCTCGCGCAGGAAGGGTCGAAAAGCCGGGTGTTTCTGGGCCGGACCTCCAGCAATAGCTCCGGCCTTTACTTATACGGCCCCGACGGTAAGGCCAAAATGAAGCTCTACGTAGACGCCGCCGGCAAGCCCCGCCTGGAAACGCTCAACGACAAAGGCGAGGTTACGAGCCATCTGGCTGACTCAAAATAGTAGCCTGAACTTAGCTGGGCACAAGTTCGTCAGAGCCCGATAGGCCCAAAGGGGCGCCCCACTGTCCTAGTTTCAGGCACAGCCGGGGCGGCTCTTTGGGTTCTACCCGCCTTAGTGGGAAACCTAGCCCGCTTTCGTTAGCGTACTACTTCAACCCAGCCTTTAACCTGGGGCTCGGGCACAGCGTGGGGTTTTCGAGCACGTAGTAATACACATCGGCGGCTAATCCGTCGGCGGCCCACTCGTTGGTATAGCTCTGGGTTTGGTAAACCAGCCGGCCCCAGCGGTTGAAAATACGCAGCCGCGTTTCGGCTGGCAGGGCCCGAACCACCCACCGGTCGTTGATACCGTCGGCGTTGGGAGTTATAACATTGGGCAACGATGTGGGCCGGGCCAGGTCAGCGGCGGTTTGCGTGTAGCGTGTTTGGTAGCGGCAGCCAGCCAGCGTACTGATTTGCACGGTATACACGCCTGGGGTGGTAACCGTCAAGACCGGGCCAGTAGCCCCGGTGTTCCACCCAAACGAACTGCCGGGCTCCGCTCCTACGACGCGCAGCGTACGCTCGGGGCCACATACGGTCGAATCGACGACGATACGCACTGGCGCCGGCGCCTCGACCACGGCATCCGGACAGGCGGCGGGCAAGGTGATACGGGCCACAAAACCGTCGTATATCTTGGTAGCCAATGGCCCGAGATTAAAGCCCAGATAGGCAGCGTTGCTGAAAGTGCCCGTTACGAGCAAGTGCCGACTATCCAGGGCATGGATACCCCCGGCAAAATCATCCCCGGCAAACTCGTAGTCTCGACCGTTTCCGTTACCACCAGCGGTGGTTAGCCACTGCCACTGACCGTCTTTTCCGCTGAGCTGACCAACGAATATATCCGGATTCTTGCTGGTGCTATTTACCTCAGGCAAGGTGCCGAAGCGGCTTCTGCCCGCATAGTTATTCATGATAACGACGTCGCCGTTGGGCATTGCAGCCAGCCCGCCATGGCCTAGAGGCCGCCCCGTTCCACCACCAGACGCGGCCCACTGCCACTGCCCATCGTCGGGGCGAAGCCGCCCCACAAAGGAACTGTAACGGCCTAGTCCACGCGGCAGCGTCAGGGCATCAAGCCGAGCAGTGCCCATGTAGCTTCCACTCACCGCCAAGTCCCCGCTCGGCAGCTTTATCAGGCACTGGCCTTGCGCCAAACTATCGGACTGAACTTGCTGTACCCAGTGCCACTGGGCACGGGTAAGGTCGAGGCGGGCTACAAAAGCGCGAGGCACGGTCAAGCCACTGATGGCGGGCAACTTGCCTAAGGAGATGGGAGCTTGCAACGTTCCGGCCACCGCCAGGTCACCATTGGCTAAGGATACGATGTCGGTTACGCCATCTGCTCCAGGCCCACCGGCACTCAGGGCTTGCAGCCATTGCCCGGTATTCAAGTTGAGACGAGCAACGAATAAGTCGAAATTGACCGTAAAGCTGCCGGGGCCGCCGGGCAAAGCAGATGCCAGCAGCGGCAACGAGCCAAGCTGTAGATTACCATTAAACGTGCCGGCCACCACCAGCTCCCGGAGCCTTGCAAGGCCATAGCCATGGGCTGCGCGTGCATGAATGCTCCGCGGGTGGCCACCTGCGCCACCCAGCGCCAGCGCCCAGTGGCCCCATCCAGCCGCCCGACGTAGCCGTCATAGGTGCCCTGGCCAAACAAGGTGGTCAATGAGCCAAATGTGGCCCCACCATAGCCATCCACAAAGGACCCTAGGACAATAACGTCATTATCCGGCAGCACCAGGGTGCGCGTGGCCAAAGTATTGTGCGGACTCTTCACCGTGGCGCTCCACAGCCACTGGTTGGTTTGGGCCGACCGTCTGGCTACGTAGGCATTGGTGTAGCCTTCAGTTCCGACCCGAAGCGTGGGTCCTAACCGCATAGAACCCGATACAGACCCGGTTACTACTACATCCTGATTGGCCGCCAGAGCAGAGCTGTTGATAGTGCCCCAGTATTGCTCTGCCTCCGTGCGAGCCAGCAGTTCCCAACTCTGGGCTGCTGCGGTGGATATACAGGCCACACTAGCCGCTACGGCACATACTGCTCCGCGGAGCCAGTGAGGAAGCCAAACCATAAAGAAGCCGGGTAACTTTGTTTTCATCAGCAGTATGTAAGTCAACCAAATAGATAGAGCCAGGCAAAGCTAACCCGGATAGCAAGACCAAGTGGCTCTACCCTAGTCGTCCGTCCGGGGCATAGCGCAACTGGCCCAGCTCCACCAGCTCCCGCAGTTGCTCGGTAATCTCAGTGGCCTGCCCCGGCGCAAAGTGGGCCAGTACTTCCCGAGGCGTCTGGGCGTGGCCTTGAGCAGCTGCACCAGCTGCTCCCGCAGCCCGGCGGTCGGCGTGGCAGCCTGCTTGGCTTTCTTCTGGGCCAGACAATAGTCGCACACCTTGCAGGCAGCCGCATCCAGCTCCCCGAAGTACTCCAGCAGCAGCTGTTGGCGGCAGCGCCCACCCTGGGCGTAGCGAATCACCGACTCGGTTTTGTGCACGGCCAGTTCCCGGGCCTGGTTGAGCCGCTTCTGGTCCAAGGGCAGCTTCTCGGCATCGTAGCGGCCGGTGGTAAACAGTGCCTGGGGCGACTCGTGCTTGGGCTGGTACTGAATAATGCCCGAGCGGTGCAGGAATACCAGCATTTTGCGCACATCCAGCACGCTTTTCTTCAGGTGCTGGGCCAGGCTGTTCTCCGAAATCCGCTGGAAGCCGACAAACAATTCCCCGCCGTTGAAGCGCAGCAGGCTTTTAATAAGCTGGTCGTGCTGGGCATTGGCTACTTGGAACCGGTACAGGTCGGTGTGGTCGATGGGAATGTGCACCCGGGCCGGGTTATTCACGGCCTCATTTACCTGCACGAAGCCTTCCCGCTCCAGGGTCCGCAGGCTGTTATGCGCGTCCAAGGCCTTGATGCGGTAGGTTTCGGCGAATTGCTGCAGGTCAAAGTCGAAGGCTACCAGCTCGCCGCCGCCTACAGCCGTACGCGAGAAGTTGGCCAGGGCCTGGTACACCCGCCGCACCGTGTCGAGGGGTGGAAAGGCCTGCTGGGTACGGCGGCGCAGCTCGTCGGCATCGTTGGGACCTTGCAGCAGCACGGCAAAGGCATACTTCTCGTCTCGCCCGGCCCGGCCCGCTTCCTGGTAGTAGGCTTCCAGATTATCTGGCGCGTCGAGGTGCACGACCAGGCGCACATCGGGCTTATCAATGCCCATTCCGAAAGCGTTGGTCGCCACGATGCAGCGGATGCGGTTCTGCATCCAGTCCTGCTGGGTACGGGTGCGCTGTTCCGAAGGTAGCCCCGCATGATACGGCGCGGCCTTCATCCCGGCCTGCTGCAGAAACGCAGCCGTGTCTTCGGTTTGGCGGCGGGTGCGGGCATACACGATGCTGGTTTTGTCGGCCCCTACCCCGCGCACCACTTCTTCCAGCCGCCGCAGCTTATCCTCAGTACTCAGCACCGAATACGAGAGGTTGGGCCGGGCAAAGCTCTGCTGAAACACCCGGTGGCTGGCCCCGAAGCGCAGCTTCTCCACAATATCCTGGCGCACTTGCTCGGTGGCCGTGGCTGTAAGCGCAATGCAGGGTACCCCCGGCAGCAACTCCCGTAGCTCGGCAATGCGCAGGTACGGTGGCCGGAAATCGTAGCCCCACTGCGAGAGGCAGTGGGCCTCATCCACGGCCAGCAGACTCACCTTCATCTTCTTGACCCGGGCCTGAAACATGTCGGTCAGAAGCCGCTCCGGACTCACGTAGAGAAACTTTACCGGCCCGTACACGCAGTTGTCCAGGGTCTGGTCAATTTCGGTGTGGCTCATGCCCGCATATACCGCCTCGGCCTTGATGCCGCGCTTGCGCAGGTTTTCTACCTGGTCTTTCATCAACGCAATCAGCGGCGACACGACTACGCACAAGCCCGGCCGGGCCAGAGCCGGCACCTGAAAGCAGATGCTCTTGCCCCCACCCGTCGGCAGCAAGGCCAGCGTATCCTGCCCGGCCAGCACCGAGCGGATAATATCCTCCTGCATGGGCCGAAACGCCGAATGGCCCCAGGTTTGGCGCAAAACCAGCAGAATATCGTCGGTGGGTAGCTGTGACAAGGCCTAAGAATACGAGAGTAGAATAGAACAGCGAAGGTAGGGCCGCCGGGCGGGAAACGGAAGACGCCTGTTGTGATTACCAAGCAGGCAAACAAAAAAGCCCGGCTCCATACGGAACCGGGCTTTCGATATAAGATCCTCCTGTAGCTTAAGCGGCAGCCGACTCGCCGTTCTCACGGTCGTCGATGGCCTTCTTCAGCTTGTTGATAGCCGAGGTGGCGCGCTCTTCGTCCAGACGGTTGATGTTCAAGAGCATCTTGGTCTTTTCCTGACGGGTAATCACCGGATGGTTGAGCAAGCGGATGATTTCCTCTTTCTGCGACGCCGTAGCATAGGCTACTGCGGGAGCGGCAGCTTCAGCGGCCACAGGCTCAGCGGGTACGGCCTTCATGGCCGCGGCTACCTGGGCAGCGGGAGCTTCCTGAGGAGCCGGAACAGCAGCAACCACCTTCGCATCGGTCGTGTTTCCGCCGTAATCCATTTCCTCAGCCGGGGTGGGCTCGTAGCCCGCCGCCCGGATAATCCAGGCCAGGATGTTGCGGTAGGCTTTGCCGATAGCCCGGGTCTGGGCCATGCTCATGATGGCAAACTCCTGGTAGAACTTCTTGCCCTGCTCCTTATTCGAGCAGATAGCGAAGCCCGCACCTACCGTGTGGCCGCTGCGCAAGTCGAACAGCGTCACTTTGGCCTGATATTTCAGTTCCGTCTCGGTGCTCACGTTGATGACGTGGTCCACGATGGGCACGATGCCCAGGCGCGAACCGGCGTACTGCCAGCCTTCCACGTTCACAAACTCCTTGCCCTGCACCGTAGTGCTGAGCTTATTCTCTTTAATGAACTTGGCCAAATCCGTGGCCAAGTGCAACGTCTCGTCGGAGCGAGCAATGTCGTAGCTCTCGACTTTGGTCTTGTTGACCTGGTTCTTGGGTGCTTTCGTGGCTTCGTTCATGGCGGTTTCCATAAGTGTCCTGTAGTACGTTCTGTTGTTCTATTAGTAAACTAAAGTACGGGGTTTTTGGTGCAAAAAACCAGTACTTTTTTAGTAATTTTTATTACTGATTATCAACTACTTGCAAAGTATTTTCAAATACCTCATTTCTAACCATGTTAGCAGAATAGCTAACGTAAGCCATATACTATGTGTTCCCGGTCTTCTAACTATATGCTAAATTCTTTAGTCAGAACCTGACAGACGTTGCTTACTAGCCTGGCAAACAAAAAAGCTCTGCCGGACCAGTAGTCCAACAGAGCTTTTAACGATTTTATTCTGAGCTGGTTATCGAAAGCTTGGGGCTAGCCTTCCCAGATGTTGCCGTCCTTCATCGTGATTTTACGGTCGGCCATTTCGGCCAGCTGGTCGTTGTGGGTCACAATTACGAAGGTTTGCCCGAGCTCTTTGCGCAGCAAAAAGAAAATCTGGTGCAGCTCCTGGGCGTTTTGGGAGTCGAGGTTACCGCTGGGCTCATCGGCAAAGATGATTTCGGGCGAGTTGATCAGAGCCCGGGCTACGGCCGTGCGCTGCTGCTCCCCGCCGCTCATTTCCGAGGGCTTGTGGTCGGCGCGGCGCTCCAGGTTGAGCATGCCGAGCAACTCGCGGGCCCGCACCCGGGTTTCCTTTTCTGAGCGGCCGGCCAGATACGCCGGCAGGCACACGTTTTCCAGGGCCGTAAACTCAGGCAGCAGGTTGTGAAACTGGAAGATGAAGCCGATGTGCCGGTTGCGGAACTTGGCCAGATTGGCCCGGCCCAGGGAGCTGACCGAGGTGCCATCAAACAGCACTTCGCCCGAATCGGGGTTGTCGAGGGTGCCCAGAATGTGCAGCAGCGTACTTTTTCCGGCCCCGAGGAGCCGACAATCGACACGATTTCTGATTTTTCAATCGTTAAATCAATGCCCCGGAGCACTTCCAGCGTGTTGTATTTCTTCCGAACGTTGATGGCCTGCAGCAAGGGAAAGCAGAATTGAATGGGCGCGTATTAAAAACAAATCTACGGAATGTAGGGAGTTGTCGGGTTTCAAGTGCAGATTAGCTACGGGTTACCGACCAGCTCCTCCGGCCTGCTACGCATAAAACGTGGGTAGTGCTGCCTGCGGGCCTAATTTCTTTTTTGCTCACTTCGCGCTTCAGCCCAGTATGGTTGCTTTGTTTGCTTCGCGCCAGTGGCTGTGGGCCGGTCCTGCTCTGATGCTGGGTCTGTTCCTGGCCCTGGCCGCTTCCTGGTGGCACTGGCCCCACTCGCCCACTCCGCTCCCGCCCTCCCCGGCCACCGCCCGGCCCTTGGCGGAGCTGCTGGCCGACGGCCGCTTCCGGGCGTCAGCTGGGTGGCGGGCGACTCAGTAACCGGGGCCGACCTGGAGCCTCTCACGCGGGCTCACGTGACCTGGATAGCCCAGATGCCCTTCGGCTGGCAGGCCGCCGCAACCCAGCCCACAGTGCAGCTTCACACCGGCACCCGCACTGGGCAGCAGCGGCGCCGGGGCCTGTGGGGCGAAACCGACTTTGGCCTCATCTATACCGCGCAACTGGCCCAGCAGCGCGGCATTCAGACGCTGCTCAAGCCCCACCTCTGGGTGCGCGGGCAAGGCGCCTGGCCCGGCAGCATCGAGATGCAGACACCTGCCGACTGGCAGGCCTGGTTTGCCGCCTACTCTACATTTATGCTGCACTACGCCCAGCTAGCCGAGGCTAACCACTTTGCCGGGCTCTGCATTGGTACCGAGTTGGGCAAAACCGTCAGTCACGAGAAAGAGTGGCGTACTCTTATTAAACAGGTGCGCAATGTGTACCACGGTCCGCTGACGTACGCGGCTAACTGGAGCGGGGAGTTTGAACAGGTCCGCTTCTGGGATGCACTGGACTTCATCGGCATTCAGGCGTATTTCCCGTTGAGCAAAACGTCGAGTCCGCCTCAGGCCGAGCTGCTGGCCGCCTGGCAGGCGCACAAAGCGGCTATTGAGCGGGTGCAGCGCAAATACAAAAAGCCGGTGGTCTTCACGGAGGCCGGCTACCGCAACACCGCCGACGCGGCCATCGAGCCCTGGACCTGGCCCGACCGGACGGCCGTGTTTTACACCGCGGACGAGCAAACCCAGGCCGCCTGCTACGCGGCATTGTTTGAGACCTTCTGGCCCCAGCCCTGGTTCAAGGGGCTCTTTATCTGGAAATGGTACCCCGGCCTGCAGCCCGACGGCCCCGCCCGCCGCCACGCCGACTTTACGCCCCAGCACAAGCCCGCCGAGCAGATTATGGCCCAGTGGTACGGCCGGTAGTTCTACTTCTGTCTAAGCCTGGGGCCAGCAGGAGGCTGAGAACAACCGATTGTCCGGCTAACAAATCGGGCTAATGGTGGTTAAAAAGGCGTTTTTCAGCTTCTGCTAGCTGGATTCCCTGGCCATGCTCGCAATGACAGCGAATAATGCCTACTTTCGTGGCCTAGTAGAACACCACCCCGTCAACCCCCATTGAACTGACCCTCTATGAACATTCACGAGTATCAGGGTAAAGAAATCCTCAAAAGCTACGGCGTCCGCGTGCAGGAAGGCATTGTAGCCGACACTGCTGAAGAAGCTGTAGAAGCGGCCAAGAAGCTGACCGCCGACACCGGCACCAGCTGGCACGTGATTAAGGCCCAGATCCACGCGGGTGGCCGCGGCAAAGGGGGCGGGGTGAAACTCGCCAAAAACCTGGAGCAGGTAAAAGACATTGCCGGCCAGATCATCGGCATGCAGCTCGTAACCAAGCAAACCGGTGCCGAAGGCCGCAAAGTGCACAAAGTACTGGTGGCCCAGGACGTGTACTACCCTGGTGCTTCCGAGCCCAAGGAATACTACATGAGCGTACTGCTCGACCGTACTTCCGGCAAAAACGTCATCATCTACACCACCGAGGGTGGCATGGACATCGAGGAAGTAGCCGAGGCGCATCCCGAGAAGATTCACAAGGAAGTAATTGACCCCGCGTGGGTCTGCAGGGCTTCCAGGCCCGCAAAATTGCCTTCAACCTGGGTGTAGAAGGCGAGGCGTTCAAGGAGATGGTAAAGTTCGTAACGGCTCTTTATAAGGCTTACGACGAAACCGACTCCTCGATGTTCGAAATCAACCCCGTGTTGAAGACCTCGGACAACAAGATCCTGGCCGTAGACGCCAAGGTAAGCCTCGACGAAAACGCCCTGTATCGTCACAAAGACTTCGTAGCCCTGCGCGACACCAACGAGGAAGACCCGCTGGAAGTAGAAGCTTCGGCTTCGAACCTGAACTATGTGAAGCTCGACGGCAACGTGGGCTGCATGGTGAACGGCGCTGGTCTGGCCATGGCTACCATGGATATCATCAAGCTGAGCGGTGGCGAGCCCGCCAACTTCCTCGACGTAGGGGCGGAGCCAATGCCCAAACCGTAGAAGCCGGTTTCCGCATCATCCTGAAGGACCCAAACGTGAAGGCCATTCTGATCAACATCTTTGGCGGTATCGTGCGTTGCGACCGGGTAGCCAACGGTGTCGTGGAAGCCTACAAGAACATTGGCGACATCAAAGTGCCAATCATCGTGCGCCTGCAGGGTACCAACGCTGAGGAAGGTGCCCGCATCATCGACGAGAGCGGCCTGAAGGTATTCTCGGCCGTATTGCTGAAAGATGCTGCCCAGAAAGTAAAAGAAGTTCTGGCTTCGCAAGGAGTATAAGGTCAGTTATTTCCGTTGCCGGAAATAACTAAAAAGCCCGCTCGCTAGCTGAGCGGGCTTTTTTATGCTACATAATCATGTGATTATACTATATCATCAACAGGTTGCTAACAAATTATTCCAGTTTATGCAATACAGCCGGGTAAAAACCTACGCCGTTATTTCACGTTAGATTCCTGCCTCTCTCACTGTCTTACCCTTCTGCCTACTTGCCTCAAACTTTTACTCATGATGTATAAGGCCCTGACCGGAGTTGTCCTGCTGGCCGTGTTGTGCGCTAGTTCGCCAGCAGCAGCCCAGCACCCGGTGGTAAAGAATCAGCCGCTGGAGTTTACCACAACTGCCGACCCGACCTCGTATACGTTTCAGTTTAGCGCTCCTGATGAGCCGTATCTGGTGACGCTGCGTGAGAATTACGCTCTGAACGACATCGTAGCGGGCAAAGATACCGACCTCGATAAAGCACGTACGCTCTGCACCTGGGTTCATAACCGTTGGGTACACGATGGACACGTGCGAGCCAAAAAGCCTGACCCGCTTTCTATTTTAAAGGATGCGGATCTGGGCCACAACTTTCAGTGCATTGAATATAGCATTGTGCTTAGCGGGGTACTCACCGCAATGGGCATGCCGGCACGGGCCGTTTACCTCAAGACGGCTGACTCGGAAACCCGCCGTGAAGGCGCCGGGCACGCTATTACCGAGGTCTGGCTGCGGGATCAGCGCAAATGGGCCATGCTTGATGCTCAGTGGGATGCTGTACCTCTCCTGAACAACAAGCCCATCAACGTCATCGAGATGCAGAAAGCGTTGGCTACAGACGACCCCGGACTGCGCATCGAAACGGCTTCCAACACCCGCGCCAAAACCTATTTCAACTGGCTCAGTCCCTACCTATACTACTTCGATACGGTGCTGGACAATCGATTTGGCGTTAAAACCCAGCCCAGCGGCGTTATGCTGGTGCCCGTGGGTGCCAAATTTCCCACCGTCTTTCAGCGCGACACGCCTATCCGCCGCATGCGCTACACCAACTCTGTTACGTCCTTCTACCCTACCCCGTGCAAATGCTCGTGGGCAACGCTGCCAAGCAAACAGCACCCGGGACTACCAGCCTGAACTAGGCTGCTTTCATACGTTTTTCCTAATCGCGCTACAAAAAAGGTCCTGCTGAATACCAGCAGGACCTTTTTTGTAAAATTAAATTAGCAGTCGAGCTATTCGTTATCGGCAGCAACGGGCGCAGCCTGACCGGCTACTTTCAGTTCAACTTCCATATTGCCGCGTGTTCCGACAGAGTATGGGCAAATCTGATGGGCCTTGTTCACGATGTCGAAAGCTTTTTGCTGGTCGATGTCTTTCAAATCCACGTCCAGCACGGCGCTCAGGCCGTAGCCTTCGCCTTCCTGAAACAGCGTTACCGAGCACTGCACCGTGCTTTCGGGCTCAGCTTCACGTTTTCTCGGCCAGCAATGACAATCAGCGCCTGCTGAAAACACGAGGCGTAGCCAGCGGCAAACAACTGCTCGGGATTGGTAGCGCCTTTGCGGCCGCCCAGCCCTTCGGGCACCGACATGTCCATATCAATTACGCTGTCGGAGGAGCGTACATGGCCGCTACGGCCGCCGGTGGCCGTTGCATCGGCCGTATACAAATTCTTTTTCATGGGTAGGTGTTGGTTGACAAGTAATCGGTTGTGTATCTGACTTAACTGACTTGAGTCAAATTTGGTTATACTGCTGCGTAACAGAATTATTGCGCCTACTGGATCAGCAAATGCATTTTGCGTTTGGCAGGGCATGTTTTTCTCTCTACTTTTGCCCCATATCCGCTCCGGACTGGTCGCGTCGTACAACGGATAGTATAAGAGTTTCCGAAGCTCTTGATCTAGGTTCGATTCCTAGCGCGACCACTAAAAAGGCCCTTCACAGTGTGTGAAGGGCCTTTTTCTATTACTGGGATACAGCTTGTGGTATAACCGCAGTCTTTCACATCTTCAGCCGTAGTAGTGTTACCCACTTGTAGTTTTTGAATTACATAGGCCTCATGAGGCTGCTGGCTCTACTTTTTACTCTATTTCGCCTGCGTGTCACTAATGACATGCACCGCAGTTGGCGTGCAGCGTCCATTTCACTTCGAAACTGATGTAGAAGCGGGTGCGCTTCAAGGCCTGCAATATTCCCAACGCCGACGAGTTTACCATTAACATCCAGGCGGCCGTCGCCTAGAAAGGATCAAGGGTACTTCTGACGCTACGAAGCGCGGGACTTTATGCTTGGCAAGCACGAGGCCTAGCGGGCGCTGGGTAGTGCTATGGTGCAACCCAATGTCCAGGAGGCGGTGCCCAATAAACAGGCTCTTCGGCTGGTTACCTTGCTGCGGCGCGACCGACTCACACCAAGCAGCCAGCCTGAACTTGGTTCAGGCTGGCTGCCGGTGCAAGGGCTAGTAGCTGCTACTGCTTGAGCAGTTTGGCCGTGAATTGTGTGGTGCCGTTGCTATAGTGCACCAAGTACTGGCTGCTGGTGAGGTGCTGCATGTCTAGCAAGGTCTGTTGGCTGCCGACCGGGCAAGCAATGGTTGCTACCCGCTGCCCCATCGGGGAATAGACGGTGATTACGGTTTCCTGCGTGGCCACCGGATGCACCAGTAACACCTCGGCCGTAGCTGGATTGGGGTACAGTTGCCAAGTGGTGTTGGTGGTGCGGCGCGTACCGGTCACCACCTGCGCCTCCCCTTTCACCAGCACATTTTTGAGGGTCGCAAACCGGGTCGTGGTAGTCGTGGAGCCACAGCTGAAATACACCCGGAACGTGAGGCGCTGCCCGGGCTGCAACGTCGTACCACTGGCCCCAGCAAAAGCCAGGCGGTAGGCGGCCTGCGTACCCAGCAAAACCGGCGTCGGAAAGCCCGCATTGGCCGTGCTGGGCAGCATGCCGGCGGGGCCTCTGCCACCGCTCACGTCGGCCGAGTCGGTGGCAAAGCTACTGCGCGACCATACGACCGCCATTTTCGTGTTGCTGGTCGAGCCTGTTACATAGGAGGTGAACAACACCGAATCTACCCGCACGGGTGTTGTGCCGCTGGGCGTCACCGTGAACTGTTTATAGAAGGTGCGGCTCAGGTTGCCGCCGGGGCCGCCGAGGGCCGTGGTCCAGCCTCCATCGGCTGTTGGGGCAAACGCTGACCGTAGCGAGTAGAATAGGGCGGAATGGTAGCCGCGGCGGAACCCGAGGAGATAACAAACTTGCGAAACGTAGGCACGCTACTCGTCAGGGCACTGCTGCGCACGGCGGCGCTATCCTGGTTGGAGCGGGTCAAAGGCCACCACAACAGTGGAAACGACTGCGGCAAGGCGGCGGCCTGGGCCGTGCCGTTCAAGGGTAAGCTGACAGTTGCCGCACCCGTGCAGGTCAGGCTGAGGCTGCCAGTGTGGGTGCCCACGCTGGCCGCATTCAGACGCACACTCAGAGTGGTGCTGGCCACAGCGCCGTTGGCGCCGGGTGTCAGGGTCGCGCTTGAGAACCAGGTGTTACCGCCATTGACCGATACCTGGAAGTTCGCGGGGGCCGTGATGACCAGCCCGGCCGTCAGGTTTTCGCCGCTGACGAGGAGGTTCTGCGCCGCCGAGGGCTGATTCCCACCCTGCAGGAACGCCTGGAAACTGCCCGTGGTCAGGATGGTGGGCGTACTCGACACCTGCAGCGTATCGGTCACGTGCGCGGCCAGGCCAGGCTTAGAAGCGCGCACGTAGTAGTAATAGGTGGTGCCAGGCGCGGGGATGGGGTCCGTCGTGCCGAAGTTGATGTTGGTGGCGACGGCCGACGTGGTGGTGTAAACCGGGGCGTAGGTACCGCGGCGCACGTTGCTGCGGAACAGTTGGTACTGCACGCCGCCGATGGGCCAGCTGAGGTTCCACTGCAGGGTGGAAGGCGCCGTCGCCGTGCCTTTCAGGGCTAGGAAATTCGACACGGCAATGGCGGCGGGCGCACTGGTGCAGAAGTTGGGCAACACGCTGCACGGGTTCCAGTTGCCGAGCACGGCGGCGCGGGTGTAGTTCACGGTGTCCGCGTCGGCGAGCTGGATAGACCAGGGCACGCGCTGACTAATGTTGACCAGGTTGCCGCTGAAATCCCGGCTCTTGTACTCGGCGTATTGGATGACGCTGGTCACGGTGCCGGCGTCCCACACCTGCCAGCCCGCGGGCTTGATGGAGTTGCCCATCGTGGTATTAAGCCACACGACTTTGGTGTGGGAGCGGTCCGTGGGCGTCGAGCCGGAGTCGTTCTGCCAGGGGCGGCCGAGCGTGTAGGTCGTCGTGCCCCGGTTTTCGGGGATGATGCAGTTCCGAAACACGAAGCCGTAGGGCTGTCCGGGCTGGGTGTTGGCCGCCGTGATGTAGCCGCCTGGGCCGCCGTCGCGCCGGGTGCGGGCGTAGATGATGCAGTTCTCGAACACACCCCGGCCCGCGCCGAAGATGAAGTCGACTACGCCGTCGATGTAGCAGTCCTTGAAATAATTGCGGTTGCCGGCCTGCGAGTTGAGTTGTACCGTGTCCTGCCCACCCAGAAAGCGGCAGTTCTTGAAGGCTATCCGGTCGCCGGTGGTGTACATGGCCAGGGCCTGCGGGGACTCTCCCAGAAGTTTTCGAAGGTGATATTCACCGCCGTAATGTCCGAGGCATTAATAATGACGGTGGACGTGTTGCCGGGGAACGAAGGTACGTTGGCCAGGTTGAAGGCGATGCGGGTATTGGCCACACTCTCCCCTATCAGCTGCAAAAACGGCTTGTTGGCCGGAATCGTCACCCGCTCCCGGTACGTACCGTTTGTGATGAAGATGGTAAAGGGCGTAGTGCGGCCCGTAGGCGCAGCGTTGATGGCGGCCTGCACCGTGGTGTAATTGCCGGTGCCGTCCTGGGCCACGGTCATGTCAAACACCTGCGCGAAAGATCCGAAGGGAAAGGCAAACAGGAAAAAGCCGACCAGCACCCAGAATTGAGTGGGCAGGACCTGACGAGTAAGGGTACTTTGCATAAGAGGCCAAATGGGTGAGGCACAGGAATAATCCGTTAATAGTACCTCCCACTTGCCCCATCCGATGCCCGTTCTAGCCTTCTTATTTGTGCAATCGTTGCCGGCAACGATGCCGGCGCAGTAGGGCCAGTTCTTGCACAGCAAAACAGTCCGGAGGTAAACGCGGCAATTCAGTTTAGGGAGGGCAATTTCTTAACTGCACCCACTAAACCCGCGTGCCCGAACCATTTTAACACGCTACCGGTTACAAAGCATTAACCCATGCGCATGAGTTAAGGACATTGCTTACCTTTGTCTTCTATGGATACCAAGTCCCTCGTCAAACTAGCCAAATCCCTCAGCGACCCTACCCGTCTTCGCTTGTTGCAGGAAATTGCAAAAGGGGAAATTGCGGTCTGTGCTGACTTGTTTCAACACGTGCCTATCAGCCAGCCCTCGATGTCTCAGCACCTCAAAGCCCTCTCCGAGGCGGGCTTGATTGAGTCGCACAAAGAAGGCCGGAACATGTGCATGTCCATCAATGCGGAAAAGCTTAAGGAGTTGGAAGACTTCCTGCAACTGCTTAAACCAGTCTCTGCTCCCCAGTAAGCAACATCTTGACCCGTTAGCCCCGGCAGCGGGTTTTTCTTTTTTTCGAAACATAATTGATTGCTTATGAATTTATGCTCGATATCTTTGCAGCCGCATCCGGGTAGCCTTCAAGGCGCTTTTTTTTGCCTTATCACATAATCACATAATTATCTGTTTATTAAAAAGGTATTTATTCTCTCCTGCTTCACTCTCAACCACGCCCCGAACCTTCTTCACGGGCTCCTACTTTATGAAAGTATTTTCTCTTCTGGCCGGCACGCTGTTGCTGGCGGGCTGCGCCGAGCAGCAGGCTCCCCAGCAAGCGGTGGCACCCCCGGCCCTGCCGGTGGCCCCGGTGCGCACCGGCACCGAAACTACGTACCAGGATTACCCGGCCTCCATTGAAGGCGTGGTGAACCTAGAGATTCGGCCGCAGGTAACGGGAGTGCTTGAGCGCATCCTCGTCGAGGAAGGCGCGGCGGTGCGCAAAGGCCAGCCGCTGTTTAAAATCAACGACGCGCCCTACCGTGAGCAACTCAACAACGCCCTGGCCGCCCAGCAGGCCGCGGCCGGGGCCGTCACCAGTGCGCAGGTGGAAGTGGACCGGTATGCGCCGCTGGTGCAAAACAAGGTCGTTTCCGAGGTGCAGCTGAAAACGGCCCAGGCGGCCCTCACGGTGGCCCAGGCCAACCTGCAGCGCGCCAAGGCCGCGGTCAGCAGTGCCCGCATCAACCTGGGCTATACCACCATCACGGCACCCGTCAGCGGCTACCTGGGGCGGCTGCAAACCAAACCGGGCAGCTTGGTGGGTCCCACCGATGCCCAGGCCCTGACGCAGCTTTCCGACGTGCACGAGGTGCACACCTACTTCGCTTTGGGCGAAGACGACTTCAGCGCCTTCCGTACCCAGTACGCGGGCCGCACGCTGCAGGAAAAGCTCCGGCACCTGCCGCCCGCCACCCTGGTGCTTTCCGACCAAAGCACTTACCCCACGCGGGGCAAGGTGGACGTGGTGGCCGGGCAGTTTGACCGCACGACGGGCGCCATTACCCTGCGGGCCACGTTTGCCAACGCCGACGGCCTGCTGCGCTCGGGCAACACGGGCACCATCCGGCTGCCCCTGACGCACCCCAACGTGCTGCTGGTGCCGGCCGCGGCCACCGTCGAGTTGCAGGACAAAGTGTTCGTGTACGCGCTCGGCGACAGCAACCGCGTCAGCCGCCGGGCCCTCACCATCGAGGGCAAGAGCGGCGCCAACTACCTGGTGCGCGCGGGCGTGAAAGACGGTGAGAGGATTGTACTGCAGGGCGTGGACCACTTGCAGGAAGGCCAGGTTATTCAGCCGACCCAGCCCAGTGTGGCCGTCGCGCCCGGCCAGTCCCCGGCTTCCTCCGTTCAGAATTAATCCAGCATAGCATGTTCAAAGTATTCATTGAGCGGCCCGTGCTGGCCACGGTCATCTCCATTCTGCTGGTGATAATGGGCGCGCTGGCCTTGTGGAAGCTGCCGCTCCAGCAGTTCCCCGACATTGCGCCCCCCGTGGTACAGGTGACGGCCGTGTATCCCGGCGCCAACGCCGAAACCCTGCTGCGCTCGGTGGCCCCTTCGCTGGAAGAGTCCATCAACGGCGTCGAGCACATGATGTACATGAGCTCGACGGCCAGCAACGACGGCTCGCTGGTTATCAGCGTCAACTTCGAGCTGGGCACCGACCCCGACCAGGCGGCCGTGAACGTGCAGAACCGGGTGGCGCAGGCCACCAGCCAGCTGCCGGCCGAGGTGGTGCAACAGGGCGTGACCGTGGCCAAGCAGCAGAACAGCTTGGTGGTCATCTTGAACCTCTACTCCGAGGACCCCAAGCAATACGACCAGACCTTCCTGACGAACTACGCGCAAATCAACCTGGTGCCGGAGCTGAAACGCATTCCGGGCATTGGGTCGGCCGCGCTGTTTGGGGGCAACCGCGCCTACGCCATGCGCGTCTGGCTGAAGCCGGCCCAGCTGGCCAGCTACAACCTGACGCCGGCCGAGGTAATGGCCGCCATCCAGGCCAACAACCTGGAGGCCGCCCCGGCCGCCTGGGCGAAAGCAGCCAGGAAGCGTTTGAGTACGTCATCAAGTACAAGGGCAAGCGCAGCCAGCCCACGGACTACGAAAACATGGTGCTCCGGGCCAACGCCGACGGCTCGATGCTGCGCCTCAAGGACGTGGCCCGGGTGGAGTTCGGCGCGGCCACCTACAACGGGGACGTGCGCATTGATGGCAAGCCAGGCATCAACGTCGGCATCTTCCAGAGCGCCGGCTCGAACGCCAACGAGCTGCAGATTGCCGTGGCGAAGGCCATGCAGAAGCTGGAAAAAGATTTGCCGAAAGGCGTGAAGCAGCAGATGCTCTACAGCACCAAAACGGCGTTGGATGCCTCCATCGAGCAGGTCGAGCACACCCTGATTGAGGCGTTTGTACTGGTGTTTCTGGTGGTGTTCATCTTCCTGCAGGACTTCCGCTCCACGCTGATTCCGGCCATTGCCGTGCCGGTAGCCATCGTGGGCACGTTCTTCTTCATGCAGCTGGTGGGCTTTAGCATCAACCTGCTCACGCTCTTCGCGCTGGTGTTGGCCATCGGCATCGTGGTCGACGACGCCATTGTGGTGGTCGAGGCCGTGCACAGCAAGCTGGAAGCCGGCGCGCACTCGGTCAAGAAGGCCACGGCCCACGCCATGCGCGAAATTACCGGGGCCATCATTTCCATCACCCTGGTCATGGCCGCCGTGTTCTTACCGGTGGGCTTTATGGACGGCTCGACGGGGGTGTTCTACCGGCAGTTTGCCTTCACGATGGCCATTGCCATCATCATTTCGGCCGTCAACGCACTGACGCTGAGCCCCGCCCTGGCGGCGCTGTTTCTCAAGCACGCGCCGCACGACCACGACGCGGAGCACCCCGCGCCCAGCACGTTCAAGACCCGGTTTTTTGCGGGCTTCAACCGCAGCTTCGAGCGGCTCACCGACCGCTACGTGGGCAGCATCAAGTTTCTGGTGCGCCACAAGTGGGTGGGCCTGAGCGGCCTGGTGCTGGTGGTGGCGCTTACCGGCTGGCTGGCCAAGCGTACGCCCACCGGCTTTATCCCCTCCGAAGACCAGGGCTTTGTCGGCATTTCGATGGCGCTACCGGCGGGCTCGTCGCTCGACCGCACCAACCAGATTGCCGCGCAAATCGAGCAGCAGCTGCAAGCCATGCCGGCCGTGGCCAGCATCAACCTGCTCTCGGGCTTCAACATCCTGACGTCCTCGAACAGCGCCTCGGCCCTTACGGCTTTTGTCATCCTGAAGCCCACTCAGGAGCGCGGGGCGGTGCAGGACATCAATGCCATCATGGCGACGATGCGCGAAAAGGCGGCGACCATCAAAGGGGCCGACACCTTCGTCTTTACCACGCCCACCGTACCGGGCTTCGGCAACGTGGAGGGGCTGGAAATGGTGCTGCAAGACCGTAACGGCGGCCCGCTGCCCAAGCTCGGGCAGGTGGGCCAGGAGTTTATCGGCGAGCTGATGAAGCAGCCGGCCATCGGCATGGCCTTCACCTCGTTCCGGGCCGATTACCCGCAGCTCGAAGCCGAGGTCGACGAGGTAAAAGCCGCCCAGCTGGGCGTGAGCGTGCAGCGCGTGCTGCAAACCATGCAGGCCTACTTCGGCAGCGCCCAGGCCTCGGACTTCAACCGCTTCGGCAAGTATTACCGCGTGATTGTGCAGGCCGACCAGCCCGACCGGGCCGACCTGACGGCCCTGAACGGAGTATCGGTGAAAAACGACCGGGGCGAGATGGTGCCCCTGCGCACCCTAGTGCGGCTCAAGCGGGTGTTCGGGCCCGAAACGGCCTCGCGCTTCAATCTCTTCAATTCCCTGACCATCAACGCCATGCCTAAGCCGGGCTACAGCACCGGCGACGCCATCAAGGCGGTGGAGGCCGTGGCGGAGCGGCACCTTCCGTCGGGCTATACTTACGAGTTTTCGGGCCTGACGCGCGAGGAAATTTCGTCGGGCGGGCAGTCCACCGTGGTGTTTCTGATGTGTATCGTGTTCGTGTACTTCCTGCTGGCGGCGCAGTACGAAAGCTACATCCTGCCTTTCGCGGTGCTGCTGTCGCTGCCGGCGGGCATGGTGGGGGTGTTTGCCGCCATCGGCTTCGCGGGCATCACTAACAACATCTACGTGCAGGTGGCCCTGATTATGCTCATCGGCCTGCTGGCCAAGAACGCCATCCTCATCGTGGAGTTTGCCTTGCAGCGCCGCCGCAGCGGCGAGCCGCTGGTGCGCGCCGCGCTCAACGCCTCGGCCTCGCGCCTGCGCCCCATCCTGATGACCTCGCTGGCCTTCGTGGCCGGCATGCTGCCCATGATGCGGGCGCAAGGACCTTCGGCCCTCGGCAACCATTCCATCAGCATCGCGGCCGCCGGCGGCATGCTCACGGGTGTGGTGCTGGGCTTGTTCCTCATCCCCTTGCTGTTTGTGATTTTTCAACGCTTGAACGAACGCCTCAGCGGAGCGCCCGACCGGGCGGCCCGGGCCTCGCACGAGCCTATGCCGGCCCACGCCGCGGCCCGCTAATTCCCATGACAACCCAACGTACCCAACCCTGGCTCCGGCTCCCGCTGCTGCTGGTCATCCTGCTGCTGGTGGCGGCCTGCCAGGTGTCGAAAGACCTGCCCCTGCCCGCGCTGCCCCTGCCCGCTACCTACCGCACCGCCCCACCGCTGATACGGCCTCCGTGGCCAGCCTGCCGTGGCGGAGCTTCTTCACCGAGCCAGCTTTGCAACAGCTGCTCGACAGCGCCACGGTGCGCAACAACGATTTGCAGCTGGCCCTGCAGAACATTGCCTCGGCACAGACGACCCTCCGGCAGGCCCGCCTGGGCTACCTGCCGGCCGCCACGCTGCAGGCGGGCGTGACCACCAACCGGCCTTCGGGCAACAGCCTGAACGGCATTTCCCTCACCCAGTTTCTGGGCACCAAGCACATTGAGGACTACAACCTGGCGGCGGCCCTAAGCTGGGAAGCCGACATCTGGGGCAAAATCCGCAGCCGCAAGCAGGAGGCCCTGGCCGCCTACCTGCAAAGCCAGGAGGCCCGCAAGGCCGTGCAAACCCAGGTGGTGGCCCAGGTAGCCCAGGGCTACTACAACCTGCTGATGCTCGACACCCAGCTGGAAGTGGCCCGGCGCAACGTGGCCCTCACCGACAGCACCCTGCGCTTCACCCGGCTGCAGTTTAGAGCTGGTCAGGTGACGGCGCTGGCCGTGCAGCAGGTAGAGGTGCAGCGCCTCACGGCCGCCGGCCTCGTCCCGCAGCTGGAGCAGGCTATTACCGTGCAGGAAGATGCGCTGAGTATCTTGGCCGGGCGCCTGCCGGGTGGCATCAGCCGCAGCGGCAACCTGCTGCGGCTGCGAGTGCCGGTGGTGGCGGCGGCAGGGGTGCCGGCCGCCCTGCTGGCCCGGCGGCCCGACGTGCGCAGCGCCGAGCTGGCCCTGGACCGGGCCAACGCCGCGGTGGGCTACACCAAGGCCCAGCTCTACCCCGCGCTGACCATCACCGCTCAGGGCGGCCTCAACGCCTTCCAGCTCAGCAACTGGTTTAGCCTGCCAGCCTCGCTGTTTGGCACGGTCGTCGGGGGGCTCACGCAGCCGCTGTTTCAGCGCGGGGCCCTGCGCGCCCAGTACCAGCAGGCTCAGATTGACCGGGAGCGTACCGTCATCCAGTTCCGGCAGCAGGTGCTGGTGGCGGTGGGTGAGGTATCGGATGCCCTCGGGCAGGTGGAGCGCACCCAAACCCAGCAGGCCCTGGCCACCGAGCGGGTGCGTACGCTGCGCGAGGCTACCAGGAACGCCAACCTGCTCTTCGGCAGCGGCCTGGCCAGCTACCTGGAAGTCATCACGGCCCAAAGCAACGCGCTGCAAAGCGAGTTGGAGCTGGCCTCGCTCAAGCGCACCCAACTCGAAGCCAACGTGGAGCTGTACCGGGCCGTGGGTGGCGGCTGGCAGTAGCCGCCTGCTTACCAGCAGCTATCCGCTCTGTTAACGCGCGCTACTTCGACCCGCGAATGCCAAGCCAAATTCTCCAATTCCCACCCCACTGCTATGGATACCAAGTCCCTTGTCAAGCTAGCCAAGTCGCTGAGCGACCCGAACCGCCTGCGCATGCTGCAGGAAATAGCGCGGGCGCAGCGGCTGGGATGCGCCAATCTGTATGAGTTCGTGCCCATCAGCCAGCCCTCCATGTCTCAGCACGTGAAGGCGCTGGTTGATGCAGGGCTGGTCCATTCGTGTAAAGAGGGTCGCAACATGTACTTGACTATCAATATGGAAAAGCTGCAGGAGTTGGAAAGCTTTCTGCAGTTGCTGAAGATGCCCTAGCGCCACATTTATACTCCATGAAATGAACAACAGAAAAACCTTAAAGCTGGCCGCGGTCATTGATGGGCCAGGATGGAATTTTTCCTCCTGGCGCCACCCCGCCATGCCCGCCGACGCCGGCGAAAACATCGATTTCTTCATTCAACAGGCGCAGCTGGCGGAGCAGGCCAAGTTTGAGACCCTGTTTTTGTACGATGTCAGCCACGTCGGGCCCGGCAACATTCCCTACTACCTGAGCATGTTCGAGGGCGGGACGCTCATGTCGGCTCTCGCCATGAAAACGGAGCGCATAGGCCTCTCCCTGACGGCCTCGACCTCCTACACCGACCCGTATAACCTGGCCCGGCAGGTCTTGTCGCTGGACAAACTCAGCAAGGGACGGGCCTCGCTGAACGCCATCACTTCCAACCCCGGCGGGATGGTCAACTTCAGCCGGGGCCACCTGGGCAAAGCCGACCAGTACCCCATGCACCAGGAATTTCTGGAGATACTGCTGGGTTTGTGGGACACGTACGAGGACGACGCCTTCCCCAGGGATAAGCAAAGCGGCGTGTTTCTAAATCCGCGCAAGATGCACCCCGTCAACTACCGGGGTAAGTACTTCTCGGTGGACGGGCCGCTGAACCTCAGCCGCTCGGTGCAGGGCCGGCCGGTTTTGTACATGGCCGGTAGCTCCCCCACCTTCGTGGACCTGGCCACGTCCTACACCGATGGCGTATTCATGGCGGGCAGCACCTTCGAGGAAACATTATTGCTTGCGAATGCACTGACCGCGAAGCTGGTTGAAAAAGGTCGGCGGCCTGAAGGCTTCGTGCGGGCGGTGTCGCAAAACTCCATCGTGGGCCGCACCGATGCCGAGGCCTACCAGAAGTATCAAGAAATCCGCGCGCTGGGCCCGTACTCGCACACCCCCGTCCCCTTGTTTATGGGCTCGGCCGAGCGAGTCGCCACGGAAATACAGCGGTGGTACGAGGCCGGGGCCATTGACCTGTTCATGGTTCGGCAAGACCATCCCCACGGGCTACAAGACTTTATCGAACTGGTGGTGCCCATTCTGCAGCAGCGTGGCCTCTTCCATACGGAATACGAAGCCGAAATTCTGCGGGGAAATCTTGAGCTACCAAAACCAGCGTTCCGAACCGTTTAAACTGCCCCCTGCTGTTACCAGCGGCCACTTATCTAAAGAAGTATGCCTACGCCCATCAATGAGTCGAGCCGCGCTGAAAAGCCCTCGGTTGCTTATTCCATTTTAGACCTTGCCATCGTCTCCCAAGGCGATACGATAAAGCAGACCCTGAACAATTCGTTGGCGCTGGCGCAGGCCGCCGAAGCCGCCCACTACACCCGCTACTGGCTGGCCGAACATCATAACTCCGATAATATTGGTAGCAACGCGCCTCCCCTGCTCATCGGGTACGTGGCTGAAAATACGACGACCATCCGGGTGGGCTCTGGCGGCATCATGTTGCCTAATCACTCGCCCTTGATTGTGGCCGAGCAATTTGGCACCCTGGCGCGACTCTATCCCGGCCGCATCGATTTGGGGGTGGGCCGGGCGGCGGGTACCGACTCACCGACCGCGAAGGCCATCCGCTCGGATTTCATGCAGGCAGCCCAGGCCTTTCCGCAGGAAATCAGCAAAATCCAGACCTACTTCTCTCCTGCCAACAAGCAGGCCGCCGTGCGGGTCCCGATAGCCGAGGGCACCGAGGTGCCCCTGTACATCTTGGGTTCCAGCACCGATAGCGCCCACTTGGCGGCCAAAATGGGCCTGCCCTACGCGTTTGCCAGCCACTTTGCTTCCACGCACTTACACCAGGCGCTCCGGATTTACCGCGCCGAGTTTCAGCCTTCGGCGGCGCTGAGCCATCCGTATACCATTGTGGCCATCAACGCCTACGTGGCCCATACCGACGAAGAAGCCCAACGACAGTTCACGAGCGTCATCCGGATGTTTGTCGGAATGTTGACGGGGAGAACGAAAGAGCCCATGCAGCCGCCGACAGATATGACCGAAGAACTGCAAGAAATGTGGCAACACCCTTCTGTCTACCAGATGCTCAAGTATTCCTTTGTCGGCAGCAAGCAAACCGTCAAGCAGCAGCTACAAGCATTTCTGGTCGAAACGCGGGCCGATGAGCTCATTACCGCTTCCAGTATGTACGCCCTGGAAGACCGGCTCAAATCCACGCGGCTATTTGCAGAAATTATGCAGGAGCTTAACGAAAACAGGTAAAGCAAGCAGCCGGTGGGTGCCGGGTGCAGGCAGCGTAAACCCGGGATGAAGCTCAAGATTCGTCACACCTGCTTATTTAACTACCAGGCTGCCGCGCAGCATACCCATGCCGCAGGTGAACGGAAAGGTGCCGGCCTGCTGAGGCAACAGCTCCACGAGAGTTGTTTTGAAGGCTGGCAAATCGCGCCGGATGCTGAAATCGGGCATGAGCAATTCTTCCGAACAACTGTTTTCCTCGTCGCGGTAAAAGCTCAGCTGCACCGGCTTGCCGCGCTCTACCTCAATCACGTCGGGCGAGTACCCGCCCTTCACGGTGATGCCGACTTCCCGCACGCCACTGGATGAGGAAACGGCGCTGGCTGTCTGCCGGGCCGAAAAGAAGAAGTACCAGATGACAAACCCCGCCAACGCCAAACCCGTCAGGGTAACGATGATTTCTGTTGTGTCCATACCTAGTTCTTAAGAGGGGAAAAACTGCGCAGGCGAAGCGAGTTGGTCAGCACCGACACCGAGCTCAGGGCCATAGCGCCGGCGGCCAGCATGGGCGAGAGTAGCCAGCCAAAGACCGGGTAGAGCAGGCCGGCGGCAACGGGAATGCCGAGCGTGTTGTAGATGAAGGCGAAAAACAGGTTCTGCTTGATCGTACGAATCGTTTGCCGGCTCAACTCAATAGCCGTGACTACTCCTTGCAGGTCAGAGCGCATCAGGGTGATGCCCGCGGCTTCCATGGCTACGTCGGTCCCGCCACCCATGGCCAAGCCGATGTCGGCCTGAGCCAGCGCGGGCGCGTCGTTGATGCCGTCGCCGACCATGGCTACCACGCGGCCTTCGGCCTGGAGCTCTTTCACTTTACCAGCCTTATCCTGGGGCAGCACCTCGGCGAAGTAGCGCGTAATACCGACCTGGGCGGCGACCTGGGCGGCCGTTTGAGGATTGTCGCCGGTCATCATCACCACTTCGATACCCATGCCCTGCAGCCGCTGGATGGCCGCGGCCGACGTGTCGCGGACTGTATCGGCTACGCCCAGCAGGCCGGCTACCTGACCGGCTACGGCAATATAGAGCACCGTTTTGGCCTGGGCCAGCAAGGCATCCGCCTGCTGGCGCACAGCCGCAGGCAGGACGATACCGGCCTCGTCGAGCAGGCGGAAGTTGCCAATAAGCACAGCTTGCCCGTTCACAGTGGCTGTGGCGCCCCTACCCTCCACGGCTCGAAAGCCGGTGGCAGGAATAGTCTGGGCTTGCTGAGCATCGGCGTAGCGCACCACGGCTTCGGCCAGCGGGTGCTCACTCTGCCGCTCTACTGCCGCCACGATCTGCAGCAACTCGCTAGCGGTTTGTCCAGCGGCTGGCACAAAGTCCGTCACGGCGGGCTCCCCGCGGGTAATGGTGCCCGTTTTGTCGAGGAGCACGGTGTTAACTTGGTATGCCTTTTCCAGCGCCTCCGCATTGCGAATCAGCACACCGTGCTCAGCGCCTTTGCCGGTGCTGACCATGATGGCCGTGGGCGTGGCCAGCCCCAGAGCGCAGGGGCAGGCAATGATGAGCACGGCTACAAAGTTGACCAGGGCCAGCGGCAGACGAGCTTCCACCGGGGCCAGATCAAACCAGAGCACGAAGGTCAGGATGGCAATGCAAACCACGGTGGGCACGAAGATGGCGCTGACTTTATCGGCCAGGCGCTGAATGGGGGCCCGGCTGCCCTGAGCGTCTTCTACCAGCTTCACAATCTGGGAGAGCATGGTATCAGCGCCGACCTTGGTGACGCGGAAGCGGAAGGACCCGGTCTTATTGAGCGTAGCCCCAAAGACTGGGTCCCCGATTTTTTTCTCCACCGGCAGGCTTTCCCCGGTTAGCATGGCCTCGTCCACGGCCGAGTGGCCTTCCTCAAGGATGCCGTCGGTGGCCACCTTCTCGCCGGGCCGCACTACGATGAGGTCATTGAGCTGTACCTGCTCAATGGGCACGTCGATTTCCTGTCCGCCGGGGCGCACGAGGCGGGCCGTTTTGGCCTGCAAGCCCAGCAAGGACTTAATAGCAGCCGACGTCTGCGTCTTCGCCCGCAGCTCCAGCACTTTACCCAGCAGAATTAGGGCAATGATGGTAGCCGTAGTGTCGTAGTACACTTCCGGCATCAGGCCGCGACTTGTGAAAAAGCCCGGAACTACGGTGGCGGCCAGGCTGTACAGAAACGCGGCGCCGGTGCCCACGGCAATGAGGGTATCCATGTTGGCGGCGCGGTGGCGGAAGCCATTCCAAGCCGAGGTGTAAAACTCCCGCCCACTGTAAAGCAGCACGGGCAGCGTAAGCAGCAGCAATCCGTAATTAAGCCATTGCATGTTCACGCGCTGCATCATAGCGGGCCAGAGCATGAGCATACTCAGGGGCATGATAACGATGGCCAAGCCAGTTGCTACCCAAAACCGGCGCTTGAGCTGAGCATAGGCCCGGGCTTTCTGCTCATCGATTTCGGCCTGGCGGTCGGCGGCACTGGTGTCTGGGGCGCGCTCCGTCACGCCGTAACCGGCCTGCACAACGGCCTCTTTCAGCGTGGCCGGGCTGGCCTGAGCAGGTAAATAGTCGACAGTGGCCTTTTCCGTGGCAAAGTTGACCACGGCCCTCTGTACGCCGGGTGTACGGGTCAGGGACTTTTCGACAAAGGAAGCGCACGAGGCGCAGGTCATTCCTTCGATGTCGAGGGTTTCGGTTTTGATTGTAGACTCCATAGGTGATGAAGATTGAGCAACCGGGCAGGTCCTGGGAGTAAGCGACAAGCCCTGGAATCACCCTACAAAGGAACAGTCTGCTGATGCCGAAGTTGGTACGAAATCCGTCCTGGTTCTTGCATAATTTGCACCTAGGCACTGGATTTCGGGTTTACCCAATCCCGCCGCACACTTGCCGAACTTTGCCTTAACCGATTCCGGCATCCGGGTAGTGCTGCTGTAAAAAGCCCTTCACCAGGAGAACTAACGCGGTTTTTGACCTTAAGTCGTAGACTTAGCCAACCCGATTTAGAACCCTTGGTTCGGTACCCTACATGCTTTAGCTAGCCGGGAACTGGCGCTGGTAATGCAGCTTGAGAATCGTGTCTACCTTTTCCTTGGTCAAGGGTTTGCTCACCAAGCCGGCTACAGGCAGCTCGTCCAGCCGATTCAAGTCCTTGGACTGCATGGAGGCCGTGTGCAGCACAATAACCACGGCCTGCTGCTGCGCCAGCGACAAGCCCTGGTACGACTCCAGAAAAGTCATACCGTCCATTCCGGGCATTTTTACATCGAGCAGCACCAATACCGGATTCACCGGTGTAGCCCGGGTTGCTAGCTCGTCCAGCACTTGTAGAGCCTCTGCCCCGTCGTGGGCAGTAAGGTAGTCCTCTGCTACGCCCAGCCCTTTGAGTAATCGTTCATTTAGAATATTGGTCGTGGGGTCATCATCGACAAGCAGAACACTGGAAAGTTTTTGCATAAAAATTAGATTCTAGTCTTACAACCGCCCCGGGGGCAGAGTAGTTCTTCACAAGGCACTTTGCGGGAAAGATAGTGCTCTGCCGCGTATTCGGGGCCAAAATCTCGTTCCCACTGCTAGTGGTTGCCCAAAGCTGTATCTTTACCAGCACTTAGGCGCGATTTTAATTTTTTCTATGGCTACAGATTCTTTATCCCCTACTCCCGGCAGTAGCACTCGCGGCCCGGATCAGGAAGGCCTGGAACAGCAAAATAGCCGGCTACAGAAAGAGCAAGCCGAAAATCAGGCTCAACGGGAAACCGACCAGCACTATCAGCGCAGCCAGGACCGGTTTCGGACGGTGTTCGAGAATTCGCCTCTGGGCCAGAAAATCATTGACCCGAACCTGAAGATTCTGCAAGCCAACCAGGCCCTGGCCACCATGCTCGGGTTGGGAAACGCCGACCAGGTGGTGGGCCGGCGCATTCTGGAGTTTTCCCACCCCGACCACCTGGCCGACTGGACCAAGCTGCAGCAGCGGCTGTGGGCGCACAAGGAGCCCAGCTTTGTGCTCGAAACCTGCCTGGTGCGGCCCGACGGCTCCACTTTCTGGTGCCGGGTTACCTCCGTGCTTTTCCCCGACGACGGAGGCGAGCTGGGTTATACCACCCTGGAGGACATAACCGAGCGTAAGCAGCTGGAAGCGGGGCACAAGCGCCTTTACGATGCGCAGGAAACGATTCTGCAGCTGGCCGCCCACGATTTGAAAAGCCCGCTGTACAATATTGAAATGGTGGTGGACATCCTGCGCGACAACCCAAGCGTGCGCGGCATTGCCCCACCCTCGGCGCAGCAGGATGTGCAGGAGCTACTGACGCTGATTGAGGCGGCCTGCAAAAAAGCCAATACCCTGCTTAAGGATGTACTTTTCCTGGGGCAGTTGGAGTCGACCCGCTCCGAACGACACCGCACTAACCTCGGGACCTTTCTGGAAGAAAGCCTAGTGGTGTTTCGCGTTACGGCCCGGGAAAAGAAAATTGACCTGATTCTGGAGTGCCCGCCGGAGCCCGTGTACGCCGATATTCACGCCGAAAAGTTTGGCCGCATCCTGGACAACCTGCTTTCCAACGCCTTCAAGTTTACCCCGGCCGGCGGCAAGATTCGCGTCACGCTCCGGCAGCACGAGGGCCGCACCCGCCTCACGGTGCACGACACGGGCCTGGGCATTCCTCAGCACTTGCAGCCCCACGTCTTCGAGAAGTTCACCTCAGCGTCCCGGCCCGGCCTCTACGGCGACACCACGACCGGACTGGGCCTGTTCATTACCAAGCAAATTGTGGAGCTGCACGAAGGCCAGATATGGCTGGAAAGCAAGGAAAACGAGGGCACCACTTTCTTCATTGACCTAGCCTAGCCCCACCATCGTGTAAAAGGTCCACTTCTAAAGTAGAAGCGGGCCTTTTACATTTCCTAGCCGGCAACGGCATTTAACCCCTTCACCGGGCTTTTTAGCGCAGCAAGGGAGCTACGCGCGTGCCCAGCAACTCAATGGCCCGCAGCAACTGCGCGTGGGGCAGCGTGGCCACGTCCATCTGAAACGTGACCCGCGTGATACCGCCCAAAGCCTCACTGTGCCGTTGAATCTTGGCCGCTACTTCCTCGGGGCTGCCAACCAGCAGGGCACCCGTCGGGCCGGCTTGGGCATCAAACTGGGGCCGGGTAACGGGCGAACCGCCCCGCTCCCGGGCCCGGCTGCTGAAGGTGCGGGCGTAGCCGGGGTAGAAGCTTTCCACAGCCTCCTCCGTGGTTTCGACCACGTAGCCCAATGAATGCAAACCCACCGGCAGCTGCTCGGGCGTAAAACCAGCGCGGCGGCCGGCCTCCCGGTACAGGTCGACCAGGGGACGGAAGCGGTGGGTTTCGCCTCCGATGATGGCCACCATCAGAGGCAGGCCCAGCGTGCCGGCCCGGGCAAACGACTGAGGCGTGCCGCCCACGCCCAGCCAAATCGGCAGCGGACTCTGAACCGGCCGCGGGTAGATACCCTGGCCCGTCAGCGCGGGCCGGAATTTGCCGCTCCAGCGCAGGCGCTCATTTTCGCGAATGGCCAGCAGCAGCTCCAGCTTTTCGGTGAACAGCGCGTCGTAGTCGTCGAGGTCGAAGCCAAACAGAGGAAACGCCTCGACGGACGAGCCCCGGCCCACCACCATTTCGGCCCGGCCCTGCGAAATCAAATCTAGGGTGGCAAACTGCTGAAACACGCGGACCGGGTCGGCGGCGCTAAGCACGGTTACGGCGCTGGTGAGGCGAATCTGCTTGGTACGGGCCGCGGCGGCGGCCAGAATCACGGCCGGCGCCGAGTCCAGGTATTCGGGGCGGTGGTGCTCCCCGATGCCAAACACGTCCAGCCCGACCTGGTCGGCCAGCTCAATCCGGTCCAGTAGCTGCCCCATGGCCTGGGCCCCGCTGAGCTGGGTCCCGGTACCGTTATCCAGCAGCAGCGCTGCGAAACTGTCGATTCCTATCTGCATCTGTTGTCTTGTATATACTTACCTGATGTATGCGGGCATGCCCCAAGCTCCGCCCCATTTTGTGGACTAATAAGGCAAATTTTACCGCTAATGCGCTAACCCTGCCGGTGGCCGGCAGAAGAGGTGGCGGGAAGATAAGGCAAACCCGGGGCTTATCATTTTCACATCATGTTGCCGAGCTAGGTTTGATGCATTCCCTTCCTAATTAAGCTTTGCTCCCATGAAAAAGTTGGTTTTCGCCCTCGCCGCCCTGTTTTGCTCGTTTGCCGCCCAGGCCCAAACGCCTGTGACCGACGCCCAGCGCGCAGCCAAACCCACCTCGGCCGAGCGTCAGCAGGATGAAGCAAAACGGAAAGACTTAACTGAGCCCAGCCCCGAGCAACTAGCGCCCAAATCCAACCACGGACAGCAGGTGCAGGCCGTAGCGCAGGGCACTACGCTGCGCGGCCCGGCTCGGGGCGCGGCAGTAAGTGCAGTAGCCCGCTCGGGCCGCTCGGCTCAACGGCCGCAGGGTGGGCGGGTAGCACGCGGCACCCGGAGCCATGGCTTGCACGGGGGTAGCAGCGCGCACCAAACTGGCCGCGGTAATGGCAATGGTCACCGTTTGGAGCGCTAATTTTGCATCTCACGCTTTCCTGCCAGCCATACTTCTGACCAAATTAGAAGCTGGCCGGCACTGTTTCGCAGCTCACGCGTGTTTGAGAGCTCAAAATGCAGTAGGTTGCTGTGGGCCTGATGACTTTGCCCCTTTTTCATGACAATTTTGATTCGTTTGCTTTGTATGCTGGTGCTGGTGACGGCCGCTCTGCCCAGTCGGGCTTACCGGCCGGAAGCCCTGTTGCGACAGGGCGACAAGCCGGGGCGCGGTAGCGCCCAGCCCCCGGTAAAAGCCGTGCCCCACTCCCAGCGCCAGAGCAAACCCCAGCGCGTGGAGGGCGGCGCATCGGCCGAGCGGTCCACCGACCACTCGGCCCGCAGCAGTCGACCGGAACGCTCGGCCCGTAGTGCTCGTAGTAGTAGCAGAGGCGCCGAAGGCGGCCACAGTGCCCGCAGCAGTAGCAGCAACGGCGGCAGCCGGGGCGCGGGTGCTGGCCGGAGCCACGGCCGCGGGCACTAAGCACTACTGATTGCGAGCATATGGCTTTTTTATTTGGCTTGCCCCGTTTGCTGGGGTTGCTGCTGACCGCCCAGTTGGGCTTTGGGTTGGCGGCAGCCGGTCAGAGCGTGGGCACCACTAAACCCAAGCCGCGCACGACCACAACGCCCCCAAAGAAAAAAGTACCCGCCCAGCCGGTAGTCGTTAAAACGCCGGTGAAAGTCCTGGTAAAAGCGCCCGTCAAGCCGGTTCCTCCACCACCGCCTCCGCCGCCTCCCGTTCCTCCCAAGGAGGAGCCGCGCGGCAGCGTCCGGGCCGAGCTGAGCTACGGCACCAACTCCTCCTTTTTTGGCCGCACCCAAACCACGCGCTTCCCCTACACGGCCGCCGAGCTGAGCTATACCAGCCGCTACGGCATCTGGGGCTCGGTGGTGAGCTTCAACCTGTTCGACACGCCCAGCTTTATCGACGAAACCGACCTGTCGGTGGGCTGGGACGGCGACCTGACCAAGACAGTGGATGCCTCCCTGAGTTATTCCCACTTTCTGTTTGCCCGCAACAGTCCCCTGGTCAAGTCCAGCACCAACAACTCGATTGACGCCTATGTGGGCTGGGACTGGGGCTACGTGTACTCGCGCCTGAACGCGGCCTACCTGTTTGGGGAAAGCAACGACTTTTTCCTGGTGCTCGACAACTCCCGCTATTTCGAAATCGACAAGGTGTTCACGCCCAAGGCCTACGTGGCTATTGAGCCCCGCCTGAGCGTGGCGGCCGGCACCCAGCACTTCGTGGAAACCAGCATCGAGCAGCAGATTGTGCGTGGCAACAACCCTGGCAACGGCAAGGGTAAGGGCAAAGGAAACGGCAACGGAAATGGCGGAACCGGCAGTGGCGGCGGCAGTGGCAGCGGTGGTACTACCACCATTACCACCACGACCGAAAACCCGGTGACGCGCTTTCGGGTGCTGACCTACGAGCTGCGCGTGCCGGTAACCTACCACCTCGGGGCCGTAGCGGTGCAGGCCGCCTGGCGCTATTCCATTCCGGTTAACTTGCTGCCCGACGACGTGACCCACGCCCGCTCTTATTTCACCACCAGCGTTTCGTATACCCTGTAGTTCGCTGCCTTTTAGTTTGTCATGACGGTTCTTATCGTGGAAGATGAGCGCACCCTGGCCCGCGAGCTGGGCATCTTCCTGCACCAGCAAAACTTTACCTGCACCGTGGCCCGCACGGCCCGCGAGGCCCGCTCCCACCTGGCCGACACGCCCTTCGACTTTGTGCTGCTGGACCTGGGCCTGCCCGATGGCGACGGCCTCGACGTGCTGGCCGAAGCCAAGCAAAACGATTTGACGGCAGCCGTTATCATCCTCACGGCCCGGGGCGCGGTAGAGGACCGGATTGGCGGCCTGGAGCTGGGCGCCGACGATTACCTGGCCAAACCCTTCTCCCTACCCGAGCTGCTGGCCCGCATGCACGCTATTACGCGCCGCCGCTTTGGCTTGCACAAGCCGCTGGTGGGCTGCGGCGACTTCGAGCTGGACCTGCAGGCCCGCCGCCTGCTGCACCAGGGTCAGGAAGTAAGCTTGTCGGTCAAAGAGTTCGACGTGCTGAGCTACCTGGTGCTGCACAAAAACCGGGTGATGACCCGCCTGCAGCTGACGGAGCATATCTGGGGCAACCTGCCCGAAGCCGGCTTCGACTCCAACTACATCGACGCCCACATCAAAAACCTGCGCAAAAAGCTCGGGCAGCTGGCCGACGTGGAATGGCTCGAAACCGTACGCGGCGTGGGCTACCGGGCCCGGCTGTGAGGTATTTATTGGCCAAAATCAGAATAGCTTACACCACACGTCATGCGGCGCACAGCCGAAGCATCTCTACTACCAGAGGAACTAGTTACTTTGGTGATAGAGTGCCTCGGCTGCGCTCCGCATGACGGCCTTTTTTATACCGCTGCCTGCTATTCTAAATCCTTCCTCTTTTGAAGCTTAGCACCAAATTCACCTTATTTAACGGCCTCTCGCGGGTGGTAATTCTGCTGCTGCTGGTGGTGGTGCTGCCGCCGGTAATGAGTCGGCTGGCCCTGGTATCGACGGATAACCGCCTAGCCCAGAAAAAGGAAAAAGTGCTGCGCCTGATTCGCCGCAACGGCATCTCCACCTTTATTGAGGGCGACCAGTCGTCGTATGGTAGCTACAACCTGCTCAAGGAGGAGTTTATTTCGCTCGAGGAAATTCCGCCCGGACCGCGCATCGACGTGATTGAGGACTCGAAGCGGGCCGTGGAAGATGAGATTGTCGAGTACCGGGTGCTGAGCTATTCCTTTGCCCAGGGCCCGAAATACTATCTGCTCGAAATCGGGCGCAGCACGGGCAGCATCGACGAGACGGAGCGCAACTTCCGCACCTACGCCTTCTACATCCTGCTGGCGGCCGTGGCCCTGACTACCCTGGCCGACCTGGCTTTTTTCCGTTACCTGCTCGAGCCGTTTTACGTCATCATCCGGCAGCGGCTCAAGAATGCCCACCACCCGGCCGCCTTCAACTTCACCCCGTCCCGACGACGACCGACGACTTTCGCTACCTCGATGAGAGCCTGCGGGAAATGATGACCACCATTCAGGCCTCCTTTTCCAAGGAACGCAAGTTTATTGCCGACGCCTCCCACGAGCTGCTTACCCCACTGGCCGCCCTGCAGTACCGCTTCGATAACATGCTATCGGACGAAAGCCTGTCGGATGAAAACCTGCTGCGGGTGGTGGAGTCGCAACGCACGGTGCACCGGCTGCGCACCATCATCAAGTCGTTGCTGATGATTTCCAAAATCGAAAACGACCAGTTTCCGCGCACCGAAACCGTCTCCCTGGCCCAGCTGGTAGCCGAGGTCAGTGAGGAAGTGCAGGATCGGCTGGCCGTGCTGAACCTCACCCTGACTCAGGAAGTACAGCCCGACTTTGTGGTGCAGGGCGCCAACCGCGGCCTGCTGTTTACCCTGCTGTTCAACCTGGTCGGCAATGCCATCAAGTACAACCGGGAAGGCGGGCAAATCATGCTGCTGGGGCGGCCCGAGGCCCCAGCCGGATACGTGCTGGAAGTGCGCGACACGGGCCGGGGCATCAGCAAGGAGCAGCTGCCCCGCCTGTTTCACCGCTTCGATAAGGGCAGCACCACCGATCCGGACAGCTACGGGCTGGGGCTGTCCATTGCCCGCACCATTGCCGATCTGCACGGCATCCGCATCGAGGTCAACTCCATCGAAGGGCTGGGCACCTCTTTTTTGCTTTTTTTCCCGGGGTAGTAACTAGCAGCAAAATGCTAAAGAGGGCCTAAAAAGGGCTTTTCGGCTGCTGTAGCAGCTTAAGCGGGGCTGCGCTTATCATATTCGCATCATGTTGGGGTAGTAGCATTGGGCACTAACCTGCGGTATGCAAGTACCGCGCGACCTTCACCTAACACCTGCGCTATGCGTGCCCTGTCCCCTATTTCTACTGCTGCTCCTCACTTTCTCGACAGCGTGGCCTCTTGGTGGAGCCATGCTCTGATTTTGCTTAGCCTGCTGATGATGGCCCGCGCCACCCGCGCCCAACTACCAGAAGCCGAGCAGCTCGCCTTCAACGAATCTGCTGGCGGGGGCGCTACTGCCGCGTATGCCGGCGCCGTATTTGCCTACGACGGTGGCAGCCGGTGTGCTGGCACGGTGGGCCAACTGGTACCGGCCTGGGCCAATGGAGCCCAACCAGGCACGTTCTCAGCTAGTCCGGCGGGCCTGAGCATCGATTCCAAAACGGGCGTAGTTGACCTGGCCCGCAGCCGGGCTGGAGCCTACACCATCACCAACACCTTGGCTGCCGGGGCAGCACCAGTTTGTCGGCCAGCACGTTTCTGGTGCTGCACACGCTGCCTAGCCCCACGCTCCGAGCCAGTGGGCCCACCACCTTTGCCCCCGGAGGCGCCGTAACGCTCACCGCCAGTGGGGCGGCGAAGGCGCGACCTACCAGTTTTTCAACAACGGCCAGCTGATTGCCGACGCTACGAGCAACACCTACACCGCCACAGCCGGCGGCTCCTATACCGTACTGGTTATCAACCCGGGCAGCTGCGTGGCCGCTTCGGGGGCCGTACCCGTTACGGTAACGCCGGCCCCGGCAAAAGCAGCTCCGGAGCTCAGCATTGCGCCTAACCCTACGCCCGCAAGCTTTACTATCCTTACCGGCGCTGGAACTGAGGCCGCCCGGATCTCGGTGCGCAACAGTCGCGGGGAGGAAGTCCAGACCGGAATCGTACCGGCTGGTGTACGCTCCCACAAGGTTGATCTGGGTGGGCTGCCCGCCGGCACTTATATTCTGCAGGTCAGCACGGCCACGGGCAGCGCGACGCGGCGCGTGGTGCGCGAATAGCAGCCGCCCCACAGACCGAAACCGCCGGGTCGTTTAGAGTTGTTCCCGGCAGCCCCGGCCCGACTCTTTTTCCAAGTCCACAGTTCAGGATCTTCACTTCTTTTTCCGGATGGTGTTTCCGTATATTGGAGTTCCGACTTCACCCGATTCCTGGATGGAAATCCTCTACGATACGCCTTCCCTGTCCATCTCTTATGATGAGCTCAACCAGTGGCTTTACGTGGAGTGGAAGGGACAGCACAATGAGGTATCAGCCGTGACGGGTGGCGACTTAGTTTTGCGCTTGCTGCAGCAGTACCCCTGCACCAAGATGCTCAACGACAACAGCCAAGTGACCTCCGACTGGGACAAGGGCGCAGCCTGGGTGGGCGGGCACTATTACGACCAGCTGGCCAGCCAGGGCGTGCGGTTTGTGGCCTGGGTGTATCCACCCCACTGGCGGGCCCGCAAATCGATGGACAAGGCCATGCAGTTTGTCACGCGCCCAATGGTCGTTACCTTCGATGATCTGGCTACGGCCTACGAGTGGCTCCGCACCACCTTCTGAATTTACTACGTATTTACACTTGCCAAAAAGGGCCGGCGCTTGATTGCGTCGGCCCTTTTTGTGGCAAGAATAGTTTACCAGCGTGTTTGTTTGGGCATAGCTCAGAAAGGAAGTACAGAGGGCTTAGGCGGCCTGCTCGCGGGCATCGGCGGGAGCGCCGAGGTGTAAAGCTTGCAGGGCAGTTTGGGTATCTTGCATCAAAGACAGCGCGACGCCGCCGTGCTTTTCAAAAAACGCTTCGATCTGCTCCAGCAGCAGGCTCGGATCATCGGAGTCAAGCTCGGCCACGATTTGAGTCATGGAAGAAATGTTCTCGCAGGTGGTCAGCATGTAGCCGGGCTCGTGCAGCCAGGAATACACAAACAGCGCCGCCCCATCCTGAGCGGTGTAGATATGCTGGTAGCGCACGTCCGTCGGGGGAATGTAGGCACCTTCCCCACTGCGGCTGGAATGGAACAGGGAGTAGCTTGGGACCAATGGCACAAAGCCCAGGTTGTGCAAATATGTGTCTTTCATGGCAGTCGTCTTTTGAAGGTCTACTCGGGGAGGAAAGTAGCTTAGAACGCTTCCAAGATTGCCGTCTTCTGGCCGGATAGAAAGGAAAATTTATTGGCAATTGTGACGCATAACCCAGAGCCATTTCACGACATTATTGACCTCTTATTTTGCCTTATGCTCCTAAACGCCATGATTTTTGGAACGAGTGTTACCAAATTGTGACATGATTTTATCGATAATTCTCTTCCCCATCCTGCCCATTATAGATAAACAAGCGGCCTCTAGCGGCGTATTGCCAACGAGCCAGCTGGTAAAAGCAGGGCTCTATTATATATATAAATTTTTACATGTGGTGGTTTTACGCGCTTCTCTCGGCTAGCTTCGCGGCGCTTACCGCCGTGCTGGCCAAAGTGGGCATCAAAGGCGTCAATTCGGACCTGGCCACGGCCATCCGGACGCTGGTGATTCTGCTCGTGGCCTGGAGCATTGTGGCCGCCAGGGGTACTATGGGGAAGTGGGCAGCCTCACGCCGCGCAACTGGCTCTTCCTTGCCTTGTCGGGCGGGGCCACGGGCTTGTCGTGGATCTTTTACTTCCGGGCCCTGCAGTTGGGACAGGTGTCGCAGGTAGCGCCCGTGGATAAGCTGAGCGTGGCGCTGGCTATCGTGCTGTCGGTAGTTTTCCTGGGCGAGAAACTCACGCCCCACGTGGCCGCAGGGGCCGCCCTGATCATAATCGGCACGCTGGTGTTAATTTGGGGCTAAGCTCGTGGTCAGGTCGTGCGCGATAGTAGCGCAAGCGCCAGGGTATGGTCCGCGGCCAACCCATTCTAGTCCATCCTTCGCTGAGCTCGACCGTATAGCGGGCATCATTCTATCCTTTCTACCCGATGTTGAAACCGTTTCTCTTTGTTCTGGCGCTGGCCTCGTTGCTCACCTCAGCCCTGGCCGCTACCGCCCAGTCCCAACCAGCGGCCCCATCGAAGTCCGATGCTACGAAAGCTAAAACCCGGCAGGGCGGTACAGTCGCCAAATCCAAGGTGGCTGCTGACGGCGAAGTGAAGCACAAGAACAAGGTCGCCAATGGCAGCAAGCTCAAGTCCAAAACCAAGCCCGCGCCGGCCGCTGGCAAAATAGCGGCGGGGGTAGTAGTGGGTGGCAACCTGATGATGCCCGACAAGGACCTCGTGGAAAACGCCCTGAACTCCACCGACCACACCACGCTGGTTTCGGCACTGCGGGCCGGCGGCCTGGTCGAAACCCTCAAGGGCCCGGGCCGGTAACCGTGTTTGCGCCCACCAATGCCGCCTTCGACAAGCTGCCCGCCGGCACGGTCAATACGCTCCTGCTGCCCGAAAACAAGCAGCGCCTCAGCACGATTCTGGCCTACCACGTGGTATCGGGGCGCCTGCTGGCCAGTGACCTGCAGGACGGGCAGCAGCTGACTACCGTGGAAGGCGAAACCCTGACCGTGGGGCGCAATGGCAACGTGGTAGTGGTACGCGACGTGCGCGGCGGCACGGCTACCATAACGATTTCCAACGTGCTTTCCCGCAACGGCGTCACTCACGTAATCGACACGGTGCTAATGCCCACGAAGTAGCCACAAGGCCTATCCACGGCCGGTTTAAACAGCCCTTCTTCAGGCAGGTAGTACCCTTTGGCAAAAGCGGCTGTTATCAGACGGTTATTATTTTTCAGAGAAAAGGCCCGGGAAATATTCCCCGGGCCTTTTTTGTGCCGAAAACCTGCTCGTGCAGCAGCTCAAAAGCTGGGGCTACCGAATGATTTTCGGATATTTGGTTTCCTCTCATTCCGTTCTTTTTCTTTTTTCGCATGAAACACCTCTTCGCATGGGCTGTGGCCGCTGCAATGAGTCTGAGTACGGCCGTTACGGCGCAAGTAATGCCCGCGGCTCCTCCTTCCAACTTGCAGGGGCAGGCACTCAAAGACTGGTTGCGGGCCAACTGGTACGACGGCAAGCGCATCGACCTGGGCTACGACCAGGCCCGCGGCAAAATGTACAACTACGTTGACGTGTTCAACGGCCGGCTGACCTGCGTGTACTCGGGCTATTCGGTCCCCAAAAACATTGACTCGACGGCCACCAGCACCGGCGGTGTGGGTCTGATCAACTGTGAGCACACCATTCCGCAGTCGTGGTTCAACGAGGTGAGCCGGATGAAGTCCGACATTCACCACCTGTTCCCGACCTACACCCAGTGGAACTCGAACCGCAGCAACGACATGTTTGCCGATGTGCCCGACAACCAGACCCAGATCTGGATGCGGAACACGACCAGCCAGAGCACGATTCCGACGAGCAACATCGACGAGTGGAGCGAAGACGGCGGCTCCCTGTTTGAGCCCGCGAAGACCACAAGGGCAACGTGGCCCGCTGTGCCTTCTACTTCTACACCATGCACCAAGGCCAGACCTTTGATGCGGGCAAAGACGTCATTACCGGCCTGGCCGACCTGCAGACCCTGTACCGCTGGCACCTGGCCGACCCGGTGGATGCGCACGAGCGGGAGCGGAACCGCCGCGCGGCCAAAAGCCAGGGCAACTACAACCCTTACATTGCCTACCCCGAACTGGTGGCCCGCGCCTATGGCCTGATTGCCCAGCCGACCTTCGCCTTCACCACGGCTACCGGCTCTACCCTCGAAGGCAACAGTGGCACGAAAACCTACACGGCCACCATTAGCGTCGACCCCGCTCCTACCGCCACCATTTCGGTGCAGGTCAGCGCGGATGCGGCCAACTCCTCGGCCCTGAGCCCCGAAGACTACACCTTTGCCACCCAGACGCTGACTTTCGCGGCGGGTGAAACCTCCAAAACGGTAAGCGTAACGGTAAACGGCGACACCAAGTCGGAAGCCGACGAAGTGGTGCAGCTCAAGCTGAGCGGCCCCAGCACGGGCAGCAGCACCGGCAGTGCCTCCACCCACTCTCTGGTAATCACCAACGACGACGGGGAGCCCACGACGCTGAAGTTTGCCTCGGCTTCCGGCTCCCTCCTCGAGGGCAACACCGGCACCCAGACCTACACCGTGAACGTGACCCTGACCGGCTCGGCCAACGCGGCTGCCGTTACGGTGCCCGTCAGCGTACTGGCCGGCTCTACCAGCGCCAACGCTGCTGACTATACCCTGAACACCACCTCGTTGACGTTTGCCGCGGGTCAGACCAACCAGACCCTGCCCGTTACCATTACCGTAAACGGCGACGTGACGCCCGAGGCCAGCGAAACGGTGTACCTGACGCTGGGCACGCCTTCGGGTGGGGCCATAGTCGGCAACCCCGGCGCCCACGCCTTTATCATCACCAACGACGACCAGAACCCCGGCGGCGCGCCCTGCACGCAGCTGTACTTCTCGGAATACGTGGAGGCCAGCAGCGGCAACAACAAGGTGCTTGAAATCTTCAACCCTTCCCAGTTTACCGTTGAGCTGACCGGCATGCGGGTCGACTTGTTTGCCAACGGCGCCACCACGCCTACCACGCAGGCGCTGTCGGGCAGTATTGCCCCCGGCGACGTGTACGTTATTGCCAACCCCGGCTCTTCGCCGGCCGTGCTGGCCCTGGCCGACCTGACTTCCAACGTTACCTTCTTCAACGGGGACGACGCCATTGCCCTGTTCGACGGCACCGATACGCTGGACGTTATCGGGGTAATCGGGCAGCGGCCAGCTGCTACCGGCTGGGCTATTCCCGGCGGGGGCTCCACTACCGACAACACCCTGGTGCGCAAAGCTACCGTGGCCCAGGGCGAAGCCCGCTGGTCGCGCGGGGCGGCTACCTGGGAAGCCAAGGGTGCCGACGTCGTTTCCAACCTGGGCAGCCACGCCTCGGCCTGCCTGCTCCTGGGTACGAAGGCGGCAGCAGTGGTAACCAACAAGCTGCAAGTGTATCCCACGCCGACCAGCCAGCTGCTGCACGTGCGCCTGCCCGAAGCGGCAGCCCGCACCCAGGCCTCCATTACCGTGTTCAACGCCCTGGGCCAGCAGGTGCTGACCCGTCAGCAGCCGCTCGGTGGCTCCACCGAAGCCACGCTGGACGTGCGCACTCTGCCCGCCGGCCTGTACACGGTGCGGGTAGCACTGGACGGCAAGGTTTACACCAGCCGCGCGGTCGTGCAGCCCTAACCTGCGGCGCACCCCATACGGCAAAAAGCCTGGGCTTCTTTGGAAGCCCAGGCTTTTTTTATTGCCCCTGGTCTGAGGATAACCGACGTTACTCGCAACGGTCGGCTAAATAGCCTGGCTGGTACGATTATGTCGCCGGGCCGTCGTATTTTTGCGGTTAGAACTATAGCTAGGATACTGCCTGAAAGACAAAGTTGTCGACTCGGCTGGTAGCAAGCAGTTTGGTCTACCTGCTTTATGTCGATTCTTACGCCCCGCGAAACACTTTACTTTTCCAACCCAGTTCTGCAGCTTAGCCACGACTCGGGCGGGTATCTGCGGCTGCGCTGGACTAGCACCGGCGGCACGGAAGACGAGCTGCGCAGCACCTACTTGCAGGTACGGCAGGCCATGCGGCATTTCCGGACGGGCAAAACCATGAGCATTCACCAGAACCGGCCCCTGATTCCGGTGCCGGTGCAGCAGTGGCTGGCCGCCGAGTGGATTCCGGGCAGCGTGCGGGAAGCGGGGTATAGTCACTGCGCCATTGTGGAAAGTCACAACCCCATGGCCCGGCTGGCTTCACAGGCCGTGAGCCTGACTGCACCAACGGCTTTGGCGTTTCGCCATTTCCCTACCGAAGCGGCGGCTGATGCCTGGCTGCGGCAAAACGCCTAGCTTTTTCCTGCCCTTAGAACTGCTACAAGAAGTGACTAGGCCTGCAGGTCCTGGTATTCGGGGTGGCGCTCCACGTAGGTTTTCATAAAGGCACAGCTGGTCTTGATGCGTAGCTGCTGGTCGCGGGCATACTGCAGGCCGGCTACAGCCAGGGCTTCGCCCACGCCCTGGCCGCGTAGGTTTTCATCGACGAAGGTGTGGGTGAAGTCAATGACCGTGTCGCTGGGGCGGCTGTAGGCCAGCTCCGACTCGTAGCCCTGCGCGGAGGCGTAAAAGGTCTGGTCTTCTTCGTTGTGGGTGACGGTGACGTTTGGTTTCATACAAGTAAGCTGACAAAGTACGGGTTAATCAGGCTGCATACGCAGGCTACCGCCGCGGGTAGGCAGCGGAAGCCTTGGCCGGAGGCAATAAATGGCCCCTACCTGAAGCGTAGTACCCCCGGCTAGCTCGACGGGTAGCCCCACTTCTTGATTTTGGCGGGGGCCGTAGCCAAATCTGCCGCGGCTGCGTACACAAGGCTAGCGCACCACTTAGGTGCCCACCAACCTAACTACTCTCTTTCCGCCATGCAAAATCATCCCAACGACGGCAGCAACGATAATCCGGACGAGTTCAGCGAGTTCCGCAAGGATAAAATTGACAATAAGGGCCCCGAAAACCATCAGGAAGGCGCCATGCGGGCCGGTGCTACTGCCGAAAACGGTCAGGACGTACCCAATAGCCCCAAGCCCAACACGTTTGCCACGAACACGCCAGCCTACGGCGAATTTGGCGGCGTTTCCAATAACACCGCTCCGGCTATCAATGGCCAGGATGCCTACTCGCACCCGGCCGGCAACAACCCCGGCGGGGTAGCAGCTCCCAACGTGACGGAGTCTGACCAGCGCGGGGCGGCCCCGCAAAACCGGGCCACTGGTACCGTACTTCAGAACCTGGACTCCGACGACCAAGCGCGCCGGGAAGCCAACAAGGAAGACGACCCGCGCTATGGCAGCGGCACCCGCAACTGGGCCACCAATGAGCCGGCCAACCGCAGCACCGGCCCCGAAGATCCGAACGACAGCGCATTGAACTAGCCTCGCGCCTTCCGCGCTTAACGCCACCCTTATGGACAAGCAGAAAAAATCAGCCGCCTCGAATGAACCCCAGACGGACGGCGCTAAAATGAGCCCCGAACAGCAAAAGCACCACGACGAGCTGTATAACTACAAGCGCGACGAAGAAGGCACGCTGGATACGTCTGCCCAACTGGAGCAGGAAACCCTGGGCATTCCCGATGATACCACCGTGCCCGGCGCTACCGGTGACCTGGCCGCTACCGGAGACCAGCAGGACAACATCATTATCGAGTCGAACAACAACTACGACGGCGACAACAACCGCTAACCCGGGAAGCTGCCGGGGCTTAGGCCGCTGGCCGCTTACGCTGCGTTTAGTATTCAAAAAGCCGCTCAGCCATTGGCCGAGCGGCTTTTTTGTGGCCTGATTCAGAGCACAGCAGCGCCGGCCGAACCGGATAAATGGTGCCATGGGCAACGGCCGGCGCGGGTTGCAGTATATATAAGTCCTGCACCTGCTAATCGTGTTTTTGTATGCCTGCACCCCTGCTCGTACTCACCGACTTTACGCCCGCTGCCGATGCCGCCCTACAGTATGCCGCTACTCTTGCGGCCCACCTGCAAGTGCCGTTGGTGCTGCTACACGTAAACCGCAACTCGATTTTTGACCCGGAAACTTTTACCGGCAAGATTCACCACCGCAGTGAAGGCGAAATTGCCGTAGCCCTAAACGAGCGAATTCAGGGTCTGAAAGTGCCGGCCATACCCGCCATGACAACCGGCCGCTCCACTGCCGCTATTCGCGAGATAGTGCAGCAGCACCAGCCCGCCCTGCTGGTGCTGGGCCGCCCCAGCGTGGCTGAGCTGCCCGATGAGCTTGTTAGCACCACTTCCCTGGACCTGCTAAGCGAAATTCAGTATCCGCTGCTCATTGTGCCTACTGCTACAGTGCCTCAGCTGCCGCAGCGCCTGGCCCTGGCCGCCGACAATAACCCGTTTCAGCTGGCAGCTCCCGCCGGCCCGGTCCAACAACTACTTAGCGCGCTGCACACGACTGCCACCATCGTGCACGTGGCCGAACCCGAAGACAACGACTCTTGCCATTCCGCCCTGGGCAGCGTGCAGCGGGCCGGCCTGCTGACCGACGGGCAAAACCCGGTGGCTACGCACGGGGTGCGCAATCTGGACATTCCCCGGGGCATCGAGCAAGCCGTAAAGGATATCCATGCCGACTTGCTGGTGCTTATTGCGCGGCGGCACAACATACTAGGGCGGCTGTTTCACCGCAGCATCACGGCCCAGATGATTCGCCAGACCCAGCTGCCCGTGCTGGTGCTTCCTACCGTATAACCGCGCTTATTCCAGGCGCAATTGTTCTAACCGGGGTTGTCATGCCCTCTTCCTAAGCTATGAGATCAACGGAATCCGACAAGCTTGGCTTTGCCATTGTGGGCCTGGGCAAGTTTGCCACTGAGCAGATCATGCCCAACTTCAAGGCCTGCCAGCACGCCCGCCTCGCGGCCTTGGTGAGCGGCTCGCCCGATAAGGCCCGCAAGCTGGCTGCCCAGTACGACCTGCCCGAAACCAGCGTCTACAGCTACGACAACTTCGATTCCATCAAGGATAATCCGGACGTGGACATTGTGTACATCATCCTGCCCAACTCCCTGCATGCCGAGTTTACCATCCGGGCGGCGGAGGCGGGCAAGCACGTGCTCTGCGAGAAGCCTATGGCCACATCGGTGGAAGACTGCGAGAAGATGATTGCCGCCTGCCAGCAAGCCGACCGGAAGCTGATGATTGCCTACCGGGCCCATTTCGAGCCATTTAACCTGGACGCCATTGAACGCATCCGCAAGGGTGAGCTGGGCACGATCAAGGCTATTACTTCCGACCACGGCCGCCCCGTGAAGCCCACCGAAGACGAGGCCGACGTGTGGCGGGTGGTCAAAAAGCTGGCGGGCGGCGGCTCCCTCATGGACATTGGCATCTACGCCCTGAACGCGGCCCGCTACCTCAGCGGCGAAGAGCCCGTGGAGGTTACGGCCCAGGAGTTCAGCGACAAATCGGACCCGCGCTTTGCCGAGGTCGAAGACAACATTCACTTCACCTTGCGCTTTCCCAGCGGCGTGCTGGCTTCCTGTACCAGTTCCTACAGCTACTCAGAGGTCAAGCGCGGCCGGGTATTCGGCGACAAAGCCTGGCTCGACCTCGACCCGCTGTCGGACTACAAGAAGCACACAATGAAAATCGGGGACGACGAAGGCAAGCAGGAGCCCGAAATCGAGGAAGGCAACCAGTTTGCCGCCGAACTGGACCACATGGCCGAGTGCGTGCTGCACAACAAAACGCCCAAAACACCCGGCGAAGAAGGCCTCAAGGACGTGCGCTACATCATGGCCATTTACGAAGCCGCCAAAACCGGCAAAGCCGTGAAAGTGTAGATTACCAAACCCCGTGTCATTGCGAGGAACGAAGCAATCCGTCCTCTAAAATGTGCTGAGCTTGCTTCCATGAAAAGCCCTTTCCTGTTTACTACGGGGAAGGGCTTTGTGGGTAATGAATGTGTCATACTGCGCAGAGGACGGATTGCTTCGTTCCTCGCAATGACACAAAACTCACCACTTCACCATATCACCATTTCACCGATCCAGCCAGCTTTTGAAGGGGGCGGCCCGCTCACTGCTGACCAGCACCTCAGCGTCGACGGGTGGGGACAGGGTGAGCTTGAGGCGGCCTTTGAAGTAGGCGTGGATTTCGTGGATGGCGGGCAGGCTGGCCAGGAATTTCCGGTTGAGGCGAAAGAACAGCGCCGGGTCGAGGCGCTCCTCCAGGTCGTCGAGGGTGAAGTCGACCACATAGCGCGGGCCGGCGCCCGTGACGAGGTAGGTGTACTTATCTTCGGCGAAAAAGTAGGCTACTTCGGCCGCGGCAATGGTTTTGATGCGCTGCCCGGCCCGCACCAGGAAGCGGGCTTTGTAGCGCGCCTCGCTGGCCCGCAGCTCATCGAGCAGGCGCAGGTAGTCGATGGTGGCGGGCGGGGCCGGGGCCAGGGTGCGGCGCAGGGCTTCGTACTTGCGGAAGGCATCGGCCACGGCCCGGGGCGTGAGCGGCTTGAGCAGGTAATCAATGCTGTTGACGCGGAACGCCTGGATGGCGTACTGATCGAAGGCCGTGGTAAACACCACCGGGCAGGGCACCGCGGTTTGGGCGAATATCTCGAAGCCCAGTCCATCGGCCAGGTGAATGTCGAGAAACAGCAAATCGGGGGCGGCGTGGGTGCTAAGCCAGGCCACCGTGTCGGCCACCGAGTCGAGGCAAGCCACGATGGTGGAGGCCGGGTCGTAGGCCCGGATCAGCTCCACCAGCTTGTCGGCAGCCAGCTGCTCATCTTCTACTATCACGATTCTCATGCGGGTTCAAGCTCCAGCAAGGGCAGCTCCACGGTAAAGGCAGTCGGCCCGTGTTCGATGCGCAGCCGCCGCTCCGACAAAAACTCGTAGCGCTTGGCAATGTTGGCCAGGCCCAGACCCGTGCTTTTTTCCTGGCTGCCCCGGGCCTGCACGTTGTTGGTAACCAGGAGCGTGCCAGCCTCCTGGGCCCGCACGGCCACTATCAGCGGGCGGCTGGCCGCCACCACATTGTGCTTGATGGCGTTTTCGATAAGCATTTGCAGGGCCAGCGGGGGCAGGTAGTGCTGGTGCCACACGGCGGGCACGTCCAGCTCGACCACCAGGCCGGCAGCGAAGCGCTGCTGCAGCAAAAACACGTAGGCCTGCACCATTTCCAGCTCCTCGGCCACGGGTACCAACTCCCGCTCCTGACTGCTGAGCACGTAGCGGTACACCTGGGCAAACTGCTCGACGAACTCCTTGGCCAGGGGCTGGCTCCGGTCAATAAGCACGGAGAGAATGTTGAGGTTGTTGAAGAGAAAATGCGGACTCACCTGCTGGCGCAAGGCCGAAAGCCGGGCCTGGGTACTTTCGCGCTGCAGCCGCTCGGCCCGCACCTCGGCCTGCCGCCAGCGGCCCAGAAACTGCATGCCCAGCTGCGCACCCTGCACGATGCCGAACAGCGTGAGGGCGGCCCCGTTGATGAGCAGGAAAATAGGCAGGGTGTAGTGGCTGCCGGGGTTTTCGAGGTAGCGTAGGCTGTAGAGCTTGAAAATGGTGTAGGGCACGTTCACGATGACCAGGGCCAGCCCCGCGCTACCCAGCACCTGCAGCAGCAGCCGTACGCCTACCCCACTGGCCCAGGGCCGGCGGCGGTCCAGGTAGTCGGATACGGCGGCGGCGGCTTCCCACATCAGAAACACGAGCAGCAGCATCACGACGACGGCACTCCAGGCAAAGCCCGAGGGTTCCAGCACGCTGGCCGCGTAGTACACCATCGTGACGCAGAGCCCGATGAGCAGGGAGCCCAGCACCCGCACGCGCCGGGGCGAAAAAGCAAAGGAAGGCCGCATACATCGGGGCTAGTGCTGCTTATTTCAGAAAATCGTAGGCCTCGACCAGGTCGTACTCCGACGAGTTGGCTAAGATATTCTTTAAAAAGGACGTGTGCCCGTTGCCGTACACCACTAGTACCCGCTCCTGGGGTGAGGGCGCCACCTGCATGAGGTTGGCTACGATGCGGATGTTGCGCTCATAATAATCGGCGACCAGGCGGCTGCCGGCGGGCTCCTGGGGCGTGCCGTAGTGCAGCAGGCGCAGGTACCAGTCGTGGTAGAGGCGGTGCAGGGCCGGGTGGTTGATTTGCCGGAAGTAGGCGTCGAGCGGGGTTTTGAGCAGCACCTGCTCGTCGGCTTTCAGCATGGAATCAACCGATTGCACCTGCCGCTTCAGCCGCTCATCTTGGCCGTGGCGCTGGGCGTAGGCCATCAGCTCGCCAAACTCGAAGCGGCCGGGCGCATCAATGCCGTACACCCGCTCGTGGCCCAGCATCTTGGCCAGCCGGAAGCCTATCTGGTCGATTTCGTTGCGCTTGAGCTGGTAGGTGCCGGCCAGGTATTTCTGGTAGCGCACCTGCACCAGGGAGTCGTAGCGGGTACCGGGCGCCCATTCCAGGCAGATTTTGGTGGGCCGGAAGCGGGCCAGCTTTTCGGCCAGCTTCTGCAATTCCTGCTGGCGCTGGGGCGTGGTCACATCGTCGGCCTGCATGTTGACCAGGTCGGCGCCGGGGTTGCCCATGTGGTAGGAGCCCAGAATCATAACCTGGGCCCGGGCCGGCTTAGCCGCCCGCCGGGGGCCAAAGCTCAGCAGGGCCAGCACGGGCAATAGCAGTAGGAGCAAAAAGACGCGTAAGGGTTTCATAGGGCAGCTGTTGGGGTTAAGAATACCCAAAGCTGCCCCCGCTACGCTCCTACGCCAATGAGCTACCGACCAACCCGCCCGCCTTTCCCGACGGAGCCGGACACCACCCCGACGAAGCCGCCGCTACCAGCGCCAGCCGATGGTGGTGCCGCCGTAGAAATTGCGGCCCGGCGCGGGCTGGTAATAACGGCCCCCGAAGGCGTTCAGGTCGTTGCCGAGGCTGTAGCGCCGGTCCGTAGCATTTTCGACGCCCGCAAATACGTCCAGCTCCAGGTGGGCAAGCAGCGTTTGGCGCCAGCCGCCCCGGGCTGCAAAGGTCCAGTAGCCGGGCGCATAGACGGTGTTGGCATCGTTCAGGGGCAGGCGGGCCTGGTGGCTGAGCGTGGGGCTGAGGTAGAAGCCCAGCGCGGCGCCCGCGTCGAGGCCGGCGCTGAGCGTGTGGGGGGCAGTGCCGGTGAGGCGGTTGCCGCTAAAGTTGTCGGTGTTTTGCTGGTAGTCGTCGAAGCGGAAGTGGTTGTAGGCGTAGCTGCCCCACAGCCGCACCCCGTTGGTGAGCGTGCCAGCGCTGGGCAACGTCTGCGGGTTGCTGTCGGGCCGCCAGAGCCAGCCACTCACGGCCGCTTCTACGCCGCGCTGCCGGGTCGAGCCGGAGTTGGCAAACAGCTGAGCGCCCAGCTCATTGGTGCGCGTCACTATGGTTTGGTTCAGGCCAAAGTCGAAGGCAGCCACGTCGAACTGCAGCCGGTCTTGCAGGGCTTTTCCCCGCACGCCTACCTCGTAGCTCGTGCCCCGCTCGGCCTGCAAACCCGTATTGAGGCTGCCATCGGAAGGTCGGATTTCCTCCTCGGTGGGCGGCGAGAAACCGCTGCTTACACTCGCATAGGCCGAAATCAAGGGTGTAATTTCCTTGAGCAAAGCCACCCGGGGCGAGAGTTCGGGCCGGAAGCGGCGCTCCACTTCGTAGCCGGCGGGGTTGATGGTGCCACCGGCTACGCGGGTAATGTCGTAGGTCAGGCGGTTGTAGCTGGCGCCCACGGTAGCCAGCAAGCCGGCGGGCAACTCCAATTCGGCCTGGGCAAAGGCGAAACCCGTGTTGGTGCGAATATCATCGTCGTAGCGCAGGGCGCCGGTGCTGCCAGCCCGGTTGACGTAGTTGCGGGCGTTTTCCTGGCTGCTTTGCCACTCTCCGCCCCACTCAGGCGTAGCAACCGGCCGGCCAGCACGAGGCGGTAGGTAAAGGCCGTACGGCCGCCCCAGCCCACGGCCGTGTTCCGCTCATAATCTACCAGATACGGAGTGCGAATGACGGTGCCGGTGGTGTAGAGCGTGGTTTTGTTGGTGAAGGCCGGCGTGAAGCGGTACTCGTGCGAGATGCCCAGCAATGCCGTGCGCGAGGCATAGGCCGCCTGCTGCTCCACCGTACCGGGACTGGTAACGACGCCGGCGTTATTCACGGTGCGGGGCCGGGCCTGCCGGGGGTTCTGGTCGAACTGGGCCCGGGTGAGGCCGCCGGGCAGCTGGTAGCTCAGGTCGGTGTAGAGCAGGTGGGCGGCTAGGGTTTGCTTGTCGGAGGGCCGAAACTCTCCGTCCAGGGTAAGCACGTCGCGCAGGGCGGCGCTGTTTTCGCGGTAGCCGTCCAGACTCTGGTGCACGTACTGCGCCCGCAGCGCGCCGGTGGCCGAGCCGGTTTCGGTGAGTGCCGTGTAACGCCGCAAGCCGAAGCTGCCGGCCGTGAAACACACCTGGGCCCGGGACTCGCCGGGTGCAGCCTGGCGGTTCGAGAGCAGAATGGCCCCGCCCGTGCCGGCTCCGTACACGCTGGCCGCCGGGCCTTTGATAACCTCGATGCGCCCGATGGTGGCCGGGTCGAGCAGGTTGAAGGGGGTGCTGCCGCTGGCTTCGGTGAAGGGAATATCGTTGTAGTACACCTTCACGTTGCGCACCCCAAACGGGGAACGAAGGGTGCTACCGCGCACGCTGATCCGGTAGCTGGCCGTGGCCCGCTCTTCTAGCCGCACGCCCGGCAGGGTATTGACGGCCGCCGCCAGGGAGGACTGGTTGAACCGCTCGATACCCGCGGCGTCCAGCACGCTCACGCCACCAGCGGTGCGCCGCAGCGGCAGGTTGGTGCCGTAGCCGACGACAGTCGCCTCGGGCAGCTTCACCACGCGAGTAGTATCGGGAGTATCGGGGGTTTGGGCCCGGGCTGCTACAGACAGCAGGCTTAGGGGGCATAACAGTAAGAATCGGGGGAGCATACGCACAGGGCAAGTCAGTGCTTGTGCAAACGGGAAAGCAGGCGGGATGTTTGCCGCGTTTATCTGCGCAGTACGGTATCTTGGTTTCTGAATCCGCTGCGTTGCTCTATTCTACCTCCCGCTTTTTCTATGTACGCCCTGCGCCGCCACCGCCGCCACTTGCTGTTTCCGCCGGGTTTGCTGGCCCTGGCGTTTTTGTTGTTACTGGGCTGCTGGGTTGTAAATGGCAAGGCACCCCGGTTGAAGCCCTGGGCCGTTGTTGAGCTAGATGTGCCGCCCCTCAGGTACCAATCCACTATCCATAATTGGCAGTGGGAACACAGAGCTTTCCCTTTCAACTCTCTGGCCCAGCGCGAGTTATTTCGCCCGTGGCACATAATCACTTTTACCGGCAATATCTGGCAGGACTATTTTACCCGCCAACAGGCCGAGCACCTTACTCAGCAACTGCACAATAATTCAGATGAGGATCAGGGAGTCCAAATTCACTTTGCGTCCGGCGCCAAGTACTCAACCCTACTCAAAATGTTAGACCGGTGCAGAGACTTGAATTTGCGAAATCACTGGCTGGATATTCATTACACACCCACTACCTTATGCATCGTAACTACTAAACCAAGGGCAACTACTTATGATGGGGAATGGATACCTACATGCCTGGAATATCCGGAACCAGAACAAGGAATTCAACTCAAACCTTTGTCCGTAGGCACTTGGCTCGAAAATTACCTTGCCAAGTTCTTCCTGGCTAGCACCTGGGCCCCGCTGCTCCACCCTTCTTGGCGCCACCCAATGTACTTACTGCTCCTGCTGAGCCTGGCTTCGTTTAGCCGGCTTTTCCGGCAGTGGCGGCAGGCGTAAAATGGCTTCTTTGCCTTTCTAGCTCAACCTGAACCGCAAACCCGTCGTCTAACGGGTATGTCTCTTCTCAAGCCCGGCGCGACTTTTCTACTTTGCTGGGGCTCTTTCGCCGCTTTCGGGCAAGCCAACCGCATCCAGGACCGCAACCACATCGGCTGGTATGTGTACGAGGGCGACCATCAAATCAGTAAGCGCTGGACGCTGCACACCGAGTACCAGTGGCGGCGCACCGAGTTTCTGACCAAGCCCCAGCAGCAGTTGGCCCGCCTGGGCGCAGCCTACCAGCTTCGGCCCCGCCTAAGCGTGGCGGCCGGCTATACCAACCTGATAACCCGCCCCTACGGCGACTTTCCCACCGCCGACACCGGCGTACCCTTTCCCGAGCACCGCAGCTACCAAGACGTGCAGCTCAGCGACACCCTGGGCCGCCTCGGACTAGAGCAGCGCCTGCGGCTGGAACAGCGCTGGCAGGGCCAGTTAGCTGAGGGACAAGGTCGTACCGTGCAAAGCTGGGAATACCAAAACCGCATCCGCTACCAGCTGGCACTTACGCTGCCGCTGCAAGGAACTCGCCTTGACCCGGGCGAGTGGTACCTAATGGCCTTCGACGAGGTATTTCTGAGCTTCGGCCGTAACGTCAGCAAAGTATTCAACCAGAACCGGATTGGGGCGGGCCTGGGCTACCAGGTGCGGGACAATTTCAGCTTGGAGGGCCTGTATCTCTACCAGATAACCCAGCACGCAGAAGACGAGCCCGTTTCGGGTTTGCCCGTGTTTGAGTTCAACCAAGGCTTTCGGCTGGGAATATCCTACGATCTGACCTTGGCGAAGTAGGTTGCCGGGTTGTGCTACCGGGCTAGCCAGCAGGTTGTTTTGTAACCCTGCTACCGTTGAGCCGGTAAAGCTGAGCAGTATTTCCTTAACTATCCCCGTATGAAAATCCTGCTTTCCGGCTGCCTGACGGTAGCTACCCTGTTCTCTATACTCTCGGCCCAGGCCCAAAACGACTATGAGAAGACGGTAAAAGACGGTTTTGCCGTCAATGTGTTCAAGCCGGGAAAGGTAGACGCCACCGAGGCCTACGTGGCCCAGCTCAAGGCGCCGGCGGGCTTTACCGTCACCAAATTCGCTGAGAAAACCGGCAACCCGCGCATGCTAGCCGTAGCCCCCAACGGCGACGTGTACGTGTCGGACCGCACCAAGGGCACCGTGCAGCTGCTGCGCGACACGAACAAGGACGGCAAATCGGACCTGATGAAGGAAGTAGCCAAGCGCCCCGATCTGCACGGGCTGGCCCTGAAAGACGGCAAGCTCTACATCAGCGCCATCCGGGAGCTGTTCGTGGCCGACATCCAGGCCGACGGGACGCTGGGCGAATTGAAAACGCTCTACAAAGACCTGCCCGACGCCGGTCAGCACCCCAACCGCACCCTCAACTTTGCCCCCGATGGTAAGCTCTACCTCTCTGTAGGCAGCACCTGCAACGCCTGCGACGAGCGAAACAAGGAACAGGCCACGTTGCTGGTCGTGAATACGGACGGCTCGGGCCGGCAGGTGTTTGCCAAGGGCCTGCGCAACACCATCGGCTTCGGCTGGCACCCCGGCACCAAGGCCCTCTGGGGCTTCGACCACGGCATCGACTGGCTCGGCGACGAAGACCAGCGCGAGGAGCTTAACGAAATCAAGGAAGGCGCCGACTACGGCTGGCCCTACGTGTACGCCGACGGCAAAATCCCGCCCCACCCCCAGCCCGCCGACATGACGCCCGAGGAGTACGCAGCCAAAACCGTGAAGCCCACCCAGCTCTACGCCGCCCACGCGGCCCCGCTGGGTATGGTCTTTAACAAGGGTGCGCAGTTCCCGAAAGAGTACCGCAACGACGCCTTCGTGACCATGCACGGCTCCTGGAACCGCGCCCAGCCCTCGGGCTACCGCATCGTGCGCGTCAAATTCGACGCCCAGGGCAAGGCCATCCGCATCGAGGATTTCGTAACCGGCTGGCTTGTCAACAACAACAAGGAGCAGTTCGGCCGCGTCTGCGGCATTGCCCAGCACACCGACGGCTCTCTGCTCATTTCCGACGACTCCAACGGCGTGATTTACCGCGTGGCGTATGCCGGCGGCAAGTCGGCAGAGAAAGCCAAGGTGAAGAAAGGGTAAGCTGCTGAGAAAGGAACGTCATTCCGAGCCCAGCGAGGAATCCCGCGTGCTGACGTTGGATTAGTAACTCAACGACTGCACGCGAGATGCTTCGCTGCGCTCTGCATGACGTTCTTTTTACTTAATATCAGCACGCTTTAGGACGTTACTTGTTGGTCTAACCTTCCGCCCGGCCATGTCAACTGCTTCTCTTCGTCGGTACCACCGGCCCCTACAGTTTCCGCCCAGCTTGCTGATTTTAGTACTACTGCTGCTGGGCTGTCAGCAACTAGCGCAGCTGACCAACCAATGGATGCCCCGGTACGCGCTCAGCATCTTTCCTGTTTTCGAGAATAGCGGCAAATATCCTCGCCGTGGTATGCTTGTGTTTCCGTCGTTGCAGGAGCAGCAAAAGTTGCCGCTCCGGACGGTGACCTTTACCGGCAACCTCTGGCTGGACTACTTTGCCGCGCAGGAAGCCCAAGGAATCGTCCGGCGCTTACAGGCGGCCCCGGGAGAAGGTGACGGACTACGAATTCGGTTTGCCCATACGGCCCGGTATAGCTCCCTAATTTGGGCCCTGGACTGCTTTAATCAGGCGAATCTTCGAATGTGGTGGCTGGACATGCGCTACGGATCAACGAGCTTGCTAGTGGCAGGCGCTCATCATGTAACAATGTAGTTTCACCTTCGCCCTGTCATGTTATTCCACCCTGTTCGCCGCTACCACCGGCCCCTGCTGTTTCCGCCCGGCCTGCTAGCGCTGGGGTTTCTGCTGTTGATGGGGTGTCTGGCTGTACGGCCCTGGTATAAGGAGTTACAACCAAAGTATGTAATGCAGGTAACGCTGCCGCCCAAGCCAGTTTCCGATGCCATCATTCCCAGGCATGACGAACCTGAAAAGTCTTCTCCTATAATTCCTGAAGGAGGATTACGATATTATTCTCAATTAGCCCACTTCCGGTCCTGGCAGGACTTTGCCTTCACCGGAGTGACCGAACAGGATGTGGCCACTGCACAAGAAGCACGACAGGCTTTTGAAGCTATGCAACTGGACTCATTGCAAGCGCATGGTATTCGCATCCGTTTTGGAAACCAATCCACCTACGCTAGTGTGATTCGAATGCTGGATTGGGCCAATGCCGCTACACCCAAGTATTTGGTCGACTTTCACCACGGGCCAACTACTTTATATGCTTTTACGGAAGCCTACCGGCCACCTAATAGTTCGGGATTGAAACTGCCCGAATTTTGTCTTTGCAACGATGTACTATACTATCATCCTTCACCACCTTCTTTTGAAACACAAATGCAGAACTGGTTTACCCGCTGGCAACAAGCTTGGCACAAAGCCTTTTCTTCTCCTATCTGGCAGCTACCAATCGTCTTCCTACTGGGAATTACAGCCCTAAACGGCTGGAAAATGGCGCGGCGGTGGCACACTGCGTAGCTTTTGCGTGTTTTGTAGTTTGACTTAGCCGTACTGCATGCCCGCTCTTTCCCCCGACCTGCGCAAAGCCCTTTTCAACTTACCCCAAAAGGAAAAAGACCAGCTCCTGGCCCGCCTCGTGGCCCAGGATGCCGTGCTGACCGAGCAGCTGGCCTTCCGCCTGCTCGAAGGCCCCGAGGCCCTGGAGGACCGCCGCACCCAGCTCCGCACCCAGATTGACGACCCGGTGCGAGGCTACCACCAAACCCCAACGACCTGCTGGTCATCGTGCGCCAGCTGCAGGCCCGCATCGGCTACCACGCCAAGATTACCGAGGACGCCTTCGGGAAGTGGAGCTGACTTTGCGCCTGCTCAACCGGGTTTTTGAGCATCAGCCCCAGCTCGTAAGCCGCCTGCACGGCCCTACTCAGCCCCTGCTCCAGCACCTGGCCAAGCGCACCCACGACGCCCTGCGCCAAACCGAAAAGCTCCACACCGACTACCACCTGGAGCTCACCGAAGCCATTCAAACGCTGCTGCAGCGCCTCTGGCAATCCGGCGCCGCGCCCCTGGCCCGGGAGCTAGGCGTGCCGAAGACGTTCGGGGTGTAGCTAGGCGTAGTTGTTGTTTACTCTGTCATCCTGAGTGCAGCGCAGCGAAGGACCTTCCTCCATGTTCCCACTATGGCTGCTACCAACGTGCCAAAGCCCTTTACCACGCTAGTAGTAAAGGGCTTTGGCACGTCGATTCGACCTTGTCACCAAGGTGAGAAAGGTCCTTCGCTGAGCTTAGGATGACAGACGAAAACTCACCATTTCACTAGTTCACCATTTCACCACCTACTCCAACGCCCGGAACACGATGGGCAGGGTGTAGGCCACTTTCACGGGTTGGCCGCTAATCTTGCCGGGGTTCCACCAGGGCATGATGCGCACCAGGCGCAGGGCTTCCTCATCCAGCCCAAAGCCCAGCCCCTTCACCACCTTGGCGTCGAGGATGTGGCCCTGCTCATCCACCACGAAGCTCACGTGGACCTTGCCCGAGGTGCCGTGGTTGAGAGCCGCCGTGGGGTACTGAATTTTGGCCCGCAGAAACTTGGTAAAAGCCGCTTCACCACCCGGGAAGCTGGGCATTTCCTCAGCCACGTGGTACACCGACGGGGCCGCAGCGGCCGGGGTGGCACCTACGCTGCTGCCACTATCGGTAAGGGCGGCGACCAGCTGATTCTGGGCTCGTAGCTGACCTACTAAAAGCAAAAAACTCGAAAGCAGGAGTAAGAATCGGGCATAGTGGTAGTGGTATATAGCAGACCCACAAAGCTATGCGCCCAGCCAGCAGCGCTGGTAACCCTACAGTTAAGCTTGTGTTGCCGTTGTGTTGGTAACATTGGAAATCCTTTGCCGGCAAAAACCAGTACAGTAAGTCTACCTCCTACGCCAACTGCTTTTTCCGACTCTGTTCTAGCTTTTACCACCATGTCGTACACTCCTTCCCCGAAAATATGCGCGTGCCCCAGCACCTGAGCGAAACGGAGCTGCATCAGGCTCTGGACGAGCTGGACGCCAAGATCAAGACCCTGCGCAACCGTGCCCACGCCACTACGGTCAACTCCGAAAATACTTACCACGAGCACATTGCGGCCCTGGAAGTAAAGCGAGCCAAGCTAGCCGACCTGGTAGGCCCCGCTGGCCGGACAGAGGAGCGGCCCACGAGCACCTGGGACGAAATCCGCCGCGGCATCGACACCCTGCGCGAGGACCTGCGCAACATCATTTAGCCCCACCTTATGAGAATCTTTGTTCCAATGGTGGCCCTGGCTGCTGCCCTGCTTACCGGCTGCACGGCCCAGGAAAGCTTCCAGAATGCCGAAAACTGCGTCAAAGTCCAGGTTGGGATGAGTGAGCAGCAGGTACGCGGCATTATGGGTCCGCCCACCGGGGAGGATATGGCCGGCACCAACGGCAAAACCTGGTCCTACCTCTTTGGTAGCGCCACCGATACCCAGCCCATCCGCATTCAGTTCGACGCCGACGGCAAGGTAAGCTCGGCTACCTGCGCCCCGGAGGCTTCCGGCTCGGAGCGGCCTACCGGTAACTAACGGCCTTTTGTAGAGTAAACCGGCGCGGCCCCGCCTCCTTCGGGAGGCGGGGCCGCCCGCGTTTGGGCTTTTCCATTCGGCCGGGTTTTAGGCAGGTCAGCGGCCGGATTTACCGTTCGCCCAAAACTTGTTCCGTTCGGCTCCGGGAGGCGCTAGGTTTGATCCATCATTCAACCACAGCTACTCTCTACTCCGATGAACGTCTCCGCTACCCTCCGCCCCATCCTGGCCGCCCTCCTGCTGGCCGCCGCTCCGCTGGCCGCCACCCAGGCTGCTCCCGCTCCCAGCTTCGCCGACAACGCCGCGGCCCACCCCAGCTTCACGGTGAAGGTGGTTGGCAAAGGCCAGCCCATGCTGCTGATTCCGGGCCTGACCTGCCCCGGCGTGGTGTGGGACGCCACGGTGGCCCACTACCAGAAGCAGTATCAGTGCCACATCGTGTCCTTGGCGGGCTTTGGGGCCAGCCGGCTGCCGCTAATACCACCAACTTTCTGCAGGGCGTGCGCGACCAGCTGCTGGGCTACATCAAAACCAACAAGCTCAACAAGCCCGTCATTGTGGGCCACAGCTTGGGCGGCTTCATGGGTTTGTGGCTGAGCACCACCCAGCCCGAAGCCGTGGGCCCCCTGGTCATTGTCGATTCGCTGCCGTTTATGTCGGCCATTCAGAACCCCAACCTGACGGCCGAAGCGGCCAAGCCCATGGCCGAGGGCATGCGCCAGCAGATGAGCCAGGGCAAAATGCCGATGCCCGCCCAGCGCCAGATGGTCAGCAGCCTGGTAACCGACTCGGCCCGCGTGACGCAACTGGCCCGCTGGGGTCAGGCCTCCGACCCGGCTACCGTGGCCCAGGCCATGTACGAGATGATGACCACCGACCTGCGCGCCGACCTGGGCCGCATTCAGCAGCCGGCCCTGGTGCTGGGCGCCTGGGCCGCCTACAAGCAGTACGGCTCGACAAAGGAAAGCACCCGCGCCATCTTTGCCCAGCAGTACGCCAAGCTGCCCAACCACCGCATCGAAATGTCGGAAGCCGGCCGCCACTTCCTCATGTACGACGACACCCAGTGGTATCTGGCCCAGGCGGACGCCTTCCTGAAGCAGAACGTAGTGGCCCGCAAGTAGGAAAATTGGCCGGCGCGGCGCATTTTGAGCCACCGATTACCACTGGCCCGCGCCGGCCACCTGCTTGCGTTGCTTTTCCGTCCTCTCAACTACCCACCTTATGTCTGCTCAACTAAACCTGGACGCGCTGCGCCTCGAACTCTCGGTAAAGGCTAAAAACGGCCTGGATTTCATTGTCGCGGCCAGCCTGATCTGGACGGCCATTACCCTGATCTGGATGCTGCCCAACAGCCCCGGCCGCAACGGGCTCTTTACCCTTTGCCTGAGCGGGGTAATGCTGCCCATGGCCCTGCTGTTTTCCAAGGTTTTCCGCACCACCTGGACTATCAAGGACAACCCGATTCAGCCCCTGGGCCTGTGGCTTAACTTCGCCCAGCTTTTCTATTTTCCGATTCTGATTTTTATGTATATCAAACACCCCCAATACTTTATCATGACCTACGGCATCATCACCGGGGCCCATTTCTTTCCCTACGCCTGGTTTTACAACACCAAGTCCTTTGCCATTATGGCCGGCGTTATTGCCCTGGGCTGCATGGTGCTGGGCACCCGCCTGCCGGTAGAAAAGCTCTATTACATTCCGGGCTTCACGGTGGCCAGCCTGCTGCTGCTGGCCGGCTGGCTCTACCTCGACTACCAGAAAAAGCGTCAGCAGGCCCCAGCCCTGGTAGCCGCCGCAGCCTAAGCGGCCAGCTAGACCCGACATTTTTTCCTTAATTCCGCCGCTTATGCTGCCTTTTACCCGTCGTCGGCTCTACTGGGTGCTGCAAGTCACCTGCTGGGGGCTGTACGCCTTGCTGGGCATTACCATTTTCAAGATAATGGGCCAGCTGACGGTAAACTACGTGCTGGCGCAGCTCTGCATCGTGGCCCTCAACATCGGTGCTTCCCATTTGCTGCGGGCCGTTATCCGGCGCGGGGGCTGGCTGCGGCTGCCGGTGCTGGCGGTGGTGCCCCGCCTGCTGGTAGCCAACTTTCTGCTTTCCCTGGTCACGCAGCTGCTCATTTCGGCCATCATGATGTACGTCGTGGGCATGTTCAAGCCGGCAGATTTCAGCTGGGTGGCCCTGTTTCTCTACACGCTGTACGGCAACTTCGTGTTCTGGCTCTGGGCCCTGCTCTACTTCGGCCTGCACTACCTCGACAGCTACAAGCGGGCTGAGGTCGACAAGTGGAAATTGCTAGCGGCCGTGCAGGAAGCCGAAATGCGCATGCTTAAGGCCCAGATCAATCCGCACTTTATGTTCAACGGGCTCAACAACATCCGGGCGCTGGTAACCGAAAACCCGGCCCGGGCCCGCGACATGATAACCCACCTTTCGGACTTGCTGCGCTACTCCATTCAGCTCAACAGCACCGAGAAGGTGACCCTGGCCCGGGAAGTGGAAATCGTGGAGCACTACCTGGCCCTGGAAGCCATGCAGCTGGAAGAGCGGCTGACGTACACGCTCGACGTGGTCCCCGATACCCTGAACGTGCTCATCCCGCCCATGACGCTGCAACTGCTGGTCGAAAACGCCATCAAGCACGGCATTGCGCCCCGGCCCGACGGCGGCACGATTGAGCTGACGGCCCGCCTCAGCGGTGCCCGGCTGCTGGTAACGGTGCGCAACACCGGCCAGTACCAGCCCCGGCCCGGCCACGAGGGCGTGGGCGTGCGCAACGCCCGGGAACGGCTGCAGCTGCTGTTTGGCTCGGCCGCGGGCCTGCTTCTCCACAACGACCCCACGACGCCCGACACCGTGGTGGCCGAGCTGCACCTGCCGGCCGGGCAGCTGCCCCAGCCCGCCGTGGCAGCCACGGCCGCGGTTTCCGCTTAGTATTCACCCGATTCGCTTCTCCCTTACGCCCTTCTTTCCTACCGTTGCCCGTTATGAATGCCCTCTTGGTTGATGATTCCCGCCTGGCCCGCACCGAGCTGCGCCACCTGCTCCAGGCTTTTCCCGACGTCACCATTGTGGGTGAGGCCCGGCACGCGGCCGAAGCCCGGGCGCAGCTAACCCAGTTACAGCCCGACCTGCTGTTTCTCGACATTCACATGCCCGGCGAAACCGGCTTCGAGCTGCTCGAATCCTTGGAAACGGCCCCGCAGGTTATCTTCACCACGGCCTACGACGAGTACGCGCTGCGGGCTTTCGAAGTCAACGCGCTGGATTACCTGCTCAAGCCCATCAGCGAGGCCCGGCTAACGGTGGCCCTGGAAAAGGCCCGCGCCCAGTTCCTGACGCCCGCCGCCGCCGCGGTGCCGGCTGCTTCCGAGCCGGAGCCCGCGCCCCAGCCGCTTTCGGCCAACGACCAGGTGTTTGTTAAGGACGGGGAACGGTGCTGGTTTGTGCGCCTCTCCGACATCAAGCTCTTCGAAATCAACGGCAGCTACACCCAAATCTACTTCGAGCAGCACCGCCCCCTGATTCCGCGGACCCTGCAGCACCTGGAGGCCCGCCTCGACCCAAAAGTTTTTTTCCGGGCCAACCGCCAGCAGATTATCAACCTCAAATGGATTAACAGTATTGAGCCCTGGTTTAGCAACACGCTCAAGATCAAGCTGCGCGAGGGGCCGGAGGTGGAAGTCTCGCGCAAACAGTCGGTGCTGTTCCGGGAGCTACTAAGCCTGTAAGCTGCGCGGCCAAGTCTGGCGTTACGGCCTCGCGTTAGTGCATCTTTTCCTTCTCATTATTAGTATACTAGAGCACAATAATCCAGTCCGGCCGAATGGACTGTTTTCAAGTGCCTCTCTCATGAAAAAACTACTAAACATATGTGCTTTGGGCTTACTTCTTACCGCTGCCGCCTGCTCCCAGGACACGGTGCGGCAGGGCGGTAACCCCAAGAAATACAAAGCCTACAGCGAATCGTCGCGGCGCAATAACGACAAGTCCAAGTTTAAAAAGCGCCGCAGCCCCGGTTTCGGCGTCGACTTGAACGCCCGCAACCCCTACAAGTCCGGGACGGTTACGGCTCCGCGGGACTACAAGTTTGACAAGAATCCCGGCCGGTAGTCTTGCTTTGATTTTGCTTTCGATGCTCACAAAAAAGCCCCGCTGAACCTGTTCAGCGGGGCTTTTTGCTTGCCACGGGCTACTCTACCATAGTAGGGGCCGGCTCCCGGAAGCCCACCCAGGTAAAGCGCTTGATGACGAATTCGGGGTTGGTAAAGGACGCGTTGCCGGCCGGGTTGCCGCCCGTGACGTGGAAGTCGGAGAAGCCCGCGTTTTGGTTCACGTAGATGCTGCCAGTCAGGTTGAAGCTCACCGGCGTGCCGGCCAGGCTCATCTGATCCATAATCTGCTCTTTCACCTGCTCGTCGGTAGTGTAGGCTCCGCAGCTGATGGCCCCGTACTCCCGGGCCAACTGGGCCGCCAGCCGGATGCTTTCCTGGGTATCCTGGGTTTTGATAACCAGCATAATGGGCCCGAACAGCTCCTGACTAAATTGCTCGATGCGGGCCGCCTCCACCTCATGAATGCAAGGCGAGCAAGTGCGCGCATTCTTGTACACAGGGTGGGCTACCGTACCGTGGGGCAGGATGCTGCGGCTGCCGTCCAGGGTAAGCTGCTGCACCCGGGCGTAGGTTTCGGAGTTTTGAATGGCGCCCAGCACGTGGGACCCGACTTTGGGATTGTTGGCCAGGCCCGTTACGGCGGCGGCCAGGGCCTGCACTACGTCCTCGTAGGGCACCAACTCACCGTTTACCCGAACTCCGGCGGCCGGAATAAAGAAATTTTGCGGGGCCGTACACATTTGCCCCGAGTACAAACTCACCGAAAACGCCAGGTTCTGGGCCACCTTGTCTAGGTCGTCGCAGGAGTCGAGGATGATGGAGTTGACGCCGGTTTTCTCGGTAAAGACGGTTTTACCCTTCAGGCTTTCGATGTACTCGCCAAACTGGGCTCCGCCGGTGTAGTCGATGAGCTTTACGGCGCGGTCTTCGGCCAAATCTACCGCAATAAGGCGGTCGGCGGCATCCACGGCCAGCTGGCAGATGTTGGGGTCCAGGTCGTAGGCAACCAGTACTTTCTGCACCTCAGCCACCATAATGGCAATGGGCAGCACGGCCTTGGGATGGGGCTTGACCAGTACCGGGTTGCCCGTCACGAGGGAGGCAAACAGGCCCGGCACCGAGTTCCAGGTCGGAAACGTGGAGCAGCCGATGACCAGCCCGACGCCCTTGGGCACGGCCCGCCAGGTTTTGAGCAAGGCCAGGTTGTACTTGCCCATGGGTTTTTCCCAGCGGGTTTCTTCCGGAAAGCGGGTTTGCTCCTCGTAGCCGGCGGCAATGGCTTCCAGGGCCCGGTCGGCGGCGTGGGGGCCGCTGGCCTGAAAGGCCATCATAAACGCCTGGCCCGTGGTGTGCATGGTGGCGTAGGCAATTTCAAAAAACCGGTCCTTGATGCCGTCCAGGGCCTCGGTGAGCAAGGCCGCGCGCTGGGCCGGCTTGAGCTTGCGCCATTGCTCGAAGCTGGCCTGGGCGCGCTCTACCAGAATTTCGGGCTCAAAAAACGGGTACTCGATGCCCAGGGGCTGCTGCTCATAGGGCGACTCCTCCTGCCCCACCCACTGCTCGGCCCCGGTTTGGAGCAGCTCGGTAAAGCGCCGGTTGCGCAGCCGTTCGAAGGCTTCCCGGCCCAGCCGGTCAGCATCAGCCCCGTAGATTTCGGGGAAGGATTTTCGGGAAAAGCGGCAAAGAACGTCCGGCCGTGCAGGGCCCGGATGGCAGTATCAATGGTATCCTGGTGCTTTTGGGCGGGAAGGGTCATAAAAACTTGGAAAAGAGAAGGAACGAGGATTGAGGGCGTAATTGGCCGGGTTGGTCGAAAAGTAACAGCCAAGCTCGGCAACTACCCCTGCCGGAAGCTAAATTTACGTACGTAACCGCGTACCGTTGAATCCCTGCTTATGCCCCGACTGCTACATATTTTTCTTTTTCTGGCTTTGCTAAGCAGTTCCCGGCCGGTTTGGAGCCAGACGGCGCCGCAGCTGCCGGGCACCCTGGTCTTCAAGCTCCGCCCCGAGTTCAAGGCCTTAGGCACCACCGATCAGATTCTCCTGCCCAAGCTGCAGCAAGCCCTGGAAAAGGTGGGCGCGACCAAGCTGCGCCAGAAATTTCCGCGCACCCTGCCCGCCAGCCCTGAGCTGCCCGGCTCGGTGGATCTGCAGCTGGTGTATCAGGTAAGCTTGAAAACGGGCGTGCCAGTAGCCAAGGCCTGCCGGGCGCTGCTGCAAACCGGCGTGCTGGAATACGCCGAGCCCCTGAACTTCCGCCCCCCGCTCTACCAGCCCAACGACCCGCTGGCCGATTCGACCCGCACCGACGGGCAGTTTTACCTGAAAAACATTCAGGCCTACCGGGCCTGGGATATTACGCAAGGCGACACGAGCATCGTTATCGGCATCACCGACACGGGCACGCGCTACAGCCACGAGGATTTGCGGGGGCAGCTCAAGAGAAACTACGCCGACCCCATCGACGGCCTCGATAACGACAACGACGGCTACGTGGATAACTTCCGGGGCTGGGACGTAGCCGACAACGACAACGACGCCTCTATCAACATGGCCGTGTTTCAGCCCGTGCACGGCATTCTGGTAACGGGCTGCGCCGTGGCCCAGCCCGACAACGGCGTGGGCCTGGCCGGGGTCGGCTTTAAGTGCAAGTACCTGCCGCTCAAGATTTACCCCAACACCACCACGGGCAGCTTCGCCGGCTTCGAGGCCATTGTGTACGCCGCCGACCACGGCTGCCAGGTAATCAACGTGAGCTGGGGCAGCCCGGGCAGCCGCTCCCAGTTTGAGCAGGACGTCATTACCTACGCCGCTGTCAACCGCAACGCCGTAGTAGTGGCGGCGGCCGGCAACACCAACGCGGAGCTGGACTTCTACCCGGCCAGCTACGACCACGTGGTTTCGGTGGCGGCCCTGGCTCCAAATGATGAGAAATCGGGCCCGGCCACGTACAGCAACCACGTGTCGCTGTCGGCCCCCGGCGAGCAGGTGTTGACCATTCTGGGCAATAACGACAGCGACTATTACCCGGTCAACGGCTCCTCGTTTGCTTCCCCGCTGGTGGCTGGCGCGGCGGCCCTGGTGCGCACCCGTTTCCCGCAGTTTACCGCCGACCAGATAGCGGCCCAGCTGCGCCAAACCGCCGACGACGTGTACTCCCTGCCTGGCAACTCGGCCTTGCGCGGCAAGCTCGGTACGGGCCGCCTCAACGTGCACCACGCCGTGCGCTTCACCGACCGGCGCGAGGCCCGCATCATCAGCACCCAAACGGCCCCGGCCCGCCAGGCCTACCAGCCCAACGACACGCTTCAGGTAGCCATAACGGTTCAGAACCTGCTGCAGCCCGTCAGTGGCCTTACCGTCACGCTGACTTCCCTTTCGCCTTACCTCACGGTGCGCCAGGGCACCTTTGCGGCGGGAGCCCTGCCTACGCTGGGCCGTGCGACCAACTCGGCTGCGCCCTTTCGCCTGGCCGTGGCGGCCAATGTGCCCATCAACACCCGGGCCCAGCTGCGCTACCGCCTCACGGCCGACAACGGCTACCAGACCGACCAGTTTTTGACCTTGACGCTTAACCCCGACTATGTCGTGCTCGACGCCGGCGACCTGCACCTCACGCTCACCAGCCGCGGCAACCTGGGCTACGACGGTTTAGGCTCCGATTTGGGGCAAAGCGTGACTTACAAAGGCAGCGCGCCCCTGCTCTACGAAGGCGGCCTGCTGGTGGCGACTTCGCCCACGCGCGTGGCAGACCGGGTGCGCAATGAGCGCAACGAGGCCAACCAGGATTTCTACGCCCTGAGCCAGATTCAGCTGAGCCGCCAGCCGGTGCGCGCTACCCAGGAAGCCTCCGGCGTGTTCCAAGACTCGGTCCCTACCACCAAGCGCCCCGGCTCGGTGGGCCTCCGCATCCGGCAGCGCGGCTACGCCTGGTCCACTGCCGCCGACCGGGACTACGCCATTGTGGAATACCACCTGCAGAATATCACCCCGACACGCTGAAGCCGCTGTACGCGGGGCTGTTTATGGACTGGGACGTGCTGCCCGAAGCCGGCCGCAATGCCGCCGCCTGGGACTCGGTACGGACCTTGGGCTACGCCTACGACCGGGAAAACCCGACGGTGTACGTTGGGGTGAAGCTGCTGCAAGGCGGGACAGCCAGCTGCTACTCCATTAATAACAACGCCGGCGTCGGTACCCCGTGCGCTTGGCCGATGGATTCAGCAGCGCCGAAAAGTTTTTGACCCTGAGTAGCAAAGCCCGGCAAAGCAGCGTGGGCCTCACCACCGGCACCGATGTGTCTCAAGTAGTGGGCGCGGCCCTGGGCCGCCTCGCGCCCGGCGACTCGACCGTGGTGGCCTTCGCCGTGCTGGGGGCTCCTACCCTGCCGGCCTTGCAAGCCGCCGCCGAGGCGGCCGGGCGCCGCTACCGCCTGCTGCTGCCCACCCGCCGGGCCGTGCCCGCAGTGCTGTGGCAGGCCTATCCGAATCCGGCGCACACGAAGCTCCAGCTTGAAGTGCCCGCTGGGCTGGGGCTCCACACCCTGCGGCTCTTTACTAGCGTGGGCCAACTGGTGCGGCAGCAGGCAATAGCAGGCACCCGCCCCGAGCTTGACGTGCGCACGTTGCCAGCGGGTATTTACTTACTGCAGGTTCAGGGCCCGGCCCAGGTTCTTTCCCGCCAGATTGTAGTAGAGTAGCCTACAGCTCGGCTGGCTGAAGTAAGTGGCCCGTTTATCTTTCTACCCCAACGTATTACACAGGTACAAGACCAGTCTTTTTGCTGGGGCTGCTTTCGGGTAGACTCGGATAAAAGACTGGTTTTTAAATTTTTCACCCAACACTTCATCTGTGTTATGAAACTCGGAAAACCCTTTTTTCCCGTCTACTTCTGGGCCTAAATTCAGGTCTGAAGCACGGCCGTTGAAAAGCCCTTGCCCGGACTAGCTGAAATTTTACAACTATATTACCCCCGTTATATATCAGTACGACTAGGCGCCGCACGTATACAGTGCGGCAGTATCACCTTTTCAGAGCGCATCGTTATGGCATCATTTCATGCTGAACTCTATATCAACGGGCAGGCTTACCCCGTGCTGTGGTGTGCCCTGGAGTTCCAACAGCAAATCCAGGAACGGGGCCGGGTGTCGGCCCGGGTGCGCCAGGGTCCGCTGCTTTTGCAGCTCGATGTACCCCAGGATGACGACACGCTGGTAAGCTGGGCCGCCACGCTCCACAAAAAGCTCAGCGGCCACATCATTTTCTACGACACCAGCCAGCGTAGCCCCCACGAGTCCATTCACTTCGAGGAAGCAGAGTGCGTAGGCTACCAGGAAAGCTTCGACGTGCTGCGGGGCGAGGGCGGCTCTTATGCCTGCAGCCTTACCATCACGGCCCCGGAGTTTGTGCTGGGCTCGGGCTCAGCGGGCGGGCCAGCCGCTGTCAGCAGTTTTCTGCCCGCCGCCGCTCCGCCCGTGCCCAGCGCCAATCTGGCGGCCAAGGCCCTGGAAGTGGCCGAAACCAAGGCAGAGCGCTACCAGAAGCGCCTGCGCCTGCTGCAGTCGGGCCGTAACAAGGTCGCCGACATGGACCAGCTCATCAGCTCGGGCGGTCCGGTGGCGGGCCCTGCGGCAGCTCCGGCCAGCAAGGGCCCTCTTGGCCGCCTGGGCTCTTTGCTGACCGGCAACTCAAACAGCGCTGTAGCCGAAGCCGGCGCCAGCCCGCTTGTGGCCGACCGCAACTTGCTGCAGAAGGCCGTCGACCGGCTCACGTTTAATAATGTGGCCGTGGAGCGGGCCCGGCTAAGCCAGCACGCCTACCAGTTTACGACCACCGCCGACCCCAGCGGGTTGCTGCTGCCCACTTTCACAGGGGAAGTACCCGAGGGCTGGGCGGCGCTGCAGGTGTGGGACGACAAGAAAACGGGGTTTGCCGCGGCTCTTTACGACAGCAATTTCGAGCAGCCCAACCGGAAAGTGCTGGCCTTCCGGGGCACCAACCCCACCGAATGGGGCGACATCAAAGCCGACCTGACCCAGGCCCTGGGCATTCCGACCAAGCAGTACGATCAGGCCATTGAGCTGGCCCGCAACCTGAAAGATCAGTACGGGGCCGGTCTGGACATCGTGCAGGATGCCGGCCTGGATATGGCCGGGCACTCGTTGGGCGGCGGCTTGGCGGCAGCGGCCAGCGTGGTTACGGGCGCCAAGGGCTACACTTTCAACGCGGCCGGCCTGCACCCGAATTCCGTGAAGCCCTTTGGCATTACCAAAGAAGCCATGCGGGCCGCTGCCCCGGGTCTTATCGACAACGTGTACTCCAACCGCGACCCGCTCAACGGCCTGCAGAATCATATGGGCGGCCTTATTCCTAAGTCCGTCGGCACGCCGCACGTGCTGTCGAAGGCCGGCTTCCACCCCATTGGCGACGTGGTGGCGGCCATTGAAACCGAGAAGGATGCGGATACGGCCACCATCCAGAAATACACGCGGCCCTGATTCTATGTTTGGCTGGAAACTCTGCTACCTGCCCCTGCTGGCCCTGGTTTTTTCCATCGGCCTTCCCGCAGCCTGTTCCCAGCCTTCCCATCGTTCGTCTTCTGCTTCCACCCCGATGCCTACCAAGTCTCCCGAAACGTATTTCAAAGCACCCGAGCTGCCCGCCGCCCAGGCCATTTACCGCGGCGACGCAGCCGCGTTGCGGCAAGTGGTTACCAGCCAGAAAATCAACCTCGGCTACAGCAGCCCCGATGGTATGACGCTGCTGCTGTTTGCCCTGGCCAACCAGCAGAAAGACTGCGTGCGGACCCTGCTGGACCTGGGTGCCGACCCCAACCAGATTTCGCTGCTCAATGGCAAGGAGAAAGTGCAGCCCGTGGCCCTCGTAGCCGGGGCCGAAGACGAGGAACTGCTCCGGATTCTGCTCGACCACCGCGGCGACCCGAACAGCATTATGGACGGCGAAGCGGCTCTGTTTCACGCCATTCATGCCCGCCAGTTTAAGGCCCTGCACCTGCTCGTGGAGCATAAGGCCGATTTGAACGTGGTCAACAAGATGGGCAACACTCCAATAACCTTATTGGCCACGTTCAACCAATTTGAGCAGGTGGCCTACCTCATCGAGCAAGGTGCCGACTTCCGGAAACCTTCCCCTTCGGGCAATACCGTGGCTTTCCTGGTGCAGGACCACCAGCTTACCGACCTCAACAGCGCCACGTATAAATGGCAGCAGCGGGTGCGCCACATGCTGGAAGAGCGGGGGGTGCAGTTTCCGGTACCCAACCCGGCCGATGCCAACGCCCGGCAGCGCGCCGCCGTAGATACCTACCGGCAACAGTGGCTGAAAACCGAGGAGGGCCGCCGCTGGAAGTCCCGCATTGCGGCAGCTCCCAACAGCACTGAAAACTTCCGGGTGCGCCTAGAGGCCCAAACCGCCTTCCGCACCTGGCTCAGAGCCCAGCTCCCGGCCGATAGTCCTGCTTTGCAGTACGAGCTGGCCCCCGCCCGGGCTGGCGGCATCGAAGGCTTTTAGGCCGCCTTTTGCGCGTTAGTTACCCGCTCTTATCCGTAATTCTTACACCCGAAAGTAGCCGCCGCTGCTTCCAAATTCCTTTCTGCTTATGTCCTTTCACGCTGAGTTAAACCTGGAAGGCCGCACCTACGTGGTACGGCGCTTTGGCTGGTCTATTGGCCAAGGAACTGATGCCGTGGGCCGCCCCGAGGCCAAGGTACAGGGCGGGCGTCTGCAAGTGGAGCTCGACTCCCAGCCCGACGACCTGCTTCACCACTGGGCCCTGGACGACACCAAGAAGATGAACGGCTCCATCAGCGTGTTTCACTCCGACGTGCGGGCCGTGCGCAAAACCATTGCCTTCGAGGAGGCTTTCTGCGTGGGTTTACGCAAGGAGTTCAGCGCGGCCAAGAACGCCCAGAACATGACGATGAGCCTGTCGCTGTCGGCCAACCGGCTCAAGATTGGCTCGGTGGAAATTGACAACAAATGGCCGGTATAGGCTGCTCCGTTCCCTAATCGTACTCCTATGGCTTCTTTCAATGGCAACCTGCACCTGAATGGGCAGCTGTTTCCCGTCACGCAGTGCAGCTACGAGTTTACCCAGAGCGCCGATACCCGGGGCCGGGCCGCGGCCAAGGTGCGCAGCGGCCTTATCACGCTGAGTTTGGTGGTGCCCGAGGGCGAGGAGCTGATCAGCTGGGCTGCCGACCCGCACAAAAAACTGAGCGGGGTACTGGCCTTCAGCGGTATCGACCAGCCTATGGCCCACGAGGAGCTTACTTTTGAGCAGGGCATCTGCGTGTCCTACGAAGAAGTATTTGAGCCCAACGAGCTGAGTGACGACGATTCAGCCTACTACTGCGTCATCCAGATTGCCGCCGGCCAGCTGACGATGGGCATGTCGGCTAAGGACAGTAACTGGGCCCTCACCCGCTGATTCTGGGCTTTGGGCTTACGGCCTACACCGGCACAGGCCGGCTTAGCTGCCTGGCCCGTGTAACAGGCGCGGCCAGCCGTTTAGCCAAAAATTCGTTCTTTTACGAGGCAGGAACATAGTAGCTTGCTATTATATCCCGCCTTATTATCTATTCTCTTACTTTTTAAATTCTTACCCGATGGCCATTGCAATAACCGCAAAGATTACCGTGGAGGGCGGAAAGTCACTTTCTGATTATCACAGTATTGCCATCCGCCAGGAATTGTTTGCGCATCACTCTTTCCAGATTGTGGTGCCCTACGAAGTATTGGAACAAGACCGCACCGACGGGTTTTTCCACCAGGCCCACGAGCTTTACTGCGGTAAAACGGTAACCATTACGCTCACGCCCCAGATTGTGACCACCGCCCCCCGCTGGTGTTCAAGGGCATTATTACCCACATTGCCCTGTCCAACAGCGGCGACTTTGCCAACAGCTTCGTGCTCAGCGGCTACAGCCCCACGTACTTGCTGGAAGACGGCGTGCAGCGCCGCACTTTTCAGAAGCAGGGCCTGCAGGAAATCTTCAACGAGGTGCTTAAGCCCTACCCGCGCAATCTGGTCAGCTTTCAGTCTCCCAAGCCCCAGCACCAGCCGCCGGTGAAGTACGTGGTGCAGTACGGGGAAAGCAACTACACCTTCCTCTCCCGCCTGGCCGACTCCTACGGCGAGTGGTTTTACTACGACGGGGAGTCGATTCGCCTGGGCAAGCCTACCGATTCCCAGGCCCTGCCCTTCACCGTCATCGGCACCGAGGGCTTCTCTATGGCCGTCGAGCTGCGTCCCACCAAGTTTAAGATGGGCCGCTACGACTACCTGGCGCACAAACCCTACCAGGGCACCTCGGAAAGCCAGTCGCTGGGGAAACTCAACCCGTTTGCGGCCTTTGCCCTGCAAAAATCCGACGCCCTGTTTTCCCAGCCCTCCCAGTTTCAGGCCGACCGCCACATCCGGGACCAGGGCCAGCTCGATACGGCTATTAAGGAGTGGAAAGCCAACCAGGTCAGCGGCTTGGTGAGCTTCTACGGCAACGGCGAAAACACCGGCTTCGGGGTAGGCAAAGTCATTGAGGTGCAGGGCGTTTCGCCTACCGGCAAGCACGACTACGGCAAGTACCGCCTCGTGGAAGTAAGCCACACGGTGCAGGCTGACCAGTACCAGAACACGTTTACGGCCCTGCCCGAGGCCGCCGAGTACCCCGCTCCTAACCCCACGTGCAGCCCCCGGCCGGCATGCCCGAGCTGGCCGAGGTAATCGATTTGAACGACCCGCAGAAGCTGGGCCGCATCAAGGCGCGCTACTACTGGCCCGTGGACGAGCCCAAACAGGCCGAAACCGGCTGGCTGCGGGTAACCACGCCCTACGCCGGCGACGGCAAAGGCCAGCTCTTTACGCCCGAAGTCGGCTCCCAGGTACTTATTGCCTACGAGCACAGCCTGGCCGAATTCCCGGTAGTGCTGGGCAACATGTTTCACCCCCAGAACAAGCAGAGCGCCAAGTATTCCAACCCCCAGAATAACCTGAAGGGGATGCAAACGGCCGGCGGCAACAAGTTTGTGATGGCCGATGCCAAGGGGGAACAGCGCATTCTGATTTCCAACTCCAACAACAAGGGCACGGCCGTCGAAGTCGGCTTCAAGGGCGATGGTAGCATCACCATCAAAAGCAATGGCCCGGTTACGGTGCTGGGAAGCACTATTACGTTGGAGGCCGGAGATAAAGGCGAAATCGTGATGCACGCCAAAAACGTCTCCATCGACGCAGAAGAGAATATCTCTCTGACGGCTAAGAAGAACATCGATCTGGATGGCAAAGATCTAGGCTTACAAGTCGGCAACAACATGCAGGCTCAGATCAGCAGTGACTTGAATATGAAAGCGGGTGGTAAAGCCAAGCTCATTTCCTCGGACACAGATGTAATCTAAGCCCCTCCTATGTCGCATCCACTCGAATACGTCATTACCGGGGCTTTAATGAAATGTAGCCAGGGCACGGTACCGATGCCCTTCAAAGCCACGCCCCGCACCAGCAAGATTGCCGGCATGATGGCTGGCAATGCCCTGGACAAAGTTCCTCTGGTTAACATTCCCTCATTTGTCATTTGCCAAAAGCTGACGCAGATGGCAGGTGGTACCCCAACGCCTTGTATGCCCGCGCCTACTATGTGGCAGGATACATATCCTGCTAAAGTTGGTGGAGCCGAGGCGCTGCTGTTTCGCTCCTGCATCAACTGCCCGGTGGGACAAGGCAAGATTGAGTTTCTGACCTCGGGTCAGTTGCCGCTGCCACCTGATGTAAGTCAGGATCTGAAAGAAGTCGAGCAGGATGCCCAGGAATCGCTGGAAGCGGCAGAGAAGGAAAAGAACTCGGTAGGTGAGGCCAGCTTCGCCGAAGGCCTGATTCCGATTTGGGGCTCAGGTCGGGACCTTATTCATGCCGCCCAAACTGGTGACAAGATGGGCGTAGCCCTGAATGCCGCTTTCCTGGTCTGGGACGTGGCCTCCGTAGCAGCTGGGGTATTGAGCTTCGGCACAGCCACGGCAGGCATGATGGCAGGTAAAGCCGGGGTGCGGGCCGCCCTGAAAGCCGGGGGCAAGGTGGCGATGAGCGCGGCCAAGAAAAAGCTTGCTGCCACGGCGGCCAAGGCCCTGGCTCTCAAGAAAGGTATTCCCACCGCCCTGAAGGCGTTTTCCAAGAAAGTGCCCAAGCTCTGCGTCACGGCCTGTTTTCCGGCGGGCACGCCGGTAGCAGTGCAGGATGGATACAAGAATATCGAGGACATCCGGGTCGGTGACTTGGTCTGGGCTTGGCACGAAGAAACGGGTAACCTGGCCCTCAAGCCTGTGACGCAGACGATGTGCCGGGAATCGGATGCCATCATTGAGCTGCGCCTGGGCACCGATACAGTGCAGGCTACCCCCGAGCACCCCTTCTGGGCGAATGGGGCCTGGAAGCAGGCCGGCGAGTTAGTCGAGGGCGACGAGCTGCTGCGCTCGGATGGACAGACCATGCCCGTGCGCGAAGTCACCCACCACACGGAGCAGCCTACGACGGTGTACAACTTCGAGGTGGCCGACTGGCACACTTATCTCGTCAGCTGGTGGATGCTTGTGGTTCATAATACCACCATCTGTTTGAAAGGTACAGCAAAGAAAATAGCCAAGGCCGCCAAAAGTAAGAAGAAAGCTCTGATTCCATCCCCGACGAAGGTAAAGAGTAAGAGATTACAGTACTTAGGAAGAACTCCAGGGAAAAAATCTAGCACAGGTAAGGCCGTTATCAAACGGATGGAAGGAGAGAAAAAAATAAGAGAACTTACGGCTGGAAAGAAAGAAGTACTAGGGCCGGACGGCAATTGGTATGATATAGACAAAACGGATATGGGTCATCTTGATGACGCCGTAAGTTGGTGGAATAGAGAAGGAAGGCAGTATGGAGCAAAATCGAAAGAGGTAAGAGATTGGATGAAGGATGCCAAAAATTACGAACTTGAGCCTAGTAGTATAAACAGAAGCCGAGGTGCTCAATTAACCGAAACTTACTTGCCCCCTCTAAAATAATTCGGATGAAGAAACAGGATGAAATGGACGATGCGCTCTACCAAGAGATAATGCAGTATTGTGAGGAAGGTGATACTGCCGTTGAAGAAGATGAATATGATAGTGCAATACATGCCTTTCAGCAAGCTTTTGATTTAATTCCTGAACCTTACCAGGATTGGGAAGCTTCTACTTGGGTATTATTCTCACTAGGCGAAGCACAATTCTTTAACGAGGACTATATAGCAGCAAAAGAATCTTTAACTGCTGTTATGCATTGCCCAAACGCTATTGGTAACCCGCTGATTCACCTCCGGCTAGGGCAAGCACAATATGAACTCGGTAACTTCTCTAAAGCAAAGGACGAACTGATGCGCGCCTATATGGGACAAGGCGAGGAGATATTTGATGGAGAGGATGAGAAATACTTTAACTTTCTAAAACAAGAGGTAGACTTGTAAAGTCTATTTTTCTATAATAACAAAAAGGCTGGCCTCACTTGTAAAGTGAGGCCAGCCTTTTTGTTATTATAGAAAAATAGACTTTCTGGTGGCTGCTTTGCCGCTGGTACACCTGTGGCCGTCGAGGGCGACTACCGCAACATCGAGGATATCCGCGTAGGCGACCTGGTCTGGGACTGGGCCTGGGACGAGGCGACCCAGGCCATGGACTGGAAATCCGTCACGGAGGTATTTCGAACCCAAGCCGAGGAAATAGCCGAGCTGCACTTCGCCGACGAGCCCGCCCCCTTACGCGTCACGCCGGCCCACTGGCTGTACGCCGAACCGCAGGGCTGGACGGCCGCCGGTGATTTGCAGCCTGGCGACCGTATCCGGCGGCGGCAGGGTGAAGCCGTTGCCGTGGTCAGCACACAGATTCGAGTGCAGGCCGAACCCGTCTACAACTTGGAGGTAGCCGACTGGCACACCTACTTTGCCGGCCCCTGGCAGCTGCTGGCCCACAACAAGTGCGACGCGCTGACCGAGCTGGTCGATATCGGGGCCGGGGTATTCAAAAAGCGTCTCAAGCCCAACCATACCTATGTACGTAACGGCTATGAGTACGCCACCGATGCCTACGGCCGTATTAGGAAAGCTGCCGGAGAGTTGCGCATCGAACCCAAAGCCACACGGGCCCGGACGCAAAATCCGAAAGCGGCCGAACGCATGCAGGGTCTAGCCGGCAAGAACGACGGGCGGCAGGCCGGGGATGCCGGCGGGCACCTGATTGGCGACCAGTTTGGTGGGATCGGCAACAACGCTAACCTGGTGGCCATGAAGCACGAAGGGGTCAATGCCTACCCCAACGGCACCTGGGGCAGTATGGAAAAGGCTTGGGCCGATGCCTTGGCTAGAGGTGAAAAGGTGTATGTAGATATCGAACCTATCTACAAGGATGCTACGGCCAAGCCTCATAGTTTTAGTATCATTGAAATCATTAATGGGGTGTCAAATAAACGTACAATCAACAACTTTTAACTCCACACTTCATGACTGACGAAATCCAAGACCTATTTCAGCACATTGGCCAGTTGGCTGTTGATAGTGTGCCCACGGATGACTGGAATATAGTTACAATAACTATTAGAGCTATTAGGTCTTATGTTGAAGAGAATGGCACATTTACGCACCCAGAAAAACAGCTCACACCCAAAACATTTATAATTATTGACCGGCACCTAGAATATGACGAGCGAATGACTCCTAGCTTTGAGAAGCTGCGTCAGTTGATGTATGAGGAAGCGCCGTTTCGTGGAGCCTGGTACTCAGCCGTGATGACCATCACAGCCGAGGGCAAGTTCGATACCGAGTTTGAGTACGAGCAGAAACCCAAGTTTGATTATATGCCGGTTCCCGAAGCGTTTGCCCAGGACTTCGAGCACTTCCCGCGCAACGAGGAAAGCACCCCGGACTGGCTAAAGGAAATCGTGCAGCAATTCGGCCTGTCCTACCATGAGCCCGAACCGCTAAGCTAGGCTGGCGGCCACGCTTCCCTTCTAAGAAAGCCCCGGCCTTGGCCGGGGCTTTTTGCTGGGGCCGGGCCTAGACAGTCATCAGTTAGCACATGTAGGTTGGGCCCCGGGCAACTGCTGGCCCACAACAAGGGCGACGCGCTGACGGAGCTGGTCGATATCGGGGCCGGGGTGTTCAAAAAGCGCCTCAAGCCCAACACCACCTACGTGCGTAGCGGCTACGAGTACGCCACTGATGCTTACGGCCGCATCCGGAGAGCGAAGGGCAAGTTGCGCATTGAGCCTAAAGCTACCCGCCTACGTGACGAATATATGCAGGGTGTAGTAGGAGTCAAAGATGGCCGCAAAGCCGATGATGTGGGAGGGCACTTGATTGGTGACCAGTTTGGGGGCACCGGAAACAATGCCAACGTGGTGGCGATGGATAAACTCGTTAACAACTACCACAAAGGCAGGTGGGGACAGATGGAAAAGGCCTGGGCCAAAGCGATTAAAGAAGGTAAAACAGTGGAAGTGGATATTGAGGCTATCTATAAGGATGCTAGTGCCCGGCCACATAGCTTCGAAGTGACCGAATGGATTAATGGGGTAGAAAAAACACATACCATTAACAACTTCTAATCAACGCGCAATGACTGACGAAATCCAAGATTTATTTGAGCATATTGGTCAACTGGCTATTGATAGTGTGCCAACTGATGAGTGGGATACTATTAAAATAGAAATAAAAGCAGTGAGAAGCTTTGTGGAGCGAACTGTCATTTACAGCCATCACGAAAAGACTCCTGAGCCAAAGACTTTTGGAATAAAAGACAAGGAATTAGAATATGATACCCGTATCACACCTAGTTTCGAGCGACTGCGGCAACTCATGTATGATGAGGCACCTTTCCGTGGGGCCTGGTATACTGCAGTAATGACCATTACGCCAGATGGCAAGTTTGAAACTGAATTTGATTATGAACAAAAACCGGCGTTTGATTATGAGGCAAGTGCGGAAGAGTACAGTGTAGACTTCGAGCACTTCCCGCGCAACGAGAAAAGTACACCGGAGTGGCTGAAAGAAATTGTGCAGCAGTTCGGCCTGTCCTACCACGAGCCCGAACCGCTAAGCTAAGCTGGAGCTGATTCGTACACGCGTTATTGCCCCTAGCAACTGCTAGCCATAACAAGTATAACGCGCTTCTCTTGAAGAGCTGGAAAAGATTCGCTCCGAAATGGGAAAAGGTATTTTCACAGGTCATCTGTAAATAAAGGCTCGAATGCAGATTCACAAATTCATAGAAGATTCCGATCAGTACAGCGTCCCATTTGATTGGGACGACGACGACAATATCGACTACGTGAGCAACATCGTGGACACGTACTTCGATAAATATCAGCGGGTCGGTGATAACTGGCAGCCAACCTTATTTGGCATAATCGCCCCCCGTGTGAAAGTGGGCGACCTGGGTACGTTAGCGGGAAGTGAGCGTATCGTTTTCAGTCAGCGAGCTGTAGATGCTCTACGACCTCTCTTGGGCACAAGTGTAGAACTGCTGCCTTACCCAACTGAGATAGGAACTTACTATCTCGTTAACGTACTAGACGTAGGGGACTATTTAGATAAGAATAGAACAAAGTGTCGAGAAATCCTGCCTAACGGACTGTGTGCCGGTATCAGTAAATTTGTATTTCAAGCTGATTTGTTACGCGGCAAACACATCTTCAGAATTCCGGATAGTCCAGTGTTTCGATACGTTTCTGATGAATTCATCGCCGCCTGTCGCAAGCATAACCTAACTGGCATTGATATGACAGAAGAGGTGAAGGTCTGGGATTCGGCAATTGTTTAGGGATGATGGAAACCTATCCACTAGTCCAAGCTGTACGCCTTCCCCGGGGTACCGTTGAGGCTGTTGCGCCCTCGCTGGTCATCTCACGATGATTTATTAACTCCAGGTCATCGGCTGGCTCATCTGCCTTGTCAGTCACAATTGCTCATCGTGGATACGAGTCTTTACAACGACGTTGTAGCCCTTGTGTCATAGGAAGCCTTCAAAGCAAAAGGGAAAGCCCCAGAGGAAGCGGGTGCAGTCACGTGAGCCTTCGGCCAAGACAACACGCTCCATCGCTCTGAAGATGTACATTCTGATAAAAAAAAGCCTCCGTGACAGATGTCACGGAGGCTTTTTGCGAGGTTAGCACCAGGTGCTTATACCCACTTATTGTCCAGAACAGCGCCGTTGGCGTTGATCTTGTTGGCCGAAATGGTCAAGCTCAGCGTCATCGAGGTGTTGGTGTCAGCACCACGAGCGTCGAAATGCTCAGCGTAGCTTACGCAGTAGGCTTCCTCGAAAGAAATCTCCTTCAAGGTCGAATCCTGGTCGATACGCTTGAAGATGATTTTACCGCTCTCCCGCTTGTACGGATCCAGCATCCAGCTGGTCAGCGACGCGCTGTCGGTCGAGACGATGGTAACCTTGATGGTACCACCTTGCACTTTGGACGAAGGACGACCTTTGTCGTCGATTGCCTGGTCGAAGGAGTAGCTGCAGCTTACTACTTCACAGTCACCGCTGCCAGCGGCGTTGAAAAATGCACTAAATGATGCCATGATAAAAGGATTAGGGGGTGTGAAAAATGAAGGAATAATAAAGGCACTACAACTTTGGAGAATTTGCAACAGCCATTTCCACAACACAACTCACGCGGCTCTACTGCTGCTTATACTCGGCATTCCAGTCACGGCCCGGCGCATCTGGGTCGTCACCTTTGGTGCCATCCAGGGACACCAAGAAGGTCTTCGCCGGGAAATAGGGCACCATGTGAATGTCGAGCAAAATGCGGTCCTTTTGATTGGGGTCCCGCTCAAACTTCTTGATGGAGAATTTCTCGATGAGCTTACCCGGGCCAGCAATACCATCCAGGAAACGCACGATCTGGCTTTGAATGTCCATGCGCACGTTGTGGTCCCAGTTTTCGAAAGCCCGGCGGTTCAGGAAGTCGATGAGCACCTTGGTGACGTGGTCGAACACGCGCACTACCGAGTAGGTCTGCAGGCCGATATTGTCGCCATTGAACAAGGTCTTGGCCGAGAAGGCCATTACGCGTCCATACTCATTAACCATCGGTACCAGACCGATTTTTTCCATGTTGGCAATCTCACTCTTGCGCAATGGGAAGCGTACGCCATCCACTTCATTGAGTGTACCGTGCTTACGGCCAGCCGTTACTTGGGACGCCAGGGTGCTGTAAATGCGTCCGGCCAGGGCTGAGGATGGGGGCACAAACAAATCTTCCTCCTCGCCTACTTCTTCCAGCTTGCCCCGGCCTACCAGCCAGTTGCAAGCCATAATGACGTTGGACTTATGCGCTTCGGCACCGGTCAGGTTGGCCTCGTCGAATAGCTCAATGACGTCGTCGGGAGAATCATAGTGCTCGAAGTCGGTGACCATCATCACCTTGTTCTTATGCGCGATTTTAGCCCACTTGTCAATGACTTTATTAGAGCCCAGGTAGCCTGGGATTACCAGCAGCGAATAGTTGTCGCGCAAGTCAAGCCGGTCGTAGTTCTGCTCCAGCTCGTCCGAAACGGCGTCAATGAACGTGGTATTATCCAGGTCCTGCAGCTGCTCCTTGTCGGCATTGAGGATGGAGATGTTCTTGATTTCGTTCTGGTCGGTATTGCGGTAAAACAGCGTTACTGAGCGGTACGCCTGCTCCAGATCATGAGTAGCCTCAATGGCCTTCTTCAGGTTATCGGTGAGCTGGTTTTTAGCCGACTCTACCTTTTCCTCGCTTTTCTGCACTGCATCAGCCACCGAATCAGACTCGCTGAGCACGGAGTGCCACAAAGCCAGCCGCTTTTTAAGCTGCTGCCGGTCGGCCTTCTTGCTTTCCTCCGTCAGGAAGATTTTTTTACGAGCTTTCTTCTCCGGATTTAGGTTGGAAGCCCCGTCGATGGTGGTTTCGAGCAGGTCGAAGCCGCCAAACTTGGCCAGGGCCTGCGCATTCTGTTCAAGGCGCGGCGCGAGTTCCCGTTCCCGGGCAGCGCCGGCAGTGGAGGCAATATCTTGGTTTTCGGTGGCCATATGGGTGGTTCCCTACTGAGTATAAAGCGTGAAGAAATCAGCCGCGAGCTAGTCCAGCTCGCTTATCATGGCTTCGATAGCCGCCAGAAACGCCGCTTTGGTTTCGGGGTTTTCCAGCGCTGACTTCAAAATTTTGTTCGACTTAAGCTGGCGCAGCAATTTTTGCAGGTTATCCGCCTCCGTATCGAGGCTTTGCAGGAAATTGCTTTGGTTGATGATGCCCTGCTTACCGAAATCGCCCAGGGTTTCGAATTGGAGTTTCTCGGGGATAATAGAGCCATCCTCTTTCTCGAACTCCACGGCAACTTCGGGCTTGAAGTGCGCAAAGACCGCCTCGGGCGTACGTAAGCCTTCTACAATTTTAGCCCGCAAAGGCGGGTCGGCCGTCAGCTTTTGTACCAGCAAAGTCCGATTCAGGGGAATGTCTGAGATGGACTCCTGTGCGTTGTCAAGCTTGCGCTCTTGTCCGCCGATTCCGTAGTTGAACATAGAAACAGTTTTATGACTAAATGATGAAATATCAATCCGTTAGACGATTTCTATACGGCCTACTTGAGCCGAAAGGTACATTAATTCAGGAAATACAATACTTTAACGCTACTAATTTTGAGCAGCAGCCCAAGTACTGTGGAGTCCTCGTCTAAGGGCTTGCACATTTTCCCTGATATTTACGATTTCCGATATTGAATAGTTCGGGATAGTCGAGTTTCAGTGGTTTTTTAACAGGTTTCTAGCCTGTTAGAAACCATTTGCCGCAATTCGGGCGGCCCCGCCGCGGCGCGTTGCGTATGCCGGTTACAGCCCAGGTTCCGGCCTGAGCGTAGCTATTCATCCTGCCATCCATCTACCCTATTCTTTTTTTTCCGTGTCTTACTCCGACGAACTAAAACGCACCCTGCATATCGCCCAAGCCGTGGCCCACGAATACCGCCACGAGTATTACGCCGCCCCCACGTGCTGACGGCCCTGCTGCACAATGAAATAGGCCTAGCCTCTTGGTTGGCTATTGAGCTCGACAAAGACATTCACTACCTGCGGGAGTGGGCAGAGGTGCGGCTGGAAGGCTTGCCTAAATCGACGAGGCCGCCTGAGATGCCCAGTCAGGATACCCAGCTTAAACCGGTGCTGGAAGTGGCCGACCTAGTGGCCCTGCAACTGGCCAAAGAGCAAACCGACCCGCTGAGCCTGTTGGCGGCGCTGCTGCGCCCGGGTCTGGCCTTTACCGAAGAGCAACTCAAATCCTTGCCCCTGACGCAGCGCGAGGTAATGAGTGCTGCTGAGCCGGAGGCCCAGCAGCCCCTGGCTGTGGGGGCTGACGGACAAACTACCGCCCCCCTTTCCGACCGCGCCGCACCGACTGCCAAGGCTGGGGCACTAGCTACGTACTGCGTAAATAAGACGGAGGAAGCCGCGGCCGGTAAGCTGGACCCCATTGTGGGGCGCGACCGGGAAACGCGGCAGATGGCCGAAATTCTGGGCCGGCGCACCAAGCCCAACGTGCTGCTGGTTGGGGAGCCGGGCGTGGGCAAGTCGGCGCTGGTAGAGGGTTTTGCCCAGCAGATTGTGCAGAAGAAGGTACCAACGCATTTGCAGCAGGTGGTGCTGTTTGAGCTGGATTTGGGCACGTTGGTGGCCGGTGCTTCCTACAAAGGTGAAGTAGAGGACCGGATTAAGAGCGTGCTGACCGAAATCAAGCAGTACACCCGGGCCATTCTGTTTATCGACGAAATTCATGTGCTGCTGGACCCCAAAGGCTCGGCCGGCGCGGGCATTGCCCAGCTACTGAAGCCGGAGCTGGCCCGAGGCGAAATTACCGTTATCGGAGCCACTACGAATGACGAGTACCGCCAGTACATTGAGGCCGACGAAGCCTTCAACCGCCGCTTCGACGTGCTGCGGGTGGAAGAGCCCAGCGTAGTAGTAGCCGAGCGGATGCTGGAAAGCGTGCTGCCCCACTACGCGGCCCACCATGGCCTGCAGATTGGCGAAGGCACGGTGAGTGAGGCCGTGCGCCTGGCCAAGCGCTACATCAAAGACCGGCAGCTGCCCGACTCGGCCATCGACCTGGTAGACCGCACCATGGCCGCCATCCGCATGCTCGACAGCCATGCTGAGGCCGAATTGCAGCAACTACAGCAGGACTTCGAGGCCCTGGCTGCCCGCGGCTCGGAGCTGGAAGAAGCCGATTATATGAAGGAGCTGCGGTGGTTTTTGTACCAGGTGCAGAACCAGGTAAGCCACCTCTGGCTCAACCAACTCGACCAGGAGCAGCAGCCCGATACGCTTGAAACCTCGGAGCCGCTGGAAGCCTACATCCGGGAGCTACTGGCGGCCGTGGTGGCATTGTCGGGCACCAAGAAGGACAGCGTGGAGCGGGCCGACGTGGCGGCTGTGGTGGCCGGCAAAACGGGAATTCCGCTGGGCAAGCTGCAAAGCAACGAGCGGGACAAACTGCTCAACATGGATCAGACGCTGCAGCAGCGCGTGGTGGGTCAGAACCACGCGGTAAAAGCCTTGTGCGAGGCTATTCTGGAGTCGCGCTCCGGCCTGATCAAAGCCGGGCAGCCCATTGGCTCGTTCTTTTTGCTGGGCCCCACCGGCACGGGCAAAACCGAGCTGGCCAAGTCCCTGGCCGACTTTTTATTCAACGACGAGTCCTTCCTGATTCGCTTCGATATGTCGGAGTTCAAGGAGGAGCACTCGGCGGCCCTGCTCTACGGGGCACCTCCCGGTTACGTGGGCTACGAGGAAGGCGGCATGCTGGTCAACAAGATTCGGGAGAAACCCTACTCGGTGGTGCTCTTCGACGAAATCGAAAAGGCCCACAGCTCGGTCTTCGACATCTTCCTGCAGATCTTGGACGAAGGCCGCCTGCACGACCGGCTGGGCCGGGAAGGCGACTTTTCCAACGCCGTTATTCTGTTCACCTCCAACATCGGCAGTGAGCAGATTATCAAGTCGTTTGGCGAAGGCCAAATTCCGGCTACCAACACGCTGATGGAAACCATGAGCCGCCATTTCCGACCCGAATTCCTGGCCCGGCTCACCGAAATAGTGCCCTTCGCCCCGATTTCCGAGGAAAACGTGGTGCAGATTTTCGACATTCACCTGCGGCCCCTGCAGGAGCAGCTGCGCCGGCAAGGCATTACCCTGGAACTGTCTGAGGAGGCCCGTACCCACCTAGCCTTGTCGGGCTTCACGCCGCGCTACGGAGCCCGACCTATCAAGGGCGTTATCCGGCAGCAGCTGCGCCGCCCAATTTCACGCATGATTATTTCCGGCGAAGTGGGCAAAGGCTCGGTCATTGCGCTCAGCAAGCAGGCCGAAGCCGAGGAACTAACCTGGGAAACTACCGCCGCACCAGTAGAGCAGGTATAGCGCCTCATTCGGGTAATCAAACAAAAGGGCCAGCAGTACGCTGGCCCTTTTTAGTTCTTAGCTACTTTGCAGCTACACGTTCTTGATCATCACCTCATAAGGCAGGTTCATGGCCGACTGACTGGCCAGGGTTATCTGCAGGTCTTCGGCCGTTTGCTGCCATTCGGGCCCCGACAGCCGGCTGGAGGCCGATGGCGTCAGCACGACCCGAATGCAGCGCACAAAGCCCGACTCCGGCGTGGTACCGTTGCGGAAACCTTTCTCTACCTGCACCAGCGCCAGCTGACTGCCCAGCTCGGCCCAGCAAGCCGCTTTAATGTCCTCCAGGGTCACGATACGGTTGCGGCTGAGCAGATTTTTGCGCAGCGCGTGCACCCGCTCCTCGGGCCGGGGTCGCTCCTGCCCCCCGATGGTAGTGGTAAGGAGCTGCACTTCGTCGAGATACTGCCCGTCGTAGACCTGCAGACGGCTGCCTGGTGCCAGGCGGTTGGCCGCAGCCCCGTCGCACGACCAGTACTCCAGGAATACACTGTCGTTCACGTCGTGGGGGCGCAGCAGCACGTAGGGCGCGGTGCTTTGGGCGGTGGCGTCGCGGCCCAGGCGCTCTTCCAGCCGGGCCAGGTTCTGGTTTAACTCCCGCAGGGTAGAGGAAATAAAATCGGTGCCGGTGGCCGTAAAGGCCCGGCTTTCATCGCGCAACAATTCTAGCAGCTGTCCTAGGGCCTGTTTGCCGGTACGGGCATCGAAGCGGCCTACGCCGTGCGAGCGAAGCGTGTAGGTGTCGGTTTGGGAGTCCTGCAGGCCGGTTAGGGAAGTAGAGCGGTACACCACGTTGTTGAGGCTATAGACCTCACGCATGGCCAAAAATGGCTCCTCCGAATCGAGCGGGAAGATGTTCAGGGCCTGCTGCAGCCGAAACAGGCGCTTGTGCAGGCGGCGGTTGAGCACCGGAAAGCAGTTGGTGGCGCAGAGCAGGTTCGTCAGCGCCTCGGGCGGCAGAGCGTGGGAAAAGCGCACTTCCAGCCACACCAGCGGCTGCGTCAGCTGGGCCAGGGCCGCAGCCGGCAGTTGCGCAGCCAAGGCGGCCGGGTAAGGCCGCGGCACATACGCCGTCAGGTCGGCGGCCGGCCCACCTCCTACTCGCACAAAGTGTGGCGCATACACGGCCCGGACGTGCTGTTCCACGCGCTGCAGAAAATCGTATTCCTGGTGCAGAAATGTCTCGGTAGCCCCTTCTTCCCGTAGGCCAGGCTCCACGGTGAGTTGGGCCTCGCCCAGACGCCACGACTCACCGGGCAAAAACGAGGTAAACACCTGGCGCTGGGGCTCATTGGCCCAATCCAGGTAAAACCCTAAGCTAGCCAAGGACGTCACTTCCGGGTCCAGCTCCAGGCCAATCCACAGGCGGCGGTGCTCGGTGGGCAGGGCCGTAGCCGCCTGGGCCACTACGCGCTTCTGCAAGCTCGATTCCAGCTGCCAGAGCACGGTGTCGGTGGCTAGGTAACGTACCCGTCCGTGGGTCAGGCTAGTAGTTTGGAGTGGGGAGAAGAATACCGGTTGCGTACTCACCTGCCGGCCGGCGGCGGGCCGCTGGTACACAAACTGCGCGTCGGAGGGCAGAATGGCCTGGGCTTCGCGGGGTAAGGCCTGGGCCACGGCGTGGGCCGGGCGTGGGGCGTCCACCACGTCGGGGTTGAGCAAGCTGGCCAGCCGATCCACTAAGCGGTGCTGGGTGCTGTGAATTTCCTGCCCGATTTTTTCCAGCTCCACGGCGCAGGCTTCCATGAGCATCTGCACCAAAGGGTCAAACCCCTCCATTTCGGCCTCACTGTAGCCCAGAGCTCGGCGGCTTTGTGGGTCAGGCGGGTTTTAATGGCGGATTTGGTGAAATCGTCGGGCGAGGGCGTCATGCGGGCACTGAAAAGAATAACAACTGAATTAGCTAACAGATAAAGGCGCCACAAACAGGCTGGCGCGGAAGGCAAACGGCTCGTTGGTGCGGTGCAGCACGGCCTTGACCGTCACTTCCAGCCGCTTCCGAATCCGCTGGTTTACCCCTTTCATTTCGAAGTCATCCACACCCACCAGCACTTTCACCTGCTCCAGCCGGGGCTCGTGGCTGCGGACGGTTTCCTCTACGGAGCGCTGCACGGCGTCTTTCCAGCGCATGTTGGTCATGGCCTCAAAATCCTGCTCCCAGACCAGGCAGCCGAAGCCCGGGTCGTAGCGCGACTCGCCAAAGTAGGTGGTCAGCATCAGATACAGGTGCTGGGCAATGGACTCCTCCTCCGAGCAGCGCGGCAGAGCCCGGCGCTGCAACAGGGTTTCAAAATCGAGGGGAAGCCGGTAATACTCGTTGCTCATAGCGGACCGAAAACAGCCGCCCACCCCACGGTTAGGGCCGGGGGCAGCTTAGTTGAAAATGCCTTTTTTCAGCTCCTGGTCAATAACCTCGACCATTTTCTCGACGGTTTCCTTCATGTCGCCCGAACTGGGATTCTGCAGAATGGTCAAATACGACTTACGGGCCTGCTCCAGCATTTCGCGGCGGCGCTTGCCACCTACAGCGGCGGCGCGCAGGCGCAGGCAGTCGGCATTGGCAAACGTGACTTTGTCTTCGAGCAAGCTAACCTGCTGCTGGGCATCAAGCAGGTTGCGCTGGAGCTCGGCGCTCCGGCCGCTGCCGCCACCCCCGCCGCCACTGCTGCTCCCGCCACCGCCTCCTCCCCGCCACCGGAAGGCATCGGGGCCGGGCGGTTGGCTGCGGCAGCTTGGTAAGTAGCCAGCAACTGCTTAGTCTGGGCTAGCTCGGCGGCCAACTCTTCCTTACCCGACACGTCAATGCCACGCTTATCGAGGGAAAGGCGCAGGAAATCAATGGTGCTGCGGTTGTTGCGGAACAGGTCGAAGTCACGCAGCACGTTCTGGGCAATGCGCTTATTGGCTACCATCTGCATCCGGGCCGAGTCGCGCCGCAGCTCGTTCAGGGACAGGGCAATGGAGTTCAGGTAATCCTGGGTGCGCTTGTTGAGCTCCCCTATTACCACGTCATTGGTTTCGGCGCGCAGCTCACGGTCAGTGAAGTCGATGCGTTGCAGGTGCTTGGTCAGCGTATCCATCTGGGTCAGCAGCCGCTGCTGCTCATCCTTGGTCTGGGCCAGCTCCTTTTTCAGCCGCGCGTTTTCAGCGGCCGTAGCACCATCCGAAAACAGGAAATACGACGCGGTGACCGGTATAACCAAGGCCAGCAGATACAGCAAGGCAAATTTCCACAGGCGGGTGGTGCGTTCAGCTTGGTTGAGGGGTTTCATGAAAGGACGAGGAAGGTCGGGAAAGGACTGGGGCTAGAAAGGATTCCAGCGGGTAGCGGGCTTCTCGGGCGCCGTGGAAGCTGCCACCGGATTTTCATTGATGAAGGTTTTCCAGCCTTCCTTGTTTTTGCCGATGTACTCGAGCTGGCTGAGCTGGCGGAAAATAGTGGCGACCAGCTGCCACAGCGCGTAGTGCTCCTGCAAACTGCCGTGCACATCCAGCGGGTCGTAGCGGGCGGTGGTGGCTTCCTGCAGGGAGTTGAGCAACGTGGCTGGCAGAATCTCGGACCACTGCTCGAAGTACTTCAGCAGCTCCTCCCGCTCGGCTTCCGTGAGGCAGTACAAGCTGGTTTTGAACTGCTTGGCCAGGCGCATCAGGGTACTGAGCAGCTCTACCGGCGGCTGCGCGGCGGCGGTGAAGTGCAGGCCGATCAGCTCCTGGGCCAGGGCCGTTACGAGCCGCTCGGCCACCAGGTGTACCAGTTCGCTGAGGGTGTTCTTTTTGTCGGGCCGCATGCGCACCTTATGAATCACGCGGAAAGCCTCGGTCTCAATTTCCTGCAGCAGGTGCTCGGTTTGATGCAGCCACTTGAGCAGTGCCGGATGGCTGAGCAGTGCCATGCTGGGCGGAATAAACTGAGCCACTGGCCGCAATACGCTTTCCTCGTACACTAGCTCACCTACTACCAGGTGAAAAGAGCTGACCTGGGTTGAGTTCAGTTGCAGGGCCGGCACTACGCTAAGCTGGTATTCGGGCGTGGTGTAGGGGTGGCGCGGCGGAACCTCCTCAGCGGCCGGTGCCCCCATCGGGATCCGCACGTAGGGGTTTACCGACACGACCACGTGGAAGCGAAGCTGCTCGGTAGCAGTAAGGTTAAACTCGGTCAGCAGCTGAGCCAGGCTGGTGCGATACGTCAGGGGCTCGGTGCCGGTGAGCTCGATGCGGGCGCCCCCGGCCGTGACGGCCCGGCAGTGCGTAAGCCGCGCCGTGACGGCCTGCTGGTGGTCAACGCTGAGCAGGAGCTCGAAGGAGGACAGTCCCTGCGGATCGGCGGGCAGCAAACCGTAGCGGTGGGTGCTCAGGCTCAGGGCTGTAGCATCGCGCAGGTGCTCGGTAGTGAATTGCTCAAGCTCAGTGAAATGCCGACGGGAAATTTTCATTCCGTCAACCCAGTTTACCGGGTAATGCTTGATTTCGGGTAGCATAAGTAAGCCGCGAGAAAGGAGAAAAGAATACAGAAATAGCTATTGGCAGATACTAGGCCGCTGCAAATTAGGCAAGTGCCACCATATTATGCGGCCCCGGGCAGTTCCGACGAGCACTTAGCTCTGCACCGCGACGCGCTTGGCTACAATAATATTTCCCTGTTTAATGAAATTATCCCGGAATGTGTAATCCGGATTGAAGTAGCGCCGCGGCTTCCACCAAGGCTGTTTGGCGTAAAAAATCCAGCCGTAGGAGCGCCCGTCATTGTCCAGGTACTGAATGGCCTGCTCGGGCTTAATAAGGTTGTAATCGGTCAGAAAGATGTGAAACAGGTCGCTGAAGCGCATTTCGTAGGGTGCCTTCGAGGAGAAGTCGTGAAACAGCGACTCCCCGTAGCGCCGCGACATCCAGAAGTGAATCACCATGAAGTTGCTCAGGTCCATGCGCGAGAGGTCGGGGCTGGACGCGCTGGGATTGTAATACCAGAGCTTGTACTGCTTGACCGGAACCTGCCGCCAGGCCTGGTAAGCGGCCAGGAAAAAATAGGGCGTGGCCACCGGAATGGCAGCCGTTACGAAAGCCAGAGACGGCGTGACGGGCGTAAACCAGGGTATCCAGCTCGACAAGGCTAGGCCCAGGCTGGCGGCCAGCCAGGTCAGCCCCGTCAGTAGTGGCCCGTGCCAGTTCGACTCGGGGCTAAACCACGACAGCCAGCGCGGCATAGCCTCTACGTGCGCAAAGCCCAGCAGCAAGGACGCCAGCATCACCAGAAAAAACGTCAGCTTATACGACCAGGGGCTATAAGCCGCGCCCAAGCCAACCACGGCGAAGATGAAGACTACTGCCAGTACATAAAGCAGCGTGCTGATGAAGGTTGGGTTGCCCTGCACGCTGGAGCGGGCATTCGACAAGGCCGTCGTGACAGTGCTGCGGGCCTGAGCCTCAGGATTGGGAGTAAGCATATATCAGCAATATTTGCCGAACTACGGACCAGCGCCGGCCCATGTTCGACAAGAAGTAATAGTTTGGGTACTCGTTCGGATAAGGTAGCAAGTCGGCGCAAACCGCTGTGTTTATCCCCATCCGGGCTATAATCGGATGTAAGTTGTCAGAAAAAATATACTATGCCAAAATCCAGTCCTGAACCGCTCTACCCCAGTGTGCAGCCCCCAGTAGCCCCTGCCCGGCCGGTTTCTACTCTGCAACAGCTGTTTGCGGAGCTGCGCCGCCGCCCCATTGACCTGCGGCTGGAGGTAGTACTGGCCGACCTATTGGCCCACGGTTACCAGTTTGACGATTTTATCGTCCGGCCCGTCAGCCTCTTTGCCCGCCGCTACCGCCGCGACCTGGGCACTACGGCCGAAGAGCAGACTGACCGCTGGAGCTCGCCCAAGACTACCGTCGAGGTGCACCGGGAAGGTCTCTACGATGCCCTGCCGCAGGAGCTGTTTCACCACCCCACCGACCCCACTCCCCGCCCCGGTGTGCAGCCCATGGTGGAGGAAATCCAGATCCAGCGGCGCAAGGAAAAAGCCGCCCGCCGGTTCTTTCTGCCGCTGGAGCAGGAATTTTACCGCTTCCGGGTGCTGCTTGAGCAGGAAGAGCGGCGCTACATGACCAATCTGTCGGCGCAGTGGTACAACGAGGTACTGGCCCGCTTCTGGAACCTGGAAGGCCAGTTGCCCGCCCGGCAGATTACCACCCTGCTGTACCTGCTGCCCCTGGCTCACCGCATCACCGGCGACCTGGAACTCACCCGCCGCTGCTTCGAGAGCGTGCTGGAAACGCCCGTGGTTCTGCGTACGGTGGCTCCCCTACGCTTTGCTACCCCCACGGTGGCCCCGGCTGCCGGAGTAATAGCGGCGGACTAAGCCTGGGCAACCTGGAGCTAGGCCGGCAGTTTGTGCTGGGCGGTATGTACCAGGAAACCCTACCCGCACTGGAAATTAGCTTGCCGGAACTGACGACGGAGGCGTTAGAAGGCTTTCTGTCGGACAGTTGGCAAGCCCGGGCACTGCAGCTGCTCTGTCAGTACTTTATTGCTTTCGAAACCGATGTGGTGCTGCGCTACGAAGTAGCACAGGAAGCGCCAGCCTTTGTATTGGCTGATCCCAATGGTGAGGCGCCCGTGCTAGGCTATACAACGGCCGGCTTGTAAGTTACTTACTGCTGAAAAAGACGAAAGCGGCCCAGTTGACAACCGGGCCGCTTTCGTCTTTTATTTTTGGTGACAAAGCTTTTTTTATAAAGCCAAAGCCAGCCACTCTTCATCCGTCAGGCCGTAATCGGCGGGGTTGGCGCGCAGCAGTTGGTGCCGGTCGAGCAGCTCGGCTACCGGCCGGGGCACCACCAAGTAGTGGCGGGCTATGTTTTCCAGGGCCTGGCGGCCGCGCCGAATCCAAAAAGTACCACGGGCCGGGTGTACCTGAATCGTAGGGTCCACAACCAGGGCGGCCTGTAACCACTCGTCGGCGGGGGCTACGGCCGTATTATGGCTACCGCCAAGCTCCTGGCGCAAGAACTGAACAAAGCGGCTTTGCAGAGCCGCCGGCAGCGAAGAGAATAAGCAAGGTGCGGTGGTATTCATAGTAGAGCAGTCTGTAGAAAAGGCAGGATACTACCCGATACGTAGCGGGCCGCTTTGGGATGCGGAAAAAATCAGGACTATATACATAGAAAGTGGATAATATTCACTGGGTTAAGTGCGAAAAAGAACTTTGTGCTAGGCGCAAAGATGATAGAGACTGGGCATGTCAGGTCTAAAATGGTTAGCCATATCCACTTGACTAACAGATGTTAGCAAGAACGCCAACTTCTGCAACTAATTAAATTAGCAACAGCGGACGTATTCGCTTTAAAATAGTTCCTAGCCAAGTAAAAAAACATTCCGGATTCTCCTCTTTAATATGTTTTTAATCCTACCCTATAAACCGTATTCGATTAAATATCCTGCTTTTTTTCTACCTAATATTTTTAGCTTAAAAATAATATTCGTATTTTTGGATATGCGCAGAACGAAGAAGACCAGCCTTCCTTTTCCTCTCCCCATGCAGCAGTATGCCCGCTGCATTGATGCCACCAGCCGGCCCACCGACCACATTGGCGACTGGCCCGAAACCGGGGCCGTTTATCCGGTTCAGTACCGTCCCAATGCCCGTACGGGCCAGTTGCAGGTGCACGTCCTGGGTTTTTATGCCGAGCGGCCTTACGGAGCCTTTAACTGCCAGCGGTTTGAACCCGTGGCACAGCTGTGGCTCAACTAACGCCCGACCGAATATCTGCTAATCAGCCACCCGAAGGGGTGGCTTTTTTATTGTCGGTGCAGAAGCTACGCCTCTGGGGCAACGCCAACTCGAGCCAGCAAGAATAATCTTTGACAAGGGCCACTATTTTTGCAGGCTTCACTTCTCCCCATTGCCATGCCTGAGCCTACCGACCAGCTTTACACCATTCCGGCGCCCTACCGCCGCATGGAAAACATGCACATCCTGTTCTGGCTGCTCAAGGACATCGGCTGGTGCATGATCTGGAAGCCCTTGGGCCTGACCATGATTTTCCCTACCCTCATTATTGCCGTGCTCATTACCTGGCGCACCCGCGACATCAAGGCCGAGCTGGCGCACAACCTGGCCATTGTTTTCTGGATATCGGCCAACTCTTATTGGATGGTCAGTGAGTTTTTCGGCTTCGACACCGTGCGGGTCTGGGGTAGCCTCACCGGTAAGCACATGGCGCTGCTTCCCTTCCTGACCGGCCTGCTGATTCTACTTTATTATTACCTAGTGCAAAAGCCCCGAGAAAGCCGCACTGCACCAATTGCTGCGCAGTAGTCTTACAGCCGGCATAAGCACGCCGAAGCCCGGCGGCGGTTCGTCCTGCGTGGGATAAACTGCCGCCGGGCTTCATTTATTCCGGAGCCTTAGCCCAGATGTATGGTGCGGCGCAGCTGTAAAAAGGCCAACAGCAGGCCCGCCGCCAGCAGCACCCACACTTCCTCGTCGATGGGCACATTGGTCGTCGTATTGTCAGTGCTTTCGTCAAGGTCGAGGGCGGTATTGGCATTGAGTACCTGCTGCTGCTTGCGGCTCAGAGCTGCTTTCTGGGCGTCATTCTCCAGGGCCAGATATGCCGTGAAGCTCGTCATGATGCCGGTCCGGAAGCTGGCCTGCAGAAACGGCACGCGCTGCTCGTCGCTGACGGCGGGATGAAACGCCTGCCACTGCTGGTAACCATGCAGCAGTAAGCCGGTTTGCCAGCGGCTCCCGGCTGTCCCGGCCGGGGGCACGGCCAACTCAGCCTGATTCAGCACGATGTCGGCCGCGCCATTGTCGGACAGGTAGGCCTGAGGCCGGGCCGCGGAAGGCCAGGCGCGCACCGGGCGGGCAGTGGTTGGCAACTGGGGCTCAGCCACCACGGCCCGCGCATTCTGCCGCAGGGAGTGCGGCTCCAGACTACCATCGGCGGCCAGCAAGTAAAAATGGTTACTCTCCGGGTAGGCGCTGCTTAGCTCAGCCAGGTTGGCTGGCAGGATTGCCTGGTCGAATTTGTCGGTCACTACTACCAGGACCGGGTACGTAGGACCGGGATGCTGTTGGGTATCGAAAAGCACCTGCCGCAGGGCACCTTCCAGGTAAAACCCGCCCTGACTTTCGTGTTGAGCCAGTTCGTTTTCCCACTTGGCAGGGTCCGTCACGGGCTGGGCATAGGCGTCAACGAGGGTAAAGCGGGCCGCGGCAGTAGAGCCTTGCGCCGCCAGCAAACCCTTTACCCGGCGGGCATAGGCAGCTTTCTGGCTGCCGGCCGCTGCCGACACATCCAGCAGAAAGTGGTAGTAGGGCGTGCGGCGTACCAGCGGCAGGCGCTGCTTGGCCGCGGCACTCACGTAGGCAACTTCCTTACCCGGCGTCAGGATGGCCGCCGTCAGCGGGCGGGCCGTGGAGTCGCCGAGGGTAATGCGGCGGTTATCTACGGTCAGCACCAGGGGTTCCTTGTGCAGCAGCTGAATGCCGGTAGTACGCGCCGCTTGCCGCACCACGGGGTACACCCGCAGGCTGATGCGGCCCTGGTCGTCATAGGCCAGTAGGCCCGGGTCCCGGACTTGGGTTTCGTTTACAATCTGAGCGTAGACCCAGGCCGCCGCCTTTTTCTCCGACAGTATGCCCGGCTCCCGCCGCCCGTTGATGTCGAGGTAATACCCACCCACGAAGCAGCCCACTGGCAGCGCCAAGGACGTGCTGTACTCACCGGCCGTTTCGGTAGAGTCGGTATTGGTTACTTGCAGATCAAGCCAGCTTACCCAGGTCTGCTGCCGGGCATCGTACTGGCTGCGGGCGGTGAGGCCGGTCAGGGCTGGGCGCGTGGTAGTGGCCTGGGCTGTAAAGCGCGGGCCTTCCTCTTCCTCCACTGCCGGCTCCGAGCCCAGGAAAACCTGTTCCAGGGAAGCAATTTTATCGTCCGACAAGGTCAGATTGTCGAGGACCAGCCAGTTGAAATACGTGGAAAGGTAGGGCACCTGCCGGCCCATCGAAAAGTCAAATTGCCGCTCCTTGTGCTGCTTGATTACCTTAAGCGTGCTGGCCAGGGTCTGGGCGTCAAGGTCGTACGGCTGGCTGAAATCGGGGCTGTAGCGGTAGGCCAGCGCCTCGTGCAGCGTGCGGCGGTCGTGCACGTAGCGGCCCGTAATAACGAGCGGCAAAGCCAGAGCCCCGGCCACCAGCCCCGCCTGCAGCCAGCGGCGGGAGAAAAACTGCTGCAGATACTCCAGGTCGGTGGCTAGCTCCCGCACGTGCACCACCAGCAGAATCAGGGGCGTGAGCATCAGAAAGCCCAGGCCGATGAGAATGATGGCCAGAATGGACAGGGGCAGATACGGCAGGAAAACCACGAAAAAGTAGAACGTGTAGCTCAGCAACACGCAGCGCCCCAGAAACACCACCAGCCGCGCCCAGCGGTTGGCCTGATCCGGAATGCAAAGCAGAATGCCGTTGAGCACTGCCAGGATGTAAAACCAGGGGTCGTTAAAGTTGCCGAAGATGCCGTCTTCCCGACTATTGGCATTAAACAAGCTACCCCAGAAAAGCCCGTTATTGACCAGCAGACCCACCAGCGGCAGTAGCAGGCTCACCAGCAGCTTCCAGACGAAGTGCAACTCGGCGTCTTCGGCCCGGCGTAGCCCCATGATATACACGCCGCGGACCAGGAAAAATAGGAAACCGAGCACCCCTACACTCAGCACGGCCGATAATGCTACATTCCAGAACCAGCTCGGGGAAATGACCTCCAGGGCCGAGAAAGGCAGCACAAGCACAATATACCACGCCAACGGCCCCACAAAGGCCAGCAGAAAATTGATGGCCACCGGCGGCAGTGGGTCGGTGGGCGTGAGGCGCACGACTAGGGCAAACAAGGCGTAGGCCAGCGTGGGCATCAGGAAAGTGCCCACATAAAGCAGCAGGTCGGTGGGCACCATCCAGCGCGGCACTTCTGGGGCAGAAGCTGGGTATCGTAGTTCAGATACACCACGACAAAAGCCAGATGAGTTGCCAGCGCCAGAATGCTAAACTCGGGTCCTACCGACCGGCCGCGCCAGATCAGAAACAGCGCGTAGCCCAGCGTACTCAGTCCCAGTCCGGCCAGGGCCAGCCCAAACCGCTGCCACAGCGCCACGCTCGGGGCCGGCAGCAGCGACTGTACTACCGCAAACTCGCCGTAGCACAGCACGGCCATTATTATCAGGGCAGTGTATTGAGCAGCAAAAGCCACTTCGGATTTAGCAAGTTGCGCATAGCAGTAGAGCCGATAGGTGTATCTGGATTTTCGACGGGCCAAACGTACATCAAAGAACTTTGCAATACAAAGTATATTTCATCTTCGCTGTTCTAAAGCCTGAATAAGCCTATTGCAGCCCGCCAAAAAGCGTGACGACGTGGCATTTCCCTTCTGCCCGGCCGGCTTATTCTGCGAGTAGCTGCTGAATTAATGCTACGGCTCGTTCGAAGCGCTGCTGCCAACTGCCGCTCAGCTCCACTGTTGGCACGTTGTGGTCGTGCAGGGTTTGCCGGTGCGAAAGGTCAAGGCGGAACTGCTCGGGCGCGGCCAGGCGGGTGCCGTCCTGCACAAAGGGCACGTCGGCGGCCAGATACAGGTACAGGTCGGCGCGCTGGGTGGCGTACACGCCAACGTCTACGGGCAGCTCCTGGCCCCAAGTCAGCCGGGCGTACGACTGGGTGATGTGCACGTCGGTATCGATGACGACAAGGGCGCTGGGCCCCGCTCGGCCTGGGCAATGCGGCGGGTGTGCTCGGCCACCACCAGCTGCAGATCTTCCTCCGTGAAGTGGTTGGAGTCGGCAATCAGGTCACGGGCGGCTTCCAAAACCAGGGAAGCTGCAAAATGCGCGGCCAACTGGGTAGCCAGGGTAGTTTTGCCCGTCGACTCAGCGCCTAGCACTACCACCTTGCGGCAGTAGTAGGGCCTAACGCTGACGGGCAAAAACGACCAGTACCGCTGCCGGTCGGCCCGAATGAGCGAAGCCGACACGGGCACCAGCTGCCGGGCCATATCGAAGGCCACGTGCCGGATGCCCATGCGGGCGGCCACCAGTTCGCCATAGGGCTCTGAGGTAACCACTACCGAGTATCCAGGCAAGAACTGCTGGAACAGGTCGGCCCATACGGTGGCCACGGGCAGAGACGTTTCGGAGGTGTTGGGCAGCTCACTTTCCCGGTATTCGAGCAGCTGCACGTACACGCGGGCTTCGGTGGCGTAGGTTTCCTGAATCCAGGCTTGGCGCAACGGGCCGGGCACGGTTTCCAGGTCACTGGCGCATACCAGCACGGTGAGCCGGTCGCAGTGCCGGAGCGCGAAATGGATGAGCTGCTCGTGCCCGCGGTGAAAAGGCAGAAACTTACCGAAAACGAAGCCCTTAATCATACGTGCGTCATGCAGCGGCCCGCTGGGCTAGAAGATGTACTGGAAGCTGAGGTAATAATTGCGGGGTGCTTGCACAAAATACTTCCGAGTCCCGTCGAGCTCCACACTGCCGTTGTTGAAGTACTTCGTGTCCGTGAGGTTATTGGCGAAGGCCGTGAGCTGGTAGTGGCACGTGCTAAACTGCACCCGGGCATTGAGCAGGGCGTACTCCCCTATCGTGGCCGAGTTGGCAAAATCAATGAAAGAGCGGCTTTGGTAGCGGCCGTTCAGGGTGAAAGCCCAGGGCCCGGCCTGGTACGTGGCCTCCTGGTTGAGAATCAAAGCTGGCGTGAGTACCGGCCGGAATTTCTCGCTTTGCTCCCGGATGCGGCTGTAGTTGAAGGCCGAGTTATTCAGCAGAAAGAAGTGCCGCGACGCCTGCCACCGGGCTGTAGCTTCCAGGCCGGTACGTACGCTGCTTTTCACGTTGTTGGTCAGGGCCAGTCCATTCGGACCGAACTTGCCGTTGAGCACGATTTCGTTCTTGAAATCCATGTAGTAGGCATTTACCCCTAGTTCCAGGCCGGTGCGCCGGTAGCGCAGCCCCAGCTCCTGGTCAAGCACGTACTCGGCCTTGGGGCTGGTGAGCAGGGCCTTGCCGTCGGCATCCGCCAGCAGGTCGTCGCTGCCGCCAAACAGGTCGTTGCGGGTGGGCTCCCGGCCGGTGCGGCCCAGGCTGTAGTAAAGCGTGGCCCGGTCGGTAGCGGCAAAGCTCACTCCGGCTTTGGGATTGAAAAACTGCCAGTCCAGGGTACCCAGCGGCACGGAGCCACTATAGTCGAAGGCGACGGTGCGGCCCTGCACATCGGCAAACAGGGTGAAGCGCTGCACTTCGTACTCCAGCTTGGTAAAGGCGCTGGCCTCCCGCTTGCGGCCGGTATTCTGGTACAGCTGCCCCAACGCCAGCTCACTGCCGGTGTGCCGGCGCTGGTAGGTGTTGGCATGCAGGCCGCTGGTCCAGGTTAGGCGACCCAGCTGCCGGGCGTAGGACGTGTAGGCCCCCAGAAGCTGGACTGGAAAGCGTAGTTGTAGAGCTCGGCTTTGGAGGGCAGGCCCAGAAAGCTGTTGAGGTCGAAGTCGTAGTTGCCCTTCAGAAAGGAGGCGTACACGCTGGTATTCACCACGGTGCCGGCCGTCGGCTGCCAGGTGTTCTGGAACTGCACTAGCCCCTGGTCGAACCGGTCATTCTCGGGCCCATTCACGTTGGCCCGCCGGTTGACGGCCAGCACCGAGTCGGGCACGCCCAGCCAGGCCAGCTGGTTTTGCTGGTGCCCGGCCAGTACGTTGAGCTTCCAGGTAGTCTTGTCGTAAAACAGCCCACCGCTCACGAAGGCCGAGCGGGACGTATTGGCCGAACGGTCCTTGTAGCCGTCGGAATGCAGCTGGGAAGCCCGCACGTACAGGGCCTTGCGGCCGCGCAGGCCGCTGGCATATTCGGCAAAGGCCCGGTAGCTGTTAAAGGAGCCATAGCCCAGTCCCACGGTGGCCGAAGCCGAATCCTGGCGCAATGACGGGGAAAACAGCTGGATGCTGCCCCCGAAGCTGGCCGTTCCGTTTTGAGTCGTGCCCACGCCCCGCTGCACCTGCATCTTGCTGATGGAGTTAAGCAGGTCGGGGTAGTTGGAAAAATACGCGCCCTGATCTTCCGGCTCGTTGAGCGGCACCCCGTTCAGCGTAGTGTTGATGCGGGTCTGGTCGATGCCGCGTAGGCGGAAGTAGGCGTAGCCCTGGGTACTGCCGGCGTCGGAATAGGCGGTAATACCGGGCGTTTCGGCCAGCAGAAAGGACGGTTCCTGCCCCACGCTGCGGCGCTCCAGCTCCCGGCCGCTCAAATCCAGAAAGGTGACGGGCGTGCGACGCTCAGCCTGGTAAGTCACCTGTACTTCGGGCAGGGTCCGGGCCGTATCCGGGGCCGTGGGCTGGGTTTGGGCGCGGCTATTTTGCACTGTTACGACGCTAACTGCCGCCGCTAACCATAATCGTGGGTTCATACTCTTGAATAACTCCAAAGGCCTGATCAGCAGACTTGCCAACCTCAACAGCCCGTCAAATGTAGCGTTCTGGTCCGGCACCCAAACAAAAAGGTCGTTTCCCAGCCTTGGGAAACGACCTTTCGGGGGATTGTCAGGCTTCAGCCTTATGGCTACTTCACCACTACTTCCACCGCCACTTGCTCTTCGGCGGCCAGCTTGGGCACCAGGGCGTGGTAAGTGAGGTTGGGAGCTTCAGTGGTCATGCTCTGACCAAAAGTGACGCGCAGCGTTGGCCGGTTGGTGGCACAATCGCGCTGGTAGGTATAGGTGATGCCCGAGGTGCCGCTAGCCAGGCCTTTTTTACCGATAATCAGGTCGTAGGCGCTAAAGTCAATCAGCGGGTGGCAGGCGCCGGTTACCAGCCGGTCGAAATCGGCCTGGTTGCGGATGACGGTGTAGGTCTGGTTCAGGTTGATTTCTAGTTGGCGGCTCGTATTCTGGCATCCATACTCACTTTCCAGGCTTTTCACGGCTACTGGGGCGCTATTACACGGCTCTGGTTCGACACCACACTTCGTGGCGCAGCTATTCAACAAGCCAGCTCCTAGCAGGAGCCCAATTGAGTAAACAAGTTGTTTCATATAGAAGCTATAGGTGGTTGTATTACCTGGATTCCCTCCTGCCCGGAAAGGTTGCATTCTATTTGGCGAGTACAAAAAAAGGCCGCTTCAGTTGCTGAAGCGGCCTTTTTAAAAGAATCAATTCAGAATTACTTCTGCGACAACTGCGCCTCACCCGACTCTTTCATGCGGATCAGGTTCAGGGCCGAGCCAGCCTTAAACCACTCAATCTGACCCTGGTTGTAGGTGTGGTTCAGATAGATGAGGTCCGTGTCGCCGTCGGTGTGGTGCAGGCGGGCCTGCAGGGGCTGACCAGGGGCAAACGAGGTCAGGCCCAGGATGTCGATGGTGTCGCCTTCCTCAATCAGGTCGTAGTCGGCCTTATTGGCGAAAGTCAGCGCCAGCATACCCTGCTTTTTCAGGTTGGTTTCGTGAATCCGAGCAAAGCTCTTCACGATAACCGCCCGAACGCCCAGGTGCCGGGGCTCCATGGCGGCGTGCTCCCGCGACGAACCTTCACCGTAGTTCTCGTCACCGATTACCACCGTGCCGATACCCATCGACTTGTAGTTACGGGCAACCTGGGGAACCGTGTTGTAGGAGTCACCCTGCGACACGAAATCCCGAACCTTGTTGGCTTCACCATTGAACGCGTTGGTAGCGCCGATGAGCATGTTGTTCGAGATGTTGTCGAGGTGGCCGCGGTACTTCAGCCAGGGGCCAGCCATCGAAATGTGGTCGGTGGTGCACTTACCCTGGGCCTTGATGAGCAGACGCAGACCCATCAGGTCCACGCCTTCCCAGGGCTTGAAGGGCTCGAGCAACTCCAGACGGTCGGAAGCAGGATCAACCAGTACCTGCACACCCGAACCATCAACGGCGGGAGCCTGGTATCCGGCATCCTCTACGGCGTAGCCCTGGGGCGGCATTTCCACGCCGCGGGGCTCGTCGAGCTTCACCTGGTGGCCGTCTTTGGTGGTCAGCGTGTCAACCAGGGGTTGAAGGTCAGGTCACCGGCAATGGCGAAGGCCGTTACGATTTCGGGCGAGGCCACGAAAGCGTGGGTGTTCGGGTTACCGTCGTTGCGCTTGGCGAAGTTGCGGTTGAACGAGGTGATAATCGAGTTCTTGCGCTTGGGGTCGTCGGTGTGACGGGCCCACTGCCCAATGCACGGACCGCAGGCGTTAGCCAGCACCACGCCACCCATCTGGGCGAAGGTGTCGAGCAAACCGTCGCGCTCCACGGTGTAGCGCACCAGCTCCGAGCCGGGCGTTACAGTGAACTCAGCATTTACGGTCAAGCCTTTGGTTACGGCTTGCTCGGCAATGGAAGCGGCGCGGGTGATGTCCTCGTACGAGGAGTTGGTGCACGAGCCGATCAGGCCTACTTCCAGCTTCTCGGGCCAGCCATGCTCACGCACGGCGGCAGCGAACTGCGAAATTGGCCAGGCGGCGTCCGGCGTGAACGGACCGTTCACGTGGGGCTCCAGGGCTGAGAGGTCAATTTCGATCAGCTGATCGTAGTAGGCTTCGGGGTTGGCATACACCTCGTCGTCGGCGCGCAGGTGCTGACGCACACCGTTGGCCAACTCGGCTACCTGGGCACGCTCAGTGCCGCGCAGGTACTCGGCCATCTTCTCATCGTAGCTGAATACCGAAGTCGTAGCCCCGATTTCAGCGCCCATGTTGCAGATGGTGGCTTTGCCGGTAGCCGACATATTCTCGGCACCTTCGCCGAAGTATTCAACGATAGCGCCGGTGCCGCCTTTTACGGTCAGAATGCCGGCTACTTTCAGGATTACGTCTTTGGGAGCCGTCCAGCCGTTGAGCTTGCCAGTCAGCTTCACGCCGATAACCTTAGGGAACTTCAGCTCCCAGGCCATGCCCGCCATTACGTCGACGGCATCAGCACCGCCTACGCCGATGGCCACCATGCCCAGACCGCCGGCGTTGGGCGTGTGGGAGTCGGTGCCGATCATCATACCGCCGGGGAAGGCGTAGTTTTCGAGCACCACCTGGTGAATGATACCAGCGCCGGGCTTCCAGAAGCCGATGCCGTATTTATTGGAAACCGAAGCCAGGAAGTCATATACTTCGCGGTTTTCGTCGTTGGCCACGGCCAAGTCCTCGTTGGCACCGTCGCGGGCCTGGATGAGGTGGTCGCAGTGCACGGTGCTGGGCACGGCAGCCTGGGGCTTGCCAGCCTGCATAAATTGCAACAGGGCCATCTGGGCGGTGGCGTCCTGCATTGCGACACGGTCGGGGGCAAAATCGACGTAGGAAACGCCCCGCTCGAACGACTGAGTTACGTTACCGCCATACAAGTGCGAGTACAGGATTTTCTCGGTCAGCGTGAGCGGGCGGCCAACAGCGGTGCGAGCAGCTTCAATCCGCTGGCCCATACCGGCATACACGGCCTGAATCATTTCTAAGTCAAACGCCATAGTCAGGAAGGGAAAAAGTGAAATAGGTAAGGCTCAAAAGAGCAGGTACGCAAATATAGGCGGCAGTCGTTGCGCTACCCAAAATTTATCTTAGCCGCCTATCTTTAAAACCAAGTTGGCCCGGTCGTAGTTTTGGGCCGAATACCTTTTTCTCCCTTTCTATGTCCTTTCCTATTTCTTTCCGCACCGCTGCCGCCGGTTTTGGCCTGGCGCTAGCCTTGGGTGCCTGCCAGTCCAATTCGAAGCCGGATGATGCGCGGCAAGGTGTACCGGAACCGGATGCCAGCGGCTTACCCGCCGGGCTGAAGCCCGGTACCTGGCGCGGGGTGCTTACCGCCCAGGGCCAGGAAATTCCGTTTCTGTTCGATGTAAGCACCGCCGACAACGGCCAGAAGCCCACTGTGACCCTACGCAACGGCGAGGAGCGCCTCAAGCTCGACGAAATTACCACCGCCGGCGACTCGACTACCATTCGCCTGGGCGTGTTTGACGCTGCGCTAGTAGTGCGGGCCAATGGGGAAGGCAAGCTGAAAGGCACCTGGGTGAAGTACGACGGCAAGGAGCCGTATCGGGTGCCTTTTGCGGCCAGTCGTGCAGCAGCTTCGGAAAGTGACCTTTTTCGCAGTGACTTTAAAGATCTTACCGTTTATGGTGACTTGCTAAAAGGCGCAACTTTTCGCGTCGAGTTTAAAGGCGATGATGGGGAAACCTATCCGGCTGTAGGATTTATTCAGCAGGATACAACCAATGGATCAGCTGTAAAAGGCACCTTCCTGACCACCACCGGCGACTACCGTTATTTGGCTGGCAATATTGTGCAGAAGGAAGTTAATGGGCAGATCAGCGAGCATATCATGCTTTCAACCTTCGACGGCAGCCACGGCTTTCTGTTCGACGGCAAGCTGGCCAAGCCCGGCAATATCAACAGCATCAGCGGCCATTTCTACTCCGGCAAATCGGGCCACGAAACCTGGACGGCCGTGCTAGACCCCAACGCCAAGCTGCCCGACGCCAACACCCTGACCGGCATGAAGCCCGGGCAGAAAAAGCTCGACTTCAAGTTTCCCAGCATCTACGAGGGCGGCAGCATCTCCCCACCGACCCCAAGTACAAGGGCAAGGTAGTGGTGCTGCAAGTGCTAGGCTCGTGGTGCCCCAACTGCATGGACGAAACCAACTTCTTGGCTCCCTGGTACGAAAAGAATAAGGGCCGCGGGGTGGAAATCATTGGCCTGGGCTACGAGCGTACCCCCGACCAAACCCTGGCTTCGCAGAAGCTGCTTAAGATGAAGCAGCGCATGAATGTGGGCTACGACCTGGCCGTGGCCGGCGTGGCCAGCAAGGACTCGGCCAGCAAATCCTTGCCCCAGCTGGCCGGGGTATTGGCCTTCCCCACCACCATTTTCCTGGATAAGAAAGGCGAGGTGCGCAAGGTCCACACCGGCTTCTCGGGCCCCGGCACTGGCAAGTACTACCAGCAGGAAATTGCCGACTTCAACAAGACCATCGACATGCTGCTAAAGGAGTAGCGCGAAGGTGCTGAGGTCCTAATATAGAACCCACGTCATTGCGAGGACGCAGGACGAAGCAATCCGTCCTCTACTAGTGACAAATGTCCTTATACCAGAAAGCCCCTTCCTACACGCCGTAGGAAGGGGCTTTTCACTTTAGAAGGCTCAGCACATTTCAGAGGACGGATTGCTTCGCGTTGCTCGCTATGACTCATCTTTTTCTACTGCTGCTACCGGAGCCGCAGCCTCACTTGAAAATCTCCTTTGGGCCGCAGCGTAATCAGGGGCTGGGTCAGGATAACCGGCTGATTGGGTTCCAGCTCCACCTCGAAGTGGCGCAGCAGCTCCAGGGTTACGAGCTGCATTTCGGTCAGGGCAAACTGCATCCCGATGCACAGGCGCGGCCCGCCGCCGAAAGGCAGATAAGCACCGGGCACCAGCGGCGTTTGGCCCGGGGCAAACCGCTGGGGTTGGAATTCAGTGGGCTGCTGCCAATGCCGGGGCGCATGGTGTAGGCCGTAGATATAGAGCGAAAACAGCGTGCCTTTCGGGATGCGCAGTCCTTGATACTCGTCGTCGGCCAGGGCCACGCGGTCCACCATCCAGGCCGGCGGGTAGAGGCGCATGGCTTCCTGCACGGCCTGCAGGGCCCGGCCCAGGCGGGGCAGTTCCTCGAAGGCGAAAGTAGCCGACGCCTGCCCGGCTCCGCGGGAGGCCAGCACGGCGGCGGTTTCGGCCCGAATGGCTTCGGCTTCAGCGGGGTGCTGGCCCAGCAGGTAGAGCAGCCAGGTCAGGGCGTTGGCGCTGGTTTCGTGGCCGGCAATGAGCAGAATCAGGGCCTCGTCTAGCAGCTGCTCGTCGGTCATGGGCAGGCCGGTGTCCTCGTAGCGCACGTCGAGCAGCATCTGGAGCAGGTCGTCGGGCGGGGTAGTAGCCGCAGGCAGGTCGTTTTCCCGGCGACGGGCGGCAATGTGGCGACTTAGCAACGTGCGCAGCTCCTGAGTGAGTTGGTCGTGGTAGCGAAACCGGCCTCGCAGCCGAAACCACGGATTCAGGTAGGGCTGGCGGATGGTGCGCACGTAGAACGCCTGAATTTCGGTAATCAGGCGGGCTACCCGGTCCAGCTCGGCCCCGGAAAAGTTGGTACTGAACACCGAGCGGGCAATGATGCGGAAGGTCAGCTGGGTCATCAGCTCATGGGCCGGCACGCCCACCACGCCCCGTTGGCCGCCGCCTGCTGGCGCAGCGGGGCCAGGGTTTCAGCTATGATTTGCTGCATCAGTTCCGTGAGGCCCGCCACGCGCTGCCGGTGAAAGCCGGGCTGAATCAGGCGGCGCTGCCGCAGCCAGTCGGCGCCCTCGTTGGTGAGCAGGCCGTGGCCGATGTAGCGGGAAAAGCCTTGCGTAAACTTGGACTTGCTGTAGTTGCGGTGGTTTTTCTGCAGAATGTGGTTGATCAGGCCCGGGTCCTGGGTCAGGATAGAGGGCTGCACCCCGCCAATGTAAAGCCGCACGGTGTCGCCGAACCGGCGCAGGGCCTGGTCCAGAATGGGCAGCGGGTCTTTGGCCAGGGCAAAAGAGCGCAGAATGGATTGCCAGCGCGGCATCTGGGGCAGGCGCGGGGCAGTAGCAGCGGGAGCAGTAGGTTCAGCCATAAGTCATGAGCAAACACCGGGCAACGACCAAAAGTAACCGCCGGGCGGGGTCTGGCGCATGGCGGGCGCTATCTTTTTTGCCGACGACCTCGTAAGCTGGCTAGGGCTCAGCCCCACTCCTACTCTCTTCCGACTCTTTCCAAACCAAACCCCTTACCTTATGTGGATTCAGCAAAAAGCCAATTCTCCTGCCCCCGTCGATGAACTGCAGGGCCGCACCGTCGGACTCAAATTCGAGTGCAACCAGTGCCAGACGGAAGTATTTACTGACCTGATTGGCGTGCCGGCCCCCGACCATCTGGCCAACTCCACCGAAGACGACGGTCAGTTCGAGACAGAGGAAATCAAGTGCCCCGGCTGCGACATGACCCACGAAATCACCGTAAAAAGCACCTTCGACGGCGTGATGTTCGACGTGTCGGACGTGAAGCCCGAAAGCGTAGCCTATCAGGTGAAAAGCTAATTATGAATGCGCTGACGTGCTAATGCTCGTCTTGTCATTGCGAGGAGGTACGACGAAGCTAGTCACGTCCTTTTATCAGAAAGCCTCTTACTACCGCGGTAGTAAGAGGCTTTTTGCATCATAATACTCTGCACATTTCAGAGGACGGATTGCTTCGCAAGCTCGCAATGACACGAGGAGCATTAGCATATTTCCCCCATATCAGCCCTTTACTTTTCCCGCTCAATGGTGTAGTTGATCAGCTGCTCGAGTGAGGTGCGGGAAGGCGACTCGGGGAAGCTGTGCAGGATGCTTAGGGCTTCGTCGCGGTAGCGCTTCATGACGGTAATGGCGTAGTCGAGGCCGCCGGATTTTTTCACGAAGTCGATGACGGCCTGCACCCGGTCGCGGCGGCCTTCGTTGTTTTTCACGTTGAAAATAACCCGGCGCTTGGTCAGCCAGTCGGCCTGCTGCAGGGCGTAAATCAGCGGCAGGGTCATCTTTTTCTCCTTGATGTCGATGCCCACGGGCTTGCCGATTTCGTCGGTGCCAAAGTCGAACAGGTCGTCTTTGATCTGAAAGGCCATGCCTACTTTTTCGCCAAAGAGCCGGGCCCGCTCCACCGTTTCCTTGTCGGAGCCAGCCGAGGCAGCCCCCACGGCGCAGCAGGAGGCAATAAGGGAAGCTGTTTTCTGGCGGATAATGTCGAAGTAGATGTCCTCGGTGATATCGAGGCGGCGGGCTTTCTCAATCTGCAGCAATTCGCCTTCGCTGAGCTCCCGCACGGCGTTGTTGACGATTTTGAGCAGGTTGAAATCGTCGTTTTCCAGGGCCAGGGCCATGCCGCGCGACAACAGGTAGTCGCCCACGAGTACCGCAATCTTGTTTTTCCAGAGGGCATTGATGGAGAAGAAACCCCGGCGGTAGTTGCTTTCATCCACCACGTCGTCGTGCACCAGGGTGGCCGTGTGCAGGAGCTCAATCAGGGCCGCGCCACGGAAAGTAGCTTCGGGCAGCGGGTCGCCGCCGCTGATTTTGGCCGTGAAGAACACGAACATCGGCCGGATCTGCTTGCCCTTGCGCTTGACAATGTAGCCCATGATTTTGTCGAGCAGCAGCACATTGGTTTGCATGGAAGCGCGGAATTTGCGTTCAAATTCCTCCATTTCGGCCGCAATGGGGGCCTGTATGACATCCAGGGTACTTTTCATGCAAGGGCTTGAGCAACTCAAAGCGGCTGAGAAACCGCCGTAGCAGCTCAAAGCGCTGCAATGATACGGGGCCGCACGGCGGTTTCCTAACCAATAGCTATGCTGAAGAGTTTTTGCCAACTGCTTTGCCCGGCTGGCCGGTAGCGCGAACTTCTGCGCCAACTGCTACCTTGCCGCCAAACCCCTTCGCCATGCCGACCTCCGCTCCTATTCTCGTCGAGTTTCTGCTTTCCTCGCCCCATCACGAGCGGCCGTTTGCCGCCGATGCCCGTTTCCGGCCCGATGGGCACCCCAAGCCGGTGGTGGTCTTCGTGCACGGCTTCAAGGGCTTCAAAGACTGGGGCCACTTTAACGTGCTGGCCGACTACTTTGCCGCCCACGGCTTCGTGTTTGTGAAGCTGAACTTGTCGCACAACGGCGTGGTGCCCGGCGGCACCGGCGACCTAGAAGACCTGGAGGCATTTGGCCGCAACAACTTCAGCCTGGAGCTGGGCGACCTGGGCTGCCTGCTCGACTACCTCACCGGCCCGGCCTCGGTGCTGCCCGCCGCCGAAGCGGACCTAAGCCGCATCTATTTGGTGGGCCACAGCCGCGGGGTGGCCTCGTACTGCTGAAAGCTGCCGAAGATGCCCGTGTGAAGGCCGTAGTCGGCTGGGCGCCCATCAGCAGCGTAAACCCGCGCTGGCCCGAAGCCGTGATGCAGCAGTGGAAGCAAGACGGGGTGCAGTTCATTGAAAATGCCCGGACCAAGCAGCGCATGCCGCTTTACTACCAGCTCGTGGAAGATTTCGAAGCCAACCAGCCCCGCCTGGACATTCCCGGCAACGTGCGCGACAAGCTGCGCCAGCCCCTGCTAATTGTGCACGGCGACCAGGACGAAACCCTGCCCGTGCAGATGGCCCACGACCTGAAAAGCTACAAGCCCGACGCCGAGCTAATCATTGTGCCCGGCGCGGGCCACATGTTCGGCGGCAAACACCCCTGGGACGAGAATCAACTGCCAGAGCTAGCTCAGCACGTTGCGGATAAGACCATCGAGTTTTTTCGCGCTCACCAATGAGTACAGCCTACCTACTGCTGGGCAGCAACTTAGGTGACCGGAAGGCTACTTTAGCGGCGGCTGTTGTCCGGCTTGGCAGTTGGGCTGGGAAGGTCACGGCGCAGTCGGGCCTCTATGAAACCGCCGCATGGGGCCTAGAAGAACAACCCGCCTTCCTGAATCAGGCGGTGGAGCTGCACACCGACCTTTCGCCGCTCGATTTGCTGGCCGCTTGTCAGCAGGTCGAGCAGCAGGCTGGCCGGGAGCGGCTCGTGCGTTGGGGAGCCCGCACCCTCGACGTGGACATTCTGCTGTATGATGACCTGATTGTGGAGCTAGCTGAGCTACAAGTGCCCCACCCCCGCCTGCCCGAACGACGTTTTGCTCTGGTCCCACTGGCCGAAATTGCGGCGGAAGTAGTTCATCCGGGGTTCGGCAAGACGGTAACGCAACTCTTGGCAGATTGCCAGGATGAGTTGACCGTGAACAGGATTAACTACTGATTTTTAATTCATACTCTGCTTTGTTCGACTTATTACTGAGTCGATTTGCTACTATTTAAGGATGTACCTAATTCAAATAGCGTGGCTTTTTGGCATCTAAATTCCCTTTACTCTTCTAGCTTACTGCTGTGGAGAACCGACGCGGCTGCATTTCGGGTCATGAAGTATGACGAGCCGGTCGACGTCTTGACGAACTATGACTATGTGCTATTCGACACGAAGTACCTGCCAGTGCTTGGTACCCTAGCCGGGCAGGTTGATAGTAACCCCGTAACGGTGGTCGATACGGTAAGAAAGCAAACCTGGGACAACTATGTAGAAGTTAGTATTCATGTTCCAGTGGACATGCAGACTATCTATGAGGCGCCGGCGGAAGGCCTAGGCATCTACTTGTTCAACCACAGGCACGTCTTCGTTTCAGAAGCTTTAAAGCAGGAATTTGAGAAAATAGATAATCAACGCTTAGCTTTCAGTTTAGGGCTATCCATGTTTGGCTAAGGACCGCAAACAGGGATAGCACCTGCGTGCCAGCACACACTGAACAACTATAGATCTATACGAAAACGGCCTGCTATGAATTAGCAGGCCGTTTTTGTATAGCTAAAGCAGTACTTACACTGCAGCCGAACTGCCAGCCGCTTCCGGGGCAATCTTCTTCACCAAGCCCAGCAATACTTTGCCCGGACCGCACTCCACAAATTCGGTGGCGCCGTCGGCTACCATGCGCTGCACGCTCTGGGTCCACCGCACCGGGGCCGTGAGCTGGCGCACCAGGTTTTGGCGGATTTCGTCTGGGTCGCGGTGCGGGGCGGCATCCACGTTCTGGTACACGGCACAGATACCGGCCGAGAACTGCGTCCGCTCGATGGCCTGTGCCAGCGCCGCTTCCGCCGACTGCATCAGGGGCGAATGGAAGGCGCCGCCTACGGGCAGTGGCAGGGCCCGCTTGGCGCCGGCGGCCTTCAGCTGCTCACAGGCCAGCTCGATACCCCGCTGGGAGCCGGAAATGACCAATTGACCGGGGCAGTTGAAGTTGGCGGCCACCACGACGTTGCCGGCCTCAGTAATTTCCTGGCAAATACGCACCGTCGTCTCGTCGTCGAGGCCGAGAATGGCAGCCATAGTACCGGGCTGCTCCTGACAAGCGGCCTGCATAGCCTGCGCGCGCTGGGCTACCAGCTGCAGAGCATCTTCAAACTTGAGCACCTTGGCCGCTACCAGAGCCGAAAACTCGCCCAGAGAATGACCGGCTACCATATCCGGGCGCAGGTCGGGCAGTACCGTGGCCAGGGCTACCGAATGCAGGAAAATGGCAGGCTGGGTCACGTTGGTTTGGCGCAGGTCTTCATCCGAGCCGGTGAACATGACGTCGGTGAGGCTGAAGCCCAGAATTTCGTTGGCCTGGTCCATCAGCTGGCGGGCGGCGGGCTGCTGCTCGTACAGGTCGCGGCCCATACCGGTGAACTGGCTGCCCTGACCGGGGAAAATAACTGCTTTCATACAAAGGAAGTGAAGGCGGGAATGAGGTAGTAAGGAAAGTTTGGGGTGATTGGGCCGGCAAGATACAGGAATAAAAAAACCCGCTTCCAAGCCTGGAAGCGGGTTTCTCCGTGAAGTTACCTAGGCTAGTGGGTTATTTCCACCCAGCCTTTGTAGGTAATCTTAGTCGAGTTGGCATCGGCAAACTCGACCTCGGCCAAGTAGTAGTACACACCATCGGGTACCTGTACGCCTTTGCCCCGCTCACCCGACGTGGCATTGCCCGTCCAGTTGATATTGGGGTCACCGTCGCCCTCAAATACCTTGACACCCCAACGGTTGAAGGCCTGGAACCGCACTTTGCGCAGCGGCGAGGCTACCCGCGGCCGGAAAGTGTCGTTGATACCGTCCCCGTTCGGAGTGAAGATGTTGGGCAACTCGAAGATGATACAGTTATCGACACAAACCTCCGCGCTGAGTGCACTACGACGGCCACCCAGCACACCTACAGCCTGCACTTTGTAGCACGCAGCCTGCTCGCTAAGCCCGCGGTGGGAATACGACCGTACGGGGCTGCTGGTAGAGTCAATCAGCGTGAAGTCGGTATCTGTTGTGCGCCGGTAGAAGATGCGGTAGTACGCAATGTCCGTGCTGCAGCCTTCCGGGTCCTTTGGATTCAACTCCCAGGTTAGCTGGTTGGTGTAAGTTTCCCCAGGCGCCGGGAAATAGCCGGGCCGGTTCAGCACTTTTGTTTTCAGCTGCTCACAGTCGCTCTGCACCGTTACGACGGGCGGGCATGGCGTTGGAACCAGCAGCACGGTCAGCCGCTGACTCAGGTTCAACAGGGGGTCCGGAAGATTGGGGTCGTTATACGTACCGTTGGTGCGCACGTAATACGAGTAGGTCTCCCCAGGCCGCAACGGAAATTGTGGTTTGTCGCCGCGGTCAATGTAGGTTGTATCCCGCTGCACCGAATCAAGGCGCACAAAGTCGGCACTGCCCGGGTTGCGGCGGTAGATAACCGTGTAGCGGCCCGGCTCCGTGTTTTTCCACGGCACCTTGAAGGACCAGTTTAGCCGTACCTGGTTAGCACTCTCGTTTGGCACTCCGCTCAACCGAACCGTACTAGCCGGCCCGGATCTTTCAACTACCGGATTCGTTGGGTTTGCTAAATCCTTCTGGAAAAACTCCAGCCGGTAAGTAAACGCGTTTTCCAGCGTGTTGCGGCCCCGATCAACAAACACCGTGTCTTTCAAGTCCGAGCTCGTCTTAACAACTTCGGACTGTTGCTGCGTGGCGTTGCGACCAGTGCCACGGTATAGGGTATAGCCAAAGGGAGCCTGGAAGCTACCGGAAGTTTTGGGCTGGGTCCAACGTACTGTTACCTGCCCGGCGGTGCGGTCGGTGATGTCAACGGTGGCATGAGTCAGCACGGCTGGGCGGCCCTGGAGCGTCACGCAGGTTTCCAGTGATGCCAAGCTGGCGCCACCGGCTGGCAAGGGGAACTCCGCGTAGATCCGGTAGCAGTAAGTCCGGCCTCTTTGCAACTGAGAAGTCGCGCCGTTATCAAGATAGGCCTGCAACGAAACGTCGGTCAGCTCGGCAATCTTTACGAACCCTGAGGAAGCCGGAATTCCGGTCTGGCAAGTATCGGTCGGGAAGTTGGAAGGACCTTCCTTGCGGTAAATCAGCAGCTTACTAGCATTCTGACAGGCGTACCGGTCCCAGGTCAGCAAGACGTTATTAATATTCTGCTGTGCCCGCACGTTTTCGGGTCGGGGCCCGACGACTCTAATGCGCAGCACCTTCTCGTCAATAAGCGGGGTTTCGCCAGGCTTGGGCTTATCAGTGGCTTTAAACACCACCAAGTATGGCTGGCTGGATACGTCGCCGCATTCGGGAGTCCAGCGGAAAATACCCTGGGCAATGGGGTTAGGCCCTAAGTTGCTCTGGGAAAATGTAGCGGGGGCTACCCGCCGACCAATCAAACCACTGTAGGCTTCAATAACCACGGGGTCATTGTCGGGGTCGGTAGCAGTTATCTTTTTACGCAATTGCACCCCGGCCACCACGCAGATATCTGCCGGGATATTAACGGTGGGCCGCTTGTTGTTTGTGGGCTGCACCTGAATCTGCATGTCCCGGATAACGTAACCCATCTCCCGAACGCCAAACTCAGTACGCCGCCATTCCCGCACAATTACCGCCACGTTGAAGTCACCCAAGCGGTTGGGCGAGTTCCAGACAAGCTGGCCATCATTGAGGCCGATTCGGAAAATCGCGCCCGAACCGGTAGGCTCGTTTAAATAAGGGACTCTGACGCCGGGGGCAGAAACCTGGTTTGGAAAGACAAAGCCCGTGGTAATTTTATCAATGGGCGTGTTATTGTTGCTGATAGAGTTGTCGATAGAGCCAGCCTGGTAGCTTTCCCGAATCTCATAGGTCAGCGAGTCGCCGTCGGCATCCGAGGCAGCGGGGTTGTGCAGAAATACTTGCTGGAAGCTAGCTTTATCAATAGCCGGGGCATTGAGCACCGGGGAGCGGTTAATGCCCAGGGCGGGGTCAATGGTAATGCGCGTGGCGATGAAGAACGTTTGCTGGTCCGACTCGCTCATATTCTGCACCCCGGTTTTCCGGTTCTCCCCGATATAGCTTACGGTGTAGCTGCGGTCGGCATTATAGGTGTGCTCGAAATAGTAGACGTTCCGGTACGTATCCTCGGTCACCTGAACCCGGCTGAATCGCGGTACCCCGTTTTTGCCGCTACTGGTCCCGTCCCCGAAGAAGATGGTAACCGCGGGCTCGTCTACTTTCGTGGAGCCGAAGTCGGTGTAAGTCACCATCTTAAAGAAGATGCGACGCGGATTGTTGCGCTTATCCCCGAAAGGATAGGTGGTATCACTTTTTGCCTGAATATCACCAGCCCGAATGTGGGATGCCTGGGCCGTGGAGTGCAGCCCAAACAGGCTTAGCACACTGGCCATCAGCACTAGTACCCACTTACCGGCACTCCGCGGTAAAGAAAGGTTCATAGAATGAAACGATTAGTAAGCTGAGATAAAAAAGAAGGTCGAGAAAAGCTTGCTAGAATCCTAACAAAAAACAGGTTACCTGGGTTGCTTCTCTGGTGAGAATCTCTAACGGGTTTAGTCCAAGATTGATTCACCACCCCAGTTAACGCTAATTCGGATTGTTTAGTACATGGTCGGCATGTACCTTTGACCGATACAACCGACCGTTTCAAAACCACCAGTAACTCCTATGAGTTGGATCAGTAAAACGTTTTCCAGTAGCATCGGCCGCAAGATTATCATGTCTATTACCGGCCTGTTTCTGTGCTCTTTTTTGGTTGTTCACCTCATCGGCAACCTGCAGTTGTTCAAGGATGATGGTGGGCAGGCTTTCAATGTCTACTCACACTTCATGGGTACCAACCCGCTGATTCGCACCGTCGAATGGGTACTGGTACTGGGCTTTGGCTTCCACATCTACGAGTCCATTGTGCTGACCCAGCGCAACAAGACGGCCCGGGGTGCCAACTACGTCAGCAACCACGCTGAGCAGAACAGTCCCTGGCAGTCGCGCAACATGGGTTTGCTGGGCACCATCATCCTGATTTTCCTGTTAGTACACTTGTACAACTTCTTCTACCGGGCGCGCTTCGGCGAGCTGGACCCGGATATCAACAACAACGACGACCTCTACACGCTGGTGGCTACTTCCTTCAAGCAGCTCTGGTATGTAATTCTGTACGTTGCAGCCCAGATTGCCCTGGGTTACCACCTGATTCACGGCTTCCGCAGTGCCTTCCAGACTCTGGGTCTGAACCACCGCAAATACACGCCGGCCATTAAGTTCGTGGGCTATGCCTTTTCGGTCATCGTGTCGGCCGGTTTCGCTGCCATGCCCCTGTACTTCTACTTTTTCAAATAAATCCTAACCTCGACCATTCCGATGATTCTGGATTCCAAAATTCCCGAGGGGCCAATAGCCGAGAAGTGGGAAAAGCACAAGTTCAATGTGAAGCTCGTCAACCCCGCTAACAAGCGGAAGTACGACATCATCGTAGTAGGCACCGGCTTGGCCGGAGCTTCCGCCGCGGCCTCGCTGGCGGAACTGGGCTACAACGTGAAAGCCTTCACGTTCCACGACTCCCCCGCCGCGCCCACTCCATTGCGGCGCAGGGTGGTATTAATGCTGCTAAAAACTACCAGAACGACGGTGACTCCATCTACCGCCTGTTTTACGACACCGTAAAGGGTGGCGACTACCGGGCCCGCGAAGCCAACGTATACCGCTTGGCTCAGGTGTCAGTTAATATTATTGACCAGTGCGTAGCCCAGGGCGTGCCCTTTGCCCGTGAGTACGGCGGACTGCTGGCCAACCGCTCCTTCGGTGGTGCCCAGGTAAGCCGCACATTCTACGCTCGCGGCCAGACCGGACAGCAGTTGCTGCTGGGTGCCTACTCGGCCCTGAGCCGGCAGGTGGCTTACGGCAAAGTAAAGCTCTACACCCGTTCCGAAATGCTGGACGTGGTAATCGTTGACGGCAAGGCCCGCGGTATCATTACCCGTAACCTGATTGACGGCAAGATTGAGCAGCACTCGGCTCACGCAGTAGTACTGGCAACGGGTGGCTACGGCAACGTATTCTACCTGAGCACCAACGCCAAGTATTCCAACGCTACGGCTGCCTGGCGCGCCCACAAGAAGGGTGCACTGTTTGCTAACCCCTGCTTCACCCAAATTCACCCTACTTGCATCCCGGTTTCGGGCGACTACCAGTCGAAGCTGACGCTGATGTCGGAGTCGCTGCGTAACGACGGCCGCGTGTGGGTACCCAAGGAAAAGGCCACGGCCGAGCGCCTGCGCAAAGGCGAGATTCGCGTGAGCGACATTGCCGAAGAGGACCGCGACTACTTCCTGGAGCGCAAATACCCCGCTTTCGGTAACCTTGTGCCTCGTGACGTGGCCTCGCGTAACGCTAAACAGATGTGCGACGAAGGTCGTGGCGTGGGCAGCAGCGGCCTGGCCGTGTTCCTGGACTTTGCCGACATCATCAAGCGTACCGGCGTCGACTCTGTAAGCCAGAAGTATGGCAACCTGTTCGACATGTACGCCAAGATTACCGGCGAGAACCCCTACGAGCAGCCGATGCGCATCTACCCGGCCGTTCACTACACTATGGGTGGCCTCTGGGTTGACTATAACCTGCAAACCAACGTGCCCGGTTTGTACGCTACCGGCGAGTGTAACTTCTCTGACCACGGCGCTAACCGTCTCGGTGCTTCGGCCCTGATGCAGGGCTTGGCCGATGGCTACTTTGTAATCCCTTATACCATTGGCGATTACCTGGCCCAGACGCCTCCCACTCCCGTTACGACCCAGCACCCCGCTTTTGCCGAGGCTGAAGCCGAGGTACGGGCTCGTATCCAGAAGCTGCTGAGCATTAACGGTACCCGCACGCCCGACGACTTCCACAAGCAGTTGGGTCACATTATGTGGGAGTACTGCGGCATGGCCCGCAACGCCAAAGGTCTGGCCTTTGCCAAGCAGGAAATCCAGAAGCTGCGCAAGGAGTTCTGGAGCGACCTGAAGCTGGTTGGTACCAGCGACGAGCTAAACCAGGCTCTGGAGAAAGCCGGCCGCGTGGCTGACTTCCTCGAGCTAGGCGAGCTGATGGTGGACGATGCTTTCCACCGCAATGAAAGCTGCGGCGGCCACTTCCGCGAGGAGTATGCCACCGAAGAAGGCGAAGCCAAGCGCGACGACGACAACTTCGCCTACGTAGCCGCCTGGCAGTACACGGGTGACAACCAGCCGGAAGTCCTAATTAAGGAAGACCTGCAGTTCGAAAACGTGAAGCTGACCCAGCGCAGCTACAAGTAGTGAGTACGGGGTTTGGGGCGGCACTTGCCCGCTCCAAACGTTGTTTTCCTATTCTCACTACCCAGTACCCACTACTCAATACTCTTGAAATACCATGGCTGGAAGTAACCCAAATGCCAAACCAATGAATCTCACGCTGAAGGTGTGGCGGCAGAAAAACCGCAATGCCCAAGGCCAAATTGTGGATTACCAGGTAAAGGACATTTCGCCCGAGATGTCGTTCCTGGAAATGCTGGACGTACTCAACGAAGACCTGCTGCGCCGCGGCGACGAACCCGTTGCCTTCGACCACGACTGCCGCGAAGGCATTTGCGGCTCGTGCAACCTGTTCATCAACGGCCGGGCCCACGGTCCCGAAGCTGGTACTACAACCTGCCAGTTGCACATGCGCAAGTTCTCTGATGGCGACACTATTACCATCGAGCCCTGGCGCGCTAGTGCTTTCCCCGTTAACAAGGACCTGAGCGTGGACCGCTCGGCTTTCGACCGGATTATTCAGGCTGGTGGCTACGTGAGCGTAAACACCGGTGGTGTGCCCGACGGCAACGAAATTCCGATTCCGAAGGACATTGCTGACCGTGCTTTCGAAGCGGCTACTTGCATCGCCTGTGGAGCCTGCGTGGCGGCCTGTAAGAATGCCTCGGCTATGCTGTTCGTATCGGCTAAGGTGTCGCAGCTGGCACTGCTGCCCCAGGGCCAGGTAGAGCGCAAAACCCGCGTGGAAAACATGGTAGCCCAGATGGACAAAGAAGGCTTTGGTGCCTGCTCCAACATCGGCTCCTGCGCCGCTGAGTGCCCCGTAGGCATTTCGCTAGAGAATATTGCCATTCTGAACCGCGAGTTCCTGAACGCCAAGGCTACGTCGAACAACCTGTCGTAAGTAGTCGGCTTTTCAGCTACAAAAGAGCGAAACGAGTCCTCGTTTCGCTCTTTTGTTTTTACTACCCACCATTTTCTGGGGTAATGGAGCAACATTCTGCGGTAGTTGAGGCTTACTGCACTAGCTTAGCCGTCTGACGGTCCTTTTGCCCGCCTTCTTCCCTCCTATCCGCTGCATGATTACTATTATTGCCGGCACCAACCGACCGGCCTCCCGCGCCCGCCGCATTGCCAACATCTACGCTGCTCTGCTCGAGGAAATGGGCGCTGATTACCAGATTCTGGACTTGGCCGACTTACCCGGTGACTTCACTATTTCGGCCTTGTATGATAATACGGGTAAGCACGAGGCCTTCAACAAACTCGTGCGGCAGGCAGAATCGGCTGATAAGCTGGTGTTCATCGTACCGGAATACAACTGCTCGATTCCCGGCGTACTGAAGTCGTTTATCGACGGGCTGCCCTACCCCGGCGGTATCCGGGGGAAAAAAGCGGCGCTGGTGGGCTTAAGCGCCGGGACCCAGGGCGGACTACTGGCCTTGAGTCACCTGACCGATATTCTGATGTACCTTGGGACCCTGGTATTACCGTCCCGGGTGCGCTTGCCCAGCCTCGACCAATACCTGCTTAGCAACGGGGAACTGGATAATTCGCTTTACCTGCAGCTGTTGAAAGACCAAGCCGAGCAGTTGGTGGCGTCGTAGAACACTTGCGTGGGCCGGCCAAACCAATTTTTAGTTTGCCGCGTGTATATTTGGCCTTCCTCCTGGTACCTACTCTGACCTGTGGCACGTACGCTGGCTTATCTTCTAACCACCCTGATTCTGTTCCAGACGTTTAGTCGGGAGCTGGTGGTATTGGATTACCAGCTGCATAAGGAACGTATAACGGAGCTGTTCTGCGTCAATAAAGACAAGCCCAAGCTGCAGTGTAACGGCAAATGCCACTTGGCCAAAAAGCTCCGCAAGGCCAATTCTTCCGACAGCAAAACGCCCGCGGGCGGCTTTGCGAAAGTGAAGTACGACGCGGTAATGCCCGTGCGGGCCGTGCTTACGGCCCCGACGGCCTTGCGTGTGGCTCCGGCCCGGTTTGGCCGCGCTATTAGTGCGCCGTATTGCTTTACGCCGGTGCACAGCATTTTTCATCCCCCGTCTTTTCAGGCTTAATTCCGACTGGTTCCGGCTGCTTTAGGTGCGGCCGGGCAGCCTTGCCATTTCTCAGTCCGAGGAGGGCTGGTGCTGCGCGTTTGGTTTTACCCCTGATTTTTTCGAAGATGAAATTTCTCCAGCTTTTCCTTACCCTTTCCGTTTTGTCCTTTTCCTTCAGCAACTGCAAAAAAGATGCGGCTGCCGAACCTCAGGTGGGTAAGCTCGCCATTGAAATGGACCATGTGGTGGGCAATAGCAGCTTAGTACTCAATGCTGCCACTCCCAATTACACGACCCCGAGCGGCGACCGTTTTTCGGTAAGCACCCTACGTTACTACATTTCCAACATTCGCCTGCGTAAGGAAGACGGCTCGGAGTATATTCAGCCCGAGAGCTATTATCTGGTGGATGCCACGCGCCCCGACTCGAAGGTACTGACCCTGGAAAATGTGCCGACGGGTGACTACACGGGTATCACCTTTACCATTGGCGTAGACGCGGCCCGGAATACTGCTGGCGCTCAGAAGGGCGCCCTGGCACCGAGCGACATGTTCTGGAGCTGGAACACCGGCTATATTTTCCTGAAGCTGGAAGGCAAGTCGCCGGAGGCTGATAATGGGGCTTTTACGTACCATATCGGCGGATTTGAGGGTGCCAATAACGCCATCCGGACCGTTTCCCCAGCTTTTCCAACGGGCACCACGCTGCTGATCCGGACCGACCACGCTCCCGAAATGCACATGAAGGTAGACGTGATGAAAATCCTGACCGGCCCCACCGAGGTGCGCTTTGCCACGTTTAGCACGGCCCACATGCCGGGAGCCTCGGCCGTAAAGCTGGCCAACAATTATGCAGCCGGCATGTTCCGCGTCGACCACATCCACGCCAACTAAGGCATCCGATGAGACAACGCATCCCGACGGTGCTGCTGGCCCTGGGGCTGGCGGCACTGCTTGCGGCGGGCTGTCAGTCCGAGGCAGAGGTGGCCCCCGAAACGGTACCGGGCAGCGTATTGCCGGCTAATTTTCCCGCGCCCGTGTACGACTTAAACCAGAATCCGCCCACCAAGCAAGGGTTTGAGCTGGGCCGTACCCTGTTTTACGACCCCCGCCTTTCCCGCGACGGTACCATCTCCTGCGGCAGCTGCCATCAGCAGTTCGCGGCCTTCTCCCACGCCGGCCACGGCCTTAGCCACGGCATCGATGAGCTGCTGGGTACGCGCAATGCCCCGGCCCTGCAGAACCTACGCTGGCAGCGCAACTTCCTCTGGGATGGCGGCTCGAACCACCTTGAAACCATGCCCATAGCGCCGCTGACCGATGCTGTGGAAATGGATGAGACCCTGGAAAACGTAGTCCGTAAGCTCAACGCCGATGCTTCGTACGCGCAACGCTTTGCCGTTGTATTCAATACCAAGCCTATCGACTCTTACCAGCTGCTCAAAGCCTTGGCGCAATTTACAGCGGCCCTAACTTCGGCTAATTCGCGCTACGACCACTACGCGCGCCACGAAAGCGGCGGCACGATGTCGGCCGGGGAACTGCGGGGGCTGCGGCTGCTGACCCAGAAGTGCACGCCCTGTCACGGCACTGAGTTGTTTACCGACAACTCCTACCGCAACAACGGGCTGGACCGGGCCTTTGCTGCCGACTCGGGTCGGGCCCGCATCACCCAGCTGCCCGCCGACCGGGGCAAGTTCAAGGTGCCGTCTTTGCGCAACGTGGCGCGCACGGCTCCTTATATGCACGACGGGCGCTTCCAGACCCTGGAGCAGGTGCTCGACCATTACGACCATGGCGTGCAGCCCTCGGCCACCATCGACCCGCAGCTGCAAACCGGCACCACCTTGGGCATCCCGCTGAGCAGCCAGGAAAAAACGGACCTGCTGGCTTTTCTGCAAACCCTGACGGACGAGCAGTTTCTGACCGACAAGCGGCTGTCGGAAAAACCCTAACGCTCGAGCTGCAGCTTTCTAGCCTCAGCTCTACGCCTCACCATTCGCTATTCATGAAACAGATATATCTAACTCTGGCTCTACTGGGCCTAATGAGTTCGGCGGCCCGCGCCTGCGATATTTGCGGCTGCTTTATGGGCATCACGCCTTATGACAACCAGAGCGGCGTTTCGCTGATGCACCGCTACCGGATTTTTAATGGGTACCAGGCGCTAGGGCAGCGCCACGCGTTTTTTCCCGCCGGGGTCCAGCCGTTTGTGCCCAGCCAGCCCAACCACGACAACGGCTACGAGCACAGCCACCAAGGCGACGCCACCGATTATGAAGCCTACCGGGTACTAGAGCTGCGGGGCAAGTATTTTCTGGCCCAGCGCCTGGAAATTAACGCCTTTGTGCCCTACGTCATGAACACGTCCCAGAGTAACGGCCGGCAGCTCAACACGGCCGGGCTGGGCGACGCCACCGTTTTTGCCGGCTACCACCTGATCCGGGCCATCGAAACGGCGGGCGTCCAGAGCCGGCTTATCGTGGGCGGGGGGGCCAAGCTACCCACCGGCGACTACCGCCGCACCAATCCGCGGGGCAGCGCTACTCCATGCTCAACCAGCCCGGTACCGGCACCACCGACGGCTTTGTGTATCTGAACTACATCGGCAGCTTTCATAACGTGGGCCTGAGTTTGAACACCAGTTACCGCCGCTCCACCCGCAACAGCTTCCAGAATAGCCTGGCACCCAGCACTGCTAGCTTTGCCAACCTGTTTTACCGGTTTGCCCTGGGCTCGAAGTGGCAGGTTTACCCATCGGCTCAGCTCTACTACGAAAAGACCAAGGGCGAAACGCTGGACGGGCAGCTTACCCACGAACACGCCATGAACGACGCTTTGCTGGGTCCCGGCCTCGATATTTACTATCAGAACTTTTCGCTGAACACCAGCGCCCAGTTCCCGGTTTTCACGGCCACCACCGACCACCCCGCCAGTGCCGGCCGCTTGGTAGTGGCTTTGGGCTACAGCTTCAAGCAAACCAAATACCTGCTCAAAAGTCGGCCCCCGGGCGCTTAGCGCAGGTCGCGCAGACGCCGGCCCTGGTCCCGGGCCCACAGTCCGTGCTTGCTCTGTCCTACCATCTGGGCCCCGTAAATGCCACGGTGCCCAGAAAAAAGGTAGCTCACCACGCAGGCCAGCCCGATGTAGATTCCGCCCTGCTGCCCAAATAATTCCAAACCCATCATAATGCACGCCAGGGGAGTATTAGCAGCGCCGGCAAACACGGCCACGAAGCCCATGCCCGCTAGTAAGGGCATGGGCAAAGGCAGCACCGGGAACAAAGCGTTGCCCAAAGCTGCCCCGATGAAAAACAGGGGCGTGACTTCCCCGCCCTTAAAGCCAGCACCCAGCGTCAGGGCCGTCAGCAGCAGCTTCAGGACAAAGGCATAGCTCGGCAGCGGCTCAGCAAAGGCCCGCACGATGACTGGCACTCCTAGTCCTATATAATCTGTAGTGCCCAGGGCCCAAACCAGCAGCGCCACCACGGCTCCCCCCAGCACGGGCCGCAGCGGCTCAAACGCCAGCCACCGTTTACAGAAGCCACTGACCAGATGCGTAGCGCCCACAAACAGCCGGGCCGTAAGTCCGAAGACCAGGCCGGCCCCGGCCGCGCTGCCTAATTCCAGCAACGATAGGTGCTCAGGCGTAGGCAGCTGTGGGTAGGCCGTATGACCCACGCCCCAGGCCCGGGTCACCCAGTCGGCACAGGCGGCAGCCAGGAAGCTGGGCAGAATGGCATCATAGCGCAGCCGGCCCAGCAGAAACACCTCCAGGCCGAAAACCGCGCCGGCCAGCGGCGTGCCAAACACCGAGGCAAAACCGGCGCTGATACCGGCAATGAGCAGCAATGTTCGGTCGCGGGGGCGCAGGCGGAACCAGCGCGTGAGTTGGTCGGCCAATGCCCCGCCCATTTGCACCGCGGTACCTTCGCGCCCGGCCGAGCCGCCAAACAAATGGGTTAGCAGGGTACCCAGCAATACCAGCGGAGCCATGCGCAAAGGCAGCACGGCGCGGGGCGCGTGAATTTCATCCAGCAGCAGGTTGTTGCCCGCTTCCACCGACCGGCCCCAATAGTAGTAGAGCAACCCCACCAGCAAGCCCCCACCGGCAGTCCGGCAATTATCCAGGGATGCGCTTCCCGCCAGGCTGTTACCCAGTCCAGGGCCACCAGAAAACCCGCTGACGCCGTACCAGCCAGAATCCCAATGGCCGCACTAATGAGCAACCAGCGTCCGGTGAACCACAGCAGCACGCGGTACTCTGCCCAGAGGCGGGTCAACATCCGAAAGGGCATGCGGCAAACATCGAAGTGAGTGAAACGAGGCGAAGGTACATAAAGCCCCTGCAGCCCACTTGGTATAGGTACCTCAGCCGGTAATTTACCTGCCCGAAACCATTCCAAGAGCCTCAGGTGTTACGCTAGAAATCAATATCTTGGACTTTTCCTCAACGCTACTGTACCTCGGGTGTTAACTTCTACTCGCTTACGCTGCTGGCTGCTGGCCATGAGCGTCTTTATAGGTGTGCTAACGGCCTGTAATAAGCCGGAAACGGAGGTCGAAGGCGAAGGGCCGGTAGTGACTACGCCCTACCAGCTGGTATTGCCGAAAGGGTTTCCCCAGGACGTCAAAATTCCGGCCTCGAATCCGCTTACGGAAGAAGGCGTGGCCCTGGGCCGGATGCTGTTTTACGAACCCAAACTCTCGCGCAACAACACAATGTCGTGCGGGAGCTGCCACCAGCAGAGCAAGGCCTTTACGGATGGCCGGGCGCTGGCATTGGGGTGGACGGGCCACCCATACCCGCGGGGCCATGTCGCTAGCCAATATCCTCTGGGAGCCGGCGCTCAACTGGGATGGAGCCGCCACCAGCCTGGAGACGCAGGCCCTGACGCCTATCGAAAATCCTGTGGAGCTGCACCAGAGTCTGGCGGTCGGCGTCAGCAAGCTGCAACAAACCGAGCTTTATCCTCCGCTGTTTCGCAATGCGTTTGGTTCGCGCACTATCACCGAGGAAAACGTGCTGAAGGCGTTGGCTCAATTCGAGCGGACTCTGATTTCGGCTAATTCCAAGTACGACAAGTATCTGCGGAACGAAACGGAATTGAACAGCCAGGAAATTGCCGGCAAAGTTCTGTTTTCCAACCACCCCGACCCCACCATTCCCGTGGCCGGAGCCGATTGTATGCACTGCCACAACGAAGGCAACCGGCTGTTCTCATCCACTGACTACACCCGCGGTGCCGCCGCCAGCTTCTTCAACAACGGTCTGGATTCTCAGCCCAAGGATGCGGGCCGGTTTATCATAACTGGCCAGGAGTCGGACCGGGGTAAGATGCGGGCCCCCACCCTGCGCAATATTGCCCTGACGGCCCCGTACATGCACGACGGACGCTTCAAGACGCTAGAGCAGGTCCTGGACCACTACAGCGACCATGTGGCCAAGGACAGCCCCAACCTGGATTTGAACCTGCTCACGGCCACCAACAAGCGCAACGGCACCCAGCTCAGCCTGAGTGCCACCCAGAAAAAGCAGGTCATTGCCTTTCTGCTAACGCTCACCGACTCCACTTTTATTCAGGATAAGCGTTTCTCGGACCCCTTTAAGCCATGATTTCAGCTCTGGAGTTTATAGTAGCCGCAGCTTGCGGCTAACCAGCTGATGCAGAGCAGCATTTCTTTCTTATAAGGGCTCCTTTTCCTGAACTTCCTCACGGCCAAACCGTATTAGCGCCGGGTACTGCCTGCAGTATCAGTATTGCCACGCCGGCAATTCATTCTCTTCCAACCCATGAAAAGCAAATTGCTTATTGCGCTGCTGGCCCTTTGTTCGGCCTGTACAGCTTCATCCCCCACGGCCTCCCGGACTCTGTCACCCGACCGGGAATCGGCGGACCCCACGCATGCTTCCGCCCCCGACTCCTCTACGACGGCAATAGCAGCCGAGTAGCCGGCACTGAATTACGAACTATACGTCAACAAAAAAGCCCCTCTGGAATACCGGAGGGCTTTTTTGTTGGTGGCAGCAGATCTGCTTAGTCCACGTTGTCGTGCAGGAAACGGTTGTCGCCCAGCAGCTCGTTATCATCCGACAGGTTGAAGCGGGAGATATTTCGCTCATTCGAAGGCACCACGTTTTCCAGCTTCACCTGCCGACGCAGATACGCCGGAGTTTCGAGCTGATCCTTGATGGCATCGTTAGTCAGGCCATTGCTCAAGCCTTCCAGGCGCCGACGACGCTCTTCGGCCCGGGCATCCAATGACGGCCGAACTGGCTGTTGCACCGGGACCGGCTGATGAATGACCACGGGCTCGGGAGCCGGGGTAGAAGGCGCCGCAACCGGTGGCACATAGCCCGTATAGGGCGAAGTTTCCAGGTCGAAGGTCACCTTGGGTGGCTCTGGTACGGCAGCCGCTACGGGAGCCGGGGCACTAAAGGAAGGCACAAGCGGTGCGCTGGGCGCTTCCTGCCGGTCCCGGTCGAAGATGTTGATCTGCGGATCGGGTATGGGAGCTGACACCGGCTCCGGCTTTTCCACGGCGTAGCCGGTGGTAATGTTGTGCGCCTCGCGGGCAAAACCAGTGGCAATAACCGTCACGCGGATGCTCTGGCCCAGCGTCGAGTCGATGCCGTGACCAAAGATAACCTCGGCGTCCTGTCCGGCTTTGTGCTGAATGTACTCCGTAATTTCGGTCAGCTCATCCATTTCCAGCTCGGCTTGGTCACCCGACATGATGCTGAGCAGGATTTTCTGCGCTCCGTGAATATCGGTGTTGTTGAGCAGCGGCGAAGCCAGGGCCTCCTCTGCGGCCCGTTGGGCGCGGTTCTCGCCCTCGGTGATGCTGCTACCCATTACGGCGGCGCCCGAGTCCTTCATCACCGTTTTCACGTCTTCAAAGTCCACGTTGACTTCGCTCGTTACGGTAATGATTTCGGCAATCGACTTGGCAGCCGTACTCAGCACGTTATCGGCCTTGGCGAAAGCAGAGCGGATGGGCAGGTTGCCGAAGATTTCGCGCAGCTTATCGTTAAGAATCACCAGAACCGTGTCGCAGTTGTCGCTGAGCTCCTTGATGCCCTGCTCGGCCTGCTGACGCTTTTTCTTGCCCTCAAAGAGGAAAGGTGCCGTCACTATCCCGACAGTCAGGATGCCCAGTTCCTTGGCCACTTTGGCAATAACCGGAGCCGCGCCGGTGCCCGTACCACCACCCATACCGGCCGTGATAAACACCATCTTGGTTCCGTTGCTGAGCAGCTCCCGGATTTGCTCCCGGCTCTCAATAGCCGCCTGCTTGCCCCGCTCGGGGTTGGCGCCGGCTCCTAGGCCCTCGGTCAGGTCCACACCGATCTGCAGCTTATTGGGAACGGTGCTGCTGTGCAGCGCCTGTTTGTCGGTGTTGCAAATCACAAATTCCACGTCCTTAATGCCTTGGCTGAACATGTGGTTCACGGCATTGGAACCGCCCCACCGACACCAATCACCTTGATGATGGAGTTGGATTGCGCTGGAATATCAAATTTATACATGAGTGGTCTGCTTCAATTAACAGTTACCATTTATCATTTATCACTCAACTACTCTGCATCCACAAGCTATTCTGCCCGGTGGAGTGTCAACTGATAATTGTTAAATGTTAAATGATTTAGTACTGCTTGTCGTCGAAATCATCAATCAGCAGGCCTTTGGTCCGGCTGATGATGTCTTGGAAGAACTTGCCAGCTCCCGAGGTTTTCTTCGGCGGAGCAGGTTGGGGGGCGGGAGCAGGCTGAGGAGCAACTGGCGCGGCAGCCCGAACCTCGGGCACCGGACGGTATTGCTGCTCCTCTTCCTCGTACGAACGGCTTACCCGCTCATCAATTGAGCGGTAGCCGGCTAGTACCAGGCCCACGGTGGTAGCATACATCGGCGACTTCACGGCTTCAATCCGGCTTTTACCCAAATGCTCGTTGGGGTAACCAATGCGGGTATCCAGGCCTGTGACGTACTCGGTGAGCTGTACCAGGTTCTGAAGCTGGGAGCCACCGCCGGTCAGCACGATGCCGGCCGCCAGCTTGTCGCCGTGGCCCGTGCGCTGAATCTCGGCGTACACCAGTTCGATGATTTCCTCCATCCGGGCCTCGATGATGTGGGCCAGGTTCTTGAGGCTGATTTCCTTAGGAGCCCGGTCGCGCAGGCCGGGGATGCTCACGATTTCATAATCAGAAGCTTCCTCGGCAATGGCTTTGCCAAATTTCACCTTGAGCTGCTCGGCCTGGTTCTGCATTACGGCGCAACCCTGCTTGATGTCGCTGGTTACAATGTTGCCACCGAAGGGCAGAACTGCGGCGTGACGAATGATGCCGTCCTTGAAGATGGCCAGGTCGGTAGTGCCGCCCCCAATGTCAATCAGGGCCACACCGGCCTCTTTCTCTTCTTCCGACAGCACCGACATGCTCGAAGCCAGAGGCTCGAGGATCAGGTTGTCAATTTCCAGACCGGCCTTGGTAACGCACTTGTTGATGTTGTTAATGGCCGTGCTCTGAGCCGTGATGATGTGAAAGTTGCCCTCCAGGCGCACGCCCGACATGCCCACGGGGTCCATGATGCCCTCCTCGTAGTCCACCTTGTAGTCTTGGGCATTACGTGGATGATTTCGGAGCCGGGCGGGGTCACCAGGCGGTACATATCGTTGGTGAGACGATTTACATCGTCTACGGTGATTTCAGTTTCAGCGGAATTGCGGGTGATGCTACCGTTATGTTGCAGGCTCTTGATGTGTTGGCCGGCAATGCCCACATTCACGACGCCAATATTGATTCCGGACTGTTCTTCGGCTTGCCGAATAGCTTTCCGGATAGCATCCACCGTCTTGTCGATGTTCGACACGATACCGCGCACCACTCCTTCCGACACGGCCTTACCCATGCCCAGGATTTCGAGTTTGCCGAACTCGTTTTTGCGCCCTACCAGGGCGCAAATTTTAGTGGTACCAATGTCGAGGCCGACTACAATCTTATCGTTTTGCATGAGGAAGGAAGGACGAGTGGGGTGCGGTTGGTGCTATGAATTTCTGATGCAAAAAACGCCGTTTCCGGGCGTTTAAGCAAGATTTTGTTACTCACAAATGATTTGGTCTTTGAACTCTACGTTGACGCGGTGGTACGTGTCCCAGCCCAAAACCGGAGGAATTTGACGGTAAAATACCATCAGTTTCGCAAATTTTTCCGAAATATTCTCCGGAAAGCCAAATTCTATTCGTTGATCCCCACCTGCTGGGTGAAGGAAACCTTGCCATTAGGGCCAATAAAAACCTCTGCTACCTGCGCCCGCCAGAACGGATGCTCATCAATATAGCGCAAAAACTCGAGGTATTGGCGCCCGGTGGAATCTTGGAAAAAGCCAGCTTGGAGGGGCCCACCACCCAGCCGGGAAATGGGTACCACGCGGGCTGTAAACAACGAAGACAACGGCAGTTTCTTGCCCTCCGCATCGAGGTAGCTGTCCTGCCGGGTATCGGCGTGTACGAGGCGGGCAATCGGACGGTTTTGGCGCACGTCGGCGTGCAGATTGCCGGCCAGGTCGCGGTATACTTGAGCTTCCCGCACAAAGCTGTGGGCTTTCAGGCGGGCTTCCAGGGCTTTAAGGTCTAGATCGTCGGGGTGGGCGCCAATCAGGTGCTGGTTGCCGTTACGGGTCAACAAAGCCGTTACTTCCCGCTCACTGATGAAGTAATTGTTAAACTCGTTGCCAATGGTCACGATGACTTCGCTCACGGGACGGCTGGCTTGCCGAACTCCGGCAAACACAGCCAGCGCCGAGAGCAGAACAAGGCACCCGGTGGCAAAAATCAGGTTGTTGGCTTTACGCTTCAGCTCCATTCCAGCGAATATCTAAAATATTCCTTAGCCGGGGAACAAGCTGGTCAATATCACCAGCTCCGACGGTGGCTAATACGTCGAAAGTATCGTCTGACTCGGCCGCAGCGAGGACTTCGGCTTTGGTTTGCAACGACTTTTGCGGAGCCGTTATTTGGGACAAAATCAATTCGGAAGTAACGCCTTCCAGCGGCAGCTCCCGGGCCGGGTAAATGTCGAGCATCACGACTTCATCGGCCAAACTCAGGCTCTCGGCAAAACCGGGCGCAAAGTCGCGGGTGCGGGTGAAGAGGTGGGGCTGGAACACAACACGCAGCCGTTTGCCCGGGTACAGAGCCCGTAACGAACGAAGGAAGGCATCTATTTCACGGGGGTGGTGGGCATAGTCGTCGACGTACACCTTCTCACCCTTGGTGACGATGAACTCAAACCGGCGTTTTACGCCCCGATACGCTGCTACGGCCTCTTTCAACTGCTCTTCCCCCACGTGTTGTAGTTGAGCAACCACGCAGGCGGCCAGCATGTTTTCCACGTTGTGGTAGCCGGGCACGGCCAGCTCCAGATTTTGCACGTCGCCGAGAGGACCGTGCAGGTCGAAGCGGAAGCGGTGCCCCTGGGCCGTAATCTGGTCAGCATAGAGTTCCGGGCCCTGCTCGGGTGAGAGGCCGTAGCGAATCACCCGCACGCCTTCGGCTACGGCTTCGGCAATAGTCTGGTCAGCGGTGTGGTTGAGGATAAGCGTGCCACCGGGTTTGATCTGGGCCACAAACTGCCGGAACGAATCCACCAGGGCCTCCTTGTTGCCATAGATGTCGAGGTGGTCGGCATCGGTGCTGGTGACGATGGCAATGTCGGGGTGCAAAGTCAGGAAGCTCCGGTCGTACTCGTCGGCCTCAACTACTACCGGCAGGCTGGCGGCTGATTGCTCATTGTTGGTGGGGGCAGCAACAGGTTGGAGCCCAGGTTAACCGAAATACCACCCAGAAAGGCCGCGCAGGGCACGCCAGCGTGATGAAGCAAGTGGGCCACCATGCTGCTGGTCGTGGTTTTGCCGTGGGTTCCGGCTACGGCAATAGTGTAATGGCCCGCCGTAAGCACGCCCAGCACTTGGCTACGTTTGCGAATATCGTAGCCCTGCTCCCGCAGCCAGGCCCATTCCCGGTGGTCTTTGGGAATGGCGGGCGTGAGGACCACCAAGGTCTGCTCTCGGTTTTCGCGCACCTCGGCCGGAATGCTGTCCACGGCATCGTCGTAGTGCACCTTGATTCCCTCAGCAACCAGGGCTTCGGTCAGGGGCGTTGCGGTTTTGTCGTAGCCACTTACGCGGTGGCCATTGGCCTGAAACCAGCGGGCCAGGGCCGACATACCAATGCCGCCGATACCCAGAAAATAGACGTTCGGAAATGCGGCTACGGGATTCATGCGCGGTCCATGAGGGCTAAGAGTTCATCCACAATGGTCGTGGTAGCGTTGGGGTAAGCCAGCTGACTTACGTTGCGGCGGAGCTGCTGCTGCCGCGCAGGGTCATTGAGCAGGGCCAGAGCCTGGTCGTAGAGCTGCGCGGACGCGTCGGCGTCCGACACGAGTAGAGCGGCATCCTTGTTGACGAGGGCCAGGGCATTTTTAGTTTGGTGGTCTTCGGCAACGTTGGGCGAGGGCACCAGAATGCTGGGCTTGCCGGTGAGGCACAACTCCGACACCGACAGGGCGCCGGCCCGGCTGATAACCACATCGGCGGCGGCGTAGGCCAAATCCATGCGCTGCACGAACTCGAGGGCCTGCAGCTTATCGGCGGCAAACGGGGTGGCTTGCTCAGCGGCTTTAGGGTAGTAGAGCTTGCCGGTTTGCCACAGCAGTTGTATCCCGGCGGCCTGCAGGCGGGTGAGGGCAGCGGCGGTGGCTTCGTTCAGAGTGCGGGCGCCCAGGCTGCCGCCAATGACGAGCAGGGTCTTTTTCTCGGGCGAGAGGCCAAAGAACTGCAGGGCCTCGGCGCGGCTGCCGCTGGCAATTTCGGTGCGCACCGGGTTGCCCGTCAATACGAGCTTGTCGGCGGGAAAGAACTTTTCCATCCCGTCGTAGGCCACGCAGATCTTGTTGACGCGGCGGCTGAGCAGCTTGTTGACCAGACCAGCGTAGGAGTTCTGTTCCTGAATCAGGGCCGGAATGTTGCGCGAAGTGGCGGCCAGTAGCACCGGGGCCGAGGCATAGCCGCCCACGCCCACCACGGCGTCGGGCTTGAACTCCTGCAGCAGCTTGCCAGCCTTGCGCACCGAGCGGAACACTTTCACCGGGAACAGCAAGTTCTGGGGCGTCAGGCGGCGCTGCAACCCGGCAATATCGAGGCCCACAATCTGGTAGCCGGCCTCGGGCACGCGGGTCATTTCCATGCGGCCATTGGCACCCACAAACAGAATTTCGGCGTCGGGCTGGCGGCGGCGCAGCTCATTGGCAATGGCCACGGCCGGAAATATATGCCCACCCGTGCCCCCGCCGCTGATAATTACGCGGTAAGGCCGGGGCTGGGAAGAGGCGCTATATAAAGTCGTTTTGGGCACTCTTGGGAAAGGTGAAATGGTGAACTGATGAAATTGTAAGTTTAATGCTCTGATGGCGCGTATTGAACGACAACTCACCAGTTCACTATCTCACCATTTTACCACTAAGCGTAGGCGGTTTTCTTCGGGATACGGACAGTGTCTTCCGGCTCGCCGGTCATGGGCCGGATTTCCCGCTCCCCACGGCTTACGCTCAGAATAATGCCGATGCTGATACCGGTGAAAATCAGGGAAGTACCGCCCATACTCAGCAAAGGCAGCGGCAGGCCGGTAATCGGGCCCAGCCCCACGGCCACGCCCATGTTGACCATGGCCTGTAAGACCAGGCTAAACGCCAGGCCTGCGGAGAGCAGCCCTCCGAAGGCCCCGTAGCTGTTCATCACCGTCTTCAGCCCCCGGTAGAGAAAGGCCAGGTAGAGAAACAGCACGAAAGCCCCACCGGCCAGGCCGTATTCCTCGATGATGACGGCGTAGATAAAGTCGGAATACGGGTGAGGCAGGATGTTGCGCTCCGTGCTCTGACCCGGCCCTTTGCCGGTGATGCCACCCGTGGCAATGGCAATGTAGCTGTGCTCCAGCTGGAAAGGCACGGGCTTGGTGTCGTCCAGGAAATTCTCGATGCGCGACTTCACCGTTTGCAGGCGCTGACCAGTTGACAAACCAATACCGCCCACCACGGCCCCAATGGCCACCATGACGGCCATCTGCTTGATAGGCACCCGACCAATGAACATGAGCAGCAGGCAGGTAGCAAACAGCAGCAAGGCAGTGGAGGCGTTGGAGAGAATAATCAGGCCGCAGATAACGCCAATCCAGAGCATTACCGGCAGCAGGGTTGTTTTGAAATCTTGCACGTGCTGCTGCCGGCGGCTGAGCATGCTGGCCAGGTGCGAAATCAGGGCTAGCTTGGCTAAGTCGGAAGGCTGCACGGTTTGGTTGATAACCGGAATGGTGAGCCAGCGCGAGGCCCCGTTTACTTCCCCGCCCATAAAGAAGGTGAACAGCAGCAGGGCACCGAAATCAGCAGGGCGTAGAGCGACAGGCGCGAGTAGTAGCGGTAGTCGATGCGGTGGGCCAACCACATGAAAAACAGGCCACGAAGATCAGGCCCGTGTGCTTGATCAGGAAGTACTCCGTGTTGCCGCTCATCTTCTTGTAGGCCAGCGTGCCGGTGGCAGAATATACCACGGCAATGCTAATGAGCGAAAACAGAATCACAATAGCCCACAGAATTGGGTCGCCTTTCAGATTCCGCTGCAGCCAGGTTTTGATCGGGTCCATGATGGTGAAATTGTGAAGTGGTGAAATTGTGAAGTGGTGGGCAACGAAGCGGGAGCAGTCAGAACGACAAACTCACCCTTTCACAATTTCACCATCTCACTGACCGCCTGGGCGAATTGCCGGCCGCGGTCCTCGTAGTTTCTAAACAGGTCGAAGGAGGCGCAGCAGGGCGAGAGCAGCACTACGTCGCCGGGCGCGGCCAGGGCAGCCCCGCGGCGCACGGCCTCAACCATGCTCTGGGTTTCCTCCACGTGGGGTACAATATTGCCGAAGCTGGCTTTGAGCTTTTCGTTGTCGAGACCCAGGCAGATCAGGGCTTTGACCTTTTCCTTCGCCAGGGGCAGCAAACTCGTGTAGTCGTTGCCTTTGTCGGTGCCGCCGGCAATCCAGACGATGGGCTGCTGCATACCGTCGAGGGCAAACCAGGCGGCTTCCACGTTGGTAGCTTTGGAATCGTTGATAAACCGGACGCCGCCTATTTCACCCACGAGCTGCAGGCGGTGGTCGGCATTGCGGAAAGTGGCCAGGCCGCTTTCAATCTGCTGCTCATTCAGGCCCGCCACCCGGGCGCAGAGCACGGCGGCCAGGGTGTTTTGCCGGTTGTGCTGCCCGATGAGCGGGGACCCGGCCGTGCTGATGACTTCGGGCTGCTCGTTCAGCCCCGGGGCCAGATTGGTGTGCAGCTCGGTTTCCGAGGTATAGTAACCGGCCAGCTGGTAGTCGGGGCGGTGGTGCAGGCTGAAGGGCAGCAGGTTGGTTTGGCTGAACACCGAAGTGAATTCCTGCTGAATGACCGGGTCGTCGGCGTTGTAGATGAAAAAGCCGCTGCTGTCCATGTTGCGGGTGATGCGCAGCTTGGCGTGGGCGTATTTTTCCAGGGAGTAGTCGTACCGGTCGAGGTGGTCGGGGGTGATGTTGAGCAGCACGGCCACCCAGGCGCGGAAGTCGTAGGTGTCGTCGAGCTGAAAGCTGCTGAGCTCCACCACGTAATAGTCGTGCTCGTCGGCAATAACCTGTTCGGCCAGGCTGTAGCCCACGTTGCCAGCTAGCCCCACTTTCAGCCCGGCTTCCTTGAGTAGGTGATACGTCAGCAGCGTGGTGGTCGTCTTGCCGTTGGTGCCGGTAATGCAGATGCAGTGGGCCCGGGTGTAGCGGCCGGCCAGCTCGATTTCGGAAATCACCGGAATTTTCTTCTCGCGCAGGGCCTGAATGACGGGCGCCTTTTCCGGGATACCGGGGCTTTTTACCACCTCATCAGCCGTCAGAATCTCGTCCAGGGTGTGGGTGCCTTCCTCGAAACGGATACCGGCTGCCGTCAGCTTCTCCTTATAGATAGGCTGAATCGGGCTTTTGTCGGACACGAAAACGGCGAAGCCTTTGGCCTGGGCCAATAGCGCCGCCCCTACTCCACTTTCCGCAGCTCCGAGAATGACGATTTTTTTAGACATGGCAGGTGAGAAGTCAGAGCTTAGAACTCAGATTATAGAAAGAGTGCCGTTCCAGAAGTCTAGGTTCTAAGCTCTGACTTCTGAGTTCTAAGGTTTAGCGCAGTTTGAGCGTGACGAGGGTGAAAATGGCCAGCATGATGCCGATAATCCAGAAGCGCGACACGATTTTGGACTCGTGGTAGCCCAGCTTCTGGTAGTGGTGGTGCAGCGGCGACATGCGCAGCAGACGGCGGCCTTCGCCGTACTTGCGCTTGGTATACTTAAACCAGCCCACCTGCACCATCACCGACAGGTTCTCAATCAGGAATACGCCGCAGAGCACCGGAATCAGCAGCTCTTTGCGCACAATCAAAGCCAGCACTGCAATGATGCCGCCGATGGCCAAGGAGCCGGTGTCGCCCATGAAAACCTGGGCCGGGTAGCTGTTGTACCACAAAAAGCCCACGCAGGCTCCCACAAAGGCCGTACAGAAGATTACCAACTCCCCGGAATTCGGAATGAACATGATGTCCAGGTAGTCGGCCAGCAGGGCATTGCCGCTCACGAAGGCGAAAATGGCCAGCGTCACCCCGATAATAGCCGACGTACCAGCCGCCAGCCCGTCGAGGCCGTCGGTGATGTTGGCCCCGTTCGATACCGCCGTGATAATCAGAATCACAATCGGGATGTAGAGGAAGCTGTAGAGGCCGTTGAAGAACGGGCCGGCGTAGGCAAACAGGTTGCCGTAGTTGAGCTCGTTGTTTTTGGCAAACGGAATGGTGGTAATCATCAGCTTCACATCCTGGTACACGGTGCTAGCGTCCACGGCCGAGAGCTGACCGTTGGGCAGCAGGTACTGGCGCACGGTCACGTCTTTGCTGAAGAACAGCACCCAACCCACCGTAATGCCCAGGCCAATCTGGCCCAGCACCTTGAAGCGCCCACTGAGGCCTTCCTTGTTTTTCTGGAACACCTTAATATAGTCGTCCAGAAAACCGATGAGGCCCAGCCACACGGTACTGAGCAGCATGAGCACGATGTATATATTGTCGAGCTTGGCAAACAGCAGCACCGGCACCAAGATGGCCAGCAGGATAATCAGGCCGCCCATGGTGGGAGTGCCCTTCTTTTCCATCTGCCCCTGCAGGCCCAGGTCCCGGATACTTTCGCCTACCTGCTTTTTCTGCAGCACCCGGATGAGACGGGCACCGAAGAGTTGGGCAATGATGAGGGAAGTAATAACGGCCATGGCCGCTCGAAACGAAATAAACTGGAAAACGCCCGCGCCTGGCAGGTTGTAGTGCTTGTCGAGAAAGGTAAACAGGTAATAAAGCATTGGCGCGGGGGTCAGCGGGTCTCAGTTGGGGTTATTCCAAGCTGCAAAGGTTTGGCTTTTTTGGGGTTGGGCAACTGTTGCGTTTGTCCGGATTTTCTAGTAATCGGCGGTTAAAGAGCTCTAATGCGCGGCGTTGATTTTTATTTTCCGAGCAAGTCAAACATTTCCTGCAGGACTTTCTTGTCGTCGAAGTCATTCTTGACGCCCTTGATTTCCTGGTAGTTTTCGTGGCCCTTGCCCGCTACCAGCACGATGTCGCCGGGCTGGGCCAAGGCTACGGCCGTTTTGATGGCCTCGCGCCGGTCGGCAATGGTCAGGACTTTGCCTAAATCGGCCACCTGCACGCCGGCCTGCATCTGCTGCAGAATCTCGTTGGGGTCTTCGAAGCGCGGGTTATCCGAGGTCAGCACCACGCGGCTGGAGCCCTTGCAGGCCAGATTGGCCATAATCGGCCGCTTGGCCGCGTCGCGGTTGCCGCCGCAGCCCACCACCGTAATTACCTGCTGGCTGGGCTGGCGAATGTCGGCAATGGTGTCGAGCACGTTTTCCAGGGCGTCGGGCGTGTGGGCGTAGTCCACGATGCCGGTAATGCGGGTTTTCTCGGCCAGAATCGGCTCGAAGCGGCCGGGTGCCGAAGTCAGGCCCGACAGCACGGTCAGCACTTCCATGGGCTCCTCGCCCAGCAGCACGGCCGCGCCATACACGGCCAGAATATTATAAGCGTTGAACACCCCGATGAGGCGAAACTGCACGTCGCGGCCGTCTACGTCGAGGTGGAGGCCATGCACCGCATTTTCCACCAGCCGCGCCCGGTAGGTTGCCGGACCGCGCAAGGAGTAGGTTTCGCGGCGGGCCGCCGTATTTTGCAGCATCACTGGGCCGCGCTTGTCGTCGGCGTTGGTCAGGGCAAAGGCCTTTTTGCCCAGGCTGTCGAAAAAGCCCTTTTTGGCCTTCAGATAGTTGTCGAAGGTGCCGTGGTAGTCGAGGTGGTCGTGGGTCAGGTTGGTAAACACGCCACCGGCAAACTGCAAGCCCGTGACGCGGTGCTGCACCACAGCGTGGGAGCTGACTTCCATAAAGCAATGGGTGCAGCCGGCCTTTACCATCTGGGCCAGCAGCTCGTTGAGGCGGATGGCGTCGGGGGTGGTGTGGGTGGCGGGAATAACCTGCTCGTCAATCTGGTTTTGCACCGTGCTGAGCAGGCCCACGTGGTAGCCCAGCTCCCGAAACAGCTTGTGCAGCACCGTGGCGCAGGTGGTTTTGCCGTTGGTGCCCGTTACGCCCACCAGCTTGAGCTGCCGCGACGGGTGCCCGTAGAAAGCGGCCGCCATGTAGGCCATGGCCTCGGCACTGTCAGCTACCTGCACGTAGGTCGTGGAGGCCACAGTTTCGGTGGGCACTTCTTGACACACCACCACAGACGCGCCCAGCTCTACGGCTTTGGCAATAAACTGGTGCCCGTCGGTCTGGGCGCCGCGCAAGGCAAAGAACACCGCGCCCGGCTGGGCCTGGCGGGAATCCAGCGTGAGGCTGAGCACCGGCGGGTCGTTGGGGCCCACCTGAGCCCGCACCGTGAGGTCCGTCAGCAACGAAGAAAGAGGAACAGCTAAGTTATCGGCAGTATTCAAACGAGGAGGGCGGCTAACAAACCGCTTTTTCGGGTGAGTAAGAGAGGTAAATCCGGCCTCCTGGAAAGGCCCGGCACGCGGCATTAGGCTTTGGGCTTGGCCACTTCAGCGCGCTTGGCTGCTTCCTGAGAAAGGCGGTACTGAGCCAGGCGCTTGGCTTTTAAAGCCTTTATGCGTTTGGCTTCATCCTGGTCGACAGCGGTAATCAACTTGTTTTCGGTAAGCTGGGTGGGCTCGGGCGCCGGCAGGGCCTGGGGCGCCGCGGCCGACTTAGTGCCAATCGGCTCTAGGGCCAGGGTGACCACCGTGCCGCGCCGGATGCCGCTGCCCGCCGCCACCGACTGCTGCCGTACCCGCCCGGTACCCAGGGCCTTGACGCGCAGCCCGCGGTTTTCGAGCAGGAACAGGGCGTCGCGCAGGGTCAGGCCGGTTACGTCGGGCACGCGGCCGGGGCGCACGGCTACTGGCTTCCAGTCCACCGCATTCACGTTGGAGTCAGCCCGGTTGGCCCGCACCCAGTCGTCGCCGGAAGCCTGGGAGTGGTTGCTCACGCCCAGCTTCTGACACACCAGCGTCAGCTCATCTTGCAAACCGGCGCGCACGTACGGTACTTTCGACTTATTGGAAGGCGCCCGGGCCAGCAAAGGCCGCTGGCTGGCCATGTCGCGGGCCATGGCCTTGTCGGCCACCTCCCGGAAAATCGGGGCCGCTACCTGGGCCCCGGACCAGTTGGCACCTTTCGGCGAGTCCACGACCACGATGCAGCTGTACTTGGGCTTGTCGGCGGGGAAATAGCCGCAGAAGCTGGTCGAGTACTGCTTGGTATACTGGCCATTCTTAAACTTCCAGGCCGTACCGGTTTTGCCGGCAATGCTGTAGTCGGGCGTCCGAATAGCGCTGGCCGTGCCTTCCAGCACCACGCCTTCCAGCATCTGACGCAGCTTGCTCAGGGTTTCATCCGAGCAGATTTTGGGAATCAGCACCTTGGTTTCGAAACGCTCCAGCACCTTGTCGGCCTGCTTGATTTCGCGCACAATCATAGGCTGCACCTTCACGCCGTTGTTGGCAATGGCGTTGTAGAAGGCCAGGGTTTGCAGGGGCGCCAGCTTCAGCTCGTAGCCAATGCACATGGTGCTGAGCGAGGTCCGGCTCCACGACCGGTCGTGCGGGTCCTTGATATACGGCCGGGCCTCCCTGCCATCTGAAAGCCCAGGGGCTGGTGAAGGCCGAACTTTTTGAGGTAGTCAGTGTACTTGCTGGGGTTGGGCGAGAAATGGTCGTTGATGAGCTTGGCTACCCCGATGTTGGAGGACTTTTCAATGACTTGCTTCACCGACAGCTGCCCGTAGGCGTGGGTATCGGTCTTGACGGCACCGGCAATACGCATGGAGCCCGTGCGGCCGGTATTTACCGTGTCGTCGAGCGAAAGGCTGGGGTTGTCTTCCAGCAAGGCCATCATCGAGGCTAGCTTAAAGGTAGAGCCCGGCTCGGTACGGCCCTGGTCGGCAATGGCGTAGTTGTAGTCCTCGCGGTATACGCCGTCGGCCACCTTGCCCAGGTTGGCTACCGCCTTGATTTCGCCGGTCTGCACTTCCATCAGAATCACGCAGCCGTACTGGGCGCTGTTGTCCACCAACGACTTGTACAACGCGTTTTCGGCCACGTCCTGAAGGTTTATGTCCAGGGTGGTTTTCACGTCGTAGCCGGGCTGGGGCTTTACTTCGGTGCCGTCGTAGATAGGCTTGTTGCCGCCGGGCAGGCGCTCAAACAATGCTTCCCCGTCTTTGCCGGCCAGGTGGCGGTTATAGGTAAACTCCAGGCCCGCCCCGTTTTTGTCTTCGTTCAAGAAGCCAATGGTGCGCTGAGCCAGGCCGCCAAAGGGCCGGAAGCGTTTGTCGACCTTCTCGAAAATAACGCCGCCTTTGTTTTTGCCGCCCCGGAAAATGGGCCACTTCGCCAGCATCTTCTTTTCCTGGAAGTTGATCTGCCGGGAATTGAGTCGTACGTAGCGGAGCTTGTCGTTTTTGGCGTTTTTCAACCGGCGCTCATATTCATCAGGAGTCCGGTCGCCGAAGAAACGGGAAAGTAGTAAGGACAAGGAGTCAACTCCCCCTTCGAATGTCTTTTTGTCGACTACGCTCGGGTCCCAGGCCACCCGGAAGAAGGGCAGCGAGGTAGCCATAATGCTCTCGTTGTCGGAGTAGATGTTGCCGCGGGTGGCAAACACGGGCTGATACACAATGCGCCGCTCCTGCTCCAGGGCGCGCCATTTCTCACCTTCCTTGAACTGGATGCGCGACACTTTCCACACGATGGCGCAGGAAAACAGGCAAACGCCCAAAAACGCCAGCCGGACCCGGGTTACAATGGATTTTTTAACGCTTCCTTTCATGGCTCTGGCGGGAAGGGTTGGTGGATTTCTTATGCGCGGAGGAAGCAGCAGTCGACTGGGCTCCGGTACCGAGCGAATCAGTCAGGGCCAGTGAGTCGGCCGCCGACATGGCTGCCAGGGAGTCGGCCGTAAGTACAGGCAGAGCGTCCAGCTCGGCTTCGTCGAGGCGGCCGGCGGGCACGGTAATGCGGAACGGTGGCGAAGAGCTTTCCACCAGCCCGTAGGCGGCCACCTTGCGGGCCACTTCACTCTGCTTGCTGGCTTCCATGTAGTCCGACTTCAGGGTGGTGTAGTCGGCGCGCAGGTCTTCGGTTTCGAGCTTGAGTTTCTGAATGCTGCGGTTCATGCGGTAGCCCCAGTGGGTGTTGCCGATGTAAATCAGAATTAGAAACATCACGAACAGCACGTGCGGCAGGTACTGCACCGGCAGCCCTTCGCGGAAGATACTGTCGACGCTGGTGAGCCGGTCGAGCAACGTAAATACGCTCCAAGTGCTACGGGGCGCGGCTTTTTCGCGTTTGGGGGCCTTGGCCACCTTGGGCTTGGGAGCTGGTTCCGGCTCGGGGCCGGTGCGGGGTCGGGCACCACCGGCGGGGCGTCACCTCCCGGGCACGTTGGCGCGGGGCGGTGTATTAGCGACGGGTTTGAGGGTATTGGTAGCCAAAATCTCGGGAGAGGAAAAGGAGGTTGGCGTATCGGCTTTAGAAAGTCAACGGCACGAGGAGGGCGGCGCGGCGCGAAAATCCGGCCAAACTCCGCTTCATTCGTCGCGGCGCACCGCGATGCGCAGCTTGGCCGAGCGGGCTCGGCTGTTGAGGGCTATTTCCTCGGCGGTGGCTTCCACGGGTTTGCGCGTCAGCACCTCGAAAGGGGTATTGGTATGGCCAAACAGGTCTTTTTCGGCTTCCCGAAGAATTTACCCTTAGCCATAAAGTTCTTAACCAGCCGGTCTTCCAGAGAGTGGTACGACATAACGACCAGGCGGCCACCCGGGCGCAGCACCTGGGCCGTTTGCTGCAGCATTTCTTGCAAGGCAGCCATTTCGTCGTTCACCTCGATGCGCAGGGCCTGAAACACCTGGGCCAAGTACTTATTTTCCTTGCCCCGGGGCGTACAAGGCTGAATAGCTTTTTTCAGGGCGGCGATGGTCTGCACTGCCTGCCCGCGCCGCGCCGTAACCAGAGTGTTAGCCAGGGTCCGGGCGTTGGTTACTTCGCCGTACATGCCGAAAATGCGGTGCAGCTCGGCCTCGGAATACTCGTTCACGATGTCGGCGGCGGTGCGGGCGGCCTCAGGGTCCATGCGCATGTCCAGGGGTCCGTCGAAACGGGTGCTGAAGCCGCGCTCCGGCGTGTCAAACTGATGGGACGAGACGCCCAGGTCAGCTAGCAGGCCATCCACGGGCAGGGCGTCGCGCTGCTCAAGCTCGGCGTGCAGGTCACGGAAGTTGGCCCGGATAAAGGTAAACTGGGGCCGGGCCAATTGCTGGGCCTCGTGCTCGGCGTCGGCATCCTGGTCGAAGCTGTAGAGTTGGCCGGTGGTCAGGCGCTCCAAGATCCGGGCCGTGTGGCCGCCGCCGCCGAAAGTCACGTCCACGTAGCGGCCGTCGGGGCGCAGGTCGAGGGCGTCGAGGCACTCGGCCAGCATCACGGGGCGGTGGTAGGCGGTATCGTTTTCGTAGTCGGGGCTCATGCGGCAAGGGGGCCGCTGGCGGGCGGTGTGTCGGTGGATAAAAACTTCTGGGCCAGCTTGGAAAAGCTTTGCTGGTCTTTGATGAGGAACTCGTCGTACTTCTCGGGCTCCCAGATTTCGCAGCGGTTGCCCAGCCCCACGATAATGGCTTCTTTCTCAATGCCGGAGTAGCGCAGCATGGTGCGGGGCAGCATAAAGCGCCCGATGTTGTCGAGCTCCACTTCGGTCATACCGCGGAAGAAGTTGCGCTGAAACTGCCGGTACTCCTCGTTAAACTCATCCAGAGCCATGACCTTGTCGTGAATCACGCGCCACGATTCGCGCGGGTACAGCACCAGGCAGGGCTCAAACCCGCGCACCAGCACCAGCTGGTTGGCCGAGGCCTCGGGCAGATTGGCCTTTACCTTGGCGGGCAGCACCAAGCGCCCTTTCGGGTCCAGCTTGCACTCATATTCGCCAGAGAGAAGGTTCATAGATGCCAGGGGTTGCCGACGAGGCGTGGGAACGGGATGATAGCAAAAGTACGCAATGCCTAGGAAAAGGCAACCACGATTTACCATTTTCTACCACTACGCAAAAACGCGTTTCCCGACCATTTAACAGCGTTTTTTGAAAGTCGGCGGACTGGTGATGCCGCGACTCAGCAGCTCAAAAAGTTTGTTTTGCCAAAATGGCAGATAGATAATACGAGCCTTGCTTCCAGCCAATAGCTCCTGAGGTGGCGCACGATAGGCCCCGATATTCTACACATCGGCCAGTAGATTTTGCACCGACCTCTGCCCTTTCGGTTGTATCTTTGCCCTTGTGAAACGCTCCCTGCGCCACCGGCTCTTCAGCGGCATTATGGCCTTGCTCGTGTTCCTCACCTCGGTGGGGCTCACAGTGCAGTCGCATACCTGCCGAAGCAGTGGGCACAGCACGGCCGCCATTATTTTCAGTGCGCCGGAGCATAAGTGCCCTCCGGGCACCAAGTCCGCTTCGCTGGCCGATCATCAGCTAGCGGGCAAGGCCCGGCTGCAAAAGTCCTGCTGCGAGTTTGGCACTCATTTTCACAAGTTGGAGGCTGCCTCCGTTGGCCACGCCAAGCTCCTGCTGCCAGCGGCAGTGCTGGTTTGGCTGCCCATCAGCTTCAGCAGTTTTACCTTTCCCAGCCCGCAGCTCGCTTCGGCAGCGCCGTGGCACGCCAGCGACTCTTCTCCGCCCCTGCGGGCGGGCCGTACGCTGCTGACGTTTGTGTGTACCTGGCAGGTTTAGAATTTCTTCCGGCGCTCCGGGGAGCGAGACTAGTGTCCCCGGTTTTTCTCCGTGAAGAACTCTAACTACCTGACCTTATGCAGTCTTCCTTAGGGCGACGCTTTACGGCTACGCTCGGCCTGGTGCTGAGCAGCGCCGGCGTTTTCGCCCAATCCAATCCAATTGCGCCCGTGCAGGGCCAGATTACCGATGCCGTGGCCAATTCGCCGCTGCCCGGAGCCGTGGTGCGCTGGCTAGAAGCCGCCGACGCCTCGGCGACAACCGACGCCGCCGGAAAATTCACGCTGGTACGGCCCGCCCGGGGGCGGCCAGTCACCTGATTATCAACTCCCTTGGCTACAAAGCCGACACACTTGCCATTGAGGCCACCAGCCAGGCTTTCGTGCGGGTGGCCCTGCGGCGTTCGGTAGAGCTGGGCGAAGTCAAGATTGAGGAAAGGGCTCCCGCCTATTCCTCCCTTACCCCTACCAACACCCAGGTTATTACCAGCCGCGACCTGACCAAGTCGGCCTGCTGCAACCTGGCCGAGAGCTTCGAAACCAACGCGGCGGTAGAAGTATCGACTACTGATGCCGTATCGGGAGCCAAGCAGATTCAGCTGCTGGGCCTCGACGGCGCTTATTCTTTGCTTACGGTCGACAACCTGCCGGCCCTGCGCGGCCTTTCCACGCCCTACCGCCTCAGCTACCTGTCGGGCACCTGGATTGAGGGCATCGACATTATTAAGGGCATGGGCTCAGTGGTGAATGGCTACGAGAGTATTTCGGGCCAGGTAAACGTGCGCCTGAAAGAGCCCGACAAAGCGGAGCGGCTGCTGTTCAACGCCTATGGCAACGACCTGGGCAAATTTGACCTCAACCTGAACCTGGCTACTCCGCTAAGCAAAAAGCTGAGCACGGCCCTGCTACTGCACTCCGACCACCTCGGCCGCCGCGTCGACCGGAACAAGGACGGCTTTCTGGATTTGCCCCTGGCCACGCAGTACAACGTATTTAATAAGTGGAAGTACAAGTCGGGCAACGGCATTGTGAGTGAGCTGGGCCTGGGCGCCCTGCGCGAAACCCGGGAAGGCGGACAGATCGGTTTCCGGACCGACAAGCCTGGCTCTTTCTACGGCACTACGCTCAGCACTGACCGTTACACTGGCTTTTCCAAGACCTCGTACACTTGGCCCGGCCGCCCCTACCAGAGCTTGGGTTTGCTGCTTAGCGGCACCAGTCACGCCTTCGATTCCAGCTACGGCATCCGCACCTACGACGGCACTCAGCGCACGGGCCTGGCCACGCTGCTGTTTCAGAGCGTGTTGGGCACCACAGCCCACACCTACCGCTTGGGGCTGAGCTACTTGCACGACAACTACGCGGAGGTTTATAAGGATGGCTACCTCTACCCTATTGAAACGCCGGCCCAGCGGTACCAACGCGAGCATCGCAGCCGCAATGAGCGGGTGCCCGGTGCTTTTGCCGAGTATACCTACCAGAATGCCAAGAACCTGACCTTGGTTGGCGGCCTGCGCCTGGACCGCCACAACCTCTACGGCTGGGTGCTTACGCCCCGGCTCAACGTGAAGGTAGATGCCACGGCGAATACGGTGCTGCGCCTGGCGGCCGGCACCGGCTTCCGCACGGCCAACCCCATTGCCGAAAACTCGGGCATGCTGGTCAGCTCCCGCGAGTTTATTATTTCCAACAACCTGCGCCCGGAGCGGGCCTGGAACGTGGGCGGCAGCTTCACCCAATACTTTACCGTAGCCGGCCACCCGGCTACGTTTATCACTGATTACTACCACACCGAATTCCAGAATCAGATAGTGGCGGATGCGTACTCCTTCCCCAACCTGCTGCAAATCGGGAATCTGGAGCCCGGAGGCCGCTCCTTTTCCCGCAGCCTGCAGACCGAGGTGCAGCTCGAGCCCGTGAAAGGCCTGCAAACCAAGCTGGCGTATAAGTATCTGGATGTGCGCACCACCTACGCTGGCGAGCTGCTGCCCAAGGCATTGACGCCCCGCCACCGGCTGTTTGCCAACGTGGGCTACGCTACGGCCTTCGACAAGTGGCGCGCCGACCTGACGGCGCAGTGGTTTGGGCAGCGGCCCCTGGCCCATAACCCCGGCAGCATGGCCCATGAGCACGGCTCAGGGGCTACCACGCTCAATTATGCCCCGCGCTATGCCTTGCTTAATACCCAGGTAACGCGGGCCTTTAAGCGCTGGGAAGTGTATGTGGGGGTAGAAAACCTGACCAACTACCGGCAGCTCGACCCGATTGTGGGCGCCAATATGCCGTTTGGCCCCTCGTTCGACGCCGCTATGATCTGGGGACCTACGTACGGACGGCTGACTTACGCCGGCCTGCGCTTTAAAATTGAGTAGGCTTTGGCAATTCTTCCGGCAAGCTCTTTGTTACCGGAACAGCCAAGCCCAACTTTGCCGCAATCCTTCTTTTCTTATTTTGCTTCGTATGAAAATTCTTAAGTCGTTTTGGCTGGCCGCCGTGCTGCTACTCACCGCCCAGGTTTCCTTTGCCCAAAAAGCTCCTGCCGCGGCTGCAAAAGGCAAAGGCCCCGCCACGGAGGTATTTCAAATTAAAACCTCGGCCGTATGTGACATGTGCAAGACTCGTCTGGAAAAGGCCTTAGCCTACGAGAAAGGCGTGCAGCAAGCCCAGCTTGACGTGCCCAGCAAAGTGCTGACCGTTTCCTACCGTCCCGACAAAACCAGCCCCGCCGCGTTGCGCACCGCTGTGCAGCGCACTGGCTACGATGCCGATGACCAGGTGGCTGAAATCCGGGCCTATGACCGGCTCCCCGACTGCTGCAAGAAAACCAACAGCGTGCACCAGGATGCGGCCCACTAAAAGCGCCTGCGTACATTAACCTGGTCCTTTATGCTCAACAGCCTGCCCCCAAAGGGCAGGCTGTTTTATTTTCTGCCTGGTTTACCGACACCAATACTTTTAGTGCTTTTGCTTAAGCATGAGCACCGGGGGCCAGTTGCACATCAAATTCCAGTACCGCGCTGAAGGCTAAGGGCCGGGTTAGCCGGCGCCGGTTGGTGCCCGAAATTTCCAGGGTAAAGGATTCAGACCGCAGATATTCCAGCAAGTTGGGGTGGCCCTGGGGCTCCATCACAATGCGGGTGGGATGCACATGCCGGCTCGTAAAGGAGGCAATAGACACTTTGCGGCCCCCGGCCGTCAGAAAGCAGCTGCCGCTTTCCAGCGCCGCCAGCGTAGACGTACCGCGTCCAATATTTTGACTGGTTTCCGGGTGCCACTCCAGTCGTATAGAGCGCAGCAGCACGGCTAGTACCCCGGGCCGCGTCAGGCTGCTTAGGCAAGGCAGCGTATTGGGCAGTGTGATTTCGCACAGGTAAATCAAGTCCATACTGGGGTCAATCCGCAGATTAATGGCCCGGGTGTTCAACCCGAAGGCCGACCGAATGGACTTACGCAAATCTTGGTGGTTGGCTATGGTAAGCTCAACACCTAGAACCACGGGCGGCAGGCCCGCACCAGATGTACTGGAGAAACGTTTCATAAAGAATAGGTGTGTAGGCGGGAGCAAGCATGCAGAGAAAACAGAATAACGGGAACCACCTTAGCATATTCAGGGAGCTATTCCAGTAGAATTTATCTAAACCAATTATAGCGAGAGCATTAAAGTAGAGGAACAGCCTTGAAAAGTAGACGGAAGCTGGCCTTTAGAAGGTCCATTATTGTTTTGTTCTTATAATTAATTGCATTAATCAATTTAAACTTTCTATATTCACCAACTTCCTTTCTGAAACTCGTGCTATATGAAGATTAGCTGTCTGCTGCTCGACGATGATCCGCTGGTGCTGGATTTGCTGCAAGCCTACGTAGCCATGACCGATGTGCTGGACGTGAAAGCGTCCTTTACCGATCCGCTGGATGCACACCGCTATCTGATGCACAACGATGTGCAGGTACTGTTTTCGGACGTCACCATGCCGCACCTGAGCGGTCTGGACCTGGTGCGCTCCCTGCAACGCCCGCCCCTGGTAGTATTGATGACTTCCTACCCGCAATACGCCATGGAAGGCTTCAACCTGGACGTAATTGACTTTCTGCTCAAGCCCATTTCCCTCGACCGGTTTTTGAAGGCTGTAAATAAGATTGCCGGCATTCTACGCACGAGTCTGGTCGAAAACGATGGTAATCAGGATATTCTCTCGGGTTGGGGTTCGTTCTTTATTCGCACCGACGCTCAGTTCGTGCGTCTGCACTATCGGGAAGTGCTGTACATCGAAGCGCTGAAAGACTTCACCAAGATCAACACGGCCGATGGCCGCACCCACCTCACGCTGGTCAACCTCAAGAACATTGAAGAGCAGCTGCCGCCGGGTCTGTTTGTGCGTACCCACCGTTCCTACCTGGTTAATACGGCCCGTATTGAGGCCGTCAGCAACTTAGAAGTGCGCGTGGGCGGCCATGCCCTGCCCTTAGGCCAAACCTACCGTGAACGGGTGACCGAGCGTATCGTCAACCGCTCCCTTATCCGGCGACAACAGCCGCAGTAGCTGGCAGAGGCGCCATTTCGGCTGCTTCCGAGGCTGCGACTGGCAGCGTAAAAGTGAAGGTGGTGCCCTGCCCCGGCGCGCTGGTAAAGCTCAGCTGTCCGCCATTGCGCTCCACAAAATCCTTGCAAAGCTGCAGCCCCAGCCCCGTACCCTTTTCCCGGGCCGTCCCCAGGGTAGTAAAAGGCCCGTCCTTACCGAATATCCGTTCTTGGTCGGCCACAGGAATACCAATTCCCGTATCGTGCACGCTAATGCTCCAGTAAAAGCCGTGCAGCGCTGCCGTCAGGATTACTGTCCCGCTTTCCGGCGTAAACTTGATGGCATTGCCAAGCAGGTTGCGCAAAATTAGCCGGGTCATGTTCAAGTCGGCACGCACCAGAGTGGGTACCGGCAGCTGGTTTTGCAGAAAGATGCTTTTGCGCTCAGCATCGGCTAGTAGCAGGGCTACCGCCTCTTCGGCCAGCACATCGAGCCGCAGCCGTTCCGGCCGGATCTTATCATCCTTCATTTGGGCCGCCGACCAGTTCAGCAGGTTGTCGAGCAGCTGCAGGGTGCTGTTGAGCCCCCGGGTAAGCCGGGCCGAGTGCAACGCCAGCCGCTCGGGCGGCAAGGAGCCCATATTCAGCAACGTCAGCAACGAATACAGGGAACTGAGCGGACTACGCAGGTCGTGGGAAATGACGGAAAACAAGGTATCCTTGGTCCGGTTAAGGCGCCCCAACTCCTCTTTTTGGTGGTTGATGGCCGCGTTTTTCCGCTCCAGCAGTCGGTTGATTCGGACCTGCTGCCGCCGCCCCCGGTAGAGCCCCCCACGATAATGAGTAAAAGTAAGCCCCGGCGGCCAGCGCATTGCGCAACAAGGCCTGCCGGCGCATAGTTGCTTCCCGAATCTGCCGGTCTTTGGTCAGCAGTTCAATTTCCCGCTCCTTCTTCTCGGTTTCGTAGCGCATCCGCAGCTCCGCCACCTGGGCCGAACGTTCCTGAGCAAAGACGCTGTCTTGCAGCCCCGAGAAGCGGGTAAGAGCGGCCAATGCCTTCGGGTAGTGTCCCATACGGCGGTATACGGCTGCCAGCGCCCGGTACTGCTGACTTAGCAAAGTCAGGGAACCACTACGGCGGGCCAAGACTAAGGCTTGCTGTAAAGCTTGTTCGGCAGCCGGCTGTTGACCCAGCGAATCGTAGGCGGCGGCCATGAGATAGTACAGCTGCGCGTGTGGTGCCGGCAGGGCCCTAGCTGGCATCAGGCGGGATGCTTCCCGGAAGCTGGGCAGGGCATTTTCGTAGTTGCCCATGGCCTGGTAGATCTTACCAATACTGACCAGACTCTCACTCTGCCGCAGGCTATCCGAAGCTTTTGCTGTGCGCCGGGCCTTACGTAGATAAAATAAGGCCCGACTGTAGGCTTTCTGCTGTAAATACACGCTTCCCATAGCGTTCAGCGCAGCGGCCGCCTGAACTGTGTCCTGGTGTTGCAACCAACCCTGCAAAGCGCGGGAATGGCTGGCCAAGGCCTGCCCCCACTTCTTTTGCTGGGCATACAGCCGTCCCAGCTTGGTCTGCACCTGCGCCTCCCCGGTGCGCGAGCCTAGCCGGGAAAAGGTTTGCAGCGCCTTCCGGTAAACCAGTCGGGCCTGCCCCGTATCCCCCTGGCTCCACAGAACGGAGCCCAGCCACACCTCATCCAACGCTACAGCCGATTGATTCTTTACCTGCTGATCGAGCCGCAACGCTTGCCGGAAGTGGTAGGCGGCCCGGTTAAAAGAGCCCAAGTTATAGTGAGCCGAACCCGTAATGCGGTGACCAAGGGCCTGCTCACCAGCACTTTTGCCTTTGGCGGCTTCTAGTACCTGTAGGCCGTGCCGTAGCTGTACTGCTGCGTCAGCAGAAGCTAAAGATGAGATAGAAGCCCGACTAGGCACTTCGTCATAGGGCCAGGCCTGTGTAGCGGGTGCCGATAGTAATACGGCTACTAGACAGATGAAGCAGACATGGCAAACTTTCGCGTAGAGGTGCAGCAAACGCGTAATGGCTAGGTGGGCGCCTCAACGATAGGTTGAGCTGCTTCAATATAGCCATATTCCGGGTTTAAATTTACTTGTAACCGTATTTTATTAGCAAATACCCTACTAAGGTTAAATTCTCATAGACTGCTCTCAGGCTTCCTTCGTGCGCCATAATCGCCACCACGGCAGATAGGGCTGGTCGTGGTGCTCGTAATGGTAGCCAAAAAAGTAGCAGCTAACAAAAGCCCATAGATGATGCCGCAACTGGGTGCGCGACTTATGCGCATTCTCCGGGGCATGCTCGCCGCGGTGCGGCAAATACGTCCCGAAAAAGAAAAGCTGCACCGTAGCCAAAACTGCCGGGACCATCCAGAAGGCAATGACATTGGGCATGGGGAAGGCCAGCTTCAACAGATTATAGGTCAGCCCCATTAGGGCAATCTGCCACCAGGTTACGTAGTTGAGGGCAAAGCGCAGTAGCCAGGGCAGAAAGCCGGGGTGCCGGCCGTTGTGAAAGTCTGGGTCGGCCTCGGTGCCCACGTGGCGGTGGTGCTGATGATGCTTGGGCAACAGCCGTGGATACCAGTTGAAGGCAAACAGAAAGGCGCAAACCGCACCAAGAGCCGTATTCAACCGCTGGTTTGGGCTAACTACGCCGTGCATAGCATCGTGGGCGGTAATAAACAGGCCGGTGTATAAGTGCATCTGCACCAGAACCAGCAAATAAGGCCAGGGAGTACCCCAGTCGGGACGGTAAAAAGCCAACAGAAACGTAAGCAGCCCGGCCCAGCACCCAACAATAACCAGCGCAATGCCTACGCCCGTGTACCCTAACGGGGCTGGTTTCACCCGCGTGGTTTGAGGAATGGGCTGTAACGCTGTTTGGGGCATAGAAACAAAGAAAGGCAAGGCAAATCAGCCTTGGGAAAAGAGGGTTGACGCAACAAGAAGCAAACGGCCGCCAGAGGCTACTGGTTTGCCTTAGCCAGGTTTACATAGCCAACAGTGCGTCGCGGACGTCTTCCATGAGCCACATGGGCGTGCTGGTAGCCCCACAGATTCCCACCGATTGGCCGGGCTGGAACTGCGTGGGACACAGCTCCTCTACTTTGGAAATAAAGTGCGTATTAGGATTTGTGTCCTTGCAGACCTGGTAAAGCACTTTGCCGTTGCTGCTCTTGGTACCCGACACGAACACGACCTGGTCATACTGCGCAGCAAACTTACGCAGGTCTTTGTCACGGTTGCTTACCTGCCGGCAAATCGTGTCGTTGGGGTTTACGGCGTAGCCACGGTGCTCCAACTCACCCTTGATGCGGTAGAAACTGTCGGTGCTTTTCGTGGTTTGGCTGTAGAGCGTAATATTAGCCGGCAATTCATGGCTCAACAGCTCGTCCAGATTCTCAAACACGACGGCGTTGCCGCTGGTCTGGCCCAGCAGGCCGCGAACCTCCGCATGCCCGTGCTTGCCGTAGATGAAGATTTTCTCCTGCTTGTCGTAGCTGGTCTTGATACGGTTCTGCAGCTTAAGCACGACCGGGCAGGAAGCATCAATCAGAGTCAGGTCGTTTTCCAAAGCCGTCTGATAGGTGCTAGGCGGCTCCCCGTGGGCCCTGATCAGCACTTTTTCCTCGCGCAGCCGGGCAAAGACGTCGTAATCGATAATGCGCAGGCCGCGCTGCTCCAGGCGTTGCACCTCTTCATCGTTGTGCACAATGTCGCCCAGGCAATACAGGTAGCCCTGCTCATCTAGAATATCCTCTGCCATCTGAATGGCATAGATTACGCCGAAACAGAAACCGGAATTGGGGTCAATACGGACGCTCAGGTGGTGCGGCATAGCTCGGTAACCAGGGAAGCGGACGGAATGTTACGGGTGAGCTTCACAGAATAGAAGATACGAAAAACAGGATATACGCGGTTCTGGCAGATCAAAAGTTAATGGCGCTGGTTTTTCTCTGCCGCAAATCACTGTTTTGCCTTATGCTGTGCAGCTCTCTGCTCCATCAACTTAACTTTGAGTCATTTAGTTTTCTTTATACTATACCTTTTACCTTGCATTTTGTTTCACTTTTCAGCTCAAAAAGTTAAACAAAACAAGCGGAATAAATAAAAGAGCCGCGCTACTGAGTAGCGCGGCTCTTCACCAATCTTCGCGATATTGCTCTGCTTAGTGAGCCACGCGGTTTAGCTGCTGGGCTTCCTCGTCGCTGACGTGGCCACGGCTTACCAGGAAGTTGCGCACCGTTTGGAAAGCTTCCGCATCCAGCCCCGATTTGGGGTGTTTCAGCAGGGTTTGGACGAGCAGCTTCCGGTCTTCGTCTACGTGCTGGCTTAGATTCAGAAAGCCAGGCAGGTTGCTTTCCACACTAAAGCGCAGAAAGCGCACCTCGGCATTATGCGGATCGAGAGCTACAGCCTGGTCGAAGGTGCGGCTGGCGGCCTGCACGTAGGTGAGCTTGTTGAACATCGAGGCGTCGCGGGCCCGAATGGCTTCGGCCGCGCCTTTGTAGCCCAGTACGACGGCGTCTTTGTCGTTGTAATCAGCCATGAGCTTATAGAATTTCTCACCGGCCGTTTTATCGGCGGCAGCTTGCTCGTAGTGGCGGCGCAGGGAAGGAAGGTGGTAGGGCGAAGTTTCGGACACAGCGGAAAGAAGGAAAAAAAGCGGGAAAAGAGAGAACAACAGACGTTTCACGCGGGATGGAGTTCGTGGTCAGATAGCCCGGAGGCGATAACGAAAATACGAGCCCATCAACAGTAAAAGTTTCGTGTTGTCGGGCACGCGCACCCGCTCCCCAAGATTCGTGCCGCTGGCAGTTGGCGGATTTTGTGAAATAGCTTCAAGTAGTACACGTAGGCCAGATACACACCCAGGCGCGCCGAGCGCGGCAGTTGCACGATTCCGGCGTAGCCCGCGTCGAAGTCGGCCCGGATATCAGCCTCAATTTCGCGCTTCACGGCGTCATCGAACCGCTCGTAGGTTACGCCGGGAAAGTATACCCGGCCCCGGTCTTCGTAATCGGAGCGGATATCCCGCAGAAAGTTGATCTTCTGGAAGGCGGCACCCAAGCGGCGGGCCGGCTCGCGCAGCTTGTCGAATAAAGCCGTGTCGCCCTCGCAAAAAATGCGCAGGCACATCAGTCCCACCACTTCGGCCGAGCCATAAATATACTCCTCGTACATCGACTGGTGGTAGCTGCGGTCTTCCAGGTCCATTTCCATGCTCTTAAGAAAAGCATCAATAAACTCCCGGTCGATGCCGTAGCGGCGCACCACGAGCTGGAAGGCGTGCAGCACCGGACTCAGACTGAAGCCCATTGCCAGAGCCTCATCGGTCTGGCGCTTAAAATCAGCAAACAGAGCCGCCTTATCATAGTCATGAAACGTGTCCACGATTTCGTCGGCCCAGCGCACGAAGCCATACACGGCGTACACCGGCAGGTGAAACCGCGGGTCGAGCGTGCGGATGCCCAGCGTGAAAGACGTACTGTAGCGCTTGGTAATAAGCTTGCTACAGGCCAGGCTGGTTTGGTCGAAGAGGGCAACGTGGTCCACAGGGGGCGGATTTGGGGTCTGAAAGGAAAAGGTACTAAATCGAAGGGCCTGTTGTCAATTACGTGTGCGGGCAGCTGAGCAGTTTAGTTTATTCGTTAACCAGCTCATAGCCTGTTGGTTTCAGTTTAGCCACGGCGATACGCAGATCCGGCAACGACACTCGACCTGCTTATTTGCGGGCCGCGCCTTGCTCCTTCTCTACCTCGCCGGCCACTACCTGCCCCGAAATCAGCGACGGGGGTACGCCGGGGCCCGGCACGGTCAGCTGACCCGTAAAATACAGGTTGCTAACCTTTTTACTTTTCAGGGTGGGCTTCAGAATGGCCGTTTGCCGCAGGGTATTGGCCAGGCCGTAAGCATTGCCTTTGTAGCTGTGGTAGTCGGCCATAAAGTCGCGGTGAGCATAGCTGCGCTTGTATACTACTGCGTCGCGGATACTCTCGCCCACGTGACGCTCCAGCCGGTCCATAATCAGGTGGTAGTAATGTTCCCGGGTTTCTTCGGGGTCGGCCAGGTCGGGCGCTACCGGTATCAGCAAGAATAGGTTTTCGCAGCCCTCCGGAGCCACCGTGGCGTCGGTCTGAGACGGGGCCGATACGTAGAACAGGGGCTTGCTGGGCCACTGCGGCTGCTCATAAATCTCGTGGGCGTGAAGCTGGAAGTCCTCGTCAAAAAACAGGTTGTGGTGACGCAGCTTGGGCAGGCGCTTGTTGAGGCCCACGTAAAACAGCAGCGACGAGGGGGCCATGGTGCGCTTATTCCAGTAAGCTTCGTCGTAGTGGCGGAATTCGGGCTTTAGTAAGTGCTGCTCGGCGTGGTGGTAGTCGGCTCCGGCCACCACAATGTCGGCGGCCCGGAAGCCGGCGGCCGTTTGCACGCCGATGGCCCGCCCGTTTTCCACCCGTATTTCCTGCACTTCCTGGTTGTATTCGAGCGTTACGCCCTGCTCCTGGGCCAGCTGCACCATGCCGCGCACAATCTGGTGCATCCCGCCTTTGGGGTACCAGGTCCCCAGGGCCAGATCGGCGTAGTTCATCAGGGAGTACAGGGCCGGCGTATTCTCGGAAGTAGCACCCAGAAACAGAATCGGAAACTCGACCAGCTGCAGCAGCTTAGGGTTTTGGAAAAAGCGGCGCACGTGCTTGTGCATGCTCTGCAGCACGTCCATGCGCACCATATCTACCAGCAGCCGGGGTCGGCAAACTCCAGCAACGAGCGGCTCGGCGCATACACCAGCCGGTTGATGCCGACTTCATATTTATACGCGGCCTGCTTGAGAAACTCGTCGAGGCGGGCGGCGCTGCCGGGCTCGTAGTGCTCGAAGAGCTGGCGCAGCTCGGCCATTTTCGCCGGAATATCCACCGCGTCATTCGGCCCAAACACGACCTGGTACGACGGGTCGAGGCGCTCCAGCTCGTAGTAGTCAGACACCTTACGGCCGAAGCGGGCAAAGTACTTCTCAAACACGTCGGGCATCCAGTACCAACTCGGGCCCATATCGAAAGTGAAGCCCTGGGCCTGGAACACCCGGGCCCGGCCGCCGGGCCCTTCATTCTTCTCGAGCACCGTAACGCGGTAGCCGCGCTGGGCCAGGGAGGTAGCCGCTGAAAGGCCGGCAAAGCCCGCGCCGATAACAAGGACGTGTTGGGGAGAAGTAGCGGAAGTCAATACGAGCAGGTAAAAGGTGGTGGCAAGCTACAAACCCGCTCCCAACTTTGTTTTGGCCCGCCCTTCTTCCGCAACAGCCAGGGCAGATTATCGGCGCCGAGAAAACATGATTTGATGTCTACCCTTACCGATTATATACTTTATTAATCAGATTGTTATAAACTCATATCTACCATACCAAAAGTCTGAAAAACCTTAAAACTGGCGTGACTATGGGAATAATAGTCTGCACATTTCCGACACCGAAGGCCGCGCTTTTCTGGCATCGGACACTTATCGAATCCGTTCCGCCCTGCGCTTATCCCCTGCCAGTATGCACCGTCGAAAATTTCTGCACCGCGCAAGTCTGGGCACCGCCGCCGCCTTGCTGGCGCCCCTGTTAGGTGTGGGTCGGGCCCGGGCCGCCGAAGCGGCCCCGCTGTGGGCAGAGCTTCTGGAATACGCCCGCTGGTCGCCAAGTCCGCACAACGTACAGCCCTGGAAACTGCAGGTGGTATCGGCCACGGAGGCCCGGCTCTACTACGACCCGGCCCGCCTGCTACCCCACACCGACCCAACTTCCCGCTTCACGGTAGCGGGCCTGGGCATGTTTATCGAGTGCCTGCGCCTGGCGGCCCTGACCCGGGGTCTGGCCCTCAGCGCCCAGCAGGCCGCCGAGCCCCGACTAAGCTATTCAGCTACCGGCCTGCAGCTGTTTGCCACCCTGCACCTGGCTCCCACTACCACCCCGGCGGCGCTGGACCGGGAACTGATCCGGCAGCGTAAAACTTCCCGCCTGCACTACGACAACCGGGAAATTCCCCTGGCTGTGCAGCACCGGCTGAGCGCCATAGCGGCCACTTACGGTCATACGCTCACCTTCACCAACGAGCCCGCCATGGTCAGCTTTATTTTGGATCTGAACCGCGAAACTCTCTTCACCGACCTCGACGACCCGGCCGTGCGCACCGAGCTGGCCTCCTGGGTCCGCACTTCCGACCAGCAGGCCGCCACCCAGAAAGACGGATTATGGAGTCATTGCATGGGGTTTCCGGGCCGGCTGATGCACAACTTCTTCTTTCATAGTGAGCGGTTTCGCAGCGCTTGGAAACGCCGCATCCTGGGCAAGGTCTACACGCACTCGATGCACGGCACCACCACGGTGGCCTGGCTGCAGGGACCGTTTGGCACCCGCCCCGACTGGGTGCAGGCCGGGGCCCTGCTTCAGCAGCTCTGGCTGGAAATGACCCGGCACAACCTGTACCTGCATCCCTTCGGCTCGGTGATAACCAACCCCGCAGCTTACACCAAGTTCAGCCAGCGCATCGGCCAGGCCCCGGCCACGGAGCCCGCCTGGCTACTTGTGCGCCTGGGTTACAGTCAGGAGCCCCCGCGAAGCTACCGTTTGACCGTCAACGACATTTTACTTCACGCCTAAGCCCATGAAAACGTTTGCTGTTCTGCTAATTGTGCATGCCCTTCGTCTGTGGCGCAACGTGCTGGAGCTGGATTTTACCACAATGAACCTTTTGTTTTTGCCCCACATGGAGGCCATGCGCTGGAACATCGGCAAGATGAAAGCCCTGGCCGTATTCTGGATGGCCAGCCGGCAAGCCCCGGCTTACCAGCGCTTCCTGCGCGACCACCACGCCCGCGGCCCCGCCTGCACGGCCTCATCCCGGATTTATCGTCTCTGCCCATCATGGACAAGGAAAACTACATCAAGCGCTACTCCCTGGGTGAGCGGTGCCTGGGCGGCAAGATTCCCGGCCACGGCATCATTATCGATGAGTCGTCGGGTAGCAGCGGGGTGCCCACCAACTGGGTGCGCGGGCAGGCCGAGCGGCGGGCCAACAAGCGCATGCTCGAATTCGGCCTGAGCCACCTAGTAGGCCAGGGACAGCACTTTCTTATCAATGCCTTTGCCCTGGGGCCCTGGGCCACGGGTATCAACATCACCATGTCGTTTGCCGACTCGACCGTGGTTAAGTCCCTGGGGCCCGACGTGCAGAAGATTACCAACACGCTGCAGTCTTTCGGGCCCGACCAGCAGTACATTATCCTGGGCTACCCGCCGTTTCTGAAGCTGCTCGTCGACTCGGCCCCGCTCGACTGGCACAGCTACAACGTGACCATGATTTACGGCGGAGAAGGCATGAGTGAGCCCATGCGTGACTACCTGCTAGCCAAGGGAATCCGCAAAGTGTACGGCTCGTTTGGAGCCTCCGACCTGGAGCTTAATATTTCCAGTGAGAATGACTTTACCATTGCCCTGCGCAAAGCTGTGCAAAGCCGGCCCGAACTGGCCGCCCGCCTGGTGAAGTACGCCGGGGCTACGCCCGTCATCTTCCAGTTCAACCCCGCCGACTTCTACATCGAGGAAACCGAGGCCGGCGAACTGCTCATTACCCTGTGCCGGCCCTATTACCTGGCCCCAAGATCCGCTACAACATTCACGACCGGGGCCAGGTCATCCGCTTCTCCGAGCTGCGCCGCATTCTGGCCGACTGCGGCCTGACGCCCGACGATATAGCGCCTGGTTACAGTGAGCTGCCCTGTTGCTGCACTACGGCCGGGCCGACATGACGGTAGCTTTCTACGGCTGCAAAATCGCGCCGCCCGATGTGCAGGAGGCCCTGATGAGTACCCCCACCCTGGCTAGTCGGGTGCAGTCCTTCACCATGTTTACGGCCGAAAACGAGCGGGTCGATAAGAGCCTGCAAATCTGTCTGGAACTGGAAGCCGGGCAGTTCCTGGCCGATTCCGAAGCGGCCCGCGCCAGCCAGGATTTTTTCACCGAGCTGCAGCGCATCAACCAGGATTTTCGGGAGTCGTGGCGGATGCTGCCCGAGGTGCAACGGCCGCACCTGGCATTTTACCCGGCCCAGACCGGCCCTTTCGCGGCCCAGGACATGCGCATCAAGCACCGCTATATCCAGGCAGCCCCGAATCCGGCTCCCGCCGCCAAGCCACCTGTGGGGCGCCGGCCCGCTACCCGGCTCGAAGCTCGTCCCAGCACCAAGCGGTTCAACCTGTTTGACTTCTAGTTTGTCTGGAAAAAACGACGGGCCGCCGGCTGGGAGCAGATGCTCCGTGGCTGGCGGCCCGTATTACGCTCAGGCGCAAAGTGTTATTAATCTATTCCTTACACGCCGGGAGCGTACACTTTCAGCGCGTCTTTCAGCTCCTTGCGGGCTATGTGAATCCGGTTCTTCACCGTTCCAATCGGAATCTGCAGCTTCTCAGCAATTTCCAGGTACTTGTAGCCAATGTAGTACATCATGAACGGCGTACGGTAGTCGGCTGAGAGGTTGGAAATAGCCTCGTTGATGTCCGTTACCACGAAGTCAGAAGTGGCTCCGTTGTGGGTGATATAGTTTTCGTCGGTATTGAAATACTGAAAATACTCGGTGCTGTCAATATTGCTATTGCGCTTGGTAATCTTATTGTAGTTGTTAATGAAGGTGTTGCGCATGATGGTGTACAACCACGCCTTCAAATTGGTGCCCGCCTTAAACTTGTCCTTGTTTAGCATGGCTTTGAGCAGAGTTTCCTGGACCAGGTCCTTGGCATCGTCAGCGTCGCGAGTCAGGTTCATGGCCACGGGCTTCAGAGAGTAAGAAATCTTTTGTACTTGATCGGTGAATTCCAAAGAGGTCATACTGTTTAGCTTTTCGTGGCAAAAGGTTAAACAAATATACGGGAACAATTGAATGTCGACTACTCTAGTTAAGAATTTTTCTCAACTGGACTGAAATTCAATGTCGGTACATTAATTCGGCGACCAAGGTACGACCCAGGCACTGAGCAGCCGACCTTTTGAACATAAATTCGGCTTGCCTCCCTTTTCGGAAGGTGAACCCAAATTTTTGCGCGGTGAAAGAACCAAGCTGAAGTGGCTGAAAACAAACGCGCAACCCGGTGGGGGTTGCGCTACAGTTCAGTTAGAAAGCCAAAATTTTATTTTTTACTGGGCCCTTGTAACTCCTCAACCAGAGCCAGAAAGTCGGTCATCAGCCGGGGACTAACGGAGTTGGAAGGCAAAGCCAGCTCCTGGCAGCACATCAGGGGACCGTAGAGAACGAGCATGGCACCAGCGCATAATTCGGCCAGGTGGTTGATGTAAGCTTGCACCTGCCCCGCTCAGGCACGGCCGTCAGCACTGTACAAATGGCGTGGGGCTCATAGGTCTGGCACACGGCTGTCAGCTCCGACTCCGGCAGGTTTTGCCCCAGATACAACACGTGCTGGGTACGGGCCCGCAAGGCGTAGTTCATAAACAGCAGGGCCAGCTCGTGCAGCTCACCCTCGGGTAAAAACAGCACCCAACGCCGGGCGTCTTTGGGATTTACCGGGGGCAGCTGGTCGGTAGCAGCCACAATTTTCTGCCGGATGATATTGGTAACCAGATGTTCCTGAGCAGGGTTGATGCTGCCGGTTTGCCACAAGATGCCGATGCGCTGCAAAAAGGGATATACCACGCGCATTATGGCCTGCTCAAACCCTAGCTGCTGCGCGGCCCCACCGAGCAGCTTGCAGATCTGGGGCTCGTTCATCTCCAGCGTTGCGGCCAGCAGGGAGTTGATCTGCCGGCTGTAGTCGTGCGGGTTTTCGCAGCAGGCAATAACGGCCGAGGCCAGTTCCTGCTCACTTAGCTGGGCTACTTTGGATATACGGTGCCCCTGTCCGCAAAGAGTGGCCACGTTCAACAAACGGCGCAGGTCGTTGTCGCAATACGTCCGGATGTTGGTGTGCGTGCGAACCGGCTGCAGAATGCCGTAGCGCTGCTCCCACATTCGGATGGTATGCGCCTTGATGCCGGAGATATTCTCCAGGTCGCTGATTGAAAATTGTCCCACGATGGCCAGCCCTACGAATTTGATGAGGTAATTACGGTTTTGCCCGACCGCACGGGTGCCGGTTTACGGCGGGCCAGCTCCAGATACTTCGGCGAAACCCACAGCATGCCAAATTCCTCCGAACCGTCGCGGCCGGTGGTTTTGTGGTGCATCTTATGAGCCATGTTCAGGGCGCGCAGGTACTTGTTGCTCGACTTGCGCCAGAACCGAAGCCGCCCATGAATCAGCACGTCGTGCACAAAAAAGTATACCGTGCCGTAGGCCGCAATGCCGATGCCCACCCAGAAAGGCCAGCTTTTCTCATCTGAGCCGTACATAATGCCGCCCATGGAAAGCGCCCCGTAAAACAGGAAGAAAAAGTCGTTGCGCTCAAAATGATGGGGATGCCGCACGTGGTGCGAGCGGTGCAAAAACCACAGCGCACCATGCAGCACATACTTGTGCATAAACCAGGCGACAAACTCCATTCCCAGGAAAGTAGCCGTCGTGACGGCCACGGCTGCCCACGTTGTCATGGAAAAGAATTAAGCAGTGGATGAATCAGGGCTCTTATAGAAGCAGAAAGCAGCAATAAGGCAAAAATGTTCTGACTGTTAGGCCAGAACATTTTTGCAAGTAACCTCTTTTTGACCCGGCCCCAAGACCAATAGGTGCCGAGAAACGACAGAACTTAGTTGTCCCAGGTAATCTTTTCTTTGCTCAGGAAAGCGGCAATACCGCGGCGGCAGTCGAGGGAGCCGCGGGCCTCGGCGTTCATTTGGGCGGCGTAGCGAAGACTGTCCTCAAGGGCCATTTCCGGAATACGGGCCAGCATTTCCTTGGTCAGCTCCATGCTCTGCCCGGAATTCTCGACGCACAGCCGGCGGGCAAATTCATATACCTTTTCGGCCAGTTCCTCTTTGGATACCAGGAAATTGACCAAGCCAAAATCGGCCGCGGCCTGGGCCGAAATAACGTCCCCAGTGAGCAGGAGCTGCTTGGTACGGGCCTCCCCTATTTTGCGCACGAGAAATACGCTCACAATGGCGGGCAGAAAGCCAATTTTTACTTCCGTGTAGCCAAACTTGGCTTCGGGTACGGCAAAGGCAAAGTCGCAGATGGTAGCCAGACCGCAGCCACCAGCCAGCGCGTGGCCCTGCACCTGCCCGATAACCACTTTTTTAAGGGTATAAATCTGGTGAAACAGCTGCATCAGGTGCGTGGAATCAGCCAGGTTATCAGTGTAGCCAAAGCCCTGCAGCTCTTGGATGTAGCCCAGATCGGCGCCGGCACAGAAGGCTGACCCTTCGGCCCGCAGCACGATTACTTTGCATGATTCATCTTCCTCGGCAAACTCAAAAGCCTCCTTAAGCTCCGACACCACGTCGTAGCTAAGGGCATTGCGTTTATCAGGACGATTGAGGGTGATGTAGCCGATGGCGTCGCGCGTTTCGTAGCGAATGTAGCGCAGCGCTTCTAGCTCCTGGGTAGGCATATTATCCATGACGGGGTCGTTGCAAAGCGGTGAAAAGCAGGACTGTACGCTACCAAAGACAAACGGCGCACAACCCGAACAGCACAAGGTTGGTATTCAACCAAACGTAACAAAAATGGTGCTCTAAATAAACTATATAGCGAGGTTGGGCCCTATTCGGTTTCGGTCAGCGCCCCCGATGAGCCGACCAGTGGCCGCGACCGGATGATAAACGCGCCTTGGCTAGTAACGTCATGGGTCTGAAATCCAGCAGCTTGCAGCAAAGAATCCTGCCGGGCAACGTACCAGGATTTGCAGGAAGAATCGAAAATAACCCGAGCCCCGGGCCAAACAGCTGAGCTAACTCGCTGGGCTTCACCCAGGCATTGCGGCGCAGTATAATTACCTGTACCGGAGTAGCCTGCCGGGCCGCATCTATTTGGCCGCTCACGAAGGCCAGCCGCAGGCCGCGCCACACGGCCACCGTTACGTGGGGTGTGGGCTGAGCCGTGGGCACGGGCGCCGGCTGCCAGCCCGTGTGGTAGATTACGCGCCGGGCTTCGCGCTGAATAATACCTGGCACAATGCGGTAAGTCCGCTCCGTTTCTGAAAGCGGCAAGGAGTCGACGGTAACAATATGGGCGGCAGCGCCCTGCCAGAAACCGCACACCGAGCGGCGCGGAATACTGTAGATTATCAGCTCCTCATCGGTGGCAAGGGTGCGGGCGGCCCACACCCGGGTGCCGGCAAACACGGCCATCAGGGTGCAGGCCAGCCCCAGCCACGGCAGCCGCTTGACGGCCAGAAACGTTAGCAGGGCCAGAATCATGGCAAAAATCAGCCAAGCCTGCAGGGGCGTCACGTGCACGTTCTGAATCAGGGCCCCAGGCATGGTGCGACCAATCCAGAAGATGTACTCGTTGAAAAGCCAAATCATTGTTTCGAACAGCTTACCAAGGAGCTTGGGCAGCCAATCGAGCACGGAAACCACCGTTGCGGGCAAAAATAAACCGCCCACTGCCACCAGACCCTTGACCATGAGCAGGCCCAGGCCCACGTACACGGCCAAAGAGGAAATGGGCACGGCCACGAGGTTGGAAGCCAGAAAGCTGAGCGGAAACTGGTGAAAATAAAACAGGCCCAGCGGAAACGTAGCAACCTGCGCGGCCAACGACAGCGCCGTGGCCTGCCAGATCCAGTCGGCCGTCCAGCCGGCGACCTTCCAGGATTTTTGCACCGCCAAGGGCTGCCAGGGCCGGATTCGGGCCGCGGCTTGGTCCTTGAAATCGAGCTTGTCGGCAATGCGGGGCTGCAGGTAGACGATGCTGAGCACCGCCAAAAAGGAAAGTTGAAAACCAACGTCCACCAGCAGGTACGGGTCGTAGCAGAGCAGGCAAAATGCCGCTACGGCCAGCGTGTTGTACATATTGCTTTGCCGCCCCGAGGCCCGGGCCAGAATCACGAAGGTGAACATCACGGCCGCCCGCAGCACGGAAGCCGACAAGCCCGTCAGAAAGGCGTAGCTCCAGATAACAACCAGCCCCACGCCCGCCGACCAAAACCGAAACCCGCGGGTGCCGCCGAAAAGCCGTTGCAGCAGCCACGTCACCAGCGTAAACAGCAAGCCCACCTGCAGACCCGACACGGCCATGATGTGCGTGGTGCCGGTGCTGGCGTAGGCCTGCTTGGTGTCCTGATCCACTTCGTCTTTGATGCCCAGCACCAGGGCCGAGGCCAGGGCGTATTCGCGCTTTTCGCGCACGTACTGCCGGAAAACCCCGTCGAGTACCCGGGCGGCCCGCATGCTGACAGCCTTCAGATACGAAGGCGGCTGCAAGGCCAGCAGTTGGTACTGGTCGGGGTGAATAAACTGCTGGTGGTACACCTGGTGGTAGCTCAAGTAGCGGCGGTAGTCAAACTCGCCGGGGTTGAGCGGGGCTTTGGCCGGCGCCGGGCCACCCCGTACTAGCCATATGTCGCCGTAGCGGGGGCGGCTACGCCCGAGTCGCGCGGCACCGATACCCGGATACCACCCAGCGCCGCCTGCCACTGCCCCCGGATGCGCACGGCCGACACCCGCACGGTAGTGGCATAGGTAGCAGGCCGCACCACGGTATAGTCATCGACTACGGCGCGGTAAAACTCGATGGTGCCTTTGAGCTGACTCAGGTGGTCGGGCCGGCGGTTTTCGGTAGCCTGCTGGGTAAGCGTGAGGCCGGCCACAAACAAAGTAAACAGCGCCAGCCAGCCGGCTGCCTCGGTGGGCCCGGGCGCGGGCTGACGGTTGGCCCAGGTTTGCAAGGCCACAAACAGCAGCGTGAGGCCCACCAGCGGCCCGCGGAAGTCGGGCCACGCGGCCCCGAAGTACAGGTAGGTTAATACGCCGGCGGCAAGGGCCAAAAACAGGCGCACGAAGGCATAGGGAGCCCACTGAATCATAACGGAATAGCCTGAGTAACTAACAATAATGCTCTAGAGCACCAAGTATACTCAAACTTGTCCGTAGTTATTCACCTTTTACCGGAGCACTGGCGAAGCGACGCAGCCAGGTTTGATCAGCCCTATTATTAATATGGTAGTTGTGGCCGGGAGCTACAGCGCTTCGCCCTAGCTTGTCGAGCAACACTACCAGCCGGCCCGATTCGGCAATTAGCAACGGCACCGGCTGCTGGCCCACGGTCACCTCCAAGGCCGCATAGCGCCCGCCCAGCTTCTGCTGCCAGTGTCTACTACTACTGGCTCGACTCAGAATCTTCTGCAGCGTATCTACTTGAGAGGCCGTTAAAGTGTCACGTGAAGCCGTTTTCTGCAGCACCTGATACTCAGACAGCGCCGCCATTGTAGTACCGCCAACAAGCCCGCGCAGCCAGTATCCCGCCTCGATACGCAGGGCTGACTTAGGTTGGAAGGCACTGCCAGACATCAGAGTCAGCAACAGCAGACCGCAGGCTTGAGTTTTCATGTCGTTTACCCTGGCTTGTTCCAGATCATCTTGAAGTGCTCAATGTCGCACTCCGTGAACTGGTCTCCGACCTTGCTGAAGCCGTGCCGCTCATAGAATGGAATAGCCCGCAGCTGAGCATTTAGGTACACGGTAGCTTCGGGGTGCGCAGCCTGCACGTCTTCCAACACTCGTTTGAGGAGCGCGCTGCCCACAGCCTGATTGCGAAAAGCTTCCAACACGGCGAAACGCTCCAGCTTTACGCCGTTGTCGGTGGTGCGCCAGCGGGCGGCTCCGCAAGGCGTGCCGTCAGTAGCCCGGGCCAGGTAGTGCCGGGCGTCGGTGCGGTCGTGCACGTCGTACTCGGCATCGGCGGGCACGCCTTGCTCGTGCACAAATACAGTTTCGCGGATGGTAAAAGCGGCGTCAAGGTCGCGCAGGTCAGAAACGGGCTCGGCGGTAATCATGGGCAGTAAGGCCTGAAGCAGGCAGGAAAGTAGAAGTACAAAGTAACGCGGGCCGGCGCAAAACAAAAGAACCACCCGCAGCGTGGGTGGTTCTTTTTTCAAGGTCAGCCAGATTCCGGCTTACAGTTGCTGCTCATGATTGACGGGCAAATTGCTCATGCCGTCATTCTCGGGCCGGGCGTCGGGGTGACGGGCCGGGTCGGGAGCCTGGGCCGGGTTCGACGAGCGGTAGGGCCGGGCCTCACGCACGGGCCGGTTGGCCTGGTCGCGCTGCTCCTGCACATCGTGCCGGTCGTAAGCCACCACGATTTCCTTTACCAGGCGGTGACGCACCACGTCGTCGGCACTCATTTCCACGAAGCCGATGCCGCGCACGTCCTTGAGGATGTCCAGGGCCTGCATCAAGCCCGACTTCTGCTTGGTGGGCAGGTCAATCTGGCTTCGGTCACCGTTCACCATGACTTTCGCCGTGGGGCCCATGCGGGTCAAAAACATCTTCAGCTGGGAAGGCGTGGTGTTCTGGGCCTCATCCAGCAGCACGAAGGCGTTGTTGAGCGTACGGCCGCGCATGTAGGCCAGCGGGGCAATTTCGATAATCTTGTTTTCCTGGTAGAATTTCAGCTTTTCGGCCGGAATCATGTCTTCCAGGGCGTCGTAAATCGGGCGCAGGTAGGGGTCAACCTTCTCCTTCATGTCGCCGGGCAGGAAACCCAGGCTTTCGCCGGCTTCCACGACGGGACGGGAAATGATGATTTTCTTGACCTCCTTATTTTTCAACGCCCGCACGGCCAAGGCCACCGAAATATAGGTTTTGCCGGTACCGGCCGGCCCAAGGGCAAAAACCAGGTCGTTGCGCATAACGGCATCGACTAATTTCTGCTGGTTCGGGGTTTTGGCCTTGATAACGCCGCCCTTAGCCCCAAACACGATAACGTCGGCTGGGGAAGTCATGGCAATCTGCCGCTCCTCCATCTCGTCATCGGCCGAAGCCAAGTATTGCGCCACGGTTCTGTCAGTGATTTGCCCGAATTGGTGGTAATGCTCAATCAGGGACGACAGGATTTCATTGATCCTGGCAATTACGGGCGTCTGCCCCTGAATCTTAATTTCGTTGCCTCGCGAAATGATTTTGCTGCCGGGAAAGGCCGCGGCCAGCTGGCGGATGTTCTGATTGTCGGGTCCGAGGAAGTCGACAAGAGAGACGTTTTCGAGCGTGATGATTTTCTCGACCAAACTGTAGTTGCTTTTAAGCTGAGAGAGTTAGAGAATGCTGATGGCGAAAGGGGCACTGGTTCCGTCCAAATCGCCTACTTTTGCCGCCCCTAGACAGGGTAAACAATAGTACGAAGAACTGAGAAATTCCGGCATGGGGCTGATTACGTTTCTGTCCGACTTTGGATACCGCGACCATTACGTGGCCGCGGTGAAAGCACGGATTATGCAGCTGGCGCCCACCCAACCGGTTCTGGACATCAGCCACGCTGTTGAACCCTTTAACATCGCGCACGCCTTACACGTTCTCGATTCCGTATTTCGGGACTTCCCGAAGGGCACGGTGCACCTCGTGGGCGTCAACGACCACGGCGGCAGCAAAGGCAGTTGGCAGGCCGCCCTGTTCGAGGATCATTACTTTGTGGCGGCCAATAACGGCCTGTTGGCCCTGCTTACCGACGGCAAGCCCGAGGAACTGGTCCAGATTCCGGCCGAGGCTACCTCCTCTCCCACCCGCGACATCCTGGCCCCGGCCGCCGTGCATTTAGCCAAAGGCGGTCTGATTTCCGACCTAGGGCCCATTGCAACCGACTCCTACCAACTGCTGAACCGGCAGCTGCGCCTGCAGGACAACCGCATTACTGGTCACGTCATTCACGTGGACCACTACGGTAATTTAATTACCAACATCAGCCGCACGGCCCTGGAAGTAATCGGCCGCGGCCGACCCTGCACCATTCACTTTGCCCGCGAAACCGTGCGCGACATTGCCGCCCACTTCCAGGCTGCCGATCCAGGTGATGCCGTCTGCATTTTCAACAGTCAGGACCGGCTTTGCATCGGCGTGAACCAGGGCAATGCCGCCGAACTGCTCGGCCTCTACTTCGACTCCCAAGTGGATATACGCTTCCCCACTGAGGTCTAAGCTCTACTTGGAATAGAACCTAAAAACTGTGTTCCTGGGTCTTAAAACGGCTTTTTGATTTGTTTATTTATTATGTTAAGTAATGTAAGCCATTGTGTCAGTCACTTTTTTCCGCTGCTCTAACGCCCTTTCCGCCATATGCTTACCCGTATTGTGCGCATGACTTTCCAGCCGGAAAAAGTAGCCGATTTCCTGGCCATATTTCGGGACTCGGAAAATAAAATCCGGAATATGCCCGGCTGCCAGCATTTAGAGCTCTGGCAGGATGCCGACATGCCCAACGTGTATTGCACCCACAGCCACTGGAACTCGGCCGACGACCTGAACAACTACCGCCGCTCGGCGCTGTTTGGGCAAGTGTGGCCCACTACCAAGGCCCTGTTTGCCGCCCCACCCCTGGCCTTCTCCGTATACCCTGCGGGCCCGGACTCCACTTCTACTCCCCGGCCCACTAGCTGATGAACCCCGACTACTTCGAATTTTACGGCCTGCCCGAATCCTTTCAGCCCGACGCGGCCACGCTGAAAAGCAAATACTACGCTCTAAGCCGTGAGTACCACCCCGATTTTCACGCCACGGCCACGCCCGAGCGGCAGCAGGAGATTCTGCAGCTGGCCACGCTCAATACTAACGCCTACCGCACCCTCTCCCACCCCGATCAACGCATGGCTTACATTTTGGGCCGGCACGGACTATTGGAGGAAGGCAAGCAGGAGCTGCCCGCTGATTTTCTGATGGAAGTAATGGAGCTGAACGAGCAGCTGATGGAGCTGGAGTTTGAGCCCGACCCAGCCGCTGTACAGCGCCTAGAGCAAGAAACCCAAAATTTGACCGAAACTTTAGACGCAGGCATTGCGCCGGTTCTGGCTGGCTATGAGGGCTTACCAGCCGATGTGAGGCCTCAGGCCCTACAGCAAATCCGCACCTATTATCTGAAAAAGCGGTATTTGTTGCGTATTCACGAAAGTCTCGCTAAGTTTGCAACCCGTTCCTGAGTCGTGGGAACGTGTTCAGCCCGGATGGCGGAATCGGTAGACGCGTCGGTCTCAAACACCGATATCGAAAGATGTGCCGGTTCGACTCCGGCTCCGGGTACCCTGAGGTAGCAATACCTGCCTATTAGCCTGAAAACGGACCATCCTGAGCAATCAGAAGGGTCCGTTTTCAGGCTTTTTGCATTTGTGCGCTATACATAGTTTTTTCAATGCCCCGCCGCTAAATCAGTCCCTATCTCAAAATGGAGGCTACCTAAATTCCCGTTTCGCGGAATATGGCCACCATTAATCGTGTGAGCCAGCCATGTTGAGCCCCTTGAGCAGTAGCTATTAGTGTAGACTTACTGCTCCTCAAAACATTGCGGTCCGACGGCCCCGCCCCCGTACTCCAGCACCACCTGGGGCTTGTAGACAATATGGGTGCAGCCGCTGCTATACTGGACTTTCAAACTGTCGCTCAGGGGGCCGGAGAAGAGGTTGTACGAATACTTGCCCATTCCGCTGCGCTGGTAGCCAATGGTGCACGGCTCGCCGCTGGCAATGGAAATGCACCCGGCCTGGTCGAGCTTGGCTTGCAGGGTCGTTAGGGTTTGCCGAGTCCAGCCGAGTTGGTGCAACAGGGTGTCGGCTTGGGCAGAATCCCATTTAACATCCCAGTTACTGTCGTATATACCGTTAACCTTGAGGTGAAAAATGGGAATGGTACGCTGCCCGTCAAACTCAATGTCAACTGACTGGTGGGCCGGCACGATGGAGTTAATGTAGGCGTTAAGCGCCCAGAGTTCCGGGGCCTTCGCCTCGTAGTGGCGGATGAGGTCAGCTTTGGTGTAGGTAGGGTCAAACGCTCCGAATGCGTGCGCCAGAACAATCAGCCAACATGTGTAGGCCCCTACCATCAGAGCAACAACAACGCCTGTGGTAATTAATAACCTCTTTACAATTACGTTCATCAGTGGAAAGACGGAGCAGTAAGTTAGATGCCGTTAGCTGAAGGCTCTTTTTGGTGAACGGGAGGAATCAATTCGACGCAAGGTGCCCAGTTGGTCCTAGTAACGCGAGGCGGGCGTACGAAACTCATTTTTGAGTTAAGGCTTAGTCAATGGCCCGCAGGAACGCGTTTCACAAACATTCAAATTGGCGCCTATTCCCCGGAAAAGTACCACGTTCAGCCAATAAGGCCCCTGCGCAGCGAAAGTAAAAAACGGCAGCATCATTTGTTAGGGTAGAAGGCCACCAGCAGCCATTTGCCTGCTTGGTATTCAAAGTCAAACTCCGATAGATAGAATCCGGCCTCTACATCAAGTTGGCCAACCTCTACTATTGCCTCAGTTGGGCTAATGACTTGTACAGTAACTGGCTCCTGTTTATTCTGCCTCGAAAACCTTCGAAGCGCCTCGGCATATTCCGTTGCCTTAACCCCTTGCGTCAGGGAGGCAAAGGCAGCATCGGTCATCAATTCTTTGGTAGCGGCAAGCGTCCCAGTTTGCATTTGAGCCAGGAGCAATTTCCAAGCACGTCTTACTTCCTGCTCTTGTCGGACAGGGACCTGCCCAAATGAATAACTACTGGTAAGGAGAACGAGCAGCACTACATAAGCGCATTTTACCATCTTGCATTTACCGAGGTCAACTAACATCACTTAAGCTACAACTTACCACAGTTCACCCAAACAGTGCTTTTCCGCAGTTGGTATCTTTGAGATAGGACCCGATAAATATAGACCTTACTGAGTGCCTACACTTTTCTATAAAGCATCAGACTTAGCCGCATTTTGTACCCTTCCCATGAAATAAAATAAAGCCAGGTATCTTGTGCTCAGCGGTTAACTCTTAGCCTTACTTTATGAGAATGAACGAACTTGTCCGGGTTGGATTGCTTTGCGTTTCGCTGCTTCTGCTGTTGCCGGCTTGCGAAAGTGCTTGCCCGAACCCCGATCCGACTATGAAGGTGGATGGCATCAATCTAATTCTTTATAGCCAGCAAACAGGCGTACTGGCAAACCGCCAAATGGTGCAAGCGAAAGACCTGCTGCTGGGGCTGGAACTGGTACCACCTACTGCATTCGTACCCCAAAGGGGAGGCTTCGCGGCCTGGGCTGATTGTATTTCCGCTTCCCCAATCTTTATCGGCGAGGTAGATTCCCTGGTGGTAACGAGCAGCAATGACTACGACGCTCAGCATCCTGCGGGCACTTCTTTAAATGATTTGGCGCGCATTGGCACCACTGCTTTAAATGATTTTCTGGTGAGCCCCCGAGAAGCCAAGCACATTAACAACCAGTACGTAACCCTTACCGCCCCTCCTGCCCGCGCAGGCAACCAGCAGTTTCAGGTGCGCATACACTTGGTGGGTGGCAAAGCATACAAGACCACTAGTTCTACGGTCAATCTGCAGCCTTAGTAGCTAACCGCCGCAGCAGGTGCCTTTTAGCAAGAGAATACTCATTACCGATAAGATAAAGCATCAGGCTACTCCGAATTTGCTCATAATAGGAAAAACCTGGCTAAGAGGTGGTATTTTGGCAGCTACTCGCCCTGTTGTTTCTTCCATGAGATTTTCCTGCTCGCCGTTCGCGCTTCTGCTGGCAGTACTACTGCTGCCCGCCTGTGGTTCGCAGCATAAGGAAGCCAAGCAGGAAATCAAGACGGTACGCGCCCCCGCCGCTCCTGCTTTCCCCATCGTGCAGGATACTTTGCGCCAAGCCAGCACGGCGCGCAGGGCAACGTCGGGGGCAAGCACCGAGCACCGCTTCCTGTACATTGGACCGTATCAGGATACCGTTTTATTGAATCACGGGCTTACGACTTTTCTTTTGCCGCCCACCAGGCAAAAGCGAGTTTCGAACCCGCTGTTGGCTTTTGCCTGGAACCATGAGAGTACTGCCCGCTCGCCCCAATGGCCAATGGCCGAGCATGTCCCGCTGCAAATCACTGTAGATACTTCTCAATGTATTAAGGCCGTGCAGGAATATGAATGGCCGCGTGATACGCTCAGCCGTTGGTACGACTCCTACCCCGTAATGCTGCGCAACATCCGCAAAGACACGCTTTTCGTTGGTGCCGGCGAGCATGTTTTCCTGCAGCTCGAAGCCAAAGACCAGCACGGCCAGTGGCGCGGCATCGAGCGGTCCTTTATCTACGCTTGCGGGAATGGCTTACAGTCAGTCTTTCTGCCGCCGCAGCACATTGTGCTGACCTCGGTTTTTATTCCTCACGGGGAGGTTGCTACCGAGTTACGGCTAAAGCTGGGGCGCAACTATTCGCCTTCCTTCCGGGGCACAATCAACGCCCATCAGTTTGATAACCCGTATCAGTAGGCGTTGGGCCAGTTGTAGCTACCTTTGATTTTTACAACTATCAGCTATGAAGCCCAACTCGCTCGAAGAATTCTACACTACGTTTAATTCCGGCACTGATGTAGCGCCCGAAGCCTTGCTGCCACCGGATATTCAGCGGGAAGTGGGCCATTTCAACGTCTTCCGCGTGGCCGATCTGATAGCCGGCTACCGGCACCGGCCGCCGATGACGTTTGACCGGCGGGCCTTCTACAAAATCAGCCTGATCCGGGGGCGTAGCCGGGTTGAGAATGCCGATAAAGTAGTAGACATTGCCCGCAACGGCCTGTGGTTTGCCACTTCCCGCGTGCCCTACCGGTGGCGGCCCCAGGACTTAGACCAAACCGGGTACTTCTGCATCTTCACCGACGAGTTTTTGCTGCCCGCCAAGAGCGGCGTGGTGCTGGAGGAACTGCCGATTTTTCAGCCGGGCGCTTATCCGGTGCTGGAAGTAACGGACGCCGATTATGCGGCCATCGAGGGTATTTTTCAAAGAATGACGCTGGAAATCAACTCCACCTATGCCTATAAGTACGACCTGCTGCGCACCTACCTGCTGGAGCTGATTCACTTCGGGCAGAAGCTGCAGCCGGCTCCGGCCCTGGCGCATACGCCCAATGCCGCGGCGCGGGTAACGGCGCTGTTTGCCGAGCTGCTGGAACGACAGTTTCCGCTCGAAACTCCGCAGCAGCAGTTACGACTGCGCACGGCCAAGGACTATGCCGACCACCTGGCCGTCCACGTCAACCACCTCAACCGGGTGCTAAAGGAAACCACGGGCCGCACTACCACTGCCCTGATTGGGAGCCGGGTGGCGCAGGAAGCCAAAATCCTGCTGAAGCAAACCAACTGGAACATCTCCGAAATAGCCGACAGCCTGGGCTTTGCCGACGTAGCCCACTTCTGTAATTTCTTCAAGCGGCAAACCGGTCTGCCCCCCGGCGCTTTTCGCGAATAAGACATTGTTTGAATTATTCAGTAGATGGTTTGACCAGCGCAGCTTGGCCGCCTTCGGCTCCCCTGACCTTTGTGGCGTACTTCACATCCACTAAAGGACTTACTCATGCGTGTTTTCTTAACCGGCGCTACGGGCTTCATCGGCTCGGCCATTGTTCAGGAATTAATAGGTGCCGGCCATCAGGTGCTGGGCCTGGCCCGCTCCGAGGCCGCCGCTCAGGCCCTGGTGGCCGCCGGCGCTACGGCCCACCCCGGCTCCCTCGACGACCTGGATAGCCTCCGGCGCGGGGCTGCCGCCACCGACGGGGTGATTCACACGGCTTTCGTGCACGACTTTTCCGACTACGCCGGGGCCGGAGCCATGGATTTTCGGGCCGTTGAGGCCATTGGAGCCGCTCTGGCGGGTTCAAACCGGCCCTTTGTCATCACCTCCGGCACGGCGCTGCTTCCTCCCAACCGCCTGGCTACCGAGCAGGATGCCGCCGACCCTGCCTCCGCCGGAGCGCCGCGCGTGCCCTCAGAAGAAGCCGTGCTGGCCCTGGCCGCCCAGGGCGTACGCTCGGCCGTAATACGCCTGCCCCCATCGGTGCACGGCCCCGGCGACCATGGCTTCGTGCCGGCCCTCATCCGGGTTGCCCGGGAGCAAGGCGTGTCGGCCTACATCGGCGACGGGCTCAACCGCTGGCCCGCCGTGCATCGGCTCGATGCGGCCCGGCTTTTCCGGCTGGCGCTGGAAAAGGGGGTGGCAGGTTCCCGGTATCATGGGGTTGCGGAAGAAGGCATTCCAATCCGCGAATTGGCCGGGGTAATCGGGCGCCGTCTGAACCTACCGGTAGTAGCCAAAACTCCCGAAGAAGCCGCTGCCCACTTTGGCTGGCTGGCGTATTTTCTGGAACTCAACAGTCCGGCCTCCAGCCTGCTCACCCAGCAGCAGCTCGGCTGGCAACCCCGTGAGGCCGACCTGTTGACGGACCTTGCACAGGGAGACTATTTCCAGGCCTAAGCTCAAACGACCCTTCACCTACTTCTAGGTTTGTAAACCTGCATCGGCCAGTGGCAATTAACGGATTCTTGATTGTAGCGGAACGTTGAAGTAACACGCCAGCGGCAATTTTGCAGCAGAAACTCACTGACGCTGCTCTGCCTCTGACTATGAAAACGTTGCTCCACCGCTGCCTTCTCTTCGTAGCCTCGTCCCTACGCCCGGTGCCGCTGCTACCCGTTGCGGAGGGCGCCACCCCAGCCCTGTTTGTATGACCCGGGCAGCCTGCGTTTCCTTTAGTTACCGGCCCGGCTCGTTTGGGTACCGCAAACTGGCACCCCGACCTACCCCGCTCCAGGTAGCAGCCCCCGACCAACCTAGCCTGCACCAGCTGACGGCCCCAGTCCAAGTCTTTTAAAGCAAGTGGCCTAATACTTATTACCAGCACGTTGTATACCTGAATAGCTACCACAAAAAAAGCCCGAAGCGCTATGCTTCGGGCTTTTTTTTGTACGCGGCCTTACGGCCTTAGTCGAGGATGTAGCGCAGGCCGACCTGGGCGCGCCAGCGGCTATTGAAGTCGGTGTTGTTGACGAAGGTCTGGTTGCCACCGCGGAACTGAAATGCCGGCGTCTCGGGCGTGGCTGCGGGGTACGAGGTTTCGATAAAGCGGTTGTTGGCAAACACCCGGCGTACGCCCCAGTCGGCATTGAGCAGGTTGCCCAGGTTCTGTACATCGAGGCTGAGTTGCAGCGTGTGCTTCTTGTTGCCGGCTTTTACCGAGAAATCCTGGAGCAGCTTGGCGTCGAGTTGGGTGTACCAGGGGCTGATGGCCCCGTTGCGCTCCGTGTACTGCCCGCGGCGGGAGCTCAGGTAGTCGTCCTGCTCAATGTAGGCGTTCAGCTGCGTCCACTGCTGGGCAGCCGTTACGAGCACGTTGTTCTGCGCGTCGCGAATATCGACCAGGTTGATCTGGTCGCGGGAGGCGGGCACAAACAGCAGGTCGTTGCCGGCAATAGCGTCGCGGTTCAGGTCGCCGGCGTAGGTGTAGGAAAAGCGGTTGCCCTGGGCGGCTTCGAAGAAGAAGCTGAGAGTGGTAGCCAGCTTGTCGTCGGCGTAGGCGAAGCGCTTGCCGGCGGCCGCGATGATGCGGTGCTGCAGGCCAAAGTCGCTGTAAGCCAACTGGGGCTCGTTGGTGTTGCCCACCACGGGGTTACGCTGGTAGGCGTCGGCCGCAATTTCGCCGGGGTTGGAGGTTACGTCCTTGGCCTTGGAATAGGTATAAGCCGCCGTCAGATACAGGCCGTTGGCGAAGTCCTTCTTAAGCTGACCCGTCAGGTTGTACTGGTAGCCCTTGTTGGTGTTTTCGAGCACAATCACGCCCGCGTCCAGGAAGCTGAACTGACCGTCGGGGCCGGTAAAGCCGGAGGCAATGCGCGGACCGGAGGCCGGGTAAATCAGGCGGTTGTCGGCCCCGCTCAGGCGCTCAGTGGGCGTGACGAAGTTGTAGTTGCGGTGAATGGCCGCGTTACGGTCCTTGGAGTAAATGGCTTCCAGGGTAGCCACAATGCCGCCGGGCAACTGCTGGTCGATGGCTAGGTTGGAGCGCCACACCTGCGGAAACTTGAAGTTGCGGGCCGTGCCGTTGATCTGGAAAGTATAGCCGGCATCAAACTGCGAGTTGGAAGCCTGGTTGCTAATCCAGACGAAGGGAATACGACCGGTGAAGATACCGGTACCCCGCGCAGCTGGGTGGTGTACTCACTTTTCGTGAGCGAGTAGTTGAAGCCCAGGCGGGGCGAAAACAGCGGCGTAGCCTTCGGAAACTGCGTCACGTCGACCTTGGCCGGCTGGCCGTTGGAGTCGAGCAGCGGGGCGTTGAGAATCTGCTGGTTTTGCGGCACGGTGGTGTCGTAGATGGGCATATCGGCCCGCAAACCCAGCGTCAGCTTGAAGTCCGGCGTCACGTTCCACTCGTCCTGGGCGTAGAGGCCGAGCTGGGCCACGTTCACGTCCACGCCTTTCACCGGCTTTTGGCCGCCGGCCGTAGCCAGGGCATTCAGGTCCACAAAGTCAGTGCTGCCGGGCGTAGTGATTTTGTAAAATTGGTCGATGTCGAGGCCGCCGAAGTAGGGGTAGCCGTAGCGGGCCAGGTTGAAGGCGTTGAAGAAGCTGAACCGCTCGTACGTAACGCCAGCCGTGAGCACGTGGGCCCCGGCGAAGTAGCTCAGGTTGTCGGTAAACTGGGTGATGTTCTGATTCAGCTCGTTGTTGGCCGAAAACTGCTCGGTGCCCACGCTCACGTAGGTCGTGCCGTTCTTGGTGATGTCGATTTGGGGAAACAGCTTGGCATTGGGCAGGTCGCGCACGTCGCGGAAGGCCGAAAAGCTGAGTTGAGCCTTGTTGCTGAATTTCTCCCCGAAGCGCGAATTCAGCTCCCCGACCACCGAGTTCAGGCCGTTGTTGATGGTATAGCCCGAGTTGGAATACTGCAGCGTGTTCACGCTCTGCACCCGCGACGAAGGCGCAATGGCAATGGGGTGCGGACCTTGCTCGCGGAAGCTCTGCAGGAAGTTGTAGCGCACCGAGAAGGTATTCTTGTCGTTGATGTTCCAGTCGAGCTTCAGCAGCAGCTTGTCGCTGGAAGTGCGGTATTTGAAGTCCTGGTAGGAGCCCGGGTCGTAGCCATACACACTCTGCAGGCGCTGACGAATGGCAATCAGGTCACTTTCCAGCACCCGGCTCACTCCGTCGGCCTGGCCGTTGAGGGCGGCGGCAGCCTCGGCCGCATCGCGGGCGGGCCGGAAGGTCAGGCCCGGGTCGTCGCGGCGGGTAATTTCGGCATTGGTAAAGAAGAACAGCTTGTTCTTGATAATCGGGCCGCCCAGGGCAAAGCCGGTTTGGTTGAATTTCAGGTCGGGGTTACGCACGGTCACGTCGCCGACTTTCTCGCCGATAAGCTTCTCGTTGCGCAGAAAGGTGTAGACCGTGCCCTTAAAATCGTTGGTGCCGCTCTTGGTTACGGCATTCACGCCGGCCCCGGTGAAGCCGCCCTGGCGCACGTCGTAGGGCGCCAGGCTTACTTCGAGCTGCTCAATGGCATCGAGCGACACGGGCTGGGAGTTGGTTTGGCCGCCGGGCGTGGGCGCATCCAGGCCGAAGGAGTTGTTGAAGATGGAGCCGTCGAGGGAGAAGTTATTGTAGAGCGTGTTGCGCCCGCCAAAGCTCAGGCCGCTGCTTTGCGGGGTGAGACGGGTGAAGTCTTCCTGGGAGCGGCTGATGGTGGGCAGCGTGCGAATTGCGGCGTTGTTGACGTTGGTGGAAGCCCCGGTGCGGTCCTTGTTGATGATACCGTCGCGGTTGCCTTTTACCACCACTTCGCCCAGGGTGCGGCCTTCCTCGGCCATGTTGACGTTGACCTCAAAGGTTTTGCCCAGGGCCAACTGAATGTTGCCCTGAGAATAGGTAGTGTAGCCCACGAAGGACACTTTGACTTCGTAGGGGCCGCCCACGCGCAGGTTGAGCAAGTCAAACTGCCCGTTGGAGCGGGTGGCCGTGCCGTAGGGCGTGCCGGTGGGCAAGTGGGTAGCTACCACAGTGGCCCCGGGCAGGGGCTCGCCTTTGGCGTCGAGCACCACGCCCTTCATGGCGGCGGTGGTTACGCCCTGGGCGGCGGCAAACTGGCCGTTAGTGAAAAGCACAAAGCCTAACAGCAGCAGTAAGTAGGGTTTCAGATTCATACAAATGGCTTTTTTGTTTATCAGAGGCCTTCCCTCTGAATTTCGCCGCGAAGGTAGAGTCATGATTTAGTGATGTATGCATAACATTTTCCTAATCTGTAAATGGTAATATAAGCATAAAGGAAACTTAATATTGACCCTAGTCACCTTTGCTCCCGCGTGCAGATATTCCCGCGCACCAAAACACTTTCTGAGACTACTCCCCTAGCACTTGAAGCCGTGCCCATCAGCTTGCCGGAAAAGCGCGAATACAAAAAAGCCCTTTGGAGCAATTCCAAAGGGCTTTTCTGATTATTGAGAACCGGGGCGCTATTCCGGGAAGTCGGCCGAGTCGCCGAGGCTGGCCACGCTTTCCAGCTCCTTAAGCAGGTTGGCAAACTTGTCCCGGGCGCCTTTCACGGCCGCTTTGCCCAGGGGCAGGTGCAGGGGCGGATTTTCCTCGCGCACCAGGTCGTACATAATCTGGGCGGCACGCTGCGGGTCGCCGGGCTGCCGGCCGCTGTAGCCCTGAATACCCTTGAGGTTTTCGCCCACCGTGGCCTGGTAATCCTCGATGCCGGTGGTAACGATGTTGGCCGAGCGGCCGGCCCAGTCGGTGCGGAAGCCGCTGGGCTCGATGTTGGTAACCTTGATACCAAGCGGGGCAACTTGCTGGGCCAGGCTTTCGCCAATAGCTTCGAGAGCGAACTTGCTGGCATTATACACGCCCACGCCAGGGAAAGTCTTCAGGCCGCCGATGCTGGTGATGTTGAGCACGTGGCCGCTGCGCCGCTCGCGCAGGTGGGGCAACACGGCCCGCAGCACGTGCAAAGGCCCGAAGACGTTGACGTCGAACTGCCGCTGCACCTCGGCCGCCTCGATTTCCTCGATGCTGCCCAGAGAGCCGTAGCCCGCGTTGTTGACAATAACATCCAGATGACCGAAGTGGGCAATGGCGTCGGCAATACCCTGCTTGACCTGGGCCTCATCGGTTACCTCTACCACGAAGCCGCGGCCGTTTTCGCCAGCCTTTTGGGTGAATTCATCGGCCTGCTCCTGCTGGCGGAAGGTAGCGGCTACTTTGTCGCCTTTTTCGAGCAGCAGCTCGGCCAGCGCCGCGCCGAAACCGGTGCTGACGCCGGTAATAAACCAGTGTTTGGGTGTGGTAGCCATTCGCTAGGGAAATTAAGAGTGGAAAAGCGCCGGCCGAAACCGGCTGGCTGTTTCAACTCCCTTGCCCCTGCTTAGGTTTACCCGAAGGCTTAATTAGAAGAAGCCGGTAGCGCGAAACGGGTTAAAAAAGCCGCGGCCTCCCGGGAAACCGCGGCTTGAATGCAGAACAATGGCGAAGGCCGTTACAACCGAAACGTGAGCACCGGCGGGACGGCGTGCAGGGCTACATTCTCGGCTACATTATGGTGCAGAAAATGACTCAGGCCGGTATGGGCGTGGGTGGGCATCACGACCAGGTCGGCGTGGGTCTGCTGGGCAAAGAGCGGAATGCCCACGCTGGCGTTGGAGGCATCAATTACGTCGGCTTCGCAGTGCTCGAGGCGGTGACGCTCAGTAAAGGACTGAATCTGGGTCAGGGCCTCGCTGTAGTGGTCAATGTCGGGCACCACCTTGAGCAGGTGCAGCGTAGCGTCGGGAAAAATGGCCTGTATCCGCTGCAAATCGGGTACGGCGCGGTCGGCCTCGGCCGAGAAGTCCGATGGAAACACGATGTGCTGCACGTTGAACTGCATTTCGGGATGCTTGACGGTAAGCACCGGGCAGGGCGCCATGCGCACGAGCCGCTCGGTGTTGGAGCCGGCAAAAAAGTGCTGCCAGGCACTGTGTTCCTGGGCGCCCATCACCACTAGGTCAATCTGCCGCTCGGCAATTACGTCGAGCACGGAATTAACCAGGCTGGAGGTGCGCAGCACGTCTTCTACGGGCACGTCGGGGGCCAGGCGCTGCCCTTCGGCTTTGAGCTCGTGCATCTGGTGCTTTATTTTCTGCAGATACTTGAGCATAAACACGTCTTCCAGGCTGCTGCCGCCCATACGGCCCCCGGAAGAGCTGAAGCGGGGCGTGTCGTTGTGCTCTTCCACGTGCAGCAGCGTAACTGCGCCGCCGGTGCGCTGGGCCAGTCGCACAGCCACTTCGAAGGCGTTGTGGGCGGCGGGCGAAAAATCGGTGGGTACCAGAAGGTTTTTCATGGGAATCAGACTTGTAGTGAGCAACGCTTTGATGGGCAACAGTACTCGCAAGTTGGCTTCCGCGCCGGCCCCAAAATTCCCCGGAGGGTGCAGCACAACAACCAGGATAATGTAGCTAATAATTAGAACTATTGCAACAACAAGCTGCTCTATGTTTGGCCTCGGCTGCACTTGAAATTCCCTCTTTTGGTCACCTCCAGGTAAGGGCTGCTTCTGCCGTCCCCGCAGATTCCGGGTATCTTCACGGCTGGCGGTAGCCGCAAACCCGCAGTACAGATTCAGAGTAGGAGTTTTTCCGCCTTCCCGCTTCCCGCCTGCTTCCGAATTTGCTGCTTGCTTCCGAATTTCATGAAGAAACTCTCGTCCAACCTCACCTTTCAGGTTCTTACTGCCATTGCGCTGGGCATAGCGGTGGGGGCGTTGTTTCCCGGCTTTGGAGCCAGCCTCAAGCCCATCGGCGACACGTTTATCAACCTGATTAAGATGCTCATTGCCCCCATCATCTTCCTGACGGTGGTGCTGGGCATTGGCGGCATGGGCGACATGAAAAAGGTGGGCCGGGTGGGCGGCAAGGCCTTGCTGTACTTCGAAATCGTGACAACCCTGGCCCTGGTTATCGGCATCACGGCGGCCAACCTGACCCAGCCCGGCGCGGGCATCGACGCGCGGACCGGAGTGGCTACCCAAACGGCGGCCCAGGCGGCAGAAGCCTCCAAATACACAGCCCAGGCCGGGGAAATGAACTGGGTGGAGTTTTTCACCCATGTGGTACCCCACAGCGTGGTGGGCGCCTTCGCCGAAGGCGACGTGCTGCAGGTACTGCTGTTTGCCGTGCTGTTTGGCGTGGCTCTGGGCCGGATTCCGGAGTCCTACAGCCAGCCCCTGATTGGCACCTTCGAGCGGTTGTCGCACGTAATGTTTGCCGTGCTGGGCCTGGTCATGAAGCTGGCGCCGCTGGGTGCGTTTGGGGGCATGGCCTTCACCATCGGCAAGTACGGCATCAGCACGCTGCTGCCCCTGGGCAAGCTGATGCTGGTGGTGTACCTGACCATGTTTTTGTTCATCTTCGGGGTGCTCAACCTGATCATGCGCTACTACCAGCTGAGCTTGTGGCGCTTTCTAGGCTTTATCAAGGAGGAAATTCTGCTGGTGCTGGGCACGTCCTCCTCGGAATCGGCTTTGCCGCGCATGATTGACAAGCTGGAACGCTACGGCTGCTCCCGCTCGGTGGCCGGCCTGGTCATCCCAACGGGCTATTCCTTCAACCTCGACGGCACGAGCATCTACCTCAGCATTGCCACAATTTTTCTGGCCCAGGCCTTCGGCATCGAGCTTTCCCTCACCCAGGAGCTGACCTTGATTGGCATTCTGATGCTGACCAGCAAGGGCGCGGCCGGCGTCACGGGGTCGGGCTTTATCGTGCTGGCCTCCACGCTGGCGGCTACCAAAGTTATTCCGGTGGAAGGCGTGGCCCTGCTGCTGGGCGTCGACCGATTCATGAGTGAAGCCCGGGCCATTACCAACGTTATCGGCAACGGGGTAGCCACCCTGGTCATTGCCAAAAGTGAGGGCGAATTCGACGAAGCCCGCCACCAGCTGGCTTTGCAGGGTGCAGGGGCCCCGGCCGAGTCGGACCTGGTAGCACAGCACACCACGGCGCCGGCTGACCAGCGCGGGTAGCACCGGCAAACCCGTACTTTTGCAGCTTCCGTTGCGGCCTGTTGCGCCGTGTGTCGTCTCTGCTATGCTTTGTACCTGGCCCCGGCTTCGTCTGCTCCGTGCTGTTTTCCTGCTTACACTCCTGCTAGGTGGCCCCGTTGGCAGCCGGGCCCAGCGGGCACCAGCTCCCACAACCATCCTGTTTGTGGGCAACAGCTTTCTGCACGGCCGCTACAATCCGGTATTCAGCTACAACTCGGGCGCTATTACCATTGAGCGGGTTGGGAAGCAGAAAACCGGGGAATGGGGCGGAATTCCGGCTATTTTCAAGAAGTTTGCCGACCAGGCCGGCCTGCCCTATGAGGTGCATTTTCAGTGCATCAACGGCGAGTCGCTGAAGCTGCACTACGACAGCGCCCAACTCACGCTGCAGCAGCCGCGCTGGCACACAGTGGTGCTGCAGGAGCACAGCATGTGGCCCCTGCCCACCCGGCGCGGCGGCCGGCCCAGCACGTTCCGCGACTATTCGACCCGCATCGAGCAGGCCGTGCACACGGCCAACCCCGCGGCCCGGCTGTACTTCTACCAGACCTGGGCCCGGGCCGACCAGACCTACCTACCCGGCAAAGCCTACTCCGGCCTGCCCCTCGACTCGATGACCCATGACTTGCACCGCGGCTATTACGAAGCAGCCCGCGCTAATGGCCGGTTTGCGGGCGTGGCCCCGGCCGGCGACGCCTGGCTGCGGGCCGTGCAAACCGGCGTGGCCCAGCGCAACCCCTACCAGCCCGAACCCGGCAAGCTCGACCTGTGGGGCGAAGACAACTACCACCCCGGCACGGCCGGGGCCTACCTGAGTGCCTGCGTATTGTTCGGCGAAATCACCGACTATGACCCGCGCCGCCTCGGTTCTCGGGAAGAGGCCGCCGCCGCGCTGGGCCTATTGCCCGAACAGGCCGTGGCTCTGCAGCGCGTGGCGGCCGAGCAAGTGCTGGCAGCTAGGCCCAGGGCTTTTTCTGTGGCGCACGGCCCGCGCAAAGCCCGCAAGAACAAAGTGAAGGTGAAAGCCAAAACCGACGCCTAGCGGCTGAAAGCCACTCATTGACGTTATCCGGCAAAGCCCCGCGGAACCTCTGCGGGGCTTTGCTGTTTATAGGCTACTCTGCGCTAAGAAGGCAGGAAAATCGGGGCCCGGCCGGGGTATTGTAACTGTGCCGTGCATCGCCTTACCTTTGCAGAGTCAATTCTTTCTGACCAAAGGATTGTTTTTATACAGAGGCGTGGAGAGACAGGCTCGACGATACGCCGGCAACCCCCAGTGATGAGCTGGAACGGTGCCAAGTCCTGACCATATAAAAACAAGTTGCCGTGGACACTGCCAACAACTTTTCTGCCTTCTCCGCTGCTTTCGTAGCCCAGCCCCAGTCTGCTCCTGCCGCAGTCTGTTGTTGGCCTCTGGCCGGCGCTGGCTGTTGTTGCTAGTCACGCCCACTTCTCCCCTGCCGGCTGACCAGCCAGTTTCCGCTGTGTTGGTTTTGCTTTGCCGCCCTGGCTTGTAGCCTGCTGCGTCCCCTGCCTTGCTTGGCTTTAACCAAACAGCTCCCGCTGCGTTGCGGCGCGTCTGTCGGGTTGGCCTGTGGGGTTTTCGGCGCTAAGCGTCTTTAGAGCGGCTAAGCTGTCGGCGGCTGTTACCCGTCTGCCGCGCTACTGCGGCCGGGCCCTTCCCTTGTCACACTTCTTTTTCTATTACAACCCCATGGCCCAGCCCCAAAAGCCGATTGGCATTTATTACGAGCACCCCGAATGGTTTAAGCCCCTGTTTGCCGAGCTTGACCGCCGGGGCCTGCCCTACGAGAAAATTGACGCGGCCCACCACCTCTTTGACCCGGCCGAACAGGAGAGCCGCTACTCCCTGGTTGTGAACCGGATGAGCTCTTCCGCCTACCTGCGCGGCCACGGCCAGGGCATCTTCCACACGGCCGGTTTTGCCACTCACCTGGAGCGTATCGGCACCCGTATTATCAACGGCTCGGCCGCTACGGCCATCGAAACCAACAAGGCCCGCCAGCTTTCCTTGTTTGCCTCGCTGGGCTTGAAATATCCGAAGTCCTTCGTGGTCAACCACGCCTCCCGCATTGCCGACGCCGCCCAGCAACTGCAGTTCCCCATTGTGGTGAAAGTCAACATTGGCGGCAGTGGCGCGGGCATTATCCGCTTCGACACGATTGAAGGTATTCACGCTGCCGTCGAAGCCAACCAGATTGATCTGGGCATCGACCAGACGGCCCTGGTGCAGGAGTACGTGACGCCCCGCGGTGGTAACATTCACCGCGTGGAAACCCTCGACGGCAAGTTTCTCTACGCCATGAAGGTGTTTACGACCGGGGAAAGCTTCAACCTGTGCCCGGCCGAAATCTGCCAGATTCCCGAGGAGCAGTCGGCTGAGTTCTGCCTGACCGAAGCACCCAAAAAGGGCATTCAGGTGGAAGCCTTTACGCCCCCAGCGGAGGTAATCGAAGCCGTGGAGCGCATCGTGGCCGCCGCCAAAATCGACGTGGGCGGCATCGAGTACCTGATTGACGACCGGACCGGCGACGTGCTTTTCTACGACATCAACGCCCTGTCCAACTTCGTGGCCGATGCCGTGAACGTGGTCGGCTTCGACCCCTACGCCCGCTTTGTGGACTACCTGGAAACCCAGATCGGGACGACTGCCGCTGCCCAGCCCGTTGCCAAGACTACTGTTTCAAACGCTCAACAGCCGGTTGCGGCTTCTATTCACTAAGTCATGCGGTACGGATATTGGATGCCCGTTTTTGGCGGGTGGCTGCGCAACGTCGAAGACGAGAACATGCGCGCCGACTGGGACTACGTCAAGACGTTGGCCCAGCGCAGTGAGGATTTGGGCTACGACCTGTCGCTCATTGCCGAGCTGAACCTGAACGACATCAAGGGTGAGGAAGCCCCGAGTCTGGATGCCTGGAGCACGGCCGCCGCCCTGGCCGCCGTGACCAAGAAAATCGAGTTGATGGTGGCCGTGCGGCCTACGTTTCACTCGCCGGCTTTGCTGGCCAAGCAGGCCGCCAACATCGACCACATCAGCAACGGCCGCTTGTCGCTGAACGTGGTGTCGTCGTGGTGGCAGGATGAGGCCAAGAAGTACGGTGTGCACTTCGAGCAGCACGACGACCGCTACGCCCGCACCGCCGAGTGGCTGCACGTGGTGGACAACATGTGGAAGCAGGACCACTTCACCTTCGAAGGCAAGTTCTACAAGGTCACCGACTCGATTCTGCAGCCCAAGCCCGTGTCGCGCCCCCGGCCGTTTATCTACGCCGGCGGTGAGTCGGAAGCGGCCAAAAACATGATTGCGGCCCAGTGCGACGGCTACGTGATGCACGGCGACGAGCCTGAGGCCATCGGCCGCCGCATTCAGGACTTGAGCCAGCGCCGCGACAAGCTGGGCTTGCCGCCCATGAAGTTCGGCGTTGCGGCCTACTCGGTGGTGCGCAACACCGATGCCGAGGTCAAGAAGGAGCTGGAGCGCATTACCAACGTGCAGGGCTCGGCCGCCGGCTACAAAAACTACCAGCAGTGGCTGGCCGGCACCCAGCTCGAAAACCAGGTGAGTCTGCAGGACTACTCCGTGTCGAACCGGGGCCTGCGCTCCGGCCTGACCGGCACGCCCGACCAGGTAGCCGAGCGCATTGCCGCCTTCGAAGCCGTGGGCGTGGATCTGTTCCTGCTCCAGTGCAGCCCCCAACTCGAGGAAATGGAGCGTTTCTCGGAAGCCGTGATTCAGGTGCTGGCGTAAGCTGGTTTTCCGGAACGCTCTATCAAGACCACTCCATTAAGAACGTCATGTCGAGCCTGAGCGAGACATCTCGCGTGCTGTAGTAATCCGATTACTGTGGCGGTAGAGATGCTTCGACTGGGCTCAGCATGACGTTCTTTTTTGTGTTGTTGCTTCTACCAACGGCGGCCCGCGAGATGCTTGACCTGGGCTCAGCATGACGCTTCGCGTGAAGTTCTGTTCTCATTTGCGGTTTGCTTCCCGCTTATCTTACCGCCAGTTTCCGCTTAACTCCCTCTATGAAGCTCGATATCCTGATGATTGCGGCCCACCCCGACGACGCCGAAGTAGGCTGCGCGGGTACGCTCATGAAGCACATTGCCAAGGGCCGGCGCGTGGGCGTGGTGGACCTCACGCGCGGGGAACTGGGCACCCGGGCTCGGCCGAGCTGCGGGCCGAGGAAGCCGCCGACGCGGCCCGCATCCTGGGGCTGCACGTGCGCGAAAACCTGGGCATGCGCGACGGATTCTTTCTCAACGACGAGGCCCATCAGCTGCAAGTTATTCAGGTAATTCGCCGCTTTCGGCCTTCCATTATTCTGACCAACCCCAACGTGGACCGCCACCCCGACCACGGCCGGGCCGCCAACCTGGTCCACGACGCGGCGTTTCTCTCGGGGCTGCCCAAGATTGAAACCCGGTATGAGGGTCAGCTGCAGCCGCCCTGGCGGCCTGATCTGATGCTACAGGTAATTCACAACACCTACGTCAAGCCCGACATCGTGGTGGATATTACGGAGTACTGGGAGCGGAAGCTAGAAGCCGTAACGGCGTTTAAAAGCCAGTTTTACCACCCCGACTACGAGGACCCGACCTCGACCTACATTTCCTCGCCCGACTTTCTGAAGATACTCGAAGGCCAGGCCCGCGACTGTGGCAAGTACATTAATGTGCCCTTTGCCGAGGGCTTTACCTGCCGTCGTCTGCTGGGCGTCGACGACCTGTTTCAGCTGCGCTAGCCGGCGCGGCTTGGGCAACTGGGCTATTCTGGGTAAGTTTGAAACTGTCGTGCTCTACCCATTTTAGCCTGATAGTTACGGAATGCATTCTTACTCTCCCGGGCTTCACATCCTGGCAACGTTTCGGGCCCCGGTGGCCCGTCTGACGGATGCCGCCGCCTGCCAGGCCTTCTTCGACCAGCAAATCAGCCATTGGGGGCTCGTAAAAGTGGGCGAAGTTTACCACTCGTTTCCCAACGCCAGCTTTACGGCCGTGGTGGGCCTCACCGAGTCGCACCTGAGCATCCACACCTGGCCCGAGTTCGGACAGGCCACTTTCGACGTGTTTCTGTCGAACTACCAGCGCGACAATTCCGCCACCGTGCGGCAGCTCTACGCCGAAACGCTGCGGTTTTTCGAGGGCGAGGAACTAACGAAAACCGAGGTGGCCCGATGAGTAGCGGACAGGTTACCTCTCTCGAAGCCCGCGTGGCTTGCCCCAGTTGCCTGGCCCAGCTCACGTATTACGACCCGGTCAACAGCATCGTGTTTGGCTGCCCGGAGTGTCACACCCTGTTTCGGCAGCAGGCCAACGGCAGCCCCGAGCGGCTCAAGTCGTTTCAGGATATACCGCGGGAAGCGCCCATCCTGCCGCTGGGCAGCATCGGCACCCTGCCCGACGGGCGGCTCTACCGCGTGATGGGCTACATGCTGCGCAAGGAAGCCGGCTCCCCGGCCCGCTGGCTCGAATTCATGCTCTTCAACCCCGACACCGGCTACGCCCAGCTGGCCGTGTACGAGGGCCACTGGACCTTTATCCAGCCTTCCGCCGAGCAGCACAAGGGCTTGTCCGGCTACTCCGGCAACAACCGCGTGGCCCTGGACGGCGACACGAAGTTTAACATCTACAACAAGTACCAGCCCCGCATCCTGTACGCGGCAGGCGAGTTCGACTGGAACATTCTGGAAGACGAGCGGCTGACCGTAACCGAGTTTGTGGCCCCGCCCCGGATGCTGGTGGAGGAAAAAGTAAAGGGCCAGGCGGTGCACTGGTTCCGGGCCGAGCACCTGGAGCCCCAGCAGGTTGCCCAGGCCTTCGGCCTGACCATGTCCCGGCTGCCCTACCGGGAGGGCGTAGGAGCGGTGCAGCCGATGCCCGGCGGCAACTCTTGGTCCACGCTGAAGAACTTCACGCTGCTGCTGCTGATTCTCACCCTGCTCACCGAACTGGTCATGGTGGGTGTGCGGCCCCGTCGGCAGCTGCTCAGCCAGGAGTTCGTCAGTGAAGTGGGCAGCGCCCCGGGAGCCATGACCGAGGCCACTAGCAAAGTACAGGTTTCCAACTCGTTTGATATCCAGGACGGGCCGGCGGTGCTCGACTTCGCGCTGCACACCTCCGTGAACAATACGTGGCTGGAGCTGCCGGTGAGCCTGGTGAACGAGCAAACCGGTCAGGGCTTTGAGTTTAGCAAGAGCATTGAACACTACTCCGGCGTAGAGGATGGCTACGGCTGGTCGGAAGGCAGCGTGGACGCCGAAGCTACCCTGGATCAGGTACCGCCCGGCCGTTACCACCTCAACCTCTACCCTTCTACCGACTACAACCGGCAGGTCACTTTCTCGGTCACCATCACCGAGAATCCCTGGGTGCCCAGCAACCTGCTGCTGTTCATGCTAGCCCTGCTGATTTACCCCACTATCCTGTATTTCCGCCGTCACCACCACGAACAACAGCGCTGGGACAACAGCAATTTTCCCTCTCCCCACCTGCACTAACCCCTGCTGCCATATGCTCCGCGACCTGCTCAACCTCCGCCTCTACCTTGTGGTAGCCCTGCTGATCTACGGTGGCTACGTGTGGGTTAGCCTCAACGGCATCCGCCTGCTGGGCGACGACAACGAAACCACCGAAAACCTCAACGGCACCGGCAGCCACTCCAGCGGCCGCGTGGGCCGCGCCAACTACTATCATAAATAAGTGAAGAAGTAAACCGGGTCCTGCCTCCTCGCAAGTACTCAGTTACTCACTCATTCACTACTTCACCACTTCACCGCATGGAATACCTCAACTTCAAGCTCATCACGGCCTCCATCGTTTACTCGGTGGTGGGCATCCTGATTCTGGTCATCAGCTTCGTGCTTATCGACAAGCTCACGCCCAAAACGCTCTGGAAGGAAATCGTGGACGAGCACAACAACGCCCTAGCCATTGTGGCGGCGGCCTTTATGCTCTCGGTTGCTTTGATTATCAGCGCCGCCATTCATGGGTAACGAGCCGGTGCTGCCGCCCCGGCGGGCCGCCGCACCACTGCGCCTACTTCCGACCACCTGCCGGCCCTGCTGCTGGGCTCGGTGTTCGTTATTGCCACCTGCGGCCTGATCTACGAGCTGATTGCCGGCACCCTGGCTTCTTACCTGCTCGGCGACTCGGTTACGCAGTTTTCCACTATCATTGGGGCCTACCTGTTCTCGATGGGCATCGGCTCCTGGTTGTCGCGTTACCTCGACGGGGCCCTGCTCAAGTGGTTTATCCGCCTCGAAATCCTGGTGGGGCTGGTGGGCGGTTTCTCGGCGCCCTTGCTCTTCGTGCTCTTCGAGTACGTCAGCTCCTTTCGCTTGATTCTCTACTCGTTAGTGGGATTAACCGGCATTCTGGTGGGTCTGGAAATTCCGCTGCTAATGCGGATTCTGGAAAACCGCTACGAGTTTAAGGACCTGGTTTCCCGGGTTTTCACCTTCGACTACATCGGGGCGTTGCTGGCTTCGCTTATCTTCCCGTTGGTGCTGGTGCCCCAGTTGGGTTTGATTCGCACTTCCCTGTTTTTTGGGGCTCTGAACGTGGTGGTAGCGGCCGTGGCCTTGTACCGCTTCCCCGAAACCCGCCCCTACCGCCGCAGCTTTGCCGGTATCATGGCCGGGGCTCTGGTGCTGCTGGCCGTCGGCTTTGGCTACGCCGAGCGTATCATGACCTACACCGAAACCATGGCGTTTCAGGACCAGGTGATCTACAGCAAAAGCACCGTGTACCAGCGCATTGTGCTTACCCGCAACAACCGGGAGTTGCGCCTTTTTCTCAACGGCAACCTGCAGTTCAGCTCCGCCGACGAGTACCGCTACCACGAAGCCCTGGTGCACCCGGCCATGCAAGCGTTGCCGAAGGCCAAGCGCGTGCTGGTGCTGGGCGGCGGCGACGGGCTGGCCGTGCGCGAGCTGCTCAAGTACCCGCAGCTGCAACAGATTCGCCTCGTCGACCTCGACGCGGGTATGACCCACTTGTTTCAGCACAACCAAATGCTGCTGGCCCTCAATAAAGGCGCGCTGAACAACGCCAAAGTGCAGGTAATCAACGGCGACGCCTACCAGTGGGTGCGCCAAGACACTACCCGCTACGACCTGCTGGTTATCGACTTCCCTGACCCGTCCAACTACTCTATCGGCAAACTCTACAGCACTTCCTTTTATACTGAGCTGCACAAGCTGCTGGCGCCCGGCGGCCTGATGGTGGTGCAGAGTACTTCGCCCTACGTGGCTCAGAAGTCGTTCTGGTGCATCAGCCACACCCTGCAGGCCGCTGGTTTTCACACCATTCCCTACCATACCTACGTGCCTTCCTTCGGGGAGTGGGGTTACGTCCTGGCCGGCCGCAACGGCCACTGGCGCGGCGACGGGAAGCTGCCCCAGGGCCTGCGTTACCTCACGGCCGCTACCCTGAAGGAAATGCTCCACTTCCCGCCCGACATGGCCGAAGTGCCCACCGAAATCAACCAGCTCAACAACCAGGCCCTGGTCCGCTACTTCGAGGACGACTGGGGGCCTTACACGCACTAGGGCCCGGCCGGAAATCATCTTTCCGAGCGAGTTCAGGCAAGCTAACGCTGCATGCCGCAGTCTGCCGGAGCTTTCCGAATGATTCCCTTACGCTTCCAGGCTTCATCAACTCGTTTTCGCACCCACGCTACGTCTGCCGAAGCTTCCGATATTCCTGTTTTGATTCCCGAAACCCGACTTCCGATCTTCGCTATCCAATTTCGAGTTCTCGAAACTCGATTTCCGGTTCTCGCATCTTCATATTGGACGCTTCGGCCTTCTTATCGGACGCTCCACTCTTCATTCCGCTGCTCCTTCTCTTTATTTCCAACCCTGGGAAAGAAGATGGAAGTTTTTCCTAAGCGGTAACGCATCCCTTCTGCTTTCTATTTTCTTACCTGATGTCTGCCGCTAATTCGTCCCACTGCCCGTTTATGCCCGGCCGCCGCGAGTTTCTCGGCCGCGCCGGCCTGGGTGTGGCCGGACTGCTGCTAAGCCCGGGCCTGCTCGAATCCTGCGCCCCCGGCTCCGCGCGGGCTCATATTCGGGGTACCTTGCGCGGAGCCAACCAAGCCACCGGCCACAAGCTTTGGAAACCCAGCCAGCTTCCCGCTCCTACCCGCACCCTGCGCGCCGACGTGGTTATCATCGGGGGCGGCGTGGCTGGCCTTTCGGCTAAGCGGTGGCTGCACCGGCACGGGCAGCACAACGTGTTGCTTCTGGAACTCGATGAGCAGGTGGGCGGCAACTCTGCCGCCGGCCGCAATTCCACTTCGGCCTTTCCCTGGGGCGCCCACTACCTACCCCTGCCCGACCCGCGCAATACTGAGCTGCTGGACTTTCTGCGCGAAACCGGCACTATTACGGGCACCTCGCCCAGCGGCCTGCCGATTTACAACGAGTACCACCTCTGCCACGACCCGGAGGAGCGGCTGCACATCAACGGGCACTGGCAAACCGGCCTCGTGCCGGAAATGGGCGTACCAACCGCTGACAGGGAACAAATAGCCCGTTTCTTTCAGCTCATTGAGGACTTCCGCCAAGCCAAAGGCCACGACGGCCGCGACGCCTTCATGATTCCCGTCGACGCTTCCTCTACGGACGAGCAGTTTCGTCAGCTCGACGCTATTTCCCTGGCCGACTACCTGGCGCAGCACGGCTTCACCTCCGAGTACCTGCGCTGGCACCTCGACTACTGCTGCAAGGACGACTACGGCACCACGGCCCAGCATACCTCGGCCTGGGCTGGTATTCACTACTTTGCTTCGCGCAAGGGTCGGGCTCACAACGCCGAAAGCAGCGACGTGCTGACCTGGCCCCAGGGCAACAACTTTTTGGTTGAACACCTGCGCCAACAGGCTGCTACCGGCATTCTGCCCCACACGCTGGCTTACGCCGTGGAGGAAACCGACGCCGGCGTGAGCGTACTGGCCTACGATGCCCATACCCACGAAACGCTCCGCGTCGAAGCCCGGCAGGCCCTGCTGGCCACGCCCCAGTTTGTAACCCAACGCCTGCTCCCGGATTCGCCCGGCCTCGTGCCGCTGACCTTGCACCGCGCCCCCTGGGTGGTAGCCAACCTCACCATCGACGGCCTGCCCAGGGCCCCGGCGCCCCGCTTAGCTGGGACAACGTCATCTACGGCTCCAAAGCCGTTGGCTACGTGAATGCCAATCAGCAGGACGTGCAGCTCGGCACTCAGCAGAAGGTGATTACCTATTATTGGCCCCTGGCCGAAGAATTACCGCAGGTGGCCCGCCGCAACGCGTACAAAAACACCTACGACCAGTGGCTCACCCAGATTCTGGCCGACCTGGAAAAAGCCCACCGCGGTATCACGGCCCGGGTGCAGCAGGCCGACGTCTGGGTGTGGGGCCACGGCATGGTGGCCCCCACGCCTGGCTCGGTATGGCACCCAAGCCGGCAGCAGGCCGCCCGGCCCCTGCGCAACAAACTGTTTTTTGCCCACACCGACCTGAGCGGTATGTCCATTTTCGAAGAAGGCTTTTACCAGGGCATCCGGGCGGCCCGCCAATTACTCGGCGCGGTATGAGACAAGCCCAACCCTGGATTCGCTCCGCCGCCTTCGACGGGCTCTGGCTGTTGTCGCCGCCCTTCGTGGCACTGCTGCTGGTCTTGCTGCTACCGACTCATTTCCGCACCTCCGCCCAGATGCCTGTGGTGGGCTGGGTAGTGCTGGTCGTGTTCATTGATGTGGCCCACGTCTACAGCACCCTGTTTCGTACCTACTTCGATTCGACCCGGCGGCGGGAGCAGCAGCGCCTACTCTGGCTGGTTCCGCTGGGTTGCTACGCGGCCGGCGTGGCCTTGCACCAGTTGGGCGGACTGGTGTTTTGGCGGGTCCTGGCCTACTTGGCCGTGTTTCACTTTATCCGGCAGCAATACGGTTTTCTGCGCCTCTACCAGCGCCAGGAGCCTACTCAGCCCCACCGCTGGCTCGACACCGTACTGGTCTACTACGCCACTATTTACCCCTTGGTTTACTGGCACTTATCGGCACCGCGCAACTTTACCTGGTTCGTGGAGGGCGACTTTCTGCAGCACGATTGGCCCACCGGCCGGCTTCTGGCTACCCTGCTTTATGTGACCCTGCTGCTGCTGTATCTGGCCAAAGAAACGCGCCAGTGGCTGCTCTACCGCACCTTCAACTGGCCCCGCAACCTGTTACTGGGCGGCACGGCGGTTTCCTGGTATTTCGGCATCGTGTATTTCAACGGCGACCTGGCCTTTACCCTGCTCAACGTGGTGTCGCACGGCATTCCCTACCTGGCCCTGATCTGGATTAGCCGGTCCGCTGCCAACACCGGCACCCATCGTCCCCTGGGCCAGATCTACGCCATTGTCGGCTTTCTGGGGCTGCTCTTTGGCCTGGCTTACCTCGAGGAAGGCATCTGGGACGGACTGGTGTGGCGGGAACACGCCTCGGTGTTCAACTGGTTTCAGCACTTGCCTGCCATCAGCAGCCCGACGCTGCTGGCCTGGCTGGTGCCGCTGCTGGCTTTGCCCCAGGCCACGCACTACGTGCTGGACGGCTTTATCTGGCGGCGTCCGAAACCTGTCACCGCATGAGTGCCTACCGCTACCTTGGCGACCGGCTGGCCCGTCTTACCAATTCGCCCTTGGTTGGGCAGCTATGCCAGGCCGTGCGCGACGAGCGGGGCAAATGCATCCGGGGCCGCAACGGCTCCATGCTGGTTGAGTTTGCTACAGGCCGCGCCGTCGTGCTGGCCCGGCAGCTGCGTAAAATTAGCCTTACCGCAAACGAGCCGCAGTAGCTTACGCCGCGTGCAGTTCGATGAGTACCGCCGTGGAGCCGCCCGCGTCGTCATCCGTCACCAGCAGGGCCTCATACCGACCTGCCCCGAGCGGCCGGCGCACCACGATGCTTTCCACTTTGCCGCGGTAAGGTTGCCCATTGGGCAGCACCAAGTGTGCCATCTGTAGCGCCGTTGCTTTGGTAGTAGCTGATGGAGCGGGCAGTACCCCTACGAAGCTGCCCAGCACCTCGCCGTCGGCAATGGCGTCCGCGGTGTCTTCCACCGAAGCGGTGATAAAGACCTTATTATCAAAAGTACAGGCTCCGGAAAAGCCCGCGTCTTTGCCCTCAATAGTGGGCAGGGCAAAATGCTGTAGCTGCACGGGCGGCACTTCGCGCTGGTGCCGGATGCATTCCAGAGCCGCGGCCAATGGCAGCCGGAACACAATGTTGCCGGCAGCGGCCCCCACCGTGCGCTGAAACAGCAGCAGCTCCGTATCCGTGGCCGCCGCAGCTTCCAAGTTCAGGGTAATGCCTTTGGGCAAAACCTGCCGCAGCGCCGCATACAGCCGGCTTAAGGACACGGGCTGGACCGTAGCCGTGCCGGGGCCAGCGGGCAAGGCCACCCAGAAGCCCTGCTCCCGGGCCGCCGTAGCTCCCGAGCCGCAGGCTAGCAGCGCCGTTTCGGGGCCGGTTGTAATGGCAGTCAGGCACTCCAGATCGGGCTTACGGTCCTTCGGGATGCGGCCCGAGCTGAAGTGGGCCGTTTCAAACAAGGCCAAGGGTGTATTCGGCGCCAATGACTCGGCGGAGCAGCTATACAGAAACGGGGAATCGTCGCCGATAATATAGGCCGTATTACCGACCAGCTCAATGCCCGACGCAGACGGCAAATTGGGCAGTTCATATTGACGAACGATAGTAGCTTTCATGCAGCAGAGAGGCTAAACCAGCCAATGGACGGTGAATTACGAGAAACGAAGCCTGCTTGTATTCGCAGAAAGCTACTGCTTGGTTATCGTGAATTCCACGCGGCGGTTCAGCTTGCGGGTTTCTTCCTTGGCGTTGCTGGCGCGGGGCTTGCTGCCCCCAAAGCCCACGGTCGTAATGCGGCCCTCGGCAACGCCCCGCGTGACGAGGTAGCGCCGCACTTCCTTTACCCGATCTTCTGACAGCTTCTGGTTCAGGTCAGCATTGCCCTGATTGTCGGTGTGTCCTTCCAGGCGAATACTCACCGTGGGGTTGTCAGTAAGGGTGCGGGCCAAGCGGTTGAGTTCGGCGTAGGAAGCCGGCAGCAAGGTGTATTTGCCCTGGGCAAAAATCAGGGTGGGCAGTTCTAGCTTGCCTCCCACCGCGGCCGGCACCAGGGCTATTTCCCGGGTAAGCGTTGCTACCATGCGCACCGTGTCGGTGCCGGTGAGGTAATTCGGGCTGGCAGCCGCCAGCCGGTAGCTACCCGGCGGCAGGGAAAACTGGAAGGAGCCCGAAGCGTCGGTGCGCACGGTGGCGTTAAAGGCAATGTCATTATCGAGACGAATGGCCTTCACTTCGGCCTTTACCGCCGCGCGCGTCTTGGCGTCTATTACCTTACCCGTGAGCAGGGCGCGGCGGGCCACCGCTGGAGCTTCCGGTGCGGCAGGCTTGGTCGTATCGGTGGGCGGAGTGACGCTAGCGGCCGTACGATACAGTTCGGCCGGGCCATTGGTTGTGCGGGAAGCGGCGTAGTACGCCTGCTTGCCATCGGGACTGAGCATAAAGTAGGCGTCAAAACCTGGCCCGTTGAGCGTAGGTCCCAGGTTGCGGGGCTCACTCCACTTCGACCATGTATCGTCCAGGCGGGTACTCACGAAAATATCGGCCCCGCCGTAGCCGGCGTGTCCGTAGGAAGAAAAGTACAGGGTGCGGCCATCGGGAGCCAGCCAGGGGGCAAACTCAAAACCCGGCGAGTTCAGCACCCCGCCCAGGCTCTGGGGCTCCCCCAGGTACCATCGGCCTTGGGCCGGCTCACGTACAGGTCGTTGCCACCAAACGAGTCGCCCCGCTCCAAGGACAGCAGCAGGGTCTTCTGGTCGGCGGCCATAAAAAAGGTTGTTGCAGCCCCGGCCGTATAGTAATTACTGATCGTCAGCGGCTGGGGCCGGTCGGGCTTGCCCTTGGTGCTAGCCGCCCGCGCTATCAACGACACGCCTTCGTCCCGGAAACTTCCGTCGCGCTCATATAGCCCGCGCACCAGCAGCTGACTGCCATCGGCTCCCACCACCGCCATCACGCCATTATTCTGGCGTGTGTTCAGCGCATCCAGCCGCACAGCGGGGCCCCAGGTTTGCCCGTCGGTCGACTGGCTTACCCAGATATCCCCGAATCGGTGTTGCCTTCGGTATTGCCCGCAAATTTGGTCCGGGCGAAGTACAATGTCTTGCCATCGGGCGTCAAGACCGGCTGCAGCTCATTGCCGGGTGTGTTCAGGGCCGTCAGGGCCTCGATGGGGCCAAAGCCGGGCTGGCTGGCATCTAGGTTAAGATGCAGCTTAAACAGACGCCACTGCTGCGTAGCCCGGTTAGCGGGGCGCTGTGCCACAATGGGAGTTCCGTTGAACTTATCGGAGGCGGCAATAGCGGCACACTTATCGTTGCCGCGGTTTACCAGTTCGTAGCTGCCAATGGGGCCGGCCGGCACGAGCTTCCACTGCTGGTAGAAGCTGCCCGTCCAGGGCCGTTGGGCCAAGTGAGCGTTTTCGTCAGGCTTTTCAACCGTGAGGCATTTGTTGCTGTGCTTGGCTTCAAGGCGGTAGTATTCGCCACCAGCCGTGATGCGCACAAAGCGCCACTGCTGGCTGGATGCGTGCGTAAACTCCCACTGCACAGCTGCTACCCCAGCCTCCGCCGACGACCCGGTGATATCCAGGGAACGGCCGCTACCGCGGGCCACTACCCCATACCACGCATTTTCTTCCGGAATAAAAGCAGCTTGCTGGGCAGCCAACGAGCTAGCCAGCAGCAGGAACAGAAACAACAGGAGGCTACGCGGGGAACGAATCATGCACGCAAAAAGGATGAACTGGCGTGCAAGTTAAATGAAATCCGGGGCAGCCCCGGCAGCTGAAGCTCCCGCAAACCTATTCAGGCTCTACTCCGCCGGGAGTAGCAAGTAATTCTGCGGGAGCTTCAGCTTTCTACCACTGGGGCAGATTAGTCATTGGTGTTATTGATATACTTGAAGCGGACAAACCGCTCATTCTCGTAAATGGCAGTAAAATGCCCCCCGAGCTTTTGGAATCGGTTTTCCGCTCAGCTCCCCGGCTCGTTTTGGCGGGCGCAGCAGCAGCAGATGGGAATGCGCCGGGCATCATTGGGGGCACGTGGCAAATAAAGGATAGAATTTTGGACGCCATGATGTGTTGAGTTAGGTGTTGAAATGGAAGAGAAACTTCAAATGGGGACGGAAATCAGAGTGAAGGAAAACATTCGCTACTTCAGCCTACTGGGCTCTTAACAAATATAAAGATGTTATTATTATATTGCATCATATCAAGCTAAATTTTTATTCAATCTGGTTTAAATTCTTAAATCTACTTTGATAAGGAAAAAGATCCTGGACTAACATCTATGCTTTGCAGTGCTACTGCTAAACTGCAATCCATTGTTATTTAGACATTTATGTATAAATAAATGCTAAAACAGGCTGATTGAAGCTGAGTTTACAGTAGCCGTTTTGGTCATATACAGATGGAATCAGAGGTTTTGCGCAACGTTCACTAGACCACAACCGGGTAAACCCAATACCCTAAGCCAACTTCACTTCTACTTCCCTGCTAAGTCAAGCAGTGCCTCACTTAGTAATACAGTTTAAACTTAAACAAATACTATCTACTTTCCAAAAATCAGTGTTATTGATATATTACACTTAATAGTTACAAAAATCATATATCGTGCTTTAGGCAGTGCATTTCAAGATATTGGGGGCTTGAAACTCAGACTAATGCCAAAATAATATACACTTCCTGCCAGATTACAGCCTGGTTTGAAAACCAACAAGGCGCGGCTCTAAGTGAGCCGCGCCTTGCTTGCAAAGGGAAAGAATGGACTATTTCATCCCATACTTTGACCGAAACTTCTGGTTTAAGTACGTCTGCTTGTTGGTCATGTTGAAGGCCCGACCATCGATGAAGGCACGGGTTACGTTGTTGGTGCGCATATCCAGCAAATCACCGCTGCTCACGACCAACGTGGCGCTTTTACCCGCTTCCAGGCTGCCATAGTCTTTATCTACGCCCATAATGCGCGCGGGGCTGAGCGTGACGGCCGTCAGAGCTTGTTCCTTAGTCAGGCCGTGGCCGGCGGCGGTACCGGCAATAAAGGCCAGGTTGCGGGAGCCGGCCGTTTCCTGGTCGCCTTCATAGTCGAGGCAGAACCGCACGCCGGCTTGCTGCAGCAGGCTGGGCAGCTTGTAGGGCAGGTCGTAGTCGTCGCCCGAGCGGCGGGGCAGGGCGTGAATCCGGGATAAAACCACGGCCACGTCGTTTTGCTTGAGGAAATCGAGCATCATCCAGGCGTCGCGGGCCCCGATGACGGTGACCTTCTGCACGCCCAGGCGCTTGGCAAACCGCACGCCCTCGATGATTTCCTTGCCGTAGTCGGCGTGTACAAACAGCGTTTTAGACCCGTCGAACAGGCCGCTGAGGGAGGAGAGACGCAGGTTTTCCTTGCGGCCGGCGGGCAGGGCACGGTAAGCCGAGGCTTCTGAGAGCAGCTGCTCCAACTCGCGCAGCTGCTGCTGCCGGGTTTTTTCGCGCCGGTCCACCATCATCTGGTCTTCCGTCGGGTTGAGCTTGAGCACCATTGGGGGCCAGTTCAGATGCAGGCCGTCATCGGCCTTTACAGCCGCGTCCTGCCAGTTCCAGGCGTCGAGCTGCACGATGCTGCTCTGGCCCGAAAGCATGCCGCCGCGGGGCGTCACCTGGGCCAGCAGCACGCCATTGGTGCGCACGGTCGGGATGATGTCGGAATCGGTGTTGTAGGCAATCAGGGCCCGCACGTTGGGGTTGAGCATACCCACTTCCCGCTCGTCGACGGTGGCCCGGATGGCTTCTACTTCGGTCAGGCCCAGGGTGGTGTTGGGCAGAATCAGGCCGGGGTAGATTTCCTGGCCTTTCACGTCGACCACCTCAAAAGCCGATTTGTCCTGGCTGAAGCCCGACTGGGCCCCGGCGTAGGTGATGCGGCCTTTATCGAAAGCGACGGCAGCGTCGGGAACCACGGTGCCGTTGCCCACGTGCAGGGTGCCGCCCACGAGCAGCACGGGCTTACTCTGGACCGGCGCCGGGGCCGGCACCTGGGCCAGCAGCGGTGTGGCCGTGAGCAGGGTTAGAGAAAGAAATAATGCGGAAAAACGCATGAGAATGCAGTTAAATAAGTTGAAGCAGATGACTTTTCAGCGAAAAAGGCGACCAGCTTAGTTGTCCAGTTCCTTGTCTTCGCCCATCGTGTCGCAGTGGAAGTGCTTGTTAGCCTTGGCCGTGGCACCCTGAGTCGGGGCACCAGCTTTCTTAGCGTCCAACATTTTCTGCACGATGCGCAGCCGCTCCTTTTCTACTTCCTGGCGCATCTTGGCGTCCGATTCCACGTCGAACATCTGGCGGCCATCCACGAAGGTGCGCTCCGCGTGGGCATATACGCTGAGCGGGTGGTCGTTCCAGAGCACTACGTCGGCGTCCTTGCCTTCCTTAATGCTCCCCATGTTCTTGTCGAGGTGGAGCATCTTGGCCGGGTTGATGGTCACCAGCTTCAGGGCTTCCTCTTCCGACAAGCCGCCGTACTTTACCGTTTTGGCTGCTTCCTGGTTGAGGCGGCGGCTCATTTCGGCATCGTCCGAGTTGATGGCCACGTTCAGGCCCGCGTCGTGCATGATGGCGGCATTATACGGAATAGCGTCGCGCACCTCATTTTTGTAAGCCCACCAGTCGGAGAAGGTACTGGCATTCACGCCGTGGGCCTTCATCTTGTCGGCCACTTTATAGCCTTCCAGAATGTGGGTGAAGGTGTTGACCTTGAAGCCCATGCGGTCGGCCACATTGAGCAGCATGTTGATTTCGCTTTGCACGTAGCTGTGGCAGGTAATGAAGCGCTGCTGGTTCAGGATTTCAACCAAGGCTTCGAGCTCCAGGTCGCGGCGCGGGGCCTCCCCTTTCTTCTGCTTGCCCTTGCCCAGCTTGTTCCAGGCCTTCCACTCCTGCTCGTACTCCTTGGCCCGGGTGAAGGCATCCACAAACACCTGCTCCACGCCCATGCGGGTCTGGGGGAAACGCAGCACGTTCATTTCGCCCCAGTTGCTTTGCTTCACGTTTTCGCCCAGGGCAAACTTGATGAAGCCCGGCGCACCCTCAATTTTCATTTGCTCGGCGGTCATGCCCCAGCGCAGCTTTATCAGGGCCGACTGCCCGCCGATGGGGTTGGCCGAGCCGTGCAGCAGCTGCGAAGCCACCACGCCCCCTGCCAGGTCGCGGTACACGTCAATGTCCTCGGCATCTACCACGTCGCTGACCCGCACTTCGCTGGTCACGGCCTGAGTGCCTTCGTTTACGCCCTCACTGATGGCAATGTGGGAGTGCTCGTCGATAATACCGGGCGTGAGGTGCTTGCCGGTGCCGTCGATGCTGCGGCCGCCTTTAGGTACGCTCAGGTTCTTGCCGATCTTGGCAATTTTGCCGTTCTGAAGCAGTACGTCGGTGTTCTCGAGCCTACCGGCGGCCTCGCTGGTCCACACGGTGGCATTCTTAATAACCACCGTTTCCTGCTGAGGCACCTGGGTCCGGCCAAAGGCTACGAAGGGAAACAGGGCCTGGCCAATCTGCACGGGCTCGGGCGCTTTGGCCGAGTCGCGGCGGGCGGCGCGGGTAGCTTCCTCCTGGCGCTGGGCGCTCCACTTCACCTGCGAGGCATCGGCCAGCTGCCCGTCGCCCTGAAACAGGCGGGTTTCGGGCGTGTAGAAGCCGCTGAGGCGAATAGCCGCACCCTTGGTTTTGGGCGTGGGGTTATACACGATGGTAGCCAGTTCGCCATTTACCGACAAAGTGCCGCGCACCGTGTCTTTGGGCGCCACGGCAATGCGCATTTCGGGTGCTTCGGGCTTGCCGGCCACCAGCATTTTCATTTCGGGCTGGCTACCGATTTTGAGCGTGTACACGCCGCGGTAGTCGCTGGGCACGGTGCTGAGCTGGTAGCGCTGGCCCTGCACCCAGTTGTCGAGCAGCACGTTGTCGTCGGCAAACAGGCGGTTGGAGCACACCAGGAAGTTGGCGACCATACCAGCCTTAAGGCTGCCGACCTGGTTTTGCTGCTTGATCAGCTCGGCGGGTGTGGCGGTAAGGGCGCGTAGGGCCTGCTCCTCGGTCAGGCCGTACTGAATGGCCTTTTTCAGGTTGGGCAGAAACTTCTTCTTGTCCTTGAGGTCGGCGGCCGACAGCGCGAAGGGCACACCAGCCTTGGCCAAAATAGCTGCGTTGGCTGGGGCCATTTCCCAGTGCTTGAGCTCCTCGAGCGAAATGCGAGAGGCGTCGTACACGTCATCCACATTATAGGCATCCGGGAAGTTGAGGCTGACAATGAGCGGGGCCTTAGTCGCCTGAATGTCGGCCAGGCGCTGGTACTCGTCACCACGGCCTTTGAGGATGTACTGCACCCCAAACTCGTCCCCTACTTTATCAGCCCGCAGCGCCGACTGCTTGTCGCGCACGTCGAAAATCTGGGGGAGCTGACGCTGCTGGTTGAAGGCCCGGAGTGACAGGTTTTGCTCCTTAGTCGGGTTGCGCTGATTCCAGTCGGCGTCCAGGTAGGTCTGGCGCAGCAGCGCAATGCTGCCCATCAGGGAGCTAGGATAATCCTGGGTGCTGCTGCCCTTGTCGAAAGAAAACGAAGCGGCGGCGCGGTCGGCCAGCACTACCTCCTGCTCTTTGCGGGCCGTATTGAGCGTAACCAGGGCCGCCGTGCCGCGGGCAATACCATCGGCCTGCTGGGTAAGCACAGCCCCGAAGCCCATACGACGGTAGGCATCGGCCTGGTCTTCGTTGACCTTGAAGAGCTCAGCAGCACTGATTTCGGGGTGAATAGCCTGGTTCCAGTCGTAGGCTCCGGCTTTCTGGCTTTCAAACTGCGGTCCGCTGCGCCGGCCCTGCCGCTCGGGTGCCTTCACTTCGGGCACGCCGTAGCTGGCGTACAGGTCCACGAAGCCGGGGTAAATGAAGCGGCCTTTAAGGTCGGTAACCACGGCGCCGACCGGGATTTTCACGCCCGTACCCACTGCCTCCACCCGGCCGTCCCGGATAAGGAGCGTGGCGTCGTTGAGGCGGGTTTTGTAGTCGGTGAAAATGGTGGCGTGGGTGAAGGCGTAGAGCCCGGGCCGCTGGTCGTACACGCCGTTGCGCGGGTACGTGCTGGGCTGGGCATAGGCCGCCGCAGTGCTGAGCAGCAAGCCGCCGGCCAGGCCTAGCTGGCGTAGAGATGGTGACATGGAAAAACGGGGGATGATGATGAAAGAAGCATCGGACTGGAAAGGTAGCGGCAGACTCGCACTTTTCGGCCGTTTTTCCTGAAAAATCCGCAAACACCGGGAGGCGTTAAGCTTAACATTTCCGGGGCAAGCACAGTACGTAGAACTATACTTCGCTCCAAACCTTACCCACCATGCGCAAAGGCACTCAAGTCAGCTGGAAATACGGCACCGGCACGGCCACCGGCAAAATCGAAGAAACCCATAAGGAACCCGTGACGCGCAAGCTCAAGGGCAGCGACATCACCCGCAACGGCACCCCGGAAAACCCGGCCTTTGTTATCGTGCAGGAAAACGGCGACCGGGTTATCAAGCTGCAAAGCGAAGTCTCGTCCGTGAGTTCCAAAGCCAAGAAGTAAGAAGCACCTGGCAGCGCTTGGCCTTTTAGCTGGTGCCGCTTTAAACGCTGGGTTCCTTGTAAACAAAAAGCCCCGTCAGCGGGCTGACGGGGCTTTTTCGTGTAGTAAGCAGGAGCCTAGCGGTTATGCACGTCGGGCTCAATGAATGCTTGCTCTTCCAGTTCAGTAGGCACTACTACGATGCCCTGCTGCAGCTTGGAGTTTTTCTTGCCGTAGATGAAGTAGACCACGAAGCCCAACAGCATCCAGACCATGGCCAGCTTCAGCGTGTTGGCGTCCAGGGCCGCAATCATCAGCAGGCAGATAGCAGCGCCCATAAACGGAACCAGAGGGAAAGCCGGCGACGACAGCGGCGAGCGGAACGGACGGAACTGCGCCGGATCCGATTTGCGCATCAGCCACACGCCGATAGACACCAGCACGAAGGCCAGCAGGGTTCCAAACGAGGTCAGGTCGCCGGCCAGGGAGCCGGGCACGAAGCCGGCAAAGGCGCCCACGAACACCAGCAGGGCCAGGTTCGACTTATAAGGCGTGCGGTACTTGGGGTGCAACTCCGAAAAAGCTTTCGGCATCAGACCGTCGTTGGCCATGGAGAAGAACACGCGGCTCTGGCCCATGAGCATCACCAGAATTACCGACGAGAAGCCGGCCAGAATAGCCACCGTAACGGCCGTGCTCAGCCATTCGAAACCGGGCATGTGCTCCTTAATAGCGTAGGTTACCGAAGCTTCGCCGCCCTTGGCCGGGTCAGCAAACTCGCGCCAGTTGGCTACGCCCGTCAGCACGTGGCCAAACAGGATGTAGAGCACGGTGCATACGGCCAAAGAGCCGAGGATACCAATGGGCATGTCGCGCTTGGGATTCTTGGCTTCCTGGGCCGCGGTACTCACGGCATCGAAGCCAATAAAGGCGAAGAACACGATGGCCGCACCGCCAAGGATACCGCCCCAGCCGTGCTTGTTCCAGGCCGAGTACTCACGAACAATTTCACCGGCCGCGTTTTTCACTGGCTCGGCATTTTCGGGAATCAGGTAGGGCGTGTGGTTGGCGGGCTCAATAAACTGCCAGCCTACAGCAATGAAAATCAGCACAATGGCCACTTTCACCACCACGATAATGGCGTTGAAGGTCGCCGACTCCTGCGTGCCCTTAATCAACAGCAGGCTGAGCACGATGATGATAAACAAGGCGGGCAGGTTGACAAAGCCCTGCTCCATCACGCCATTTACGGCCGCGCTTTCGAAAGGCGAGTGGCACCATTCGTAGGGTATACTCATCCCAAAGACCTGCAAGAGCTTGTTCAGGTATTCGCTCCAGGCAATGGACACGGTTGCGGCTCCCAGGGCGTATTCCATAATCAGGGCCCAGCCGATAACCCAGGCTACAAACTCGCCCATGGTGGTGTAGGCATACGTGTAGGCCGAGCCGGCAATGGGAATCATGGCGGCAAACTCGGCGTAGCACAAGCCCGCAAAAGCGCAGCCAATAGCGGCCACGATGAAGGCCAGCGTTACGCCCGGACCAGCTGCTTGGGCAGCGGCGGCAGCGGTGCGCACAAATAGGCCGGCCCCGATGATGGCGCCCACGCCCAAGGCAACGAGGTTGGCCGCGCCCAGCGTGCGTTTGAGAGCCCCTTCCCCGGAGGAGTTGGCCTCACCGAGCAGGATAGCCAGTGGTTTTTTGGCGAAAATATTTGCCATACAATAGAAAAGAGAGAAGAAAGAAAGGTGAGAGGTATGGAATTTTCAAATTCGGTATCAGGAGCCCGAATATAGGCGATAATCAGCATTCGCCGGTTAAAGAGCCAAGTGCCACCACTTAGTTGCACGGTGCAGCCTCCGAAGCCAGTCCGCAAGCACCAAGCTGATTTCTGCTGCTCGCTTATACATCAGTTCCTGGGCTGAACGACTTAGATCCTCTATCCCAAACCTGCTCGTCCCACGCTTTACCGTGCCTAGCCAGTGGTATGGTGCCACCTTATGTCCCCTGCTTTTCACATCGCCTGACTTTGCACTTTAGGCTAACGGTTTACGCTGATACTTGGATAACTCAAGGCCTTTATTCCAGGCTCTTTTTCAATGGCTTATCGAAATCCGGATTCTAGCTACCGATTTCGGGCTTACGCAGCAGAACAAGATTATTTGACCTCAAAATCATCCTATCTACCAAACCCACGTATAAACGGCGCCTCAGGAAACAGGGCCTTTCACTTTTGGTATGACAATTGAAAGGCGCCGGATATCTCCTGAATTTTCTTTCCTTTCTACCAATTGCACATGAAATCTACCTTCATAGTTCCTCAGCTCCTCGTGGCTTTTGCCTTGCAGGCTCCTTCTTTTGCTGCTCCCATTGCCGCTCCCGTAGCCACCGTGTTTCAGCAGGGTTCGCCCGCGGCACAGTCCGCAGCTATTCTCAACCGCTTCGAGCAAGGCATTACTGGTGGACTGACCACCACCCAGCGGGACCAGATTCGCCAGGCGGCTGAATCGTACGTTCGTGACCGGGGCAGCAACCAAGCTGGTGCTCAAAAGCAGTTTGAGGTAACGCTGCAAAATGTACTGAACCCGAGCATCTACAACGATGTGTACCTAGCCAACCGCAACTACTTTCTTTCGGGACAAGGACAGCGGCCGCAAACGGGTGCCCGCACCAACGTGCAGGAGGCCTCGGCCATTTTAACCCGCTTTGAGCGCGGCATCACCGGGGGCCTGACCACCACCCAGCGGGACCAGATCCGGCAGTCGGCTGAGTCGTATGCCCGCGACCGGGCCGGCGACCAGGCCGGTGCTCAGAAGCAGTTTGAAATAACGCTGCAGAACGTACTAAACCCTAGTATTTACAATGACGTGTATCTGGCCAACCGTGACTACTTTCTCTCGGGCCGCGGGCAGGTGAACCGTACGCCACGGCCCGGTGGAAATGGGGGCAATGGTGGCGGAGCCCGTCAGACGCAATCCACCACTGCGCAGGCCGCGGCCATTCTCAACCGCTTCGAGCAGGGTATCACCGGGGGCCTAACCACCACCCAGCGGGACCAGATCCGGCAGGCCGCTGAGTCGTATGCCCGTGACCGGGTTGGCGACCAGGCGGGCGCCCAAAAGCAGTTTGAGGTAACCTTGCAGAATGTCTTCAATCCCAGCGTGTACAACGACGTGTACCTAGCCAACCGGAATTACTTTTTGTCCGGTCAGGGCCAGCGCCCACAATCAGGTACCCGCACCAACGTGCAGGAAGCCTCGGCCATTCTAACCCGTTTTGAGCGCGGCATTCCCGGGGGCCTGACCACCACCCAGCGGGACCAGATTCGTCAGGCGGCCGAATCGTATGCCCGCGACCGGGCCGGCGACCAGGCGGGCGCCCAAAAGCAGTTTGAGGTAACCCTACAGAATGTCTTCAATCCCAGCGTGTACAACGACGTGTACCTGCCCCGCCGGGCATACTTCCTCTCGGGTCAGGGCCGTTAATAGCGGCATCGCCTGACAGGCCTTTCATTACTCTTGCCAGAGCCCGGTGCATCTTGCGCCGGGCTCTGTTGCGTTTAACTCCAGCCAGGTCAATGCCTCGGCTTCGGACCGTACCCGGCAATGCTCCACCATTATTGGCTGATGCATGACCTTTCCCCAGCGAAGAAACTACTGGGCCATCAACAATTCGCCGGTACCTTCTTTTGCCTTTTGAATAGGGCAAGTTTTGTCAAAACAGAAGATACAACGAACAATATCTATCGACTATAATATTTAATTCACTTATTAATAACGTATTTATAGACACCGAACTACGCGGCCACCTGTTACCCTGTATTGTACCTCAGCTGGCGGCGCCTGATTATTTTCGCACCAAGTAATTAGGTTCTGACCAACCCCAATTTCCCGCTCTCGTTTGTTATATTTGACCTATTCGCCTGCTTTTCGAAGTCCGGCGGCTCACCAACGTTACACCCCATGAGTCCCCTTCCCAGTAGTACCGCGTCGGTACAGATTCAGCAATTCTACGACAAGGGCCTGGCCCACGCCAGCTACGCCATTCGCTGCGGCCGGCAGGTTGCCATCATCGACCCGGCCCGGGACCCGCAGCAGTATTATGATTTCGCCGATGAGCATGAGGCCAATATCGTGGCCATCATTGAAACCCATCCGCACGCTGATTTTGTGTCGTCGCACCTGGAAATCGCACAGGAAACCGACGCTGTTATTTATTGCAGCAAGCTGGTAAAGGCCAGCTACCCCCACCGTCCCTTCGACGACGGCGACCGGATAACACTGGGCAGCGTGGAGCTGCACGCCATCAACACTCCCGGCCACTCGCCCGACAGCATCTCCGTTCTGCTCATCGACGATTTGGCCCAAACCCGGGCCGTCTTTACCGGCGACACGCTCTTCGTGGGCGACGTAGGCCGGCCCGACCTGCGGGAAAACGAGCTGGTAGGCGGCCACAAGCGCGAGGAGCTGGCGGCCCAGATGTACCACAGCACCCGCAACAAGCTCATGACCCTGCCCGCTACCACGCGGGTATACCCCGCCCACGGCCCCGGCAGCCTCTGCGGCAAAACAACCAGCACCGACCTGGACAGCACTATCGGCAAGGAGCTCAAAACCAACTACGCCCTGCAACCCATGAGTGAGCAGGAATTTGTGCGGGTACTGCTCGAGGACCAGCCCTTCGTACCCAAGTACTTCGGCCACGACGTGCAGCTCAACAAGCAAGGTGCCTTGCCCTTCGAGGACAGCGTGCGGGCCGTGCCGCGCGTGCAGCCCAATGCCGCCCTGGAAAACGGCGTGGTAGTTATTGATACCCGCCCCCAGGCCGAGTTTAAACAAGGCCACCTGCCGGGCGCCATCAACCTACAAGATGGCGGCAAGTTTGAAACCTGGCTGGGCTCAGTAGTAGGCCCCACGGAGCCGTTCTACCTCATTGCCGATTCGCAGATTGCCCTGGACACCGTAATTCGCAAGGCGGCCAAAATCGGTTACGAAGCCAATATCAAAGGTGCCCTGCTCACGCCCTCGGTACTGCCCGCTACCAGTCCGGTGGCCGATGTGGAGCACGTGCGGGAGCGGCCCGAGGACTTTACCATCGTCGACATCCGCAACTACACCGAAGCGAAGCAGCCCATTTTTGCCGATGCTTTGGTAATTCCGCTACCTGAGCTGCGGGAACGGGCCAAGGAGGTGCCCACCAGCAAGCCTATTCTCGTGCACTGCGCGGGCGGCTACCGCTCGGCCGCGGGCAGCAGTATTCTGGAAGCGGCCTTGCCGGGCGCCCAGATCTACGATTTGAGCGAGGCCATTACCGATTTCCAGAAGCAGGCCGTTCACTAGTTTTTCTAGCACTTTACACAAGCAGCGTGAAGCAACCCGCCGGGCAACTTCACGCTGCTTTGTTTTTTGACGACACTACCTAGTTTATTACATGCCATTTCCCCGAATTTTATGGCTCTGTACTATACTGCTTGGGGCTTGCTCAACGGAGCAACGGGGCTATAGTGAATCGAAAGCGGCTACTGTTTCTTCCGGGTACTATTCCTACCTCGCCACCACCAGAACACTGAATCAGCAAAATCTGACTCCGAACGGCAACTACTACACCGCCACAACATCATCCGACAGCACCTTTGTCATAGCCTGGGGAAATGCCATGCTAAAGCGGGTGTACAAGATGCCGCTTGACGTTATGCTCGCGGACAGGCTGCAGATAAAGTGGGAAAATCAAGAGTATATGCTCCTGGAATACTTTACCGGCTCGAATGCCTGGCCCACCCTGGCCCTACCGCTTAATGCCCAGGAGCCAGTAGGGGCTTTTGCCAACGGGCTGTGCTTTGACGCTAAACGCAATTTGCTGGTAACAGAGCAAGGATGGGGCGATACAATTCTGACCGTCCATAACCTGAAGACCCAACAAGAGCAGCACCTAATCGAAGAAGGCCGCCCCTGCGACGCCATTTCCTGCCTTGATTCAGCCAGCATCGACGACGGCCTGCTTTACTACAAGTGGACCGTTCAAAACTCCAGTCTCCACGCCATAAGCACGGAGCGGCGGGTGCGCCTAAGCCTATAGAAGTCTTTTGCTTGCGGCGTTGTAGGAAGCGTAAAGCAGGCAGCGGATGGCCAATCGGTGTTTTATATACCTCTGTAAACATGGCTAGAGGCTGGTTTGTATTTCTTGCTATACTGGTGGCAGGTCTGGTGTTTTCCTGCCATCAAAAGCCGCCCCTTCAACCCAAGCGCTACGAGTACTATACCACTTACGTTACTCCGTACGCCCGCCTAGCCCTAACTCCGCGACAGGACAGCAGCGACGTTCTTCCATTCACGTATTACGAGTACACCACCGAGCCTGGTGATAAGCTGGTATTTGAGCTGGTGTACGAGCAGGGCGATAGTACTCACGAAGATGCCGGAGCTGCAGAAACTGCGGTGTTCGAAATACCAGACACGGCCACTTCCTTTCGAATTCGGGACCGGGAGTTTCTGGCCCACCAGGGCTTATGGATTAAAACCTGCTTTTGCTTTGAGCCCACGGCCAACAAGGCCCGAAAGATTGACTCCGGGAATCAGGTTGCGGGCCGGCAGCTGACTCCTTTCACCTGGCTGATTCATTCCGAAATTGTGGGTATTAACTTTACCGACACAATTGATATTCGAACTAAAAACGTCGTCGACAGATTAAAATAGCCCATGCGCGTACTACATACTGCCGACTGGCACCTCGGCCAACGCTTTATCAGCGGCCACGAACGAACCGACGAACACCGCTACTTTCTGGAGTGGCTGGTAGAAGTGGTGCGCGAGCAGCAGGTGGAGGTACTGGTCGTGGCCGGCGACATCTTCGATACTGGCTCGCCGTCCAACCAGGCTCTGGAGCTGTACTACTCGTTTCTGCTGAACATGCGCGGCACTGGCTGCCGCGACATCGTGGTCGTGGGCGGTAACCACGACTCCCCGGCCACCCTCAACGCCCCGGCCCGCCTGCTGCGCCACCTGCGCGTGCACGTAGTGGGGTGCGTACCCGACTGCTTCGACGACCAAGTGCTGGTGCTGGATGACGCCGAGGGCAAACCCGGCCTGGTGGTGTGCGCCGTGCCGTTCCTGCGCGACCGAGACGTGCGTTTGTCGGTGCCGGGCGAGTCGGCCGAGGAGCGTGAGGCTCGTATTAAGCAGGGCATTGCCGACCATTACGCCCGGGTCTCGGAGATTGAGCGGGTGTGGCAGCTTAAGGAAATGGGCCTGCCGGTGCTAGCTACCGGCCACCTCTACGCCGCCGGCGCCGCCCCATCCGATTCGGAGCGGACCATCCATGTGGGCAATCTGGGCCAGGTTACGGCCGACCATTTCCCCCCAATTTTCGACTACGTAGCCCTGGGCCACTTGCACCGTCCCCAGCGCGTGGGCGGCCGGGAACATATTCGCTACAGCGGCTCCCCTATTCCCCTTTCGTTTTCGGAAGTTGACCATCCCAAGGAAATCTTGCTGCTCAATTTTGCCGCGGGCAAGCTCGACACCTTGGAGGCGCTGCCGGTGCCTGGCACGCGGCGGCTGGCCCGCTTTCACGGCGACCTAGCCGAGGTCATTACCGCTCTGACTACCTACGACAACACCGGATTCCAACTGCCGGCCTGGGTAGATGTGGAAGTGCGCTCGGAGCTGACCCAGCTGGAAGTAGCCGAACAACTGCTCAAAACCATTGAGCAGCTCGACCGGAAGCTTATCGAGGTGTTGTCGCGCCGCCACTTCCGGCTGGTCACGCTGCGGGCCCTGGGTGAGGAGGCCGACGAAGCCCCACTCACGCCCAGCCTGCACGATTTTACCGAGCGGGAAGTGTTTGAGCGCCGCCTCGCCGACGAGCCCGAGGACAGCCGCCCGGAATTATTAGGCACCTTCGACGAGTTGCTGGAGTGGATGCACCAAGAGCAGCCCTAACCAGCTACTGCTGCCTTATCTTTACTTACCTGAATTAGCCGTTGCGCCTTTCTGACAACGCTGTTTCCTCATAGTCTGAGGCTTACCCGCATGAAGATTCTCCGCGTCCGTTTTTTCAACCTGAACTCCCTGCGTGGGCAGCATGAAGTCGACTTTGCGGCCTCTCCGCTGTCAGATGCGGGCTTGTTTGCCATTACCGGCCCCACCGGCGCGGGCAAAACCACCATTCTGGACGCCATTACGCTGGCTCTCTACGGCCAGGTGCCCCGCCACGACGGCAGCGGCCCCGAGCAGATAATGAGCCACGGCACCGGGGAAAGCTGGGCCGAAGTAGAGTTTCAGGTAAACGACAAACGCTACCGGGCTAAGTGGGGCCAGTACCGCTCGCGCCGGAAGGCCGACGGTAAACTGCAGCCACCCACCATGGAGCTGAGTGAATACCAGGAACCCGAAAACCCCGAGGATGCGCCTCAGTGGCCGTTTCTGGAAACCTACAAGTCGAAGGTACCGGGCCGGGTGGCCGAGCTCAGCGGCCTGGAGTACCGCCAGTTTCTGCGCTCGGTGCTGCTGGCCCAGGGCGAATTCACCAAGTTTTTGAAGTCCAGCCCCGGCGAGCGGGCCCAGCTGCTGGAAAAGATTACCGACACCCGCAAGTACTCCGATATTTCCCGGGCCGCCTTCGACAAAGCCAAGCAGGAAACCCAGCAGGTGGAAGTGCTGCGCGCGGGCCTGGCGGGCGTGACCCTGCTCAACGCGGAGGAAGTAACCGAGCTGGAATCCGAAGTGGCCGAGTTCAAGACCCAGCTCACAACTGTGACGGCCGAGCAGCAGCGCCTGCAGGAAGCCCAGCTGTGGCTGCGGCGCCTGGCCGACCTCACCGCCCGCCAGCAGCACGGCCAGCAGCGGCTGTTGTCGTTGGCTCAGGAAGCCGAGGCCCTGTCGCCCATCCGGCAGCGGGTCAGCCAACACGAGCAGGCCCTGCCCTTCCGCACGCCCTGGGCCCTTTTGCAGCAGGCCCACACCCAGATTCAGCGGTTGCAGCGCGAAGCCGAGCAGCTGCAAATACAGCTGCCGCGGCTCCAGGAGCAGTTTACCGAAGCCAGCCAGGCCCGGCAGCAGACCCAGCGTCGGCGCGACGAAGCCGCTGAAACGCAGCAATTGCAGGAGCCCAGGCTGCGCGAAGCCGAGAAGCTGGACACGGTGATTCAGCTCGACGAAGCCCAGTTGCTGAAAGACAAGCAGGAGTACGACCAGAACAACGAGCAGTGCAAGCAGCTTAAGGCCAGCGCCGAGCAGGCCGCCGGCCGCCTGCGGGAGCTGCAGGCCCAGATCAAAGATCTGAGCAAGTGGCTGGAAGTGAATGCCAACGTGAGTGAGCTGGCCGAGCTGCTGCCTGAGTTGTCGGCCAACATTCAGGACTGGGAGCACCTCAACGCCGAGCTGGGCCAGCTGCGCCAGCGCCTGCAGGAGCTGCGCCAGCGCCAGCAGCAGGCCGCCACCGCCCTAGCCCAGCACGAGCAAACCACCGCCCTGGCCCAGAAGCAACTCGCCGAGCTTGCCGCTCAGCAGCATACGGCCACTGCCGACCGGAACCGCTGGCTGCGCCGCCTGCGCCACCAGGTGTCGGCGTTGCAGAAAGACCAGCAAACCCAGCAGCAGCACCACGACGATTTGCGCCGCAGCCTGCAGATGCAGCAGCTCGTGTTGTCGCACGAGGGCACGCGGGAGCTGCTGGTGGCCGGGGAGCCGTGCCCGGTGTGCGGCGCCCTGGAGCACCCCTATCTGGCCGGCGTGCTGGGCATCAGCTCCGATTCGGTGCAGCGCGACACCCAGCGCGAGGAAGAGCTGGGCCAGCGCGTGCGTGCCCTGGGCACCCGCTTCAACCGCCTGAACACGTACGTAACCATGCTGGAGCAAACCAGCGGCGACGCCGAGCTGGGCCTGGATGAGCCAATTCAGCTGCTGCCCGAAACCGAGGAAGCCGGCGTGGGTGAGCTGGTGCGCAGCCTGGTAAAGCAGCTGCAGGAGATGGAGCGGCAGCGGAGCGGAATCGAGCTGCAGCTGGCCCAGGCCAGCAGTCAGCAGGCCAGCGCCGCCCAGCAGCAGCAGGCCTACACCCAGGACGCCGACAAGCTCAGCCAGCAGCTGCGCGACGCCGAGGAGCGGGTGCCCACCGTGCGCGGCGTTATTGCCAGCCTGCTGCTCAACTTCGGCCTCGAATTTACGGACCTCAACGGCCGGGCCCTGATGAAGCTGGCCAGTGACCGGGCCGCCGAGTTTAGCCAGAAACAGCAGCAGCAGCACAAGGCTCAGCAGGAATTGGCCGGTATCAGCGCCACGTTTGAGAAAACGGAGGAAGAGCGGGAGCGGCTGCAGATCTGGCTGCGCACCCGCAAGCAGGAGCTGCTGGACAAGCACGCCGCCATTCAGCAGCAGAAGCAGCAGCGCCACGAGCTGTTTGCCGGCTCCAACGTGGGTGCAGCCCGCCGGGAGCTGACTGCCGCTGTGGAAGAAGCTTCCAAACAGCTGGACCAAGCCACCGAAGCCCTGAAAAACCGGGAAACTGCCCTATCGGTAGCTACCGAAAGCTTGCGTAAAAGTGAGCAGGAAGCCCGGCGGCAGCACCAGGAGCACGAGCAGCAGCACGCGGCCCTGGTAGCCGACCTGCAAACGGCCGGCCTGGCTCCCGACCCGGCTGCCCTGGCCACCCTACTGCTGCCCGACACCGAAGTGCGCCGCCTCGCCGACCAGCTCCAGACTCACGAGCAGGCCGTAGCGACCACCCAGCAAAACCTGACCGAAGCCGCCCAGCAGTTTCAACAGGAGCAGCAGCGCAATTTGACCTCGGAGCCCGCCGAAACCGTCAGTGAGCAGTTGCAAAACCTGAATGAGCAGCTGGCCCAGCTCAACCAGCAGCTCGGGCAGCGGCAGCAGCGCCTGCTCGACCACCACCGCGGCCTGGAGCGGCACGCAGCCCTGGCTCAGCAGCTGGAAAAGCAGCAGCAGGAAGCCCGGCGCTGGCGGCAGTTGGCGGAGCTCATCGGCTCGGCCGACGGCAAGAAGTTCAGCGAGTTTGCCCAGGGCCTGACCCTGGCCCGCCTCGTAGATCTGGCCAACCGCCACCTGCACCGCCTCACCGACCGGTACCGCATCACCCGCAACCCCGAAGAGCACCTGGACTTGCTCATTATCGACGAGTATCAGGCCGGCAACAGCCGCTCGATGAACTCCTTATCCGGCGGAGAAAGCTTCTTGGTGAGCCTGGCCCTGGCCCTGGGACTTTCCGAGCTGGCCGGCCGCAAAACCCAGATAAACACGCTCTTTATTGACGAGGGCTTCGGCACGCTCGACCCCGATACGCTGGAAATAGCGCTTTCGGCCCTCGAAACCCTGCAGGGCACGGGCAAAACCATTGGCATCATCTCTCACGTGGAAGCCCTAAAGGAACGCGTCAGCACCCAGATCAATGTGCGCAAAGGAGCCGGTGGCGTCAGCTCGCTGCGAGTGGTAGGCTTCGGGGTAGAAAAGGAATAAGTGTTTATTCGCCGACACTTTCCGGCTGCCCGGCCGCTTTGATTTCGGCCCACGTCCAGTAGCGGCGGGGCTGAATCGAGGCGTAGCCATACCGGAAAAACGCTACCACCGTCTGTTCCAGCACCTCGGGCGTGATGGACGAGGCAAGGATGGGGCGCTGGTCGGGGTCGGCATAGCGCTCCACTTTGGTGAGCGTTTTGCCCGCGAGCCGCAGCAGCGGCCCGGTGTCGGTAATACCGTCGAAGGTCCAGCGGTGCGCACTCGTTTCCTGGGCGCTCAGCTGCGCGGCCAGCTCATTTAGCGGCAGGCGGGGCAGCGTCGGCCTCGATTCCAGATCAATCCAAGTCGTGTATTTGTACTCCAGCTCGTAGCGTTGCCCCTCGTAGATACTCAGCACAATGTCGTAATCTACCGTGGGGCCGAACAAAGCGTAGTACGGCACCGGCTCCGGGGTACGAATTACCAGCAGCCCGATTTCGGGGTAGTGAGCAAGCTGCGTAGCTGAACTATGAATGACGGCCGACGCCTGTTGCACCTGCCGGTATTCCGGTTCCCAGGCTATCCGGCCGCTTTCCGGGTTTTGCAACATTTCGGCAAAGCGCGGCAAAAACCACTCAAATTTTTCCACGCACGCCTCATCTTCCCGCCGCCGCAGCTTGGGCGCACCAAAAGGCGGATAAAAATGCTCTTTTTCTTCGGCGTTAATCCAGCACACCAACTGCAGGGCGTGGTCGGCCAGCGGCCCGGCTCCTATGCCCTCCCGGAAGTCGCCGAGTTGGGCCGTCAGCCGCAGCAATTCTTCGTACTGCAGGGCCAGCTCGGGATGCAGCAAGCTCCAAACGCCCACAAAACCATCCACGTCGAAATGGTTAGCTGTAACGGCCGCGGCGGGCAGGCCGGGGAGCGCAGCCTGGCGTAATGCCCGCAGCACCGAGCCGGCACTGGTATCGTCGCGCAGCGGTACTGGCGTGGGAGCCCCGCGCCAGTGGGCCAGCACCAGCGCTGCCCCGTTGGCCGTACTATCGACCACAATGGTAGGCTGCTGCCGGAGAGTGGTAAAGGGAACAAAGTGGTGGTACATGCGCAAATTCTTTGTTTAAACCAGCTTTTTCAGGGCCTCGGCAGTGCCCAAAGCTAGCAGGTTCTGAGCACCGCCCTACTGCCGGCGCCGCCGGTTGGCAATATGCTCGACCCGGCTGCGGCGTATCCAGTGCAAGTACTTCTGCAGCTCAGGAGCCTGCCGCAAAGCTTCCACTGTGGGGTAGTTGCGGGCCAGTTCCCGGTTGGTCAGCAACAAGTGCACCGTGCTGTGGCAAGGCTGGCACAGCGCCACCGTAGGACCATACCGTCCGCCTTCTTCCCGGGGTACCAAATGGTGGCGCGACACGGCACTTACCTCCCGCTCACACAGTTCACAGCGCTGCTCCCGGCGCGAGGTAAGCTCCACTGACACCGCCCTGCTGCCGGTTTTTTTTCGCCGTCGGGGCATAAGCAAAAGAGAAGCAATAGGTTGCGCACCAAATATCTGGCACGTTTTTTATAAACCGCTAGCGACGAGAAATAAATAAATTTGTTGCACATGCACTCATTTTAATCATATATTTGGTTGCGGGGATGGAGGGCTTACCTTCCTAACGTGCAATTGAACGATTTTATCATCTTTTGACTAGTGAGCTTCATTTGCTCTCAATTTTCCTAACAACGCTGGCTTTTTAGTTCTCAATTAGTACCTCCTAACCTTTTTTCATACACAACATGCGTGACTTTACTCTCAACTCTTCCCTTCGCCTTTCGCATCTGCTCCGGGCAGCCGGCTTGGTGGTAGCCTTGTTGGTACTGACTCCAACAACCTCCCGGGCTCAAACCTGGCTGGTATCGACGGACGCCTACATCAAAATGGGCGTTATGGACAAGTTCGGCCAGCTGGGCACTTACACCGCCCGCTTCGTGGTAACCAACCAGGCCACGGGCAAGGAATACATCCTGCTTAAGCAGATAGAAAAAGGCCAGAACGGCATCGATGTAATGTTCCCTTCCGAGCCCTCCGACCCGGATTATTTCAAGACCGAAGCCGGTGAAGCCGCCAAAGGCACCCCGGGCCGCTACGTTTGGGAATGCCAGGTAAGCGGCAAGAAAGTGGTTGGTGGCCGCTTCACCTTCCCCGAAGTAGGCAACGACATTACCGTCGTCGACCGGCGCTAAGCAGTCCGATACCGTTTCAGAAGCCCGCCGTAGCACCAGCCACGGCGGGCTTTTTCGTGGAACCCTACCTCCCCTGCCGCTAGCTTGCGTATAGCAACCAATCCGGCTCCCGTGCGGGCAGCGGGCTTTTCTTGCGTTCTAACTCTTTCTAGCCATGCCTAAGAAATCCTTCAGCGAGCTAATCAATAGTCCGGGTATGCCGGTGCTGGTCGACTTTTACGCCGACTGGTGCGGGCCCTGCAAAACCATGGCCCCAATTCTGGAACAGGTGGCCGCCCAGCACCAAGGCAAGCTCAAAGTCATTAAGATTGACGTGGACAAGAATCCGGCCGTGGCCCAGCAGTTCCGGGTCCAGGGCATTCCTACCCTTATTCTGTTCCATAAGGGCCAGCCCGTGTGGCGGCAGTCGGGAGTAGTACCGGCCCCGCAGCTCAGCCAAACGGTGCAGTCGTACCTGTAGCCACGCAACCTTTCCCGGCGGCCAAGCCTCTATTAAGGAGTCTTCCGCAGATAATGCAGTACTCTACCCCGTCGGAAAGCGCCACTTGGCGCTTTCTGCATATCGGGCCCGCCGCTTTTGGGCACCGGCCGCCAAACTATCCGGCATGAGCAGGCGTTTGGCGGGCTAGGCTGACTATCTTTGTGTTAGCTTGTGTTCTAATTGCCCCAATGCGTTTAATAAGTACGATTCTTCGATTTAGCCTCTTCCTTCTGCTCGGTGTAGTGCCGGGCCGCCTGCTGGCCCAGCAGCACTTTACCATCAGCGGCTACGTGCGCTCCGGCGCCGACCGCAGTGCGCTGCCCGGCGCCTCGGTGGCCGTGCCCACGCTCGGTACCGGGGCCACTGCCGACGCCGAGGGCTTCTATACCCTCACGCTGCCGGAAGGCCGCTACCAGCTGGCCATTTCCTTTATCGGCTACCAGACCCAGACCCGGGAACTGAACCTGACCAAGACCCAGCGGCTATCCTTCAGCCTGCCCGAGGCCAGCAACCAGCTGGGCGAGGTGGTAATTGAGGGCACCGGCACGCTGGAGCAGAAGCTGCAAACCACTCAGATGAGCGTGGAGCACCTCAACGCCCGCGACGCCAAGCTGCTGCCGGCCCTGTTTGGGGAAGTGGATTTGCTGAAAACCCTGCAGCTCAAGCCCGGCGTGCAAAACGGCGGGGAGGGCACCAGCGGCCTGTTTGTGCGCGGCGGCTCGGCCGACCAGAACCTGTTTCTGCTAGACGACGCGGTGGTGTACAATCCTTCCCACCTGTTTGGTTTGTTCTCGGTGTTCAATGCCGACGCCATCCAGAGCGTGGACCTCTACAAAGGTGGTTTTCCGGCCCAGTACGGCGGGCGGCTGTCTTCGGTAGTCGATGTAAAAACCCGGGACGGCAACCCCGAGAAACTGGGCGTAAGCGGAGGCTTGGGCCTGATTTCGTCGCGCCTGACCGTGGACGGCCCCATCGTGAAGGGCAAGGGCGCTTTCTCGCTGTCGGGACGCCGCACCTACTTCGACGTATTTACCCGGCAGATCAACAAAATCAACAAGGACACGGAGGATTACAACCCCATTCCAGACTACTACTTCTACGATTTCAACGCCAAGGCCAACTACAAGCTGGGCCAGAAGGACGAGGTTTTCCTGACCGGCTACTACGGCCGCGACATTTTCGGCTTCAACAGCACCGGAGGCTTCAACTTCGACTTCACCTGGGGCAATGCCGTGGGGGCGCTGCGTTGGAACCACGTTTTCTCGCCCAAGCTGTTTTTGAACACCACGGTTTCGACCACGCGCTACCAATACCAGATTGCCAACCGTCTCGACCAGTTCGGCTTCAGCCTGTCGTCGGAAATCCAGGACTACGCGGTGCGCTCCGACCTCGACTACCAGGCCAACGACAAGCACACGCTCAAGCTGGGCGTGAGTGCTACAAACCACCGCTTCAACGTGGGGCGGCTATCGGCCAGCAGCACCGACGGCAGCCTGAACATCGGCTCCGAAACCATCTACCGGGGGCAGGAAGCCTCCCTCTACGCCTCCGACAACTTCAAGCCCAGTGACAAGCTGCAGCTGGAGTACGGCCTGCGCCTGACCGGCTTCCGCAGCGGCTCCAACCAGTACGCGGCCCTGGAGCCCCGCGGGGCGGTGCGCTACTCGCTCACGCCCAAAACATCCATCAAGGCCAGTTACGCCATGATGTACCAGTACGTGCACCTGGTCACGAACTCCGGCGCTTCCTTGCCTACCGACATCTGGTACCCGTCGCGCCTGAACGTGAAGCCCCAACGCTCCCAGCAGGCTGCCGGCGGCATCAGCTTTCTGCTGGGCGAAGGCAAATACCTGCTGACCGACGAGGTGTACTACAAATGGGCCCAGAATCAGGTGGACTTCCGCGACGGAGCCCAGCTGTTTGCCAACGATGACCTGGACGCAGAATTTCTGTTTGGCAAGGGCTGGTCGTACGGCAACGAGCTGTATCTGGAAAAAAAGTCGGGGCGTACCACGGGCTGGATTGGCTACTCCCTGGCCTGGACCCAGCGGCAGTTTTTGCCCCAGCGCGGCAGCAGCGGCGTCAACAACGGCAAGGTGTTTTACCCTACCTACGACCGGCGCCACAACCTGACGGTAGTTGGTTTGCACCAGCTCAACGAGCGAATCAACCTGACGGCTTCCTTCGTGTTTACCTCCGGAGCGCCCACCACGCTGCCCCAGGGCCGGTTTTTGCTGCAGGATATTTTCGGCGACAATAGCATGGCCGTGCCGATTTACCCGGACCGCAACACCTACCGCATGGCCCCCTACAACCGCATGGACCTGGGCATGGTGTACAAGCTGCGGCCCAAGCGTGGCGAGTCGGACCTGACGTTCTCGGTGTACAACGCCTACAACCGACGCAACCCCTACTTCATTTACTTCGAACAGGTGCGCAACAAGGAAACCGGGGATGTAACCAACTTCCGCGCCCGGCAGGTTTCGCTGTTTCCGGTCATTCCTTCCGTCACGTATAATTTCAAGTTTTAGGCTCTTCCGTTAGCTCGGCGCTGTTAGTTATTGTATGAACAACTTTTTCTTCCACCTGCATCAGTTTCTGCCCACTCGCCGGCTACGGCCACAGTTGGCTTTGGCCGGGCTGCTGCTCTTGGCCACGGGCTGTAATCTGCAGAAGGATATTGACGTGGAGCTGCCCGCTTTTCCGCCCCAGCTGGTAGTGGAGTGCTACCTGGAGCCCGGGCAGGTTCCGCGCATGACCGTCAGTGAAACCGTCCCGTATCTGAGCAGCCCCACCCCCACCCTGCTCACCGACGTGTCGGTAGTGCTCACGCTGCCTTCGGGCCAGAAAGAAGCTTTCCGTTTTTCACCGGGCCTGGATACGCTAACCAAAAAGCTTTACACCCACCAGGGCAGCCAGCCGCTGGTGGCCAAGCCCGGCGACACGTTTACGCTGGACGTGCAGGACACCCACGGCCGCCACGTAACGGGCCGCGCCACCATGCCGGCCCGGGTAACCATTGATTCGCTGATCTGGAAATTCAACGACAAGCCCACTGAAGAGCGCCGGGCGTATTTGCTGGTCAAGTTTCAGGACCCAGCCGCCACGGCCGACTTCTACCGCCTGCAGATTCACAAGGACAGTATTTCGGATGGCCCCAACCGCGACCTGGAAGTGGATGACCGCCTCACCAACGGACAGTTTACGACCCTGGGTACCAGCTACCGGTACTCCGCCAACGACACGCTGCTGGTCACGCTCTACCACCTCGACCAGCCCTACTACCGCTTCCTGCAGTCGGTAGACGATGCGCAGAACGCCAACGGCAACCCCTTTTCCCAGCCCGCTGCCGTGAAGTCGACGGTAGAGGGCGGCGTAGGCGTATTCACCGTTCTGAGCTACCACCGCCGCCGCATTATTATTCGGTAGGCCAAGACCAGCACGAAAGCCAAAAAGGCCCGCGGAATCAGTTCCGCGGGCCTTTTGCTTGGTACCAAGCCGGCTTTATTGGCGCTCCAACACGGTGCGCAGCAGGGCCGTCAGGCGGGGCTCGGCTTCGGCGGCCACGCGCAGGATGTCGGCTATTTCCACCCGCTTGAGCTTACCCGGCGAGCAGAGGTCGGTGATGACGGAAACGGCCAGCACCGGCAGGCCCATGTGCACAGCGGCAATAACCTCGGGCACGGTGCTCATGCCCACCGCGTCGGCCCCGATGGTGCGCAGGTAGCGGTATTCGGCGGGCGTTTCGAGCATGGGGCCGGGCAGGCTGGCGTACACGCCGCGGCGTACTTTATCGGCGAAGCCCAGCTGCTGAGCCGCTTCCTGGGCCTGGCTGAGCAGCTCGTGGCTATAGGGCTCCAGCATGTCAGGGAAGCGTGGACCCAACTCGTCGAGGTTTTTGCCCACCAGCGGGTTGGTCGGCTGCAGGTTGATGTGGTCCTCAATGAGCATCAGGTCCCCGTAGTTGTAGTCGGGGTGCAGGCCACCCGAGGCGTTGCTCACAAACAGCTTCTGAATGCCCAGCATCTTCATGACCCGCACCGGAAACACTACCTGGGGCATGGAGTAGCCTTCATAATAGTGAAACCGGCCCTGCATCACCAGCACCCGCCTTCCGGCCAGGGTGCCGGCCAGCAGATTGCCCGAGTGGCTTTCTACCGTCGAGACCGGGAAGTGCGGAATCTGGGCGTAGGGCAAGGTAAAGGCCACGTCGATGTCGTGAACCAGGGCCCCAGGCCGGTGCCGAGGATGATGCCGAATTCGGGCTTAAAGTCGCCAATCTGCTGGCGGATATGGGCGGCGGCTTCGTGGAGATTTTGCAAAGCGTAAGAATTACTAGATGGCAGAAAGCAGGAAACAAGGTGGGCTCAAAAGTAGACAAGAAACAAGCGGTTCTGTTTTCAACCCTGCCCGTAAAGTGGTAGCCCTCGAAAGTCTCGAATTGGTAATACTGGCTAGAAGCCCGACTATGTGGAATTAGCAATAGATTTAAGCCCACCTAAACTACGGCAACGAAGATGTCTAGTAAAAGCAATGCATTAGTGCTTATCACAAGCACCTGCCTGGCAGCCTGCAACACGGACGACAATGTGAAGCCGGCCGAAACCAAACTGGCCGTTGCCGATTTCACTCTCCCCCAGAAAACGGAGGAAACAGTAAGCACAACCTTTCAAAATCAGTCCCAGGATGCAACGCGCTACACCTGGGATTTTGGCGACGGTAAAACCAGCCAGGAACAACACCCGTCCCATACCTACGCCACAGCAGGGACTTATTCGGTAAAGCTCAAGGCTTTCGGCGCCACCAAGGCCGATTCTGTTACCAAGAGTATCACAGTTGGTCCCTACGAAATCTTTGCTCATTCACCGGTTCGTTTTGCCGGGATATATAGCTGCAAAGTAGTCTCCGGTTATTTGAACCAGTCGGGCTCCGGCCGGACCCGGCTGCCCGACAAGGACATCACTATTACGCAGCAAGCGCCGAATTTCGTACTCTGGGATTCGTACAAGCTTAGGCATGAGCTTGGACTAGTTTATCATACGCAGTTCCCCGGTGTTGCGGCTCACTCATTTCATGCCCAAATTACTGATAACATGCAACGTGGAAGCGTTACTTCCCGCTTTTATGTGGCGGGAGATAGTGCTACTTTCATGGTATTTGAGGTAAGAAGCAACACTACCTTCTATACCATATACCACGGTAAGCGGCGGCCGTAAGTAGAAAAATGCATTGTTTAGTTCTAGCTAGGCAAAGACCAGCAAGCAAAGGGGCCGACCAATTCAAGTTGGTCGGCCCCTTTGCTTGCTGGTCTTTGCCAAATGGCGGTTACCCTTACTGAATATTCAGCTCGAAGGGCATACGGGCCTGCACGCCGCTCATGGTCGAGAGCTTCTTGTACTGCTCATACACGGGGTACATCGGACCCATTTCCTCCTTGATCAGGTGCATGCGCACTTCGGTGCTGGTGGTGTTGAACACGTTTTCGAGCATGTTCTTCTGCCGGGGTAGGCGCTGCAGCTGGTAGTCGTCTTCTTTCAGATTGGCGCGGCGGGCGGCAATGCGCACGGCATCCTCGAACGAGCCCAGCACATCCACCAGGCCGCGGGCCTTGGCTTCGGTGCCCGACCACACCCGGCCCGAGGCCAGGCGGCGCAGGCGCTCAACCGGCATATGGCGGCCGGCGGCGGCTTTGGTGGTGAAGTCGGTGTAGATACGGTCCACTTCCTGCTGCAACTGCTGCTTCTCAAAGGCGGTGAGCGGACGGGTGATGGTGGGCAAATCGGAGAACTTGCCGGTCGTGACCCGGTCGGTGGTGATGCCGAGCTTGTCGCGCAGCAGGGGCTGGATGTTGGGTAGTACGCCAAACACGCCGATGCTGCCGGTAATGGTATTGGGGTGAGCAACGATGGTGTCGCAGGCCATGGCAATGAAGTAGCCGCCCGAAGCCGCCACGTCGGACATAGAGCACACGATGGGCTTCACTTTCTTGGTCAGCACCACTTCCCGGTAGATAATGTCGGAAGCCAGAGACGAGCCGCCGGGCGAATTCACGCGCAGCACCACGGCCTTCACCTTATCGTCGAGGCGGGCCTTGCGGATGGCTTCGGCAAAGCGGGTGCTACCGATGTTGTCGTTGCCGCCCTTGCCGGTCACGATGTCGCCGTCGGCGTAAATCACGGCAATGCGGTTGCCGCTGCCGTCCTCGTCGGTTTTATCGTCGCCCTCGGCATAGTCGCCCAGGCTCACCAGGCTCAGCTTTTTCTTTACGTCCAGGCCCACTTTGCCCTTCATAAAGTCGAGGGCCTGGTCGTAGTAGCCCAGGTTGGTCACCAACCCGAGGCGCTTGGCATCGTCGGCGTTGTGCACCAGCATCGAGTCGGAAATCAGCTTAAGGCGGGCCTGCGTGATGCCACGGGTCTTGGCCACATTCTGCAGCATGTAGTCGTTGATGGAGTTCAAAAACGAGGACGTCTGCAAACGGGCCGAGTCCGACATTGAGTCGCGGAAGTAAGGCTCCACGGCGCTCTTGAACGAGCCAACCCGGAAGATGTAGGGCTCGATGCCAGCCTTCTCGAACAGGTTTTTGTAGTAGTAGGTCTCCGAGCTCAGCCCGTTGAATTCGAGCGTACCCTGGGGATTGAGGTAGAGCTTATCGGCCACCGAGGTCAAGTAGTAGCTTTTCTCGGAGGCAATGTCGTTGTAGGCCACGATGAACTTGCCCGACTTCTTGAAGTCCAGCAGTTCATTGCGTATTTCCTCGAGCGAGGCCATGCCGGCCTGCACCAGCTCCACGTTCAGGAAAATGCCCTTAATGTCGTCGTCTTTTTTGGCCCGGCGGATGGCCAGCTTCAGCTGCTCCAGCCCGATGTTGTCGGCCTGGGAGCTAAACAAAGCCCCAAACGACTCCCGGCTTTCGCGCTCGGCCACGGGGCGGTCCAGCTTGAGCTCCAGCACCGAGTCTTTGGCTACCGTGGCGGTGTTGTCGCCGCTCACGGCCGACACAATCAGGCCCAGCCCGATCAGCAGGGCCACCACGCCGAACAAGACCAGCCCGGTAAGCGTGGCCAGCACGTACTTCAAAAATTGTCTCATGGAAAAAGGAAAGGAATAGCGAGTTGGATAGTAAGCAAATGTAGAAGGCTTTTGGCACTCCTGCATAGAGGAGAAAAAGCTGGTTAGCGTTGCTTGTACTATAGCTGACGAACAAGCAGGTGAAATGCTTTGAGGTTGGTTGTGACTGTCATGTCTCCCGCTGGTCGACATGACTTTCTTTTAAAACCAGAGCAATTAATTAATATCCATACTTCTCGCCCCACCACTGGCGCAGGCGCTCCTGCATCTTGTGCTCGGCGGGGTTCTGGCCGGGGTGGTAGAACACGGTGCCGCTCAGGGCGTCGGGCAGGAATTCCTGGTAGGCGAAGCTGCCCTCGTAGTCGTGGGAATATTGGTACTGGTTGCCGTAGCCCAGCTCTTTCATCAGCTTGGTGGGCGCGTTGCGTAGCGGGATGGGCACGGCCTGCACGCCCTGCTGCCGCACCAGGGCACGGGCCTCCCGGATACCTTTGTAGCTGGCATTGCTCTTGGGCGAGGTGGCCAGGTACACCACCGTTTGCCCCAGAATAATGTCCGACTCGGGCATGCCGATAACTGTTACGGCCTGAAAGCAGCTCTGGGCCAGCATCAGGGCATTGGGGTTGGCGTTGCCCACGTCTTCGGAAGCCAGAATGAGCAGGCGGCGGGCAATAAACTTGGGGTCTTCGCCGCCTTCCAGCATTACGGCCAGCCAGTAGAGGCCCGCGTTGGGGTCGGAGCCGCGGATACTCTTGATAAAGGCCGAAATGACGTCGTAGTGCATTTCCCCGCCCTTGTCGTAGCGGGCCAGGTTTTGCTGGGCCAGCTGCTGCACCACGGCGTCGGTAATGACGATTTCGCCGGTAGCGGGGTCGGGCCGGCTTGATTCCACCACGATTTCGAGCAGGTTGAGCAGCTTGCGTGCGTCGCCGCCCGAAATCAGGAGCAGGGCTCCGTACTCGGCCACGCGCACCTTTTTCTGCTTGAGCACCTCGTCCTCGGCCAGGGCTTTATCCACCAGCTCGGTCAGCACGTCCTTGCTCAGGGGCTCCAGCACGTATACCTGGGCCCGGCTGAGCACGGCCGGAATGACTTCGAACGAGGGATTCTCGGTAGTCGCCCCGATGAGCGTGACGATGCCCTGCTCCACGGCTCCCAGCAAGGCATCCTGCTGGGACTTGCTGAAGCGGTGAATTTCGTCGATAAACAGCACCGTGCCCCGCTGCCGCTTGGCTTTCTCGATGACGTCGCGCACGTCTTTTACCCCGGCATTCACAGCGCTCAGGGCGGCAAAGGGCTGACCCAGGGCCTCGGCCAGCAGGTGGGCCAGGGTGGTTTTGCCCACACCGGGCGGGCCCCACAAAATCAGGGAAGGCAGGCGCTTGGCGTTGAGGTAGCGGCGCAGCACCCCGTCGGGACCGATGAGGTGCTGTTGCCCGGCGTACTCGTCGAGGGTGCGGGGGCGGCGGCGCTCGGCCAGCGGGGCGCTGGCTGACACGGGCGGGCGGGTGGGCGCTGCGGAAGAAGGTTCGGAGTCGAAAAGGGAGCCGGTAGCCATAAGAAAGGAATGAGGCCTAAAGGTACGGCGCCGGGCGGCGTGGCGTTTGGGACGAGCCCAGAAGAAAACTCCCAAGCCCGGCCGTGGTTACTCGTGCATCTCACGCACGGTTCCTGTTCTACCTTTGCCGCTGATGAAAAATACGCTCCGCGTCCACGCGGCTTTATTCGTGGTGGCCGTCATTTACGCGGCCAACTACAGCTTGTCCAAAGATGTCATGCCGCACTACATGGGGCCCTTCGGCATTGTGACCCTGCGGATTCTGGGCGCGGCCCTGTTCTTTGCTGTCGTCAGCCGGCTGGTGGCACCCCACGACCGTATCGTGGGTCGGGCCGACAACATCCGGGCAATTCTGTGCGGGCTTATCGGCATTGGCGGCAACCAGCTGCTGTTCTTTTCGGGCCTGAACCTGACCTCGCCCATCAATGCCTCCCTGCTGCAAACCATTGCCCCGATTGTGGTGGTCATTGCCTCGGCCGTGCTGCTGGGCGAGAAAATAACCCTGCTGCGGGTGTTGGGCATCGGGCTAGGCGGCATCGGGGCCGCGACGGTGATTCTGAGCCGGGCGGCGGGTGGCATTGTGTACCCGAACGCCATGCTGGGCAACCTGTTTATTCTGCTCAACGCCACGGCTTTCGGGGTGTATCTGGTCATCGTCACGCCGCTGATGCGCAAATACCACCCGTTTACGGTGCTGGCCCGCATTTTTCTGGTGGGCGCTTTCCTGGCCGTGCCCTTCGGCTGGCGTGGTGCCCTTTCGGCCGACTACAGCAGCTTCCCGCTCTACATCTGGGCCGAAATCGTGTACATGATTGTCTGCCTGACCATTCTGGCTTACCTGCTCAACAACTGGGCGTTGAAATATGCTTCCCCTGCCCTGCTGGGCGTCTACATCTATCTGCAGCCCATTCTGGCGGTGCTTATTGCCGTAGGTCTGGGCAAAGACCATTTCACCTGGGCCCGGGCTGGGCAGGCGGCGCTTATTTTCGCGGGTGTGTTTCTGGTGAGTCGCAAGCCCAAACCCGCACCCGCCGCTGTGCCCCTGGAAGCCATGCAGGATTAGACAAGAGTAGTTGGGTAGGTTTGTGTAAATTTGAAGTTACGCTCGGTTTACGGCTCATCTGTAACCTACCATCTATGTTGTCTTTCCGCGGCGGCCTGTTGCTGCTTATTCTCTCCTGCTGCTCGACCTTGACCTTTGGGCAAACCAAACCAGCCAACCCTGCCACGGCGGCCCCCAAGCCTTATACCTACACTGAAGCAATGCCGGTGTTTCCCGGTGGCCAGCCCCGGCTGCTGGCTCTGATTCGCGACAGTCTGCGCTACCCGCCCCAGGCTCTGCGCGACGGGCTGCAGGGCAAGGTTGTGCTGTCTTTTACCGTAGACTCGACGGGCGCATTTACCAAGCTGAAGCTGGACAAAGGCTTGCGGGCCGACTTGGATGCGGAGGCGCTGCGCCTCTTGCGGCAGCTGGCGCCTATCCGCTGGCAGCCGGGCACCCAGAATGGGCGGCCGGTGGCGGTGGTGTACACGGTGCCCGTCACCTTTAGTCTCACCCAGGAGCCCCAGCCCCTAGCCGCCGATTCGCTCGACCTGGCCCCCGGCCGGGCCATTGTATTTCCAACCTCCAGCTGGCCCGGCGGCCGTACTGCCCTGCCCGCCGATAAAGGCGTGATTTACGGCAGTTTCGTGCAGCGCCTAGGCTTCAGCAGCGGCGGCCTGGCCCAGTACGTGCGTCTGCACAACCTGACCACCCATAAAGTAGTCCGCATCCTGGTGAAGCCGGTGATGCGCAGCCGCCAGGAAAACGAGTTCTGCGTGGCCCTGCCGCCGGGCCGCTACGCCCTCTACAGCTATGAGTATAGCTACGGGGTAGAGCAGATACGCAAGCCCCGCAACGGCCCTACCCTATCCGACACTCGCTTTATCTTCGAGGTGCGGCCGGGGCAGCTGCACTATGTGGGCACCTGGAACATGCGCCAGCCCCTACAGCCGGAGTTCAAGCCGGATAAAGCCACCCTGGATCAGCGCCTGCAACCCGATAACCCCGGCCTGCCCTTGCCACAAGCCATAGTGGCCCTGCCCAGATAGCCATTGGTAATAAGCTGGGGTTGCGTTGCTTACCAGACTGCCTTATTTTACGTATAGGGTAAGAAGCAACACACTATTTCGGCTGAAGGCATGAATCTGGACGCGGAATTACAGGGTTTACCAACGCGGGAAGCCGCCTACTACGTGCGCCTCGGGCTCCTGCTGGAGCTATTCACGCTGGCCGAGGTAAGCGACTGGGTAGACGAGGTGCTGTGGCGCGAAGAAGAGCCCGAAGAGTTTTTCATCACCCTCTACGGCTTGCTGCGCACGGGCAAACCCCGGGTGCCAACCTACCTGAAAACGGCCTTTGCTGCCGAAACGTACTCAGCCCGGCCCCTGTTGGGCTGGCTACAGCAGCAGTGGGCCACGGGCCGCTGGCCGCTGAGTCAGCTGATTCGCTCCCTGTACCGCCTGCGCACCCTGGTGCACTCCGACCAGGAAGTGGGCTGGATTTACGCCCTGGCCGCCGACTACGAGCAGGCCGCCGGCGGCCCAGCCGAGGAACTGCTGCCGGTGCAGCAGGAAACCGAAGCCTTTCTGGCCTGCTACCGCGAGTACACCTTCGCCAACCGCGGCAAGTGGCAGCAGCTGGACATAAAAGTGGAAGGTTATCTGGCTAACTTGCGCCAATAGCAGCCGGCGGCTTAGTCCTTGCAAAAGGTTGGGCGCGGGGTTGCCCAGGCAGCTCCAAATAGCCCCGAATGACGCCCGAAGAAGTAACGGAATTTGCGAACAAGCTAGCCGCGGAAACCCCGGCTTCCGAAGCCTATTTTGGCATTTTTCAACAAGGCGACGGGCCCGACGAAAGCTTTATCCGGGCCAACAAGCAGGGCCTGCGTCTTTTTGCCGCCGGGCTCCTGCGCGCTGCCGACCAGGTAGACGAAACGCTGGCCCACGAGACGAAAACCCTAATCCCGCTTGAATTTCAAGAGAATGACTGGCTGGATGGCGACACGTCCATCGACTATGTGGAACCGGTAACCTACAGCGCTGCCTCCCAGCCCCCGGCGGAGCCGAACTCTCTGGCCGATAATCTACAGGCATATAGCTGGCTTGCAGTTGGACTCTTCTTGCTAGTGTCCCTGCTGGTAGGCATTGGCATTGGAATCAAAACCGGTATCGAAACCATTTTCAACTGGTTTTTTGGCTAATCTGCGCTATTTTTCTACTCGCTATTAGAGAGGCCAACGCCATAAAGCAAAAAGGCCCGTTGCATTGCTGCAACGGGCCTTTTTGCTTACGCTGAATACGAAAACCTTACAGGTGAATCACCTCGCCGTAAGCAGCAGCAGCGGCTTCCATCACGGCTTCCGACATCGTGGGGTGCGGGTGCACCGACTTGATGATTTCGTGGCCGGTGGTTTCGAGCTTGCGGGCTACGACTACCTCGGCAATCATTTCCGTCACGTTGGAGCCAATCATGTGGGCGCCCAGCCACTCGCCGTACTTCTTGTCGAAGATAACCTTCACGAAGCCGTCCTTGGCGCCGGCGGCCGAAGCCTTGCCCGAAGCCGAGAAGGGGAACTTGCCCACTAGCACGTCGAAGCCTTTGTCGCGGGCTTCCTTCTCGGTGAGACCTACCGAGGCAATTTCGGGCTGGGCGTAGGTGCAGCCGGGAATGTTCTGGTAGTTGAGCGGCTCGGGGTGGTGACCGGTAATCTGCTCGACGCAGATGATGCCCTCGGCCGAAGCCACGTGGGCCAGCGCCGGGCCGGGCACGATGTCGCCGATGGCGTAGATGCCGGGCACGTTGGTCTGGTAGTAGTCGTCCACAATTACGCGGCCCTTCTCCACCTTGATGCCCAGCTCTTCCAGGCCCAGGTTTTCGAGGTTGGTTACTACGCCAGCGGCGCTCAGCACCACATCGCAGGCAATCTGCTGGTCGCCTTTGGCCGTTTTGATGGTCACGTTGCAGCCTTCGCCGCTGGTGTCCACCTTCGTTACCTCGGCCGAGGTCATAACCTCAATGCCGATTTTCTTGAACGACTTCTCCATCTGCCGCGACACTTCCTCGTCTTCCACGGGCACGATGCGGGGCAGGTATTCCACCACCGTTACCTCGGTACCCATCGTGCGGTAGAAGTAGGCAAACTCGACGCCAATGGCACCCGAGCCTACTACCACCATCTTCTTGGGCAGCGAAGGCAGCACCATGGCCTGACGGTAGCCGATGATTTTCTTGCCATCAATCGGCAACGCGGGCAGCTCACGCGAACGGGCGCCGGTAGCCAGGATGATGTGCTTGGCCTCCACGGTTTCTTTCGAGCCGTCGGCCTTGGTTACTTCCACCTTGCCGGGAGCCAGCAGCTTGCCCACGCCCGCTACGGTGTCGATTTTATTCTTTTTGAACAGGAAGTTGATGCCCTTGCTCATGCCATCGGCCACGCCGCGGCTGCGCTTAATCACGGCCTCAAAGTCGAAGCCCGTTTCGCCTACCTTCAGACCGTAGTCCTGAGCGTGCTGGAGGTACTCATACACCTGGGCCGTTTTGAGCAGGGCTTTGGTTGGGATGCAGCCCCAGTTCAGGCAGATTCCGCCGAGCGACTCCCGCTCTACCACGCCTACTTTCAAGCCGAGCTGGGAAGCCCGAATAGCGGCTACGTAGCCTCCGGGGCCGCTGCCGATAACGACCAGGTCGTATTGCAATGCCATATTAGTTTGTGTTTTATAAAGAATTGTTTTATCCTTACCGGGAGAACAACTCTTTTTGTGGTAACGAAAGAATCTGCCAGCGGGCCTTCAGCGGCTCCCTCTGGTGCGGTAAAGATAAGGAGCGAATCTGTCTTCCCGCACTTGGCCGCTGCTTCATCCTGAGCCGTGAGGTTCGCTACCCGCAGCAACGTTTTTCCTCCGCCTGCTTTCTGCTCTGACCCCAACCGTACCTACCAGATGAAACACTACTACACTTTTCTGATTCTCAGCGCCCTGGCTTTGCCGGCCGCCCATGCCCAAACAGCCGCCCCGGCCAGCGCTACGCCCGTGGTAGCCACCAGCAGCTTCGCGGCGGCCACCCCGGCCAAGCGGCTTTCCAACAGCGAATACAAAGCTCAGATTAAAGCCGCTGATGCCACGCTCAAAACCAAGCCCAAGGACGCCGAGGCCCGCCTGACCCGCGCCACAGCCCACCTTGAGCTCAAAGACTACGAAGAAGCCGTGGCCGACTACACGGCCCTGCTGCGGACCCAGCCCACCAACCAGGAGTGGCTGTACCTGCGGGGCACGGCCTACCTGCGCGGAGAAATGTTTCAGCAAGCCGTCAACGACTTCACCAAGATTCTCAAGGTGGACCCCAAGAACAAGTCCAGCCTGCTCTACCGGGGTGTGGCCCGCATGAAGATGCTAAACTTCAAGGGCGCTATTCCGGATTTCGGGGCCATTATTGAGCAGGAGCCCGAGAATGCCGACGCCCTTGAGTACCGCGGCGTGTGCTATTCCCACGCCGGCCAGGACGCCCTGGCCATGCAGGATCTGGAGAAGGCCGCCAAGCTCAACCCCGAAGCCGCCAAGACGCTGAAGCGCTACCGTCCCTCGAAATAGCCCGCCGCCAGCAGCCTAGTCCATTAAGCGCCCCAACCGGCTTGGTTGGGGCGCTTTTTTTATGAAAAAGCACAACCTCTCGGGCAACTTCACGTCTACACGCTGAGCGCGCGGGAACCCCTCCGTTGGAGGCCCCCGACGCCGCGTTGGTTTGTGAAGTCTCTTCTGACTATCTGCTTTTTACGAAATGAAAAACTTCTTACTCTACTCCATAGCGGGTGCCGCTACGGTTCTGCTTACTACCCAGTGCGCCTCCACCGCCGAGCAGGACACGCCCGGCTCCCGCCGCGCCACTGCTACGGAAACCTCGGCGCCCCGTTTGCCCACGGCTTCGGCCATAACTGATGCTTCAGCCAGTGCCTCGGCTTCGGCCGCTACTCCAGCCACGGGGGCTACGAGCCCCGGCGCGGCGGCTACGGTCCCGGTGGTAGAGCCGGCGGCCCGCAAGAACAACGCCGACTACAAGGCCGACATCCGCACGGCCGATGTGACTCTGAAGACCAAGCCCCGCGACGTGGATGCTCTGCTGCTGCGGGCCAAGGCCAAAAGCCACCTGAAAGACTACCGCGAGGCTTTGGTAGACTACAACCTGGCCCTGCGCCTGAAGCCGACCAACGCGGAGGCTTACTACAGCCGGGGCCTGACGCGGCTCAAGCTCAAAGAATATACGCCTGCCATCAGTGACTTCAGCAAGGCCCTGAAGTACCGCCCCGACGACAAGGAAGCTTATTTCGGCCGCGGGGCGGCCAAAATGCAGCTCTTCAACTTCAAGGGAGCTATTCCCGACTTCACCAAGGCCATTGCCATCGACAGCGCCTACGCCGACGCCTGGGAATACCGCGGCATCAGCTACTCGTCTATCAACAAGCCCAAGGAAGCCCAGACCGACCTGGAAAAAGCCGCCAAGCTCAACCCCGATGCCAACAAGAGCCTGCGTCGCTACGCTGGCAAAGAGTAGATTTTAGTTGCTGGTTGTTAGCATACGACTGTCATCCTGAACTCTGCGAAGGACCTTCCTCTGATGAGTAACAAGGTTCCTTAAATGTAAAAAGCCCTTTACCACCTGCTGGTAAAGGGCTTTTGCACGTTGGCAAGAGCTTTAGCGGGATAAAGGAGGAAGGTCCTTCACTCCACTTCGTTCCGCTCAGGATGACAGACGACACAACAAGGCCTAACAACTGACAACCAACAAAGAACAACTAAACTTTATTTCCGGCCGAAGAGCAGCTTGAGGTAGAAGCTGGGCTGGCGCAGCCGCTCCCGCAGGTCCAGGTCCAGGAACATGCCCGAAATGGTTTCGGCCAGCGTGGGGTTGTTGGCGGCGCGGTTGGCCACGAAGTTGAACAGGGCCGGAAACTGCAGCAGCCGCTGCAGCCAGTGACTCAGGCGCAGCTCCTGACCCAGGCGCCGGTACACAGCCGTATCGTACTGCTGCAAAAAGGCGCCAGAAGTGTCGTTGGCGGCCAGGGCGCGGGTAGCCCAGTCGGCCGCGTGCCGCCCGCTGACCATGGCGTGGCTGATGCCTTCTCCGCTGAACGGGTCAATCAGTGAGGCCGCGTCGCCGAGCAACAGGTAGCCGGCTCCGGAAATCACGCGCCGCTTCGAGCCCAGCGGCAGGCCAAAGCCCTTTATCGGCCCCAGGCGTCTGGCCTCCCGAAACCGCTCTTTCAGGGCCGGGTGGGTTTCGAGCATTTCGGTCATTCGCTCCCGCAGGTTTACTTTTTTGGCCGACACAGCCTTGGTCAGCATGCCCGCTCCCACGTTGGCCTGCCCGTTGGGCAGCGGAAAAACCCAGAGGTAGCCGGGCAGAAAATCCTGGATGAAGTGCAGCTCAATGAAGTTGTCGGGGCTCAGGCCGGTCACGCCTTCGTAGTAGGCCCGAACCCCGGCGCAGTGGTGGGCTGGCTCCAGGGCATGACCGGCAATCTGGCGGGCAAAGGCCGATTGGGCACCATTGGCCACGAGCAGCAACCGAGCCGAGGCTATTTCCCGACCATCGGTGGTGCGCAGCAGCCAGCGGCCATCGGTGGTACGCTCGGGCTGGGCCACGTCGGCACCTTCCAGCAGCTCGATTTCGGGCCGGCGGCGTACTTCCTCCACCAGGAAATTGTCGAAGTCGAGGCGCTTCATTACGTGGCCGGCCGATGCATCCACGGTCTTGTCGTAGTGCGGCTGAAAAGGCACGGCCAGCCGCTGCCCATTGGGCGCGAAAAAGTCGATGCCCCAGGACGGCACCTGCGCCACTGAGGCCGAAAGACGACCGGGCAGGTCGGGGCCCAAACGGCGCAGTTCACTGAGCACCTTGCCGCTGAGCGCGTCGCCGCAGATTTTGTCGCGCGGGAACGTGGCTTTGTCCAGCAGCAGCACCGGCTGGCCCGCGTTGGCTAAGTGGAGCGCGGCGGTTGCGCCACCCGGCCCGGCTCCCAGAATACAGATATCGACGTGGCGCATGGGTGATTTTGGGTATTCGTGGTCGGTTTTTAGAGCGGCAAAGCCAAACCGGGCTACGAAGATGGGAACTTTGCCTTTAATGCGGAGCTTCCCTTAGCATCCGGGGCGGGCCCTAGGCCACTGCTCAGAGGGCCCGGGAAGGGAAACTGTGGGTTAGCCGCCTTGGGTCAGTAGCCAAAACGAATTACCATAACCCAAAAAACCTATCTTCGCCGCATGACGAAACTGCTCGACGGAAAAGTGGCCCTCATTACGGGTGCTTCCAAAGGAATTGGCCGCGCCATTGCGGCGCATTTCGCCCAGCTTGGGGCTAATGTGGCATTTACCTACCTCTCCAGCGTGGAGCAAGGCCAGCAGCTGGAACAGGAGCTGGCGGCCCACGGCACTAAAATCAAAGGCTTCCGCTCCGATGCCTCCGACTACGCCCAGGCCGAAAAGCTGGTGGAAGACGTGGTGGCCGAGTTTGGCAAGCTGGATATTCTCGTAAACAACGCCGGCATTACCCAGGACGGCCTGCTCATGCGCATGAGCGAGCAGCAGTGGGACCAGGTGCTGGCCGTCAACCTCAAGTCGGTCTTCAACCTGACCAAGGCCGCCACCAAGCCCATGATGCGCGCCAAAGCCGGCAGCATCATCAACATGAGCTCGGTGGTGGGCATCAAAGGCAACGCCGGGCAGGCCAACTACGCCGCCTCCAAAGCCGGCATCATCGGCTTTACCAAGTCGGTGGCCCTGGAGCTGGGCTCGCGCAACATCCGCTGCAACGCCATTGCTCCCGGCTTTATCGAAACTGAAATGACCGATGCCCTCGACCCCAAGCAGGTAGACGAGTGGCGCAAGGCCATTCCGCTGCGCCGCGGTGGCACTCCCGAAGACGTAGCCAAAGCCACCGCCTTCCTGGCCTCCGACGACAGCAGCTACATCAGCGGGCAGGTGCTGCAGGTAGACGGCGGCATGCTGACCTAACATCAATTTATTCTTGAAAAGCGTTGCGGGCAGCGCGGAGCTTCGGTTCCGCGCTGCTTTTTTTATGGAGTGCAGTTTCCCGCCGCAGGCGTGTCGGCCCTCAGAGGCTGACCTAGCCCCGGGCCTCGGGGCGCCCAATCCGCGCGGAGCCGAACAATCCTCCTCGGTGGTGGTTAGTAGCCGTCCTGACTTTTCAGGAACGGTTCACAAAAGATTAATCCAGCCTTTTTAAAGTAAAGCCCGTTCTTGTTCGTCTATCTGACTAGCCTTTTCTGGCTAGGTTGAAATACTTTACCGTTGGCTGCCCGACTCCTACCTATTGTGCGCCAACACCCTTGCACATGAAATTTCTGGTATCCTCTATCCTGCTTGCCCTTCTTACCACTGGCCTCGCCTCTGCTCAGCTGCTTCCCCAGACCGCGTATTTAGCCAAGGCCCCGGCGGCGCAACCCATGACCAAGCTGCGGGTGAAGGCCACTCCCCAGACGGCCAGCCGCCTGGTAAGCTTCGTGGCCAGCCCCATTGCAGTGGTGGCACCCAGCACGCTGGTGGAAAGCTACTTTTATGAGGGCCAATACGTGCGGCGGGGTCAGGTGCTGGCCAAACTGCGGGTACGCTCCTCTAACGCCATTGCCTACCTCAACGCCCCACACGACGGGGTGCTGGCCCGGGCCCAGGCCCAGGTAGGCGAAATGCTCACGCCCCAAACGCCCTTGACCACCCTCACCGACCAGACCCGTCTGCTCGTGCGCCTGCACCCGGCCGCGGCCCAGCGGCTGCATCCCGGCGACAGTGTGCAGGTAGCGTTGGCCAACACGCTGGGGGCTGCGGTACGGGGCAAAGTAACGGGCTGGAGCGGGACTACGGCCAAGCCCGAGCTACAGCTGCAGTTGCGCAAATCGGTGATCGGTGCGGCCGTGGGCACCGCCCTGAGCGTAGCGGCCAACCCGGCCGGGACCGCAGCTACGGTGGCCGAGGCACAGAAGTAGAAGCCGCCAAGCACGGCCCGACCGGCGGCTTCAGCGTGACGTTCTTGCCGAAACGCGGGTTTGTAGGTAGGTTTAACGGCACTTCCCCGTTTTGTATGGCCCCTGCTGCCCCGTTGAAAATTACCACCAAAGGCGCTGTAGCTGCCTTGCTCGTTCTTTTGCTAGTGGCTGGGGCCGCCTACCCCCGCGTGGCTCGCCGCCTGGGCCGCTACCAGGCCGCCCGCCGGGCCACTGCCGCCGTGGCTCAGGCAGCGCCTAAGCTTCACGACGGCGACCTTATTTTTCAGACTTCCCAATCGGCGCAGAGCCAGGCTATTCAGCTGGCCACCAAGTCGGCCTACAGCCACTGCGGCATCCTGTTTCGGCGGGGCTCGGAATGGCGGGTGTTTGAGGCCGTGCAGCCGGTAAGCGAAACCTCGCTCACGAAATGGGTAGCCCGCGGCAAGGATGGCAAGTTTGTGGTAAAGCGCCTGCGCGACGCCGAACAGGTCTTGACTCCAGCGACCTTGCAGCGCCTGCAAGCGGCTGGCCGGCAGTACGCGGGCAAAAACTACGACCTCTACTTCGGCTGGAGCGACGAGCGAATCTATTGCTCGGAGCTGCTCTGGAAGATGTATAAAACCGCCACCGGCCGCGAAATCGGCCAGCTCCAAACCCTGCGCGAGTTTGATTTGAGCCACCCGGCCGTGCAAGCCAAGCTGCGGGAGCGGTACGGGAAGACTATTCCGCTAAACGAAAAGGTTATTTCCCCCGTCCGGATGTTGGAAAGAAAGGAACTAGTGACGGTGCGGTAGGCCGGCAGCTCCGCCACCTAGTGGCTGGGTGGGATGTACCAGCCGTACTCGGGCTTGCTCTCGAAGGCCTTTATTTTGAAAACGCCCCAGCGCGTGCCGATGTACAAGTCCGGCCCGTCAATCACCATCGACGACGGTTGCAGCATGCCCCACTTATACGGCCCCCGTAGTACGGTTGTCAGCGTCAGGTCACTGTTTAGAATACCCAGATGTTCGTCGGTTAGAATATAGACCCGGTTGGCAGACACTACCGTAAGCTTGGGAGCCTCGGCCAGACGTATCATGGTTTCCGATTCCCACTGGCCGGTGGCATTCCGGGTAATTTCCAGAATACCGCCGGAGCCCAAGCCTGCACCTGCTCTACCCCTACTATGTATGGCGTATAGCTTCGACTGGAATTCGAATATCCACCGGATTCGGTAGGTGTTAGCCATCCGGTACTGCACTGTAGCATCATTGCTGAGGAACCACAGTCCGCCCCCGTTCTCCCCGTCATCGATGCCGACTAAAAAGCCGTCCGAGACCTTTTTAACTACTTTCACCCCGTATCGATAGTTAATCTCGGGTTTCAGGCGGCCCATAGGGATGGTCAGCGAGTCACCGCGGACGGGCACGTATCTGGCTTTCGGCCGGCTCACCATAATATCGGTGCCGACCTTGCAAACCACCCAGTCGTCACTCGAATAGGTGATGTCAAATACCTTGTCATCAAGAGACCCTGCCTCTTTTTGCCAGGCAGAAAGTTTCTGCTGCTGAGCCCTGGCAAAGGAACTGGCCAAAAGCAACAACGCAATGAGGATCAGTTTACTCATTCTTTAATACTGGCAGATTCGGCCACGGATAATCTATACCGGTGCGTGCTTCCGCTTTTTCTACCTATTTGTCTTTAAATATCTTACGCCTTAGCGGTTCAAACCCACTCCATTCATATCTACTGTCATAGAACACAAATTCCAGATGCTTTCTTGTTCCGGCATATAATCTGACAGAATATATGCTACTCTCGGAGAAGGGCATGCTTAATTTCAAGCTATACGGCAGGAGCTGTTGCATATATCTAACTACAGCAGCTTCATCAGTAAGGCGAAGCGGTACGGAACCGACCAAGACCGGTGGCGTCTTGGTCTTGGTGCCTGGATTCGGACAAATCGTATCCCGAAACAACGTAGCAATTCGGGGCGCCAGATAACCCTGGTCATAACCTAGCCCCTCACTCCGCCCCTGTCTGTAATCTAAATAGATCTTTATAACTTCCCGGCGTCCGCCCCACTCCGTACAGGGTGGCCCTGCCGCGTGCAGAACCAGGGTATCTTCCCAATCCAGGGCCAGAGGGTGCTGGCTCGCAGAAATAACCAGGGGCTTTGGTTCTGTGACAGACAATTTAGCCCAAAGCAACACCAACACGCAGGCAACGACGAACAGCACCGGGAATAATCTCTGCATAGCTCTTTATTCCTAGTGTCGGCGGGCAAAGCGGGCGGCAACCAGACTATCGTACTTTTCGTGAAATTTTATCGGAATTGAGTGCAGCTTGTAGGTTCCCTCATTCGTGACTAGCGTCGCATTATCAAACCCGTCGGAAGCCAGCACCTCGTAGCGGCCTTTATGTAAAGTTATTACCGTTAAGTGCCTGATGTTGGAGTTATACTGGCTATTAATCTTCTTCACCGTGCGGGCCAGTACAACACTATCCAGCTGATCCTGTCCTACGCGTTTTAACTCCTGCACTAACTCTTTTTGAAATTGCGTGGCTATGTGCAGACTCGCCTCGGGCACGCACCAAGTGGCTCCTGGCGGGGGCGGCTCCCGAATAATTTCTTTAGGAACAGTTTCGTACGGACCGGCCAGCCAATTATACTGCATGGCCAGCGCGCCACCTGCTAGGCCCATTACCAGCGCCAGCAAGTGAGTAGTCCAGCGGTTCCAAGTGTGAAGCTTCTTTCTGTTTGCTTCCATAGCTTGCCAACGCACTTTTGCCCAATATAGAAACCGGACGGTACGGAACCCATTCTGTGCCTAACTTCGCCCTGATCTGTTCGTCAGCACGACGCTATGCTGCTTAGCAAGCAACTTCCCGGCTGGTTTTCGGGTTCTTAGTGCTCCATTCTTCGCCCTTCGCCTTTGCTGTCCACCGCTGCTTCTCCCTGGTTAATCTTGCTGTGCCTGGCCGTGGGTGCGGGTTACGCGGCCCTGTTGTACTCGGCTAAGGCTCCCTGGAGCAAGCCGGTAAACTACGCCCTGGCCGCCCTGCGCTTCGTGGTTGTGAGCTTTCTGTGCTTTCTGCTGCTCTCGCCCTTCATCAAAACCACCACGACCACCAAGGAGCAGCCCACCATCGTGCTGGCCGTGGATAACTCCCAGTCGGTGGGCCTGTTTACGCCCCAGCCCGTGCTCAGCCAGGCCACAACGGGCCTGACCCAGCTGGCGGCAGCCCTGCGCGACAAAGGCTTTCAGGTCGAAACCCGGACGCTCAACTCCGGGGCCCGCCCGGCCCGGCCCGATTCCCTGCGGTTTCAGGCAGCGGCCTCCGACCTCGACGGGCTGCTCACCGGCATCGGGGAAAGCTACGACGGGCGCAACTTGGCCGGGGTGGTGCTCGTCTCCGACGGCATCGTGAACCAGGGCCGGAGCCCGGTGTATTCCGAGTTCAACTTCCCGATTTACAGCGTGGCCGTGGGCGACACCCTGCCCAAGAAGGACGCGCGCCTGGCCCAGCTGACTTACAACCGTGTGGCCTTCAGCGGCAACCGGTTTCCGCTGGAGGCCGAAATTGACTACAGCGGCTTTAGCAGCGGGGAAGCTTCGGTGCAGCTGCGCGAAAACGGCCGGGTGCTCGAAACCCGGCGCGTACCACTTACCGGCAGCCGCCGCAGCCAGAAAACGACTTTTCTGCTCACGGCCAATGCCCCAGGCAAGCACCGCTACGAAGTGGTAGTACAGCCCCTGGCCGGCGAGTTTACCACGCTCAACAACAGCAAAAGCGCCTACATCGACGTGGTGAAGGGCAAGCTGAAAGTGCTGCTGGCCGGCGCGGCCCCCCACCCCGATTTGAAGGCGTTGCGGGCCGCCATTCAGCAAAACGACAACTTCGCCCTGACTACCTACCTGCCCGGCATCACGCCCCTGCAGGCCCAGGACTTCGACGTGGCCATTCTGCACCAGCTGCCCGCCCGAGGCGGCGTGGGGGCCGAGGTGCTGGCCGCCGTGAAGAGCCGCAAGATTCCGACCCTCTACATCGTGGGGGCCCAGTCCGATTTCAACGCCTACAACACCTTCGGCTCGGGCCTGACCATCACGCCCCGCGGCTCCCAGACCGACGAGGTAACCCCGGTACTCAACCCCAGCTTTTCGCGCTTCACCTTCGAGGAAGATGCCTTACGACGCTTCGCGGCGTATCCGCCGGCCGCCGTGCCCTTCGGGGATTTGCGGGTAAACAGCGGGGCTGAAGTAGCCTTGTATCAGCAGGTGGGCCGCCTCAAAACCCAGAAGCCCCTGCTGGTGTTGGGCGGCAGTCCGAGCCAGCGCCAGGCTACGCTGCTCACCGACGGCAGCTGGCAGTGGCGCCTGCAGGAAGCCGCCGACCACGCCGACCGGCCCGAGGCCTACGACCGGCTCATCATCCGGACCCTGCAGCTGCTCACGGCCAATGCCAACAAGAAGCGCCTCGACGTGTACCCCACCCAGGACGCCTTCAGCACCGCTGACGACGTGACCTTTGCCGCCGAAACCTATAACGCCATCTTCGAGCGGATTTACGGCCAGCAAATCAAGCTGACGCTAACCGACGAGCAGAGCCGCACCCGCACTTTCAGTTTTACCAACAGTGAGGACGGCTCCCCGCTGCACCTGGGCAATTTGCCCGGCGGCCTATACCGCTACGCGGCCAGCGCCACTCTTGGTGGGCAGGCCCAGCAGGACCGCGGCGAGCTGCTGGTACAGGAGCAGCAGCTCGAAACCCTGGAAGCCCGCGCCGACCACAACCTGCTCTATCAGCTGGCCCGCCGCAGCGGCTCCCGCCTGTATTATCCCAGCCAGTTTGCCCAGCTCACCCAGGATATTCAGAAGGCCAATGCCAAGCCGGTGCTCTACAGTCAGGATGATCTAAAGGATCTGATTAACCTGAAATGGCTGTTTTTCCTGCTGCTGGCCCTGGTTACGGCCGAGTGGGCCACCCGCAAATACTCCGGCGGCATCTAATTCTGTAACGTGAAGCTGCCCTTCGCGGGGCGTTGCCGCGGTTGTTGTAGGCCAAGCAACCATCGTTCAACAGCTCGCGAAGGGCAAATTCGCCTTACTTTTAACGGTACTTTCGCATCTGCTATGAAACACGGATTTTTCCTTTTTTCCGCTCTTTCGCTGCTGGTCGGCTGCAACAACTCCCCGGAAAAGCGCGCTGAATCGGCTGTATCCGAATACGTAAGCAACCGCATGGGCGACCCGGCCAGCTACCGGGCCGGCAAATTCGACACCAAGCCCTATACCCGCCAGGATTCCGTAGCGTATCTGACCAGCCTGGCTCAGCTTAACGCCGACAGCGCTGCCCAGCCGGCCGCCCCTCCCAAAGTAGCCAACGGCGCGGCTCAGATTGGCACCTTCGTGCGCCACGACTACCGGGAGCAAACCAAAGGCGGGGACGTAAGCCGCGACAGTGGCGAATTCGTGGTGTACCCCAGCGGCGACGTGGTACAGCTGATTCCAAGCCACCGGCTCAAGCGACGCTAGGCAATGCCTGTGCTCGGTTAGTCTGCCCGCTGGCGAAATAACAGCAGCGCGTAGCCTACAACTACAGCCGCCGCAAACCAGCCCAAGCTGGTCCACTCGGCTACGCTCACACCGGGTTGAATCAGGAGTGTACCATCGGGCTGCTCACTAATGCCGTGCAGAACCCGGACCGGGGCTGCGTAGGGAACCCAGTCGATGTACTCCCAGCGCAGCAGCGTGAGAGCCGCCACCAGGCCCCCGATTCCCAGGGCCAGCGGTACGGCAAAGCTCCGCCACCACAAAGCCGCCACGTACTGAATACCGAGCACGCCCAGCGTTGCCACAAACGTGTGAGCCAGCAGCAGCAACACGCCAGTTAGGGGTGCGGCGTGTTGCTGAAACAACAGCTCGGGCCGCACCGAGCCCAGCAGCTTACCCGAAGCCAGCAGCAGCACCACGTATACCACCTGGGCCAGCAGGTTCAGTTGCAGCAGCACCAGCAGCTTGCTGCCCAGCACCGCGCCCCGGCCCACCGGCAGTGCATATAGGTGCTTCCAGGCCGTGGCTTTGTTTTCGATGGCCACCAGCAGGCTGGTCAGCAAAATCAGAAACAGCGGCAGCAGCAGCACCGAGGCCGACTGCCAACTCATGTACACGTAGTGCGCCCACGGATTCTGGCCGGGCCGCAGCAGCTTGTCGCCCTTGAAGTAGAAAATCAGAAAGTTGAGCACTACGGGCAGGGCGCCCCCGCCCAGCGCAACCGCCGGGAACTGGAGCGGCAAAACCTGCTCACCGAGCTGGCCTTGCTCAAGGCCCAGGTCAACCCGCACTTTCTGTTCAATACGCTCAACAACATCTATTCCCTAACCAAGCAGCAGTCGGCCCGGGCCCCCGAAGCGGTGCTGCGGCTTTCCGAAATCATGCGCTACATGCTCTACGAGTCGAACGTGGAGCAGGTGCTGCTCCACAAGGAGCTGGCCAATATCCGCAGCTTTCTGGACCTGCAGCGTCTGCGCCTGCCCGGTGAAGCGGCCACGGCGGTTGCCTTTCAGGAGTCCGGAATTCCGGCTGATTCTTCCTACCCCATTGCGCCCATGCTGTTGCTGCCCCTGGTCGAAAACGCCTTTAAGCACGGGGATTTATCGGTGCGGCCCCAGGCCGTGCGTTTGGCCGTTGCGCTGAGTGAAGCCGGGGAACTGCGCTTTGCGGTGCACAACTTCGTAGATGCCCTGGCCCAGCAACTGGAAGGCCAGCCCGGCGGCCTGGGCTTGGCTAACTTGCGCCGCCGCCTCAATCTGCTCTATCCCAACCGTCATACCCTAACCGTCGACCGCCAGCCGCAGGAGCACACGGTGGTGCTGACCCTGGCCCCGCCCTCCCCGATGCCCCGCTAACATGGAATCAGAAGCCTCGCGCAAAATCAACTGCGTCATCATCGACGACGAGCCCCTGGCCCTGGACGTGCTGGCCGACTACTGCGCCCAGGTGCCCTTTCTGCACGTGTGCGGCCAGTTTCACGACGCCCTGGCGGCCCTGGCCTACCTGCAGGATCATGCCGTAGACCTGGTATTCCTCGATATTCACATGCCCCGCCTCACGGGTTTGCAACTAGCCCAACTGCTGCCCGCCGGCGGCCCGCGCATCGTGCTGACCACGGCCTACGACGCCTACGCCGTGCGCAGCTACGAGCTCAGCGTGACAGACTATCTGCTCAAGCCCATTGCCTTCGAGCGGTTTTTGCAGGCCGTCAACAAGGTGCGCCAGTCATTTCTGCCCCTGCCTGCCCCACTGCCGGAAGCCCCGTCGGCTCCCGAAGCCATGTACGTGAAGCACGAAAACCGGCTGCAGCGCGTGGCTTTCGACGACATCCTCTACATAGAGGGCAGGAAGGAATACCTGCTTATTTATACTAATCAGGGCAAAATCCTCACGCTCCAGTCGTTTCGCCGGGTAGAGGAAGTATTGCCCGCCGAACAGTTTGCCCGCATTCACAAGTCTTTTCTGGTGGCCCTCAACCGGATTGAGCACGTGGAGCGGGGTAAAGTGCAGGTGGACGGCCGGCTGCTGCCCATCGGCGACACCTACCGCGACTCTTTCGTCGCCCTGATCCGGACCCACAACCAGCTCTAGAGGCGCCGGAGTGCGCACCGCCACGCACGAATTTTGGATAATAGCAGGTCCGGTGCTGCCGGTTATTGGTACCTTTGTCGGCTAGCCCCGCGTCGGGTGCGCCCCGGAGCCCGTTGCGGGCCAAACGGGCGGCACTTCCCGGCCCATGGCTCCCGACCCTTGGGGTGGAGCTGCGGCCAGGGGCACCTTGTCTTCTGCTTTTTCTTACCCCGTTTTTCTGCTGATGCGCTACGTTCTTGTCAACAAACCCTTCGAAGTTCTCACCCAATTCACTGATGAGAACGGCCGCGCCACGCTCAAAGATTTCGTGCCCGTTCCCGGTGTGTATCCCGTCGGCCGCCTCGACTACGACAGCGAGGGCCTGGTGCTGCTCACCGACGATAAAGGCCTGCAGCACCGCCTCTCCGAGCCCCGTTACAAGGTGCCGAAAACCTACCTGGCCCAGGTAGAAGGCGTTCCGACCGAGGAAGCCCTGGCCCAGTTGCGCCGCGGCGTCGATATTAAAACCAGCTATACTGCCCCAGCCGAAGCCGAGCTGCTGCCCGCACCGCCCGCCGATTTGTGGGAGCGTAGTAAGCCCATCCGTTTCCGGGCTGCCATTCCTACTTCCTGGCTGAAAATCACGATTTCGCAGGGCATGAACCGGCAGGTGCGCAAGATGACGGCCGCCGTGGGCTTCCCTACCCTGCGCCTGGTCCGTACCCAGATTGCCCATTTGCCCGTGGATGGCCTCAAGCCCGGCCAGTGGCGCGAGCTGACCGAAGCCGAAGCAGCCAAGCTGCGCTCGGCCTACTCGGCCACCAAAATGCCCGGTGAGCGAACCACAGCACCCAAGTCGGCCGCTGGCGCCGCCAAAGCCGAGCCTACGGATAAGCCGGCTGCTTCCTCCCGGAAACCGGCTGCCGGGGGCGCAGGCTCCCGCCCGGCCGGGGCCGGCAAACCAGGCCGCTTCAGCTCCGCCGACAAGCCCAAGGGTAAGTCGGGCTTCAAGCCTACTGGAGGCGGAGGCGGCCGAAAGCCCGGTACCGGTGGGGGCCGCAGCAGCGGCCGCTAAAGCCTGTCCAGCCTCTTTCGCATTTGTTTTTAGGCCTGGGGTACGGTTGTGCTCCAGTAAGTGGCAACGCGTGTCTATATCCAGCTAAATAACCCCTATCTTATTGCCCGGTTTTCATCGTCTCACTGTTTTTATATGAATTTAACCAGTACCCGCTTGGTCTGTGGCTTGCTGCTGACTACTACTTTTTTACCCAGTTGCGCTACGATCATAAGCACGCCCTCCCAAACGGTGCGGGTGGTGGGCCAGCCAGCCGGCAGTACCATTTACGTAAATAATAAGGAGGTAAAAGCCAAGCCAATGGCCGGCCGCTCGGACGCGATGCGCATTCGCCTGCGCCGCAACAAAAGCGCGGAAATTACGGTGAAGCACGAAGGCTACAAGGAGTACACCGAAGTACTGACGCCCGACAAAACCAACGCCCTTATCTGGCTCAACTACCTGCCCCTGCCGCTGGTATTCACCGGTATCAACTCAGAAGACGCCTCCACTGGCATTACGTCCTTGGTGGCCGGACTCACGCTGCCGCTGCTCGGCTACGGGGTTGATGCTCTGAGCGGAGCCAACCGCCGCTTTAGTAAAAAGGAAATCAAGCCCCTCATGCCGCGGCAGCCCAAGGCCGTAGCGGGCAGCCAGACCGTGCAGGCCGGCCCCATCAACGTGCGCATCAAGGGCGGCGACAAAATGGGCAGCACCTACATCGTCAACCAGCCCAAGGACATCCTCTACTTCGGCAAGTCGCTGGACGTAGATTCTGACAACCTGCGCAACAGCATCAATGGCAGCCTGAAAGACCTGGGTTACAGCGTACCGGAAACGGAAAGCAAAAGCGTGTTTGGTGGCGGCCCCATGGCGCGCTACAGCCTGCAGGGCGAAATGCGCAACGTTAAGTACGACGTATACGCCTCCCACTATTACGCCGCCATGGCTCATTACGAGACCAAATGCACGGTGGAAGTAACCTGGAAACTGGTCAACCAGAACCGGCAGACCGTTGTCGAGCAAAAAACCAGCGGCTCCAGCATCAAGTTTGAGGAAGGCGGCAACGCCGTGTTTGAGGACGCCTTCGAAAACGCCCTCTACGGCTTTTTGGAGCAGAAAGAAGTAGTTGTGGCCCTGGCCAAGCCCGCCGGCAACAGTGCGGCCACGGCCGCTACCGATGAGAAGCTGCCCGCCATTGCCATTCACCGTGCGGCTGCCCTCAAGGTTACGGGTGACAACGGCGTGGGTGCTGCGGCCAAGTGCGTGGTAACCCTCGAAACCACGGACGGACACGGCAGCGGCTGCATCATTTCCGCCGACGGCTACCTGGTGACCAATGCTCACGTGGTAGGAGAAGACGAAACGGTTAAGGTGCGTATGGCCGACGGCATCGAAGCCAAAGGCAAAGTAGTGCGCGTGAATACGGCCATGGACCTGGCCCTGGTGAAGCTGGACGTGGATGGCCTCAGCGCCTTCCAGCTCCCGCTGCAAGCCACCGGCGACCTGGGTTCCGACGTGTTTGCTATTGGCACCCCGGCTGACAAGGAGCTGGGCCAGAGCATCACCAAGGGCATTATCAGCGGCCGGCGCAAGATTGAGGGCCACTCGTTCCTGCAAACCGACGTGAGCATCAATGGCGGCAACAGCGGCGGTGCTCTGGTGGGCCGCAGCGGCCAGCTCGTGGGCATTGTCAATGCCAAGCTCGTGGGCCGCGGCATCGAGGGCATCGGCTTCGCCATTCCCGCCGAGCAGGTTTCCGACGCTCTGCAGCTCAAGTTTGTCGACTAGCCATATGGCCTGGTTTCGTTTCCACCGTACTTCTACCGTAGCGCGTCCCTCCCGGACGCGCTACGTGCTTTGGGCCCTGCTGCTGGGCTTTCTGGCTTTGAACGCCGTAGCCTTTCTGCACGCCTGGCGCTTCACCCACTTCACCGACGAGCCCGGCACCCATACCGACAACCCCGAGCAGCTTTCCCCCCTGGATAAGACCTGGGTGCTGCTCACCGGCATCAAAAACCCCAAGCCTCGCAACCTCGTCGTCCCGGCTTTTGCCTTTCGCACGGTTACTATCCCCAGTCCGAACGGTAAGTTAGAGGGCTGGTATAGTCCGGTAGACAATGCCCGGGGCACCGTGGCCCTGTTTCACGGCTACACCAGCAACAAGTCCAAGCTGCTGACCGAGGCCGGCACGTTTCGCCAGCTGGGCTACTCCGTGCTGCTGGTTGATTTCGCCGGCAACGGTGGCTCCGAAGGCTTCCAAACCACGGTCGGCTTCCGCGAATCGGCGGATGTAAAAGCGGTATTCACGTTTCTGCAGGAGCAGGGTTCTACCACGCCTATTGTTCTTTACGGGGCTTCCATGGGCGCCGTGGCCATTCTGCGGGCCGAAAGTGAGTTGGGCGTCCGGCCCGCAGCCAATATTGTGGAGTGTCCTTACGGCAGCATGCTCCAAACGGCCCAGAACCGCTTCGGCTCCATGCACGTGCCGGCTTTCCCCATGGCCAACCTGCTCGTGTTCTGGGGCGGGGTGCAAAACGGCTTCTGGGCCTTCGACCTCGACGCCACCCAATTTGCCAAGAAGGTAACCGTTCCTACCCTGCTCATGTGGGGCGAAGCCGACCCACGCGTAACCCGGACCGAAACCGACGCTATTTTCGCGGCCCTGCAAGGCCCCAAGCAGCGCCACATCTTTCCCGGCGCCGGCCACGAGCCGTACTGGCGTAGGTACCCGCAGGAGTGGCAACTGACAATCAGCGGGTTTCTGCAGCAGTTATAAGGTTGCGGCTGCAACCATGGCCTGTTTTCCTGCCCCGCTGGCAGAAAATCCGGCGGCGACTTTCTTCGTAAAAGTCAGTCCGTCGGGAAACCTGCCTTGGGGGCCGGTTAAAATGACAATGTGTCACAGGAAAACCCCGTTTTCAGGGCTGGTACGCTGCTTGTCAGTAGTCCGGCGCGAGTGATTCGCAACCTGAAGCAGACACATCCAACACATAAAATACAACCAATAAAATGGGAAAAATAATCGGTATTGACCTCGGCACCACCAACTCGTGCGTGTCCGTTATGGAAGGCAACGAGCCGGTGGTGATTCCAAATAGCGAAGGCCGCCGCACGACTCCGTCGATTGTGGCGTTCCTCGACAACGGTAAGGGCGAGCGGAAAGTCGGTGATCCGGCCAAGCGTCAAGCCATTACCAATCCCCAGAACACGATTCAGTCGATTAAGCGCTTTATGGGCCGCGGCTTCTCGGAAGTAACCGAAGAGTCGAAGCACGTGTCGTATCAGCTGGAGAAGGGCTCTAACAACACGGTAGCCGTCAAAATCGGTGACCGGCAGTACACGCCCCAGGAAATTTCGGCCATGGTGCTTCAGAAAATGAAGCAAACGGCTGAAGAGTATCTGGGCACCACCGTAACCGAGGCCGTTATTACGGTTCCGGCTTACTTCAACGATGCCCAGCGCCAGGCTACTAAAGAAGCCGGTGCCATTGCCGGCCTCGACGTGAAGCGCATCATCAACGAGCCCACGGCCGCTGCCCTGGCCTACGGCCTCGACAAAAAGCATACTGACCAGAAGATTGCCGTCTACGACCTCGGTGGTGGTACCTTCGACATCTCGATTCTGGAACTCGGCGACGGCGTATTCGAAGTTCTGAGCACCAACGGTGACACCCACCTCGGCGGCGACGACTTCGACCAGGTTATCATCAACTTCCTGGCGGAAACCTTCGCCAGCGAAAATGAAGGCCTCGACCTGCGCAAAGACCCCATGGCTCTGCAGCGCCTGAAAGAAGCTGCTGAGAAAGCCAAGGTGGAGCTGTCGAGCTCTTCGGAGACCGAAATCAACCTGCCCTACGTAACGGCTACCGCTTCGGGCCCCAAGCACTTGGTGGTAAAGCTGAGCCGCGCCAAGTTTGAGCAGCTCGCCGATTCGCTGGTGCGCCGCTCGATGGAGCCCGTGAAAAAGGCCCTGCAAGATGCTGGCCTGAGCACGTCGGACATCAACGAGGTAATCCTGGTAGGTGGTTCGACCCGTATTCCCCGCATCCAGGAGGAAGTAGAGAAGTTCTTCGGCAAGAAGCCTTCGAAAGGGGTTAACCCCGACGAAGTAGTAGCCATCGGCGCTGCTATCCAGGGTGGTGTACTGACCGGCGAAGTAAAAGACGTACTGCTGCTAGACGTAACCCCGCTGAGCCTGGGCATCGAGACCATGGGCGGCGTAATGACCAAGCTGATCGAAAGCAACACGACGATTCCGACCAAGAAATCGGAAACTTTCTCGACAGCTTCCGACAACCAGCCTTCGGTAGAAATTCACGTGCTGCAGGGCGAGCGTCCGCTGGCTTCGCAGAACCGTACCATCGGCCGCTTCCACCTCTCCGACATTCCGCCAGCACCCCGCGGCGTTCCCCAGATCGAGGTAACCTTCGACATCGACGCCAATGGTATCCTGCACGTATCGGCTAAAGACAAAGGCACCGGTAAAGAGCAGAAAATCCGCATTGAGGCTTCCTCCGGCTTGTCGGATGCGGACATCGAGCGGATGCGCAACGAGGCCAAAGCCAACGAAGAAGCCGACAAGCAGGAAAAGGAGCGCATTGAGAAAGTCAACCAGGCTGACTCGATGATCTTCCAGACCGAGAAGCAGCTGAAAGAGTACGGCGACAAGCTGAGCGCCGGCAACAAGACGGCCGTTGAAAATGCTCTGGCGGACCTCAAAAAGGCCCACGAGAGCAAAGACCTCGGCCAGATTGATACCGCTATGGAGGCTATCAACGCCGCCTGGCAGGCCGCTTCGCAGGAAATGTACGCTCAGGGTGGCGAAGGCCAGCCCCAGGGCTACCCTGGCGGCGACGGCGCGGCCCAGGGCGGTAACGGCCAGCAAGGCCAGCCCCACGACAACGTAACCGACGTGGACTACGAAGAAGTAGAAGGCAACAAGTAATTGTTGACCTGAGTGCATAAAAAAGGCCGGAAGCATCTGCTTCCGGCCTTTTTGTTTTGCGTTAGGGTCTTGTCATATTTTAAGCTGGGTCAGCCACACTTTCGCCTCTATCTCGTTGTCGAACAGCCGGTACGTGAGAGCCGACTCCTGGGCCTCACCCATAACCAGGTTGACGGACAAGCGGGCAAAGACGTCGCGGGGCAGTATTACTGCTCCGTAAATTGAATGGCCTTGGGCCGTACTATTGACCCAAAAATTCTGAATCCAGGCCCGCTCTTCCTCCGTGAAAGGCGACATTTGATGCTGGTCGCCGAGCATCTTGCGCCAGCCCCGCACCCGCAGTAGTTGGCTAGCGTGGGTTAGAAAGGCCTGCATGTCACTTAGCTTGCGCTTACCAGAGTTATAGGCAACAATAGCATAGCCGTCGGGGTGTTCGAGGAGGCGGCCAACCGGGTTTTCAAAGTAGAGCCTAGGGCTCGTCTGTTCTGACATAATGCAACTACGTGTAAGCGGGCAGCAGAAAGGCAACCAATCTGCACTTAACTAATACGCGAAGCTGGTTAAAATTGATACATATAAAAAACAAACCCCACTTTTGTCCGGGTAAACAAATACCCTTAGCCGGTGAACCAGCCTTATTGCTGTTTTTTCGAAATACTATATTGATTTCAACCAATATAATTTTCCAGGACCACATCACCTGACTTATGGAGTCGTTTCTCATCATCGGTGCGGGCATAGGCGGTTTGGCTACCGCCCATGCCCTTCTCCAACAGGGCCATACCGTGCAGGTCCACGAAGCGGCTGCTGAGCTGCGGGAAGTAGGTGCAGGCGTGGTATTGGGGGCCAATGCCATGCGGGCCTTGGCCGGGCTGGGCCTGCACGAAGCCGTTCTGGCCCAGGGTACAGCCATTACCCGCCTCTCCGTCTGCGCCCAGAATGGCAGCGTACTGCAAGCCGTTGACCCGGAGTATTTCAGCCGTAAAGTCGGATTTGCCAACGTTGGGATTCACCGGGCAGTGCTGCAACAGGTATTACTAGCCAGTCTGCCGACCGGAGTCTTGCGGCTTAATTCGCGGCTGGCCAGCTTTCAGGAAACGCCGACGGGCATCACGGCGCAGTTTGCCGATGGCACCACGGCTACGGCCACCGCCCTGATTGGCGCCGACGGCCTCCGCTCCCGCGTCCGGCAGCAGCTCCTGCCCCAAAGCCAGCCGCGGTATGCGGGCTATACCTGCTGGCGGGCCGTGGTGGAAGCCGCTGCGCTGAAATTGCCCGAAGGCCAGACCGTTGAAATCTGGGGTAGCAAAGGGCGGCGCTTTGGCTACGTTCCCGTAAGCCAGGGCCGGGCGTACTGGTTTGCTTGTCTCAATAGCGCCCAGCCCCAGAACCCGCGCTTCCAGGCGTATGAAGTGCCGGATTTGCAGCAGACTTTCCAGAACTTCCCGGCCCCTGTTCCGGCCTTGCTGCAGCTCACCCGGCCCGAACAGCTGCTCTGGAATGACATTCTGGACTTAAAGCCCCTGAAGCGGCTGGCTTACGGGCGGGTCCTGCTGCTCGGCGACGCGGGCCACGCGACTACGCCCAACCTGGGCCAGGGAGCGGGGCAGGCCGTGGAAGATGCAGCCGTGCTGGCCGAATGCGTAGCGGCCGATGCTAGCCTGGAAACAGCATTCCAAGCCTTTGAGCGGCGGCGTCTGCCCCGCGTCACCCGCATCGTAACTACCTCGTGGCAATTGGGACAGGTGGCGCAGCTAGAGAATCCGGGGCTGATTGGGCTGCGCAACTTAGCCATGCGTAGCCTACCCCAGGCCGTGGGCCGGCGGCAAATGGCGTGGCTCTACGAGAGTTAATCAGGTAGTCAGTTCCTTACGCGGAGCCGGGGAAGTTTTTTCTTCGTCTTCCTCCTCGTCTTCTTCCTCAAAACCCTCCTGGATTTTCTGCTCGGCTTCCTGGAAATCTTCTATGTCGGCCTGCTCACAGTTTTCTTCCTGCAGAGCCTTATCCTGGGGCTCGTAGCTGAGTTTGAGGTAGATGGGAAAATGGTCGGAGCCCACGTACGGCAGGCGCTGAATATCATCTACCTTAAAGTCGGGCGACACGAATACATGGTCCAGCGGCCAGCGCAGCAAAGAGTACTCGGCGTGAAAAGTAGGCAGCAGGCCGCGGCCCACGCGTGGGTCGAGCAGGCCGCTGATGCGCCGGAACAGCTCAGAGGTGTGGGACCAGGCCACGTCGTTCATGTCGCCGAACACGATGGTGGGCTCATCCTTACGGTCAATTTCCTTGCCTACCAGTAGCAGCTCAGCGTCGCGCTTGGTGCTGGTCTTTGATTCGGCCGGCGCCGGGGGCTTGGGGTGCAGGCCATAAATCCGGACCCAGGTTTTGCCGTCGGGCAGCTGCACCCGGCCGTGCAGGGAGGGTACGTCATCGTCGAGCAGGTATTTCACCTCGCAGCCATCCAGGGGTAGGCGCGAGAAAAACAGCAGGCCGTAGGTGTTGTCCAGGGGCTCGTGGCAGGTGTAGGGGTGGGTGGCTTCCAGCGGCTTAAGCTGCTCGTACCACCACTGGTCGGTTTCGACGGCCATAATCAGGTCGGGGTCGATTTCCTGCAGTACGGCCAGGGCGCGGGCGCCTTGCTTGTTGTATTGCAGCACATTCATCACCGCTAGGCTCAAATGACGGGAGCCATCGGGCCGGGTGCTGTCGGCAATCTGCTTGCTGGCCACCGGCGTGTAGGGCACAATACGGATGGACTGATATACCACCGCCGTACCCAGACCGGCCAGCAGGCCCAGGCCCCAGTAGCCATCCAGTTGGTGCCAGCCCAGCAGCAGGGCGCCCACAATGGTGAGGAGGGTAACGGCCACAATCTGGAGGCGGGGAAAGTCGAAGATGCGGATCCACCAGGCAGTTTCGCGCAGCAGTGGCAAGAACGTGGCCACCAGCGCCGCTACTGCCAGTAGCAGCGTCAGCCCGTGGGCCAGCAAAATCCAGAGGGGAGCGTCGAGGTCAGGCACTTACGTGTGGGGTTGGGTGGGAAGGAAGGCAGAAGCAACAGTAGTGCCTATTCGTCGTTGAAGCCACCTTTGCGCAGCTCCTCAATCGTGCGCATCACTTTGTCTTTGAGCGCAGTACGGTACTTTTCCAATACATCGGCCAGCCGCGCGTTGCTCAGGGCCAGCATCTGCGTGGCCAATACGGCGGCGTTAGCCGCGCCATCAATGGCAACCGTAGCCACGGGCACCCCGGCCGGCATCTGCAGCATAGAAAGCACCGAATCGATGCCGTGCAGGGAAGTGACAGAGTTGATGGGCACCCCGATTACAGGCAGTGTAGTAAAGGAGGCTAGCATACCGGGCAAGTGGGCGGCCCCGCCTCCACCGGCAATAATGACCCGCATACCGCGCTTACGGGCCGTTTCACCGTATTCAATGAGACGGTAGGGCGTGCGGTGGGGTGATACCAGGGTCATTTCGTGGGGCACCCCGAACTGCCGCAGCACTTCGGCCGCCGCGGACATGATTTTCAGGTCGGACTGGCTGCCCATAACGATACCCACCAGCGGAGTATCACGGTAGTCTTCGGCGGGAGTGGCTGCGGGAGATGCAGTTGTCATGTAAATAGGAAGAAAAAAAGGCGGGCCACTGGCCGTATAAGCGCTTGTACGCGACAGTAACGCCATGGTTGACTTTCCAAACATACCACTTTAAGCTCTTTGCTGATATTCAATCCCTCGTACCTTTACCCGCCTTCCAACTCCCCGCTCCGGTACATGGAAATCCTACTTGCCACCTTCACCACGCTGTTTTCGGTTGTAAACCCCTTCGGGGCGATGCCCGTCTTCCTGACCCTGACCGAGGAAGACACGCCCAGCCACCGCGCCCAGATCGGGCTGCGGGCCTGTATGTATATGGTGGGCGTGCTGTCGGTGTCGTTTTTTGCGGGGCAATACGTGCTTAACTTCTTTGGCATCAACATTCACCACCTGCGCATTGCCGGCGGCATTCTGCTGATGCGCTCGGCCTTCGATTTGCTCACGCCGGGTGGCAACCGGGCTAAGGTTTCGGAGGCCACACTGGAAGAGAGTATGCACAAGGAGGATATTTCCTTTACTCCGCTGGCCATGCCCATGCTGTCGGGCCCCGGCTCTATGGCCGTGTGCATTGGCTTGTTTACCGAAAAGCTGACCTACCTCGACATGGGCCTGATCTTCTTCGGCTTCGTGCTGGTGGCCCTGGCGGCGTATGTCATCCTGATGTCGTCCTTGCGCCTGACGCGGTTTCTGGGCCGGCCCGGCATGGCGGCCCTGGCCCGCATCATGGGCTTTCTGACCCTGGCCATCGGCGTCAACTTCCTGGCCACCGCCATCAAGGCCTTGTTTCAGGAGTAGCCAACCACGCTGGCCAAGAACAGCTTTCGGCTGCACGGCCGCCTGGCAATGGCCAAAACCCGAACTCTGCCCGTAGTACCGCTACGCTATTTTCTGCGTAAGCCGACTTTCCACCTTCCCTCCCGCTATGGCTGCTTTTGATACGACCGAACACTCGCACCGCCGCTTCAACCCGCTGACCGGCGAATGGATCCTGGTGTCGCCCCACCGCTCCAAACGGCCCTGGCAGGGCCAGCAGGAAGAGCCCGAAGCCGAAACCCGCCCCGCTTACGACCCGACCTGCTACCTCTGCCCCGGCAATACCCGGGCGGGCGGCATCGTGAACCCTAGTTACGACAGCACCTTCGTATTCGACAACGACTTTGCCGCCCTGCAAGCTGATGTGCCCCAGGGCAACCTGAATGTGGGCGGCCTGCTGCGGGCCGAAGCCGAATCGGGCGTGGCCCGGGTTATCTGCTTTTCGCCCCGCCACGATTTGACCTTGCCCGAAATGGAGCCGGCCGCTATTCGCCGGGTGGTGGACGTGTGGGTGGAGCAGTACCAGGAACTGGGCGCCCGGCCGGACATCAACTACGTGCAGATTTTCGAGAACAAGGGCTTTATGATGGGCTGCTCGAATCCCCACCCGCACGGGCAGATCTGGGCCCAGCGTACCGTGCCCGCCGACCCGGCCAAGGAAACCGTACAGCAGGCCGCCTATTTTCAGGAGCACAGCCGCAGCCTGCTGCTCGACTACGTAGAGCTGGAGCTCAAAGAGCAAACCCGGGTAGTATACCAGAATGAGCATTTCGTGACCCTGGTGCCGTTCTGGGCGGTGTGGCCCTTCGAAACCATGCTCCTGCCCCGCCGCCACGTCACGTCCATTGAGCAGTTGACCGATGCCGAAAAGGACAGCTTTGCCGAAGCCCTGCGCGACCTGACCATCCGCTACGACAACCTGTTCCAGATTTCCTTCCCCTATTCGGCCGGCCTGCACCAGCGCCCCACCGATGGGCAGCAGCACGAAAGCTGGCACCTGCACATGCACTTCTACCCGCCCCTGCTGCGCTCGGCCACGGTGCGCAAGTTTATGGTGGGCTACGAAATGCTGGCCAATCCTCAGCGCGACATCACCCCCGAGTGGGCCGCTGAGCGCCTGCGCAGCCTGCCCACGGTGCATTATAAGCAGGCCGCGCAGTAGAGGCGGCACGTTTCGTCATTGCGAGCAGCGCGAAGCAATCCGTCCTCTGCTGGTGATAAACTTCCTTTTACCAGAAAGCCCTGACGTTAGCGCAACGTCAGGGCTTTTCAATTTAGAACACTTGGCACATTTCAGAGGACGGATGGCTTCGGCTAGCGCCTCGCAATAACAGCCGAAATAAATCCTCCGCGCAAGCATTGCTGAGCGGCAGGCCGTAACTTGCGGCCGATTTCCGGCATCCCTGCCTTTTTCTATGCTCAAGAACGACCTCCTGCTCCGCGCCGCCCGTGGCGAAGAAACCGAACGTACTCCCGTGTGGCTCATGCGCCAGGCGGGCCGAATTCTGCCCGAATACCGTGCCCTGCGCGGCCGCCTGAGCGGCTTTAAGGAGCTGGTCGAGACGCCGGAGCTGGCGGCGGAAGTAACCATTCAGCCCGTCGACGCCCTCGACGTGGACGCGGCCATCATCTTCTCCGACATTCTGGTGGTGCCCGAGGCCATGGGCCTGACCTACGAAATGGTGGAAGCCCGCGGCCCGCTGTTTCCCGAAACCATCAAAACGGCCCAGGACGTGGCCCGCATGCGCGTGGCCGACCCCGAGGAGCACCTGGGCTACGTGCTCGAAGCCATTCGCGTGACCAAGCGCGCCCTGGGCGGCCGGGTACCCCTCATCGGCTTTGCCGGCGCGCCCTGGACGATTCTGGCCTACATGGTGGAAGGTCACGGCTCCAAGACCTTCTCCAAGGCCCGGCGCATGCTCTACACCAACCCGGAGCTGGCCCACGAGCTGCTGGATAAAATCACGCGCACGACCATTACCTACCTGCAGGCCCAGATTGAAGCCGGCGCCAACATCGTGCAGGTGTTCGACTCCTGGGCCGGCATCCTGCCCCCCGACCATTACCAGCAGTTCTCGGCCCGCTACATTGCCGCCATCTGCGACGCCATGCCCGCCGGTGTGCCCGTCACGGTGTTTGCCAAAGGCGCTTGGTTTGCCGTGCAGGACTTTGCCCACTTCAACTGCCGCACCATCGGCCTTGATTGGAACGAGGACCCGCGCCTGGTGCGCGCCGCCATCGGCCACGAGAAAACCCTGCAGGGCAACCTCGACCCCTGCGCCCTTTACGGCAGCCGGGAGCAGGTTCAAACGGCTACCATCGAGATGCTGCGCCGCTTCGGTCCACAGCGTCACATTGCCAACCTGGGCCACGGCGTCTACCCCGACACCGACCCCGACAACGTGCGCGTGTTCATCAACACCGTCAAGGAGTTCAGCACCTTGGCCCGCGAAGGCGCTATTTAGCACCGTCTATTACAAGGAGGCCGGTTTTGTCATTGCGAGGAACGAAGCAATCCGTCCTCTGCTGGTGATAAACTTCCTTTTACCAGAAAGCCCTGACGTTAGCGCAACGTCAGGGCTTTTCACTTTAGAACACTCCGCACATTTCAGAGGACGGATTGCTTCGGCTAGCGCCTCGCAATGACACGGGAAACATTAGCCCATCAGAACATTAGCCGCCAAGGCTTCTTCCAATAGCCGCTGCTTTTCAATCGGTACCACGCCAACCTGCTCGCAGACCAGGCCACCACCGAGGTTGGCCAGGGCGGCCGTCACAGGCGGCTCCAGCCCCAGGGCCACGCAGAGGGCGGCAATGCTGATAACCGTGTCGCCGGCGCCGGATACGTCGGAAATCATGCGCAGGTGGGCCGGTATGTAGCTGCGGCCACTGGCCTCGGACTCGCTGAACACACCCCGCTCGGAGAGGGTGACCAGCACGATTTCGGGCTTGAGCAGTTCGCGCAGGCGCTCTACGGCGGCTTCAAACTGAGGCCGGTCGGCGTCGGTGTCGCCGAATTCGAGCTTCAGCCCTTCGCGCAGCTCTTTCAGATTGGGCTTGAACAGCGTGCAGTGCTGGTAGGCCAGAAAGTTCTTCTTCTTGGGGTCGACGACGGTGGGAATGCCTTTCTGCCGGGCCAACGCAATGTAGTGGGCAATGCTGCCACTGTTGAGCACGCCCTTGTCGTAGTCTTCGAAGATAACCACGTCGGCGCGGTCAATCAGGGCTTCGTAGCGGGCCTGCAGCTGCTGGGCTTCCGGCACGTTCAGGTCGGTTTCCACTTCCGAGTCGATGCGGAGCAGGTGCTGCCCGGCGGCCAGAATGCGCTGCTTCACGGTGGTAGGCCGAAACGAGCTGCGCACGATGCCCTCGGCCGAGAGGTCTTTGTCGCGCAGCAGGTCCAGCAGCTGGTCGCCGCCGGTGTCTTCACCGATGACGGCGCACAGCAGCGGGGTGGCGCCCAGGGCCTGCACATTCAGGGCTACGTTGGCGGCTCCGCCCAGGCGCTGCTCGGTCCGGCTCACGTTGACCACCGGCACCGGCGCCTCGGGCGATAGGCGGCTGGCCTTGCCCCAAACGTAGGCATCCATCATTACGTCGCCCACGATGAGCACGGTCAGGCGGTTGAAGGCATCAAATACGGCGGGCAAAGTAGCAAGCGAAGCGGCAGTCGACATCAGAGCAGTTCAAAGGGAAGCCGCAAAGGTAAACAGGCGCGGCGGATTGGGGTGCAGCAAGCGTAGAAGTAGCCTGGTCCTGTCATCCTGAACGCAGTGAAGGACCTTATCACAGTAGAACGACATTCGTAACAACGACTCGTTCCAGCGTGACAAGGTCCTTCACTGCGTTCAGGATGACAGGACCAAAAAATAATTCAGGATGAGCTACGCCAGCTTGTCCAGGCTTACTTTGATGCGGCGGAAGGCCTCCTGCAGCTTTTCGTCGGCGGCGGCGGTGCTGAAGCGGATGCAGTTGGGGGCTCCGAACGCTTCGCCGGTCACGGCGGCCACGTGGGCGTCGCTGAGCATGTACAGCGCCAGATCCGTAGCCGTGTTGATAACCGAGCCATCCGGAGCGGTGCGGCCGAAGTAGGCACTCACGTCGGGGAAGATGTAGAAGGCCCCGCTGGGCGTGGGCGTTTTGAAGCCCGAAATGTCTTTTACCTGCTCCAGCACCAAGTCGCGGCGGCGGCGGTAGGCGGCCACCATTTCATCGGCCGAGGTGCGGCCTCCTTCCAGGGCAGCCAGGGCCGCGCGCTGAGCCACCGAGCAGGTGCCGGAGGTAATCTGGCTCTGCATTTTCTCGCAGGCGGCGGCAATTTGCTTGGTAGCAGCCAGGTAGCCCACGCGCCAGCCCGTCATGGCGTAGCCCTTCGAGAAGCCGTTGACGGTAATAACCCGGTCTTTTACTTCTTCAAACTGGGCCAGGCTGGCATGCTCGCCCACGAAGTTGATGTACTCGTAAATTTCGTCGGCAATGACGTGAATGCGGGGGTGGCGGGCCACTACCTCGGCAATCCGGCCCAGCTCCTCGCGCGAAAACACCGAGCCCGTGGGGTTGCAGGGCGAGGAGTACATAATGAGCTTGGTGCGGGGCGTAATGGCCGCTTCCAGCTGCTCGGCCGTCACTTTATAGTCGTTTTCCAGGGTACCCAGCAAGGTCACGCTCACGCCCTCGGCCAGGCGTACCATTTCCTCGTAGCTTACCCAGTAGGGCGCAAATACGATGACCTCGTCGCCGGGGTCTACCAGACTTAGCACGGCATTGGCCAGAGCCTGCTTGGCGCCGGTGCTCACCACGATGTTCTCACACTGGTAGTCGAGGTTGTTTTCGCGCTTGAGCTTGTCGGCAATGGCAGTGCGCAAATCCACGTAGCCGGGCACGGGCATATACTTGGTGTAGCCTTCGTCCATGGCCTTTTTGGCGGCCTCGCGGATGTATTCCGGCGTAGCAAAATCCGGCTCGCCGAAGCTCAGATTAATCACGTCGATGCCCTGGGCCATCAGCTCCCGGGCTTTTTTGGCCATGGCAATGGTTTGGGACTCCTGCAGGGCACTGATGCGCTCCGACAAAATGGAAGTAGTAGGCACGGCGGTAGTAACAGACATACAAAACAGGTTGGGGGTGGGAGGCTGCAAAAGTACGATTTACCCCGGAGTTGGGTCAGACAATAGCTTCGATTTGGGAAAGCTGAAACACTTTTAGCTGAAACATTTTGAACTGTTTCAGCTAAAAGTGTTTCAGCCTTGAGGAGTGAGCAAAGCCCTTACTCCTGCCGGCCCAGCTCCCGCAGACAGCGCAGCATAATGCTCACGTCCATGGAAGGCTCATAGTCTTTGGCGTAGAGCAGCTCCAGACGGCGGCGGGTGGCTTCGGGCAGGGCCGCGACGGCGTGAGCGGCATCGGCGGGCGAAAGCACGGCGCGGGCCATACGGCGCGGGCCCTCCGCCTGCCGCAGTCCTACCCAGGTGCTGCCCCCGGTGAGCACACGCAGGCAGTTGCGCAAAAACCCGGTTTTCTCTTTTTGTACCCAAATCAGCAGCGGGGCCGTGACCAGCAGCAGCAGCGCGACCAGCACGTCGAAGATGCGCTTATTGCGGGCCTGCTGGGGCTGGTAGAGATTCAGGGCAATGTCCAGGGCGTAGTAGTCGCCGGGCGAGTCTTTCGAGGAGCTGCCGATGATGTACTGGCTGTCTTCGGGCAAGATTTTGTAGGCCACCGGTGGGTCCTGGGGCAGGGTTACCATCAGGGCAATAATCTGGCTGGCCGACAAGTCCTTGCCGCAGAAAATGAGCTCATCCAGGGCGTAGATGCGGATAATATCGTCGAGTTGCCGCACTTCGCCCAGCGCGTCGTCCGGCGAGGAGGTGGTGAACTGCTGAGAAGGTGAGCTGTGAGCTTCCGCTTCAGCGTTGGGCGTCACGTAGCCGATGATGCGGGCCTGCACGGCGGCCGTTTCCAGCAGGCGGCGCACCCGGCGGCTTTCCTGAGCCGAGCCCACGATGGCCACGTTTTTCTGGCGCCGCTCGTTCAGGCGCAGGTCGCGGTAGCGGTAGAAGTGCAAAGCCAGCCGCCGGCCCACCAGGGCCGCAATGCTCCACACTCCGCCCAGAATAATTAGGGCCTTGGAAAAGCGGTAGGCGTCGAGGAAGTTGGAAAAAGCCGAAATCAGGACCGTGCCCACGAAAATACCCCGCACGATGCGGCCGGTTTTGGTGGGCTGGTCGTAGGCCCCGCTGAAAAAGGCCGAGGTAAGCCACACCACGATATACGCCGGCACGGCCACCAGCATAAACTCCGGCGGGTAGTCGGTGCGCACGTACTTGTGGTTCTGCTCCCAGTAGGATTTCAGAAAGTACATGCCTGCGTAAATCAGACCGGCATCGAGCAGCACCGGGGCCACTCGCAGCAGCAGGCGCTGCCCCACGGCCAGGCCCGCCCGGAGCCAGATGGCCAGGTTAATGAGCAGGGAAAACGTGCCGGCACGCTCGGGGGCGAAGTGCTTGCGGGCAAAAATCACCATGGCCCGGTAAAACACGAACACGTAATTGACGCTGGTCCGCTTGGTGCTCTCGCCCTTGTAGTGAATGATGCGGGTGCCGGGAAAATAGTAGTTTTTCCAGCCGCCCTGGGTCAGGCGGTACGAGAGGTCAATGTCCTCGCCGTACATGAAGTAGTCCTCGTCGAGCAGGCCTACCTGGTCGAGGGCGGTGCGGCGCATGAGCATAAAGGCCCCGCTGAGCACTTCAATTTCGTGGGCCTGGTCTTTATCGAGGAATCCTAAGTGGTAGCGCCCGAAGGTGCGCGACTTGGGAAACAGGCTGGCCAGCCCGAAAATCTTGTAGAAGGCCACGGCCGGCGTGGGCAGGCCCCGCTTGCTTTCGGGCAGAAACTTGCCCTGCCCGTCGAGCATCTTCACGCCCAGTCCGCCGCCATCGGGGTGGGCGTCCATGAAGTCGCAGCAGGCCCGGAAGGTGTCTTCCTCCACCACCGTGTCGGGGTTGAGCAGCAGGATGTACTCGCCCTTTGCTACGCGCATGGCCTGGTTGTTGGCCTTGCTGAAGCCCGGATTGTCCTTGTTCTCAATCAGAATGACTTCCGGAAACCGGGCCCGCACCATGGCCACCGAGCCGTCGACGGAGTTGTTGTCGACGACGAAGACCTCGGCCGGGGCCCCGAGTTTTTCCACCGCCCGCCGCACCGACAACAGGGCCTGCTCCAGAAAATAGCAGACGTTGTAATTAACAATAACGATGGACAGCTTCACGGGGCGCAAAAGGGGCGGCAGATTTAGGCGGCGAAAGTTACGCACTTAACCTTGTATCCCGGCTTGGCGGCCCTTTGGTCCCGACAATCCCGGAGTTTATCCCATAAGTATGGTCGTGTGCTACAGGTGCCGTACCCTTGCTATCGAACCCGGCACTAACGGACTTTATCTTCTTATTCTATCCTCATTTTTATTTAGCATGGCACCACCAGTGTATTCGCTATCCTCGCTCAGAACTCTGGGTCTGGCAACCGCAGTCAGCTTTTTAGCCCCGAGCTGCTCCCCCAATGACGTAATTGCGCCCGACGCACCCACCTCCAAATCCCAGCAGGAAAGGGCTGACTACTCGGGCGAAGAGCTGTTCCGGGGAATCTTCTTCTTCGAGGGCCGGGTAGCCGAGCAGATTCCCTCCTTCGACGCCTACCGGGCCACCATCCGCAAGGCCGGCGTTCAGCACCCCGAGGTGCTGGTGAAGCGGGCCCAAACCGTGGACGCCCTGGTGAGAGGCGTGCGCAGCATCTACCCCACTTACTTCATGGAGCTCAAGCTGGCCATTGCCTCCCAGAACTTTGAGCGTATCAAGGGCGCTATCCGCAAGGGTACGGCCCTGAACGAAGCCGCTGCCCTGTCTTCCCTGAATACGCCCGAAGACAAGCAGGCCTTCCTGCAGCGCCGGCAGGTGATTCAGTCGCTGAACATGGCCGAGTACGACTTCAAAAAGGAGCAGGACCTCAAGCGCTTCGTGCAGGACTCCAAGCAGGCCCTGGCCGACGCAGGCTACGAGTCGAGCCAGCCCATTCAGGACGAGGTAGAATACGCCTTCGTGTACCAGCAAACCGACGTGTTTGCCTACCAGTACACCTCGGTCTTCATTGCCGAGAGCGTGCACGCCTGGTTTGAGCAGCTGGCCGACCAATCGGGTGCCAGCCAGCTCGAAGTAGAACTGCTCATCAAGGAGCTTTCCTACAAGCTCAACTAAGCAGGGCCGCTTGCTTTCGCCTAGCCAGCCCTGCGCTGCTGTACTACTTATCGGCTTTATCGATACGCCTACACTTACCTTATCTAGTAGGCGCCAGCGGGCCACACCGGCTGCTGAAAACACAATTAACTATCTGTAAACCAGCAGACAATTATCAACTAACATCTTTTTAACTTTTTCATTATTCTACCTTTTTAACCTCTATTGTTATGATTAACTCCATCCGCAACTCGAAATTCACTAAGTCGGCCATGATGCTGGGCCTCACCTCTTTCCTGGCAGTAAGCTGCGCCAAGGACGAACTGCGGGCCCCCGCTCCGCTAGCCTCCACCGCCAAGGCCGATGTTTCGGGCGAGACCCTGTTTCGCGGCATCTTTCTGATGGAAGGTGAAATTGCCAAGAAGCTGCACACCCTCGACTCGTTCCGCCTGGCCATGGACAAAGCCGCGAAGAACGACCCGACCTACGCCCAGAAGCGCCAGAAGGGCAACGATTACCTGATTGAGCTGGTGCGCAAGCTCGACCCCAACTACTTCAACGAGCTGAAGGGCGCCGTGGCCTCGCAGGACTTCGCCAAAATTGACGGCACGATGCGCAAAGGCGGCATGCTGATTCAGGCCGCCACGGCCGGGGCCCTGTCGTCCAGTGCCTTCCAGCAGCGCAAGGCCGTAATCGACTCCATGGACATGACCAAGTACGACTTCAAAAAGGAAAGCGACGTCACCCAGTTCATGCAGGATGTCAAGCTGAAAGTAGCCGAGGCGGGCGGTGACGAAGCTTCGGTGCAGCAGCAGGAGCTGGAGATGTGCGTAGCGCTGGCCGTGGCCGCCGTCGTAGCCGCCGTGGCCTGGGAAGCCGTAGCCGTGGTGAACGTAGCCGTGGTAGCCACGGTGGCCGTGTACGCCGCCGCTCTGCTGTGGCGCCCCGCCGGCACCGACGCGGCCGATGGACAGGGCAGCCTGGAAAAAGAGCAGTTCATCAAGGAAATTGCCTTGAGCCTGAACTAGGCTTCTAGGTACCGAAAAAACAATGGAGGCCTCCTCGCCACGCACAGGAGGCCTCCACCGTTTTGCAGCAGCACTTTACATTATATAGCCTTATACCCTACGCCTTATTCTTTATTCTATGTTCGCTTATCTCCGCAAATCGACTTCTGTTAAGGCCTTGAGCTTATTGGCCGTGGGCACCTCCCTGATGATGAGCTGCAGCAAAGACCAGGTGCAGCCCTCCGCTCCCATTGAGCACCACTCCGCCAGCGCGGCCGCCTACAGCGGCGAGGAGTTGTTCCAGGGCATTTTCCTGATGCAGGGCGACGTAGCGACCCATATTCCGTCTTTTCAGGCCACCCGCACAGCGTTGGCCAACAACGATAAGCAGCGTCCCGCTCAGCTACAAAAACGCCAAGCCATGACTGCCCGTCTGCTCGCAGCGGTTCGCAGCCTGGACCCAGGGTACTTTGCGGAGCTACGCCAAGCCGTCGTCTCGCGAAATTTCAGCCAAATCGAGCAAAGTCTGCGCAAAGGTGCCGCCTTACAGCATACGGCTCTGCAGCAGGTGGTATCTGCTACGCGGCTGGCCAAACAGCAGCAGCAGCGCAGCGAGGCACTCAAGCAAATCGACTTTGCAAAGTATGACTTCGCTAAACAGGCCGATTTTGAGCAGTTCCTCCATGATTCGAAAGCAATTGGCGGCGGCACGGGGACGGAAAGTTCGGTTGCAGCCGAAGATGAGCTGCTTATAATTGATAATGGTGGTGTAGTTATCACCTATGCGCTGTTATGGTACTTTGATATGTACCCATGGATTATTCTGGGCAATGAACAAGAGGGAATAAGTGCGCAGGTATCGACAGTAATGCAGAAGCGGGCTGATCTGGAGAAGGAAAAACTGGTCCGGGATATTGCCTTCCTACAATAAACACTGGCTGCTTATTTGGCCGGCTGAGGCAGGCTATTCTGTTGACCCATCTTATCATTTGCTACAAGGAGCCATTCTGACGAAGGCTCCTTGTGTATTTTATGGAGTCCAGGCCAGGTTGAATTAGCGCTATCTGCGCTTTATACCGCTTCCTACCAGCAGTTGGCCAGAACTACGCCTTAGTGCAATACGTCAGCAAACGCCCTGTTTATCCCGATAAACAGGGCGTTTGTGTAAAAGAATTTAGCTCCTGCAAGCCGCCGTCTATCTTCCATTCACTAAATAAAACCCACCGCTACGGGGCTTGCTGCAGTTATTTCTACCACACTCTATTACCCGCTACTTATGGAAATTAAACGTTTCTCTTTCTACCTCACCGTACTGCTGCTGGGGTTTGTCCTGGTTTCGAAAGCCGTGCAGGCATCCGTGGGCGTCAATGCCACGGAAACGACTTTTCAGGAGCGCTACGCCTTCAGCGTGCTGCTGCCCGAAGGCTGGGGCTTTTTCACCAAGAGCCCGCGCGACGAGAAAAACGTGCTCTACCGGATTATGCCCGACAAAACCCTGGAAGTAGCCGTCCACAAAAATGCTGATCCGGAAAACCTGTTCGGCTTTTCGCGCCGGAGCCGGCGCACGAGTATGGAATTCAGCCGGGTCATGGCCCACGTCAAGGCCAAGGACTGGGAGAAGTACCAGTCGTATTCCCTGCGCGACCTGCTTACCTCCGATACCATTGCGGCCGTGCGGGTGCCCTACTCCACCAAGCAGTTCAACCAATTGGAGAAGGGAACATATATCGTGAAGCGCTACTCCATCGTGCCCTGGGCCTGGGCCCAATACCCCGAGCACTATACCAACCCCGAGCAGTATCTCAAACTCACTATCAACTAAGCAGAGCCATGTATAAGAACACGTTACGCGCCCTCGACGATTACGCCTCGGTCAATCCTTTCACCTGGGTCTACGGGCTGGGCCGCAGCCTGATTGCGCTGGGCACGCTGATTACGCTGGTGCTGAGCAGTCCGGCCATCCTCTTCGACGAGCAGCTATTTGGCAAGATGAGCCTGGATTCGTCGCTGGAAAACTTCAACATCTACTTTCTGTTCGGCTTCGCTAACCTTACCTATGCCTACGCGCTGAGCATCGTGGTACTGCTGCTGGTCATTTCGGGCGTGTTTCCGCGCTACACCGGCATTCTGCACTGGATAGTGACCTACAGCTTTTTCCAGTCGGGCAGCATCGTGGAGGGCGGGGACCAGATAGGCTCGATTATCACCATGCTCCTGATTCCGGTGACCCTACTCGACGGCCGCAAAAACCACTGGGTGAATGCGCCCCAGGCAAACCCGAATTACTACGCCAACTTTATCGGCCGCGGAATGCTGGCCCTGATTGCCCTGCAAATGGCCGTGCTGTACTTCCACGCCGGCATCGAGAAAATGTACAAGCTCGACGAGTGGAAAAACGGCACCGCGGTGTACTATTTCTTTAACGATCCGCTGTTTGGCTATCCTGCCTGGATGCACGGCATTCTGGGCCCGGCTCTGACCAACAGCTATGTGGTGACGACGCTTACCTGGGGCACCATGATTTTTGAGGTAATCTTGTTTGGGTCGCTGTTTATGGCCCCGCAGAAGCGCAAAAAGCTGATCTGGCTGGCGCTGGGCTTTCACCTGGGCATTGCCCTTATCTTTGGTCTGGTCAGCTTTTTCTGCGCCATGGCGGGCGGCCTGGTGCTGTATATGATACCGGTAGAAACAAAAATTCCGGTTCTGCGCCGCCGCAGAACCGGAATTTCACAGCCGGCTACTCCGTATGAATTCGCGCAGCGCCACGCGGTGCTTGAACCCGCTACCGCCTGATAAAGGCGGCGCTACTTGGCCTGTCGGGTGCGCTCCACAATGGAGCGGCCCAGGGTAATTTCGTCGGCGTACTCCAGCTCCCCGCCCATCGGAATGCCGCGGGCAATGGTGCTGATGTGGACGTCGGGAAACTCCCGCAGCTTGCGGGAGAGGAAAAACGCGGTGGTGTCGCCTTCCATCGTGGGGCTGATGGCCAGGATAATTTCCTTGATTTCCGACTCCGGAATGCGGGTCAGCAGGGTGTCGATGTGCAAATCAGAGGGGCCGATGCCCTCGATGGGCGAGATTACGCCGCCCAGCACGTGGTACACGCCCTTGTACTGGCCGGTATTCTCAATGGCAATAACGTCGCGGATATCCGACACCACGCAGACCATGCTATGGTCGCGCAGCTTGTTGGCGCAGATGCTGCACTCCTCCGTGTCGGAAATGTTGTGACAGGTTTGGCAGTAGGTTATTTCGAAGCGCATCTTAGCCAGGGCCTCAGCCAGCGAACTGGTGGCTTCGGTTTCGGCTTTGAGCAGGTGCAGGGTGAGGCGCAGAGCCGTTTTGCGCCCGATACCGGGCAGCTTGGCCAGCTCACCGACTGCGTTTTCTATTAGTTTGGAAGGAAACTCCATTCGTGCGGTTAGGACGATAAAAAAATAGTGTCAGGCCAGGGAGAGCAAACAACTTTCCCTAGCCTGACAACACTTTTTGACAGCTAAAAGGTCAAAGCACGTCGGCAGAAATACCCCGGTCGTGGATGGCGGTGCACATGTCGGCCAGCTCCTCGTAGGCACCGTGCTTGACGGTGCATTGGCCTTTGTGGTGAATCAGTAGGGTGCACTGCTCGGCTTGTTCCGGCTCGTGGCCGCACACGTCGATAAGGGTCCGGATGACGTGCTCGAAGGTGTTTACATCATCGTTGTACACGATAAGGTCGCGCACGTCAATGGTTTCTTCCAGCAGGAGTACATCCTCGTCGTAGTCGATTTGTGGTTTGGTGGTCATGGCACAAAAGTACGGAAAATCGGGTAAAAAACCGTGTTTACCAGGCTTGCCCTGGGCAGTATAACCCACTAGGGGCCAGAATCGTTTCCGGGCCCGGGGCGAATATTTTAGCCGGCCTATATGCGGCCAAATCCGGGTAAAACGGGAAAGAGCAAGCTGGATAATTACCGTGGGGTTCTTCGCAAATCCGGCGTAATTTCCTGCCCTGAACCTTCCCTCCTTTCCGTAGTTTATGCTCCATTTCACTTCGCGCCTGAGTTTTGTGCTCGTGCTGGCGCTGGTGAGCCAGCTGCCGGCCCGGGCCCAGCAGCAGCGGCTCACCATGGAAGATGCCTTCCTCAACCGCAGCCTGCAACCCCAGAACCTGCGGCAGCTTACCTGGATTCCGGGTTCGGCCTCTTACTCCTATGTGCGCCCCAACGCTTTTAAAGGACAGGATGAACTGGTAATTGGCAATGCACAAAGTGAAAAGCCCACGGCAACAGTTCCGCTAGCCTTCCTGAACAGTGCCCTCAAAGCTGCCGGTAACAACCTGGAGGCAAGCAGCTTCCCGACTGTGCAATGGACGAAGCCAAATGAGTTTGTTCTCCTCTCCGACCATCAGGCTTGGCGGGTTGAGTTTGCCAGCAAGTCGTTTCAGGGGGAAATGGGAAGCGGCACCAGCACCTCTGGCCCAGTGCCAGTTCGCCTGTTTGGCTACGACTCGGCCGCCGAAAACGTGGAGCTGGACCCAACCAAAACCCGGGTAGCTTACACCAAGGCGCAGAACCTGTACATCTCGCTGCCGGGCCGCGAAAACGAGGCCGTGACTCAGGAGTCTAATCCCGGCATCGTGAACGGGCAGGCAGCCCACCGCTCGGAGTTTGGCATTACCAAGGGCACATTCTGGAGCCCCCAGGGCCAGAAGCTGGCCTTCTACCGCATGGACCAGACGATGGTGACCGACTACCCCATCGTGACGGTGCTGCCCGCCCCGGCCCAGGCCGTGCCCATTAAGTACCCCATGGCCGGCGACAAAAGCCACGAGGTAACCGTGGGCGTGTACGATCTGAACACCCGCAAAACCGTGTTTTTGCAAACCGGGGAGCCTCGGGAGCAATACCTGACCAACCTGAGCTGGAGCCCCGACGAGAAGTTTATCTACGTGGCCGTGCTCAACCGGGCCCAGAACCACATGTGGCTGCGGCAGTACGACGCGGCTTCGGGCGCCTTGGTCAAGACCTTGTTTGAGGAGCAGGACGACAAAACCTTCGTCGAGCCCCTGCACCCGGTGCAGTTCGTACCCGGCCACGCGGGCCAGTTTCTCTGGCAAACTCAGCGCGACGGCTACAACCACCTCTACCTCTACTCGACCAGCGGCAAACTGCTGCGCCAATTGACGAAAGGCCCCTGGCAGGTAACTGACGTGCTGGGCTTTGCCGATAACAACCGCGAAATCGTGTTTCAGAGCACGGCGGCCAGCCCTTTGCAGCGCCGCATCTACAGCGTGAAGCTCAGCGGCGGCAAGGTGCGGGAGCTCACGCCCGAGGCCGGCACCCACACAGCCACCCTCAGCCCGACGGCAACTTCCTGCTTGACAACTTCAGCTCGGCCACCACACCCCGCATTATCCGGACCGTAAGCGTCAAAACCGGTAAAGCCGCGCAAACCCTGCTCACGGCGCCTAACCCCGTGGCCGACTACCAGCTGGGCCAAACCAAGCTGTTTCCCATCAAGGCCGCCGACGGGCAAACCGACCTGTACTGCCGCCTGATTACCCCGCCCAACTTCGACCCCAGCAAGAAATATCCTACGGTCGTCTACCTCTACGGCGGTCCGCACGTGCAGCTCGTGACGGACTCCTGGCTGGGCGGCTCCAACCTGTGGATGCAGCTCATGGCGCAGAAAGGCTATGTGGTGTTTACCCTCGACTCCCGCGGCTCCGGCAACCGGGGCTCGGCTTTCGAGCGGGCCACCTTCCGGCAGCTGGGCACCCAGGAAATGCAGGACCAGCTCAAGGGCGTAGAGTATCTGAAAAGCCTGCCCTACGTGGACGCCGCCCGAATCGGTATCCACGGCTGGAGCTTCGGCGGCTTCATGACCACAACGATGATGACGCGCAGCCCCGGCACGTTTAAAGTGGGTGTGGGCGGCGGCCCGGTTATCGACTGGCGCCTGTACGAGGTAATGTACACGGAGCGCTACATGGATACGCCCCAGGAAAACCCCGAGGGCTACAAGCAAGCCAACCTGCTCAACCATGTCGACAAGCTTCAGGGCCGCCTGCTGCTCATTCACGGCACCGTAGACGACGTGGTGGTGTGGCAGCACAGCCTGAGCTACCTTAAGGCCGCCGTAGACAAGGGCATACAGCTCGACTACTTCGTGTACCCGGGTCACCCGCACAACGTGGGCGGCAAAGACCGGGTCCACCTCTACACCAAGATTACCCAGTACTTCGACGAGCATTTGTAGGCCCGTCGGCCGCCTTTCCTATTTCCCGCCCTAGTATTTTGCCGATGAAGTCTTTTCTAATGGCCCTGTGCGGCCTATTGCTGGGTTGGCCAATGATGGGCCGCGCCCAGGTGGCCCAGCCCGGCCCGGTGCGCTTGCCTTACCGCAGCGGCCAGACCGGCGACGCACTGGAAGTTCGGGTGGATTCGGTTGATTTTATCAAGGCCACGGCCATCAATGAAGCCGGGTTTCGGAACTTCAGCGGGCAGGCTTTCGTGGGGCTAGGCTATGCAGCGGCCCGCTACGGTGGCCTCAACGACCTGCTCCGGCAGGCTGGGTTTCCGCAGGTAGACAACGGGCAGTTCGGCTACGGCGGGGCGGCAGTATCCGGTTTAAGCACGTGGTGCTGGGCATCGAAGGCGTGGTATACGACACCAAGCGGCGCGACAAAAACCTTCGTACCGAGCTTAAGTCGTCTAACGCACTCAACTACGTGGGTTACGCATTTTTCAACCGCAAACATTCGCAGTCCTTCACTCCCACGCTGGGCGTCACCTACGCCTCGGCCGATATCACGCTGACAGACTTCGACCCGAACGGCACTACGGGGGCTGGCGGCTTGCTGACCGGCCCGGCCTTTGCCCGCACTCTGAATTACCGCAGCACGGGCCTGGCGTTGGGCGCACACTACGAGCTCTACCCTTCGACGCGGCCGTGCTCAAGCGCTGCGTGGTGGGGCTGCACCTCAACTACTCGCCCCGCATTGGCAAAGGCCGCTACCACGCCACCGATTACAAGCAGGAAGTAGCCGGCCCTGCCCTCAACCCCCTGCTGTTCTCCGCCCGCGCGGTATTTGGCTTTGTCTTCTAAGCGTAGTGCTTATTATCCGAGTCTGACGGCGTAGCATCAGGCGAGCTTCAGGAGTAACCCAACAAAAAAGCCACTTCCCGCGTCGGAAGTGGCTTTTTTGTTGATGCTCAACTTCTTTTTACCGCCCAATCTGGCGGTTGATGGTCTCGTCAGTAATCTTGTCGTCGTCCATCAGCAGCAGAGCTTTGCTCAGGATAATGGACAGCACCGCGTCGCCTTCGAAAGGAAGAAACACGTCGGCCGCGCCCGGAGTTTTGGCGGAGCGGTCCGGCACGATGCACAGGTACTGGTCGTTGGGCTCCATCAGGATATTGCCCGAGCCCAGGTGAATTTTGTAGGTACGCCGCTTGCCGCGCACCACCAGAAACCGGTCCTGAATTTCGCTCACCTTCCCGATTTTCATGCGGGGCACCAGCCGCTCCAAAGCCAGCTTGCGGTTTTTGGCCACTTCCCCAATTCGCCGAAGCTGTAGCTTTCCCAGTAGTTGCGGTAAGCTGGCAGGCCGCCGTTGTCGCGCCACTGTGGGTCGTTGCCCACGCTGCCCACGCCTACAAACAGGTCTACGTCGCGCATCACTTCGGAGAAAACCAGCGGCGGCACCTCCGTCAGCGGCACGGGCCCGTGGTTATTGACGAAGCGGACCTGGTCGGTGCTGACGTAATTCCAGATACCCGTGGCGTTGAAGGCGTCATCGGCATTGACTTCACTCACCCAAAACTCCGCCTCCAAGTCGTGGCCGGGCACCGGCAGCGTGGCCGAGTCCGAGTCGTACCCCTTGTCGTAAGCCCCCAGGAGGCTATAACGCCAGCCGCGCAGCTTGGCCAGGGAATTGAATTGGTGCTGGCGCAATACGTGGGCGGCCATGCGGTTGGAATACGTACCGGTACGCTCCTCGGGCGGCGTAAGCAGGTACAGTTCCCGAAACGCCTGCTTTAGCGGTTGCCGCAGCTGCCTGTCTTCCAGTAGTTTGCGCCACGCCTGCACCTCGTTCGTCGGGGCCAGCACGGGGTGCCAAAGCTGCACCCGAACTGCCGTCGTTAGCGGAGGCAACGGCTGGCCCTGGGCATCATGCCAGGCCTCATTCAGCCAAAGGGCATCGGTGTGAGAGCCGTCGGGCTGGTGGAAGCGCCAGATCAACTGGCGGGTCAGGTAACCGAGCAAGCCGTGCTCCAGGTAGTATTGCTCAAACCAAGCCAGAGGCAGCTGCCGGCCCTCCACAAAGCTGCGGTCCAGCCGCTCCCGCTGCGCCGTCAGCGTTTGCTGGGCCAGGGTTTGGGCCTCTCTCAGGTCTTTGAGCTCAGCAGCGTGGCTTTGCTTTAGCGCCGCCGGTGCCGACTTAAGTTGCTTACCATCCTTGGCCCACTGCACTTCGGCTTTACCGCCCGTGAGCAGCAATTCGGCCCGGTACTCGCCCAGTTCGAAACGCGCCCGGCCTGCCACGAGGCCGCAGGTTGGGACGGCCATATCTTCAATCTCGGCGGGCGTCACGCCTAGTTCCCGGGAAGCTTTTTTGATGTGGCTGCCAATCAGGGCTTGCGTGCTGGTTTGCTTTACCCTTTGGCGCAACCGCGAGAGGTGAGCAATACCCGGCAGCCCAGACTGGGCCAGGGCCATTACGCAGGCATTGCCCAGGCTAACGGCCACTGGCCCCTGCCCCGGAACTCTGTGGTAGCACTTCAGGGCCAGTTCCGCAAGGGAGGAATACATGGCCGGCGTAAGCAGAGAAATACTTGTCCAGACAAGCCCTTTGGCGGTGTTCAGATTCGAGTCCGTCAGCAGATACGAATTTGAATACGAGCTAGGGTCGTCGTTGAGATGGAAGGTCTGAATGGGCAGCTGCGTTAGACCGGCCAGCCAAACACCGTAGTGCGCTACCACGATTTCCTGGCCAACTGCGGCAATGGCAGCCTCGGCTTCCTTCTTAAACTTGGCCGTGGGCTGAGCCCCGCTGGCTTTGTGCCAAAGCTGTAACAGCTGCAGCCAAGGCCGGGCCGTAGGGGCTCTAGCTCCTCAATAAACTCATTAAGCGCCTGTCCGAAAGCATCGTTGCCGGAGAATATGACGGTAGGCAGCGCCTCTCGGTCGGTTTGGGCCAGAATGTCCTGAACTTTTATCCGCACTTTCACCAAAGGTGCGTAGCCCGTATAGTCCCCGATTTTAACTAGCAGCTCCTTTAGGTAGGTGGTCAGGGTTTCATCCAACGGCTGCTTTTTGACTTGCTTCTCTAACTGAGTTAGCACCGCCGTCACCGGATATGTGTATAATGAGGCAATAATGGTATCGGGCGTAGCTTCCTTACCGAGCTTGAATTGCTCCAGCAGGCGCACAAATGCCGCATTGCTCAGCTCCAGCGTTGAGCGCAACAGTACCTTGAGCAGCGTATCGAGCAAGTGCCGGGCTTTGCTGTCGTGTGCCAGACCGGGCATGGCTTCGGCCGTGGCCAGCACCAGCCGACCCTTGTAGGCCGGGCTCTGGTTTTTCAGGTTTGCATAAGCTGTAAGTTCCGACAAAGTCAGGTCCCAGTAGCTGCCGGCCTGCTTTTCAAATTCCAGAAGCATATCGAGCAGCACGGGCTGCATTTCCAGCGCCTCCGGGCTGGTGCTCCGTATTTTAGCAATATAAGTCGTGCTCTTGGTAGTCATCGAAAAAGCTGAAATAGCCCATAAAGTAGCAGTTGCGCCACGGCAGGCATCCCGCTAATATTCCGCAGAGGCGTTACGCCGCGTTATGCTCAGCCGCCCACCAGCGGAGTAAGCTTAATAAAGCTGGCCGTAGCTCCGCTTCCCAGCCATACTTCTTCTTCTAAACTATCGACCTGCCGGTCATTAACCAGCACGAAATAGCTGTTTTGCAGGAAGCCCTCCAAGGCTTTATACAACTGGACTTCGGTATCAATTGGCTTAGCTTGGCGCAACATCCGGAACCCGTTGAGCACCCGCTCCGACTCGGTGGGCTGCACTAAGCCCTGAAATATTTCCTGCTGCCGGGTGTTGTACGCAATTACTTCCTGCGCTACACGGCGGGCTATTAACTCGCGCACGGTGAGCATTTCTTGGGCTATTTCCAGCTCCAGCCGGTTGAGGACACCGCCCGCAACGGTTTCATCCTGAATCGTAAGTAAGGCCATAACGAAGAACAAGTAAGTGAATGGAATCAGTAGGCCTGGGCGCCAAACTAACGCCGTTAGCCGAAGCAAGGTACTAAAATTGTTAGCAAACACAATTCTTTAGTACCCGTTTTTTGTCGCGGGCGTATTGCCTGTTTAGTTCTTCGTTTTTTCCTGCGAACTTTCCTCTATGCCCGTTCCCTCCTCTGAATTCAAGAAAGCTCTGAAGCGCCTGCCTGATGCCGACAAGGAAAAGCTGCTGCTGCGGGCCGTGCGCCGCGACGCTGAGCTCTACGAAACCCTGGTATTCGAGCTGCTGCCCGAAGTAACGGTGGAGCAGGTATATGAGCAGACCACCGACCGAATTCATGAGCTATTCAACGTGGCCGTGACCGGGCGCCTGCTCAACCGCAGCCTGAATAAGGCGCTGGGCAAGGCCGTGAAGGAAAGTGCCCGCTCCCGCCGCATTACCAAGGACAAGCGTCTGGAAATTGACCTGAACCTCTACGCCCTGCGCCTGATTTTCGACAACTATACCGGGCAGTTCGACTCGCCCTATAATGGCTTTTACGTGAGTACGGCCCGGCTTACGGCCCGTACTGCCCAGCTTATCCTGGCTAACCTGCACGAGGACCTGTGGCTGGAATACAAGCCCGAGCTCGACGATTTTCTGCAGCAGCTCCACGGCCGTAGCAAAAGCCGCAACCTACGCTTCGAACTGCCCCGGGAGCTGGTAGTGCCGGAATAGCGCCATGCGCTGGGGCCGGGCTTCAGAGAACAACTTTTAGTTCTGCCCGCCGGCGGTGGCAGGTAAGCCAGCTTCGCATTGGGCTTTTTGCCCACAAAAAAAGCCCCCGTCGTGTAGCACGACGGGGGCTTTTTTAGAATTGCTACTTCTGGTTATTACTTGGCAATAACGTTGAAGCTCAGGGTGAAGTCGTTATCAATGGCTTTGTCGCCAATGCTTTCGAAGAACGACTTCGAGCCGTATTTGATGTCAAACTGGGTCCGGTCGATGGTAGCGGTGCCCGAAGCGGCAGCTACGCCGTTTTTCACGCCGATTTTGGCGGGGAAGCTGATTGGCTTGGTGATGCCCTTGATGGTCAGGTTACCGGTTACGGTAGCGTTGTTAGCATCAGCGGCAGCGCCTTTGATGGGGTAATCTTGGTGATTTTGAAGGTCGACGTAGCATTCTTCTCAATGCTGAAGAAGTCGTCGGAGCGCAGGTGGCCCATCAGTTTGCCGTTGGTGTCGGCGTCGGTGATGTCGGTAACCTTCAGCGAGTTCATGTCGATGACGAAAGTGCCACCGGTGATTTGGTTGCCTTTTACTTCCACGTCACCGCTTTTGAACTGGATGGTACCGCTGTGCTGGCCCGTCACTTTTTTGCCAACCCAGCCCAGGGTGCTGAGTTGTGGCTGCACTTTGTACACCGTAGCGGCGGCCTTGGTGCTGGTGGCTGCTTTCGGAGCCGAAGGATCTTTGGCAACGGCCGGAGCAATCATGATAGAAGCAACGAACAGAGCGGAAAGAGCAAATTTTTTCATGACTAAAGGAAAGTAAAAGGGGAACGGTATGGGGTTGACTGAAAAACGTCAGTCGCGGATTTTATCGAGAATGGTGTTGAGCTGCTGGGCTTCTTCCAACGTCAGGGTCTTGAGGCCGTGGTGCAAATCCACGCTGGCATCCATGCGCTGCAACAGCTCCAGGCCGCTGTCGGTGATGCGGATATCCACGGCCCGGCGGTTGCTGGGGCACACGGTGCGCGTCACCAGGGCCTTGGCTTCGAGCTTATCGACGATGCGGGAAGCATTGCTGGTTTTGTCGAGCATGCGCTCAATGAGCAGGTTGACCGTAGCCGGCTTGGGGTGCTGACCGCGCAGAATGCGCAGAATGTTGAATTGGGGCAGTGTAATGTCGAATTCGCGGAAGGAAGCCTGCTGCTGCTGCTGCAGCCAGCCGGCCGTGTATACCAGATTGATCAGGCCTTTCTGGTACTCATCCTTAAACACGGGCTGCTTTATTTCGTCTTCGATTCTCATGGTCTGCATTCAGCCGGGCTGGATTACGTTGCAAATATATGTACATACATTTAATGTCGCAACATAGTTCACCAAATTTATTTTTCGGGGGCCCGGATGCGGCAAAAACTGAATTGCGGCAAACCCGTAAGCTCAGCGTATTAACCAAACACCGCGCCATGAATCGTCATCTCCTCCCCGCCCTTCTATTGTTGGCCCTGGCCAGCCCGCTCAGTGCATTGGCCCAGGCCCCGGCTCAGCCCAAGCCCGCCGTGCTCGGCGCCATTTCGGCCAATACTACCGACCAGTTTCTGATGCGCGAGGGCGAAGTAGTGCTGCGCTCGGGCTCGAGCACCAAGCCCTTAACCAAGAACGTGGTGCTGAGCAATGGCACAAAGGTGAACTATAAGAGCGGGATTGTGGAGCTGCCCGGCGGCAAAAAAACCACGCTCAAGGAAGGTGACTACGTGACCATGCAGGGCGACATTGTGTTTGCCACGCCCGGCAGCGCGGCCGCAGCCCGGGGCACTACCGCCCCGGCTGGCGCCCAGTACGAGCAGTACGTGGACCGCAACTCCCCGCCGACCACTGCCGACATGGAGACGCGCCTGACCAGCCTCAACAACCGCCTCACCCTAATGGCCCAGAAAATCCAGCTTCTCAACGACAAAATCAGCCTTTTGAGCTCCGGCACCCAGCGCCCCGCCGACACCAGCCAGCTCGACCAGCAGATTAAGGCCCTGGATGAGCAGCTGCGGCAGGTGAAGTAAGCTTTCCAATACTGACTTCGTTATAAGGATACAGACAAAGCGCCACCTGCTACGGGTGGCGCTTTGCTTATTGTATAGACGTTGCTCGAGTAAGCCGATTGACGGTAATCTGGGCGCAGAAAGGGTGCTTATCGGCCGAGCGGATGTGGCTTTGCTTTCGGTCAATAATTACTATTCGGGTCAGCTTGGCATTGGCTCCATCCAACTCTTCGCTTCTTTTAACCGTGAACTGCCCCGGCAGGTAGTTCAGCAGAATGGTGTCGCCTTTTACCTGATACCGGCCTTGGGCCGTGTTCAGACCATTATGCAGAATTTCAAATTCGTTGTTTTTCTCGTACAGCTGGAGATAATGCAGCTCATCAAAGGCTGAAAACACCACGTCTTCTCGTACGCTGCAAGACGCCAGTGCCAAGCCCAGCGCTAGTGTCATTCTATTTTTCGCCAGCATTTTCAATACCCTGTAAGTTTGCCCATTAACTCACCACTGGCCGCAACGACTTCCAGCACACGGGCAGCGGCGTGAGCACCCCGTCGGCTTCCCGCACCAGCCCAAACGGCTCGTCGCGCAGAATGAGGAAGCCGTCCAGGTCGCAGACCTCGGCCAGGTGGCTGATCTGCAGGGCCGACCAGATGCCCAACGAGGTTTCGACCATGCAGCCCAGCATCGTTTGAAGGCCGTGGACGCGGGTCTTTTGCAGCAGCCGCAGGCCGTTGAGGTAGCCGCCGGCCTTCATCAGCTTCATATTTACGCCGTGAAACTGCTGGGCAATGCTGGCAAAGTCGGCTGTGTCGGTTACGGACTCATCGGCAAACACGGGCCAATGCGACCGGCTGCGCAGGTAGCGGTAGTCGTCGGGGCAATGGGCGGGCAGGGGCTGCTCCAGCAAGCGCACCCGCAGGCCGGGCAGGGTCTGGGTCTGCTCCAGGAATTGCAACAGCGAGTCGGCGTCGGTCCAGGCTTCGTTCCCGTCGATAAGAATTTCGCGGCCGGGCAAGGCCTGCGTCAGGGCCCGCAGCAAATCGAACCCGCTTTCCTGGTTTACCTTGACTTTGATCTGGGCAAAGCGGCTCATGCGCTGCTCCTGCACAAAGGCGGCCACCGCACCAGGCTCCATGATGGGCAGCGTAAAAGCCGTGGCTACCGGTCGGCTCGGAGCGGGCACGCCCAGCCACGCCGACACCGACTGGCCCTGCAAGGCGGCTTCGCGGTGCACAAACGCCGACTCCAGGGCGAAGCGCAGGGCGTGGGAAGGCGCCTTTTTGGTCAGAAACTCTTCCAGCTCGGGCAAGCGGGTGCACTGGCCCAGCCCGTCCTGCAGCAGGGCCTCAAACTCGGCCATCAGGCCGGCGGGCGTTTCGCCGTAGCGCACGTTGGGCGCGGCCTCGCCCCACCCCGAGCTGGAGCCCTCCCCTACCCGCACGACCAGGTTCGTTTTCGTATCGGTGGCGTTGCGGGAAAGTTTCCAGGTATAACGTAGCGGCAGCTCGTGAGCAGCCAGGGTCCAGGGTAGCGGCACAGGAAAATAGATAGAGTAGAAACCAGTACAGATGTACGGAAAAACAAGATTGATAGGGAGCAATTCACTACGAAACTCAATAACCTATCTTTGCTGAGTTTCCCGCCTCGTTTTCCCTCCGATTTTTCCCGCATGAAGTTTTCCCGCCTTGCTCTTCTGGTCTTGCTGCTGCTCGTGGTAGCCGGGGCCCTCACCGTTTTGCACGCCTACAATCCCGGCAGCCTGCCCGACGTGGTACCCATGGCCGCCCGCTGGGTGGCACTGCTCGCCATGGTGGCCTACGCCACCCAGCGCCGCTCCCTCACCTTCTGGATTGTGGTGAGCATGTTCGTTGGGGCCGAGGCCGGAGCCGACTTCCCGCAGCAGGCCCAAAACCTGAAAGTGCTCAGTGACGTGTTCCTGCGCCTGGTCAAGACCATCATTGCCCCGCTGGTATTTGCCACGTTGGTAGTGGGCATTGCCGGCCACGCCGACCTGAAAAAGGTGGGCCGCATGGGCGTCAAGGCCCTGGTGTACTTCGAGGTAGTAACCACCTTCGCCCTGTTCATCGGTCTGGCCGCCATCAATCTGACCAAGGCCGGCCGCCTCGACCCGGCCGTGCTGGCTGCTGCTCAGGCCAACAACAACGTGAATGAAACCATTGCGGCCGCGCCCAAGCAGAGCGCAGCCGACATCATCACCCACATTTTCCCCGAAAACATTGCCAAATCAATAGCCGAGGGGCAGGTGCTGCAGGTAGTGGTATTCGCCATCATTTTCGCCATCGGCCTGGCTATGGTCCACGACAAGCACCGCCGCCCCATGGTGGAATGGTCGGAAAGCTTGTCGGAGGTGATGTTTAAGTTCACCAACGTGGTTATGTTCTTCGCCCCGCTGGGCGTGGGCGGCGCCATTGCCTACACCGTGGGCAAGATGGGCTTCGGGCCCCTGGTAAATGCCGTGCAGCTGCTGCTGACGCTCTACGCGGCCCTGATTGCCTTCCTGATCCTGATCCTGGTGCCGGTGGCCCTGATTGCCCGCATTCCAATCAAGCGGTTCGTGCAGGCCATTGCCGAGCCGGTCAGCATTGCCTTTGCCACTACTTCCTCGGAAGCGGCCCTGCCCCGGGCCATGGAAGCCATGGAAAGCATTGGAGTGCCGCGCCGGGTGGTAGCCTTCGTCATGCCAACGGGCTACTCCTTTAACCTCGACGGCACCACGCTGTATCTGTCGCTGGCCGCCGTATTCGTGGCCCAGGCCGCCGGCGTCGAGCTGTCGTTTGGGCAGCAGCTGGTGATGGTATTCACCCTGATGCTGACCAGCAAGGGCGTAGCAGGCGTACCGCGGGCTTCGTTGGTTATTCTGCTGGCCACGGTGGCTTCGTTCAACCTGCCCTCCTGGCCGGTGTTCATCATTCTGGGTATTGATGCGCTGATGGACATGGCCCGCACGGCCGTCAACGTTATCGGCAACTGCCTAGCTTCGGCCGTTATTGCCCGCTGGGAAGGCGAGTTCGTCGACAACTACGTGGCCCCGCCCCTCGACGACCTGGCCGAGGCCGACAGCAGCCTGGCTCAGCACGCGCACTAACCCGGCCTTAGCGGCTGACTTCGGCCGCTGGCAGGGCACTGGGTTCTGTCCGCGGCCGAACGGCAAAAACGGAACGTCTGGGCGTAATTCGCGTTGAAAACCCACCTTACTCAGCTTGCTACTTTCTAACCAAATCTGCATGAGGTATTTATTTCAAATTTCCCTGCTTTGCTTGCTGGTCCTGACGGCGGGCTGCCGCTCCCTGGAAAAGGCTCTGTTTACCGTGCCCGAAGCGGCCCTGAATCCGCGGCTGCCGGTGCTGGAAGTGGCCGTAGATGCTCAACCCCTGCACAGCTCCAACGGCGCCACGCCCGACGATGCCCAGAAGCTTTTTCAGCTGGAACTGCAGCGCAACCTGATGGATGCCAAGGACACGACCACCTACGGCACGGTCCGGCTGCACATTACCAAGGCCACGGCCAAGCGCACGGCCCGCGGCCTGCACATCGTGCAGCTGGCGACCCTACTGACGCCGGCCATGCTGGGCATTCCGATTGAATACTTCCAGGCTACGGCTCAGGCAGAGCTGCAGATTGTAGATGTCAAGGGCAACGTGCTGGCTACTTACAAGGGCAAGGGCGCTTCTAAAATCCGGGTGGCCTTCTACCACGGCTACTCCCAGAAAGGAGCCCCTCGTTTGGCTGATATCGAGGCAGTTCGGCAGGCGCTGAACGAAATCCGGCCCCAGCTGGCGGCCGACGCCGGTACCTTGCGCGAGCAGCTCATTCTGGTCAGAACGGCCGGGGTTGTTACCATCAGCGACGTGCCGGGCTCTATTCTTGCGGCCCCGGATCCGGCCGCAGCCGACTCGACCAAAACCAAGTAAACGGGTTGGTTTCCCAATTCTCCAGCCCAGTATAAGCGCAAAGGCGGCCCCGACGGGCCGCCTTTTCTGTTAGGTCCCTGCTACCAAAAAAACGGCCGCCGGGAAGCGCAAAACAACGCGGCGCAGGTGCAACCTTTGGGTCAGTAACGGTTCCTTTGGCGCGTAGCGCGCCTCCGGGAAGTGTTACGGCTCATTCACTTACTTTTCCTCGCATGAAACACTCCGTCCAGACCTGGCTGCTCGCTGCCGGTCTTCTGGCTGCGCCCCTGGCTCAGGCGCAAAAAAAGGCTGCTCCGGCAGCCGCTACGCCGGCCGCAGCCTCCGCTACTGCCCCGGCTTTTCCCTACCCCATGCAGCAGAAGCAGTTGGCCAACGGCATGAACGTGGTGACCGTCCCGTTCGACTCGCCCGGCCTGGCATCCGTGTTCCTGGTGGTGCGGGCCGGCTCCCGCGACGAAGTGGAGCCCGGCCACACGGGCTTTGCCCACTTCTTTGAGCACGTCATGTTCCGGGGCACCGAGAAGTACAGCAAGGAGCAGTACGACCAGGTTCTCAAGTCGGTAGGTGCCTCGGCCAACGCCAATACGTCGTTGGACCGCACCGTGTACCACATGACCGGCAACGCCACCATGCTAGAGAAAATGCTGGAAGTGGAAGCCGACCGGTTTCAGCACCTCAAGTACGCCGAGCACGACTTTAAGGCCGAAGCCGGCGCCGTGAAGGGCGAGTACACCAAGAACTCGGCCTCGCTCTACACCCAGCTCAACGAGAAAGTGGCCGATGCCGCCTTCGACAAGCACACCTACGAGCACACCACCATGGGCTTCTTTAAGGATGTGGTGGACATGCCTAACCAGTACCAGTACTCCCTGCAGTTCTTCGACCGGTTTTACCGCCCCGAATACACCACCCTGCTGGTGGTCGGCGACGTGAAGCCCGAGCAGGTAAACCAGCTGGCCGACAAGTATTTCAGCATGTGGAAGCGTGGCTCCTACCAGCCTGCCATTACCCAGGAGCCCGAGCAGACGGCCCCGCGCTACGTGCACATTCAGAACGCCAACTTCCCGCCCCTGGTAAGCCTGAGCTACCGCGGCCCGGCCTTCAACGACCAGAGCAAGGATTTGCCCGCCCTGGATATTCTGACTACAATGCTGTTTTCGGACAACTCCCCGCTGTACCAGAAGCTGGTGGTGAAAGAGCAGAAAGTGCGCTTCGTGGGCGGCTCGCCCAACTATACCCGCGACCCGTACCTGACTTCTATCCGGGCTTCGGTGGTAAAAGCCGCCGACATGGCTTACGTGAAGGATGAGATTACCAAAGCCTTGGAAGACTTGAAAACCACGCCCGTGGACGCCAAGCGCCTGGCTGATACCAAGTCGGCGCTGAAGTACAGCTTCCTGATGGGCCTCGACTCGCCCGACCAGATTGCCAATGGCCTGGCCGAGTTTATCTGGCTGACCGGCAACCCACAGAGCCTGAACAACTTCTACGCCCTCTACGACCAGGTAACGCCCGCCGACATTCAGGCCGCAGCCAAGAAGTACTTCGTGCCCGAGCACCTCACCGTGGGCACCATTGGGCCCAACGCTACCGGCGGCGTGCAGTAAGGCGCGGGTTTACATTCTCTCTTTCTCCTCGATTCTTCTTCCAATGAAACATACTTTTTCCCGCCTGCTGCTGGCGGCCGCCCTGCTGGGCCCAGTTGGGGCGAACTTGGCGCAAGCCGCCGATGTGGTAGAGCTGCGTCAGCCCAATGCCTCGAAAGTGGTAGTGAAGCTGCAGTTCCGCAACGGCTCCTCCGCCGACCCCGTGGGCAAGGAAGGCCTGACGTTTCTGACCAGCCAACTCGTAACGGAAGGCGGCACCAAGGCCATGACGGCGGCTCAGCTCAAGGACTTCCTCTACCCGATGGCCACCAATTACTACGCCACCACCGACAAGGAAGTCACGACCTTTACCTTCGAGTTTCACAAGGACTTTACCGACAAGTTCTACCCCGTGCTCCAGGGTCTGATCCTGACGCCCAGCTTCACCCAGGAAGACTTTGACCGGCTCAAGTCCAACCAGCTCAACTACGTGGAGCAGGTAATCCGGGCTTCGTCGGATGAGGACTACAGCAAGTTTGCCCTCGAAGACCAGCTCTTCCGCGGCACCCGCTTCCAGCACATGACCCGCGGCACCGCCGCCGGCGTGCGCAGCCTCACCCTGGACGACGTGAAGAAGCACTACGCCGCTGCTTTTGGCAAAGACAACCTGACCATCGGTATTGCCGGCAATTACCCGGCTTCCTTTGCCAAAAAGCTCAAGGACGACCTGGACAAGCTGCCCAAGAGCACCGCTAAGCCCGTAGTACCCACCGTGGCCGCGCCCAAAGGCATCCAGGTAGAAATTATCAGCAAAACCGACGCCCTGGGCTCGGCCGTGTACGCCGGCTTCCCCATTCAGACCACCCGCGCCAATGACGACTTCGCGGCTTTGATGGTAGCCAATTCCTACCTCGGGGAGCACCGCAAAAGCTACGGCCGCCTCTACGACAAGATCCGCACGACCCGCTCGATGAACTACGGCGACTACAGCTACATCGAGTGGTACGAAAACGGTGGCCAGAACATGCTGCCCGTACCCGGCGTGCCCCGCCACGCCAACTACGCCAGCCTGTGGCTGCGCCCGGTGCAGATTGCCGAAGGCCTGCGCAAGCAGTATCCCACCGAGTTGGGCGGCCTCACCGTGGGCCACGCCCGTTTGCCCTGCGCCTGGCCGTGCGCGAAATGGATAATCTGGTCAAAAACGGCATGAGCAAGGAAGACTTCGAAATCACCCGCACCTTCCTGCGCTCCTACGTGAAGCTCTACGGCACCACGCCTTCCAAGCAGCTCGGCTTTCTGCTCGACTCCAAGTTTTACGGCCGCAAGGACTACCTCAAGGAGCTCGACGGACAGTTTGCCAAGCTCACTCTGGACGACGTGAACAAGGCCATCAAAAAGCATTGGCAGACGCAGAACATGTACGTCACCATCGTCACCGACGACAGCGAGGTCCAGCCCCTGGCCGACGTGCTCAAGCAAAACACCCCCTCGCCCATGAGCTACGCCAAAGTGGTAAGTGAGGGCCTACCCAAAGAAGTAGTAGCTGAAGACGCCCAAGTGGCCAACTACAAGCTGAACGTGACGGAGGTGAGAATTATTGATACCAAAGACACGTTCAAGCCCGCCGGTAAGTAGCCAGCATCTTGAATTCCGAATATAGCAAAACCGCTCCGGCATAAGCTGGAGCGGTTTTTTTCGTTTCTGATTAAACGTTGCCGGCCCCCGGCCATCTATGAATCTGAAAACAGCAACAACGGCTCATTCTCTCATTATGAAAGCAACCCTGCTTAACTTTCTGTCCCTGCTATTACTCGTGCTGCTCACGGGTGCTACTGCCCAAGCCCAAGGCTCCCGCCCCGACAAGCCCGGCCGCCAGGAAATTCAGGCCTACTACCAAGCCAACGTGCTGCCTGTGGTGCGGCAACAGCGCCAAAAGCTGGAAACCCAGCTCGCTGCCGATGATAAAGCTCAGCTGGCTACCTACCGCAAAGAGCTGCACGATCTGCGCCAGCGCCGCCAGGGACTTGTCCAAAGCCTGAAAGCTGCCGGTACCCCCAAAGCCCCCTGCTCTGACCCATGCCCAGAAGCAGCAGTTGCAGGAGCTACGCTCAGCTAACCGCGAAATTATGGTGAAAGTGGGCCTGCTCGCCAAGAAGTACGAGGCGCCCCTGAGCCAGCTCAGCCAGGAAATTCAGCCCCAGAAAGACAAGTGGGCCGCCGACCTCAAGGCCATTGCCGCCAAGAATGCCACGCCTGGGCAGCTGGAGAAGCGCCAGGAGCTGGGGCACGGGCTCCGCGGCCACGGCCAGCTCAGCCAGTTTTTCCGGCCCGCCAAGTTTTTGCTGCTAGACCCCAACGCCCCCACTCCTTCTGCCTCCGCTGGCGCCGGAGCCGGCCTGAACGTGTATCCAAACCCCGCCGTAGCCACCAACCAGCTCGAGTACTCCGTGAAAAAGGCGGGCCCGGTGACTATTGAAATTCTGGACGGGCGTGGTAATACCTTGCGGCCTGTGGTGCAGAATGAAGAGCAGGAAAAAGGCAGCCACACGCTGAGCACCAACCTGAGCGACTTGCCCGCCGGCACGTATTTCTACAAAATCACGACCCGCAGCGGCACCGAAACCAAGCGCTTCGTAAAGCAATAACACGGCTCCTTTCGTCGTATACAAGCCAGCTCCGCTCCGGGGCTGGCTTTTTTGTCGGGCTTGATTTCTACTAACGCCGGGATGCTGCCCGCCGGACGTTACCTTTACGGCTGCTATGCTACGCTCCTCCTTTACCCGGTTACTTCTGCTCGGCTCCACTCTGGCGCTGGGTGCCTGCTGCGCCAACAAATCCTGCTTCTGCCAGGACGCCTACGACAACGTGGTGTTCTTCCGCTTCAACGTGAAGCCGGGCACTCCAGGCGCGTTTACCGCCGCGGAGCTGGCTACCATCATCATTACCCGCACGCCGGTATCCCCGCGCAGTACCTTCAAGCCCGACACGGTGCGCCTGACCCGCACGCTGGCCCAGGTCGACGACTCCATTGCCCTGGGTACCAGTCTGACGTTTCCCAGCGCCGGGCTGCGCTTTACCCAGTACCAGTACAAAATCTGGCCCGCCAGCTTACCCAAACAGACGTTCGTGATTGACTCGTTGCGCGTGCAAAGCCGCCCCGACGCGGTAGACGGCTGCTGCACCTGCTACCAAGTGACGCGCAAAGACCTGCGGCTGGATAAGGATAGTATCAACGTCATGGACCCAACCGGGCAAGATAAGCCGGTGTATGTGCTGCTGAACAAAAAGCCTTAAGCTCAACCGTAGAGTATTTGAAGTTGCCGGCTTCTTGTCGACGTCCGGGCGGCCCTGGCCTGCGTATAGAAAGGCAGCAGCCGTTAGGCCTGGTAGATGAATCAATCTGCTGTGCCTTGCTGTTATACCGGCACTTATGTTACGAGAACCCACTAGAAAACCTGTTGCGGCACCTTCCTCCCTGGCTTTTCCCTTCAAGACGACGCTAAGTCTGGAGCCGATTATCAGCTATTGGCAGGCCCACGAAAATGACTCTAACCCCGGCGTAGCTTTGCTGGCTCGCTCTATCGGGAGCAGGTGGCGGCCGCACCCTGGTGCCGGGGCCCGATTACCGACCTGAGCGTGCTCGACTGCAGCTGCGACCTGGTCGAGACGCTCCTGATGGCCGTGTTTCCACCGGCTTCCTTTGATACCGACATCAGCGGCGCGGTAGCTCCATTTCAGCGCCTGAGCTTTTACCACACCCCCAAGTTTGCCGAAATCCTGCTCAATGGGAATAAAACCATCAAGCAGCCTCTGAACTTCGACACCCGCACCATGGACATCTACATGGCGCGCATGGTGTATCAGCTGATTCTGGACAAGGTATACGGCGTGTATCTGCCCTTGCAGGGTACCATCATCTTCACCGTCCCGGATTACAACATCGGTTCCTACCGGCACTACGGCGTGGGCTACCACTCCTCTTTCGTGAACGTGCGTGTGGTGGGCGAAAAGCCCGACCTGACGCCCGAGCAGATTGAGCACCTGAGCCACAACCTGCACCGCGCCGACCTCTGGCACGAGCTGCTGCCCCCGGAACGCTTCGAGCTGGAAGGCTTCAACATCCTGCACCTGGTGGACGTGACGGAGCAGGAAATTCTCTCGGAGCTGAAGTACGACCTGCTGGAACGCGACGTGCTGCAGGCCTCCGACCGCCTGGAACAGATCCAGGAAAAGCTGCGCGTACTCTTCGGCCGGCCGTTTCTGCAGCTGGGCATTGCCGCCTACGACGAGAAAAAGCAGGCTTTCGTGGATTTTGGCCGCAAAATCAACCACAGCTTCCTGACCAAGCAGCTCAACAACCAGGACGCCGGCTCGGGCTTCCGCCGCATCTATAACCAGCTCTTGCAGGACCGGCAGCCGCTGGTGCTCCAAAACGTGGAGCAGGCCGACATTCCCGAGGATTTGCGGGAGCAGATTCTGGGTATCGGCATCAAAAGCACCATTCTGGCCCTGCTGCCCTACGGCGACGACACCGTGGGCCTACTGGAGCTGGGCTCCCCCAACGTGGGCGACCTGGACGAGTTCTGCATCGAGCAGGTGGCGCATTTTGTGCCCTTGTTTGCCGTGGCCGTCAAGCGCAACTCGGAGGAAATCCAGACCCGGGTGCAGGCCATCATCAAGGAGAAGTTCACGGCTATTCACCCCACCATGGAGTGGCGCTTTACGGACGCGGCCCTGAACCTGCTCAACAAGATTGAGGAAGGCAACAAGGGCGCCGAAATGGAGGACATTATCTTCCACGAAGTGTATCCTCTGCACGGCGCCAGCGACATTCGGGGCAGCAGCACGGCCCGCAACGAGGCCATTCAGGGCGACCTGATTGAGCACCTGACCCTGGCCAACAAGGTCTTGAAAAAGGCTTCGGACTTCCAGCAGCTGCCCATTCTGGATGAGCTTAAGTTCTACGTCAACAAAAACCTGCGCCGCCTGCGTCAGGGCATCCTGACCGGCGACGAGGTCAGCATCTTCGAATCCTTGAAGACGGAAGTAGAGCCGCTGTTTGAGTACCTGGGCAATAATACGCCCGAGCTGCGGGCCGTTATTGCCCACTACTGGAGCAATATTGACCCCGAGCTCGGCATCCTCTACAAGCGCCGCAAAGATTTCGAGCAGAGCGTGACGCTGCTTAACGACACGGTCAGCGACTATCTCGACGAGGAAGAGGCCAAGGCCCAGCAGATGTTTCCGCACTACTTCCAGCGGTTCAAGACCGACGGCGTAGAGCACAATATCTACGTGGGTGCCTCTCTGGTCGAGAACAAGCCGTTTGATCTGGTATTTCTAAAAAACCTGCGGCTGTGGCAGCTGCTGGTCACGGTGGAAATAACCCGCCGCACTGCCGCGCTGCGGCCGAAGCTGGCCGTTCCCCTCGAAACTACCCAGCTCATCCTCATTCACGGCCAGCCCCTGAGCATCCGTTTCCGCCAGGATGAGCGGCAGTTCGACGTGGATGGGGCCTACAACATTCGCTACGAAATCATTAAGAAGCGGGTCGACAAGGCCACGGTGCTGGGCACCGGCGAGCGGCTCACCCAGCCCGGCAAAATTGCCCTGGTGTACGCTCAGCTGCGGGAAGCGGCCGAGTACATGGAGTACATCGACTACCTGCAGGACCGGGGCATGCTGGAAGACGAAGTAGAAGAGCTGGAACTCGAGGAACTGCAGGGCGTCAAAGGCCTGCTGGCTTTACGAGTGACCGTAAAGCTCTGAGTTAGGCAAGTCAAAAACCCGTGTCATTGCGAGGCCGAAGGCCGTGGCAATGCGTCCTCTGAAATGTGCCGAGTGTCCTAATATGAAAAGCCCCCAATCGTTGCTACGGTTGAGGGCTTTCTGGTAAAAGGGAGTTGGTCACTAGTAGAGGACGGCTTGACGCCGCTTGATGCTCGGAATGTCCTGCGTCCTCGCAATGACACATTTCTCACATTCATCCGCATTGTCCACATTTCCTCACATTAAGAATTTCGCCACCAGAGGTGCAGGCCGGAGCGCAGCAGTACCAGCCAGGCCAGACCGGCCACGAAGCCGGCCAGCACGTCGGTGGTGTAGTGCACGTGCAGGTAGATGCGGGTGCAGCCGATAAGCACGGCCCACAGCAGCAGGGCCACGGCCAGCAGCGGGTGACGCCGGTGGCGCCAGAGCAGCCAGGCCAGGCAGCCGTAGAGCGCCATGCCAATCATGGCGTGCCCGCTCGGAAAGCTCAGGCCCATTTGCGGAAACAGAGCCGTATCGGGGCGTAGGCGGTGAAAGTGGGTTTTGAAAATCTGGTTGAGAATGGCCGAGCCGGCCACGGCCCAGAACACCTCCAGAGCTTCGTGCCGCCTCTGGCGCCAGGCCAGCAGGGCCGGCAGCAGCACCCCTGCTCCTACCAGAAAAGGCGCGGAGGCGAAAAAAGTAATGCCTATTACCCAACTCGTCAGGCCGGGCACGGCGGCCCGCAGCTGATCCATGTAGGCAAAGCCCCACTGGTCGAGTACGGCGGAGTGCTGCACAAACACGACGCGCGTCAGGTAGAAAAAGGCGACCAAAGAGCTTAGAAAAACCAGCAGCAATACGCCTACTTCCACCACCAGGAAGGTCAGAAGCGTGAGCAGGCGCGTGATGAGCTTAGTCATGGCGCAATATACGGGGCCACGTCGGCGGCCGGCAAGCGGAGCCAGCAGCTACTGGGAAAACAAAAAAGCCGGTCCTTTCGGACCGGCTTTCGTGGTGCGCTCGGAGAGACTCGAACTCTCACACCTTGCGGAACTGCCGCCTGAAGACAGCGCGTCTACCAATTTCGCCACAAGCGCATCTGGTTGTTGAAGGGCGAAACTCCCTGTCGGAGTGTCTTTCAACGATGCAAAGATACACGGCTGCGAAGTAGTTTATCAAGCTTTCGGTGAAAAAAATTGCGAAAAAACTTCGCCAGAACGCTATTCAGGCTGTTTTTCAGCCAATTGCGGTGCGTATTTATATCGTTTTTTTACCGATTTTTCGATGTACTTCAGCATGGGAATGGCAATTAGCAGCCAAACCAGCCCCGCGGTGAAGCCCGCCAGCACGTCGGAAGCGTAGTGTACCCGCAAGTATACCCGCGTCACGCCGATGAGTAGAATCAGCAACACAAGCCCGGCCACCAGGAACCAACGCACAACCTTGTGGCGGCGCACGTGGGTGATGACCAGGTAAATCAGCAGGCCGTAAAACGAGGCGCTTATCATGGCGTGCCCACTGGGAAAGCTCAGCCCCGAAGCCGACACCAGCGGCAACAGCGGCCGGGCCGGCGGTAGGTGGTTTTCAGCACTAGATTCAGCGAGATGCTACCCAGGGCCACCACGGGCACGAGCAGGGTATACCAGCGGTGGCGGCGCACAAACAGAAAGTAGCCGATCAGCAGTAAAGCCAGTGTGGTAATGAAGTTGCGCGAGGCCAGAAACGTTACGTTCTCCACCCAGCCGCTTTGGTTGCTTCCCAGCAGGTGACGGGCCCAGTGGAAGGCCCGGGCGTCGAACACCGCGGCATCCTGGTCCAGCACTTCCCGCCCCAGCGCCAGAAAGCCTACCACGCCCAATGCTCCCAGACTCAGGGTTACGGCAAACTCGGCCGCGAATAACATGAAGCCCGCCCCGATTCGGCGTAAGTAGTTGGTCATTGTAGCGCAGCCCATTGGTATGCCTTGCTGCATACGGCCTTCGGCGGCAAATAGGTGAGTTTCGTAAATCGGGTGAACTATAGCCCGGAATTGTCGGTACACTAGTTTTCCCACCCGCCCCTTTGCGCATGGCTACCGCCGATACCGGCTTCGACCGGGTTGCTCCCTTTTATGATCCGCTGGCCCGCCTGGTGTTTGGCAACGCCCTGCAGCGGGCCCAGCAGGCGGCTCTGGCCGGACTGCCGGCGGGGCGGCCCCGGGTGCTGATTATCGGGGGCGGCTCGGGCTGGGTGCTGGGCGAAGTACTGCAGCGCCGCCCCGATTCCCGGGTGCTCTATCTGGAAGCTTCGGCTATGATGCTCGCCAAGTCGCGCGCGACGCTGCTGCACACCACCCCGGACCGCGCCGCACAGGTGGAATTCCGTCTCGGCACCGAGCAGGACTTACGCCCGACGAGTCGTTCGACGTGCTTATCACCTTCTTTTTTCTCGACCTGTTTGAGCCCGGCCGCCTGCGCACCATTCTCAGCGCCCTGAATCAGGCTCGGCGGCCGGGCGCGCCCTGGCTGCTGGCGGATTTCCGGCCTGCCCAAACCCTGTGGCAGCGCGCCTTGCTGGGGCCATGTACCAGTTCTTTCGGCTCACCACCGGTATCAGCGGCCGTCGCATGCCTGATTTGCACGCTGCCCTGCGGGCTCTGGGTCTGGAGCTACGGCAGCAGCAACTGTTTTTTCGGGGCATAGTCGAGGCGGCCGTCTTTAGCTGAGCTGCCCGGCGCCCAGGAAAAACGAGTTGGCCTGCCGAAGTAGCGCCGCCGCGCCCTATTTTTAGGCATCCATCCTTGTTTTTTCCTTTTCTATGCGGAAATCCGCCGCCACTCTTCTTCTCGCCCTGGCTCTTCCCTTCGGAGCCCTGGCCCAGACGCCCGTGCAATACACCGTCGCCTTTCCCAACGCGGTGCACCACGAGGCCCAGGTTACCGTCGTATTTTCGGAACTGCCCAGCGGGCCGCTGCAGGTGCGCATGGCCCGCAGCTCGCCCGGCCGCTACGCCCTGCACGAGTTTGCCAAGAACGTGTACGATGTAAAAGCCACCGACTCGAAAGGCAAGACCCTGACCGTCAGCCGGCCCGACCCTTACGGTTGGGACGTGAGCGGGCACGACGGCACCGTGCGCTTTACCTACACCCTGTTTGGCGACCGGACCGACGGGACCTACGCCGGCATCGACGCTATCCATGCCCACCTGAACATGCCGGCTACCCTGGCCTATGGCCGCGGGCAGGAGCAGCGCCCGGCCGAGGTTAAATTTGAGCTGCCCGCGGGTTGGCAGGTAGCCACCCAGCTGCGCCCCGACCCCACCAAAGGCACCTATTACGCGCCCCATCTGCAGTATCTGATGGATAGCCCTACTTCCTTGGGCGCGCAGAAGCTGCGTTCCTGGCAGGAACAGGGCCGCACCATTGAAATGGCCGTGCTGCACGACGGCACCGAGGCCGAGCTGGACGCTTACGTGGGACAAGCCAAGAAAATCGTGAAGGAAGCCGCCGCTATTTTCGGGGAGTTGCCGGCCTATGATTTCGGCCGCTACACCTTCGTGGCCAACTACCTGCCCCAAACCAGCGGCGACGGAATGGAGCACCGCAACTCCACGTCGCTCACCAGCAACCGGCCCCTGCGCGGCCCCGGCGCCATCGACAACCTGGGCACGGTGTCGCACGAGTTTTTCCACGCTTGGAATGTGGAGCGCATCCGGCCCCGCGACCTGGAGCCCTTCGACTTCGACCGCGCCAATATGAGCAACTCGCTCTGGTTCGCCGAGGGCTTTACCCAGTACTACGGGGAGCTGCTGCTGCGCCGGGCCGGGGTGTACAATGACGACCAGTATTGCCAGGAAGCCTTGAGCGGGCTGGTAGGCGCCATGCTCAACTCGCCGGGAGCAGCCCGCTTCTCGCCGGTGCAGATGAGTCAGCAGGCCCCTTTCGTGGACGCCGCCGCCGCCATCGACCCCAACAACCGTGGCAACACTTACCTCTCCTACTACTACATCGGCGGGGCCAACGCCCTGGCCCTGGACCTGCTGCTGCGCCAGAACCGCAAGACCACGCTCGACGCCTACATGCGGGCCGTGTGGCAGCAGCACGGCAAAGAGCAGCAAAACTACGCCCGGCCAAGCCCTACACCCTGGCCGATTTGCAGCGCGTACTGGGCGAGGTCAGCCGGGACACGGCCTTTGCGGGCGACTTTTTCCGCCGCCACATCCTGGGTCACGAGCTGCCCAAGTTTGACCAGCTGCTGGCCCCGGCCGGCCTCACCGTGCGCCGCGTCCGGGCCGGGCAGGCCAGCCTGGTCAGCCGCCTGAGCTTTAACCCCGCCGACAGCACCGCCAGCATTGGCAGCACGCTGGTCGGCAGCCCGCTCTACCAGGCCGGCCTCGACCGGGAAGACGTGCTGCGCAAGATTGACGGGCAGCGCCTGAGCAGCGCCAAAGCCGTGCAGGAGCTGCTGGCCGCCCACAAGCCCGGCGACGTAGTGCCGGTGGAGTACCGCACCCGCGGCGGCATTCGCACGGCCCAGGTGACGCTGGCTGAAGACCCGACCCTGGAAGTGGTAACCAACGAAACCGCCCAGAAGCCAGTGACCAAGGCCATGAAGAAATTCCGGGCCGACTGGCTCAGCGGGAAAGCCAAGTAGCAGATACGCCGCCGACTTAAACAGAAAGGGCCGCCCACAGTGGGCGGCCCTTTCTGTTTGTCGAGGATGACCAACCTTACTTGCGGCGGCCGAAAAAGCGCAGCAGGTAGAGGAACAGGTTCACAAAGTCGAGGTAGAGCGTCAGGGCGCCCCAGACGGCGGCTTTGCGGTCGGCGCCTTCGTCGCCGTAGCCAATAAAGGCCATGTCTTTTACTTTCTGGGTGTCGTAGGCGGTGAGGGCCACAAACAGGGCCACGCCGATGAAGCTGGTAATCCAGTACAGCATCGAGCTGGCCAGGAACATATTCACCACCGAGGCAATGACAAGGCCAATAAGTGCCATGAACAGTAGGTTGCCCCAGCGGCTCAGGTCGGTGCCCGTCAAGTAGCCGTAGAGACTCATCACGCCGAACGTGCCGGCCGTGATAAAGAAGGTGGAGGCAATGGACTCGGCCGTGTACACCATAAAGATGATACCCAGCGTAACGCCGTTGAGCAGGGCATAGCTGGCAAAAGCGCCGACGGCCTGGTTGGGCGACATCTCGAACAGGTTGCGTCCCAGGTAGCCCACCACAAATATTTCCAGGAGTATCAGGCCGAAGAACACCAGCCGGTTGCCGAATACCAGCTCCTGAATTTCGGGGGAGGCGCCTACCAGCATGGCTACGCCGCCCGTGAGGGCCAGGGCCCCGGCCATCCAGCCGTAGACCTGGGTCATAAACCGCACCTGAATCTGGGCGGCTTCTTCGGCCGGAATCATCAGCTCGGGCTGCTCGGATTGATTTTCGGGTACTAACTCTTCCATAAAAGGGAATTGGGGTAAAAAGTAAACAATAGGGTCGGGCTAAAATACAGGTACAGGCCCATAAACCCAATTCCGGGGCCTACATTTGTCTTCCACCCGTTTGGCCGCCTGGCCCGTTGTATGCCCAAAGATTTCCGGCTCGTATTGCTCTACGCCATTATTCTGCTGGACGTGGTGGTGGGCGCGGCCATTGGGCCCATTATGCCCGAATTTGTGCGCGGCCTGCCCAAGCCCCAGCTGTGGCTGTCGTTGGGCACGGCGCTGTTCTTGGGCGTGCAGCTGTTTGCCGCCCCGGTGCTGGGCAAGCTCTCCGACGGCTTCGGGCGCCGGCCCATCTTGCTAGTATCGGCGGTGGGCACCTTGCTGGCCAACTGCCTGCTGCTGCCGGTGCGGGCCAGTTTGTACTTCGCAAACCGCCTGAGCGACGGGTTTACTAACGGCATGTACGCCACCGTACGCTCGGCCATTACTGACATTTCGCCGCCCGAAAACCTGTTTAAAAACCTCGGGCTGGAAGGCGCCATTATTTCCCTGGGCTTCGTGCTGGGGCCCATGGTGGCCGGCACCCTGCTCACGGTGGCGGCCGTACCCGCCGGGGAGCAGGCCCGCTACGTGGTGGGACTGGCCGTAGGCTTGGCCGCGCTGAACATCGGGCTGACTTTCCTGCTGCGCGAAACCCATACCCAGCGCAACGGGGTGCGGGGCGCCGAGCTGCGGGCCGAGCTGAGCCGGGCCGTCAACGTGCTGACTATCTGGAGCCGGCTCCGGGAAAAGGATGCCGACGGCCGGCTGCGCACCATCGTGCTGATGCAGGTGGCCCTGACCATGAGTACCGGCTACTATTTCTACTTCGTGCCTTTCGCCAGCTTGGGCCCGCAGCAGATGGACGCCCGGGCTCTGTCCTACTTCTTCATGTACTTCGGCCTCTTGAGCATTGCCATCAACTATGGCTTCTACACCTTCCTGGCCGACCGCCTCAACAAGCCCAAGACCATTTTCTGGCTGGCCCTGGCCAGTGTGCCTATCCTGGGGGCCTACGGCTTGATTGGCGCTTCCCGCCCGGCTCTGTACGTGGTAGTCACCCTCGACTGCTTCACTATTTCCCTGATTCAGGGGCTGCTGGAAGGGCTGCTGGCCCAGCGCACCACCGAAGCCGACCGGGGTGAAATCTTCGGCCTGAACCAAGCGGTGCAGGGCTTAGCCAGCTTCGCCACGATTCTGGTGGGCGGGGCCCTGTCGGTGCTGGGACTGGAGCTGCCGTTTGCCTGGTTTGGCCTGTGCGCGGGAGCCGTGGCCTGGCAGGCCTGGCGCATGCTGCAAACTGCTGATCTGAACTGGAATCAGCTTTTGGAATAAATCCGCAGGCACACTAGCAGCACCAGCATTACGGCGCCGAGTACCATGATGCGCAGGCCGTGGAGCCGGTCGGGAGCCGTAAAGGCGTGGACCTTACGGCCGTCGGGCAAAGTTTTGCGGTGAGTGTACAGGTGCCAGCCGATGAAAAAAGCAAACAGGCCGCCCAGCAAGGCTGTAGCGTAGCCCCACAGAATCCAGGCTTTCTGGGAAGGCTCGGGCTGGGCCAGGTCGGCGTTGCGCTGCTGCCGCAGGAGGCGGGCCGCTTCGGGGCTGATAACCGTGCCGCGGTCCTGCAGAATCTGCCGGGCCAGGGTCACGTCGAAGCTGTTCCACTCGTCGGGCTTGAGCAGCACGTCGGCCAGCTCCGTATCGGTAAAAGTGAACAGGTAATGGCTTGGGTCGACCTGGCGGATAAGCTCCTGGTTCTGGGCTTCTTCCAGGGCGCGGACCTTTTCGAAGTCGGCCGCTTGCAACTTTACCACGTAATGCGTACTCGTCTCGTTATGGGCAAAGCTGGGGTCGAAGCTGGGCTTGTCGAGGCTGGTTTCGAACGGCACCTCGTGCTGGCGCAGCAGTTCCAGCAGCGGAGCGGCAACTTCCGGGTTGGGAAACTGTTGGTAGAAAACGAAGTCAGCCATAGCAAGTGCCGGGAAAGGGCCCGCTAAATAGAGAAAATTTACCGTGGAGCCCGGGGCGGGCATTCTTTTTCCGGCCTCATCGTTTCGTATCTTGTTGAACCCTTTCAGTTCTTACCACCCATTTTTGCTTAGGCTATGCTACGTTCTACCCTCGCGCTAACGGTACTGCTGGGCTTATCGGCCGGAGCGGCCCGGGCCCAAACGGCCACCCTTCCCACCTCCCCGGTGCCCGCCGACGCGGCCCCAAGCTGGGCCTGGTGGGGCCGCGGGCGTCCTACAGCGTCAGCGCCGGCTTTATGACGGCCGGGCGGTTTGGGTCGGCTTCCTACCTCACGCCCCTGGCCTCGTACCAGCTCACCAAGCGTTTTTCGGTGTTTGCGGGCCTTACCTACATGCGCATCGTGCCCGGCATGGGGCTGTTACACCCGAGGGGGCCCGCACCATCGGGCTCAGCGGCATAAACCGCTACGTGGTGCAGGGCGGCGGCGCCTATGCTCTGTCGCCGCGCGTGACGCTGGTGGGCTCGGCCTGGAAAGACCTGACGCCGAACACCTTTAGCAACGGCGTAAACCCATATTCGGGCTTCACCAACCAAGGCTCGGGCGTAAACATGCGGGCCGACTTCAAAATCACCGAGCACATGACCATTTCAGGCGGGGTGCGGATGTCGAACGGCGTGGCCCCGGGCTACTCGCCGTTTTCCATCGGCCCCTACGGGTATTAACTCCCACCGTTTTAGCAGCTGCCACCACAAGCCCGGGAAGTTTCCGGGGCTTTGCTGTTTCTTTGGCTCCCGTCTTTCTACTCTCTTACCTGCCCCCATGGCCCGGATTACTTACCTGCGCAACGAGGCGCTGCCCACCGTCAAGGCTGATTACCCGGCAACAAGCTCTTCGGCAGCCAGTTTGCCAACGGCGAGGAGCTTTATACGCCCGAGTTCAGCAACGTCTTCCGCTGGAAGTTCATGACTGAGAACCCACAAAAGGAGGAGAAGAAAGCCGATACCTGGGTGCCGGAAGTCGTGAACTGCTCGGAGTTTCTGGCGGGGCAGGAAGATGGGCTGGTGTGGCTGGGCCACGCCACCTTCGTGCTGCGCACGGAGAACACCACCTTGCTCTTCGACCCCCTGCTGTTCGATTCGGCGTTTCTGAAGCGGCGTCACCCCCTGCCCTGCCGACCCGAGGAGCTTACCAACATTGACCTGCTGCTGCTCAGCCACGGCCACCGCGACCATCTGGATGAGGCCTCCATCAAGCTGGTAGCCAAGCAGAATCCGGAAGTACAGGTGCTGACTTCGCTACGAATGGCGCCACTGCTGCGCGGCATGGCCTCTTCCCTGCGGGTGCAGGAAGCCGGCTGGTGGCAGCAGTACAGCATTGACTGGGAGAGTATGGGGTTGGAGGACCCTGCGTCGCCGCCCCTGGAAATCTACTACCTGCCGGCTGCCCACTGGCACCGCCGCGGCCTTACCGACCTGAACAAGGTGCTCTGGGGCAGCTTCCTGATTCGCACCCAGGACAAGCTCATCTACTTCGGCGGCGACTCGGCCTACGCCGGCCATTTCGAGGACATCGAGCGGCAGTTTGGTCCCATTGATATCTGTATGCTGGGCATCGGGGCCTACAAGCCGGCCTTTATGATGCAGCTCAGCCACACCAACCCCCACGAAGCAGCCAAGGCGGCCAACGTGCTGCGAGCCGGCCACATGGTACCCATGCATCACGGCACCTTCGACTTGAGCGACGAGCCAGCCTCCGAGCCCATCCGCATCCTGCAGGACGTGGCCCACGGCAACATGCTGCGCGGCGAACTGCACGTGCCTAAAGTCGGGGAAGTGTTGCCCTGGACGCAGTGGGAATAACCACCGATGTCTTACAAAAACGGCCGGCTCCCTGCGCAGGGAGCCGGCCGTTTGGCTATTGAGTACTTCAGGTTTTCCTATTGCCGCACTACTTTTTTCACGACCAAACCTGCGCTGGTATATAGCTGCACGGTGTAAAGACCGGCGGGCTGGGCGCTTAGGTCCAAGGTGGCGTGGCCCTGCCGCACCGGCAGGACCAGGCGCTGCACCACCTGGCCCAGGTTGTTCACTACTTCGGCCCGCACGGGTGCCTGCTCCTGCAGGCCAGCTAACTCCAGTGTTACGTTACCGGCGGTAGGATTAGGATACAGCTGGATATGAGCCAAGAGGGCGGCGCTAGGCTTCGCCCCAGGGTAATGCTCTGATAGTCGCCGTAGGTGTTTTTGCTGATGTTTTCGTAGACCTTGGTCGTAGTATTATAGTACTGCCATACACGGCTTACCAGGTCGTTACTGGCGTTGTAGCGGGTCAGATAACGATAGGCATTCGAGATAATCCAGGCACCATCTATATAGCTTTCCTGTGTGTAGCCAGTTTCGGTGCTGAACTGGTCGTAGCTGTACGTAGAGCGGTAGGTAGGAACCCAGGCGTTGTTCACGCGCTGCTCCAACAACCCTTGCGTATCCCTATTCGGCAGATACGTAGTGGAGTAGCGCAAATTAGCTTCCCAGGCCCCATACGACCAGCTTTCCAGTTCATACGCCGCGTGCTGACCCTGGCTGTCACGGACGATGTTACTGATGCGCCCCTGATTTACGTAGGCGCCGTTTCGCCACTCCTGGGTAATCCGGACGCTATAGACCAAGGAAGTCGGGCTGGGGTAGGTATACTGGCGGCGCGGCCCGGGATATAGGTATTGGTCGAGGGGTCCAGCGCATCCTCGGTTTCCTGTAGTATGGCGCCGGCGGCGTTGTAGGTCACAGTCGCGCGGCCGCCGGAGGTTGCAACCCAGGCATTGTTACGCCAGGCCTCATTCAGGTACTGCAGGTAGTGGTTGCGCGCGTCGTAGCTGATGGTCACCCGGGAATCGTTCTGCCAGGTCCCGTTTTTCCAGATCTGCTCCAGGTATTCGGTCATGGACCCTAAGCTGTTGTACGTACTCAACGAGCGGTAGCTGTTTTGCCAGGTCGCTCCGTCCCATGTCTCCTGTAGGCGGTCGGTTTCCAGGCCCGCCGCATTGTAGTTGGATCTGATGCGCCGGTTGGGCCGCTGCGTGGCCGAGTCAGCCATCAGTAGCTGACTAATACGGCCCTGATTGTCATAGGTACAGCGCGTTTGCTCGCCGATGGTGCTCCAGGTGCCGGTAGTATCTACCGGGTAGTAAGCTGTTATCGTGCCGGGCCTGCGCACCGTCGTGCTGGGCCGGGCCATTTGCGGCTCGTTCAGGCCTAGCTTTTGCCGCAGCGCCTGGGGCAGGCCCAAGGAGCTTTGGAAATCGGCACCGGGTATGAGTTGAGCCTGCGCGCTCGTAGCACCGAGTAGCACGGCCAGACTGAGTAGATAATGCTTCATGCAAGCAAGAAGTAGTTGTTAAAAACAAGTTTCAAAGGTAATCCATTTACCTGCCTGGTTTATTGCCAAAAGCTAGAACCCCACTGTTTCAGGCTTGGCTCACCTGGCGCCACTATACACGCAAGCCAGGCTGATTTCTCAACCTGGCTTGCGGCAATGTCGGGAAGAACTTTAGCGACGGTTACTGGCGCACCACCTTCTTCACCACCAAACCTGCGCTGGTTCGCAGTTGCACGGTATAGAGTCCGGCGGGCTGGGCGCTCAAATCTAGGCTAACGCGGCCCGGCTGCAGCATCAGGCGCTGCACCACCTGACCCAGGCTGTTCACTACTTCGGCCCGCACGGGTGTCGGCGCCTTCAGGCCAGCCAGTTCCAGCGTCACGCTGCCAGCAGTAGGGTTAGGATACAGCTGAACCTGGGCCGAGAGGGCGGCGTTGGCTCCTACCCTAATGTGATGCTCTGATAATCACCGAAAGTGGTTTTCATGCTGTTGACATAGACCTTTCCGTTGGGGTCATAGTTCTGGCGGACCTGACTGACCAGGTCATTGGCAGCGTTGAAGCGGCGGAAAGTGCGGCTGCCATCCGTAATGCTCCAGGCATTATTGGTCCAGAGTTCCGCCGTGAAGCCCAGGTCCTGCCCCTCACCAAAGAGTTGAGTGTAGCGGCTCACATTTACCCAGGCATTGTTTACCCAGTTCTGGCTCAGGCCTTGGTAGCCATCATTGGTATAGGTAGTAACAAAACGGGAGCTAAGCTGCCAGGCATTGTTCTCCCAGCTTTCGGCCTCCGAATACGTTTCGCGGCCTTGGGCGTCGCGCACTATGTTGCTGGTGCGCTGCGAATTATAGTAGGCTCCGTTTCGCCAGCCTTGCTCTACGCGCACCGAATGCTGCATGGAAGCAGGCGTGGGATACGTATACTGAACTCGTCTATAAGGGTAGAACTGGTTCGTCGGAGCGTCCAGTAGGTCTTCCGTTTCCTCCAGTATAGCCCCGGCGGCCGAGTACGTGACGGTGGCCCGGCCGCCATTGGTAGCTTCCCAGGCATTATTTACCCAACGCTGACTTAGATACAACACGAAATGGTTGCGCGCATCATATTCGAGGCTGATACGCATGTCATTTTTCCAGGCCCCGTTTTCCCACACCTGCCCCAGATATTCGGTCAGGTAACCGGCGGCGTTGTTGGTGATCAGCGCCCGACTGTCGTTTTGCCAGACCGAGCCAGTCCATTTCTCCGCCACGGTACCGGTTTGTACGCCGGCCGCGGTATAGGTGTAGCTCCGGCGGGTAGCGGGTAGGCTGGTAGCCGAGTCGGCTTCCACCATCTGAACAATGAGGCCCGCAGCATCATACGTGAAGGAAGACACAGTTCCGGTAGTCGACCACTGGTTGGCAGAACCCGTTGCCTGATAAAGAGTCGACTTGCCGGGTTTACGCACGGTGCTTTGTGGGCAGCGGCCAACGTCACGCCTTTTTGGGCCAGTTGCTCCCGCAAGGCCCGTGGCAGCTCATAGGCGGCCTGCGCCTTAGCGGTACGCACGGTTTGGGCCTGCACTGCCGTAGCTCCCAGAAGAACGGCCAAACCGAGTAGATAATGTTTCATGCAATAAGGAAATGGTAGTTAAAAACAGCCTCAAATATACTCTATTTACCTCGCGCCCAGCCTGCTTGCCGCCTGCCAAACAGGTCTTTTTCCGGTCTTGGCTCTTGGTACAGCAGAAAAGCCAGGCTGATTTCTCAACCTGGCTTTCTAAAACTTCCCTCCCGGTGTGGTGCTACTGGCGCACTACTTTCTTCACTACCAACCCGGCAGCGGTGTACAGCTGCACGGTATAGAGGCCGGCGGGCTGGGCGCTGAGGTCAAGCTCCGTGCGGCCCTGCTGCGGCCGAAGCACAAGACGCTGCACTACCTGGCCCAGGCTGTTCACTACGTCCACCGGCACAGCCTCCCGCAGCCCGGCCAGCTCGATCATGACTTTGCCCGAGCTGGGGTTGGGGTAGAGCTGGATTTGGGCGGCCAGCGCGGCGTTGGCCTGCCCGCCCAGCGTGATGCTCTGGAAGTCGCCGTAGGTAAACTTTTCCGTGTAATTGTCTTCTGGCGCTCCGTTTGACTCACTGTAAAAATGGTCTACCCGGGCTACTAGCTCCCCGGCGGCCGAATAGCGCAGTACTCTTCGAAAAGACCCGTTCACGCGCCAGCGGTTATTCATCCACTGCTCGACGGTGTAGCCGACCTCGTTACCGGCGTTGTCGAAGGCTTGGGTGAAGCGCGAGAAAAGTACCCAGGTGTTGGCCTGCGTCCGTTCTTCTGCCAGGGCTTGCCGCCCACCATTGGCTAAATATGCAGTAGTCAGCCGGTTAGTCAACTGCCAGGCACCGTTCAGCCACCGCTCCTCCTCCACGTAGGTCTGCCGGTGCTGGGTGTCGTAGCGAATGTTGCCGGTACGGTAGGCGTTGAGGTACACGCCGTTGTCCGCCACCTGATACAGTTCAGTAGCATAGTCGCGGGAGGTAGCCGAGGGGTAGGTATAGGCCCACCGCAGGTGGGGCAGCCAAACGCCGGTAGCGACGTTGAGATGCTCCCGCACGATTTCCAGGGGCGCATCGCCCGCGTTGTACGTGGTAGACAACCGCGTACGGGCCTGCGTGACCCACGCCCCGTTTTGCCACGTCTGCTGCTCTTGCACCGTTTGCCCGCTCAGTGCCTGGCGGGTATGGTTGCTGGTCCAGCGCGACGTGTTTTGCCACGCGCCATTCTGCCAGGCCTGCACCAGCTGCTCGGTTATCTCGTTGTCGGCGCTGTAGGTAGTCATGGTGCGATACCAGTTCTGCCATGCGCCATTCTCCCATTGCTCGTGCAGCATCAGCGTGGGATTACCGGCCGCGTTGTAGGCAATGCTGCTGCGCGTTTGGCCCTGCCCGGTAACTGAGTCGCTCAGCACTACCTGCGTCTCGCGGCCGGCCGCGTCGTAGGCTTTAGTGGTAAGCATGGGCGTGGCGGTCCAACCATTCAAGCCCTTGTCCCAGGTGTAGGTCACCGTGCGGCGGGGCTTGAATACTAGCCCATTCCGGTTTTTCAGCGCCGCCGGGGTCTGCGCCAATAGTAGGCTAGCCGGCCGGGGAATAGTTGCCAGCGGCAGGGCCGGTCGTTGTTGGGCCAGCAGCTTGCCAGCGCCCAGCCCGAGGGCCAATAGGAGTAAATAGTATTTCATGCAAAATCAGCAAAGGGTAGGAATCTGGATAAGTCTCTCAAAGTAAATAGCTAACCGGCAATTCTCCGCACTTTATCGGCCACGCTGGCTCGGTCTGCCTCCTTCCCCGCCAAAATCCAAAAACCCTTCCGTCGCCTACCTGCCACTTTCCAGCCACCGAGTTGGGACCTTCTAGCCATCTCCCGCCTCACTTCTCTAGTCTTTGCCGCCACCTGCTGCCTTGGTTTTATCCTACCCTTAGCCCGCCACCCCAACTTTTCCTGCCAGTCCAAAGCAGCGGCGTATCTTTACCCCTCCATTTGCTGCCCGTTATGTCCCCTACCCTGGTTCTGAGCCTGATTGCCGGCTACTTCACCATCCTCATCGTTATTGCCCTGCTCACCTCGCGCAAAGCCACCAGCGCCAGCTTTTTCGTGGCCAACCGCAACGTGCCCTGGTACATGGTGGCCTTCGCCATGATTGGCACCTCGCTCTCGGGCGTTTCCTTCATTTCGGTGCCCGGCATGGTACAGGACAAGGCCTGGAGCTACATGGCCGTGGTCATGGGCTATTTGGTCGGGTACCTGGTAATCGGCACGGTGCTGCTGCCCCTATATTACCGGCTCAATCTGGTGTCCATCTACACCTACCTGGAGCAGCGCTTCGGCTTTTGGAGCTACAAGACCGGGGCGGCGCTCTTCCTGATTTCAAGGGCCATCGGGGCAGCCCTGCGCCTCTACGTAGTGGCGGGCGTGCTGCAGGTAGCCGTCTTCGACGAGCTGGGCGTGCCCTTTGCCGTGACGGTGGCCGTGAGCATTCTGCTGATTTACCTCTACACCTTCCGCGGCGGCCTCAAAACCATTCTCTGGACCGACACCTTCCAGACCCTGGCCATGCTCACCTCGGTGGGCATCTCGGTCTACCTGATTTCGGATGAGCTCAACCTGGGCTTCCAGCAGGTGATTACCACGGTGCGGGAGTCGGAAATGTCGCAGGTGTTTTTCTGGGAGTGGACCGACTCGCGCAAGTTCTGGACCCAGTTCATTTCCGGCATGTTCATTACCATAGTCATGACCGGCCTCGACCAGGATTTGATGCAGAAAAACCTGAGCTGCCGCTCCCTGGGCGACGCGCAGAAAAACATGTTCTGGTTTGCCCTCATCCTGGTGCCGGTCAACGTGCTGTTCCTGTCCCTGGGCGTGCTGCTCTACCAATATGCTGCCGCCAAGGGCATTACCCTGCCCGTGAATGCCGCCGGCAAGGTCATCGGCGACGACGTATTTCCGCTGCTGGCCACCGAGCACTTCTCCGTGTTTGCCGGCATCGTGTTTATCCTGGGCATCATTGCCGTTACCTACTCCTCCGCCGACTCGGCCCTGACGGCCCTGACCACCTCCTTCTGCGTCGACTTTCTGACCATCAGCAAGTACCCCGAGGCCCGGCAGAGCGTGCTGCGCCAGCGCACCCACCTGATGTTTACCGTGGTGCTGGTCATCATCATCCTCATCTTCCGGATGCTGAACGACCAGAGCCTGATTTCGGCCGTGTTCAAGGCCGCCGGCTACACCTACGGGCCATTGCTGGGCCTCTTCAGCTTCGGCATCTTCACCCGCCGCCAGCTCCACGACACCTACGTGCCCTGGATGTGCGCCTGGCCGCCGGTGTTCTGCTACATTCTCAACGCCAACTCCAAGGCCTGGCTGGGCGGCTACGAGTTCGGCTTCGAGATTCTGCTCGTCAATGGCCTGCTGACCTTCCTGGGCTTGCTCGCCATTTCGCGCCAGCCCGCCGCCGAATTGAACCCAGCGTAGCCTAGGTTGTTTAGGCATAAGCCGTTGGCTTGGGCTTTCTGTGCGTACCTTTGCGCAGCCGAAATCCGTGCGGCTTTTCCTTTCCTAAACGGGCGGTTTTCCGGCACTTCGCTTTCATGAAACAACTCTTCACTTTCTTGCTGGCCCTGGGGCTGGCCGCTCAGGCGCAGGCCCAGCAGTCGGTGCCGGCCAAGCAGCCCATTGTGCTCAAGCCCGGCCGCATGCAGGCCCAGGCCCGCCCGGCAGCCAACCGCCCCGACGTGCCCCCGCAGTTTGTGGGCGGGGCCCAGAAGCTAAGCGAGTTTTTTCAGCAGAACGTAAAGTATCCGGAGGCGGCCAGCGTCAATAAGGTTACCGGCACGGTGCTCACCAGCTTCACCATCGAAACCGATGGGCGGGTAGCCAGTCCAACAGTAGTGAAAAGTCTCAGCCCGAGTGCGACGCCGAAGCCCTGCGCGTACTCAGCCTAATGCCGGCCTGGAAGCCGGCCACCCGCAAGGGCCAGCCCGTGGCCATTCAGGTGCAGCTGCCCGTGCCCTTCGGCGACACCAGCACGCTGAAGGTAGAAAAGGGCAAAACGAAATTTGAGTAACAAGTTAAGCAGCTAAGAGTCCGGAAGTAAGAGCTCAGAGCCTAGTCTACGGCTCTCAGCACTCAACTCTGAGTTCTATGATATAGAATACATGGCCAGAAGTGGAATGAATACCAGCGGCACGACCCTTGATCCGGATGTGCCCAAAAAGAAAATAACCAAGGAAAGCTTCCGGCACGGCCTGCGCATTTTCCGCTACGTGCTGCCTTACCGGGTCAAGTTTATTATCGGTCTGGTACTGCTCACGCTGTCCAGCGCCACTACCATGGGCTTCCCTTGGGTTATCGGCAAGCTCACCGACGCCGCCAATGGCAAGCCCTTCGTGCTGCCCAACGGCCTCACGCTCAGCATCACCCAGATTGCGCTGGGGCTGTTTGCCGTTATCCTGCTTCAGGGCACCTTCTCGTTTGGCCGCATCTGGTTTTTCACCCAGGTCAGCGAGTTTACCGTGCGCGACATTCGCCAGGCGCTCTACCGCAAGTTTGTTACCCTGCCCATTCCATACTTCGAGAAGCACCGCGTGGGCGCCATCACCTCCCGCATCACCTCCGACGTGGGCATGATTCAGGACTCATTTTCCCTGACCCTGGCCGAGCTGTTCCGGCAGGTCACGACCCTGGTGGTAGGCATCGTCTTCATCATGATGGTATCGGTGAAGCTCTCCTTGTTCATGCTGCTCACCTTCCCGCCCATCGTGGTAGTAGCCATGGTGTTCGGCCGTAAGATCCGAGTGCTGGCCAAAGCCACCCAGGAAGAGCTGGCCAAGACCAACGTCATTGTGGAGGAAACCCTGCAGGGCATCAATACGGTGAAAGCCTTCACCAACGAGATGTTCGAAACCAACCGCTACGGCGTTTCGCTGAACCGGACACTGCAGTCGGCCCTGCGCAGCAACCTCTACCGGGGCGGCTTCGTGTCGTTCGTTATTATCGGCTTGTTTGGCGGCATCATCATGGTGCTGTGGCGGGCGGCTTCGCTGGTAGCAGCGGGCCAGATGACCATCGGCGACCTGACGTCCTTTGCCCTCTACACTATCTTCATCGGCGCTTCGGTCGGCGGCTTGGGCGAATTGTATGGTAAGGTGCAAAGCACCCTGGGCGCTTCCGAGCGGATTCTGGAGATACTCGACGAGCCATCCGAGCCCACGCACCGGCCCCGCCTGGCAGGCACGGCTCCCCTGCAGATCCGTGGCGACATCGACTACCGCAACGTGGCCTTCAGCTACCCCACCCGCCCCGACTTGCCGGTGCTCAAGAACATCGACTTTGACATCCAGGCCGGCGAGAAGATTGCCCTAGTAGGCCCCAGCGGCGCCGGCAAGAGTACTATTGTGCAGCTGCTGATGCAGTTTTACGAGCTCAGCGGCGGCAAAATCCTTATCGACGGCCGCGACCTGCAGCAGTACGACCTGACCGAGCTGCGCCGCCATATCGGCATCGTGCCCAGGAAACCCTGCTCTTCGGCGGCTCTATCCGGGAGAATATTGCCTATGGCAAAATCGAGGCTACCGACGAGGAAATCACGGTCGCGGCGCGCAAGGCCAATGCCTGGCAGTTTATTTCCACCTTCCCCGAAGGCCTTGATACGCTGGTGGGCGAGCGGGGCGTGAAGCTTTCGGGCGGGCAGCGGCAGCGCATTGCCATTGCGAGGGCCATTCTGAAAAACCCCGCCATCCTGATTCTGGACGAAGCCACCTCCGCCCTTGACTCGGAAAGCGAGCAGCTGGTGCAAAGCGCCATGGATGAGCTCATGCAGAACCGCACCAGCATCATCATTGCCCACCGCCTGAGCACCATTCGCAAGGTGGATAAAATCCTGGTTATCGATGGGGGCCGCATCGTGGAGCAAGGCACCCACGACGAGCTCAGCCACAGCGAAAACGGGCTGTACGCCAATTTGCTTAAGCTGCAGCTCCAGCCTAGCTAAACAAGTAAGAAGTTATTCCGTCGAGAAGGGCGAAGCGCAGGCTTCGCCCTTTTTCGTTATTATGTAGGCTATATACTATCCTTAAGGCCATGACTACTCCACCCCGGCGCATGCCACGCCCTACGCTTGGTGCACCCGACCTCGGCCTCTGGGGCGGCGTACTACTGCTGCTTTCGGCCTTTTTTCTAACCTCAAGCCACTTTGCCCCGCTTGCTCCGGCGGTGCGGCTACCTTTTTCTTTTACTCCAACGGGACGGCTGCCGGAAAGTCATGCGCTGGTTGTGTCAATTGACAGCCGGGGTCGTTTTTACCTCGCCACTGATAACGCCGATTTCCAGACAACCCTGCTTGAGCAGGTGGCCCGGCAGTATGGCGTGGCCCTTACACAGGAGCAACTCCGGGAGCTGCGGCACAGTCCTTTTCTAAGTCAGGACATCCACCAGTTGCACGCTTGGCTTGCTGCGCCCCCTCGATTGCGTCATACCTTTGCCGTCGGCATCCCCAGCCGAGCCGGTAACGATCAGCTGGCGGACTATCTGACGGCCGGCTTGGCCGTGAGTAGCCGTTTGTATGGCAAAAAGCCCTTCGTGTTTATTCGGGCCGACCAGACGCTGCCCGCCGCACGCCTCATGAGGGTGTTTCGGCTTTTGCAGCAACATGGTATTCACCGGCTCAATCTGGTAGCCAACGAAAAGTCCTTTGCGACCACATATCAGAACAAACCTGTTACTCTTGACTGACTTGCCTGCGGTAGAACTCATCCACGTAGCGCCAACTGCCGTTTCCTTTGTCGACTTTCAGGCCATTCACCAGCAGCAGCAGCGGCGGCGCTATCCCGAGCAGCCCACGCCCAAGCCCGAAACTGCCGACTCCTGGAAAGTGAAAGTGCAACGCTGGGCGGCCGTGGTAGTAAGCGGCTTGGCCGGTGGCCTCTGGTTCGGGCCGGGATACCGGGTAACCTGGCTGGTACTAGTGACTCTCTTCACGGTGCTGGGCCTGGCCCATCAGTGGTGGGAGTACCGCCGGGCCTACCGGCAAGACCCCGTCCGGCAGCGGCCGACTAGCTTCGTGGTAGAACAGGCCGGCGTACACGTCACGCAGAATGGCATGCAGCGTTTCTTTTCCTGGGCGGGGTTTTACAGCGTGCAACCGGTAGGCAACTGGCTGCTGCTCTATACTTCTCCCGAACATTGCTACTACCTGAACTTAGATTTAGTACAGCCGCCGGCCACGGCGGCGCAGGTACTGGCCTTGCTGCCAACGCCGGGCAAATCGGCAGATTGAGCATCTTTGCCGCATGCACAGCATTACTTTCCTGCCTGTTACCCTGTCGGAAAACGATTACCTGACCATCAACTACGGGCTCTGGAACAAGCGCCTGGGTACGCGGCGCAGCAACTGGCTGCTGGGCGGCGGGCTGACTCTGCTGGCAATAGGCTTTGTACTTACGCTGCATCAAAACCACTGGCGGCTGAGTTCCTGGACCACTCCGGTGCTGCTCATGGTGGGATTTCTCTTCCTGGTTGGCCGCGCTTCGGTGGTACGCTGGCTGATGCGTCGGGGCTACAAGAAGAGCCACGCCGCGCTCAGTCGCCCTACGGTGTACACCCTTACGCCCGATGAATTTCAGGGCCAGAGTGAGTTGGTGCAGTTTTCCCTGCAGTGGTCGGCCATCAAGAAAGCGGTGTGGGTACAGCCCCACTGGCTGCTGCTGTATCCCACGGAAGTGGCCTGCTACTACCTCGACCTGCGATGCCTGCCGGCCCCAGCCACCACGGCCGACATCCGCCAGATCCTGGCGGCTCATCAGATTCCGCAGCAATAAATCAGGCCAAGCCCATGAGCATTTAGGGCCAATATTTTTAGCAAAGACAATTCAAAAACATAGTTGGTGTGTTAGATTTCCCTATTTTTACCCGGTCTAACCTCCACAATCCCTTTTGTATGCACTCTACTTCTCTGCTGAAGTCTTTTTCCCGCACCCTGGGCGCTACGCTGCTCGTGGGTGGTCTGCTGTTGAGCGGCGCGGCTCAGGCCCAGATTTCAACCCCGGCGGCCAGCCCTAAAAGCACCGTTACCCAGCGCGTGGGCCTCACCGACGTGACCATCACGTATTCCCGCCCCAGCGCCAAGGGTCGCACCATCTTCGGTGACTCCACGACCAAAGCCATAGTGCCTTACACCAAGCGCTGGCGCACGGGTGCCAACCAAACCACGACCATCAAGTTTTCGGATGACGTGATTCTGGAAGGCAAGAAGATTCCGGCCGGTGAATATGGCCTGTACACCATTCCGGGCAAAACCGTCTGGACCGTGGTGCTCAGCAAGAATACCAAGCAAGGAGCTGATGTGGCGGGCTTCAAGGCCGACGACGACGTAGCCCGGATTTCAGCCAAGCCGCTCAAGCTGGCCAATAAAGTCGAGACATTTACCATCAATTTCTCGGACCTGACCCCTTCCACGGCCAACGTGGATATGCAGTGGGAGCTGACCAGCGCCAAGTTTAAGATCAGCACCTACGTGGACTCAAGGGTAATGGCCCAGATTGACGAAAAGGTGGTTAAAGGCACCAACGTCAGCGCCAACGACTACGCTGCCGCTGCCGTGTACTACCTCGACAACGACAAGGATATGAAACAGGCCCTGGCCTGGATTCAGAAGGCCAACGAGAAGGACCCCAAGTTCTGGAACGTCCACACCGAAGCCAAAATCCGCATGAAGATAAAGGATTACAAAGGTGCTACTGCCGCTGCCGAGCAGTCGAAGAAGCTGGCCCTGGACGGCAAGAATGCCGACTACGTGAAGATGAACGAGGAGCTCATTGCCCAAGCTAAGAAAGGCAAGTAGTCAGCCACGAATAACGAGCAGAAAGCCCTGGTCAACGCTGTTGGCCAGGGCTTTTTTTAGGTGCGTCATTGCGAGGCGCAGCCGTGGCAATCCGTCCTCTGAAATGTGCGGAGCAACCCTAACTGAAAGGCTCTTTACTCCAACAGGAATAAAGGGCTTTCTGAGTAAAGAACGTTGGCCACGAGTAGAGCACGGATGGCCACGGCTGCGCCTCGCAATGACACTTGGTTTATACCTGATGGGCCAGGGCTTTTCGGGGTTCGGGGCGGAGCTTCTGGCTGAGCAGGCTCAGGAGCATGACCAGGGCGCAGCCGATGATATTGTACCAGAGGTAGGCTACGTCGGTGGTGAAGAAGAGCAGGAAGATGAGCAGCTGGGTGATGATGGCGGCCTGGAAAACAGCGCGGCTTCCAATGCTCTTCAAGAAAAAGGCTACCACGAAGATGCCCAGGATAGTGCCGTAGAAGATGGAGCCCAGGATGTTGACGGCCTGAATCAGGTTTTCGAGGCGGGCGGCAAACAGGGCGAAGCCGATGCCGAGCACGCCCCAGCCGATGGTGGCCCAGCGCGAGGCCCGCACGCAGTGCAACTCGCTGAGGTGGGGCCGGGTGGGTCGGTACAAGTCGATGATGGTGGTGCTGGCCAGGGCGTTGAGGCCGGCGGCGGCCGAGCTCATAGCGGCGCTGAGCACGACGGCAATGAGCAGGCCGACCAGACCGTGGGGCAAGTACTGGAGCACGAAGGTGAGGAAGACGTAGTCGGTGTCTTTGGCTTCGGCGGTGGGGCGGCTTGCTTGAGGAAGTCCTTGGTTTCGGCGCTTAGGCCCTGGGTAGCGGCCTCGGTGGTTTGCAGGTGGGCCTGGGCGGCAGCAATCTGCTCGGGGTTGTCGGTTTGCAGGGCCGCTACCAGGTCGGTGGTGGCCTGGCGGCGGGCGGTGAAGAGCAGGGTGTGGCGCTGCTCCAGCTCCTGCAACTGCGGGGCGTACTGGGGACTGGCGGCTATCTGCTCCCGGATGGGAATGTTGAAGGTAAGTGGGGCTGGTTGAACTGGTAGAAAACGAAGAGCAGCACGCCGATGAGCAGGATACCGAACTGCATGGGCACTTTTACCAGGCCGTTGAAGAGCAGGCCCAGCCGGCTTTCGGTGATGCTTTGCCCGCTGAGGTAGCGCTGCACCTGGCTTTGGTCGGTGCCGAAGTAAGACAGGGCCAGGAAAAGGCCGCCGGTCATGCCGGTCCAGAAGTTGTAGCGGTCTTTGGGGTCGAAGTGGAAGTCAATGAGGTTCATCTTGCCGTGGAAGCCGGCGACTTGCACGGCTTCGCGGAAGCCGACTTCGGCGGGTAGGTAGTGCACAAGCAGGTAGCCGGCCACGACCATGCCGGTGAAGATGACGGCCACCTGCCACTGCTGGGTAACGGCCACGGCGCGGGTGCCGCCGGCCACGGTGTAGCTAATCATCAGGCCACCAATAAGCCAGACGGTGAGGCTCACGTTCCAGCCCAGGATGGCGGATAAGACCAGGGCCGGGGCATAGAGGGAAAGGCCGTTACTCAGGCCGCGTTGAACCAGGAACAGCACCGAAGCCAGGGTGCGGGTGCGGCGGTCGAAGCGGGTTTCGAGGTATTCGTAGGCGGTAAAGACTTGGAGGCGCTGATAGATGGGCACGGCCACAGCGGCAATGAGGACCATGGCCAGCGGCAGGCCGAAGTAGAATTGGATAAAGCGCATCCCGTCGTCGTAGGCCTGGCCGGGGGTGCTAAGGAAGGTGATGGCCGAGGCCTGGGTGGCGACGATACTTAGGCCGATGCCCCACCAATTGGCCTGCCGGCTGCCGAGCAGGTAAGCGTCGAGGGTTTGGCTGCCGCGGGTGCGCCAGGTGCCGTAGCCGACGATAAACAACAGGGTGCCACCGAGCACCAGCCAATCGAGGAGGCTCATGCGAAGAGGCGGGTGAGGTAGAGGAACAAAGCCAGCTCCAGGGTAAGGGCGGCGAGTACCAGGGCGTACCAGGCCCGCCAGGAGGGCAGCAGCGGGGGCTTGTCAGTTTCGGGGCGGCGGGCAAGGAAGGCAACGTTAGAGGGCGGATTGGGGAAGCAAGTTAGGCGGTGGCGGCTGGATGTGGGCAGGAACTTGCTGGCGGCTTGCTGCTGCTACGTGGCGGGCGGTGGGAGAAGGCTGTCAGTCGGTAGGGAACAGGTGGCGGGTGGTAGTTGATGTCTGGCGCATGGTAGGTGCTACCTGGCGGGCGGTAGTTAATGTCTGACTGACGGTAGTTGATGGGTGGCGCTTGGAAGATTACAAATGGCGCATGGCAGAATGCAAGTGGCGGTTGGCAGCTGATAGGTGGCGCCCGGCAGATGACGTCTGGCGCATGGTAGTTGTTATCTGACTAGTGGTAGTTGATAAGTGGCGGACGGTAGTGGTTACCTGACTGATGGTAGATGATGTCTGGCGGGTGGTAGTTACTTGCTGATTGATGGAAGATGGTAGCTGGCGGGTGAAATCAGGGATATTACAAAGGACATCTGATAAGTAGCAGAAGCTGCGTGTGGAGTAGCTATTTGCTTTTCGGCTGAGGCTGGGCTTATGCAAAAAGCCCTTTACCAGGGGTGTGGTAAAGAGCTTTTGCACGCTGAATCAGGTTTGGTCACTTAATTGAGGAAGGTCCTTCGCTCTGCTGCGCGCCGCTCAGGATGACAGAAGAAGCGGGTGCGGGACCGGCCAGGGCGGGGAGTTGGGCGAGGCGGCCGGCGAGGAAGGTGAAGAGGACGACGAGCCAGATGGAGAAAAGTACGTCGGAGAGGTAGTGCATGTCGAGGGCGAGGCGGCCAAGGCCGATGAGGACGGGAAAGACCAGCAGCGGCAGGCGGTGGCGGGGAAACGCCAGGGCCAGGGGCAGAAACAGGCTCCAGTAGACGGCGGTGTGGGTGGAGGGAAACGAGCCGGTATGGGGGCATCGTGCCAGAAGCCGGAATCGGAATAGGAGCCGGCAAAGAGGGCGGCGGGACGCAGGCGCAGCAGCACGCCCTTGAGGACGCGGGCCGCTACCATGCTGAGCTCGTGGGTGAGCAGCAGGACGAGAAAGAGGCCGGCGGTGGGACTTTTGAGCAGGTAGCGGCCAAGAACGAAGCCGAGGCCGAGGAGGAGGAAAATCAAGGGAATGCCGAGCAGATGGGTTTTGCTCAGGTCGTGGAGGTAGTCGGCGCGGCTGGTGAGGGTTTCGAAGAAGGGCCGGACGGGGCACAGTGCTGGTGCAGAAACAGGGCCAGGGGCTGGTCGAGGAAGAGGATGAGCAGCAGGCAGGCGGGCAGCAGCAGGGCGGTGAGCTGCAGGAACCGGCGCGGGGTAAGCGGCATAGGCGGGGCTAGGTGGCGGAGCCTGGCAAACTGTGATTGGCAGGTGGTTCGTTCCTTTGGGAGGGCGTGGTTGGGTCATTGCGAGGACGAAGGACGAAGCAATCCGTCCTCTACGAAGTACGAAGTGACCTTTACCCAGAAAGCCCTATATCTTAACGGGCTATGCTGTACTATATCTATATTCTGACCAACCTTAACCACGCCGTGCTGTACGTTGGTGTTACCAATGACTTAAAGCGTCGTGTCTACGAGCACAAAACCGGCTTGCACCCCGGCTTTACCAGCAAATACAACCTGCATAAGCTGGTGTACTGGGAGCAGTTTACGGAGGTGAAAACGGCCATAGACCGGGAGAAACAGCTTAAAGGAGGCTCCCGGCAGAGTAAGCTGGACTTGATTCAGGCTTTTAACCCGGAGTGGCGTGAGCTGTTTGAGGAGTTGGGGTAAGACGTGTCATTGCGAGGACGAAGGACGAAGCAATCCGTCCTCTGAAATGTACTGAGTGCCCTAAAGTGAAAAGCCCTAATGCCTGCTCTGGCGTTAGGGCTTTCTGGGTAAAGGGCGTTTGTCACTAGTAGAGGACGGATTGCTTCGTCCTTCGTCCTCGCAATGACAGGAAGGAAAGGGCTTGGGTAAAGGGCGGGGCGTGCTGCGTAGAGGACGGATTGCTTTGGCTACGCCTCGCAATGACACGGCTTCTACTTGCCCAGGGACACCATGTTGGTGAGGAGGCGGTAGGCGCCGGGGACGCCGGCGGGCAGCTCGCGGAAGAGGGAGAGGCCGGTGTAGATGTAGTGGCCTTTGCCATAATCGGCCACGAGGATGGCGCTTTCCTTGGCCGATTCGCCGGGGTCGTGGCTGCTGATGACGGTTTGGTATTTGGGGTCCCAGGAGCTGGGATAGTAGAGGCCCTGCTCCTGCTGCCAGCCCTCGAAATCCTTGGTGGTGATTTTGTTGGGAGTGTTCAGCAGGGGCTGCTTGGGGTTGAGGAAGGTCACGGCGGCGTTTTCGACGGTGACCCGGTCGGCCGAGAGCTTGAGCGGGTACGGGCCGATTTCGGGCAGCACGGTGCCGCGGTTCACCACGTACTGCACCACCACGTTGCCGCCGTTTTCGACGTATTTGAGCAGGTTGGGCTGGAGGTTGCGGAGCTGGCCGACGGTGTTGTAGGCCCGCACGCCGAGCACCACGGCGTCGAAGCGGCGCAGGTAGTCGGCGTTGATATCCTCGGGCTTGAGCAGGGTCACGTTGTAGCCAATCTGGCGCAGGGCGTCGGGCACTTCGTCGCCGGCCCCCATGAGGTAGCCGATTTCCTGGCCCTTGCGCTTGAGGTCCAGCTTGACGAGCGGGGCTACGGCTTCGGGGAAGAGCGTCTGGGTTGGAATGTGGTTGTACTGGATGGCCTGGTAGCCGCGGGAGTACTGCTGGCCCTCTACGGTGGCTACGGCTTTTACCTCGGTTTTACCTTCTGAAGCACCGGGGCCGGGCTGGACCTGGAAGAACACCGTTTGCTCGGCGTCTTTGGCGGCGAGGTCGAAGGCGGCGGTGGCGGGCTGGGCTTTCCAGCCGGCGGGCAGGGTCAGGGCCAGGGAGCCTTTCACGCCGGCCTTCCCGGCGCGCAGGGTCACGGGAATGGTTTTAGGGGTGTTGTCGGCGAAGACGTAGGCCCGGCCGCCGATGTTGACGGCCACGGGCGGCACCACGGTGAGGGGGCGGTACTTCTCCCCTTCTACCGGGTCGGTGCTTTTGTATTGGACGGGAACGAATAAAGTCAGCAACTGCCCTTCAACTGCAAGTAGGATTTTAGCAGTTGCGACTCCCATTTCAGGCTGACCGCGGTCAATTTGATTAGCTACTGTGTACATACCCACAGAGCCTTGTTCGTAGAGCCAGTATGGTGCGCTTGTCGGCGTTATTCTTGGTAATTCGACCCTTTTGCGAAAGGAAAATAACTGGTTAGGCAGAAGTGTTTTATTGATTGTAGTATCTGTATCGGTTCTGCCACCCGTGGTTAAAACACCGAGTGAAGACAACTCAACTTTCGTACTACGACTAATAATATTGATTGTCAGAGAAGCTGGTTGTCCGGGAGAGACTTCCGGCTCAAGAGCTACAGCTTCCAGATATAGCCCTAAGCAAGCTTGAATCAAGGAATCCAAGGCTTTGAGCTTTTCTTGCCGCCAAAAATTCAAATGGCGCTGCTCCCCTTCAGTTGATGGGAAAGGTATTTTATTCATAGCCAATGCCACCGCCTGTAGTCCAGCCACACTTGCGCTAGGATTAGCCGCGTCATACTTCCGAATTACCTCGTCAATCAGCTTGCCCACGGCCGCGCCACCGGGTACCCGGTTCCAGCTTTGGTCGATGCCTTCGAAGGGGTCTTTGCTGGCCTTATCACCTTTCACCTGCTGCAAGTATTCCAGGGCCTCGCCACGGGTAGCGGCCGAGCCGAAGCCCTGGCTTTTGTGCTGGGAGCGGCTGCGGGCGGCAATTTCGCCGTAGCTCTGGCCCAGCAGGGGGTTGTAGCCGCCGGCGTCGAGCTTGAGGTAGCTATCCATGCTTTCGCCGGGCTTCACGAAAAAGGAGCCGGTGTTCCAGAACAGGCGCTTGGGCTGCCACACCTGCACGTACTTGAGCTGCTCGGGGAACCGTTTCGGGTCCCGGCGGCGTCGAAGGCTTCGGCGGCCAGGATGGCGGAGGCAGTGTGGTGGCCGTGGCCGGCGCGGGCGTCGGGCGGGAAGCGGGTGATGAGCACGTCGGGCCGGCGCTGCCGAATCACCCAGACCATGTCGGCCAGCACCTGCTCCTTGTCCCAGATGGTGAAGGTTTCCTCGGCGGTTTTGCTGAAGCCAAAGTCATTGGCCCGGGTAAAGAACTGCCGGCCCCCGTCGATGCGGCGGGCCGCCAGCAGCTCCTGGGTGCGGATAACGCCAAGTCCTTCGCGCAGCTCGGGGCCGATAAGGTTCTGGCCCCCGTCGCCGCGGGTGCAGCTCAGGTAGCCGGTTTCCAGCAGGCGGCCGTTGGCCATGTAGGCAATCAGGCGGGTGTTTTCGTCGTCGGGGTGGGCGGCCATGTACATCACCGAGCCCAGCACGTTGAGCTTTTTGAGGCCCAGCAGGATTTCCGAGGAGGTGTAGGTTTTGGGCGCCTGGGCCCGGGCGGCGGGCAGCAGGGAGCCGCAGGTCAGAAGCAAAGCCGTGGCGCAGCGGGCTACGGAAGAGGAAAAGAAGCGCATAAGCGAACAAACCGAATTAGGGCCGTGAAGTTAGCAGACGACTGGGCACCGTGGTGATTTTGAGCTCGGGCACTTACAACGTGCTGAGTCGGGCGCTGTCAATGATTTTCCAGCCCTGGGCCTGGCGCTCGTAGATGAAGATGGAGTCCCAGCCCAGGCTTTGCTGGGCCTGCCCGCGCACGATGAGCACATAGCGCCCATCGGCCGAAAACAGCGGCAGGCTGGCGTAGCTCACCAGCCGGTCTTGCTGCGGGCCGCGGTTCCACTCCCCTATTTCCCGGCGGATCTGCTCCTGCCGCGCCGGGGTTACGAAGCGTACCTGCCGGGCCAGGTCGGGGTTGAGGGTATCGTCGGTGCTGTTGACAAACACAAACTTGCCCAGCAGCTCCGGCTGCCAGACAAAGCGGCGCTGGGCGGCAGTATCAAGCTGCAACACCTGCCTCCGAAACTCACGGATTACGGCCGGGGGCGTATCCATAAAATAAGCCGATGCGCTGGTTGAGTCGCGGCCAGGGGCCAGCTTCCCGGCAGTGCGCTCATCGAGGCCATAGGGCTGGCGGCTGAAAAACGCGCCGCCGTCGCTGCGCACGTCGTAATGGTCCTGGATAGAGAGGCTGATGGTGGCGCGCAAAAAGGCGTGGCAGGCAGCTGGGTCGGGCGTGGTCAGGGCGGGCTTGCGGGCCGGGGCGGGCTGCTTGGCTGGCTGGCTTACAGGCGGTTCGGGCCCGGAGCAGGCGCCGAGCAGAGCAGCGGTACCCAAGGCGTATAACAGAATTTTCATGGCGAAATAGGCTTTCTACAGGCTGGACGGGCCGGTAAGATAAACCTTGCGCCGAACGAAGTAATCCTCCCCGGTTCGTTAGAGCCAAGGAAGCGAACTATCCTATTTTAGCTAACCTCCGCCCTGCCAACCCTTGAGAAGCTGATGACCCAAAGTTGCTGTTGCCCGCCGGGAACATATAGCGGTACGATTATGGTTTGGAGCTGAAAACCGGCTGACGCGGCAACGATTCCAGCGAATTAGCGTCAGTAGCCTATCTTTCTCCGCATCTTCTCTCTGATCCTTATTGCCGCATGAGCGCATTTCCCCATTCATTTCTGACTTCTTTGGGTCTGGCGCTGCTCGTGCCGGCCGCCTCTTTTGCGCAAAGCGCGGCTTCGGCTACTACGCCCCGGCCGTGGTGCAGCAGTGGACCCACCTCGACCCGACCAAGGACAAGGTGATGGGCATCAGCACCCAGCGCACCTACGACGAGCTGCTCAAAACCCGCACCGCCTCGCCCGTCATCGTGGCCGTCATTGATGCCGGCATTGATACGACCCACGAGGATCTGAAGCGGGTGCTGTGGAAAAACCCCAAGGAAATTGTGGGCAACGGCATCGACGACGACAAGAACGGCTACGTGGATGATATTCACGGCTGGAACTTCCTGGGCGGCAAAGACGGCCGCAACGTGGACATCGATCTGTATGAGGAAACCCGCCTGGTAGCCAAGCTCAAGCCGCTCTACGAGGGCAAGGTCCGCACGGCGGTGCCGGCGGCCAAGCGCGCTGAGTACGACCTCTACCAGAAGGTAAAAAAGGATTACGCCGAGAAGGTGGCCGATGAAAAGCAGCAGTTGGAAGACATTGACATGACCCTGGGCAACCTTGCGCCCCTGGCTGCCCAGCTGAAAGTGCTGCTGAAGGTGGAAAAAGTGGACACGGCCGCGCTGAGCAGCATGAAAACCGATGACCCGCGGATAAAGCAGCTTCAGAAAGCCATGTACGACTACCTGGTGGTAACCGGCGCCCCGGACCTGGACGCGGCCATCACCCAGATCAAGGAAGCCGGCACCGAAACCAAGAAACACCTCGAATACTCGCTCAACCTGGACTACAAGCCCCGCGCCATCGTCGGTGACGACGAGGACAACGTCAAGGACCGCAACTACGGCAACGCCGACATTACCGGTCCTGATGCGCTGCACGGCACCCACGTGGCCGGTATCATTGCCGCCGACCGCGACAATAACCTCGGCATTCAGGGCGTGGCTGGCTCTTCTATCCGAGTGATGGGCGTGCGGGCCGTGCCCAACGGCGACGAGCACGACAAGGACGTGGCCAATGCCATTCGCTACGCCGTCGACAATGGGGCTCAGATTATCAACATGAGCTTTGGCAAGTACTACTCGCCCCACCGCGACGCGGTAGAAGATGCTATCCGCTACGCCGGCTCCAAGGGCGTGCTGCTGGTGCACGCGGCCGGCAATGAGTCGAAGAACGTGGATGTAGTGACGCACTACCCGGCCCCGGTACCTTTGAGTGGAACTGCCTACCCCAACTTCCTGACCGTGGGCGCATCGGGCAGCACCAACGACGCCCAGCTCACGGCCAACTTCTCTAATTATGGTAAGAAGGTAGACGTTTTTGCGCCCGGCGTCGCTATTTACTCGACCATGCCCGGCAGCAAGTACGGCAACGAAAGCGGCACCAGCATGGCCGCGCCCACGGTAGCCGGCGTAGCCGCAGTACTTAAGTCGTACTTCCCCAGCTCACCGCCACCGACTTGAAGCGCATCATCATGCAGTCTGCCGCGCCTGTGCACACCAAGGTGCCCGTGCCCGGCGACAAGAAAACCGTTGATTTCGCCCAGCTTTCCAGCACTGGCGGCGTGGTCAACCTCTACAAAGCCGTGCAGCTAGCCACCCAGCAAACCCAGAAAGGCAGCAGCTCCGGCCAGTAGTTTATGCGTTGATTGCCGTGTCCTTGCGAGAGAAGCGAAGCAATCCGTCCTCTGCGTAGTACGACCTGATCCTTTACTAGAAAGCCCTTTTCCTGTTGTTACGGGAGAGGGCTTTTTACTTACTGTAGCTCAGCATATTTCAGGGAACGAATTGCTTGGTCATTCTTCTCTGCAAAGACACAGGCTTTTAGCTCAGCACAGCGGTACTTCTGCATTTTACCCCGCATTCCCCGCATTAGAAATTACCTTTGCGGCATGACTGCTGCTTCTCTCGTCCTTTCCGACCTGTATATATATCCCGTTAAATCCTTGGGCGGCATCCGCGTAACGGAGGCCGTTGTAGAGCCCCGGGCCTGCGCCACGACCGGCGCTGGCTGATTGTGGACGAGCGCAACCAGTTCATGACCCAGCGGCAAACCGCTGAAATGGCCCTGCTGAAGGTACTGCCGGCTTACAACGGCTTTCTCATCGTCCACTCGGCCCGGCCCGAGCTGCTGCCGCTCTATATCCCATTTGCAGCCACGCCCGAGCGGACGCTGTTTGTCACCATCTGGGACGATATGGTCTTTGCCTGGCGCGGCACGCCCGAGGCCGACGCCTGGCTGAGCGAGGCGCTGGGCCGCAAGTGCAAGCTGGTGTACATGTCGGATATGGTGATGCGCGGCACCGACGACGGGGCAGTACCCGGCCACGTGAGCTTTGCCGATGCGTATCCGTTTCTGCTCATCGGGCAGTCGTCCCTGGACGAGCTCAACAGCCGCTTGCCGGAAGCCGTGCCCATGGACCGGTTTCGGCCTAATCTGGTGTTTCGCGGCGGCCACCCCTACGAGGAAGACACCTGGCAAAACTTTCTGATTGGCGATGTAGCCTTCCAGGGCATACGGCCCTGTGGCCGGTGCCAGGTTACGACCATCAACCAGCTAAATGCCCAGAAAGGCACCGAGCCCTTGCGCACCATGGCCCCCTACCGGACTCAGGGCGGCAAGGTAATGTTCGGGCAGAACGTGACGGGTCCCGGCAGCGGTACCCTGCGCCTCGGCGACCAGCTAATCGTGCGGAGTACGCTGGCGTAAAAGGGGATTATAAGGGTTTTAACCGGCTTAAAGCCAGGAGACAGAGGCCACCAGAGTACTATAGACTTAAAAACGGGCCTGTCAAAAAGTTACCTTAAAGCATTGTTGATTCGTAAAAAACCTGCTAGCTTTGAAAATCAATTAAAACCGTAAATAATTCAAATACAATTTGATTGGCCTTCCTTCCCGACGGCCTTTTGCTTACGGTTGAGTTGCATTTTTGCTGGTTCTTTGAGCTGCCTGCCCCGCCCTGTCCCTCGACACCTATCTGCGCATGAATAAGTCTTCTGCTTACGCCTGTTTTTGGGTGTTTCTACTGTGCTTTGCCTGCTTACTGCCCGTGGCTGGCCTTCACGCAGAGGATCCAAAGTCGCCGCAGGTGTTGCATGCCCCTGGACGGACCTGCTGCGCCGGCACGTTACCCCGGAAGGCTACGTAGACTACGAAGGCTTCTTAGAGGAAGAGGACCAGCTCGACGCTTATCTGCAAATCATCCGCAAAACACCGCCTGCCGCTACCTGGTCGGCCGCCGACAAGGAAGCCTACTGGATTAACGTGTACAATGCCGCCACGATTTATACCGTGCTGCAGTACTTCCCGGTGACCAGCATCAATGAAATCAAGGTTAAGGAGCTTAAGGGCTACAAGTCGGTCTGGGAAGCGGGTTCGGTCAACGTGGGCGGCAAAGTGTACTCGCTCAACACCATTGAAAAGGAAATCCTGCGGCCTGAATTCAAAGACCCCCGGGTGCATTTCGCCCTGGTATCGGCGGCCATGTCGTACCCGCCCCTGCTCAACGAAGCTTACGACGGAGCCCGGCTCAACCAGCAGCTCGACGCCCAAGGCCGCCTGTTTTTGAGCCGCACGGCTCTCAACCAACTAGCCGCCGATGCCGTGCATTTGTCCAGCCTGTTCGACTGGTACGCCGCCGAGTTTGGCGAAGGCACCAAGCTGATTGCCTTCCTGAACCGCTATTCGGCCATTAAAATCGAACCCACGGCTACCATCGAGTTCCTGCCTTTCGACTGGTCACTCAACAACCGCCCCCGCGGCACTGATACCCAGGCCCTGCGCCAGCGGTAGCCGACATTATACATCCCTAGATACTAGGCGTAAAAAAGCCCTGAAGACGCTGTTTTCAGGGGCTTTTTGCGGCACGATAAAAGGCTGTATCAGCCTTCGTAGTGGTTTGGAGAAGAACCAGTAATCCTAATGGGAACTTGGCAGCCGGCTATACGCCGGTGAATTTCACCGTCACGATAGGCTGGGTCTCGTCGCACAAGATCAGGTGCGGCTGGGTAGCCAGCAGGGCAGCGGAATCCTTGTAGGCAAAGTCGAACTCCTGCAAAATGCTGCTGTCAAAGTCGCCCTGCCGGTTGAGCAGCTCCGCAAAGCGTTGGCGGTAGGCATCCTTGTCCGCTTTCTTGAGCGAATGCCAGAACTTAAGCGTATCGGTGCGGCTGTACTGCCGACCAGCTCCGTGCGCGCAGCTCCAGAGCGTCTGCTCCAGCGTGGGGCTCCACCGGTTGGGCTTGACAATCAAAGAGCCCCGGCTCATGGAAAGCGGAATGACGACTTCACTTTCCGCCACTAGCTGGGTGCTGCCCTTGCGGTGAATCACGCGCCCATTGCTGAACTCCAGCAGATTGTGGCAGCTGTCGGCAAAAACGGGCGTGCCGGCTCCCACGTACTGATTGCGCTGCAAAAAGTCGTAGGTTTTGGACACAAACTCCCGCCGGCGGCTGGCCGCGTAGCGTAGCACCCGCTCATACTCCCGGCGGTAGTCGGGCGTGGCCACTTCGATGGGCAACCAGTCGTTGCCTGGGCTGTGCTCTTGCAACAGGCGGCAATTTTGCTGGTACATGTAAATGCCCAGGTTGCGGCTGCCGGTGTGCACGATGATGTAGAGGTACTCGGCCGAGGCCTCCAACGACAGAAAGTGGTTGCCGCCGCCCAGGCCTTCTTCCGTCATGCGGTGCACTTCCCGTTCCAGAGCGCGGTAGTGCTTAGCTTTATCGAAAGGGCGCAACACATCCTGCCGGGGAATGCGCAAATAGGCCACGCCGCAGCCCATATCCTTCCCGATTACGAGCGGATAAAAAACGTCGGTGGTTTGAAAGGCCACCCCGACTGGGATGGAACGTTCGGAGCAGTAGTGAATATCGGGGAATACGGCAATCGGCCCGATGTTTTGGTTTTCCTCGAAGGCGAGAAGGGACTGTAGCGCGTTCTGCTCCACGACGCTACGATCCGTAAAGTAGACTGTTTGCACGGGGTCTTCTTTAGGGAATAAGTGAAAGGGCGCGCACGGGGAGCAGCCGCAAATAATGCGCGCGAATTATAGGGCCTCAGCATAGGCCGCGACAAAGGTAGAAAAATCTGTGGTTCAGGCGCCTTGGCTTTCGAGCGGCATTTTCCGTGGTTTTTCTTCCTGCTCAGGCAGCTTTTTTGCGCCTGCTGGTGTTAGCCTATCCTATGAATCGAGAATTTCTGCTGTCCTTTCTGCGCGATTTAGCGGCCAACAACCACAAAACCTGGATGGATGCCCACCGCAGCGACTACCATAAAGCCCGGGCCATTTTCACGGAGCTTACCACCGAGCTGCTGCAGCGGAGCCAACGCTTCGAGCCCAGCCTGATCGGCCTGACCTCATCCGACGTGATGTACCGCATCAACAAGAATGACCGGTTTCAGCAAAGCGACGAGCCCTACAAGCGCCACATGGGCTCGGGCCTGAAGCTCGGCGGCCGCCAAAGCCCTGGGCGGGCTACTTTGTGGCCGTGGAGCCCGGCGGTGAAACCTACGTGGGCGCCGGCCGCTGGCAGCCCGAACCCGCGCAGCTGGCCCGGATTCGCCAGGAAATTCACTACTCGCCGGATACGTTCCACGCCCGCCGCCAGGACCCGGCTTTGCTCCGGGAATTTCCCGAGGGTCTGGACATGAGCCAAAGTTTGCGCACAGCACCTAAAGGTTACGACCGGACCGACCCTGACATCGAGTGGCTGCGACTGAAAAGCTTCTTCGTGTGGCGCACCTTCTCCGACGCCGAAGTGCTCCGCCCCGACTTCCCGGACCGCGTGCTACAGGCCTGGCAGGCCGCTCAGCCCTGGGTACAGTTCCTGAACGAAGCCATGACCGAAGGCTAACCTGCGCAATTAGTATACTATAAAAAAAGCCCCGCTGAAGTTATCAGCGGGGCTTTTTCGTGATAAGGCAGATGCTAGAACAGGCCAAACAGGGTGCTGTTAATCTTCTCGATGATAACGCCCAGGTCCTCGGGGTTATTCACGTAGTCAAGGTTGTTGACGTCCACAATCAGCAGCTTGCCATACTTGTAGTTGCTGATCCACTTCTCGTAGTGCTCGTTGAGGTTTTTGAGGTACTCAATCTTGATGTTGTTCTCGTAGTCGCGGTTGCGCTTGTCGATCTGCTGAATGAGCTTGGGCAAATCGGCTTTGAGATAAAGCAGCAAGTCGGGCGCATCCACCATGCTGATCATGGACTCGAACAGGGCCAGGTAGTTCTGGTAGTCCCGCTCGCTCATCAGGCCCGACTCGTGCAGGTTGGCCGCAAAGATGTGGGCATCCTCGTAGATGGTGCGGTCCTGGATAACGCCTTTGCTGGCACTCTGCAGCTTTTTGATGTGCTGGGTCTGGCGGAAGCGGCTGTTCAGAAAGTACACCTGCAGGTGAAACGCCCAGCGCGGCATATCGTCGTAGAAGTCCTTCAGGTAGGGATTATGGTCGACATCCTCCAGGAATACTTCCCAGTTGAAGTGATGCGCCAGTTTATTAGCCAGCGTGGTCTTGCCGGCGCCAATGTTGCCGACGATTGCAATATGCATGAGCGAGGTGCGGTAGCGAAACGAAAAAAGAGCCTACAAAAGTAGCGGAAACCGGCCAACTGCCCGCATCTAAGCTGGGCTCTGGATTATGCTAGTTTTCCCAGGCAAAATTATGTATCTTCCTAGCTGCTTGATTTTTCGCCGGTGGTTTCCGGGCTATTTCCGGCTGCTACTGCCTAAAGCCGAACCCGCACTTTTAGCGTAGGTTTTCTCGAACTCCCATTTCTGCTACTGCTCCGCTTTTCGCTCTTCCCACCTGCTTGCTTATGGCCCTGCTTTCTACTCAGTACACCGACCTGGAAACCGTCACGGATGCGTACGGTCAGCCTATTGCTACCTTTCGCCTGTACCCGGAGCAGCAACTGCTTTACGTTCGCTGGACAGGCAATGTGACGGGTCCGGAAGTCATTAAAGTGGCTATGGCTGCCGGGCCCATTCAGGCCCAGTACCGCTGCCCGCTCTTGCTCAACGACAAAACCGACTCGACGGGCGAATGGTCGGAGGCTTTGCCCTGGCTGGAGTATGAGTGGCTGCCCGCGGCGCTGCAAGGCGGGCTGCGGGCCTTTGCCTACGTGTTTTCGCCCGACATGCAGAACCAGATTATCAGCCTTGAATTTGCGGAGCGCATCGCCAAACAGCTCCCGATTCAACTCTTCTACGACGTGGAAACCGCGCTGGAATGGCTGCGCCGCCAGTATGTAGCGGCCTAGTGCCCTAATAAAAAAGCGGCGCTCAGTTAGTCGGGCGCCGCTTTTTTCTATCGAGGCAGGGTAGGCTAGCCTACTCTTTCATGATGTCTTTCACGTCCCGGGCTTTTTCCAGGGTGCGAAACTCGGCCTGCAAAGACCGGATGCGGACCCGCTCCTCCAGGGGCAGCTGCTCGCGCACCTGCTCGTAGCGGGCATTCAGGCGTTCGAGCACGGCACTGGCGGCGCTCCAGTCGGCCTGGGTCCAAGCCAGGCGCTGCTCCCGGGTGCTTTCCAGCAGGTGCAGGTACAGCTCGGGCAATTCGTTGGCCCGGGCCCGACTGATGGTCACGTTCTCGTTGAGCAGGCGGCGCTGGGCCGAGCTGGCTGCTTCGGGCTGCCGGGCCGTGGCATCAAGGCTGTCCTGCTTGGATTCCCAGTTCTGGTAGCGCTTTTTCTGGGTGTTGTACTCGCGCTTCGACTGGCTGGAGAGGCTATCAACGGCCTTGTCGAGGCGCTTGCTCTGCCGTTCGAAGTCTTCCTTGATGCGGGGCAGCTCGCGGCGCACGCCCACTTCGGCGCGGTCCAGCTTATCGTTTACCCAGTCGCTGAATACGTCCAGATCCCGCTCGATGGCCGTGGGCGTGGAGGCGGAAGGCTTCTTGGCCGGAGTAGATTTTTGCTGGGCCGTAGCCTCCAGCATGGTAGCGCCGAGACTGGCCGTTAGGAAGCTCAAGGAAAGCAGGAATCGTTTCATAAAGGAGGGTGCAGGGCGAAAAATATACGAACGACGGGGAAAGGAGCCGTGGTGTGCCTATTGGCAATTTCTGACCCAAAACGTGGTCCGGCGCGGCCGGGGTTCGTTTTTTCGCTAAAAAATGCCGTTTTTGCACCTTATGTCCGCTTCCATTCCATCAGCTATTACCATTCAGCCCGCCACGCTGGCCGATATTCCGACGATTATTCAGCTGGCCGAGGCTACCTGGGAGCCGACCTACCGCTTCATTATCTCGAAGGACCAGATTGAGTATATGTACCGCGTGATTTACACGCCAACCTCCCTGCAGCGGCAGATGAGCGAAGACGGGCATACCTTTCTGCTACTCTACGCCGAGGGCCACCCGGCTGGCTACGCCTCCTTCTCCCGCCTGCCCGCCGGCGACGAGGTCTTCAAGCTGCACAAGATTTATATTCTGCCCTCCCACCAGGGGCAGGGCCTGGGCCAGAACCTGATTCAGGCCGTGGAAGATGCCGTGCGTCAGATCAATGGTAAAACCCTGGAGCTGAACGTAAACCGCCACAACCCGGCTATTTCCTTCTACGAGCGGCTGGGCTTCCAGCGCCACCGTGAGGAAGACATTGCCATTGGGCCTTATTGGATGAACGACTACGTAATGCGCAAAGAACTGGCGTAATTGCGCCATCTTTTGCCTTACCTCTATTCAGTACCCGCATGGGCCTTTCTACTTCTTTGCCGCTGCGCCGCCTGTTGGGCGCAGCCGCCCTCGTTCTGGTCAGCCAGCTCAGCTTTGGCCAGATTCTCAAGCAGAAGCACCTGGAGCTGATCAAGGCCCGGAGCGAAACCTGGAACCGCGCCTTCAACAGCCGCGACACTACCGCCTTCTACGGCCTATTCAACTCAGGCATCACGGTGAGCACAGGCAGCGGCAGCCGCAGCAGTGAGGCTGCGGCCCGGCAGTGGTTCCGCTCACGCTTCCGCCAGCGCCCCGACGTAAGCTGGATGAACCGCACCATGAACGTGGAGCTCAGCGACCAGGGCCAGTTGGCTTACGAAACCGGCGAGTGGGCCGAAGCCTGGACCGACACCCAGGACAAAACCAAAAACCGCATCATTGGTAAGTATTGGCTGATGTGGAAGTTCGAAAACAACGCCTGGACCATTCTGTCGGCTACCTACACGCCCCTCTCCTGCGCCGGCCGCTCCTGCCTCGACTAAGCCATTCCTTGTTTCTCTTCTTCCTTCACTTCCTGACTTTTACCTCATGGCTACCAAACTAACTGTACTCAGCAACGGCTCCCTGCGCGTGGAGGGTGATTTCGAACTCGTGGATGCTCAGGGTCAGCCCTACGGCCTGGCTGGCCGGGAGCGTATCAGCATCTGCCGCTGTGGCCTCTCGAAAAACAAGCCCTTCTGCGACGGTTCGCACAAAGGCCACTTCGAGCACAACGCCGAAGCCTTCGACCTACCCGCGCCCAAGGTGATTTAAGGAGCTGAATACCTGACAAATGCTCTTTTACCAGAAAGCCCTGACGTTGTTCTAACGTCAGGGCTTTTCGATTTAGAGAGGTAAGGACCTTGAAGAGGACGAATGGCTTCGTCTTTCCTCCTTGCAAGTACCTGCCTTTTTCTTGTCGACAGGCTTACCTACGCGCCCTGGAACAGGGAATTCACCAGCTCCACGTATTCCTGGCGGGCAGCGTCTTTGCTTTTGCCGCTAAGGCTGGCCCAGGCGTCGTATTTGGCAATGCCTTTGAAGTCGAAGCCGCCGGGCCGGTCGCCGGATACGTCGCCTTCGGAGGCTTGCTTGTAGAGAGCATACAGTTGAAGCAGCACCATGTTGTTGGGCTTGGAGGGCAGTTGCTGGGCGCGGGCGGCGGCGGCTTCGAATTCTTCGTGAGTGGCCATGAGGTAGAGAAAGAGTAGTTTGAAGGAATAATCGGCCCGTAGCAAGAGGCCGGCATCAAGGTACGTAATCCGGCGGATTTAGGCGGCATGCAGCGTTTTTCTATGTTGTACCTTGAGGCCTTCATCCACGCCCACTTCTACTCTATGCTGCTTTCTACCCGCTCTACGTTTACCGCTCTCGTCTTTTGCCTCCTGCCACTGGCCCCGGCCTGGGCCCAGAAAACCTACCTGCACTGCGGCCGCCTGCTCGATATGCGCGCCAGCAAAGCCCAGGCCCAGACCGAAATGACCATCGTAGTGGAAAAGGGGCGGGTACTGGCCGTAGAGCGCGGCTACACCACTGGCAGCGGCATCGACAAAGTCATCGACCTGAAAAACAAGACGGTGCTGCCCGGCCTCATCGACTGCCACGTGCATCTGGAAGGCGAGACCAGCAAGGACGGTTTTCTGAAGGAGCTAACCGAAAACCCGGCCGATGTGGCCTTCGGCTCCCTCGACCACGCCCGCAAAACCCTGCTGGCCGGCTTTACCACCGTGCGCGACCTGGGCGGCTCGGGCGTGAATGTGGCTTTGCGCAACGCCGTAAACCGCGGCCAAGTAGTAGGGCCGCGGGTGTTTACCGTCGGTAAAGCCATATCGGGCACCGGTGGCCACATGGACCCCACCAACGGTTACCGGCAGGATTTGATGGGCGTGCCCGGCCCGGCCGACGGTGTGGCCAACGGCCCCGAACAGTGTCGGCAGGCCGTGCGCGAACAGTACAAGCGCGGCGCCGATTTAATCAAAATTGCCTCTACCGGCGGGGTGCTCAGCGTGGCCAAGGACGGCAGCAGCGCCCAGATGACCGAGGAGGAAATCAAGGCCGTAGTCGAAACTGCGCGCGACCTGGGGCTGAAAGTGGCCTGCCACGCCCACGGGGCCGAAGGCATGAAGCGCGCCATCCGGGCCGGGGTGGTCAGCATCGAGCACGGCACTTTGATGGACGACGAGACCATGAAGCTGATGAAGAAGTTCGGGACCTGGTACGTGCCTACCATCACGGCTGGTAAGTCGGTGGCCGACTCGGCCAAGATTCCGAACTACTACCCGCCTCTGGTGACGCCCAAGGCCCTGGCTATTGGCCCCAAGCTGCAAACGACTTTTGGCAAGGCTTATAAGGCCGGGGTAAAAATTGCGTTTGGCACCGACGCCTCCGTGTACCGCCACGGCGTAAATGCCCTGGAGTTTCAGTACATGGTAGAAGCCGGTATGCCCGCTTACGAGGCCCTGCGCGCAGCCACCTTTTCGGCGGCCGAATTGCTGGGGCAGACCGAAAACCTGGGCACCCTGGAAGCCGGCAAGCTGGCCGACGTAGTGGCGGTAGATGGCGACCCGACCCAGGACATCAAAGTGATGCAGCAAGTGCGTTTCGTGATGAAGCAGGGCGTGGTGTACCGGCAGGAGTAAAAAGTTAGCCTTGGCTGCTGGTTGCAAGCTTCGGTAAGCTAGCTGACTAAGACGCTACCGTCGAGCATATTGCATTATACTCACAGTCGAGCTTAGCTAGGCAGGGCTTAACTTAATGTTGGAAACGCAGTATAGGACTCAGCACGCCTCTTTCTGACCTATGAAACCAGCCGAAATATCTGCTCTCGTAAAACGCTTTATCCAATACAAGCTAACCTTGGCCTTTGCTGAGAGTTGCACGGCTGGTATGCTGCCCTCGGGCCTGGTAGAGGCTCAGGGCGCCAGCAGTGTGCTGCTGGGCTCCATTGTGACCTACCACCCCGAGGCCAAGCAAAAGCTGCTGGGCGTGAGCAAGCAGACCCTGGAAATGTACACGGCCGAGTCGCAGCAGGTAACCAACGAGATGGTGATGGGGCTGCACAAGAAAATCGGGGCCGACGTGTGCGTGGCCGTAACGGGCCTGTGCGCCGCCGGGGGCTCCGAAACCGAGGAAAAGCCGGCCGGCACGCTGTTTTTCACCTTTCTCTACCAGAACCGGGCCGAGGAGCACCGCGAAGTATTCCAGGGCGACTGCCTGAGCGTGCGCCAGCAGGCCGTCGACTTTGTATACCGCAAGCTCAACGAGCTGCTGGACCGCTTCCCACCTGATCAGGAAAAGATGACGGCCTAATCGGGCCTTGGGCGGGCCAGCAGCATTATTTTCAGGTTCTGGTGTACCACGTCGCCCATGCTGCGGCACCGCTCGAAGGCGTTGGAGCCATAGTGGGCATTGAGCTGAGTTTTGAGTTGGGCCGTTTTCTCTTCCGTCGAGATTTCGTCGCGCCGCATGATGTCCAGCAGATTTTTAAGGCGGTAGCGCTCCAAGCGCACGCGCCGGGCAATGAGGGTCCGTTCCTCGGCCTGATACTGCCGGATGGTTTCGGTGGTTAGCAGCTTGCTGCACATCTGCACCACTTTGCGGTTGTCCTTGAAAAACTGAGGCAGGTACATGTTTTTCTTGCCCTCGTAGCTTTGCTGATCGAAGTCGATGGCGCGCACGCGGTATTGCTCATCCTCGAAGTCGGGGGTGGCAATGATGACGTAGTTGTAGGCCCGCATATCACCGAGCAGGCGGGCAAAGCACCGCTCGTTGAACTTGACGAACTCCTTGGCAATGCGCACCTGGTTGAGGTGGGGCCGCTGCAGATGGTCCCGGATAAAATCGTCGCCGGGAATGCCGGCAATGTGCTCCTCGATGAGCGAATCGCCGCAGACGAGGTAGTTGATGCGGTTGGGCGACAACAGGTGCTCCAGCTCCAGGCCGTATACCCGCGAGGCATCGGCCCGCTTCACGTAGAAATAGTCGTAGTTGTCGTTGAGCTGATTGACGATGCGCACCCGAAACGGGTTGCTGTTACCGAACTGGCAGTAGTCGATGCGGTCGGCAATGAGGTGGTCGGTAAACGAAAGGTCGCCGTCGGTGCGTAACAGGGCGTACACCTCGGCCAGGCCCGCCGACAGTTCGACCAGGGTACTGGGCTCGTAAAATACCGTCTGCCAGAGTGTGTCGCGGCCGTTGCGGTCCATGAGCGGAAACGAGCCGCTGTAGCGCAGCAGGTCGCGGTAGGTTACCGGTAGCTTGCTTTCCCGGTCGTACTCGTGCAGGTATTCGCGCAGTCGGGGGCTGATGCCGTAGAAAAGCTTCTTCTTGGAAATAAGCGTCATGGGTGGTGGGTTGGTGGAAGTTCGGGTGGGCGCAAAGGTCGGCTGCTCTTGACCGGCTAAATGTAGAAGCTCGGAACGAGTAAGATGGCAGGCTGACCAGCTCCTTGGGCTGACAGCGGAAAATCAGCAACCAAAATCGAACAACGGACAACTACCTCATACTTTATTAATCCAAAATCCCGAACTTGCGGAGCCTGCTTTTTGGGCTTTACATCTTCTTATGAAAAAGCAAGTACTAACGCTGGCCCTCGTGCTATTATGCCCGATTTTGTCGTCGGGCTGGGGTTTTTTGGCCCACCGCACCATCAATCAGATTGCGGTGTACACCTTGCCTAAATCCATGCAAGGGTTCTATTACCGCCACCTGGGTGAAATTGTGCGCCTGTCCACCGCTCCTGACGAGCGGCGCGAAGACGACCCCAAGGAAGCGCCCAAGCACTACATCGACATGGACCATTACGGCGACGACCCGTTTGGCTCCATGCCCAAGCTTTGGGAAAAAGCCGCGGCCAAATATTCGGCCGATACCCTGCGCAAGTATGGCACCGTGCCGTGGATTGTGCTCGAAACAAAGGAAGCCCTGACTGAGGCCTTCCGGCAGCGCGACTCGGTGGCCATCGTGCGCCTCTCGGCCGAGCTGGGCCACTACGTGGCCGATGCCCACGTGCCGCTGCACACCACTGAGAACTACGACGGGCAAATGACCAACCAGCACGGCATGCACAGCTTGTGGGAGTCGAAGATACCGGAGCGCCACCTGGCAGAGTGGAAGCTGGACAGCGAGAAAGCCGAGTACCTGAAAGACCCGCTGCGGGCCGTCTGGACGGCCGTACAGCAGTCGTACGGCTTCCTGGGCGACACCTTCGACAAGGAAGAAAAAGTAACCCGCGCCTTTACCAACGAAACCAAGTACACCTTCTCCCATAAGTACGGCAAAACCCGCCGGGCCTACTCCGATGCCTTTGCCGACGCCTACTACAAGGAAGTGGGCGGGCAAGTAGCCTACCGCCTCAAGCAGGCCCCTACCCTGGTAGCCTCCCTGTGGCTGACGGCCTGGCAGGACGCGGGCAAGCCCGACCTGGATCAGCTTCTGGGCAAGAAGCCGAGCAAAGAGGAAAAGGAAAAGTTGGCCCTTGAGCTTAAAGCCTGGGACAAGAACGAGCTGATGACCCAGGACCTGCTGCTGGCAACTCACAAGGAAAAAGCGGTGGAACGGCCCGACCAGATCAACTCGGCCCAGGACATGGCCCCGCCACCAGTTGAAACGCCGGCCCCGGCTGCCCCGGCCGCTACTCCCGCTGCGGAGCCCGAAAAGGTGAAAATGAAGACCAAGTCGGACGAGGGCAGCAGTAAGCGCAAGGAGAAGAAAAAGAAAGACGACAAAAAGGAAAACGACGGCTGGAACTAAGCCCAGCGGGCAGGCTTGGCTACAGTCGAGCTGCCATATCTTGTACAATCAGCAAAGGCTGAGTTACGTAGGCAAATAGCAGAGCCGGTAGGAACGGGCACAACGCCCGACCTGCCGGCTTTGTTTTTTATCCACTTATAACCCTTGCCCGATGATTTTACGCATGGACCGGCTGCCGATTGAGCTGCCAACCCCCAAAAACGCTTCCCCAACGATGCCGCCGCTATTCAGGAGCTGCTCGGGGGCAAATTCGGCGAGATGTCGACGCTGATGAACTACACGTTCCAGTCGTTCAACTTCCGGGGACGCAAGCGCCTACGGCCCTTCTATGACGTTATTGCTAGCATTGCGGGCGAGGAATACGGGCATATTGAGGTGGTATCCTACGCTATAAATTTGCTGCTCACGGGCCAGACCAAGCGCGGCCACGACCCGGTACCGGCTCCGCTGGCCCCTGCCGCCGACGCCCGGATTTCCTACCACTTCTCGGCCAGCGCCCAGGCAGCCTTACCCATCGACTCGCAGGGCAATTTCTGGAACGGGCAAAACGTGTTCAGCAGCGGCAACCTCAAGCTGGACTTGCTGCACAACTTCTTTCTAGAGTGCGGTGCCCGCGCCAACAAGATTCGGGCTTACGAAATGGTGAGTGACCCCTGCGCCCGCGAAATGGTGGGCTATCTGCTTGTGCGCGGTGGCCTGCACGTGGTGGCCTATGCCCGGGCTCTGGAGCATCTCACCGGCGTGGAAGTAACCAAATTAGTACCCGTGCCGGAGCTGAGCAACAAGGCTTTCCCGGAAACCCGGAAGTACGAGGAAAACGGGTTGCACCGCAAGCTCTACACCTTTAGCCAGAATGATTACCAGAAGGCGGGCCTGATCTTCAACGGACCTCACCCCGAAGACGGCAAGCCCCTGGAAGTGGTATTTGGCGCGCCCGAAGGCTACCCCGTTCCGGATTTGGCCGAAGAGCCCCAGCTCAATTCCCCCGGGGCCGACAATATTGACATGCAGATGTTTATCGACATGGCCAAGAAAATGGGCATCAAGTATTAAACGGGCCGGCGCCGCGTGTGCGGCCAACGCTTTACATTTGGGTTGCTGCCTGCGTACCAGTGGGCGGCAGCCCATTTTGCTTTTAAGGCACGTTGCTACTCCTTTCTTCCGCTCTGACTTTTCTGCCCATGCTTTCTATCTTTTGGCTTGCCCGCCGGCCTGCTCTGCATCTGCGGTATAGTATTTTGCTGACGGCCGGCCTGGCTCTGGGCAGCTGCAACCAGACCCCGCCCCCGGCCGAAACCGCCGCGCCAGCTGCTCCCACGCGCCCACCCGTACCGGGCCCCGACCTGATCAGCCTGAGCGACAGCAATGCGGTAGCCCTGCTCACGGAGTATGGCAAAGCGTATCCGGCGTCGGAAGTCATTGTGCACACCCGCCTCGGCGACTTACGCGTGAAGCTCTACGACGACACACCGATTCACAAAGCCAACTTCCTGCTGCTGGCGCGCAAAGGAGTATTTGATGAGACAGTGTTCAACCGCGTAGTCAATGGGTTTGCCATTCAGGGAGGGCAGTCCGACCACCGTACCATTCGGATAGCCCCTACCACTTGCCTCCCGAAGTGCGGCCGGGTCACTTCCACAAGCGCGGGGCCCTGGGCATGGCCCGCTACGACGATGATAAAAACCCCGACAAGCTGTCCTCAAACACGGACTTTTACTTTGTACAGGGCGAAAAGCTGACGCCTTACCAGTCCCAGGCCATGGCTGGGCGCAAGCTCACGCCCGAGCAGCTAAAAACCTATGCCACTGTAGGCGGCGTGCCTTCCCTGGATGGTAAATACACCGTATTTGGCGAAGTAGTGGAAGGCCTGGACGTCATCGACAAAATTGCGGCCGAGCCCGTGGACCCCTACAAATGGCCCAAGAAGGACGTTGACATCAAGATTGAAATCGTGAAATAACTGGGTTACTCGGGGCGGCGCACCTGCACCACTTGGGTTTTGAGCACGTCGCCGGTTTGGGGCTTCAGCAAGTCCGATAGTTCGTCGCGGGTGTAGGCAATGGAGGTGGAGGAGGCCTGAAAATCAGGCTGACTGAGGTCGGCGGCGGGGTCGGTGGCTTCCTTGCGGGCTGGGTGCAGGTAGGCGCTGTCGGGCGTGAGGCGATAGAGATGATAGAAAAAATACCGCTGCTCTTGGGTATCCTGGGGCTGGAATTGCACCACCAGCACGTCGCCCACCTGCGGGTTGTCGACCCGGAGCTTCACCTCGGAGGGTGGCGGCGGGGGCACCTCAGTAGTGGCAGCGGCCGGTTCCTGGGGTACCGTTTTCGAATCGGAAGACTGGCAGGCGCCGCACAGCAGCAACGACAACAGAAAAGCGGGAGGCAGCGTGTTTTGCATGCCGCAAGATACGGGCCGACCGGTAAACCGGCCCTAACTCCCTCCTACCGCCCACCAAGCGCGTTTCAGGCGCTGCCAACCCGTTGGCAGGCCCTCTCCTGCAGCCCGCCCCCCAACCAACGAGGCCGTAACCGGCTTCGCAGCCCTAAGCCGGTGCCCCAAAAAGCCAGCCGGTTGACCCTAAAAGCTGGAATTAGCTCTTTTTATTGCTTCGGTCGTCCTTTCCAACGCTTCGGTCAGCCTTGCTACGGCTTAGGGTGGCCTGGGCGTGGCTTCGGGCGCTCTTGCTACGCCGTCGGACGTTCTTTCCAGTGGTTTGGGTGGTGTTTTTACCTCTTCGAGCTCTCTTTCTAGTGTTTCGGGCAGGCTGGGTTGCCTCGCCCAGGGTGTAACGCGAAGTTCTACTTCGCGAGGCGTTGAACGACCATCATTGAGACGGCGCCTACGCCTCGCGAAGTGGAACTTCACATTACAACACAAAGCCCCTTCCTACACGCGGTAGAAAGGGGCTTTGGGGTAGAAGGGAGTTTGTCACTGTGCAGAGGACGGATTGCTTCGCTTCGCTCGCAATGACAGGTGGAGCATTAGCACATCAGCACATTCCACCACATTCGCACATTAAATTCACCACTACCAGATTTTGGCGCGCTGGGCTTGGGCGCGCACCATCTTGGCGTCTTCCTTGCAGCCGAAGGCCTCGTAGAACTGGGGCATGTTCTGCAAAGGGCCGTTGGTGCGGTACTGGGCCGGGGAGTGCGGGTCGGTCAGTATCTGCTGGCGCACGGCCTCGGGGCGGGCGTTGGTGCGCCACACCTGGGCATACGACAGGAAGAAGCGCTGCTCGGGCGTGAAGCCGTCAATCTTGGTTTTGGGCTTGCCAGCCATGGCCTTTTGCAGGGCGGTGTAGGCAATGTTGAGTCCCCCGAGGTCGGCCAGGTTTTCGCCCATCGTGAGTTTGCCGTTCACGTGTACCGAGTCGAAAGGCGTGAAGGCGTCGAACTGCTGGCCCACCACGTCGGCGCGCTTGGTGAAGTTGTCGGCGTCTTCCTTGGTCCACCAGTCGCGCAGGTTGCCTTCGGAGTCGTACTGCCGGCCCTGGTCGTCGAAGCCGTGGGTGATTTCGTGGCCGATAACGGCGCCGATGGCTCCGTAGTTAACCGCATCGTCAGCTTTAGGATCGTAGAACGGGGGCTGCAGAATGCCGGCCGGGAACACGATTTCGTTCATCGGCGGGTTGTAGTAGGCATTCACCGTGGGCGGGGTCATGCCCCACTCGCCGCGGTCAATTGGCTTGCCCAGCTTGCTTTCCTCGTCCTTGGCAGCCCACTGGCGGGCGGCCAGCACGTTTTTCAGGTACGACTCGCGCGAGATGGTCAGGGCCGAATAGTCCTTCCACTTGTCGGGGTAGCCGATTTTAACGGTAAAGGCGTTGAGCTTTTTCAGGGCCTCGGCCTTGGTGGCGGCACTCATCCAGGTGTTCTGCTGAATGTGCTCGGCCATCGAAGCCCGGATGTTGTTGACCAGCTCCATAGCCTTCTGTTTGGCTTCGGGCGTGAAGGCCTTATCCACGTACACCTGGCCGAAAGCTTCGCCCAGGGCCGCGTCGGTCGAGCGGAGCATGCGCTTCCAGCGAGGCTGCATCTGCTTGGCTCCGGTCAAAGTCTGGCTGTATTTGAAGCTTTCATCCACGTAGGCCTTGGGCAGGGCACTAGCCACCGATGATACCAGGTGCCAGCGCAGGTAAGTTTTCCAGTCGTTGAGCGGCTCGGCCTTCAAGGCCGCGTTGGCTTCCTTGAAGAAGGCAGGCTGGCCCACAATAACCTCTTTGGCCGCGCCCAGGTTGGTTTTGGCCAGAATGGTGGGCAAACCCAGGTTGGGATACTGCTTCTGCAGCTCCACCACGGTCATCTTGTTGTAGTTGGCGTTCGGGTCGCGCAGGTCCACCGGGCTTTTGGAAGCCTTCGCCAGGCGGGTTTCGATGCGCATGATGGTGGCCGCGTTCTTGGCCGCGGCGGCCGGCGTCTCACCCATCAGCTTAAACACGTTGGTGATGTACGTGATGTAAGCGGCCTGCACGGCCTTGGTGCGGGGGTCGGTTTTGAGGTAGTAGTCGCGGTTGGGCAGGCGCAGGCCGCCCTGATACATTTGCACGGCGTACTGAGTGCTGTTTTTCTCGTCCTGCCCACGCCCATGCTGAACACCGAGCCGGTACCGATCTGCTGCTGGTGGGCCAGCTCGGCCTGCAGCCCTTTGAGGTCCTTGATGGCGTCGATGCGGGCCAGCTCGGGCTTGAGAGGCGTAATACCAGCTTTCTCAATGGCCATCGAGTCCATGGCCGAGGCGTAGAAGTCGCCTACTTTCTGGGCGTTGGTGCCTTTAGCAGCTGAGCGGTTGGCGGCGGCTTCCTCCAGAATCTGGCGCTGCACGGCCTGGTTCTTATTATACAGCTCGTTGAAGCTGCCCCAGCTGGTTTCGGAAGCCGGAATCGGGTTATTCTTGAGCCAGTTGCCGGAGGCATACTGGAAGAAGTTGTCGCAGGGCTGCACCGAGTTGTCGATGGTCGTCACGTCGAGGCCCACCCCTTTTACCACGGGTTCTTCAGTGGGAGTGGCGGAGGCGGCCGTAGCCGGAGCCGCGGTAGAGGCGGTAGTGGCCGGCGAGTTGCTGGCGGCGCACCCGGCCAGGGCCAGGCCGGCGGCCAGCGAGGTCAAGGCCAGGGTATTTTTGTTTTTCATGCGGAAAGGTTTTGGGGAAGGCGGATTTGGCTAGAAAGGTAAAAAAAAAGCCGCAGCCTGGACCGTCCGGCCCTGGGGAGGTTATCAGAACCCGCCGTTGGCGGAGTAAGCGGCTTTTTTCCGGCTTTGCACCCAACATTGCCCCGGCCGGCGGGTTGCATAGCCAGCTTCCGGCGCGCCGGCGTCCAGATCTGACTGGGTCCGGCGCTGGGTTGCCGCTGCCCGAATTCGTACCTTGCCACCCGTATGCCGCCCCTGTATAATCGTCGTCCCGACCCGGGCCTTTCCGGTCCTTTGCCTCCCGCCCCCCTGCCGCTGGCCGAGCTGCTGGTGCGCGTGCGGCAGGCCGTGGAAACGCGCTTTGCCGAGTCGTACTGGGTGGTAGCCGAAATTGCCGACCTCACCCCACCCCGCCACGAGGGTGGTCATTGCTACCTCGTGCTCACCGACCAGCACGTAACCGGCCGCGGAGCCCAGCTAAAAGCTCAGGCCCGGGCCACCATCTGGAGTCAGCGCTACCAGCAGCTGGCCCCGGCGTTTGAGGAACAGACCGGTCAGGAGCTGCAGTTAGGTTTGAAAGTGATGCTGCGGGTGCAGATCAAGTTTCATGAGCAGTACGGGCTCAGCCTCGACGTGCTGACCATTGACCCCAGCTACACCGTGGGTGACCTAGCCCGGCAGCGCCTGGCCACGGTGCGCAAGCTCGAAGCCAAAGGCTTGCTGGAACGACAGAAACGGCTTTCCCTGGCTTTGGGGCCGCAGCGCCTGGCCGTTATTTCCTCACCCACGGCGGCGGGCTTCCAGGACTTTGTGCAACAGCTCAGCGAGTCGCCCTACGACTTTGCGGTAAGCCTGTTTCCGGCCACCATGCAGGGCACTGAGGCACCGGCCAGCATTCTGGGTGCCCTCGATGCCATCCGGCCCCGCCGCGCCACCTTCGACGCGGTGGTTATCATCCGTGGCGGCGGGGCCAAAACCGACCTGCTGGCCTTCGACGACTACGGCCTGGCAGCAGCGGTGGGGGCGTTTCCATTGCCCGTGCTGACCGGTATCGGGCACGAGCGGGACGAGGCCGTACTGGATTTGGCCGCCCACTTAGCCCTGAAAACGCCCACTGCCGTAGCCGCCTTCTTGGCCGAGCGCCTGGCCCGCCTCGATGCGGTGTTTAATGGCTATGCCGAGCGTATCCACGAGCTGGCCCGGCAGCAGCTCACCGACGCCGCCGAGTTGCTGCAGCAGGCGGGCCGCTTTGTGCACCGCGCAGCCCAAGGCCAGCTCGAAGAGCACCGGGCGGAGCTGTTTCAGCGTATCCGGCAGGCCGCAACGGCTCCGCGGGAGCAACTGCGGCAGCAGCACCGGCAGCTTAGTCGGCAGCGCCAGGGGTTGCGCCGTGCCGCCCGTCGCGCCCTGACCTTACAGCAGCAAGGGCTGCGCACGTTTGGGCGGCGGCTGGCCCAGCGGTTTCGGCGGCTGCACCGGCGGCGGCGCGAGCAGCTGTTGCACCGCCGCTACCAGTTGCAGCTGGCGGCTGAGCGGCTCTTGCACCGGGCCACGCTGCGCCTAGCCCAGCTTAGCACGCCCGCCCTGCCCGAGGCCGCCGTGCTGGCCCGTTACGGCTACGTGCAGCTGATTACCGACCATCAGGAGCCCGAAAACACCCTGCAAGCCGGCGACGAGGTGCGGCTGCTCTTGCCCCAGCTCACACTGGCCGCCCAGATTACGGACCGCACCCCGCACCTGGCTCCCGCCTTACTTCCTACTGCAAGCTCTGCTTCTCCCGAATGACCAACGATACTACCTACCGCCAAGCTATTGAAGAGCTCGAAACCATTCTGCGGGCCCTGGAAACAGACACCGTTGATGTGGACGACCTGACGGCCCGCGTGCAGCGCTCGGCCGAGCTGATTCGCCTCTGCAAGCAAAAGCTGCGCAACGCCGAGTCGGCCATTGAGCGCGTGTTTGAGAACCTGGAAGAAGAGGACGAGGAGCCCGCACCCGACGCCGAGGAGCGTGACGTGCCGCCAGCCCGGTCCTATCCCAACGGTCAACTGCCCTTTTAGGGGGTGGGAAAAGGCAGCGAGCAGCTTGCATTCGATATGGTTTGCCCTATATTTGGATGTTCAGCACTAGAACATTTCTGCTCAAACCCTTCTTCACTACCTCTTAACACACCACACAATGGCTTTTACCGGCAACGAGGGCGACATCATCTACCAGGCCACAGCTGAGCCCATGACCCGCGCCTACCGCGAACAAAAGGGCACGGAGTTTAAAGCGCAGTTCTTCGGCAAGAATCAACTCAAGCAAATCATTGATGACGCCGGCTCCGAATACGTCGGTATTCGCATCTACAACGCACTGGACGACGCCGGCAACCAGAGCTTCGTACTGGTGGCAGTGAAGGCCGACGAAAACGATTTGTACGAAAACAAGATGCTGGCCAACGGGCCCGCCTGCCCGCCCTGCTGCGCCCCGGACAGCCCCCTGAACGAGTAGCCACCTTACGAAAGGACAATGTCAGCACCAGATACCGGCGGGTTAATAGCGGTAAGTAAGCAGCTGAATATCATCTCCCTGCTTACTTACTTATTACCCCTGGGAATGGGTATCTGGCGCTGGCGCTACCTGAGCCCGGCGCACAAAAAAATCCTCTGGTTTGTCTTGTTGGCGGGCATTGTGCTCAACAGCCTGTCAGAAATTGGCCGGGTAGTATGGCACAATAATCATGCGTTTGTCTACCTGACCAACTGGGCTGAAACGCTGTTTCTGAGTTGGGCTTTCTACTTGTCCTTTCGGTCTGAAACCATCCGGCGGCGCTTTCTGTGGGCCGTTATGGCCTTCGGAGCCGTGGCCCTGGTGCAAGTCGTGTTTCTGCGGGGCCCGTACGCGTCGAATACCTACGCCCGGATTGCGCAATGCATTCTGCTGGTAGGCGCGGCGCTGGCTTATTTTGAGCAGACCCTGCAGGAGCTGCGCAACATCCGACTCAATCAGGACCCGATGTTTCTGGTCAGTACCGGCGTGCTGATCTACTTTGCCGGTTCCCTGATGGTGTACGTGCTGGAAGACTCCATGTACGCCCAAAAGCAGTTCGGGCAGGTCTGGATTATGTACAGCATTCAGTTTGTGTTGCTCATCATTTTCAACCTGCTGCTGGCCCTGGCCCTGTACCGAACCAAGCCAACTCCGCAGCAGGTGCCCAGCCAGCTGTAGCCGCCCTCCCTGACTTGCCACCCACAGTCAGGCCCACCCTGTTCTCCGCTCCTTCCGCCGCTTCTGTGTTGCAGAGCGTCATCCCCTATTGCACTTATACCCCATTGCTGTGGATAGTGAGCAGCTTGTACTTTTTGCCCGGCAGTTCAATAACGTTGCCCTACTTACCTACCTCTTACCCCTGGCAATCGGCCTGCGCCGCTGGCGGGTATTGCTGCCGGCTTACCGGCCTCTGGTGTGGTTTGTGCTGGTGCCCGGCTGCCTGCTGAATGCTCTGCTGGCTGAACTGGGCCGCCACATCTGGCACAACAACGTCCTCATTTTGCAGCTGGCCACGGTGGGAGAAACGCTCTGCCTGGGCTGGACCTACTACTACGCTTTTCACTCGGAACGGGGCCGCAGGGTGCTGCTTGCCTGCGTTGGTTTGTTCCTGGCTTTGTACATAGCCGAAGCCTTTTTCTATCACGTTGCCACCTCTGGCCCGCCCATCTATACCCATATAGCGCAGAGCGTGCTGCTGGTGGGGGCCGCCGTGGCTTACTTTGAGCAAACGCTGCGGGAGCTGCGCAACATTGACCTGAGCGAGGACCCGATATTTATGGTCAGCGTGGGCTCTATCCTGTATTACGCGGGCACACTGATGGTCTTTATCCTGGAAAGCAAGCTTCAAGACCAGCCCGACCTGATCTGGATTATGTACATCATCCAGTTTATCCTGCTCATTGTGTTCAACGTTTTCCTTGCTATTGCGCTTTGGAACGGCGACCAGCCGGCGGAATATACTGCGGCTCCGCTGGAATGGCCTGCCCCTCGGGAGTAACCCTTCCTTACTCTTTTTCCGCACCAGTTATACCGGTTTATTTACTTTATTATCCCGGAATTATACATCCTATTCAGGATTTCGTATTTTTCTCTTCCCTTGCTCCATCCCACACCTTTGCCACGCCTTGCATGCAAATTCCTTCGTGGCTTCTCACGTTATGCGAATACCTGGAGCATATGGCCAGCTTGGTCGTGCTGCTTCCGCTGGGCCTGGCCTTCTGGCGCTGGCCCCGACTGCCCCCCGCCCTGCGTATTATGACCGGCTACCTGGTTTTTACGGAAACCATCATGCTTGCTTCCAGCCTGATAGACCTCTATTGGCCCGCTTGGAGCAGCAGCATCTGGCACTTGTTTACCCTGGTCCAGACCCTGCTGTTCTTGCGCATTTATTACCTGACCCTAACCTCGCTCAAGATACGACGCTTTATTCCGGGCCTAGCCCTGGTTTTCACCGCGTTTGCCCTGCTGGACTCACTTTATCTGGAGGGACTGCACCAGATGAATGCGTATACCCACGTGTTGCAAAGCGCCCTGCTTATCGGGCTGGCCTTGCTTTATTTTGAGCAGCTGCTCACTGAGCTGCACGTTATCCGATTGGAGCAGGATCCTCTTTTTTTGGTAAGTAGCGCGGTAGTTTTGTACTTTTCGGGTACGGTCTTACTGTATGTGTTCGTCAACAAGTTTTCTTCCCCCGCTGATTATGCGAGCCATCAGGTGATTTATACCCTCAATGCTATGGTCAATCTGATTCAGTACCTGTTGTTTGCCCTGGCGTTTTGGTACGCGGGCCGGTCGTTGCCCCACCGCTCCCGCCCATGAATACCTGGCTGCTTCCCGTAATGCTGGCCACGCCGGTCTTGCTGCTTTTGGCCCTGGGCATTGTGGGGTTTGTGCTGCGGTATCAGCGGCGGCTGCTGCGCCAGCAGGAACAGCTCCGGCAAGTGCGCGACGCTTCTCAGCAGCAGGCCCTGGAAGCCGCCCTGCTGGCCCAGGAAGATGAACGCCGCCGCATTGCCGCCGACCTGCACGACGGGGTGGGTACCACCCTGGCCATTGCCAAGCTCCACCTCAGCGCACTCGGCCAACCAAACTTAACCGAAGAAGCCACTGCCCTACTCGACCAGGCCATTGGGGAAGTGCGCCGCATTTCGCGCAACCTGCTGCCGGCCGCCCTGCAAAAGTTTGGATTGCCCTTCGCCCTTGACGCGCTGGCCCGCACGGTGCCCGCCGATGGTCCCACCCACGTCATTATCGAGCAGCGCGGGCAGCCCCGCCGCCTCGACCCTAAGCGGGAGCTGATTGTATTTCGGGTGGTGCAGGAGCTTTTGGGCAACGGACTGCGCCATGCCCACGCCGAAACCATTGAAGTCAGCGTCGATTTTGGGCCCGACTACCTTTCCTTGCAATACCGCGACAATGGCGTAGGCTTCGACCCGGCCGCCGGTGACCTGCCACCCGCCCCCGGTGCACGCGCGGGACTGGGACTCACCAACTTACGCAGCCGGGTAGCCGTATTGCACGGCACCTTGCGGCATGAATCGGCGCCGGGCGCAGGCAGCAAAGTTTGGATTTCCTTCCCTATTCCGTATCTTCCCGTCGACCAAAAGCCTGCCCTAACTACCTCAATATGAGCACACCCGCAATCCGCTTGGCCGTCGTTGACGACCATATTCTATTTCGTAAAGGACTGCGTGCCCTGATCAGTGGCTTTCCCGATATGGAAGTGCTCTTCGAAGCCGGTGACGGTCAGGAGCTTCTCGAACACCTCGACCAGGGCATCGTGCCCGACGTGGTGCTGATGGATTTGCAGATGCCCACCCTGGATGGCCTGCAAACCGTGCGCCTGATGCGCGCCCAGTATCCCCGCGTACGGGTCGTTATAATTTCCATGCACGACGAGCCCGAGCTTATCGACAGCCTGCACAGCGAGGGCGCTCATGGCTACCTGCTCAAGAATGCCAATCCTGAGGAAGTACGGGGTGCCATCTTGGCCGCCGCCGACTATACCCCCCGCCCGAGCATGGCTATTTTGTAAGGCCAGCCTCAAGACAAAAACAGGAATGAAGCCACCGCGTCACCGGTGGCTTTTTTTTGCCCGTTCGAGTCACTTTTATAACCGCCTTAGAAGCTGCAGACTACTTGGTTGTTCGATTGAAGCCCGAGTAGTAGCTTTGATATTTACTACTTTAATGCGCTGCCTTGAAAAACCAATTTCTACTTGTATTGCTCTTATCTGTCTGCCGGGTGGCGGTTGGCCAAACTTCTATTTACCAGGTAGATCTGCGGGAGCAGAAGCTGGTGCTGGACAAGCCGACCTTTCATATTGCAGAGGTACTGGACCTGCGCACCCAGCACCAAACTATTGGCTGGGTGCAGCGCGGGATGAACAACATCAGGGTGCCGGCTAACTTGGCGGGTGGGGTAAAAGATGGGCTGAGTGGCTGGCTGCAGGTGCAGCTCCCACCCCGGCCGGGCAGCCGCGCCGTGCTTCTGCGCGTGCACGACCTGCGCATTGGGGAGGTAACCAAGGTGACTTCCGAAAAAGCCTCTGCCCTGGTCGATGTGGATTTCGTGTACCAGCAGCCCGACGGCAGCTACCGGGTTTTGCAGCGCTACATAGAGGAGGAGGAAAGCCGGGGCGTGGAAACCACCGGCCGCCACGACGACAATATTGTGGCCTGTCTGCAACGGGCCTGCACTCAGCTCAACGCCCTGGATTGGGCGGCCCGCCTGGCCCTTTCGCCTGCCCTGACCCAGGAGCAGGTATATTACCGGGGTGGCCGCAAACCCGCGCCTGCTACCTACGCCATTCTCACGGCTCCTACCCCCGCAATGGGTATCTACGGCACGTTTCTGGAATTCCGTAACAACAAGCTGGAGCCGGTCGCTGACCTGACCGTGGAAGCAACCAACATTCCCGGCGAGGTGAAGGCGTTTCAGGGCCGGGGCGACGCCCGCAAAGCTTTGGACGAGGTGTGGGGCTTTTCCGATGGGCAGCAGGTTTACATCAGACGGAAACGGCACTTCTATGCCTTGAAGCGAAGCGGCGACGATTTTACCTTCACCGAGCAAGCTCTGGACGACCCGGGTGCGGTGAGTACGGCGGGCGCCTTGGGCGGACTGGCAGGTGCGGCCATAGCGGCTGTCGCTGTCCGGGGCGACCTGCAGGAATATACCCTGGATATGACCACGGGTCGGGTGGCCGATTTCGACTACATGGAGCAACTAGCCAAGCGGGACACCGCCACGGTAGTTGTGTACCGGCGACCCGGCGGCCCGGCCAAGCCCCTGGCGGTACTGCTCGATGGGCAGGAGCTAAAGCAGCTGCCGGCTAACGACTTCGTGCTGATACCGTGGACAAGCAAAACCCGGGAAATTTCCCTGTGCCTGGACGGGGCTGACGCGCCTTGCTACGCGTTTATTCCCACGTTTGGCGCCACCACCTACGTGGAACTCAAGGCCCGCACCGACAAGGAAGAACCGACGCTGCAGTACGTCCCGCTGAAAGAGGGCGACTATTACGTGAAGAAAATGCGCCGCCGCTAGGCCAGCTCGGCACTTGGGTCCCAGAAGCGGGTCTTGAAGTCCTGTACCTGGTCGTCGATAATCTGGATGCCTTCGGCTTCGAGAAAGTCTTGCATGGCCGTGGGCGTGGCAAAGTGCTGCCGGCCCGTAAGCAGGCCCAGCCGATTAACAACCCGGTAGGCCGGAATAGCGTCGGGGCCCACGCTCGGGTGAGCGGCCATCATGGCCCAGCCCACCATGCGCGCCCCGTGCCGGGCTCCCAGGTAGTGGGCAATAGCGCCATAGGTAGTTACGCGGCCCCTAGGAATGAGGCGCACTACGTCGTGCACGTCGCGGAAGAAGTTGCGGTGGGCTTCGGTCGGCTCTTTCGGCGTTTTCATAAGAGTAAAGTACGGGGAAAGGCTGCGCCGGATATGAGCTTATGAAATCATGACCATTGGCCGAAAGCATAAACCTACTGAGCTGTAGCGCGTAGAGTGGTACTCCTGCCCGGCAGGAAACGTACTTTTCCCCACACCCTCTACCCTAATTGCTATGTCTGACAAACTCAAAAGCCTCGACGACCTGTTCCAAGAACAACTCCGTGACCTGTACAGCGCCGAAACCCAGCTGACCAAAGCCCTGCCCGACATGGCCAAGGAAGCCCGCGACCCGCGCCTGCAGCAGGCCTTCGACCAGCACCTGATTGAAACCAAAAACCAGGTAGCCCGCCTCGAGCAGATCGGGCGCGGCTTGGGCCTTGAGCTCAGCGGCCATACCTGCAAAGCCATGCAGGGTCTGGTAGCCGAAGGAAAGGAAACCATTGCCGAAGATGCTACCGACGAAGTAAAAGACGCCGCCCTGATTGCGGCCGCCCAGCGCGTGGAGCACTACGAAATTGCGGGCTACGGCACGGCTGCCCATTACGCCCTGCGTTTGGGCCACACGGAATCGGCAGAGCTGCTGCGCCAGACTTTGCAGGAAGAGCAAGCCACCGACACCCTTCTCAACAACCTGGCTAAGAACTACATCAACGCCAAAGCCATGTAGTTGGCCTCGTGCTAAATGGAAAAAGCCTGCAACCAGCAGGCTTTTTTTGTGTCTTCCCCCCTGTGGCAACCTTAAACCTACGGGGTTTTGCCGTGTCTTATTGGCTTTGGCAAAGTGGCCCGCAGGATTTGACCGAACCCTTCCGGCCGCCCTGTCGTTGTTGAACGCCAGCGGCCTAAGTACTAGGCCGTAACGATTGAGTTGGGAAACATCCCCTTTTACATGCAATACGAACAAGAAACGGTAGAAACAGAGTCGCGCCCCGGGCGCAAGGTGTTGTGGATCGTACTAACGGTGGTGGTTATTGCCGCCTTGGCATTTATTAAAATAAAGTATTTCCCTTCCCCTAATGCCGATGCCAAAGGTGGCGGAGGCGGTGGCCGCGGCGCGGCCGGCGGGGGCGGCGCTGGCAAAGGTGGCCCCGGCGGGGCTGGCGGCAAAAGCGGTGGACAGAAACTGCCCGTGCAGGTGTACGTGGTAAAGCCCACCAATCTGTCGGATGAAGTGGCCGCCACCGGTTCGGTGCTGGCCGATGAGTCAGTGGTGATTAAGAGCGAGCTGTCGGGCAAGATTACCAGCCTGAACATCCGCGAAGGTCAGCCCGTGCGCAAAGGGCAGCTGCTGTTCAGCATTAACGCCGATGAAGCCCAGGCGGCCATTCGCAAGCAGCAGTACAACATCCAGCTGTTTCGGGACCAGGAAAAGCGGCAGCGCACCCTGCTCGATAAAGAATACATCAGCGCCCAGGAATACGAGCAGGCCAACAACCAGCTCCTGACCTCCCAGGCCGACCTGAAAGCCTTGCAGGCTTCCCTAGCCAAAGCCTACGTGCGGGCTCCCTTCGACGGGGTACTGGGCTTGACGACGGCCACCGTGGGCACCTACGTAAGCCCCGGCACCGAAATCACGACGCTTTCCCGCGTGCGGCCGGTTAAGATTGACTTCGCCGTGCCCGGCCGCTTTGCTGCCAATGTGCGCGTGGGCGACGTGGTGAGCGTAACGGACGAGGGAACCAACAAAAAGTACGAGGCCAAGGTCTACGCCATTGACCCGCAGATTGACCCGGTAAGCCGTACCCAGCCCGTGCGGGCCCGCTACGCCAACGCCAGCAACGAGCTGCGTCCCGGCGCTTTTGTGAAAGTCAACCTGCAACTGGGCGAGTCTACCAACGCCCTGCAGGTGCCCACCGAATCGGTGATTCCGGAAGCCAGCGGCTACAGCGTCTACACCGTAAAAGCGGGCAAGATGGTGCCGAAGAAAGTCAAGATTGGCATTCGCTCCGACAAAGTAATCCAGATTACCGACGGCTTGGCCGTGGGGGACTCCGTGATTCGCACGGGCATTCTGCAAGTGAAGCCCGGCGACGCGGTACGTGTGACGAAGTAATTTTTACGCCGCGCCGCGCTGCATACTTTCCGAGGTCAGGTGTTGACCCGGTGAAAGCTGCCGCCGGCCGGTGAATTTCACCGCAATACTGCGTGTAATCTTATATGAGCTTATCATCCACCAGCATCAACCGCCCGGTCCTCGCCATCGTGATGAGCCTCGTCATCGTGATATTCGGCGTTATCGGGTTTCGCTACCTCAGTGTCCGGGAATACCCCAGCGTAGACCCGCCCATTATTACGGTATCGGCCAGCTACACCGGCGCCTCGGCCGACGTAATGCAGGGCCAGGTAACCGAGCCGCTCGAAGAAGCCCTGAACGGTATTGCCGGCATCAAGAACCTGACCTCGAACTCCCGGGACGGCCGCACCCAGATTACGGTAGAGTTTGACCTCGACGCCGACCTGGAAACGGCTGCCAACGACGTGCGCGACAAGGTTTCGGGCGCTCAGGGCCGCCTCCCGCGCGACATCGACCCGCCCATCGTGAGCAAGGCCAATGCCGACTCTCAGCCCATTGTAATGACCTACCTCAGCTCCAACCAGCGCACCTTGCTGGAGCTGACCGACTACGCCAACAACACGCTGAAAGAGCGTCTGCAAACCATTCCGGGCGTGTCGGAAGTGCGGGTGTACGGCGAGCGGAAATATTCCATGCGCCTGTGGATGGACCCCGTGAAGCTCTCGGCCCTGGGCGTGAGCCCCGTCGACGTGCAAGCTGCCCTGACCCGGGAAAACGTGGAGCTGCCCAGCGGCTCGGTGCAGGGCCAAAACACCCAGCTCACCCTGCGTACCATGGGCCGACTGACCTCGGTGGAAGACTTCAACAACCTGATTATTCGCAAGGATGAGTCGTCGTTGGTGCGCTTCTCCGACGTGGGCTACGCTGAGCTGTATCCGGAAAACGACCAGACCATCTTCAAGGTGAACGGCGTGCCGATGGTGGGCCTGGCGGTAATTCCGCAGCCGGGCTCCAACCAGATTGACATTGCCGACGAGTTCAACAAGCGGATTGCCCTCTACGGCAAGGACTTGCCCAAGGACCTGGTGCTCAAGCCGGGCTTCGATAACTCGGTCTTTATCCGTAAGTCCATTAATGAAGTAGAGCACACCATCATCGAAGCCTTCGTGCTGGTGGTGATTATCATCTTCCTGTTTTTGCGCGACTGGCGCTCCACCCTGATTCCGGTGGTGGCCATTCCGGTGTCCTTGGTGGGTATTTTCTTCGTGATGTACCTGCTCGACTTCTCCATCAACGTGCTGACGCTGCTGGCCATCGTGCTAGCCATTGGCCTCGTGGTGGACGACGCCATTGTGGTGCTGGAAAACATTTACTCCCGCATTGAGGAAGGCGAAGATCCGAAAGAAGCCGCTATTCATGGCTCGGAGGAAATTCTGATGGCCGTTATCAGTACCACCATCGTACTGGCGGCCGTGTTTCTGCCCGTGGTATTCCTGACCGGTATTACCGGCCGCCTGTTCCGCGAATTTGGCATTGTGGTGGCCGGTTCGGTGCTGATTTCAGCTTTCGTGTCCTTGACCCTGACCCCGATGATGTGCTCCTTGCTGCTCAAGCGCCAGGAAACGCACAACTGGTTTTACCGCAAGACGGAGCCCTTCTTCCAGCGCATGATTGGCGGCTACCAGGACAGCCTGCAAACCTTCCTGCGCAACCGCTGGCTGGCCTGGCTGGTGGTAGCTGGTACGGGTGTCGGCATCTGGTTTTTCATGGGCGCCATTCCCTCGGAGCTGGCCCCGGTGGAAGACCGCAGCCGCGTCAACATCAACGCCACGGGTCCGGAAGGCGCTTCCTTTGAGTACATGGACGCCTACATGGCCCAGATTACCAAAATGGCCATGGACTCGGCGGGTGAAAAAAGCCTGAGTAGCGTGTTTGCCGTGACTTCGCCGGGCTTCGGCGGCGGCTCCAACTCGGGTACGGCCCGCGTGCTGCTGCTCGACGCCGACCAGCGCCCCCGCACTCAGGACCAGATTGCCTCGGGCCTCAGCGCCGGGGTAAAACGCCTGACGGCGGCCCGTACTTCCGTGTCGCAGGACCAGAGTATCGGTAGCGGTGGGGGTGGCGGTGGCTTGCCAGTGCAGTTCGTTATCCAGACCCAGGACTTCGAGAAGCTGCGCGAGGCGGTGCCTAAGTTTCTGGACGCGGCCCGCCAGAACCCCACTTTCCAGTTCGTGGATGTGAACCTGAAGTTCAACAAGCCCGAGCTGCGCGTCAACATTGACCGCGAAAAGGCCCAGAGCCTAGGCGTGTCGGTGCAAAGCATTTCCCAGACACTGCAGTCGGGTTTGAGCGGACAGCGCTTCGGCTACTTTATCCGGGAAGGCAAGCAGTACCAGATTATCGGGCAGGTGGCACGGGAAGACCGCAACCAGCCGCTCGACGTGCGCCTGCTGTCGGTGAAAGCCACGGATGGCTCCCTGGTGCAGTTGGATAACGTGATTAACCTGACCGAGAGCAGCACTCCGCCCCAGCTCTACCGCTTCAACCGCTACAACTCGGCTACGTTCTCGGCCTCCCTGGCCCGGGCAAAACCCTGGGCGACGGTATTGCCGCCATGCGCAGCATCGCCGAAAAGAACCTCGACGAGACCTTCTCCACCGAGCTGTCGGGTGCCTCCCGCGACTTTGAGGAAAGCTCCTCGTCCCTGCTGTTTGCCTTTGGTCTGGCCCTTATCCTGATTTATCTGGTGCTGGCCGCCCAGTTCGAAAGCTTCCGCGACCCGATCATCATCATGGTGACGGTGCCGCTGGCTTTGTCGGGCGCGTTGCTCAGCCTGTGGTATTTCAACCAGACGCTCAACCTGTTTTCCCAGATTGGCATTATCATGCTGGTGGGGCTGGTCACCAAGAACGGTATCCTTATCGTGGAGTTTGCCAACCAGCAAGTCGAGAACGGCAAGGACTACATGACCGGCCTGATTGAGGGCGCCACGGCCCGTTTCCGTCCCATTTTGATGACCTCGCTGTGCGCCATTCTGGGTATTCTGCCCATTGCCATTGCAACCGGCGCGGGCGCCCTGAGCCGGCGCGCCATGGGTATCGGCGTGGTGGGCGGCCTGTTCTTCGCCACGGCCCTGACGCTGTACGTAGTGCCGGTGATGTACTCGTACTTCGCCACGGCCAAAAACCACAAGCCCAAGCCGGAAGAAGTCGAACAGAAGCAAGCCGTAACGGCCTAATGCCCACTGAGCAGCCAGCCTTTGCTTTCTAGTAAAGGCCGGCTGCTCGTCCTATTATTTCCTCCCGAATGCAGTTTCCCGCTCGCCTTTCCTGCTTTTCACCCCTAGCCGCGTTTTTCCTGCTGGCCTTGCCCCTGCCCTTGCTGGCCCAGCAGCCTGCCACGCCTGCCCGGGAGCCGGTGCAGCCCGGTGCCAAGCCCCAGACGGAAAAGCCCGCCACAGTAGCGCCGGCTCCGGCCCTGACCCTGGCCGAAGCTATTCGCATCGGTCTGGAAAACAACTACAACATCCGCCTGGCCCGCACCGACGAGCAGATTGCCGAAAACAACGTGACCCGCGGCAACGCCGGCCAGCTGCCCACGGTGAACGGCAACCTGACCCGCAACTTCAACCGCAACAACGTGCGCCAGGAGTCGTCGAGCCGGCCCGAGCCCAGCACGGCCAGCAACGCCCTGTCGAACCAGCTCAATGCCAACGTGGCGGCTACCTGGACGATATTCGACGGGTTCGGAATGTTCATTGCCTACGACCGGCTCAAGGCCCTGAATCAAAGCCAGCAGCTGCTGACCCGGGCCACCTTGGAAGAAACCGTGGCCGACATTACCAGCGCCTACTTTGCCGTGGTACGCGAGTCGGGCAAGATTAAGTCCATTGAGGAAGCTCTTAAAATTGGTCAGGCCCGCATCGACCTGACCCAGGCCCGCGTGGACGTGGGCGTGAGTGCCAAGGTAGAAGTACTCACGGCCCGCGTGGACTTCAATGCCGACCAATCGGCCCTGATTCAGCAGCAGGAAGCTTTGGCTACGGCCAAAATCAACCTCAACAACCTGCTGGGCCGCTCGGCCCGGCTCAACTTCCAGCCCGCCGACTCCATTGTGGTGGCCCGCAACCTGGACCGCGACGCGGTGGCCCAGGCCATTCAGCAAAACAACCCCCGCCTGCAGCAGGCCCGCACCAACATCGAAGTAGCCACCTACGACCGGAAACTGGTGCGCGCCTCCCGCTTTCCCCAGATTGGGCTGACTTCGGGCTACGGCCTGACCCGCAACGTGAACGGTGCCGCCTTTTTTGGCACCCAGCTCGTGACCAACACCAGCCGCAACTACGGCCTGAACTACGGCGTGGTGGCCTCAGTGCCCATCTTCGACGGCTTCAACCGCAACCGCCTGGAGCAGAATGCCCGCGTGGTCGAAGAACAGAGCCAGCTGCAGCTCAGCCAGACGCAGCTGAGCCTGGAAGCCGAAGCCGAGCAGGCCTATGCCCAGTACCAGAACCGCCTGCAGCTGCTGGAACTGGAGGAAGCCAACATTCTGCTGGCCCGCGAAAACGTGGCTATTGCCCTGGAACGCTACCGCCTGGGCCTGCTCACGCCCCTGGCTTTGCGCGAAGCCCAGCGCACCCAGCTCGACGCCGAAGTACGCCTGCTCGACATTCGGTTCCAGGCCAAGCAGGCCGAAATTGTGCTGCGCCGCCTGAGCAGCGGCCTGGTACAGCAGCAGGGCCAGTAGCAGGACTCCGGCAGCTTCTGTATATTGGGTAGCTTCTCCCCGCCGGCTAGCGTCCGGTTTTCCGCACCCATGTCTGCCTCCGAGCTACCCGTTTCCTGTAGCATCACCTACCGACCCGATCTGCACCTACTCATCGGGCGCTGGCCGGGCGATGCTCCCGTGCCCCAGCTGCAGGCCGATTTCGAAGCCGTGCTCCAAAAAGCCGAGCAGCACGGCGTAACCCGCTGGCTGTTGGACGTGCGCCGCCGCGACCAGCTCAATCCCGAGCTGGCCCAGTGGACCAATTATACCTTTTACCCGCTGGCTAGCGCCCGTTTGGCGCCGTCGCCGCTACGCGTTGCCGTGCTCTGCTCCCCGGCCCGCCTGGCCATCTACGACTCGGACGCCCAGCAGCGGGAGTACCTGACGTATGGCTTAGCCGCCGAGCGCCCCTATCAGCTGCGGCTATTCGGGACGAGGGCCCGGCTATGCAGTGGCTGCTCAACTAGCCCCGGCCCACGGCTACCTATAGTCGGGCCACCTATATAGTAATTAAAAGAAGTCAGCGTACGCCCAAGCCGTAAGCAAAGCAGTACTTTTAGCCTTCCCATCCGGAACGCGAAGTGCCGTGGGTAGTCATTTCAATAGCTATTTGCCGGCTCTATGCCACATTTTACTTTAGCCCGCTACGTACGCTACGTAGTAGCAACCTTTGCACTTTACGGCTCGGCATCAGCGGTCCAAGCCCAGACTCCCAGCTGGCAGACGGCTGTTGCGCTCGGTACCTCAGCCGGTAACCGGTCCAGCGTAACTGCCATTGCCACCGATGCCAGCGGCAATGTCTATCTCTTAGGTGACTTTACCGGCACCGTTCAGCTTGGTGCGACTACGCTTACCAACCCGGAGCAGCGCACCCACGTCTTTGTTGCCAAATGGAATAGTACCAGCCAACGCTTTGAGTGGGCCAAGTCCACGGGAGGCTCCACCGCATTTGGTATAGCTGTGCAAGGCGCTGGCGTGTACATCACCGGCGGATTTACCGGCCAGAATGCCGACTTCGGTAACACTACCCTGGTCAGCGCGGGCATGGGCGACGTGTTTGTCAGCAAGCTCACCGATACCGGCAACTTTGTGTGGGCGCGGCGCGCGGGCAGCCAGTACGACGACAGTGCTGTATCTATTGCCACCGATGGCACCAATGTGTTTATCAGCGGCTATTTTTCCGGTGTAACGGCTGATTTCGGCGCTACGACGCTTGCCAACACCGGTGGCGGCTTCACTTCCGATTTGTTTGTAGCCAAGCTCACCGATGCGGGCAGCTTTGTATGGACTGTAAAGGGTGGCGGCCCCGGTGGCGACTACGGACAGGCCGTAGCCGTGAATGGATCTAACGTGTATGTGGCGGGTCAGTTTCAAACCCCGGTGGCAACGCTGGGCGACCTTACCCTCACTAGTCCTACTAACACGGGCTCGCCCGACGTGCTGGTGGCCAAGCTCGTGGATGAGGGTACCAGTGCCCGCTTTGTATGGGCCCAGCAGGCCGGCGGCGATGGCTTCGACTATGCCCGTACGCTGGCCTTGAGCGGGTCGAGCGTCTATGTGGCCGGTGGCTTCTTCAGTCCCAGTGCTGTTTTCGGTGCTACTACCCTAACCAACGCGGGCAGCAACGACGCCTTCGTCAGCAAGGTTCAGGACCTGGGCACGACCAGCCGCTTCGACTGGACCCGGCAAGCGGGCGGCACCGGCAACGAGGAGGTGATAAAAGTGGCCGTAAACGGGTCCCGGGTATACCTGGCCGGCTCCTTTAGCAGCCCCACGGTTACTTTCGGATCTACGACTCTGGTGAAGGCCGCGCCGGCCAATGACAGCAGCGACGTATTTGTGGCACGGCTTCAGGATGAGGGCAACCAATCCAGCTTCCGTTGGGCGCAGCGCGCGGGCGGTACTGGCAGCGATGTAGCGCTTGGACTAGCCGTGCAAGGCACCACCGTGTATACGGCCGGTATAGCCACGCCCGCTGCGCCTTTCGGCCCGGTTTCTATTCCCAGGCAGCCCGGCAACTTCGTAGGATTCCTGGCCTCCCTTACCGACGACGTGCCCGCTGCCAACCACAGCCTGGCCCGGCTGACGGGTCTAAGCCTTTACCCCAACCCGGCCCACGGTACCGCGTTGGTTGAGATGCCAGCCCTGCCTGCGGCTGCTCCGGCTACGCTTACCATCACCGACGCTTTGGGCCGTCCCGTCCGGACGTACCAGGTTCACTCCGTGACTGGTCGTTTGCGCCAGGAAGTTGCCTTGCAGGGCTTGGCCCCCGGTTTTTATACCCTGTGCTTGGTGGCCGGTAGTCAGTATGCCACTTGCCCGCTGGCAGTCGAATAAAGCCGTTACTCCTCGCGCCTACTTGAGCCGCTAAGCTGGTAGCCCGGGGCACCGTAGTGGTAATTTAAGTACTCAAAAAAGACGACCCGGGTAGCAACGCTGGCTACTCGGGTCGTCTTTTTGAGTACTGGCCCAACAGCCTATTTAACCTCCGTGGCGCGCAGCTGCTGCAGGGCCTCCTGGGTTTCCTTGCGCTTGTCGGCTTCCTTCTCGTCCTCGTCTTTTGGCTCCTTGGGAGTCGTGCCGTAGAAAGTCAGAATATTCTGCTTCTGCGCGCTGCTGATTCCGTCGAATTTGGCCTTGGCCAGCTCCCGCACCCACTCGCCGTAGGTTTCATCGGCCAGGGCATACTCGCCGGCTTTGGTTTGGTGGCCGGTGTCGAAGTCGGCATTGGCCAAGCGCGGGGCGGCGGCCACGGTGTCTTTGGGCTCTTGCTCCACCATGGCGCAGTAATTTTTTATTACCTGCTGAAAGCTGGCCTTGAACAGCTCCTGGGCCTGGGGCGTGGGGGGCCGGAACGCAAACGGTGCCAGCGGCCCGATCTTGGGCAGTACCCGCACAAAATAAGACAGAATACGGGCCCCGGTGCCGGGGTGCTCGTAGGCCGTGCCGTACTGCTTGCGGAATTTCCGCTCACTTTCCGTGTACACATACTCGCGGCGCCGGGCCCGAGGGCTTAGCTCCCGAATCTTCTTTTTCTGGGACTGCCAGGCCGCGCGGCTGGCCACCGGAATCAGCTGGCGCACGGCGAAGCGGAAGGAGCCGATGCTCAGATCCACGTTGAAGATGACTTTGCCCAGCTCCAGGCCGTAGGTTTTCTTGAACGCCACTTCCAGCACCCGCTTGCTTACCTGAAAGCCCACGTAGCGCTGGTAGTCGCTGGTGCGGTAGCGCCCGGCGGCCACCTGCACCACGTCGAAGGCAAACTCCAGCTGGGTGTGCTGCTTGGGCGCTTCCACGTAGGTGATGTTGTTGCCAAACTTTTTGCCCAGCTCCGGATACACTAGGGGCATGGCCTTGTTGGTGCCCTCGGGGTGCCCGCTGATGTCGGCGGCATAGTGGCCCAGGGCGCCCAAAGCAAAGGCGTACTCATTGCGGTCCTTGGCCTCGTCGAGCAGGATGCGCACGAAGTCGCCCGAGCGCACGTAGTGGGTCAGGTTGGTAAACAGCGCCGAGCCGAAGGGATAAAAGCCCATGTCCTGAATAATGGAGCCGCCGTAGGCGTAGGACTTGGCTTCGAGCAGTTGCTCCTCGGTGGCGCCGGGGTAGCGCAGCTGTAGCAGCGGGGCCAGGCACCGCTTCCAGGTCGAGTCGATATTGGCCTGGTGAGTAAGCACCGAATAGCCGGAGGCGGAAAGCGGCGCGAGCAACAAAGCCCAGATGCCGCAAAGTATCCATTTGAACATGCAATAGGAGGCTGCCGCGCGGGACTACGATGCCCAGGTGGGAAGCGTTGAATGTACGCGAAAGCTCAACCGGAGTTGTAGCCCGACCAGGTAGCCAAACGCCTGGGCCGGCTGGGCGTTTGGCCCAGCGCACCGCGCCGGGCCGCGGGCCTATAGAAAGTGGTACAGAAAGGTAATGATGCCGCTGTAGGCTGGCTTTTTGGCGTCCTGCACTTCCATCGTCACCTCGATACGAGCCTTGGCAATACCCCGAAGATCTTTCACGCCCAGAAGTTTAGCCCGCAGCCGCACCGCACTGCCGACCGTCACGGGCTGGTTGAAGCGCAGGCTCTCGATTTCGTAGTTAACCTGCATTTTCAGGTTCTCAATCCGCGCAATCTGGGTCCAGAGGTAGGGCAGCAAGGCCACCGTGAGGTAGCCGTGGGCAATGGTAGCCCCGAAGGGCGACTCGGCCTGGGCCCGGGCGGCGTCGGTATGAATCCACTGAAAATCGAGGGTGGCAGCGGCAAACTGGTTGATTTGCTCCTGCGAAATGGTGTGGTACTCGGATACGCCCAGCTCCTGACCTTCGTACTGCTGCAGCTCCTGGAGGCTATTAATAATGACCGTGCTCATGCGGTGGGGTTTGGTGATATGGGCCGCTAAAGTAAGGCTCTTGGCCGGCTTGCGGCGGTCGGACGCCTTTACGAGGAAATCCGGGCCCGGGGCGAATTAACGCCCTTCATTCTCTCTTCACTGCCAGCTTCGCAAGTTTGGCCCACTGTTTAGACGCCCCGTCTGGATTCAGCCCGGGCGGCCTACTTTTAGGGAAGCTGCGTAGTTCTCCCGTATTTTTTAGCTTGTTTGCCAATCTTCGCGCTTCCCGGGCCGCAGGTTGCGCCCTTCCACCCCATCTGCCCTGCTTTCTGCTTTCTTATGAACGTCCTGATTGTTGAAGACGACAATGCCCTGGCCCAGGAGCTGGCCCTGTTTCTGCAGCACGAGCGCTACCACTGCGACTTTGCCCGCACCGGGGCCGAGGCCTCGGAAAAGCTCTATGTGAACGAGTACGACTTCGTGCTGCTGGACCTGGGCCTGCCCGACCGCGACGGACTGCAGCTGCTGGCCGAAGCCCGCAAGCAGCACAACCTGCAGGCCTCCATCATTATTCTTAGCGCCCGGGCTCAGTCGATGACCGCGTTAGTGGGCTGCAGCTGGGGGCCGACGACTACTTGCCCAAGCCCTATTCCCTGCTAGAGCTGGGCTCCCGGATGCAGGCCATTACCCGCCGCAAGCACGGCGTGACCCAGGACACGCTCACCTTCGGCGGCTTCGTGATGAACCTGAGCGAGCGGTCGGTGCGGCACGACGGCACCGAAGTGGTGCTCACCCGCCGTGAGTTCGATTTGCTGCACTACCTGCTGCTGCACCGCGGCCGGGTGCTCACGCGCATGCAGCTCAGCGAGCATATCTGGGGCAACATGATCAGTGACCGGGACGACCACGACTCGAACTTCATTGATGTGCACGTGAAGAATATCCGCAAGAAGCTGGGCGCTTTCGACACCCGCGACTGGGTAGAGACGGTGCGCGGCATCGGCTACCGCTTCAAACCGACCCAGGAAGTGTGAAGCTCCAGCAAAAGCTCGTTCTGCTCACAACCCTGTCGAAGGCCCTAATGGCGGCGGTGCTGCTGTTGGCCCTGCCCTGGATTGTGGAAACCCTGGCCCTGCGCCACACCGACGACTCCCTGCGCAGCGAGCAGCAGCGGGTGATGTACCGCATCGAGCAAATCGGCATTTCGAGCTTTCTGACGGATCCTTCGCCCAACCAGAAGGTGCACTACGACCTGCTGCAGGACGAGTTCATTGACCTGCGGCGCGCTACCGCGGCCCCACCCGACACCGTGGCCACGCTGCCGCGGCAGCAGCACGGCGAGCTGGTCGATTTCCGGGTACTGCGCCACACCTTCGAGCGGGACGGGCAGGCCTATACAGTGGAAATCGGGAAGAGCATAGCCTCGGTGGAAGACGTCTACGCCCTGCTACGCTCCCTGGCCGCTTACGCCCTGGCCTTCGCCGTGCTGACTACTTTATTCATTGAGCTGGGCGTAATCCGCTACCTGCTGCGGCCCGTGGACCAGATAGTGGAGCGGCTGCGGGCCGTGCAGGGCCCATGCCCACGCCCCTGCCGCCGCTGCAAACCACCACTTCCGACTTCAAATACCTGGATGCTACCATCCGGCGGATGCTGCAGAAAATCCGGCTCGTGTTTGAGCAGGAGCGCGCCTTTATTGCCAATGCCTCCCACGAGTTGCTCACGCCGGTCAGCATTCTGCAAAACCGCTTCGAAAACATGCTGCAGGCCGAAAACCTGCCCGAAGAAGCCGAGCAGCAGATTGTAACCTCGCAACGCACCCTGCACCGCCTCACGGCCACGCTGCGCACCCTGCTGATGATTTCGCGCATCGAAAACGAGCAGTACGCCCGCAACGACACGGTGGCCGTGCGCCAGGTGCTGCAGGAAGTAGCGGCCGAGCTGGAAGACCGGATTGCCGACGAAAACCTGACCCTAGACTGGGCTCTGGAAGGCGAGCCGACCATTGTGGCGGCCAACGCCAGTCTGCTGTTTACCTTTTTCTACAACCTGCTCAGCAACGCGGTGAAGTACAACCACACTGGTGGCCACATCCGCATTTCGGGGCAGCAGCCAGTTGGCCAGCCCTATATGGTGCAACTCTTCAACACCGGCCGGCCGATTCCGGCCGAGCACCTGCCCCACCTGTTTGAGCGGTTCCGGCGTGCTTCCAATGTCCATACGACCGAAGGCTACGGCCTGGGCCTGGCCCTGGTGCGCACCATTGCGCAGTTTCACGCCTTTCGCCTGCAGGTGGCTTCCAACGAGCAGGGCACTACTTTTACCGTCTGGCTGCCTACTACCAAGCAGCCGGGCGAAGTGGCCTAGCGCCGACTCAGTAAGCAGGCTGCCAGCCCGCCGCCCAGGTCTTTGCTTCGCCCAAAGTCAACTCCACAGCAGGAACTTCGTTACTACTAGCAGCATCTTCCCTGCCGCTGTCCCTGACTTTTTTGCCTAGCCCGATTTCCATAGCGTCCCGCCTGCGGGCAATTCTGCTGCTCGTACTGCTGGTATGGCTGGGAGTTGGTTCGGCCTGGGCTACCACGCCACGGGCAGCGGTGGTCCGGCCCGGCAGTCCGACTATTACGCACCACGCCCAGCCGGCCCAGGCCGACCTGCTGCACCAGGAGGCCAGCGCGCCGCCTCACCTCGGGCTGTTTCGCTCAGTACCGCCTGATCTGGCCCTGCTGCCTACGATTGGTTTTTCCGGGGCAGTTCGGAGCTGGAATATAACGCCAGGGGCAGCCGCAGAGCCGAGCGCTTCTGCCGTTTCGCCCCTGCTCCGGGCCTGGCTGCGCACGTCGGTTTCGCCCAACGCCCCTAAGGCATACTCCACCCGCGAATTTGACCGGAGCCCTGCGCCGCGCGTACAACTCCCTGGCCCACTTTTCTTTCTGCTTTACTGATCCGGCTTAGACGCTTCCGCTTATTCGGCGGCGGTAGTCGTTGTATCCATCTCTAGCCAGGCCCTGGCAGTTTGCCGCACAAGGTGTGGCCGGCTGCCCGGGCCCGACTGCTTTTTTCCCTTGTATGCCTCTCTACACTACCACGCTGGTTATTCTGGGGTGGCTATTCTGGGCGTCGCCTGGCTGCCTTCCCTGCTGGAAAAATACCCGCTGTCGTACCCCATTCTGTATTTGGGCCTGGGTATGGCCATCTATGCTTTGCCCCTGGACCTGCCCACCGACCCGTTTCAGCACCAGGAGTTCGTAACCCACATTTCCGAGCTGTGCGTCATTGTGGCCCTCACCGGCACGGGACTCAAGATTGACCGGTCTTTTTCCCTGCGAACCTGGCGTACGCCCCTGCTGCTGGTGCTCGTGCTCATGGTGCTCACCATTGCCGGCCTCACGCTGGCGGGCTGGGCGCTGGTGGGCCTGCCCTTGGCCAGTGCCGTGCTGCTGGCGGCGGCTCTGGCCCCCACCGACCCGGTGCTGGCCGGCGACGTGCAAGTGGGCGACCCGGGCGAAGGGCGAGAAGACAACGTGCGCTTTGCCCTGACCGGCGAGGCCGGCCTCAACGACGGGCTGGCGTTTCCTTTCGTCTACCTGGCCATAGCCTTGCTGCCCGCCGCAGCCGGCTCTCTGCCCGAACGGCTTGGCCATTGGCTGTGGCAGGACGTGGTGTACCGCACCGTAGCGGCCCTGGTATTCGGCATCGTGTCGGGCAAGCTGCTGGCCTACCTTATTTTCAGCCTGCCCAAGCGCATCAGCATCAAGACTGGGGCGTACGGCTTTGTGGCGCTGGCCGTCACGCTGATTACTTACGGCCTTACTGAGCTGGCGCACGGCTACGGCTTTCTGGCCGTGTTTCTAGCCGCCGTCACGCTGCGGGGCCGGGAGCGGCGCCACGAGTACCACAAGCAGATGCACGCCTTCACCGACCAGCTGGAGCGCCTTTTCATCGTGATAATTCTGATCCTGTTCGGGGCGCCATCATGCGCGGGCTGCTGAGTGAGCTTACCTGGACCGGCGCCGCGCTGGGCCTGTTGCTGCTGCTGGTAATTCGGCCCCTGGGCGGACTGCTCACGTTGGCCCGCTCGTCGCGCGTTACGCTGGCCGAGCGCGTCATCATTTCCTTTTTCGGAATCCGGGGCATCGGCTCTATCTTCTACCTGGCTTTTGCCCTCACCAAGGCCGATTTCCCCGAGGCCCGGCAGCTTTGGTCCATTCTGGGCTTCACCATGCTGGTGTCCATCAGCCTGCACGGCATTCTGGCAACTCCGGTCATGAATTGGCTGGACCGTCGCCACGGCCGTACCATAACGGCCGAGCTGAGCCAGCCTGCCGAAGCGGATTAACGTTTACTTCTTTCGTCCGAGCATGCTTATTCCCCAACTCATAGTTTTGCGCCAATTGCGCCAACGCTTGTCCTCTCCCATGTCCTCTAGTACTCCTCCTGCTCCCGCCGCTGAAATGGGCAACTTTTTCCAACGCATAAAAAGTACCGGGCTGATTATTCTCGGAATTCTGTGCGCCGGCATGGGCCTGAAAGGCTTTTTGTTGTCCAGTCACTTCATCGACGGCGGCGTTACGGGCATTTCCATGCTGATATCGGCCGCCCTGGGCATCCCCTTGTCCTGGCTACTGCTCATCATCAACCTGCCGTTCGTTATTCTGGGCTACCGGCAGATTGGACTCGGGTTTGCCCTGAAAAGCGCCGCTGCCATTGCCGGCTTGTCGTTGGCCCTGGCCGTGGTGCCCTACCCGACGTTACCAAGGACCTGCTGCTGACTTCCGTATTCGGGGGTATGTTCATCGGGGCCGGTATCGGGCTGGCTATGCGGGGCGGGCCGTGCTCGATGGGACCGAGGTAGCGGCCTTGCTTATTAATAAGCACACGCCCCTGCTGAAGGTCAGCGACGTGATTCTGGTCTTGAACGTGTTCATTTTCGGCGTGGCGGCCTTTGTGCTGGGCGTCCAAACGGCCCTGTATTCTATTCTGACTTACGTGGCGGCCTCCAAAACCCTGGATTTCCTGCTCAACGGCATCGAGCAGTACACGGGCGTCACTATTATTTCGGCCCGCAGCGAAGCTATCCGGGAGGCCATTACTACCAACCTGGGCCGGGGCGTGACACTTTACCAGGGCAAGCGCGGCTTTGGCAAGCGCGGCGACCGGGACCTCGACATGGACATCGTCTTTACCGTGGTAACCCGCCTGGAGCTGCCCCAGCTACGCACCGAAGTGCGCCGCATCGACCCGCAGGCCTTCGTGATTCAGCACAGCATCGACGACGCGGAAGGCGGCATGGTTAAGAAACGGCCGTTTCACTAGTCGCCAGGGGCTTCACGCCGGCTTCATTCGGGCGGCAGTAACCTGGGAGTATGCTAGCCTATTCCACCTTCCAGACGCTGTCTGCCGCCGAGCAGCAGGCCTACGTCAAAACCTGGGGCATCTTCATGGTTACCCGCCCGGTCGGCTCTTTTATCGTCGACCTGTACTTCCTGGAGGCTGGCTACTACTGTGAGGTATGGCGGCAGCTGCCTTCCACCAGCGTGGCTTTCCTGCGGCCTTTCACCGAGCAGGCCGGCCTCTACCCCTATCTGGCCCTGATCAACCTGCCGCAAGATATGCTGGCATAAGTCCTGGCACCACGTTGAGCAACTCCGTCGAGCCCGTGCCGCACCAGAAAGCGGCGCGGGCTTTTTTTCTTGCCAAAGCCTAGCCGGAGCAGGCTATAGCACGAATTGTAATCTACAATCAGCCAAAAACTAACAAACGTTTGTTTATGTAAGTAAACCCGTCTACTTTTAGTAGCCCTTTTCTCACTTCCACCCTGCTGCCTATGCTTTTCCAACCGGAAATAGAACGGATGCCACTGGCCCAATTGCGGGAGCTGCAGAATGCCCGGCTTCGGCAGCAGGTAGAGTACGTGTACCACCGGGTGCCTTTCTACAAGGCGAAGCTGGAGGCCTTGGGCATCCACCCGTCTTCCTTTAAAGGCCTAGCGGATATCACTAAGCTGGGCTTTACCCGCAAAACCGACTTTCGCGACAATTACCCCTTCGGTCTGTTTGCCGTGCCCCAGCCCGAAGTGGCCCGCCTGCACTGCTCCAGCGGTACTACCGGCAAGGCCACGGTGGTAGGCTACACCGCCGAAGACCTGAGCATTTTTGCCGAGGTAGTGGCCCGCTCCCTGGCCGCGGCGGGTTGCCGGCCGGGCATGAAGCTGCAGAATGCCTACGGCTACGGCCTGTTTACGGGCGGCCTGGGCATTCACTACGGGGCCGAAAAGCTGGGCCTCACCGTAATTCCCGTGTCGGGCGGCGGCACCGACCGACAGCTGCAGTTGCTGCAAGACTTCCAACCCGAAATTCTGTGCGCCACGCCTTCCTACGCCCAGGTATTGGCCGAGGAAATGCAGCGCCGCGGCATTCCGCTCGACGCCCTCAACCTGCAATATGCCGCCCTCGGGGCCGAGCCCTGGACGGAAACCATCCGCCAACAGGTCGAAACCGGCCTGCGGGTGCAGGCTACGAACATTTATGGCCTGAGCGAAATCATGGGGCCGGGCGTGTCGCAGGAGGACGTGACGGAGCGGGGCACGGGCAGCTACATCTGGGAAGACCATTTCTTTCCCGAGGTTGTCGACAAGGATACCGGGGAGCCGGTGGCCGAGGGCGAGTTGGGCGTGCTGGTGTTTACGACGCTCACTAAGAAGGCCATGCCCATTCTGCGCTACTGGACCAACGACATTACCAATATCTACTACGGCGAGTCGCGGAGCCGCACCCACGTGAAAATGGGTCCCATTCGCGGCCGGGCCGACGATATGCTCATTATCCGCGGCGTCAACTTCTTTCCCACCCAGGTCGAGGCTATTCTGCAGGAACTGGAGCACGTGAGTCCGTTTTACCAGGTGGTGGCCTCCCGCTGCGGCAGCCTGGATGAGGTGGCCGTTAGCGTGGAAATCAGCCCAGAGCTTATGCGCAGCCTGGAGCTGAGTACGGTAAGTACGGCGGCTCTGGAGCAGCATGAGTGCCTGCGGACGCTGCAAGGCTCTCTGGCTAAGAAAATCAAGGACAACATTGGCCTCAGTATGCAAGTACAGCTGCTGGGCTTCGGGGAGCTGCCGCGCAGTGAGGGCGGCAAGCTCAGCAAGGTGCGGGACCTGCGCAATCTGGCCTAAATTCATTCCGTACAAATGCTGCGCTTCTTCTAGCTTTACCCACCCAACCCCGCCCGCCCTTTCTAGCACGCCTTATTTTCTGTAAGCTGAATGGCTAAAAAAGTTAAAACCAACAAACGGCAGGTAATTCTGGAAGAAGCCGCCAAGCTCTTCAAAGCCAAGGGCTTTAGCGGTACCTCCATGCGCGACCTGGGCTCCCAGGTGGGCATGGAAGCGGCCAGCATGTATAACCACATCAGCTCCAAGGACGATATTCTGGAAAGCATCTGCTTTCACGTTTCAAACACCTATATCTCCCAGCTGCGAGAGATTGAGCAGCTGCCGGTGTCTTACGTCGACAAGCTCAAGGCCCTGATTCAGCTCCATGTGCGGCTGATGATTGAGGACGGAGCGGCCGTATCCGTGGCCAACAACGACTGGAAGTACCTCAGCGACGACAAGCTGCAGCAATTCAAGGAAGCCCGCAAAGCTTACGAAAAAGGTTTTGCCGAGCTCATTGAGCAAGGTATAGCCGCCGGCGAGTTTCAGCCCATGAACGTGTCGGTGGCCTTGTTCACGATTCTCTCGGCTGTGCGCTGGGTGGAGCTCTGGTACCGTCCCGGTCGGGGCATTTCGGCCGAGGAGCTGGAAGAAAACATCATGACCATCCTGCTCAACGGCTTGGCCAAATAAGTGCTGGTTTCTGGATGGTGGTTTTGCTTTTTATCAGCCAGGACTACTATCAAAACCTGACTACGAACAACTAAACATCGAATGAGTCGATTTCATAAAGTCCGCATCAAGCGCATCGAAAAGGAAACGCCCGACAGCGTGGTGGTATCGTTGGACGTGCCCGAGGACCTGCGCGACACCTTCCGCTTCACCCAGGGCCAGTACCTGACCTTCCGGCGGGAGCACAACGGCGAAGAGCTGCGCCGCTCCTACTCGATTTGTAGCAGTCCGCTGGAAAACGAGTGGCAGGTGGCCATTAAGAAAGTGCCCGAAGGCCGGTTTTCCTCCTCGGCCGTGGATACGTTCAAGGTCGGCGAAGAGCTGGACGTAATGCCGCCCGCCGGCCACTTCTATACCGAGCTCCACCCCGAGCAAGCCAAGCACTACGTCATGTTTGCCGCCGGCAGCGGCATTACGCCCGTCTTCAGCATCATCAAAACCGTGCTGCTGACCGAGCCCCAGAGCCGCGTCACGCTCATTTACGGCAACCGGGGCCGCAACTCCATCATCTTCAAGGAAGGCATTGAGGCGCTTAAGAACAAGTTCCTCAAGCGCCTGAGCGTGTACCACATCCTGAGCCGGGAACAGGGCGACACTGACCTGCTCTTCGGCCGCATCGACCAGCCCAAAACCGAGCTGTTCCTGCAGAAAATCCTGCCTGCCGCCCAGATTGACGAGTGCTTTATCTGCGGCCCCGAGGAAATGATTCTGGGCGTAAAAGCCGCCCTAACCAGCGCCGGCGTGGCCCCCGAGAAGATTCACTTCGAAATGTTCGGCACCGCGGGCGGCGGCAAAACCCAGGCCGGCCCGGCCAAAGTGCGCCCCGCCGGTGAAGACGACAAGCACAGCCAGGTCACCGTGCAGCTCGACGGTAACACCCGCATCCTGGAAATGTCGTACTACGGCAACACCATCCTCGACGCCCTGCTCGAAACCGGCGTGGACGCACCCTACTCCTGCAAAAACGGCATGTGCAGCACCTGCCGCTGCCGGGTGGTGGAAGGCCAGGTGGAAATGGACGTCAACTACTCCCTCTCCGACACCGAAGTAGCTAAAGGTTACGTCCTTTCCTGCCAGGCCCGCCCTACCTCGGAAAAAGTCAAGGTGGATTTCGATCAGTAGACTTTCATTCGTCGCCCTCCCAGCACACAGAATTACCTAAACCCGATATTTTTCTTACTTTTAACTAACGAATGTTAGTTAAACTTTGTTGAAAGCGCATGGAAACGGTAGAAATCAACCTCGAAGAGCAGTTTCAGGCCCGCATTGACGCGGACGTTCGTATTGAGCCCAAGGACTGGATGCCCGATGCGTACCGCAAGACGCTGATCCGGCAAATTTCCCAGCACGCGCACTCCGAGCTGGTCGGCATGCTGCCGGAAGGCAACTGGATTACCCGCGCCCCTTCGCTGAAGCGCAAGTCCATTCTGCTGAGCAAAGTGCAGGACGAAGCAGGCCACGGCCTCTACCTCTACTCGGCCGCCGAAACCCTGGGCGCCTCCCGCGACCAGATGCTGGCTGACCTGCACTCGGGTAAAGCCAAGTATTCCAGCATTTTCAACTACCCCACCCTCTCCTGGGCCGATATGGGCACCGTGGGCTGGCTCGTAGATGGTGCCGCCATTCTAAACCAGGTGCCGCTGTGCCGCACGTCGTATGGCCCCTACGCCCGCGCCATGGTGCGCGTATGCAAGGAAGAAAGCTTCCACCAGCGCCAGGGCTTCGAAATCATGCAGACCCTGTGCGAAGGCGCGCCCGAGCAGAAGGCCATGGCCCAGGAAGCCCTAAACCGCTGGTGGTGGCCCACGCTGATGATGTTCGGCCCCAAAGACGCTGACTCGCCCAACACCGAGCAAAGCATGAAGTGGCGCATTAAGCGCTTCACCAACGACGAGCTGCGTCAGAAATTTGTGGACATGATGGTGCCCCAGGCTGAGTTCCTGGGCCTCACCGTGCCCGACCCCGAGCTGAAGTGGAATGAAACCAAGAAAGGCTACGACTTCGGCGACGTGAACTGGGAGGAATTCTGGAACGTGGTGAAAGGCAACGGCATGTGCAACAAGGACCGCCTCGGGGCCCGGGTAAAAGCCCACGAGGAAGGCGCCTGGGTGCGCGAAGCCGCCCTGGCTCACGCCAAGAAACGCGCCGAGCGCGCCGCAACCCAAGCCGCGTAGTCGCCTCACCCCTTGCCCCTCTTCGCAAGAGAGGGGAACTAGCTTTTAGTTTTAACTCTAAAATTGAGCCTGCCCCGAACTAAAACTAGTTTCTAGCTTAGCTTGCTAGAGCTAGTTCCCCTCTCCTTTTCGGAGAGGGGCTAGGGGTGAGGCGCACCAAGCACAATGAACCAATCCGAATGGCCGCTGTGGGAAGTTTTCATCCGCAGCAAGCAGGGCCTCGACCATAAGCACGTGGGCAGCCTACACGCCGCCGACGCTACCATGGCCATCCAGAACGCCCGCGACGTGTACACCCGCCGCCTCGAAGGCATCAGCATCTGGGTCGTGGAAAGCAAGCACGTGCACGCCTCCAACCCCGACGACGCCGAGGCCTTCTACGACCCGGCCAACGACAAAGTGTACCGGCACCCGACCTTCTACCAGGTCCCGGACTCCATCAAGCACATGTAAGCTGTCGGCCTCGCTGCGCCGACCTTTCCCGTCTTAACCCTCCGCCCGCTATGCAAGTTGCCCCTTCCGAAACCGCCGCCCTGAACTCGTACTCGCCCGAACTGCGGCAGCAGCTGTTTCAGTACGTGCTGCAGCTGGCCGATACCAGCCTGATTTTGGGCCACCGCCTCTCGGAATGGTGCGGGCACGGCCCTGTGCTGGAGCAGGATCTGGCCATGGCCAACATTGCCCTCGACCTGCTGGGCGAAACCCGCAGCCTCTACCAGTACGCCGCCGAACTGGGAGGCCAGGGCCGAACCGAGGACGATTTGGCCTTTCTGCGCCTAGCTGTGGAGTACAAAAACCCGCTGCTGGTGGAGCAGCCCAATGGCGACTTCGGCGACACCGTCACCCGACAGTTCCTGTTCGACAACTTCCACTACCACTTCCTGCGGGAGCTGAAAAACAGCCCCGATGAGCGCCTGGCCGCCATTGCCGAAAAGGCCGTGAAAGAAGCCGCCTACCACCTGAAGTGGAGTTCGGAGTGGATGATTCGCCTGGGCGACGGTACGGAGGAAAGCCGCAAGCGCCTCGAAAAAGCACTGGATACCCTCTGGCGCTACTCGGGCGAGCTGACCAAGGCCACCACCACCGAGCAGGCATTGCAGGCCGCCGGCATCATTCCCGATTACGCCGCCCTGCTGCCCGCCATGGAAGCCCACCTGGAGCACGTGTTCCAGGAAGCCACCGTGCCCGTGCCCCAGGGCGTGTTCATGATGACCGGCGGCAAGGAAGGCCGCCACACCGAGCACCTGGGCTATATTCTAGCCGAGCTGCAGTACATGCAACGCACCTACCCCGGCCTGCAATGGTAAGCACCGCGCCCACCGAGGAACGCATCTGGCAGCTGCTGGAAGAAGTGTCGGACCCCGAGGTGCCCGTGCTCAGCATTCTGGACCTGGGCATCGTGCGCGGCGTGCAGGTGCAAGGCCAGCAGGTCACGGTCAGCATCACGCCGACGTACTCCGGCTGCCCGGCCATGAACACCATTGCCACCGAAATTCGGCTGCGGCTGCTGGCTGAGGGCATCACCCAGGTGACTATTCACAACCAGCTCAGCCCCGCCTGGACCACCGACTGGATGAGCCAGGCCGGTCGCGAAAAGCTCGAAGCCTACGGCATAGCTCCGCCCGTGGATGGCACCGCCACCGGCCACATGCTCAACCTCTTTGGCAAAGACACGGCCGTGCGCTGCCCGCTCTGCAAGTCTGAGCACACCCACCTCATCAGCCAGTTCGGCTCTACGGCCTGCAAAGCCCACTACCAGTGCGACGACTGCCACGAGCCCTTTGATTACTTCAAATGCCACGCTTAAGGTGAGATAGTGAGGTGGTGAGATGGTGAGTTGTCGTTCTATTTGCGCCATCTGCGCCGAACTGCGCCACCAGAACATCAAACTCACTAGTTCACCATTTCACCATCTCACCTCTAGACATGATCATCGGAATTATCGGCAGCGGCGCCATGGGCGCGGGAATTGCGCAGGTGGTAGCCACCGCCGGCCACATGGTGCGCCTGCTCGACCAGAACCGCCAGGCCCTCGACCGCGCCGGTAACTCGATTCAAGGCAGCCTGGATAAACTGACCGAAAAGGGCAAGTTGACCGCCGAAACTTCCGCCGACATCTTCAGCCGCCTGCACCTGACCCAAGACATTGACGCCTTCAACGACTGCGAATTGGTGCTCGAAGCCATTGTGGAAGACCTGGCCGTAAAGCAGCAGCTGTTCCGGGAAGTGGAAATGCTGGTACCCGACACCTGTATCCTGGCTTCTAACACGTCTTCCCTGTCCATTGCCTCCATTGCCGCTGCCTGCCAGAAGCCCGAGCGGTTTATCGGCATCCACTTCTTCAACCCCGCCCCAGTTATGCAGTTGGTGGAAGTCATTCCGGCCGTGCAAACCCGTGAAGGATTAGCCGAAGAAGTGCGGGATTTGGTACAAAGCTGGGGCAAGCTGCCGGTGTTGACCAAGGACACGCCGGGCTTTATCGTCAACCGCGTGGCCCGGCCCTTCTACGGCGAGGCTATCCGCATTCTGGAGGAAGGTATTGCCGACATGTCTACTATCGACTGGGCTCTGACTGAGCTGGGTGGCTTCCGCATGGGCCCGTTTACCCTCATGGATTTCATCGGCCACGACGTGAATTACCGCGTCACGGAGTCGGTGTTCACCGCCTTTTTCTTCGACCCGCGCTTCAAGCCGTCTTTCACCCAGAAGCGTCTGTTCGAGGCCGGCTACTACGGTCGCAAGTCAGGCCGGGGCTTCTACAATTACGCCGAAGGTGCCGTGCAGCCCGAGCCTAACCGCGACGAAACCCTGGGCCGCAGCATCGTAAACCGGGTGCTGGCCATGCTTATCAACGAGGCCGTGGACGCGCTGGCCTTTAACGTCGCTTCCAAAGAAGACCTGGAGCTGGCCATGACCAAGGGTGTAAATTACCCCAAAGGTCTGCTCGCCTGGGCCGATGAACTAGGCTTAGAAAACGTGCTCAAAACGCTCGACGAGCTCTACGCCGAATACCACGAGGACCGGTACCGCGCCAGCGCTTTGCTGCGCCGCATGGTGCGCCAGAACCAGACGTTTTTCCAGCATGAGTCAGCCCTTAGCCGCTAGCACCGAACTGGCCGAAGCCGTGAAGGAGCGTATGCTCCAAAACGATGCTTTCAGCAAGCTGCTCGGCTTGGAAGTAGACGAAGTAGGGCCCGGCTACTGCCGCCTGCACTTCACCGTGCGCCCCGACATGCTCAACGGCTTTGCGGCCCTGCACGGCGGCGTCACGTTTTCGGCGGCTGATTCGGCGTTTGCCTTCGCCTGCAACAGCCACGGCCGCCAGAGCGTGGGCCTTACCGTCACCATCGACTATCTCGAAGCTGGCAAGCTCGGCGACGTTATTACCGTGGAAGCCCGGGAAGAAGGCCTCAAGCACAAAGTCGGCGTCTATAACATTCGCCTAACCAACCAGCACGGTACGCTGCTGGCCTTGTTCAAAGGCACAGCCTACCGCACCAGCAACCAGATTTTAGACAGCGAATAACCAATATGAAGCAGGCTTATTTAGTGGACGGAATCCGTACGCCCATCGGCAACTTTGGCGGCAGCCTCTCCTCTATCCGCCCCGATGACATGGCGGCTTTGGTCATTCAGGAGCTCTTGAAACGTAACCCCGGCGTAGACCCGGCCAGCATAGCCGACGTGATATTGGGCTGCGCCAACCAGGCCGGGGAAGATAACCGCAACGTGGCCCGTATGGCCCTGCTGCTGGCTGGCCTGCCCACTTCCGTACCCGGCGAAACCGTGAACCGCCTCTGCGCCTCGGGCTTGTCTGCCAGCATTGCCGCGGCCCGCGCCATTCAGAGCGGCGACGGGGACCTGTTCATTTCCGGCGGCGTGGAAAGTATGACCCGGGCGCCCTACGTCATGTCCAAGCCCAGCAAGGCCTTCGGTACCGACTCCAAAATGTACGATTCCAGCTTCGGGTGGCGCTTTGTCAACGAGAAGCTGGAGGCTATGTACGGCATCGACGTCATGGGCGAAACGGCCGAAAACCTGGTGGATCAGTACCACATCAGCCGCGAAGACCAGGACCAGTTTGCCTACGAGTCGCACCAGCGGGCTGGCCGGGCCCGGGACTCGGGCCGCTTCGCCGAAGAAATCGTGGGCGTGCCCATTCCTCAGCGCAAGGGCGAGCCGCTGCTGTTTGCTAAAGACGAGTTCATCAAATCGGAAACGACCCTGGACGTGCTGGCCAAGCTGCGCCCTGCGTTTCGTAAGAACGGCTCGGTTACAGCCGGCAATTCCTCTGGTCTGAATGACGGCGCGGCGGCTCTGCTGCTGGCTTCTGAGGATGGCCTGAAGCAGCACAACCTCACGCCCCGGGCCCGACTGGTTTCCATGGGCGTAGCTGGCGTGGAGCCCCGCACCATGGGCATCGGTCCGGTGCCGGCGTCGCAGCTGGCCCTGAAAAAAGCGGCCCTGACGCTGGACCAGATAGACCTGATTGAATTCAACGAAGCGTTTGCCGCCCAGACGCTGGCCTGCGTGCGGGGCTTGGGCCTGGAAGGCAACGACCCGCGCATTAACCCCAACGGCGGCGCTATTTCCCTGGGCCATCCGCTGGGCATGAGCGGAGCGCGCATCCTGAACACGGCCGCCCTGGAGCTGCACAAGCAAAACAAGCGCTACGCCCTCGTGACCATGTGCGTGGGCGTGGGCCAGGGCTACGCGGCCATCATCGAAAAGGTATGATCTACTCGTTCAACGGCATTGTTCCGGTTGTGCACGAGTCGGCCTTCGTGCATCCGCAGGCGGCCGTGACGGGCAATGTCATCATCGGCCGCAACGTCTACATCGGGCCCGGCGCGGCCATTCGCGGCGACTGGGGCCAGATCATCATCGAAGACAACTGCAACGTGCAGGAAAACTGCACCGTCCACATGTTTCCCGGCACTACCACCCGGCTCAAGGAAATGGCCCACATCGGCCACGGCGCCATCATCCACGGCGCCACCGTGGGCCGCAACGTGCTGGTCGGCATGAACGCCGTGCTCATGGACCGGGTCGACATCGGCGACGAGTGCATCATCGGGGCCCTGAGCTTCATTAAGGCCGACGAGGTGATTCCGCCCCGTAGCCTGGTGGTCGGCAATCCGCACAAAATTATCCGGCAGGTCAGCGACGAAATGCTGCAGTGGAAAACCGAAGGCACGCATGTTTACATGCAGCTCCCCGCCGATTTGCACGCCACTTTGCAGGCCTGCGCGCCCCTGCGTGAAGTCCCCGCCGACCGCGCGCTGCAGCAGGCCAGCTACCAGACCTGGGCTGAGCGCAAAGCAGACTCTTAGCTTGCCACCACCAGCACGTCATGTCGAGCGAAGGGAGACATCTCGCGTGCAATGGTAATTAGGTTACTGTGGCAGTAGAGATGCTTCGACTGCGTTCAGCATGACGGTTAGTTTAAAAACGTCAGCACGCGAAATGCCTTGCTAGGCTCGACATGACGTTCATTTGATTACGTTCTGATACATCCTTTCTACTCTTCCTTTCCTCCCAATATACCCATGACTCCCACCCTCGAAAACTACGTGCTGGGCCGCTGGACGGCCGGCTCGGGCGAGCAGCACGAGCTCTACGACGCCTCCACCGGCGAAGTCATTGCCATTGCCAACGGCGAAGGCCTCGACTACGCGGGCATGTTTGACTACGCCCGCCACACCGGTAACAAAGCCCTGCGCAAGATGACCTTCCACGAGCGGGGCCGCATGCTCAAGGCCCTGGCCCTGCACCTCGACAGCAAGAAGGAGGACTTCTACACCCTGAGCTACCGCAGCGGGGCCACCCGCGCCGACTCCTGGATTGACATCGAAGGCGGTATTGGCAACCTGTTTGCCAATGCCTCCCTGCGCCGCAAGTTTCCCGATAAGCCATTTTACGTCGAGTCGGAGCCCATTGCGCTGTCGAAGGCCGGCAACTTCATGGGCCACCACATCCTGGTGCCCAAGGAAGGCGTGGCGGTCCACATCAACGCCTACAATTTCCCCATCTGGGGCATGCTGGAAAAAATTGCGGTAAACCTGCTGGCCGGTATGCCCGCCATTGTGAAGCCCGCCGTGCCTTCGGCCTACCTCACCGAGGCCGTGGTGCGCGAAATCATTGCCTCCAAAATACTGCCCGAAGGTGCTTTGCAGCTGGTTGTCGGCTCCGGCCAAGGCATCCTGGACCACGTCAACTACCAGGACGTGGTGACTTTCACGGGCTCAGCTGAAACCGGCCGCAAGCTCAAAGGTCACCCGCGGATTCTTTCCGAAGCCGTGCCTTTCACGATGGAAGCCGACTCGCTCAACGCCGCCGTGCTGGGCCAGGACGCCGTGCCGGGCACCGTGGAGTTTGACCTGTTTATCAAGGAAGTCCGCAAGGAAATGACGTCCAAGGCGGGCCAGAAGTGCACCGCCATCCGCCGCATCATCGTGCCCGAAAACCTGGTGGAAGACGTGCAGATTGCCCTGGGCAAGGCCTTGGCGCAAACGACGATTGGGCACCCATTGGCCGAAGGCGTACGGATGGGCGCGTTGGCCGGCCGGGAGCAAATGCAGCGTGTGCGGGAGCGGGTCGAGCACCTGGCCCAGAACACGCCCATCGTGTATGGCAACCTGGACGACGTGCAGGTGATTGGCGGCGACTGCAAAGTGGGCGCGTTTATGTCGCCCATCCTGCTGCTCAACCCCGAGCCGTTCAAGTTCACCGACACCCACGAAATCGAGGCATTTGGTCCGGTGAGCACCCTGATGCCTTACAAGGACATCGACGAGGCCATTACGCTCACCAACATGGGCAAAGGCTCCTTGGTGTGCTCAGTGGCGACCAACGACCCGCGCACGGCCCAGGAGTTTGTGCTGGGCTCGGCCACCCACCACGGCCGGATCTTGATTATCAATGAGGAAGTAGCCAAGGAAAGCACCGGGCACGGCTCCCCCTGCCCCTGCTCATCCACGGCGGCCCCGGCCGGGCCGGCGGCGGCCAGGAAATGGGCGGCATTCGTGGGGTGGAGCACTTCATGCAGCGCGTGGCTATTCAGGGCTCCCCCACCATGATTACGGCCATTACGGAGGTATACCAGCCCAAGGCCAAGCAGATTGAAAAGGACAAACACCCCTTCCAGCACTACTTCGAGGAGTTGGAAATCGGGCAGACGTATACGACCCACCGCCACACCGTTACGGAGGCCGACATCACCAGCTTTGCCCAGGTGTCGGGCGACAATTTCTACGCCCACGTCGACGCTACTTCCCTGGAAGGCACGCTCTTTACGGGCCGCGTCGCGCACGGCTACTACATCCTGAGCAAGGCCGCCGGCATGTTTGTAGACCCACGCAAAGGACCGGTACTGCTCAACTATGGACTCGACGAGTGCCGCTTCACTAAGCCCGTCTACCCAGGCATGACCATTGGCGTGAAGCTGACCGTGAAAGAGAAAATCGGTCAGGAAAAGCGCGACGCCGAGGACGTAGCCAAGGGCATCGTGCGCTGGCTCGTGGATGTGTCGGACGAAACCGGCGAAACCGTGGCCGTAGCCACCATTTTAACCATGGTGAAGAAGAAAAACCAGGAGTAAAACTGAGTGTCATGCTGAGCTTGCCGAAGCATCTCTACCGCTCTAGTAATCAAACTACTTTAGCAGTAGAGATGCTTCGGCAAGTTCAGCATGACGTTCTTGTACCATAGCAATTCTTACATGAGCACCACCGATACCCTTTCCGCCGGCAAAGTCCAGGTAACTACCGACGCCCACGGCATCAGCACCGTTTCCTTTTTCCACCCCAGCCATAATTCCCTGCCCGGGGCCCTGCTCACCCAGCTGGCCAACACGATAAGCGACACCGGCCAGGATGCGGCCACCAAAGTCATTATTCTGCGCAGTGAAGGTGAAAAAACCTTCTGCGCCGGGGCCAGCTTCGACGAGCTCATGGCCATTGCCGACGAGGCCCAGGGCTTGGAGTTCTTCTCCGGCTTTGCCAAGGTGATTAATGCCTGCCGCACCTGCCCCAAAATCATCATCGGCCGCGTGCAGGGCAAAGCCATTGGCGGCGGCGTAGGCGTGGCCGCCGCTACCGACTACTGCTTTGCCACGGCCCAGGCCTCAGTGAAGCTGAGCGAGTTGGTCGTCGGCATTGGTCCGTTTGTCGTGGGACCAGCCGTGGAGCGCAAAATCGGGCAGTCGGCCTACGCCCAGCTGGCCCTCGACGCGGGTGAGTTTCGAAGCGCCGAGTGGGCCCGGGACCGGGGCCTTTACGCTGAAGTTCTACCCACCGCCGCCGAGCTGGACCAAGCGGTACAGGCGTTTGCCCAGAAGCTGGCGGCCTATAACCCCGCAGCCTTGGCCGACCTAAAACAGGTTTTCTGGCAGGGCACCGAGCACTGGGATACGCTGTTGGTGCAGCGCGCGGCCATCAGTGGCCGACTGGTATTGTCCGACTTCACTCGCGCGGCCATCAGCCAGTTTAAGAGCCGATAGCCGATTAGGCCGAAATACAGAATGCCCGTTTCCAGCGCTGAAAACGGGCATTCTGTATTATTAGGGCCGATGCTTGCTCAGCAGTTTGCCCTCTTATTCGATTACAAGCTTCTGCACAGAATCCTGACACCGAACTATGTATAGCCCGGCCGGTAAGCCCTGCACGTTTAATGGAATGCTGGAGGCCTGAGCCGGAACCTGGAAAGCACCGACCTGCTTGCCCAAATAGTCGAGCAGCTGCACTGGGCGGGAGCTAGCAGCAGGCTCCACTTTAAGCCTAACAGAGCCGTGCGCCGGATTTGGAAATAGACTTAGTACCGGAGCAGTAAGTTGGCCAGGCTGGTTCTTTAGCACTACCTCCGTGAAGCGGGCCAAGCCCCCGCGCTGCTGGCCATCAATGAGACCAAAGCCGCCAAACGCCAGCAGTTTTCCGTCCCAGGGCTGCAGTACAGTTCCCCAAACTCCTGTCTCGGAGAAATACCCACCGGGGGAGCTTATCGTGCGGAATGTAGCGTCCCGGCTACCGTCAGCGTGCAGGCGGTGAATTTGAGAGGTATTATTGCTTAAGGCCCGTTCCACCACCAGGATCTGCCCGTTGGGCAGCAAGGTTGGCGGCCCACCGACGGCCGCCACAAACGTTGGGTCAGGTGTGCCGTTGCTGTTGAGGCGCAAGAAGCCCCGGGGCGCAGCTTGGCCATTAAAGCTGGTAAAATTGCCCGCTACTAGCAGCTTGCCAGTCGGCAACAACGTCGTAGTAAATCTGGTATACGCTCCCCCTGCCCCACCTACTGAGAAAGTATTGTCTGGGGAGCCGTCGTCATTGAAGCGGACTAAATGGCTGGTATTGTCAACATAATTGTTCCAACTCACCAGAATTTTCCCGTCACTCTGCACGGCTTCTACTGCCGTCATTGTCTGATTAATGCCATTCCACGGGGTTGCTGGAGCAAAGGCGGCATCGAGGACACCCGTGGCGGAAAAACGCGCCATACCCGTCCGTGCCTGCCCGTTGGCCCGAGTTATGTTTCCGGTTACCAATACCCGGCCGTCGGGAGCCAGCTTCATAGTGACGTTGCTCTGCCCCGCTGGCATTATCAGGGCAACGGGAGTGAAACTAGGATCAACGGCACCGTTGAGAAGTAACCGGTAAAGCGTACGAAGAGTGGCATTATCCTGAGTAAAAACGTAGCTCCGCCCATCAGCCTGCATATAGGAGCCACCCACTTTACTCACTGGTATTTCCGAGTTATAGCTGCCGTCTTCATTTAGAAGAAGATATTGCTTGGTGACCGGCTGGCCATTGAGCTCATCACAGCCAACACTGACAATCAACTGCCGGTTGGGCAAGGGTATTACTTCGCCCACCGTGCCTTTTTTCGCATAAACCGGGTTGTAAGTAGCATCCAGCGCACCGGCGCTGCTTAGCCGCGCCAAGCCCGTTCGGGATACTCCATCGTAGCTCAGAAAAGCGCCCCCGACCAGGACTTGATCCGCCGACAAATCGGCGGTGCCGTACACGGCTCCGGAGCCCGTAACGGTTCCAATACCGGCCCCGGCGGCAAATGCCGCATCCAGCACGCCCGCACTGCTCACATGCGCCACGCCGCCCCGCGCCACTCCGTTGTAGCTGGTAAACCTTCCCCCAACCAGCACGCTGCCATCGGCCCGTAGCCGCAACTGATATACTACACCACTGGCTGATATGGTACCACCCTGAAAGCTATTATCGAGGGCACCGGTAGGCGTTAGCCGGACTACGCTGGGGCTGGGCTGCCCACCAAGCTGGGTAAAGGCGCCACCCACCAGCAGGGAGTTGTCAGGCTGCAGAGCCAAAGCCCGGATTTCGTTATTAAAACCCGAACCAACCGTAAAGGTGTTGTCCAGCGTACCATTGGCGTTCAGGCGCGCCAGACGACCGGCTGTGGTACCGGCTACCTTCGTAAAGGCTCCTCCTATTATAATCTTACTATCCGGCTGCACCAGAATAGTTGATATCCGCGTCACATTGGTAGGAAACGTGATAGTATTGGCTCCAAATTCAAAGGATGTATCCAGAGAGCCGTCGGGGTTCAGGCATACGAGTTGCCCCACGGGCACATCGTTGTAGGTCGTAAGTTCACCTCCCACCAGTATTTTCCCATTCGGCATAACTGCCACACTGGTAATATCAGCCGTGCCAATCCCCGCATAAAACCCGGTGCCACCTACGTTAAAGCTTCGGTCAACGCTCCCATCTGGGTTGAGCCGGGTCAGGCCGGCAGTGTGGATGCCATTATAATAAGCATATTCCCCGCCGACCAGAATTTTACCATCGGCCTGCAAAGCTAAGTCACCAGCGTAGATTACATCTGGCCCCGTCCCGGTTTGGGTTAGAAAAGCCGCGTCGGGAGTGCCGTCCGCATTTAACCGCCGCACCGAGCTGGTTATTTTGCCATCGAGGTAATCGTAAATACCTGCCACGATAATCTTGCCATCAGGCTGCACCAGCATCGAGCGGGTTACAAAGTCGCTGGTAGTTAACCGATTGGTTAGCATCGTAGGCACAAAGGCCGGATCCAGTTGCTGAGCCTGCGCGCAGGGCACTGCGCTACCAAACAGCCCAAGTAGCAACACCAGCAAACAATGCGTAGAAATTAATTTCATGAACAATTAATTAGTAGAAAAGTGGCAGGTGATAACAAAGAAAAAGGCCCGTTTCCAATCCTGGAAACGGGCCTTTTCACTGTAGAGAGCGAGGGATTCGAACCCCCGGAGGTTTAACCCTCAACGGTTTTCAAGACCGCCGCAATCGACCACTCTGCCAGCTCTCTAGGTGTGGTAATTACGTGTAATCCGGTAAAAAGAACGGCTTCACATTGAAGCCGTTAGAAAAAAGCAGAGAGGGGGGGATTCGAACCCCGATACCGTTGCCGGTATAACGGATTTCGAATCCGTCGCATTCGACCACTCTGCCACCTCTCTGTAGGTATTCGGTGAATGGTTTGGGATGGCAAAAGTAATAGGGCTTTGTTTGTTTACAATACCTATAGCGCATTTTTTTCGTGCTTTCTGTACTCTTTTTCTATTGCCGCATTTCTTCAAACCCGCTACCTGATTCGCTATGAAGAGCTTACCGGCTTTTCAGGCGCCCGGTTACGGCGTCGATACTGACGTTGATTTCGAAGCCCAGAATCAGGGTCATGCACACAAAGTCGAGCCACACCATAAAACCTACCAGCGTACCGATGGAGCCGTAGAAGTGATTGTAGCTGTCGAAAATCTTGACGTAGAGGATAAACAGGGAAGACACCAGAAAAATCAGCAGCGTGGCCACCACGGCTCCCGCCGAGAAAAACGGCCACTTGTCGTGAATCGGCGGCACGTAGTAGTACACCAGGCAGGTAGTGAGCAGAAACAGGCCGACCACGGAGCCATACTTCAGGATGGAAATCAGCTGGTTGGTAAACTGCTCCGGCACAATTTCGTGGAAAACCAGCGCATCAATGATGTAAGTGCCGAAGAAAATGCCCACAATGGCCAGCAGCAGCACTGCCGAAAGTACCACCGTGAGCAAGGTGGCAATGACGCGCTTACGCAGGTAGGTGCGGCGTTTAAACGATGGGTACTTCTTCTCAAACGCGTCGAGCAAGGCCATGATGCCGTTGGAGCTGAGTACCAGGGCGGCGGCGAAACCGAAGGACAGCAAGCCTCCGTGCGGAATGTTCACAATGTCCTCGATAGTACCCGACACGGCCACGTACATTTCCCGCGGGATAATGTCGCCCAAGAACTGCAGAATGTCCACGTTCAGGTTGGGCACCGGAATGTAGGGAATCAGCGTGAAGAGGAAGATAATGGTCGGAAACAGGGCCACCGTGAGATTGAAAGCCATGTAGCTGGCCCGCTTGCTGATGCTGTCGAGCTTGAGCTCCTGAATCATGCGGTCCACCACGTCGTAGACCGAGGCCCGGCCGTGGGAGATGTGCAGCTGCTTGAGCCACACGATAAACTTGCGGTAGGAACGCCGGCGGCGCACGTCGGGCAGGTGGTAGCGGCGAACGGGCAGGCGCATGGCCATCTTATTCGGTGGGTTTGGCAGGTTTATTCGGCACAAAGGCCGCCGCAGCCGGCGCTTCGGCGGGCAATTTCTGGGCAGCCGGGGTAATCGGGCCGGTCAGCTCATCGTCCGAGAAATACGGGGCCAGCTTGTTCTGGATTTCGGTCGGAATCGGAGCGGGCCGGCCGGTGGCCGTACTCACAAATACCATCAACGTGTGGCCCTCGGTAAGCAGTTCCTGAGCCTCATTGTAGATTTCGTACTCAAACAGCACCCGGGAGCCTTCCGCAGGCTGCTTGAGTAACAGGCGCACCGTAAGCAGATCGTCATAGCGGGCCGGGCGCCGGAACCGGGTGCGTATCTCCCCTACCGGCATGCCCACGCCATCGGCTTCCAGGTCCTTGTAGCGGATGCCTAGCTGCCGGAATGCCTCGGTGCGGGCCACTTCAAAGTACGCCGCATAATTACCATGATAGACGTAGCCCATCTGGTCGGTTTCGGCGTAACGCACGCGGATCTGGGTGTCGGAAGAGTACATCTTGGCTAGTGGTTGGCAGGGAGAAATGTATGAGAAGTGTCCTGATTCGGGTAATGACCTGTTTCTCTCATTACCCACATCAGGACATCAAACAATTTTACTTCATAATACCAGCCCGGCTCAGAGCGGCCTGGTAGCGGCGGGCGTTGACTAAGTGGCCGGCCTCGTTGGTAGCAAAGGCGTGGTAGCCGCTGAAGTCCTCCTTGGCGCAGAAATACAAATAGTTGTGCTCCTCGGGGTTCAGCACCGCGTCGATGCTGGCAATGCTGGGCAGGTTGATAGGGCCGGGCGGCAGACCAGCGTACTTGTAGGTATTATAGGGCGAGTCTTTTTGCAAATGCACGTTGAGCACGCGCTTAATGCCGAAGTCGCCGTTGGCGTACACCACCGTGGGGTCGGCCTGCAGCTTCATGTTGCGCTTGAGGCGGTTGAGGTACACGCCTGCCACCCGGGGCCGCTCATCGGCGTGCTGCTGCTGCTCGGCCTCCACGATGCTAGCCAGCGTACTAACTTCCTCCCGACTGAGGCCCAGCTTTTTGCGCTTAGCATCCCGGGCCGGCGTCCAGAACTTCTCGTACTCCTTCTTCATGCGCTGCATCAGGTTGTCGGCCGAGGAGTTCCAGTACAGCTCATAAGTGTTCGGGATAAACATGCCGATGATGCTGGTCGTGTCGAAGCCCAGGCTCTTGGTGTACGTCGGGCTGCTCAGCAGCGAGTCGAACTGCTGGGGGCGGGCATCAATGGCGGTGCTAAGCTTCTGGGCCAGGTCGTCGCGTAGCCGGATATTCTGGAACGTGAGCTTAAGCGGCGACTGGCGGCCGGCCCGCAGGTCCGAAATCAGCTCCCGGTTGGTGTAGCCGTCCTTGAGCTCATAGCGGCCGGGTTTTACCAGCTTTTCGTACTTCATCAGCCGGGCCACGAAGTGCAGCGACAATTTATCCACGATAGCCCCGCTCCGGTCAATGGAGTCGAGCACAGACTTGGCCGTCTGGCCGCGGCGCACCAGCACGTAGGTAGGCCGGCCCTTGGTTTCGACGTTGGGCGTGAAGAAAACCTGGTAGAAGTAGTAGAAAAACGTAATAAAGATGATGCCCAGCACCCCTACCGTATAGGCGAAGCGGTTGCGGCGGCGAAGCGCGTTGGCTCTGTGATCAATGCGGGGGGTGTGGTCATTGCAAGCAAAAGACGGGTCAGGAGACTACGAGAAAAGAACAGAGGCTACCCGGCAACCGCTTAAGGCTAGGGCAGCGTTTTCAGGTCAAAAGTACGCCATCTTAGCTGTTTCCTCATTCCCGGCTTTGGAACTAGCGGCCTGGACCTCCAGGAGCCGGCCGAGCCTTGCTCCCAAGCTCAACCGTTATGGATAACATAATGGTAACATTGGAGCAAAGCGCACAAAATTTGGGGGTTGGAGCCTATTCGCTTAGCTTTAGCATTCTACCTGCGTATACGGGTTTTTTGCGCGGTTTTCCTTTGCTTACCTTTCCTCCATAATCCCGTATAGGGCTTTTTGGATCGGCTTTTCACCAGTTTTCATCCTTTCACTTTTTCCACCTGACTATCGTGGCACTCTTTACTCCTTCCATCGCGCGTTTGCGCGCCCTGCCCGTAGCGGCCCTGCTGCTCAGCTTAACTTCTTTGTCGGCCCAGGCTCAAACGCCCATCAGCATCACCGGTGGCACGGCCGTTTACACCCAGAACTTTGATGGCATGGGCTCCACTGGTACTAACGGTACGTACCCAGCTGGTTGGGCTGGCCTACGTTATGCTGGTAATGGCACTGTGAATGACCCACTAACGCCCGTAGTACTGCTAAGCACTAGCATTTCTGGAGCCGTATATAGCTCCGGCGGGACTGGGGAGACAGACCGCGCCATTGGCTCCCTCGCTTCGGCCAGCACGGCCCCAGCTTATGGTGCTGTGTTCGTGAATAATAGCGGCGCCACTATCACTCGCCTAACGATGGCTGCCCGCGCAGAGCAGTGGCGCACGGGCAGCAACGCAACGGTGAATGAAACTGTCGTGTTTGAATATAGCCTCGACGCAACAAACCTCAACAACGGTACCACGGCTACCTGGAATCCCGTTACGACAATGGACCTAACCGAAATTGCCACAACGTCGACTACTGCGGGCCCGCTCGATGGCAATGCTGCTGCCAATAGCAAATCTATCAGCGGTGTTCTGACAGGCCTGAACTGGCCTGTCGGTGGCAACCTGTGGATTCGTTGGAGAGACCAGGACGACAACGCATCGGATGGACTGCTAGCTGTTGATAACTTCGCCCTGGCTACCGGCAACACGACGCTGGCTACCCAGAATATAGCTTTGGAAAGCGCACTGAGCGTGTTCCCCAACCCTGCTACCAACCGCCTGACCCTGCGTATGGGCAAAGAAGGCGTAGGTGCTTCGGTTGAAATCTACAATGCCTTGGGCCAGCGCGTACAGCAGGCCACGGCTACTAAGGAAGATTTGACCTTGGACGTTTCGGCCCTGCGTGCTGGCGTGTACACCATCCGCTTCACGACCAACGGTGGCACGGCTACCCGCTCGTTCCTAAAGCAATAAGGCTCGACAACTAGCCTTAGAGAAAACCCCGGCCGTCAGGTCGGGGCTTTTTTTGTGCCTTGTTGGCTACGCGTAAGTAACCCTACACACAAAAAGTGCGAAAGAGTGGTAGTTGTGTATCACAGCTAGTACCTTGTCTGCCCCCAACGCCACTGGCGTTTCAGTTTTTTTCCACTCTTCACCTACCCGCCATGGCTGCTACGTTGCTCCGTATTCACCCCGACAATCCACCCCAGAACCGTCTGTTGCAAGCGGTGGAAGTACTCCGAAACGGCGGCGTTATTATTTATCCCACCGATACTATTTACGGGCTGGGCTGCGACATTCACAATGCCAAGGCGGTGGAGAAGCTGTGCCGCATCAAGGGTATCCATCCCGATAAAGCCAACTTGTCCTTTATCTGCTCCGACCTTTCCCATATCACCGACTACGCCCACGGAATCACTACACCAGTGTATAAAGTGCTGAAAAAAGCGCTGCCCGGGCCCTTCACTTTCATTTTTGAGGCCAGCCCCAAGGCACCTAAATATGGCGGCGTTAAGCGCAAAACGGTGGGTATCCGGGTGCCCGACCACAACATCAGCCTGGGTTTGGTAAAAGAGCTCGGCAACCCGATTATCACGACCTCCATCCGCGACGACGACGAACTGCTGGAGTACACCACCGACCCGGACCTGATTTTCGAGAAGTACCGCTCCCTGGTAGATCTGGTTATTGATGGCGGCTTCGGCAACAACGTCGCTAGCACCGTAGTCGACTGTACCAACGAAGACTTCGACATCGTCCGCCAAGGAGCCGGCGACATCGAGCAATACCTCTAGACTTTTTCCCACAGAAGTATTATTCGTGTCCTTACGAGGCGGAGCTGAAGCCATCCGGCCTTTGCGCAGTACGAACCGACCTTTTACTAGAAAGCCCTTTCTCGTTGTCACGAGAAAGGGCTTTTCACTTTAATGCCGCAGGTTTCTTCCAATTAGAAGTTCAGTGCATCACAACGGCGCATTAAACAACCCGTTTGTGCTTCCAGCGGCGGTGGGTCCAGAGGTAATTGGCGGGAGCTGCCTGAATGTCACGCTCCAGATGGCGGGCAAAGGCCTCGGTTACTACGTAGCCATCCTTATCGAGTGGGGTGTTGCCGTCGTGCAGCGGCAAAATCACCAGCTCGTAATACCCGCGCTTTACCCGCTTGATGTTTACGTAGACCACCGGGCAGTTGAATTGGCTGGCCAGGCGGTCGGCGCTGCTGTAAAAGCTGGTTTCCTGGTTCAGAAACTGGGTCCAGTAGGGCCGGTCTTCAGGGCCGGCGGCCTGGTCGGTGAGCATGCTCATGGCCCGACCTTCGGTACGCCGCTTAATCAGGTCACGCAGGGTGTCGCGCATCGGAATCAGGTGGGCACCGCTGCGGGTACGCAGCCGAAACAGGAAGTCCTCGAAGAAAGCATTGCTCAGCGGCTTGTACACACCGTAGGCGCGGCCGGGAAACTCCAGAGCCCCGGAAGGCAGAATCCATTCCCAGTTGCCGGCGTGGGAGCCCAAAGCCAGCACGGTACGACCCTGCGCAAACGGACCTGACAACAATTCCGGATTCCGTATGACCACCCGCCGACGCAATTCAGCATCCGACATGGCCGCCAGCTTCAGAATCTCGACCATGACCTGGGAGAAGTGCCGGTAAAAGCCTTTCCGGATCTGTTGAATTTCTGCCTCTGACTTCTCCGGAAAGGAGTTGCGTAGGTTTTCTAGTACTACCCGCTTACGATACCCGATGACGTAGTGCATCAGCCCGTACAGGCCGTCGGCCAGCACGTGCAGCACCGACAAGGGCAGCCGGGCCAGGCCAATCAGAAGCCATTCCAGAGGTAAATAAGCGCGGGGTATTTGCGGGTAGTGGGTTCGGTCATCGGGGAGTTACCACGCCTACTGGGGCATATTCGGCCACGTTACGGTGGAGGCGGGCATTTTGAGTAAATAGAACTTTGTTTTTGGCGTCGCGGCCTTCTATAGTCAGGGTAAAGTCACCGGCGGGCAGCTTGCTCATATCCAGCTCGCCTACCACCGGGGTGCTTTGCCCCAACGCTCCCTTAACGGTAGCATTAGCCGTCAGCGCATCCTTGGTGGCTCCGGCCAGCCGCAGCCGATACCGTAGCTGCACGGCTTGCTCGGGCTTCACGTTATACAATTCACCATAGAAGAAAAGCCGGTCGGCACCGCGGCCGTATAGTCCGCCCGGGCCCGGTTCAGGCTGAATCCGCCGCGGACAAAGTTACTGGGCTCCGGCGATTTTGATGCGGGCCGGGCCAGCAGCACGATGTCACTTAAGCTCAGGCTTTTGCTGCCCGACTCAATTACCAGCGGCTGCTCTACCACGTTGTTCTGGCCCTTGCGGTATTGGTCGCGCACCTGCCCACGCAGGGTATACTTGCCGTCGGGCAGCAAAATCCGCTTCTGAAAGCTCACCGGATTCTTCAGGCTAACGGAAGTGTCGCTCAGTACCGGCGGCTTCAGCGTAATGGTTTCCTGATAAGCGGCCGAGCCATCTTCCCGGATAATCTCCAGCGTTACACTGGCGGCCGCCTGATATACTTTGGGAGCCCGGCGCTTGTAGGTCAGCGACTGGCCCGGTACCGTAGCATACATTTCCACTACGGCACCTTTCACCGCAATGTCATCATTTCGGAAGCGGGCCACGTCCAGCAGTAGTTGCGGCGGGGTAGCCGCCTGCACGGCACCAGAAATTAGAACGGCGAACAGCAAAAGCCAGGAGCGCATAGTGTCAGTTTGACGCATGGTAAGGTAGCTTAAAGCTCCGAAAGCAGTTTTGGTAAGGTAATGGTTCAGCAGAAAAGCTGATAAAAAGCTATTTAGATGAGGATTTACATTCAGTATTAGGCAAATACTATTGTTACCTGATTTTTAGCCGTTTGTTTCCACCTTTTCGCCGCCTTACGTCCGCTTCAGTGCCCATTCTCTTCGAGTCCCAGTATAACCCGCCCGCTCAGTTTTTTGCCGAGCTGGCCGGTCACGACGCCCTCTGGCTGGAGCGCCACGACAACTATCGCAAGCAAACCTACCGCAACCGCTGCCTGATTCTTACCAATCAGGGCGTTAAGCCCCTTACGGTGCCCGTAGTGGATGGCAACCGCAGCGAAAAGGTCCTGACCTCGGCCATTGAAATTGACTATCGGCAGAACTGGGTGCACCAGCACTGGCGCAGCCTGCAAACCGCGTATGGCGGTACTCCGTACTTTGAATACTACGCCGACTATCTGCACGACATTTACTTGCAGAAGCCAGCCCTGCTTTTCGAACTCAATCTAGCCTTTTTGCAGTTCTATCTGCGCTGCCTGCGGTTGCGCACTCCCGTGGAGTTCACCACCGCGTATCACCCCGAATACGTCCCTTCTCTCGTGCTCGACCGGCGCGATTGTCTGACACCAAAGGCCGCTGCTGACATAGAACCTGACAGGAAGTCGGTTCGCCCCTACTCGCAGACGTTTGGTAAAGATTTTGTACCGGGACTCAGCATCTTAGACCTGCTTTTTATGCAGGGTCCGGCCGCCGGCAGTTTTCTTGCGTAGTGCAATTACTGCCTCCGAACCTTCGCCCGTATTTACCTGTTTTCAGGTTACCTCGGCCCAACCCGCTCATCGTTCAGTAACCTTGGCTTGCGGGGCACCGTTTTTCTTCATTACTTATCTGCATGGAAGCTAAATTCTCAAATCGAGTCAAGGAGGTCATCTCCCTGAGCCGGGAAGAGGCCATCCGGCTCGGTCACGACTATATCGGTACCGAACACCTATTACTAGGCATGATTCGCGAAGGGGAAGGCACTGCTATCGGCTTGCTCAAGAAATTGGGCGTGTCGGTAGAAGAGCTGAAATACGCCCTTGAGCAAGCAACTCGTAATACGGCCACTCAGGGAACGAGCATTACCGGCTCGATTCCGCTGACGAAACAGACCGAGAAAGTTCTCAAGATCACCTACCTGGAGGCCAAAATCTTCAAGAGTGAAATCATCGGCACGGAACACCTGCTGCTTTCGATTTTGCGCGACGAAGACAATATTTCTTCCCAAATCCTGAGCAAATTCAACGTGAACTACGAAGCCGTTCGCGACTCGCTGGACTACCACGGCAACACTGCCCCACCGACCGCGCCCCCGACACTGACGACGACGATAACGACAAGCTCTTTGGTGGCAGCGCCGGCCGTGGTGGTGCCGGCAGCAGCGCCGCCCCGCGCAAGCAGGGTGAGAAGTCGCGTACGCCCGTTCTCGACAACTTTGGTCGTGACCTGACCAAGCTGGCCGAAGAAGATAAGCTCGACCCCATCGTGGGCCGCGAGAAGGAGATTGAGCGTGTAGCCCAGATCCTGTCGCGTCGCAAAAAGAACAACCCGATCCTGATCGGTGAGCCCGGCGTGGGTAAAACGGCCATCGCCGAAGGCCTCGCCCTGCGCATCATCCAGAAAAAGGTGTCGCGCGTGCTCTTCGGCAAGCGCGTAGTAACCCTCGACCTGGCTTCGCTGGTAGCTGGTACCAAGTACCGCGGTCAGTTTGAAGAGCGCATGAAAGCCGTGATGAACGAGCTGGAGAAGTCGCCCGACGTAATCCTGTTCATCGACGAGCTCCACACCATCGTGGGTGCCGGCGGTGCTTCCGGTTCGCTGGACGCTTCGAACATGTTCAAACCAGCCCTGGCCCGTGGCGAAATTCAATGCATCGGCGCCACCACGCTGGACGAGTACCGTCAGTATATCGAGAAAGATGGTGCCTTGGCCCGTCGTTTCCAGATGGTAATGGTAGATCCTACCACGCCGGAGGAGACCATCGAAATCCTGCACAACATCAAGGATAAGTATCAGGACCACCACCACGTAGTGTACACCGACAAAGCTATTGAGGCCTGCGTAAAGCTGTCGGACCGCTACATGAGTGACCGGTTCCTGCCCGACAAAGCCATTGACATTCTCGATGAGGCTGGTGCGCGCGTGCACATCAACAACATTGTGGTGCCCGAGGATATCCTGAAGCTTGAAGAAAGCATCGAGAATATCAAGACGGAGAAAAACCGCGTGGTGAAGTCGCAGAAATACGAAGAAGCCGCTCAGCTGCGCGACAAGGAGAAGAAGCTTCTCGAACAGCTCGACACTGCCAAGAAGAACTGGGAAGACGAGACCAAGAAGAAGCGTTACACGGTGAAAGAGGAAAACGTGGCCGAGGTAATCGCCATGATGACCGGTATTCCCGTGAGCCGCGTGGCCCAGAACGAAAGCCAGAAGCTGCTCAACATGGGCGAAGAGCTGCAAGGCAAAGTAATCGGCCAGGACAAAGCCATCAAGCAACTGGTGAAAGCCATTCAGCGCACCCGCGTGGGCTTGAAGGACCCCAAAAAGCCGATTGGTTCGTTCGTATTCCTCGGCCCGACCGGTGTTGGTAAGACGGAGCTGGCCAAAGTACTGGCTACCTACCTTTTCGACAAGGAAGACGCTCTAGTGCGCGTCGACATGAGCGAGTACATGGAGAAATTCAGCGTATCGCGCTTGGTAGGTGCACCTCCCGGCTACGTGGGTTACGAAGAAGGCGGTCAGCTGACGGAGAAAATTCGCCGCAAGCCGTACTCGGTAATCCTGCTCGACGAGATTGAAAAGGCTCACCCCGACGTGTACAACCTGCTCCTGCAGGTACTCGACGACGGTATCCTGACTGACGGCTTGGGTCGTAAGGTTGACTTCCGGAACACCATCATCATCATGACCTCGAACATCGGGGCACGTGACCTGGCGGACTTCGGTGCCGGTATCGGTTTCGGTACCAAAGCCCGGACGGAAAACCTGGACGAGATTACCAAAGGCACCATCACCAATGCCCTGCGGAAAACTTTCTCGCCCGAGTTCCTCAACCGTTTGGATGACGTTATTGTCTTCAACTCGCTCGAGAAAAAGGATATTCACCGCATCATCGACATTTCGCTGTCGAAGCTGCTCTCGCGCATTCAGACGCTTGGCTACAAAGTAGAGTTGACCGAAGCCGCCAAGGACTTCGTAGCTGACAAAGGCTATGATCCTAAGTACGGTGCCCGTCCGCTGAACCGGGCTATCCAGAAGTACATCGAAGACCCGATTGCTGAGGAAATTCTGAAAGCTGAAATTGCCCAGGGTGACGTTATTACCGCCGACTTCACGGAAGGCGCGGAAGAACTGACCTTCGCCGTGAGCAAGAGCGGAGAGCAAACCAACCTCGCCAGCGACGAGCGGCCCGAAGAGGCCCCAGAGTCACCGGACACCGAGAAAGGCAAGTAATCTGTCTTGAGTAAACAAAAAAGCCAGCTCTTCACGGGGCTGGCTTCTTTGTTTTATACCCTAAAGAGAATGAATCCTTTCGTAAAAAGCCGCCCGAATATGGTGCGGCTTTTTTTGCGCCCTTACGTTACCTTTGACCTTACTTCTCATCCCACCGATTTTCTCAATGTCCGATCCGCACGCTGAAGCCCAACTAAGCAAACTCGAAATTCTCGAACGCAAAAACCAGGAGGCCCTGCTCGGCGGCGGCCAGGCCCGCATCGACGCCCAACACGCCAAAGGCAAGCTCACTGCCCGGGAGCGGGTGGATTTGCTGATGGACGAGGGCTCCTTTGAAGAAATCGGCAAGTTTGTAATGCACCGCTCCAAGGACTTCGGCCTGGACAAGGAATATTACCTCGGCGATGGTGTCATTACGGGCTACGGCACGGTGAATGGACGCCTCGTCTACGTCTTCTCTCAAGATTTCACGGTGTTTGGCGGCTCGCTAAGCGAAACCCACGCCGAGAAAATCGTGAAGATTATGGACCTGGCCATGAAGAACGGCGCGCCCGTCATCGGCCTAAATGACTCGGGCGGGGCCCGGATTCAGGAAGGTGTGGTAAGCCTCGGCGGATACGCTGACATTTTCTACAAGAATACCCTGGCCTCGGGCGTGGTGCCGCAGCTGTCGGCAATCATGGGACCGTGCGCCGGGGGTGCGGTGTACTCCCCGCCATTACCGACTTTATCCTGATGGTGGAAAACACGAGCTACATGTTCGTGACGGGCCCCAACGTGGTGAAGACGGTAACCCACGAAAACGTGACCAGCGAAGAGCTGGGCGGCGCCAGCACCCACTCGGCCAAGAGCGGCGTGACGCACTTTAGCTGCGCCAACGAGGTAGCCTGCATCAATCAGCTCAAGGCTTTGCTGAGCTACATGCCCCAGAACTGCGAGGAAACGGCTCCTGCCCTAGCCTACGAGGCACAAGGCGACGAGTCGCGCCCGGCGCTGGACAACATCATTCCCGAAAACCCGAACCAGCCCTACGACATCCGGGAGGTTATTGACGGCATTATCGATTCGGATTCCTTTCTGGAAGTACACCAGAACTTCGCCGAGAACATTGTGGTGGGTTTTGCTCGTTTGGGTGGCCGCAGCATCGGCATCGTGGGCAACCAGCCGGCCGTTTTGGCAGGGGTTCTTGACATTAACGCCTCGACCAAGGCTGCCCGTTTTGTACGGTTCTGCGACTCGTTCAACATTCCGCTGCTGGTGCTCGAGGACGTACCCGGTTTCCTGCCCGGTACCGACCAGGAGTGGCGCGGCATCATTACCAACGGGGCCAAGCTGCTCTATGCTTTCTGCGAGGCGACCGTACCGCGCATTACCGTCATTACCCGCAAGGCCTATGGTGGGGCGTATGACGTAATGAATTCCAAGCACATCGGGGCTGACATGAACTACGCGTGGCCGACAGCCGAAATTGCGGTAATGGGTGCCAAGGGAGCCGCTGAAATCATCTTTAAGCGGGAAATTGCCACGGCTGCTGACCCCGAGGCCAAGCTACAGGAAAAGGTAGACGAGTACCAGCAGAAGTTTGCTACCCCGTACCGGGCAGCTCACCGCGGCTTTGTCGACGAAGTTATTTTGCCTTCGCAAACGCGGCAAAAGTTAATTCGGGCGTTTAAGATGCTGGAAAACAAGGTAGATGTGTTGCCACGTAAGAAACATGGCAACATTCCTCTCTAGATTAAACCAATTTTAACCTTAATATCGTACCTGCCCTGCCCGGTATAGCCTCGTGTCCTCCGGCAAGTGCGGTTTTATTTTCTCACCCGCTTAAAACGCGGTTTGCCTTCACTGCTTATGCGTCAAGAAAGCTTTGATTTCCTTCAGCGCTACCTGAATAACGCCTCTCCTACTGGTTTTGAGAAAGAAGGCCAGAAACTCTGGCTTGAATACATCAAGCCCTACATCGACGAGTACTTTGTGGATACCTACGGCACGGTGGTCGGGGTTATCAATCCGGAAGCCGAGTACAAAGTTGTTATTGAGGCCCACGCCGACGAAATCAGCTACTTCGTCAATTACATCACCAAGGAGGGATACATCTACCTGCGCCGCAACGGCGGCTCCGATGCCTTGGTGGCCCCGTCCAAGCGCGTGAATATCCACACGGACAAAGGCATGGTGAAAGCAATATTCGGCTGGCCTGCCATTCACGTGCGCAAAACCGACCAGGACAAAGCTCCAACCATCGAAACCATCTATCTGGACTGCGGCGCCTCCTCGCAGAAGGAAGTAGAGGAAATGGGCATTCACGTAGGCTCGGTTGTGACCTTCGAGGATGAGTTCATGGTAATGAATGACAAGTTCTACGTGGGCCGTGCCCTCGACAACCGTGTGGGTGGCTTCATGATTGCCGAAGTGGCCCGCATGCTGAAGGAAAACGGCAAGAACTTGCCCTTCGGCCTGTATATCGTGAATGCGGTGCAGGAGGAAATCGGGCTGCGCGGGGCTGAAATGGTGGCTCACCGCATTAACCCCAACGTGGCTATCATCACCGACGTGACTCACGATACTCAGTCGCCGATGTATGAGAAAAAGACGGCAGGCGACCTGCACTGCGGCAAAGGCCCGGTAATTACCTACGGACCGGCGGTGCAGAACAACCTGCGGGATTTGATTATCAAAACGGCCCAGGAAACCGAAATTCCGTTCCAGCGCGCAGCTGCTACCCGCGCCACCGGTACCGACACTGATGCATTTGCCTACTCCGGTGCCGGCGTGGCTTCGGCCCTGATTTCGCTGCCCCTGAAGTATATGCACACCACGGTAGAAACCGTGCACGCCGAAGACGTAGACAACGTGACCAAGCTCATCTACGAGACGCTATTGCGCATCGAAGACGGCCACGACTTCCGTTATTTCAGCTAGGCCTATCTTTGCCTCCGTGCTCTAAAACGCATGGCCGGCTTGCTTTCGGGCAACGCTGGCCATGCGTTTCTGTATCCTGTTTTCCCTCCCGATTTCTGCGCCATGAAAATTGCCGGCTTCACCATCGTTCGAAATGCGGTGCTCAACGACTACCCCGTAGTGGAAGCCATTGAGTCGATTCTGCCAGTGGTAGACGAAATGGTGGTCAGCATCGGCGACGGTGACGACGGCACCGAGGAGCTGATTCGCTCGATAAACTCATCCAAGCTGCGCATCGTGCACTCCGTTTGGGACCCAACCCTGCGCAAGGGCGGCGAGGTACTGGCCATTGAAACCAACAAGGCGTTCCAACAGATTTCGCCCGACGCCGATTGGGCCTTCTACATTCAGGCCGACGAAGTAGTGCCCGAGCAATACCACACCGCCATCCGGGCCGCTGCCGAGCGCCACGTAGCCGATAAACGGGTGGAAGGGCTGCTGTTCAAGTACCTGCACTTCTACGGCACCTTCGACTACGTGGGCGACTCCCGCCGCTGGTACGGCCACGAGGTGCGCATCATCCGCAACGACCCGACTATTACGTCCTACAAGGATGCCCAGGGCTTCCGGCGCAACGGTGAAAAGCTGCGCGTAAAGCCCGCCGACGGCTTCGTGTACCACTACGGCTGGGTGAAAAATCCGCAGCAGATGCTGCAGAAGATGAAGCACATCAACCAGTTCTGGCACGGCGACAAACCGGCCGAGGAGCAGCCCCTGGCCACGGCCCAGGTGTTCAACTTCGACGACTTCGACTCTTTGGAGAAATTTACCGGCACCCACCCCAGCGTAATGCAGCGCCGCATTGCCCGCCTCAACTGGCAGGTGGATATCGACGTGACCCAGAAGCGTTTTTCCCTGAAAAACAAAGTGCTGTACTGGATTGAGAAAACGACCGGTAAGCGCCTGTTTGAGTTTAAGAACTATCAGTTGCTATAACCCGCCGTGCCGCCCGTGGAGCTTCCTTTTGTCCAGCCGCCGCTTACCGTCACCGACCAGCTCAACCGGCGGGTGGCCGTGCCGTTTCCGCCCCAGCGCATCGTGTCCCTGGTTCCCTCCCAAACTGAGCTGCTTTTCGACCTGGGCCTGGGGAGCCGCATGGTGGGCGTTACCAAGTTTTGCATTCACCCGCCTGAGGCCCGGCAGCAGGCCACGGTCATTGGCGGCACCAAGAACTTTGATTTCGAAAAGATTGAGGCCCTGCAACCCGACCTAATTATCGGCAACAAGGAAGAAAACTACCAGGCTGGTATCGAGCAGCTGGCGCAGAAGTATCCGGTGTGGCTGAGCGACATCAGCAACTTGGACGAGGCCCTGGACATGATTCGCCGGGTGGGCCTGATTACGGGCCGTAAGTCGGCCGCCGACGCAATGGCCGATGAAATTGCCAGCTCATTTGCCACCCAGCTAGTTCCCGCCGCCCTTACTCCGGCCGCCTACTTTATCTGGCGCAAGCCCTATATGGTGGCCGCCAGCAGCACTTTTATTGACACCATGCTGCCGCGGGCCGGCTTTCGCAACGTGTTTGCCAACTTAAGTCGCTACCCCGAAATAACCGCCGAGCAGTTGGCGGCCGCGGCTCCGGCCGTCATTCTGCTTTCGTCGGAGCCCTACCCTTTCGCCGAAAAGCACGTGGCCGAGTTCCAGACTATCTGTCCCTCGGCCACGGTGCGGATTGTTGATGGGGAGCTGTTCAGCTGGCACGGCAGCCGGCTGCGGCACTCGGCCGAATATTTCGCCTCTTTGCGGGCGTAGGCTACGGCTGCGAGCTTACTTCAAAGCCTACTTTCTGCAACTCCGACCAGAACTGCGGGTACGACTTACGCACGACGGTGGGAGCCAGCACCGTGAGCGGGCCGCGCAAGGCCAGCGGGGCAAAGGCCATGGCCATGCGGTGGTCGTGGTAGGTTTCCACGGTCTGGCCTGCCACGTGAAACTCTGCTACCGGCACCCGGAACCGTTCGTCACCTTCATCGACCAAGGCACCGCCAAACTTGGCCAGCTCCGCCTGCAGAGCCGCAATTCGGTCGGTTTCCTTGATCCGCAGGCTTTCCAGACCGGTTAAAACCAGGGGCACCCCCAGAGCAGCAGCTACCACGGCCACGGTCTGAGCCAGGTCGGGGCAGTCGGTAAAGTCTTGCTCGACGCCGGCGCTTACGGGCTGCTGAGTTAGGGTAACACCGTTGTCGTTGAACTCGGTGGCTACGCCCAGCTGGGCCATGATACCCACAATGGCTTGGTCGCCCTGCCAGGAATGCTGCCGCAGCCCGGGCAACGTGATGCTGGAACCGGCCGGCCCCAGTGCCACCATGGCATACCAGTAGCTGGCCGCTGACCAGTCGGATTCAATGGTATAATCGGCACTGTGATACGCTTGGGGGCGCACCTCAATTACCTCGCCCAGGTCGCGGCACTGCCCACCAAAGTGCTGCATCAACGACTGCGTCATGCGGATGTAGGGCCGGGAGCCAACTTTGCCTATCAGGCGCAGACGCAGGCCAGCGGGCAGCTGGTTGCCCACCATCATCAGGGCCGAAATGTACTGGCTGCTGATGTCGCCGCGTACGCGCAGCTCGGTGGGTTCCTGCTCGTCAAGCTGCGGTTCCCAGCCCTGAAGTTGCAGCGGCGGGTAGCCATCCTGCTCGGTATAGTCGATGCGGGCCCCAAGTTGGCGCAACGCATCCACGAGTACGCCAATGGGCCGCTGCCGCATCCTGGCCGTGCCAGTGAGTAGCACTTGGCGCCCGGTTACGGCCAGGTAGGCCGTCAGAAAGCGCATCACGGTGCCCGCATCCTCGGCGTTCAGCGTATCGGCGCTCAGCGGCGTGGCCAGCAGGCGTTGCATAAGCTCGGTGTCGTTGGCGTCGGAGAGGTTCTCGAGCTGCCCGCCACCGGCCAGGGCCCGAATGATTAGCGCGCGGTTGCTTTCACTTTTGGAAGCCGGAAGCTGGGCACTGCCGCTGAGCGGCCGGCCGGCCCACCGCAGCTGCACGGAAGAGGAAGTATCGATGAGTGAAAAGAGTTTTAAACCAAAGAAAAGTAAGAAGCCGCAAACTTAGCCCACTACAGCCGATGATAATACCGGAGCGACTCGGCTATTTCTGCCAGCGTTACGGGCTGGTCGTACACGGCTTTACCGATGCCGTTGAGCAGGGTACAGTTAATCGTCGTACCGCTGTTTTTCTTGTCCTGCAGGGCCAGTTGGGCAATGGCATCTGTTTCCATGGTCACAAACTGTACTTTCTCAAAAACTGAGAACAGAAAGGTTTCAATCCGGTCCAGCTCGGTTTCGCTCAGCAAACCCTTTTGTACCGACAGCCAGCTTTCGCAGATCATGCCCGCCGCCACGGCTTCGCCGTGCAGAATCTCGCGGCCCGGCTGCAACAGCAGGTAGCTTTCCAGGGCGTGGCCCACGGTGTGGCCAAAGTTGAGCACCTTGCGCAGCCCCGACTCAAGCGGATCGGCCTCCACAATCTGCTGCTTGGTAGCCACCGAATCCCGAATGATAAGGCTCCAGTCTTCTACCAATACTCCCTCGTGGCGCTGGGTGTCAAAGGCCGGGGCATCGGCAATCAGCCAGTGCTTCACCACTTCCGCGTAGCCTGACTTGAGCTGCCGATTGTCCAGGGTTTGCAGAAACTGTGGGTCGATAAACACGCCGGCAGGCTCCTGAAACACGCCAATCTGGTTTTTGAAGCCCTGAAAATCAACCCCTGTTTTGCCGCCTACGCTGGCATCAACCTGGGCCAGCAAGGTAGTTGGCACCTGAACAAAGCGAATACCGCGCTTATAAGTGGCTGCGCAGAAACCACCCAGGTCGGTCACGACGCCACCGCCCAGATTGACCACCACCGCAAACCGGTCGGCTGATTTCTCGGTCAACTGGCTCCATACCGTTTCGCAGGTAGCTAGGGTTTTGTACTCTTCACCCGCCGGAATTTCGATTAGCGTGTGCGCGGGCAAATAAGGCTCCAGCACCGGGTAGCAGTGCCGGGCCGTGTTGCTGTCGACGACCACAAAGATCTGGCTTACTGCTCTTTGCCGTAGCATCTCAGCTAACCCAGGCAGGGCCTGCGGACCGATGGCAACCACGCTGTTCAAATTTTTCATCCTTAAACAAAAAATTAATCCGAGCAAACACACGGATTAAGCCTAAATAAAATTAATTTGGTGCAAATATTAGATTGTATTTGCATCAGACGAGAAAGGTAACAACAACTTTACTACCTGTATGAAAGCACGCTACGCTGCCTGGTTCTATACTGCTACCTTACTGATTGCAGGTTCAGCTTGCAGCCGGGACTCCGTACCCACCATGGAAGACCAGCTAGTGGGTCGCTGGGAGTGGGTACAGAGCGCCAGCCCGGCAGTAGCTACCCCAGCCAGCACGGGCCATACTGTGGAAGTAGAGTTTGACCGTCGGGGCCGGGCTCGGTTCTTTCAGGACGGGGCCATGATTGGAGCCGCGCGGTTTCGGCTTAAAGTGGTAGGTAACGGCTGGCGCAAAAGTCAGAACCTGATTATTTACCGGGGCTACCGCAGCCAGCAGTTTTATACCGTGACGGGTAACAAGCTCATTCTGCAGGATTCCGAAAACGGCAAGGGCGGCAACATCTATTATAAAGGCAAGCATGCCAACCGCTTTAACGAGGTAGCCGGTAAGCCCTAACCCGCTCTTTATTCCGGCCGCTGCAGGATCTGGGTTTGCTTGCGGATACTTTCCAGGTGAATCAGCTTGTAGAGCTCGGCCACGAATTTATCGTTGACGCGCAGCTTCTCGGCCCATTGCAGCCGGGACGTAAAAATCTCGTTCCAGCGGTCCAGTTGCAGAATCTTGACGTTGTTTTCCTTCTTGTACTCGGCCAACTCTTCGACCAGCGACATGCGCCGGGCCAGGGCTTCGATAATTTCCCGGTCGGCCACATCCATTTTCTGGCGCAACTCTTCGGCTTTGTTCAAGTAGTCGGCGTTGTCGCTGGAGCGGTAGCGGTACTTGAGTTCGGTCAGCATTTCGCCCAGCCGCTGGGGCGTTATCTGCTGCTCGGCGTCGCTCCAGGCGTGGTCCGGGTCGGGGTGAGTTTCAATCATCAGTCCGTCGTAATCCAGGTCCAGGGCCTTCTGAGCAATGGGCAGGAGCAGGTCGCGGCGGCCACCAATGTGGCTGGGGTCACAGATGAGCGGCAGGTGCGGAAAGCGGGTTTTTAGCTCGATGGCCAACTGCCAAGTAGGTGCGTTGCGGTAGCGCGAGGGCGCAAACGTGCTGAAGCCCCGGTGAATGGCGGCCAGCTGCGTGATACCAGCCCGCTCCAGCCGTTCCAGGGCGCCGGCCCAGAGCGCCACGTCGGGATTTACCGGATTTTTTACCATTACGGGCACATTTGTACCAGCCAATGCATCGGCTAACTCCTGCACGGCAAAAGGATTGACGGTAGTGCGGGCCCCAATCCAGAGTACCTCTACTCCGTAAGCCAGTGCATCTTCCACATGCCGCGGCGTGGCGACTTCCACTGTCACAGGCAGGCCCACTTCTTCTTTTACCCGGCGCAACCAGTGCAGCCCCCCTACTCCCACGCCCTCAAACGAACCCGGCCGGGTGCGCGGCTTCCAGATTCCGGCCCGGAACAGGTCGACTTTTCCCAGCGCTTTCAGGTCGCGGGCGGTGGTCAATACCTGGTCTTCCGTTTCGGCACTGCAGGGGCCAGCTATCAGGAGCGGCTGCTCTTTGGCGGTCAGTAGCCGGGTGAAAAAGGTTTCGGAGGTAATTGCGCTTTCCATAGATGGCGTAAAAGAGAATAAGATGCGGAACCACTCCGCGGGGGCTTACCGGAGCAGTACCCGAAAAAGGCTGGACACTGTGGTAACTCTGCGGCCCGAAACGATGTTTAACGGCTATCTTCGCCCCGCCAAACGGCCTCTCCCATTAGCCCGCCCAAAGCTAGCCACCCGCATGCCAGTAACCCAATCTCCGCCCATTTCCTTTACCGACACGGCTGTTGCCTTTGCCTCCAAGTCGGACCTCGAACTGCGCAAAATGTACGCCCGGTTCGCCGCCATGAACAACAACACCTTGGTAAAAACCGGGGGCGGCCTGATGAAAACGGCCTTGAAATGGCATCTGCCGGTTAAGTTTCTGATCAAGAAAACCATCTTCGAGCAGTTCTGCGGCGGCGAAACCATCCGCGAGTGTTTGCCCGTCATAGAAGAGCTTGGTCGCTATAACATCGGTACCATTCTCGACTATTCGGTGGAAGGCGAAGGCAACGATAAAAGCTTCGACCACACCCGCGACGAAATTCTGGCCACCATTGACCTGGCCCACCGCTCTACTCACATCCCTTTCTCAGTTTTTAAAGTAACCGGCGTGGCCGATAGCGGCTTGCTGGAAAAGGTTCAGAGCGGTAAGTCGCTCACGGCGGCTGAGCAAAAAAGCTACGACTTGGCTAAAGCCCGGGTAGACGCCATCTGTGCCCGGGCTCATCAATATGGTGTGCGCGTGTTCGTGGATGCCGAGGAAAGCTGGTTTCAGGATACCATCGACACGCTGGCCTACGAAATGATGGCCAAGTACAACCGCGAGTCGGCCATCGTCTGGAACACTTACCAGCTGTACCGCCACGACCGGCTCGAGGCTATTCAGCAAGCCTACACGGCAGCTGTGCAGGGCAACTACTACTTGGGCGGCAAGCTGGTACGGGGCGCTTACATGGAAAAGGAAGGCCGCGTAGCTACCCAGCGGGGCTATCAGAATCCCATCAACCCGACCAAGGAAGCCACCGATCAGCTCTACGACGAAGCTCTGCGCTATTGCGTCACCCACGCCGACCGGATTAGCATCTGTGCTGGTACTCATAACGAAGCCAGTTCCCTGCTGCTAACTGAGCTTATGCACGAGGCTGGCTTGCGCCCCGGCGACCCGCGCATCTGGTTTGCCCAGCTCTACGGCATGAGCGACAACCTTACCTACAACCTAGCCAATGCGGGGTATAACACGGCTAAATATGTGCCTTACGGCCCGGTTGAGTCGGTAATGCCTTATCTACTGCGGCGCGCCGATGAGAATACGGCCATTGCGGGCCAGAGCAGCCGGGAGTTCCTCTTAATTCAAAAAGAAATAGCCCGCCGAAAGGCTCAAAAATAGGATTTTCCCTCCCCGGCACAATTTTGGCTTGCGGCGGCCCACCACCCAGAAACGTTAATTCTGGGTTGTGGGCCTTTTTTGTTACTTTCAGCACCCATTACGCTCCCTACCCAAATGATCGGCCGAGTTCGCAGCCATTTAATCCGTTTTGCCCGCCACCAGGTGGGCACCACCAGCTACCTCAATCTGGTACAGGAAGCCGAGCTAGGCTTCAACCTGGAAATCTCCCACGAGAAAGCCCGTTTGAACGAGCTGCTGGCCGAAATCTCGGAAAATGAATATCAAGCTGGGCGCCCGGTACTGAGCTGCTTGGTAAAAGTGGAGGGCTCCAAAGGGCAGGGCGACAACTTCTACAAGCTCTGCGAAAGACTCGGTATGGGCGAGTGGCGCACCCTGAAGCAGGATCCAGACTTTCTTAAAACCATGCGGCGGGAATGCCGTGCCTTCTGGGCAGACCCGGCTAATTACGAGCAGTTCGCTTAATAATAGCTGCTATAAGGTGTTAGGGTGAAGTTTAATTGAAAAAATGAGGCTGGGTACTTGACTGGTAACAGTTTTTTTGTAACCCCTCGTGGAATGCTCACGTTAAGATCCCCGAAGCTGAAGCACATACTACTTCCCAGTAGCATTTCTTCAACTAGATCTTAACTATTCCTTTCCTCACTCAACTCCTTCATCCGATGAACACCAACGATTCGAACAACCCGCAGAACACCGGTACTGGCTCAGGCGCTAACTATGGTACTTCTAACACTGGTACCGGTTTTGGCAACAGCTCGAGCAACGAAGGCACGAGCTACAACGCTGGCACGGGTGCCTCTTCCTCCAACGTTGGCGGTGATGACTATAGCGCAACGGCTAAAGGTGCTGCCATTGCAGGCACTCCTGGTGCCGTAGTAGGCCGTGGTATTGATGCAGTACAAAATGCTGGCGACGAAGCAGCTCACGCTGTAACCGGCCAGCCTTACCAGAATACTTCGGGCCCCAGCATGCTGACCAGCTCGTTCCGTGACCGTGACAGCGCCGAGCGTGCTTACCAGTCTCTCTCGTCGCGTGGCTACGGCAAAGACGACGTGAACGTGCTGATGTCGGACGAAACCCGTAAAACGCACTTCGGTGACAACACGGCCCACACCGACCTCGGTGACAAAGCTATGGAAGGTGCCGGCGTAGGCTCGGCCATCGGTGGCACGGCTGGTGCTATCATTGGTGCCATTGCTGCTATCGGTACTTCGGTAGCTCTGCCCGGCCTGGGCCTCGTAATTGCTGGTCCTATCGCCGCCGCTCTGGCTGGTGCTGGTGCCGGTGGTCTGACGGGTGGCCTGGTAGGCGCTCTGGTAGGCTCGGGCATTCCCGAAGAGCATGCCGCTGAGTACGAAAGCGACATCAAGAACGGTGGCATTGTAATGGGTGTAAAACCCCGCAACGCTGAAGATGCTCAGTACTTCGAAGACGAATTCCGTCGCAGCAACGGCGACCGTGTACGTCGCTACTAAGCTTCTGAATAAGCCATAAAGCTTCTTGTTAGAAAAGGCCTCCTACCTTGTGTAGGAGGCCTTTTTATTTTGCCTTTCCGCCAACTTTTTCTTGCTATGCCTTCGTATATCCTTTTAAGAATATGAAAGTGGTTGACTTAGCCTTGAGTTGAAATTGCTTTAAGGTATTAGTAGAAGCTAACGCGCTGACGAGTAGTGCAACCCTACAGGTAAAATCTCACCCTTAGCATTGAAAGCGGCTCCGGGGCACTTATTATAGCTGTCTGCGCGTTTTGAGTGAAAGCCGTCGGTTTGACGGGTTCGAGTGTTCGGAACGGCTTTTGTTTACATTTGATTTTCCATCTCATTCTGATTTTCCATGTCTTCCCCCCGACTGAAAATAGGCCTATATGCCTCGTTGGTGCTGGCAGTCTTCGTGCTGGCTTCCTATAAGCTGTATCGGCGTAATGATGCTAGTCCGCCCCAAAAAGACGAGGTGCTCATCAAAGCCATGCTACAGGGACTTAGCGCGGCGCATTACCAGCCCGAGAAGGTTGATGACAATTTCTCCAAGCGGGTTTTTGACCTGTACCTGAAGCGCATCGACTATAATAAGAAGTTCCTGCTGCAGTCGGACGTGGCTCAGCTGCGCAAATACCAAAATGATATTGATGACCAGGTGCGTCGTGGCACCCACGAGTTTCTGGACCTGAGCACCAAGCTCATGGAGCAGCGCACGAAGGACATTCAGGCCCTGTACCGCGACATCCTTTCCAAGCCCTTTGACTTCACTAAGGAAGAGTCCTTTGAGACGGAAGCGGATAAGATGGTATTTGCCGCCGATGCTGCCGCTCAGCGCGAAGAGTGGCGCAAGTATCTGAAGTATCAGACCCTGATTCGGGTGTCGGAGATGATGGATGAGCAGAAAAAGAAGAAGGATAAGCCCCTGGCATCTACTTCTGTTCAGCCCTCGGCCGCCACTACTTCTGAGCCTACTCGTACGCCAGCCGAAATGGAAGCTGAAGCCCGCAAGCGGGTGCTCAAGTACTTTGACGAGCAGTTCAAGGACATGGCACAGACTGACGCCAATGAGCGCCTAGCTGTGTACGCCAACACCATTGCCAACACCTACGACCCCCACACCGAGTACTTTGCCCCGCGCGACAAGGAAAGCTTTGACGTAGCCATGACTGGCCGCTTCGAAGGTATTGGAGCTTCGCTGCAGGAGAAAGATGGCCAGATTAAGGTATCAGATGTTATTCCGGGCTCGGCTTCCTACCGCCAGGGTGAGTTGAAGGCCGGGGACATTATTCTGCGTGTAGCGCAGGGTGCCGCTGAGCCAGTGTCGGTTGAAGGCTTGCGCTTAGACAAGGCAGTAGCTCTGATCAAAGGCAAAAAGGGCACGGAAGTGCGCCTAACCGTGAAAAAGCCCGACGCCAGCACCAAGATTATTTCCATCATCCGCGACGTGGTGGTGCTGAAAGAAACCTACGCGCAGTCGGCTACCATTCAGGAGAACGGCAAGAAAATCGGCTATCTGCGCCTGCCCACTTTCTATGCTGACTTCAACGACAACGGTGGTCGCAGCTCGGCCGAGGATGTGAAGAAGGAACTAGAGAAGCTCCGTCAGGAGAATGTTGACGGTATTGTATTCGACCTGCGCTCCAATGGCGGTGGCTCACTGCAGGATGCCGTGGAAATGGCCGGCTTGTTTGTAGAAAGTGGCCCAGTGGTGCAGGTTCGTTCGCCCCAGGGCTCACCCAGCATCCTCAACGACCGTGACCCCGCGTGCAGTACAACGGTCCGCTGGTGGTATTGGTAAACAAGTTCAGCGCTTCGGCCTCCGAAATTCTGGCCGCTGCTATGCAAGACTACAAGCGTGGCGTGATTATGGGTGCCAGCACCTATGGCAAAGGCACTGTGCAGCGCATCTTCGACCTCGACGATATGCTGGGTGATTTCAGCAGCCTGAAGCCTTTTGGCTCCCTGAAGCTCACTACCCAGAAGTTTTACCGCATCAACGGTGGTTCGACGCAGTTCAAAGGAGTAGTGCCTGATATTGCCCTGCCCGATGCCTACAGCTACCTGGATCAGGGTGAGAAGGAGTCTGATTACCCGCTGAAGTGGGACGAAATCACCCCGGCCCGTTACAAGGCTTGGAATGCTGCTCCGGCTATCGACAAGCTCCGTACCGCCAGCCAGGCCCGCGTTGCCAGCAGCGCCAGCTTTAAGCTGATGAACGAAATGGTACAGCGCATGCGTAAGCGTAAGGATGACACGATGGTGTCGCTGAAGCTCACCGCTTTCCGGGCTGAGCAAGAGCAAGCCAAAGCCGAGTCGGAGAAGTACGAAGCCGTGCAGAAAGCCGCTCAGCCGCTGGCCATTGCCCCTCTCTCAGTCGACCTGCGGCAGTTAGGCTCCGATACGGTTGAGGTAAACCGCGCTGGCCGCTTCACTAAGAATCTGAAAAACGATATCACCCTGCGCGAAGCCGTAGCTGTTATCAAAGATCAGCTGTAAGCTCCTTTAATTCGCAAAAAAGAAGCCCCCGCGTCAGTGACGTGGGGCTTCTTTTTTGCCCAAAAGCATCGGCCAATATAGTTAGCAAATCGACCCTAAAAACCGCAACTATCAATCTAGTAATACTAATCATTAATTCATACATAACTAACTGATTACTAACACAAAGGTAATCCATTGCAAATTGCGAAAAAAATTAGTAAATATGCAACTCATACTAGCCTCTAGCTGTTTACTTAGCATGACAACGACAACTGAGAACAACATCCTTCCGCTCGTCACGGACGAGCAAAAGCAAGCCGAGGAAACCTGGCGCAAGTCTATTCCGGCCCAGGTGTTCCTCAACTACTTCTTTGCCATCAACTATCATATTCAAGAAAATGATGATGCAACGGGTGGCTTGCAGCACCTCCCCTTCTTCCGGGCTCACGAAGCAGAGCTGACGGAGGCTGATATCCAGGCGGTAAGCAAGCTGTTGCAGGCTTGCTGGAGCACGGAGTATGCCCTGCGCGCCACGGCCGAGCTGGGCGACGAAGAGTATCTGCGCAATGCCCTGCACTGGACCTTCCCCCAGGCGTATCATACCATCCTGTCGGGTTTGCAGGCTTTCCTGTACACGGCTGGCGTACGTTCCAACAACCCTTCGCTTATTCGGCGGGAGGTAGGCCGTTTGGTGGTGCGTAATGCGTATCCACGGCCGGTGTCGTTCTATGCCGCCGGTGCTTATGGCGACTTTAGCATTCACCGCCTGCCGCTGGCTGGCTACAAGCCTGGTCTGCACATTGCCGGCAAGGAGATTGAAGCCCAGGCTCAGATTGGCCAGTTTCTGCGCACTACCCGCAAGATGAAGGCCCAGATTACTCGCCAGCAGGTGCAAGCCAACCCCAATACCGCTATCCGCAGCCAGAAGACCGGTAAGGTGCTCGATAAGTGGACGGCCTCGCACTGGCAGCAGATTACTTGGCGCCTGGGTTATACCACCATCTTCGATCTGCTGGGTCGCCTGCGCATTTCGCAGACCAGCCGGGAGATTGAGCGCTACGTGGAAGCTGAGATTGACTTCAAGCTGTTTCACCAGTCGCTGCTCAACATTGTGAGCTACCTCAACGGTATTCACGAGAGCTACATTGCCAAGGCTATGGGCTTAGAGCGCTACCAGCAGCTGGTTAAGGAATTGCCGAAGCACCTGCAAAACAACTTCGTAGTGGAGCGCCTGCACACCCGCATTGAGCCGCTGCTCACGGGCCAGGAGCCCCAGCAGCCGATGGGCATCGCTGCCTAAGCATCCCGCACTAGTACATTGTGCCTTACTCCATATACACGTAAGCGCCATTCCTCTGGGATGGCGCTTTTTGTTTGTTTAAACAGAGTAGCTTACAACCGCACGTCATGTCGACCAATGGGAGACATCTCGCGTGTAGTAATAACTGATTTTACCATTGCACGCGGGATGTCTCCCGTTGGTCGACATGACGGTGGTTTGCCTTCAGATTAACCGTTAAATCCATAACGCTTTATACACTGTGAAAATCTTTGTTTCAGACTACCTTTGCAGGCTTATAAACGACCATTCTCATGCAGCACCTCAGCGAACAGGAACAGATACGCCGCCAGAAGCTGGAGGAACTTCAGAAGCTCGGCATTGAACCGTATCCGTCCGAGCTATTCGATGTAAACTTCTACGCCCAGGAAATCCTCGATAACTACCACCCCGAGCTCAACAACTTCCAGGAAGTAAGCCTGGCGGGCCGGCTGATGTCGGTGCGGGTGAAGGGCAAGGCCTCGTTTGCCGAGTTGCAGGACGCGTCGGGCCGCATTCAGCTCTATATCAACCGGGACGAAATCTGCCCCGGTGAAGACAAGGAGCTTTACAACACCGTATTCAAGAAGCTGCTCGACCTGGGCGACTTTATCGGGGTGAAAGGCCATGTCTTTAAAACCATGGTGGGCGAAACTTCGGTGCACGTAACCGGCCTGACGGTGCTGAGCAAAGCGTTGCGCCCCCTGCCCGTGGTGCGTCGCGTGGTAGATGAAGCAACTGGAAAAGAAACCATTTACGATGCCTTCACCGACCCCGAAGCCCGCTACCGTCAGCGCTACGTGGACTTGGTGGTAAACCCGCACGTGCGCGACGCTTTCATCAAGCGGACCCAGCTGGTGCAGGCCATGCGCAACTACCTCAACGACAAAGGCTACCTGGAGGTAGAAACCCCGATCCTGCAGCCCCTGTACGGGGTGCCGCTGCCCGGCCCTTCAAGACCCACCACAACACGCTGGACATGACGCTTTACCTGCGCATTGCCAACGAGCTGTACCTCAAGCGCCTCATTGTCGGCGGCTTCGACGGGGTGTATGAATTCTCGAAGGACTTCCGCAACGAAGGCATGAGCCGGTTCCACAACCCGGAGTTTACCCAGATGGAGCTCTACGTAGCTTACAAGGACTACTACTGGATGATGGACCTGGTGGAAGAAATGGTGGAGCGTGTAGCCTTGGCATTGCACGGCAAAACCGAAGTGCAGGTGGGTGAGAACCTAATTAACTTCCAGCGCCCCTGGAAGCGTTTCACCATGGCCGAGTCTATCGAGCACTTCACCGGCTTCAACATCGACGGCAAGAGCGAAGACGAGCTGCGTGCTGCGGCCAAGGAGCTCAAAGTGGGCCTCGACCCGAGCATGGGCAAAGCCAAAATCATCGACGAAATCTTCGGGGAGCACGTGGAGCCCAAGCTGATTCAGCCCACGTTCATTACCGACTACCCCGTGGAGATGTCGCCACTGGCCAAGAAGCACCGCTCCAAGCCCGGCCTGGTAGAGCGCTTCGAGGCTATCTGCAACGGCAAGGAAATCTGTAACGCTTTCTCCGAGCTCAACGACCCCATCGACCAGCGCCAGCGCTTCGAGGACCAGTTGGAGCTGGGCAAGCGCGGCGACACGGAAGCTATGGTGCTCGACGAGGACTTCCTGCGGGCCCTTGAGTACGGTATGCCGCCTACGGCCGGCCTGGGCATCGGTATCGACCGCCTGAGCATGATTATGACCAACTCCAACTCGATTCAGGACGTGCTCTTCTTCCCCCAGATGAAGCCCGAGTACAGCAAGTCGGAAAACGCACCCAAGCCCGAGTCGGGCGAATAAGTGACCTTGGTCGTGGCGGGCCCTTCGGAAAACTCCGCAGGGCCCGCCACAACTGTGATAGATACTCCGCAAAAGGCCCGAAGGCTTGTCACGACTGTGATAGGCACTCGGGCCTTTTCACGACCACCCATCACAACTGTGATACACCCTCGGAAAAGCCGGGGCACCTGTCACAGTCGTAATAGGTACTCGGGAAAACCCGGGACACCCCATCACGACTGTGACAGGCCGTCGGGAAAACGCCGGGGTATGCATCACAGCTGTGGCGGGCCTTCGGGCACATGCCTGAGCCGGCGGCCCGGCTGAAAAACGGAAAGGGTATAAACGTCGAAAAGCCTCCTGCGTAATGTCGCAGGAGGCTTTTCTTTTGATAACTAACCTATCGGGTGTTCTAACGGGATTCCTAAAAGAAGCTTACCAACAGTCCTGTACGATTTTGCTACCGGAGGTTTTGAATTTCTGGTAGAAGCTCTACAGCGGGCAATTTTGCTTTCAAGACATCCCAACTTCATATAAGTCGGTTATGTTAGCTTTAACGGGAGGCTGAAAGGAAGGTTACGGATGAAGCAAAAAAAATTTACAATCGGCCGTTACGCGGCGCTACAGGCATTTTAAGTAGGGCTCCTACACCATCACAATAAGGTAAGCAGGCCGCCAAAATGTCTGCCCTTTGGTATCTTCAATTAGAGCCATGAACAAACGCGCTTATTCGTACCGCCTACGCCTGGAACAGGTTGCGGGCATTCAGCCCGACAGCCCCCAGCCCAAACCCATCGAGCTAACGTTCGGCAACCACGACGACATCTTTCAGATCATTGAGCGCCTGCAGCAGCGCGACTTATTTCAGGAGCCGGAGCAGTCTACGGAGTTTGCCATCGGGCTTAAGCTCTTTAGCGAGGTTATGCTCAAGAATCGGCAGCATCCGCTGTTTGAGGAGTTTGCCCCCGCCTTTCGGGAGTTTATGCAGCGGCTCAAAACTTCCTGAGCGGGCAGCAATAGCAAAGGGCCTAAAAATCGAAAAGCCTCCCGCGTAATGTCGCGGGAGGCTTTTCTTTAGTACAACTTGCTTACCCTTCCAATCGGGGCACGATAAAGAAATGTGCGATGGACAAGTCTGATTTTGCTAGGGGCACTTAAACCGTTACCGCTAGAAGCTCCTACTGTCGGCAATTTTACTTTACCAGCTTCTCCGACCTTCTTTCAAGCTCGTTGTATTGTCTTTAACGGCCCCGTTACGCTAAGGTTACGCTGCCGTGAAAAAAAATTACGAACGGCTAAACTCGCTCGTGTCGGAGGCTTCCGGATTGACGTTTTCCTCCGGGGCGCCGGGCGTGTTGGCCGCCGTAGTGGTGTGGGAGCTAGCCCCCGTGCCCGTGTCCTGGCCCATAGAGCTGAGCACCTCATCGGCCGCGCTCCGGCTTTCGTCGGTGGCCGCGTCGCCAGTCTTGGGCGAGTTGATGCGGGCCACGGACTCCTTGAGCAGCTTGCTCAGGTCGTCGCTCCACTTGGAGGCCGACTTTTTCAGGCCCGTGCGGGTTTCAGTGCCGGTTTCGGGAGCCAGCAGCAGGCCGGCCACTACGCCTGCGGTGGCACCCACCAGCAGGGAAAGGATTACTTTTCCGTTGTTGTCTTTCATCACAAAAAGAGTAGGCAGTTAATTAGATACGGTACAAGGCAGGCTGCCACTAAAACAGCGCTGAAAACACTAAACGCGGATATATACCGAAGGTTATACAAAAAACGGCCTTGTTCCCGGATAGGAAGCAAGGCCGTTTTTACAAGAATGCGAAAGCCGCAAGTGGCTTACAGGTCGTTCAGCAGTTTCGTGATTTCACGCTTGCCTTTGCCCAGCTTGGTTTGCAGGCGGCCGATGAGCTCGTCACCTTTGCCTTCCGAGTACTCCAGGTCCTCGTCGGTCAGCTGCGCGTACTGCTGCTTCAGCTTGCCTTTCGACTCGTTCCAGTCGCCTTTCAGGTTCAGGCTGCTGCCTACGCCGGTGATGCCCATATCTTCGAGCTTCTCCACGTAGCCTTTGAATTTCGAGTCGAGCTCTTCACCATATTTGGAGAGCTGCTCGCCCAGCGTGCCGCTGTATTTGGTAGCTGCGCTGCGCAGGTTTTCGCGGGTTGCTTTGCCTTTATCGGGGGCCATCAGCATACCGGCAATGATGCCAGCGCCGGCGCCTGCCAGAGCAGCCAAAAGGATTTTACCCGAGTTGTCTTCTTCGTGATACGACATGGTGTTAGAGAGAATGGGTGAACAAATGAACAGTGGTTGGTCGGACTAGTTCGTGCGGGTTAGGCAGTCGGCAGGGGCGGCATACGGAACGTAAGCTCAGCCGCTCTGGGGCCAGTCTGCCTGCCTATACGAAGCCCGGCCAACCGGGTTATGGGCCAAAGCTAAAAATAGTCAAAGTAAAATATCTACTCTCCTGCCCCATATTTGCACCGGCCTCGTTTCAGGCATTATCCTCACCTAAGCTTTTTACCATGTTCCGATCTGCAGCAGCCGTAGGGCTGTTTTTCTCCTTGCTGGCCTGCAACCGCGCCACGCCCACGGCCAGCACCCCGGCCTGTATCGACCCGGCCAAAGTCCGCACCGACGCCGTGTGCACCATGCAGTATGACCCGGTATGCGGCTGCGACGGCAAAACCTACGGCAACGCCTGCGCGGCCACCAATGCGGGCGTCACGTCCTTCACCAAGGGCGAGTGCCCGGGCTCTACCACCAAGTAACTACTTCCCGAATTATGGCTGAAAAACGGTATTTCCGGCAGCAGAACCCGTTTCGCGTCCCCACCACCGACGGCAAGCTCATTGAGGAGCACATCGGCCTGGCCAGCACCCAGACCGGTGCCTACAGCGTGGCGCACATGGTGGCCCCGCCCCAGTGGAGCGAGCCCCACCAGAACCCGCAGTTCGACGAAATTACCATCGTGGTGCGGGGTCGCAAGCGCTTCGAAGTCGACGGCGACACCATAGAGCTGGGCGCCGGCGAGTCGCTGCTGATCAAGGCCGGGGCCCGGGTGCGCTACTCCAACCCCTTCGACGCCGAGTGCGAGTACTGGTCGATCTGCGTGCCGGCTTTCTCAATGGATACCGTGCACCGGGAAGAATAACAACCAGTGGATGCAACCAGTGGGCGGGCTAGCTACTCCCAGTAGAGAGATTCTTTCACCTGGCACTTATTCCCTATGAAACGCACCTTACTCGTATTGAGCCTGGCCGCCGGCCTGGTTAGCGCCTGCCAGCGCACCGAAGTAGCCCCAAGGAACCAGATCTGGCTATCTGCCCGATGGGGCCGACGGACTGCATCGACCCGGCTAAAGTCAACCCGGATGCGGGCTGCACGGCCCAGTATGCCCCCGTGTGCGGCTGCGACAACAAGACGTACTCCAACGCCTGTGAAGCAGATAAAGCCGGGTTGCGCTCCTATGCTCCCGGTGCCTGCCCGACGAAGGCCAACTAGCAGTCGGTACCAAACCGGTCCTCACGAAGCCCAGCGGCCAATGGCCGCTGGGCTTTTTTTGCGGGGCAAGCAGCACGGCCGGGAAGCTGGACTAAACCCTTTCTTCTGCATATCTTCCTGAAAATTCCCCGCCCTCATTCTCCTTGGTATGGACCAGCGCATTATCAACCTGTTTGACGAGTATACCCACAAGCCCCTGACCCGCATGGAGTTTATGGAGCGGCTGGTAAAGCTGACCGGTGGCCTGGCCCTAGCCATGACGGCCCTGTCGGTGCTGGACCCAGGCTATGCCGAGGCGGCTACCATCGAGGAGTCCGACAAAGACCTGGTCATCGAGGAAGTAAGCTGGCCAGGGGATGCCTCCACCATGAAGGGCTACCTGGCCCGCCCCAAGGGCCGCAAAAAGCGCGGGGCAGTGGTGGTGATTCACGAAAACCGCGGCCTGACACCCCACATCAAGGACGTGACGCGCCGCGTGGCCAAGGCCGGCTACTTGGCATTGGGGTAGATGCCCTGTCGCCGTTTGGGGCACGCCGGCCAACGAGGACGAGGGCCGCACCCTGATTGGCAAGCTCGATGCTCAGCAGAACCTGGGCAACTACCTGCGGGCCCTGAACTACCTGCGCAACCGCCCCGACAGCAACGGCAAGACCGGCTGCGTAGGCTTTTGCTGGGGCGGAGCCTTGGCCAACCAGCTGGCCGTGCACGACTCCCGGCTAAACGCGGCCGTGGCGTACTACGGCATGCAGCCCAAGGCCGAGGACGTCCCCATGATAAAAGCCACCGTGATGCTGCATTACGGCGGCCTCGATGAGCGGGTAAACGCCGGAGCCGCTGCCTACGAGGCCGCCCTGAAGGCCGCTCAGGTGCCCTACGAGCAGTTTATCTACGAAGGAGTTAACCACGCCTTCAATAACGACTCCTCCCCTGCCCGCTACAACGCCGAAGCCGCCAAGCTGGCCTGGGACCGGACGCTGCGCCTGTTCAAGGAAAAGCTTTCCTAGCAAGTAAGCCCAACAATAAGGCCCGGCAGTTACCTGCCGGCCTTATTGTTACTGCGTTTTAGTCAATCCTGGTCAGGCGCAGGTAGTCGAGCATAGCCTGGTTGACTTCCCCGTTCATATTCTCATTGGCGGCTTCGAGAGTGAGAGTGAGCGGGTGCAGCCCTTTTTCCAGGCGCACTAGTATAGGGTTGGAAAAGCCCCAGTCGGACCATTCATCTACCCCGCGCTGGGGCAGCACCACGGTGCCCAGCAGCTGCCGGCCGCGGCGCAGGGTCCGGATAGCGCACTTGTTGCTGGTATTGATGGGCCCGTTACCGTTGGCGTAGCGAAAATCAACGGCGTAGAGGCCAGCCTCCGCCACTACGACGGGCACGGCCAGCGTCTTGTTCTGCGTCTTGCTGATTTCCACGAAACCCTGGCCGGTGTAGCCCTGGTAAGGCTTGCCGGACTTCGACCGGCCCGTGCCCAGGTCGTAGACGCGCTGAAGCTTCCCGGCTTCCACAGCCAGGGGCTCACTAGCGAAGGACTCGTGGTTTTGGGCATCAATGGCCAGCACTTGGTATTCGGCATAGCAGCTGGCGGCTGGCACAGCAAACTCGGTGGTGGTGGTGCGGGCCGCAAATTGACCATTGCGTAGCACCTGGTAGGCTCGGGCGCCTTCCACCGGAGCCCAGGTTAATTGGCCGTTGGTATAGCGCACGGCTGGGGTCATAGGCGCCACGTGGTGGGCCACTTTGTTTTGCGCGGAGGCTGCCAGCGCAACGCTGGGCAACTCAATGCGGACGTCGTGGGAGCCGGTGAGCGTGGCCGGCAGCGTGGCGTCCGGCAGAGGCTGCTCGTCGAGGGTAATGCTTTTAATACCCTGCCCAAATCCCACCATTTCAATGTTGAGCACCGCGCCCCGGTAGCGGAAGCCCGTGAGTCGGCGGGTGCCCTGCAGGGCTTGGGGCACTAACGGCTGGAAACGGAGGCCGGCAGCCTGAAAGTCCATACCAAACAAGCCCTTGTAGACTAGGCCCAGCGCGCCGGAAAGACTCCAGAGCATATTGCTGCTGTTGATCTGGGTGCCGCTGAAGTCGCCGTTGCTGGCCACAAAGTTTTCCTTGTTGGTCAGAAACAAAGCGGCCGGCCGGGCCACGGCCATCAGGCTTTCCAGAAAGGATGCCTCGTTGCCAACCTTGGCCGCGGCTAGCCCCCAGTAGCTTTGCACAAAGGGCCACACGGCATTGTTGTGGTAGGGCGGAATGCCCGCAATCTGCGGGTAAATGCAGGGAATGCCGTAGTCCATGACCGGCGTGCGGGCCACGACGGTTTGGGGCCGGCTGCCTTCGGCCACGCCAAAGAGCACCGTCAGGGCTTCACCCAGGGCCTCGGCTTTGGGCGACAAGTGCTGGTACACGCGGCCGTAGCGAAACTGCCCGTAGTAACCTTTTTCTTCAAGCCACAGGTGTTCATTGATGCCAAATTTGATGCTTGCCGCCCGGCTCCGGGCTGTTTGGGCCACGTCGGCTTGGCCCAGCTGGTCGGCCATCTGCGCCAGCACTTGGTTGGCCTCAAAATGCACGGCGTTGGTACCCAGGCTTTCCGACTGGTAAATATCTACCGGCTGCATCCACTTCGGGTAGGTCTGCTCCCGCCAATCCAGAAACGACGACTCGCCGCGTACCAAGCCGGTTTGCGGGTTGTAAGCCACCAGCACGTCATCCTCAATCGAGTTCTTGATAATGGGGTACACTTTACGCAGCCAGGCCTCGTCGCCGGTGGTTTTGTAAATTTCCCAGGCGGCCACGGCCCAGATCATCCGGTCGGTGGAGCACGGGTAAGCTCCGCCCGTGCCCGTGTCCTGAATAATGCGGCCGGCGGGCGTGACTTTGCGCAGCAGGCTGGTTTTGGCTACTTCGGGCTGCAGGGCGGCCTGGGCCAGGATGATGGAGTAGCTGATGTCGCGGGTCCAGACGCCGGCCCACTCCTGCCCGGTGCGGAAGGTGCCGTCGGGCTCTACGGCGCGTTTGGCTTCCTCCAGGGCCAGGTTATACAGTGCGTTGAGCAGCGGGTAATCGGAGGTGAGCTGGGGAAAAGCCGCTACGTCGAGGGAAGCTTGCCAGTGCGCGGCGGTGGTTTTCTCCTCGGAATGGGCGTTGAGCACCACCGTGGTTTCGTAGATGCCGTTGCCGTCGGGGTCCTTGAGCTCCAGCCCGGGCTTGTTGATCAGGTTGTCGAAATCCCAGCTGAGGGGCGCCGCATTGCCGGCCACAAACACGTGCTTGAAGTCGTCCTTGTACAGCTTCTGCCCGTTGTAGAGCTGGAAGAAGCCCTGCTGCTGAAAGGCCGCCAGCAGGGGCCGCAGGTCCAGCCGAATCCGGAGCGGGGTGTTGGGTGCTAGGTACGTTTCCGCGGGCACCGCGGTGTTGTCCAGGTACTGCTGCCCAAAGACGATGACTGGGGTTTCCAGGGTTTGTCCGCCGGCCGCCGGCAGGGCTACCAGCACGTGGTCCTGACCGGGCGGCATTTCGTTGTCCTTGCCGTTGAGGCTGAACTTAAAGCTGATGCGCGGACTCTGAAAGGCGTTGGCCGGGCTGCGGTAGTTGGAGGTCAGCTCCCGGCGCGAAAGAGCCCGGGCCACGTGCGGGCCCTGTACCACCGAGTCGCGGTACACGGTGTAGGCCGCCGACTGCCACACGGGCGCGGTGGTGGCCGGGGCAGCAGCGGGAATTGCTGAGGAGTTGGAAGACGTATTCTTATGCACCTGGCAAGATCCTAAGGCAAGCAGTGAAAGGAAAAGGCGGGCGGGAAGTTTCATACAAAGCAGCGGTGGCGGGCCCCTAAGCTACGCGACGAACGGCAAAGAGTGGCCCCGTCAGAATGCGCAACGCCCCGGCAGACGAGCTGGCGGGGCGTTGGTCAGGCTGGTGAAAGTGGCGGGCCTTACTGAGCTTTACTGGCAGTGGGCAAGGGCTTGCGGGGCAGCTTCTGGTCCCGCATGGCCGCGTTGTAAACGAAGGTAGCCACCACCACGGCTGCCTGCTTGAGGTCGTTGGGCGGAAGCCGCTCGTAGGTGTCCATGTTGGTGTGGTGGGTGCGGGTGCCGTAGTCGAGCGGGTCCTGGATAAACTGGAAGCCCGGCAGCCCCACCGCGTCGAAGGAGAGGTGGTCGGTGCCGCCGGTGTTGCGCTTGGTGACGGTGGTAGCCCCCATCTCGGCCAGGGGTTTGAGCCACTGGCTGAAAATGGGCATCACGGCCTCGTTGCCCTGGGTGTAGATGCCCCGAATTTTGCCCGCGCCATTGTCCAGGTTGAAGTAGGCGGCCAGCTTGGCGTGGTCGGGTAGCAGCTGCATGGTGGCCAGGTCGGCAAAGTGGTTTTTCACGTAGTTGCGGGAGCCGTGCAGGCCCTGCTCTTCCTCGCCCCAGAGCGCAATGCGGATGGTGCGGCGGGGCTGCACGCCGGCGGCCTTCAGAATGCGGACAGCTTCCATCATGATGGCGCAACCGGCGGCATTGTCGGTAGCTCCGCTGGCTGCGTGCCAGGAGTCGAGGTGGCCGCCGAGCATGACCACCTCACTTTTCAGCTTCCGGTCGGTGCCCGGAATTTCGGCCACCACGTTGTAGCCCTGCAAATCCTGGGTTTGAAAGCGGGTGCGGGTTTCCAGCTCGATTTCCACTGGAATACCAGCTTCGGCCAGCCGAATCAGGCGCAGCTGGTCCTCGGGAGCCATTTCCATTTCGGGCAGCACGGGCTTGGCATCGGGGGCATAGGGCGCACCGTTGCTGGTAAAGAACGTGCCTTCCGAGCCGCCACGGCTGCTGAGCACGGCCACGGCTCCTTCGCTTAAAAAGAAGTCGGCCATCTTGGCGCGCAGGGTGGCCTGGGCCCGGCGGGCCGCCAGACGCTCGGCATCGGCGGCCGAGGCGGGAGCTGCGGACGGCGCTTCGGTCAGCTTCTGCAGCTCGGCGTCGGTGTAACGGCGGGCATCGGGCTCAAAGCTAGTTTTGGGCGGCGTGGCTACTTCCGTCAGCACGATTTTGTCGCGCAGGCGGCCTTTGTAGGCATCCAGGTCGGCTTCGGTGGCGGCTTTTACCACGACCACCTGCTTTTTGACCGGGCCCGTAGTGGAAGGCGTCCAGGCTTTGGGCGCGCCAATCATGGCGTGGTAGTAGGGCGCCGTCATGGCAACGTACGACTTGTCAATGTCCCAGCCGCGGCCAAACGTGCCCCAGGGCTCTACGTTGGCATTGACCAGGCCCCAACTAATGAGTTGCTGCTTGGTCCAGGCATTGGCCCGCTGCAGGCCTTCCGAGTTGGCCAGGCGCGGCCCGGTTACGTCGGTCAGGTAAAAGGCCGTTTCCATCACCTTGGAGCGGTTCAGGCCCTCATCCTTGATTTTTTCCAACATTGCCACGTCCAGCTTTTCGGTTTGCTGGGCGTAGCCAGGCCGCAGCAGCAAGCCGCCGGCCAGGGTTAAAAGAAGAAGTTTGTTCATCGAGAAGCAGAAAAAGCGGGCTGATATACTGCTAAAGAAACCTTTGCCGCCCGAAACGTTGCAACAGCCCGGCGGCCCTACCCAAGATATTGCCTGCCGTTGGTTTTTACCGCTCTCCTTCTACTGCCCGCTAATCGGCTTGCTGGCCGAAATGCTGGGCCAGAATAGAATCTACTTTTTCCTTGGTCAGGGGCTTGTTCAGAAAGCCGCCAATCTGGAGCTGCTCTACCCGCTGCACGTCGCGCGGGTGCAGGGAGGTAGTGAGCATGATAACCACGCTCGGGTGCTGCTGCGCCACGGGCAGCTGGGCGTAGGCATCCAGAAAGTCGAACCCGTTCATCACGGGCATGTTCACGTCCAGCAGAATCAGGGCCGGGCAGCCCTGGCGGTCCACGCAGTGCTCCTCAATCAGGGTAATGGCCTCTTTCCCGTTCAGGGCCACGAGCAGCTTCTCGGTCAGCTTTAGTTCGTCGAGCAAACGCTGGTTGAGAAAGTTGGTAATAGGATCATCATCGACCAATAGAATACAGGAAAGCTTTTGCATGCGCACGATACTAGGGACACGGCCGGTAGCGGTTGGCAACCGGTTAATCTGGCAGCATACGTAACGGCACCGCTGACGTTGGGCCGAGAGTAAGAAAATTAGCGCCCACTTAGCGCCGCCAGCCGGTTAGGCCAACGTGCCGAGCAGCTTGTCGGGGGTGATGGGCAGCTCCCGGATGCGGCGGCCGGTGGCGTGGTACACGGCGTTGGCCACGGCCGCCGCGAAGCCGATCATGCCGATTTCGCCCAGGCCCTTGGCGCCCATCGGGTCGAGGTGGAGGTCGGGCTCGTCGATGAAAATTTCGTCAATGGCCGGCACGTCGGCGTTGACGGGTACATGGTACTCAGCCAGTTGCGGATTCACATAGCGGCCGTAGCGGTGGTCGAGGCGGGCTTCTTCTAATAAGGCCATGCCAATGCCCCACACCACCGAGCCGTGCACCTGGCTGCGGGCCGTCTGGGGGTTGAGGACCCGGCCCACATCCAGCGCCGATACTACCCGGCTAATCCGCACCGTGCCGGTAGGCTCATGCACGCGCACTTCCACAAAGTTGGCGCAAAACGACTTGCCCGCATACTGTTTCTGCTCGGGGCCCGGGGCCACCTCCCGGGTCAGGTCGAGGCCCATCAGGTTGTGCTGACGCAGAATCTCAACGTACGAAAGCTGCTGCTGCGCATCTTGCTTCAGCCGCACCGCGCTCCGGTCGGCCACCACTTCCTGAGGCTGCAGCTGCCGGTTCTGCCACTCGGGCGCGCTGCGGGCCAGGGTGAGCAGCTGCTCTTTCAGGGCCGTGCAGGCCGCATGTACCGCCGTACCCACCGAGGCGGCCGTGTGGGAGCCAAACTGCCCCGGGGCCGGCGGCAGCAGGGAGTCGCCCAGCTCGAAGCGGATATTCTCCGCCGGTACGCCGCTGGCGTCGGCCGCAATCTGGGTCATGATGGTGCCGGTGCCCGGGCCGGCGTCGGCGGTGGCGGCTTGCACCAGCAGGCGGCCGTCGGCAAAGAGCTGCACCCGGGCCGCGGCTTTGGCCCGCTCAGCTTTGTAGATTCCCATGCTCATGCCCTGCCCGACCAGCCACTCGCCGTCCCGCAGGCTGCGGGGCGCCGCCGGCCGCTTATTCCACCCAAACCGGGCCGCGCCCCGCTCGTAGCACTGCCGCAGTTGGTTGCTGCTCCAGGGCTTGCCGGTAGCGGGGTCGGTTTCGGCAAAGTTCTGCAGCCGCAGCGCCAGCGGGTCCATTTTCAGGGCATAGGCCAGCTCATCTACCGCTGACTCCAGGGCAAACGAGCCGCTCGACTCGCCCGGACCGCGGGTCCAGGCTGGGGTGCTGAGGTCCAGCGGCACCAGGCGGTAAGTGGCCGTCAGGTTGGGGCAGCGGTAGGCCGACTTGGTCGGGTCCAGAATCCGCTCTGCAAATTCCTCGTGCCGGGACGTCTGCCCCCAGGCCTCGTGGGTGATGTCTACCAGCTGCCCGGTAGCCGTGGCGCCCAGTCCTACTTTTTGGATGGAATACGGCCGGTAGCCCACCATATTGAACATTTGGTCCCGCCGCAGGGCTACTTTCACCGGCCGCCCCACCAGCTTGGCCCCCAGAATGGCGGCTACTTCCTGGGGCCAGATGCGCGACGCCCCACCAAAGGCCCCGCCCACGAACGGCGAATGCACCTGTACGCTGGTTTCGGGCAGCTTAAACATGCGCATCAAGTCCTGCTGGGCCAGCTTCGGAGCCTGGGTTTTGTTGTATACCGTCAGCTTGCCGGCGTCCCAGCGGGCAATGGCGGCGTGGGGTTCCAGCGGGTTGTGCACCTGTACCGGCGTGCGGTATTCCTGCTCGATGCGGACTGGCGCCTGCTGGTGGGCACGGGGCTGCCCGCGCTGGAAGTCGTCGGCTTTCTGGGGCTTTATGGCCCGGCCCACGTGCGCCGCCAAGTCGGTTTCGGGCGGGGCGGCTTCGTATTGCACCAGTACCAGCGTGGCCGCGTGCTGGGCGCGCTCCAGGGTGTCGGCAATGGCCAGGGCCACGGGCTGGTTGCTGAAGTGAATCTGCTCGTCGTGAAACACCCGGATTTCCCGCCCGGCCAGGCGCGGATTGTTGTTGGCCTGAGCATCCTGGTAAGCCGGCACCCCGGGGGAGTTGCGGTGCGTGAGAATAGCCAGCACGCCCGGCGCTTTTTCGGCCGCCGTAGTGTCCAGGCTTTTGATGCGGCCCCGGGCAATGGCGCTGGTCAGCAGTACGCCGTGCACCACGCCCGGCACGGCATGCTCGGCGGCGTAACGGGCCTGCCCGGTTACTTTCAGGCGCCCATCGACGCGGCTCAGCGGCTGGCCGACACTGGGCAAAGCAGGGGATTGGTTTTCCATAAAGCAGAGATGAGCAAGCAGCTAGGGGCCACAACGGCCGAGCTTTTATCTACGGCCGGGCTGGATTCACGTTAGGCACCAGGCCGGAATAAAGGAAGGTTTACCTTCGCCGGATATTTGTTTATCCCGAAATCTATATGGCCTTTTTACTCAAGCTAAAACACTGGCAATTGTTCCTGCTTACCTGGGGCTTGTCCCTGGTGGCAAACATCAGCTCCTTCGTCAACTTCCGGCTATTCCTCTCCATCTTCCCCTTGGTCATGCTGCTTTTCGTGGTCGGCGTTCTAGGGTGGTACTGGGCCATTGCTACCACCTTATTCAAACTGCTACCCGCCGGAGTAAAGCTGAACCTACGGCGGTTTAAAGTCGTATTGGCCCTGCCCGTGGTATACATCCTGTTTATTCTGGGCTACTTTGCTTTGTCATTCCTGATGCCGGATCGGCTTGGTGGGGCTTTGGTGCTGGCTATAATGTGGATCATCATTCCGCTGCATCTGCTTTCCATGGCCGGCATCTTTTACGGTCTGCGCTTTGCGGCCAAAGTGCTCAAGTCGGTGGAGCTGCAGCGCGAGGCACACTTCGGTGACTATGCCGCCGAGTTTTTTCTGCTGTGGTTTTCCATCATTGGCGTCTGGATTGTGCAGCCCCGCCTCAACCAGCTGGTGCGCGAGGTGCCGCAGGAGTAGCCAGCAGCCTGTTCCCCGAGTATTGAGTCACATATGCGGCAGAAGCTTTCTGCGTTAAGCCACGCGGCAGACATTACTTCGGCCGATTACCAACTCTAGTATGCCTACCATTCCCGAGTTAGTAGCCCAGGAACTAGCCGACCCACGTTTCGGAGTTACCCAACAGTTTCTAGCTATTCACCACATCAGCTACGAAGCCGGGCAGCCCCTGATTCGGCGCATTACCACCACCGAGGACGGTGGCCACGTAGCCTACCTAGCCGTCGAAAACCAACGATTCTACTTTGCGCTGTACTTTGCCCCGGAAGCCAACGAAGTACGATGGGTTGGTACGGAGGCCTTCCATAGCCTCTCTCTACGGGCAACCTCTTCTATCCTAAGCTCAGCTGAGTTGGCCGCCCTGACCCGCCTTTTGCCTACCGCACAGTGGAATAAGGGCGACCTGCGGCGGGTGGGCGGGGCCCGGCAGCCGGCCAGTGGGCTCGACTTTACCTTGCCTTCCGCCCCGACACTTTTAACAACCAGCTCGACCAGTTCCTGAGCTTTCTGGAGCAGGATGCTGCCGGCATCACAACTCTGGCCGCCCAGACCGAATGCGTCCTGTGCGTTGCCTCCTATTTTCATAATGGCAATTCCATGCTCGGCGGGTATCATCTGGACGCATCAACCCTGAAGCGTCTCAGCAACCTAAGCCTGTCTATCGACTTTGACCTGTATGCTGTGGGGGAAAAGTGGGAAGATTAACTAGGCAAGCAGGCCCATTGCTCTGTTTCCGCCCGCAGCCGGCTCCAGCCGGTTCTTATCCCGGCTGCTTACCGGAAACTCGACACCAAATTATGCACCGGCCTTTTGCTCTCTGTCTCTGGTAATTGCTGCCGAAGGGCCGTATTTTCCGAGACTATGAAGCGACTATTCTACTGCAGCGTAGCCGCTCTTGCTGGCAGCTGCGCCCAGCCTGCGCAGCCCATCGGGTCCCTACGGTTCTACGATTTCAACCTCGAAGTCACGATTCTCCAACCCGCGGGCAGCCTGCAGCAGCGCTTTATCCTGGCCAACCTGCGCCCCGAGCACGCCGCCCAGCAGGTTGGCTGGCAACCCGGCCAGCTTCAGCCCTACACCCTGCACGTAGTCAGGTACGTGGCCTCCACCGATTCGCACCGCCGCCGGCGCAAGCTGGCCGACCCGCGCGACACCGTCCGGATTACGCTTCGCCGCGGGCAGATGGACACGCTCTACGCCCTGACCACGGCCGTCTTTGCTCAGCCTGTGCCTCACAATCTGGCTCCTGACCACCACCCCGCGCCCGGCCCCGACGATATTTCTGCTACCGTAGACTTCAACCTGGGCCCGCACGGCAACCGCTACAAAGTGCACCTGCCCGCGGCCACTCATAACTTCGCCCTGCACGCCTACCTCAAGCGTGTGCTGGCCCAGTACAAGCGCAGTCACCCGCCGATAACTTAACCCTGTACTGGGAATTACGAATTGCCGCCGGAGCGCTACCTTGAGGTTTCACTACTATAGATACACCCATGACTATTGAATACATCCGCTACCGTATTGCCGCCGAGCAGCAGCCCGCCTTTGTGCAAGCTATTCATAGCGCCAACGAGCTGCTGGCTCAGGCCCCCGACTGCCTCAGCTACCAGCTCAGCCACTGCCAGGAAGTCCCCGAGCTATTCATCTGGCGCATCGAGTGGACGTCGGTGGATTCACACCTCAATGGCTTCCGCAAAAGCCCGGCTTTCGGCGCGTTCTTTCAATTGGTGAAGCCGTTTTACCAGAGCATTCAGGAAATGAACCACTACGCGGTGGTGGAGTAAACAGTGATAATAACTGTGAGCCTCATTGTATGGCATTATATTACAGCTTATACAAGGATACTTTTACAGTTACAATGAGAGAAATAAAGACAGTATTAATTGGTGCAAGCCTATACTTCACGGGCTGCAATATTGCTGACCAGGAACTACACTTTAAACCGCCTGTTCAGATTAACCCAGCTACTTATCAAACCCTTATGATACGTTTTAAGCTAAATCACCTTGGACCAGCGCCAAGCTACTGGGGTGGTTTGATGCCATCATATCCTATAGCTGATGCATTCAGTTCACATGAAGAGTGCATCGAATCATCGTGGCCGAATAAAGGAATGATGTCAGGATGCTCTAAAATCTTGGTTAAGAAAGACACCTTGTATTCATTAATAAACACGAGAGAGGAACTACAACAAACCTATGCACCGATAACTAGTAAGTCAGAGGCGCTCAGTTATGCTAGTATATATTTTGAGTACTTCCCTATCACAACCTCGTCCTTTTTTGAGGAGTCTTTTTTCTATAGGAGAGAAAAAATAATATCCAGAGCTGATAGCCTAGAAAAATATTTCATTGTGCATCTATATGACCAGAAAGTCTTTGGTTGTGGCCCCCATCCCTACTACTATTCACTTATTAAAGTATTTGCAGATGGAAGTGTGCAAGAACTACAAAAGAACGAAGCCTTTCGGGACCCCAAAAAGGATGACTGGTGTATAGACTAGAACCAGTGCCGCTTACAAGCAGCTAACACAACGTCCTTCCAATAACCCCACCGCCTGCTCCCGCGTCTAACCGGACACTACCACACTGTCCGCCCTGCCGCTCATGAGTCTTTGGGAAATTATTCGCCGCCTGTATACCTACGTGCTGCCTTACCGCCGCCTAGTTATCAGCACGCTGCTGCTGACGCTGGTAGGGTCGTTGGCGGCTCAGGTCAACCCGTTTGTGCTGCGCTACACCGTGGACACGGTGCAGGGGCTGCTCAACCGTAACCTCGGCCTGGCCCAGGGCCTGAACCTGCTGCTGTGGGTGAGCGGGCTGCTGCTGGGCAAGGAAGTCATCAACACCTTTATCCAGTTCGGGCAGAAGTTCTACGGGGAGAAAATCCGCATCAACGTGTCGAGCACCCTGTCCCAGGATGCCATTCACAAGCTGCTGAGCTACGAGCTGGGCTTTTACTCCGACAGTGGCAACCAGGCCGGCAAGCTCCAGACCCGCATTGACCGGGGCGTGGAAAGCCTGATGAAGCTGGTGCAGAACTTCTTTATCGACATCCTGCCCCTGTTTGCCAACTCCATTGTGGCCCTGGTAATCATGTTTATGGCCAACGTGTACGTAGGCCTGGTGGCCATCTGCATTCTGCCCGTCTACTTCTGGATCAGCTACCGGCAGGCCGACAAGCTCAATGGCACGCGCCGGGCCTTGCGCGGGCTGCGGGAAGCCAAAAGCCAGGGCCTGGTGAATCTAATTGACTCGGCCGTAGTCATCAAGAGCTTCGTGCGCGAAGACTACGAGGAGCAGAAACAGGCTCAGGTACAGCAGAATTTGCAGGAAGCCCAGCTGGCCACGCGCAAAACCAACTTCCTCTACGACGGCCTCAAAACCTTTGTCGAGCAGGTGGGTGTGGTGCTCATCATCATCCTGACGGCTTACCTCGTGCTCGACCGGCAGATCAGCATCGGGGCCATTATGTTCCACATCCTGCTCTTCAACAACGTGTCGGCCCCCATCCGGCAGCTGCACCGCATCTACGACGAGATGAACGAGGCCCTGACCTACTCCGAAGGCTTCTTCGACATCCTCGACGCCGACGATGCCCGCGAGAAAACCGGCCCCATCCAGCCCCACGAGGTTCGCGGCACTTTCGACATCTGCAACGTGGATTTCACCTACCCCAGCGGCACCCAGGCCCTGCACGACGTGTGCCTGACCATCGAAGAAGGCAAAACCACTGCCCTGGTGGGCCTTAGCGGGGCCGGTAAAAGCACCATCATCAACCTGCTCTGCAAGTTCTACGAACCCGACCACGGCAAAATGCTGCTCGACGGCAAGCCCCTGGCCGACTACGACACCCACGCCCTGCGGCAGCGCATCGGGCTGGTGCTCCAGAAAAATCACATCTTCAAGGGCACCATCGAGGAAAACATCCGCTACGGGGTGATGGACGCCACCCTGGAGCAAATCCAGGCCGCCGCCAAGCAGGCCTACCTCCACGAGCAGATTCTGGAGCTGCCCAAGGGCTACCAGAGCGACGCCCAGCAACTCAGCGGGGGCCAGCAGCAGCGCATTGCCATTGCCCGGCTGTTCCTGAAAAACCCGCCCATCATCTTCCTCGACGAGCCCACCGCCTCCCTCGACGCCATTGCCACCGAGCAAATCAAGAACTCGCTGGACGCCATCAAGCAGGGCCGCACGGTGGTCATCATCTCCCACAGCCTGGCCCAAATCGTGGACTCCGACTGCATCTACGTCATGAAGCAGGGTCGCATGGTGGAAAGCGGCACCCACGAACAGCTCTACGACAAGCGCGGCACATACCGCGAGATTTTCGACGCCTCGGCCCGGAGTTTGAATATCGAGAAGCTGGCCCGGGTGATGGTCGATGATGAGGATGAGGTCGGGGATACGGCCGCGTAGTATATTCACTTATTATGCTTAGCTAGCTTGGTATCTCCACTTTAAACTTCACACTTAATGACTGAAGAGCACCTGAAATTCTTAATCAGCATATGGGGAGCTTCAATTGCCACTATACTTGCTGCTATTAAAGTTGTAGAGTTCTTACGTGAAAGAATAAGCATCAAGATCAAAGCTAACTTGATCTTTGCTCCGAGTAATACAGAAGGCAAATCCAAAGGCACTCTAATACAAGTAGAGGGCAGAGGGGCACAGGAAGTTTTATTGAGTGTTTCTATTGTAAACACTGGACGAAGACCGATTCAAATCACTGCTATAGTGGTTGAGGAAAACAGTGGTAGTTCCATTCAGATCATACCTCAAGAACTACCCGCAGTATTAGCCCCACTAACTTCGGTAGTTACTACAATACAGAAAGAGTGGATAGATGGCATTCCAGTTAAAGAATTTGGAGTCCTCGACGCATTGGGCAATATGCACACACTAAAGAGAGAGGATTTAATCAACTTAGTCCAAGCTTCAAATTCATATCCTTCTAATAGGAAGCAATATCGAAACAAAGATTCAGGTGAGATAGTCACTGCATTCCAAGGGTTAGATAAATCAGTGATTATAAACGCTCCCAAAAAGTTATAGCATAAGGCACGCCTACACTTAAGCAGCTGTACTGCGAATTGAGCCATACCTCCCCTGCAGTCACTCAGAGTAGCCGAGCCACAACGCCCCCGGGCACTTCTCCCCGCCGTTCTGCGTATCTTCCGTAGCTAACCGTTACTGCCATGATCCGACTCACGCTTAATCTCCCCGATGAAGTAGCACAGCGAGCCCAGGCTTACGCCCGGGAAACTGGCCGCAGCCTGGAAGATATCTTTGCCGCCTACCTGCAACAGCTGAAACCGGATCCTGCGGCCCTGCCCGAACTGCCGCCGGCCCTAGCCCGCTTAAAGGGAGCAGTGCAACTCCCGCCCGATGCAGACTATAAAACCATTCTGGCGGAGGAACTTCAGAAACGGTTCGGGCAATGAAACAGTGGTTTCTGGATACTAACGTTGTCGTAGACTTTCTGGCCAACCGGCAGCCATTTGTGCAGGAAGCAGAAGTATTGTTTCGGCTGGCCTATGCCCGACGGGTGCAGCTATATGTGGCTAGCTTATCATTCAGCCATATGTTTTATCTACTCCGTCGCACCCACGGAGCTGAAGTTACCCGCCAGCTGCTGACCGATCTGCTCCCCATTGTGCAAGTATTGTCAGTAGACGCTTCCACCGTGCAGCAGGCCCTAGCCGCTGGCTTTCCGGATTTCGAGGACGCCTTGCAGTATTTCGCCGCTACGGCCGTGCCCTCTATTACAGCCATCGTTACCCGCGACCCGAAAGGCTTCCGCGCTAGCGCCTTACCTATCCTGACGCCCGCCGAGGCTGTGGCGCAGGCCATAGCAGACAGCTAAAAAATAAACCCGCCCTGCCCGCTTGCCTAACCCCAGTTCCTCAATACCTTACACCCGGTCCGTACTCGACGGTCCGGGCTATTTTATTTTCTTATCTACCTTCTTTTTATGTCCGCTTACCAGAGTTATTTCGACAACTTTTTCGCGACCCTGCCCATGTCGCGCACCAACTTTAAAGCCCTGGGCACGGCTACCCATTTGGCCGTGAAGCAGGCTGACCTCGGCGCCGAGTTCAGCGCCCACCTCACGGCCCTGCAAGCCGCCCTCGACGGCTTCGACGAGAACCTGACCGGCGCCGATGAATCCACGGCCGGCGACACGGAGGGCTTTCGGGCGGCTCGCACACAGTGGCTGGAGTTCGTGGATGATGCCATGAAGGACCACGTGACGCCCCGGCTGCGCAAGCTGCCTGCCTACGCCAACTTCCGCAAGTACAGCAAGAGCAAGCTCGCGGTCCTGGAGCAGGCCGACTTGCTCCAGGATTCCAAGTTGCTGCTCGACCTCTATACCGCCCACGCCAGCGACCTGGGCCAGCCCGGCCTGCCGGCCGCCGCCCGGGCCGCCTACCAGCAGCTGGTAAATGCCCAGGAAAGCCGCGGCATCGCCGACGCGGCCAAGTCCCAGGCCCGCGTGGCCCTCTCGGCCGACTGGCTGAAGCTGGCCCAGGCCCTGCGCCGCCTCAAAGCCCAACTGGAGCTGCGCTTCGAGGACCCCAAGGAGGTGTACCGCTTCTTTGATTTCGGGAAAACCTACAACGCCGGCCGAAAAGCAGCCAAGAAAGCCCGCCAAGCCGCCGAGGCTCCAACTGAGTAGGCTGCTGCTTACGCCGGAGCCCGACCTTGAACCAGCAAAAGCCGTCCTTGCCTTGGCAGGGGCGGCTTTTGTACTTGTGGTAGGGCTTGTCGCCTTGACTGGAGGCACTTTTGCAACTGCAGAAGCCTGTGTCGTCTTGACCAGAGGCACATTTACAGTTGCAAAAGCCCGTGTTGTCTTGGCCAGAGACATTTTTGCAGTTGTAGTGGGCCGCCTCGTCAAGGCGACATAAGCTTTTGTAATTTGGGAAACGGCTCTGGCCGAGGCAACACGGGGGTTCGGGTTTATCTTGCTGGCTATCTACCGCACTAACCTCTCTACTGCTGCTTTCTATGGGTGAGATAAATAGCATACGGCTCTCTGAGCCGCTGGAGGGCACTGACTTTAAGCCGGCACTGGACCGATTTGGACGGGTGCTCCAACGGATAGGTGCCCCGATGGATGAGGTGTACCATATGTTCGATGCCTTTACGTGGACTGTCAACGATATTGGCTGGGTATTCTCAGCCGAGCACGTATCGGAATTTGTTCCACCCGGCTTTACAATTCCCCTCTACTTAACACTAGACGGGATGGCACCTGAAATGGGGAACGTAGTCGGTAACTGGCTGACCTGTGACTTGTATACCGATACCCACCGGCTGCTCGGACCGGGCTATTTCTACCACGACCAAGCTCAGCGGCTCGTCGAATACGTAGCGCATGAGCTGCGGCGGGAGTTTCCGCAGGCAGCCGTATACTTCGTGGACGAGGTGCAGCTCGGAGATTTTGACGCAGCCCGGCAGCCCGACCGCACTAAGCTGTGGGAGTTCGAGTACGCCTTGCTTCCGCCTAGCCTGTACGATACCTACGCCACGGTGCCCGCCACCCACGCTACGGCCTTGCACGAGCAGCATTTGGAAGCCTAGTACCAGGGCCGGTGGCCGAAACCGCCGCTCGGAGGCGCAGAATAACGCTTACAGTTGTGCACCTGCACCGTTATTTCGGATATACTCCTCATTATCCAATCTATCTTTCAGCTTCATTATTTCCCATTCCCAATATGCAAGCAGGGTTATCTTTTGGCGTAAGCACGCTCCTGTTTTTAGCTATTACCGCCTGTGGCAACCTGTATGAAAAAGCCGAGTTGCCCAACCATCTAGTAATTGTAGAATATCCAAGTCAGGATGAGTATTCCTTATGCTACCGAGTGGGTGAAGGGGACTATATCCCGATTAAAGGTGTGAATACCCGGTGCGTATATACAACCACAGCCTACGTTCTTCTGAAAAACGACATAACCATCAACACCAAAGTCAGCTTGGCCTATTATCTATTTCCCCTTGATAAAGCCACGCCGCAGGAAGTTGACGACGGCCTGATTGGCCCCCTCGACCAAGACTCCCTCCGGCATTACCTGAGTGCGGCGCAAGTAGCCGGGGCCCGCAAGCACTGCTTTTAAGCTCGAAAAGGCCCAGCCCCCACGCGAGCCGCTACCTTACGGCCGCAGCGGTTACTTTAGTGCCCGCAGAAACCAACCAGAAACCGATGGGCTACGCAGCCGTGGTGCAATGCACGTGTTACCGGGATGGCAAAACGACGGAGCCGCCGCACAAAGCGTACGTGCACGCGGCCCCCGATGGGCTCTACCTGGACTTGGATGGCCTGAGCCTGGATGCGCGGACTCGCCAAGCGTGGGAAGATGAATTTGACGAGTGGCGGGACCGGCGGGCCTGCCCCCACCCCGATATGACTTACGTCTATGAGTACCTGCAGACTATGTCGGGAATGGGCACTTTCCGCTCGACGCTGGCCCGGCTCGATGCCGCTCAGCGGTTTCCGGTGCTCGAGGCGCATCTACCCCGGGGCAGTGGGGGCACCTTTCCGGCCGAACTCGCCGCCACGGTTCTGCAGGAAATTCAGCTGCTCGAACAGGAGCCTACCCCGGAAAGCATCGTCCGGCTCACGGAAGGCGCTTCCGGGCAGCTCGTGACCTCCGTAGCCGCTGATGAGCGGTGCGTGCTGCACTTTTCCAGCCACAGCCCCAACTACGCCCTGGACGCGGGTGGCTTCTTCCTATTTCTGGATAAAAAGCGGAGTTTCTTTGCCCCGCGCAGCCAGGTCGTGTTCCGGTCCACGCACTTCCGGCAAACCCGCCAGGGCCCCGACAGCTTCCTCTTCACCGACCTGGCTACCGACCACTCCTACCCGGGGCCGGTGGGGCTGCGGCTGGCCGAGGGCCAAGTCAGCGGCCTGGAGCATACATTTACCGTGGACATCCAGCCCGTGCTCGTAGGTACCCAGCATGCCTATATCCTGACGGCCCTGAAGCGGATTCTGGCTGCTTCGCTGGAAACCGGCAACCCGGTGCTGTGGCGGTAAGGCGTGGGTAATGATAGCCCTACGCGGCTACCATTTTTCTACCGGGCCGGGTATCAGGTTCGCCCGAAAACCGGGACCTTAGCCGGGTATTTTACACTCACTTATGAAAGCTGGATTATGGGCGCTGCTGGCCGGGGCCGGGCTGTTGGCCCTGCCCGTGGCGGGCTACTTCTACCTGCGCGGCCTGCCCTGCGAAACCTGCGCGCACGACAGTGCGGCGCCTTACCTACAGCAGCTCGAAGCCCAACGTTTAGCGCAAACCGGTGCTGACCCTGAGCATTACCAGGCCGCCGTTCGGCAGGAAGACCGCCAGCACAAGCGGTTTCCCCCTACGCCGCCCGCATATGCCCTCGTTCATGTCGACCGCCGCTTCACGGCGCCGCAACGGCTTGGCCCAGCCCAGCTGCAGCAGCTGCTGCGGGTGCTCAACGACTCGGCTTCCTACCAGTGGGGTGAAATCGGCACGCCGTACTTTGACCGGGTTATTACCTTTCACTCGGCAGCGGGGGCCTGTATCGGCGTCACCGAGCTCAGCTACGACAGCCAGACGTATTCCACCCCGCGCCTAGCCAGAATGAAGTGGGGCGAATTGCAAGAGCAGGCGCTCCAGCAAATCCTGCAAACCCTGCACGACCCCGCGGCCATTACCGAGCCCGCGCTGCGCCCCTGAAAAGTAGTTTCCAATACCGTAGCCCCATCCCTATCTTTCCGGTCGGCTCAATCCCTGCCGCCCACTATCCCCTCTCGTATGCCCCACTTATTCCGCCGTTCTTCCGCAAAGAAGCCTCTGGCCGCCCGATTCGCCTTCCTCTTGTTCGCGCTCTTGCTAGCTACCAATGGCTACGGCCAGCACTTGTTTCCCGAGAAGTTTAAGGGCTGCATTACCGACCATTTTACGTTAGAAAAGGATACCGTAACGGCCAAAACCGATACCCAGGCCTTGCTGGCGCTGGTTACTTCGGCCCTGAGCGAGGCCGAGGTAAAGAGTATACGGGGGGCCTTGTTGCTGCAGATCCTCGTCGACACGGGCGGCAACTCCTGCCTGCTCAGCGTGGAGAACAAGACCAACGTTAAAACCAAGAAGCTCCGGCTCAAGGAAAGCATCGACAGCCAGCTCCGTTGGGACAAACCCGCCAAAAAAGTGGCAGCGGTGGTGCTGCTCCAGTTTACCAACGGCTCCGTGACGATGAAACGGCTGGGTATGGATGGCAATATGGGCGTCCAAGAGCTGCGGCCGTAAGTTTGCACCAGCAGCTCAATAACCCAGAAGCCCATCCATGGAAGCACGCGTTCTTACCACGCCGATAGAGCAGTTCAAAAGACCCGTCGTGGCGGGGCTCGACTACCGCATTCGCCCGCACCAGCTGGTTATTTACTACCACAGCAACGGCGGCAAGGACATTGACTACGATATCATCTTCGAGCAGCCCCGCGGATTTAAGTGCCTGGATGAGGGGGATATGGTTACTTACTGGGAAAGCCGCCTGCTGGTTGACAACTGGCTTTTCGAGATTCTAGGTGGGGGTTGGCTGGATAGGGAGGATGCGCAGGGCGGGTTTAGCTCCAAAGCCCTGGGGTTCCGGGAGTTTCTGATTACCGGAGTTGATGACTGCATCTCCGTTCTGAGCAACGAGGAGCCCATCATCGTAAAAAGGCAAAATCCGGTCGTAAATGCCTCTTTGCTGCTCCAAAGCCGCCCAGCTGATCTGGGTGCCAAGTAACACCGGCGCCCGGGTAGCAACTACCACTGAGTTTCTGAAACTGGTGGAGCGCCAGACCAACCGCGAAACCCGAAGCTGACTGCTTGCGCGCCTAAGTAGCTGAGGGCCGTAGCGTAAGCCTTTCGGAACAAACCTTTCTTCGTTTGGGTGGTAGAACCTAGCCGGGCACCGTGCACATGAGCAGGGCGGCCTGAACCTCCAATTGAAGAAACACCATGAGTAACATAGCCTTAGTTGTCGGTGCCAGTGGCATTATTGGCAGCAACCTCTGCCAGGAGCTGCTGGCCCACGGCTGGACCACGTACGGCCTGGCCCGCAACCCGGGCGGCGCCGAGTCCGGGGTGCGCCCCATAGCCGCCGATTTGCTCGACCCGGCCGGCCTGCAAACCGCCCTGGCCGAGGTGCAGCCCACCCACGTGTTTATTACCAGCTGGCTGCGGCAGGACACGGAAACCGAGAATATCCGCGTAAACGGGGGCATGGTGCGCAACCTGCTCGACGCGCTTTCGCCCAAAAGCAGCGTGCAGCACGTGGCCCTGGTGACGGGTCTCAAGCACTATCTCGGGCCGTTTGATGCCTATGCCAAAAGCGGCACCCTGCCCCTGACGCCCGTGCGCGAAGAACACCCCCGCCTGCCCCTCGACAACTTCTACTACGCCCAGGAAGACGAGGTATACGCCGCTGCCGCCCGCGACGGATTCGGCTGGAGCATTCACCGGCCCCACACCATCATTGGCAAGGCCGTGGGCAACCAGATGAACATGGGCGTGACGCTGGCCGCGTACGCCACCATCTGCAAGGAAACCGGCCGCAAGTTTCAGTTTCCGGGCTCGGAGGCCCAGTGGAACGGCCTTTCCGACGTGACCGATGCCCGCATCATTGCCAAACAGCTGCGCTGGGCCGCTACCACCGAGGCCGCCCGCAACGAGGCCTTTAACATCGTGAATGGGGACGTGTTTCGTTGGAGCTGGCTCTGGGGCCGTCTGGCCGACTGGTTTGGCGTCGAAGCTGCTGGCTTTGATGGTACAGTGCGCCCCCTGGAGGCCGAGCTGGCGAATGACGCGGACCTGTGGCGCAGCATAGCCGAGCGCCACGGCCTGGCCGAGCCTAACCTGGACCGCCTGGCCTCGGCCTGGCACACCGACCTGGACCTGGGCCGCCCCATCGAAGTAATGACCGATATGGCCAAGAGCCGCAAGCTGGGCTTTCTGGAATACCAGTCGACTGAGGACTCCTTCTTCGACCTTTTTGCGCAGCTGAGCCAGGACCGGCTGATTCCCTAATCGTTCTTTTCTTGCCCGCGTGCCACCCAAGAAAAGCCGCTACACGCTCCCCTTCTGCTGGGAACTGTAGCGGCTTTTCCTTGCCTAGCTGCGTACCCAAGATTTCACCCCACGTTCTGTTATGACCCTCGATTTGACCGGAATTCACACCAAAGCAGCCCTGCACCAGCTTTTCAAGGAGGCCCTGGGCTTTCCCGAATGGTACGGTCCGAGCTGGGATGCTTTCTGGGACTCGGCCATAGCCATTGTGGAGATGCCCGAGGAGCTTGTTCTGGAAAACTGGCAGGAATTTGCCGAGCACTGCCCCCGGGATATGGAGATTCTGCGGCGGGTAATTCAGGATTACGCCGAGGAAATGGCGCCGAAACAGATTCGGCTGGCCTAAACAGGAGGCAAGTACAGAAGTGGGTACCTGTTATACATACCGGAAACTATATACTGGATATATGCTAGCTTCGCCGGTCCTTTCGGCGGCTTTGGGCCGCCTTGCATCTTCTTTCCAGTTGCCTTCCCGATGAAAAACGTTCTTGTTATATGGCCTGCTCTTGTTCTGCTAACGGCCTGTCACAGCCAACCCACTGAACCGGCTCAGAGCACCAACGCCCCGGCCGTAGGTGCTCCGCCGGCAGCCCCGGCCCCTGCTGACGATGCGGAACAGGCCCGGCAGTGGCTTAAGACCAGCATCGAGGAGAACTTCAACACGGAAAATCGGTTTGAGGAAAACATCGACGACGATAATCCCCGCAGCATTTACACCCGCCAGTATCGGGAATACAAGACGGATGCTCTGCAGCTGGAATTCGCGGAAACCGACGAGGAGGAAAAAGCTTTTCAGCGCAAGTGGGCCGGCCGCTACGATACCCGCTACGTGGGCACTGGCGGCTTCCTGATGGTGCCGGGCCAGGATTTTGGCAAAATCAAGGTGACGCACTGCCAGCTCAAGGAGCGCACCAAGGACCAGGGCTTCCTCTTCGCCGTAACTACCCGGGACCTCACCTACAAGAATGACTCGAAGGGTGATATCAAGGTTATCCGGACCCCGCAGGGCTACAAGATTGACGACATCCGGGAATACTAACCTCTGGCTTCATGGCCCCGCGCTCCTACGGCACCCTGCTGGCTGAACAGGTAGCCGATGCCTTAAGCGCGGGCCGGAGCCTGGTACCGTACCACCGCGACTACTGCGGGCTGGGCCTGGCCTGCGTCGGCGGCACGTATGTGTACGCCGAGATATGGGACGGGCAACTGCAGGGCCTCAACACCCAGGACGAGCGGCCGGCCTTTGCCTTGCACTTTCCTACCCGCACCGAATTCGTGCAGTGGCTTAGCCAGCAGTCGGATGCCACGCTGAGCCGCCGGGAGCTGGCCGATTCCTTTTACTGGGACAATCAGACTATTACCCGGCAGCGGCTGCGCCAGTTTGTGGCCGCGGAGTAAAGGTCGGGGGCAGCTACCTGGCGAGGCTTTAAGGTTTATTACGGGTATTTCATGGGTGTTTGGGCGGGCACGCCGTAAACTCAACCAATGCAGCGCGGATTTACCGCGCCCCGGCGGTTGTGCTGCCGGCAAGTACCTGTCTTTATGAAAAATTTCACTGTTGAACGCCTGTCTTTCGAAACCCTCAGCGCCCTGCCCGGCTCCTGGACCAACCAGGATTATCTGGAACTGCTGGGCCTGCTGGAGTTCGACGAGGCCAGCGAGATAGAGCCCGCCGAGCTCAAGGCCATGTGCCTGATGGCTCTCACCGACCTAGAGCCCACCGAAGCGGCCCAGCTGGTGCTCAATTACCTGTTTGAAGACCAGCTTACCCAGGGTCAGTTGGAGAACCTGGCCCACCAGATGCTGACTGAAAAGCTCTGGGAAGAAAACCCGCAGCTGCACCAGCACGAAGGCTTTTTCAAGGCGACCCAGCTTTTGTACGAAGCCTACAACGGCAAATTTCCCCGCGCCGAAGCCGTCCAGTTTCAGGTGCAGCTGACCGCCGATGAGGCCGACGACCTGACCCTGTTTGCCACCCAGCCCGAAGCCCCATTGCTGCGCCTGCTGGCCCCGGGCATGCCCGACAACACCTTGCTCAAGCGCCTCTTCAGCGACCAGCTGGCTAGCAACAGCTTTGCCGAGGCGCCCTACATTATCTGGCAGCTGCGAACCATTCGCCAGCAAGAATCTACCCTGGTGCTGGAAGTAGTGGGCTCAGCCTACTGGCTCGACGATTTCAAGTATGCCGATACTTACACAGCCACCACCCAGGCTGATGTAGTAGTGGAAGCAGAAATCAGCTAAGCCATTCCAGCGCAAACGGCACAACGGGCGTCATTCGGCAAAAGCTGGATGACGCCCGTTGCGTTGTGGGCTACGTACTGGCAAAGAGGGCGGATAGGTGCGGCCACTATTGCTCTGAAGCCGCGTATGTATCGGGCAGGGCAGTTTGGCGTACCAGTCCTTGGTAAACAGGACTAGTGATGACAAAATTAAAATCCGACCTGCCGAACCTTGCCGATGGCCGCTGCCCCTGGGCCGGACACAGCGAGCTGCTCGGTGATTTTCACGACCACGAGTGGGGCGAGCCGGTGGCCGAGGCTTCTATTCTGTTCGAGTACCTCGTGCTGCATACTTTCCAGCTGGGCTTCGACTTTCCGGTAGTGCTTAAGCGCCGGGAAGGGTTTCGGGAGCTGCTGGCCAACTTCGAGCCCGAGCGGATTGCCCGCTTCACCGAGGACGACATTGCCGAAATGCTCCTGAATCCGCGCATTCTGCGCAACCGCCGCAAGCTGGAGGCCACCGTGCAGAATGCCCAGGCCTGGCTACGGCTGCGCGCCGAAGTAGGCGGCGAGGCCGGGCTGCTGCCGTTTTTCTACCAGTACGTGGGCGGCCGGCCCGTCGACAACCGGCGCAGTGCCACCAACCCCGTGCCCCTGACCACGCCCGCAAGTGAGGCCATGAGCAAGGACCTGAAACGGCGCGGCTTCGTGATGACCGGCCCCATGACCTGCTACAACATTCTGCAAACGGCCGGCCTGGTAAACGACCACCTGCTCAGCTGTCCCCGGCACGCCGAGTGCGCGGCTCTAGCCGCGCAGCTCTGAGCGTGGCGCGCCTGCTTGAGCGGCCGGCCCGCTAAGCACTAGCCCTGCTTTTTCTGACAGCAGCCCGGGAAACCGTTTTAGAAGAATACCTCCGCCCGCAGCCGCCGTATAAACGCCTGATAAACCAGGGTTTCCGTCCGAATGACTCATCTACCAACCACCTAACCCGTCTGACCCCGATGAAAAAGGCCTGCTTTTCTACCATGATTAATGCGCCCAAAGACAAAGTGTGGAACGTGCTCTGGAACGCTCAGACCTACCCCACCTGGGCCAGTGTATTTAGCCCCGGCTCCCGGGCCGAGTCCGACTGGCAGGAAGGCAGCACGGTGGTATTCAGCTCGGCCGACGGCGGCGGAATGTACAGCCGCATTGCCCGCAGCGTGCCTCACGAGCTTATCACCTTCGAGCATTTAGGCGAAGTAAAAAACGGGCAGCAGCAACCCTTCGGACAGGAGCACCAGAACTGGACCAACGCCACTGAAACGTACACGCTGCGGCAAATTGGTAACACCACGGAGCTGACCGTGGAAATGGACGTAGCCGAAGACCACCAGGCGTACTTTGCCGAAACCTTCCCCGAGGCCCTGGAAAAAGTGAAGGAATTGGCAGAGGCCTAAGCCTAGCGGCGAGGAGTATCTTCCATTTGGAAACATTCTCTTAACACTGCAGTCACATTCAGGTAACAGGTAATGCCGCACTTTGCGCCAGCATTATCTTTTCATGAAGAAACTGTTAACCGCCCTGCTGTTTGGAGTTGCCACTACAGCCCACGCTCAAGCTCCCGATTCGGTGCGCCAGGCCCCACCCGCCCCGAAAAAGTGGTATGAAGGCTTTACCATCCGGGGCTACGTGCAAGCCCGCTACAACCGGCTGCTGGAAACCAATTCGGCCCTGCAGTGCGAGCAGTGCGACAGGTCTTGGGGCGAAAACGGCGGCTTTTCGTTGCGCCGAATCCGAATTATCTTCTTCGGGCAGCTCAACGAACGTATCTACTTCTACCTCCAGCCCGACTTTGCCAGCACCCTTAGCGGCAACACAACCCTGAACGTGGGCCTGCTGCGCGACGCCTACATGGACCTGGGCCTGGACAAAGCCAGCCGGTTTCGGGTGCGCGTGGGGCAAAGCAAAGTGCCCTACGGCTTCGAGAATATGCAGTCCAGCCAGAACCGCCTGGCCCTGGACCGTAACGACGCCCTCAACAGTGCCCTTTCCAACGAGCGGGACCTGGGTGCCTTTCTCTACTGGGCCCCTACCACCGTGCGGCAGCGGTTCAGCAAGCTGGTTAAGGATGGCCTGAAGGGCTCCGGCGACTACGGCGTGGTGGGGCTGGGCGTGTTCAACGGGCAAACGGCCAACCGGCCCGAGCTCAATAACCAGCGCCACGTGGTAGCCCGCGTATCCTACCCGCTCTTAATTGGCAACCAGATAATTGAGCCCGCCGTGCAGGCCTACACCGGGCACTACGTGGTGGCCAAGGACCAGCTTTCCAGCGGCGTCAAGCACCGGCCTGACCTGAGCTACCCTGACCAGCGCCTGGCGGCTACGTTTGTGCTGTACCCGCAGCCATTTGGGGTGCAGGCCGAATACAACGTAGGCCGCGGCCCAGAATTCAATCCCGCCACTGACAGCATCGAAACCCAGCGCCTGCACGGCGGCTACCTTCTGCTGAACCTGCGCCTGCAGCACGGGCAGCAGCAGTTTTACCCTTTCCTGCGGGTGCAGTACTACGACGGCGGCAAAAAACACGAGCGCGACGCCCGCAGCTACACCGTGCGCGAAGCCGAGCTGGGCGTCGAGTGGCAGCCCTATCCCAGCTTTGAGTTGGTAACCATGTATACGTTGTCGTCGCGCCGCTTCGAGGATTTCCAGCGCCCCGACAACCGGCAGCGGGGCGGCTTGCTCCGCCTGCAAGCTCAGCTCAACTTTTAAGCTGCCCAGGGTTGCCCACAGAGGTCTTATCCCCTACTTTGGCCCTCTAACCTACTCCGGGAGGCTTCGAATGCTAAACAAATACAAGCTCGTGTGGCTGGGCCTGCTGGCCATTGGCTACGGCGTGGTGAAGCTGTGGCTGCTGGCTTCCTATTCCGATGCAGTCCTGGCCCCGCTCCGGCAGCTGGAGCCCCAAACGGCCGCGTCCCTCCGGCTGCTTCCGGCCGGTACCCCAGTGCTGGTGGAAGGCCGCATCAGCCGCGTGACGCCCCAGCGCTACGGCACCTTGGTAGCCTACGTACGGAGCACCGCCGAGCGATATTCCGACAAGCAGGAACCCATTTGGCTGGAAGACGACTGGGTGTCGCCGGCCCTGCTGCTGGAAGTAGGTAGCCAGACGATGCCCATAGAACCCGGCTACGCCCTGCGCAACACCACCATTCAAAAGCTCACCAAGCGCAACAGCTACAGCGGCTTCGACCGGGGCAGCCAGGTTTTCGCCGTGGGCACCATCAGTCGGGCCGGGGCCATCAAGGCCGAAACCGTGTACGGCGGCAAGCGGGATGCGTATCTGTTCAAGCAAACCGGGGAGAAATGGGTGGGCTACGCCGGGGCCCTGTTTGTGCTGGTCCTCGGCCTGGGCCTGCTCGGGGTGGAAGTGGTGCTGGGCCGCAACCGCCGCTAAGGCTTTATCGACTCAGGCGGCAAAGCTTATACGCACGTTTTAACCATCACCTTCCACCTTCTCTTAATGAGCGGCGAAACCGACCTCACCCAATTGCTGCGCACCATGCAGCCCATCCGGCAGCCCGGCACCTACGTCTTTTGCACCGTGGCTTCCCTCACCGGCCTCGACCTGACCGACTGCCTAAGTACGTTTCGAGAAACCGAGGGCATCACCCTCATTCTGCCCCAGGCCACGGCCGACCGGCTAGGCCTAACGTATTCATACGTGGCGGCCTGGCTTACCCTAACGGTTCATTCTTCTCTGGCCGCCGTAGGACTCACAGCCGCTTTTGCCCAGGCCTTGGCCCGGCAGCAAATCAGTTGCAACGTAGTAGCGGCCTACTACCACGACCATATTTTCGTGGCCAAAAACGAAGCCGGCCAGGCCCTGGCAGTGCTGCAGAACCTGGCCGCTACCGGCACTTCCGATTTGTAGAACAGAGGCTTACTTAGACCGTGGGCGGATTGCGTACCCCGGATGGGGCCCCGCCGGCCAGCTGCGTTACCATGTCGTCGAGGATGTCCTTGCCGTAGCCGATGCGGTTGGCGTATTCCATGCACAGGCCGTATTCACGCGGGTCAATCTGCCCGTCCTGCAGCATCATCTGCACCAGCGTTTGTAGCTCCAAGGTGCGCTGCAGCCCATCGGCCGGCACAATAAAGCTCAGGATAGCCAGGTTGTCGGCAATGGGCTGCACTTCTTCGGACTTCAGCCCCAGTCGGTTGCCAATCTGGAGCAGTAGTTGGCTTTCCTGCTCGTCGAGCTGTCCGTCGGCAGCCGCTACCAGTACCAGGTTTTGGAAGAAGGCCAGTTTCTTTTGCGGGGTATTCAGAACCTCCTGCAGGTCGTGTGTGCTTTGCATGGCGAATGAGTTGGGTGGTGAGTAGGCAGCTCGTAGGGGGCGGCCCGATTATTTTTAAATTCTTCCGCCACCCTTTAGTGGTGAAACGGACAGGCAGAGGTTTGCACGGCCGTGGGGGCCGGCTGGCCAGTGATGCGCACGTGCCGCATAAGAAAGCCGCTGGCAGGCAGCGTGGGCATGCGCGTGAGGTCGTAGCGCAGGTCCTGGGCTGGTACGTCGTAGGTAATACCGTCGTTGAGAAAAGTCACGGCTTGCTTCAGGGCTTCAATCGTAATCCACTCCCCGGCGCAGCGGTGGCCACTGTAGTGCCCGCCGCCCTGCGGAATAAAGTCGTACGGGCTGATGGGCCGGTTGCGGAAACGGTCGGGCCAGAAAACGTTGGGCTCGGGCCACAGCCGCGGGTCGTGATTGAGACCATACACGTCGAGCAGGACCAGCGTGCCTTTTTTAAAGTCGCAGCCCCGCCAGGTGAAATCCTCCCGAACCCGGGCGCCCAGAAACGGGGCGAAGGGAAAGTCGCGCCGCACTTCCTGCACGAAATACTCGGTGTAGTCGTCGCTGGCAGTACGCAGCAGTCCTTTGTAGGCCGGATATTCGTGCAGGGCCACGGCGGCAAAGGTGATGTAGGTAGCAATAGCCACGATGGGCCGGACCACGTTGATAAGCTCAATGGCGGCCATCCGGGCCGAAAGCAGGTCTCCGTCGGCGTCGCGCAGCCCGGCCATTACGTGGGCCGGCGAGTCTGCTGCCACGTGCAGCTTACCCTTGCGAATCTTCTTGATAACACCCTCTATCCAGTCCTCGGTGCGGGTGCGGGCCCGTTTGCCGCGCCAGTGCCGGGGCCCGGCCCCGCCAAAGGCATCAACCATGGCCCAAAAATCCTGGGCCCGGTGGCGGGCGTCTTTCTCGGGCAGGGGCACATTGGCCCAGGCACAGGCGGCCCGGCACAACACTTCCAGGACCTCATTGAAGAGCACAATCTGCTGCTGGCCCGTCCAATGCTCCGCCGCGGCCTGCCACTCCCGGGCCAGCTGCTGCATCAGCGTCTGCCGGCTCTGAGGTGTCATCAAAGACATAAAAGCGTCTTTGCGGCAGCGGTGTTCATTTCCGTCTTTGGTTTGCACGGCGTCCTGGCCCATGAGCGTGGTTTGGATGCGGCGTGGCACGGCTCCCGTCCGGACGAAGCGGGCCGGTTCGTAAAACAGCTGGGCTGCTTCGGGGCCGTGCAGGCAAATGGCCCGCTGCCCCATCAGGCGAATCTGGAAAATATCGGAGTGCAGGCCGCGGACGCGGTTCCAGATAAAAGGAAAACCTTCGCGCACCACGTCCAGGGTGCTGTCCAGGCTAGAGTCCCGGGGTATCGTTTGCATAGCGTTTTGGGGTAAGGCAAGCGCACGTAATGACTCCAGCGTAGCGCTGGGCTACGGTTGAGTTTAGCCCTGTAGGAAGTGGCAAGGCCCTTTTTCATACGCTCTCCCCGCCCCAGGGATACACCCGGCGCGCGGCAAAAGCAGCCACCGTGGAGCTACTCGTCAGCCACAGCCCAGCTTCATTACCTGCTTTTGATCTGGCTGAAGGCCTGTTTTTAGGTGGAAGAAAGAATAGCGAACCATCTGGCCTTAGCAGCGGGAAAGTATCTTGCGCCTATGATTAGCTCTTCTGCCCATACAGTGCCCGCCGCCCAGATCGACCCGCTGCTAACCTTCGTGCGCGCCATTGGCCTGCAGGTGCGCGAGGCTTCTCTCCTGGGCCAGGAAACGTTTCTACCCGGCCTGCTTATCGACAAAGGCACGCTGGTCGTGGACCGGGAACGGCTGCTCTACCCCGGCGACATTCTGCACGAGGCCGGCCACATTGCCCTAACGCCTGCCGCCGAGCGTCATTTGCTGAGTGCCAACATTACTGAAAACAACCCCGAGAAGGAAGGCGAAGAGCTGGGCGTACTGGCCTGGACTTACGCCGCCGCCCTAGCCCTAGCCCTGCCCGCCGAAGTTGTGTTTCACCCCCAGGGCTACAAAAACCAGAGCGAGTGGCTGATTGAACACTTCCGCACCGGCGGCACCATGGGCCTGCCCCTGCTGGTCTGGATGGGTCTGACTACTAACGCCGAGTTTCCCCGCATGGCGCGGTGGCTACGCGAGTAGCCATACCTGATAAACTTAAAAACCCGCTCCAACAATGCTGGAGCGGGTTTTTTTGTATTTCAAATCCCGAAGCTAGTTCAGCTGATCCTGAATAACGGATACGGCTTCGCGCAGCGTGAGGTCTTTGCGCAGGGGCTTCACGAAGCGGGTAGCGCGGCTGTCGGCAGCCGAATCGGCAGGCGCAGCAGTAGCAGCCGAAGCCAGCAGCGGCGCTACTTCCAGCGTGGGCGCGGCCTGCTGGGTTTGCTTAAACTTCTCGGCGGCCGCATGGGCTTCCTGCTGCTCGGCCCGGTAGGCGGCCAGGTTCAGCGACACCTGGGTTACTTTCTGGCGCTTGGCCATGCCCTGTACGGCGTCGGTCAGCAGGCGGAAGGCCGAGCTGCCCGCCACGCGCTGCCGGCTGGCGGCAGCCAGCTTCTCTACATTAGGAGCTGCAGCCCAGGGCTTGAACTGAGCCGGCGTAATTTCGTCCCACTTCAGCGGGTAATCGGTGTCCTGCTCCCCATCGGCCAGGGCGCTGTAGGCATCCGGCACCGGAATGTCGGGCGTCACGCCCTTAAACTGCGTGGAGGAGCCCGTAACGCGGTAGTACTTCTGGATGGTCATCTTCAGGGACCCGAACGGCTTGAGGCTGGCTAGGGCGGGGCTCATGATGTCGTCCAGCTCAAAAATGCGCTGCACCGTGCCCTTACCGTAGGTGGTATTGCCCACGATTACGCCGCGCTTGTAGTCCTGGATGGCGCCGGCCAGAATTTCGGAGGCTGAGGCGCTGTACTTATTCACCAGCACGGCCAGCGGACCATCATACTGCACTTTGGGGTCGGGGTCACTGACGAGGTCGGCGGCGCCCTGCCGGCTTTTCACCTGTACCATGGGGCCGTTGGCCACGAACAAGCCCGCCATTTCGGCCGCGTCCTGGAGGGAGCCGCCGCCGTTGAAGCGCAAATCCAGCACCACACCCTGCACGTTTTCCTTCTTAAGCTTTTGCAGCTCCTTTTTCACGTCCTCGGCCGAGTTGCGGCCGCCGTTGTGGTTGAAGTCGGCGTAGAAGCTGGGTAGCAGGATGTAACCGATTTTCTTGCCACCGTCGTTGATAACGGCCGACTGGGCATAGGTTTCTTCCAGCACCACCACGTCGCGGATGATGGAAATAACCTTGGTGCTGGCGTCGGGCTTTTTCACGGTCAGGCGTACTTCCGTGCCCTTTTTGCCCCGAATCATCTGCACTACTTTGTCCATGCGCAGGCCTTCCACGGCCACGGGCTCGGCTGCGCCCTGGGCCACGCGCAGAATTACGTCGCCGGCCTTGAGCTCACCCTGCCGGTACGATGCCGAGCCGGGCACCAGGTAAGCCACTGTAATCTGCCCGTCTTTCTCGCTAAGCTGAGCGCCGGTGCCTTCGAGGCGGCCGGTCAGGGCCAGGTCGAAGTTGGTTTTATCCTTGGGGCAAAATACTCCGAGTGCGGGTCGAAGGTATTGGCTACGGTATTGGCAAACTCGGCCAGCCGGTCGGCCTCGTCGGTCTGGCGCAGGTCGCTGAAGAACTCGTCGTAATACTTCAGCACCTGCTTGCGGGCGTCGGCTTCGAGCTGGGCCGGAGTGCGCACCGCCGCCGAAATCGTGGCGTCGGAAGGCTTGGCCTTGGTGGCTGCCAGCGACTTGGTTTGCTGACGGCTTTGCTCGTCCATCAGCTCCGATACGCGCGTCATCGTCTGGTACTTGAGCAGACGGCGCCACCGGTCGCGGCGGGCGGCAGCATCGGCCGGGTACGCCACTTTTTCCGCATCCGTTTCGAAGGTTTCGGCGGCCGTAAACTCAAACGGCTGCTGAAGCAGCTCCCGGTACAGCACCTGGGCTTCCTGCACGCGCTGGTTGATTAGCTTGGTGCTCAAATCCAGAAACTCGTGCTTACCCTGCTTTATCTCGTCGTCGATGCTGGTTTCGTAGCGCTGCAGCTGCTTCACGTCGGGCTGTAGCAAAAACCGCTTGCTGCCGTCCAGGTGCTTCAGATACAGGGTATACACACGGCGGGAGAAGTCATTGTCAATCTGCTCGGGCTGCACGTGCGCCATGCCCAGGCCCTGGGCCACGGTGCCCAGCAGTACTTGTTTTTTCTGGGGCGGCAAGTCGTCGGTAGGACGCTGGGTAAAGCCACCGGTGGGAAACAGCAACAGCAGGCCCGGCAGCAGCGCCGAAAAGCCGAGAGAAGAGCGAAATGAAGCCATATGACTACGGACGAAGAAGATAAAAACAACGTAAATGCGGCCGGCAAGGACCGACGAAAAAAACCCGGCGGGGAAGCAATTACAAGCGCCTATGGTTCTGGCAGTGTTGGTAGTAAGACGCCGATTTGCCCGGCTAGTTGCATAACCCGGAGCCGCCGGTGAGTAGTTCAGTAACGGCTGCCGAATGACGCCTGGCTATGCCCACAATTCCGCATCTTTGTGCCAATAAAGCATTTTTAGACCGAATTGGGGCGACCGTATGATAACTTCATTATACCGGGGTGATGGGACAGTGTATGCTACTGTAGAACGAAATACAACCGATAACTGGATTCACGCCCGGTGGCTGGGCCGCCAAACGCTGGGCACGATTATGGATGGGGGCCTGACGTACGTAGATATGCTGCGCGCGGAGCCCTGCTCCCGCCTGCTCAATGACCACCGGGAACTGGTCGGCACCTTTACCGAGGCCAACGACTGGATTCAGCAGGTTTGGACCCCACTCATCATCTCGGCCGGCCTGCGCTCCTTTGCGCAGGTCGTGTCGCCGGATGTGTTTGGCCAGCTCTCTATTGAGGACCTGCAGTACCGCATTGCCGATCAGCTCGATATCCAGCTGTTCGACAGCCTGACTGCAGCCCAAGCCTGGCTGCGGACCCAGCCCTGATTTCCTTCTCCGATTTGCCTGCCGTATGACCGTCGCCGAGCTCCAAATCATCTGCCACACGCGCGCCGGCGTGAAAGAGGACCTCAAATCGGGCCATCACCTGTGCTTTTGCGTGGGTGAAAAGATGTTTCTGGTCACCTCGCCCGGCAGTTTTCCAGTGTCGGCCGCTTTTAAGGCTACGGCCGAGGAGTTTGAGGAGTTGATCAGCCAGCCCGGCTTTGCTTCGCACCGGCACCTGGGGCGCTACAAGTGGGTGTACCTGGACGATGTGCGCCGCCTCGACGCGGCGCAGTGGCGGCACTACATCGGCGAGTCGTACCAGCTGGCGCTGGCCAAGCTGCCGGCCAAAGTGCGGCGTCAGCTTAGCGCCTGACTTTGGCCGCTGATTGGGCTCTACCAGTCGTATTCCGGTAGTGGAGACAAAACGTCGGGCGGCTTCTGCGTATAGCCCAGCTCGACGTTTCCCGTTTCCGTATGCAGCTCTTCGTTTATTCGGCCCTCAGCGCGCCGGCCCGGGCCTTGCTCCTGGCCCACTTGCCCGCCGGCGTCCAGCCCGTTTTCCGCCTCGACTTGCCGCAGCCCGAGCAGCAGCTGGCCGCTTTTCAGGCCGCGGAAGTGGTACTGGGCAACGTGCCGCCGGCCTGGCTCACCGACCACTACCCGCCCGGCTGCAGTTCTGGCAAATCGACTCGGCCGGTTTCGAGCGGTACGCGGCCCTGCACCTGAACTGCCCCGTAGCCAACATGGGCGACTATTTTGCCTGGCCCTGCGCCGAAACCATTGTGGCGGGTATTCTAGCCCTGTACCGCCGCCTGCCGGAGCTGGCCGTACTGCAGCAGCAGCGCCGCTGGGTGGGCGCCCCGCTGCGGGCCGGGACCGGGCTATTGCGCCACAAGCAAGTCGTAATTCTGGGCGCCGGCGCCATCGGGCAAGCCGTGCGTGAGCAGCTCAGCGGCTTCCAGTGCACAGTGCAGCTGCTGGCCCGCACCAACCCGGAAGCCCAGCTCCATACCGTTGAGGAACTGCAAGCCGCGTTGCCGGCAACCGACATAGTTATTAACTGCCTGCCCGGTAGTGCCAACGGCTTTTTCTCGGCCGAGCTGGTAGCAGCTATGGCCCCCAGCAGCATTTATGCCAGCGTAGGCCGCGGCAACACTACCGACGAGCCGGCCCTTGTTGCCGCCTTACAAGCCGGCCGCATTGGCGGGGCCGTGCTCGATGTAACAGCGCAGGAGCCTCTGCCCGCCGATAGTCCGCTCTGGACCTTGCCTAATGTATTGCTCACCCAGCACACCGGCGGCGGCCAACCCCACGAAGACGAGGGCAAAGTAGAAATGCTGCTGCGCAACTTGAGCCACCTGCAAGCCGGTGAGCCCCTGGAAAATCTGGTGGAGCTGGGCCGCGGATACTAGCCGATATTTCCGCGTTTTATTTTCTGCCATGCCTCTCCTGCCCAGCACTGCATTTACTCAGCACTATTTCCCGGGCTTAGCCTTGAGCAGCGGCCTTTTCTACCGGTGGCCTAGTAGTATCCGGTTCGACTTGCAGGGTGCCGAGCCCATGTACCTGAAACCCGGCCATCCTGGTTACTCATCCAATAAGCAGCTGACCTACAATGAGCTGTACTTCCGGGAGGTAACCCACCGCGCCTCGACGCTATTCCACGCCGCCTTTTACCCAGACGACGAGGTTATGCTGTTGTATCAGAAATCAGCCTACAAAAGAGGCCGGATTAAAACCACTGATTTCCTTCTGCGGCAGCTTGGCATCAACAAGTCCGATGTCGTTTTCAAGAAAATAGCCAACCCGTATCAGGCCATCTGGCATTTGGGCTCATGGGTCAGAATGCATTTCGCTACTACGGCCTCTACAATTCCTGTGCGCCCTATTCTCGCGGCTATTGCCAATCAGGATTTTCGGGGCCGAAGCCCGGTTATCCACGGGGATGTATTTTTTCTGAACGTTAGCCGAGGCCTGATATTCCACATGTACGACGACCGGGGCCTTGATATACTAGCTACTGACCAAGCCACCTTGCAGCCGCTGTTTGATACCTACAACAGCTGGATACTGGACTACGACCGGGCGCGAATAGAACAAACCTTCGCTCCGGTCTAAGCCTGAGGAAAGGGGCTATTCGCGGGCTTACCGCCGTTGCCGTCATTTTTGTGCTGCCCTTTGTGGAATATGAGCCGGGTGGGCATCAGCCTGATGTCACGTTACAGCTTGCTATGAAATTTCTACTCCTCAGCTTTTGCCTGCTTGTGCAATGGTCTGCGCTGGCGCAATCGACCATAATATCAGGCCGGGTAGTCGATATCGGCAACGGCCAACCACTGCCGGGCGCTACCATTCTGCAGTTCAATACCGTCAATGGAGTTAGCTCGGATACCGACGGCAGCTTCTCGCTCACAGTGTCTGGCCGGCCGGATAGCGTTACCATCAGCGTAAGTTCAATTGGTTATACGAAGCAGCAGCGCCGGGTAGCGGCGGCCAGCAGCTCAGTTATTGCCCTCGTACCAAGCCAGGAAGTATTTTGTGAATTGCCCGTGTATTTCCGCTTCGAAGCCGGGCCGTTGTCTGGCCTGCGCTATACTCCACTTGGAGCAACGTTACAGGTGTTTGGCCAACGCTTTATTAACAAGCCTATCAACATCATAGGCAGCTACCAAACAAACCTCCGCCGCAATTACGCCACCACTGTCGGCGTGAGTCTGCCGCCAGTATGGATCCATAGACGCATTAGCACCTCTGAAATAGTAGAATATCAGCGGCTGCAGGCCCAACCGGCTAATCTTCGCTTCAGCAGCTTCCGGGCCACCGTTGGACTGGGAGTATACCGTATTGGAGGCGTGCTGGTGCCCAGCCTGCTAGTGGGAGCCGGTTATGCCACTTACCAGCCACTGCACCTCGACCAGGCAGCTACTGCGGGCTACGGCTACAGTATCGGTTTGCGTCGCTACTTTAATTATCCATTTTACACCTTAGTCCATGTGCAGGCTACACACTGGCCTGACTTCTGGCAGTTGCAAGGCAGCGCCAGCTGTTCCGTATTTGGCAAATTCTCTGCTGGCATTAGCTTCAATCAGCTCCGCTCCTATCAGGAGATTTCCCTCACGCTCACCCGGACATTTTATTAAGCGGAATCAGCCCCAAACAAAAAAGCCCGACCAGTTGGCCGGGCTTTTTTTAAGTAACGAGCCGCTGAATTACGCGCCGGCCTGGGTAATTACGTCCACGATTTCCTCGGAAATACCCGTGGTGCTGAAGCCGCCGTCGTGCATCAGGTTCTGCATAGTCACGTAGCGGGTCAGGTCCGAAAACAGGCTGATGCAGTAGTCGGCACAAGCTTCGGCCGGAGCATTGCCCAGGGGCGAGAGTTTGTCGGCGTAGTCGTAAAACGCGTTGAAGCCGCTGATGCCGGTGCCAGCCGTGGTTTTGGTCGGCGACTGGCTGATGGTGTTCACGCGCACTTTCTTGAGCTTGCCCAGGCGCTGCCCGTAGCTGCGGGCAATACTTTCAAGCACGGCCTTAGCCTGCGACATGTCGGTGTAGTCGAGGAAGGCACGCTGGGCGGCAATGTACGAAAGAGCCACGGCCGAGCCCCACTCGTTGAAGGCGTCCTGCTTCTCGGCTACGGCCAGCATCTTGTGAAACGACAAAGCCGACACATCCAGGGTCTTCTGGAACCACTCGTAGTTCAGCTCGCCGTAGTGCTTGCCCTTGCGGATGTTGGCGCTCATGCCAATGCTGTGCAGCACGAAGTCAAGCTTGCCGCCCAAGTGCTCCTGGGCACCCGAAAACAGCTTTTCCAGGTCTTCCATCGAGGTGGCATCGGCCGGAATGATAGGCGCGTTGCACTGCTCCGAAAGCTTGTTGATTTCGCCCATGCGCATGGCCAGTGGGGCGTTGGTCAGCACGAAGCGGGCTCCCTGCTCGTGCGCTTTCAGGGCTACTTTCCAGGCAATGGAATCCTCGTTGAGTGCGCCGGAGATGATGCCGACTTTGCCGGCGAGAAGGTTATTGGACATGGGTGAGTTGGTGAAATGGTGAAATGGAGAGCCGGAGCCTGCCGGTATTCTGGCACTGCTGGCACTTCACCGTCGCGTTGATTAGACGGCGGCAAGTTAGCTATTCACAACGCACAATTTCACCATTTCCCAACTTCGCCCTACGCCGCTACTATTTCGCCGCGCATAGCCAGCAGTTCGCGGGCACTCTGGAAGGCGTTTTCACTGGGCTTGGCCCCGGCAATCATGTGGGCAATTTCGCGCACCCGCTCCTCGGTGGTTAGCTCCCGGATGCGGCTCACGGTCCGGTCGGCCCGGTCTTCCTTGTACACGAAGTAGTGCGCGTCGCCGGCAGCGGCCATTTGCGGCAAGTGACTGATGGCCACGAGCTGGTGCTTTTTGGCCATCTGCTGCATCATCCGACCTACTTTCACAGCAATTTCGCCGGAAATACCGGTGTCAATTTCGTCGAATACGATGGTCGGCAAGGCCGTTTTGTCGGCTAGCATGTACTTGATGCACAGCATCAGACGGGAGAATTCACCACCCGATGCTGCCTTGCTCAAGGTCTGGGGCTGGGCACCTTTGTTGGCCGTAAACAGGATGCTGACCACGTCGATGCCGCTGGCGGCGGGCAGCCCGGTATTGTGCTGCACCACAATGCGGGAATGCGGCATACCCAGCTCGGCCAGCAGACCAGCCAGCTCCTTTTCGAACTTGGGGAAGGCCTTTTTACGGTTATCGGAAAGCTTGCTGCCCTGCCGCGTCACGGTGGCCAAAGCGCCCTCGGTGTCTTTGCGCAGGCGGGTGAGTTCCTTGTCCAGGTTTAACACCGAGCCAACTTTCTGACGCAGGTCGTTACGCACGGCAATAAGCTCGGGCACGTCGCGCACCTGGTGTTTGCGCTGCAGGTTGTAAAGTACGTTGAGGCGGCTCTGCAGCTCGTCAATGCGGGCCGGGTCGCCCTCGGTGCGCCGTTCGGTGGCTTCTACTTCGTCGGCAATGTCGTGGAGCTCAATCAGGCAGCTGTCGAGGCGCTCCTTGAGTACTTTGAACGAATCAGCATACGGGGAAATCTGCCCAAGCAATGTGGCGGCTTCCTTCATGCTGCCCGCGGCGCAATACTCACTCTCGCTCAAACTGTGCAGGGCCTGGGTTAGCTTGTACTTGATTTCCTCGGCGTGCTCCAGCTGCTTGATTTCCTGCTCTAACGCTTCCTGATCCTCGTCGTCGAGGCGGGCTTCTTCCAGCTCATTGAGCAAAAAGCTGTGGTAGTCCAGCTCCTTATTAGCCTGGGCAATCTGGTCTTCCACCATTTTCAGGTCGGCCTCCAGCTTGCGGTACTGCCGGTAGGCATTGCTGTAGTGAGCCCGCGTGGGCACTAAGCCCGCATATAAGTCGAGCAGGTTGAGTTGGAATACCGCGTCGCCGAGCAGCAGCGTGTCGTGCTGGGAGTGAATGTCCATCAGGTTCGCCCCGATGTTGCGCAGCGTCTCCAGCGTGACGGGCGTGTCGTTCACAAAGGCCCGCGACTTGCCCGACGGACTAATTTCGCGGCGCAGAATGCACTGGGCGTCGTAGTCCAGGTCCTCGGAGTCGAAAATATCCTGGAGCTGGTAGTTCGAAATATTGAACTGTCCTTCAATCACGCACTTACGCTGCGTATCGAAGAGCATCTTGGAGTCGGCCCGGTTGCCGAGCAGCAACCCAATAGCGCCGAGCATGATGGATTTACCGGCGCCGGTTTCGCCGGTAATGATATTGAGCAATGCGGAAGGCCGCAGCTCCAGTTGCTCAATCAGAGCGTAGTTCTGTATGCGAAGATCAACCAGCACGGTTTGGCAGTTTATTGGCAGGAAAAGAAACTGGCTCGGAACTGTCGGCGCCACTGCTGCTTAATCAACTTCCCCGCAGTGAGAAAGCCCAAAAGCCCGCTAACGACTCAAAAATCCCTTATTGCCCGTTATCAACTAATAAAATTAGTTGTTTTCCTCCATACAACAACCTTACGCCAAACAGTTTAGCAACTTGCGGCTCTATATTCAGGCAGCTCAATATTACGGCTGCCGCATGATTTTCTCGTACTTAGCCGAGTTGGTGGGGTCTACTTCCGTAAGCATGGTCACCACCTGCTGCTTCTGCTGGGGTCCTGAGCGGTGCGGAAGATGTTGGAAATTTCGTCCGACTTGGTGTCGAAGAAGGCGCGGGCCAGCAGCGTGCCCGGGCGACGGGTAGCGGCCTGCTGCACCCCTTGCAGGGCCGTTACCATACTGGCGCGGGCCTCGTCGGGCTTCTGGATAAAGATGTCAAGCCCTTGCCGGTAGTAGGCGTAAATGCCCGTGCGCATAGCTTCGAGCTGCGGGTCCTGCAGGTTGTTGAGCAGCCAATAGCGGTTGCGTGATTCCCCATCCTTCCAGGCCGGATCCGACTCGTTAGTCACGTTTTGGTTGGCCGCGTTGTTGAGAATGTTACGGGCCCGGTCGTAATAAGGCGAGCCGCCCAGCTTGGCGAAGCTGTCCTGATCCATACCGATAATCATGTAGGCATAGAAGCTCAGCAGCGACGACAGGTTAGACACAAACGTATTTTCCGAATAGTCAATCGGGTTCTGGGGCGAATAGTTGAAAGCCCAGCGCTTATCGGCAAACGACAGCAGGTTGGTTTCGTAGCTGGTGCCATACACCGGCCGCGTCGACACGATGCGGGCCGTGGCCTCGAAGGTGCCAGTCTGCGGAATGGCGGTAATACCGATGAAGATACGGCACCTAATGCGCTCCTCGGGGCGGTAGGTTTGATTGGTCCAGGAACGGGTGTTGAGAAACGCCTGGATATCGTTCTTCATCTGTAAAATCAGCTGCCGGTCGGAAACGTTGACGTTTTCCGTGGTGATCTGCACATCGGCCAGTAATTCCTGGGCCTGACTAGGGCGGGCCAGCAGAGTGAGCACAAACAGCAGCGGCAGCAGAATCTTACGCATTGTGAAGGGAAAGGCGGGCAAGAACGGTTCGGACAATATCGTGGGCCACGGCGGCCTTGGGCTTCAATTCAAAGATAGTCATTTGGCCCGCGGCATCCAGCAGCGTCACTTTGTTGGTATCGTGGCGGAAGCCGGCCCCCGGGTCGCGCAGGGAGTTGAGCACAATCAGGTCGAAATTCTTGCGCTGCAACTTGCCCCGGGCGTGGGCTTCCTCGTCATTGGTCTCCAACGCAAAACCTACGGAAAATTGTTCAGGCCGCTTAGTTTTGCCCAGCGTGCCGGCAATGTCCACGTTCTTGACCAGCTCCAGCGTGAGCGTGTCACCGTCCTTCTTGATCTTGTTCTGGGCCACGTCGCGCGGCCGGTAATCAGCTACGGCGGCGGCAAATACCCATACGTCGGCCGTGGTAGCAGCAGCAGCGGCAGCTTCGTACATCTCGGCCGCCGTTTGCACCCGTGTCGTCGTTATCAGCGCCTGGGTCGGGTTGGGCAAACTGGTGGGCCCGCTGATAAGCACTACCTGTGCGCCGGTTTCGGCAAAGGCTTCGGCCAGGGCATAACCCATTTTGCCGGTGCTGTGGTTGCCGATAAACCGTACCGGGTCGATGGGCTCATACGTAGGCCCGGCCGTGATTAAAACGCGCATAGGTTGACTTATCCGATAAGTAAAACGGCCGGTAAAAGGACGTCAGGCTACGACTGGCTGGTGAAAAACTGCTCCAGCTCCCGCACAATGTCTTCGGGCTCGAGCATGCGGCCGGGCCCCGACAGGCCACTGGCCAACTCCCCCACCGGCGACTCCAGCACGTGGTTGCCGAAGCTACGCAGCCGCTCAAAGTTGTGGGACACGGCCGGATGCACGTACATATCCAGGTCCATGGCCGGGGCCAGAAACACCGGGCAGCGGGCCGATAAGTAGACGGCGGCCAGCAGGTTAGGGCAGTGTCCATTGGCCAGCTGAGCCACGGTATTGGCGCTGGCCGGGGCAATAACCAAGGCGTCGGCCCAAAGGCCCAGCTCTACATGGTTGTGCCACTGGCCGGCGGCCTCATCACGCAAAAAGCCCGTCAAAACGGGCTTTTTGGAGAGCGTACCCAGCGTGAGGGGCGTGACAAAGGCCGCAGCCGAGGCCGTCAGAATGACTTGCACCTCGGCTCCGGCCTTTACCAGCAGCCGCACCAGCATGGCCGATTTGTACGCGGCAATGCTGCCGCATACACCCAGAATAATCTTGCGGCCTTGCAGCGGCATGAGCAGCTATTTATTCCGTAGGACGAGCCACGATGGGCAGGGCCTCTTCTTCCAAGGTGCGGAACGTTACTTTGCCTTCCAGAAACTCCTCAATGGCGAGGTTCGTCGGCTTGGGTAGACGCTCATAGTGCTTGGAAATTTCGATTTGCTCACGGTTTTCGAATACTTCCTCCAGGTTGTCGACCGTGGTAGCAAACTCGGCCAGCTTGCCGTTGAGCTCTTCCTTCAGCTTCACCGAAATCTGGTTGGCACGCTTCGAGATGATGGCAATCGACTCGTACACGTTGCCGGTTTCGTGGGTGAAGTCCGACATGTTGCGGGTCACGATGGAAGCAGAGACGTTGTTCGGAGTTTTCATATGATGAAGGCTATTTATGTGCAAAAAGGGGAAGTATTGTGCTAAGGGGTAAAATGGAAAAATGTTTTGCCTGGCCAGACATGCCAGTAAACATTTTTCACCTCAGCGCGGGCAATTTACTTAGCAGCCGTATCGGCCGGTTTGATCTTGGCAATTTCCTCGCGGGATTTGCTGTACATGGTTTCGGCAGTCTTCAGGTTGCGGCTCTGCGGGTAGTTGTCGATAAAGTTCTGGTAGAACGCCAGGACCTCCAAGTACCGCTCACGCTGCTTCTCCGGCACACTTTCATGGGCTAGATCGTACTGGGCACTCAGCTTCAGGAAAGCTGCTTCCTCATTGAAGGCTGAAGCCGGGTACTGCTGCTGAAACGAGGTAAACGCCGTTACGGCCGACTGGTAGTAGCGGATGTTGTAATAAAGCTTGGCGCTTTGAAACGCCTTGTTTTCCAGCTTTTTCTGCAGTTCCTGCGACATATTCTCGGCTTCGGGCCGGAACTGGCTGCTAGCGTAGCGGTTCAAAAAGTCCTGAATCGACTCTAAGGCCGAGTAGGTATTGGTCTGGTCCAGCTCAAATTCGGGCGAGTCGCGGAACAAGGATTTGGCGTGCAGAAAGTTGGCTTCCTCGGCGTACTGCGAGTTGGGGTAGGTATCGGCAAACGAGCGAAAGTAGTAGGCGCTCAGCACGTAGTTGCGCTGCCGGTAGTTGGTATTGGCGAAGTAGAACTGGGCTTTTTCAGCCTCCGGGCGGCCTTTCAGCAGCGGAATCAGGTCTTCCAGCAGGGTGCCGGCCTTGAAGAAGTCGCCTTTATCGTAGTACTGCACGGCGGCCTCGTACTTCTTGTTGACGTCGCCGCTCTTGAGCAGCTTTTGGTAGCCGGAGCACGAGCCGAGCAGCAACGCACTCAGTAGCAGAACAAAGAAGGTAGGGCGAAAAGAGAGCATAAGGAGGACAAAGGTAACGGATTGCGAAACCGAATCAAAGGTGAAGCCGTGCGGGGCCTATTTGGTAGCCCGTGGAGCCGGCGCTTTCGGTTTTGGTGTGGCAGCGGCAGCGGGCTTCGAAGCAGCTTTGGTGGGCGCGGCTTTCGCCTTGGGTGCGGGTTTGGACTTGGATTTAACAGCCGTTTTGGCTTTAGTTTTCGCTTTCGGCTTGGCTTTGGGCTTCACCGGAGCCGGGAAGTGCTTACCTAACACCGAGCGCCGGGTGGGACGTTCCTCGGCCCGCCAGGCAAAGCCTTTGAGCTTTTCGTCCTCGGGCTTAAGCTCGTGGGGCGGAATAAAGCTGGCGTCGGGGTTGGTCAGAAAGGATATGGTCTGCAGCTTGTTGTCGGCAAAGCGCAGGGCCATGTTGGCACTCACGGCTTTGTTGAGGCCCGTGACGGCCGTATCCCCTTCAAGAGCATAGTAGAGGCTCTCGGCGTTGCCAAGCACGTCCACTTTTTTTATTTTGTTGTCTACGAAGTAGGCTACCATGTTGCGCCCCTTCACCTGGTTGTAGTTCAGAATCGTATCCTGACCCACGATGAAGGAGTTGGCGTACAGGCGCATCTGGTCAATCTTCTTGCGCCGCTGCCGGATTTCCATGCTGTCGGCCGTCAGTTGGTTTTTCTCCGACCACAGCACCGGGCGCTTGTTGAGGTAGATGATAGAGTCGCCCCGGTCGTAAGTCAGGGAGTCGCAGCGGCCCTGCAGGTCCTTGCGGAAGATTTTCACCCGGGGGTAGGCATACAGCACTCCAGCCTCGTTTTTGGGCGGCCGGCCCTCCACGCTTACTAAGGTATCGGCGGCCATATAGAGCGTGTCTTTGTCGGAAATGTTGCGCATCACCGGGCTGCTGCCGTACACTTTAGTGCGGCCCAGGCTCCGCCAGTACTTGCCCACGTCGCCGCGCAGCACGATGTTGTCTTTCTTGGAGGTCATCGAGACGTGGCCGGTGGCTACGCCGTACTGCCGCACCTCGTCGTACACCAGCTTGTCGCCGCCGAGCAGGTAGTTGGGCGTTTCAATCTTGGCGTTGCGCTGGAAGTTGGAAACCTTGGTGCGCGTGTTGTAAGTACCGTTTTCGGCGTAGAGGTTGCCCTGCTTGCCGGTAATGCGCGTGGGGCCGAAGAAGTAGGCAATCTTCGACACCGTATTGTACTGCAGCGTATCGGTGTCGATGGTGTTTTCCTTGGTCAGCAGCTTCACGTTGCGCTTGAAGCTGAATACTTTGGAGGTGGTGTTGTAGTAGCCGTACTGGCTGTCGAGCGTGTTTTCGGGGTCGACGAGGTGGCCGCCGGTACTGTAGTAGGCCAGGTTTTTTTCCAGGTCGTAGTCGAGTACGGTCGTCGTAAGCGTCATGCGCGGGTCGCGCATCACCACGTTGCCGGTCATGCGGGCCTTGCGGGTGTCGCCGTCGTAGGTGGCGTGGTCACCGGTAATGGTAATCGTGTCGTTCTGAATGATGCGCACGTTGCTGAAGGCTTCCAGCGCGTTTTTCTCCAGATACTGGTAGGCCGAGTCGCAGAAGAGCAAGGTGGTGCCCTGCTTAAAACTGACGTTGCCAATCAGCTTGCGGATTTCGACGCCGTTGAAAGTACCGCCCACCAGCCGCTGGGTGCCGGGCAGCAGCTCGATTCGCTGGCCTTTGGGTGGTGCGGCGGGCGGGGCGGCCGGCTTGGGGCGCTGCTGGGCCTGACTGAGCACGGGCAGGCCAGCGAGAAGAAACAGAAAAAGAAACTTTATAAAACGCATTTCGGGGCAAAGGTACGGAAGGCCCGCTGGTAACGCCCATCTTTGCAGGCTAGTGCCCACTGTTGCCTTCCTGAATCAGTTTTTCTATGCTTGAGCGTGTCCGTCAGTTTATTACAGAACAGGAGCTTTTCCTTCCCGCCACCGACTATATCCTGGTAGCCGTCAGTGGCGGCATGGACTCAGTGGTGCTGGCCGACGTGCTGCACCGCCTGGAGGTGAAGTTTGCCATTGCCCACTGCCACTTCGGGCTGCGCGGCGAAGAAGCCGATGCCGACGAGGAATTTGTGCGCAAGCTGGCTAAAAAGTACGACGTGCCCTACTTCGCCGAGTTCTTCCAGACCAAGGAGTTTGCGGCCCAGGAAGGAATTTCGACCCAGATGGCGGCCCGCACCCTGCGCTACGCCTGGTTTGAGCGGATCCGCCAGACCCAGCAGCTCGACTACATTGCCACGGCCCACCACCAGCGCGACGCGGCCGAAACCATGCTGCTCAACCTCACCCACGGCACCGGCCTGGCCGGCTTGCACGGCATCAAGGCCAAAAACGGCCGCATCATCCGGCCTTTGCTGGGCATGGGCAAGGAGGATTTGTACGACTACCTGGTGGAAAACCGCCTGGTGTGGCGCGAGGACGCCTCCAACGACAGCACGCTCTACCAGCGCAACCGCCTGCGCCACGACGTACTGCCCGTGCTGCGCGACATCAACCCCAACCTCGACCAGACTCTGCAAATCACGGCCGAGCGGGTGGGTGGCGCTGAGGAAATCCTGCGCCGCTACGTGGAAGTTACCCAGACGGAGGCCCGCCGCGACGAGGCCGCAGTGGTTTACCTCAACATCCCAACGCTGCAGCGGACGGCCGCTACCACCCTGGTGCTGCACGAGCTGCTCAAGCCTTTCGGTTTCTCTTACTTGGTCGTGAAAGACATTGTGGCGGCCTTCAAGGGCGAGTCGGGCCGGCGGTTCGAGTCGCCGACGCATACGCTGGTCAAGGACCGGGAACAGTTGGTGATTAAGCCCCGCAGCCTAACCAAATTCGGCACCTACCAGCTGCAGGCCGGTCAAACCGAGCTCAAAGCCGAGGGCCTCAACCTGCGGGCTGAGCTGACGGAAGGCGCGGGTCAGGAAATTCCGCGCAGCAAACAGGTGGCGGCCCTGGACGCCGACAAGCTCAGCTTCCCGCTCACGGTGCGGCGCTGGCAGGAAGGCGACTGGTTTATGCCCATCGGCATGAAGGGTAAAAAGAAGCTTAGCGACTTTCTGATTGACCAGAAAGTGCCGCTTAACCTCAAGGACGACGTGCGCGTGCTCGTTACGGCCGACCAGAAGATTGCCTGGGTTATCGGCTACCGGCCCGACGAGCGGTTTAAACTCACCGAAGAAACCCAGCGCGTGCTCACGGTGCGGCGTATGTAGTGCAACCTGCTAGCTGGCCCTAAGCTCCTACCTGTTATGAAACTATACCTACTAGCCCTGAGCGTGGCCCTGAGTGGCTGCATTGTGGAAGACCCATGCGAAGACAAACCTGACGCTGTCGGCCTGAGGCCCCGCTTGCGGCTTTTATCAGCCAGCAGCACCAGCCTCTTTTTTCGCGGCACCGGCTATTTCCGAGATTCGGTGCGGCTACTAGATGAGCAAGGGCGACGCGTAGACCTTCCGGTTGATCAATACGACGAACCAAGCGATATTCCTTTCGCACTGCATGGGCAGGGCAAAGAGCCAGTGTTGTATACCCTTCTTACGCGCCAGTATATTGTGTATTTAAAGAAAACGGACCAGGATACCCTCCGGGTAGAATACCAGTTTTCTAAGGATGACTGCGGCACTCGGAACCTGGATGCGATGTGGGTCTTTTACAACAATAAAAAGGTCTTTGACGGATTTTTATATCAGACGGACATAGTCGTTAAAAAGCCCTGAGCAGGACCGAAAATGCCTTCCGGTATCGTTCCCGTAACTTGTTCTAGGCCGCTACGGCTTTTCGCTTACTTTTACGACTGCGAATAAAATTCTCACACCAACCCTTACCCAATGAAAGTTACCGTAGTTGGGGCTGGCAATGTAGGCGCTACTTGCGCCGACGTTTTGGCCACCCGCGAAATCGCCAACGAAGTAGTTCTGGTTGACATTAAAGAAGGCTTCGCCGAAGGCAAAGCCTTGGATATCTGGCAGAAGGCTCCGGTTATCGGTTACGACACCCGCACGGTTGGCGTTACCAACGATTACAGCCGCACGGCTGATTCGGAAGTAGTGGTAATTACCTCGGGCCTGCCCCGCAAGCCCGGCATGAGCCGCGACGACCTGATTTCGACCAACGCCGGCATCGTGAAATCGGTAACCGAGCAGGTAGTGAAATACTCGCCCAACGCCATCATCATCGTCGTTTCGAACCCTTTGGACGTGATGACCTACCAGGCTCACCTCACCTCGGGTCTGCCCCGCGAGAAGGTGTTCGGCATGGCTGGCATCCTGGACACGGCCCGCTACCGCGCTTTCCTAGCCGAGGCTCTCAATGTAAGCCCCAAAGACATTCAGGCCGTGCTGATGGGTGGCCACGGCGACACCATGGTGCCCCTGCCCCGCTACACGACCGTGGGTGGTATTCCCGTAACAGAGCTCATCGGCAAAGCTGAGCTGGACGCCATCGTGCAGCGTACCGCCGTGGGTGGTGGCGAATTGGTAAAGCTCATGGGTACGTCGGCTTGGTATGCTCCCGGTGCGGCGGCTGCTCAGATGGTAGAAGCCATCGTGCGCGACCAGCGCCGCGTTTTCCCCGTGTGCATCGAGCTGCAGGGCGAGTACGGCATTAATGGCGTGTACCTGGGCGCTCCGGTTATCCTGGGTAAAAACGGTATCGAGAAGGTAATTGAGCTCCAGCTCAACGACGAAGAAAAGCAGCTGCTCGAAACCTCGCGCGGCCACGTGAAAGAAGTAATGGATGCGCTGGACAACATGAGCAAGGCTAACGCCTAATTCCTCTAGCGTTTCGATAGAAAAGGTCCGTGCTGCAGCTGCAGCACGGACCTTTTGTTTGCAATTACCTTAAGAACAGCGTGTTTGTAGCTTTAAAATGGCGTTTTTCCGTACTTTGCGGCCTAAATCCATTTAATGCACTTTTACCTTATTGACACCAACCAGGAGGTTACCCAGGCCTGGCAACGCGTATTTGCCGACGTTGAGAACGTAACTATTCAGCACGGCTCCATTTTCGATTTTCCGTGCGACGCCATTGTCAGTCCGGCCAACAGCTTCGGCTTTATGAACGGCGGCATCGATTTTTCCATCTCCAAGCATTTGGGCTGGCACATCGAAAAGGAGTTGCAGCACCTTATCCGGGAACAGTACTACGGTGAGCTGCTGGTAGGGCAGGCGGCCCTGGTACCCACGGGCAGCGCCCTTTTTCCCTACCTTATTTCGGCGCCCACCATGCGCACGCCCATGACCATCACGCGGGGGCCCAATGTGTACCAGGCCATGAAGGGCTTGCTGCTGTTGCTGGAACATGGCACAATGCCCAGCGGTGAGCCGGTCAAATCCAAGATTACCACGGTGGCTATTCCGGGCCTGGGCACAGGCGTGGGTCAGGTGCGGCCCCTGGTGTGCGCCCGGCAGATGCGGATTGCGTGGGAAGACGTGATGCAGCGCAAGTACGCCACCAAGGCTGGCTGGGAGCAGCTTCGCTCCAACTACGCCTATTTCTACACCCACGACGAAAAGGATATTACTTACGATATTGGCTGACCCTCTCCGTCAGCCTTTGTAACCATCCTGGCTATGACTGCCGCCCGTCTTTCCCAAGCTCTTCTTACCCTCGCCGACCCTGCGCGGGCCGCATTGCTGCAGCGGTTTTTCAAGACCGGGCCGGGTGATTATGGCGAAGGGGACCAGTTCTTGGGCCTGACGCTGCCCCAGCAACGGACAGTAGCCCGGGAATTTCGGCAGCTGCCGTTGGCTGAGACGGAGCAGCTGCTGGCCAGCCCCTGGCACGAGGTGCGCCAAACAGCGCTTGTTATCTGGACGCTGCAATTTCAAAAAGCGGGACCCGCGGGCCGGCAAGCCATTCACGAAGCTTACCTGCGCCACCGCCGCCGCGTCAACAACTGGAACCTGGTGGATATTACCTGCCCGCTGCTGGTGGGCACCTACCTGCTCGATAAGGACCGGACATTACTGTATGAGCTAGCGGCCGAAGACCACCTCTGGAGCCAGCGCATGAGCATCGTTTCGACGCTGGCTTTCATTCGTCAGGGGCAGTTTCAGGATACCTTTGGTGTGGCCGAGCAGCTCCTCTCCCACCGCCACGACCTGATTCACAAAGCTACTGGCTGGATGCTGCGGGAAGTGGGCAAGCGCAATGAGGATGCCCTGGAAGAGTTTCTGGCCGACTATTCCCGGCGTATGCCCGCACCATGCTGCGCTACGCCATTGAAAAGCTGGCCCCCAGTCGGCGACAGTTTTTCTTAAAAGCATGATTCTTGGGCAGTTGCTTTCACCCCTGCTTGGGGCTCAGGCTACTACCAGGTGACGGAGGTTTTGGGTACCATTACTTCTTCCAACGACTTGATAAGCGCTTTGGCCTGCTCATCGAGGTAAGCAGCTCGGTCGTCAGCGTAGTTTGGAGGCATAGTACCCAGGAATTCCACTGCCAGCGTATAGGGTCCCTGAATTACATCACCCAAAACATTCATGGTACTATAAGTCCACTGGATGTGGTCAATCTGGTACTTGTATTTGCCGTCTTTCACCGCCACGGTGCACGCGTAGGCGTAGCTGTTGGGGTCCTTAAAAATGCCGACGGGTGGCTGCCGTAGCAGCCCGTGGGCTATCAGGATACCTTCTTCCTTGTTGCGGGTGCGGCTGGTATCTGGGCTGCCGGTTATGTTTTGATTTATCCATTGCTTGGCCCGCGCATATAGCACTTCCTGGCTGGTACCAGTGGCAGGTATTATAGCTGTGTACACTACTTTATTATCAACCTGGGGCAAGCGGGCGTATCCGTAGGGCTTTTTTTGTGCGCTAACCGCACTGCTGATACCCACAAGTAGCAGCGTTGTATAGAGTGACTTCATGGCTGCTAGATACATCAAAGCGGCTTTCCGTAATGCATCTGCATAAAAAAACCTGTCGAGCTTACCCCAACAGGTTTTTTTATGCACAAGACGGCAAGACTACTTCTGGCTGGCCTTAAACAGCTTCTGCTTCTCGTCTTTCGACAGGCTCTCGTAGCCGGAACGGGAAATCTTGTCCAGAATCAGGTCGATTTCGTCCTGCTCGGGGCGAGCTAGGCCGCCTTTCTTGGGCGCTGGAGCCTCAGCCGGACGGCTGCGGTGCGTCACGCTCATGCGCGGTCGGCCCGAAACCAGGTTGCCTACAAAGTCGCCGACGGCCTGCACGGGGCGGCCCAGGTCGCGGCCTGCCTGCAGCTGCCGGATAAAGACAAAGCCCAGCAGCGCCCCGCCCAAGTGGGCCAGCATACCGCCCGCGTTGCTTCCATTGATGCCGGCAATAGAAACCAGCACGAGCACGGCGGCAATGTACTTGATGCGCACCGGCCCGATGAGAATCACGTTGAACGTGTAATCGGGCATCAGGGTAGCGGCCGCCACAATGATGGCCGTAACGCTGGCCGAGGCGCCAAACAGAATGGCCGGGCCACTGCGCAGCGCCGGAATAAGATTCAGGGCCAGCAGGTACAGCACGGCCCCGCCGATGGCGCCGAGCACGTAGAGGCTCACCAGGCGCCGGTCGCCGAGGTACTCGCGCACCAGCGCGCCAAACCAGTACAGGTTCAGCAAGTTGAACAGGATGTGAAAGAAATCGAAGTGAATGAAGCTGTAGGTAAGCAGCGTCCAGGGGCGGGTAAGCAGGGTGCCTGGCACGGAAGGCACCGCCAGCCACTCCAGCACCGGCTGGTGGCCATTTTTGTCCTGGGTCAGCAGAAACATCACCGTGCGCAGCAGAATAAAGGCGGCAAACACCAGCACGTTGATCAGCAGCAACTGATTCAACGCATTGTCGCGCCGGCTGAAGGCAGTACGGATATCGTTGACAATACTCATGATGGGCGGAAAAGCTAGTAAAAGCGGGTACGACCCCGCTCCCAGAATTTTAACACAATAAACCCAATCAACAATCCACCCAAGTGGGCAAAGTGCGCCACATTGTCGCCCGGCACCCGGTGAATACCGCTATAGAGCTCAATCAGTGCATAAATGCTGACCAGATACTTGGCCTTGATGGGAAATGGAAAGCCCACTACTGTATTCGGAAACAGGTAAGCAAAGGCAAACAAAACGCCGAACAAGGCCCCGGAAGCACCAAGCATGGGTGACCGGAGGCTGGCCGTAAGCGTGGCCTGCATTGTCTCCAACTGACTCTGAATCAAGCGCTGATCATCGGGAGTTGCGTGCAGCTGCCGAATCACGGCCGAGTAGGCCTGCCGATACTGCGGAAGATTATGCTCGACAAAATCCTGGAGATTGATGTCTGAAGGGTCTTTTTGAAACACTTCGATATCGTTCCGCAGCCGGGTCACTTCATAATAGCGGACTCCCGAATACAGCATTCCGGCCCCGATTCCACAAATCACCCAGAAAGTTAGAAACCGGTTTCCTCCCCAGCGCTCCTCCAGCATGGGACCGAAAACCAGCAACCCTAACATATTAGACATCAGGTGCCCTACCCCGGCGTGCATAAACACATGCGTCACAAATTGCCAGGGCTGAAACTGCGGGGAACCGATGGGGTACAGGGCCAGCATGTTCACCGCCGGTATCTGAGTCTGCAGAATAAGGACGCCGATATTGAGAAAGAGCAGTAACCGAACTGTCGGAGTGAAATTGAACATGCCGGGAGTTTCAGGGCCAAATCAGGGTTTACGGAAAAGGTCCTGTAGCTGGTTTACCTCCATGAGCACCAAGGTCCGCCGACCATCGGGGGTGTAGCTGGGCACGGCGCAGGCAAAAAGCCGGTCGACCAGGGCCGTCATTTCCACATCAGACAGCCGGGCATTGTCGCTGCTGGTGGCCAGGCGGCGCGCCAATGCCCGCACCAGCTGCTCGCGTCGGTCGAGGCGCACGGGGCCGGCGTGGTTGCGGAACTGCTCGATGAGTCCTTCCAGCAACTCCCGCTCGTCGCGGTTAGCCACATCGGCCGGAATGCCTTCCACGGCTATGGTATTGGGCCCAAACTCCTGGAAGCGGAAACCCAGATCGTGCAGCGCGTCGGTTACCTCGCGCAGGATGGCAAAATCCTGGGGCGTGAAGGTGACCGTGCGCGGAAACAGCAGGGTCTGGGAGCTGCCACTCTGCCGCTCCAGGGCCTGGGCGTACTGCTCGTAGAGAATCCGCTCCCGAGCCGCTACCTGGTCAATGAGCATCATGCCCGACTTCACCGGCACCACTAGGTACTGCTGATTGATCTGAACCACGCGGTTGCCGGGCCCGGCAGTTTGCTCGGGCAAAGGCAGCTCGGGCGCGGCTTCTTTGGCCGGCGTCGGGTTCGAAATCACCAGTGGATTCGTGGCTTTTTCAAATTTTTCCACGGCCGCCGGCGTGTCGGTTTCCGGCAAGTCAGGCACAATGGTTTGCCCTAGCGACTTGTAGAAAGCCTCCAGCTCACGCTTGGCCTGGTCGGTGGGGCGCTGGGGCAATGCTCGTTCACTGCCGCCGCCTTTGCTGCCTTCCTTAGGTGCTGGAGCTGCCGCCCGGGCCGCGGCTGAAGCCAAGGCATCGGGGCGGTAGTCGTCGCCAAACGGGTTGGCGTTGGGCGAAGCCCGCAGTGGCTGAATCGGCGCGAAGTTCACGTCGCCCTCAAAGTCCAGCGACGGAGCCATGTTGTGAATGCCCAAGGACTGCTTGACGGCAGCCCGCACAATGGCGTACACCGTTTTCTCGTCCTCAAACTTGATTTCCGTCTTCGTGGGGTGCACGTTGATGTCAATAGCCTTGGGGTCGAGCTCCAGAAACAGCACGTAGAACGGGTGGGTGTCCTTGGGCAAGAGGCCTTCGTAAGCGGCCAGCACGGCGTGGTTGAGGTAGGCCGAGCGGATGAAGCGGTTGTTGACGAAGAAAAACTGGTCGCCGCGGCTTTTCTTGGCCGACTCGGGCTTACCGATGTAGCCTTTCACCGAAATAAAAGGCGTGACTTCCTCGCAGTGGGCCAGCTGCTCCTTATAGCCATTACCCAGCAGGGCCACAATGCGCTGGCTGAGCTTGCCAGCGGGCAGGTTGAAGACCTCCAGGTCGTTCTGGTAAAGCGAAAAGGAAATCTGCGGGTTCGACAGGGCCACGTGCTGAAACTCGTCCAGGATATGGCGCATTTCCACCGCGTTGGTCTTCAAAAAGTTGCGCCGGGCCGGTACGTTGTAGAACAAGTTCTTAACGCTGATGCTGGTGCCATCGGGGCAGGCCACGGGCTGCTGGCTCATCACCTGGGAGCCTTCAATGAGCAAGAGCGTGCCCGTGTCCTGGTCGCGCTGCTTGGTGCGCAACTCCACCTGGGCCACGGCCGCAATGGAGGCCAGGGCCTCGCCGCGGAAGCCCAGGGTGCGGATTTTAAATAAATCTTCGGTGGTACGAATCTTACTGGTGGCGTGCCGCTCCAGGCTCATGCGCGCATCGGTGGGCGACATGCCCGCGCCGTTGTCGACGACCTGCACGAGCTGCTTGCCGGCTTCTTTCACAATAAGCTGCACCTGCGTAGCCTTGGCGTCGACGGCGTTTTCGAGTAGCTCTTTCACTACCGACGCCGGACGCTGGACCACCTCCCCTGCCGCAATCTGGTTGGCAAGGTATTCGGGGAGCAACTGAATTACATCCGCCATCGACCGGGAACTGAAGGTGATACTGAACTGGTTAGCTACGCTTATTACGGAGCTTGCGGGTCAGAAAACGTCCGACCTCGGGAATTTCTCCGTAAGTTTGCGGCCAACTTTTGTGTGCGCCACGCCATACGGTTCTCCGTATTGGCGCGTTGAAAGAAAGGAAAACAGGGAGCTGAAAGGCTGCTTGAGCGGCCAAATCCCTGGCACGATTTTCCTTTCGGAAGAACACAAAAGTAGGGCTATTTCCGCTCAGATTCAACTTTACGACGATACCACGGGAGTCAATGCTCAAGGAATTTCGGATTAGTCTCTTACTGGTACTTCTGGCCGTTACGGGTCTAATCATCTCGGCTTCTGTTCCCAAGGACAAGGACGTGCGGCCCATGTCGGCGGCCGAGCAAACCTGGGTCGACAGCGTGTTTGCTACCCTCACTCCCGACCAGCGCCTGGGGCAGCTGTTTATGGTAGCGGCTTATTCCAACAAGGATAAAAAGCACGTAGCCCGCATCGACGAACTGGTAAAAACATATGGCATCGGTGGGCTGATGTTCCTGCAGGGCGGCCCCGCCGGCAGGCCATCCTGACCAACCGCTACCAGGCCGAGGCCAAAGTGCCGCTGCTGGTGGCCATGGACGCCGAGTGGGGCCTGGATATGCGCCTGGACTCCAGCATGCACTTTGCCAAGCAGATGACGCTGGGCGCTATGGACGACGACCAGTACGTGTACCAGATGGGCCGCGAAATTGCCCTCAAGCTCAAGACCCTGGGCGTACACGTGAGCTTTTCGCCGGTTATCGACGTTAACTCCAACCCCGAAAATCCGGTTATCGGGAACCGCTCTTTTGGGGAAAACAAGGAGCAGGTAGCCAAGCGCGGCGTTTCCTACATCCGCGGCCTGCAGGACCATGGCGTTATGGCCGTGGTAAAGCACTTTCCCGGCCACGGCGACACCGACGTGGACTCTCACGTAGCCCTGCCGGTTATTAACTCCGACCTGGCCCGCCTGACCAACGTGGACCTGTATCCGTTTCAGCAGGCGTTTCAGTCGGGGGTGATGGGCGTAATGGTGGGCCACCTCTACATGCCCCTGTTCGACACGGTGCAGTCGGTGTCGGCCACTATTTCCCACAACCTGGTGACGGGTATGCTGAAGGAGAAAATGGGCTACAAAGGCCTGGTTTTCACCGATGCGCTCAACATGAAGAGCGTGGCTGACCTCTACAAGCCCGGGGAGCTGGACGCCCTGGCCCTACTGGCCGGCAACGACGTGCTCTTGTTCTCGGAAGATGTGCCCGTGGCTCTGCAGCGCATTCGCGAAGCCGTGGCCGCCGGCAAAATCAGCCAGGAGGAAATTGACCTGCGGGTCCGCAAGATCCTGCGGGGCAAGTATTGGGCGGGCCTGAACCACTACCAGCCGGTGGATATTCCCAATCTGATAACCAACCTAAACCGGCCGCTGAGCCGCACGGTGCAGCAGCAGATTTATGAGCACGCCGTCACGGTGGTGAAAAACGAAGACGACCTGCTGCCCTTCCACCGCCTCGACACGCTGCGCATTGCCACGGTCACGATTGGGGCAGGTACGGGCAGCACCTTCGGCACTATCATGGGCAAGTACCAGAACGGCCCGATTTACTCAGTGCCCAACCGGTACGCCGTCGACTCAACCTTTGCCCGCCTCAAAACCCGCCTGACACCCTATAATGTGGTGGTAGTGAGTTTGCACGGTATGAACAACACGCCGGCCCACAACTACGGCATTGGCGAAGGGGCCCTCAAGTTCATGAAAGAACTGCAGGCCGACCCCAAGCTCAAAACTGTCGTGGTAGTGATGGGCAACGCCTACGCGCTGAAATACGTGGAAGAAACCCGCAACTTGGTGTGCGGCTACGAAGACAATTACCCTCGCAGCTGGTGGTGCCGCAGGTACTCTTTGGGGCATTGCCCGCCAAGGGACGCCTGCCCGTTACGGTGTCGCCGACGCTAAAGGCCGGTCTGGGCCTGCCCACTCCCGACTTCCGCCGCCTGCGCTACGCCACGCCCGAAAGCGAAGGGCTGGATTCGCGCATCCTGAGCCAGATAGATAATATTGCTCTGGAGTCGGTGGCCTATGCGGCGGCTCCCGGCTGCCAGGTGCTGGTGGCCAAGGACGGAGCCGTGGTGTTCGACAAAAGCTACGGCTACTGCACCTACGACAAGAGCCAGCCGGTGGAAAGCAGCACGCTCTACGACCTGGCTTCGGTAACGAAAGTAGCCGGCACCCTGCAGGCCGTGATGTACCTCAAGGATCAGGGCAAGCTCAACCTCGACGCTAAAGTTTCTGAGTATCTGCCCGAGCTTAAGGGTTCGAACAAGAAGGACATGACCGTGCGCGACGTGCTCCTGCACCAGGCGGGCCTGAAGCCCGGCATCCCGACCTGGGAGCGGACTGTGGGCAAAAACGGTTTGAAGCCAACTTTCTACGCCAGCACCCGCTCCGAGGAGTTTCCGAATGAAGTAGCGCCGGGCACGTTTAGCACCAAGGCTGTGGATGATTCCGTCTGGACCTGGATTGTGCGCAGCAGCATGCTGCCCAAAGTGAAAGGCAAGTACCCAATCGAGTACAGTGACCTGAGCTTTATGGTCCTCAAGCGTCTGAGCGAAAAGGTAATCGGCGGGCCGATTGACGAATTCCTTGCTAAAACGTTCTACAAGCCACTGGGCCTGGCGTCCATGACCTACAACCCGCTGGAGCGTTTTCCCAAGTCCTGCATTGCGCCCACCGAAAACGACACCTACTTCCGCAAAACCCAGCTCCAGGGCACGGTGCACGACCAGGCCGCGGCCCTACTGGGCGGCGTTGCCGGACATGCGGGATTGTTTGCCAACGCCAACGACCTAGCCATTCTGATGCAGATGGACTTGCAGAACGGCCGCTACGGCGGGCAGCGCTACTTCCAGACGCCGGTAGTAACTGAATTCTCCCGGCCCCAGGTAGCGGGCAACAAGCGCGGCCTGGGTTGGGACCACGGCAACCCCGAGAAGCCCGAGGGACCCACGTCCAACCTGTCGCCGGCCAGCACCTTTGGCCACACCGGCTTCACGGGCACCTGCGTGTGGATGGACCCCGAAAACAAAATCCTCTACATCTTTCTTTCCAATCGGGTGTACCCCGACGGCGGCAACAACAAATTGCGCCAGTATAACATCCGCACGCGCATCCACGACGTTATTTACAAGTCTTTGCAGAAGACATGATCTGTTGCCTGACATTTCTGTTTCTTTGACTCCGCAATCGGCGGTGAGGCGCTCCTCTGGGCGACTTGCCGCCGATTTTGTTTTTCAGCCCTCCCCTTCCTCTCTCCATGAATATCGGCATTGTTTGTTACCCTACGTTTGGCGGCTCCGGCGTTGTAGCCACCGAGTTGGGCAAAGCTCTGGCGCTGAAAGGCCACCGCGTGCACTTCATAACCTATAGCCAGCCCGTCCGGCTCGACTTCTTCAACGAGAACCTGTTTTACCACGAGGTTTACATTCCGCCGTATCCACTGTTCCAGTTTCCGCCCTACGAGCTGGCCCTGGCCTCGAAGATGGTGGACATCGTGCAGAATGAGAAGCTCGACGTGCTGCACGTGCACTACGCCATTCCGCACGCCTCAGCAGCTTTCATGGCCAAGCAGATTCTGCGCACCAAGGGCATCACCGTGCCGGTCATTACCACGTTGCACGGCACCGATATTACGCTCGTGGGCAAGGATGCCAGCTACGAGCCGGTCGTGACCTTCAGCATCAACCAATCGGACGGGGTCACGGCCGTGTCGGCCGACTTGCGCAAGGAAACCTACGAGTACTTTGCCATTGAGAAGGACATTGAGGTCATTCCCAACTTCATCAACCTGGAGCGGTTCAAGAAGCAGAACAAGGGGCACTTCAAGGCTGCCATTGCGCCCAACGGCGAAAAGCTGCTAGTGCATACTTCCAACTTCCGCTCGGTAAAGCGCGTCGATGATGTGGTGAACATCTTCGCCGGCGTGCGCCGGCAGATTCCGGCCAAGCTACTGCTCGTGGGCGACGGACCCGACCGGCCCCGCATCGAGAAGCTGTGCCGGGAAATCGGCTTCTGCGACGATATTCGCTTCCTGGGCAAGCTCGAAGCCGTAGAGGAAGTGCTCAGCATCGCCGACCTGTTCTTAATGCCCTCCGAGAAAGAAAGCTTCGGCTTGGCCGCCCTCGAAGCCATGGCCTGCGAAGTGCCGGTTATCAGCACCAATGCCGGCGGCATTCCTGAGCTCAACGTGCACGGCGTAACAGGCATGCTCAGCGAAATCGGCGACGTGGACGACATGGTCAAAAACTCACTCTACGTGCTCGAAGACGACAACCTACCCCGCTTCAAGGATGCCGCCCGCGCCCGCGCCGAGGAGTTTGCCGTTGAGAACATCGTCCCGCTCTACGAAGCCTGCTACCAGCGCGCCATCGACGCCCAGCTAGCAGCGGTATAAAGCCTAAAATGTGTCATTGCGAGGAACGAAGCAAGCCGTCCTCCACTAGTGACCAAGTATTCTTTTACCAGAAAGCCCTTTCTCGTTGCTACGGGAAAGGGCTTTTCATTTAAAAGAGCTTAGTGCATTTCAGAGGAAGGATTGCTTCGTCGTGCCTCCCCGCAATGACAGGCTAGAACAGGCCCGCAGCTTCGCGCTTCACGGCCAGAAGGGCCTGATTGGTGGGGTCTACTTCGTCGGTGATGAGGGTTTCGAGGACGCGCTTGGCCAGTTCGGTGCCGCGGGCCTGCTGGGGCGTAGCCAACGCGTGGTAGGCCTTATTGATCATCGTCAGGATATTCTCTTTCGACTGCTTGACCTGCTCCCAGGTTTCGGGGCTCATATAGAGCTGCTGACTCAGATTGTGCTCGTACTCGGCCCGGATTTCGGTCATCAGCAGCCGGTGGTACTCGGAAGCCGTCTGGCCCGAGCTGCTCAGGCGCACCAGCAGGTTGTTGGGCGTGATGCGCTCCAGCAGCAGGGTTACCCGCTCATAAGCCTGCAGGCGCAAGGGCAGCGTGGTTTTGGAATTCTCCAGGCGCAGCTCAATCAGGCGGCGCTGCTGCTCTTTTTCCAGGTAGTTCTGAATCAGGTAAAACAGGGAGCCGGCGACAATCAGCGCGGGCAGAATAATTTTGAGCAAATCGAAAATGTACGCGGTGGTGTCCATGCAAAAAGGGAAACGGCTATTTTAGAGAGAACAAGGTCGGGAAATATTCGGTGAACCGGATACCCGGTCTTGCTGTTCTATACGGGTCGGGGCCGATGGCGTATGCACGAGGCTTCGTATCTTTGCGCTTACTCTTCTAACTCAGAACGCACTATGGCAACGGCCGTTTCAACTAAGATTGCTCCCATCACCCTCACGCCGGGGGCATTGGTCGAGGTAAGAAATATCATCGAGGACAAGAAAGTGCCGACCGAATACGGTCTGCGCATCGGCGTGCAGGGTGGTGGCTGCTCGGGCATGAGCTACCTGCTGGGCTTCGATAAAGCCAAGGACAACGACGAAGTCTACGACCTCGACGGCCTGAAGCTCATCATGGATAAAAAGCACGCTATGTACGTGCTGGGCATGGAAGTCGACTTCCAGGACGGCCTCAACGCCCGCGGCTTCGTGTTCAACAACCCCCAGGCCAAGAGCACCTGCGGCTGCGGCTCGTCTTTCTCAGCCTAAGCAGTGATTCTGCCGATTCCGCGCTGATTGAGCCGATTCGGTCTATAGATACAAAAGCCCCGGCCTGCTGGCCGGGGCTTTTTGAGTTTTGGCAGTGTTTTGCTGGGCAACCCTGCCGGAAAATCAGCCTTTCAGTTGGCCTTTTACCCAGTCAGACAGGGTACCTTTCTCCTGCAGCGGGACCAATGTTTCAAGCTGCTTATTGCGCTTGAAGCCGCCGGCCTGGTAGCCCTTCAGCACAGTTTTGAGGCCCTCGGTATTCAGCACTACCGCATCTTTTTCATCGGGGTGCTGCAGTTGGTAGCGAGACCAGCCCGCCATGAAAAGCATTAGCATGTCGGGCTCTTTGCCCACGAGCTTCCCCACGTAATCCTGCAGCTGTACCGACACGGCCGGTGTACCCGTCATCCACTGCAGCAGAAACCTGTTGGCGGCCTGCCGCTGAGCAGCTTCTTTGCCTTGCGGAGTTACTTCCAGCCATTTCACGGTTTCGATTACCTGGTTGTCGTAGCGGGCATAGTCGGCGGGGGCCTGAAAGCTGTAGTCTGTCGGCACCGAGTAGGTTTGGGCCAGGGCGGCTCCACTACACGTCAATAGCCCAAGAGCCAGCAATAGGATATGCTTTTTCATCAAAAACAAAAATGATAGGTTGAATACCGGTCTAAGGTAAACAAGAAGCCGAGTCGGCCTCCTACCCGGCAGCTACTTAGCGTAGTATAGCCGCTTCCACTCGACCATGGAGCGAAATTGTGAGACAGTTTCCCGCAAGATCTGGGCGCCCAGGGCCAAACTTACTGGCGTATCGGCACCGAAGACTTGGTCGAGCAAGCTGATCAACTCATCAACCGGGCTGAGCACGGTGATACCGCCGGGGCGCAGCTTCATGCGAGTTGCGTTACCGTTGACGACGTAGAAATAGATGGAATGGGTAATGGCCTGCTGCTCGAGCCGGGCTTGGTCGGCGTGCGACAAGGCGTAGGGCTTACCGTTCAGTATTAGCGGGGAGAAGTCGAAGAACAGGTACTTGTTCAGGAAGTTGTAAGCTTGCTGGAACACTTCCGGGGTTAGCGCCTCCGCATACAGGCAGTTTACGTTGACATTTTGCACCCGCAGGCCGCCGGCTTCCCGCTCGATGTGGAACAGAGTGCGGGTGTCAATTTCCGGCTTAGTAGGTTGATACAGTAGGTAAGGCTCTGTAGGATTGCTCATGGCAAACGGAAATTCAACTTATGTGAGGCCGGGCAGTTAGCTTGCAACTGCCCGCGGGCTTTTTTGTCTTAGTAAGGATGCCCGGCAGAACCTACAAGGTACGTTTCCTCTACCGCACGACTTTATGCAGCAAAAATCTTCTCGCTCTACGCTTTTCCCCGCCTGCTTTTTCCTGACTGTTGCGGCGCTGCTTAGCTTTTCCGGCGCCCGGGCTCAGGCCTTTACCCCGGCCGAAATTGCCCGCTGGCAGCAGCAGGCCAAGCAGGTCATCATCGTGCGCGACAATTGGGGCGTGCCCCACGTGACGGGCAAAACCGACGCTGACGCCGTGTTTGGCCTGCTTTACGCCCAGTGCGAGGACGACTTTGCCCGGGTCGAGGACAACTACATCGTCAATATCGGGCGGCTGGCCGAGGTGGAAGGCGAGGCCGCCATCTACCAGGATCTGCGGGCCCGGCTGTTTCTGGACTCCACCCAGGCCATCAGCATCTACCAGAAAAGCCCGGCCTGGATGAAGCAGCTGCTCAACGCCTTTGCCGATGGCACCAACTTCTACCTCTACTCCCACCCCACCGTGAAGCCCCGGCTGCTGCGCCGCTTTCAGCCCTGGATGCCGCTCATGTTCAGTGAAGGCAGCATCGGCGGCAACATCAGCGTGGTACCCCTGGAGCGGCTCAAGAACTTTTACAGCCAGCGCAAGTCCACGTCGTGGGTGCGGCCCGACTTCGAGCGGCCCGACCGGGAGCCGGTGGGTTCCAACGGCTTTGCTATTGCGCCCGCCAAAAGCGCCAGCGGCCACGCCCTGCTGCTGATTAACCCGCATACCTCGTTTTACTTCCGACCCGAGGTGCAGATGACCAGCGCCGCGGGCCTGAACGCCTACGGGGCCGTGACTTGGGGGCAGTTTTTCGTGTACCAGGGCTTTAATGAGCACTGCGGCTGGATGCACACCTCCAGCTTCGCTGACTCGATGGACGAGTACCTGGAAACGGTGGAGCCGCAGAAAGACGGCAAGCTTATGTACCGCTACGGCGGCAAGCTGCGCCCGGTGCAGACGGCCAAGATGTCTATTGCCTACAAGCAAGCCGACGGCACGCTGGCCCGCAAGGAATTTACGACCTACCGCACCCACCACGGGCCGGTAGTGGGCCAGCAGGCCGAGAACAAGTGGGTGACGGTGCGCATGATGGACACCCCGCTCGAGGCTCTGGAACAGTCGTACCTGCGCACCAAGGCCACGGATTACGCCTCGTTTCAGAAGGTGATGCAGCTTAATGGCAACGCCTCCAATAATACCGTGTTTGCCGACAGCAAGGGCACCATTGCCTACTGGCACGGCAACTTCATGCCCCGGCGCGACCCGCAGTTCGACTGGAGCATGCCCGTGGATGGCAGCAACCCTAAAACCGACTGGCAAGGCTTGCACAAGGTGGAGGAAATTGTGCAGGTGAAAAACCCGGGCAGCGGCTGGATTCAGAACTGCAACTCCACGCCCTTCACCGTCTCGGGGCCGAGCAGCCCCAAGCGGGAGCAGTACCCGGCCTACATGGCCCCCGACGCGGAAAACTACCGGGGCATCAACGCCGTGCGGGTGCTGAGCCGCAAGCCAATGTTCACGCTCGACACGCTGATTGCCGCCGCCAAAGACCCCTACCTGGCCGGCTTCGAGGAGCTGCTTCCGGCGTTGGCCAAGGACTTTCAGTTTGTGCTCGACAGCTCCAATCCGCCCGATGGCGAGATTCTGGAGGCCATGAAGCTGCTGCGGGGCTGGGACAAGCGCTACAGCAAAACTTCGGTGGCCCAGACGCTGGCCATTTACTGGGGCGAGAGAATCCAGAAGCTGGCCCGCACCCGCGTGACGCCCGATATGCGCCTGGACAACCTCTCGTTTACGGCCTTTGTTATTGCCAAAACGACGCCGACGGAGAAGGTAACGGCTTTGCAGGAAACCCTGGACGAGCTGACCAAGGACTTTGGCACCTGGAAGATGCCCTGGGGCGAAGTGAACCGCTTCCAGCGCCTGACCGGCAAGATTCAGGAAACCTTTGATGATACGAAGCCCAGTCTGCCGGTAGCCTTTACTTCCTCAGCCTGGGGCTCGTTGGCCGCGTTTGGGGCCAGACCGGCACCCAACACCAAGAAGCGCTACGGCTATGTGGGCAACAGCTTTATTGCCGTGGTGGAGTTTGGGCCGCGGGTGAAGGCCCGCTCGGTGCTGGCCGGGGGCAACAGCAACCAGCCCACCTCGGCCCACTTCACCGACCAGGCCGGGCTCTACGTGGAGGAAAACTTCAAGGACGTGCTCTTCTACCCCGAGGACATCCGCCAGCACACCGAGCGCACCTACTCGCCCGGGCAGTAGTAGTAGACGCTGGTGACCTAGCCGCAGCCTTCTTTGCTTACTTTGTCCCAATCCATAGCCTTCGGAGGGGCATTTTTGCGGATATACGCCTTCCATTCCTTTTCCAGCCGACTCAGGGAAAAGCCGTAGATGGCTTGAAAGCTACCAAAGCCGCTGCGCCATAGTTGCTTCATCCGGTTGACGCCATACTGCTCGTAGAGGTACTTAAACAGCGCGGCACTTTGCAGGTAAGCCACCACCTGGTTGGTGCGGGCAACATTGTCGAAGTCGTTGATTAAACCGGAAAGCGGCAGCAGCTTACCGGTTTGCAGAAAGTAAGCATTAAGGCTATAAATAGGATTCTCGTACCAGCACTCATTGTCGCAGAAGACGGCCCCGCCTTCGTTGAGCAGCCGGGACTGACAAACGCCCCACACCTCGTTGGCGAGAAGATGAAAAATTTCGTGCTTGGCCTGTAGCCGGCGGGTAGGACTGTTGACGAGAAAGGCCGCATCCTGACCAACCAACGCAAAACCACCAGCCGGGCTAAGGCCGGTCAGCTCTTTCAGCTCCTGTTTGGAATCAACCAGGGTCAGGTACACGCCTTTCTGGTAGGCGGGCACCTGCAGCACGCTCAGAATACGGGGCCACGCACTGGCAAGCTGGTCTTTGAGCGCCGGCAGGTGGGTTGCGGAGTAGGAGTTGCCGCGAAAAAAGAGGCGAAAGTTGGCGTAGTTAACCGACGTCAGGGCCAGGGTGTCATTATAAATGAACTGCCGTACGTAGGCTGGCGGCGGGTTAAACACGACCTCGTCACCGGGCCTCTTAAACTCCGTCCGCTCGCGGTACACCTGCGCCAAGCGACGCTCCCGGGCGGCGTTGCCGTCGACGCGGGCCAGAACGGGCATCCACCGGGCATCGGCGTGCAACCCGTTGAAGTGAATGTCCCGGCGCAAGGTATCGGCCTGCGCGAATCCCTGGCGGGCCAAAACGCTCAGGTAGTGAAAGGCGCTGTCGGCCTTATTGGCTTGCGACCATGCCTGGGCGGCCTGGTATTGGCTTTCCGTAGGCGGAATAGGAATGCCCTTCTCAATTTTCACTCGCGCCGCCCGTCCATAGAAGCTAGCCGCCTGGGGGTACTGTCGAGCCCGTTTCAAGGAGTCGGCTTTCTGGGTTAGGTTTAGGTATTCGTAGTACTGCGGAAATCCTTGCTGCGCCAAGCTGCTTCGGGTAAGCAGTAGAATACCGGCTACCAGGAAAAACGGCAGTAGCCGGCGAACCGACTTTTTCTCACTGTTCATGCTTATAAAGGCAAGTGGTCCATTCAAATCAAATGGTAGTGCAGTAAACGTGTTCCATGGAGGAGAACGAGCTACATTGGTTTTATGACAATCCTTACCCTGGCTGATCAGCCTATCCCGCTCGAATCCATTTGGCACCATTATGTTGACCAACGCCCGTCGCCGATGCAGTACAGTTTAGTTATCGATAAGCAGGAAACTCTTCAGCTGGCGTGTGTTGTGCGGTACGCCGACTGTGGCCTGGACTCTGCGCTGCTCGAAGCACGTATTCGGAGCAAAGATGCTCGTCAGCGTTCCATGGGGCTGCTGTGGCTGTTACAAGAGGAATGGAAAACGGCGGGCCTGATTCAGAAGGGCAATAAGACCCCGATTATCTATACGTTGCATAACATCACCCATGTAGGCTGGGACTACGAACGGTTAACAATCAGGGGCGGGGCGGCTATGTAAGGTGCTGATGTGAGCTGCCAGCATTCATAAAAAGGCTGGTTTACGTTACTATGGCCGGTGGGGCCGCCTCACACCCTGTGGCTGCTGGTTTCGAAAAGCCTACCAATACTACTAAAAAAGCGTCCCGGCTTAGGGCCGGAACGCTTTAGAAAATTTGGTCATACACCAGCTAACTGCTTGAGGCTTTTTGTCTGAGTTTTCGAAAGCCTTAGTTGGGGCTCTTCACGGTAGGAATACCGGCGGGCAGGGCGAAAAAGCTGTCCTCTAGCTTCATGGCTTTTACCTCAGTGGCGACGCTTTCCATCGAGAACTGCGGGGTATCTACGACGAGCTTGAGCGGCAGAGCCTTGGTGTTTTTGAGGATGTCGTACCAGTTGCCATACTTGTGGTTTTCGTAGAGCTTGGGATCAATGGCCTGCTTGGAGCTGAAGTAGTATTTCTGCACGCCGCTTTTGCAGGTCAGCGTCAGCTCGTCGCACTTGTAGCCCAGAATGGTAGCGGCGTTTTTCTTTACCTCGGCCTTGAGTACCTCGTCGGGATTGGTGGAGGTGTCGACCCAGATGGCGGCTTCGGAATTGCTCATCTTGGCATACAGCTTGCCGTCGGAGCCGGGGAAAAGCTGCCACTGCATGAGCATCCCGTTCATGATGGTTTTGTAGCTGCCGCCTTTCACGTAGTATTCCTGATTGACGCCCATGGCGGCGGCCCATTGCTGATCGGTCAGGTCGGGCAGCTTGCTTTTGTAGGTATTGGTGTAGAGGATGCGGCCCTCAAAGTTTTGCGCCAGAGCGCTGAAGGTGGCCAATACCCCAAGGAGAAGGGTAAATACTGCTTTCATGGATAGAAAAAGAAAATGAATTTTTCCAGAAAGCTAAGAGAATTGCGGGGCAATACCGACGAGTTTGTGCCGGGGCCTAGGCTAATACTCGAAGGTTTCGCAGTGGAGTACGGTGGGCTCGAACTCGAGCAGGTACTGGGCGTCTTCGGGGTAGTAGCGGGCTTTTTCGTAGTCGGGGCCGGCGAAGCCCTGGATGCTCTCGTAGCTGTCCCAGCGGCTAACGGTCCAGAAGTGGCAGATGTCGCCGTCGAGGCGGCGCAGAACCTGCACGCCGAGGTTGCCGGGGGTGGTTTTATAGTCGGCCAGGCCGGAGGCTTCGAGGTAGCGCAGGTAGGGTTCGGCGTGGTGGGCAGCGGTAGTGCCGTGCCAGATGCGGGTGATGGTGGTGGGCATGGTAGTTTAGGTTGGCTAATCGAAAGTGTCGGATAAGTTGGGAGTGCAATACCAATTTTTGGCAATATGCTGCCACCGCGCTACCACTCTACAAGTGGGACCTGGATATGCATCATCCTTGCTATATATGTAAAGCATTTTGTTGACATCCAAGGCGTTTACTATTAAAAATACTATTTCACCCCTGTTTACTGTTTCAAGTGGTCCACCAACATCTGAACAGTTATCAACTATAAACGGAAACCGCCCACTGGCCAATGATTTATTTATTAGATCAACTTTTTCTTGTGGAGTGGCGGGAGTTTTCAATGCCTTAGCGGCAATATTTTCTAGTGCGGCTTTGTGGATATTAAAGTCCCTTTTTACTTTCCAAGTGATAATGTCCCAGAAATAGATACGCAACGAAAAAATTAGCAGCGTAGAAGCTAATGCACAGGCCCCTATAATTTTAGCCCTATTGCTTTCAAAGAAAAACCTGGAAAAAATGACACCAGCAGCAAATAATAGTACACTAAGTGCACCTATCCCAAAAAATAATAACCCCATAGCAGTTACAGCTACCATATCCATAAAGGCGTAGCTGCATAGAATTGCAATAGGAAAGAAAAGCATCAATGCAACGCTCACTGTTCTACCTGCACTTTTTAGCAGGCCAATTACTATATCCTCTGCCATTTGACGCTAATTATGGAGTAAAGCCATTACCCGTAGCTAGATTGTTCAGAACACAAGTGCTGGCTTTTATCTATTCAGCCCGCTCGAACCGTACCTCCCCGCTCGACGTCCGGCCGGTTTCTTGCCAGCCCTGGCGGCGGTAGAATTCTTCGGCGCGGGTGCCGGGGTAGTGCTGAGCCAGATGGGGTGCTGGGTTTGCTGGAAGTACCAGGTGAGCAGCTGGTCGTGGAGGGTTTTGCCGATGCCCCGGGCTTCGTAGTCGGGGAGCAGGAACAGGGCCCAGATGCTGTGGTCCTGCACATCGACGATGGCGAAGCCGACGATGCGGTTTTCGACTTCGCAGACCCAGCCCCGGCCGCGGCGGGTGAGGTAGTCGACGTAGGCTTCGTAGGGGACGCGGGCGGGGTCGGACAGGCGGTTTTCGCGCACGGCCAGGCGCACTTGCATGAGTTGGGGAATGTCGGAGAGCTGGGCTTCGCGGTAACGCATGGCGGGAGATTTTGGCCGGGGAAGGTACGTAGAAGTGGGGTTAGGACCTGGAAAAACAGGAATCCGGCGCGACGAAATGTGGTGACCATACCGCGGATCGTTGGGGCGAGGCCGCGGACCGCTGAAACTATACCGCGGACGACCGGGGCGAGGCCGCGGACCCTTGGGGCGATACCCGCAACGACAGAGGCGAGGCCGCGAACGATTGGGTCCGGGCCCGCGAGCATCGGGCCGGGCCGCGGACGACTGAGGCGAGGCCGCGCATCATTGGGGCCACACAGCGGGATTGTGGTGACCACATGTCGGGGTTTTGGTGCCCGCACGTCGGGGTTTTCAGAAAAAATGTAGGCTTTGCGTAGGCGTCCGCAACGGCTTGCTCAACGGTAGAGACGCGAATACGCGTCTCTACAGCAGGTGGGGAAACGTATTGGGCCTGGCAGCAGTAAGCACGGCTATGCTGGATACAGAATCGGAGTCCTTGTTTCGACGTGACGTGCTGCTGAAGCAGCTACAGGGGCAGTCCGAGTGGGACTTGCTGGTTATCGGGGGCGGGGCTACGGGGCTGGGTGTGGCCCTGGACGGCGTTAGTCGGGGCTACAAGACCTTGCTGCTGGAGCAGGCCGACTTTGCCAAGGGCACCAGCAGCCGCTCGACCAAGCTGGTGCACGGCGGAGTGCGCTACCTGGCCCAGGGCGACGTGGGGCTGGTGCGGGAGGCGCTGTACGAGCGGGGCCTGCTACTGCAAAACGCCCCGCACCTGGTCAAAAACCAGGATTTTATCATTCCCAACTACGACTGGTGGGGCGGGCCGTTTTACACCATCGGTTTGAAGGTGTACGATATACTGGCGGGCAAGCTGAGTTTGGGCGCGTCGCGGCACCTGAGCAAGGCCGAGACGCTGCAGCGGCTGGGCAACATCCGGCCGGCGGGACTGCGGGGCGGAGTGCTTTACCACGACGGACAGTTTGACGACGCCCGGCTGGCCGTGAACCTGGCCCAGACGGCCATTGAGCAGGGCGGCACGGTGCTCAACCATTTCGCCGTAACTGGCCTTCTGAAAAATGCTCAGGGCCGCATAAGGGGCGTAACGGCCCGCGACCAGGAAACCGGCCGAACCTACGCAGTGGCGGCCAAGGTGGTGGTGAATGCTACGGGCGTGTTCGTGGACGACATTCTGCAGCTGGATACGCCCGGTAGCCGGCCCTTGGTGCGGCCTAGTCAGGGCGTGCATATTGTGGTAGACAAGTCGTTTTTGCCCAGCGAAGAGGCCCTGATGATTCCCAAGACCGAGGACGGGCGGGTGCTGTTTGCGGTGCCCTGGCACGGGCGGGTGGTGCTGGGCACTACTGATACTCCGCTGCGGGAGCATAGCCTGGAGCCCCGGGCCCTGGAGGCGGAAATCGACTTTATCTTGCGCACGGCGGGGCAGTACCTGACCAAGGTGCCGCGGCGGGAGGATGCGCTGAGCGTGTTTGCCGGGCTGCGGCCGTTGGCGGCTCCGCAGGGCAACTCGGATGCTACGAAGGAAATATCTCGCAGCCACAAGATTCTGGTGTCAAAAACCGGCTTGCTGACCATTACGGGCGGCAAGTGGACCACCTACCGCCGCATGGGCCAGGACACCGTGGACCGGGCCATTGCCGAAGGCAAGCTTCCGGCCGCGCTTAGCCGCACGGTTAATCTGCCCATTCACGGAGCCCAGCCCACCACTGATTACGGCGCCCACCTCAGCGTATATGGCACCGACCAGGCCGCCTTAGAGCAACTGATGGCTCAGCGGCCCGCGCTGGCTTTGCCCCTGGATACCGCCCTGGAATTCACCCGGGCCGAAGTGGTATGGGCCGCCCGCGCCGAAATGGCTCGTACCGTGGAAGACGTGCTGGCCCGCCGGGTGCGGGTGCTGTTCCTGGATGCCGCGGCGGCTATGCGGGTGGCCCCGCTGGTAGCGGCGCTGCTGGCCGAGGAGCTGGGTCAGGACGCCGCCTGGCAAACCCGGCAGGTAACCGAGTTTCGGGAGTTGGCCCGGGGGTATTTGCTGACGGCTGCTCCGGGGAAAGAAGCGGCTCCATCATAGCTAGCGGCACGTCATGCAGAACGTAGTGAAGCATCTCGCGTGCTGACGTTGCAATACTAGTGTCATGCTGAGCTCCGCGAAGCATCTCTGCCGCAGCAGTAATCAAAGTCCCATAGCACGCGAGATGTCTCGCGTTGCTCGACATGACGTTCTTATTGCTTGGTTCTTTTGCTGATTATGACTCCGAGCAAGATTTCTCGCCCGGCATGACGTTCTTTCTTATCCTATCTTCCGCTGACTCCTTATCTCCTTCTACCCCACCCTTTCCTTCTATGCCGCAGTACATCCTTGCCCTGGACCAGGGCACGACCAGCTCCCGGGCTATTTTGTTTGACCGTCAGGGCCAGATTGTGGCGCAAGCGCAGAAGGAGTTTACCCAGATATTTCCCCAACCCGGCTGGGTGGAGCACGACCCTATGGAAATCTGGTCGACGCAGGCGGGCGTGGCGGCGGAAGCCACGGTAAAGGCCGGATTGAACGGCAAGAGTCTGGCCGCCATTGGCATTACCAATCAGCGCGAAACGGCCGTGGTGTGGCACCGCGCAACGGGCAAGCCCGTGTACAACGCTATTGTGTGGCAGGATCGCCGCACGGCCGAGTTTTGCGACGAGCTGCGGGCCGCGGGCCACGAGGATATGATCCGGCAGAAGACCGGGCTGGTGCTCGATGCTTACTTCTCGGCCAGCAAGGTGCGCTGGATTCTGGACAACGTGCCCGGCGCCCGGGCCCAGGCCGAGGCCGGGGAGCTGGCTTTCGGGACCGTGGACAGCTGGCTGATCTGGAACCTGACCCAGGGCGAGCTGCACGTAACGGACGTGACCAACGCCTCGCGCACCATGCTGCTCAACATTCACACCCTAGAGTGGGACGCCGAGCTGCTGGCCTTGTTCGACATTCCGGCCAGCATGCTGCCCCAGGTGCGGCCGTCGAGCGAGGTATACGGGCACACCAAGACCACCATTTTCGCCTCCAAAGTGCCGCTGGCTGGTATTGTCGGCGACCAGCAGGCGGCCTTGTTTGGGCAGCTTTGCACCCGGCCCGGCATGGTGAAGAATACCTACGGCACGGGCTGCTTTATACTGATGAACATTGGCTCCGAACCCAAAGCCTCGCAGCACAACCTGCTGACCACCGTGGCCTGGCAGCTGAACGGGCAGGTGCAGTACGCCCTGGAAGGCAGCATTTTTATGGCCGGGGCGGTGGTGCAGTGGCTGCGCGACAACCTGGGCCTTATCAAGACAGCGGCTGAGGTGGAAGCCCTGGCCCGGCAGGTGAGCAGCAGTGAAGGCGTCTACTTTGTGCCGGCCTTTGCCGGGCTAGGCGCCCCTACTGGGACCCCTACGCCCGGGGCACCATCTTCGGCATGAGCCGGGCCACGACGGCCGCCCACTTGGCCCGGGCCGCCGTGGAGGCCATTGCCTACCAGACCATGGACGTGCTGCGGGCCATGGAAGCCGACTCCGGCCTGCCCATCGCCGAGCTGCGCGTCGACGGGGGCGCGGCGGCCAACGACTTGCTCATGCAGTTTCAGGCCGATGTGCTCAACACCCTCGTCACCCGCCCGCGCAACACCGAAACCACGGCCCTGGGCGCGGCCTATCTGGCCGGGCTGGCGGTGGGCTACTGGCAGGACGTAACCGAAATTCAGGCCCTGGAACAATCCGACATTACCTTTAGCCCGAAAGCCGACCAGGATAGTATTGCCGTAGGTATCGGCAACTGGCAGCGGGCCGTGCGGGCTTTGCAAGCCTGGTCCCAGGCTCCTCAGGCCCGTACTTCATCCTCAAACCCGGCAACTGTATGACGCCATTCACCGCCGAGCTGGTTGGCTCGGCCCTCCTGCTCACTTTAGGCAATGGCGTAGTGGCCAACGTAGTACTCAAAGACACCAAGGGCCACGGTAGCGGCTGGCTGGTCATTACTACAGCCTGGGCCCTGTCGGTGTACGTGGGCGTGGTGGTAGCCGGCCCGGTAAGCGGGGCCCACCTGAATCCGGCCGTGACGCTGGGGCTGGCCGTGGCGGGCAAGTTTGCCTGGAACCTGGTGCCCGAATATATGCTGGCGCAGTTTCTGGGCTCTTTTCTGGGCGCCACGCTGGTATGGCTGCTCTACAAGGACCACTTCGACCGGACGCTGGAGCCGCGGCTGAAGCTGGCCGTATTCTGCACCGGCCCCGCTATCCGCAACCACGGCTCCAACCTGTTCAATGAGCTGATAGGAACGCTAGTACTGGTTTTCACCGTCCTCTACATCACCGGGGCCGAAATTACGGCGACCCACGCGGCCGTGGGCTTAGGGTCGGTGGGGGCGCTGCCGGTGGCGCTGCTGGTGTGGGTTATCGGGCTGGGGCTGGGCGGCACCACGGGCTACGGCATCAACCCCTCCCGCGACTTTGCGCCCCGCCTGGCCCACGCCCTGCTGCCCGTGCAGGGCAAGGGTTCGAGCGAGTGGAGCTACGGCTGGATTCCGGTGGTAGGGCCGCTGCTGGGGGCGTGGCCGCGGCTTTGCTCTACCTGTGGCTGGGCTAAGCGTTTGACCGAGCAACGCGGCTAGTCGAAGTCATACGGGTAGCCGATTTCGTCCAGGTCGCGGCGCAGGGCTTCCCAGTCGGTTACTTCCGTAACCAGGGCCTCTACCATGGGTTTGGTCAGGGTTTCGCCGTAGTAAAGCTGGGTTACGGTGCCCAGCAGCAGGCCGTCCTTGGGAAAACGCTCCTCCTCGAAATACTCCTGGGCCCAGTCGATGTAAGTGCGCGGGTGGCCGTCGAGAATGGGCAGCAGGTCTTCGGAACCGTCTTCAGCGGGGTGCCGGGTGCCAGCTGCCAAGGCGAATTTTCCACCGACCAGACGCAGAACGTGGTGCCGATGGAGTTGACCGGCTCGCCGAAGATGAACTCGTGAAAGGCCTCGGGCAGAGCCTCGCGCAGTGGTGCTTTGTCGATTTCCGGCAGGCCGTCGGCATAGCCGTTGATCACCACGCCTTCGGGCGCAAACAGAATCAGCATCTGGTCCCCTCGCCATCGTTCATCTCGAACATCTCCTCCCCCTCGCCCCATTTGGCGTCGTAGGTATGGTAGCGAAATTCTTCCTCGGGCGAAATAATAGCGTCGAGTACCGCCAGGGCTTTGCAGACGCGCTGCAACTCAATTTCGGCGGGTAGGGCGGCTAGGTTCTGAGTGGAAATCATGGGGTAAAGGTAAACGTCGGAGCGAAGTGCGTTTTGCTTTTACGCAAAAACGGCCGCCGGGCTTCTATCTTTCGCGGCCATTCCTTTCCCGCGACATTGCAAAGGGGCTAGCTAGCTGTTGCGAAGTCGTAAGGATAGCCGATTTCCTGTAGGTCGGTTTCTAGCTGGGCCCAGTCGTCCAGCTCCTCGTTTATAGCCAGCACCATCGAACGGGTCAGCGTTTTTCCCTCGTATACCGGCGCTACAGCTTGGGTCGTGATTGGTGCCCGTTCGGTATCCTCAGTGTAGTACTCCGTGGCCCACTCGGCATAGGTGGCGGGGTTACCATCGAAGATAGGCAGCAATTCAGCTGAGCCGTCGTCGGGGTTTTCCACAACGCCGGTCTGCCAGCCGCGAGCAGGCGTGTACCACAGGCAAAAAGTGGTGCCAAGAGATTTGACCGGCTCACCAAAGATAAACTCGTCGAAGGCAGCGGGCAAACCGCGGGTTACCTGGGCTTTGTCGGGCTGGTCATACTCATGCAGATGCCCGTTGATGCAACAGCCTTCGGCCCGAAACAGCACCATCATATCGTCGCCGGACCCATTCCGCATGGCCAATAGAGCCCCATCTTCACTCCAGCTAGCGTCGTAGGAATAGTAGCGGCCATCCCACTCCTGCCAATTAATGGCGTCGAGCACGGCCAAGGCTTTACTTAACTGCTGCAAAGATGTAGCGTCTGGTAGAGCAGCGTAGTTCTGGGTTGAAATCATACTTGCAAGATGCGTATTGAGTAATCTTAATAGGTTTTGGTCATGTCCTGGGGCACCACCAGCACGAAATCGGCCTTTTGGGCGTGCTCCGCTTCCAGCTTGCTTAGCTGCTCCTGGGTCACGGTGCTGATGGTTTTCACCTTAAGCTTGGGGTTATACGGGCGCAGGTAGGCCAGAATTCCGTCGTGGTTGTCAGAGTGGTAGCTGCCGTTAATATGCAGCAGTAAGTGACCTTCCGGACGGGCCTGATTGAGGAAGTAGGCCATGGTGGCATCCTTCAGGGCCTGGGCCTGGATGATGTTCTGCACCCCAGCGGCGTGGGCCGCGTCGCCGCCAAACATCTTCGCCATGTTCTGGTAGCCGGGCAACGCATAGTCCACCGTTAGCGGTAAGGGCACGAACCAGGCTTTTTCGGTGGCGGGCAGCTCATTCAGGGCCGTGAGGCTGCCCTTGGCGACCTGGGAAGCGTAGCGCCGCGGCACGTTGGTGCCCACTACCCGGAATTTCTGCTGCCGGGCCAGTTGCAGCAGGGGCTTGTAGTCGGTGCCATAGTTGGGCCAGGGCCGGCTTTGCTCTTCAAACGCCTTATCATCCAGCTCTCCCGTGGCGTAGCCGTCGACTACCGGCTGCACGTCGCGCTCAAACATTTCCAAACCCAGCACCAACTGACCCTGCCGCAGCCGGAGCAGGTCTTTGGTGAGTTGCAATTCCAGCCAGTGGCCAATCGGGTCGTTGTGCTGCTCGCCGAAGAAAACCACGTCGGCGGCGGCCAGTTCCTTGAGCATCTTGTCGTAGGCGGCGGGCTTACCGGCGCCGGTAAAGAGGCGGTAAGCCGGCTTCTCGTCGGCGCGGAAGCTGAGCAGGGTGAGCACCAGTGGAAGGAGCAGGAGTTTTTTCAGCATTGGTCAAAAGTAAGCAGGCCTTATTGAGTAGTCGGCTGGCAACATGAAGTTCAGCTATGTGAAACGTATACGCCGACACAACAAAGCCTGTCATTGCGAGGCAGAGCCGAAGCAATCCGTCCTCTGAAATGTACCGAGCTTCCTTCAGTGAAAAGCCCTTTCCCGTTGATACGGAAAAGGGCTTTCTGGTAAAAGAGCGTTGGTCACTAGTAGAGGACGGCTTGACGCCGCTTGATGCGCGGAATGTCCTGCGTCCTCGCAATGACAGACGATTATGGATTTGCTATGCTTCGCCCTGGTTACTGATAAAAAGCGGTTAGCCTTTGTAGAACATCCAGCGCGAGAGTTCGGCGTAGGTTACTTTTTTGCCATACATCAGAATACCAACGCGGTAGATACGGCCGGCTATCCAGGTGGTGAGGATAAAGCCGCCAATCAGAATGGCGCCCGACAAGAACAGCTGCCAGAGCGGTACGCCAAAGGGCAGGCGCATGACCATGGCAATGGGCGACGTGAGGGGAATCATCGATAGCCAGAAAGCCAGCGGACCATTTGGGTCCCGTTGATAACCACGTTGATGCTGACGATATAGCTCAGAATGAGCGGAATGGTAACCGGAAACATAAACTGCTGGGCATCGGTCTGGTCGTCGACGGCCGCGCCGATGGCGGCAAACAGGGACGAGTAGAGCAGGTAGCCACCCAGGAAAAAGAACAGGAAGCCACCGAAGATGCTGCCCAGGGGCAAGCCCTCCAGCATACTCCACAGGTTGGGCGTGCTGCCTGGCTGCGGGGCCGCTGGGGCATCAGCTGCCGCTACGGTGGCATCGGCGGCCGGCGGCGCGGTGGTTGCCGACACGGAAGTGGTAGCCGGGGCCTTGGCGGGTTTCATCAGCAGGGGCGCCACCACGGTAGTAATGCCGTAGGACAAGGCCAGCCAGATGGCAAACTGGGTGAGAACCACGGCGGCAATGCCCAGAATCTTGCCCATCATGAGCTGGAAGGGCTTCACCGACGAGACCATAACTTCCATGATGCGGTTCGACTTTTCTTCAGCCACGCCCCGCATTACCTGCACGCCGTAGATGAAAATGAACATGTACACCAGAATCGACAGAACGTAGGCCGCGGCCGTGGTCAGGCCCGCGTTGTTTTCGCGGCCGCCCTGCTGGGAAAGGTCCACGGCCTTGAGGTCCACGTCGGCCTTGAGGTTGTCGATGGTGGTTTGGTTGAGGCCCGAACGGGTCAGCTTCAGCTCCCCTACCGCCTTGTTCACGGCTTTACGAATGTTTTGCTGCCGCTTCAAACTCATATTGCCATTGGCCAGGAGCCGCACGCCGCTGTTATTGTCGAGGCTAAAGTCTTTCGAGAAAACCAGCAAAGCCGCCTGCTTGGGCTTGGACTTCTTAAAGGCGGCCGTAGCCGCTTCCGGCGACGCGCCGGTGGCGGGCACGAAGCGGGTATCCTCGGTGCTGGTCAGGCGGGAAACCACGCCCAGCCCGCTTTCGTCGTACACGGCTACCTCGTCGGCCGAGCTCGGGGCGTTGAGCTTGGCAATGCCCAGGGTGGTGCCGGCCAGCAGCAGAGGAGCCAGCATCGAAACAATGAGGAAGCTTTTTTTACGGACCCGCGTCAGGTATTCGCGCTGAATGATAAGCCAGATTTTTTCCATGATAAGTTAGCGCGGGGCGTTGGCAGTTTCGAGGGTTTCGGGCATGGTTTCCTGCACGCGCCGGATAAAGATTTCGTTGATACTGGGAATCTGCTCCCGGAAGGCGTGGACCTCCACGTTGCCAATCAGGTAGCGCAGCAGGTCGTTGGGGCTGGTGTTGTGGTGCAGCTTGATTCGGTCGTAGAAGTGGCCGTTTTCGCGTTCCTTGTGTTCCAGCACCTCAAAGTCGGGGTGGATAACCATGAGCCGTCCCTTGCCTTCCACCTCGTAGGTCTGGGTTTTGAACGTGTCCTTGATCTGCCGCACCGGCCCATCGAGCACCTTGCGGGAGCGGTTGATCAGGGCAATGTTGTCGCACATTTCCTCCACCGACTCCATGCGGTGGGTCGAGAAGATGATGGTGGCGCCCCGGTCACGCAGCCCCAAGATTTCGTCCTTAATCAGGTTAGCGTTAATCGGGTCGAAGCCGGAAAAAGGCTCGTCGAGGATAATCAGGCTGGGCTCGTGGAGCACGGTGGCAATAAACTGCACCTTCTGCTGCATGCCCTTGCTCAGGTCTTCCACGTTCTTGTTGACCCAGGGGCGCAAATCCAGCCGCTCAATCCACTGCTTGATGCGCGCCGTAGCGTCGGGCTTGCTCAGGCCCTTGAGGCGGGCCAGGTAAAGCAGCTGCTCCCCACCTTCATTTTCTTGTAGAGGCCTCGCTCCTCGGGCAAGTAGCCGATTTGGGCAATGTGGCTGGGATTCAGCCTCTCGCCCCGAAACCGGATTTCGCCCGAGTCGGCGGCCGTAATCTGGGTGATGATGCGGATGAGGGAGGTTTTGCCGGCCCCGTTAGGCCCCAATAGCCCGAAAATGCTGCCCTCGGGAATGTCGAGGCTGACCCCGCTGAGGGCCGTGTGCGCGGCATAGGCCTTGCGCACCTCAATGGCTTGTAGAATATTACTCACGGTGAAAGAAGAGAATGGTAGGTGGTAGTGGTTAAATGTAGCGACTTTGCTATGTAAGGAGGCAGGAATCTTAGCTACGCGTCATTTTTCGTCGCCCAAGTCGCGTAGGGCCGCTTCCAGCCGGTCGAGGTGCTGCCCGTAGAGGCGCTGCATGTACCAGCGCGTAACATACACGGCTACTACCTGCAGCAGGGTCCCAAACACGAGCACAAAGCCAGCCATAATGCCCAGTCGGCCCCAGCGGAACGGTTCGGCCCGAGCTAGTTCGCGGCCCACGTTGAAGCCCAGCGCCATGAGCAAGGCCCAGGGACCGGTAAACAGGGTGAGGCGGTAGTAAAAGGCCAACAATTGACGCAAACTGGCCGCCAGGCGCTGCAAATGTCCCTGCACGTCGCCTTCCACGCAGTCCATGCGCCGCAGAATCCGGAGCTTGCGGTAGAAATAGTACAGCGTAGCGGCGCCCAGCAGCAGCATAAACACGGTGTACATCTGATAGAAAGCCTGCTTGGCCTGCAGCAGAAAGCCCGCCATAACCAGCATGAGCAGCACGGTGAAGGTCAGCTCAGCCCGGGCGTTGCGGCGCATGCGGGCTACCAGGCTGCCCGATTGCCGGCTGAGCAGCTCCTGCAGGGCGGGCCCGGGCAGCGCGGCCGGGGCACTGGGCTCGGGTTGCTGCCAGCGGCGGCGGAGGTCGTCGAGTTCCATTAGGCGGGTTGAGTTAGCAATTGGCGAAGCTTGTCTTGCACGCGGTGCATCTTCACACGCACGTTGTTTTGGGTAATACCCAGGATGTCGGCCATTTCCTCGTAGGTGCGTTCTTCCAGATACAGCAGCACAAAGGCCTTTTCCACGTCGGATAGCCGCTCGATGGCCCGGTAGAGCTGGGCCAGGTCGTCGGCATCGGGACCGGCGTCGGGCGGCAGAGCCACTTCCGGGGGAGCATCGCCCCAGCGTTCGGGCGCGGGCCGGCGGGTGCGCTGCCGCAGGTTGCTGATGGCCACGTTCAGGGCAATGCGGTACAGCCAGGTGCTGATTTTGGCCGTGGGCTCGTAGCGCGGAAACGCCCGCCAGAGCTGCAGCACAATTTCCTGGTACAAGTCCTGCCGGTCGTCGGCATCCTGGCAGTAGAGCCGGCACATGCGGTGCAGAATGCCCTGGTTGGCATTGAGCACGGCAAGGAAATCGGAGCTAACGGGGGCGGAGGTCACAGCGGGAAGTTCTAGCCGAAGTACACCCTATATATCGCTAAGCCAATACCCGCATTACAACCTCCCAGAAATAATTTTTCTCTTTGGCCGATAGTACACGGTGAGGCAGCAGAATCCACGTTGTTTATTTCTCAGTTGCAGAAAATAAACAACGGATTCATTTGCGGAATTAGTTGTTTATTTTTTAGATATAGATAATAAACAACCATATCAAACATCAAACATAACTGTAAAAGGCCGCTACCCTTACCTACTCGCGCAACAGGGGTAGTACACAAAAAAGCCCGCCCTCCCAGATGGAAGGCGGGCTTTTGCCGTTCACTAAAGCAGTGATTTTACTGGAAGTACTCCTTCACTTTCTCGAAGAAGCCTTTCTCGTTTTTGCCGGGGTTGGGCGTGAAGTTGCGGGCGTCGCGCAGCTTTTCGAGCAGCTCCCGTTCCTCGCTGGTCACGTTCTTGGGCGTCCAGACGCTGAGGTGAATCAGTTGGTCGCCGCGGCCGTAGCCGTTCAGGTCCTTGATGCCCTTGCCGCGCAGCCGCAGGATTTTGCCGGGTTGGGTGCCGGGCTCCACCTTGATTTTCACCTTGCCTTCAATGGTTGGCACCTCGATGTTGGCACCCAGAGCCGCGTCCACGAAGGAAATGTACTGCTCGAACATGATGTTGTTGCCGTCGCGCTTGAGCAGTTCGTGGGGCTCCTCTTCGATCTGGATGAGCAGGTCGCCGGGCACACCGCCCGCTCGGGTAGTTGCCCTTACCATTCATGCTCAGCTGCATGCCCTCGGCCACGCCAGCCGGGATGTTGATCGGAATAACCTCCTCGTGCAGCTGCCGGCCTTCGCCGTGGCACACGTCGCACTTGCTGCTCACGATCTTGCCCTCGCCGTTACAGGTGGGGCAAGTCGAGGAGCTGACCATCTGGCCCAGCATCGTGTTTACCACGCGCTTCACCTGGCCCTGACCGTGGCAGGTGCCGCAGTCCTTGAGGTCGGTGCCGTTCTTGGCGCCGGTGCCCGAGCAGGTGTTGCAGGCCACGTAGCGCTTCACCTTGATCTTCTTCTCGACCCCGTTGGCTACTTCCTCCAGGTCCAGCTTGAGCTTGATGCGCAGGTTGGAGCCCTTCTTCACGCGCCGGCCACCGCGGCCCTGCCCGCCCCGAAGAAGCCTTCGAAGCCGCCACCGCCGAAGATGTCGCCGAACTGGGAGAAAATGTCCTCCATGTTCTGGCCTCCGCCGCCACCGCCGCCAGCCTGATGACCAAATCGGTCGTAGCGGGCGCGTTTCTGCTCGTCCGACAAGACCTCGTAGGCCTCGGCGGCTTCCTTAAACTTGTCCTCGGCCGTCGGGTCGTCGGGGTTCTTGTCGGGGTGAAACTTGATGGCCACCTTGCGGTAGGCCTTCTTTATTTCCTCAGCCGACGCGGTCTTGGCGACATCCAACACCTCGTAATAATCTCGCTTCGTTGCCATTGTTGTGTATTGCTAATTGTCATGTCAACTACTGCGGGCTGACACGACAAACGCTTTGTATTAGCTACCCAGCACTACTTTGGCGTGCCGGATTACCTTGTCGCCCAGGTAATACCCTTTTTCTACCTCGTCCACTACCTTGCCTTTCAGGTCCTCGGAAGGAGCCGGAATCTGGGTAATGGCCTCGTGCAGGTCGGCATCAAAGGCGCCGCCCTTGGTTTCCATCGGGGTCAGGCCTTTCTGCTGCAGGGTTTTCTGGAGCTTGGTGGAAATAATCTCAATGCTTTCGCGCACGGCAGAAGCATCCTCAGTGTCCTTGGTATGGTGGCGGGCCCGGTCAAAATCGTCGAGCACGGGCAGCAAAGCCACCATGAGCTCCTGGCTGGCCGTTTTGAACAGGTCCTGGCGCTCTTTGGCGGTGCGGCGCTTGTAGTTATCAAACTCGGCAGCCAGGCGCAGGTACTTATCTTTCAGCTCGGCCAGCTCGGCGTCGGTCCTGGACGCTTCAGCTTTGGGAGCACCGCCGTCGGCACCTTCGGTTTCGGTAGCGTCGAGGGCGTTTACTTCCTCTTGCAATTCGCCCGCCGCGTTGTCGGGGTCAACAGACAGATTGTCGTCCTGGGGCAGGGTGGTATCTTCAGCCATTTTCGTAAATATTCGTCGGAAAGGGTTTTTCACGGTAGTTGCCGTTGAGCGCTAAACGGGGCGCAAGGAGTTTGCCAAAGCGGCTTTGGCTGTCATTGTGGCACTGAAAAGCAATTCATTCTTATTGTCAATATTGTCGTTATGAAATCCAGATGGACTGCAATACTTGCAATAACATTGACTATAATCTTTGGAGGCACAGCAATCAGTCCTGTTATCTCGGGCGCTTTAGGATGGGGGATGTTCGGACTTATTTTCGTTTTTATACCATATTTAGTATATAAGTCCTTTAGTGCTAGCCAGTTTATCCTAGCTATAGCTTTTGCCTCACCTCTCGTACTCGGTCCATCACTGGGTTACTGGATGGGATTTTGGGAAAATCGTATTCTCAACGCTTATGGCAAGAGAGCAGAGGGAGTAGTTTCCTCAGCTTGGATTAGCTCATATCGCAACAGCAAAAACAAGCTATTTAGAGTACGGTTCCATACTCCATCAGGAACTCACGAAACCACATCTTTCGACAATAACAAAGACTTCCAGGCCGGAGACAGGGTATCAGTCCGGTACGTTCCTACAAACCCACAAATCTGCCGAATAGTGGAGTGACTACTCTTTGGCATGCAATGCCTGCCAGATCATGTCCTTGAGCTGCATGATGTTCTTATTCGCCAGGCTGGAGATGAACACGGTCGGTAACTCGGTGGGGAGCGTCTCGCGGATTTCGGCTTCCAGCTCGTCGTCAATCAAGTCGGACTTGGTGATGGCCAGCAGACGCTTTTTGTCCAGCAGCTCAGGGTTGAACTGCTCCAGCTCACTGAGCAGGATCTGATATTCCTCGGCAATGTCCTTGCTGTCAACGGAAATCATGAAGAGCAGAATCGAGTTGCGCTCGATGTGGCGCAAAAAGCGCGTGCCCAGGCCCTTGCCTTCGGCCGCCCCTTCGATAATACCGGGAATATCGGCCATTACGAACGACTTGTAGTCGCGGTAAGCCACCACGCCCAGGTTGGGCGTCAGGGTGGTAAAGGCGTAGTCAGCAATCTTGGGGCGAGCCGCCGAAACGACCGACAGCAACGTGCTTTTGCCCGCGTTGGGGAAGCCGACGAGGCCCACGTCGGCCAGCAGCTTAAGCTCCAGAATCACCCACTCGTCGATGCCGGGTTCGCCGGGCTGGAAGTAGGTGGGCGCCTGGTTGGTGGAGGACTTGAAGTGGTCGTTACCCAGGCCGCCGCGGCCGCCGGGCGTCAGGATCAGACGCTGGCCGTGCTCGGTAATTTCGAGCTTCTTCTCCCCCGTTTCGGCGTCGCGGGCAATAGTACCGAGCGGTACCTGGATGATAATATCGTCGCCTTGAGCACCGGTGCGCAGGTTTTCGCCGCCGCCCTCGCCGGGCTTGGCAATCAGGTGCTTCTGGTACTGCAGGTGCAGCAGGGTCCAGAGCTGGGAGTTGCCTTCCAGAATGATGTGGCCGCCACGGCCACCGTCGCCACCGTCGGGGCCGCCGTTAGGCAAGCCTTTAGCCCGGAAGAAGTGGCCGGAGCCAGCCCCACCCTTTCCGGAGCGGCAATTGATTTTGACGTAGTCGATGAAGTTATTGGAGGCCACAGCGGGAAAATGTTGAATGTGAAAAGCTGCGTTTTGAGACAAGTCAAAAAACAGCTGTCATCCTGACGAAGGAAGGACCTTATCCAGTCAGAACAAGTCGTTGTGACAACAACCGTTCTTACGTGATAAGGTCCTTCCTTCGTCAGGATGACAAGAGAATGCGGTTAGAACCGCAAAGTTACGCTTTTACTTCGTCAGCAGCAGCCTGGCTGTCGGCCACGGGCGCGGCGGGCAGGTGCTGATCCACGATTTCGCAGATCTGACCGAAAATATCCTCGATAGCGCCAATGCCGTTGAGGCCGTGAAACTTGTTTTGCTGAGCGTAGTAGCTGGCTACCTGGGCGGTTTCGTTGTTGTACACCGTCACGCGCTTGCGGATTTTGGTTTCATCCTGGTCGTCGGGGCGGCCGCTGGTCTTGCCGCGCTCCAGCAGGCGCTTTACCAGCTCTTCCTCGGCTACTTCCAGGGCAATCATGCAATTCACGCCTGTATCGTAGCGCTGAGTCAGAGCGTCGAGGCTCTGGGCCTGGGGCACGGTGCGGGGAAAGCCGTCGAAGATAAAGCCGGCGGCCTCAGTGTTGCTGGCCAGTTGGCTTTCAATCATGCCGATAACCACTTCGTCGGGCACGAGCAGGCCTTCATCCATGAGCTTTTTGGCCCGCAGACCAAGTTCGGTGCCTTGCGCAATCTGGGAGCGGAGCAGGTCGCCGGTGGAGAGATGCACGAGGTTGTAACGGGCAATCAGCTTCTGGCTTTGCGTTCCTTTGCCGGCGCCGGGCGGGCCGAAGAGTACGATATTGAGCATAAAAGCGGGGTATTTCGCGGGAGAGGAAAAGCGGCTGGGGTTGGGAAAGATAACAAATCGGAAACAAACCGTTCCTTACGGAATGCAACTCGTTTTGGGTATGCCGTGGACTTATACCACGGTGTACACGTCGGGGTAGTTGCGGCCAAGGCCATCGTAGTCGAGGCCGTAGCCCACGATGAAGTCGTTGGGAATACTCAGGCCGATGTAGCGCAGGGCCAATTCATGCTGCAGACACTCGGGCTTGAGAAACAGGGTAGCCACTTCCAGGGAAGCGGGGCCCTTAGCCTGGAGCAGTTCCAGCAGGGCCTTCATGGTGTGGCCGGTGTCCACAATATCTTCCAGAATAATCAGGTCGCGGCCGGCTACTTCTTCCTGCAGGCCCATGATTTCGCGCACGGTGCCGGTGCTGTTGGTGCCCTCGTAGGAGGCCACTCGGATGAAGGCTATTTCGCAGGGCAGCTGGATTTCCTTGAGCAAATCGGCCACAAACATGAAGGAGCCGTTGAGCACGGCCACAAACAGCGGCTGCTTGCCGGCATAGTCGCGGTTGATTTTAGCGGCCAGCTCCCGAACGGCAGCAGTGATCTGACTAGCGGTCAGGTACGGGGCAAACTGCTTGTCGTGCAGCGTGATAGTGGACAATGGCATCCGGCTGGGTTTGGTCCTCAGGGCAATACTACGGGTCAAAGGTAGTACAAAAAAGCTGCCCCTCCGGCGGGGAGAGGCAGCTTCGCACCCTGAGGTTAAAGATGGTTTAATCGGTTAGCGGGTTTCGCGCAGCAGCACCAGCAGCGCCTGAGTAGCTTCCGGGGCCAGCTCGGCGTAGCGCACTTTGGGCTCCAGTTGCAGGGCAGGGCGCTCCACGGGCCGGGGCGCCATTCCGCGCTCGGGGGCGGCAATGTGGGGCGCAATGACCAGCGAAACGATGGACATGAGCTTAATCAGAATGTTCATGGAAGGGCCGGAAGTATCCTTGAACGGGTCGCCGACGGTGTCGCCGGTGACGGAGGCCTTGTGGGCATCGGAGCCTTTGTATTCCATCTTGCCGTTGACCAGCACCCCCTTTTCGAACGACTTCTTGGCGTTGTCCCAGGCCCCGCCGGCGTTGCTCTGGAACATGGCCATCAGCACCCCCGACACCGTGACGCCGGCCAGCGTGCCACCTAGCACTTCGGGGCCGAAGGCAAAACCGATAATGATGGGTACAATCAGGGCAATGGCGCCGGGCAGCATCATTTCCCGAATAGCGGCTTGGGTGGAAATAGCCACGCACTTCTCGTATTCGGGCCGGCCGGTGCCTTCCATAATGCCGGGAATCTCGCGAAACTGCCGGCGCACTTCCTGCACCATGGCCATAGCGGCCCGGCCCACGGCCGAAATAGCCAGGGCCGAGAAGATAAAGGGAATCATGGCGCCCACGAACAGGCCGGCCAGCACCCGGGCATTACTGATGTCGATGCTGGAAATGTTGGCCGTACCCATGAAGGCGGCAAACAAAGCCAGGGAGGTAAGGGCTGCCGAGGCAATGGCAAAGCCTTTACCGGTGGCGGCGGTGGTATTGCCCACGGCGTCGAGAATGTCGGTCCGCTCACGTACTTCCTTGGGCAGCTCGCTCATTTCGGCAATACCGCCGGCGTTGTCGGCAATGGGGCCGAAGGCGTCAATGGCCAGCTGCATGGCGGTGGTAGCCATCATACCGGCGGCGGCAATGGCTACCCCGTAAAGGCCCGCAAACTCAAATGACAGCACGATGCCCGCCGCCAGCACAATGATGGGCAGCACGGTGGACTCCATGCCCACGGCCAGGCCACCGATGACAGTGGTAGCGTGGCCGGTGCTGCTTTGCTGCACGATGCTGTTTACCGGGCGCTTGCCCATGGCCGTGTAGTACTCGGTGATAATGCTCATCAGCGTACCCACCACAAGCCCCACGACAACGGCGTAAAACACATCCATCGAGGTAAACGGCACCGAGCCAGCCCGGCCAATAACCAGTTCGCCAGGCGGCAGCATCCAGCGGATGATGAAGAACGAGGCCACAGCCGACACGACGACTGAGACGTAGTTGCCGAAGTTGAGCGCGCCCTGCACGCTGCCGCCTTCCTTGACGCGCACCAGCAAGATCCCGACCAGCGAAGCCAGAATGCCCATGCCCGCAATTACCATGGGCAGCAGAATCGGGGAAAGGCCGTTGAATTGGTCGCCGGCGGCTACAACTTCCCGGCCCAGCACCATGGTAGCCAGAATGGTGGCCACGTAGGAGCCGAACAGGTCGGCGCCCATACCGGCCACGTCGCCCACGTTGTCGCCTACGTTGTCGGCAATGGTGGCGGGGTTGCGGGGGTCGTCTTCCGGAATGCCGGCTTCGACTTTGCCTACTAGGTCAGCCCCTACGTCGGCGGCTTTGGTGTAGATACCGCCGCCTACGCGGGCAAACAGGGCAATGCTTTCGGCCCCGAGCGAAAAGCCGGTTAGCACTTCCAGCGCGGTTTCCATTTCTACCCCATTGGCTCCTCCCCCGCGGCTTACCACGAACATGTTGTAGAACACGATAAACAAGGACCCCAGGCCCAGCACGGCCAAGCCCGCTACGCCCATTCCCATCACCGAGCCGCCCGTAAACGACACCTTCAGCGCCTGCGCCAAACTGGTACGGGCCGCCTGGGCAGTGCGCACGTTGGCCTTGGTAGCAATTTTCATCCCGATATAGCCAGCCAAGGCCGAGAAAACGGCTCCAATTAGAAAGGCCACGACGATGATGGGGCTGGACTTTTCGCCGGTGGTACCCAGGTAACCCAGAAAGGCGCAGGCAATGAGAGCAAACAAGGCCAGCACCTTGTATTCGGCCCGCAGAAAGGCAATGGCACCATCGGCTATGTAGCCGGCAATAGTACGCATCCGCTCATCGCCGGCATCCTGCCGGGTTACCCAGCCCGACCGCAGCCAGGTGTAGAACAGCGCCAGCACGCCCAGGGCAGGCGCTACGTATAGAATGCTCATCATAAACGGTGGGGTTGTGGTGGGAACAGAAGCAGAATGTGCTGGTAAAATAGAGTTTATTGCCTAATAGTCAAGTTTTAAGCAGGAAACAATAGATTTGTATATACAATGAACCCTATCTGCTAGCGGAGGACCGGCGCTGGCACCACGCAAAAAGGCCCCCGGGAGCTTCCCGGAGGCCTTTGGCAAAAACGACAAAGAACAGTATCAGAGCTTTTCCATCAGCACCTGGTAGAGTGCTAACATACTGGCAATGTCCTGTTTATCAACGAGCTCGTCGGGGGAATGCACGTGGTCTTCGGGCGCGCCGATAAAGCACCAGTCCCAGGGCTGAGCTCCGTGCTGCAGTTCTTTGGCATCGGAGCCACCGCTGCCTTCCACTTCCAATTGGTACGGAATGCCCGATTCCTGAGCAATGCGCCGAATTCGGTCGACGTAAGCGCGCCGCGGAATCAGGGAGTCGCGCAGGGAGATGACCACGCCTTCGCCGGGGTGCACGCCTTCCGTAACCCAGGTAATGTCCGAAATCAGGGCTTGGCGCACGCCGTACTGCTCGTAGATGTACTTGGCCAGATAGGCCACCGAGCCACCGCCGTGCTCTTCCCAGCAGCTGAAGGCTATGATGCCATTTTCCAGGGTTTCGGCCAGCCGTAGCGCATTCCAGACGCCCAGACGGTTGTCGAGGTAGCACGACTGCACGGTAGTATCGGTTTCGCGAAAGTCGCAGTAGAATGTTAGCTCGGTGCCCCGCTCAATAAGCCGGGTGAACTCATAACCCAACTCCCCGGTTTTAGCATCGACGGTGAGCGTGCAGTCGATGGCGCCCTGTGCATCTTGTCCGACCAACCGGTAGCCCGTTTCCGCCTGTGGGCCACCAATACGTACCAATTGTTGACCGTACCGAACCGTGAAGCCAATACTATCAATGTGCGCGAAAACTGCCGTGCGGGGTTGGCCAAATACCAAAATAATGCAATCCTGAAATCCTTCCCCGGCCAGTACCTGCGGCTGCACCCGCCACGAGCTTTGCTGCTGGGCAATGTAGTTTAAAAGGAATTCAGTCATTGGGGCCTCATTGCCAGCCGGAGCAGCCAATTGGCACAAGGTTCGTAGAAGGTCCATAGCGGTACGTTTATTCGGCCAAATCTAGGATAAAAGTCATACTTTAGCTTTCCCGTGGCGAGGCTTTCCGGCAGTGTTAGCTGCCTGCCTGCCCGCCACCATACGCGCCCATGATCCAAAAACTTTGTTTTATCCTGTTGCTTTTCTGTCTGCCTCTGGTGGTACAGGCCCAGCAGCCCGATACGACCCGTACTTCGGCCCCTATTCGCAAGATAGAGCTCGAAAACGTGGATATAGCCCCGGGAGCTGTTGATACAAAAGGCTGGCTGCTACTGGATAAGGACATTCAGACCGAGCTGGAGGGAGCTGTTCAGAACCTTTATAACTTCAAGTACGACAAGGCTGAGAAGCAATTTCGCTCCCTGCGTCGGCGCTACCCCCAGCACCCGATGCCGTATTTTCTGCTGGGCCTGAGTGCGTGGTGGAAAATTGTACCGACTAACGTTCAGACCAAGCTCTACGACAAGACGTTTTTTGCCTACATGGACACGGCCGTAACCTACGGCGAGCGGCTCTATGAGGCTGATAACAAGAACTACGAGGCCTGCTTTTTCCTGTCGGCTGCCTACGGCTTCGATGCCCGCCTGCACGCCGAACGCAAAGACTGGCGCAAAGCCACCGTCAGCAGCAAGCGCGCCCTGGATTACCTGGAAAAAAGCAAGGAAGCTAACGGCCTGAGCCCGGAGTTTCTTTTCGGGCAGGCCCTGTTCAACTACTACGCCGTCTGGATTTCGGAAAATTACCCGCTGCTGCGGCCCGTGCTGCTATTCTTTCCTAAGGGCAACCGGGCTCTGGGCCTGCAGCAACTCAAGAACGTGGCCGACAACGGCTTTTACACGGGACTAGAGGCCAAGACCTTCCTGATGCGCATCCTCAACAATGAGGAAAATAACACGGCTGCCTCGATGCCCGTGGCGCGCTACCTGGCCAACAACTACCCCGACAACGCCTACTTCCAGCGCTTCTACGCTTTGCTTTGCTTTAACGAAGGCAACTTTCCGGAGTGCGAGCGGGTTAGCCGGGAAATCCTAGAAAAGCTCAATCAGGGCCTGCCGGGTTACGAAGGCATCAGTGGGCGCTATGCCACTTACTTTCTGGGCTGGCTGATGCAGAACAAGTATAAGGACCGGGTCAAGGCCAAGGACTATTACCAGCGCAGCATCGTCTTTGCGGAAAGCACCGGCGACGTGAGTGGAGGCTTTTATCTGTATGCCAACCAAAAGCTGGCCCAGATTGCCGACAAGGAAAAAGACTCCAAAACCGCCCTTCGCTACTACAAAGTCGTAGCCGATAAGGCGGACCATAAGTCGGCCGAGTACAAGGAAGCCAAGGCGTACCTGAAGAAGAACAAGAAATAGCGGACCTCGCTGCGTGCTGGATGAAACTACAAGACTTGCTGCTCACCCCTATTTACCTGGCCATCTTTTATGGCATTGCCTACGGGGTGCGGGGTAAAGTCACCAATGCGTTTACCCGGCGCTACTTCATTCCGGCGCTTACGGCCAAGTTTGTGGGGGCCATTGCCCTGGGCTTGGTGTACCAGTTTTACTACGGCGGTGGCGACACGTTCAACTACACCCGGCACGTAGACATTATCTACCGGGCCTTTGGGGAGTCGCCGGTAGCGGCTATTAAGCTCATCTTTTCCCACGGCGAATTCGACCCCGTCACGGCTCCTTATACCGGGACCATGTACTGGTACAAGTCGGCCACGGAGTTCTTCGTTATCCGGATAGCGGCTGTGGCTTCGCTGCTGAGCTTCAACACGTATTCGGTGATGGCGCTGATGTTTGCGGGTCTGAGCTTCAGCGGTATGTGGGCCATGTACCTCACTTTCATTCGTGCGTATCCCCTACTCTACAAGCGGTTTGCTACAGCCGTATTCTTCCTGCCTTCCGTGTACTTCTGGGGTCGGGTATCATGAAGGACTCCCTGTGTATCGGGGCATTGGGCTGGGTGTTCTACGGCTTTTACCACGCCGCAGTCCTCAAGCGCAACATCCTGTTTTCCGCCTTGGTGGGTGCACTGGGGGCGTATGTGCTGATAACGGTAAAGGTGTACATTCTCCTTTCTTTCATGCCCCGGCGCTGCTGTGGGTATTTATGGAGAATAACCGCCGTATCAAAAGCGCTGCCCTGCGTATGATTCTCAAGCCATTCTTCATCGTACTAGGCGGGGCCGCTGCCTACCTGGGCGCTACCAACCTTACTTCCGACGACGAGCGTTTTGCCGTTGATAAAATTGGGGAACGAACCAAAATCAACCAGGAGTACCTCTATAGCCTGACCAAGGACCAGGGCTCGGCCTATAATATCGGCGCCATTGATGGCAGCTTCAGCAGCCTGGTAACAGTAGCGCCGCAGGCTGTTATCGTGAGTTTGTTCCGACCTTTTCTGTTTGAAGCCCGCAACCCGGTGATGCTGCTCTCGGCCATGGAGGCCACCATGTTTATCTACCTGACGATAATGATGTTTTATCGAACAGGCTTCTTCAAGAGCTTCAAGCAGATAGCAAGCACTCCGATGGTGACGTTCTGCTTCCTGTTTGCCATCGTCTTTGCCATCGGTGTGGGCACCAACAGCGGCAACTTCGGGACCCTGGTGCGCTACAAGATTCCACTGATGCCCTTCTACCTGTCGGCCCTCTACATCATGCAATTTCAGGCAAACAACGCCAAGAAATTGTCGCGGTTTGCCAGCACCGAGAAGCGGGCTTCAATGGTAGCCCGGGCGGCCTGACCAAAACGGGTGCGCAGCTCATGGTCGCGCAGAAGCTTTTCCAGTCCGTGGTACCACTGCTCGGGCGTGGCGCAGATGTAGCCGTCGACGCCCTCGGTTACCACTTCGCTGTTCATGCCTACCGGCGACACCAGCGCGGGCACGCCCAAGGCCATATATTGCAGCGCCTTGAAAGCGCACTTGCCCTTGGCCCAGGGGTCGTCTTCCAAAGGCATCAAGCCCACATTAAATGTTAGCAAGTCTGCAATTTCCGTGTCCTTGCGCCAGGGCCGGAACCCCAAGGAACGCAACGGCAGCTGGGGCTCCTGGTTGGAAATGACACGAAACTCGAACTGGTAGCGCTGCTCCAGCTCGGCCAGCACGGGCACTACCTGCTCCAGGTATTTCATGGTGGAGTGCGTACCCGTCCAGCCGATGACGAGCTGGTCGGTCTGCTGGTTTTTCACCTCGTTGTGCAGGTTTACCGTGTCGATGGTGGTAGGGTTGACAATGGCGTTGGGGTTAAACTGCCGGGCATAGTCACGCAGGTAGCTGTTGCCGCAGCTCACTTTGTAGGCCCAGCGGCAGATGCTGCCCACTTTATGGTGCCACTTCACACCAGCCACAATGCTGTTGGCGGCGGAGGTATTGGGAATCCAGATGGCGTCGTCGAAGTCGTAGATGATGCGCTTGCCCAGAAGCTTGGCAATAATCCACTCGAAGATGGGCGGCCCAATGGGCGAAGCTTCGCGGTGAATAAAGACAAAATCGGCCTTGGGCACCGAGAACAACAGCAAAAAGCGGCGTAAAAAGCCTCCCAGAATGCCTAGCGCCTTGGTCAGGGTGTGGCCGGGCTTGTAAAGAATGGCCCAGGTTTCTTCCGAAATGAATGATTCCAGCTGGTAGGTATGACCCGCTTCGGTGAGAAAATGCAGGTATTGCTCGAACCGAAACCGCTGCGAAGGAGCCTTACCGGGAGGATAAGGAACAAGAAATAAAATGTGCATACGCCGACACTAACGCAGGATACGACCACTGCGTTTTACCGGGCAAAGGTACTAGATGCAATTCTAACGCTGCTGCTTATGCGGCTACGACCGCGGGTGCGGGCCGGCTAAGCCAGTCGAACAGCCGGACCAGGGGCACGCCGGCACAGCACAGCAGGGCGCTATCCGCCTGAATCAGGTAGCGGATTTCCAGGTGCCGGACGCCAAAGCACAGGAACAAATACATAAAGCCAAAGAAAAACACGATGGGCCAGATGCCCCGGTGCCGGCGCAACAGCCACGCCCCCACAAGCCCAGCAGCAGCAGCGCACTCCGATACCCGAACAGGATAAAGCTAAGCTTGCCCGCCCCGCCCTGTTGAAGCTGACTTTTAAAAAAGGCCCGCTTCAGATTAATAAGGGGCACCCGAAACCAGTAAAGCCAAGGGTGGCGCTGCTTATACGAGTCGTGTAGGGCCGTAAAGCCTGCGGCAAGCTCGGCGTTGCAGTTGGTCGGCCGAGGGTACATCTGCGCGTAGCGCCAAGAGTGAAACCCCGTGCCGCACTGCCGCACCCGCTGAATCAGAGCCTGAATCTGCCGGGCTTCGGCCGGACTGCCCACCACTCCGGCCGGAAACGCCGGCAAGGGCTTCAGGCCGGCAATGCCATCCAGATACGGGTCAGCTTCCGTAGTCCAGCCATAAATCCACTGCCGGGCCGTCGACACGTCTTCGGCGTACCGGTCGTAGCCGGCAGTGCGGGTTTTTACGAGTACCAACTTGTGCTGCCCCAGGTAATTGCGAATAGGCCAGCCGACGTAGACGACCAAAAACCCCACCGCTACCAGCACGCTCAGCCGGATAAAGTGCCAATTCAGGCCTTTGCTCTGGTACACCCAGAAAAAAGCGCCCAGCAGCAGGATTCCCAGGTATTCGCGCACCATGAAGGCCAGGCCAATCAGCAGCCCCGCCCCCACCGCCGTGGCCTTTGTAACCGGCCGAGTGGCCAGCCACCAGAAGGCCAGGATGGTCATAAACGTCCCCAGCGCCTCGGAGCCGGATATGGTCAGCCACACGATGATAAACGGATACCCAGCATATAGCAAAGCCGAAACCCAGGCTGCCCGAAGGTCGTGCGTGAGGGCCCGGGTTGTGGCGTAAACCAAGTAAATAGCGCCCGTGTCCAGCAATATCTGAGTAAAGGCTACCGCCGGATACACGTAGGTGCGCCCCACTAGCAGCCGGTGGGCGCCCCAGAAAAACGGGTAGCCCGGCAACCGGCCGAAGGCGGCCTCAGGGTTTCTCAGATTAAAGCTGTAAATCCCCTGCTCCAGCAGGTTGTAGAAACTTTGGGTAAACGAATAAGTGTCGTTGTTGATATAGGGGCTCTTGCCGTGGTAGTATACGTCGGCCCCTACCCACAGAAACAGCAGCCGCACCACCAGACCGCCCAGCAACAGCACCGGCACCACGGACGCGGCATAACGGAAAGTGGACGGAACATCCCCCTGGGGTTGAGCAGAGTTAATCACTGGACGGCAGGAACGAAAATAGATAGAGAGCCGGGCACGCCGGGCTTACTGTTGATAAAACTCCAGGAGAAGTTGATTGATAAAATCCTGGTTGGCGTCCGTCAGTTCGTAATAAAAGGGCAGCCGGACCAAACAGTCGCTGTAATGGTCGGAATGCGGCAAAACCCGGCCATCGTGCTTAGGGGCGTAGAACGGACTGGTGTGCAGGGAAAGATAGTGAAAGACCGGATGCACGTTTTCAGCCTTCAGTCGCTCGATCAGGGCCGTGCGCTCGGCCAGACTGCGGCACACCAGGTGAAACATGTGGGCATTATTGGTAGCATAGTCGGGAATTAGGGGCAACCCTACGCCTATTTCCTGCAGGGGGCGCAGCGCTTCGTAATACCGCTGCCAGATGTGCCGGCGCTGCCGCTGGATATCCTCTATGTTCTCCAGCTGGGCCCAGAGAAAGGCCGCAATGATGTCGGAGGGCAGAAAGGAGGAGCCGTAATCAACCCAGCTGTATTTATCGACCTCGCCACGAAAGAAGGACGACCGGTTGGTGCCTTTCTCCCGGAGCACTTCGGCCCGCTCAGCAAACTGCAGATCATTGATGGCCAGCATGCCGCCCTCCCCCGAAATGATATTCTTTGTCTCGTGGAAAGAGAAAGCCGCCAAATGCCCAATGGAGCCTAGTTTGCGGCCTTTGTAGTAGCTGTCGATGGCTTGGGCGGCATCTTCTATTACAAAAAGATTGTAGCGGCGCGCAAGGTCCATAATCGGGTCCATGTCGCAGGCAATGCCGGCGTAGTGTACCGGCACAATGGCCTTTGTGCGGGGGGTAATCAGGGCTTCCAGCTGGGCCGGATCCAGGTTGGGGCTCAGGGCGTAGCTGTCGGCGAATACGATGGTAGCACCGCGCAGTACAAAGGCATTGGGCGTTGAAACAAACGTATATGCGGGCATGATTACCTCATCCCCGGGCTGAATGTCAATCAGGAGAGCGGCCATCTCCAGCGCGTCCGTGCAGGAAGTAGTCAGCAATACTTTTTTAAAGCCCAACTCCTGCTCAAAAAACTGGTGGCAGCGCATCGTAAACATTCCATCACCAGATATTTTGCCCGAGCGCACAGCCTCATCTATATAGCGAGTTTCGTTGCCAGACAGGTAAGGCTTGTTAAAAGGAATATAAGTTGGAGTCATAGAGAACCGAAGGATTTCATCACGCAAATTGCAGCAAAATAAGTTGAGCTTACTATATAAATCACTATTATATATTTATTTCATCCATATGTGATAAACGTGCTGAATACGCTCGGCGTGGAAACCGCACTGTTCATAGAATCGGCAGGCATTTAGGTTGTCCTGCTGGGTTACAACCTGCAGCGTGGGGAAACCCCACTGAGCCGTACGCTGCCGGGCCGCCGCCACTAGTTTAGTACCTACCTTCTGTCCGCGGGCCATCTCATCCACCGCCAGCAAGCCGATATTGATAAGGTCGTGGTGTACTTCCAAGGTAAGCAGCCCCATTTCGGGGGCCGTAGGTGCCGGCCGGTACACCAGCACTTCCCGGGCCCGGTCTCCAGTTACCGAGTTCTCAATCCAGCGCGTGTAAAGCTCCTCGTAGACGCCAGCTGCAAAGCCCGGGTCGGTCAGGAAGCGTGAGCAGCAGCCGCTCTGCAGCGCCAGGGACCGCAGCTGGGGGGTAACTACGGTAATAGGCTCTATGCCTTCGGCCAACTGTTGCGGCGCAGAGTCGGTGGGTATGCAGTACGTAATCTTGCGGTCGGCGAGCCGGGCTCCCAACGCCCGCGCCGTAACAGCCGCCTCGGTATCGGCCGGATCTACGAACCAGTAGAGCAGTCGAACGTGCTGCCGCCGGGCTTCTTCAAGCAGTGGCAGCACGTGGCCCAGGACCGAGGAAAATGTATGTAGTTGAGCCACGGGGAAACCCAGAAAACCGGTGTCCCAAGGCAGAATTTTCAGGACGCTGTTCATTGCTACGGCAGTATTCATACGTACACCTCCTTTTCTGCCTTCAATAGCTCGTTTACCCGCAGATGGGCCCGTGTCAAACACCACCGATAGTAATTAGCTATCCGGGCAGGTGTTCGTAAGGTAAAGCAGATACAGTGAAAAAGCTGGAAAGGCATTTTCCTAAGCCAATATCTTGCCGTCCCACCGAATCAGGAGGCAGAAATTCTCTAAGCTGCTAGTGCTTGTCGCCAAAGCGAAGCTAGCAAAAGTGCGCTGCATGCTTCCTGGGCCAGGCGCGGCAGCACCTACAGCACTTACAGCACGTGCTGCCCGGCAAGGAGTCGGGAGTAAGCGTGTAGTCTTATTGCAGGCTACAATTGAGCAAATATCTGCTCAGCTGTAGGCAAGTACTGACTCATGCCGCGGTACGCAATTCCGGCGGCCCGGCACTTGGCCCGCAAACCGTTCTTTTCAGCGGCAAGCAGGCGCGCTATCTGCGGATAAACCCGGTTGGCTTCGGCTGGGCTAAACTCCTGCACTACCACCCCTACCCCATTCTTTTCGGCTACCGAGTCGTCTTCCGAGACGCCGGCACAAACCAGATAGGGCAAGCCGCAGCAGAGGTATTCGCCAACCTTAATCGGTGAGCGGAACCGCTGGGAAGGCAAGGACGGAACGGCTACAATGCCAAAGTCGGCAGCGGAAATGTAATCCTGCACCTGCTCATAGGGGCTACGCGTGACGGTGTAGCTAGCAGCGGGCAAGCTAGCCGCCTGCATGAGCCCAGCAATGTGCTCAGCCGGGTCGGGCGACACAATCAGAAAGAACAGTTGGGGGTCGTGCTGGTGCAGGGTGTAGAACAGCTCGGCAATTTCCTTGTCGTAGTAGATGCCGCCGAACTTACCCAGGTAGAGAATAACCTGCTGGCTGGCGGGAATTCCGTATTTGGCGCGCACCCGCTCCCGGCCTTCGGGGCGGTAGTAAATCTTGGTTTCGTCGACGCAGCTGGGCAGCTTGTACACTTTGGCCTTGCTGCCCCACTGCTCCAGTCGGTTCATCATATGTACCGTGCCGGTCGAAAGAATGTCGGCGTGCATCCCGCTCAGGCGTTCCAGATAGTGCAGGCCGCGGTAGGCCGGGCTGCTGGCGGGCCAGATGTTGCAGTCGAGCATAAACTCACTGTGGGGCTCGTACTGGTAGCCGTAGTATTTCAGCCCGTACAGCTTGGCAATCAGGAAGGCAAAGCTGCCGCTAACCGTACCCAACGACACGACCGAGCGGGCCCCGAACTTGAGCTTGAGCCGGAGCACCAGGAAAATGCCGGCCAGCAAATCGTAGGCCTTCTTCAAAAGTTTGAAGCTGCCCGAGTGCCAAGTCAGCGGGTGCCACTGCATGTTGAAGCGGGCAAACTCCTGGCGGCGCTGCTCCTGCTGGGCGGGCGTCAGGGCATATTCCACCTGCTCGTAGGTAATCAGGTGGAGGCGTAAATCGGGCTGCTGCCGGCCTACGTGCTCGAGCAGCAGCAGCAAGTTACCTTTGAATAGCGGGTCGTCGCTGCTGTTGTAAACGAAGATGATGACGTGACGCTCGGGCATGTTAGGCTTGTTGGAGTAAAGATTCCCACCGCTGCATGATGGGTTCGGGCCCGAAGTTCTGCACCCGGGTCAGGGCCTGGGTGCGGTAGTGCTGGGCCCGGGCGGGGTCGGCCAGCAGCGCGGTCAGGGTGGTAGCCCACACGGGCGCTACCGTGTCCAGGGTGCCTTCGGCCAGCAAAGGCAGCAGCACGCCAAACTCGGCCCATTCGGGCGTCGCGGCGTATTGGGTAGCCAGCGTTTGGGGGCCAGTATTTCCCGGGGGCCCGTGGGGCAATCAGTGGAAACGACGGGCACGCCGCAGGCCATGGCCTCGCACAGGGCCATTGGGAAGCCTTCGGTGGCCGAGCATAGCAGCGACACGCTGGCGCGGGCAATGTACTGGAAGGGGTTGGCCTGAAAGCCGAAGAAGTACACGTCAAAGTCCTCCGTCAGGGGCTGCTCGTCCCACACCTGCCAGCTGCGCAAACCCAGTTCCTGGCAGCGCTGAATAACATCGGCCCGCAACGGCCCGTCGCCGAGCAAGGCCAGCTTGGGCGCCGTCTGGTCCTGGGCGCGCAGGGCGTGCAGCACGTCAATCAGGGCTTTCTGGTTTTTCTCGCGGGCCAGGCGGCCGGCCGTAATCAGAACCGGGTGGTTGGCAAACAGGGCCTCGGTAGCTGCTGGCAAGGACTCCTGGCTCCGGCGGCGGATGCCTTCCACGTCGAAGAAATTGTTGATGGTCACCACCTTCTCGGGCGGCAGGGCGAAAGTGTCAATCAGCTCCTGGCGCAGGTCGCGGCTTACGGGTACGATGTAGTTGGCCGAGCGATACAAGAACGGCATCAGCACGCGGCGGCGCAGCCAGCCCAAGGCCCCGCGGATGTTGGGGTCGTGGCGCTTGGAATTGTGAATGCAGAGCAGCACCTGCTCGGGCCTTTGCTGAGCAGGTTCAGGTAGTCGGCGCCTTCCAGGTGGCTGATGCAGACGTCAATCTTATGCTCCCGCTTCAGGGCCTTTACCCGCTGCACCCGCTTGATAAAGGTGCCCAGCTTGCCCACAATACCGCTACCGGCCGGCACATCAAGCGCCACCAGCTGGTTCTGAGTGGGAAAGGCTACCTCCGTGCCACTGTCGAACACGCACTCGATTACCCGATGCTGCCGGGCCAGTTCCTGCCCATGGTCGTGGAAAACCCGCTCGGCTCCGCCGTAGGTGAGCTGCGGGATGAGCAGCAGGATATTTTTGCGCGGAACAGATGCACTCATGCGGAAAAAGAACAAACCTAGCGGCGCTTCAGGTGGCGCAGCACGAAATTTTTGACCGCAAATTTAGCAAATAAGCGGGGGCCAGCTTGTAGTGCTTGGCCAGGGGCTGGCGGAAATACTCGCGCCAGGAGTTGTAGCTCCGGTCGGGGTTGAGGTAGCAGGTCAGAAACCACCGCTCGGCTACGGCCCGGAGCATGGCGGCCGAGTCGGCAAACCGGCTCTGCTCGTTGCTGGTGTAGATTTTCCAGAGCCAGTCGTGCACCTCGGCCAGAGTGATGTCGCCCAGCTGAAAAGGATGATGGGAAATGGTATTGTGCAGGTGCAGCTCCCGCTCCGAGTACGGCACGCCAAAGGTGCCCAGCAGCCGCTCCCGAATCTGGTTGGCCACGCGCAGGCGCTCCTCATACACGGCGGGCCGCACGCTGTGGGCCAGTACGCGGTACTGCACCAGAACTTCGGGCAGGTTGGCAATGGTGAGCTGGGCCAGGTAGCGTCCGAAAAAGTCGTAGTCCTCGGTCTGACGCAGGGCATTGGTATAGTGCATGCCTTTTTCGCGCCATAAGCTGGTGCGCAGCATCACCGAGGGGTTGCCGATGGTCATGTTGAAGACCATCATGGCCCGGGTATCGTCGGGGTGGGCAGGGTACTCAAACAGCATCTGCCCGGCCCGAAGCATTGCACCCAGCTGCCCACGATGTCGACTTCGGGGTGGGCATCCAGGAAAGCCACCTGCTTGGCCAGCCGCTCGGGGTGACACAGGTCGTCGCCGTCCATCTTGGCTACCAGCTCGCCCCGCACCAGGGTCATACCGTAATTGTCGGTACCGGCTCGGCCCAGGTTTACCTCGTTGGTATACAGATGGATGCGCGGGTCGTTGAGCTCAGCAATCCGCTCGGCCGTCTGGTCCGTCGACCGGTCGTTGACCACCACGATTTCAAAGTCCTGGTAGGTCTGATTGAGCAGACTGCGCAGGGTTTCCTGAATGTAGGCTTCAACATTATATACCGGCACCAGGACCGAAACGCGGGGCGACATAAGCTCGATAAGTCAGGTAAAAGACGGGGTGCGGCGCTAGGCCGACTTGGGCTGAATCCAGTTCAGCAGATCAAAGTGCGGCAAGGAGCGGCGGAACAGCTCCATGCCGTTGGTCGTGTACTCGGGCACGACCACGCACTGGGGCACGCCGGCTACGGGCTTTTCCAGCAGCAGGAGCTTCTGGTAGGGCAGCGTGGTAAATTCGCGCACCAGCTCGGGCGTGGCGAAGTCCTTGCTGCCGTCGAACTTCACCCGCAGGTTGTCCCAGTTGATGCGGGCCACGCGGCGGGGCCACTTCTCGGCGGCTTCCTGCTGGGAGTGGTAGTGCAGAAACTGAAGCTCCACTTTGTCGCCGAGCGTGGCCACGGGAAACGGGTGCTTGTGGGTTTTCTGCAGCTCATTGATGATGTCGTAGCGCGACTTTTCTTGGAATACCAACGGCTGGCTCAGGTAGTGCTTCGGGTTGCGCAGCAGCTCAATGTAGTCGGGTGCCATCAGCATCAGGCCAATGAAGGGCGTGTTGAAAGGCAACTCAAAGTGCTTATAAACCTCGGCGCCCCAGCAGTCATTGGAAATGAGGGTAAAGTCGCGGTTCTGCAACTGCTGCTGCTCCCGGCGGCGGCGGCGCTGGTAAAGCTCCTCGTTGATTTTATTGCGGACGCGGCCAAGTATCGACATAAGGCAAAAAACAGCGGAGTGGTTACTTAGATTCGGTCAGGCGCTGCTGCAGGGCCCGGACCTCGCGGAAAAGCCGCTGGGCCTCGGCCCGGCTGCCGAGCGAAACCCGAAAGTTGTGCAACACCCGCAATGCCTCAAAATTAGCCATTTCTCCCTCGGCCGGCGGCCGGCGCCATACTGTAGCCACTGCCCCAGCCCGGCGAACCAGCTCCCTGGCCAGCCACACGAGGCGTTTGGCATATAGTCGGTTGAAGGCGGCTTCGGTCAGGTTTGGGTGCCGGGACACGAAGTAATACACGATGCTGATGAGCAGAGCCGACGGCGCCCCGGGGCCAATGCGTAGCAAGTACTCCCAGGTCAGGCGGTTGCGGTACATGAAGTGTTGAAACCGGAGCCTTTCGTCGTACCAAAGCTTATAGCCGGCCAGGCGCAGGGCCTCGCCCAGTTCAATATCTTCGCCGCCAGCTAGTACTTTGCCGCGCTGCACCTGGGTCAGGAAGTGAAACCCGTGCTGCTGCAGCTTCTGCCAGCCCGAGCGGCGTACCACGGAGCCCGCCCCGTACACAAAGCCTTCCTTGTCGGGATACGGGCCGCTCACGCCCCCGTTCTGCGGCCCGATGGCGTACACGGCTTCTACGTCCTTAAACCAGGCGGGCGGTGGCACCTCGTAGCCGCCCGTGGCCCGGGCCCCCAGCAACCCGATTTCCGGGTGGGCCTGCATTACCTCGAAGGCAATCTGGGTGTAGTCGGGCGCTAGCAGGTTGTCGTCGTCCACAATGGCTACGGCTTCGTAGCGGGCTTCGTGCAGGCCGCGCACCAGGGCGTTTTCCTTGCCGGGCTTGGGCTCGTCGAGTACGCGGTAGGTTACAGCGGTAGGCAACAACTCCCTGCCCAGCCGCTCGGCCACGGCCAGCGTATCGTCCTGGGAGGCATTGCTGATAAGCAGCACTTCCCACGGCACTTCCGGTGCCACCTGCTGGGCCGCTACGTAGCGCAGCACTTCCGCCAGCCGGCCTGCGCCGTTGTGGGTGCAGATCAGCAGCGTAACGCCGGGTTGGACGGCCGCAGGAGCCATAAAATTGGATTGGGCAGAAGGCACAAGAATTTGACGATTTGCAGCCCGGAGCTTAGGCTAGGCAGGATGTAGGGTAGATTTCGGCAAGCGCCCGGTGAGCAGCTTCAGCGTAAACGCCGGCAGCTCCTTGTTTTTGGTTTGCATCGATACCGAGGCAAAGTCCCGGTAGAGCTGCCAGAAATCCTTGTAGCGCTTTTGCTGCCAGAGTAAGGCGCACAATTGGGTATAATACCAGTTGAGCACCGGCATCAGGTTGGCGTAGTACTCCGGGCCGAAGTAGTTCAGCATTACCAGCCCGGTGTTTAGGTTGTTGCGAAACTGCTTTTCCTGGTTTTGCGACGACCATACGCCACCCCCGTGTCGGCGGTAGTGCGCCGTAATGCCAGGCAGGTAATTGAGCGTGCCGTGCTCGGCAATCAGCGAGAACAGGGCATAGTCTCCATTCGTCACCTTGCGGAAGGGCAGCGGCATGGTCGGCACCACGTTCCGGTAAAGTACCGTGAGGGTTGGCGGGCAGTATTCCTGCAAAAGCTCCCGCAGGTTGTAGTTGCGGTGGGCCCGGGCCGGTACGTAGTGCTCCTGAATTATCTGGCCCTGCTCATCCACGAGCGAGCAGTCGGTAAAAACCAACGCCGCCTCGGGATGGGCATTCAGATAGTCGACCTGGCGCTGCAGCTTGCGCGGGTCGGTCCAGTAGTCGTCACCTTCCAGAACCGCCACGTACCGGCCGCGGCAGGCTTCCATCACCTGCACCTGGTTGTTCATGGCTCCGATGTTTTTCTCGGGCAACAACGGGCGAATGATATCCGGATACCGGCGCTGATAGTCGAGCACAATGGCCCGGGTGTTATCCGGCGAGCAATCCTCGCCGATAACAATTTCCAGGCTGAAGTCGCGCTCCTGCATCAGGATGCTGTCCAGGGCCTGGGGCAGGTAGGGTGCGTGATTATAGGTAATCATCATCACGCTAACCATCGGCTGCGGCTGCGTTTCCATTAGGCTTGCAACTGTTGAAACTCTTCCCGTAACATGGCCATTTCCAATACGTCGTGGTAACGTCCACCTTTGAAGATAGCCTGGCGCTGGCAACCCTCTTCCTTGAAGCCCAGGCGCTGGTACATCCGGCGGGCCCGCTCGTTTTCCTGCAGCAGGGTCAGATAGATACGGTTCAGGTTCAGGTCGTTGAAGCCGTGCTGCAGGATTTGCTCCGTAGCCACCCGGCCGTGCCCAGCCGACCAATAGTCCTTGTCGCCAATGAAGATGGAGAATTCGGCCGTGCGGTTGATGGGGTGAATGCTGGTAAGCTGCACATTGCCGATGTGCCGCTGGTCGGGGCCGACCACAATGGCCAGGCGTACGGCTTTGTCGCGGTTGGCAAGGTAGCCGTCGAACCAGCGCTCATCAATTCCGGCTCCGATAAAGAAGAAGTTGGCGCCCAGGTAGCCAATCAGTTCCGGGTCGTTACGCCACTGGTTGATGCGGGGCAAATCGGTGCGCTCAATTTCGCGCAGGTACAGGTCGGAGGCCATGAGAAATTAAACTAGTTGAGCACGTACGGCGGCTATTACCTTATCCAGTTCCTCACGGCCGTAGCGGTGGTCAACGGGCAAGGGCAGCAGCGCCTGCGTAAAGTTACGCTCCCAGTCGAAGCCGGAGCCCTGCCGCGTCAGTACGTCGGGCCAGAGGGTAGGAATAAACAAATTCTGCTCGAACAACGCCCGGCGGTTGAGCGTGGAGCCCGAGGCAGCCAGCAGCGGATAGCAGAAAGGCACGGTATCGGCCGGCAACTCAGGCAGCTCCAGCGGAAATGCCACCGTGTTCAGCTCCTTGAGTTGGGCATGATAATACGCGAAGTTGGTGCGCCGCCGCGCTATTACCGCCTCGTAGTCGACCTGGGAAAGCAAGGAAGCCGAAAACTCCGAGATGCGGAAAGGCTCACTGCCCAGCGTCTGCTCATAGGCCACAAATCCGTCGTAGGATTGGGCCTGAGCGCCGCGGAGCCGGTCAATGAGGTAGCCAGCGTGGTACTCCGTGAAAACGGGATACTCCTCTGCCGTGCCCAGCTCCGCGGCCGGACCGTAGAGGAAGCCGCCGTCGGGCACCCCAAAGGCTTTACGGGCGGAGTTGAAGCCCCAGCCGTGGGCGTAGCCGTGCGCAAAAAAGTCCTGGGTATTATCGACCAGCAGCTGCTGCCGATACTGGCCGTCGAGCTGCTGCACATACTCATTCTTTAAACCGAAATAGTTGACGTATACGACGTACTCGCCGGCGGGCAAGGATTCGGGCACCCCGCGCAGCTCCAGCTGCTCATCCAGGGCGTAGAACTCGTACGGCACCCCGGCTTGCTCAAAGGGCTGGAGCAAGGCATTGCAGGTATAGAAAGGCAGCCATACCCGCTGCATCTGTGTGCGCCTGATGATGTGGCTGACGCAGGCCCGGGCATTCTGAAATGCCAGGGCACCGGCATGGTAGCCCGGGCCCGGCTTTCCAAATAACTCTAACTCCAGAAATCCCCCGATATACTTTTTCACTTTCCTAGCTCAATGGCATCGAGCATGGTGCGCACCTGCTCGGGGGTATTGAACATGAGAACGTCCACGATGGACAGGCCGGCTTCGAACGTGGGCCGCCGCTGGCTGTAGGGCTCCAGTCGAATGTCGAGGAATTGCAGATCTATTCCCCCTGCTCATACTTCTCCGCGTTGAAGAACTCCCGACCACCCGGCGGGTTGATGTAGGTAGTGGCTCCCATAGCCTGGGACGTGCGCAAGGCCCACTCGTCGGGTGCCGTTACGGGGCCCAACTCCAGGTTCATATCCGAAAACACGGCGTGGTTGAACGGAATTTCGAGGTACTCGCAGACCTGCGCCAGGTAAAACGTGTTGAGGCGGCTGATGCTCAGCTCAGGGTTAGCGAAGCACCGCTCCAGCAGGGCCTTTACTTCGGCGTAGTACGGGGAGCGTTTCTTATAGTGCTCCAGCTGACGCAGAATCTGGGTTTTCCAGGCGTCGCCTTCCGTTACCAGCACGTCCTTGATCAACGCTTCCCGGTCGGTGCCCTGAATGGGGGCCGTGATATACTGCCAGCTCTCATTCGGCTTCAACACCCGGTTCCGGTTAATCCAGCCCTTGCGGATATACTGCACCGGGTCGAAGGAAACAAAGAAATCAGTGTGCTTGATAAGGGCAAAGTACCCCAGGTACGGAAAGAAATAGGGCTGCATAATAGCCACTTTTTCCGCTTTGATGGGCGTTGTAAGGGACGAAACTTCCATGAATAAGGAGTAAAAAGAAAAATAGCCAGTTCCGCAGGTAGAGGCTGCAGTTAAACCAGCGTATAGGCTTGCAGCAATTCATGCACGGCAGCTGGCTCATTGAACATCAGCGCGTCCAGCACGGATAAGGAAGGTACAAAGTCTCCTTTCAGCTGTTTGTAGGGTACGTTCTCCATCTGCAGGAAGTTGAGCTTGACACCGGCGTCGTCAAACGCTGATTCCGTGTACAAGCTGCGCCCGTTGATGGGGTTGATGTACTGCGTGGCTTTTTCCTGCCGGCATATGTCCAGCACCCGGGTCGGGCCGCTCAGGTGAGCATTCTGGTACACGGCCGAGGTGGGCACTATTTCACTGGGCAGCCCCAGATACCGGTGCACCTGCCGAATGCTTTCCAGGGACACGTCCGCAATAGACTTGCCGGCTGCCTGGTCGAAAACCTGGCTTACCATGTCGAGCACCGGTGCCAGATGCGGAGCTTTGCTGTAGTTCTGCTGCAGCGTCCGCAAAAACTTGGTTGCCCAGGCCGGAAACAGCCGGGTATGCACCGTCGTTTCGCGGATGGTACGGTTGGCACTGCTGCCTTCCAGCGGCAGCGTAAACAACAGTGGCTTGCCGCCTACCAGAATATTATTGCGGTTAATCCAGCCCTGCAGCATAAACTGCACGTCATCATACATCACGAACCGGTCTACCGCCCCCAGTAACTGAAAATAGCCCAGGTACGGGAACAGGTAGGGCTGCATAATGGCTAGCCTCATGCGTAATTCTCCCGAATAAGCCGGCTGATACGGCGCACATCGTCTTGCTCCAGTTGCTGGTAAAACGGCAGACACAGCACGCGCAGCGAAATATCCTCGGATACGGGGCAGTCGGCGCCGGTGTGGTAGGGCAGCTTGTTGAGCGAGGGGAAGAAGTAGCGGCGGGTGTTGATGCCGTTTGCAGCTAGGGCGTCTTTCACCCGTTGCATCTGGGCTTCACTATCGAAGATGACAGGAAAGTAGGAGTAGTTGTACTCCGTATCGGCCGGGGTAATGGGGTAGCGCAGGGGCAAGGAGCTCAGCTCGGCGTGGTAAAGCTCAGCTACCTGGCGCCGGGCCTCAATAAACTCCGGAACCCGGGCAGATTGCACAAGCCCATAGCGGCGTGGAATTCAGAGTTCTTGCCGTTGACGCCCAGGGAGTAATACTCGTCGCCGATATGACCGAATGATTTGTAGAGCCACACTTTTTGGGCCAGCTCCTCGTCCATGGTGATAATGGCGCCGCCTTCGCTGGTGTGAAACAGCTTGGTGGCGTGGAAGCTGCAGGTGGTAATATCGCCGTAAGCCAGCAAAGACCGGCCGTGCACCGTTACGCCAAAGGCATGGGCACCATCGTAGATTACTTTCAAGTTGTGGCGCTTGGCAATTTCCTCAATAGCCAGCACGTCACAGGGGTACCCGTAGACGTGGGTAGCTAGAATAGCCGAGGTACGGGGCGTAATGGCCGCCTCAATCTTGGTGGCATCAATGCAAAAGGTTTGCTCTTCGATATCCACAAACACCGGCTCGCAGCCTTCCCAGAGAATGGCTGTGGTCGTAGCCACGTAAGAAAACGGCGTGGTAATGATTTCGCCAGTCAGCTGCAGGGCTTTGATGGCCACTTGTAAGGCAATCGTGCCATTCGACATGAACTGCACCCGGGCGCCGCTCAGGGCAGTGCTCAGGTCTGCTTCCAGCTGCTGCACCAGCGGACCATTGTTCGTCAACCAGCCCCGCTCCCAGATACCGTTCAGGTAGCCAACATATTCTTCCAGAGGAGGCAGGTACGACTTTGTAACGTTGATACTCATGTAAATCAGATTTGAAAACGGGCTATGAAGCAGCCGGGCACTTATACGATGGTGTGGGCGAGGTCGGCGTACTGGTGTTCAGCCACGATACGACCTTGATTCAACTCGTAGATACGGTCACACTCTCGTAGCGTGGTGATGCGGTGCGCAATGATGAGAATGGTCATATCCGTCTGGGAAAGCTTGTTGATAGCCTCGTTCACTTCCCGTTCGGTTTCGTTGTCGAGGGCGCTGGTAGCCTCGTCCAGCATCAGGATTTCGGTACGCTTGTACATAGCGCGGGCAATGCCGATTCGCTGGCGCTGCCCGCCCGAGAGCTTGGAACCTCGCTCACCGATAAGCGTATCGGCGCCTAACGGCAAGCCCTGAATAAAGTTTTGCAAAGAGGCCTGCTCAATGGCGTACTGCAAGCGTGCCTCATCTACTACAGGGTCGCCCAGGGTGATATTGTCCTTAATGGAGGCTTGCATCAGGAACGTATCCTGCTTGACGTAGCCAATGATGCTGTGCCAGGCTTGCAGGTGCTGGGCCGTAAGCGGCTGCCCATCGACCAATATTTTTCCGTGCTGCTCGGTATAGAAGCGTAGCAGCACGTTCATCAGCGTCGTTTTGCCCGAGCCCGAGCTGCCGATAAACCCGATCTTCTCCCCTTTTCGAATCTTGAGCGTGACTTCCTGCAGCACCAGCCGGTCTTCCTTGGGGAAGGCAAATGAGAGATGATCCAGCTCTAACGACTTATTGAACGTGAGCGGCAACTGCTGTTCGGGCACTTGCTCATTATACTCACTGGTCCGGAAATTCTCGAGATTCTCAATGGCATATTGGCTCTGCTTGATTTGCACCATCGACATCAGAATCCGGTTTACGGAGGGCATCAACCGGTATGCCGCCGCTGCAAACAGGCCTACCAGGGCAATAAGGTTGGCCGAGTTGTTGGCAAAAAACAGGGAATACAGAAAGATGGTAACAACGCCCAGGATGGCGACCATCTCAATGATGCGCAGCGGAATCAGCGAATACAAGTAAGCCTCCGCGTCAAGCTTCCGGATTTCGCGCTGGCTTTCCAGCAACTGGTCCCGGAAACGGCGCTGCTTGTTGGCCAGCCGCAGCTCGACAAAGCCAGTAAACAAATCGTTGATCGTGGCAAACGATATAGGATTCAAGTCATTGATCCGGTTGCCAATATACTGGGAGCGGGTGCGCAGCACGCGGTACGTCAGCCAGGTAGTAGGCGCCAGCACCACTACCAGTATGGCCAGCAGCAACGGCTGGTATACCATAATACCAATTACGATAACCAGGATGATGGCCAGTTCCGAAAAGAAGATGAACAATGGCCGCATCACCATGTTCACATACGTGCTCGGTACCTGAATTGAACTATTTACCAAGCTAGCCGAGCCGTAGTCGTTGAAATGCCAGAAAGGAAAATTCAGATATTTTTCCAGCTGAGTTTCAATAATGTGCAATCCGACCTCGGCGGTAAACTTGGTCTGGATATAGTTTATCCAAACGGAAAAAGCATTCTTTAGCAGAAAGAATACGAAAATACCGACAATCAGAAACAGCAGAAACCCCCGCTCCGATTCAAAGTTTAGCGTGTGGAAAAGCCAGTTGAAGTATTTGTTCTTTTGAATACCATTAGGCTCACCGGCGACTACCATAATAGGGACCAGCGAGGCCAGGCCCATAACGTCGAGAAGAGAGGATACCAGCAATAAGAAAAACATCCAAACTGCTTTCCGCTTTTGCGAGGCATTCAGGTAATATCGAATGCTGGAAAGACTATATTGAATTATTCCGGTTTTCATCTAGGAGGGTTCTCGTCGCCAATTGCTCATCAGATCCGCAAGTCCAGAAAGACCTACCAACCGGATAGAAGCCGCAAAGGTACTGATTTCCGCTTAGTGTGAGGAAGAGCATTGCCCAACTCAACCTGCGGTTGTAGCCTTCTCCAACGACACTGTGAAGTAGAAAAGGGATTCTGCTGCAAAAGCCATACCGAGCAACAGAACGGTAGATTAATCGGCAAGAAAAAAGGCAAATACCGTCTATCTACCTCTTAAACAAAAGCTTAAGGCTGAGGCCCAGGCAAAAGCAGTTGCCAATGAACAGCTAAAAGCCTAAGCAGATGATAAGCCCTCCTGCAGGCAAAAACAGGCCCCAGGCAGGGCTCTCCTACTTTTGATTACGCAGCGTCTCGACAATATGCTTGGCAACGGCAGGCTCAGCGCATATATTCTCCCACCAGTCCAAGGTTTTCTGCTGTAGCTCCGACATTTTTTGGGGATTAGCCAGCAGGTCTTTCACCACACCGTCAAGCTTGCTCCAATCGTCCAAAATAATCATGGGCGAGCCATCATAATAGTAGGCCTTTGGGAGCGGCTCAGATATAACGATGCAGCCTGCGCGCATAGATTCAAAATGCCGCAATGTCTCGACGCTCAAAATACCGGTGGGGCACAGAGAGATTTTGCAGTTATACAGCAGGTCTGTGTATTTAGCCGGGGTCATGCCCGAACGAAACCCGCCCTTATTAAATTGGATATGGGAATTAGGATAAAAGGAGTCGTAATTGTGGGGAATGTATTTTTTAAACCGATGAAAGATTCGCACCCAATACCACTCCGGGAGAGCTCTGAAAAAGGTGAAATTCTTAAATAAGCCTAAGCGGGTATTATGCAGGGCTCCGGAAAAGAATACGTTAATCTTCCGGGTATTTATTTCTGTTACCGGCTGATGCTTGGTCGAAGTGGCATAGCCCAGCGGCAGTTTGTATAAGTTCGGATAAGCAGGCTCCTTGGCTAGGAAAGCTTTGAACACCGCAAAAACCTTCTTCGACATGAGTTCGTCGGGCATGGGGCCGTTAGGATCCTCATCCGACAGATAGAAAATGACAATTTTTTTGGAATCACCATGTTCTTCAATGAAGTCGTACTTATCGTCTTTATCTAAATACAAATGCGAATAAATTATAAAAATATAATCATCGGCTTCTTTACCTAAAATTTCATGTATGCCAATCAACAGGTTTGAAAAGTAGTCATTCTCGTAATTTGCGTCACTATCCCAACCCTCTTGCGAGAAATTGAAGAAGACATTCGTGAAATTTCTACCCTTGATTATCATCCTGCGTTTTGTTTTGATTTTTGACGTTTCAATTCGAGCATTCGTGCCCGTACTACGGCTTGGCTTTAACGACCAGACGAAAACTCCCTGTAGAAGACATCTACAAGGAGTCGACTTTGTACGAAAAGTGTTACCCGGCGCTGCTGTTTAGATTACTGGCTGCCTCCCGATATTTTCTTGACTACATATAAGGGCCGCTGACGGGACGCATCCAACCCGCGCCACACGTACTCGCCGATAATGCCCAGAGCCACCATCTGAAAGGCCGAAACGAAGAGCACCACGACCATCAGCGTGGTCCAGCCCGCCGCGTTGATGTTGCCCAGGGCCTTCATAACCAGAATGTAGAGCCCATACAGCAGGGCCACTCCTCCCAGGATCATACCCAAGATGGAAATCATGCGAATCGGGAAGAAGGAAAAGGACAGAATCGAGTCGATGAACAGCTTGATCTTCTTCTGCAGGGTCCAGCGCGACTTGCCGATTTCGCGCTTGCGGCGCACATAAGGAATGTTGACGTAGGGAAAGCCCAGCCACACCATCAGGTAAAAGATGTTGCTGTTGCGCTCCTGCAGCCGTACCACCTCGTCGCACACCTGCCGGTCGAAGAACACGAAGTCGAAGCCACCATCCGGAATGTTGGACAGGGCAACTTTCTTCATCGTCTTATGAAACAGGTTGGCAAACCACTTCTGCAACCCGGTTTCTTCCCGGTCCTGTCGGTTACCGATGACCAGCTTGACGCCTTTCTGCCAGAACTCATACATCTGCACCATCAGTTCGGGCGGGTCCTGCATATCGGCCGTAATGATGGCCATACAGTCGCCGGTGGCATGGGCCATGCCGGCTACAATGGCGTTGTAGGAGCCCACATTGCTGACCAGCTCCACCACCTGCACCCGGTCGGGGTACTGGTCGCGGAAGCGGTGCAGCTCGCGCACGGTGTTGTCGCCGGAGCCATCATCAACCATCACGTATTCGAAGGTTACTCCGGCCGGAAAGCCCGCTTCGTTGGCAATAAGCGCCTGGGCCGTTACCGGAATGTTGCCTTCGTTGAAGTAACAGGGAATAATAACTGAGAGCTTGGGCATAGATGCGGCGGAACACGGAGCAACAGACTGCTCACGGGGCAAAGGTAGGGCACCATTTGATTAAAGCTGTCGACGAAGCCTATTCAAGGGCCCGCGGGCAGCCAAAATCAGGCTTACGGATGGTACGGGTTGGGTTTAATAACTACGCTGTCGACCCCGTAATAAATAGCATACTGGGTTGCATCGTCGTTATTGAAATCGTAGGTGTAGAGCACGCTCGGAGCCCGATAAGCATCCTCATTGCTGTACAGGGCCGCATTTCGGTGACGGGCACGCGGCGGGCAGCCTCATCTTTGAGCCGCTGCTCACGCTGCCGCACCCGGGCATAGTGCTCGGGGCCTTGGCGGCTACATCGAGGTAGGCCATATGAGTGTTGCTGCTGCTGGAAAAAAAGCACAGGGCGCAGAAAGCCAGGGCCGTCAGGCGCCAACCCGTGGGGCCACTCAGAGCACGCAGCACTTCAGAGTGGGCGCTGTAGCGGGCAAAAATTGTAGCCAGCAGCCACACCCAGCCGAACATGAAGTAGAAGTATACGCACTGCCAGCTGTGGGGCCACACCGTCTGATACACCAGAATGGAGGGAAAAATCATGGCCCCTACCCCGGCCAGCAGCCACAAGCCCAGCAACAGGGGGTGAAGCCGGCTCAGGTTAAACACCACCGCTTCCCGCACCCGCGTCAGCAGTCCGGCCAGCAGTGTACCGCCTAGCAGCAACAACAGGCTGTTGGCCCAGGAAAAGCTTTGCGTCAAGGCGAAGTAGATGCTTTTGACAATGACGACAATGGCTTGGGGACTCTTCAGAATCTGGCCCAGATTTCGACCTTCCATGGCGGCTCGGACCTGGTTGCCGGGTGCCGTTACGGCGAAGAAAGCGCCAACCATAGCTAAGGCAAACAAGGCCAGAAACCATGCTTTTGCCGGGCTCTTAAATAACCAGGCCAAGGCGACGGCGCTGCCCAGCACCCAGCAGGTTGCCATCATGGAGACATCGTAAGCACCGATGGCCACGATGCTGAAACCAGCCGCTATAATCAGGCTGAGGAGTTGAGCCCCCATACGGCCCTGGTAGCGGTGCAAGCCCACCATTCCGGTAAAGGCAAACAGGCTGGCAATGACGCCGGCCGTGTAAGAAGTATAGCCACCAAACCAGTAGAAGGCGGCACCGGCCATTTCGAAGCCGTTTAGGTACAGCACCGTCAGCAGCAGGGCGCAGGCCAGCACCACCGACGTGCGCGCGCCACGAAGCAGCACCCGAAAAAAGCAGAACGCGGCCAGCGCCAGCAGCAGAATAACAGCAATGGGCTGCACCCGGGATAGCAGGGCGGTTTGCTGGTACGACAATGGGTCCAGGTAGGCTTTTAAGGCAAGCTCCGTGTAGCGGCCAGTCCAGGTAGCATACAGCTCCTTGATAAACTCCATCCGCCCCAGCCGCATAATGCGGTTGGAATTGGCGTAGTCGTCGTGGATGCTGGGGTAGTTGTAGTAAGCCAGCAGCAGAAACGGCAACACCGCCGCGGCCAGGGCTAAAAGCCAACCAACCCGCACCCGCGACTCGACCGTAACCGGTGGTGGGGAGCTGACTACATGGTCAGAAACTTGCATAGAAAAGAGAAAAAGCCTGAAAAGGGAGAATTAGCGGGTCAGGAAGGTGCGGATGTGGCTGCTCACCAGCTCCACGTGCTCCTGCGTCATACCGGGCCACATGGGCAGGCTCAAGCAGGTTTTGGCCAACTCCTCAGCAATGGGGAAGGCTCCGGCCTGGAAACCCATAAAGCGGTAGGCTTCCTGCAAGTGGGGCGGAATGGGGTAGTGAATCAGCGTGCCGATGCCCTGCTCGGTCAGGTATTTCTGCAGTTCGTCGCGCTGGCTGGTGCGCACCACGTAGAGATGATACACGTGTGAAGCCCCAGTAGCCACAACGGGCAGGTGCAGGTCGGCAATGCCCGCCAGCTGCTCGTCATACAGTGCGGCTACTTCCTGCCGCTGACCGGTCCACTCCATCAGCATGGGCAGCTTGGCGCTCAGCACGGCGGCCTGCAGCTCATCCAAGCGGGAGTTGTGGCCAATAACCTCGTTGTAGTATTTCTGCTGGGAACCGTAGTTGCGCAGGGTCCGGACTTTCTTCGCCAGCTCGCCGTTGTTGGTTGTAACGGCCCCGGCGTCGCCGAGAGCCCCAGGTTTTTGCCGGGGTAAAAACTGGTGGCATTCACGTCGCCGAAGCTGCCGGTGATGCCGCCGTTGTAGGTAGCTCCCTGCGACTGGGCGTTGTCCTCCACCACGTACAGGTTGTGCCGTTTGGCAATGGCCATGATTTCGTCCATCTCACAGGCTTGACCATAGAGGTGCACCGGCATGATGGCCCGGGTGCGGGGTGTAATGGCAGCCTCCAGCCGGGCCGGGTCGAGGTTGTAGGTGTTGGGGTTGGGCTCTACCGGAATGGGCGTGGCGCCCACGAAGGAAATAGCCAGCCAGGTGGCAATGTAAGTGTTAGACGGTACGATTACCTCGTCGCCTTCCTTTACATCAAGGGCCTTCAGGGCCAGGTGCAGAGCATCCAGACCATTGGCCACCCCGATGCACTCGGTCGTGGTGGAGAAGCGGGCATACTCGGCTTCAAACTGTTTTACAGCCTCGCCCAGCACGTACCACTGCGAATCGAATACCTGGCTCATAGCATCCAGCACCTGGGTGCGCACGGCCTGATTTTGGGGAGTAAAGGAGAGGAAAGGGACTTTCATAACGAACTAGTTGAAATGGGAGCAAGCCAGCACATGGCCGCAACCGCCGACTTTAAAATTCAATTTCTCGCAGGTGCGAAACACTGCCCGGTTGGTGGCCTGTGTGGTCATCAACACGTATTTGGCACCGTTCTGCCGGGCCCGCTGTACCGTTTCCGACACCAGCTTCAGGTGCCAGCCACGGTTGGCCGGGCCCACGGCCGTCAGTACTACGCGCGAAAACCCGGTTCCCAGGCTGGCCGCATGCGCCTGCAGGTCGCTGATAGCCAGAAACGAGTCGACGGGCAGGCCGGGTTCGGCCGGCACCAGCACATCGTCGCAATAGCCTTCCACGGCGGCCGATGCGTAGCGAGCCAGAAACTGGTCCCCAGTGTCGCCGCTAAACCATTGGTCGGCGTGAAACCGGTCGTACTCATTGCGGGCTGCGGCTGAAATCTGACCGATGGCAGCAGCCTCTTCCTTTTGGGCAGAGCGCACCGCAAACCGGGGCTGCTCGAAGCTGCTCACCGCGTCCTGAAAATACGTCAGACGCGTTTCCACCAGCCGCCACCCCGCGTCGCCCAGGGCCTGTGCCACGCGGGTATCTTCGGCGGGTAGCTCGGCAAAGCAATAAGCGGCTCCCTCCTGCCCCAGCTGCCGGCGAAACGCGGTGCCGGCCGCAGCCAGCACCGCGGCCGGCGTGCCAGCGGCAAAAAGAGCCGTAAATACCTTGTATACCGCTGCCCCGAAAAAATCGGTATCCCAGGGCAGAAAGGCATACAAGAACTGAACGGTAGCCCCGTCCTGCACAAACTCAAACACCCGATGATTCGGGTCGGCGGTATAGTCGGCAGCAGCGCCAGTTCCAAACAGGCGCTGCTGCGTAGCCACGTCGAGCTTGCGCAGGAAGTTGTAGGGCGAATAAAAGAACAGCTTATCGGCCCGGGCAGCTACCAGCTCAGCGTTTACTTGGAGCCCCATACCTCGCGGAAGTTTTCGTATTTCCGAATGTAATCCTGCTCATTATACCGCGTCGATGCAAAAACCAGCTGTACGGCCGTGTGCGAATACTGCATGGTATGCCAGGCATTCGGGGGCACATACACGCCCACGTGGGGCGACTCCAGCACGAAGGTTTGCACTTCGCCGTCGGGCATTTCCGTCGTTACGATGATACGGCCGGCTACGGCAATCAGTACCTGCTCGGTAGCGTGGTGGGCATGGCGCCCCCGCACGATGCTCTCGGGCGTGAAATACGTCCAGAACGTACGCTCTACCGTGAACGGAATCAGGCCGTTGGCTTCTCCCACGGATATATATCCGATTTCGGAAGCGCCCAGCTTGGGAAACTCAATTAAGTGCGGCTTTTGCATGTGCGGCGGTAAACGGCTTAGAACGTACGCGGGGTATTGTCGACCTGTCCGGCGGCACTAACCTGTACGTGTTCTTTGAAGTACTCCAGGGTGCGACGCAGGCCTTCGGCGCGGTCAACCTGAGGTTCCCAGCCCAGGATTTCCTTGGCTTTGGTGATATCGGGCTTACGCTTCATCGGGTCGTTCTGGGGCAGCTCCTGGTAGGTAGGCTTAAACTCCACGTTCATGAGCTTGGCAATTTCTTCGCCGAACTCCTTGATGGTGATTTCGTCGGGGTTGCCGATGTTCACGGGCAGCGGATAGTCGCTCAGCAGCAAACGGTAGATGCCTTCGATCAGGTCGTCCACGTAGCAGAAGGAACGCGTCTGCGAACCGTCGCCGAACACGGTCAGGTTCTCGCCACGCAGGGCCTGCGAGAGGAATGCTGGCAATACGCGGCCGTCGTTCAAGCGCATACGCGGGCCATAGGTGTTGAAGATGCGCACGATGCGCGTCTCTAGGCCGTGGTGGTTGTGGTAAGCCATGGTAATGGCTTCCTGGAAGCGCTTGGCTTCGTCGTAGCAGCCACGCGGACCCACGGGGTTTACGTTGCCGAAATACTCCTCTACCTGGGGGTGAATCTCCGGGTCGCCGTAAACTTCCGAGGTGCTGGCAATCAGCATGCGGGCCCTTTCACGCGGGCCAGGCCCAGCAAGTTGTGCGTACCGAGCGAACCTACTTTGAGGGTCTGGATCGGGATTTTGAGGTAGTCGATGGGCGAGGCGGGCGAGGCGAAGTGCAGGATGTAATCCAGCTTGCCAGGCACGAATACGAACTTCGACACGTCGGCGTGATGAAACTCGAAGTCTTCGCGGCCAAACAGATGCTCAATATTAGCCAGGTCGCCCGTAATCAGGTTGTCCATGGCAATAACATGGTACCCTTCCTTCAGGAACCGGTCGCAGAGGTGGGAGCCCAGAAAGCCCGCGCCGCCGGTAATTAGAATGCGTTTTTTATCAGACATGGTGTCGTTCGTTTACGTGGTTGGGCGGCAGCCGCCCAAGCTCGCCGGCTGCTGGGTACCCGGTGGGCGCGCAGCAGCCGGCGGCAATACAGTTAGGCTACCGGCTCTTTGTGGTCGGTTTTGATGCCAATGCAGTGGTAGGTGAAACCAGCCTCGTGCAACTCCTTGGCATCGTAGATGTTACGACCATCGAAGATAGACTTTTGCTTCATTAGGCGGGCCATTACCTCGAAGTTGGGCGAGCGGAAATCAGGCCACTCGGTTACCACCAGCAAAGCGTCAGCGTCGATCAGGGCCGCGAATTCATCTTTGGCGTAGGTGATACGGTCGCCGAGCGAGTGCTTGGCTTCTTCCATCGCCACTGGGTCGTAGGCCGATACGGTGCAGCCGGCATCCAGCAGCTTCTCGATGATAACCAGCGACGGAGCTTCGCGCATGTCGTCGGTCTTGGGCTTAAAGGAAAGACCCCACACGGCCATCTTCTTGCCGTTCAGGTCACCACCGAAGTGCTTGTACACTTTGTCGAACAGAACCTCTTTCTGCGCCTCGTTTACGCTTTCTACGGCTTTGAGCACCTGCATCTGGTAGCCATTCTCGGCAGCCGTCTTGATCAGGGCCTTCACGTCTTTGGGGAAGCAGGAGCCACCGTAGCCGATGCCAGGGTAGATGAACTTAGTACCGATACGAGCGTCGGAGCCGATGCCCTTGCGCACCATGTTCACGTCGGCGCCCATGATTTCGCAAAGGTTGGCAATGTCGTTCATAAACGAAATCTTGGTTGCCAGCATCGAGTTGGCAGCATATTTCGTCATTTCAGCCGATGGGATATCCATGAAGATAATCGGGTGGCCGTTGAGCAGGAAGGGCTTGTAGAGCTTGCTCATCACCTCTTCGGCACGGGACGAAGCCACGCCTACCACAATACGGTCGGGCTTGAGGAAGTCGTCGATGGCGGCACCTTCTTTCAGGAACTCGGGGTTGGAAGCTACGTCGAACTCGATGTCGGCACCGCGCTTGGCCAGAGCCTGCTCAATTTCGGCGCGCACTTTAGCGGCCGTGCCCACCGGTACCGTGCTCTTGGTCACGATAACGCCGTAGCTGTTCATGTTTTCACCGATACCGCGGGCTACGGCCAGCACGTATTTCAAATCGGCCGAACCGTCTTCACCGGGAGGCGTGCCCACGGCAATAAACGCAACGTCAGCATCCTTGATACCTTCAGCCAGGCTGGTAGAGAAGTGCAAACGACCTTTCTCGACGTTGCGGCTCACCATTTCCTCCAACCCAGGCTCATAGATGGGCAGGATGCCTTTGTGCAGGTTATCAATTTTCTTTTGGTCGATGTCGATGCAGGTAACATCAATTCCGACCTCGGCGAAGCACGTGCCGGTTACCAGCCCTACATAGCCGGTACCTACTACTGCGATTTTCATACGGGAAGAGTTTGAGATATATTCAGTTGGAGAGAGAAAAGTGAACAGGCACCATGGGTTTGGGCGGCTCAGCCTTAAAGCTTTACAGCGGCCGAGTTTACTAAAAATACCGTTGCGTGGTCGTCTTCGTAGAGCGTTTGGGCTGGCCGGCCTTTCAGATAGCCGGCCGGGTCGGTGCCGAAGTGCTTGTCGTGAACGATGAGGGCAGGAACCGTCACAGAATCCAACGCCGTGGGCGTTGCATCAAGGCGCACACAGGAGAAGGGACGATGCTGGGTTGTAAAGTCGAACTCCATGTTGCCATCGGCCAGGAAACTGTCGGCCAGGTACACTGGCGGCTGTGCTAGGTTGAGGCGGAAGCCCTGCTCCGTAAGCAAGGTGCCGATGCGGCGGTAGGAGAAGGAGTGGCTTTCGTCCAAGTAGAGTTTGTGATAAAACCCCCAGGCACTGCGTACGGTCAGAAGGAGCATCAGCAGTACCAGCGCCGGGCCAGCCAAGCGGACGAAAGCCGGGCGCTCGGTGCTAAAGCCAGCTAGTACCGCTTCCAGCGCCAGCGCCAGCAGATACGCCAGCGGCACGGCCAAGTACTGCCAGCACCGCTCGTAAGGCACCACCGACTGGGCCAGCATGAATACCATAGGCAGCACCAGCATCAGCAGACTGAGCACAACCAAAGGCTGAGGCAGCTGCCGCGAGTCCTGGCGGCGGCGCCAAAAAGATAACCCTCCCAAAATCAAGGCCAGCAGCCAGAACCAGCCCAATGCTTTGAAGGTGAAGAAGGCATAGGTTAGGTTGCCCATGGCAGGAAGCAGCTTGCGCAATACTTCAGGCCGGGAAATGGGCAGCACGTATTTGTTCTTAATCAGTGCCGACAAGCCCGAAACCGTAATAAGAGGCGTGTAGAACAGCACCACTCCCACTACCACCAGCAGGCCCAGCACAATAAGCTGGCTCATCTTGGGCTGGCGCGTCAGCAGCGAATAAAGGCCCAGCGTAATCATGATGCTGGCAAAGCCGTAGACGTAGGTCGGAATGGCAGCCATGCCCATCACCGAGGCAAAGCCCAGCAGCAGCCAGCTCAGCTGGCGGTAGCGGCTTTGGGGTTTGAGCAGCTCGGGAACCACGCAAAAGCTAATGGCCGTGCACAGCAGGATAATAGTGTAGCCCCGGGCCATAAAGCTGTAGAGCAACACCATATCAAGGCCAAAGAAGAACAGCAGCGCCGTAAGCACTACTGCGGGCCGGGCCCAGCGCTGCAGCCCCACAAACAACACCCAGTACAGCAGCATACTGGCCAGAATCGTCGTGGCCCGCATCCCAAATACAACTGAGCTTGCCAGCTTGAGCAGCGCCCCAGCCAGTACCGAAACTAGTACATGGTTGTTGGGGAAGGGGTAAAACACCAAGGAAATAGCCGGTCCGCGGGAGCTGAAGGCAATGTAGGTGTACAGCTCGTCGTAGATGAAAGGAATAGAGTAGGCGCAGTAGAAGAGCAGAAACGTGAGGGCGAAAAACAGGCTGAACAGCATCAGCCGCTGCCCAAACGTCCAGGGCCGCAGCACAGTTGTCAGGTAGATGCTCAGCAGTTTCATCTGTTGGCCTACCGTCCGCAGATACGTTTCGATAACGGCCCAAAAGCGCCACATGGCTGCTAGCAGCAACCCCAGGCCCACGAGCAGCCCCCCTACGCCAAGCTTGGCCTTGAGCAGCAGACTCTCGCTGAGCATACCGTTGAGCTTTTCGGAGTAAGCTGCCAGGCCCGCCCGGTGAATCAGCAGATCCAGCAGCGTGGCCCGGGACATAAGCATGAAGCCGATGCCCGCAGCCACGGCCACGAGAAACAGAATGCTGATTAGGTACTTAAGTAGTTTCATGTAGAGGTTAAGCCAACGGAAAAGCGCAGTAGGTGAGGGAAGCCAGAATTAGCTGCCGAATAAACCATACTTGAGGATGCAGTAAATGGCACGGAATCCGTCGCGCCAGCCGATTTTCTTGCCTTCGGCGTAGGTGCGGCCGTAGTAGCTGATGCCCACTTCATACACGCGCACGTCCTTGACCCGGGCCACCTTGGCCGTCACCTCGGGCTCGAAGCCGAAGCGGTTCTCCTGCAGCTTCAGGCCCTGAATGATGTCGCGGCGGAAGAGCTTGTAGCAGGTCTCCATGTCGGTCAGGTTCAGGTCGGTGCACATGTTGCTCAAAAAGGTGAGCATCTGGTTGCCAATGCTGTGCCAGAAGAACAGGATGCGGTGCGGGTTGCCACCCATGAAGCGCGAGCCAAACACGACGTCGGCAAAGCCCTTGAGGATGGGCTTGATCAAGAGGTTATACTCTTCCGGGTCGTACTCCAGGTCCGCATCCTGAATGATGACGTAGTCGCCCGTGGCCTCGCGGATGCCCGTGTGCAGGGCCGCGCCCTTGCCCTGGTTGACGGCGTGCTGCAGCAGGCGCAGGCCCATTTCCGGGTAGCGGGCAGCGTAGGCCTGAATCACCTCCGAGGAATTATCGGAGGAGCAGTCGTTGACTAGGATGATTTCCTTCTGAATGTTATTGACCAGTTTGAGCTCCCGCAGCAAGTCCAGAATCTGGTGAATCGTGCGGGCTTCGTTGTAAACCGGAATGACAATGGAGAGGGTACGAAATTGAACGCCGGAGGCTGAAGGAGTCAACGCTGGAATCATGAAAAAGGGCAAACGAGAAAATAAAACGACAGTTGCAAAGCCGGGCAGGGCTTACATCATATGCCGTTTCCACCAGTGCTGAAATACAATCAGTGCCCAGATGCGGGCGTGCACGTCGCCGGGGTTGCGCGAGAACAGCTGGGTTTTTAGGGCCCGAATTCCGTCCACGCTGAAAATACCCTGGGCCTCAATGAAGCCATCGGACAGCAAGTCGTCCTCAATCAAGGGCCGCAGCTCGTTGCGGAACCACTTAAGCAGCGGCACCTCGAAACCGTGCTTGGGACGCTTGTAGAGCTCCTCAGGCAACATGGGCCGGAAAGCATCCTGCACGATCTTCTTTTTCATCTTCGCGTCGATTTTGCTTTCGACGGGCAAGGAGAAGGCGAAGTTTACCACGTTGGGGTCCAGGAACGGCGGGCGCACCTCCAGGGAGTTGGCCATGCTCATCAGGTCCACCTTGGCCAGCATGTCGTAGGGCAGCACCAAGTTCATGTCGGTGAGCAGCACCTCGTTCAGGTCACCTTCCGCGTGCAGGTTTTGCAGCACATCCTTGCGGCGCTTCTCGGCCAGTTTCTTGCCCACCTTGCGGCGCGACTCGGGGCTGAGAATGTTGCGGGCATCTTTTTCGTTGACAAACGTGGCCCAATCCCAGTAACGGTCTTTGGGGCCGCTGAGCATACCGCGCGAGAAGCGCTGAAACTGCCGGATCCGGTTGCCAAAGAAAGAATTGCGCGACTTAGGCAGTACATCCCAGAGCAGGTTGAGGCCCGTTACGGCCTCGGCCTTGAAGCCGCCCTGCCGCACCTGAAACTCGCCCATGTGCTTGTTGTAGCCGGCAAACATTTCGTCGGCTCCGTCGCCCGAAAGTGCCACGGTTACTTTTTCGCGGGTGCGCTTGCTCAGAATGTACACGGCCAGGGCCGAGGAGTCGGCAAACGGCTCGTCGATGTAGTCGAGAACGTCGAAAATATGGTCGTACAGGTCCTGGTTGGTGAGCGAGAAAACCGTGTGGTTGGTTTTGTAGCGCTCAGCTACCAGCTTGGCGTACTTGGTTTCGTCGAAGAAAGGCTCGTCGCGGTAGCCAATGCTGAACGTATTCAGGTGTTGGGTATGGCGCGAGGCCAGGGCCACAATCACCGAGGAGTCGATGCCGCCGCTCAGGAAAGCGCCCAGCGGCACGTCGGCTACCAAACGGCGGGCCGTGGCGTCGTCGAGCAGGGTGACCAGCTTTTTCTGCTGCTCCTCATAGGTGAGCTTGTTTTTGCTGGTCTTCTTCGGGTCGTACGGAATCTTGTAGTAGCGCTTCTTGACCACCTTGCCTCCTTTAATAAAGAGGTAGTGACCGGGCAGCAGCTTCTTGACGCCTTTGAAAATGGTGGCCGGACCGGGGATGTAGTTGAGCTGCAAATAGTGGCTCAGGGCCACGTAATCGAGCTTACGCGGCACACCCAGAGCCAGCAGCGACTTCATCTCGGAGGCAAAGAACATCTTGTCCTCGTCGCGGTACACCAGAATGGGCTTCTCCCCATCCGGTCGCGGGCAATGAACAGGGAGTCTTCCTCTTTATCGTAGATAGCCAGGCCGAAAAAGCCGTTAAGCTTTTTCAGAAAGCCCCGCCCTTCGGAGATATACAGGTTCAGAATAACCTCTGTATCCGTCTGGGAATGAAACTTGTGCCCTTTCTTAATCAGCTTCTGGCGTAGTTCCTTGAAGTTGAAGATCTCCCCGTTGAAGACAATCGTGTAGCGACCCGACTCGTCGGTCATCGGCTGGTTGCCGTCGGCCGTCAGGTCGAGAATGGCCAGGCGGCGAAAGCCCAGACCGCAACGGTCGTACACAAAATGCCCCTGTGAATCAGGCCCACGGCTAACAATAGCGTCGGTTGAGGCATGCAACGCGGACAGCGAGCGGCGTCCTGCGTCGGTAAAAGCGAATACTCCGGTGATTCCACACATAATTGGCGGGCAAAAGTACGAACTCTGCGCACTTACTTCCTGAAAAACTTAGCAGCGCGCCCCTGCAACCAAAGCCGTGCCATGCTAGTAAACCCAGGTACTTTTCCACTCTTTAGCTATTCCCGACTTATGGACCTTCAGCAGCAAATGGATTTACAACAGCAATTTGAAGCCGCTGTAGCACGCGTAGATAATCTGCCGGGCGACAAAGCCGCCGCCCACATGACCGAACTCTACGGGCTCTACAAGCAGGCCACCGAAGGCGACCATGACACCAAAGGCGAAGTAGTCGGTGACGACTCGCCCGACAACCCGAGCGGCTACGCCGGGATGTCGCAAGCCCAGTGGGACTCCTGGAGCAAGTTTAAAGGCGTCAGCGAGGATGATGCCAAGCGCCAATACGTAGAGAAAGTAAATGCGTTGGCCGGCCCCGTCGGGGAGCAGGCGAATATTATCAGCGGCAACGGCCAGCCTACTACAGCTTCCATGGTTGGCGGCGCCGACTCCGCTTCCGGCCCCGAGGTGCAAACCTTCGACAACTCCACCACTTCCCAGCAGCCCAGCACTCAGCCCGGCGTGTCGCAGGGTGGCCTGCGCGGCGACATTACCGCTGGGGCTCCCTACGGCGGTGAAGACAAGCTGAAAGGCGACCAAAGCTAGGCCAGCCGGCACTTTACCAGTCGTATAGAAATACCCGACCCCGAAAAAGTCCCTCCATGCGGGAGGACTTTTTCGGGGTCGGGTATTTTACTTTCGGGCAGACTTAGAAAATTTTGCCAGGGTTGAGGATGCCGTGGGGGTCAAAGACTTTTTTAATACCGCGCATCAGCTCCAGGTTGGTTTCCTGCAGGGCAATGCCGATGTAGCCTTTCTGCACCAGGCCGATGCCATGCTCTCCGCTGATAGTGCCGCCCAGCTTCACGCAGAGCTCGAAAATCTCGGTGATGGGCTGGCGCAGACCCACATTCCACTGCTCGTCGGTCAGGTCTCCGCGGATGATGTTGACGTGTAAGTTTCCGTCGCCGGCGTGGCCGTAGCACACGCTCTTGAAGCCGTAGCGCTGCCCAATTTCCTTTACGCCTCTCAGCAGCGTGGGTAGCTCCGCCCGGGGCACCACGGTGTCTTCCTCCTTATACACCGAATTGTAGCGTACCGAATTGCCAATGTTGCGCCGGATTTTCCAGAGCTCATCTTTCTGCGTGGCGTTGTCGGCCAGTAGAATTTCGCCTACGTCGTAGCGCTCCAGCACACCATACACCTGTTCAGCTTCCTTGTAGAGCTGGTCCATGTCCTGCCCGTCGAGCTCAATGAGCAGGTGGGCCTTGATGTCTTCGGGCAGCGTGAGCGGGATTTTCAGGTAATCCGAGGACCAGGCAATGGCCTCGCGCTCCATAAATTCCATACCGGAGGGAATTACGCCAGCCCGGAATACGGCCGACACCGCCTCGGCTGCCTGCTCTTCCCGGCGGAAGGGCACCAGCATCAGGATATTGTGCTGCGGATACGGCAGCAGGCGAAACACAACTTTGGTGATAATGCCCAACGTGCCCTCGGAGCCTACCATCAGTTGGGTGAGGTTGTAGCCGGTAGAATTTTTCAGCGTGTTGGCCGCCGTCCAGATAATGTCGCCGGTGGGCAGCACCACTTCCAGGTTCAGGACATAGTCGCGGGTGGTGCCGTATTTCACGGCTTTGGGGCCCCCGCTGCTGTGGGCCAGGTTGCCGCCAAGCGAGCAGCTGCCTTTGCTGGCCGGGTCAGGCGGATAAAACAAGCCGACTTCCTTAACTGCAATCTGGAAGGCCTCGTTGATGACGCCCGGCTCGACGGTAGCCTGCAGGTTGCGCTCATCAATCTGGATGATACGGTTGAGCCGCTCGGTGCTTAGCACCACGCCGTGGTGCACCGGCAGCGCGCCTCCGCTCAGGCCCGTGCCGGCACCCCGCGCCGTAACGGGCACGTGGTGCTCGTGGCAGAGCCGGACAATTTTACTAATCTCGTCGGCGTTGGCGGGACGAAGTACCACATCCGGAGCAAAATGCAAATCCTCGGTGTGGTCGCGGCCATAGTCGGCGTACACGGCAGCTTCTACCCGCTGGGCAGTAAGCACATACGCCTCGCCCACGATTTGCTCGAAGGCGGCTACCAGATCAGGAGTCAGCGGTTGGAAATTCATATATAGACGGCAGAATGAACGATTCACGTATCTTTGTCCCGATGCGGGAACACCTTACGAAGGTACAGTATTCACTCCAACAGCTTCGTTGGTGGCCACTGCTACTACTTAGTGTCTTAGTCCTACTAGCCAGCTGCGGAAGCAGCCGCAAGCTCAACCAGCGCAACGGCCGCTATTACTCGGCCCGCGAAATGGCCCGCATGAAGGCCGAGGAACGGCGCCGCCGCGGCGCCCGGCCCGTGGCTAAGGCCAAAACTAAGACTTCTGCTCCAGCAGGCAAATCCAAAGTTGTGGTGAAGCGGGCCAGTAATCCGGCCACGGTTTCCCGAGATTTGGCTACCGTTATCGAAGCGGCCCGCTCCTACGAAGGAACCCCTTATAAATACGGCGGCACCACCCGTCTGGGCATGGACTGTTCGGGGCTGCTATGCGCCGCTTTTGCCGCCATCGACGTGCAAATTCCGCGTTCTTCCAATGAGCAGGCTGTATGGGGCACGCCCGTAAAACCGCAGGACCTACAGGCCGGGGATTTAGTATTTTTCGGAGCTTCGCCAGGGAGCAGTACGATTACGCACGTGGGACTAGTGACGGAGGCCAGCTCGGAAAGTGTGCAGTTCATCCACTCGTCCAGCTCGTTAGGAGTAGTTGAGAACAGCTTGGAAAGCGACTATTATCTGAGCCGGTTTATCCGGGCGGTGAGACCTAGATTGTGAATTTCCCCCTTACCTTTGTAGTAGAAACTCCCTGATACGAGTGCTGTTAGCCAAAGACAACGATTTGGTAACGAACCCGGTCAGAAACGTCCTTACTTTTGCATTCCTTTTCCGATTAAGCCTCCTCTTTTTTCACCTACTTACCCATTTATGAAACACTCACGTTTACGCCTCTTACTCCTGTTGGTGTTGACGCTGTTGTCAGCCCCAGCGGCGTGGAGTCAGGTAACTACTTCGGCTATGAACGGTGTCATCACCGACAAGTCCGGAGGTGGTTTGCCAGGCGCAACGGTCATTGCCGTCCACACCCCAACGAACACCCAATACGTGTCGCCCACGAACTCGGAAGGTCGCTTCAACATCAGCGGCATGCGGGTAGGTGGTCCGTACTCGGTCCGCGTGACCTTTATTGGTTATAAGGATGCGGCTCGTGATGGTATTTTCCTGACCCTGGGTCAGAACCTGCGCTTGGACATCAACCTGAGCGAGGCAACAACTGAACTGGCTGATGTAGTAGTACGGGGTCAGCGCGACAACATCATCAACGCCGACCGTACCGGCTCAGTGACTTCGGTACAGCGCGAACAGATTGAGCGTTTGCCTTCGATTACCCGGAGCCTGAATGACTTCACGCGTTTGACGCCTCAGGCTGGCAGTAGTGGTGGTGTTGGTGGTGGTAACAACCGTCAGAACAACTTCACGGTCGACGGCTCTGACTTCAACAACAACTTCGGTATCGGCGGCAACCTGCCCGCCGGCGGCTCGCCTATCTCCCTGGACGCCGTGGAGCAGCTTACTGTTAGCGTAACGCCTTACGACGTACGTCAGTCGGGCTTTACCGGTGGTGCTATCAACGCCGTTACCCGCTCCGGTTCCAACAACTTTACAGGCTCTGTATATACCTTCTTCCGCAACCAGGATTTCACTGGTACCCGGGTAGGTGACCAGTCTTTTGAGCTGCAAAAATCTCAGTTCAATCAGTACGGCTTCCGTTTGGGTGGCCCCGTTATCAAAGACAAAGTTTTCTTCTTTGTTAACGCCGAAATCGAGAAGAACGCTAGTCCTTTCTCCCAGCGCGTAGCTGCTACGTCTGGTGCTGCTTACGGCAGCAACCCCAACATTACCCGTCCTTTGGCTAGCGAGTTGGATGAAGTTCGCAACTACCTGCGCAATCGTTATGGGTACGAAACCGGCGAATACCAAGGCTATGATACCGAGCGTACTCGCAACAAGATTCTGGCCCGCGTAGACTGGAACATCAGCCAGAACCACCGCTTCAACGTGCGCTACAGCCAGACAGAGGGCAAAGAGGTAAACCCGACCAGTAACTCGGCTGCTCCCTCCTTCCCAACCGGCATCAGCCGTGGCAACACAACTGCTCTAGGCTTCCAGAATTCCAACTACTACCAGGAGGCTAACTTCTACTCGCTGGCCGCTGAATTGAACTCTACTTTCGGCAGCACGATGTCTAACACCCTGCGTGGTACCTTCACCAAGCAGAACGACCCCCGTAGCTCCGACAGCCAGATCTTCCCCTTCGTTGACATCCTGAAGTCGGACGGTCCCGGCCAGACGGCTACTCCCTTCACGTACTTCGGTTACGAGCCTTTCTCGTATGGCAACCTGCGCGACGTAGAAATCTATTCGTTCCGCGACGACTTCACGTGGATTCTGGCTAATCACAACCTGACCTTCGGTGCCCAGGTTGACTTCAGCACTACTCGCAACGGCTTCCAGCGTCAGGGCACTAGCTACTACCGCTTCAACTCGTACGAGGACTTCCTGAAAGCGTCGAACCCTGATCCGGCCATTGCCAAGACTGGCGTGCCGACCGCCTTCTCGCTGACGTACTCACTGGCGCCTAACTTCGAGCAGGCATTCCCGACTTTCAAGTTCGGGCAGTATTCCTTCTACGCTCAGGATGAATTTGTTGTTAACCCCCGATTCCGCGTAACCGGTGGCTTGCGTCTTGACTACACTACCTTCCCTGAGCCTCTGCAACAGCACAAGCTGATTGAGCCTCTCGTGTTTGCTGGTGGCGAGAAAATCGACGTATCGCGTCTGCCCGAGTCGAAAGTTCTGTGGTCGCCCCGTTTAGGCTTCAACTGGGATGTTGAAGGCAACGGTACGGTACAGTTGCGTGGTGGTTCCGGTATTTTCAGCGGCCGTATTCCGTACGTGTGGATTGTTAGCCAAGCCGGCGACGCTGGTCTGCTGCAAATCACGGACTCTTACGAAGGCGCTACGCAAATGGCGACGCTTCCTGGCGGCGGCTATCGCGGCTTCAGCCCCGATCCTACCTTCTACCGCCCTTCGACCGTCCCTGCCGCTGGCACGTCTATCCCGACCTCGACTACGTCGCTTGATCCTAACTTCAAGTTTCCGCAAACCTGGAAGAGCAGCTTGGCTGTTGACGTGAGACTGCCCTTCGGTATCGTGGGTTCGTTGGAAGGTATCTATAACAAGGACCTGAACACCGCTTTGTTCCGTAACCCTAACCTAGTTGCCCCTCAGAGCCTGAACATCTCTGGCTACCCCGACAACCGCATGGTGTACCCCGTTAACGTGCAGGACCGTTACTTCAACCCTATCCTGCGTGGTCAGCCTGTAGCAACTGGTACTGCTAACGCCGGTACCTACGACGCCATTGTTCTCGGCAACGCCAGCCAGGGCTACTACTGGTCGGCAACAGCCAAGCTGGAGAAGCAGTTCGACAACGGTCTGTTGGCTTCGGTTGCCTACGTACGCAGCGATGCTCGTAACCTGTTCGACGGTAGTGGCGACCAGCCCCGCGGTTCGTGGCAGAACAACCCGAGCGTAAACGGTTCGAACTTCCCTGAGCTTAGCTACGCTAGCTACGTAGTTCCAGACCGCGTAATTGCTTCGATTTCGTACCGCAAAGAGTACCTGGAGCACTTGGGCACTACCCTGTCCCTGGTCTATGAAGGTTCGCAGGCTGGCCGTTTCTCGTACACCTACAGCAATGACCTGAACCGTGATGGCGCTTTCGCCGACCTGATTTACATTCCTAAAGATCCTTCCGAAATCACTTTCGTAAGCAACACCACGGGTGGAGTGACCTACGATGCTCCTACGCAGAGTGCCGCTTTCTTCAAGTACCTCGAGCAAGACAAGTACCTGAGCAAGCACCGCGGTGAGTATGCTGAGCGTAACGGTGCTCTGCTGCCCTGGCGCAGCCAGTTTGACGTGAAACTGTTGCAAGACCTGTTCACCAACATTGGTGACAAGCGCAACACGCTGCAGCTAAGCCTTGACGTGGTCAACCTGGGCAACCTGTTGAACAAGGACTGGGGTGCTACCCAGACCATCAACCAGAGCTCCATCCTGGCTGTTGCCAACGGTAACAGCGTAGTAGCCAACGGTACTACCCGTCCTACGTTCCGCCTCAACCTGGACCGCAATGGTCTGCCCGTTGAAACGTTCCGTAACACGCTGGGTGTAACCTCAACTTACTACCTGCAGCTGGGCCTACGCTACATCTTCGGCAACTAATCTCCTCTGTGAGTTAGTCCCTGAAAGCGGGAGGAACAATGTTCCTCCCGCTTTTTTTGGCCTAGTTATCAAGCTGATGCATTTTTTATTAGTTTTTTTATTCCTCAACGCTTGCACATTCTCCTTCTGCGCCTACCTTTGCATCACAATTCCACGGTAGATGACTGCGGAATAAACCACACGGGGATTAGCTCAGCTGGCTAGAGCGCTTGCATGGCATGCAAGAGGTCATCGGTTCGACTCCGATATTCTCCACCAAAAGCCCAACCCCACGGTTGGGCTTTTTTGTTGCCCATACTATAAGCTTCGTAATGCTTGAGTAATAAAAAAGCCCCGCTATTGCGAGGCTTTTTTATTACTGGTGTCGTTAGACTTTACACAAACAAGCCGTCTACCGACAAGTACCGCTCACCGGTATCGTAGCAGAACGTCAGGACGCGGCTGCCCTGGGGCATTTCGGGCAGCTTCTTGGCCACGGCTGCCAGCGAGGCTCCGGACGAAACGCCAATGAACATTCCCTCTTCCCGAGCCGCGCGGCGGGCCATATCAAAGGACTCCTGCTGGCTAACCTGAATGGTACCATCGAGCACGTCGGTGTGCAGGTTGGCAGGAATGAAACCGGCGCCGATGCCCTGAATCGGGTGTGGGCCCGGGGCACCACCGCTGATAACGGGTGAAAGCTCCGGCTCCACGGCAAAGGTCTTCATGTTTGGATACAACGGCTTGAGAACTTCGGTGACGGCCGTGATGTGGCCGCCTGTACCTACGCCGGTAATGTGGTAGTCGAAGCCTTCGGGGCGTCGCGCAGAATTTCCTGGGCCGTTGTTTCGGCGTGTACTTTAATGTTGGCCGGGTTTTCAAACTGCATCGGCATCCAGGCGCCGGGGTATCGCGCACCAGCTCGTGGGCTTTTTCGATGGCGCCCTTCATGCCTTTCTCCCGGGGCGTGAGCTCCAGGTTGGCCCCGTAAGCAGCCATTAGCCGCCGCCGCTCGATGGACATCGACTCAGGCATTACCAACGTCAGTTTGTAGCCTTTCACGGCCGTGACCATGGCCAGGCCCACGCCGGTATTGCCCGAGGTAGGCTCCACAATCAGGCTGTCGGCGTTGAGCAGACCTTCCTTTTCGGCTTGCTCAATCATAGCCAGCGCAATCCGGTCTTTGATGCTGCCCCGGGGTTGGCCCGTTCCAGCTTCACCCATACTTCCACGTCGGGACGTTGGGCAAACAGACGATTCAGGCGCAGCAGGGGCGTGTTGCCAATGGTATCGAGGATGGTGTTGGCTTTCATGGGAAAAGTGGCAAGTAAAAAGTAGGAAGTTGGTTTTAGGTGATGGCAGAAAACAAACCAGAGCCAAAGCCGGCTAGTGAGAAGGCAAATTAAATGGAGAAGGTGATATCCGCCGAGGGTCCTCCGAGCGGGTCACGTGAATCTGAGCCCGGTGGTATACCCGCGAATGAGAAGGCACACTCTCAGTCAGCCACACGTTGCCGCCAATGATGCTGTGGCTGCCGACCACCGTGCTGCCGCCCAGAATGGTAGCCCCGCATACACCACGGTATGATCTTCGATGGTGGGGTGACGCTTGATATTAGCCATATGCTTGGCTACGCTCAACGCACCCAGCGTTACTCCCTGAAAAATCTTGACGTAGGCCCCGATAACCGCCGTTTCGCCGATAACGATGCCCGTGCCGTGGTCAATGCAGAATGACGGGCCGATACGGGCGCCGGGGTGAATATCGACGCCGGTGCGGGTGTGGGCGTATTCGCTCAGCAGCCTCGGTACGCGGGGCACCTGCAGCTGGTAGAGGGCGTGCGCAAAGCGGTGCAGGGCAATGGCGTAAAAGCCCGGGTAGGTACTGATAACTTCTTCGCTGCCCTTGGCGGCCGGGTCGGCTGCTACAATAGCCTCGGCGTCGCCCAGGAGCAGATCGCGCAGTTGGGGCAGGCCCTGCATGCAGGTTTGGGCAATCTGCTCGGCTTCGGCGGTGCTGAGCACCGAACGCAGTAAGTCGGCCAGATCCGTTTGCAGCTGGTAAAGCACCGCCTCTACCGCATCGGTGCTGTTAAGCGGACGGGTGGCACGCTCGGGAAACAAAACCTGCAGCAGCTGGTCGGCGAGCAGGCAGAGTGCCTGACCAGGCAAAGGAGCAGTGGCCTGCCGGTGGGCAGCGGCCAGCGACTGAATAAAAGCAGCGTGCATGGGTAAAGCAAAAAACGGCGCGGCCCCGACACAGAGCGAGCGGCTTAAGATGGCAATATAACGGCCATAACGTATGCTGCAACCAAGCGCGGGCCGGAAGGTTTGGAAGACAACCGCCCCGGGCACCTTGCGTTAGGCTATACACCTGCGCTTACTAAACCTCAACCACTCACCTTACCCCTAACCCTATTATGGCTGATACGTCCATCACCAAAATCGATTCACGGTTTTCTCCCAAAGGCAAAGACGGCGAAAAATACCTGGCTTCCGGCATTCACGTAGCCATGCGGCTCTGGGAAAATGAAGAGCCCGCCGAGGCGAAAGAAGCAGTGGCCCGCCCCTACGAAACAGTAGGGTATGTTATCAGCGGCAAAGCGGAGCTGCACATTGAGGGCCAGGTGGTGCTCCTGGAGCCCGGCAACTCGTGGGTAGTGCCCAAGGAATCATCTCACAGCTATAAAATTCTGGAAACTTTCACTGCTGTAGAAGCTACCACCCCGCCGGCCCAGGTACATGGGCGCGAAGACGCTTAGTTCAACGCGCCTTTTTCAACTTGAAAAACGCCGGACTCTGGGAGCCCGGCGTTTTTTGTACAGTAATTTGCACTATTCGTATTTAGCCTTTTCCCTGCTCACCCTAATCAGCTAATGCCTTCACCGGGTGGCTACTCTCGTTAGCACCGTAGGCTATGTTGAGCGGATAATGTTACTAAATGATTAGAACTCTATATAACAATTAGTTAACTAAATATTTTTCTTATATTTTATAGCACCTTTTCTCGCTGATCCGAAACAACTCTGTTGCTGATGTCCCGGAATAATCTGGATGAAAAAACAGAATTATTCCTAACCTAAACAGGTAAAAAACCGTTCAGGGGCCAACTGCTCTATATTCCTTTTGCTATGAAAAACTCCTTACTGCACGCTTTTTCCACCTTTTTCCTGGTTTTGCTTGCGGGTGTGACGACTGCTCAGGCCCAGGCGCTGTACGTGAATGACGGTGCCCAAACCGGCGACGTGTACACAACCAACGCTGGCAACGATGCCACGGGTAATGGCAGCACTACGGCCCCTTTCGCCACCGTAGCCAAGGCTCTAGCCAGCGCCAACGCCACCACAACGACCATTTTCATCGACGCAGGCAGATACTCGGAGCGGGTAGTGCTTAACAAGAACATCAACCTGCAGGGCGTGGATACGGCCCGCACCGTATTCGATGGGGGCTTGGCGCCCAGCGACGTGCAGACCCGGGAAACCGGTATTTTCATTACTACTACCGGGGGCACGCCCGCCAGCCCCGTTACCATTGCCGACCTGAAAGTGCGGGCTTACGACTACGGCATTCAGTGCGACAACCAAAGCAACCACGTCAACTTTTTGTTTGAGGACGTAGCTACCACCGAAAACCGGCAGTTTGGCATATACTGGAACGGCTACCCCAATTACACCGAGAACATCACCTTCCGGCGGGTGCGGGCCACCAAAACGGCCCTGGACCCGAACACGCGCAACAATGGCGCCGGCCGGGGCTGTTCATCGTCAACGGCAGCAAAATCAACATTCTGATTGAGGACGGCGTGTTTGAGCAAAACCGCCGGGCCGGTATCGACATCAACGACGGCAGCGTTAGTGGACTTATTATCCGCAACTGCCGCCTGGGCTTCAACCTCGGGCCGGCCATTGCCGTGCTGGGCGCAGCGGGCCTGCGCGACGCCAACGGCAACTTTACCACGCCCGCAGCCCTGATTGAAAACAACTCGGTGCGCAACAACGCCTCCAATGGTTTGGAGTTGAAATCGTGCACGGGCACGGGCCTGGCCAGCGGACCGGGCAGCTTGGTCGTGCGCAACAACTACGTGGTTCGGACCATTGGGGCGCCCACCAACCTGAGCGAGGACAACGCCGGCATTGCCTTCGTGGACCGGGACCGGAACATTATCGTGACCGGGGGTGGTGTCACCAGCGACCTGACGACCGGGGCGCCTACATTGCCAATAACATCGTGCGTGGCTACCTGGCTGATGCCTTTCGGACCTTTATCAACATCAACGGCTTCGGCATAGTGCTGGAAGGCGGCAATAACAAGGTGTTTGGCAACGTAATAGCCCAGTGCCAGCGCGGCGTACAAGTGCAGGACCGTCCGGCGAACGGTTCATCCTCGACGCCGTTTTTCGACATTGACCGCAACGCCTCCCTGATTTCCGGCGGCGACAGTATCCGTAATAACCGTCTCGACTCGTGCGCCACGTCGGTACGGGCCGTGAACCTGACCAACGTGCTCAACGCTTCACTCAACTGGATGGGTAGCGCCCAGGCCACGGCCATTCGGGGCACCAATGGGCAAAACGGCCTGGTTGTCACCCTGGGTGGGCCCAGCACTAACTTCGCCCAGGTATCTTCGCTCAGCGCTACCGGCCGCATCGACTACACTCCCTTTGTTCATACCCGTGCCGACGCCACCGATGCCACGGGCTTCCTGTGCGAGGCCAACTACGTGCACGTGGATGGTTTTAGCCCCAATGCCGGCGCAGTAGGGCGGTTGCAGGAAGGCCTGACGGCCGTGACGGAGGGTGGCATGGTAGAAACCGTAGCCACAACTTATGCCGAAACGGCTACCATCCGGAAGGCGCTGAACCTGACCAATGACGGACCAACTACAGTGCAGGGCTTGGTGCTGGATGCGCCCGGCAAAACGGCCACGCTGGGTTCTTCCTTTGACCTCTCCGGCCAGTTGACGTTGACTAACGGCTTGCTCAGCACCTCCCTCACCGGCCTGCTGACCCTACTGCCTAGTGCCGCCGCTACCGAGGGCAATGCTGGTTCGTACGTAACCGGTCCCCTGCGTAAGCTGGGCAATACTAGCTTCGTGTTCCCATTGGGTAAAGGCGGCGTGTGGGCCCGGCTGGGCATTTCGGCCCCGGCTACTACAGGTTCGGCCTTCACTGCCGAGTACTTTGCCACCGCGTATCCCAACCAGACAGCTACGGAACCGCTGAAAAAAATAAGCGCTGTGGAATACTGGAATCTGGACCGGGCCGGATCTACGGATGCCGTCAGTGTGCAGTTGTTCTGGGAAAACGGCGGGCGTAGTGGCATCGACGAATTTTCCAGCGACTTACAGGTAGCCCGCTTCGACGGCACCACGTGGGTGACGGCCGGCAATGGCGGCCTGAGCGGCTCCCAGGCGGCTGGCTCGGTAACCTCAGCAGGTCCCGTAGCGGATATGGGCCCATTCACCTTCGGAGCCGCCGAGCCGGAGCCGCTGCCCGTGGAGCTTATCAGCTTTACGGCTCAGGAGCGCAAGCCGGGCACGGTAACTCTGGAGTGGCGCACCGCTTCGGAACAAAACAACAAAGGCTTTGCCGTGGAGCGCAGCCTCGATGCCAAAACCTGGCAGCAACTGGCTTTCGTGGAAGGCCGCGGCACCACTTCTACGGCCTCCTCCTATGCTTATTCCGACCAAGTTAGCAGCGGCATTGCTCAACTCTACTACCGTCTGCGCCAGGTTGACTTCGATGGCAAGGCATCCAACTCGCCGGTAGCCAGCATCACGCGCAGCATGGGTGAAGGTCGCGCCGCCACCGTAATGCTGGCGCCCAACCCGGCCACCACCTACACGGTGGTGCAACTGTCGGCCCCGGCCGCCGGGCCGCTGCAAGTCACGCTTACTGACCTGACCGGCCGTCTTGTGCTGCAACAAACCTTGGCCGACCCAGCCAGTCTGGAGCTGCGGCTGCCAGCTGCTCTGCCCACCGGTACGTATCTGGTGCACGTCGCTGGAGCAGGCGTTTCGGGTAAGGCGCTGCGCCTAGTTAAGCAGTAACCAACTCCAATACACAAGCCTGCACAACAACGGGCCGCCTCCAGTGGAGGCGGCCCGTTGTTATTGGTAGCAGCGTAGTCGTTTTGCTTAGCGCATCAGTTCAATTCGCTCAATCCGGTCCCCAATTTCCAGGCGGTTTACCACGTCCATGCCACTCACAACCTGGGCAAAGATGGTGTAGCGGCCATCCAGGTGGGGTGTGGGAGCGTGGGTAATAAACCACTGGCAACTTTCGGTGTCTTTGCCCGCCGAAGCCAGACCGACAGACCCTTCCCCGTAGCGCAGGTCCGCAAATTCGGAGCGGAGGTTATAGTCGGAGCTGCCCCAGCCGTCGCCGCGCGGGCAGCCGCCTTGGGCCACGAAGTTGGGCACCACGCGGTGAAAATTCTTGCCGTTATAGAAGCCTTGCCGGATCAAAGCCACGAAGCTGGCCACTGAGCCCGGCGCCTCGTCTACCAGCAGCCGGAAGACCACGGCGCCCTTACTAGTTTGAATCAACGCGCGCTGCCCGGCCGGAATAGCCTGCACCAGCCCCCAGTCGATGGGATGAGTAGCAGCCGTAGCGACGGGAAACGGTGCGGTGGGCTTGTTTTCCAGGTAATCAATGGTTTGCTGCAACGACTGCCAGGCCTCCAGGTCGCGGGGCAACACGAGCTTTTCGCGGGCCAGCTTCAGGAAGTCGGCATTAGCAAACACTTTGCGCAGCTCCAACTTCGGGTCCCGAATGGCCTCGGCAGCCGTGCCCATGATGGCCACGTCGCCGCCGCGCACGGCGCGCTGCAGGGTGAGAGCAAAGGAAGACTGCTGCTCAGCGGGAAAACTGGGCAACCGCCGCATAGCTACCAAAGCCTCTATTCCATACGTACCAATCACGACGGGCTGCCCAGTGGCAAAGGTGGCTTGGGTAACGAAATCATACGCGCCCGGGTCTTCTCCCAGCGCTTTGAGCAAGTAGCCTTTCTCGTACGGACTTGCCGACTTGACGAACCGCTCCTGCACGGCAGCGCGGATAGCGTTTTGCTCGGGCCCACCCAGCTTAAGGGCCGTAGCCAGAAGCGTGGCCCGGGGCCGCCAAGCAGGGAGACGGTTGGCTTTTTCCAGAAAAATAGAGCCCGGCTCCCCTGCGGCGTGGGTCAGGAAAAACTCGGCCGCGGCCAGAGCTACGTGCTCATGCGGATCGGTCAGAGCATCCCAGGCAGCTTCTTTCACGGGCGCGTACTGAGCGGCTGTCATAGCCCGCAGTGCGCTGATGCGCACCCGGTAATCCGGGTCGCGGCGGGCCAGCGTGGCGAGTACTGCCGGCACCGCTGCCGACTGATTGGCCTTGCTCAGGGCCGAGGTAGCAGCACTGCGCACGGCATACGCGGGGTCAGTCTGGGCCGAGTTGGCAATGGCTCCAACATAGGAATTCAGGTTGAGGCCACGGGTGCGGGCCAGGGCATTGGCCGCCGCCAGCCGGGCCCGGTACGGATTGGCCGGGTTCAGCAGTTGAATAAGCCGGCCAACGGCAGCATCGGAAGTCACGCCGCGCAGGCCGGCCCGGTACAAGCCCCAGGCCTGCCCGTTGAGCGTGGCCGTGTCGGCGCCCAGTGCGGCGGGCAGGCGGGCCAGCATGCTCAGGCCCGTCTGCGAAACGCAGCGGCCGAGGGCCTCCAGGGCGTATTGCCGGGCCAGAGCATCTTTTTCCTGAAAAACTCTTTCCCGCAAAGCCACCTCGGCCGTGGAGTCGCCGGTTTGGCCTAGCGCATAAGCCGCCGCCACACGCACCCCCGATTCGGGGTCGGCGAGGCGGGCCATAAGGGCACTGAGGGCTGCTTTGTCCTGCACCGAGGCCAGGGCCAGGGCGGCTTCGCGGCGGTAAAGCACCTCGGGCCGGTCCAGAAAAGGCAACAGAGCGGCGGTTTGGCGGGCATCCTGGGCCGTGGCAATCTGCCGCAGGGTGGCGTCGGTAAACTTATTGGGACCGGTGGCCGAAGTGCTGGTGCGGGACGGGGCCGTGCAGGCCGCCAGGCTCAGCCCCAGCAACTCAGGACGGCAGCAGTGCGGGCCAGCTGGCTTAAGGATGAGTGATTCATGGTTGCCCAAAATAGCCAAATTCCCCGGGGTAATTGCCGATTCTGCGGCCCTACTGGCAAACTTTACCCGGGCTGCAACCAGATTATTCAGGTTGCAGCTATTTCCTGCAGCATCGCGTCGAGGCGCTGAAACAGGTCCTCGTTGCCGGTTTGGTTGTAGCCGGTCAGGGCCTGTTCGTAGCCCGTAAGGTCGTAGAGGAAGGCTTTGATGTTGTCGGCCGTCAGGGCCTCGAAATGGCGGCCGTAGCCCAGCTTTTCTACTTCGGCCGCGTTGAGAAACTGCTCGAACTGGGCCGGAATGGGAATGGCACAGATGGGCTTGTGCAGGTATACGGCCTCGCTGATTAGGGAAAAGCCTCCGTTGGTAATAACAGCCCGGGCACTGGCAAGATCGTCGATAAAGCCCTGCTCACTGAAAGCCCGCAGCTGCACGTTGCCGTAGTTTTCCTCCTTGTTGAAGCCGTACACGCGAAACTCCTGCCCCGGTAACTGCTGCAGCATGGGCACCAGGTCTTTCTGGTTGGTAGCCGACTGATACACCAGCACGTGGGCTCCGGTGGTGGGCCGGGCAGCCAGGATTTCGGGCCGGATGATGGGTGGCACCAGGGTGGTATTTTCCTTGATAACGGGCAGCTGAAAAAAGGTTGTAATCAGGTAGTGGCGGCTGCGGGCAGCTTGGCGCGCACAATCTGCCGGGCCAGGCTCAGGTTACCCCGCTCCGGGCGCGGCACCGTAATATCGAGCTGGGCACGACTGATAATCTGCATGTTGTCGATGCTGATCAGGGGCAGGCGGCGCCAGCGGGCAAAAAAGTAGCTGAACGACTCGAAGTCGGAAATAACCAAGTCGGGCGTAAAGTCGCAGAGCAGCTCCCGGTACTTGGCGAAGTTGATGCGCAGGTTTTCTGGGGCCGTGCGCAGCGTGAGGGCCGCCGTGCGCGACTTCGACACCGTCAGGTTTTTGTAGGCCAAGTGGAAGCCGCGGATTTCGTGGACGCGGCCGGGAAAGTTGGCGGCCAGCATCTGAAAGGCCCGGGCGCTGCTGACCACGCACACGTTGTGGCCCTGACTGAGCAAGTACCCGATAACGACCTTGCTGCGGGTTGCGTGGCCCAGGCCTTCGCCGGGTACGCCGTAGAGAATGTTCATGCGAAAATCTGGGCGGCTAGTATTCGCCAAATAACCGAAATGTCGGGCAGAGCTTAGCAGATTCGGGGCAGGTTCTTTTCTTTGGCCATCTTCCCCGGCCCGCCGCCGTACTTTCGGCGTGGTTTTGGAGTTACGCCCCAGCCCGGGCAGCCCCGCTCCCCTTCCGATATTCCCGTTCCTTTGACTATGACTCGACTCTCCTTTCTTCGCCCCGCCCAGGCTTTACTGGCTGCGGCCACCTTGCTTACCACTGCCTGCTCGGCCCCGCGCCTCATGACCATGTCGGGCAAGGTCACGCCCCGGGGCGAGTTTAGGGCCGGCGGCAACTTGGCCTTCAACGTGCCTACCTCCACGATTGGCAAGACGGGCTCAGCCGTTAAGGAAGCCGCCGAGCAGCTCCTTAGCCAGGATAAAGTAGACTATGGCACCTCGGGGAGCTGATCGATAAGCTGCAGGTTGCGGCCCTGGCCTACGCTCTGGACCCGGTGCAGCCTTCTTCCGACCTCTACGTGCGCTACGGCGTAATTGACCGGCTCGATGTGGGCTACAAGTACGCCTTCGGCTCCCACGTGTTTGACGCCATGTTCCAGTTTCTGGGTACCACCGGCACGCCCGAGAAACCCGGCGGGGCGGCCGGCGGCATGTACGGCAGCATCGGGCTGCAGTTTGCCACCCAGCGCGCCAAGCTGCCCGATTTGCCCTTCCTCGACAACATCAACAGCCTGCTGCAGTTTACGGCCAACCGCAACGACTTGATGGTGCCGCTTGTGTTCAGCCATTCGTTTGGCCCGGAAGAGGAAATCGGGGCCATTTCCTACGGCGTGGTGTACTCGCACACCTTTTTGCGCTACGGATTCCAGCCCAAAACCATTTACAGCAACAACCAGCTGATTCCGAGCTTACCGCTGGGCAAGCAGGATTTCTCCTCGTACGGGGCTTTTTTCAACGCCAAGGTAGGCTTTCGCTACGTGTACGTGGTGCCGGCGCTGTCGGTCTTCTACCAGAACTACGGCCAGTACCAGCTGCTCAACAACAAGACCGCCAAGCTCAGCGGCGTCACCTTCATTCCTTCCGTCGGGCTGCAATTCCGCATCCCCACTTCCCGGCGTTAATTACCCACTAACTCGCTGCGGAAGCCCGCCAGCCCTTTCTGGGCGGCGGGCTTTTTCGTGCCGGCTACCAAGGGCGAATAATTCCAACCTGACTTGACCAGGCCGATACCGGGGCGGGGCTTTACCGCGTGCCGACTTTTTACTAACTTCCGCTCTTGGCTTTGATTTTTTCCGTTCCGCATGCTCCACTTTTACCTGAATAATCAGCGCATCCACACCGAGCAGCCGGCAGGCAGCACCCTGCTGGATTTTGTGCGCTACCAGCAGCATTTGAAAGGCACCAAAATCGGCTGCCGGGAAGGCGACTGTGGGGCCTGCACCGTGCTGGTGGGCGAACTGCAGCCCGACGGCACGCTGCAGTACCAGTCGATGACTTCCTGCCTGACGCCCTTGGGCAATGCCCACGGCAAGCACATCGTCACGGTGGAAGGCATCAATGCTGCGGCGGGCACGCTCACGCCCGTGCAGCAGGCTATTGTGCAGGAAGGCGGCTCGCAGTGCGGCTTCTGTACCGTGGGCTTCGTCATGTCGCTCACCGGCCACAGCCTCAGCGCCAAGCCCGCCACCACTGAATCCGGCCTGGCTGCCATTGACGGCAACATCTGTCGCTGCACCGGCTATAAATCCTTGGAGCGCGCCACGGCCCAGCTTACCGCGCAGCTGGCCCAGCGCCCCACCGAAAACGTGGTGGATTGGCTTAGTGAGCAGCAGTTTGTACCTAAGTATTTCAAAGACGTGCCCGCCCGCCTGCAGGCGTTGAAAGCCGAGCTCCAAAACGAGGCTCATAACCAGCCGCCAGTAACCACCAGCCGGCAATTGCTAGGCGGCGGCACCGACCTGCTGGTGCAGCGCCCCGAGCATGTGCGCGCCGTGCCCGTGCAGCTGCTCTACGACCAGCCCGATTTGCGCGGCATCCGCCGGGAAGCTGATGGGCGCGTGGTGCTGGGCGCCGCTACTACGGCCGAAAACCTGCGTTCCTCGCCCCTTATGCAGGAGCTGTTTCCCGGCCTGCACGACTATATGAAGCTGGTGTCGTCCACACCCATTCGCAACATGGGCACGGTGGCCGGCAACTTCATCAACGCCTCCCCCATCGGCGACCTGACCATCTTCTTCCTGGCTTTGAACGCCACTGTCACGGTGGGCGCCTTGGGCCAGCTTAGCCGTGAGATTCCGCTGCGGGAGCTCTACAGCGGCTACAAAACCCTGACCAAGGCCGCTGACGAGCAGGTATTAGAAATCAGCTTTGCCGCGCCCCAGCCGGGCGACTTGTTCAACTTCGAGAAAGTATCCAAGCGCACCCACCTCGATATTGCCAGCGTCAACTCGGCTATGTGGCTGCGGGCCAGCAACGGTTTTGTGCAGGAAGCCCTGGTTTCGGCCGGCGGCGTCGGGCCCACGCCCCTGCTGCTGGCGCGCACCTCGGCTTACCTGGCAGGCAAGGAAATTACCGCCGAAACCGTCGCCGCTGCCCACGAAATTGCTCAGACTGAAATCAGCCCCATCAGCGACGCCCGCGGCACGGTGGAATACAAGCGCCTGCTGCTGCGCCAGCTGCTGTTTGCCCATTTCCTGCAGTTTTTCCCCGAGCGTCTGAGCTTCCGCGAGCTGGTGTAGCGGGCTAGCCCAGAACGTCACTAGCAGCCCGTCATGTCGAGCCCTGCAAGGCATCTTGCGTGCTTTGGTAATCGTCATGCTGAGCCCCGCGAAGCATCTCTACTGTTTTGTTGTGTTACTAATTGAATAGCATTGCGGTAGAGATGCTTCGACTTCGCTCAGCATGACGTTCCTTTTCCAACAACGTCAGCACGCGAGATTCCTCGACTCTGCTTCGCTGCACTCGGAATGACATTCCGACCTGCTTTGAATTAAACTCTCTTTGAACAGCGGCTTCCACCCGCCTGCTTTTCTTCCTGACTATTCTTCCCATGAATCACCTCGACCCGGTGCGCCACGTGCGCGGCGAATCCCAATATTTGGATGATGTTCCGGTGCAGCAAGGCACCCTGCACGCGGCCGTGTTCGAGTCGCCGCTAGCCCACGGTGTGCTCAACGGCCTCGACCTGACGGAGGCCCTGAATGTGCCCGGCGTGTACCGCATTCTGACGGCGGCCGACATTCCCGGCGAAAACCAGATTGGCGGCATCGTGCCCGACGAGCCCCTGCTGGCCGAGGGCCACGTGCACTTCCGCGGGCAGCCCGTAGCCCTGGTGCTGGCCGACACCGAGCACCAGGCCCATGCTGCCCTGGCCCTGATCCGCGTCGATATTGACCCGCTGCCCATCATCACCGACCCACGCGTAGCCGCGGCCCAGGGTGAGCTAATTGTGCCGCCGCGCACCTTCAGCCTCGGCGACCCGGAAGCAGTTTGGAGCCAGTGCGCCCATATTTTTGAGGGCGAAGCGGAGTCGGGCGGGCAGGAACACCTCTACATCGAAACGCAGGGCGCTTACGCTTTCCCGACCGAAATGGGCGGTGTCCGCATCATCTCCTCTACCCAGGGGCCCACGGCCGTGCAGCGCCACACGGCCCACGTGCTGGGTATTGGTATGCACCAGGTGGAAGTAGACGTGACGCGCCTGGGTGGGGCTTTGGCGGCAAGGAAGACCAGGCCACACCCTGGGGCGCTTTGGCCGCCCTGGGCGCTTTCGTGGTGCGCCGCCCCGTGAAGCTCGTGCTGGATCGGATGGCCGACATGCGCATGACCGGCAAGCGCCACCCCTACAGCTCCGACTTCCGCATTGGCCTCGACGAAAACCTGCGGATTCTGGCATACGAAGTTACCTTCTACCAGAACGCCGGAGCCGCGGCCGACTTGTCGCCGGCGGTGCTGGAACGCACGCTATTTCACGCCACCAACGCCTATTTTGTGCCCAACGTGCGGGCCACGGCCTACAGCTGCCGCACCAATTTGCCGCCTAATACCGCTTTCCGCGGCTTCGGCGGGCCGCAGGGCATGTTCGTGATGGAGTCGGCCATTGTGAAGGCAGCCGAGACACTCGGGGTTTCGCCCAGCGAGATTCAGCGCCGCAACCTGCTGCGCGAAAACGACCTGTTCTCGTACCGGCAGCCAGCTGAAATGTGCAACGCCGAGCTGGCCTGGGACACGGCCGCCAAGCTCTACGATTTGCCCAAGCTGCGCCAGGAAGTAGACGCCTTTAACCAGCAGAATGAGCGCCTGAAAAAGGGGCTTTCGGTTATGCCCATCTGCTTTGGCATTTCCTTTACCAAAACCGCCATGAACCAGGCCCGGGCTCTGGTGCACATCTACACCGACGGCTCGGTGGGCGTAAGTACCGGCGCCGTGGAAATGGGTCAGGGCGTAAACACCAAAATTGCCCAGGTAGCGGCCCAAACGCTGGGTATTTCGCCCAGTCGGGTGAAGGTGGAATCGACGAATACCACGCGGGTGGCCAATACCTCCCCGTCGGCGGCCAGCGCCACCGCCGACCTAAACGGCAAAGCCACCCAAATGGCCTGTGAGACCTTACGGGAGCGGCTTTTGCGCCACGCGGTGCTGGAATACACGCTCAACTATGAAGGGCTAGAAATCCGGGATGAGGAAGTGCTGGCCGCCGGCATTCCGGCCGATACGAATTGGGAAAAGCTGGTGTCGTCGGCGTACTGGAGGCGGGTCAACCTGACCGAAAACGCCCATTACGCCACCCCCGATATTCACTTCGACCCGGTCAAGAACCAGGGCTATCCGTTTGCCTACCACGTGTACGGCACGGCCTACACCACCGTCACGCTCGACTGTTTGCGTGGCACCTATACTTTCGACGCGCTGCGCATCGTGCACGACTTCGGGGAAAGCATGCACCCGGCCATCGACCAGGGCCAGATTGAGGGCGGCGCGGTGCAGGGCATTGGCTGGATGACGATGGAAGAGCTGATTTACAACGAGGAAGGCCGCCTGCTCAGCAATTCGCTCAACAGCTACAAAATCCCGGACCTGTACTCAGTGCCCCAGCGCATCGACGTACACTTCCTCGACACGCCCGGCCACCCGCGGGCCATCCTGCGGTCCAAGGCTGTGGGGAGCCGCCACTGATGTACGGCATCGGGGCCTACTTCGCGGTGCGCGACGCCATCAGCGCCTTCCGGCCCAGCCACCGCCCCGCGTTTTCGGCCCCGATTACCCCCGAAAAAGCACTGCTCAATCTCTACCCCGCCGGGGTAGTTGAGGAAGTCGTGCAGTTGGCGCCCCGGGCCACGGTGGCGTAGTCGTTTACTTTGGCCAGTGCGGCTAGCCTTTTTGCAAAGGCGGGCGGCACTGGCTTTTACTTTCAGAACCCATTCGTGGAGCATTTTTCCACTACCCCTTCCCTCCCGCGCGACTTTCCGGTGTGGCAACACGTGGCCGCCAGCTTACGGCAGCAGCAGCCCGTGACGTTGCTCTGCGTGCTGAGCAGCACGGGTAGCAGCCCTGGCCGCCAGGGCTTTAAGATGAGTGTGTCGACCGAGGACATGGCGGGCTCCATCGGCGGCGGTATTATGGAGCACAAGTTTGTGGGACTGGCCCGGGCCCGGATGCTGGAAGGCCACGACCAAGCGCTTATCCGCCCCAGATTCACCGCAAGGAAGCTTCCGAGGACCGCTCCGGCATGATCTGCTCGGGCGAGCAGATGTTGCTACTCTACCCCGTGCCGCCTGCCCACATAGCCGCAGTAGAAGCCGTACTAATGGCCCTGCAGCAGTACCAGCGGGCTACGTTGCGCCTTACGTCAGCCGGGCTGGCCGTGGACGCGGCTGATTCGGGCTCCAGCTTTTATCACTACCGCAGCGGCCCCAACTGGGAGTACCGGGAGCAGCTCGGGTTTCGCGACGCGCTAACCATTGTGGGCGGCGGGCACGTGGCCTTGGCCTTGTCGCGGGTGGCCGCCACGCTCGACTTCGAAATCACCGTGCTCGACGACCGGGCCGGCTTAAATACGCACCAGCAGAACCCTTATGCCCACCACAAGCGCACGGTGCAGTACAACACGCTGGCTGAACAGGTAGCCCAAGGGCCAAATCAATACGTGGTGATTATGACCTTCGGCTACCGGCCCGACGAAGTGGCATTGCGCCAGCTACTAGGTCACCAGGTGAAGTATCTGGGCCTGATGGGCAGCGCGGCCAAAATAAAAGAGCTGCTGGGCAGCCTGCGCGCGTCAGGTTACTCAGCAGCTGATCTGGCGCATCTGCGCGCCCCCATCGGCCTGCCAATTCACAGCCGCACGCCCGAGGAAATTGCCATTAGCGTAGCGGCCGAACTAATTCAGGTGCGCAACGCGGGTAGCTGAAAAGAAAACTTTCTGCTTTGGCTGCGCAAAAAGAACGTCATGTCGAACCTGGAGAGACATCTTGTGTGCAGTAGTAACTTAATTACCATTGCACGCAAGATTCCTCACTTTGTTCGGAATGACGTTCTACTTACCTGTTCCCTTATTCCCTACTACTGGCTGGCGCCATCGAGGTAGCCTTCAGTAAAGACGTGGTATTGGTCGAAAATGGAGCGCACGGAGCGGCGCAGCACCATTTCGCCCTGGGGCCCGGGCGGCACCGTCACGCCCGAAGCATACCCATTCCACACGGCCCGGTTGGTACGGTTGTCAATCAGGGTAACCAGCAACGTGCCTTCGGCCATAATCATGCGGACCGGCTGGTAGCCCTGGCGCACGTCCTTGGGCGTTTCGTCGTCTTCTACCATACCAGTGGTCATCCAGCGGGTCATATCTTCCTGGGCGTAGCCGCGGAAGGCCATATCCCCCTCAAACAGGCGAAACATTACCAGCAGATCGGGCCGGTTGCGGGCCGGTTTGTAGCCCTGAACCCGCATGCGCGTCCGGATGGCGTCGCGCAGCACCTCGCCCAACTTGCTCGTATCGGCCGCCAGGCCCTGGCCCGTGACGAATTCGTAGGTGCGGTAGCGGCGGAAATTGCCGGTATAACTATAATCAGACTCGATACGAGCCTCCCGGGCCGCAAAACAGCCGGAAAGAGCCAGGCTCACGCCCAGAAGCAGGGTAGAAGTCAGTTTCATGCGCAGCAAATACCTTGGGTGATGGTCTTTCTAAGATACGACATCCTAACTCCTTATGTATTGGCTGAGCGCCAAAAAACTCGCAAAAAAAATTGCTAATGCCCCTGCCGCCTTCCTGAGCGGGGTTACAGTCCGGCAGTTGGATCTTACCGGTAGCCCGCGGCCTGCAGGGCAAAGAGCTCAGCGTAGCGTCCGTTGCGGCCCAACAGTTCCTCGTGGGAGCCAATTTCAACAAACTGCCCGTTCTCAATGACCAGAATCCGGTCGGCCATGCGCACGGTGCTGAAGCGGTGCGAAATGAGCACGGCCGTCTTGCCCTGGGTCAGGTCGGCGAAGCGCTGGAATACCTCGTGCTCGGCCCGGGCGTCGAGGGCGGCGGTGGGCTCGTCCAGAATCAGCAGCTGGGCGTCGCGCATGTAGGCCCGGCCCAGGGCTATTTTCTGCCACTCGCCCCCGCTCAAATCGACGCCTCCGGCAAAGCGGCGGCCAATCATTTGCTCGTAGCCACCGGGCAGCTTTTTAATCACGGTATCGGCCAGGCTCTGGGCCGCGGCCGACTGAATCCGCTCCTGGTTTTCCTTTTCCTCGATGCGGCCCACGGCCAGGTTCTGGCTGGCCGAGAGCTGAAACCGCACGAAGTCCTGGAAAATCACGCCGATTTCCTGGCGCAGCTCGGCCGGGTCGTACTCGCGCAAATCGTGCCCGTCGAGCAGGATGCGGCCTTCCGAGGGGTCGTAGAGGCGGGAGAGCAGCTTGACCAGCGTAGTTTTGCCGGCCCCGTTTTCGCCCACCAACGCCAACTTCTCGCCGGCGCGCAAGGTGAAGTTCAGGTTGCGAATGGCCCATTTGCTGGAGCCCCGGTATTGAAAGCCCACATTCTCAAACTCAAAACCAATGCGGATGGGCCGCGGGAAAGGGCGTACCGCTTGGCCTTCAGCCCGTGTAATTCGGGGTTGCAGGTGGAAGAAATCGAAGAAGTCCTGCAGGTACAACGCGCCTTCAGCCACACTGCTGAACCGGCTTAGGATGCCTTCCAGCAAGCCCCGCATCCGGGCGAAAGAGCCCGCCAGAAACGTGAGCTGCCCGATGGAAATACCACCCCGCACGGCCTGGGCAATGATGTAGAGGTAAGCCGCATAGTATCCGCCCGCGCCCACGGCCGCAAACAAGGCGCCCCAGCCGGCGCGCCGCACTACCAGGGCTTTGTTCTTCTGATAAAACTCGTCCGACAAGGTCCGGAACCGCTCAATCAGAAAGCCTGACAGGCCAAAAATCTTCACTTCCTTGGCCGTCTCGTCGCTAGCTCCAGTCTGGCGCAGGTAGTCCAACTCCCGCCGTTCGGGCGTCCAGCTGTGCACCAGTGAGTAACTGCGCTCATTGAAGTGGGACTCGCCCAAAAACGCCGGCACCACGGCCACCAGGAGCAGCAACAGCAGCCACGGATTGAAGGCGGCCAGCCCCACGGCCAGAAACAGCATCGTAATCATGTCCTGGGCCTGAGACAGTACCTGCGACATAAGCACGGTGCGGGAAAGGGTCTGGCGGCGGGCCCGTTCGAGCTTGTCGTAGAACACGCTGTCTTCGAACTGGTCGAGGTCGAGTTGCCCAGCGTGCTCCATCAGGCGCACCGAGGAGCGGTTGGCAAACAGGTCGCCGAGCAAAGAGTCGAGCAAGGCCACGCCCCGGCCCAGCACATCGGAGAGAATAGCCAAGCCGAACTCCAGGCCCACCAGCCCGATAACGGGCGTTAGGGAGCCGCCCGGCTGGCGCGAAAGGCCGATAATGGTATCCAGAATCAGGCGGGCCACATAGAGCATGGCTACCGGCAAGGCCGCCCGCAGCAGGCGCAGCACAATGTTGCCCAGAGTGAGTGATGGGCTGGTTTCCCAGATCAGGCGCAGAAACTCGGGCAGGTTTTTCAGGGCCGACACCCGCTCCCGCACACTCAGGGCCGGCTTACCATCGGGCCGGGGCCGCTTGGCCGATATTTTCGCAAATTTTTTGGATAACCAGGACATAGCAGGAGCTACGTCACACTTCGGGCCGGAGTTGGAGGGCGGCCGTTTTGGCAGGGGCAGCCGAAGCATCCGACGCTGCCGGGACAAACTTAGAATAGGAGAAATTATATCACCATAGCTTTTTTCAAACCTCCTAGGGCCTTGTCCTTACCCCCATTTATTAAAGCGTTCCGGCTTATGGCTCAAATGCTTTTTAGCATTATTGGTGGTCTCTCAGAAAAAGAAGCTATAGCACGTTGAGCGGCGCACATGGCTCATGTTAACATTAATGACCCTTTTGCCGAACGCTTAAAGGGGTAAGTCTGCTCTTATGTCGACGCGATGTAGTGCCGTGCGGACTAAGTAGTCGAGCCGGGTTAGCTCGCTCGTTCTTCATTGAACCACTCACTAAGTAGGTTGACGAATATTGCCAGTAGCAGCGCGTCCACGGCGAAGGGTAGCAAAAGAAGATAGTCGTGGTAATTCTGTAAAGAGACAAAGCTCGGGCCGGAATTGACTTGGTACGCCGCAGAGAGTGCTGCCAAAAACAAGCCATTGGGAACCGGCAGCAGCCCGAACAAGACCCGAAGTAGGGCAGTGCGGCAGAAGGCTATTCCCATTACCCCCGTAATAGAAAGCAGGGTCATTTGGTAGGCGAACAGACCAAATTCGGCGTCCTGGTAATTGTTCTTCACGTACGTGTAGCTGCCGTTATAGGCGATTGCAAGGGCATAATGAACGCCGACGAAGACAAACAGGGCCACTAGCAAATAGATTGTTTTTCGATTTTTATGGCGCGTGGTCATCGTAAAATTCCTGTTGCCGACATATCCGCGTTTCGGTAATCTGACGGTTTCTATGAACATACTTAGCAGAGCCTTGCTCTCCCATAAGGCGTTCTAATGTCTAGTCGGGACGGAACCGCCCGGGCATCCGCTTCGCCGGCGCGGGTCAGGACTACAGCGCTAGGTCCCACACGGTGCCGTCGCGCTGCTCGAAGCGGACGAGGCCGTGCGTGGGCGAAAGGTAGAACACCGTGGCGGCAGTAGCCGGGCCGTACTGCGCCAGGTAGGTGTTAGTCAGGCGCCAGACGGAGTTGTAGGTGCGGCTACCTACTGTTAGCGTGGGCAACTCGCTGACGGTGGCCCGAGGCCCATTGGCTACCAACCCTTGCGTCGCGTCGCGGTACTCGATGGGCTCGGCCTCCCCCGTGGCAAAGTGGAAGCGCAGGCGCGTGGCGCTGCCGTTGAGGCGGGAATAGTCGTCTATTACCAGCAGCGGCCCGTCGCGGTATTGCAGCACACTGAATTTGAAAGTGTAGCCGTACAGCGTCGAGGCGTAGTTGAGGCTGCGGTTCTGGGCCTGGTACTGGGTGCAGTTGTAAGACAAGGGCTCAGGGTAGTTTCCGCCGCGCACAGCTGCGCCCTGAAAGCTGTCGGTCAGACCGTTGTTGCTACGGGCCACTACTACCAGCGGCGGGGTGCTAAACGTCTGCTCCGGCCGGGCATCGAAGTAGTGGTCGTAGGGCGCATCCAGGCGTAAATTCACTGTTTCTTCCCGGCAGCGGTTGCAACTGCCCAAGGCACTGCTACCAACCAGCAGGAGCAGTGCCCCGCGCTGGCCTAGAGTTAGAAGCGCACCCATTGCTCGTCGTTGGTGTAGGTGAAGCCCACAATTCCTTGGCCCGGCACGAAGTACAGGGAGCGCAGCTCAATAGCGTTGGTGTTGGTGGCGGGCCGCTGGTACTGGTACACGCCACGTACGAGTTGGCCGGCCACGCGCACGGAGTCGAGGTAGCGCACGCTGCCCGAAAAGCTCGTCGAAAAGACGGTCCGGTAAGGACGGCGCACCACCGGGAAAGTGGCCAGTACAGCCTCGTTGAAGTTTACCAGCACCGCGTCGGGCAAGGTATCGGCCACCGCCTGCGTTAGCTCCAGGTTCGGCGACGCCAGGCGGTAAAAGGGGTAGTCGCCGCTCGCATCGCGAGTAAGATCGTAGGTAAGTGTCAGGTTGAGGTTGCGACCCTGGTAACGCAGGCGCTGCCGTTCGGCCCAGAAGAACCGGCCACAGCCGGTGGTCTGCGGGTATTCCAGCCGAGTGAGGTTGACATCGCCGAAGCGGGCGGACAGGGGCACCGAATCGGTGGTCAGCGGTGGCACACGGCGGAGCGTGGCCCGAAAGCCATTGGAATTGACAAACCGCACGGAATCGGGCGGACTAGCGGGCAGCCATGCTCGCGACAGGGCAGGCAGGCGCAGGCGGCCCACGGGTTCCGCGGCGCACGGCACGGCGCATTCGTCGCAGCCGCACTGGAAGGCCAGAGCGGGCAACGCCGCGACCAGCAGACGAGCCAGCGTACGATAAGAACGAAAGGCGGACATAGGCGGTAACAAGGTTAGTAATATACAGGATTGCCACGCATGGCAGGTGGTTGTCAGCACGGGCCAGCCGGCGGACATTTTAATTTTCATCAGCTACGCCCGGCATGACGCTCAGAAAGGTTTTCTAGCTAGCTTCTCAATCTGAGCACCTGATGTAGTGACCAGGCGAGCAAGTTACCTGTCTAAATGGAAGCGGCAGCGTGTCCCGCTAAGATGAATCAACCGGAGGCCATGGGTTTTAAGCACTACACAAAGGCCAGGGGACCCGTGCAGGCATTCGTAGCCGAATCTCGGCTTGTTGTAGTCGTTTCTGGCGGTCCACTCCTATTCACCCTGGGTGTGTGGGCAATTGGAATAAAACTGGTGCTGCTGCGCAGCCCTAACCGCCCGCTCAGTTCGTACCGCGCAGAAGCAGACCCGCTTTTCGCTTATCGAGCCGTTTGCGTGAACTCAATCCAGGTTGCCGACGCACTCCCCTACTTTTTCTGTACCGGTCGGCTAGCAAGTCGCAGGAGGTGAGTTTTTGCTAAATCAGGCAAAGACAATTTCGTAAAGCTACCCGTCTCCGCAGGAAAGCGAAACCTGGCCGCGTGCGTACTCTCGCACATCGGCAGTAGTCCTAATATTGCTGTGCCTGCCACACCTCACGCCTGTCACAGTAAGCCCTCATTTGTCGGTACACGCTGCTTGCTGCTGTGCATTACCGGAAAACGCAGCAAGGCAGTATAGCTACTGAAATGATTCTTCATTCACGCAAAAGGCCCGAAAACAGTACGTTTCGGGCCTTTTGTCTGGAGGTAATCTGAGGCGTGGCCCTAAGGAAATAAACGAAGTTCCTCTTCCTGGACCACTCTACCTGAGGTTTAGCGGACAGTTGTCACCGTGAAGGATTCCCAGGTTTGGGCCGCTGCCCGGTTACAGGTCATGCCCGTAGCCGCTCCTGCTTCGTTGGACACGTATCTGCCGTTGCTGCCCCGCAGCGCGATGGTGCCATCGGCATTGGCTACCCAATCAAACCGCTCCCAGGGGCCAATGGCGGTTCGGTTGCAGTTCATGGCTTGCGTACCGTCTTCCGAACACACGTACTTGCCCTGATGGAGCAGGGCCACCTTGCCACCCCCGGCATCCACGACGGTGAATTGCTCACCGGCCTGGGCCACGGCCCGGTCGCAGCGCATGGGCCGGGTACCGTCTTCACTGCTCACGTACTGGTTGTTGTAGCCTTTCAGGGTGATGATTTGGCCGTAGGGAATGGTGCTGGGCGGAGTACTACCTACCACTGGCGGGGTGGGCCGGGTGGCGGTCAGGGCCAGCTGGCCTTTGAGCATGCGACCACCGTCCCGGGTCAGGCGCAGGTAATAATCGGCGGAACAGGCGGTGCCATCTTCGTCCAGAGCCCACAGGCCGGAGCCGGCGGGTACTGCGGCGCTGGTTTCGGCGGTTTTGGCAATCTGGTTGCCCTCGTTATACTCGTCGAACATGGAGATATAGATGCCCTGGCAGCCCACACGCACCATGTTGTAGAACTGGCGCCACATAAAGTCGCCGTGGGCACGCTGCCGCTCCTGCAAGTCGCCGGGTAGTACGCAAGGCTGGTAGTCGATGCCGTTGGCGTTGCAGTACGTCTGGTCGGGTAGGTTTACGTTGGTGTAAAAATTGTCCGCGTCGCCGACGTTGCCAATGCGGCCCACCATCCAGGGCGACAACATGTTAAAGGCTTTGTAAGTGGCCAGAAAGCCCGGCCGGGAGTCGTCCCGCTCATTGCGCCAGTGCGTGGGCACCCCCCTATTACGTAGCAGCCCTGGCTTTTAAACCAGTTAATCACGTCCAGGCACACGGCCGCCGACCAGGGGTGGTTCGAATCGTTGAAGCCGAAGCCCCAGATGCACACCACGGGCTTCCCATTCTGCCGGGCATAAGCGGCCGAGGCCGTGTACGCCTGCATTTTGGTTGACCAGTCGTTCTTGATTTCGGACTGCATATTCTGCCAGCCGCTCACGTCGTACATGATGTAGAACTTGCGGCCGTAGGTTTCGGCCGCGGTGCGCACCTTGGCCGTAATGGCGTCCCGCACCGGGCCCTCCCCACCGACGGGGTTGAAGCGCTGCAGCGCGGCCACGTCAATTTCGTTTTCCTGCATCCACTGAAAATGCAGGTTGACCGTCTGAGTGGTATAGGAGGAAAAGAGTCGGGCCGGCTGCCCATTGCCCAGATTGGGAAACCCCGTAGGAAAAGTGGCCGTGTACTCGCGCATGTCGGGCCAGGACTTGATGCCGTTGCTGGCCAGCGAAGGCGTTTCGCCAAAGTTGCGGGCCCAGTGCCACCAGTTGTTGATGGGCGAGCCGTCGTTGGGCGCGGCAAACCAGCCCTGGTAGCCCACCGTTACCTTGCCAACGACGTCGCCGGGCGCTGAGGCAGCGTGGGTCTGACTCAGCTGCGTGGCCGAATCGGTAAAATCGTCTTTGGTGCAACTAGTCAGCAGCGCGTAGCACGCCAGCAGCCAAACGAAAGTTCTATTTAGGATTCTGTTTTTCATAGAAGTTTGGAGTCAGGTAAAACCAGGAGTCGGCCGCCATTTGCAGGTCTGAGTGGAACGTCACGTACAGTGTGCTTACAGAGCGTGCTGGGGTGGTCGGCCCCGTAGCTTGAAAATATCTGGTTTTGGTAAAGGCTATTGAGCTACGATTAGTCGTTTTACAGTGCGCTCAGTGCCATGCACTACCAGCACCATGTAGACGCCACTCGGCAGCTTGCTAAGGGACAGATGCACTTCATTTCGGCCAGCAGTGGCACGTTGCACAGTACCCGTCACGCGGCGAGCCAGCGCATCAAGCACTTCCACGCGCACTTCTTCATCCGCGTTGGCTTGGAGGCTCACCGTGAGTTGCTCCCGTGCCGGGTTGGGATACAACTGCACTGCGCTGCCGTCGTTGGTCGTTTTGGTGCGGGCGGAAGGACTGGTTGCCAGCGCCATACGGGCGCTGGCGGGCGCGGCATGTAGCAAGGCAGCAGCGGGAATAGCCGTTTGGCTCAGGCCGGGGCCAGCGTAGCTCACGTCGAGTATCTGGTCGCCGCCGCGCTCGAAAAAGCCCACGGAAATGGCGTGCAGCCCGGCCTGGAGGCCAATTTGCCCGCTGCGCTCCTGCAAGCCGTGCATTCCGTCGTTGTCCACGACCAGCGTTGAGCCAATGTAGAGCTGCGAGCCGTCATCTGAGGATGTGTAGAAGGTGTACATCCCATCAACCGGCACACTTACGTAGCCCATGTAGTGGAACGCAAATTCATCGTCGCGCAGGCGGGGCGCGACGCTAAACGTAGCCACGTTACCGCTGGCGGCGGCTGTGAGGGAAGTAAAAGCGGGTACTGCGGTCCATTGGCCTTCGTAGTAGCTGTAGCTCAGGCCCGCTACCGGGTTCGCTACATTATCGGGAGCGCGCAGGTTGGAAGCGGGCTGACCCGAACCAGCGTGGAACAGCGCCGTGGCCGGAATGAGGGTTTTGGCCAAGGTGGGCCCGGCATAGCTCACGTTCAGCACCTGGTCGCCGCCGCGCTCGAAGAAGCCGACCGTAATGGCGTGTAACCCCGCTTTGAGCCCGATTTGGCCGCTGCGCTCCTGCAGGCCATGCAGCCCGTTGTTGTCGACGACCAAGGTCGAGCCGATGTAGAGCTGCGAGCCGTCGTCCGAAGACGTGTAGAACGTGTATACGCCGTCGGTAGGCACCTGCACGTAGCCGGTATAGCGCAAGGCAAACTCGTCGTCACGCACACGTGGGTCGGGGCTGAATGTGGCCACGGTGCCGCTGGCGGCCGGCGTAAGGGCCGTGAAATCGGGCACGTTGTCCCATATGCCTTCGTAGTAACTGTAGTTCAGTGCGGCTACCGGATTCGAGACGATATCCGCCCCGCGGAGCGTCCCGCCGGTGGGCGGCGTCACAGTGTTCGTCACCGTGAAGGCGATGGTCAGCGGGGTTCCGGCATTGCCGCCCGCGCCGCCCTGGGTGTAGGGGGTCACCGTGAGCGTATGACTGCCCACGGCGGGCGTCCACGCATTGTAGTTCGGCCCGCCGTTGATGAATCCGTTGTCGCCGGCAATGGCGTAGGGCGCCAGGGTTTCCACTTTGTAGTTGGTGTCGCCGTCGTACGTGAAGCGCACACTGCCCACGGTGGCTGGGTTGGTATTGGCTCGGATATTCAGGTTGCGCGTAGGCAGCGTGGCTAGGTTGAGCGTGGCCCCGTCCGGCAGCGGGTCGTAGCCAGCCAGGGGCTGGTCGGTGTCCGCATTAATGAGCGTGAGCGACGTCACTGCCTGTGCCGAGGCGGGCACCACCCGGTACGTAGCCGTGTAAGTTTCGTCGTTGGTGGGGGTAATAATGGTCTGCGACTGCGCCCCCCCGTTTGACCACGACTCAAAAGCGTAGGTTACGCCACCCACCGTTTGGGTCGAAGGTGCCGCTAGAGTGCGCAGGACACCTTCCACGCCCACAATGGAAACGGGCGTAGTGCGCGCCGTGCCGTCGAGGGTAAGACTTAAGCCGGCTGGGTTGGTAGCTAGGGTGAAGGTGGATTTCTGGGGAAGAATGTCGCGGAAGGTGGTGGTGGTGCGCCCACCCGCGTCGGTTACCGTCAGGATGAGGCGGTAGAACACGTTGTCGGACAGCTCGCCGCTGTTGGGTATCACAAACGTGCCGGTGCGGGCGCCCTGGCTGAACGGAGTGCCGTCGTGCACGTGCGTATCGTGGTGCAAATCAACCTGCCACACAAACGCGCTGGCGGGCAAGGTGCCGTCCTCGGCATCGGTGGCGCTGCCCGAGAACGAGATAGTGCTACCGGCCACGTACGTGGCGCCGGTAGCCGGCGTCAGGATTTGGGCGGTAGGCGCCGTGTTGGGCGCCGCGATGGTCAGGGTGGCGGCCGTGCTGGTTACAGTACCCACGCCGTTGCTCACCACCACGCGGAACTGGCCCGCATCGGCGGCCACTACGCTGGCAATGGTATAGCTGCTGCTCGTGGCGCCGGCAATGTTTACGCCGTTTTTCTGCCACTGGTAAGCCAGCGGAGCGCTGCCGGTAGCGGCCACGGAAAAGGTCGCGGCAGAGCCGGGCACTGCGGCTACGCTGGTGGGCTGCGTGGTGATGACCGGTGCGCTGCTGGCGGATGTGTACACCACTTTGAACAACGAGGCGCTGCTGCGGGCCAAGTAATAGAGGTTGCCATCAGGGCCGGTTTCCAGGGCCAGCGCGTCGCCGGGCATGTTCAGGGCGAAGGGCTGGCGGGCGAGTGGCGTGGTGGTGCTGTTCGGGTCGAAGTAGTTGATCCATTTGCCGCAGTAATCCTGGTAGAAGTACTTGCCGGCGTACTGGCTGGGGTAGTTCGTCGCCGCAGGATTGAAGAACGTGCCGCCCGTGATGGAGCAGCCTGCCCCGTCGGGGAAGCCGCTGGTGTGCGGATATGCAAATACGGGTGCCGTTTCGCCCGTCCGGATATTGTAGCCCTCGGAAGAGGGCCAGCCAAAGTTGCGGCCGCCGGTGCTGGCGTCATTGATTTCCTCCCAGCTGCCCTCGCCCACGTCGTTGATAAAAATCCGGCCCGTGCCGGGCTGCACCGTGAAGGTGAAGGGGTTACGCAAGCCGGAACTCCACACCCGCTGGCGCTGGGCCGAGAGGCCGCTGCCCACGTAGGGGTTGCCGGCCGGCACCGAACCGTCGGCGTTGATGCGCAGCAGCTTGCCCATGTAGGAGTCCAGGTTGGGGGCATTGGTGCGGTTGGCGTTTTCGCCCACGGCCACGTAGAGCTTGCCGTCGAGCCCGAAGTGCATGGCCCCGCCGTTGTGGTTGGTGGCCGTACTCAGCGGGTCTAGGTTCAGCACCAGCGTCTCACTGCCCGCTGCGGCCACGTCGCCGTCGGCCGTGAAGCGGCTGATGCGGTTATTGGCCCCGCTGGCTAGCGTATAGTACACGTAGACGTAGCGGTTCGTGGCAAAATTGGGGTCGAGCGTGATGCCCACCAGTCCCCGCTCCCCGCTCGAATTCACGGCCACGCTCACAAAAGGAGTGGGCAACAAGGCACCGTTCTTAATCACGCGCACCTGTCCCGTCTGCTGGCACACGAAAATCCGCCCGTCCGGAGCGAAGGCCATGGCGGTGGGGTTGCTGATACCGTTGGTGACCAGCACGGCATTAAAACCCGCTGGAAACGAAGGGGTTTGCTGGGCAATAGCCGACCAACTGGCCAGCCAGCCGACCAGAATCAGCAGCACCGAGCGGAATCGAGCCGGTGCCTCGTCCTGCCGATGCCCGGCATAACGTATTGGCATAGAACGTGTTTTCATGGGTAAATGGATAAAGTGGAAAGGATGAAAGCAGCTCTTAGCAATAGGTTAGGCTGACTCGGTCGTTTCACCGGAAAAAGGGAAAGGTGAAAGCGCCCGAATAGTGTAGAGTAGCAACGGCTTGCGGCATCCAATCAGACTTTTTAAGCCGCAGCATTCCGAATACCAGAACCTGAACTGTGCAGCGCGGCCGCGCACTGCACAGTTTAGGTTCTAAGTATGCCGGTTCAGTGGGCAGTGAAGCTCAGCCAACAAGCGGTGTTACTGCTTGATGAACTGCTGCACCGTGGACCCGCCGGTGGCGTCGCGCAGGGTCAGGAAATACAGGCCCGGCCGCAGGGACTGGACATCTACTTCGGCCACCGCTTGCTGAGCGGTTACGGCTTGGGTATGTGCCACCCGGCCCAGGGCATCGGTGATGGTGAGCACGCCCGCGCTGGCGGTGGGCACCTTCAGCAGCCGGCTAACCGGGTTCGGGTAGAGCCGCGCTTCCGGCGCAATGGCGCGGGTGGTGACCAGGGCCCGGCTGCCGGAAGCGGCTGTTCCGTACACCTCGAAATCGTAGAGGGAATAGCCGTAGGGCAAAGCCCGCGTCTGGCAATAAATGCGCACGAATTTGCCCGTGCCGCTCAGGCCCGTCAGGTCGTTGGTGAGGCTGCCATTGCCAGTCACGGCGCGCAGAGGAGACCAGGTAACGGCATCGGCGGAAATTTCCACTAGGTAATCCGTGGCGTAAGCGGCCTCCCAGAGCAGCTTGACGCGGCTCACGGCATAGGTGGCCCCCAGATCGACGTAAATCCACTGCGGGGCGGCCCCCACTCGCTGCTCCAGCGGGTAGTACTGTTGCCGTCCACAGCACTCTGCGCCGGGGAGCCGGCGTTTTCAACCGAAGAAGCCGTTGCTGACTTATTGAGGGCCAGGTTGGTAGTAACGGGTGCGGCCCCTACCGCCACATTCACGGCGGCGGAAGTTGTTACGGCGCCAGCGTTGTCGGTGGCGCGGGCCGTCAGTGAATACGTACCGGCCGGCACAGTAGTCCAGCTGAAGGTGTAGGGGCTGCTCAAGTCTTCACCAAGCTTGGTCGTGCCGTTGTAGAACTCCACCTTACTCACCGTTCCATCAGCGTCGGCGGCGGTGGCATTGAGCGTGATGCTGGCCGGGGCCGTAAACGTGGCGCCGCTCGTTGGGCTGGTCAAGCTAACCGTGGGAGCCGCATTGGTCGGAGCGGTGAAGGAAATCCAGTTCAAATTCCAGCCGCCGGCGGCCGCGTACACCCGCAGGGTCTGCGCGCCGGCCGGCAAGGTGGCCGTGGCGTTGACCGTCGTCCAGGTCTGCCAGCCGCCAGTAGCAGCAATGGCTGCCGTAGCGTAGACCGTACCGGTTGCGCTGCGCAGCTGGACCTGCCCACCACCGGGCACGCTGGCTACGCGGAAGCCTATGGTATAAGTACCAGCTGTTTGCACGTTTACGGCGTAGTCGAGGTAGTCGCTGGTATCAATCCAGCCCACGTTCTGACCTCCGCCCGTGTCGCCGGTTGCCTCCAGCTGCACACCCGACATGGCAGTATAGTTTTCGGCCTGAATAGTGCCGGGAATCGTCAGGCCCGAAGGTGCGGCCCCTACCGTTATGCTCACGGCGGCCGAAGTCGTTACAGCACCAGCGTTGTCGGTGGCGCGGGCTGTGAGCGAATAGGTTCCAGCGGCTACGCTCGTCCAGCTGAATGAGTAAGGGCTGCTCAGGTCTTCGCCCAGCTTGGTTGTGCCGTTGTAGAACTCAACCTTGCTAACTGTACCGTCAGCGTCAGCGGCGGTAGCAGTTAGGGTGATGCTGGCGGGGGCCGTAAACGTAGCACCGCTGGTCGGGCTGGTCAGGCTCACCGTGGGTGCTGCGTTGGGCTGGGTGCTGACGGCCGTCAGGCTGCGCAGGTTGTCGAAGTAGAACACCGAGCCGGTAAGGCTGTTGGGGGCAAACAAGAGCACGACGTTGTCCACGTCGGCGTCGGCCGTGCCCGCGTCGGGCGAGCCGGCGTAGCTGAAGGTAAGCGTGTGCCAAGCGTTGGTCTGCTTCACCACGGCCTGGTAGCTGCTGTGGCGGCCGGTGGGGTAGTTGCCGGGTGTGGTAGCCGTGCTATTTTCCAGCTGCCACGAGATGGGCGTGCCCACCGGGGCCGACGTGTACACGTCCATGGCAAACACTTTCTGGCCGCTTTCATAGGCAGTGCCGTCCTTAATCTGGGTGCTGGTCAGGGTCAGCACGTCGTATTGCGAGGCGGAGTTGCGGGTGTACTGCGCCACTTTGGCCGAGGTATTTAGGCCCGTAGCGGCCGGGTTGGTGGCGGCGGCCACGTACGTGCCGCTGGCCGCGCGCAGCGGTAGGTTGCGCACCGCGTCGTAGTCCTCGAATACGGTGCCGGCGGTATAAGTGGGCGTCGCCCGTTTCGCCACCCGGATGTTGTCGATGTAGTACGTGTCGCCGGAGGCTACGCCGCTGTTGAATAGGATGGCCAACTGATCGATGCTCACGTTGGCCGTGCCGCCATCGGGGTGGTGTTGTAGGCAAAAGTGAGCGTTTCCCACTGGTTCTGCCGGGTGGTATTGGCCAGGTACGTGCTGTTGCGGCCGGCCGGGTAAGCGCCCGCCGCGGCGGCCTTGTTTTGCAGCGTAATGCCCACCGGCGTGCCCACCGGGGCCGTCGAGTACACGTCAAACTGCAGCTGATAGGTCTGATTTTTGAACAGGGCCGCGTCTTCAATTACGGTGCCCGGCACGCCGGTGTCAAAGAACAGCACGTCGTACTGCTCGGCTGGGTTGCGCACGTAGCGGGCCACAGTGGCCGAGGTGTTCACGCCGGTAGCCGACGGATTGGCGAAGCCTGCCGTGTACGTGCCCCGGTAATCGTCGGGTCGAAGGTGATGCGGGCCGCGCCGTCGTAGTTCAGCAGCACATCCGTGGCTACGACGGGCGCGTCGGGCTTTTGCTTGATCAGTAAGTTGTCGAAATAGAACGTGGCGCCGGAGTTGGTGGCCGGCTGAAACAAGAAGGCCACGTTGTCAATGGCGTAGATATTGGTGCCCGCGTCCAGGCTGCGCTCGAACTCAAATTCGAGGGTTTCCCAGGCGTTCTGGCGGGTGGTGAAGGCCCGGTAAGCACTGTGGCGACCCGTCGGGAAGTTGGTAGCCGTGGTGGTTTGGCTGTTCTCAAACTGCATGGTCACCTTGCTGCCCACCGGGCCGTGGAATACACGTCCACGAACACCTTGCGGCGTCCGGCCACAAAGTCGTTGGCATTGCGAATGCCCAGGTTGCGCACGTACAGCACGTCGTACTGCTCGCTGGCATTGCGCACGTACTGCCCCACCTTGGCCGACGTATTACCCGCAGTAGCCGCCGGGTTGTTGGCGGCCTGGGTGAGCGTGCCCGTCACCACCCGTAGGTGATGACGCGGTTGCTCTCAAAGTCCTCGTACACCCGGTCCAGCTGCAAAGCGGGCAGCACCGTCACGGCCTTAGAGTACGTGCCCGTGGGGCAGTTGTTTACCGTCACCGTGGCCGAAATGGTGCCCGTGGTTGCGCCGCTGCCGAAGCTCACCTGCACGGCATTGGTGCCCTGCCCGCTCGTGATGGTTGCACCACTGGGCACTGTCCACGCATACGTGGCACCTGCAATGGCCTCCAGGCGGTAGGTTTTGTTGGCGTCGCCCTGGTAGACCTGGCCGGCTCCCAGCACCGCGGCGCTGAAAGCGCCTTTGTACACCCGCACGTAGTCTACTTGGGTGGTGGTGGGAAAGTCGGAGGGGTAGGATTTTGGTAGCCGGTGAAACCAGTGCCGGGCCCACCCACGGCTGCGTTCAGAATGATGTAAAAATTATTGTCGTTGAAAGGCCAGGAGCCGCCCACCGTAGTATTAGGCGAGGCCGTGTTAAACAACACGCCATCCACGAACCATTGAATTTTCTCGGGACTCCATTCCACCGCGTACACGTGGAAGGCCTGGGACAAATCGACGGCCGAGGTGTAGTCGCGGCCGGAGTAGCGCCAGCCTCCCGCATCGTAATGAATGGTGCCGCTAACCGAGGTTGGGTTCTTGTGCTTGGCCTCCATGATGTCGATTTCGCCCGTGGTGGGCCAGTTGCCGGGGTCGGCCAGCATCCAGAAGGCGGGCCACACGCCCTGGGCCGAGGGTAGTTTCATGCGGGCCTCGATGCGGCCGTACTTAAAGGTTTGGAGCGCCCCGCTGGCTTGCTTGGAGTAGAGCTTAGCGGAAGTATAGTTGTAGGTGCGGCCGCCAACCACTGTGTTTTCGTAGCGGGTGGCAATGTTTAGGACGCCACCCGTCACGGTGGCGTTGCCGGGGCGGTACACTTGCAGCTCGGCGTTGCCGAAGTTACAGTTGCCGGTTTCGCACCCGTCGCCTTCGTACACCTGCCACTTGCTTAGGTCGCCGGGCGTATCAAATTCATCTTGCCAGACCAGCTGGGTGCATTGGGCTTGCGCCGGCGTGGTTTGCAGGAGCCAGCCCATGCCCGTGGCAACGACCAACCGGGCCCAGCGGCCCTGAAAAATAGAAAGTGCTTTCATAGAGCGGTTGTGGAAATTGTGGAGGAAAAGCAGAGTGAGCAACCTGCCCAAAGAGCAGGAAGTAGCAGTAATGAACACAGTGATACTGACTGAAAACCAATTGAGTAGCGCGACTTACAGATGGCCGTGGCGGTCATCATGCGCGCTTACTCCAGTGGTTGCCGGTGGAATTACTCCAGCATCAAGCGGCTTGATTGGCCGCCACAGCGCACCAGGTACAGCCCCCGGGCCAGCTCAGCCGGCAAGGTGAGCTCCAACGGAGCGTCGTTTTGCACGGCTTGCTGCAGCACGACCCGGCCTTGGGCATCCAGCACTTGGACCAGCTGACCCGGCACGGCGCCCGCCACGCGTACCCCGGAACGGGCGGGGTTAGGCCACACCATCAATGGCGCGGTAGCATCCGGGCGTGCTTGCCCGCCGGTAGTCGCCAGGGCGGTGCGGGCCGAGAAGCCGCCGCAGGTCGTCAGCTCAAAAATGGAATAGCCCCAGACCGTCGTGCGCGCCGTGGCGGCCATGCGCAGGTAGCGGTACGAGCCCGAGACAGTCAGCACGTCGGTCCGGCGGTAGTCGGCGGCCGCGTCGGTGCTGACCGGCAGGTTGGTGCGCACGGCCAGCTCCTGCCACGTAGTGCCATCCACGGAGCCTAGCAGTCGATAGTCTCTGGCACTGGCACGCTCCCACACAATGGTTACCGTGGTCAGGGGAATGGTGCGGCCGTAGTCAACGGTGAGGTCCTGCTGATCAGTGAAAGCACTTTCCCAGCGCGTGTTCGGGTTACCGTCGGTAGCGTTGCGGGCGGGCTGCGAGGCCGTAGACGCGACGGTATTGGTGGCTACCTGGTTTGTGCAAGGGTCCGTTGGCGTGGGGGCGGGGTACCCAGCGTTGGGAAGGTGAGCAGGGTCCGCGCCGGCACGACGGCGGAGGTGACAATGCCCCCTGCGCGTTGTAGACGGTGCAGGTTTGGGCGCTGGCCGACGGGTTGTAGGCCACGGCGTGCGAGAAAGTCCCGTTGCGCTCAAACACGCTGCTGGTAGGGAAGTTGGTATGGAACTTCGAGGAGAAGTAACCCAGGTTTTGCTGGGCGTGTGCGTAGAAGTAGGTAAGGCCGGCCACCTCTTTGGCGTCCATGATGTAGCGCGGATCGGTGGTGGGCAGCCGCAGGTTGTCGGCCAGCAGCTTGGTTACGTACTTCGGATCGGCCATGTACTTGAAGCCCAGGGCCACGTGGCTCCAGTCGTCCTCGCCAAAGTCCAGCTCCGAGGCGTAGCCGTTCACGGCCCGGGACTCGCGCAGCAGGTCGCTGTACTCGCGCCGCGCCCAGGCCGTGTCGCGGGCCAGGTAGGTCAGGCCGGGGTTCACGGGCAGGTACTCAATGCCATGCACGTACTTTTCCTGGGCGCCGAAGTAAGTAGCGTGAGCCAGGCCCTGGTTGGAAAGGATGGCGCCCATGCGGCGGCTGGCGGCGTAGGCGGGCGGGAAAATGCGCTGCTTCCAGTCAAACCAGTACTCGAGGCTGGCCGCCGCCTCGCTGGTGTAGCCAAAGGCGCCGGCGGCGCGCATACCCGGGTCGTTCAGCGCATCGCCGAGCAGAAACAGGCCAATCCACGACTGCATGGCTTCCGACGACGACTCCTGGTTGTTGCCATTGCCCGAGCTGACACCGCCGGCGTAGCTGTGGCCTACCCACGGGTCGAAGGTGCGCATCCAAGGCTGGCTCCGGTCGGTTTTGTCCCAATTGGCGTACTGCTTGGCAATGAGGCGGGCCATGCCGCCGTACTGGTTCTCCTGCAGGAAAGTGGGGTCCACCATGCCGTAGATGGCGCAGGCCAGCGTGAAGTAGCCGTAGTGGAAGTGGTTGTCCACGAACTCCTCGGAGCCGAAGGAGGAATCAAAACCCACCAGTGCTTTCCACCGGTCGTAGCGGGCAAAGTAGCGGCTGCTCTCACCGGCCTGATACGTCATCCAGTTCACCAGATTGGTCTGGGCCTGGGTTTTGAGTGCCGCAAAAGCCGGGTGGTTCAGTTCCTTAGCCAGCAGCGCGTACTTGGCTTGCAGCACTATGTCCTTGCCGCCAAAGTACGTATCGGCACGGTTGGAAGAGTTCTGAGCGTACGCCGTCACCAAGCGGTTCAGTGTCGCAACGTCGTAGGGATTCACATCGGCTGCACGGCTGACCGGTGCCGTGTAGGAAGGAATAACGCCCTGGAAGTCATACGCAAACGGAAAGCTCGTGCCGGCCACCGTTTTCAGCGTGCCACGCGGGCTCAGGTAGTCATAGCTGGTGAAGGCCAGGCTGTGGGCGGCATTCTGGTAGAGGTGGGGCAAAAACCCCTGGAGCGTGGGCCCGCCGGCTTGCCCGGTACGCAGGTCCTGGGTTGTCAGGCGCCACGTCAGGTTCACTTTGCCGGCTATAGGGTCGTAACCGTACTGTACCTGCGTGTCCGTCACCTTGTTGTAAGCGTAGGCCTCATACGCCGTCAGGCGCTGGCCGGCGGCTTGGTTGCTCGTCGCGTTCAGGGCTGACACCACAAAATAGCTGTTCACCGAGCCGGGCGTCAGCACGAGCTGCGGCTGCTGGGTGGCGTCTGAGGCCCAACGCGTGCTCAGGTTGCCGTCGTTGACCAGCGTATTGACAAAGCCTCCCGTCGGCTGGGTAGAGGTTACCTCCACTGGCCGGTTCTGCGAAACCAGCGTGCTGCCGTCGAACACCTGCATTTCAAATAGCGAATAGCCAAAGTTGGTGGCGCGCTTGTTCAATACGAGCCGCACATAGCGGCCAGCCGCGCTCGGGGTTAGGGCCGTGAGGTTTTCCGTGCCGCCGGGGCTGGCGGTAGTGCTGTACACGCGTTGCCAAGTGGCTTTGTCGTCGGATACCAGCACGTCGTACGCCGAGGCAAAGGCCGCTTCCCACACCAGGCGCACCGTCGATACGGCGCGGCGGCTGCCCAGATCAATGGTCACGGACTGCTGCCCGCGCAGCTCTACGGTGCTGCCCGGGGCCACGTGCACGCCAAAGTAGCGCCCGTCGGTGTTCACCACGAACGAGTTGCGTGTCGGTAGGGTCAGGGGCGTGCCGTCGGCGGCCAGATAGGTGGCATCTCGCTCGAAATTAAATTTAGGGCTGATGCCCTGGGTTTCGACCCACACAAACGGCACGCCGTGGGCCATGCTCACGGTCATGTTCTTACCCGTCGTGGTGTCGGGCAGGCTCATCACCAGGCCCCAGTCCGACCAGCTCTCGGCTTGGGCCGTGCTGGGCGTATAGCCCGTGGCCGTCACCCGCAGGTTGCCCCCGTAGGCCATGTCGTAGCTGCCCCCGCTGCCGGCCGCCGTGCTAGGCACGTTGACGTTGATGCTATTGGGAAAATTCAGGTTGAGCCCGTTGGGGTCGGGGTCGGCGACGAGCGGGTACACCCACAGCAGCCCGGCATCCTTGCCGCGCACCAGCAAATCGGTCCACCAATCGTTGGTCGGAATGGGGCCGCTCTTTTTGCTGCGGGCCACATACAGGGGCTTGTTGTAAACAAAGTCCCGGAGCGGGCCCGGCGCGACGGCCCGGGGCGGGAAGGAGGCGTAGGAGCCAGCGCCTACCGGCACCGGCGTCTGCGCCCGCAATGCGGGTGCTGTTGCCAGCAAAGCCAGCAAGAATAGAGGTTGTTTCATAGCGGTAGGGAATTGGGGAAGGATGGACTACAACAGTGGGCGTAAGGCCTCGTGATGGTAAAGTCTACTGCGTGGGAAGGCAGCTATTCTCGCTCTCTGCCCGACCACTATAAGGCCGGCCTCTCATGCCCTTTCTCTCCTGCTGCTACTCCCGCTGCCGACGCTAAGTGGGCAGAACCAAATGTGTGCTTTCAGTCCCGACGAACCAAAAAAGGGGGTACGGGATAGGTACGGTCCGTTGAAAAGTCCTTGTGATACTTACTTAATGAATATTGCTTATTTATTGTCAAAACCTTAAAAATCAATGTATTAACTTACAATTCAGGTCTTATATGTCGGTTTTCTGCTAATGCCCTGCCCAAAAGCCACTACGGTTCCCTCCTGCAGGGCGAAACCCATACGTGTTACTCCACTAGTAGAGTAACTAAGCGTTCATAACCCCTGATATGACCGAATTTTGAAACTCAACACCCGAGTCCTCCGGCAGCGAATCGTGTCATTTTCCCAGTGCCGCAGTTAGCAGCCGACGGCACTTGCTATTTACCACCAGCAACGACTTTGCTTGTCAATAAACCGAACCGACTAGGCAACCTAAAACCGTTTTATGGCGAAGTCCCAGTCGGTTTAGCCCCGGTCAACTGCCCAGTCTGGACCACCCGATACCGGAGGTTTGTTCCCGATATACAGCCCCTTCATTAGCCCGCCGGTTACCGCGCATTCAGCTGCCTGAGCGGTGGACTAAGTTGAAAAATCATTTCGGGCCAACGAGTCAGTACGGTCGGCATAGCCGCGCTAAAGTTGGGGGTATGCTGAACACCAAGAGTACCTGGTCAATAAGCCATTCCCGACTTTAATGCTTATTGCTTCAAAATTCGTCCCGCCGTCTGGCTATGTTCAGTAAGCTCTACCTTCCCGAACGATTGACCATTCCAAGCATCTCCCGATTCCTGCTGTTGCTAGTCTGGCAGGTCTGGAGCTTGCCCTGCCGGGCTCAATCCTACCCGTTCTCCCATCTTACGGTAGACGATGGCCTGTCCAACAACAGCATCCTCAGCATCATTCAGGATAGCCGCGGCTTCATGTGGTTTGGCACTTATCATGGTCTAAATAAGTACGATGGCTACCACATCACACCCTACCTAGCCAACGCGCAGGATTCGCTGGCCATCAGCGACAATTCCATTACCTGCCTCTATGAAGACCGGCAACACACCTTGTGGGTCGGGACCCACCTGGGCGGGCTCAACCGCTACGACCGAAACCAGGATGCGTTTATCCACTACAGCAGCGAAAGCCGACCGCCGTACCGCCTGAGTGCCAACTGGGTAACATGTATTTTTGAAGATAGCCAGGGCCGGTTGTGGATAGGCACCGACTATGGCCTGAACCTGCTGGAGCGCGGCGCCCACTCCTTTCGCACCTTCCGGCACAACCCGCAGGATGCTACCAGCCTCAATTCCAGTCAGGTATACGCCGTCACGGAAAACGTGCGGGGCGACATTCTGGTGCTGACCAGCGCCGAGCACCTAAACCGGTACCAACCCGCCACCGGCACTTTCGTGCCGGCCAACGTGGGCGGCGAAGCGGGCCAGCTGCACTCGGCCCGGGTACTAACCCAGGACCGAGCGGGTCACTACTGGGCCGGCACGTTTGAACGGGGCCTGCTGCGCTTCGGGGGCGGACCACTGCGTCAGTATCAGCATCAGCCCACGAATTCGCGCAGCCTGAGCCGCAACCAGATCAAGGCCCTGCTGCCGACCAGCCGCGGCGGGCTCTGGGTGGGCACTGACGGCGGGGGGCTGGACCTCTACGACCCTAAGCACGACGGGTTCACGCACCTGCGAACCGACGAAGAAAACCCGAACAGTCTTAGCAGCAATGCGGTGCATTCGCTCTATGAAGACCGAACTGGTACGCTGTGGGTGGGCACCTTCAATGGCGGCGTAAACTACTACAACCCGCACCATAACTGGTTTGCACACTACACCCACCAGCCGCGCGTTGCCACAAGCCTCAGTAACCGCTCGGTACTGACCCTGCACCAGACGCCCAATGGCAGCGTGTGGGTGGGCACCGACGGCGGCGGGCTGAATGTATTCGACCCGAAGCGTCGCACGTTTCGCCACTTCCGCCACGACCCGGCCAACCCGCACAGCCTGGCGGCCGACGTGGTAAAGACCCTCTACCAGGACCGAAAGGGCACGTTGTGGGTGGGCACCTACCTTGGGGCCTCGACCGATACGACCCGGCCACTGGGCGCTTCGAGCACTACATCAACGACCCGGCCAACCCGCACAGCCTGACTAACAACCTCGTATGGGCCCTCTATGAAGACCGGCACGAGCAGCTGTGGGTGAGCACGTTGGGCGCGGGCTTGTGCCTGTTGGACCGCAGCCGCCGCAGCTTTACCCGCTTCCAGCCGCTCACGGGCCCCGGTAGCCTAAGCGACTACAACGTGGTGACGATGTTGGAAGACCGCACCGGCCAGCTCTGGATTGGCACTGAGGACCGGGGGCTGAATATGTATCACCCGCGCACCCGCACGTTCAGCTACGTGCAGCACGACGCCAAGAGAAGCAATTCCCTGAGCAGCAACCGGATTCAGGTGCTGTTTGAGGACAGTCGCGGCCAGTTTTGGGTAGGTACCGCCGACGCCGGGCTGAACCTGCTGGACCGCCGCACCGGCACCTTTCGCCACTTCACCACTCGGCAAGGCCTGCCCAGCAACATCATCAACAGCATCGTGGAAGACCAGACGGGCCAGCTCTGGATTGGTACCAACCAGGGCCTGGCGCGCTTCGACGCCGCCCGCGGTACTTTCAAAGTCTATAACCGGGAAGACGGCCTGCAGAGCAACGAATTCGCCATCAACGCGGCGCTGCGCGCTCAAAGCGGCGAGCTGTATTTCGGAGGCGTAAACGGATTCAACGTTTTCTCGCCGCAGACGCTGACCAGCAACCCCACGGTGCCGCCCGTGGTGCTCACCGGACTGTTGGTGTTCAACAAGCCCGTGCAGGCGCGGCAAGCGCCGGGGCTGTTGCGCCGTCACATCACCGAAGCTGATACGCTGACGCTCTCGTACCGAGAGGCCGCAGTCACGTTCCAGTTTGCGGCGCTCAATTTCATCGACCCGCAGAAAAACCGCTACGCGTACCGCCTCGATGGCTTTGATACCGAGTGGCGCTATGTGGGAGCCAGCCACGAAGCCACCTACACCAACCTGGACCCCGGTACCTATACGTTTCGGGTGCGGGCAACCAATAACGACGGGGTCTGGAACCAGCGCGGTGCGGCTCTTACCGTGGTAGTGACGCCCCCGTGGTGGAAAACGGTCTGGTTTCGCCTGGCAGCGGCGGTGCTGGCCTGGAGCGGAGTGATGAGTCTGTACCTTACGCGCACCGATCGGCTGCGCCGCCGCCTGGAGCAGGAAAAGCTGGTCGAGCTCAACAGCAAAAAGGCGGAGTTGCTCGAAGCGCGGCTCAAGCACGAGCAGGCGGTGGCCGAAATGAGCAAGGCGCAGCTGGAAAACGAGATGCTCAGCAAAAACTCGGAACTGGCTTCCTCGGTGATGAACACCGTGCACCAGAATGAGGCCCTGCTGACTATCAAAGACCTGCTTAAAGAAGCCCTTGATAACCAGGATGCCCAGGAACAGCGCAAAAAGCTGAGTCGGGTGGTACGCCTGATTGAGCGGGCCGTAACGCCCGACCAGCACTGGCAGCACTTCGAACAGCTGTTTAACCAGCTGCACGAAAACTTTCTGCAGCGGTTGAAGACAACCTACCCACAACTAACCAGCCGTGATATCAAGCTCTGTGCGTATCTGCGGATGAACCTCAGCAGCAAGGAAATAGCATCACTCATGGGCCTCACGGTACGGGGGCTGAAGACCTGCGCTACCGGGTTCGAAAGAAAATGGGCTTGGATACCGCCACCAACCTGGCCGAGTTTATCCTGCTGATGTAAAGCAGTAGTCTCCTTTCACTTATCGGACCATTCCGTTAATCTTCGAGCTACACTTGCGCAGTGGAAGCCAAGCCTGAGATTCTAGTCAAGTGGAAGCTGAGGTACCCGGAAGTTTCCATTGGCATGTGCCAAATGCGGTTGACTTGGAAGCGAGGCCCCGTTATCGAGACGACAGGCAACGATTATAGAGACGATGCGAGCTTGGTGCATTAAGGCGACACTGGACATTGAAGAACAAGCGCGGTGAAAGGGCTGTTGGCCTAAAGGCCTTTCCCTGGAAGTGCACCTGCACCAAACCATTTAACAGATTGCCGTGAACCGAGCCGGCACCCCGGCCGACGTGGCTCACGCCGTTTCGTTTTTGCGTCGGAGGCCGCGGGCTTCGATTCTTAAGCTCCGCCGAGCTTACAGGCGCACTTTCTCATAAGAAGCGTTTAGAGGAAGCTGTTCGGAAAATAAGCAATCCGCCTAAAGGCAGGCCCTTTTGCTACTGGCCGCCTTTCGCATACAACAAGCCGCCTTTTGGCTACAAGTAGCTACTACCAGCGCGCGTCCTTTGCCTGCTCAACTTCACCCAGGCACAATATGACCTATACGCTGATAACTGGGGCCTCCGGAGGCATTGGCCTCGCCCTGGCCCGACAACTGGCCGCCCAAAAGCACAACCTCATCTTAGTCGCCCGCAACGCGGAGAAGCTAACCCAGCTGAGCCAACAGCTCCAGGCTGACTATGGTGTTCGGGTTGAGGGCATTGCCGCTAATTTAGCCCGGCCGGAGGCGGCCCAGCACATTTATCGCGAAACCCAACAGCACCACTGGGATGTTGACCTCTTAGTGAACAATGCCGGCGTGGGATCGGGGGGCGAATTTGTCAGCTTATCGTTGCAATCGGAGCTAGAGCTGCTGCAACTTAACACTGCTTCGTTGGTCGCGCTGACTCATCTGTTTCTGCAGCCCATGCAGGAACGCCGCAGCGGCACGATCATCAATGTGGCATCCATGACGGCCTTTATGCCGGTGCCGTATATGGCAACCTATGCCGCCAGCAAGGCATTTGTGCGGTCCTTTACGGAGGCCCTCACCCAGGAATGTCAGCCGCACGGAATAGACGTACTGCTCTTTGCCCCGGGCCTGACCAAAACCAACTTCAATGAGGCCGCCGGAATCAACAATGAAAAAGCCGCCGGGCTAAATTCCGACTACACCACCGCGCCGGCCCAAACCCCGGAGGAAGTGGCCGAGGAGCTGATCCACGCGTGGCGGGCGAAAAAACCAGTTCATATTGCGGGCCGCCGCAACCGCTTGGGGGCTCGGCTACTAGCTTGCTTGCCCAATGCCATGATTGCCCGGTATGTGGCCCGCACCTACCAGCAAAAACTAGCGCATCACTAACTACTCCGGGGCCTATGGAAACGACGAGCACGGTACACATTCAGTCCATCACGCAGTTGCACCAGCTCTTAGGGCTCCCTAAGCCCACGCATCCGCTGGTCAGCCTGATTCAGTTTGAGCAGTTCCCTCCCATCACCATTGCCCAGCGGACCCGGTTAATCACGGATTTCTACCAGATAACGCTCAAAACCGAATGCCCCTGCCGTATCCAGTACGGGCAAAGCCTGTTCGACTTCGAGGAAGGAGTCATGTCCTGCTTTGGGCCTAAGCAGGTGAGTTTTCTGGACCAGGATTTTGTCTTTGCCACCGCCGGCTGGCACCTCTGCATTCACCCGGATTTTCTGCGGACATTTCCGTTGGGCAGCAAGATCAAGTCCTATGGCTACTTCGACTACGCCGTGAACGAAGCCTTGATTCTATCTGACGAAGAGCAACAGGCCATCGAAGCCATTTTTCTCCAGTTGCGCAAGGAGTCCTTGCGGCCCATCGACAAATTCAGTCAGGAAGTATGGATTGCCAATATCGAGCTGCTGCTAACATACTGTAATCGGTATTACAACCGACAGTTTATCACCCGCAAAGCAGTGAGCAGTGAGTTGTTGGCGAAGGTGGAGCAGGTGCTCAACACCTATTTTGCCGCCCCCCACCCCGACCTGGGCTTGCTGACTGCGCAGTACGTAGCGGAAAGCTTGCACTTATCGCCCAAATATTTAAGTGACTGCCTGAAACAGCTCACCGGCAGTACAACCCAGCAGCTGATCCACGAACGACTCATTGAGCAGGCCAAAGAACAGCTGTTGACCACAACACTTTCCGTGAGTGAAATTGCCTATGCCTTAGGCTTCGAGTATCCGCAGTCCTTTAGCAAGCTTTTCAAAGCCAAAACCCAGCAAACCCCATTGCAATTTCGGGCCGACTATAGGTAAGATGACGGTTTGCTGCTCAAGGGGCTACACTTTCCAGTCTCTGAAGCGGGGCCCGAAGAAACCACGCTTTTAAAGGATTTGGGGAAGAACAAGACTGCCACCGCAGTCGGGGCTTTTTCTGTAGCGCGAACTGTGTAGTTCGCGTGTCCCCCGCCAGCAGGTCGTGTAGGCACGCGAACTACACAGTTCGCGCTACTGGCGCTTCTACTTGAACAGGCGGCGGTGCCCGGATTTTCTGACGACCTTTGGGGCTGAATCGAGTTTGCCCTGAATGCAGCCCACCCAAACCAAAGTTTACACAGCCGGCTTCTGGCTGATGTGTTTGTCGTCGTTCTTGTTTTTCATGAGCTTCAACATGCTCCTGCCCGAGCTGCCTGACTTTCTGACGCGGCTGGGCGGAGCGGAGTACAAGGGCTTCATCATTGCGCTGTTTACCCTCACAGCAGGCCTTTCCCGGCCCTTTAGCGGCAAGCTGGCCGACACCGTAGGCCGGATTCCGGTGATGGTGTTTGGCTCATTGGTGTGTTTTGTGTGCGGCTTTTTCTACCCCTGGGTCAGCACGGTAGCAGGGTTTCTGGGGCTGCGGCTGCTGCACGGCTTCAGCACGGGCTTCAAGCCCACCGGTACGGCCGCCTTCATTGCCGACATTATTCCTTTCGAGCGGCGGGGCGAAGCCATGGGTCTGCTGGGCGTGGCTGGCTCGTTGGGCATGGCGGCGGGTCCGGCCCTGGGGCCTTACATTACGGCGGCCACCTCGCTAAACACGCTGTTCTACGCTTCTTCGGGCCTGGCCCTGCTAAGCCTCGTGGTGCAGGGCACGATGACTGAAACCCTGCCCAAGGAGCAGCGGCAGCGCTTTAGCTGGAGCCTGCTACGCCTGGAGTGGGACGAAATTCTGGAGCCCCGGGTGCTGTCGCCGGCCCTGGTTACGCTGCTCTGCCTGTTTCCCTTCGGCGCCATCCTGACCGTGGTGCCCGACCAAAGCCAGGCGCTGGGGCTGAATGCTGCGCACAAAGGCCTGTTTTACACCTGCTATACCTTGTCGTCCTTGCTGGTGCGCCTGGTAGCGGGCCGGGCTTCCGACAAGTACGGCCGCCTGCCGGTGCTGCGTCTTTCTACCTCCATGCTGGTGGTGGCCCTGATTCTGCTCACGCTAGTGGAACAATCGGTGCCGCTGTTTCTGGGCTCGGCCCTGCTGTTCGGACTGGCCACGGGTCTGAATTCGCCCACGCTCTATGCCTGGACCGTGGACTTGAGCCATCCGGCGCGGCGCGGGCGGGCCGTAGCCACCATGTACATTGCCCTGGAAGCCGGTATTGGCCTGGGGGCCCTGCTGGCCGGCTGGATTTTCGCCAACAACACCAGCCATTTGCCCTACGTGCACGCCATGAGTGTGGTCAGCACGCTGGCAGCCCTGATTTACTTGTTCTGGGGCGTGAAAAAGCAGCCGCTGGCCACGGCTTGATGCTGCATTTGCCGGGCCGATAGATTTGTTCCACCTTTGGGATTCTTTTATCTATCCAACAGCTTATTGCGCATGAATCTAACCTCTACCCGAGTATGGCTTATTGCCACTTTATTGCTTCTTGCTACTCCCCTGCTGGCCCAGAAAACGGCCCCGCCTCCCATTGTGTACGGCAGCGTCACGGCCGCTGACTTCACGGAGGCGTCGCCAGCCGACAGCAGCCAGGCCCCGGCTGAGTACCTCTGCGACTACGGCACTTCCAAGATTGAGGGCGGGCAAGGTCAGTTTCAGGTTATCTTTGAACGCACCACCCGGCTGCGCATCCACCGCAAGTCGGGCTACCGCTACGCCAGCGTGCGGGTGCCGCTGTATATGCGCGACGGCAAGATTGAGCGCCTCGTGCGCCTGCGCGGTACCACCTACAACATGAAGGATGGCCGCCTGGTCAAAACCAAGCTGAACCCCGACGCGCTGTTTCGGGAGGAGTTGGACAAGAACCACCTGCAGTACACCTTTACCATGCCCGAGGTGCATGAAGGCTCCATTGTGGAGTTCAGCTACATCATCAACTCCGACTTCGTCTTCAACCTACAGGACTGGCAGTTTGAGCACCGCATTCCAGTGCGCTGGAGCGAGTACCGGGCTTTTCTGCCCCAGTTCTACACCTACAAGACTATTACTCGCGGCTACCTGCCGTTTGTGGTAAACGAGGCCCTGACGGTGCCTTACTCCACGACCTATACCAACTCCAGCGTGGGCATTGTGCAGGGCAGCGAAAACCGGATTACGGGCCTGGCCCAACAGCTGCGCTGGGCTATGAAGGATGTGCCCGCCTTCCGGGACGAGCCCTTTATGACGACGCCCACCGACTACCTGCGCAGCGTGCATTTCGAACTGGCCGGGGTCAACTTCGATGGTACCTACCGCGACCTGACCGGTAAGTGGCAGGAAATCTGGGAGCGGCTGCGCACCGACGAGGAGTTTGAGGGCGCCATGACCAAGCAGACGCCTCCTCTGCTGCAGCAGGCCCAGGCCCTGTACCGCCGCTTTCCCTTCGACACACTGGCCCGCGCCGCCGCCGTGCTGGCCCTGGTACAACGCAGCGTGGTCTACAACGACGAGCAGCGCATGTACGCCTCGCAAACCCTGCGCCGCACCTACGAGCGTCATTTGGGCAACTCGGCCGACATCAACCTGCTGCTGGTGCAAACCCTGCGCGCCGCCGGCCTGCCCGCCACGCCCCTGCTGCTGAGCACCCGCGACCATGGGCAGATCCAGATGGAAGTGCCCGTCATCAGCCAGTTCAACTACGTGGCAGCCCACCTGCGTATGCCCGGCCGGCCTGATGTGCTGCTAGATGCCACCGAGCCGCAACTGCCCGTGGGCATGCTGCCTGAGCGCTGCCTCAACGGCCAAGGGCGCCTGGCCGATGCATCCGGCCGCTGGGTGCCGCTTAAAACCACGGGCCGCTACACCGACTACCGCACCGCCCGCCTGCAGCTCAGCCCTAGCGGGGAGCTTACGGGCACCGTAAAGCTGGAATATGGAGGCTACGCGGCCGTGGCCGTTCGGCGGCAGATCCGTCAAACCTCGCCCGCTGACTACCTGGGCAAGGTAACGCGCCGCTGGCAGGACTGGCAACCCACCAAGCCCCAACTCCAGGCCGACTCCCTGAAGCCGCTAGCCGTGGAGCTCACCCTGCAGCAGAGCCCAACCAATGCCGACGCCGCGCTGCTGTACCTGCCCCTGCTGAATCTGCCGGACGCGCTGCCCTATGACTTCCGGACCGAAAACCGCGTCTACCCGGTCGACTTCGGCATGCCCCGGGAGCACGTCACCGTGATTACGCTGGCTCTGCCCAAGGGCTACATCGTGCAGGAAATGCCAGCTAAGCTGACTATGGAAATACCCGGCGGCACCGGGCGCTACGTGTACCTGGTGACGCAGCCCACGCCTACCACCGTGGAGCTGACGACCCGCCTGCAATTCAACCGGGCCGAATACAGCTCCCGCGAGTATGGGGCCCTGCGCGAGTTGAACACCCGCATTCTTGCCAAACAAAATGAGCCCCTGGTCCTTAAGCGGGTGCCCTAGCAGCTACTGTCCGCCGCCACTGGCTGGCCCAGGCCCAGCCGATTTTAGTCAGATATAAAAATCTTGTGTGAAGCGGCCATGAAGTTTGGAGTATAGCGGGTTTTCCGCATCTTTATCCTACGATTATCCGCCCTTTCCGATTCGCCTCTATTTACTGTTCCATCTAGCTGCTTTTGCCTGGCTTTGGCAAAGGCATTTGTTGCTATTTCTCAGCTTTTCCTCTTTTATCTTCTTGTATGATAACACCTTTACTTCGCCGCACAGCTGTGGCTGTAGTAGTGGCGGGCATTACTTCTCTTCCGGCTTTAGGTCAGAATGAACCCGTTAAATTTGGTAAGATTGATGAGCGTGACCTGACCGCCGCAAACTTCGTGGCCGACAGCGCAGCCGAAGCCGTAGTACTCTGCGACTTTGGCCGCACCCGCTTCGAAGTCTTCGAAGGCGAGTTCCGGTACGTAATGGAGCGGGTTACCCGTATCAAAATCCTGAAAAAGTCGGGCTACGACTGGGCTACCGTGCGCATCCCGCTCTACCGCAAGGATGGCGACGCGGAAAAGCTCACCAACCTGCGCGGCTATACCTACAACCTGGTTAACAATCAGGTGGTAAAGGAGAAGCTGGAGCTGTCTTCCACCTTCACGGAGCAGACGACCATTAACAACTCCGTGCGCAAGTTTACCTTGCCCAACGTGCGGGAAGGCTCTATCATCGAGTACACGTACTTGCTGAGCTCAGACTTTACCTTCAATCTGCACGACTGGCGGTTTCAACGCAGTATTCCGACCCGCTGGAGCGAGTACCGCATTGCCATTCCCGAATACCTCGACTATAAGATGCTGCTGCAGGGCTACGAGCCCCTGGCTACGCAGGAGCGGGAAGTAACGAATACCCAGTACACCATAGCCGGCTCGGACCCGGTGGTGGCGCAGGTTACGAACTACCGCTGGGCTATGAAGGATGTGCCGGCCCTAAGCCGGGAGCCCTTCATGACCACGCCCGACGACTACGTCGCCCAGATGGATTTTGAACTGGCCGGCACCAGAATGCCGAACAGCGGCTACCGGAGTGTGACCAACTCCTGGAACAAAATCAACCAGATTCTGCTCGAAGACGACAACTTCGGCGCCCAGCTCAGCCGGGGCAGCTTTCTGAAAGAGCAGCTGACGGCCCTGCTGGCCAAGAATCCCAATGCTCCGGAGCGCATTGCGGCCATTCACGACCTAGTGCGCAAATCGGTGAAGTACAACGGTGCGGACCGCGTTTTTTCCACCTCCACGGTTCGCAAAGCCTACGACCAGCACAGCGGCTCGGCGGCCGACATCAACCTACTGCTGATTGCGGCCCTGCGCGAGGCGGGCCTGCAGGCCAATCCCGTGCTGCTCAGCACCCGCGACAATGGCATGGTGAACCAGAACTTTCCGCTGCTGTCCAAATTCAACTACGTAGTGGCCCACGTGGCTTTGCCCGAGGGCAAGGAAATGCTACTGGACGCCACCGAAGAGCTGGTGCCCTGCGGCATGCTCCCCCCGCGCTGCCTGAGTGGCACCGGCCGCCTGATTCTGCCCGACGCGGCTCAGTCGCGCTGGGTAAACCTGCAGCCCAGCCAGCGCCACCTGGAGTACCGCCAAGTAACGCTGACCCTGGATGAGCGGGGCGGCTATACCGGCAAGATTCACCAGGAGCACGGCGGCTACTCGGGCCTGAGCACCCGGGAAAAGCTGCAGAAAAACGGGGAGAAGAAGTTTATCGAGGAAATAATCAGCAGCCACGAAGGCTGGAGCATTCCGAAGTACACTTTCAAGGAGCGGGACTTGCTGCAGAAGCCCCTGGCCGTTGACTACGAGTTTAGCATGCCCGGTGCCGACGCGCCCGTAAGCACGATTTATTTGAACCCCATGCGCCAGTTTACGGACGAGAAAAATCCGTTCCAGCGCGAAGGACGCCGCTTCCCGGTTGACTTTGGAGCTCAGGTTGATGAAACCGTGATGCTCACCATTCAGCTGCCGGCCGGCTACCAGGCCGAAGAGCTTCCCAAGCCCTCCATCGTGGACTTGCCCGACAACGGGGGCCGCTTCTCCTACACGGTAATGGACAATGGCCAGGGCACCGTGCAGATTGCCAGCCGCATGAGCCTGCGCAAGCCCGTGTACATGGCCGAGGAGTATGCCTACCTGCGCGAGTTTTACAACCGGATGCTGGCCAAGCAGGCTGAGCAGATCGTGCTGAAGAAGAAGTCATGAGCCGGCTTTTTACTTCCGTAGCCGCCCTGCTATGGGCTAGCGGCGCCGCCGTAGGGGGCGTTCCCCTAAAGTACCCGGTAGCTACGCTGCCGGCTGCCCTCCGTGAGAATGCTCACGCTGTCGTGCGCAACGAAGAGCAGACGCTAGTCGTGAAATCAGCCAACCGCACGGTGGAAACCGTGCGGCGGGCCGTCACCATCCTCGACGAAGCCGGCGCCGAGTGGGCTACCATGCAGGTGTACTACGACCAGCTCAACACGGTCAGTTACCTGCGGGGAACCGTATACAACGCTGCGGGCCAGGCGTATTTGCAACTGAAGTCTGGCAACGTGCGCGACTACAGCCTGTCGGATGGGTTCAGCCTAGCCAACGACGGCCGGGCCCGGGTGGCCGACATGCGGCAGCCCGTTTACCCGTACACGGTAGAATACGAGTACGAGGTGACGTCCAGCAACCTCCTGTTTTATCCATCGTGGCACCCGCAGCCGCAGGAACAGCTGGCCGTGGAGAAGTCCTCGTTTCGGGTAGTTACCCCTACGGCCCTGCCCCTGCGATTCCAAGAACAGCATTTGCCCACTGGCAGCACGGCCCAGCATACCCTGCAGGGAACCAACGATGTGTACCAGTGGCAGGTACAGGATTTGGCGGCCGTGGAAGAAGAGCAGGATGCGCCCCCATCCGGGAGCTGACGCCGGCCGTACTCACGGCGCCATCTTCTTTCGAAGTACAGGGTCACGCCGGCACACTCACGTCCTGGCAAACCCTGGGTCAGTGGACCTACGACCTCAATGCAGGCCGCGACGAGCTGCCCGCTGCGCTGAAAAGCCGCGTGGCGGCCCTGGTGCAGGGCGAAACCGACGAGCGGGCCCGTATCCGCAAAGTATACGAGTTTCTGCAAGCCAATACCCGCTACGTTTCTATTCAGCTCGGCATCGGCGGCTGGCAGACGTTTCCGGCGGCTTCGGTAGCGGCCAATGGCTACGGCGACTGTAAGGCCTTAACTAATTACTGCAAGGCCCTGCTGCAGGCGGCCAACGTAACGGCCTATTGCGCCCTGGTACGGGCCGATGAGCCGGATATTCACACCGAATTTCCCAGTACCCAGTTCAACCACGTGGTGTTGTGCGTGCCCCTGACCAAAGGGGCCAAAGCGGATACCGTGTGGCTGGAATGCACCAGTCAGACCAACGCCTTCAACTATATGGGCAGCTTTACCGGCAACCGGCATGCGCTGCTCCTGACGCCCACGGGCGGGAAGCTGGTGCGCACACCGCGCTACGGGGTGGCCGAAAACCGCCAGGAGCGCCGCGCCGACGTGTACCTCGACGCCCAGGGCAATGCCACGGCTACCATCCGGACCCTGCGTACGGGCCTGGAGCAGGATTACTCTAATGCCTTGCTGCACAATTTGTCGTCGGCAGAGCAGAAGAACAAAGTAGCGGACCGCCTGCCTTTGCCCAGCTTCACCATCACCAAGTTCAATCTTGCCCCGGGAGTGGCTACCTCCGTTCCGACCATGGTGGAAACCCTGGGCCTGAGCGTGCCCAACTTGGCACCGCCCAGTGGCAAGCGCGTTTTTCTGACTCCTAACCTGCTTAGCCGCACCTCTTCCTTGCCCGTGGCAGTCGGTGAGCGGCGGGCCGACATCTGGCTCGACAACGCCTTCGTGCATTCGGATACCATCCGGATTCACGTGCCGGCCGGTATGAAGCCCGAGAGCCTGCCGGCCCCGGTTAAGCTGACTACAGCCTTTGGCACCTATTCCAGCCAGGTGCAGACCCTGCCCGACGGCACGCTGCAGTACGTGCGGCAGCTACGCATGCCCCAGACGCGCTTTGCCCGCACCGAATACGGAGCCTACGTGGAGTTCCGCCGCAAAATCAGCGCGGCCGACAAAAACCAGTTGGTTTTCGTTAAAACGGAATCCTGACCTAGTCTGATACTACGCAAGAAGCCCGGCCGGATGCCTTCCAGCCGGGCTTCTTGCGTAGTATGCCAAGCTTAGCTGCGAGAGTTCGGCAAGGTTCTGGACTAAGAGCTGGCAGTATCAGGAGTTATCTGCTCACCCTTTCTACCGGCCTCTATGCTTGCTGCCCTTTCCCTGACTTTCGCCGCCGCTTCTCTTTGGACCCAGGCCTTTGCCACTTCTTTGCCCGTCGGTTCGCCGTCGGTACCCACTTACTGGCAGGTCGTGGCTCCGGCGCAGGCCAAGCGGCTCGGCAAGCCCCGGATTCAGATGCAGCACTACCAAGTATGGCGGCTCAACCTGGAGGCAGTGCGTCGAATTCTTTCCACCGCTACCGCCGGGCCGGCGGGTCCCGAGTTGCAGCTGCCCCTGCCCGATGGCACTGTAGCGAGGTTTCGGATGCGTACTTCCTCCGTAATGGCCCCGGCGCTGGCTGCCAAATATCCGGAGCTGCAGACGTATGCGGGCAGGAAGTAGGCCAGCCGGCCAGTAATGTGCGCCTGGAAATCACGCCGGCGGGGCTGCGGGCCCAACTGATTCGGCATGGCCACACCTATTTTATCGAGCCTTTTCGCCCGCGGGACACAACGTATTACCTATGCTTCGACCAAGCCAGCTTACCGGCCGGCAGCAAGCAGAAGTTTGAAGGCTCCGCCGCTTCCCCGCGCTGATGGGTTAAAGGGAAGAAGGAAATTCGCGTTGATGGGCTTAAGGCATAGGCAAAAATTCTATCTTAGGGCTTCTTAATCAACTCCGAACAATTCTTCTTTTCCCCTAATCCAAACTATGTCTTCACTTTTTACGAATTCATGGCGCACGTGGCGGCCGGCCTTATTCGGCGGTTTGCTAGTGGCGCTGGGTGCTTCGCAGGAAGCCACCGCCCAACGGGTGCTGTGGGCCGACGATACCCAAGTTCCCGTAGCGGCCCGCTCCACGACCTCCGCCCTGCGCCAGTTCCGGCCGGTAGCTTTCCAGTTGGCCGCCGTGCGCGACGCCCTGCAGAAAGCGCCCGCCGAGAAAGGCGCTGGTGCCCGCAACTCGTCCACGGTTATTTCTCTGCCTCTGCCTGATGGCTCCTCGCAGCGCTTCCGCGTAGTCCAGGTGCCCGTGATGCATCCTTCGCTGGCCGCCCGCTTTCCGGAAATCAAGACCTACGAGGCCCAGGGCATCGACGACCCCGCAGCTACGGCCCGCCTGGACGTGTCGCCCGCCGGCTTCCACGCCATGATCATGGGCGCGCAGGGTAAGACAACTTACATTGACCCCGCCGTTCAGGGCGACAACGTGCACCACTTGGTATTCGACCGGCAGTCGATGAACCAGGTTGCCATGGGCCGGGCGTGCTTGAACTCCGAACAGGAAGCCATTGACCTGCCACAGCCCACGGAATTCAAACGCATTCCCAACGGTACGCAACTGCGCACCTACCGTCTGGCTTTGGCCTGTACCGGTGAATATGCGGCTACCAAAGGCGGCACCAAAGCTGGGGCACTGGCGGGCATGGTCACGACTATGAACCGTGTGAATGGCGTGTACGAGAAGGAAGTGGCCGTGCGGATGGTACTCATTGCCAACAACGACCAGATAATTTATACAGATGCTGCCGCCGACCCTTTCACCAATGATGATGGGTTTGTGCTGCTCAATGAAAACCAGCGGACCATTTCCACCATCATCGGCGATGCCAACTACGACATCGGCCACGTATTCAGCACTGGCGGTGGTGGGGTAGCCCAGAAGCCTTCGGTCTGCATGCCGGTTAATGCCACTTATACCCAGGGCAAGGCCCGCGGGTAACGGGTCTGACCAACCCGGTGGGTGATGCTTTCGACATTGACTACGTAGCCCACGAAATGGGCCACCAGTTTGGCGGCGACCATACCTTCAACAGCAACACCGGCAACTGCGCCGGTAGCAACCTGTCGGCCGTATCGGCTTACGAACCTGGCAGTGGCGTGACCATTATGGCCTATGCCGGTATCTGCACGCCTCAGGACTTGGCCCGCAACAGCGTGCCGTATTTCCACTCGCGCAGCTTCGACCAGATTGTAGCCCACATCAACGGGGCCGGCAACTGCGCCGTGGCCACGCCGACCAATAACACACCCCCGGTAGTAAATGCCGGGACCAACTACCAGATTCCGGTTCGCACGCCCTTCAGCCTGACCGGCTCGGCCACCGACGCCGACAACGACCCGCTGACTTACAGCTGGGAGCAGTACAACCTGGGGCCGACGGGTCCGCCAACGCAGCCCGTGGGCAACGCACCGATTTTCCGGTTTTTTACCCCAACGGCTTCGCCCACGCGCACCTTCCCCAAGATTTACAACCTGATTACCAACACCGACACGATTGGTGAGATTCTGCCCACGTACGGCCGCCGTCTGATCTTCCGCCTGGTAGCCCGCGACAACCGCGTGGCTGGCGGTGGCGTCGACTACGACTCCATGCACGTAGTAGTAGTACCCACGGCGGGTCCGTTCCTGGTAACCTTCCCGAATACGGCCACTCCTGGCCCCGTTCGGTGGCTGGCCGGCGCTCCGCAGCAGGTAACGTGGGATGTAGCCAACACCACGGCTGCCCCCATCAACGCGGCAAATGTGGACATCATGCTCTCCACCGATGGTGGCCGCACTTTCCCCACCACCCTGCTGGCTAATACTCCCAACGACGGTACTCAATTGGTAACCGTGCCAACGAGCATCGCCGCCTCTTCCCAGGCTCGCATCAAGGTGCAAGCTTCGGGCAACATTTTCTTCGATATTTCGAACAGCAACTTTAGCATTGAAGTACCCACCGGTCCCACGTTCTTCCTGACGCCGACCACGGCTTCGGGAACGGCCCCAACGTTCTGCCCGGGCGCTTCTACCACCCTCAACGTGGCCGTAGGCCAACTGCAGGGCTTCTCAGGCGCGGTTGCGCTGTCGGCATCCAACCTGCCCGCGGGCATGACGGTAACGTACGCCAACCCTTCGGTTACGACGGGCGGCTCCACTACGGCAACCATCACGACCACCACGGCTACTCCTTCGGGCTCTTACCTGATCAACCTGGTAGGAACCAGCGGCAGCGTCACCCAGCAGCAGCAGTTCCTGATCAACATCGACCGGCTGGCAACGCAGGCGGCGGTACCAGTGGCGCCAACGGCTGCCAACCGCAGCACGCTGCGCCCCCGCTTCTCGTGGGCTCCGGTAGCCAACGCCACGGGGTACGAGATTGAAGTAGCCACCAACTCCACCTTCACTACCCCGTGGTAGCGCTGACTCCGGTAACCGGCACAAGCTTCACGTCCAGCATCTCGCTGCAGCCCAATACGACCTACTTCTGGCGCGTACGGGCTACCAGCCCCTGCGGTGTGGCTCCGTTCTCCGCTGTTACCCAGTTCCAGACGGGTGTGGCGCTATGTCAGACCATTGCTGCCACGCAGGTGCCAAGGGCTATTCCAGCCGGTGCTACCCGGGTAGTAACTTCGGTTATCTCGGTCGGCACTTCGGAAGTTGTTTCCGACGTGCGCATCCGTAACCTGGTGCTGACTCATCCGGCCGTAAGTGAGCTGACGCTGACGCTGACCAATCCGGCCGGGCGCTCGGTTACGCTGGTAGCCAATGCCTGCCCCGGTACCGCCGACATCAACCTGAACTTTGACGACGCGGCTACGGCGGCTCTGAGCTGCCCCTTGAGCACAGGAGCTACGGTACGGCCGGTAGGCAACCTGGGCGACCTAGCCAACGTTCCTGCCAGCGGCGAATGGACTCTGACCGTCAACGACAACAACGCGGCCAACGGCGGCTCGTTGCGCTCCTGGAGCCTGGAGCTATGCACGCTGGGCACGTTGCCCCCTGCTCCCTTCGCGCTGCAGACGCTCTACAACACGTTCAGCAACGGCACCGGCAAAGTAGACGTCATCTGGTCGGCTGACCCAACTTCTAACGCCGCATCGTACGAGGTGGAGCGTTCCTTCCAGAATAACACCAACTTCCAGCGTGTGGCCACAGTAGCGGCTCCCAACACGTACTACGAAGATCAGGTGACTGCCACGGGCCGCTACTTCTACCGCGTCCGTTCGGTCAACACCATCGGGGCCTCGGCCTATACCAACGAAGCCAACGTGCTGGGCAACCAGACGGCGGCTTTGCTCAAAGGCATTCAGGTGTACCCGAACCCGAGCACGGGTATCTTCAAGGTTAACATGGACAACACCCAGCGCGGCACCGTTACGCTGCGCGTAACCGACGCTCTGGGCCGCACCGTAGCTACCCAGGCTTTGACCAAAGGTGCTGCCCTGCTGCAGTATGAGCTGGATCTGAGCAAGCTCGGTACCGGCGTATATCAGCTGCACATCGACATGCCAGAAGGCACGGCGGTGCAGCGCCTGCTGAAGCAGTAATCAGCAGCTGATAATCCCTAAAAAAGGGCGGCTCCACATTGGAGCCGCCCTTTTTATTTGCCCGCAGCCTTTCTAGTAACCATGGCAGTGGGGTTAAAACCGGTAGCGGGCCTGCACCTTTACCTCGGAGCGCCGCGGCCCCTGCAGCTCTTCCAGGCCCGAGCCCACCGTGGTTTGATTGCGGTAGTGGGTCTCGGCGTAGCGCAGCCACAGCGTCAGGTGCTTGGAGAATTTCACCTCGGCAATGGCGTAAGCCCGGGTACCCTGCCCACTGAGAGCCGGCACGGAAAAGGCGTACAACACGTCTTGCTCAAACACATATTGGCGGGTGTCGAAGTCGTCGGTATCGAACAGGGCGTAGCGGCCACTGAGCTGCAGCCGCCTACCAATTTTCACCGAGGCGTCCTGAGCTAGCACGTAGCCCGTGCGCTGCGGGCCGTCGTCTTCGCGGAAGTGCGTACCCTGCAGGCGGGTACGCAAACTCAGAATCAGCGTGGGGCTGGTGTCGTAGAACAACAGCAGGCTGCGACGCTGCGTGGGAGCCGTCAGGGGCAGGTTGCGGCCGGGCGCGGTGGCCACGTCGTACTCTTTCATCCTGTTGCGAATCTGGGCGTAGAGCAGGCTGGTTTTGGATGGGGTAAAGGCCACCCGCACCAGCCAATCGTGACCCTCGGTGGGCGTACCGGCCTGAAACTTCAGCCACGGGAAGCTGAATTGGTCATAGTAGGCCGACACTTCCCAGCGCGACACCGGGCGCACTTTCAGGCCCACGTACAGCCCTTTCTCGTTGATGTTGCGGGTATTTTCGCTCAAGGCGTTGCCGTAGAACGTGTGAAAGTCGCGGGCGTAGTTGCGGTACAGCATCGACACATCCACGTTGGAGGCCAGGCTAGCCAGCAGGCCGTTTACCGTACCGATGCCCCGCTGCTGGAGCGGGCCGTTTCGCCAAACAGGATGATGTTTCGAATAACGTAGCTGTAGTTGACGCCAATGGCCAGGTTGTGCCGACCCCGAAACTCGAAGGCGTTATACAGCTCGGGCTGGCGCTGCAAGGGCTTGTCGAAGTGCGAATCCACGGCCGTGAGGCCGGCGCTGAAGTTGCTGCTCCGGCTGGTATAGGTCAGGTTGCCGCCCCCGATGGTTTCACGCAGGGTCTGGCGGTTGGCCAGTTCGTTGGCCGTGCGGTGGAAGCCCGTAAGCAGAAAGCCCGAGGAAAACTCGTCGAATTCAGCCAGGGAGTCGGCGGCGGTTTGCACGTTGGCATCCACCCGCTTGCGCGACACGAAGGCCGTGGCCCGCAGCGTGGAGGTCAGCGTAAAAGTGGCCGCCGCCCCGCGGAAAAACGTGCTTTCCAGCACCGAGGAATAGGGCCGCACGCCCAAACTGCTGCGCCGGATGGTGGTAATGGTTTCGGCGCCCTTCCCGACCTGCAGGCCCGAAGACAGCAGCAAGCCTTGCCCAAACTGCAGTTGGTAGTCGCCTAGGGCCAGGGTTTTGAGCTTACCCCGCTCCTGCAGTACAAAGTGACCGGAGTAGAAGTCGGCGCCGTAGCGGCGGGTACCGGGGCTCCAAACCAGCGGCTCACCGGCGTCTTTCTCGGCCGTGATGCCCAGGCTAAAGTCGCGCTGATGACTCACGCGGTAGCGCACCAGCAGCTTATCCGGGGAGCCTAGGTAGCGGCTGGCGGGCCGGCCGGTGCTGGTCGTATCGGGAGCAGCGTAGCCCTGCCGGTCTTGCAGCACCCGCTCGTAGCGCACAAACAGGGCATTGTTTTCTTCCTGAGCAATGCGCTGCCACAATGGGCCGCGGGCTGCGTTGCCAGTGCTGCTTTGCACCGCCACAAAGGGTGAAACCCGGTAAATAGTACGCAGATCGAAGCCTTCCACACTTTGCAGCTCATACAGGCTGATCAGGTTGCCCTGGGCTGCGCGGTGGTCGAGCAGGGCCGTAATCTGGGTTTCTGACAGCAACAGCAGGGCCCGCAGCTCTTCACGGGTAGCGGTATTCAGATTGAGCGGCGTTTGATAATACAGCAGCAGGGTTTCGTAGAGGTCCTCGTAGGGTACCTGGTCACTCTGAATTTCGGCAAACAACTCCTGTACCAGCCGGTCGAGGTCGGCCGGGGGGCGCACGTACTCCTGGCCCGGACGGGGCGGGCGGCTAGCAGCAGGGAAAGTGCTGCTACAGATAAGAACACCCGTTTCATTTGGCGGCCCGGTTTAGCTGCACCCCAATGGCCAGATGCTGACTCAGCCCCAGCGCCGTGTGCCAGGCCGCAGCATAGTCGAAGCGGAACTGCCCGGCCCGCAGCCCTACCCCACCAGTAGTCTGGCGGCTGAGCGTAGAAAACCCGCCGCGCACGGCCAGCGCCTCAATAACCTGATACTCGAGGCCGGCCTTGAAATCAGCAGCTTGGTCTACATCCTTTTCGGTTTCGACGTTCAGCATCACCTTGTCGGTGGGCCGAAACGAGAGGCCGGCCTTGAGCACTGTGGGCACCCGCTCGTTCTGGTATTCGGCCAGCCGAGCCTGGTTCAGGTTGTAGAGGTACGCCCCGAAATACAGCTTTTTGGGCAGCACTTCGGCCTGCCCGCCCAAGGACACGGCCACGGCCCGCTTGCTGCCCAGCCCCTCAATACTGACTTGCAGCACATCGAAACGGGCACCGACGCTGATTAGACTGCCACGGTAGCCGTAGCCGGCGCCCACGCGCTGCTCGGAGTAGAGCTTGTCGCCGAAGCGCTGGGCTTCGAAGCCCACTACGCCGCGGGAAGCCTTGCCGTCGGTAGTGGGACCAATGGGCAAGGCGGCAGCCAGCACGGCCGTGTTTAAGGCCCGGCTCAGGTAGCGGTTTTCGGCGTAGAAGCCCACGGCCGCACTCGTGACCTGTCCCAGTCCTGCCACGTTATTGCCCACAGACCACACGTCGGTCAGCGTCAGGGAGGCGTTGCCCAAAGCGGCGGCACGGGCCCCGCGCACGCCGGGGCCGTTGCCTTGGGCGGCAGCCAGAGTAGTAAGCAGGAAAGCACTTAGTAGCGAGTATAATTTTAGCATAGGCTGCAGCAAATAGTTTTTAGCTCCCTAAGTAGCTCAATGTTCAGGTAAAATGACGCATGCCAACGCCGCTATTTTCGGACGACACGCAAAAAGGCCCCGACGCTACGTGCACCGGGGCCTTTCAAGCTGAAAGAAACGGGGTTATGCCTTACATGCCGGCCGCCGCTTCCTCTTTTTCCTTGCCTTTCTTCTTCTTGATCTTGGTCTTCTGTCCGTCGTCGGTCTTGACCTTCATCTTGTCCACGTCGCCGAGTTGATTGAGCATGGCCGAGCCGCTGCCCTGCGGGCCCACGCCGGGGTTCGGGCCGTTGTTGACGATGGTCATTTCATCCACCAACGCCTTGGCGCCGCCGAGCTTCTCTACGCACCAGAGCACGTAGCGAATGTCCACGTTGATGCAGCGCTTCAGGTCCTTGTCGTAGGCCAGGTCGCCGGTCATGGCTTCCCAGTTGCCGTCGAAGGCAATACCGATCAGCTCCCCGCGGCCGTTGATAACCGGGGAGCCGGAGTTGCCGCCGGTGATGTCATTGTCAGTGGTGAAGGCCACGTGCAGGGTGCCGTCCTTATCGGCGAAACGGCCGTAGTCCTTGGCTTGCAGCAGCTGGCTTTCCTTAGCCGGCACCACGAATTCGGGGTTGGTGGGGTCTTCCTTGTCCAGAATGCCCTGGGCGGTGGTGTAGAACTTATAGTCCACCGCGTCGCGGGGCGAATAGTCGCGCACGGTGCCGTAGCTCAGGCGCAGGGTCGAGTTGGCATCGGGCGAGTACACCTTGTCGGTATTCTTGGCCCGCAGCGCAGCTACGTAGGCGCGGTTGGCCCGGGCCAGGGTGGCCTGATTGGCCTGCATTTTGGGCAGAATGTTCTGAGTGTAATTCGTGTACACCGAGTTCCAGGTCTTGAAGCCAGGGTCGGCTTCCAGCTTGGCCAGCGTGGGCGCGGCCAGGAAAGCATCGGTCTTGGCTTTCGAAGTCAGGAAGGAGTTGGCAAACACGTAGTCGGCGTACTTCTGCATGGAGCCGCCATACTGCTTCTGCACGGTCTGGAACACGTCGGGCAGCTGGTTTTTGGGCACATCGGTGGCGTAGAGCTGCATCAGGGCCACAAAGACCTTCTTGTCGGTTGGGGCGTTGTAGTCCTTGAAATGCTCGGCTACGGCGTCCTTCAAATCGGCCGTAGCTTTCTGCACGGCGGCTTTGTCGGCTTTGGGGTCTTTAAGGGTGCTGTAGAGAGGAGCCAGCCGAGCCGCAAAGGCCACGATTTCGGTGCCGTAGGCCGCTTCGTTCATGTACACCGAGCTCAGGTTATAGTCGCGCAAGCCAGCGTAAGCCTGGTTGATGTCGTTCAGGGCCGAGCCGTAGTTCTGCCCGCGCGAGGCGTCAGCCGCAATCCACTGCATGAGGGAAGCCTCCTCCGCTTTCTTTTGGTCCACAGTTTTGAGGCGCTTCATGCCCTCGTTCTGCCCGATGAAATACTTCCAGTAGTTGGCAATGCTGGCGTATTTGGAAGCGTACTTCAGGCGAATAGCCGGATTAGCGTCCGAATCTTCTTTCCAGAGCTTCAGCCGCGTGTCGCGCAGCTTGATGCGGGCCGGGTTGCTTTGGTCGAGCGTCATTTGCAGACCGGCAGCAGGCAAAAAGCGCTGGGTGCGGCCGGGAAAGCCGAATACCATGGCAAAGTCACCTTCATTTATTCCCTGCAGGCTTACACTCAGGTGCTTCTTGGGTACGTAGGGCACGTTGTCGGCCTGGGGCCGGCGGTGGGCTTGTTGTTCTTATCGGCGTACACGCGGAACATCGAGAAGTCGCCGGTGTGGCGGGGCCACTCCCAGTTGTCGGTATCACCGCCGAATTTACCAATGGCTTCCGGCGGGGCGCCTACCAGGCGTACATCGCCGAAGCGCTGGTACACGAAGAGGTAGTATTCGTTGCCGGCAAAAAAGTCGCGCACGTAGGCCACGTACTGCCCGTTTTCCTTGGCGGCATCGGCCATTTCCTTCTGGCGCTTCTGAATCAGCACGGCGCGCTCTACTTCCGAGGTCTGGGGCGTAATGCCTTCCAGCACCTTGCCCGTCACGTCTTCCATGCGCACCAGAATATCCACAAACAGGCCAGGGTTGGTTTTCTCCTCGCTCTTGGTCGTGGCGAAAAAGCCTTTCTCCAGAATGTTGTTTTCCGGCGTGCTGTGGGTCTGAATAGCGTCGTAGCCGCAGTGGTGGTTGGTCAGCATCAACCCCTGGCTGCTCACAAACTCGCCGGTGCAGAAGCCGCCGAGTTGCACAATGGCATCCTTGAGGCTGGCGTTGTTGATGTCGTAGATTTCTTCGGCCGTCAGCTTAAGGCCTTTTTTCTGCATGTCGGCGTAGTTGAGCCGCTTCACGTAGAGCGGCAGCCACATACCTTCGTCGGCGCGGGCTACGGCGGGCAGCAATAATGCCAGCAGCAGGACCTTTGCCCAGAGTTTTTGTACCATGGGTGGAAAGAGGGAGAAAGTGAAAGGAAACCCGAACCGCGGCCCGGGCTGTTTACTAAGTCAAACTTACGAAAACATGGTTCGGTTCGTGCCACCAGCGCCCTGCCGGCCGCTTTACCAGCTTCCTGTATCTTCGCGCATGTCCTACCTTTTCCGCCAGCTGCTGCTGGGCCTGATCTGGGTATACCGCAACCTGATTTCGCCCCTGACGCCGCCCAGCTGCCGCTACCAGCCCACCTGCTCAGCCTACGCGGCCCAGGCCGTGCAGAAGTACGGGCCCTGGCGGGGCGGCAAGCTGGCATTGCGCCGCATCAGCCGCTGCCACCCCTGGGGCGGCCACGGCTTCGACCCCGTACCCTAAGCCCACCGGCTGCGTATACGATACCTCGTTTTCACGCCTTTGCCCGCGGGCAAAGGCTTTTTTTCAGCTATACTCCTTTCACGCATGCGCTTATTTCTGCTGACGGCTTCCCTCTCTACTGTTCTGTTTTCCACTAGCTGCTCCGAGGCCCAGAGCGACGAAAACAAGGGCAAGGGCGGCAAGAAAAAGGACAAATCGGAAAGCCTGGAAAATAACCTCATCGAAAGCAGCATTCCGGGCCTGCGCAAAGTAGGCGCCCTCAACGGCGGCGTGCCCGAAAGCTCGGGCCTGGCCCGGGCCGAAACTGCCGGCACGTTTTACACCCACGCCGACGCGGGCAACGAGCCGGTGCTTTACAAGATTGACATGACGGGCCGCCTGCTGGGTAAATCTACCCTGCCGTTTTCCAACATCGACTGGGAAAGCCTGGCTCAGGACAACAAAGGCAACATCTTCGTGGTCGACGCGGGCAACAACAACAACACCCGCCGCGACCTGGTGGTGTACCGTATCAATCCTACGTCGAACTCCCAGGACCTGAGCCGTTCCAACTTCAGCTACGCCGACCAGACGGCCTTTCCTCCCAGCAAAAAGCAGCGCAACTTCGACTGTGAGGCCTCGCTCTGGTACGGCGGCAAAGTGTACCTCTTTACCAAAGACCGGGGCGCCGGCCAGACCAGCAAGGTCTATACCCTCTCCGACCAGCCCGGCAACCAGAAGGCCCGCCTGCTGACTAAGATTGCCATTGCCGGCGAAGTAACCGGCGCCGACGTGAGTTCGGATGGGCACCGCATTGCGCTACTGGCCCGCGAAGAGCTGTTTATGCTGGAAGGCAACAGCTTCGAAGCTGCCCTGAAAGCCACTCCCCGCCGGATTTCGCTGAAAGGTGCCGGCCAAACGGAGGGCATTGTCTTCCACAAAGACGACAACAATAAGCTTTTCATCAGCACCGAGGAAGGCAACATCTACGAGTATTCGCTCTAGCCCGTCACGTTACAAAGCACAAAAGGCCGATTCAGCAGTGAATCGGCCTTTTGTGCTTTGTTGGGGTATTACCGGACCCGGGCTACGGGCTTGGTTTCTTCCTCCTGTCCTAAGTCGCGCGGGGCGTAGCCGTAGGGGTTGCGCGGGTCTTTGCCGGCCCGCCACAGCACCCAGATGCCCACCAGAATCAGCGGAATGCTCAGCAGCTGCCCCAGGTTCAGATGCGTAACGTCCATCATCGTCCGGTCCCAGCCGCCTTGATCTTCCTTGAGGAATTCGCCCAGGAAGCGCTGCGTAAACAAGATGACGACAAACAGCCCGAACAGCAGGCCGCGCGGGGTACGCTCCTTGGTACGGTTCCACAGCGCGTAAAGCAACAGGAGCAGTACTATGCAAAATACCGATTCGTAAAGCTGCGTGGGGTGACGGGGCACTGCCACTTCGGTGGCCGAAGTAGGTGTGTGGTCAGCACCAAACGTCTGGATGCCCACTTTGCCGTCGGCCTGCACCTTGCGCTCCACGTACAGGGCGCCGGCAGGCAACGTCTGGCCCGGACGAGCCGGCTCCAGGTGCTCAGTGTCGCGCGGGAAGACGAAAGCCCAGGGCTTATCCGTGGGCTGCCCCACAATTTCGGAGTTCATCAAATTACCCATCCGAATCAGCGCCCCGCCGATGGCTACCACAATCACAATCCGGTCAAGCACCCAGAGGTAGTCGAACTTATTGTTGCGGGCAAAAAACCAGCAAGCCAGCAGAATGCCGATGGTAGCGCCGTGACTGGCCAGGCCGCCTTCCCAGATCTTGAGAATCTCGATGGGGTTGGCCAGGTAGTGCTTGGGGTCGTAAAACAAGCAGTGCCCCAGCCGCGCCCCGATGATGGTGCCAGCCAGCATGTAGAGCGTAATAACATCTACCCAGCGCGGCGATACCCGCTCCGACTTGTAGATGTGGGACAGCACGAAAGTGCCCACCACGAAGCCCGACATGAACAGCAGGCCGTACCAGCGCAGCGTCAGCGGGCCGATTTCGGCAATGATGGGCGACACGTCCCAGGTGATATAGGCAAGCAGGCTCATAAACGAAAGGAAATATTGGGCCCGAAAGTACGCAATGCTGCCAGAATGCCACACACCCGGCCCGAAACGGCTAGAGGCTGTTGAGCTCCTGAGTGAAGCCGCCGCTCAAAATCGGGAAGCGCAGCCACGAGCGAGGGTCCACATTGTAGTCGTCGAGGTGGAAAGCCGGGGCAAACCGCTCCCGCTTCCACTGGTTGCGCGACCAAAGCGAATAGAAGCGCTTCACGTAGGTTTTGAGCTGCTCGGGGTCGGTGTCTTTTTCCTCCTGCAGCAGCGTGACGTACACCTGCTGCGGGCTCAGCCGGTTGTAGAAGGCCAGCCGCTCAATGCGGTTGAGCAGAATGTAGGGCATCAAGTCGCGCTCGTCGGTTTGCTTGTCTTCCTGGGCCGCAACTCGGCCGTGGGCTGCAGGGCATTCACGTGGCGCAGACCGGGGTAGTTCAGCTCGGTTTCGGCCCAGCGCAGCCACTTTTTCACGAAATCCTTGTCGACGCCGGCAATGGGCGAGATGCTGCCGGCCGTGTCGCCGTCCATGGTGCAGTAGCCCACCGAGGCCTCCGAGCGGTTGGAGGTGGTAATGAGCAGGGCGTTCTGCACGTTGGCCAAGAGCCAGATGGCGGGGGCCCGCACCCGGGCCTGAATGTTCTGCAACGCCAAATCGTCGGTTTTCCAGGTCAGCTCCCGGCCCAGGGCATGCTCAATCTTGCCTACGTAGCCGGTTACTTCCTCATCAATGCCCCAGTTATAGAACACGGCCCCGATGGAATCGGCCAGCTCTTTAGCCGAGTTAAATGTGTCGTCTGAGGAGTTGACGGTGCCCTGGTAGGCGCAGGTGAGCAGGTGTCCGGTAATTTCCTGCTGCTGCCGCTGCTGCTCGGCGTTGGGTTGGGTGTGCGAGGCGTCTTTCGGGCCCGGGGCGTTCTGGTCGGACTGGGGCTCGGCCGGCCCGGCTATGCGGGCAATATCGTCGGCGGTAAAGCAGCCGGAGCGGCGCATAAACTCGGCCATCCCGATTTCCTGGGTACCCAGGCGCACCATTTCGGCCACGCCCACGGCACACATGCAGGAGTCGGCCCCGCCGCTAAGGCTGAGCACGAAACCGCGTGTGCGGGCCTTGCGCATATAGTCAAACAAGGCCAGGCTCAACGCCTGGTTCAGCTCCCGGTACTCGTCGGGCTCGGGCAACGGGGTCAGAGTAGCGGCTGGGGCCAGCGGCGTGGCAAAATCCACGTCCACATACTCCATGTCGACCTCCTTGAAGCTCAGCAGCTGGTTACGCATCAGCAGGTGGCCGTTGCGGGCCACCAGAATTTCGCCATCGTAAATCATGCGGCCGGCCTCATTACCGAGCAGGTTGGCATAGAGGTAGGTGCAGTCGAAGTTGCGCGAGGCATTCAGCACCAGGTTGTAGCGCACGTCGGTTTTGCTCATGGCAAAGTGGCTGGCCGACGGGTTCATTATCAGGTCTACGCGCCCCTTCAAGCGGCAGGCGGGCCGCTCGTTGTCGGGCCGCCAGGCATCCTCACAGATTTCGAAGCCAAACCGCACGCCTTTGTGCTCAAACACAATGTCGCCGATGGGCCACTGCTGCTCTTCCCAACTTACGGTACCGGTTTCGCCGGCGCGCCAGGAATTGAAGAAGCGCGGCTCGTAATGCACGCCGTCATTGGCTAGAAACTGCTTGGCTGCAAACCCCAGGATTTCTCCGTCGCGCAACACGGCGGCCGTGTTGTAGGTACGCCCGTCCAGTCGCACGGGCAGGCCCACGCACACCAGAATGCCTTCCGTCCAGGGCCGCACCTGCTGCAGGTACTCCAGCGCTTCGGCCGAAAGCCAGTCGCTCAGAAACAAGTCTTCGCAGCCGTAGCCGGTCAGGCACAGTTCCGGCAAGCATAGCATCTCAACCCCGGCGGCCTTGGCCTGCTCAATGGCTTCTTTAATCGTGCGCAGATTATGCTGCCAGTCAAAAGGTATCTGGTTGAGGGCGGCGCCGGCTAGTCTCATAAGTTTGGGAGTGTTTCCACAAAACAACTGCTTTTCACCGCAGCAGGTTGTGTTTGATGCGTAAAAAGGCCAGATACCGCCAGGGTTGGCGGAGCTGAGGAGGCAACAGCAGCCGCTTCACGTTTGCCACGGCGCAGTCAGCACCTGCGTAACCAAGTCATTGTTAGGCCTAGGCTCAAGTTTCTACCTCGAACCTTCTAACGCAAAAGCCCCGACGTTGGCGTAACGTCAGGGCTTTTGGCAAAAGGTTGCATCGTGCCCGTAGCGGCCGGATATTAGCAAAAGCAAGCTGTTAGATGCCCAGCGCCGCCAAAGCCCGTTCGGCAGCCAGCTGCTCCGCCTGTTTCTTCGACAAGCCCATACCCGTAGCCACGGGCTCATCGTCCAGCAGTACGGTGGCCGAAAACTCCATTACCCCGCCCGCCCGGGGCTGGCCGGTCAGGTCGTAGCGAATGGTTTTGCCCTGCCGCTGGGCCCACTCAATCAGCTTACTCTTGAAGTTGGCCGTCGTTTCAATCAACGACTTGACATCAATAAAGGGCTTAATCAGGCGGGTCAGCACAAACTTGCGGGCCGCTTTATAGCCTTGGTCGAGGTAAATAGCTCCTACCAAGGCTTCCAGCGCGTTGCCATTCACGGAGCGGGAGCGGGCGGCGCGGCCCTGAGCTGGGTCGAGCTGCACGAGCTTATCCAGCCCGATTTTCAGGGCCAGCCCGTTCAGGCTTTCCCGGTTTACGATGCGCGACCGAAGCTCGGTTAGGAAGCCTTCCTGCTCGTAGGGAAACTTACGAAACAGGTACTCGGCTACCACGGCCCCGAGCACGGCGTCGCCCAGAAACTCCAGCCGCTCGTTGCTTTGGTGCCGGGCTGTGTCGCCCTGCTGCCGCACCACCGAGGAATGGGTGAAGGCTAAATGGTAAAGCCGCACGTTGTCAGGCGTGCGGCCGATTACCGTAGCAATGGCTTGGCGAAAAGCCCGGTCCTGCCCTAGCAGCCGCCGGAAAAATCCGAAGAGCGGTAGTGGCTGACCCGGTCGAAGCATTAGTCGCGGAACTTGCGGAAAATGACCGACGTGTTGTGGCCCCAAACCCGAAGGTGTTGCTCATGGCCACCGTCACTTCCCGCTGCTGGGCCTCGTTGAACGTGAAGTTCAAGCGCGCGTCCAGCTCGGGGTCGTCGGTAAAGTGGTTGATGGTGGGCGGTACAATGCCGTGCTGGATAGCCAGAATGCTGGCCAGCGCCTCAATACCTCCCGCCCCACCCAGCAGGTGACCGGTCATGCTCTTGGTAGAGCTGATGTTCAGATTATAGGCGTGCTCTCCAAACACTTTCTGGATAGCCTTGATTTCGGCACCGTCGCCCAGCGGCGTGCTCGTGCCGTGGGTGTTGATGTAATCAACGTCTTCCGGACCGATACCAGCATCCCGCAAAGCGTTCTGCATGACCAGCACCACGCCCTCACCCGTAGGGTCGGGAGCAGTGATGTGGTAGGCATCCGACGACAAGCCGCCGCCGATAATTTCGGCGTAGATCTTGGCGCCGCGGGCCTTAGCGTGCTCATACTCCTCGATGACCAAAGCGCCGCTACCCTCACCCAGGACGAAACCGTCCCGGTCTTTGTCGTAAGGGCGGGAGGCTGATTGCGCATCGTCGTTGCGCTCACTCATGGCCTTTAGGGAATTGAAGCCCCCTACGCCGGCCTCCGTAATGGCCGCTTCCGAGCCGCCGGTTACGGCCACGTCGGCCATACCCAGGCGGATGTAGTTGTAGGCGGCCACGATGGCGTCGGACGATGAGGCGCAGGCCGAGGTCGTGACGAAGTTAGGGCCGCGAAAACCATTCTTAATCGAGATGTTTCCCGACGAGCTGTCGGCAATCATCTTCGGGATAAAGAAAGGGTTGTAGCGTGGCGTACCATCTCCTTTGGCGAAGTTGAAGCACTCCTCCTGGAAGGTTTTCAGGCCCCCAATGCCCGAGCCCCAGATAACGCCGACCCGGTCCTTGTTGACGCCCTCAAGATTGGCGTCTTTAATGGCCTCGTCGCTGGCAATGACGGCAAACTGCGTGAACAGGTCCATCTTCCGACCTTCCTTGGTGGGGAAGTAGTCGTCAGGATTGTAGTTTTTTACCTCGCAGGCAAAGCGCGTTTTGAACTTGCTGGCGTCGAAGCGGGTGATGGCGGCCGCACCGCTTACGCCGCGCGACAACCCGTCCCAGAATTCGGCGACGTTCTTGCCCAGCGGGGTAATGGCACCAAGGCCGGTCACAACAACTCTCCGAAGAGACATAGGCGAAAGTGGAGACTGAATAAAAAGCAAAACGGCCGGCGGCTAGCCGGCCGGTAAGCACTAAAACAGGGGAGAAAGAAGCAAAGCCTTACTTAGCGTGCTCTTCCAGGTAGCTGACAGCCTGACCAACGGTGGCAATGTTTTCAGCCTGATCGTCGGGGATAGACACGTTGAACTCCTTTTCGAACTCCATGATCAACTCGACGGTGTCCAGGGAATCAGCACCCAGGTCGTTCGTGAAGCTAGCCTCAGGAGTAACTTCAGACGCTTCAACACCAAGTTTATCGATGATAATGGCTTTTACTTTTTCTGCAATTTCAGACATTTCCGTGGGGGTTTAGAGAAAACTCGGCACAAATAACACTAACTTCCCTAACATTTTCAAACCGGCAGCCTGTAATCTTGGCAGTGTAAGATTATGGCTGAGGTGGTTTCTTTGGCCCTGTTGCGTGTGTAATTTTGTTCTTCCTTGTTTTTGGTAGTGCCTTATGAAAACGCTCACACTGGACGTAGACTATGATTGTGACTTCGACTTGTTCGGCATTGTGTCGTCGAGCCGGGAGCATAAGCTGGCCTGGACGCTCAACAGTTCGCTACGCCTGCGCCTGATAAAGCAGCAGGATTTAATCTACGATTTGTTTGCCCAGGGCCGGCTGGTCATCAGTAATTACCTCCACGCCACCGAAAACAGCACCCTGCGCCTGCTGCGCAACCGCTCGGTAGACCCCTCCCCGCTGAAGAAACCATTTCTGGCTCCCGACATCAAAGAGTATGACTACCTGATTCAGGTCAGCAACGGGGCCGGGCCGCTGGCCCCGGAGGAGCTGCTGGAGCAACTCACCCGCCTGCCGGAGGTACAGTACGCCTGTCAATTCGACCCGAATACGTTAAAATTCAAAGAAAATCTGCTCTTTTGAGCTCGCACAACCTGTGGCGGCTAGCTGAGTCGCAGCCAAGGACCTTTTTCCGTTACCCTGATTCCCGGCCTAAATAGCATTCGGCCGCGGTTTTTGGCAGCGGGATGAGGTCCTTCGCTTGCCCTCCGCCTAGGCGCCATTCTTAAAAACCCGAACCGTCGTACATGGAACCGACCCCCATTTTAATAAAGTCAAGATCGTGGCCACTGTGGGCCCCGCTTCCAACACCTATGAAAAGCTGGGCATGCTTATCCGCGAAGGCGTGGATGTTTTTCGCCTCAACTTTTCGCACGGCTCCCACGAAGACCACCTCTCCGTTATCAACACCGTACGCCGTCTGAATAAGGATTTGCGCACGCACGTGGGCCTGCTGCAGGATTTGCAGGGACCCAAGATTCGCTTGGGGGAAGTAGAAGGCGGCGGCGTCGAAATTAAGGCCGGCGACAAAATCAAGCTGGTGTGCGGCGAAAAGGAAATCACGACGGCTACCCGCCTGAGCACGATTTACCTGGGCCTGGCCCGCGACGTGAAGCCCGGCGACATGATCCTGATTGACGATGGCAAAATCGAGCTGCGCGTGCTGGCCACCGACCGCGACAAGGAAGTGGATGTGGAGGTAATCTACGGCGGCCTGGTGAAGCCCCGCAAAGGTATCAACCTGCCCGACTCCGAGGTCTCGGCTCCTTCCATGACCGAAAAGGACATCGAAGACCTGAAGTTCGGCTTGGAGAATGATGTAGACTGGATTGCGCTGTCCTTTGCCCGCCGGGCCGAAGACATCCGCTTTATCAAGAGCCTGATTGCCGAAAGCGGCAAAACGGCCCGCGTCATTGCCAAGATTGAGACGCCCGAAGGCCTGAAAAACCTCGACGAAATCATTGCCCTGACCGATGCCGTAATGGTAGCCCGCGGCGACCTGGGCGTGGAGGTGAAGATGGAAGAGGTGCCGATGGCCCAGAAAATGATTGTGGAGAAGTGCAACAAGGCCGGCAAACCGGTAATCGTGGCGACCCAGATGATGGAAAGCATGATTTCGGCCCCCGCCCTACCCGCGCTGAAACCAGCGACGTGGCCAACGCCGTTATCGACGGTGCTGATGCCGTGATGCTGTCGGCCGAAACTGCCGTGGGTGCTTACCCCGCAGAGGTTATCCGCTCGATGGTGGCTACTATTCTGAGCGTGGAAACCCGCATGCCGAGCCTGTTTAACCGCTGGCACCCCATTACGCCCGAGTCGCCATCTTTCATGGTCGACAGCGTGCTGTCGGCGGCCTGCCACCTGGCCAAGAACACCGGCGCCAAGGCTATTACCGGCATGACGCACCGCGGCTACACGGCCTTCCAGATTGCCAAGTACCGGCCCAAAGCCAACATCTTCATCTTCACCGACAACCGCCCCCTGCTTACTACGCTGAGCCTGATCTGGGGCGTGCGCGGCTTCTACTACGACCGGATGCTGAGCACCGACGGCACCGTGTCGGACATCAAGTACGTGCTGACGACTACCGGCAACCTCAACAAGGGAGACGTATTCATCAACACCGCCTCGATGCCCATCAATGAGAAGGGCAAAACCAATATGGTAAAGGTGAGCGTAGCGTAGCACTCAGCTCCTTTTCACAAAAAAGCCCCGTCAGCACTATCTGACGGGGCTTTTTTGTGAACCTATACCCTGAGCTTACGGCAGTTTTTGCACCCGTACGCTAGGCCCGGGTACAGAACCTTCCGTAGTTTGCAGCTGCACCTGGTAGATTCCGGCCGGTTTTCCCCGCAATGATACCGGCATTGCAGTCTGGCCGGCGGGCACTGCAGCCTGCCACACCAGGCGGCCCAAGGCATCGTGCACTATTACGCTGGTGCCTGGCTGAGCAGGAGCTTCTAGCCGCAGCTGCAACATATCGGTAGCAGGGTTAGGAAAGGCCTGAAAGCGGGGAGCCAGCTGAGCCAAGCGGGCGGGCAGTAGCGTGGCGAAGTCGCTGCGGTTGCCACAAGTCTGCTCTACTCCGTTTACGGTGCGCCGGAAATAGGTTAAGCGTTGCTCAAATTGGTCAATCAAGCCCACCCCAACTCCTAGGATCTGGGTCCAGCCCGCCAAATCAATGGCCGGATAATCATTATAGCTGCCACTTTGGGTCCGATACAGGAGTTGCTGACGCAGCATTGGCGTGGGACTGCAGGCGTTGCTACTGAGAGTGGTTACCACCGGGAATCCCATCAGCAGGGCGGTTGGATTGTTTGCCACGCTACGATATTCGTAGGACAACAAATCAGTGTTCACCGGCAGTAGCGCCGAATTCGGGTTGTTAGCCCCGGCCCATTTGCCCGTGCGACGCGAGGCCGCTACCCGCACCAGCTCCAAGGGCGACAAAGGAATTCCGGTGCCGAAGCACCCCGGCGCTGTGCTGTAGGTTAGTTTTCTTTGTTGCTGAAAAGTGTAGATAATACTGTCCGCCGTTAGCTGCCGGGTGAGCACGCGCCGTAACAGCCACCCCGAGTAGCAAGGAAACGCACTGTAAATAAGCGGCTCCCGGTAGTACCCTAGCTCGTTGCCAGGCTGCAAGTCTAACAGTGTAAGCGGGTTGTAATAACTCTGTCCGGCTGGCAACGGTCGCCGGGCTAATGTCAGCATCCTGGGATTCGGCATGCCAAAAAGCAAGTCGCTAGGTGCCGACACGAGGCCGTAATTCTTGCTCAACACCACTGTCGCACCAGTGTTCAGCCGGAAAGTAGCCACCGAGTCCGTCACGCCATCGAGTTGCTGCGTTCCCCGCGATACTAGCGTGGTAGTCACCCCATAGTCGGTAAACGGGCTGCCCCAGGTGTCGCCAACCCGGGCGAAAGGCTTCAGCACCAGAGTTCGGTCCAGCGTATTAACGGGCGTTGGACCACCGTCCCAGAACAGAAAATACGTGCGCTGGGCCCGGTCGTAGCGCATGAGCTTGCCCAGCTTGTTGTTGCGCGACTTTTGCCAAGACGAATTTCCCCGCTGCTACGGCGCATGGTACGGTTGAAGTAATATACCGAGTCGGTACCCTGAACGGCTGCTGAGTCCAGCCGCATGGTCAAAACGGTATCGGCCGAGGCGCCCCGGAAGGCATGCACGTCCTGGTTGGCCCGAAAAGGCCGCCACTGTTGGGCCCGGGCTGCCTGCGGCAACAGGCCTATTCCGGCAATCAGCAAATAGTATAGGTTTTTCATTCCGAATACGTTGCGTGTATCAATTCCGGAAAATATAGAATAAAGCGGATACGTGAGCTATAGCGGCAGCAAACAGAAAAGCCCCGGCGCTTGCGCACCGGGGCTTTCGTATAACAGAGCAGAAAAGTCAGTGGTGCTTAGGCAGCCAGCGACTTCACGAACTTAGCCAGCTTCGACTTGTTGTTGGCGGCTTTGTTCTTGTGAATGATGTTCTTCTTGGCCAGACGATCCAGCATCGACGATACTTTCTTCAGCAGCTCTTGTGCTTCCGAAGCATCGGTGGTGGCGCGCAGCTTCTTAACAGCGGTGCGGGTCGATTTAGCCTGATAACGGTTCAACACGCGCTTCGCTTCGTTGGAACGGATGCGCTTGAGGGCCGACTTATGATTTGCCATGGGTATGGTAAAATTGACGTTCTGCTCGAATTGGGTTCAATTGGGTTGGCAAAGGTAAGCCTTTGGTTTGAAATAACAAATACCTGGTTTGCATTTGCCCTCTCCCACCCCGTTTTGCCCGCAAGATACCGTTTAAAAGCCGATTTGCGGGCTCTTTTTCAAAGCACAGTCATACCACCCGCCCAAAATCTGCTTCTTGCGTCGGCACTTCCTCTTCTGGCAATCTGGCAATGAAATTCCTTACCCGCACCATCTGGCTGCTTTCCCTGGTCAGCCTTTTTACCGACCTAGCCAGTGAAATGCTGTATCCGGTGATGCCGCTGTACTTGCAGAGCATTGGCTTCTCGGTGGTGTTCATTGGGGTGCTGGAAGGACTGGCCGAAGCAGTAGCTGGCCTGAGCAAAGGCTACTTTGGGCAATGGTCTGACCGGCTGGGACGGCGCCGGCCCTTCGTGCAGTGGGGTTACGGGCTCAGCGCGTTGTCGAAGCCGCTGCTGGCCGTGCTGGCCGCGCCCTGGTGGGTATTCCTAGTGCGGGCCCTCGACCGGCTGGGCAAGGGGCTGCGCACCGGCGCCCGCGACGCGCTGCTGGCCGACGAGGCCCCGGCCGGCCGGCGTGGCGCCGTCTTTGGCTTTCACCGGGCCCTCGATACGCTCGGGCCGTGTTGGGGCCGGCAGCGGCGCTGTTCTGGCTGAGCCAGCACCCCGGGCAGTACCGCCTGCTGTTTGTGCTGGCCTTTATGCCGGGCTTGCTGGCCGTGCTGGCTACGCTGCTGGTGCGCGAAAAACGACAGGAGCCCTCGGGTCAGTCAGTGCGGCCGTTCTGGGCCTCGTTTGGCTATTGGCAGCGGGCCCCGGCCAGCTACCGGCGCATTGCTGGGGCGTTGCTGATTTTTGCCCTGTTTAACAGTTCCGACACGTTGCTCCTATTGCTGGCGCGGCAACAGGGTCTCTCCGATCCGGCCGTCATCGGGGTATATATCTTCTACAACCTGATCTATGCTGCGGCAGCATTACCCGCCGGCTTGCTAGCAGACCGCCTAGGACCCACCCGAGTGCTCGTTGTGGGCCTGCTGGTGTTTGCTCTTGTGTACGGGAGTGCTACTCAGGTGCATTCGTGGCAGGCTTTCGGGGCTTTGTTCGGCTTGTATGGTCTGTACGCTGCCGCAACCGAAGGCGTGGGCAAAGCGTGCCTGAGCCGACTGTGTGCGCCCACCGATAAAGGAGCGGCGTTGGGCACCTTCGCGGGCCTGAGTAGCTTGGCAGCCCTTGTCGCTAGCACGCTGACTGGACTAGTGTGGCAGATGCTGGGAGCCCCAGCCGCTTTTGGTCTTTCCGCCGTAGCGGCTCTGGGCGTAGCGCTGTTTTTAGGCATGAGTGCCCGGTACGACAAACAATAGCCCCGCCGCGCACAAGGCACGAACGGGGCTACAGTTTGCCCGATCAACGGGCCGATATGCGAAGGGTTAATCCACCTTCTTCTCTAGCTCATCAGCCATGGTGTGGTGCGAGCGAAGCATAGGCAGTGTTTTAGTTGCAAAAGACTTCACCGCTGGCGTTTCAGCACCCTTGCTTTTCACCTCAAACATGGTCACGTCCATCTTGTGAGCGGTTTCCATGGCATCCATATACGCTTCATCAAATGCTTTGCCCGACTTGTTCATCAACTGGTCGGCCATAGCCTGGTGAACCGGCATCAAGGCAGTAGGCATGGTCACGCCCAAGGGCATAGCTACCGTTTTAAGTTCCTGGGTGGCCTTGGTGTGGTGGTCAACCATCATCTGACCAAACTTCTTCACGTCCGCATTGGTCGATTTCTGCAGGGCAAGTTTTCCCATCTGGATTTCCAGCATGTTGCTGCTGGCTGCCGTCATCAGGAAGGTGGGGTCGGGCATGGTGGCGAAAGTGGCCACAAAAGCATTCAGGTCGGTAGCGGGGCACTGGCGGAGCCGGCTGCCGTACCAGTACTGTTCATGCCGCCGGTGTTGCCTACGGCATTGGCGCCTACCGTGGTGGGCGATACGGCCGAGCCAACGCCGGTATCAGCTACGCCGCTGCTGGTGCCTACCGATGGGGTGGAGCTGCCCGAAGTAGAACCGGACGCAGCCATATCCGTGCTGGTGCCGGTGGAACTGCCCGAGGTGGAGCCGGAAGAACTCATGCCAGTATTGGTGCTGCTGCAGGCAGTGCCGAATAACAGTGCGCTGCCTACCAAAAGTTGAGGAATTACTTTCATCGTTTTCATAGAGTTAGTTGTGAGATCATAGCCTTATACGAAAGTTGAATTATGAGGACGCTAGTGTTCAGCTTTTTAGTGCGGTAAAATCATTACCAGCAAACTACTTCCCCTTCTGCCCACGCATAGCTCATTGCCGGTGTCAGCTTACTTCAGCCGCGAACCTTCTTTCGTGATTAGTGCTTTTTAACTGGGTAAACTCCTGGAAGCGGCTTGCATGAATCGTATGCATGCCTACCTTTTCTGCGTATCTTTCCCGGGCGGCTGGTCCGCTATTGGTACTGTTTTGCTGTCGTATGCCACTTATTGCTCATTCCCGCTATCAGCCCCGTTTTATATGTTCAATGGTCATGTGCAGACCATTGTACCCAGCCTGTGGCGCTCCGTTCCCGACGTGACCTACCAGCGGGAGCGGGTCGAGACGCCCGACGGCGACTTTCTGGATCTGGACTGGTCGCGCCAGGCTGCCGGCTCCGCCGATACCCTAGCTATTGTGTCGCACGGGCTGGAAGGCGACGCGGGCCGGCCCTACGTGCGCGGCATGGTGCGGGCCCTCAAGCGCGCCGGCCTCGATGCCCTGGCCTGGAACTACCGCAGCTGCAGTGGGGAAATGAACCGCCTGGTGCGCTCCTACCACCTCGGCGATACCGACGACCTCGACTTTGTTATCCGTTATGCCCTGGCTACGGGCCGCTACCGCCGCATCTTCCTGACTGGCTTCAGCGCCGGCGGCAACGTGACGCTGAAGTACCTGGGTGAAAATCCAGACCGGGTACCCGGGAAGTAGCGCGGGCGGCCGTATTCTCGGTGCCTACGGATTTAAAATCCAGCTCCTACCAGATTTCCAAGCCCGAAAACCGGATTTACTTGGCGCGTTTCCTCAAGTCGCTGCGGGCCAAGATGCGGCAGAAGGCGGCGCTGCTGCCCGGGCAGATTGACGTGGAGAATCTGGAGCTGCTGCGGGACTTTCCCCAGTTCGACGACCGGTTTACGGCCCCGATGCACGGATTTAAGTCGGCCGATGATTACTACGAGCAATCCAGCTCGGGGCGCTACCTGGCTACCATTGCCATTCCTACGCTGCTGGTGAATGCCGAAAATGACCCCTTTCTGGCTCCCTCCTGCTTCCCACGCGACGTGGCGGCAGCCTCAAAGTTCGTGTTTCTGGAAACGCCTCCCGAAGGCGGCCATGTTGGATTCGCCGAAGGCACTCCGGATGGCGAATACTACTCTGAGCGGCGCGCCGTGGAGTTTCTGATGGCCGAAGTACCGGCCTAAGCTGATGTTCAACGGGTCCTTGCGAGCAACGCGAAGCAATCCGTCCTCTAAAATGTGCTGAATTACCTAAAGTGAAAAGCCCTTCCCCGTGCGAAACGAGAAAGGGCTTTCTAGGTAAAGAGCATTAGTCACTAGCAGAGGACGGATTGCTTCGCAAGCTCGTAATGACGAGAAAGAAAAGAGCTTTCTGACGGAAGGCATGACAATCTTCGCAGCAGACGGATTGCCGCCGCTTGATACGCGGAATGTCCTTCTTCCTGGCAATGACACGCGTTTTCACAGTAGCAGAGGCTACCGGCCGTCGGATGTGGTGGGGACAAAGACGACTTTTTTGGTTTCGAAGAACTCCTCCTGAAAATAGTCGCTGAGGTTGTGCACGTGGGCAATGAGGCCGGACTCCTCGATTTCCTCGGTCAGGTCGCCGCCTTTCAGGTAATAGAGGCCGGTAGTAGCATCGCCCTGGGACTTGTAGCGGTGGGCAATCCAGGGGTGGAAGGTGGCCAGGCGGGCTACGGCGCGGCTTACCACGTAGTCGTATTTGGCGCGCACCTGCTCGGCCCGGGTTTGCTCGGCCGTGAGGTTGTGCAGGCCCAGGGTATGAGCCATTTCCTGCACCGCCCGGATTTTCTTACCGATGCTGTCGACGAGGTGAAATTTCACTTCGGGAAACAGAATAGCCAGCGGCAAGCCCGGCAGGCCGCCGCCGGTGCCCACGTCGAGCACCGAAGAGCCGGCGGGAAACTGCACCACTTTGGCAATGCCCAGGGAGTGCAGAAAGTGCCGCTCGGCGAGGTTATCCACATCGGTGCGGGCTACCAAGTTGAGGCGCTCATTCCAGCTGCGAAACTCGGTTTCGAGCTGGGCAAAATGCCGCTTTTGGTGGTCGGTAAGGTCGGGAAAGTAGCGGGCCAGAATATCCATTGAGGCAAAGATAGGGATGCAAGGCGGTGAGTGGCGTGTTTAGAAGCCTAAACCCAGACCGTCATGTCTCCCGCTGGTCGACATGACGGTCTGGGTTGGAAAAAAACATAGACACAAAAAAGCCCCGACTTACGACGGGGCTTTTTGTATGCTTAGATGATGTGCTTCTTGTTTTTCACCATGTCATAGAGCAACTCCCGGGCGCGGTGCAATTGGGCTTTCACGGTGCCGAGCGGGGCTTTCAGCTCGGTGGCAATTTCCTCGTAGCTCAACTCATCGAAGTAGCGCAGCGTCACGAGACGCTGGTATTTATCGGGCAGCCGGGATACCACGTGCTGCATGATTTCGATTTTCTGGTTTTTGATGGCCGACTCCTGCGGGTTCAGGTTCTGGTCGCGGAAGTCGATGGTGATTTCGTCGCCATTGTCGATTTTGATGGCCGAGTCAATTGACATCGTCTTGATTTTATTCTTGCGAATAAAGTCAATGCAGTTGTTGGTGGCAATTCGGAACAGCCAGGTGCTGAAGGCGTACTCCGGGTTGAACTTGTGCAGGTTGCGGAAAGCTTTGGCGAAAGCCTCGATGGTCAGGTCCTCGGCGTCGTCGGGGTTGCGCACCATTTTGAGCACCACGTGGTACACCGGCTTCTTGTAGATCTGCATCAGCTCGGCGTAGGCCTTTTCGTCGGCCTGCTCCACGGCGGCGCGAATCAGCTTGAAGTCGTGCTTGGCTTTAGCAGAAAACTGCTTTTGAATTTCCTGATTGTTTACTTCCATCGGAGGTTACGGTAGAGGAACAGCGAAATTCCCAGAGCTAGATAGTAAAAAAAATAAACAGCGTCGAGAACGGGCAACAAAGCTACGGGTAGCCGGTCATCGAGTCGTTGGCCAAGCTTGGCATATGCAACACATATGACCGAAGTACGAATACCCCACAAGGCCGTCAAAGGTACCCAATCGGGGCGGGAAAACAGCAGCACCAACGTTGTGAAATAAAAAAGCAGATTAGTGCCAATAAAGTTTCCGATTCTTATTCGATCGGCAAGCCGGTAGTGCCGGCCGGCCGACAAATGCCGTCGTTTTTGACGCCACCATGCTTGCCAGGTTTCGGCTGGTACACTCAGGGTGTGCGCAGCTGGCTCGGCCTCAACAACCACCCGCTGCCGCTGCTGCACGGCGTCCTGCACAAACAGGTCGTCGTCGCCGCCGAGGCTGCGGATATGGGAAGCAAAGCCTTTGGTTGCGCGAAAGCACTGCTGCGTATACGCCAAGTTTCGGCCCACGCCCATGTAGGGTTGCCCCCGCCACGCGAAGGACAGATACTGTGCTCCGGTGAGCAGGGTTTCAAAACGGACGAGTTTATTTAAAAATCCGGGCGCTTCGGCGTAGGCCGAATAGCCCAGAACGACGTCGGCCGGCCGCGAGAAGCCGCGCTGCATCAGCCGAACCCACTGATTAGAAGCCGGAATACAATCGGCATCGGTAAAAAGCAGACGCGGATGACGGGCCACTTTTATTCCCAAGGTCAGCGCATATTTTTTTGGCGACAGGCCTTCCGGAGTCTTATCGACGGACACCAAACGCACGTTGGGGTAGTACTGGGTGAGCTGCTGCACGTACAGATATGTGTCGTCGCCGCTGCGGTCATCGATGAGGACAATCTCGAAGCCAGCGGGGTAATCCTGCTGCAAGAGCAAGGGAAGCAGACGGCGCAGGTTTTCCAGCTCGTTGTGGGCGCAGACCAGAATCGAAACGGGCTCGGCATCGGCCTCCGGACCGGCGGGTGGCGCAGTTTCGGGCCGGAGGGCGAAGGGCAAAAAATAATAGGCCGCGTAGCCCAGCTGCACCAGCACCGAGGCCAGCAGCAGCCAGATGGCGGGAGAAAAAGGGACGGACAACGCGTAGAAATTGGGTAAGTGGGCAAAAGTAGGTATTCAACACGAGGGAACCGTGGTAAGGGTTTACCTTTGCAGATCATTACGACTTTCACGCCGGATCTTAAGGAGTAAAACCGTCGGGTTGGACAGTGCTTTGTAGAGCGACACTGTGAGACCCGGCGCTTATCACCGCGAAACCCTGCGTGAAACTGACTTCCCAGCATGACCTTCGATTTAGTAGCGCACGACCCCCAATCCAAAGCCCGCGCCGGGGTGGTACACACGGCCCACGGCGCCATTCAGACGCCCATTTTTATGCCAGTGGGCACGGCCGGCACCGTGAAGGCCGTGCAGCAGCGCGACCTGAAAGACGATATCAAAGCCCAGATTATTCTCGGCAACACTTACCACTTGTACCTACGCCCGGGCCTCGACGTGCTGCGCGCCGCTGGCGGCCTGCACAAGTTCAACGGCTGGGACCGGCCTATCCTCACCGACTCGGGCGGCTACCAGGTGTACTCGCTCAGCGGCACGCGCAAGATCAAGGAGGAAGGCGTCAAGTTCCGCTCCCACATTGATGGGAGCCAGCACCTGTTTTCGCCCGAGGGGGTGATGGACATTCAGCGCACCATCGGGGCCGACATCATGATGGCCTTCGACGAGTGCACGCCCTGGCCCTGCGAGTACGACTACGCCGCGCGCTCCCTGGACATGACACACCGCTGGCTCAAGCGCTGCATCGAGCGGTTCGACAGCACCGAGGGCCACTACGGCTACGACCAGACGCTGTTTCCCATCGTGCAGGGCTCGACGTTTAAGGATTTGCGAGTGAAGTCGGCCGAGTTTATCGCCGAGCAAGGGCGCGAGGGCAACGCCATCGGCGGCCTGAGCGTGGGCGAGCCGGCCGACATGATGTATGAGATGACCGAGCTGGTCTGCGACATTCTGCCCAAGGACAAGCCCCGCTACCTGATGGGCGTGGGCACGCCGGCCAACATCCTGGAAAACATTGCCCTGGGTGTGGACATGTTCGACTGCGTGATGCCGACCCGCAACGCCCGCAACGGCATGCTGTTTACCACGCAGGGCATCATGAACATCACCAACAAGAAGTGGCAAATGGACTTTGAGCCGATTGACCAGGAATTAGGCGGCTACGTGAGTACGTTTTATTCCCGTTCCTACGTTCGGCACTTGTTTCAGAGCCAGGAAATGCTCGGCCCGCAGATTGCCTCGATTCACAACCTGTCGTTCTACCTCTGGCTGGTGCAGCAGGCCCGGGAGCAAATCATTGCCGGCACCTTCCGCGACTGGAAAGACAAGATGGTGAAGCAGGTCATGACCCGCCTGTAAGGTTAAAAGGCTGTCATTGCGAGGCGGAAGCCGAAGCAATCCGTCCTCTGAAATGTACTGCGCTTTCTAGCTTGACACACCTTTTCTGATAAAGGCTTTCTGGTAAAAGGACATGACTACCTTCGCAAAGGACGGATTGCTTCGTGCCTCGCAATGACACTCAACTTAGTAAATGAAGCTCCTCGATAAATACATACTGCTGAAATTCCTCACCTCGTTTTTCTTTGTCGTGGTGGTGCTGGTGAGCGTTATCTGCGTGATTGACTTCACGGAGAAAAACGACGACTTCATTCAGCACAACCTCTCGGCGGGCAAGATTATTTCGGAGTATTACGTCAACCTGTTTCCGTACTACGCCAACCTGCTCTCCCCCATCACGGTGTTTATTGCGGTTGTTTTCGTGACGGCCCGGCTGGCGGCGCGCACCGAGATTGTGGCTATTCTGGCCAGTGGCGTGAGTTTTCAGCGGCTGCTGGTGCCGTACTGGATGGGCGCTTTCGTCATCGGCGTCATCACCTTCGGCCTCATCGGCTGGGGCATTCCGATGGCCAACAAAACCCGAGTGGCCTTCGAGAAAAAGTACATCAAGAACCCCTACCGCTACGACGCGCGCAACATCCATATCAAGATTGGGCCCAAGGCCTACGTGTATATGGAAAGCTACGACAACGTGAACAACGTGGGCTACCGCTTCGCGCTGGAAACCATTGAGGGCACCACGCTCAAGCGCCGCATGACGGCCGACGCCATTACCTGGGACTCGACGCGCCGGGCCTGGAAGCTCACCCCGCAGCTGGTGCGCACCTTCAACGGGCAGCAGGAAAAGCTGCAGACCATTCCCGCCCGCGACACCACCCTGAACCTTTACCCCAAGGACTTTGCCAGCACCTGGCGCCTGTCCGAAACCCTGACTTTGCCCGAGCTCAACGCCTACATTCAGCAGAAGATTGACCGGGGCGCCGACGATACCCAGGTGTACCTGAGTGAGAAATACGAGCGGTTTGCCTACCCGTACGCCATTTTCATCCTGACCACCATCGGCGTAATTCTGAGTGCCCGCAAGTCGCGGGCCGGGGTGGGTGGGCAGATTGCGCTGGGCTTCGTGCTGGCCTTCGTCTTCCTGATTTTCGTGATTCTGAGCCGCAACCTGGCCCAGGTCGGGGACATGAGCCCCATGCTGGCCGCCTGGGTGCCCAGCATCATTTTCACCGGCATTGGGCTGGCCCTTTACCGCTTCGTTCCGCAATAACAGTGAAATGGTGAGCTGGTGAAATAGTGAGTTTTCTGTTCCGACTGCGCAGCTGGTGCAGCTTGAACGACAACTCACTAGTTCAATATCTCACTATCTCACCACTTCCGCTTTATGCTCAAAGACTACCTGCGTCTGCACTTCATCGTCCTGCTGTGGGGCTTCACGGCCATTCTGGGCAAGCTGATTTCGCTGCCGCCGGTGGAGCTGGTGTTCTGGCGCACGTTGCTGGCTTCGGCGGGACTGGGCGGACTGCTTGTGCTGCGCAAGCAGAACTGGCGCTTGCCGCCGGCCCAAGCCCTGCGGCTGCTGGCCGTGGGCTCCCTGGTGGCCGTGCACTGGATTACCTTCTTCTTAGCGGCCCGGCTATCCTCGGTGAGCGTGTGTCTGGCGGGCCTGGCCACCCTGGCGCTGTGGACGTCCTTGCTGGAGCCTCTGCTGCTTTGGCGGCGGGTGCGGGCTTACGAAGTCGGGCTGGGCCTGCTCACGATGGTGGGCCTGTACCTGGTGTCGCAGGCCGAACTAGACCAGCTGCTGGGTTTGGGCGTGGCCATTATTTCGGCGGGATTATCAGCGCTTTTTAGCGTGCTCAACTCCAAGCTGGTTAAGCAGCACACGCCGCTCAAGCTCACGTTTTACGAAATGGCCGGTGCCTGCCTGAGCATTGCGCTGTTCTTTCCAGTGTACAGCCGCTATTTTACCCAGGGCCAGGGGCTGCACCTCCGTCTGCAAATGAGTGGCTTTCCGGCGCCCTGGTCGTGGGTCGGCGACTGGTTCTGGCTGCTGCTGCTGGCCGGCGTGTGCACGGTCTACGCCTTTTCCTCGTCGGTGGAATTGATGAAGCGGCTGTCGGCTTTCGTCATCAACCTGACCATCAACCTGGAGCCCGTGTACGGCATTATTCTGGCCGTGCTGATTTTTGGGTCTCAGGAAAAGATGTCGACCGGCTTTTACCTGGGCACATGCATCATTTTGCTTAGCGTGCTCATTCATCCCATCCTCGACCAGTGGAACCAGCGCCGGGCCCGGCGCCAGCATCAGCCCGTGCCGGAGCAGGTGGTTGTGACGAATCCGTAAGGCTTTTAGCTAGTCAAACCGGCCGCCTTCCTTGCTGGCCAACTGTTTGACGGGCACAATAAACTCCTGCAGCCAGATGGGCCGGGCCGGAGCCTGCTGCCCGAGCTGGGCCTGCCACTCTTCGTCGGTGAGGCGCTCCTTGCTGATAAACTCGTAGTAGCTAAAGGCCGCGCCCCGGGCCAGCACCGGCGCGCCCTCAATGTCGACTACCACATACAGGGCGTCGACGGCGCCCACGGCTTCTTCCAGCACTTCCTGGTTAAAGCTGTACACATCGGCTACCAGGGCCACGTGCCGCTCCCGGTCGGGCAGCTGCTGGGTTTTGAGGATGCGGAAAGTCAGGGTTTCCACTTCTCCGCCAATCCAGGTCAGCTTTTCCATTTCCTCCACCGTTAGCCGCTCGTGCCGGATTTCCTTGGCACTGATGTCGCGCAGGCGGGTTATGAGCTCCCGGATTTCTTTGTTGAGCCCGGCCAAGTGGGCGGTGTTGGCGCGCAGGCGGGTCAGGCTGCGGTCTTGTTGGGTGAGCAAGGCCAGAGCTGCCTCCCAGAACGGCAGGTTGGGCTCTACGTAGCTCAGGTGGCGCGGCGGTGGCGGCCCCCCGCCGGGCCCGCCGGCTTCGGCGCCCGAAGGCTGCTCGGTGTAAAGCAGCAGGTCGTGCTTGAGTTCGGCCCAGCCGCCCAAGGCCGTGCTCAGGTTGCGCTTCTGCCAGGCCGGAGTGCGGGCAAAGAGCGGCAGCTGCTGTGGCGCGGGGGCCGGCGCGTTGAGCGCCAACAGCAGCTGCATGGTCTTGGTATACAGGTTCTGGTCCCAGTTCTTGAAGCCCGCGAACTGCCGCTGCAGCGCCCGCAGCGTGTCAGGGTAAGCCGGCCAGCGGGAAGCTTCCCGGTACTGAGTAAGCAGGATATCCTGGGCAGTGCGGTTGCCGAAGGTGGCGAATACGTCGAGGCCCTTGGGAAACGGCCGGGGCGGGTCCTGCCGGGGCTTGGGCCGCAGCACGTTGGTCAGGCGCGACAGTATTTCTCCATCAAAAGTGTAGCGGCCGGCCGTAAACAGCAGCTTGGGACGCTCCACCGCCACCGTCGCGTGGGCCGAGGCACCCTTCACCCGGATTCGGTCGGTGCCGGCGGCCACCAGTTCCCGGCGAATGACGGCCAGCGTGGCCGGAGCCGAGAGCTGGTCGAGCGTCTGGCCGGGGTAGCGGGTTTTGAGCAGACGCAGCAGGTGAGTCAATGAGCGGTTGTCCTCGTCGCCGACCAGCACGTCCAGCACTTGGGTCAGATTTTCAAAGCCGCGCTGCCCGGCTGTGCTGCCCGCCAACGCCTGAGCCAGGGCCACGGCGCGCAGCACACCGGCGTCGGAATCCAGAAACACGGGGGCCGAGTTCAGCCATTTTACCGTCCGGAAATAGCGGCGCGTGGTATCGTTGCGGGTATACATGCCCCGGGGCTTGCACACGGCATAGTCGAAGAGCGTATCCTGCAGCAGCACCGACTGACGGCCTTCCGCCACCGTGCACAAGGCCACTTCCCGAGCTGCGGCAGCGGTATAAGCGCCACTGGCGGGCAGCGGTGCGCCGGTGAGCAGGGCCCGGGCCACGCCGTAATAGGCCACGGCCCACTCGGCTGCGTCGCGGGCCTGGGGCTGCTGGGCGCCTTGGGCTAGTTGTTGGGCCTGCCCCACGCCCTGACTTAGCACGGTAGCCACCACGGGGCCCAGGCGCTGCTCTTCCACGTCGCTCAGAATGCCGTTCAGGTACTTGTGCAGCAGCTGCAGTACCAGGTCGGTGGTAATAAAGTTGGGGGTAAAATCGTACTGGTTCTGGTCGTAGATGTAGAAAAGCTGCTCTTCGCGGGTGGGCACCAGCACGAAGTTGTTGCGGTTGAGCACCGCGCGCATGGGTGGCGTCACCAGCAGGTCACGCTGATTCGTGACGTAGTCGAAGCCCACCATTGCGTAGCCGTTCTGCCGGGTTTCGCGCTGTTGCAGCAGCTCGGTTTCGCGGGCGTGCACGCGCTGCACAAAGGCCAGTTCCTGCGGGTTGAGCGGCACCTGCATCACCGAATCGGCGGGCTGCAGTTCCCGGCCGGTGCTGTCGGTAATGGCCTCGCTCCACACGGGCCGGTACCAGCTTTGCTTGCTGAAATACTGCCGCGCCGTGACGTTCAGAAAGCAGTAGCCGTTGCGGGCGTACACCGTGTTGCGCAGCAGTAGCAGGTCGAGGTAAGACTTGCCGGCCAGGCTTTGGTTATAGTCGAAGGTGGGCAGCGGGGCCTGGTGGGCACTTTCGGGGCTGAACTCCCGGTAGTAATCTTCCTCGTAATACTCTTTGATGTAGGGCCGCTGGTAGTAGCTGGTCAGCAGCTGCTTATTGGCGGCGGGTAGCACGTGCACTTTCTCCCCGAAGCCATTATCGTGCACCGAAGCCGTAAGCTGTGGCACAGCCGACACCGGGGCTGCTGCCGGGCCCGGGGCCACGGGTTGAGCAGCGGGCCGCAGCCAGAAAAATAAACCAGCTCCCACAGCCACGAGCACGGCCACAACGACCCCAATTACTGCGTTACGATTCATTAAAAGGCTGCTTTATAACTTAGATAAACTGAAAATAGGCCGCGTCCAAAGAGCGGCTTTGATGAATAAACCGGTCGAGTGTTAGCCCGAATCCTTGCCAGTAGTAGCGTCCCACGTAGTAGCGGCCATCGGGAGCCCGCTCCAAGGTAAGCACAACGGTGCGTCCATCCGCACGACGCGCCGGCCGAAAATACAGCAGCCGGTGTACTACCTGGGAACCCAGCCAGCGGGGCACCCAGCGGCCTTCCCGCAGCCGGTACACAAACAGGCGCCGGCGCACGGTGGAGTCGAAGCGCGTGGCTTTTATCGGGCCCACCAGCAGGTCTGGCTGCCCGTCATTGTCCACGTCGCCCTGGGTGAAGCGGTAGAGCGGAAAGCCCAGATCCAGCAGCGTGGTCCGAGAATCAACCCTTGTGTGCACTTGGTACTGCCGGGCCCGGGCGCGGTAGCGCAGCCGCGCAGTGGCGGCCGGCTGCGTCCTCGTTGCGGGCAGCGTCAGGTGGCGCGTCATAAACGCTGACGTGGTATCGGCGGGGGTGGCCGGGGCGTTGGGCAGCAGCTGCCAGCCCAGGTCTGGCGCGTCGGCAACCAACCTTACTTTTTTGGCAAGACCCAGCAAACGAGCAGCTAGTGCGGTGCGGGCTGGCGCGTCGGCGGGCTGCGGCAGGGGGCCGCGCAGGCGCAGCGGCCGAATCCAGGTGGCGACTACCTGCCCGTCGCGCACGTCGAAATCGGCCTGCACGGCCAAATCGGCGCCCCTACCCTGCTGGTCGAAGAGAAAGTTGCCGAGGCTGTACAAGATGGGCCGGCCGCGGTAAAACTCCGCCGACTGCACCACGTGCGGGTGCGCGCCGACTACGGCCGCCGCGCCGCAGTCGATAAGGGCGCGGGCCTGCTGGCGCTGGGCCGGCTCAGGCTCAGCGCTGTACTCGGTGCCCCAGTGCAGATACACGATGACAGCCCGGCGGGGAAACAAGGTTTTGTAGGTGGCTACCCGTTCGCAGAGCGCCGCAAAGTCCCGACTGCACAGGCAACTTTCGCCCTTCACGCCCAGGTGCAGGGCAGAATAAGCAAAAACGGCGGCGCTGCTGTCGGGTCCCAGCAGCGTGGGACGGCAGCCGGCCAACGAATCGGCGGCAACGCCCAAACCGGCTATTCCGGCCTGCTGCAATGCCTGGGAAGTAGCCCGCAGGCCCGGGAGCTGCTGGTCGAGCGTGTGGTTGTTGGCCAACGAGAGCTGCGTAAAGCCCAACCGCCGCAGCCACTGCGCGTCTTGGGCCCGCCCCCGAAACGCAAACGCCTTTTGCACGGGCTGACTACCAGTAGCCAGCGGACATTCCAGGTTACCAATTACGTAGCGACTCTGGGCCCAGAGTTGGCGGGTGGTGCGGCGCAACGCGCTACTGTCGCGCTGCAGGGCCGCCGGCACGCCCCGGTCCAGCAGCACGTCGCCCACCACGCTGATGCGCAACGGTGCAGGCTCGGTTGTGCCACAGCTCGTTAATAGCAGACCGACAGCCAAGCCCAGCAGTTGGTAAAAACCGCGCATACGTCCGATCAAAGCCTGCAGCCACCTACAGCCGACCACTCCAAACCTGGTAGTCCGGTGGCCACGTAAGCTGGGGCAACTCGCCCTCCGGAAACAGCCCGTACACCGCTGAGCCTGAGCCCGACAGGCTGGCATACGTGGCTCCTGCCGCGTAGAGTGCGGCTTTTATCTCGCCCAACACCGGGTAATGTGGCGTCAGCGCGTCCTCGAAGTCATTGGTTACCGTGTCGCGCCAGGTCGCCATGGGCTGGGCCAAACTCGGCCGCAACTCGTGGCGGGGCGGACGGGTACCCACGCGGGCGTAGGCTTCGGCTGTGCTGATGTGCAGATTTGGGTACACTACCTGGCAGGCTACCCCCGTCAGATCAAGGGCAATGGGGGCGAATACGTCCCCTTTTTCGTAGGCAAAAACCGGCTTGTTTTCCACAAAAAACGCGCAGTCGGAGCCCAGCCGGCGGGCGTACTGCTGCAGCTGCGCCGTGGTCAGCCGCAAGCTAAACAGCTCGTTCAGGGCCCGCAAAGCAAAGGCTGCGTCGCCGGAACCGCCACCCAGACCCGCCCCGATGGGCACGGCCTTGTGCAAATGCATCTGCACGGGCCGTAGGTCGAAATCAGCCCGCAGTAGCTCGTAGGCCCGCCAGCAGAGGTTGGTAGCCGTGTCGCCCGGAATTGGGATACCCGACAAGCTCAGGGAATTGGCCGCGGCGGGAAGCACTTCCAGCGCGTCGGTCCAGGGCAGGGGCACAAACACCGATTCGAGGTTGCGAAACCCGTCGGGCCGCAGCTCCGTGACGTAGAGGCCCAGGTTGAGTTTGGCGTTGGGAAAGACGAGCATAAGCAAAACAGGCAGAGGCGGAAAGCAAAAAAACCGGGCTCCCAGCGCCTGCGGGTTCAACCACCAGAACCGGAAGTTGAACGCGCCAGGGCCCGGGCACGGCGCAAGCTACTGCCTGCGCTGCACAAAAAGCATATTTTTGCCCATCGGCCCCGGCCACCGACCATGGCTTTTGTTGCGCGTATGCCCGTTTCTGATTCCGCATCCTGGTACCGCCTTTGGGGCAAGCGCGTGCTTGACCTGGCAGTAGCCGTGCCCGCGGCCGTGCTCACGCTGCCCCTGCTACTCGGGGCCGTCGGGCTGCTGGCGCTACAAAACCGCGGGGCCGTGCTGTTTCGCCAGCTTCGCCCGGGCCGGCACGGCGCGCTTTTCACCCTCTACAAGCTCCAAACGATGTCGGACGCCCGCGACGAGGCCGGCCACTTGCTGCCCGATGCCCAGCGCCTCACCCGCCTGGGCCGGTGGCTGCGCGCTTCGTCCCTGGATGAGCTGCCCCAGCTCTGGAACGTGGTGCGCGGGGAGCTGAGTTTGGTGGGGCCCCGCCCGCTGCTGCCCCAGTATCTGCCGCTGTACTCGCCCCGGCAGGCCCGGCGTCACGAGGTAAAGCCTGGTATTACGGGCTGGGCCCAGGTTAATGGCCGCAACGCGCTGGCGTGGGAACAAAAGTTTGAATTCGACGTCTGGTACGTCGACCATGTGTCGCTGGCCCTGGACCTGCGCATTCTGCTGCTCACCGTGCGGCGGGTGCTCGGGGCCCAGGGAATCAGCGCGCCGGGCCAAGCCACTACTGAGGCCTTCACCGGCTCCCCGTCCGCCCTCACCCACCTGTTGCATGACGCTTTCTACCAATTCCACCCCAGCGCCGGAGCCTTTACCCAAGCTGGTGATTTTCGGGGCCGGCGGGCTGGGCCGAGAAGTTTTGGTGCTGGCCCGGCAAATCAACGAAGCCCGGCCCACGTGGGAGCTGACTGGTTTCTACGACGACCAGGCTCCGGCCAACCCTACCATTCACGGCCTGCCGTACTTGGGCAACGCGGCGGCTCTTAACGCTACGACCGAGGACCTGCACGTCAGTATCGCCGTGGGCAATGGTCACAGCCGGGCCGCCATTGCCGGCAGCCTCACCTCGCCGCGGCTGCGCTTTGCCACCCTGGTGCACCCGGCCGTAGCCTGCCAGCCTTACCAGCACATCGAGCTGGGCGAAGGCTGCATTGTCGGCCAAGGCTGCATTCTGACCACCGATATCCGCCTGGGCCGCCACGTGCTGCTCAACCTGGGCTGCACCATCGGCCACGACGCCGTACTCGACGATTTTTGCTCCCTGATGCCCCACGCCAACGTGGGTGGGGAAGCGCACCTGAGCACCGGCGTGTACTTGGGCACCAATGCCACCGTTATCAACCAGGTCCGCATTGGGGCCCGCACCATCGTGGGTGCCGGGGCCGTAGCCGTGCGCGACCTGCCCGCCGACTGCACTGCTGTGGGAGTGCCCGCCACCGTTATCAAAATGCATGCATAGCCAGGATTACGACCGTATTTTCCTTTCCCCGCCCCATCTCGGCCGCCACGAGCTCAACTACGTGCACAAAGCCATTGAGGACAACTGGGTGGCTCCGGCTGGCCCCAACCTCACCGGCTTCGAGCAGGATATCTGCCAGTATACGGGTGCGGCCCACTGCGTGGCACTGTCGTCGGGCACGGCTGCTATTCACCTGGGCTTGATCTTGCTGGGCGTGGGTCCAGGCGACGAGGTGCTCTGCCCCTCATTCACGTTTGTCGCCACGGCCAACCCGATTTTGTACCTGGGCGCCACGCCGGTATTCGTGGACAGTGAGCCGACAACCTGGAATATGTGCCCCGACCGGCTGCGCGAGGCTATCGAAGACCGGCTGCGCAAGGGTAAAAAGCCCAAAGCCTTGATTTTGGTGCACCTTTACGGTATGCCCGCCCTGCTCCAGCAGCTGCTGGCCGTTGCCGAAGCCCATGATATACCGGTGCTGGAAGACGCCGCCGAAGCCCTGGGCTCCCGCTACGACGGGCGCCGGCTGGGCACCTTCGGCCACATAGGCGTTTTCTCTTTTAACGGCAACAAGATTATTACCACCAGCAGCGGCGGGGCGCTGGTTACCAACCAAGCTACCTGGGCCGAGAAAACCCGCTTTCTGGCTACTCAGGCCAAAGATCCGGCGCCGTATTACCAACACTCGACCGTGGGCTACAACTACCGGCTCAGCAACATCCTGGCCGGCATTGGCCGCGGGCAAATGGAGCTGATTGACAGCCGCGTAAAAAGCCGCCGGGAAAATTATCAGTGGTACCAGAAGAACCTGCGCGACGTGCCGGCCTTGCAGTTTGGTCCCACCGAACCGGCTCTGGGCACCTCCAACCGCTGGCTCACCACTATTACCCTCGACCCGGAGCACACTTCTGTTACGCCCGAGCAAGTGCGCCAACACCTGGAAACGCACAATATTGAGTCCCGGCCGTTGTGGAAACCCCTGCACCAGCAGCCGCTTTTCGCTCATGCTCCGCGCTACGGCCAGGCCGTCAGCGCCGACTTATTCGCCCGTGGCCTGTGCCTGCCCTCCGGCTCAGCCCTGACAGAGACCGAATTGCAGCGCGTCGCCAGCGCATTGCGCGAAATTCTGGCTCCCTGATTTCGCCTCTTATTTAGTACATACTCCAGTGGAGCAGTACATATAGTTCACTAGGCAGTACAAGCCGTACAAAAGCAGGGGAAGCTAGTACAAGACTTAAGGACCTGGTATATACTTCGTAGACTGTTACGCGGCCATTCGCGCGTTACTTTGGGGCTTTTCAGGGCCTTTAGCGAGTTGCATCGGGCTCTGGAACACTTTGCGGAGCACAAAGTGAGTTGGCACATAAACCAAGGCCAGTAGGGTCGCCATCCAGCACACCAGGTATACCGGGGCCGGTAGCCAAGTTTGGGCCTGGGCATCGTCGAAGCCGAACACGTAGTTTATGTTGACCGGAATTTTGGGGTCAGACATTACGGTACCAGCGGCGGGCAGCAGAAAATACGCCACCAGACACAAGCTCCAGCCCAGGCCCGTCCAGGCCCACAGGGCGCGCCGGTCGTAGCCCAGGCGCTTCACCAAAAACAGCAGCAGAAACGGCAGCCAGCCGTGGAAGAACGACAGGCCACGCAGAAACAACGACCGGTTGGGGTCAAACATGTAGGACGTCATGCCCACCAGCCGCACGCCCAGCAACTCGCCCAGAAAGTCGGCGCACCAGAAGGCCTGGGGCAGCAGAATCCCGACGGCGGCCATAGAAGCTGGCAGCGCCGACTCCGTCCACAGACTGATAAAGCACAGCAGCAGGGCAATGTCGCAGAAATACAGGAAGTTGGTAGCGCCGTAGTTGAGGTAATATACGGGCACCATCACCGCCAGAAAGGCGCTGACAACAAGCTTAAGCGGAAGCGGCAAGCGGGACGAAGCAGAAGCCATGAGCAATGACGTTTGAAAGCGTGAAAGGAAGCCGGATTCAGTCCAGCAGTACCGTAGTACCAGGACGAAATACGGCACCTTCCAGGCAAACGCAACGGCAAAAAACGCTCCTTACAGACTTTTACTTGGGCTGATTTACACTATTACAACCTTGAATATCAATCAACTGACCTCGACTAATCAGACTTAATAAGTTGTCTGCTTCTGTCTATTTCGGCCGGTTTGTCACTTAATCCAGGGCCTGCGCCAGGTCGGCCAAGAGCTCTTCCAGGGGCTCAATACCCACCGACAAGCGCACCAACCCCACGGTAATTCCCAGCTCCTGCTGCTGCTCGGAGCTCAGGTAGCGGTGGGAAGTGCCCAGCGGGTACGACAAGGACGAATCGACGCCGGCCAGGGAGGGCGCAAAGGGAAACCGCTTGGTGCGGTGCATCAAATCATTGACGGCCGAGGCCTCATCCGCCAGCAAAAACGACATCATGCCCCCAAACTGTCCGGCCCCCTGCTCCCGGGCCAGCGCGTGCTGCGGGTGGGCATCCAAACCCGGGTAATTGACCTGCCGCACTTTTGGGTGAGCAGCCAAAAAATGGGCAATGGCCAGGGCGTTGGCACTATGCTCACGCATGCGCAGCCGCAGGGTCTTGAGGCCGCGCACCGCCAGCCAGCTTTCCATGGGGCTTAACGTGAGGCCATAAAATACGCCGATTTGCTTAAGCCGGGCTGCTGTTTCCGCGTCGTTGGTTACCACTACGCCCGCCGTCACGTCGCTGTGCCCGGCAATGTATTTGGTTACGCTGTGCAGCGTAATATCAGCGCCGAGCTCCAGCGGCCGGGTAATAATGGGCGAGGCAAACGTGTTGTCGACTACCAGCTTCAACCCGTGCCGGTGGCACTCGGTGGCCAGGCTCTGCAGGTCGGCTACGCGCAGCAGCGGGTTGCTGATGGTTTCGGCCAGTAGCAGCCGCGTTGTGGGCTGCACAAATTCATCCAGTGTGTAGAGCTGCTCAAACGGCACATACGTGACGGTGATACCCATCCGGCTCAGTTCAGCGTTCAACAATGACGATGAGCCCCCGTAGATATCAGCGGCGCACAGCACATGGTCCCCGGCCTGGCAATAGGCCAAAATAGCAGCAAAAATGGCGGCCATCCCCGAACCCGTAGCAATGGCCCCTACCCCACCCTCCAGCTTATTGACCGCCTCGGCCAGCTCGTCGGAGTTCGGGTTGCCGTTGCGCGAGTACATATACCGGCTGCCCGGCTCCCCAAAATATTGCTCCAGTTCGTTTAAGTCATCAAACTTGAAGACGGAGGTCTGGTAAATCGGGGTGATTTTGGGGGTGATTTTCATGAGCACACGAAGGCAAACGGCGAATATGACGGCAAGGTACGGCCGCTGCCGGAGCCATGCGCTATTTCATTTCCCGAATTTCCTTGCTCAGGTCGGCAGCAGCCGGGCGGCCCTCCGGCAACTTGCGCAGCGCTGCCAGGTACTGCTGGGCCTGAGTCTTGTGGCCCAGCTCAATTTCCACCTTGGTCAAGTTAGCCAAGGTTTGCCAGTCGTTGGGCTTGCGGGTGTTGGCCTGCTCAAACAGCTCCAACGACTTCTGCCACTGCTTATTTTGCGCGTAGTACGTACCCAGATTAAACGGAGCCAAGGAGCTTTCCGGGTAGTACTTGCCCAGTAGTTCAGCCAGTTGGCGCACCACTTCATCGGCCTCAGAATTCTGCATCTGCCAGTAGGGCAACATGTATTCCTCCATGCTCTCGGGCACAAAAACTTTTTCCGCCGCGGGCAAAGCGGCTCCGTCCTTCCACCGCCAGGGTTTATTGCTGGCTTGCCGGTCGGCCAGCGCGGCCGTCAGCACCTCAATTTCCCCCGCTGCCTCCCCGGTCATCTCGTAGGTCTTAGCCAAGCCAAAGCGCATATCCAGCCGGTCGGGGCCACCCGAATTCCTTCGCGCAGCGTGGTGCGTGCGGCAGCCAGCAGCGTTGGCTCGTAGCCCTCACTGATGGAGCCGGCCGCTTCCCCGTTGGGCTTGCTGAACACTAGACCGCCCGGCTTGCCCGGGTTTGAGCTTACTTCAACCCGGTAGGCTTTCTTTAGCAGATAGTTAAAGTTGGCTACGTACCAGTCCGGGTCCTGCGGCTTCTTCTGCTGCCAGGTGGTCAGCACCTTTCGGACCTTGGCCGTATCCTGGGTCTGCATGGCTCGCCGAAAATCAATCTGATACGTCTGGGCATAGCCGGTAAGGGAGACCAGGGTCAGCAGGGAAACTGCCAGGATCTTACGCATAAATAAGGCACCAATAAGGATTGAAGGAGTATCGCAAGCTACTCAAATTGCATCCTTTTTCCAGCCCCACCACTGCTGTTCCGTCTGTGAGTACCAGCCACAAAAAAGCCCCGCACCTGTTGCCAGATGTGGGGCTTCAAAAATTGGAGGAAATAGCAGCTTATGCCACTACGCCTTCGGCCAGTACAATCACATTGTTGCGGAGCACTTCCACCACGCCACCTTCGATGCGGAAGGATTCGCGGCCGGCAGCCCCCGTCACCGTGATGTTGCCCGACTTCAGGGCGCTGATCAGCGGGGCGTGGTTGTTCAGAACCTCAAACAGCCCGTCGGTACCCGGAAACTGCGCCGATACGACGTCACCCTCAAATACTTTCCGGTCCGGCGTGATGATTTCTAAATGCATGGTTTCTAATGTGAGAAATGTGGAAATGTGATGAATGTGCTGGGGGTGGTGTGAAAATCATTTCACATTGCCCACATCAGCACATTCCCCACATTAGAAATATTACTTGGCCTCCGCCATCAGCTTAGCACCCTTGGCTACGGCATCCTCAATGGTGCCGACTAGGTTGAAAGCCGACTCGGGCAGGTGGTCGTAAGTACCGTCGATGATGGCGTTGAAGCCTTTGATGGTATCCTTGATATCAACCAGTACGCCGGCCAGACCGGTGAACTGCTCGGCCACGAAGAAGGGCTGCGACAGGAAGCGCTGTACCCGACGGGCCCGCGTTACGGTCAGTTTATCCTCTTCCGAGAGTTCGTCCATACCCAGGATGGCGATGATGTCCTGCAGTTCCTTGTAGCGCTGCAGAATCTCCTTCACGCGCTGAGCCGTGTTGTAGTGCTCAGCACCAAGAACTTCAATCGACAGAATGCGCGAGGTGGAGTCCAGCGGGTCTACTGCGGGATAAATGCCAAGCTCAGCAATTTTCCGCGACAGTACCGTAGTAGCGTCCAAGTGGGCAAAGGTGTTAGCCGGAGCTGGGTCAGTCAAGTCATCGGCAGGTACATATACGGCCTGTACCGAGGTGATGGAACCACGCTTGGTCGAGGTGATACGCTCCTGCATGGCGCCCATTTCGGTAGCCAGCGTGGGCTGGTAACCTACGGCCGACGGCATACGACCCAACAGAGCCGATACTTCCGAACCCGCCTGGGTGAAGCGGAAAATGTTGTCGATGAAGAACAGGATGTCGCGGCCAGCGCCGGTGCCGTCACCGTCACGGAAGTTTTCCGCAATGGTCAGACCCGACAGGGCTACGCGGGCACGGGCTCCGGGGGGCTCGTTCATCTGGCCGAACACCAGGGTGGCCTGCGACTTGAGCAGTTCGTTCTGGTCCACCTTCGAGAGGTCCCAGCCGCCTTGCTCCATCGAGTGCTTGAACTCTTCACCATACTTGATGATGTCCGACTCGATGAATTCGCGCAGCAGGTCATTGCCTTCGCGGGTGCGCTCACCCACGCCAGCAAACACCGACAGACCAGCGTAAGCCTTAGCAATGTTGTTTACCAGCTCCATGATCAGTACGGTCTTGCCCACACCGGCACCACCAAACAAACCAATCTTGCCACCCTTTACATAGGGAGCGAGTAGGTCGATTACTTTGATACCCGTGAACAGGATTTCCGACGACGTGGCCAGATCTTCGAAGGGCGGGGGCTGGCGGTGGATGGGCAGCGGACCGTCGCTCTTGGGCTGGGGAATGCCGTCGATGGCGTAGCCTACCACGTTGAAGAGACGACCTTTCACGCCTTCGCCCGTGGGCATCGACATGGGGGCGCCCAGGTTCCGGACTACCGCGCCGCGGGTCAGGCCCTCGGTTGAGTCCATGGCGATGGTGCGCACACGGTCTTCACCGAGGTGTTGCTGGCACTCCAGGATGACTACCTGGCCGTTGTCTTTCGTGACTTCGAGTGCGTCGAGGATATTGGGAAGCGTAGAGCCTTCACCCGCGAAGCTCACGTCCACAACGGGACCGATTACCTGGGTGATTTTACCGTTATTCGCCATTGCGAGTCTTTATAGAGGATGGGTGCAACGTTTTCAGGGTGCAAAACTACGGCTTAATCCCGGCTTTGCCAAAGGCTGTTTGGAGTAAAGCTCGGAGCTTTTTTTCGGCCTTAATCCACCCTGATTATCAGCCTATAAGGTCAAAAACGCCATATTTAAGGGGATAGTGCCTGAAAAAAACTTGAAATATTTTTGCGGTAAAATTTGCCTTGAATGATTCCCGTAGTACATTTGCACACCCAAACGGCACATCCACACCGATAGCCGCTTGGAAATTGTCCGATGGTGTAACTGGCAACACGCTTGATTTTGATTCAAGAAAGTCCAGGTTCGAGCCCTGGTCGGACAACCGACTAAGTAACGCGAAAGGCGCTGATCCTTCCTCCCCGGAAGAATCGGCGCCTTTCGCTTTTTCAGTTTATTCCGTTTTCGCTTCCTTTCCCCTCTCCATGGCCCAGCAGGTTAAAATCTTTGCAGGAAACGCATCTCCTGAACTCGGTAAAGCAATTGCCGAAGCATACGGTACTACGCTCGGTGATTTGAGCATTCAGCGCTTCGCTGACACGGAGCTCGGTCCCAGCTTCAATGAAAGCGTGCGCGGCTGCGCCGTATTCCTGATTCAGAGCACCAACCCACCGGCCGAAAACCTGATGGAGCTGATGCTGATGGTGGACGCCGCCAAGCGTGCCTCGGCCGCCTCGGTTACCGTCGTGATGCCCTACTTCGGCTACGCCCGCCAAGACCGTAAGGACAAACCCCGGGTAAGCATCGGGGCCAAAGTGGTGGCCGACTTCATTCAGAGCGTAGGCACCGACCGTCTGATGACTTGCGACCTGCACGCGGGCCAGATTCAGGGCTTCTTCGACATCCCCGTGGATCATTTGGATGGAGCTACTGTTTCGGCTCCTTATATAAAGTCGCTGGGCCTGGATGATTTGATCTTCGCTTCCCCGACGTAGGCGGCGTGGTGCGCACCCGGGCCTTTGCCAAGAAGTTCGGCGCCGAAATCGTAGTCTGCGACAAAATGCGTTTGCGGGCCAACGAAATTGCCTCGATGCAGGTCATTGGCGACGTGACGGGCATGAATGTGGTGCTCGTGGATGACATCGTGGACACGGCCGGCACCATTTGCAAAGCCGCCGAGCTCTTGATGGAGCGCGGAGCCAAGTCGGTACGGGCCGTTATTACCCACGGCGTGCTCAGCGGCCCGGCCCACGAGCGGATCCGCAACTCGGTGCTGGAAGAGTTGGTCATTACCGACACGATTCCGCTGAAAGAGGAAAACCACAAGATCAAGGTGATTTCGCTGGCCAACCTATTTGCCCAGGCTATTCGCAACGTGGTGACCCACGAGTCAATCAGCTCGCTGTTTATCTAACCACCAGCTCAGGCTGGGTTGTATAGTAGTCAGAGCCAATTTTGGCACGGTGTTGAAGAGGGGAGCTGAAAGGTTCCCCTCTTTCCGTTTTTATTTTTCTGACTATGAATTATTCTCTACTCCGTTTTGCCTGGGCCAGCATGGTCATCCTGGGCCTAGCCAGCAGCTGCACCACGACCGTTCACCTGGAGGCACTGGCTCCGGCCTCGGTACCCATGCCTCCCGCCCTGCAGCGCATTGCTACCGCCAACCGCATTCTGCCCGACAGCCGCCGCGACAAGTTCTTCGACGTAATGGAGGGTATTTTCACGGGGGAAGGCCCGATGGTAGACCGGGCCGGGGCGGAAGCCTGCGTACTGAGTACCGGCGAGGCTCTGATGCGCAACAGCCCGCGTTTCCGCGTGACTCCGGCCAACCTGCAGCTCGTGGGCCGCACACGCGAGTTTTTCCTGCCCCCCATGGCTCCTGACTACGTCCGCAAGGTCTGCCGCACCTCGCAGGTCGATGGGCTGGTGGTGCTCGAAGCCTTCGACTCCGACATGCAGCTGCAGAAGCGCCAGGAAGAGCGGGTTATTAAGGAGAAAGACAAGCCCGACCGCAAAGTACTGGTGACGGTGGTGCACATGGACATGCGCATTGTGTCCGGATTCCGCACCTACGGCCCCGAGGGAATAGTAGTCGATCAGGCCCGGCAGGAAGACCATTTGGGCTGGACCAGCGAGGGCGCCACTTACCAAGCTGCGCTGGCCGGCTTGCCCGCCCCGGAGCGCTGCATCCGGGAAGTGGCCCTACGGGTCGGCGACCAGTATGCCCGCCGGATTGCGCCGTCTTACGTGCCGTTGTCGCGCAATATTTACACCCGCGCCAAGAAGAATGCGCACATGCAGCAAGCCCGGCAGTGCGTGCAGGCCACCGACTGGAGCCAGGCCGCGGCCCGCTGGCAGCAGGCTGCCCGCAACCTCAACCACGTAGTAGCAGGCCGGGCCTTTTATAATCTGGCGGTGTACGAGGAAATGAACAACCGCCTGCCCGAGGCAATCGACTACGCCCGCAAGGCAGCCTACACCTGCCAGATGCGGCCGGCCGTGGCGTATCTGCGCGTGCTGCAGGACCGGCAGCAGGCCGAGCAGCTGGTGCAACAGCAGATGGCCGGTACTGCCGCCAAATAGGTTGGTTTTGCCCTACCCTATCCCGACAAAGCTGAGAGCGAGTTTTAATTGTCGGATAGTCCGCCTATCTTTGCGGCCCGTTTTGGGCTGATTGTCAGCTTGGCCGGGAAAACACAATTTACTTTTTCTCAAAAACACAAGCTTATGAAAAGCCTCGAGATTGTAGGGTTTAAAAGAGCGAATCTCGGTAAGAAGGATGCGAAAGCACTGCGTCTTGACTCGTATGTTCCGTGCGTATTGTACGGTGGCGAAGAGCAAGTGCACTTCTCGGCTCCGGCCATCCTCTTCCGCGAATTGCTGTACACCCCCGAAGTACACGTTGTAGACGTGAACGTAGAGGGCACTGTATACCGCGCCATCGTGCAGGATGCTCAGTTCCACCCCGTGAACGAAATGCTGCTGCACGTTGACTTCCTGTTGCTGCAGCCCGGCAAGGAAGTGAAGATGGAAATTCCCGTGAAGTTCGTGGGCGTTTCGCCCGGCGTACTGGCCGGTGGTAAGCTGGTGAGCAAGCTGCGTAAGCTGAAGGTAAAGGCTCTGCCCGAAAACCTGCCCGACTTCGTAGAAGTAAACATCTCGGACCTCGAGCTGGGCAAGTCGATTAAGGTTAGCAAGGTGGAAGCTCAGAACTACACCATCCTGACCAACGGCGCGGCTCCGATTGCTACCGTAACCATCCCACGTGCGCTGAAAGGCCAGATGGCCGGCGGCGACCGTTAATATCTCTCCGCCCTGCGGAAACCAACAGAAATCCTGTCCTGCTTCGGCGGGGCAGGATTTCTTGCGTTAAAACCCCGTATTTCGCCTTATGAAGTTTCTCGTTATGGCCCTGGGCAACATCGGGCCCGAATACGCCGACACCCGCCACAACATCGGCTTTATGGTGGCCGACTATCTGGCCGCCAAGCACGACGCCAGGTTTGAGCTCAAGCGCCACGCCTTCGTCACCGAAATCAAGCACAAGGGCAAAACGCTGGTGCTGGTGAAGCCTACCACCTACATGAATCTGAGTGGCAAAGCGGCCCTGCACTACCTAACGAGCGAGAAAATCCCGAAGGAAAACATGGTGGTCGTCACCGACGACCTGGCCCTCCCCTACGGCAAGCTGCGCCTGAAAGGTAAAGGCTCGGCCGGCGGACACAACGGCCTGAAGCACATTCAGGAAACGCTAGGCACGGATGAATACGCCCGCCTGCGCTTCGGTGTGGACGCCAATTTCCCTAAGGGCCGGCAGGTGGATTATGTGCTGAACCCCTTCTCAGCCGACGAGAAGATTGATCTGGCGCTCCACATTGAAAAAGCCGCCGACGCCATCTTGTCCTTCGCCACTATCGGCCTGGAGCGCACGATGAACGTGGTCAACACTCGGTAATGTGCGAATGTGGTTGAATGTGCTGATGTGCTAATTCTCGTGTCATTGCGAGGAGGCACGACGAAGCAATCCGTCCTCTGCTAGTGACAAACGTTTTTTACCAGAAAGCCCCTTCCTACACGCCGTAGAAAGGGGCTTTTCACTTCAGGATGCTCAGCACTCTTCAGAGGACGGATTGCTTCGGCTTCGCCTCGCAATGACACGTTTCTATGGAAGGACCAAAGCTTACATTATGCGACGTGGCTGCCGGGGCGCACGTGCTGGCCGGGCTGCATGAGTTGTAAAGAACCATCGGCATTTTCGGCCAGCAGCAGCATGCCCTGACTCTGTATGCCTTTGATTTCGCGCGGGGCCAGGTTGAGCAGCACCAAGATCTGCTGGCCAATTAGGGCCTCGGGGATGAAGTGCTCAGCAATGCCGCTGACGATGGTGCGCTGGTCGAGGCCGGTATCGACGGTGAGCTTGAGCAGCTTTTTGGTTTTGGCTACTTTCTCGGCGGCTACCACCGTGCCTACGCGCAGATCCATCCGGCCAAACTCGTCGAAGCTGACGTCTTCTTTGGCGGGCTCAGCTACGGCGTTGGCCAGCTCGTTGGCTTTCTTGGTATCGAGCAGCTTCTGCACCTGAGCTTCCACGGTGGCATCTTCGATTTTGTCGAAGAGCAGGGCGGCGGCCCCAATTTCGTGACCGGCCGTCAGTGTGTTGGGACGGCCGGCAGTTTGCCAGCTGCCTTTTTCTACCCGCAGCATTTCGCCCAGCTTCTCAGCGGAGGCAGGTAGGAAGGGCTCCATAAGCGTAACCAGGCCGGCGGCAATCTGCAGGGCTACGTGCAGCACGGTACCGGTGCGAGCCTCGTCGGTTTTGATCAGCTTCCAGGGCTCGGTTTCGGCCAGGTATTTATTACCGACGCGGGTCAGGTTCATCAGCTCGCCCAGGGCGTCGCGGAAACGGTAATTGTCAATCAGCTCCCCGATGCGCTGCGGAAACTCGGCCAATTGGGCCAGGGCTTCCAGGTCAATGGGCTGCAATTCGCCGCTAATAGTAGGCACTTTGCCGGCGAAGAACTTGTGGGTAAGCACCACGGCCCGGTTCACGAAGTTGCCCAGGTTGGCCACCAGCTCGTTGTTGTTGCGGGCTTGAAAGTCTTTCCAGGTAAAGTCGTTGTCCTTGGTTTCGGGGGCGTTGGCACACAGGGCGTAGCGCAGCACATCGGCCTTGCCGGGGAAATCCAGCAGGTACTCGTGCAGCCACACGGCCCAGTTGCGGGACGTACTTATTTTGTCGCCTTCCAGGTTCAGAAACTCGTTGGCAGGCACGTTATCGGGCAGGATATAGTCGCCGTGGGCCTTGAGCATCGCCGGGAAGATAATGCAGTGGAACACGATGTTGTCCTTGCCGATGAAGTGCACCAGCTTGCTGCCGCTGTCTTTCCAGTAGGTTTCCCAGGTATCGGGCAGCAGATCTTTGGTAGCGGAAATGTAGCCGATGGGTGCATCAAACCACACGTAGAGCACTTTGCCTTCGGCACCTTCTACGGGCACGGGCACGCCCCAGTCCAGGTCGCGGGTGACGGCGCGGGGCTGCAGGCCCTGGTCAATCCAGGATTTGCACTGCCCGTACACGTTGGTTTTCCAGTCGGACTTGTGGCCTTCCACAATCCACTCGCGCAGCCAGGGCTCGTACTGGTCGAGGGGCAGGTACCAGTGCTTGGTTTCGCGCAGCACGGGCTGGTTGCCGCTGAGCATGCTGCGGGGCGAAATCAATTCGGTGGGGCTCAAGGACGAGCCACATTTTTCACACTGGTCACCGTAGGCGTTTTCGTTACCGCAGTTGGGGCAGGTGCCTACGATGTAGCGGTCGGCCAAAAACTGCTCGGCTTTTTCGTCGAAATACTGCTGCGAGGTCTGCTCGATGAATTTGCCTTCCTCATACAGCTTTTTGAAAAAGCCGCTGGCTACTTCGCTGTGCGTTTGGGAAGAAGTGCGCGAATAAATATCGAACGACACGCCAAATTCGGCGAAGGAATCCCGAATTATAGCGTGGTATTTATCTACGACTTGCTGGGGCGTTACGCCTTCTTTTTGAGCCCGAATTGTGATGGGTACGCCGTGCTCGTCGGAGCCGCAAATAAACTTGACGTCACGACCTGCGGAGCGCAGATAACGAACGTAAATATCCGCCGGTAAATACACGCCGGCCAAATGCCCGATATGCACGGGGCCATTGGCATAAGGCAGCGCAGCCGTGACGGTATAGCGTTGAGGATCAGATTGCATACGCAAAGAAAAAACAGAAATTCAGTGAGAGAAGAAGCGAAGATTTAGAGGACTTATTCGCTTATATAGGCACAAAGAAACAAGGTTTTCGAAGGATTGGCGGTGGTTCAAAACCTTAACATAGCCCAACAGGTAAATAGGTCTATATTTGGGCCGAACGGTAACGTTACGAGACGCTGCATTTGTGTCAGCCCCTTCAATTTATCCCCTCCGCCCATGAAAAAATCTGCTCCGGATCAGCCTGAGAAAAAGGCTAAAAAAGATCCAGAACAAAAAGCGCAGCGCAAAGCTGATAAAGCTGCCGCCCGCGCCTCCAGTTCCCTGGTCGACAAGCGCTCCGAAAAGAAAGCCAGTCAGAAAAAGTCGCTGAAGGCTGCTGCCAAGCAGCTGCAAAAAGAGCTGGATCTGCGCATGAAGGAAGTGGTAGACCGCATCCGCAAAGAAACGAAAGCCAAGCTCAAAGAAGTAGTAAAAGATGCCACCAAGCGCTTAGACGTTGATACTGAGCGCATGTTTGAGGAAGCTTTGCACAACATCGTGCGGCACTATGACGGGGCAGCCTCGGTAGCTGGCTCCGATAGCATTTCCACACTAGCCCCTACTGGCACTGCCGTTGACACGAAGCCAGCGGCACAGCGCAATCGGTCGGCAGCCGGCGGCAACTCCCGCCCGGCGGCTGCAGCTCCGGCACCCCGCCGGTCGCGCCCCGCAGCCGGCAGCGCCCCGCGCCGTGACCGAAAGGCTGCCGCCCCCACAACGGATAACGCCGAGGCTGGCGGAGACAACGAAGCGTCGAACAGCTAACGACAACGCGTTTTTTGGCTGATTTTTACCACCGGGCCGGTTCTCTTGCAGGAGAGCCGGCCCGGCGTGGTTTAGGGCAGGCGGCGCACCGTATCTACCGGGGCTCCATCGAGGCGGCGCAGGCGGGTTTCGGTGGAGGTGTTGTTGGGGTCGTTGGTATTCACGTTTTCCACCCGCTGCCGGGCGTTGGAGCGGGCCGCCTGCTCCCGAATATCGACCCGGCCCGGGGTGGCATCCGGGGCCGAGCCGCCGTAGCCGGCGTTGCTATTGTAGGCAGCTTGGCGGTCGGCATCGGTGCGAATAGTGCTGGGCAGCGGGGCCCGGTCCACTTCGGCGCTGCTTTCCTGACTGGCCGTGCAGGCCGTGAGCCAGGCAGCCCCCGTCAGCAGGCAGATGCGGCCCGCAGTGTATATAGATTGATACGACATGGTTGTAAAAGTTAGGGCAGCTCTGGTATGAGCTGCCCTCTTACAACGCGCAGAAAGACGAGTTAGTTAGCCTGCAGTCGAAACCGGCACGGCGGCGCTCATGGCCTGCCGGATTCCGTCCCACAGGGCCACCCGGGCCTGCATGCAGCGGGCGGCTACTTCCCGGCACTCTTCCCAGCTCTGCTCGGTGCTGCCGCACAGCTCGCGCACCATCTGCTCGGCCAGGGGCGTGTGCACTTCCTCATCGAGCTGAATGTGGCGGTTGAGGTAGTAAATGAAGGTTTCGAGCTGGCCCGGAAAGCGCGTCCCCAGATCGGCTACCAGGTGGCGGAACATGTCGGGAATAACGTCTTCGCGCCCGAAGGTGAAGGCCGCCGCCACCACGTGCGACTTGCCCGTGTTGATGACGTTGAAGGTACTGAGCACGAACTGCTGCACCGCGTACGGCACGTTGGCTTGCAGCAAGGCCATTTCTACCGACTCTCCCACCGACAGCGCGTCCAGGAGCTTGCGAATGGGCTGGGTGTCGGCGCCGCACTCTTCCATGGCCCGAAGGTACATCTCAAAGTGACTGGCCGGCCGGCCGTGCTGGTCCACGTCGGTTTCCTCTTCCAGCACGATTTCGTTGATCAGGCGGCGGGTGGCCGGATTGCCACGCGGTACCCACGGCACCGTCACGCAGGTCAGGTCACGCTGCAGAATCTTGAGCAGGGACATAAAATCCCACACGGCAAACACGTGATGCTGCATAAACACCCGCAGGTCATCCAGGGTCTGAATGCCCTGGTACACGTTGTGGGTCACCAGCTGCTCCCGGGCCGAGGCCAGCTGCTGCTGCAAGGTGTGAATTGGATCGACGGTGGTCATAGACTAAAAATGAAAACGATGACGAAAGCCACAGCCGTTGCACTGTAATACGGGCCGGGCTTACAACAAGGCAGCCCGCCGAAGGACTTCAGCGGGCTGCCTGGCAACACAAATATCGGGCAGTTTTACTTGGCCTTTTCAAAAATCATTCCGTCCGAGTCCATGCAGTAGCGCAGGCCAGTAGGCTTGGGTCCGTCGTCGAAGACGTGGCCCAGGTGGCCGCCGCACTTGGCGCACACCAGCTCGTCGCGACTCATGCCGTGGGTGTTGTCGGTAGTTACTTTCAGGCTGCTATCAGTGGCCGGGGCCCAGAAGCTCGGCCAGCCCGTGCCCGACTCAAACTTGGCCTCGGAGGTGAAGAGCAGGTTGTGGTCGGCGGCGCAGTAGTACGAACCTTTTTCGTGGTTGTCGAAGTATTTATTATTGAACGCCTGCTCAGTACCCTGCTGGCGCAGAATAAAATACTGGGCCGGGGTAAGCTGGGCCTTCCACTGCGCATCGGTCTTGCGCACTGGAAACTCGTCGGGCCGGTGCGACACGGGCTGGGCCTTCGGATACTGCCGGCCCGCAGCGGTGGGCTGCGTGGGGGCCTGAGGCTTCTCCGCGGCCAGATTCTGGCGTTTTTGGGAGCAGGCGGAGTTCAGCGTTAGAGAAGAAATTAGCAGAACCAGAAAGGAGGTGCGCATGAGCAAAGGAAAAAGTTGAACACTACACAAACAGCGCCTACAAAGCCGCTGCTGATGCAGGAAACATACGCGGCGGAGCTTCGGTTCGGTTTAGGTAAGGGCGTGCCTTTCAGCCTGAATCAGCTAACATTTTGATAACTCGGGCTTTTGCCAACAGAAATGCCTACCTTTGCACCCGCAAAACCATCTGTATGCAGAACATTCGGAATATCGCAATCATTGCGCACGTTGACCACGGCAAGACTACGCTCGTGGACAAGATTATTCACGCCTCGAAGCTGTTCGACGAACACCAGCAGTTCGACGACCTGATCCTCGATAACAACGATCTGGAGCGCGAGCGGGGTATCACCATCGTATCCAAGAACGTATCCGTCCGCTATAAGGACGTTAAAATCAACATCATCGACACCCCTGGTCACGCCGACTTCGGTGGTGAGGTGGAGCGCGTACTGAAGATGGCCGACGGCGTACTGCTGCTGGTCGATGCTTTCGAAGGCGCCATGCCCCAGACCCGCTTCGTGCTGGGCAAAGCCATTGACCTGGGCCTGAAGCCCATCGTGGTAGTAAACAAAGTCGACAAGGAAAACTGCCGTCCCGACGAGGTGCACGAGCAGGTATTCGACCTGATGTTCAACCTGGGTGCCAACGAAGACCAGCTGGACTTCGTGACCCTGTACGGCTCCTCGAAGCAGGGCTGGATGAGCACCGACTGGAAAGTAAAGACCGACAGCATCATCCCGCTGCTCGACGCCGTAGTAGCCTCCATTCCTCCGGCTCCGACCTTGGACGGCACGCCCCAGATGCAGGTTACCTCGCTCGACTACTCTTCGTTCGTGGGTCGTATTGCCATCGGCCGTGTGCACCGCGGTACGCTGCGTGAAGGCGCCAACATGAGCCTGGTGAAGCGCGACGGCACGATCAAGAAAGTTAAGATCAAAGAGCTGCAAGTTTTCGAAGGCCTGGGCAAAAACAAGGTTTCCGAGGTTAGCTCGGGCGAAATCTGCGCCGTAACCGGCATCGAAGGCTTCGACATTGGCGACACCCTCGCCGACGCCGAAAACCCCGAGGGCCTGGCTACCATCAGCATCGACGAGCCGACGATGAACATGCTGTTCACCATCAACAACTCGCCGTTCTTCGGTAAGGAAGGTAAGTTCGTGACCTCGCGTCACCTGCGCGACCGTCTGTTCAAGGAAACCGAGAAAAACCTGGCCCTGCGCGTAAAGGAAACCGATAAGGAAGACACGTTCCTCGTGTACGGCCGCGGCATTCTGCACTTGTCGGTACTGATCGAGACCATGCGTCGTGAAGGCTTTGAGTTGCAGGTAGGCCAGCCCCAGGTTCTGTTCCGTGAAGACGAAAACGGCAACCGTCTGGAGCCTATCGAGCACCTGGTGGTAGACGTACCGGAGGAAACTGCCGGTAAGGTTATCGAACTGGTGACGATGCGCAAAGGCGAGCTGACCATCATGGAGCCTAAGGGCGACCTGCAGCACCTGGAGTTCAACATCCCCGCCCGGGGCCTGATTGGCCTGCGCAACAACGTGCTGACCGCCACCGCTGGTGAGGCCATCATGAACCACCGCTTCTCGGCTTACGAGCCCTACAAAGGCGTAATTCCCGGCCGTATCTCGGGTTCGCTGATTTCGATGGACACCGGTGCCGGCACCGCTTACACCATCGACAAGATGCAGGACCGTGGTGAGTTCTTCGTTGATCCAGGCGAGGAAGTGTACGCTGGCCAGGTTATCGGTGAGCACACCCGCCCCAACGACTTGACCATTAACATCCAGAAAGGCAAGAAGCTCACGAACATGCGTGCTTCGGGCTCGGATGAAAACGCCAAGATCATTCCTAAGCGTCAGTTCTCGCTGGAAGAAGCCATGGAATACATCCAGAAGGATGAGTACCTGGAAGTAACGCCGAAGTCGGTGCGGATGCGCAAGATCCTGCTCGACGAGAACGAGCGTCTGCGCTCGGCCAAGAAAGTAGACTAAGCAGTTAGTCGATTTGAGTAGAAAAGGGATGCAGCCGACGGCTGCATCCCTTTTTGCTTTATTGCTGCGCCGGCTCAGCTTTTCAGGGGGCTGAGTTGTTGTTAAGGTCAAACCTGCGCTTATGACTTTTGCCCCCCTTCCCCTCCGGCCCCGGCTGCCCCTAATGCGGCAGCGTTGGAGCCAGCTGCTTTTCGCCCACTGGCCGGTGGCACCGGAAGTACTGCAGCCGTATCTGCCGACCCGCTTGGAGCTGGACTTGTTTGAGGGCCAGGCATGGCTGGGTGTGGTGCCCTTTACCATGAGCGGAATCCGCCCCCTGGGGCTGCCCGCCGTGCCGGGACTAAGCAATCTGCACGAACTCAACGTGCGCACCTACGCCCGACTGGATGGGGTGCCTGGCGTGTGGTTTTTATCCCTGGATGCCACTCAGCCGCTGGGCGTGTGGGCGGCCCGCAACCTGTTTCACTTGCCTTATCTGCACGCCCGCATGACCCTTACCGAGACCAACGGCACGCTGCACGCCAAGGCTGAGCGTACGCACCCGGGCGCAGCCCCAGCCACCTTCGCCGCTTCTTGGACACCCGGTCGCCAACTGCCGGCCTCAGCCCCGGGTACGCTGCAGCACTTTCTTACGGAACGCTACCATCTCTACACGGCTGGACCCGACCTGCAAAGCGCCATCAAAGGCTCTGACTTGTGGCGCGGCGACGTGTACCACGCCCCGTGGGCCCTGCGCACGGCCACGCTCCATACTTGGGAATCGACAGTGGTGGAAAGCCACTGCCTGCCTACGCTGGCCGGAGCCCCGCTCCTGTACGCGGCCGACGCGCTGGATGTGTGGGTCCGCAGAATTCAGCGGGTGTAAGACCGGGCCTAACGGCGAACCTCGAACTCGGTATAGCCCCGCACTTCTCCGCCGCTTACCTCTACCCTATCCACGCGGGCCGTGAGCGGACCTTGGTGGCACCAGGCTTGCAGCGCGTCCAGCGCTTCGGCAGGACCTTCGGCTTCGATGCTGACCGTACCGTCCGCGTTGTTGCGGGCAAAGCCCGTCAGGCCCAGGCGCTGGGCTTCGGCGCGGGTGCTCTGGCGGAAAAACACGCCCTGCACCCGGCCGTGGACATGAAAGTTGCGGTGCTCAATAGCCATGACGAGAAAGGTAGAGTTTACTGCCGCTGGCGCACGGCTTCGAAGGTGAGCACAGCGGTGGCAATGCTCACGTTGAGCGAGTCGATGTAGCCGCGCATGGGGATAATGATGGTTTCGGTGCAGGCCTCGCGCAGCTCAGGGGTAAGGCCGTCGGCCTCGGTGCCCATCACGAAGGCGGTGGGGCCGCGGAAATCGTACTCTGTATAGGGCCGGGCCGTGGGCGTAAGGGCGGCGGCATAGGTCTGGATGCCGTTTTCCTGGCACCAAGCCAGCACTTCCTGCCGGGTAGAGGCCACCGTGGGCACCGTGAAGATGCAGCCGATACTGGAGCGGATGGCGTTGGGGTTGTAGAGGTCGGTGCGCGGGTCGCAGACGATAACGGCATCAACGTGGGCCGCGTCGGCGGTGCGCAGCACGGCACCCAGGTTGCCGGGCTTCTCTACGGCTTCCAGAATCAGCAATAAGGGGTTGGGGGGCAAGTCCAGCGTCTGGAGGCGGCGTTGTGGGGGCGGGCCAGGGCCAGAATTCCGTCGGACCCTTCCCGGTAGGCCACCCGCTCAAACACGGCTTTGGACACCGAAAACCACTCAACCAGGCTTCCCAACGTAGCCTGCAATTCCTGCTGCCGGGTTTCGCCGGCCAGCTCGGGGCACACAAATAGGCTGCGAATCTCGATGCCCGCTTGGTGGGCAATGGTCAGCTCACGGTGCCCCTCGATGATGGTAAGCTGCTGCTCGCGCCGCTCGGAGGCCTTTTGCTGCAGGCGCAGCAGGTTTTTGATGCGCGGGTTCTGGGGGCTGGTTATCGGGTCGAGGGCGGGCATAGGCTAAAGCGGGCAAAGACTAGGGCGAAGGTACGCAGCCAGGGCCGGTACGGCCTACGGGCCCGGGAGCGTAACACGCAAACTTTACGGTTTGGGCCCTTGCTTTGGCGCAAATCATCCAGTTTGAGCTACGGCACGGCTGAACCAGAATGTGCCCCGAAGCCCGTAGGTTTGTAGCCTATGCAACTCAATCTGAACACGAAAATCCTGCTGGGCTTTGCCGTAGCGGCCGGCGTGCTGCTGCTCACGGCCGTGGCCTCCTTTCTGAGCATTCGGCAAGTAGCCGTGCAAACCCGCCACGTAGAGCATACTTACCGCGTGATTCTGGAGGCCGAGCAGCTCACTTCCCGGGTGCGCGACGCCGAGTCGCGGGTGCGGGGCTTTCTGCTCACGGCCGACACGTCCTACCTGCAGACCTACGGTACCTCGCAGCAGGAAGTCGAGGAAAGCTTCGGGCGGCTGGAACGCATGACGGCCGACAACCCCCGCCAAGCAGCCCGCGTGGACTCGATGCGGCAGCTGGTGGAGCAAAAATTCAGCAACATGCGCCTGCTGCTCAACCAGGACCGGTCCATTACCAGCTCCTCGACTCAGACCATTCTGGACACTGGCCGGCAAACGATGCGGGCCATTTTTGCCTTGTTTGAAGGCATCAAAACCAGCGAACTGAAACTGCTGGCCGAGCGCAACCGGCAGCAAACTCTCTACGAAACCATTGCCCCCATCACCATCATTGTTTCGGCCACCATTGCTATTCTGATAACGCTATGGCTGTTTCAGAAGATATCCAAGGAAATTGCGGCCAACGAGAAACTGCAGCAGGAGCTAGCCGCCATCAACCAGGCCACCAGTCAGCGCATTCAGATTATCGAGAACCTGGCCAACCAAGTGGTGCAGGGCGACTATAAGGTCAAGATTAAGGACAAGGAGAAGGACAGCTTGGGCAATCTGGCCACTTCGCTTAACCGCATGACCCAGACCCTGGACGACACCTTTGGGGCCCTGCAGAACCGAAACCGGGAACTCGACCAGTTTGCCTACGTGACGTCCCACGACCTGAAAGCCCCCTGCGCGGGGTGATGACCGTGGTAAAATGGATTGAAGACGAGCTCAAGGCCGAGCTTTCCGACCAGATGCGGCAGTACCTGGGCATGATGAAAGGCCGCCTGACGCGCCTGGAAGACCTTATCAACGGACTGCTGGCGTACGCGCGCATCGGGCGCACCGAGCAGAAGCTGGAAGAAGTGGCTGTGCAGGAACTGGTAGACGAAGTGCGGGAACTGGTGGTGCCGCCCACGTTCCAGGTCAACGTGACTTCCCCACTGCCGGTGCTAGTTACCGACCGGCTGAGCTTGCAGCAGATATTCACCAACCTGTTCAGCAACGCCGTAAAATACCATCATCAGGGCCAGGGCACCATCACGGTAAGCTGCACCGAGGCCAAAAAGGAATATGAGTTCACCGTGGCTGACGACGGACCCGGTATTGCGCCCGAGTACCACGAGAAGATCTTCCTGATTTTCCAAACCCTGCGCGACCGGAACACGGCCGAGAGTACCGGCATTGGCTTGAGCATTGTCAAGAAGATTTTGGACGAGCAGAAGAGCAGCATTCGGGTAAGCTCGGAGCCGGGTCAGGGTACGGCCTTTATTTTCACCTGGCCCAAAGTTTCCGTTACCGAAAAAGCAATCTAGGTACTAGCTTGCACCGTTTTCGGCTGAGCCCCGCCCGACCTGGCCAGTGGATTTTTCCTCTACCCCTTGATTTTTCTTATGCGCTCGGTACTATTGGTTGAGGATGACTTTTTTGACACGATGACCGTGCAGAAGGCTTTCGAGAAATTCAGCATTCAGCACAAGCTCTACACAGCCTTTAACGGTCTGGAAGCCCTGGACTTGCTGCTGGGCCGTAACGGAGCCGAAGCCATTGAGCCCCTGCCGGAGGTAATACTGCTGGATTTGAACATGCCCAAGATGAACGGACACGAGTTCTTGGTGGAACTGCGCAGCCACCCGGCGCTCAGCGAGATTCCCGTTTTCATTACCACCACCTCGGCCATGGACATTGACCGGGCCCGGGCCCAGAACCTGGGCGTGAGCGGCTACATTCTCAAGCCCCTCGACTTTGAAACCGGCACTGATATGGTCGACAGCATCAGCCTGCTGGAGCAGCTGCTTAAGTAGCCCGCTTCTTTTCCAACTTATTACATTACAAGGTATTATCAGGCCACTCCTGCCGCTTCCAAGCGCGGCGGCAGTGGCCTGGCTCGTTGCTGAGGATCCTGAAAATCGGGAGCTCTGCAACTAATTACCCCGGCCGTAGCATCTTTGGGAATGGATGAGGCCCCGGCCGTGTTCGGACAGCGCCCTGGCGGCAGCCCGATTTTCCGCGGCCAGCCCTTCCACAATCTTCCTCATTCTGGCATAAGGCCAGAATAACTACTGCTTCTCATGACGTTCCGTTTTTGCCTTTTCCTGATGACGCTGGGTGCGGCCACTCCCACGGCAGTACTAGCCCAGAACACGCCGCGTGAGCTCAATACCCTGCCCACCGTTCCCGATTCGGCCCGCCGCCAGACCCGGCAGCAGCCCCAGCTTTCCCAGCAGCCCCAGCCCCCGGCTCAACCCGCCCCCTCGACGGCACCAGTCCCGGCCTCCCCAATTCCTTCGGAGAACAGCAAGTTTGCGGTAGGCCTCAAAAACGGCACCGTGTACCGGGCCTACGATGTGGAAACCAAGCAGCCCATTTTCGGACGCTCCTACCTGCTGCTCGACGACCAGCGGCGGATTGACCTGAGCGAAATCAGCTTCTACGAGGACGAAAGCGGCCATTACGTGCGTACGGTGCTGCCGAAATCTTCGCGCGAGACGACGCTGCGCCGGGACCGGGTGGGCCGCCTGAGCTTGTATTCCCAAACCAGCACCCAGTACGCGGGCAGTGGCTACAGTCCCTTTGGCTACGGCCGCTACGGGGGCTACGGCTATGGTGGCTACGGCTACGGTGGGCCCATGTACCGCACGGTAAAGACGGAGTACTTCAGCAAGGACAACGGCCCAATTCAGGACCTGAGCGTGCGCAACCTAAGCATTGCCACCGCCGACAATGCTGGCAGCGTGGCGCTGTTGATGCAGGCACGCAAATACCAGACCTTCACGACGCTGAGCTACATAGCAGCGGCTGGAGTGGTAGCCGCCGGCCTGTTTTCGACCCTGAACCCCGGGCAGTCGGGCTCGGGCATTTCCCCGCTGATTTACGCCGGTATTCCGCTGGCCATCGTGCCCATAGTACTGGGCAGCAAGCAGCAGCAGAACATCAAGCAGGCCATTTCGCTCTACAACCGGGGCTCGGAGTAAGCTGACCAGAGAGAGGGCAACCCACCGCGCCAGCGGGCGTAAGGTGAAGGGTGGAGCCTACCTCAGCCGTTTGTACCGATTTTGCTTCCTGCCAGGCCCGGGCCCTGCGGGCTCATGAGCTGCTGTGCGCGGAATACGGCGCGCCGTTTCGTTTTTTCAGCATCAAGGACCCGCTCAGTGAGCTAATCAGCGCCCTGCTTTCCCACCGCACCCGCAACCAGGAGTCGCACCGGGCTTACCAGCAGCTGCGCACCGACTTTCCGACTTGGGAAGAAGTGCGGGACGCGCCCACGGCGGCCGTGGAGCAGGCCATTAGCGCCTGTACCTGGCCCGAGCAGAAAGCCCCCCGGATTCAGGCCGTGCTGCGCGAAATCAGCACCCGCTGTGGGGGCCCCTGCGACCTTTCGTTTCTGGCCGAAAAGCCTATTCCCGAGGCCCGGGCGTGGCTGGAGTCGATTTCCGGCGTAGGCCCCAAGACCAGCGCTGCGACGCTGCTTTTCAGCTCCCTGCGCCTGCCAGCCATGCCCGTCGACAGTCACCACCACCGCGTGGCCCAGCGGCTAGGGCTGATTGGCCCCAAAGTAGGCGAAGGACCGGCCCACAAGCTGCTGGCGGCTCTGCTCCCACCCGAATGGGACGCCCAGCAAGTGTACGACCACCACGAAGCCCTCATGTTCCACGGGCAGAAGTGCTGCTATTTTCACAGTCCGGCCTGCGGGCGGTGCGTGGTGCTGGACCAGTGCCCTTTTGGGCAGGCCCGGCTGGGCAAGCCGGCTGCCCAGAACCCGGCGTAGTATCTTACGGGGCCTTTTTGCCTTTTTATGCCCGTTATCCTGCACCTCAAAGCCAAGCCCAACAGCCGCCAGAATCAGCTGGTCGTCGGGGACGACGGCAGCTTGACAGTGCGCCTAAAGGCTCCGGCTCAAGATGGCAAGGCCAACGCCTGCTTGCTAGCGTATCTGGCTGAGGTATTCGGGGTGAGTAAATCCGGAGTGGAGCTGCTGAGCGGGCATACGGCGCCGTTTAAGAAGGTGCGGCTGGCGTCTGTGGACGAAGCCGAGCTGCCAGCTATTCTAGCCCAGTTTCGGGAGCAATAGACGGATACTCAGGCGGTAGGGGTTTACCTCGGCCGTAAGCTGGACTAAGAAGCCGAAGGTGCGTATAAGGGTCGAGCTTCCTTATCCTGCACACATGACTTTTCCGACCTGGGCCGTAGCCGGCTTTTGGGGCCTGGTTTCGGGTTCCGCTCTGGTAATTGGGGCCGGTATTGGCTATTATGCCAACATTGCCCCCCGCATAATTGCCGCCATTATGGCCTTTGGCAGCGGCGTGCTGATTTCCACTTTGTCGTTGGAGCTAATGGAGGATGCCTACGCCAAAGGCGGCCTCGACTCTACGGCCCTGGGCTTCGTGGGCGGGGCGGCGGTCTACACGTTGGCCAACTGGCTGCTGGCCCGGCACGGCGCCAAGCACCGCAAACGCTCGGGGCAGCACCAGAAAGTAGAGCGCGAAAAAGTGCAGACGGGCCAGAAAGAAGCCACCGAACCCGGGGACGACAATGGCATGGCCCTGGCCATTGGGGCCCTGCTCGACGGAATTCCGGAAAGCATCGTTATTGGCCTGAGTCTGCTGGCTGGTGGAGCCGTGAGCGTGGTGGCGGTAGTGGCTATTTTTCTGTCGAACCTGCCCGAGGGCCTTTCCAGCGCGGCCGGTATGAAAAAAGCCGGCCGCCCGGCGCGCTACGTGTTCCTGCTGTGGCTGGGCATTGCCCTGATTTCGGGCTTGTCGTCGCTAGCCGGCTACACCATTTTCAGCCACTTTTCCCAGGAAGTAGTGGCCGCTACCACCGCCGTAGCGGCCGGTGCCGTGCTGGCTATGATTGCCGACACGATGATTCCCGAAGCCTTCGAAACGGCCCACAACTTCACGGGTCTGATAACGGTGCTGGGGTTTCTGACGGCTTTTTTCCTGAGCAAGATGGAGTAAGCCGGCTCCTGAAAAACAGCGAAAAAGAAAAGGCCGCCGGCTTCAACCCCGGCGGCCACCCCTTCTTATAACCTTATGCAGCACTACTGCCGCGGCAGTACTCAGATCCGCTCCACTACCGTTTCACGCACTTGCTCTTTGCGGTAGGTTTGCTCGAATTCTTCATCAATATGGTAGGTTGATTCTTCGTGCTGGCTCAGGTCGAGACCTAGCTCTTCCTGGGCTGGTTTTACGCGTAATCCGAAGATTAGGTCGGTGATTTTCAGCAAAATCCAGGCTCCAACAAAGGTAAAAGTGATGACGATGGCCAGACCTAGCACGTGGTAGCTGAAGGTGGTCATGGAGCCGTGGATCAAGCCAACTTTATCGGCAAACACGCCGGTGAGCAGCATACCTACGATGCCACCCAAGCCGTGGCAGGGAAACACGTCGAGCGTATCGTCAAGGGAGGTGCGGCTGTTCTGCCAGTGCACGGCGGCCTGGCTGATGAGGGCGGCCAGCACCCCGATCAGCACGCTCTGCCCGTAGGTAACGTAACCGGCGGCAGGCGTAATGGCCACCAGACCTACCACCGCCCCGATGCAGGCACCCAGCGCGGTAGGCTTGCCACCCCGCACGACTTCAATCAGCAGCCAGGCTACCAGAGCCGCGGCCGAGGCCATGTTGGTATTCACAAACGAGAGGGCCGCCAGCTCGTTGGCGCCCAAAGCCGAGCCGGCATTAAAACCAAACCAGCCAAACCACAGCAAGCCCGTACCCAGAATAACGTACGGCACGTTGGGCGTTACAAAAGACGTTTTGCGGCCGTGAATAGCACGCGGACCCAGCACAATAGCGGCGGCCAGAGAGGCAATACCGGCAGAAATGTGTACCACCGTGCCCCCGGCAAAGTCGAGCACGCCCCATTTGCGCAGGAAGCCTTCGGGGTGCCAGGTCCAATGGGCCAGCGGGCAGTAGATAAAGATGCAGAACAGCACCATAAAGGCCAGATACGCCTTAAAGCGCACCCGCTCGGCAAAGGAGCCGGTAATCAGGGCCGGGGTGATAATGGCAAACTTGAGCTGAAAGGCAAAGAACAGCACAAAGGGAATATTCGGCGACAAGACCGGATGCGGAGCCGTGCCCACGTTGCGCAGCATCACAAAGGTGAGTGGGTTGCCAATCAGGCCGTGCCAGGAGTCGCCGTAGGCCAGGGAGAAGCCCACGAAGTACCACACCAGAGAGATGACGCCCAGGGCCACAAAGCTCTGTAGCATGGTGGAAATAACGTTTTTGGGTCGCACCATGCCCCCGTAAAAAAACGACAGACCCGGCGTCATGATGAGCACGAAGGCCGTGGCGGTCAGCATCCAGGCCATGTCGGCCGCATTGAGGCTGCCGGCTACGGCAGCGGGGTGCGGCAGGTCGACGAAGGCGGCGACGGTGCTGAGAATGATGAGCCCGGCCAGCGTCAGTAAACTATAGCTCGGGCGAAGGACTGCAGAACGACTCATAATACCTGGTTGTAAGTACCCACCTTTCTATTCAAAGGTCAATTTACACCTAACCCTTTAAAAAATCTATAAACTACCCTTATATTTTAGGGGCTAAACTACCAAACACTACATTTATCTGCACTTTGACTGTCTGCATTGAGGGCATTTTCAAAATAACTATCATTTGTTAGTAACACCACTTTAAACAAGTATGCCCCACCAACGCTTTCGTGCAAGGGCGTTGGTGGGGCAGAGCAGGATTATAGCTTAAGTGGGTCAGCGAAGAACTGGTTATTGTATCAAAGCTACTTCTTGCGCTTAAAGCGGTAGTATTTTCGGTACCAGGACGCGGTTTTCTTGAACAAAGTGCTAGTTGTTTCCTCAGGGAACATATTGACCCGAAAAATCTGGAACCGGTCATCTTCCAGGTGCAGGCCGCCCGTGTCGGTAGCCACCCCAAAGGCAAAGCCAGCGTGGCTGACCAGTTGCTTTACTTCTTCATTGAGCCCGCCGTACGGGTAGGCAAAGGACACCACTTGGGTTTTCAGCTGCTGTTCCAGCTGCTGCTTACTCACCGTTATTTCCTGGGCGGCTTGCTCGGCGGGCAACGTGGTCAGGTTGGGATGCCGAAGCGTGTGAGCCCCAATTTCCCAGCCGGCCGCCACAAAAGCCTGCTTTTGCTCCAGACTCATAATCTCGCAGCGCGGCTCAGTGGGGTCCGAGTCTACGTCCCAGAAATTGTAGCGCACTTGCTCGTCGCCCAGTAGGTAGAGCACGCCGCGGTAGCCGTAGCGCTGCATCAGGGGCAGTAGGTTCGTAAAGTTGTCGGTGTAGCCGTCGTCGAAGGTCAGAATCAGCGGCCGGGCCGGAAACTCCTGCAAGTCCCGCTCCCCGTTGGCAAAAGCCAGGTAGTCGAGAAAGGTGATGGGCGTGAAGCCCCTGCGCTGGAAAAACTGCAGGTGCTGCTCGAAGTTGTCCCGCGTGACGAAGATGCGGTGCTTGGTTGGCAGCGGCTCCAGCGGAATCTTGTGATACATCAGGATGGGAATAAAGCCCGGCACCCGCTTTTGCATCATGGCCCCGCGGTACACCTCCAGCACCTGGGCCGCCACGGCGGGCAGGGTATAATCGCGCTGCACCCGGGCCTGCAGCGCCGCCCCGGCCGGGTGGGGCGCGGTCAGAAACGTACGGGCATCCTGCAGCAGCTCGTTGTAGTCGACAGTAGTAGGCTGCAGTCGGGCCGAAATGTCGCCGAAATTTGACGCGGCGGCTTGCTCGTAGTTGGCTTCCGTCACCAGGCCGGCGTAGGCCGCTTCGCCCAAAGCCAGCACGCTGCAGGCCGCGCCCAGGGCCTCAATGGCCACCCGCCCCGCACCCACCACCAGAGCCGACTGCCGCAGCCACTGCGGGACATCCTGGGTGAAGCCCACCACTTCGACCCGCTCGCCAAACTCGGCCTGCAACTGCGCCAGGGCCGCTTTGCCGGCGGCGGGCAGTTGCTCCAGCTCCGCTCCTACCAGGGCCACGCGCAGCACCGCAAACTCCCGGAGCAAGGCCGGAAATACGTGCTGCAGCAGCTGGGCCGCCCGCTCACCCTTGCCCCCGTTGAAGCGCCCGATAAACGAGAGCCGCAGGGGCCGGACCTGGGTGGCCAGCTCGGGGGCCTGGTCTGCAAAATTGACACCATTGGGCAGCAGCACGATTTTCTCGGGCTGCATCTTCACTTCCTCTACCAAGTGAGTTTTCAGGTTGGCGCAAATAGCCACCACCTTGTCGCCGTAGATGTCGAAGAGGCTGGTGGAAGTGTGCAGGTGCTGACGGCCGTGCACCGTGGAAACCAGCGGTACGCCAGTGCCTTTCACGGCAAAATACGCCACCCAGCTGGCCGCCCGGGAGTGGGCGTGCACTACCTCAATGCGGTGCTCCCGCAGCAGGCGGCGTAGCAGCAGAATGTTGCGCAGCCGCTGCGGATGCCGCCGGTTGGTAATGGGCGCCTGCACGCACAGCGCCCCGGTGGGCAACTGGTCCATGTCCGACACCATCACCACCTCGTGCCCCTGGGCCCGGTGCGCCTCGGCCAGATGCACGGCGTAGCTGACGGAACCAGCAAAGAAATCGGCGGACAGTACGTGAAGAATGCGCATAGAGGAAAGAAACGGGAATGGCCGACAAAGGTACAAAAGGCCCGAAGCGCGCCGCCGGCCAAGCGGGGGCAAAAACGCGGGCAACGCCTTGGCGCTGGGCTCTTGGAAGCAAAAGCCGTAGCTTGCAGTTTCAATTTTAGGCGTGTGTTATGGCTGCTTTGCCCAATCCTTCCGACTTACAACCCCTACTCGACGCGCTGGCGTTTTCGCCCGAGAATGTGCCCCTGCGGCGGCACGTAGCCACTTTGCTGCGGCAGGCCGCCCGCCTGGCCGAGGCCGAAGAGCATTACCGCACCGGCCTGCGCCAGGCCCCCGCCGACGTGGAGCTGCAGCTGGGTCTGGCCGAAACGTATTCCGACCTACAGAAAACTTCGGAGGCTCTGGTGGTGCTGGAAGAATTGCTGCGCGACCATCCCGACCACGGCCGGGCCCACCTGCTGCACGCGCGGCTGCTGGCCCGGGCCGGCGGTCCGCCCGACGAGGCCCGCGCCGCCTACCAGCAGGCACTGCAACTCGATGGCAGCCTGCGCGATCCGTCCCTGGACGAGCAGCTGGGTTTGCGCCCGGCCGCTCAGCCCGCCGGCGGTGGGGCCCCGGCCGACTACTCGGCCAGCGTATCGGCCGACTACGGCATCGACGAGCGGGCTTTGTTTGCGGGGTTGGAGAAGCCTAAAATCACCTTCAATGACGTGGGCGGCATGGACGCGGTGAAGGAGGAAATCCGCCTGAAGATTATTCACCCGCTGCAATTCCCGGACTTATACAAAGCCTACGGCAAGGCAGCCGGGGCGGACTGCTGCTCTACGGCCCGCCCGGCTGCGGCAAAACCCACCTGGCCCGGGCCACGGCCGGCGAGGTGAAGGCCTCGTTTATCCACGTCGGCATCAACGACATTCTGGATATGTGGATGGGGCAGAGCGAGAAAAAGCTCCACGACTTGTTTGAGCTGGCCCGCGTGCAGGCCCCCTGCGTACTGTTTTTCGACGAAGTAGACGCCTTGGCTGCCAACCGTCACGACCTGCGCCAGAGCGCCGGCCGCACTCTCATCAACCAGTTTCTGGAGGAGCTCGATGGGGCCCGGCACTCCAACGACGGCGTGCTGATCTTGGCCGCCACCAACGCGCCTTGGCACCTGGACCCCGCCTTTCGCCGCCCCGGCCGCTTCGACCGGATTGTATTGGTAACTCCACCCGACGAGCCCGCCCGGGTTGCCATTCTGGAGGTGCTGCTGCGCGGTAAGCCCGTGGCTCCGGGCCTGAACCTGGCGGCGCTGGCGGCCCAAACCGCCGGCCTCTCCGGCGCCGACCTGCAAGCCGTGGTAGACCTGGCTGTGGAAGGCTGTCTGCGCGAGTCGATGAAGGCGGGCAAGGCGCTGCCGGTGCAGCAAAGCAACCTGCTGGCCGCCGCCAAGCAGGTGCGCCCCAGCACCAAGGAGTGGTTTGCCACAGCCAAAAACTACGCTTTGTATTCGAATGAGGGCGGCAACTACGACGACATCCTGACCTACCTGGGCATCAAAAAATAACGCCGGGCGGGACGATGAATCGGGCGGAATGGTATAAAAGAGGACAGCTGCTGCTGGACCGTCACCGGCCCGAGCAGGCAGAGCAGGTGCTGCGCCAAGGCCTGGCCGAGCAGCCGCGGCAGGTATTTGCCCATATCTTGCTGGCCCTGGCGCTGTACCGGCAAAACCGTATGGCTGAGGCCCGCACCGCCGCGCACGGGGCACTGGCCCTCGACCCGGCCGCTAGTGAGGCATATTACCTGCTGAGCCTGATTGAAAACCAGCTGGAGCAGCCAACGGCCAGTTATGCCGCGCTGGCTGAAGCTCTGCGTCTGCAGCCTTTCAATACCAAATATCTCGCCGTCCAAGCTCAGTTTCTGCTGCACCAGGAGCGGTGGGCCGAGGCCCAGGCGGCGGCCGAGCGGGGCTTGGCCCACAATCCCCTGCACGCCGATAGTCTGGTAGCCAGGGCCAAAGCTTTGTGCCAGCAGAAGCGCTGGGCGGAGCTGGATCAGGCTCTGCACCGCCTGCTGGCCGCGCATCCTAACCTGACCACCGCCCACTTGCTGCGCGGCCAGGAAGCGCTACGGCAAAAGCAGTACCCCGAAGCCCGGGCCTATATTCAGGAGGCGCTGCGCCTCGACCCGCTCAATCAGGAAGCGAAACTGCTGCTAACAGCCAGTGAAGCCAAGCAGACTTTGGCTAAGCCCTCTACGCTGGAGGCTCCTTTCCTCAACCCGCTGCCGTGGTGGGGCTGGCTGGCTTTTCTGGCACTGCTTGCCCTTAGCGGCGGTGCCTTGCTGGAGTCGGCTGATCAGTCGGAAGAGTATTTTCTCTGGTACAGCGGCGGAATGTGGGCCGTGGCCGCGCTTATTTTGACCGGCCAGTACGGAAAAAAGCTTCTCCGGCAGCGGCCGTTAACCATTCTGCTGCTAGGCATGGCCGGGGTAGCATTTTGCGCCGGCTACAGCTTGGTGGTGTGGCACAAAACATACGCTCCAGATCTGCTCCGCTTGATTCCGCTGACGGTGATGCTGAGTCTGCACCGAATTTGGGGACAAAAGCAAAAGCCACTGTCAGCCACAACAGCGCACTAAACGGCGCGGACGGCCGGCCCCGTGCCGCCAAGCTCGGCCGAATAACTGGGTTCTGGTTATCTACCACGCGGCTGCTTCGCTTACTTTAGCGGAACGTTGTGCGGAGGCCTTATGCCAAGACGTAAGCGGCCGCTCTATTCTTTACTATTTCTATGGAATCTTACCAAGCCCTGGATCGGGTCCAATTGCTACTGCAGCACCAGCGCCCCCACGACGCCGAACAGGAGGCCCGCCGCCTGCTCCGCGACGACCCCGACAACAGTCCGCTCCTGTGTTTGCTGGCTTTGGCCCAAATGGCCCAGGAGCAGCTGCCCGCCGCCAAAGCCACGGCCGAGCACGCTATTCATATCGATCCGGAAAATGCCTTTGCCTTCTACGTACTCAGCGCGGCCCTGCTGCGGCAGCAGGAGCTACCGGCGGCCCTAAATGCCATCGAGGAAGCCCTGGCGTTGAATCCTGAGGATGCCGACTATCAGCACGTGCTGGGACAGATCCGCTTTCATCAGGGCCAATTGCACGCCGCCCTGCGTGCCGCCGAAGCCGGCCTGGCCGCCGACCCTACCCACGTGGACTGCCTCGGACTGCGGGCCCGCTGCCTGTCCCGCCTGGGCCGCGGCGACGAAGCCTCAGCCAACTTCGACGAAGCGCTGCGCCAGAGCCCGACCGACGCCGGCACCCACGCCGACCTGGGCTGGGTGGCCTTGGAGCGGGGCCGGGCCAAGGAAGCCTCCCGGCATTTCCAGGAAGCCCTGCGCCTGAACCCGACTTCCGAATACGCCCGGGAAGGACTCGTAGCCGCCCTGAAATCCCGCTTCTGGCTCTACAGCTGGTTTTACCGCTTCACCGTCTGGACCCAGACGATGAGCCCTAACATGCGCCAGGGCTTGTTTATCGGCCTATTTTTACTCTCGCGCCTCGTACCGGTACTGCTTCCGCTGTATCTGGTATTCGTGTACATGAGCTGGTTTGCCGAGCCGCTGTTTAATTCCCTGCTGCGCTTCAACCGCTACGGACGCTATGCCCTCAGCGCCGAAAACACCCGCTATTCCAACCAGTTTCTGGCTTTGCTCTTCAGCGGCCTGGTCTTATTGGGCACGGGCCACTACGCGGCGCTGTCGGTGCCTACTACCGCTGGCATCGTGGCACTGGGGCTGCTGTTTCCGCTGGTCGGCACTCAGCGCCAGTGGCAGCCCAAGCGCAAGCAACAGTCGAGCTGGTTTGGTTGGGCACTGGCCGCAGCGGGAGTGCTGGCAATAGTAGCCGAGGCCTTGAGCCTGCCGGTCGAAGCCCAGATTTTCCAGGTGTTTTTATATGGCACGCTGGCCTACATCTGGTTTACAGCCCTGCGCCCCTGAGCTACAACCCCAGAATAGCCCGAATACGCCATTGACGACCTCGGCCATGCGCCGAAAGTCCAGCGTATCGATGGTGTCGGTGGTTTGGTGGTAGTTGGCGTTGCGCAAAAAGGAGGTGTCGTTGATCATCAGGGCCTCGTAGCCGTAGCGCCAGTAGTTGCGGTGGTCGGAAAGGCCAGCCAGCCCGACGGCGCTGGGCAGGTTGATTTTTTGCACGTCGATGTCGGCGTGGGCCTGCATGAGCTTTTGTACCTGGCTTACTATGGCTTCCTGGCCCTGCTTGCCTACTACGGTAATAAAGTTGCCGGTATTGGGATACAGCTGGGCCAGGCGGTCATCCGGAAAACGCTGAGAGCCGGGCTCGTCGCTGAAGTAGCCGATCATCTCGTAGCAAATCATGGCCCGCACGGCTATTTTTTGGTCGTGCAGGGATTTGGCGTGCACGGCGCTGCCCATGTCCTCGGTTCCGAAAAACGGTGGCTCTTCCAGTGAATACGCCACAAAATCGATGCGGCGCTTCAGGGTGGGCTTCAGGGCGTGCAGTAGGCGGGCCGTTTCGAGCAGGCCGGCCACGGCACTGGCGTTGTCGTCGGCGCCGGGCTGGTCGCCGCACACGTCGTAGTGCGCCCCCACGATGATGCGCTCCGCGTCGGCCGGGCCGAAAGAGGCAATAATGTTGCGGTAGGGCTGCCCATCGACGCGAAACAGCTGCTCTTCTACCCGGCAGTCCAGCTTTTCCAACTCAGCCTTGATGTAATCCGCCGCTTTGTTGAGCGAAGTCTGGTTGCGGTAGGTGCGGGCCGGGCGCAACTCGGTAAGAAACTTCACATCGGCGTACAGCCGGTCCTGATTGGCTTTCATGGCTTTCCCTTGCGTGGTTAACGACTCCTTCTGCCCGCGCTTCTTGCAGCCGGCAAACACCAGCAAACCAACGACCAGCCCGAGGGCGGCAATCAACAGAAGCTTCGACATGCTGCTAGTGTACCCCAAAATCAATTGTTGGTTATAGTCCGGCTTGGCAGCAGCTACTCAGCGGCCCATAAAACAACGCATTCTACCAACAATCGGCAGAACAGCCATTTCAACACATTAACCACGAGGCGGAGGCAGCAGTGGAAATGTGGCAAACCGGTCGGGGCTGTGCCAGCCGGGCCACTGCGACAGGGTGCCAGCAAACAACATCTGTATAAGGTCCTCAGGGTCCAGATTGTGGGCCCACCAGCTAAGGGAAAGCTCGTAGAAATACTGCTCCTGCCCTACCCGATAGTCGAGCACGACGCGACACTCATCAGGCCAGTTCAGAAGCAGCCTTTCGGAGCCCCGCCGAAACCACAGCCCCGGCCAGACGCTACTGAGGCCCGCACGCTGCCGATGAGCCAGCTGGTCGAGCTGCGCCTCCCAGGGAAAATTGGCGTAGGCAGCCAGGGCCCCGGCTTCGGTAATCGGACCCTGCTCCGGCCACTCGTCGGAGGAAAAGTCAACGTGTTGCCAGCCCCAGGTTACGTCCATAGTTGCGGGCTTTGGTAAGGCGGCAAGCTACGGAAAGATGCGTTTTTTGCTTTGCCAGCCTAGTACTGGCCTTCCACGTTGTCGAGGTACTTCTGGCCCGAGCCGGTGTTGAGCAGCAGAATCTTCTCGTCGGCGCGGAGCCAGCCGGTGCTGAGCAAGTGGCGGGCGGCCATCCAGACGGCGGCCCCCTCGGGCGCTACAAACAGGCCTTCGAGGCGGCCCAGCTCCCGCATGCCTTCTACCATCTGCTCGTCGGTGATGCTTACGGCCGTGCCCTGCGACTCGCGCAGCACGGCAAGCATGAGTGGTTCACCCAAGGGGCGCGGCACGGCCAGTCCGTTGGCAATGGTGGGTTTGCCAACGTAGTGGTGGGCGTTGGCCTGCCGGCCCGTATAGGTTTCAATCAGCGGGCAACAGTTGGCGGCCTGCACAGCCACCATGCGGGGCAGCTGCACGTCGGGCGCCAGCCAGCCCAGGGCTTTCATTTCCTGGAAGGCCTTCCAGATGCCGATAAGGCCGGTGCCGCCACCGGCGGGGTAGAGAATCACGTCGGGCAGCGTCCAGCCCAGCTGCTCGGCAATTTCGTAGCCCATAGTTTTCTTGCCCTCAATGCGGTAAGGCTCCTTCAGCGTCGAGACGTCGAGCAGCTCACCGTTGGCGTTGGTTTGGCGTACCCAGGCCGCGCAGTCGTTGATCAGGCCATCAATCAGTTCGACTTCGGCCCCGTACCAGTAGCACTCTTCCCGGAACGCCTTGGGCGTGTGCCGGGGCATGGCTACTACGGCCCGCATGCCGGCCTTGGCGCAATAGGCGGCCATTGCCACGCCCGCGTTGCCGGCCGTGGGCACGATGCAGCCTTCAATGCCCAGCTCCTTGGCCTTGGAAATAGCCATGCTCAGGCCCCGTGCCTTAAATGAGCCGGTCGGGTTCTTGCCCTCGTCCTTGAGCACCAACGAGCGAAGGTCGTAACGGGCGGCTAGGCGCTGCAGATCCAGAATCGGGGTGAATCCTTCGCCCAAGCTCACCCGGTTTTCGTCGTGAAGCAGGGGCAGCACTTCGCGGTAGCGCCACATCGAGCCGTCGGTCTGGCAGATGCTGGCTTTGCTCAGAGGCTCGAGCAAATCATAAGTAGCCAGCAGGGGCATCTGGCAGCAGTCCGACACGCGCTGCAGGGTAAAGGCCGAGTGGGGCCGGCCGCAGGCGGAGCATTCCAGGGTCTGGATTCGGGAGGTGAGGGCGGTGCAGGTTTCCATGGGCAGAGGCGAGGTAGTCGAGCTTTAGAACGGCAAGTAGCCCCGGCGGTATGCGGAAACAAAATAGTGATTCGGAATAGGCTATTCCCTTTTCGAATAGTGCCGCTTCATAAACTGCACGAAATCTTTGTAGGGCAAATTGTTCTCGGTGCCCTTGCGCTGGATGAAGTTGAACTGCCGCCGCATGGCCAGCCCCTGAATCGGCACCTCCAGCAGCTCCCCCGATTCCAGCTCCTTGACCACCGCCTGCCGGGGCAGAAAGGCCAGGCAGGTATCCACGCGCACAAAGTTCTTGAGGGCCTCGGTGCCGCCCAGGCGCACCTTCACGGGCAGATCCGGGAGCTTGAGGTGATGCTGGGCTAGGGCATCTTCGAGCACCGCCAGGGTACCCGAACCCACTTCGCGCACGGCCAGGGGCACGTTGTGCAAATCCTGCACCGTCAGGTTCTGGCGGTTCAGCGGGTTTTTGGCCGAGCACACGGCAATGACGTCGTCGGTCAAGAACGGGGTGTAGGTCACGTTGCTGACTTTATTGATGCCCTCAATAATGCCCAGGTCAATTTCGTGGTCGAGTAGGGCCCGCAGGATATTTTCGCTGTTGCGGTTTTTGAGCGTGAGCTGGATGTTGGGGTGCTGGTTGAGGTAGGCCGACAGCACCGGGGGCAGCACGTAGAGCGAAATGGTGGTGCTGGCCCCAATCATCATGCGGAAGCGCGGGGAGTAGTCGGCGCTGAGGGCCGTAAATTCCTGGTGCAGCTCGTGCTGGAGCTGCTTGGCCACGAGCAGCTTACGGTACAGCAGCTCCCCGGCAGGCGTGAGCTTGACCGTGTTGCCGAGCCGCTCAAACAGGCCGATCTTATATTCTTCCTCCAGGGCCTTCACGTGCTTGCTCACGGCCGACTGGCTCACGAACAGGTTCTGGCTGGCCTTGGTGAAGCTCAGCAGGCGGGCTACTTCCAGGAATATTTCGTGCTTGTAGGAGAGCATAAGGGCAAAACGCTAAAACTACCGAACCGGCGCGGCTATGGAACTCAGCCCAACCCGCGGGGCTACATACGCGCCCGGGGCCGAAAGCTGCTTCCGGACCTGAACCGCAGGCTTTAGCCGTCGGCGTCAAAAGCTCAGGAATAAATCAGTAAGTTTCAGCTGCCGGGCCCGGGTTTACGCAGCGGGCGGCCCCGGTTTTCTTCTTATTGATACGGCTTCGCAGCAGGTCTTATTTCTTACAATTTACGCAGGGCAGTAGCTTATGGAGACCTGGTTAGTGGTGATAGTCACGGTGGTAGTGGCTGTGGTTTACCAGGGCCTAAAGGACCGGCTCAAAGGGCTGGAGCAACGCCTGCACCAGCGGGAAACGGCCCACGCCCAGCTGCTGACAGAGCTAGAGCAGCTCCGCGCCCAGTTGCAGCAGCTGCGCACGAGCGTATCGGCTACTCCACCCCGCCCCGCGCCGCCGGTGGCCGCTCCTGCCCCCGCTACGGCGGCTACCCCTGTTGTGGCCCCGGTCGTTTCCCGCCCTCCGGTAACGCCGCCGGCTGTTCCGGTACCGGCGGCACCAGCGCCAGCTGTCCCAGAAGCACCCGTTGCTTTGCCCCGGCCCGTGCTGCCGCCCGTAGCTGCTCCCGTACCCGCTGCGCCCGTGGTGCCACCGGTGGCCACGCCGGTTATTCCACCCGCCCCGCCCGCCCCACCAGCCGAGCCCAAACCCCTTCTGCAGCCGGAACCGCAACCAGAGCCCCGCCCCACCCCGCAACCAGAACCCAAGCCCGTGCTGCCACCCCCAGCTCCGCCGCGGCCCGTGCTACCACCCGTACCCGCGGAACCGGCCGAGCCCACCTGGTGGGAACGAACCGAGCAGGTGCTGCTCGACAACTGGACGGGTATCCTGGGTGCCGTGGTGCTGGTTATCGGCGTCGGTTTTCTGGGTGTGTATACCGCGCTGCAGGTAACGGCCCCGGTGCGCTTCGCCATGATTACGGGCTTTGCGGCGGCATTGCTGGGCCTGAACTACTACCTGCGCACCAAGCCCTTTGCCGAACGGCTGCACGTGTGGCTGCAAAGCAGCGCGGCGGCTATTTTCCTGTTTGCCTGCGTGGGCGCGGTGAGTGTGCCGGGTTTGCAGTGGGCTGCTCCACCGCTGAGCTACCTCCTCTTGCTAGTGGGCGTGGCGGCCAACCTCTGGCTGGCCTGGACCAGCAGCCGGGAGTCGGTGGCGACGCTGCACGGGGTGCTGAGTCTGGTGGCCCTGGCCGTTATTCCGCCCGACTTGCTCACCCTAGGCGCGGCCGCGGCAGTTACGGCCTTTAGCATTGCCATTACTTACCGGCAGCAGTGGAAATACCAGCTGCTGTTGAGCATTCTTAGCTTTTTCGTTTTTCACCAGTATTGGCATTTCCACCTGGCCGGCCCGCTGCTGGGCGGGGCCCGGCTGGCGGCCATGAGCCTGGTGGTGCTGGTGGGCGTGGCGGCAGCCGTGGTGCAATACCGCCGCGTGTACGCCGATTCCCGGTTTGACGCCCTGCTGTTTGCCGCCCACGTGCTTAACTGGACCGCCCTGGGCTTCAACCTCTACCAATACAGCACCGGCTCCCCCTGGAAAACCATTCCGCTGGGCCTGGGCGCGGTACTCACCTTTTTTGTGGCCCGCCGGGCGCGGAAGCTGGGCATTCAGTGGCTGTTCCAAACTGACACCATCATTTCCCTGATTCTGGCCCTGGCTACGGCTTTTTCCCTGCAGGGCTGGCACGCCACGGGCCCGGTAGTGGCCCTGTTTATGCTGCTCGAAGCTTTGCTGATTGCCTTCATCATGGCCCGGGAACGGGAAACGTTGGTGTTTCAGGTGGCTGCCGTGGGTGCCTTGCTGGCCGGGGCGGGCCTGCTGGTGATGATTGTGGCCCAACTGAGCAACTATACTCCGCTGGAACTGCACCGCAATGCCCTGCTGGTGTTCCTGGCGGCCAGCCTGGGCGCGGGCTATTTCCGCCTGACCTACTCCCAACCCCTGCTGGCGGCCGAAGCCGATGACTCAGCTACGAGCCGCGCCCTGCACCAGGGTTTCGGCGGCCTTGTCGGGGCTTTGTATCTGGGGGTGGCGGCTTTGCTACTCCGGGCCCTGTTTGGAGTGAATATTCCCCCGGTGGGTCTGCTTATTGCCGGTGCGGTGGCCGCGGCGGGCATCGTGTTTGGCCTGGCCCGGTGGCTGCGCGGGGAGCCGGCCTGGTTCCGGACGTTGCATCTGGCCGCCGGCCAAATTCTGCTCACCGTCGCCATTCTGGGCCTGCACAAGCTGGGGCTGGTGTGGCCGGCCACGGCGGCTGTGCTCTACCTCGAAACGCTGACGCTGACCTGGCTGCTGGGCCGCAAAACAGAGGTGGCCGCGTTTCGCCTCTACCTCGGCGCGGCGTTGCTGGCGGGTGTGTGGCTGCTGTTTGCCGACCTTCTGCACCGGGAAGCCCTGCCTCCGGCCAGTTTACACCGCAATGCGGCCCTGCTGCTGGCAGCGGGTATGGTTAGCACTGTATTCTTCGGTCTGCTGGCCCGGCAGCTTTGGTTGAGCACCCAGCTAACCGTCTCTTCCCCCGACCGCAGCCTGCACCAGGTGCTGGGCGGGCTAGGCGGGGCGCTGTACCTAGCTGGGGCCGGGGTAATATTGCAGGCCCTGTTTGGCCCGCCCCAGCCACCGGTTGCGGCGTTGGTGAGTGGGGCGACCGCGGCGGCCGGGCTGGTTTTCGGGCTAAGCCGGTGGCTGCGGGGGCAAGCCGAGTGGTTCCGAATTATGCACCTGGTAATCGGCCAAATTCTGCTGACCGTGGCCGTGCTGGGCTTGCATAAGGCCGGCCTGAGCTGGCCGCTTACCACCCTGCTGCTCTACGTCGAATTCCTGCTGATGCTGGGGCTGCTGGCTTGGCGCCGCGAATGGCCGGTATACCGCGGGCAGCTCTACGCCACGCTGCTAGTGGCCGGGCTGCTGCCTATCATCGGGTATGCTACCAAGGAGCTAAGCCCGGAGTATCGGGCCATGCTGCTGACCTTGGCCGCCCTGGCCACGGTTGGAACGCAGGCGACGCTGGTGCGCCTAGCCGCTCCGCCGTACGATTTGCTGCCTTTCTCCTACAACCCAGCTTACCGCCTGCGCGTGGGTGGCACTGTGGCGGGTTTGCTGCTGCTAGCTGCCAGCGGGCTGGTTTATCAACATATCTGGGCCGGTTGGGCGGCATTGGGCTTGGGTGCGGGGCTGCTTTTGCTGCGCCGCGCCGTACCGGTACCGGGCCTGTGGGTGGGCATCCTGCTGGCCGTGGCAGGCACGCACCTGCTGCAGTGGGAATACGCCTTCCGCCTCACGAATATCGGGACCAAACTGCCCTTTCGACTCGAGCCGCTGGGTTTTGGTGCGGGTCCTACGCTCCGCCTGGTCGTGTACCTGCTGCCGCTGACTTTGCTGTCGGGGCTGGGAATGGGCAGCTCCTGGTGGCCGGTGCAAAGCCACCACGTGCGCTGGCCCTGGCTGTATTTGTTGGGCGTGCACCTGACCTTCTTTGGCTGGGTTGTGCTGGGTCCGCACTCGGTAGCCTTGCCCGCCTTATCGTGGACGCTGCTGGCCGCCGGCACCGCCCTAGCTGCTCAGATGCTGCGCCGCCGCTTTGCCGACCCCGAACAACTAACCCGCCAGGGCCTGCCCGACCGTTTTTTGCTGCATCTTACCTACGGCCTGCTGCTGGCGGCCCTGCTTTGGCACTTTGCCAAGCTTGTGCCGAGTGCCGTGCTGCTGTGGCAGGTGCCGGCCCGGCGCATTACGGCCGCGGCGCTGGTGCTCGTGCTGGCCGGCCTGGCTTGGCGCCAACCGCCCAGCACCGCTCCGGTGTACCGCAGCTGGCAGCTGATTCATCCTTATTTGCCCGAATTTACCCTGCTGCTGCTGAGCTTCACGCTCTGGAAAGAAGTGGCCCTTACCTGGCAGGCGCTGCTGTGGCTGGCTCTGGCTTTTGCCCTCACGCTGGGTGCTGCCCGCCTGCCCGAGCGGCTGCGGCGGGTGCAGCTCTACGGGGTGCTGTTTTTCTGGCTTTCTACCCTCTGGACAAGCTACGTGGCCCTGCGCTACCTGGCCCGGGCCAGCTGCTGAGCCTACGGTGGCTGACCACGGCCGGGGCCGTAGCCCTGCAGTTTGCCTACGCGGCCGGAGCGCTGCGCTACTCCGCCGCGGCCCAGCCCACCTATTGGCCCGCCGGTCTGGGCGGGCTGACCCGGTTAGGACAGCTCAGCCCCAGGCAACTGGTAGCGGCCCTGCTGTACCCGGCTTTTGTGGCGCTTACGGTGCTGCTCGTGCAGTCCTTCGACCGGTCGGTGCTCACGGTGCTGCTCATGCTGGAAGTGGTGGCCTTATTTGTGAGCAGCCTGCTGCTACGCCGCCAGGATTTCCGCTATGCATCCCTAGCCGGCGTGGCCATCTGCCTGGTGCGCCTCGTGTTCTTCGACCTGAGCCAGCGCGGCACCATTACCCGGGCGGTGGTATTTATCCTGATGGGCCTGCTGCTGCTGGGCATGAATGCCTTGTATGCCCGTTTCAAGGACCGTTTCGCTCCTCTTGCTGCTGAGCCCGACGACGATTTCTCAGCCGCAAATACTGAAGCCGACGACGAGTCCGGGACTGCTACAGCTCCTGCGGAGTAGCTCCCGAAGCCATTTAGCGGGACGTGCCGCTACTGCGTAATTCCTGCAGCAAGGCGTGGCCGGCGGGCCATGCGCCTAGGCCGGAAGCGGAGTTTATATGGCCCAAATTGCCCACGTCGACCAGCCGGCTGCCCCAGCTCCGGGCAAACTCGGCGGCCCGGGTCAGCGTCACGTACTCGTCGTTGCCGGAGGCTACCACAATGCTGGGAAATGGCAGCCGCTGCAGGGGCATGGGCGCGAAGCCCACGGCCTCCGCCGGGAAGTCGGGCCGGTCGGTGTCGGCGGGAGCTACCAACAGGGCTCCTTGCACTTTGCCCGTATCGTGCTGCCCGGCCCAGAAGCCAATGGTGCTGCAAGCCAGGCTGTGCGCGGCCAGCACCACCGGACCCGGGGCTGCGGCCACGGCTTGGTTTAGCGTTTCGACCCACTCGGCGCGCTGGGGCGCGTCCCAATCCTGCTGCTCCACGCGCCGGTAGCCGTACAGGTGTTCCCAGATGCTTTGCCAATGCTCGGGGCCGGAGCTACCCAGTCCAGGCACAGTCAATAGGGTAATAGGCATAGGTCAGGAATGCGGTAAGTTACTTTGCTGGTCCGGCCAAGAGCCCGAATTCGCGCTGCAGAATCTGCTCAGTAATGGCGCGGCGGCCTTGTACGAATTGCGCGGTGGCGGGCTTACCGTCGGCGGGCTCAGCGTTCAGGGCAAAGAAATAGGCTTTCCCATTCTGCTCTACCCAGCCCACAAACCAGCCATTGTCGTGGCCCTGCTGCATGGTCCAGCCGGTTTTGCCGCGCAGTACCCAGCCCGGACCACGGCTCAGGATTAGCATATTTTTAGTCAGGTCTTGGGTGCGGCGGGCTACCGGGAGCTTTCCGCGCTGCAGGCGCTGCAAAAAGTCGATTTGCTCGAACTGCGTGATGCGCGAGGGGCCCGTAAGCCAGAAGGTGTCTACGGAGGCGGGCGTCACACGCATGCTGCCAAACCGCAGCCGGGGCAGCCACTGCTGATACCGCTCGGCGCCCACGCGCCGGGCCAGCTGCTGGTAGCACGGCACGCAGGATACCCGTAGGGCCTGAGCAAAGCTCATATCCCGGTTCCACTGCGGAAAGCTGCGCGTCACTCCGTCCCAGCGGAACACCTCGGCCGTGTCGCGCACGACCCCGGTTTCCAGCCCGATCAGCGTGTTGGGAATCTTAAACGTGGAAGCCGGCAGAAAGCCCTGCCGGCAGCGGGCCACGTCGTAGGCCATGAATTGCCGGGTGGCCGCGTCCAGCACCAGGAAGGAGCCCCGCAGCCCATAGGCCGCGAAATACGCCCCAAAGTCCCGCTCCTTCACGGCCGGGCTACGAGTGGTCGAGCCCATGAGCAACGCCAGCACCAGCAGGCCAGCAAAACGTAAAAACAGGAGGTGTCGCACGCTTAAAAGTCAACCGAAAGCCCACCGCGCGGCGGGTGATAAGTAATAAACCAGACTCAATACTAACTTATTCCGGCGTACTGCGCTCCTACTCGCCCGATATGGCTTCCAGGCGGAACGAGGTGAGGTAGTAGTATTGCTACCCCGCTACGGATGACGGCTTAGAATATTCGGTATAAGTACCAGTGAAGCTTACTGGCAACGAATCCTGGCGAAAAGCCTCGGGCAGGGCACCGCATACAAAGCCCATCACCTGCGTGTTGGGGAACCCAGCAGGCTGGTGTGGATGGTGTACCGCTTCTCCTGCGCGTCGAAGCGGACTAGGCCGCGGCCTTCCTCATTTTCCCGGACGATAACCCAACCGCAGGTATCAGGAGCCGCGACATTCTTCCGCTCGTCAGAGCAGGCGGTGGCCAGCAGGGCCGCCAGGGTCAGAATAGGTACGGGAATTTTCATCAATGCTTCTCTTTGAGGCTGAACAGGTCAATACAGGAGCTGGCCGCAAGCTACAACGTTGCATGCCGCCAACCCAGCACCGGGCCCGGTATAGCAGCAAGCAGATATAGCTGCAACCTTTTCCAGACGACTGGCCTCCTCTCTAGACAAAAAGCCAGCCCGCCTGGCTTCAGCCAACTCACTTCTTAACCGCTTATGCTATGAACCTTACCCATTCCTCTTCCTGGCTGGGCCTGCTGACCGGCAGCCTGCTGCTATTCACGGCCTGCCAAAAAGAAGATGCTGCCCCCGCTGCCGACGACAGCAACGAGCCCGTGCTGCGGGCTCTGACCGACACCGAAGCCAAGACGGTGAACAGCTCCAATGACTTTGCCTTCCGCTCGTTTGCCGCCCTGCACGAGCAAGCCAACGGGGCCAACGTCTTTATGTCGCCGCTAAGCATTTCGTCGGCCCTGACCATGGTGTACAACGGTGCCGACGGCACCACCAAGGAAGCCATGCGCCAGACGCTGGGCTTCCAGCCCCAGACCGACCAGCAAATCAACCAGGCTTACCAGTCGCTCACGACGCTGCTGCGCGGCATGGACAAGCGCGTGACCTTCGGCTCGGCCAACTCCATCTGGTATAATCAGCAGTATCAGTTGCAGCTGCCGTTTGTGCAAACCAACGCCCAGTATTTCGATGCCACCGTGCGGGGCATGGACTTTGGGGCCGCCTCGACGGCGGAAACGATAAACGCCTGGGTGCGCGAAAAAACCCAGGGCAAAATTGACGGCATTGTGGAGGGTACCAGCGCCGACCAGGTTATGATTCTGGTCAACGCCATCTACTTCAAGGGTGCCTGGGCCCATGCTTTCGACAAGGCCCTGACCCGGCCGGCCGCCTTCACCCGCGCCGACGGCACCACCGCCACGGTTGACTTCATGACTCAGTCTAACGGGCAGTATGGTTACTACCAGGACGCCGACCGCCGGGTAATCGACATTCCCTACGGCAACGGGCAATACAGCCTGACGGTAGTCGTGCCGCAGGGCAACGCGACGGTCAAGGATGTAGTGCGCAGCCTGAACGGCGCGCAGCTTACTACCTGGCTGGCGGCGGCCAAGCCTAGTAGCTGGACCCTGCGCCTGCCCCGCTTTAAGATGCAGTACAAGAAAGAGCTAGGCGCCATGCTGGCTCAGCTCGGCATGGGGGAGGCATTTTCCAGCCAGGCCAACTTTAGCCGGATGCTGAGCAACTCATCGGCCCGGCTGGCCATCAGTGAAGTGCAGCACAAAACGTACCTGGACGTAAACGAGGAAGGAACCGAAGCCGCCGCCGTCACTTCGGTGGGCGTCATCAATACCTCGGTGCCGCCCGTCGTAAGCGTAGACCGCGCCTGCGTTTTCCTGATTCGGGAAAAATCGACCAACGCCATCCTCTTTATGGGGCAGCTGATGAACCCCTAAGGCAGCTTTCGGGCGGGGCTGCTGTAAATAAGCGTACCTTGGGCGCGCAACATCCCATTTGCACGTCGCGGCCGGGCCCAACCTGGCGGCCCAATGCGGGGTATATGCTGCTTGTTACCCATTTTTCCGCTTAACGTTTTTCATCATGGCGACTACCAATCAAACCGCTGAAACCAACCAGACGGGCGAAGCCCGCATCGAAACTGCCCAGGAGGCCCTCTACCGTCGCGTAAAGCAGGCCCAGGAGCGTCGTCGTCAGAAGCGCAAGCGCATTCACGCTTAGGCTTTCTTACTCCGCTGAAAAGCCCTGATTGCCCTTGCGGCAGTCAGGGCTTTTTGTTTCACTTCAAGTTGTACTTTTAGTGTGTAGCTACATAAATCATCAAATCTTCACTTCACATTTATATTGCAATTATTGTATAAATACTGATAAATAAATCTTTAGCATTTCTAAAGTAGCCAAGAGCCAGAGTCAGCAAGATTATGGCCATTTTTTTGCGAAAAATTTAATTTACTTAGGTAAAACCGATCGAAAACCGTAACCGTATGGCTACTTTGTTACCATAGTCCTATTCATGAAAATTCTGATTCTCGTCCCTTTCCAGGTTGAGCGCAGGAGTAGGATTACTGGTACAGTGCCATTCTTTCTTTTCCACTCTTTTCCTTCCACCATCTTCCGTTTATGAGAAAACAGTTATTCACCCTCGCCTTTGCCTGCCTGGCAAGCCGAGCCCTGTTTGCCCAGGCCGTCGTCGACCCCGAGCTCAGGAACGTATTGCGCACCACGCCCCTGGCCCAGGTGGTCGTGACCTTTCAGGGCGACGGTGCCCCAAGCCCCTGCAGCTTAATTTGCTGCGGGAGCTGGGTATTAGCAAGGGCCTCACCTTTCAGGCCCTGCCCATTGCCGGCGTGTTGGCTACGGCAGCTCAGGTAGAGGCTTTGGCCCAGAACCCCCAGGTTAAATCCATTTACTACAACAAGCGCCTGACTTACTACAACTTCGACGACACCAACCTGACCGGGGTGAAGCGCCTGCGCGCCGATAAGGACCTGACCGCCCGCAATAACGGCCTGCCGGTGTCGGGCAAGGGCATTGGTGTTCTCATCAACGACAGCGGCGTAGATGGCACCCACGACGACATCAAGCTGGGCACCCACCTGGTGCAGAACACGCTGGGCAGCACCAACCTGAACGCCTACGACGCCATGCTACCGGTAACCTACCTGGAAGGCGTGCCCAACACCGATACCAACTCGGGCCACGGCACCCACTGCGCCGGCACCGTGGGCGGCAACGGCACCCGTTCGGGCGGTAAGTACGAAGGCGTGGCGCCGGGCGCTTCGCTGCTGGGCTACGGCTCGGGCGGAGCCCTGCTCGTGCTCGACGCCATCGGCGGCTTCGATTACGCCCTGACCCACCAGTACCAGTACAACATCCGGGTTATCAGCAACTCATTCGGCACCAGCGGCGACTTCGACCCGGCGGCGCCCATCAACCTGGTAACCAAAAAGTGCTACGACCGGGGCATGGTAGTGGTATTTGCTGCCGGCAACGACGGCCCCGGCGCGGATACCCATAACCCCTACGCCATTGCGCCCTGGACTATTTCGGTGGGCGCCGGGGACCGGTTTGGCCGCCTGGCCGACTTTTCCTCGCGCGGCGTAAAAGGCGAAGGCGGTACGTTTGTGGCCGACGGGGAAACCTGGAAATACGCCAACCAGCCCGTCGTTGTGGCTCCCGGCGTCGACGTGGTTTCGACCCGGGCGGTGGCTCCGGTTTCGACCCTGGGTGCCCAGATGGACGCCGAGCTGCTAGCCCCGGCCCACGTGCCGTTCTATACCCACATGAGCGGCACTTCCATGGCCACGCCTCACGTGGCTGGCGTAGTAGCCCTGATTCTGGAAGCCAAGCCTTCGTTGTCGCCGGCCCAGGTGCGGGAGTTGCTGGAGAAAACCGCCACCAACATGCCCGGCCGCGAAACCTGGGAAGTAGGAGCCGGCTACGTGAATGCCTACGCTGCCGTGGATAAAGCCTTCCGCGACACCAACTTCGGCGCTACCGTCAACGCGACACGCACCTTTAACAGCAGCGTCAACTTCCTGACCAACACCCAGGACTTCAGCCTCGACTACAGCCCGCTGCCAACCTCTGCCAACGAGCTTACTTTCTCGGTGGCGCCGGGCACCAACAGCCTGGAAGCCAAGGTAAGCGCCGCGGGCCTGCTGGGTCAGACCGGTAACCCCGTCAATCTGATTCTGCTCGACCCCAATGGCGTAGAGTACCGCTCGGGTGTTCCGGTGCTTTTTGCTCAGACCTATGACCGCAGCGTAGCCGTGGCTGCGCCCGCGCCCGGCACCTGGACGCTGAAAGCCGAAGGCCTGCAGGGCCTGGCCCTGCCCGAAACCCTGACCGGTAAGATTTCCCAGGTGGTGGCCAATGGCACAAGCGGCCTGGGCGACATCGTGGGCCATCCGGCCGAAGCGGCTATTAAGATGGCCGTGGCCGCCCGCCTCATCGACGGTGTAAGCGGCGGTTTCCGCCCCAACGACTTGCTGCGCCGCATTCAGCTGGCCGATTACTTGATGATGGGCCAGGCCGGCCGCCAGTATCTGCCCACCACTGGCGCTGCCACGTTTACCGACGTGACCGGCAGCCAGGTGCTGTTGGCCGAGGCCGTAACGGCCAAGGGCGCTGCCCTGCGCGACCGGTTCCAGCAATATAACGGCATGATGCGCCCCACCGCGCCGGGCCAGTTCTCGGCCAATGGTACCGTGGACCGCACCACGCTGGCCTACGCTCTGGTGCAGGCTTTGGGCCTGCAAGAAGTGGCGCTGGCCCGCACCGGCAAGCCCGTGACAGTGAAAGCCGACGGCAAGGACATTGCCGTGGATGACGCGGCCAAGATTCCGGCCGGAATGGAAGGCTACGTGAGCGTGGCCCTGGAGCTGAACCTGATTAACGCCTACTACTCCCTGAGCCAGGGCCCGTTTGACCTGCAGCCCAAGCTGCACGCTACCTTCAAGCCCACCCAGAACGTGACCCGCGCCGATTTCGCCGTGATTGTGACCCGCACCTTCCCGCAGTGGGAGGCTCTCACCCAGCCCGTGGCCGGCGCTGCGCAAACCACCTCGACCAGCGGCACGGTAGCTACCCTGGCCACGCAGGAGGCTTTGAGTGCTTACCCCAACCCCTTCTCGGGCAGCACCACGCTGAGCTACACCCTGCCCCAGGCTGGCTTTGTGTCAGTTGAAATCTACAACCTGATGGGCAAGAAAGTGAAGTCGGTAGTGGCCGAGCAGATGAACGCCGGCTACCACGAGGTGAAAGTGGACGGCAGCAGCTTGTCGCGCGGCACCTACCTGTTCACGGTGAAAGCTGGCGGCCAAACGTCTTCCCAGCGCTTGGTAGTGCAGTAAAACCCAAACCCATAGTCGTAAATTTTCAGTAGCTAAACAGCCCGCTTCCCTTGGAGGCGGGCTGTTTTGTGTTATCGGCCGTAGAGCAGCTCAGTTTTTACCAACAGTTTTACCGCATGCCCACCCGGCTTTTTCTCCTGTTGCTTCTTTTCACTACCAGATGCGACTCTACCACTCCGGTGCAGCTGCGGGTTACCAACGACAGTCAGCTCCGGCAGGTCGGCATCCGGGTGGAGTGCGACGGGCAGCTGGTGCTGGATACGCTGGTGAGCAAGTACCGCAGTAGCGCCGACCAGCTCCGCCGTGAACTGCGCCTGCGCCCCGGGCCGCACCGCATCGTGGCCCAGGCCCGCGGGCAGCGCACCCGCCTCGACACGCTTATTTCCACGGCCGAAACCAACGTGCTGGGCCTCACCTTCCGCTTCGACTCGCTGGCACCCCGCTCCCAGAAAACGTATTTTGCCGACGGAGCCGAGGGCGAAATCACCTTTCCCGCGTTTTACCAGCCTCGCTCCTTCCGCCTCTTCCAGTTTCAGGCCCGCGACCTGCAACGTCCCTGAGCAGGACGCCCGCCCGCTGCGTTACTTTGCCCCATGATAAAAGCTTCTTCCCTGCTGCTGTTAAGTGCTTTGTGCCTGGGCAGCTGCCAACAAGCGGATACGGACACGCCCGGCGGCACGCTGCTGGCCCCACCCGCAATGCCGGATTCTGTAGAAAACGTAGCTCTGGCTTCCCCACCGCCCCACCCGGTTACGTCCGCTGCCGAGGCCCTCACTGCGGTAAGCAACTACCAGATGGAAATGCCGGAGGGCGGAGAATACGAGTTTGATTCGGCCAAGGTCGAGGAAGCCGACGCGCACTGGCAGGTGGCGCTGCCCAGTATTCCCGGGGAGGGGCGCGTAAAGAACCAGGCGGTGTTTCAGGTCAGTAAGGCCTCCGGCGACGTGCGCGTCCGGTTTGTCCGCTAGCTGCCAAGCGCCTTCGCAAGGGCAGACCGCAATTTGTGTTCTTACTTTGCGCCATGAAAAAAGCCCTTCCTTTCCTGCTGCTCGGGGCGGCCGGCCTGCTCGGCAGCTGCCAGCAAAAGCCCGCCGCCGACTCGGCCACGCCGCCCGCTTCCGAAGCCATTGCCCCGCCGGCTCCGGCCACCGGCACGGCCGTATCGACCGAGGCTGAAGCCCGCGCCGCCATTGGCCGCCACGTGCAAAGCCTGCCCAACGCCAAGCTCTTCGTAGTCGACTCGGCGACGGCCGTGGAGGTCGACGACCATTGGCAGGTGATGGTGCCCCGCACCGACTGGGCCAAGCGCATGCCCAACAAAGCCGCCTTTGAGGTCAACAAGTCGACCGGCGCGGTAAAGACGCTGATGGTGAAGTAACCTTGGCCTACTAGCATACAAAAAGGCCCGAACCAGCGCTGGTTCGGGCCTTTTTAGTGTCCATCAGGAGCTGACTACTTCTTCAGCTGGTCGCGGTGCTCCTGTTCGGTATCGGGCTGGTTGCGGCGGTCGGCGTGGTCGTCGGTGCCGTTGATGAAGTCCTCGTCGCCTTTGGCCAGGCTGTGCAGGTGGCGGATTCCGTCGCCCATGGTTACGCCGGCTTCGGTGTCAATGGTGGGCGAGGTGGTGGCGGGGTCAATCGGGTTGGCCGCCGTAGCGCCGATAGCGCCGGTGGTGTCGTCCTGTTTTTTATCGGTTTTCTTGGAGGTATCAGCCATGATTTCTAGGAGTAAGCTGCCGAAAGCAGCGGTGGGGAACCGGGAATGACAGGCGGGGCAGGCCGCGCCAGTCCCTCTGCTATACGCGGGGAAATACCAACGGTTTTTGGGCCGCCACCCAACACCGCTCCGCCACGGCTGCTTAGCCGGCCGCGGGGCGCCGAGGTAGAACTGCCAACAACCTGTTATTTCTCAGGTCGTAGGCTACAAGACAACCTCCATTCCGACCAACCATACTTCCCCACTATTCTTTATGAGCAACTTACCCAACCCGGCGCCGGCCTGCGACCCGTCGCGCCGCCAATTCATTGCCCAAACCGGGCGCGGGCTGCTGGCTGTGGGCGTGGCCGGCACACTCGGAAACCTGCCTGCCGCGGCTGCCCCAATTACTGACCAGGCCGCCGACCTAGTGCTGCAGTCGGGCCCGACCGACGTGAAGCTGCCCGAAATCAATGCTAAAACCGAGCCCAAGGGTACCAGCATTCCCAACCCCCAGCCCGTAGATCAGCGGGTGGGCTACGCCGTGGTGGGCCTGGGCCACCTTACTCTGGAAGAGCTGCTGCCGGCCCTGTCGCAGTGTAAGAAGTCGAAGCTGGTAGCCCTGGTCAGCGGCGACGCCGACAAGATGAGCAAGGTGGCCCGGCAGTACGGCATTTCGCCCCAGAACTGCTACAGCTACCAGACCTACGACAACCTCAAGGACAACCCTGCCGTCGACGTGATTTACATCGTGCTGCCCAACTCCATGCACGCCGAGTACACCATTCGTGGGGCCAGGGCCGGCAAGCACATTCTCTGCGAAAAGCCCATGGCCAACACCGCCAAGGAGTGCGAGCAGATGATTGAGGCCTGCCAGAAAGCCGGCAAAAAGCTCATGATTGCCTACCGCATTCAGTACGAGCCCATGAACCGCAAGGTGCAGGAGATGGTGCGCAGCAACGCCTTCGGCAAAACCAAGATCATTGAGGCCACCAACACCCAGAACCAGGGCCCTCCGGACCAGTGGCGGCACAAGAAAGCTCTGGCCGGTGGCGGCGCCCTGCCCGATATTGGCCTGTACTGCCTCAACACGGTGCGCTTCCTGCTCGGCGAGGAGCCTGCTGAGGTAGCAGCCCATATGTACAGTACTCCCAATGACCCGCGCTTCAAGGAAATCGAAGAGAACATGCTCTTTACCCTGCGCTTTCCCAGCGGGGTGCTGGCCAACTGCGTCACGGGCTACGGCAGCTACACCTCCAAGCGCTACCGGGTGCAGGCCGAAACCGGCTGGATTCAGATGGACCCGGCCTTCAGCTACCACGGTTTGAAGCTGGAGCAGGCCCACGCCCCCGACGGCAACGAGCAGAAGGCCCAGATCAACCTGGGTGAGAAAAACCAGTTTGCCCTGGAAATGGACCACTTCTCCGACTGCGTCAAGAACAACAAGACGCCCTACACGCCCGGCGAAGAAGGCCTGCAGGACCAGCGCATCATGGAGGCCCTGTACCAGTCGGCCCGCAACGGCGGCAAGCCGGTAAAGCTGAAGAATGAAACCGCCAAGCTCGACGCCTTCCGCGGCACCCCGCCCACCGAAGGACAGAGCTAAGCCCGCAGCAGACTTCCAATAAAAAAAGCCCCGGTCAGCAATGACCGGGGCTTTTTGGTGGCGCTATTTCTGACGGGACCGACTGCCCAGGCAGGCCAATTGCCGGGCTACGTAGTACTAGCTCCTATTCTTGACATCAGGTATCAACTTTTTAAATAAAAGAGGTAAAAATTAGACATATCATATATAGCAAGCTTTTACCTTTGTAGCGAATGCGCGGGGTGGGCCCGGCCGCATTCTTCGCTCTATCAAGCTGCTATGCTCAGACAACGACACATCTATTCCCTTGCTGTAGCCAGTGCCCTCACGCTGGCCTTTACCCAACAAGCCCAGGCCCAAGCGGGCAAAAACGGACCGTTAACCGTCAGCAGCGCCGGCGTGGTGGTCAACACCTATTCGGCCCTGACGGCTGACGCTCCCGCCGGATCTACTACCCTGACCGTGGCCAGCACGGCCGGCCTGAGCAATGGCGACCTGGTGCTGGTTATCCAGATGCAGGGCGCGACCATCAACACGACCAATACCAGCAGCTACGGCGCTATTACGGCCTACAACAACGCCGGCAACTACGAGCTGGTCGTGGTGCAGGGCGTTAGCAGCAGCAGCACCTTTGGCCTGAGCAAGGCCCTGAGCCGCAGCTATACCGCCGCCGGCAAAGCCCAGATTGTGCGCCTGCCGCGCCATACCTCGGTCACCATCAACAGCGGGGCCTCCATCACGGGCGCGGCCTGGAATGGCAGCACCGGCGGGGTTGTAGCCCTGGAAGCCACGGAAAACACGACCATCAGCGGTAGCATTGTGGCTACGGGCCTGGGCTTCCGCGGCGGAGCCTCGACCAATACCAGCGCCAGCAACAACACCAACTACGTAGGCACCGGCAACACCGGGGGTGAGAAAGGGGAAAGCATTGCCGGCTACGGCGCGTCTTACCCCGGCGGCAGCCGGGGCCGGGGAGCCCCGGCCAATGGCGGCGGGGGCGGCAACTCCGTGAATGCCGGCGGCGGTGGCGGGGCCAATGCCAATTCGGGCACTGCCTGGACCGGCCGAGGCAACCCGAGCACGTCCACCAGCGCGTGGAGCTCGGCCTGGGCTCTGGAAAGTCCCAGCATGGCCGGGACCTCCTCCTCCGGGGGTGGGCGCGGCGGCTACGGCGTATCTGACTTCAACCTGGACGCCCTCACGGTAGGACCCGACCAAGCCAGCTGGGGCCAGTATAGCCGGCCAAACACCGGCGGCTTAGGCGGCCGCCCCCTCGACTACGGCACCGACCGTCTGTACCTAGGTGGCGGAGGTGGCACCGGCGACGGCAACACCAGCGTGGCCGGCGTGGGGGGCCGCGGCGGCGGACTTATCTACCTGATTGGGCCCAGCTTCAACGGGGGCGGCAGCGTCGTATCGAACGGGACGGCCGGGGGAACCTCCCAGGCCAACAACCCCTTCGCCGATGGCGCGGGCGGTGGAGGCGCCGGGGTACAATCATCCTCAATGCCAGCACCTCCCTCGGGCCCTTAGCACGCAGGCCAACGGCGGGGCGGGCGGCAACACGGAGAATACGGTCGATAAGGGCTACGGGCCCGGGGGCGGAGGCGGAGCCGGATATGTTGGCTTCCCAACCGTCACGTTCAGTGGCTTATCCATTGCTCTGCTTGGCGGGGCTAACGGAATTTCTACTTCGCCAGGCCTTACCGAGTTTCCGCCTAATGGCGCTACCAGAGGGGCAATGCCAGCTTTGCCTTCCGCCCGCTTACAGCTACTCCCCTGCCCGTTACCTGGAAAAGCTTCACGGCCTCCTGGGATGGGACCCGTGCCCGCCTAGCCTGGGCCACAGCTTCCGAGGTGCGTACCCAGCACTTCATCACCGAGCGCAGCACCGATGGCCGCACGTTTACCGCTTTCGGCCAGCTAATTGCCGCGGCCGGCTCCAGCCAGACCGAGCGGCGCTACACTGCCTTCGACCCCGCTCCACCCGCCCGGCAGGTGTACTACCGCATCCGCCAGGTGGATACCGATGGAGCAACGAGCTTTACCCCCATCCTACTGGTGCAAACTCAGCCTCCCAGTACCCTGACCCTGCCCGTGGGCGCTTACCCCACGCCCGTGCTGCGGGGCCAGCGCCTACACACGGCGCTGCCGGCCGGCACGGCCTTGCAGATTCACGACCTGCTGGGCCGTAGTGTGCCCGTTTCGACAGTACCCGCTGCCAATGGCACCCTGGATGTGGATACGCACAGCTTATCAGCCGGGGTATACCTGCTGGCCGTGCCAGGCGGCCCGGCCCAGCGCCTGGTGGTGCAGGAGTAAGAGCCTGGGCAACCCTTCCGAAAAGCCCTCGGGTAGCAACGCAACACAGCTGCGCTACCCGAGGGCTTTTTCATTCAATGGCACGCGGCGGCCAGAGGAAGCGCCAGAGTATGTGCTACCTAACTGAACGAAGCAGGCCGGAGCTCTACCTTTGGGCAAGACGCCAGCCAATGCAGGGCGGCCAGCCTCCTGCGTCCGGGGTATTTGTTTTTTGAGCAGCGCCGCTGAGACAGTCTGCCGCCTTCGTATCCTTTATTGTATATGGCCAATCCGCTAAGAACTCACCTCGAAAAAGTAGTAGCGTTTACCGATGCTGAATTTGAGTTTGTCCATTCACACTTTACTCGCCGCCGGTATAAGAAGCACCAGTTCCTGGTTCAGGAAGGCGAGTTGGTACCCTACGCCTACTTCATCGTTTCGGGGCTGGTGAAGCTGGGGTATACCGACGCGGCGGGCAAGCAGCATATCATTTCCTTCGCCATGGAAGACTGGTGGGAAAGCGACTTTCAGGCCTTCTACACCCAAACCCGGGCTACGCTGACGCTGGATTGTCTGGAAGACACGGAGGTGCTGTGCCTGTCCTTCGCGAACTACCAAAAACTGCGCACCGACCTGCACAAGATGGAGCACTTCTTTCTGGAGAAATCAAACGGTGGCCATATTGCTGCCCAGCGGCGCATCCTGTCCTTGCTTACCACCAATGCCAGGGAGCGGTACGAGCAGGTAGTGCAGCAATTCCCATCCCTCCTGCAACGGGTACCGAAAACTCTACTGGCAGCCTACCTGGGCGTGTCGCGCGAAACCCTGAGCCGGCTCTCTTCTTAGTGTGACCTACCTCACACGGAAATTGTGCCATACGTCACGCGTATTTCCTGGCCTGTCCGAGAGCTTTGCACCACGCATTTCAACCTCTCACCAAGCAACGAAACATGGAAAAACGCATCATCAACCCCTGGCAGTGGCAGAACGCGCGCGGCTACGCGCAGGCCGTGGAAGTAACCCAGGTAGCTGGCACGCTCTATTGCGCCGGCCAGGCCGCGGTGCATCCCGATGGCAGCTCCAGCACCGACGACATGAGAAGCCAACTACTGCTGGCCATCGAGAACCTGGAGCAGGTAATCAGCCAGGCCGGCTACGACTGCCAGGGCATCGTGCGGCTGAATGTCTACACCACTTCCTCGGCCGAGCTTTTCGCTTGCTTCGACGTTTTTCAGGCCTGGATAAACAAGCACGGCATTCAGCAAGCCAGCACACTGTTTGAAGTCCCGAGCCTGTTTGAAACCCTGAAAGTAGAGCTGGAGGCTACGGTCGTCCGGTAGCTACTACTCTCTTTCGCGCAGCACTCCATTGACTTCCGCGGTTACCTGGCGGCCTGCTTCAGGCCCCAGTCGGCCGGCAAGTATGGCTGCAGACGAAGGGTGTGGTCCGCGGGCGTCACAGGAGGCGGAACTCGATGGGCAACGTGTAGGTCACGGCCACGGGTTGCCCGGCCACTACGGCCGGCTTCCAGGCCGGCATACTCCGCAGCAGCCGCAGCACTTCCTCATCCGTACCGGCGCCGATACCCTTGACAATAGCACCATCGACTAGCTGCCCGTGCGCATCGACTACGAATCGGGCCCAGACATTGCCTTCTACCTGATTGCGCAGGGCTAGGGCCGGATACCGGATATGCGTACTCAGCCATTGCTGCAGCGCAACGGGGCCGCCGGGAAACTGGGCGGGCCGCTCGAAGGCAAACCACGTCGTGTCGCGGCCAGCGCGGGTGTAGCAGTGGCCACCGATGCGCTGCCCGGCCCGGTAGGTGTCCGCGCGCAGCAGTCGGCCCGATGGATGCCAGGCCCGAAGAGTACCGTGCCGCTGCCCCCGCTGGTACGAGAGCTGCCACCGCAACCGCCCACTCGGGTACCAGGCTTGCGCCACGCCGTGTAGGTGGCCCTGGCTGTAGGGGTAGCTGGCCACGCGCCGCCCGGTGCCGGCATCCCACTCGGTGCTGAGACCCTGGCGCCGGCCAACCTGGAGCTGACTATAGCGCTGCTGGTGCAGGCGCCGCCCATCGGGCCGGTAGGTGGTAATGCTGCCCCCAACGCCCTGTTTACGCACGACGGTGTAGTAGGCGGCCGAGTCGGGGGCGGTAGTGGGGCGGCTCGCACTGGTATAGTACGTGCGGGCCGACGACTGCCCGGCGGCCCGGGTGGGAGCCAACAGAGTACCCAGGAGCAGCGTGCTGCAAAAAAGAAGATGGCGCATGTGGAATCGGGAAGGAAGTGACATCAAACAAGCAGTTGATGCCACTTCCTCCCCGATTCCACACTGCGTTCTATGTCTGATTCTAGCACTTATTTCGCTATTGCCGAGCCCTGCCACCAAGACTGGGCCCAGATGATGCCCACCGAGCGGGGCCGGTTCTGCCAGGCTTGCCGCAAGGAAGTGCTGGACTTAAGCGCCACCGACCCGGCCACGATTCTGAGCATCCTGCGCCATGCGCCCGACGGCAGCGTGTGCGGCCGGCTGCCGGCCCAAGTACTAGCGCACAGTCGGCAGCAAGCCGAGGCCGCCGCCCGCCGCTTTCACTGGCCGGAGCTGAGCGGGGTCCGGCAGTGGCTGGCCGCAATAAGCCTGCCGCTGCTGGCGTCCTCGCCCCTGCCCGCCCGACCCGTAACAGCGCGGCCGGCCGTCGTGGCCCCTGGCCCGACCCTAACCCTACCATCCTGCGTCTCCGCATCTACGACCCGGGCACGGGCCAAGGTCTGGGCTTTGCGGCCATACAGCTCTGGTCGTCGGCAGGCACCTTGCTGCACGCCGCCCAAGCCGAAGCCGACGGTACCTTGCAGCTGCCCCTGCCGGCCGCCGACACGCTACGCCTGCTCGTGCAGGTGCCCGGTTACCATAATGCCGAAGAACTTATTCGTCCCGGAACTGCTGCCGGCACCTTGGCTATTCCCCTGCGGCCCGGCCCATCGAATTGCCCGTAGTTACCAAAGCAATGGAAGCCCCGTAGAGCACCGTACCCTAATAGTCGGGGGCATCAGTTCCTATACGGTCGTGCAAGCCACTCCGCTACAACGGGCAACCAATGCCCCGAAGCGGCTCTTTCAATGGCTGCGCCGTAAGCCCAAGTCAGAGCAGTAAGCACGCTTGGGCAGCGCGCTCTAGCAGTTAAGGTTGCGTAAGGTCAACGCAGCACTTAGTCACAACAAAGCCCTCGGGCCTCGTCCCCACGACGAGCTCCCGAAGGGCTTTGCGTTTATAGCTTATCTCTATTTATGGTTATAGCTGGGCCCGGCGAGCCTCCACCTCGGTTGTGAGCGTCACGTTTTCGGTCAGTTGCTGGGTCAGGCAGTTCAGCTCGTAGCGGCGCTTGAACTGGGCCAGCACGCCGCTGTTGCCGGTGGCCTGCTGCTGGCTGAGCACGTAGATGCGGTACTCTAGGCGCTTGTGTTCCCGCTGGTTCTTCTTTTTCGTGGGCCCGTCGGCCATGCCCGCCAGCAGGGTAGTCAGGGCATTGTACTCGGCGGTGGCTCCGGTGAGTTCGGCACTCTTCTCCGTCGCCCGGCCGTTGCCGACCAGCTGCAAATGCTGCAGCTGTGTCTGGCGGAATTGCAGCTCGGCGCGCTCTTCGGCGGCCTCAGCCAGCACCAGGTCGCAGTCGGCCACGGTGGTCAATAATTCAGTGGGGTAAGCCATTATAGTAGTAAGTAGATAAGGTGGATAAGATGCTGCGGCGTGGGGCTCCGCCAGCGAGGATAAAACGCTGCATATCAACGCGAATATATACCTGTCAGCTTATTTATTTTTACCTACCATTGCGGGTGGAGATGTCCATTCGCGAAGCTGTTCAGGTAGTCAATAGAACAGTCATGCTGAGCCCTGCGAAGCATCTCTACCGCTTCGTTGCAGGCTAATGTTTTCCTAAATTGGGCTACCATGAAACTCAAGAAGCTCAAATCAATTGGTCACAACGCTGCGCACTCGTATTTCAGCACGTTAAGCCACATAGGCCCACAATACACGTGTACTGTGTTGCATCAGTTGGCGCTGCGTAATGGCTTGTTGCAGTTGGAACTCGACGTGTTAAACGTAGAGATGCTCCCGCTCCGAAATGAGGATGTAGAGGTTTCGCTTTTGGATTTTCGGCAGCAATTCTTTGGCCTTCTTCGACAGGAGAATATTCCTGCTGAAGCTGTTACGTCATATAAGCTTGTTGTGGAACGCCTGGGCGAAAGGGCCGATGTTGTAGACTTGCGTTGTCGACCAGAACTGGTAGACATCCACGGCAAGACTCATATCTGTACTGAAGTATGGCAGAAGTATTCCGAGTCGATTGAGGTAGTGTAAGTGCAACGGAAGCGGTAGAGATGCTTCGCGGGGCTCAGCATGACCAGTACGGCTTCTCTGTTGCTTGATCACACGCTCTATACAATAACCTGTGGTTCAACGACACAGTGCGAATCCGTGCCTCTACACCCTAGGGCCCCACTCCTTCAGATACCCGGCCAGCACCGCCGCCTCGGTCCGCAGCCCGGCTAGCCGCGCCTCCAGCAGCCGGTGCTGCACGGGACTGCCCTCGCCTTCCAAAGCGCCTTCGGCCTCGGCCGTCGTGGCTGCTACCCACAGACGGTGGCGCTCGGCATCATCCGGGGCAGCGTAGCCAGCAGCTTCGGAGCAGCCCGTAGCCAGTTGAGGGCGCGCTGGGCCCGGGCCTGCCCCCTCTCCAGCCGCCGGGTGAGCTGCTGGATTTCATACTGCACGGCCGCGGCCCGGGCCTGCAGCGGGAGCAGTTCAGTTGCCGCCAGTGGCGCAGGCGGTGCGGGCGGACCGGGCAGCGGCAGGGCCTGGGTTAGCCAGGCTAAAATTATTCCGGCCGCAGGCGGCAATACCCGTTGCCCGGCTTCTATCTTCGTGACCAGGTGGCGCGACACGCCCAGGGCCCCGGCCAGTTGTTCCTGGGTAAGGCCCAGACCGGCGCGGATAAGAGCCAGGTAGTGCGGGGTGGTGGCTACGCGCATCGGACGGGCCATAAAACTGCTTGTCTCCTTATAGTTCGTTTTTCAAAATAAGGAGACAATTAGCTTGTCTCCTTATTTGCTCTTTACGGGAATTAGGAGACAAAGATTATAAACAAGGCATCATACGGCACGTTTCGGCCTTTTTAGGGAGCTACTGTCATCACTGCACGAGGATTGTAGCAGAGTCGATTAACCCGAGCCCATCATGCAGAGCGTGCGCGAAGCATCTTGCGTGCAATGGTAACTAGTGGCAACCCAACATCAGCACGCGAGATGCTTCGCGCACGCTCTGCATGATGTTCTTTTGGCGCACTGCCTTTCTACTTTGGCGCTCTGTTTCCTCATTTTGTCCTCTCCTCCTAGCATTGCTAGCTTCAGACCGCAGTTCCAGCATAGCTGACGCAGAATATTTGCGCCAACCTCGTAACATTGCAAGTGCTACCTTCTAATAATGCCATGCCTGAACCGGACAACCTCGGCCGTAAGATTCTGAGCTTCTTTATCACGGATGCCGAGCCGGCCCACCCCGGGGCGGCTCCGGGCTCCGCGATGCCTGCCGGCGCAGGCGCTCCGCCGCCCCACCCCAGCCGACCGGGCAGCACGACAGCAAGTTTGCCGAGCACCTGGCCGGCGTGTTGGCCAAGAACAACCCGGCCGGGCCCGACTACTTTGAGTTTCGCGAGACGCTGCGCAGCCTCACTAGCCTGGGGTTGAGCGAGGAAAAGCAGTTTCAAGCTGCTTGGGCCAGCTTCAAGGCCATGGGCGGGTCGGCCAACGTGACGGCGCTGACGTCCACCGGGCAGCACTACCTCACGGCCCTGAGCGCCGACCGCGACGCCTTTGCCAAGAGCGTCGAGGATGCCATCAACGAGCGGGTGGGCGGACTGCAAAAGGAACAGCAGCAGCTGCAGGCCGACAACGAAGCCCTGGCCCGGCAGCTGGCCGAGATTCAGCAGAAGCAGGCCGATAACAACGCCCGCCTGACCGCCATCGGCGGGAAATAACTGAGCAGAGCGGCCGCCTCAACCAGAACCGGCAGAACTACGAGGTGACCTACGCCCACTTCACTCAGCAGATCCAAAACGACCTGACCAAAATCGCGCAGTACTTGCGGTAGAGGTGAAGTTGTGAAATGGTGAAGTTGTGAATTTGATATTCGCACCGCGCAGTGCTGCGCCAGCAGGACGACAACCCACCATTTCGCCATTTCAGAACTTACAACCTCAGAACTTACAACTTCACCATTTCACAACTTCACAACATGGCAAATCCTGACTTTACGCAGCTTGGCGGCTCCACGGAGGCCGAGCGACGCTCCTTCTGGTCGCGCCCCGAGGGCGTGCTGGGCCTGGTGGTACTGGCCGGGCTGGTCGGCACGGGCCTGTTTTACTTTAATGAGGTGGTCAAGTTTCTCATTGAGGTAGCGCAGAATACGTTGCACCTGGCTTTTTTGCTGGGCGCGCTCGGCGTGCTCATCTTTCTGGTGACCAGCCGCGACATCCGCACCGGGCTGTTCTTTCTCTTCAAGACCCTGATGCGCAAGATTACCGGGCTCATCATTCAGCTCGACCCCATTGCCATTCTCAAAATCTACATCGAGGATCTCAAGCAGAAGCGCCAGAAGATGCAGGCCCAGATTGATACCCTGGCCGGGCAGCTGGTGAAGCTCAATAAGAAGATCAACGAGAACAACGAGGAAATCAAGCAGAAATTCGCCGAGGCTAACAAGGCCACCAGCATGGCCGCCAAGCCCGGCATGAAGGAAGCCGCCCAGCTGGCCACCATCGAGGGCGCGGGTCTGCAGCAGATGAACGAGAAGCTGCTGCCGTTGCAGCGCAACATCAAGATGGTGCTGGCCTTCATGGAAAAGGTAAACCAGAGCGCCGACTACATCATCAAGGAAACCGAAATCAAGGTGCGCCTGAAGGAAGTCGAGTACAAGATTGTAAAGGAAAGCTCGAACGCGCTGCGCACGGCCGTGAGCATCTTCAAGGGCGACCCGGATAAGAAGTTTTACTTCGACGAGTCGATGGAATACATCCAGGACGACATGAGCCAGAAGCTGGGCGAAATGAAGCGGGCCATGGATATGTCGATGGACTTTATCAACTCCGTGGACGTGCAGAACGGCATCCTCTCCGATAAGGGCGAGGCCATGCTGCAGGCCTACAACCAGGGCGAGTTCAAGCTCGTGACCCTCGACACCAAGCCCGAAATACCGGCCCCCAGCAGCTCGGAGCCTTACCCCGCCAAAGACGCCGGCTACCGCGACCTACTGAACTAAGCGCGGTCAGCACCCCTGAACGTCATGCAGAGGCATAGCCGAAGCATCTCGCGTGCTGACGTTGTTTTATCTGTCATCCTGAACGCAGTGAAGGACCTTCCTCACCTACCCCACTGTAGCTTTTACCAACGTGACAACGCCCTTGACCACGCAGTTGCCAAACAGCTTCTCACGCTGAAGAAAGCTTTTCACTGAGGGGAGGAAGGTCCTTCGCTCCACTTCGTTTTGCTCAGGATGACAGACAGCAAAAAGTGTCGTCTTGAATACTTCTACACCCCAACTCCTTAAATTCCTTTCTTCATGCAGCGTATTACTCTTGCCGGCCGGCTTATCATCACCCTCGTGGTCGTGGCCGCCGTCTACTTTGGCTTCCGCTACTTCGTGGGCAACAAGGCCGCCGCTCCCGCCACCGCGACTACCGCGCCGGTTTCGCCGGGTGCGGCCCCGGGCACCGAAGCCAGCGGCGACTACTCCACCACTGAGTCCGGCAGTTCGGCTTCTACTCAGACTTCCTCGTCGGCTACGGCAGCGGCGCCGGCGTTTACCTACGAGGCTCCGGCTCCGGTTAACGGCAAGCTCAAGGGCGTGGTAGAGCTGGGGGCCAGCGGCTTCAACTCCTTTATCGTGCGCATCGACAAAGACCGGAACTGGAAGCTGGAAAAAGCCGAGTTCGGCAACAGCCTGGTGATGGAAAACATGTCGTCGGACGACGACGTGCGCAAGGGCCTCAAGTCCTACATTGGCCAGATGCTGGACTACGGCGTGAGCGGCCGCGACATTCACTTCGTGGTCAGCTCCGGCGCTATTAAGGCCTCGGGCACGGCCAAGATTATCAAGGCCCTGAAGGATTTGAACTACGTGGTCAACACCGTAACGCCGGAGAAAGAAGGCGTGCTGGGCTTACGCTCGGTGCTGCCGGCTTCGTTTGCCGACAAGTCGTTCGTGACGGACATCGGCTCGGGCAACACCAAGATTACGTGGATGAGCGGCGGCGCGCCTAAGTCGGTGGAAACCTACGGGGCCAAATACTTCCAGGACAATGTAGCCGACGCTACCGTAGCCACCGACGTGAAAGCCAAAGCCGAGCAGGTGCCCCAGAACCTGCGCCAGACCTGCTTTATCATCGGCGGCGTGCCGTTTGAAATGGCTAAAAAGGTGCGCAACGGCAAGGAGCGCTACACCGTGCTGCAAGCCGCCGACGCCTACCAGCTCGACAACGCCAAGTCGAAAGCCGGCCTGAACATCTACAAGTCCATTGCCGAAGCTACCGGCTGCAAGCAGTTCGTCTTCGACTGGGATGCCAACTTCACCATCGGCTATTTGCTGACCTTGCCGCAGTAAACGCGGGTAATTGGTTTAATGAAAAAGGCGGGGCGCAGGCTCCGCCTTTTTTTGTGCGCTGACGCTATTCAGTTGCCAGGATGTGTTGATTGTTAATCAGAACGTCATGCTGAGCTTGTCGAAGCATCTCTACCGCTTCGTTGCCAGAGTAATCAATACCACTGCGGTAGAGATGCTTCGACAAGCTCAGCATGACCGCCTTTAAAGTCTGTTTGGCTGGTCGTCCACCCGACGGTTCAATCTGACTCTACTCCTGCTTGGGAAAGAGGCTAGCAAAGTACTGGTACAAGGCATTGAACCGCGCTGCTTGCCGTCTATTGCCCGAGTAATGTAATGGCCCAAGCCCTACCTGCACATCTTGGTCTCGCCGGAACCGGACCCAGGCGCTTACATCGTCGGTTCGAAGTGTATGATTTTTGGTTCAGCATACACTGTGTCAATATTGGATAGCTGTACCGACTCAATTGCTGCTTTAGTCAGCGCAAACAGGCTATCCGCTTGCGGGGCCGTAACGGCTGCCTCTATTGTGTCAGAAAGCAACTTTTCTCTCTGCCTTACATTCAGAACAACAAAAAAGGCTTCCCACAAACTGTGGGAAGCCTTTTTGTGAGTGTCGGTACGAACCGCGTTAGTTGTTTTCCGTCATCAGCTTATTGCCCAGCAGCTCACTCTGCGGAATAGGCCAGATGTAGAGCGGACTGGTGTTGGGCACCTCACTGATGGTGCCTTTGCCCGGAATCGTAGCATTGAAGCGCATGATATCAATGTTGCGCAGGCCCTCGGCCAGAAACTCGATGCGGCGCTCCAGCAGAATGGCGTTGACAAACTCATCGGCAGAGCTAAAGCCCGTGTACACGCCCGCCGGGTTGGAACGACCCCGCACGGCGTTGAGCAGGGCCAGGGCCTGGGCATCGCCGGGACCAGCAGTGCGCACGCGCGCTTCAGCCAGGCTCAGCAGCACCTCCGCGTAGCGGATTACCGGGGCGCGGTCGGTGAAGGGCGTGGGCGTGGGGTACTTGGTCACGTAGAAGTCGTTGCCGGCTTTCGTGACGAGGCTCGTGCGGCGCGCATCGTTGGCAGCCCAGGCAGTGGTATTAGCATAGATGCTGCCGGGGGCCGTGTTCAGGCTAAACTCACCGTTGCCCCCCAGGGTGCCGGGCGAGAAGTAGTAGCCCAACTGATTCTGGGTGCCGGGCGCGTTCTGGGCCGTGAAGGGAAACGCCAGAATGCTTTCCCCCGACTCGGTGGTACCAGGCGTAAACACAGAAGCAACGTTTGGCAGCAGGGCGTGGGCCACCCCGGTAGTCGATTTGAACGGGGCCGTAGCCGACACAATCTTATCGGCCTCCTTTACGACGTTAGCGTAATCGCCCATCGACAGGTACACGCGGGTTTTGAGGGCAATAGCCGTGTTGCGGTGGGCCCGGGAGTTGTTCAGGCCAGCCGGCGTCTGCGTCAGGGGCAGCAGCTTCTCAGCGTCGTCTAGGTCGAGCAGAATCTGCTTGTATACATCGGCTACGCTGCTGCGGGCCAAATCATTGCCGGTGTCGTCTTTCTCTGCCCGCAGGCGTAGGGGCAGGCCAGGCTTGCTGCCTTTGCCATCGGCGTAGGGCCGGGCGTAGAGCTGCAGCAGCGAGTAGTAGCTCAGGGCGCGCAGCAGCTTGGCTTCGCCCTGGTAGTACACGGCCGTGGTGGTGGCGTAATCGGCTTTGAACACGGGCGCCACAAACTTGGCTTTGTTGGCTTCGAGGCCCGCCAGAAACACGTTGATCTGGTTGATGGCCGCGTAGCCGGCGTTCCAGAGGGTCACCACGTCGTTGGCCGAGGTGGGGGTCAGCGTGTGGTTCCACACGCTCAGGCCGGTTACCCCGTTCGTATTGCGGTTGATGAAGTCGTCGGCCCGAATGTCGCCGTACACCTGGTAGCGGCCGCCCAGAAAGGTGCCGGCTTTCACAAAGGAATACATGGCATTGGCTTGCAGGTCGACGCGGGTCGGCGTGTCAAACACAACGGCATCGGAAAACTGAGTTCTCGGAATCGGGTCCAGCAGCTCTTCCTGGCAGGAGAATGTGCCCAACGCCAGAAAGGTGGAGCACACTGCAATGGTAAGTTTCTTCTTTACTAGGGTATTCATAAAACGCTGCCGTTAGAAGCCAATGTTGAAACCAACCGTGAACGTGCGGGCCTGGCCCACCGAGTTGCGGTCGACGCCGGCACCGCTGTTGGAGCTTTGCCCCGTGCCGCTGTTGGTAGAGATTTCGGGGTCGATGCCCTTGTAGCGGGTTAGCAAAGCCGCGTTTTGTACCTGCACATACACGCGGGCACTGGAAATGCTGGCCCGGGTCAGCAGGCTTGAGTTCAGGGAGTACCCCAACGACACGTTGCGCAAACGGGCAAAGTCACCTTTTTCCACGTTCGACGACATTACCAGGGCCGAGCCGTTGGATACGTTGTCGCCGTACACCACGCGGGGCCATTCGGCATTAGTATTGGTTTCCGTCCAGCGGTCTTTGATATCCACGTCGTTGTTCCAGAAGCGCTGGTCGTGCAGGCCGGATTTGGTACCGTTGTAGATGTAGTTACCGCCCGAGAACTGCACAAATATCCCCAGGTCGAAGCCTCTGTAGCGGAAGTTGTTGTCGAAGCCGCCGTACCAGGTAGGCAGCGTGGGGCCGAAGAATATGCCGTCTACCTGCTGGGTGGGGGCAGTCGTGTTCTTCCCGTCCAGCGTAGTCCAGCCCGTGCCGGTTGTGCCCTGGTGGTTGTACTGCACGATGGTGCCATCCTTTTTGCGGATCATGCGCTGGCCGTTGGCCGGGTTTACGCCCAACGATTCCACCACCTTGATTTCGCCAATGGAGCGGCCCGCTTCCGTGAAGTTCACCGTTTCGAGGCCGGAAGTGGCGGTGGCAATGCTCTGCCCTTCGAAAGCCAGGCTGAGCACCCGGTTTTTCAACGTGGTCAGGTTACCGCTCACCGTCCAGCTAAAGTTGGTTTTCTGAATGGCATTCACGCGCAGGTTTACTTCAATACCCGTGTTCTGCATCGAGCCAACGTTCGACAGAATGCGGTTGGCGTTGTCGTAGGTACCGACGGCGTCGGGGCCGGGAATGCCTTTGGACGGGGCCTGGGGCACTTCCAGAATCAGACCATCCACCAGGTTTTTGTAGTACGAAACGTCGCCCTCAATGCGGTTATCGAGTAATCCGAATGCCAGAGCAACGTCCGTTTTCTGGCTTTTCTCCCAGGTCAGGGCCGGGTTACCGGCCTTGGTGTAGTAAATGGTAGCCGCGCTGCCATACAGGCCCGAGGCATAGAGCTGCTGAGAAGCAAAGTCGTCGATGCCCTGGTTGTTGCCCACGTTGCCCATGCTACCCGTCAGCTTAAAGAAGCTGATTGGAGCCAGAAAGGACGTGTTTTTCCAGAAGCCTTCTTCCGAGAGAATGTAGCCCAGCGACGCCCCGTAGAAGTTGCCCCACTTATTGTTCTTTGCCCAGGCCGAGTAGCCGTCACGGCGCACGTTCACGGTTACCAGGTACTTTTTGGCAAAGTCGTAGTTCAGACGGCCGAAGTACGAGAGCAGGTAGTTTTCGCCCTGATAGTTGCCGGCTACGGCTACGTTGGTGAAGTTGCCTTGGAAAGTATCGAAGAAGATATCGGCGACGCCCGTGCGGCTGGCCCCCCACCGGTCGATGGTGGTGCGCTGCTGCTCATTGCCTACGAGCAGCGAGAAGTTGTGCTTCTCGCCGAAGCTGCGGTCATACTGAGCCGTATTCTGCCAGTTCCAGCGCTTGTTGGTCCGGAAGTAGTTGAGGGCCTGGCCCCCGGCCCCGGCAACGGCCGAGTAGCCGTCACCCGAAATCGAGGTGTAAAAGGCTTTGTCCTCGAAGGAAATGTTGTTGATGCCAAACGAGGTGCGCAGGTTAAGTCCTTTCAGCACTTCCCAGTTGGCATACACGCTGCCCTGCACCTCATTGCCATCCGACTGGAAGTAGTTGTTCTCCAACTCTACCAGCGGGTTGTAGTAGCCGGGGTACAGCGGTGAGCCGTTGGGGTTGGCCACCGTGTAGCTGCCCGGGTTGATGTTGGCACCCGAGCCAACGCCGTTGCCGGAAGGGTTGATGTTGTAGGTACCATCCGGGTTGCGCGGGGCAATGTTGGGGGCAGCACCAGGGGCAGGCGGCCCAGGCCACCCGTGCCGAAAGCACCGTCGGCTACCGAACCGGAGTTGGGCGCCTGGTTGCGGGTGTTGGAGTAGCCGATGCGGGTACCAATGGTGAAGCTCTTGTAAACTTTGTGGTCGAGGTTGACGCGGGCGGAGGCGCGTTTAAACTCGTTTTTATCCAGCATCCCCTTCTGGTTGGAATAACCCACCGAGGCGTAGAAGTTGGTCTTCTCGGTGCCGCCCGAGAAGTTGACGGTATTAGCGGTTGAGAAGCCCGTACGGTAGATGTAGTCGTACCAGCGGGTATCCACGGGGTTGCCGTCGGCGTCGAAGCTGGGCTTAAAGCCTTCGATGTTGGTAGCAACCGCGCCCAGGGCCCGGCGGTTGGCATTCAGGTTTCGAACGGCTTCGTTCTTGATTTCCATGTAATCAGCCGCGTTGAGCAGCTCATAGAGCCGTACCGGCTTCGACCAGCCGGCCCAGGAGTCGAGCGAAACCCGGCTCTGCCCTTTGCGGCCTTTTTTGGTGGTCACCAGAATAACGCCGCCGGCAGCCCGGGAGCCGTAGATAGCACCGGCCGAGGCGTCTTTCAGCACTTCCATGCTTTCGATATCGGCCGGGTTAAGGTTACTCAGCGGGTTGTTGGGCACGCTGCCCACGGCCGAGCTGTTGCCGGAGAAGGCCGGAATGCCGTCGATTACAATCAGCGGAGCCGAGCTCAGCGTGACCGAGTTGACGCCCCGGATTCGGATAACGGGCGGGTTGTTGAGTACCCCGTTGGGCGTGGTGATATTTACGCCCGACGCCCGACCCTGCAAGGCCTGGTCGAAGCTCTGCACCGGGGCCGCAGCTATTTCCTTGCCGCTGATGGAAGCCACGGAGCCCGTCAGGTCGCGGCGGGACTGCGTGCCATATCCCACAACAACTACTTCGCTAAGCTGCTTGGTGTCTTCGGCCAAGCGCACATTTATCCGGGCCTCACTCCCAACGGCCTGTTCCCGAGGCAAGAAGCCTACCGAGCTAACCACCAGGGTGGCACCGCTTTCCGGTACACTCATTGTGAACGTACCATCCGAGTTGGTGGAGACGCCCGTGGTAGTACCCTTTACAATAACAGTAGCCCCGGGCAGGCCATTGCCCGACTGATCAACTACCTGGCCTGAAATACTCCTATTCTGTGCCGCTACTTGTTGTAGCATCGTCACAGCAAATAGGGGTGTCATGAGTAAAGCTTTTCTCATGTAAAATGGGGTTAAGGGAGAAGGATAGGTAAAAGCACAAGCCCTAATTTATATAGTATTCTCTAAATTACATTACCCTGCCCTTCAATTAACTTCATAATGTTCTCTATTATTTTCAACAACTATTGCATTCAAACTACCATTTCTCTGCTATACCATATTTATAATATATACTATATAGAGTTAGCAAATACACTTATCCGGTTAGCAACTCGTTCCCGGCTTAGAGTCTTCTCTGCGAGCATGGGCTAGCACAACCATTGGCAAGCAGGCCGTACTTTTTTCCTAAAAAGCAATTCCCTCCCGATTCCTGTCATTACCTCAACCGTATATCGACCTTTTTATATACCTTCCCGCGTCCATTTTCTTCTCCCTATCCTTATGCTTATCCCCCGCTTATCCCGCCTGCTACCGCTGGTGTGGCTGATAGTGCTATGCGCCTGCTCCAAGTCGGGCTCCAACAGTGATTCCAGCCCGAGGGCGAGGAAATAAGTCCTTACCAAAATATCGTTTTCACCTTCGATGAGCCCCTGGGCGAAGGCCGCGTGAGCCGCTGGGACACGCTGCAATACGTGCAGTTTGAGCCCGCCGTGCGCGGCAAGTTTAAGTGGACCAGTGACCGGGAATTAACCTTCTCCCCTTCCGAGCCTTTCCGGCCCGCTACGGCCTTCGAAGTCCAGTGGAAGCCGGTGGCCTTGGAAGCACTAAAGCTTAAGAAGGAGCCCCCCCTGAGCAAAACCAAGTTTCACACCCCCGGCCTGCAGATGCACGAGCCTCAGCTGTTCTGGAGCCAGAGCCGGCGGGTGGCGGGCACGGCCGAGATGCGCGCCAACCTGCTTTTCAACTATGCCGTGAAGCCTAGTGACATTCAGCCGTTGCTCAAAATCACGCAGGACGGCAAGCCCGTAGCCTTTGAGGTCGTATCGGCGGAGGCCGACAGCATCGTGGGCGTGGCCCTGACCCAGGACGTGCGCCCAGGCTCCCCCGTGACGCTGGAGCTGGCCCCGGGCCTGCATCCCGTGGGCTCAGACCGGGCCACGACCCAGCCCCTGACGGCACAGGTAGCCGTGCCCGACCAGCAAACCCTGCTCGTGCGCGAAGTAGTAGCCTCCATCGTGGAGGGCGACCCGGTGATTACGGTACTGACCAACCAGCCCGTGTCGGCCACGGAAATCCCCGCCCTGCTCACTGTGGAACCGGCCGTGGACTACTCCGTGGAAGCCCTAGAAAGCGGCTTTACCCTGAAAGGCGGCTTTGATGTAGACAAAACCTACCAGATCAGCTTGCGCAGCGGCCTGCGGGGTTCACTGGGCGGGCAGCTGGCTGAGCCTTTCACTCAAACGGCCGCCTTCGTGGATGAGCGGCCCAGCCTGAGCTTTGCCAACGGCGACAAGGCCATGTACCTCGACGCGCTGGGCACCCGCAACCTGGGCGTGCGCATTGCCGAAATCGAGAAGGTGCAGGTCACCATTGCCAAGGTGTACGCCAACAATATTCAGCAGCTCTTGCGCGGCGGCAAGCAGTACGGCTACGACTACGACGAGGAAGGCGGCGGGGAAGAAGGCGACGGGGGCGAGTACGAAGACAAATCGTACAACTACTACGACGTGGAGCAGCTGGGCAACGTGCTGACCGAGCGCACCTACACCGTGGCCGGCCTGCCCAAGGAAAACGGCCTGCGCCTACTGAATCTGAGTTTCAAGGACCTGGAGTTTACCGGCCCCATGAAGGGCCTCTACGTGGTTAAGATTCAGGACACGGAGCGGCAGTGGCTTCAGGTGAGCAAGCTGGTATCGGTGTCGGATATTGGCCTGATTATAAAGCAGGGTAAAGCCGGCCGCACGCTAGTATTCGCCAACTCCATCCGCAATGCTACGGCGCTCAGCGGCGTGAATGTGCGCTTCGTGAGCTCCAACAATCAGGTCATCAGCAGCGCTACTACTAACAGCGCCGGCGTGGCCGTGTTCGACAGCACTGCCGCTACCAGCCGCTTCCGCCTGACGATGGTTACGGCTCAGCGCGAGTCGGACTTCACCTTCCTCAACCTGCCCACGAGCCGGGTCGAGACCTCGCGCTTCGACGTGGGCGGCCTGCAAAGCAATGCGGCCCGCTACCAGGCCTTCCTCTACGGCGACCGGGACCTATACCGCCCCGGCGACACGATTCAAACCAACACCGTGATTCGCACCGAAGGCTGGCAGGCCCCGCCGGCCAACCTGCCGGTGAAAATCCGCCTGCTGCTGCCTACGGGCAAGGAATACGCCAGCCTGCGCAAGAAACTATCCGCCGACGGCTCCTTCGAGTCGCGCTTTATTCTGCCCGCCGGCATCATGACCGGCCTCTACACCCTGGAAGTGCTGACCGGCAACGACGTGCTGCTTTCCTCGCGCCAGATTTCGGTGGAAGAGTTTATTCCTGACCGCCTCAAGGTGACGGTGAAAGCCGCGCCGACTGTGGTGGGCCCCGGCCAGACGGTAAATGCCAATATCACGGCCCTGAACCTGTTTGGCCCGCCCGCTTCTGACCGCAAGTTTGAGGTGGAGTTCTCGCTCAAGGAAAAGCCCTTTACGCCCAAGAACTACCCTGGCTACACGTTCAGCATCAACTCGGGCCAGAACCAGCCCCGCAGCTACAGCGAGGAAAGCTCCTCAATTTCCGACCGGTTCGAGAAAACCACCCGGGAAGGAACCACCGACGCCAGCGGCAAAGGCACGGCGTCCTACGAAATTCCCGGCTACGAAGACCTGGGTACTCTGGAAGGCGCGGCCTTTACCACGGTGTTTGACGAAAGCGGCCGGCCCGTAAACCGCCTGGCTACCTTCGAAGTGCAAACCCAGAGCGTGATGTTCGGGGTGCAGGACGTGCCCGAGCTGGTCAGTACCCAGCAGCCGCTGACGATGCGCTTCGTGGCCCTCACGCCCAAAGGGCAGCCCACCCGCGCCGACGCCCAGATCAAAGTGGTGCGCCTGCTGTGGGAAACCGTCATTGAGCGGCAAGGTGGCCGGTACCGCTACACCTCCCAGAAGCGCGAGCAGGCCATCCTGACCCAGAACCGCAGCATCAGCTCCGAAACCACGCTCGACTTCACCCCGGCTTCCTCGGGCGAGTACGAGGTGCGCATTGCCCGGCCGGGCGCGGCTACCTACGTGGCCAGCAGCTTCTACGCCTACGGCTACGGCGACACCCAGAGCAATTCCTTTGAAGTTAATAATGAAGGTGAGGTCACGATTGAAGCCGACAAGGAGAAATACCAGCCCGGCGAAACGGCCAAGCTCCTGCTCAAAACGCCCTTCGCCGGCCGGGTGCTCATCACTGTGGAGCGCGACAAAGTGCTCGACCATTTCTACGTGAACACCGATGAGAAGTCGGCGCGGGTGAGCATTCCGATTCGGGGCAACCACGTGCCCAACATCTACGTGACGGCCACCGCCATCCGCGAAATCACCGACAACCGCCTGCCGCTCACCGTGGCCCGGGGCTTCGTGCCGCTGACGGTGGAAAAGCCCGGCGCCAAGCTGCCCGTGGCTTTGACCGTGGCCGCCCAGAGCCGCTCCCAGACCTGGCAGACCATTGAGGCCAGCACCGCGCCCGGCGCGGCCGTCACCTTTGCCGTGGTCGATGAGGGCATTCTGCAAATGAAGGACTACCGCACACCCGACCCCTACGGCTACTTCTACCAAAAGCGCGCCCTGGAGGTGAATGCCTACGACGTATACCCCTTCCTACTGCCCGAGCTGGGCACCAGCTCCTCCGGCGGCGACGGGGCCGACCTCTCCCGCCGCACCACGCCCGTGCCCTCGCGCCGGGTGAAGCTGCTGGCCAAGTGGAGCGGGGTGCTGCGGGCCGATGCTAACGGCAAAGTGCGCTACAAAGTGCGCATCCCGCAGTTCAGTGGGGCCGTGCGCGTCATGGCCGTGGCCTACAAGGGCGACGCTTTCGGCTCGGCCGAGCAAACCATGCGCATCGCCGACCCGGTGGTTATCAGCACCAGCCTCCCACGCTTCCTCAGCCCCGGCGACACGATTGACGTACCGGTAACGCTGACGAATACGACGGGGAAGGCAGCAAAAGCTTCCGTTAGTATTACCACAACTGGTCCGGTTCAATCAATCCAAACCGGTGACGCCATGACGAATGAAGCGCGTTTTGCGTCGTTGCCAGCCAACAAGGAAACGCAGATTCGCTTCAGGCTTTTTGCCGGCCGCAGTCCTCAGACGGTTCCCGCTACCAGTATTATTGGTAATGCCTCAGTTAAAATTACGGTCAGTGCTGACGGCAGCAAGGAGCAGTTCACCGAGGTTGTTGAAATCCCCGTGCGGCCGGCTTCCCCGCTGGAAAAGGTATCCGGCTCGGGGGTAGTAAAAGGTGGTAGCAACCAGGCGTTGAACCTGAAAACGGCTTTTATTCCCTCCACCCTGCGCAGCCAACTGGTGGTGAGCCGCTCGCCGATGACGGAGTTTGCCAAGGATTTGCGCTACCTGCTGCAGTACCCCTACGGCTGCCTGGAGCAAACCGTGTCGGCGGCCTTCCCCCAGCTCTACTACGCTGACTTGACGGCCACGCTCAGCCAGAAAACCGGCAAACAGGCCAAGGGTACGCGCTTCAACCCGAACTACAACGTGCAGGAAGCCATCCGCAAAATCGAGTCCCAGCAGCTCTACAACGGCAGCCTGAGCTACTGGCCCGGCGGCGACTACGACAACTGGTGGGCCACCACCTACGCCGCCCACTTCCTGCTCGAAGCCCAGCGCGCCGGCTTCGAGGTGAACAAGGGCCACCTCGACAAGGTGCTGCAATACCTGCAGGCACGCACCCGCAAGCGCGAAACCGAGGAGTACGACTACTTCGACGTGAGCACCATTGCCCGCCGCAAGGTCATTGCCAAAAAGGAAATTCCCTACAGCATCTACGTGCTGGCGTTGGCCGGCCGTCAGGATGCCGTGGCCTTCAACTACTACAAGTCGAACCGGCAGCTGCTGGCCCAGGACTCGCGCTTCCTGCTGGCGGCGGCCCAGGCCGTGGGCGGCAACCAGAAAGCCTACCGCGACCTGCTGCCCACCACCTTCACCGAAACTGCCGCCCACCGCGCCTTCGACGGCTCGTTCTACTCCCCCATTCGCGACGAGGCCCTGGTGCTCAACTCCCTGCTCGAAGTGGACCCCGGCAATGCTCTGGTGCCCAAGCTCACCCGCCAGCTCAGCCGGCAGGTTAAGCAGGCGTCGTGGCTGAACACCCAAGAACGGGCGTTTTCGCTGCTGGCCCTGGGCAAAGTAGCCCGGCAGAACGCCAAGAGCACCGCTACAGCTTCACTGCTGGCCGATGCCAAGGAAATCGGCAAGTTCACGGGCACCGACTTGACGGTAAACAACGTGGCCAACCGCCAGGTGGCGCTGCGTACCACCGGCACCGGCAGCCTCTACTACTTCTGGGAAACCGAGGGCGTGTCGCCGCTGAACACCGTGCGGCAGGAGGATTCCTTCCTCAAAGTGCGCCGCGAGTTCCTGGACCGCAACGGCAAACCCGTCGGTACGCCTAATTTCCGGCAGAATGACTTGGTGGTGGTGCGCATCACGATTCAGTCGGCCGACGCGGCGGGCGAAGTACCCAACGTGGCCATTACCGACCTGCTGCCCGCCGGCCTGGAAATTGAGAACCCGCGCATCGGGGCCGTGCGCGACATAGCCTGGGCCACGGATGCGGCCACGCCCGACTACCTGGATATGCGCGACGACCGGATCAACCTGTTCACCACCGTCAGCACGGCGCCCAAGGCGTTCTATTACGTAGCCCGGGCCGTGTCCAAGGGCACCTTCCGCCTGGGCCCGGTCAGCGCCGACGCCATGTACAACGCCGAGTACCACAGCTACAACGGAGCCGGCGTGGTGCGGGTAAAGTAACACGTCATCCGTAGCGCGAACTGTGTAGTTCGCGCTACTAAAACTTCTCTAACAACTTCCTTTCTATGGTTAACCTACGCGTCGTTTTAATTTCTTCGCTGGTCATGCTGGTGGGCATGATTTTGTGGATGGGCTACTTCTTCTACTTCCGCACCGACGGCCGCGGCCACCTATTGCAGGAAGCAGAAAGCCCCGAAGCCGCCGCCCGCGGGCAGCAGCTCCTGGCCCGGGCCGACGCCCTTACCAACCAACAGCAGTATGACCAAGCCAAAGCTCTGCTCGACTCCCTGCGCGACGCCGATGCCAACCCCGCCATGTTTATCAGCACCGACGAGCTGATGCAACGCTTCGACACGCTGCGCGTGCGCCGCTCCCGCCAGCAGCCGGCCATGTAGCGCCGCCGGGCTTCTGAGTAGCTCAACCGCAGCCTTTTGCCTGCGGAGCCGTACATATTCCCACTACCAACACCACCGCCGGTTGCAGTTGCAGCCGGCGGTGGTGTTTATAGCCACTACCGTAACGTTCAGCTACTCTCCTTCCGCTATTCTCATGCGCATCCGCCGTTATACCGGGGCCCGCCTCCACGCTGTTCTGCTTCGCTTGGTACTTCTGCTCATCGGCGTGCTGGCCTATACTTCCCTGCAAGCCCAGGCATTACCACGCTCACCGCGGCCGACAACGGCCGGGAAACCCAGCTCAACGTGGGCGACCAGCTCGTTATCCGCCTGCCCACGGCCCAGCCCCGCTACGGGTGGCGACTCGTGCAGGCCTACCCCGGGCAGCTTATTGTGGTGAATAGCCACACCCTACCGGGCCTGAGCAGTGGGGTGCCTGGCGCTCCGGCCACCCACGAGATTCACATGCAGGCCATCGGCCCCGGGGGCTTCGACCTGACCTTTATTTCGGCCACGCCGGGCTCGGGCTACTCCCCGCTGGGCAACTACTTCCACACCTACGTCACGATAAACAAGCCCGGAGTGGCCAAAAACGTGAACGTCACTGAATATGGTAACCACGGCCGGGTCACGGTTAACAAAGGGGACCAGTTGCTCATCAAGCTCGGCACAACCGTGGGCTCGGAATACGCCTGGGAGGTAATTCCTACCGATAACAACATCGTGCAGCTGGTTGGCCAGCAAAAGGAAGAGCCCAAGAAGAGCAAGAAAAAGCCCAAGCCCGGCAGTGCCCAGGAGGTGGCTTTCCAGTTTCAGGCCCTGAACCCGGGCAAAACCACCGTGCGGTTTATCTACCGTAATACTACCGACAACGAAGCTCCACCCTCCCGCGACTTTGAGCTAGACGTAACCGTGCCCGAGCCGCCCCGCTAGCGCACTAATACCGCCCACCACCCCGTATCTTGCCGGCTCGTCCAGTGGCCGTATGGTCCTGGCTAGTTGTTGATACCTGCAATGACACGCGCGGCCCGGGCTCTGCTCCTTTTCTTCCTCTGCGTCGGCCTGCTCTGGGGCCTCGATGCCGCGTTTCCGGTGCCGCCCGCCCCGCAGTACTCGCCGCTGGTGCTGGCTGCCGACGGCTCGGTGCTGCATGCCTTTCTGAACCCGACTCAGAAGTGGCGCATGAAAACCGAGTTGCGCGAAATTACACCGGCCCTGCGCGCTACCATTATCGAGAAGGAAGACCGGTACTTCTACTACCATCCGGGCGTCAACCCATTGGCCTTGGTGCAGGCTGCCGGGCGCAACCTCTTTGGCCGGGGCCGGACCACTGGGGCCAGCACCATTACCATGCAGGTGGCCCGCCTGCTGGAGCCCAAGGAGCGGACCGTGGGCAACAAGCTGCTAGAAATGCTGCGGGCCTTGCAGCTGGAAGCCCACTACAGCAAGGCCGAGATTCTGCAACTCTACCTGAACCTGGTGCCCTACGGCGGCAACGTGGAAGGCGTGAAGTCGGCGGCCCTGATCTACTTCCAGCAGCCCCCCGACTACCTGTCTCTGGCCCAGACCGTGACCCTGGCCATCATTCCCAACCGCCCCCGGGGCTTGGTACTGGGCCAGAACAACGACGCCATCCGGCAGGAACGCAATCGGTGGCTGCGCCGCTTTCAGCAGCAGGGGTTGTTTCCGAACCAGGATATTGAGGATGCCCTGCTGGAGCCACTCGACGTGCAGCGTCACGCGGCCCCCACGCTGGCGCCCCACCTGGCGCGGCGGCTGGTGCGGCAGTTTCCGGGCCGGGCCAGCGTGGCTTCTACTTTGCAGCGCGGCAAGCAAGCCAAGGCCGAAGATTTGACCCGCAACTACGTGCGCCGCCTGCACGAGTTGGGCATTACCAACGCGGCCGTGCTGGTCGTCAACAACCGCACCCGGGCCGTAGAGGCTTACGTGGGCTCAGCCGATTTTCGGGATGCCCTCAACAAGGGTCAGAACGACGGCGTGCAGGCCGTCCGCTCACCGGGCAGCACGCTTAAGCCGTTTCTCTACGCCCTGGCCCTGGACAAAGGCTTGGTGACGCCCAAGCTGCTGCTGCCCGATGTGCCCACCAACTTTGGCGGCTACCAGCCCGAAAACTTTGACAAGCGCTGCAGCGGCGAAGTACCCCTGGACCGCGCGCTGGCGTATTCACTCAACATTCCGGCCGTGCGCGTCCTCTCCGACCTGGGCGTGCCTACCTTCACCACCCAGTTGCGGGCGGCCGGCTTCCGCACCGTGGCCCAGCGCGCCCCCCACCTGGGTTTGAGCACGATTCTGGGCGGCTGCGGGGCCACGCTCGAAGAGCTGACCAACCTCTACGTAACCCTGGCCAACGGCGGCAACTACCAGCCCCTGCAGTGGCAACACCATGAAGCTAAGCAAAGGCCGGCAGCACCCGGCACGGCGCTTTTCTCCGACGGCGCAGCTTTCCTCATCACCGACATCCTGGCCCAGCTCACCCGCCCCGACTTGCCGGTGGGCTACGAAACCAGCATCCGGCTGCCCAAGATTGCCTGGAAAACGGGCACCAGCTACGGCCGCCGCGACGCCTGGAGCATAGGCTACAACAAGGAATACACCATCGGAGTGTGGGTCGGCAACTTTAGCGGGCAGGGCAGCCCCGCCCTTACCGGCTCCGACATTGCCACGCCCCTGCTCTTCGACCTCTTCAATACGCTGGCCTATAACTCGCCCAACAACTGGTTTCAGCCGCCCGCCAGCCTCGATTTTCGTCTGGTATGTGCCGAAACCGGCCGGCCGCCGGGTGAGAACTGCCCCAACCAGCTTATCGACTACTTCCTGCCCGGCGTGTCGTCGGGGTTGCGCTGCCAGCACCAGAAGGAGGTGCTGCTCTCGGCCGACGCGCGGTATGCCTACTGCCGGGCCTGCGCCCCGGCCACGGGCTACCGGCGGGAAATGTACCCGAATCTGCTGCCCGAAGTAGCCGCTTTCCGCGAGGCCCAGGGCATTCCGTACCGGCGCCGGCCGCCCCACAATCCCGGCTGCCAGCTTGTGCGCGGGGGCCGCGAAAAGGCGCCCAGCATCATCTCCCCGCTGGCTAATACCGAGTACGTGCTCAACAAAGGCGAGCAGCAGCAACTGCTTTTGAGCTGCACCACCGACAACGAGGTGCGGCAGGTGTCGTGGTACATCAACGACCAGTTTTTGCGCACTGCACCGGCCACCGAGCGGGTATTTTTCCGCCCGCCAGCCGGGGCCCTCAAGATTTCCTGCGCCGATGACCACGGCCGCAACACCGACATCCGCATTGTGGTCAACGAGCTGTAAGCGGGCAGAAAAAGATAAGTAGCCTCCTCGATGGGCCGGCTTTGCTCAAGCTGAGGCCGGACCGAAAATGCGGTTTCCGTAGTGTCACTGAATGGACCGCTCGACTGGTTTTTTGGCTGGCAGCAGCACAGGGTGCTTCTGATTCTACAATTCTTTATTCCTTGGCTTACGGCAGTACGCGGGGTATTTTATTGTCCACAGTTTACTGCCAATTACCTCGCTGCCAGGATAGGGCTCTACTGCCCACAGGTATGATTCACCTTACCTGAAATAACGCCAAACAGGCCACTACTAGGTTTAAACACAGTAAATCGGCAGAAATTTATAGCCAAATGATATGCTCGTTATTACTTTAAGTAATACACGTAATTTATACTAACACCCGTGTGTACTTCTATCTAATAGCCTATAAAATAGTCCATTACCTGCGTTATTTTCGAGACAATAACACTTCTCCGCGTTATAACTTGCAATTATAAAATTCATGCTATTACCTTTGTACTACCAATTCTTTACCCATCAAAGGATTGTTTTTATACAGAGGCGTGGAGAGACAGGCTCAACGAAGCGCCGGCAACCATCCGCAAATGCGGAACGGTGCCAAGTCCTGACCATATAAAAACAACAACGTCGTGAAAACCTTGTCCAACGCCCGCACTATTTCGCCCACCTCCGCTGCCCTACAGCATGGATGTTGTGGCATGATGTGCTGTCGGTGTTGTTAGCCGGTCACGCCCTTTGCTTTTCCTGCCCGTGCCCCACGCTCCGCTAAGCTGAGCTGTTTTCGCACAACCCTTTTCTCGACTACCGCAGGCTAGTCTGCCTGGATTGGCACAACCCATTTGTGCGCCGGGTGCCCCGAAAGCCGGTAATTCCGCTCCGGAAAAGCCATATTCTCTTCGCATCATGCAAGTAGCCTCAGAGGCGCTGGTTTCGAGCCTGCGCCAGCAGCTCGCCGGGCGTTCTGCCCTAGAAATACTCTCGGAAGCTGCCGCGCAGTTTCCCGGCCAGGCCATTTTCTCGACCTCCTTCGGCCTCGAAGACCAGATCATTACCCACCTGATTTTCGAGCACAATCTGCCCATCAAGGTCTTTACGCTCGATACGGCCCGCAACTTCCAGGAAACCTATTCCACCTGGAATAAGACGCTGCTGCGCTACGGCAAGACCATTGAGCCCTACTTCCCCAGCAGTCGGCCGTTGAGCAACTGCTGCTTGAAAAAGGCCCCAACAGCTTCTACGAAAGCGTGGAAAACCGCAAGGAGTGCTGCGGCATCCGCAAGGTGGAGCCTCTGCGGCGCGCTTTGCTGGGCCAGCAGGCTTGGTTTACCGGCATCCGGGCCGAACAGTCGGCTAACCGGCAGGACATGCACGCGGTGGAGTGGGACGGCGGCCACCAGCTTATCAAGTTTCACCCGCTCTTCGACTGGACCTTTGAGCAGTGCTGGGACTTTGTGCACAAGCACAGCATTCCCTTCAACCCGCTGCACCAGCAAGGCTTCGTGAGCATCGGGTGCGCGCCCTGCACCCGGGCCATCAAGGCCGGGGAGGATTTCCGGGCCGGGCGCTGGTGGTGGGAAGACCAGTCGGCCAAGGAGTGCGGCCTGCACAGCACCCACAACGGCCCCGACCCGGTGGTGGAGCCGGTCAACGCTTCGACTCTGTAACGACTATCCATTCATACATCAGCGGGCAATCGGGCCTGCCGCGGCACTTTAGATTCTCTAGTATGAGTACCCCTCACTTCGATTACCTTGACCGGCTGGAAGCCGAAGCCATTCACATTCTGCGGGAAGTAGCAGGCCAGTTTGAGCGGCCGGCTTTGCTGTTCTCGGGCGGCAAAGACTCGATTGTGCTCACGCGTCTGGCCGAAAAAGCCTTCCGCCCCGGACGTTTCCCATTCCCGCTGGTGCACGTCGATACCGGCCACAACTTCCCCGAAGTGCTTAAGTTTCGCGACGAGCTGGCCGCTGAGCTGGGCGAAAAGCTCATCGTGCGCAGCGTGGAAGACACCATTAAGCGGCAGCGCCTGCGCGAGCCGGGCGGCAAGTTTCCGAGCCGCAACCCGCTGCAGACTTACACCCTGCTCGAAACCATTGAGGAGTTTCAGTTCGATGCCTGCATCGGGGGAGCCCGGCGCGACGAAGAAAAGGCCCGGGCCAAGGAGCGCATCTTCTCGGTGCGCGACGAATTCGGCCAGTGGGACCCCAAGCGCCAGCGCCCCGAGCTCTGGAACGTGTACAACGGCCGGATTCAGAAGGGCGAGAACGTGCGCGTATTCCCGATTTCCAACTGGACCGAGCTGGATGTGTGGCGCTACATTCAGCGCGAGAATATTGCCTTGCCCAGCATCTATTTCGGCCACCCGCGCACCTGCGTGGTGCTGCCCAGCGGCCAGCTTTTGGGCCTGAATGAGCACCTGCGCCTCGACGAAAACGACGAAATCGTGGAGCGGCAAGTGCGCTTCCGCACCGTGGGCGACTCGACCTGCACCGCGGCCGTGGAAAGCGACGCGGCCACCATCGACGACATCATTGCCGATCTGCTGCTAGCCAAAGTCAGTGAGCGGGGCGCCACCCGCCTCGACGACAACATCTCCGAGGCCGGCATGGAAGACCGCAAACGCAACGGCTATTTCTAAGTGGTGAAGTTGTGAGAGGTGAAGTTGCGAATCCCGCATTCCGCTTCACCTGCACGACCATTTACAATTTCACAACCTCACAATCTCACCTCATGGACCTTCTCCGATTTATCACCTGCGGCAGCGTCGACGACGGCAAGAGCACGCTGATTGGCCGTTTGCTTTACGACTCTGATTCCGTGTCCTTGGACGTACTGGCGGCCCTGGAAAACCGTCCCACCGTGCACGGCACCGTGGATTTGGCCTTGCTGACTGACGGTCTGCGGGCTGAGCGCGAACAGGGCATCACCATCGACGTGGCCTACAAGTACTTCACCACGCCGCGCCGCAAGTTTATCATCACCGACGCGCCCGGCCACGTGCAGTACACCCGCAATATGGTCACGGGCGCCTCCACTGCTGATCTGGCCATTGTGCTGGTCGATGCCCGGCAGGGCGTGGTGGAGCAGACCCGCCGCCACTCGCTTATTGCCTCCTTGGTGGGCATTCGGTACTTTGTACTGGCCGTGAACAAGATGGACCTGGTGGGCAACGAGGAATCGGTGTTCGACCAAATTGTGGCCGACTACGCTGCCATTGCCGACCAGCTCAAGCTGCCCAACGTGACGGCCATTCCCATCAGCGCTCTGCTGGGCGACAATATCGTGGCCCGCTCCAAGAATCTGGGCTGGTACACCGGCCCCAGCCTGCTGGAACACCTGGAAAGCGTGCCGGCTTTCGAAGAAGCCTCCATTGCCGAGCCACGCTTTCAGGTGCAGTTCGTCATCCGACCCCAGACCGAGGACTACCCCGACTACCGCGGCTACGCCGGCCGCATTCAGAGCGGAGAGTACCGCCGCGGCGACCGGGTCCACATCCTGCCCAGCGGCCAGGAATCGGTGATTGAGGCCATTGAGGTAGACCAGCGGGAAGTGGAAAGCGCCGCCGCGCCCCAGGCCGTCATTATTCGCCTGACCGACGACGTGGATATTAGCCGCGGCGACTCCATCGTGCCCGTGGGCAGCCAGATCCACGTGGCCAAGGAGGTGGAAGCCACCATTTGCTGGATGGACGAGCGGCCCCTGTGGCCCGGCCGCAAGCTGCTGGTGCAGCACCACTCGGCGGTGGTAAAGGCAGTGGTGTCGGCCATTACTTACAAAGTAAACGTGCGCACCTACGGCCGCGCCGCCACCGAGTCGGCCCAGCTCAACGACATCGTGGGCATCCGCCTCAAGACGGCCGCCCCGCTGGTGGTGGATTCCTATCAGCAGAACCGCGCTACTGGTGCCTTTATCCTGGTGGACGAGCTCAGCGGCGACACGCTGGCGGCCGGTATGGTGGATGCCATGCAGAACAGCTTTGTGCCCGAGCCCCTGGGCTTCACGATTTAGCCGCCGGGTTGAGCAAATAAGAACGTCATGTCGAGCCCTAGCGAGACATCTCGCGTGCTGATGTTGCCAGAGCAATCTGATTACCACGGCACGCAAGATGTCTTCCGCTGGTCGACATGACAATCATCCGAGTTCGAATCATTCATTCTCCCAACGCCATGTCCGACTTTCCCTCACCCCTGCCCCGCCTGACCGTACTCGGTGCGGGCCCCGGCGACCCGGAGCTCTTCACGCTGAAAGGTGTGCGGGTGCTGGGCGAGGCCGACGTGGTGCTCTACGACGCGCTGGCCAACAACGACCTGCTGGGCTACGTGCGGCCCGGCGCCCAGCAGATTTTTGTGGGCAAGCGCCGCGGCATGCGCAGCTACGGGCAGGACGAAATCAACGCCCTGATTGTGGACAGCGCCCGGCGCTACGGCCACGTGGTGCGCCTCAAGGGCGGTGACCCGTTCGTGTTTGGCCGGGGCCGGGAAGAAATGCTCTACGCCGAGCAGCACGGCCTGCTAACCGATTACGTGCCCGGCATCAGCAGCGCCGTGGCGGCAGCCGGCAGCATGGGCATCCCCGTCACGCACCGGGGCAGCAGTGAAGGATTTCAGGTCATTACAGCTACCACGTCCACCGGCGAGCTGTCGGCGGCCGTGACCGAAGCGGCCCGCTCGCGCACCACGACGGTCATTCTGATGGGGCTGAGCCAGCTGGCCGGCATTGTCGAAATCTTTAGCCGGCACGGCCACAGCCAAACGCCAGCCGCTATTATTCAAAACGGGACCTTGCCCACGGCCCAACTGGTGACAGGCTCGGTGGTGCAGCTGCTGGCCCGGGCGGCGGCGGCCGGAATCGGTGCGCCGGCCATTATCATCATCGGGGAAGTGGCGCGCCTGGCTAAGGCTGACGCAGCAGTGCCCGCGGTGTTTACCGAACTGCTTTCCTACGCCGAAATCGCCTGATTTCTCTTAGTGCCTGTCATCCTGCGCAGCTGCCCAGTAAACAGAAACGAAGGGCCTTTATCACCTTCATCAAAAGCCCCATTCAACGCTCCAAAGCCCTTTTGTCAGCAGGTAACAACGACTTGTCACATTAAAAATCCTCAGCGCACCATGGAGGCAGGTCCTTCGCTGGCTCAGGATGACAGACGAAAAAATACCGCCCAAAAACTCGATTTTCTTTTCCCTTCGCCATGAGCCTTCTTTCCCAAGACCAGACGCTGCCCCTGGGCCTCGACGATAACACGTTGCAGCGCCTGACTACGGGCCTCTCTGACCAGCAGCTGATCTGGCTGAGCGGCTACTTCTACGGCCGTACTTCCGCGGGGCGTAGTGAGGTGCAAAACGCAGTTCAGGCTCAGGCTGCCGCAACTGCGGGGGCACCGGCCGCGGCATCCAAGCTCACAATTCTGTACGGCTCCCAAACCGGCAACAGCAAGAAAGTAGCCCAGCAAACGGCCGAGAAAGCCAAGCAGCGCGGCGTGCAGGTTACGGTGCAGGACGTGAACGACTACGCCACCCGCTCCCTCAAAACCGAGCAGCAGCTCTTGCTGGTCGTGAGTACGCAGGGTGAGGGCGAGCCGCCGGTAGCGGCCGAGGAGCTGCACCAGTTCCTGCTCAGCAACCGCGCCCCCAAGCTGCCCGACCTGCGCTACTCGGTGCTGGCCCTGGGCGACAAAAGCTACGTGCAGTTCTGCCAGACCGGCCGCGAATTCGACGAGCGCTTGGCCGAGCTGGGTGCCCAGCGCCTGCTGGAACGGGTGGAGTGCGACGTGGATTACCAGGAAGCCGCCCAGCAGTGGGCCGACCAGGTACTTAACGTCATTGCCGCCGAAGCCAACGCGGATACCTCCAGCAGCCCGGGCTACGCCACAGAAACCTTAGTGGCGCCGGAGCCCGCGGCCTGGTCGCACCACAACCCATTTGAGGCCACGGTGCTGGAAAAGATTCAGCTCAACGGCCGCGGCTCAAGCAAGGAAACCTACCATATCGAGCTTTCCTTGGCCGACTCGGGGCTGCACTACGAGCCGGGCGATGCGCTGTCGGTGGTGCCGCGCAACGGGGAGGCGCTGGTGGCGGAAGTTCTGCAGAAAGCCCGCCTCGACGGCGCCGCGCCCATTCAGCTCTCGGGCGTGGACTTTGAGCTGGGCACGGCACTTACCCAAAAACTCGAACTCTCGGTACTAACCCGCGACGTGCTGGAACGCTACGCCGCCGCCGCTCCGCAGCACAAGCAGCTAGCCGACATCGTGACCGATATTCCGCAGTTGCAGCGCTACGTGTACGGCCGCGACGTGGCGGATCTGCTCAGCGAGTTTCCCGCCGAGTTATCGGCCGAGCAGTTGGCGGCAGTACTACGCCCCTTGCCGGCCCGGGCCTATTCCATTGCCAGCAGCCTGCTGGTTCACCCCGAGGAAGTGCACCTGACGGTGGGCGCCGTGCGCTACGCCGCCCACGGCCGCACCAAGCACGGGGTGTGCTCCTCGCACTTGGCCGACCGGCTCGAAATTGACCATACGGCCCGAGTGTTCGTGGAGCGCAACGAGTACTTCAAGCTGCCCCAGGACGCGGCCACCGACATCATCATGGTGGGTGCGGGCACCGGCGTGGCTCCGTTCCGGGCCTTTGTGGAGGAGCGGGTGGAATTGGGCGCCGAGGGCCGCAACTGGCTGTTCTTTGGCAACCCCAACTTCACCACCGACTTCCTCTACCAGACCGAGTGGCTGCAGCACCTCAAGCGCGGCACCCTGCGCCACCTCGACGTGGCCTTTTCGCGCGACCAGGCCGAGAAAATCTACGTGCAGCACCGCCTGCTGGAAAAGTCGCGGGACGTGTACGGCTGGCTCGAAAACGGGGCCCACTTCTACGTCTGCGGCGACAAGGCCCGCCTGGGTTCGGCTATTCAGGAAGCCCTGAAGCAAGTGGTACAGCGCGAAGCCGGCTGCTCGGCCGAGGACGCGGCCGACTACCTGCGCGCCCTCAAAAAGCAGCGCCGCTACCTCGAAGACGTGTACTAGCCGCCAAACGATGCCGAGCCGTGGCCCTTTGCGGCTCGGCTTTGCACACATCCAAACCGCATCATTTCCATCATGACTACTCTGGGTTGCCCGAACCGATGTTGTCGTAGCCGCGCCTGAAAACCGGGCTGCCCGCCGTACGGCCGTCCCCTTCCTACCTGCTACTGCCTTTCAATCCTGCTTTCCAGCTCATGAGAAAAATAGTTACAACTTCTATCGTGGCCCCGCTTCTGGTGGTGGCCAGTATTGCCCCGGCCTACGCCCAGGACGATATTATTGCCATCAGCGGCGTGGTGCGCGAAACCGGCACCAACCAACCCTTGCCCGGGGTGAGCATCAGCGTGAAGAACGGCACGGCCGGCGTGCTGAGCGACGCCGACGGCAAGTTTGCTTTGAAGTCGAAGCTCAAGTTCCCCTTCACCCTCGTCTTCAACATGCTGGGCTACGACGCCAAGGAGGTGGAAATCGTGAGTGCGACCAGCCCCTTGTCAGTGTCAATGTCGTCGCGAGCGGTGCTCACCAACGAGGTGGTAGTGTCGGCTTCGCGGGTGGAGGAAAGCCGGCTCCGCTCCCCGGTGGCCATTGAGAAGCTCGACATCCGGGCCATCAAGGAAACGCCCGCCCCGAGCTTCTACGACGCGCTGGAAAATGTGAAGGGCGTGCAGATGACTACCAGTTCGCTCACGTTTAAGGTGCCCAACACCCGGGGCTTCAACATTCCGAACAACTTCCGCTTCATGCAGCTCGTCGATGGCGTCGACATGCAGGCGGCCACCCTAGGCGTACCGCTGGGCAACGCCATTGGGCCCACCGAACTCGATATTGCCAGCGTGGAAATCACGCCCGGTGCCGCTTCGGCCCTGTATGGCATGAACGCCATCAACGGCATGGCCAACCTGACGACCAAAAGCCCCTTCACCTACCAGGGCCTGAGCGTGTACCAGAAGCTGGGCGTAAACCACGTGGATGGCATCGACCGGGACCCGAGCGTGCTGACCGAAACGGCCGTGCGCTGGGCTCAGGTGCTGGGCGCTTCGCAACGCTGGGCCTACAAAGTGAACGGCAGCTTTCTGCGCGGGACTGATTGGCTGGCCAATACCCAGATTGACCAGAACCCGCAGAACTTGTCGTCGGCCAACCCGCGCTTTGCCGAGCTCAGCGGAGAGCAAAACCCCGCTGCCGACCTCTGGAACCGCTACGGCGACGACAACGCCGGCAACGTGGCCATCCAGATTCCCTACAACGGCCGCACCGAAACCTTCAACGTGCGCCGTACGGGCTACTACGAGCGGGACCTGACGAACCCCATCGTGCGCAACGCCAAAGTGGACGCCAGCCTGCACTATAAGCTCACCGACAAGCTGGAGCTAAGCTACGGCTACCGCTACGGACTGATGGACGGTGTATTTCAGCGCGGCAACAAGATTCAGCTCGACGGCGTGACGGTGCAAAACCACAAGGTGGAGCTCAAGGGCCAGGACTTCACGGCCCGGGCCTATATGCTTATCGAAGACACTGGCGACTCCTACAACCTCAACCCACTGGCTCTGAACCTGGATTTGCAGAACGGGGCAACCAGCACGACCAACGTGACGGGCACCGGCACGGGCTGGGGCGACAAGTTCCGTACCGCCCTGCTCAGCCAGCTCAACGCCGGAGCTTCCCTGCCCGACGCCATGCAGCAGGCCCGCGTAGCCGCCGATGCCGGCCGCGCTGTGCCTGGCACCGCTGCCTTCAACGAGCTTAAGAGCCAGATTGTAAAAACCAATAACTGGGACAGCGGCGTGAACGTGAAGGGTGCCCCGGTGCCCGGCGGCGCGGCCCTCACCCAGCGCAGCCACACCTACCACACCGAGGCCATCTGGAACCTTGGTCAGCGCATCAGGTTTGCCGATGTGCTGCTGGGCGCCGACTCCCGCCTCTACGAAGTAATTCCAGACGGCAACAACTTCGTGGATTTCAGCAAGCCCCTGGCCGAGCGCACTCAGGCCGGCGGCCAGAACCAGTACTACAAAAAAGTAGGCGGCTTCGTGCAGGCCAGCCGGGAGCTGATCAACAACCGCCTGAAGCTGACGGCCTCGCTCCGCGCCGACTACAACCCCGAGTTTAGTCCTAAGCTTAACCCGCGGGTGGCGGCGGTGTACACGCTGGCGGCCAAGCACAACTTCCGGGCTTCCTACCAGAACGGCTGGCGCTTCCCGTCCTTATTTGAGGCCCTGTCGTTCGTCAACAACGGCAACGTGCGCCGCGTGGGTGGCCTGGCCCGCGTAAATGAAGGCCTGAACTACCTCGACAACTCCTACACCCTGGCCTCGATTTCGACCTTTAACGCGGCCGTCAACCAGGCCGTGGCCGCCGACAACAGCAGCAGCACCACCGACCAGAAACGCACCCGCGCTGCCCTGGCCAACCGCGACCTGCTGCAAGTCGGTAACCTGCCTACTGAGCAGCCCGAGCAAATCAACGCCTACGAGGTGGGCTACCGCAGCGTGCTGTTTGACAACCGCATATCGGTGGATGCCGACGCCTATTATAATGTGTACTCGGGCTTCCTGGGCCAGGTGGAAGTAAGCGTACCCAAAAACGCGGCCGGCGAACAGGTGCAGGTCGGCACCGACGACGCCGTGCTGGCCGCCCTGACCAGCAACCGCGGTGCCCGCCAGGACCGCTACCGGGTGTACACCAATGCCCTGAACAAGTACCACAGCTACGGCTCCACGCTGGGCCTGACCTATAACTTCTTCCAGAAGTTTACCGTGGGCGGCAACGTGAGCTACAACGACATTCGCGCCAACGAGCAGTCCGACATCTTCGTCACGGGCTTCAACACGCCGAAGTGGGCCACCAACCTCAACTTCGGCAACCGCGAAGTGGTGCGCAACCTGGGCTTTAATGTGGTGTGGCGCCGTCAGAGCTCCTTCCTCTGGGAAAGCCCGCTGGCCAACGGCCAGGTGCCCGCCTACCAGACCGTGGACGCTCAGGTAAACGTGCGGATTCCGGCCGTGAAAGCCACCATCAAAGTGGGCGGGGCCAACTTGCTCAACAACCGCTACATCCAGTACGCCGCCGGCCCCACCATCGGTGGCCTGTACTACGTGGCCCTAACCTTTGACAACACGGTAATCCGGTAATAGAACGACAGAAAAGAACGTCATGCAGAGCGCAGCGCAGCATCTCGCGTGCCGTGGTAATTTCAATTACTCCTGCAACGTCAGCCCGCAAGATGCTGCGCTCTGCCTGCCAACGATTTTGCGTCGGTATTCAAGCATCCTAACCCATTTCTCCTATGAAACGCCTGCCGCTGCTTACCATCCTATTGTTCCTCCTGGCCACGGCTCCGCTGCACGCCCAGAAAGAGTATGTGCGGGAGCAGCAAACCTGGCTGGGCGTATTCAACCAGACGCGCTTTTCCCAGCACTGGGGCTCCTGGACCGATTTGCACCTGCGCCTGCACGACCATTTTGTGGAGTCGGCTTTCCAGAGCGTGGCCCGCTTCGGGCTGACTTACTACCTCACCGACGACGTGCGCCTGACCGGGGGCTACGCCTACGTACACCACTTCCCCGACGGGGCCCGCACCATCGCGCAGGCCGAGCACCGGCCCTGGCAGCAGGTGCAGTGGTTCACGAAGTTCCCGAAGGCCCGGCTCATGCAGTGGGTGCGACTGGAGGAGCGGTTCCGCCGCACAATTCGCAGCAACGAGCGGCTCGACGAGTTCGACTTCAACTACCGCACCCGCTACAACGCGGCGTTGTTTGTGCCGCTTAGCAAGCGCGGTTTCGAGCCGGGCGGGGTGCAGTTTCTGCTCAACAACGAGGTGATGATGAATTTCGGCAAGGAAATCCGCCTCAATTACTTCGACCAGAACCGGCTGTTTGCCGGCCTGGTGTATCAGATTAACAAGCACGCCCAGCTGCAGGGCGGCTACATGCACTTGTTTCAGCAGCTGCCGGCCGGCAATGTGTACCGCAACCAGCACACCATCCGGCTTTTCTACTTCCACAATTTCGACTTGCGGCCCGCCGTAGCCACGGCGCCTACGCCTGCTCCTCCTTCCCCTGTAACTCCCCAACCGTAATGGCTGAGACTATCAAGCTGTCCGAAGTCGAGCACGTCAAGGGTGCCAGCAACTACCTGCGCGGCACCATCGACGAGAGCCTGCAAAACCGCGTGACGGGCGCCCTGAACCCGGACGACACCCACCTGATCAAGTTTCACGGCTCCTACCAGCAAACCGACCGGGACCTGGAAAGTGAGCGGAAGCGCCAGAAGCTCGAACCGCTCTACTCCTTCATGATTCGGGTGCGCGTGCCCGGCGGCGTGGCCTCGGCCGACCAGTGGCAGCGCATGGACGCCCTGAGCGACGCCTACGCCAACGGCACGCTCAAGCTCACCACCCGCCAGACTTTCCAACTCCACGGCGTGCTCAAGCGCAACCTGCAGCAAACCATAGCCGGCTTCAACCAGGTGCTCATGGACAGCATTGCGGGCTGCGGCGACGTGAACCGTAACGTGATGTGCAGCTCGAATCCGCAGGAATCGGAGCTGCACCGACAGGTGTACGAGGCCTCGGTAGCCATCAGCAACCACCTCACGCCCCGCACCACGGCCTACTGGGATTTGTGGCTGAACGGCGAATCGACCTACTCCAGCGCCATCAACGAGGGCGAGCAGGAAGACTTCGAGCCGATTTACGGCAAGACCTACCTGCCCCGCAAGTTCAAAATTGCCCTGGCCGTGCCGCCGACGAATGATGCCGACGTGTTTGCCAACGACATTGGCCTGATTGCCATTGAGCACAAAGGTCAACTGCTGGGCTTCAACGTAGCCATCGGCGGCGGCATGGGTATGACGTTCGGGATGCCCGAAACGTACCCGCGCCTGGCCGACGTCATCGGCTTCGTACCAGCCGAGAAAGTGGTAGACGTGTGCGAAAAGGTGCTGACCATTCAGCGCGACTGGGGCAACCGCGAAAACCGCAAGTTCAGCCGCCTCAAGTACACCATCGACAAGTTCGGCCTCGACGCCTTCGTAACCGAGCTGCACCAGCGTCTGGGCTACGAGCTGACTCCAGCCCGGCCTTACCATTTTGAAACCTCCGGCGACGCCTTCGGGTGGAGCGGCGGCAAAGACGGCCAGGCCCACGTGACGCTCTTCATCGAGGGCGGCCGGGTGTACGACAAGCCGGGCTACCTACTCAAAACCGCCCTGCGCGAAATTGCCGGCTTCCACACCGGCGAGTTTCGCCTGACCGGCAACCAGAACCTGACCATTGCCAACGTCAGCCCCAAGCACCGCAGTCGGCTGCAGGCTATTCTGGAGGAACATGGGGTGTGGAGCAAGACCGAAAAGCAGACCGCGCTGCGGCTTAACTCCCTGGCTTGCGTTGCGTTAAACACTTGTTCTCTGGCATTTGCGGAAGCCGAGCGTTATCTTCCGCAGCTCCTCGACCGGATTGACCAGGTCATCCGGGCCAACAACCTGACCGACGACGGCATCCTGATCCGGATGACGGGCTGCCCCAACGGCTGCGCCCGGCCTTACCTGGGCGAAATCGGGCTGGTGGGCAAAGCAATTGGCCGATATAACCTATACTTAGGAGCCAATCACGCTGGTGAGCGGCTCAACAAGCTCTACAAAGAGATGCTCGACGAAGACGGAATCCTGCGGGAGCTCACGCCCCTGCTCGAAGCCTACGCCGCTGAGCGTCAGCCCGCCGAGCGTTTCGGCGACTTCGTTGTTCGCCGCGGCGTCGTGGCCGCTACCACCCACGGGCAGAACTTCCACGCCTAGCCCCGGGTTCTTTCTGCTCCGCCCTCCCGCTCCCGCCTGCCCTTTCTTTCGCCAGCCAATCACCTTTCCATGACCACCTCGCCTCTTCCTACCGAAGTAGCCCTGCCGCCGCTGGCTCCGCCCGGCCCGGCCGCACCGGCGGGCAACAACCTGTTTCCCATCTTCCTCAAGCTCGAGAAGTTTCGGGTGCTGGTGGTGGGCGGCGGAGCCGTGGGCCTGGAAAAGCTGACGGCAATTCTGGGCAATAGCCCGGCTACGGCCGTTACGGTGGTCAGTGAGACGTTTCTACCCGGCATTCTGCTGCTGGCTGAGGCCCACGCGCAGGTGCAGCTGCGCCAGCACGCCTACACCCACGTCGACCTGGTGGGCCACGACATCATCTTTGTGGCCACCGACAACCCCGTGCTCAACCGCGGCATCAAGGCCCACGCCGGGGAGTTGGGTTTGCTCTGCAACGTGGCCGACACGCCCGACGAGTGCGACTTTTACCTGGGCTCCATCGTGCAGAAAGGCGACCTGAAAATTGCCATTTCCACCAACGGGAAGTCGCCCACGGTAGCCAAGCGCCTGCGTTCTGTGTTAGCCGACGCCCTGCCCAACGAGCTGCAGGAAGTGTTGCAGCACATGACCATTATCCGGGGCAAGCTAGCCGGCGACTTTGCCAATAAGGTGAAGTCCTTGAACGCCGTAACGGCCGAGCTGGCCGGCGGGCCGGCGTATGAGTCGCCGGCGGCGGCGCGCTGGCGCAAGATTGCCACGGCCTCCCTGCTGGCTTTTGCGGCCATGCTGGTCTTCAACATTCTCTCGTATTACGTTACCTGGGACCAGGTCTGGGGCGTGGCTACCAATGCCCGGATGTTTTACATCTTCGTGGCCATCGGCTTCGGCGCCCAGATTGTGGATGGTCTGCTGGGCATGGGCTACGGCGTAGTAACGGCCATTAGTCTGATGAGCATGAATATTTCGCCGGCAGCGGTAAGTGCCAGTATTCACACCGCCGAAATGTTTGCCAGCGGAGCCTCGGGCTACCACCACTACCGCTTCGGCAACGTGAACAAGAAGCTGTTCAAAGTGCTGCTGATTCCGGGCGTGCTCGGGGCCGTGACGGGAGCTTACCTGTTGTCGCGCTTCGGCGAAACCTACGGTGCCTACGTGAAACCGCTGTTGGCCATCTACCTGCTGCTGCTGGGGCTGCGCATACTTACCAAGGCCTTTACTAAGCCCGGAGCGCGCAAGAAGCACAAGAAGCTGGGGCTGCTGGCGGCCGCCGGCGGCTTCCTCGACTCCTTCGGCGGCGGCGGCTGGGGCCCTCTGGTAACCAGCACCCTGATTGCCGGGGGCCGCACGCCGCAGTACGTCATCGGCTCGGTCAGCGTCACGGAGTTTTTCGTCACGTTTGCCAGCGCCTTCACGTTTTTTGCCACCATCGGCATTACCCACTGGCAGATTATCCTGGGCTTGGTGGTGGGAGGCATAGCCGCGGCCCCGTTTGCCGCCCGCCTGGCGGGCCGCATTCCTACCCGCTGGATGTTTGTGGGCGTGGGCCTGATGGTAATTGTGTGGAGTCTGTGGGCCCTGCGCAAGCTGTTTATGTAAGCACAGGCTATTAGTACCTTCCTCGCAAGTTATTATTGCGTTATTTACCCCTGATTGCCTTGATGCAAAAGGTTATTCCAAAGCACAGGGAAGTAGTCGGCAGCCATGCTTAGCCATACGTTTGAAGTGCCTCCTGCCAAGACTGGCTCCCTGGATTACCGGCCTGCATGAGTACTACCTGCAGCAGCACCGTAGCTACAAAAGCCCCAGCAAATACCCTGGCAATACCTGCCCTTTTTAGGGGTATAAGTACCAAAGCCAATAAAGTCAGGAAGGGCAAAACCAACGCCAGCGCGTAGAAAATCAGAACACGCGCTATTTGCTCGTCAGCGGGCATGGTATCAACAGATAAACCAGTACCTCGGCCTGGTACTGGTTGCCAGTATAGGTTGCTGGGGCATACTCATGCCCTCCTAAGCTCACCGGCTATGCTATGTCGTGCCAGCCTACGCCGACTGCTGCCCGGATGCTGGCATGGGCTGGGCTTGCAGCAGCCACTCGGTAGCGGTGCCCTCATCAGTAGCATAATGCAGGCGGTAGGGCAAGGCCGACCCGCTGGGCGCCACGTGGGTGTGCCAAAAGTCCTGGGCCCCTGCCAGATGCTCCGGCGACACAAGGTAGCTTAAGTGCAAAGCTCCGCCGAAGCGGCTCGCTACCGTAGGCGCCAATTCCTCAAAAACCCACTTCGTAACGCTGGGATTAAAGCTGGGCCGGCGGCGGGCGTCAACCAGCCAGAACCGGCACTGGTGATGCTCGGCGGCCACTTCTATGGCCTGGTAGATGCGCTTGGCTTCGGTTTCTTCAACCGTATTCAGCCAACGGACCACCATAATATGTAAATCGGGACGGTACGATAAATCGACCAGTGGAGAAGGTGACAACAGGCGCATAGAGGTAGGAAGGTCGGCTCTTTCGAGCCGCATACGTAGCTGGCCCCCGTTGGGATACACTCCCGAAAAACACGCGTGCCGTGCAACCCCCGGGCCGCGCCCCGACTTTGAAACCGTTCTACCCCCGGAGCCGGGGCCGGGCGGGAAAGGGTGAAGCACCACATAACTTTTCCGCAGCACTCCGGTTTAACAGGCTTATGGCCGCCTCCGCTCCTGCTGGGATGGCTGGCAGCAGCAAAACGTGCCCGCTGCCATTTCTCTATTCGCAACGCCGCGCGCCCGGGCCCCAGACCGCCGCGCAGCCTGCACGCCGCCCTATCTTACCGCCACGGCGGGCTCCCACCCCCTCCCGCCCGGCACGCTACTCGTATTTCTGTGCTACCCTGCCCTCCGCAGTGGTCAACACCCGTGTGCGGCTCCCGCCGGAGCTGTTTAGTTTGCCCGCTATGAAAAAAAATCAACAAGCTGTCTGGTCGTTACTTGGCCTTTTTCTGCTTGCTCCTTTCCTGGGTTTGGCCCAGGCTACCGCTCCCCCCACTTCCAGCCAGTACAGCCTGGAGCAGTGCCTGCAGTTTGCCCTGCAAAACCAGCCCCTGCTACGTCAGGCCCGCATCGATGAGGAAGCCAACGAGGCCACCATCCGCATCGGAATGGCCGGCTGGCTGCCCCAGGTAAATCTCAACGCCACCGGCCAGCACTACTTTCAGCTGCCCTACACCGTGTTTCCCAATGCCGAGGGCGTCAACGTGCCCCGGCAGATTGGCCTGCGCAACACTTCTACCGTGGGCATAGGCGCCACCCAGGCTATTTACAACAACGACGTGCAGCTGGCCCTGCGCAGCGCTCGGCCCTCGCGGCAGTTCTACCAGCAGAACTCCACCACCGTGCGCATCGACGTGGTGAGCAACGTGAGCAAGGCTTTCTACGACGTGCTGCTCTCCCAGCGCCAGCTCGACGTGCTCAGTGAGGACATCGTGCGGCTTCAGCGCAGCCTCAAAGACGCCAAGGCCCGCTACGACGTGGGCATCGTGGATAAGATTGACTACAAGCAGGCCGAAATTTCGCTGAACAACTCCATCGTGGCCCGCAAGCAGGCCGTGGAGGCCATCAAGGCTAAGTCGGCCTACCTGAAGGAGCTCATGGGCCTGGCCGGACCCCAACCCCTGACCCTGCAGTACGACACGCTGCGCCTGATGCAAGACGCGGTAGTGGATACGGCCGTGGCCGTGGACGCGGCCAACCGCATTGAAGTGCAGCAATTGCAAACCCAGAAAGTGTTGCAGGAAGCCCAGATCAGCTACTACCGCTGGGGCTTTTTACCGGCGGTTTCGGCCTTCGGCAACTACAACTCGGTGTTTCAGAACAACAACTTCGGCGACTTGTACAGCCAGCGCTTCCCCAGCTCCTACGCCGGCCTGCAGCTGAGTCTGCCCATCTTCCAGGGTGGGCGGCGCCTGCAGAACCTGCGCCGCGAGCGGCTCACCGACCAGCGCATCGATCAGGACATCGTTGCCACCCGCAACCGCATCAACACCGAGTTTGAGCAGGCCCTGGCTTCCTACAAAGGCTACTACGCCGACTACCTCATCGGGCAGCGCAACCTGGCCTTGTCCAAGGAAGTGTACTCGGTGGTGGACTTGCAGTACCGCGAGGGTATTAAGACCTACCTCGACGTGATTGTGGCCCAGACCACTCTACGCACGGCCCAGCTCAACTACTACAGCGCCCTGTTTCAGGTGCTCAGCAGCAAAGTAGACCTACTGCGTGCCCAGGGCAGCCTGCCTATTGCTTATTAGTCCTCCTATCAACTGAACGGTCATGTCGACCGCCGGGAGACAGCTCGCGTGCAATGGTAATTAGATTACTCTGGCAACGTCAGCACGCGAGATGTCTCGCTTTGCTCGACATGACACAATACTCCGCTCTTCCTGCTTACCTGAATATGAAAAAAACGATTCTTGCCCTCTCCTACGCATCCGGCCTGCTGTTCTTGGCTGGCTGCGGCAACAAAGAGGCCGACAAGCCCGCCGGTCCGCCGCCGGCTACGCCCGTAACCCTGGTTTCGGCCCGCGCTACCGATGCGGTGTACTACGACGAATATCCGGCTACCGTGGTGGCCATCAATAACGTGGAGCTGCGCAGCCAGGTAGCGGGCTTCATTACCGGCATCTTCTTCAAGGAAGGCGACGTGGTGACCAAGGGCAAAACGCTCTATGAAATCGACCGGCGCAAGTACGAGGCGGCTTACCAGCAGGCTCTGGCGGGCCTGCGCAGCACCCAGGCCGTAGTACAGAACGCCAAGGTGAACCTGGACCGCTACCAGCGCCTGGCCCAGCAAGACGCCATTGCCCGCCAAATCGTCGATAACGCGGCTACCTCCTACGCCACGGCCCAGAGTCAGGTAGCAGTGGCCCAGGCGGGCGTGGCCGCCGCCCGCACCGACCTGAGCTATTCCCTGATTACGGCCCCGTTCTCGGGCCGCATCGGCATCTCGCAGGTGCGCCTGGGCTCCCAGGTTAGCCCGGGCTCGACGCTGCTCAACACCATTAGCGGCGAGGACCCGATGGGCGTGGATTTCGTGATTACCGAAAGTGACCTGGCCCGCTTTGTAGACTTGCAGCGCACCGCCGGCGGCCGCGGCGACTCTACTTTCCGCCTGGATCTGCCCGACGGCACCCGCTACGACCAGCCAGGCAAGATATTGGCCATCGACCGGGGTGTAAACCAGCAAACCGGGACCGTTCAGATTCGGGTGCAGTTCAGCAACCCCAAGCGCCAGCTCAAAGACGGCATGAGCGCCGTGCTGCGCGTGCTCAACCGGCAGTCGGGCCGCCGCCTTGTGATTCCCTTCAAGGCCGTGGTGGAGCAGATGGGCGAAAACTTCGTCTTCATCGCCGGCGACTCCAGCAAGGCCCGCCAGCGCAAGGTGCAGCTCGGCCCCCGCCTGCGCGACCAGATTGTGATTATGGAAGGCATCAAGGAAGGCGACCAAGTAGTAACCGAAGGCCTGAACCGCCTGCGCGACGGTGGTACTATCCAGGCCGGCACACCGGCTGCCGCCGCTGGTGGCCCGTCGGCGGCAGCTGGCGCCAAATAAAGCAGATCGTCATTCCGAGCCTGCGAGGAAGCTCGCGTGCAATGGTAATCTTAATTACTGCTGCGGTAGACATGCTCCTGCTATGCGGACGCCGCCAGATCCAGCGTGACGTCCTTCTCCAAAAACGCCTAACACCCTCAGCACGCGAGATGCTTCGGCTGCGCCTCTGCATGACGGTCAACCTAGTGGGCAGGCTTTTTAGCAGCACCTGCCACTCGTTAACAGCCCTATCATGATTGCAGAAACCTTTATACGGCGCCCCGTCACGGCCATTGTCACCTCCCTGGTGATTGTGCTGGTCGGGGTGCTGGCCATCCTGAGCTTGCCCGTGGGGCAGTATCCGGAGATTACGCCGCCCACGGTATCAGTGAGTGGTACCTACACCGGCGCCGACGCTCAAACCGTGGAGCAAACCGTGGCCACGCCCGTGGAAGTGCAGGTAAACGGCACGCCGGGCATGACCTACCTGCAAAGCAACAGCACCAGCAATGGGCAGATGAGCATGACGGTGAACTTCGAAGTAGGCACCGACATCAACATCGCCGCCCTCGACGTGCAAAACCGCGTGGGCATTGCCCAGCCTACCCTGCCGCAGGAAGTGCAGCGCCTGGGCCTGGTGGTGCGCAAGCGGAACCCCAGCATTTTGATGCTGGTGGCCATGTACGCCCCCAAAGGCTCCCACAACACGACTTTCCTCGACAACTACGCCAACGTCTTTATCAAGGACGCCCTGCTGCGCACCAAGGGCGTGGGCGACATCGTGAGCAGGGCCGACGACTTCTCGATGCGCGTGTGGCTTAACCCCGACAAGCTCAGTCAACTGGGCGTGACGGCTCAGGAAGTAACGGCCGCCATTCAGGAGCAGAACGCCCAGATTGCGGCCGGCTCCATCGGGGCCCCGCCCGCCCAGACCGGGCAAACGTTCGAGTACATCGTGTTCGTGAAAGGCCGCCTGACCACCACCGAGGAGTTTGGCAACATCGTGGTAAAAACCCGGCCCGACGACGGCTCGGTGGTGTACCTCAAGGATGTGGCCCGCCTGGAGCTGGGCAAGTTCAACTATGCTTCGAACTCCTTCGTGGACGGCAAGCGCGCCGCTTACCTGCTCGTGTACCAGGCTCCCGGGGCTAACGCCCTGGACACCTACGAGAACGTGGTAACGACGATGAACCAGCTGAAAAAGCAGTTTCCCACCGACCTCGACTACGTGATTCCCTTCGAGTCGGCTTCGGTGGTGAAAGTGTCCATCAACGAGGTGCTGCACACCCTGGTCGAGGCCCTGATTCTGGTAATCATCGTGGTGTACCTGTTCCTGCAAAGCTGGCGTTCCACCCTAATTCCGGTGCTGGCCATTCCGGTGTCCATCATCGGCACATTTATCTTCTTTATCCCGCTGGGCTTCACGATTAATACCCTGACCATGTTCGGCTTCGTGCTGGCCATCGGTATCGTGGTCGACGACGCCATTGTGGTGGTGGAAGCCGTGGAGCACAACATGAACGAGCGGGGCCTCTCGCCTCTGGACGCTACGCTGGCGGCCATGCGCGAGATTTCCGCCCCGTTATTGCCATTGCTCTGATTCTGGCGGCGGTATTCGTGCCCGTAGGCTTTATTCCCGGCATCACCGGCCGCCTCTACCAGCAGTTTGCCATTACCATCGCCATTTCGGTGATTATCTCGGCTTTCGTGGCCTTGTCGCTCACGCCGGCCCTGTGCGTGCTGCTGCTCAAGCCCCACAAGCGCGACGAAAACTCGACCGGCCTTGACAAGTTCTTCTACAAGTTCAACACCTGGTTTGACCGGGTGACGGGCAAGTACGGCAACGGCGTGCAGCGCGGCATCAAGAATTCGCGCCTGGTGGTCATTATCCTGCTTTGCATCGTGGCCGGCACGGGACTCCTGTTTAAGAACAAGGCCGGCGGCTTTATCCCAACCGAGGACGAAGGCCGCCTGATTGTGACCTTCAACCTGCCCGAAGCCTCCTCGACCGAGCGCACGGTGAGCACCCTAAACGAGATTATGAAGGAGCTGGGCCAGATCAAAGGCATCCGGCACTACGCGGGCTTGGGTGGTCTGAACGCGGTAAACTTCTCGTCCAAGTCGAACAGCGGCACCGTGTTTTGCCAGCTAGAGCCCTGGGAAGACCGCAAGGACAAGGAAGTACAGCTCCAGGGCCTGATTGCCACGGTCACCCAACGCCTGAGCCGCCTCAAAGAAGCCAACGTGGTGGTTATTTCCCCACCCGCTATTCCGGGCCTGGGCAACACCGGCGGCTTTAGCTTCGTGCTGCAGGAGCGTGAGGCCGGTGGCGACATCAAGAACTTCGACGCCCAGCTCCAGAACTTCCTGGGCGCCCTGCGCAAGCGGCCCGAAATTGCGGCGCCCTTCTCGTTCTTCACCGCCAACACGCCCGGCTACCAGCTCACCATCGACCGGGAGAAAGCCAAGAAGCTCGGCGTTTCCATTTCCGACATTGGCACGGCCCTGCGCACCTACTTAGGCTCGGCTTACGTGAACGACTTCACTGTGTATGGCCGCAACTTCCGCGTCGTGACCCAGGCCGACAGCATGTACCGCGCCGACATCTCGAACCTGGGCCAGTACTACGTGCGCAACTCCTCGGGTGGCATGGTACCGCTCAGCACACTCACCAGCTACAAGCGCACCGAGTCGGCCCCGCTGATTTCGCACTACAACCTGTTCCGCTCGGCCGAAATCAACGGTAATGCCGCTCCCGGCTACTCCTCCGGCGACGCCATTGCGGCCCTGAAAGAGGTGGCCGACCAGAGCCTGCCCCAGGGCTACGGCTACGAATTCTCGGGTCTGACGCGGGAAGAGCAACTGGCCAGCGGGCAAACGGTCTACATCTTCGCCCTGTCCATTGCCTTCGTGTTCCTGTTTTTGGCGGCCTTATACGAAAGCTGGTCGGTGCCCTTCTCGGTGCTGCTGGCCGTGCCCCTGGGCGCTTTCGGCGCTATTTTGGCCCTCACGTTTTTGCCCAAGCTGACCAACAACGTCTACGCCCAGATTGGTTTGATTACCCTGATTGGCTTGTCGGCCAAAAACGCCATTCTGATTATCGAATTCGCCAAAGAGCGGGTGGACAAGGGCATGCCGCTGGTCGATGCCACGCTCGAAGCCGTACGTCTGCGCCTGCGCCCCATCGTGATGACCTCGTTGGCCTTTATTCTGGGCGTGCTGCCGCTGGTATTTGCCTCCGGGGCCGGCGCCCAGAGCCGGCAAACCATCGGCTGGACGGTATTGGGCGGCATGCTCTCGGCTACGATTCTGGCTATTTTCATCGTGCCGGTGTTGTATGTCTTGATTACCCGCCTGGCCTACGGCAAAGCCAAGCTGGCCGAGATGGAAGCCAACTACAAGCCCGACGATGAGCACGGCGGCCACCACGACCAGGACCGCCTCAACCCTGGCCCCGACGACCCCAAGCTCTTGCCCGCGCATTAAGCATGGCCAAAAATAAAATGAGCCGTTAATCGTCCGTCATGCTGAGCTTGCCGAAGCATCTCTACCGCAGTGGTAATTAATTTTACTTCTACAGTAGAGATGCTTCGGCAAGCTCAGCATGACGTTCTGTTTTACCCGAACTAGATTTCCGCCCCATGCCCGATACTCCCGAAGCCTCTCTCCCCACTCCCGCTCAGTTCGATGCCCTGGTTCGCGCCCGGCGCAGCATCCAAACGGTGCAGTTCGAGCCCGGCCGCGTAGTGCCCGACGACATTGTGCAACAAATGCTGGAAAACGCCAACTGGGCCCTACCCACAAGCGCACCGAGCCCTGGCGCTTCGTGGTGTTTAAGGGCGCTGGGCTGGCAAAGCTGGCTGAGTTTCAGTCGGAGCTGTACCGGCAGCAGGCCGGCGAGTTTGTGGACGAGAAGAAAGCCCAGAAGCTGGCCCAGAATCCGCTGCTGGCCTCGCACTTTTACCTGGGCTACGTGGCCCAGCAGCCCGGCCGCAACCTGCGCAAGCCCATTGCGGAGAAAGTAACCTGGGTGACGGAGTAAGACACCACATAAAAAAAGCCCGCTGTACGCAGCGGGCTTTTTTTATGCGGCTAGACGCCGATACTTATTCGACCACGAGGCGGACGGCGTGCTGGCCGGCGCGCACCAAGTACAAGCCGGCTGGCAGCCCCTGCAAATCCAGCGGCGCAGTGCCGGCAGCAAAGCGGCGCAGCACCTGGCCTTGCAGGCTCAGTAGCTCCACCGCGGTGCTGGCCGGGGCGCCCAGCAGCTGCACCGTACCCGTAGCCGGGTTGGGCACTAGCTGTACTGTGACTGGCCCACCAGCAACGAACCGCACTGGCGAATAGCTTTCGCGCCCGTCGTTGTCCTGCTGCACGAGGCGGTAGTAAGCAGCTCCAGCTTCCTGGTCGGAATAGCTGTAGCGGTAGGCGGCAGTGCTGGTACCCTGGCCGGGCACGAAGCCCAGGCGCTGCCAGCTGCGGCCGTCGTAGGATTTCTGCACCCCAAAGCCGGCATTATTCAGCTCCTGGGCGGTTGCCCAGCGCAGCTGCACCTGCGCCGGACTGCTGCGCTGGGCCGTGAATTGTACCAGCTCCACGGGCAGCGGCTGCACCGAGAGCAGCGGGCTCACCCGGTCGAAGCGGGTGCTCAGGGTGGTGGTGCCGTCGCCGAGCTGGCCAAAGTTGTTGGAGCCCGTGCTCAGGAAGCCGAAGCCTTGTGAGGTGCGTGCCAGGGTGTGGTTCTGGCCGGCGGCTACCTGGCGCCAGTCGGTGCGGAGCGTGACTTCCTGCACGGGGCTGTTTTTTTCGACGATGGTGCCGTCGCCGAGCTGGCCGGTGCCGGTGTTATAGCCCCACGTCCACAGCGTGCCGTCGGCGCGCAGGGCGGCGGTATGATAAAAACCAGCACTGACCTGCACCCAGGTGGCAGCACCCAGCTGGGCGGGCGCATTGCGGACCGTCGTAGTGCCGTCGCCGAGCTGGCCGGAGGAGTTGAAACCCCAGGTCCAGAGCGTCCCGTTGGCTTGCAGAGCGGCGCTGTGGTTGTTGCCGGCGCTGACCTGGGTCCAGTTGGTTTCGGTACCAATCTGCACGGGGCTGCTACGCCGGTTGGTGGTGCCGTCGCCGAGTTGGCTGCCGCCGTTGTTGCCCCAGGCCCAGAGCGTCCCGTTGGCCTGCAAGGCTAGGTTGTGGTTGTTGCCGGCGCTGATCTGTACCCAGTTGGTACCGGTACCGACTCGTACTGGGCTGAGGCGTTGGGTAAGTGTTCCGTCACCGAGCTGCCCGTCGACGTTGTAGCCCCAGGTCCAAAGCGTCCCGTTGGCTTTCAGAGCCGCGCTATGGTACTCGCCGGCGCTGACCTGGGTCCAGTTGGTTTCGGTACCAATTTGTACCGGGCTGGTTTTGTCATCCTGGGTACCGTCGCCGAGGCGGCCCTGGCTGTTGTTGCCCCAGGCCCAGAGCGTGCCATCGGCGCGCACGGCCAGCGTGTGGCTGCTCCCGGTGCTCACCTGTACCCAATTGGTAGCGGTACCTACCGGCGCAGGTCGGCTGTTGGCGGTAAAGCTGGTGGTGCCGTTGCCGAGTTGGCCTCTGTTGTTGTTACCCCACATCACCAGCACCCCATTGGGCCGAATGCCGGCACTAAAGGAGCTACGCGAAGCGGCTAGGCTAAGCGTAACCAGGGCCGCATCGGCCTGCTGAGGGGTAGTTACATACCCAGGAGTCTCGTAGCCTAGCCCAAGCCGGCCGGTACCGTTGTCGCCCCAGGTCCAGAGGGTGCCATCGGCCCGAACGGCAGCCGTATTGGCACTGCCGGTGCTGACCTGCGTCCAATTAGTAGCCGTACCGATCTGCACGGGGCTGAATTCACGGGTGGTAGTACCGGTGCCAAGCTGGCCGTTGCCATTGCTACCCCAGGCCCAGAGCGTCCCATCGGCGCGCACGGCCAGCGTGTGCGTATCACCGGCACTGACTTGCGCCCAGGTACTGGTGCCGATCTGCACGGGGCTGATCCGTTGGGTGGTGGTGCCGTCGCCGAGTTGGGTATTTCCATTGCTGCCCAGGCCCAGAGGGTGCCATCGGGGCGCACGGCCATTGTATGAAAGCTGCCGGCACTGACCTGCGCCCAGGTGGCCGTGCCGATCTGGGCCGGGCTGAGTTTTCGTACGAGAGTACCGTCGCCGAGCTGACCGTAGCTATTGTTGCCCCAGGTCCACAGGGTACCGTCGGCCTGTAAGGCTACCGTGTGGGAGGCTCCGGCGCTGACCCGCGTCCAGGTGGTAGCCGAGCCGATCTGCACGGGACTGGTTTTGTTGACCAGCGTCCCGTCGCCGAGCTGACCGCTGTCATTGCTGCCCCAGGCCCACAGGGTACCGTCGGCGCGCACGGCCAGCGTGTGCGTATCACCGGCACTGACTTGGAGCCAGGTGCTGGTGCCGATCTGCACAGGGCTGGTCCGCGGGGTGGTGGTACCGTCGCCGAGCTGACCGTAGCCGTTGTCGCCCCAGGTCCAGAGCGTGCCATCGGCCCGCAAGCCTACCGTGTGGTAGAGTCCCCGCTGACCTGGGCCCAGGTGGCCGTGCCGATCTGGGCCGGGCTGAGTCTTCGTACGATGGTACCGTCGCCGAGCTGACCGAAGCTATTGTGCCCCCAGCCCCAGAGCGTACCGCTGGAACCAAGGGCCATGGTGTTTTCGGAGGAGACATCAACAGACGCCCAGGTAGTAGCGCTGCCTACCTGCATGGGAGCTGGGTGCACGGAGCCAACCGTCTTCCCGTCGCCGAGCTGGCCGAAGCTGTTGTCGCCCCAGGCCCAGAGGGTGCCATCGGCCCGCAAGCCTACCGTGTAGGCAGAACCGGTGCTAACCCGGGCCCAGGTCGTGCCGGTGCCGGTTTGTACGGGTCTGATTCTGTTGGCCAGAGTGCCGTCGCCGAGCTGCCCACCGCCATTATATCCCCATGCCCAGAGGGTGCCGTCGGCCTGCACGGCTAGCGTGTGGTAGTCGCCAGCACTGGCCTGGGTCCACGTGGTGCCCGTGCCAATCTGCACGGGGCTATTGCGCTGGGTGAGCGTCCCGTCGCCGACCTGACCGTTAAGATTGAACCCCCAGGCCCAAAGTGTCCCGTCGGCGCGCAGGGCCACGGTATGAAAGTCGCCGGCATCTACCTGGGTCCAGGTGGTAGCCGTACTGATCTGCACGGGGCTCGTTCTGCGGAAACCCGTCCCGTCGCCAAGCTGGCCGTTGCTGTTACTGCCCCAGGCCCAGAGGGTGCCATCGGCCCGTACGGCCAGTGTGTGCGCGTTGCCGGCATCTACCTGGGTCCACGTGGTGCCCGTGCCGATCTGCACGGGGAGGCTTTTATTTACCAGCGTGCCGTCGCCGAGCTGACCGTTGTCGTTGTTGCCCCAGGCCCAGAGCGTGCCGTCGGTGCGCAGGGCCACGGTGTGAAATCTGCCGGCACTAACCTGCGCCCAGGTGGCCGCCGTGCCGATTTGGGTGGGCGTAGAGCGTCGGGTGGTGGTGCCGTCCCCGAGTTGGGCGTAGTCATTGTTGCCCCAGGTCCAGAGGGTGCCATCGGCCCGCACGGCGGCCGTGTAGCCATTGCCCACGCTGACCTGTACCCAGGTAGTCGCCGTACCGGCCTGGGTTGGCGCGGTCCGGTTGGTGGTAGTACCGTCGCCGAGCTGGCCGTAGTTGTTGCTGCCCCAGGCCCAGAGCGTCCCGTCTGGATGGATAGAGGCCGTGTGGTTGTTACCGGCATCGAAGGTGCCGCTCAGCACCTGGGCTGAAGCCAGGGGCGTGAGCAGCAAGAGCCAGGCCCATACGGTTAGGGCCAGGCGAAAAGAGAAGAAGTGTTTCATGCAATAAGGATAGTGGGCATCCGTCGGATAAGCCGGCAAAGTTCTGCTAAAGAATATTGGCAACCTAGTTACCCGGGGTGTTGCGCTATTGGCTATTTCTGCTAATATTTCCAGGACTTACCGCTACCCTATCCGCCTGGCCCGGGCCCGTTACACACCGTGCTTATCCCCTGCCCCGGCCCTTTTTCTTACTATCTTCTTTCTTCTTATTATCCCATTATGTACGCCGAACGGTACGACAATCATTTCCGCCGCCTGCAAGCCTCGCGCGACACGCTGGCCACCTTTGCCGACTTCACCCTGGAGGCCCTCAAGCCCGCCGCCGTGGACAAGCTCCTGCGCGACGAGCGCCCCGCCCTGCAGGCCGCCCTCGACGCCTTCCGCGGGGGCCTGAGCGGGCGCACCACCGGCCACGGGCAGCGCCAGAGCGGCACCCAAACCGAAGACCAGGCCTTCGAAAGCCTTAAAAAGCTGGTGCAGGCTACCGACAAGAAGCTGCTCCAGCCCCGCTTCTACGACCACCCCACCGAGAAGGCCCTCTTCTACCCCGACAAGCTCAAGGGCCTGACCGAGGCTCCCAAAACCAAGCGCCTGACGCGCTTCACGGCCTACGTGCAGCAGCTGGAAAACCACCCCGACGCGGCCCTGCAGGCTGTCGGTGCCCAGGCCAAAGCTCTTCTCTCGGCCTACACTACCGCCACGGCCGTCAAGAACCAGGGTACTAAGGCCGTAAAAGACACGATATCGGCCCTGGGCCCCGATGCCCAGACCCTGGCCGACGCCCTGTGGGCCGTGCATTGCGCCGCTCTCTACGTGCACCGCCAAGAGCCCGCCAAGGCCCCGGCTTACTTCAACTACGACCTGCTGCCGAAGCGCAACACCCAGCGGACGACTAAAGGCACTAATACGCCTGCTGCTCCGGTACTGGCTGGCTAGCTCTTGCACCGGTGCAAGCTGCCTTCAGCCCGGGCGGCATACGTCCTGCACCGGTGCAGATAGGGTCCGGCCCCGTCGGTATAGGCTCTGCACCGGTGCAAGATGCCCGCAGCCCCCTCGGCAGACGTCTTGCACCGGTGCAGAGAGCCTACTGCCCCTCGGCAAGTCTTCTGCACCGGTGCAAGGACTGTTCAGCCAGGAGGTGCGGCGGGGTACTACGCACAAAAAGCCCGCCGGCTTCGTGCCGACGGGGCTTTTTGTGTGCCTATAACAGGTTGTTACGGCTTAGCTGAGCGTGTCTTTGATGTTGCCGATGATGGTGTCGGTCAGGGTCATCTGCTCGGTTTGGGCGTGGCCTTCGGGCACGGGTGGGGCCAGCTTGGGCTCCCCGCCCAGGGGCTGGGCCTTCAGGATGTGGAACTGGCCCTTGCCGTCGATGGACTGGCCTTCCGTCCAGCGGCCGGCGGGCGTGCTGCCGTCGCCTGAGTTGATGTAGGTGCTTACGAAGGCGTAGTTGAAGTCCTGCACTTCCTGAGACTGAGGGAAGGAGTTCGGGATGGGGTGAATGCCCTGCACGCCGCCCAGCTCTTCGAGCACGGCCAGCCACTGGTTCTGGTGCATCGTGTCGCGGGCAATGAGGAAGCTAAGCATGTCCTTCATGCCGGGGTCGTCGGTCATTTCCCAGAGGCGGGTAGCCAGCACGCGGCCGGTGCTTTCGGCCATTACGTTGGCGTACATGTCGGCGGCGGTGTTGCCGCTGCCTACCACCCAGGAGCCGTTGAAGGGCACCCCGTTGGCGTCGACGGCCATAGCGGCCAGGCCCGAGGAGAGGAAGTGGCGGGGGTCCATGCCACCCATCACAGCCCCGATCATCTTGTCCTTGGCCATCTCGTCCTTCAGGCTCGTGGGGGCGCCTTCCAGGTTCAGGGCCACGGCCGTGGCCAGCATCTCGATGTGGGCCATTTCCTCGGTGCCCGTTTCGAGCAGCATGTCACGGTACTTCACGGGGCCGCGGTTGCCCCAGGCTTGGAACAGATACTGCAAACACACGCGAATCTCGCCCTCGATGCCGCCAATGGCCTGCTGAAGCATGCGGGCAAACGCTGGGTTGGGCTTCTCGACCCGCACTTTGTACTGGAGTTCTCTATCGTGATAAAACATAGTGGTGAAATGGTTTTTGGTAAGAGTGCGAAACCCCGAACTGCCGGGGCTGGACTTCTTTACGGGCCCTTCTAGCCGAATAATGCCCGACAAATACGGGTTTTGCGGTTGGCTGAATACGGAATTGCCTCCGTATTAAAAACCATTATTAGCTTTTGGCTATATAAAGTTCGGGTTGCCCTTAACTTCCTGCCTCTTGCCCTGTTTTGCAGCGCCCACCAGCAGCTCAACCACGCGGCAGCGGTGGTTGCAGTCACCTTTTGCCCGCCCTGCCGACGGGCTTGACACCCTGCGTAGGCCCCGGGCTTAGGGCCGTCAGGTCGAGCAAAGCGCGACATCTAGCGGGCATTAGTATCACTTGTCCTGAGTCCAGCCAAGAACCTTATGATAGGAGCATGAAGCATCACCACCATAGTCACTCCTATCCGGTGACATCCTTGCAGACTCCGGATGGTCGGCAGGAGGCTACTGTGGTTATCCCGCCCGAAGCAAACTAAGCTAACTAGTAAAACCTACCAACCCTTACCACAGTATATACTAAAAAAGTTAGTAATTGTGATTGCAAGCTGCTACCTTAGAGTTCGAATCCAACGCCTCTGCCATGTCTGACTTTGCGTATGCCTATGCCCGCCCTTCCGCGCTGGAAACCCGTCCGGAAGGCAATTCCCTGCTGTTGTCCGCCTTTGCCGAAGAGCAGGCCGCTACTGATACCGGCTCGGCCTGCTTTTTCTGGGGCCGCCTCCGTGACTCCTGGCTGGCAGCCCGGGGCCTAAGCACCTTAGCAAAAGTAGTGGCCTCCCGCTTCGTGCCCCAGAGTGCCGCCCTGCGCGACCCTATCGTGACGGCCGGGGCCGGGCAGCTGCGCTTCGAGGCCTTTTCGTCGTGCAACGGCGTCTACGCCCGCCTCGATTTGAACTCCGAAGCCCTGGACGGAGAGTTTCTGAGCAGCGGCACCACCAACGTCGACTTCAACGAGCCCATGGTCAACGCCCTAGCCCGCATTGCCCGTACCGAGCCGGTTATCCTGTCGGTGGGCGACAAGGAAGTAACCCTGGAGCGGGCCGCCGGCAAGGTAGTGGAGCGCAAAGTGGCCCTGCCCGAGCGGTGGATCAAGGGCCTGACCAGCGTGCAGGCCTACCTGGCCTTGATGGAGGAAAAGCTGCGCCTGACCCGCGTGCAGGCCCTGCAACTGGTGCAAGGGCTGCCGGCCGGCACCGCCAAAACCGACTTTTTCCTGGTGCTGCGCGGCCCCCGCCCCAGCTTCTCGCCCGTGGGCAGCCCCGGGGCCGTGCGGGTGGGCGGCGTGCACCGGCTGCGGCTGCTGGAGGGACTGCTGCCGCTCTGCGAGGCCCTGCGCGTGTTTACCACCCCCGACGGGCAGTCCTCGGCCTTTGTGCTGGAGCTGGGCGGCGGGCAGCGGTTTCTGCTGGCCTTGTCGGCCGACGTGTGGCGGGGCTTCTCGGGGAAGGCAACCAACTCGATACCCTGATGGAGGAGCTGCCCGCCGAGTGGGTGGCGGGGGCCAACCGCCTGTTCCGCGGCAACGAGGTCTTCAACCCCAGCCTGTTTGCCCTGGAAAACAACCTAGCGCCCAACACCGTGGACCGCCTCTGCGCCAGCCTCTCGGCCATGGGTCTGCTGGGCTTCGACCTGGCCGACAACCAGCACTTCTACCGCCGCCTGCCCTTCAAGCTGAACCGCATCCTGAGTTTGAATCCCCGCCTGAAAAATGCCCGGGCCCTGCTCGACGCTGCCGACGACGTGCAGCTGGTAAGCGTGGGCGCCGGGGGCCGCACTGAGGCCCGGGTGCGGGGCACCGACGTGTGGCACACCGTGGTGGTGGGCGGCCCGGAGCCGGCCCGCTGCACCTGTCCCTGGTTTAGCGGGCATCAGGGGCAGCGCGGGCCCTGCAAGCATATTCTGGCAGCCCAAATGCGCTTTGCCTAACTACCGCCGGCTGCCTGCGGGCGGCATCTATTCCGTATTTATCTGACTGCTAACTACCTTGCCGCGTATGGCTGCTGTTGAAACATTCGAACATATTATCCGGCACCAAAGCCCCGGGAGCTGGTTCCCTTCCTGCTGGCCTTGCCCAAAACCGATGTTATTCCGGTCCGGCGCCAAACGACCAAGCTCAAGAAAGAACTGGAGGCCATCGTCCAGCTCAAGCCCAATACCTGGGGCAGCCGCATCACGCGCAACCAGAGTGTGATGCTGTTTTTGAGTGGCCTGCGCACCTATTCCCGCAAGGAAGCTCTGACCAACAACTTCACAGGCTGGTGGCCCGAGCTGACTAATGACACCCACTTCTGGCAGGTTCTGGAGCACACCCGCCCCGACTGGGTGTTTGACTGGCTACAGCGGTGGTCGACCAGCAACCAGTGGTACAAGCCCAGCTACCGGCTGCTGCGCCAGCTCGAAGACCGGCAGATTATTCCTTATGACGCCCGACTCTTCAGCACCTCGGTGCCCGGGCTGATTGGTGATATGTGCAAACCGCTGTGTGAAACCGAACCCGTACCGGCCCAGGCCGAAAAAGTCCTGGCCCAGCAGCTGAGCACCGACCCGGTGCTGCTCACCCGGGACCTGCCGCTGGTGTTCGACTTCGATTCAAGCATCGACTCCCATAGCGGCAGCGTGCAGCTGACCATGGACAAGAAGAAGTGGAACTGGAAAGAGCCCCTTACCTGGCAGACCTGGTCCGAGAAGCACCCGCGCCAGCTGATTACCTGGTTGGATATTATCCGGGAGCTGGTGCAGTCGGGCCACCTCGACCGCGCCGACCTGCTCACCCGCAGTCTGCTGGCCTTGCGCCGCGACTTCCGCCGGCCCTTGCTGACGTGGTTTAAAAACCTGTTTGAGGCCTTGCAGCCCACGGTATCCGAACGGCTGAGCCGGCAAAACGAACTAGTGGAACTGCTGGCCCACCCGCTGCCGCTGGTCGTCAACTTTGCCCTCGACCAGCTCAAGAGCCTCTGGACTGAACCTGACTTCGACGCCGCGCCGCTGCTGCTGTACGCCGAAGGGCTGATGCCCCGGCAGGATTTGAAAACGACCCTGCGGACGTTGCTGGGCGCGTTTGAAAAGCTCGTGAAGCGCCAGCCAACCCTGGCCCCGACCATCGCCCGGCTGGCCTGCCTGGCTCTGACCAATGCCGATGCCGGGGTGCAGGAGCGGGCGGCTAAGCTGCTGGCCGGCCTGCTCGGCGCCAAAAAACCCGTGCTCGATGCCGCCGAAGCCGAGGAAACAACGGCCACCATCGGCCTCTACACCGACCTGCTCAGCGCCGCCGCCCGCACTACCCTGAGCAGCTTCCTGGTAGCGGCCCCGGATTCGGCCCCAACGGCCGCGACTTACCTCCCGCTGCCCGAGTTTGTGCCCGAACTATCGGCGGCTACGGCCATTACCCCAGTAGCCGACTGGCACGAGCTGCTTTTTCTCACGGGCCAGGTGGTGCAGCACAACGAGCCGGCCGCTACCGAGCGGTGGCTCGATGGGCTGCTGCGCCTGCGCGGGCAGTATCCGGCGGACTATGCCCAGCAACTGCGTCCCTATTTATTGCAGGCCCTGCCCTGGAATCTGAAAGGCAAAACCGAAGAAGAAACCGCCACTCTGCTACGCGAGGTTAGCTTCAGCACAGGCCGCAACGGGCGGCGGGAGTTGCTGTCGGCCTTGCTTATCAGCTGGTATCAGGGCTTTACGGAAGCCCGGGTGCGGCGCGTCGGCCTGCACGACCAGCAATACAGCAACCCCGACCCGCTGTTGCGGGTAGAGCAGCAGCGCCTGGCCTCCGTCGAAGAGCAGCTCCGCGCCGGCGCGGCCACCTTGCCGCTGCTGAGCACCCCTAGCCACGCCCCGCACTGGGTAGCGCCTTCGGTGTTGGTTGAAAAGCTGCTGGCTTATGAAGCCGCCGACCGCACGCCCGACGCCGCCGACTTGGCCCTGGCCTTGGCCCGCACGGCTTTCCGGAACGAGCAGGATGCCGCCCCGGCCCGGGCGTTGCTACCACAGGTGCGGCACGCTGAGCTGCGGGCCCTGCTGAGCTGGTTTCTGGCTCCGGCCGTCGTGGTGCAACCTATGCCTCCGCTGCCGCCCGTCAGCGGGGAGGCGGTATCGGTTGTGAAGGCTGTCGTAAAGAAGTTTGGTCAGCTAAATCCTTTCCGGCAGGCCTCCTCCGACTTGCCCCCGACTCCCCTGGCCGAGGCCCTGCCCTGGCTGTGGGCCGTAGCGGGCCGTACCCGCCACCCCGCCGCCGAGCTGCCGGAGTTGCTGCCGCTGACTTCCTGCCCCGGCGTAGCAGCCCCGTGGCAGCCGCAGTGGGAGTTTGTGCAAAAGTCCAACACCTACAAGCAAACCTGGAACAAGGACCAACCGGAAGTAACCGTTGTGTGGCAGGAACTCAACGTTATTACCAAGCACCCCGATAAACGCCCGCCTTCCCCATTGCTGTTGTATTCCCAGCACGCAGGCCTGCGCCTTACCAATCAGTACTATCTATGGTCTATTGTACCGGATGTAGCGTTCCTGCTTACGCTGATGCCTAACAACCCGGCGCCGCTGCACTGGCATTTGCTACGCACTGCCTGCGCCTACCGCACAAACAATCAGGGCGGGGAAGGACGGGGCGTTGTAGAAGCTTTTCTGCACTCCCTGCTGGGCGCCGGCTCCGCCTTTGATGAAAGCACCACCGTGTTGCTAGCCATGGGCCTTGTGCACAACGCGCCGATGTGCCGGGCGCTGGCGCTGGAAGTACTGTTGTCGGCCATTGCCACGGCCCGTCTGCAGCTGGCAGCGCTGGGCGAGGCCTTGGGCAAAACCCTGGCCGTGGAGTTTGCTCCGCTGCAGCGCCTAACCGACCTGCTGGCCCAGACCCGCGCCATCGACCCACTCACCGACGACGCAGTGCGGCAGCTGCTGGATGTGCTGCTGCCAGCCCTACCCGCTGTGCCCCTGCGCAACACCCGCAAGCTCATCGAAACCTACGCCGACCTGCGGGGCCGCACCGGGCAGCCCGTACCGCCGGCCGTGCAAAGCCGCCTGCGTGAGTGGAGCACCTCGGCCACGCTGAAAAAGGCCGCCGCCAGCCTGGTTTCTGCGTAGCAAAGCCCGTATCCTCTCGTACATTTCGTTTTCAACCCTGGCTCGTTTATGAAAACGCTCGTTCTGACCGCCCTACTCGGTTTGTTTGCCCACACTATGTCTGCCCAAAGCATCATTTCGCTCTATTCGGGCACCATTCCTAACTCCATTGCCACCAACCTGCAGGAAAGCACCATGACGGTAGCCAGTGGCGGGGTGCGGGTTTCGGACGTGGTGCAGCCCACGCTGCAGGTGTTTCGACCTGCCAAGGAAAAGGCCAACGGCACGGCCGTCATTATCTGCCCCGGCGGCGGCTACGTGCGCCTAGCCATGGACCACGAAGGCACCGATGTAGCCAAGCGGCTAAACGAAATGGGCATCACGGCCTTTGTGCTCAAGTACCGCCTGCCCAACGACCAAACCCAGCCCGACAAAACCACCGCCCGCTGCTGGACGCCCAGCAGGCCCTGCGCCTAGTACGGCAGCGGGCAACGGAGTTTGGTGTTAATCCGAACCGAGTGGGCATTATGGGCTTTTCGGCCGGCGGCCATTTGGCTTCCACGGCCGGCACCCACTTCACCACCCCGGCCGGCGACACGAAGGACAATACCTCCGTGCGGCCCGACTTCCTGGTGTTGCTCTACCCCGTTATCAGCTTCACCGACAACCTGGCCCACGGCGGCTCCCGCAAAAGCCTGCTCGGCGACGCGCCTACGACCGAGCAAGTTCGGCTTTACTCCAACGAGCAGCAGGTCACGGCCCAGACGCCCCAACCTTTCTGGTGCACGCCGCCGACGACAAAACCGTGGTAGTGCAGAATAGCCTGCGTTTCTACGAAGCCTGCCTGCAAGCCGGCGTACCGGCCGAAATGCACCTCTATCCCAAGGGCGGCCACGGCTTCGGCATGAATAACAAGACCACGAAGGATAACTGGACAGACCGGCTGCAAAACTGGCTCGACGCCAATGGCTGGCTCGTCAAGTAGCGCAGGAGGCCGGTTTTCTGAAGTATAGAAGCGGCAAATCCTGCTGAGCTTTCTTTCCGTATAGGTTTTGGCACTGCGCCGGGCGGCAGCCGTACTGGCACGGTGCTTGCAAAACACCTCATCACAACTGAAGAAGTGTTTCTGAAACCTTAAAGTAGCTAGTCATGAAAAAGGTCAGTTTGATTCTCGCCCTGGTAATATTCTTCTCTGCTGTATACAGCAACCTGGCCCAGGCGCAAAACGGAAAATGGAGCCCTCAGGCTAAAGGTGCAGTTATTGGTGGTCTTGGCGGTGCCGCTGCCGGTGCCATCATTCACAAGCGCAACCGCGCTGTGGGTGGCGTAGTAGGTGGTGTAGCTGGTGCCGGCGTGGGTTATGCCATTGGTAAGCGCACCGACAACAAGCGCAAGGAAGCCGCCCGCGTGGCCGCTGCCAACCAGGCTGCCGCCAACCGCGCCGCCGAAGCCCGCGCCGAGCGTGCTGCTCTGGCCCGCCGCGTAGCCGCCGCCGAAAAGAAAGCTGACCTGGCCGCTCAGGCCCAGAAACAACAGCAGCAGTATCCCGTAGTGGCCAATGGCTTTGCTGCCAACACGCCAATGATGCTGACTGCTGCTAACGGTCCGGTAGCCGCTGGTTACCTGCCCAACGAGTCGTACGGTGACCGTAACAAGGCCTACTCGACCTCGGAAGTTCGTCGCAAGAGCTGGTAAGTCCGGACTTTGCTTAGTTTCGCCGACTCCAGCCCCTGTGCCGGAGTCGGCGAAATTGTTTCCATCCCTCACCAAACCCTTAGACTTTATGAAGTCCCTTCTTTGGATGATGCCCTTGACGGTAGTTCTGGCCTCTTCCTGCACCAAAACCGCGGAAACGCCCGCCACCACGGTAACAGCCCAGGCGCTCAACCAGCAGTTTATCAGCGCCTGGAACAGCAAAAACGCCATTCAGCTCGACACCCTGTTCGCCGACGACGTACACTTCCTGCAGGGTGAAACCCACTTCCAGGGCAAATCGGAAGTATCGAACCGCTGGGTGCGCGAAACAATGGGCACGATTTCCAACCTGCGCCTCAACGTTGCCTCTTCCGGCACCGACGCGCAGACGGCCTACGAAGGCGGCACTTACCAGGTCGACGTAATTCCGACTACGCCCGGCACACCGATGGGCATTGGCGAAGGCAACTTTATCCTGCTTTGGAAAAAGAACCCCAAAGGTGCCTGGAAGCTTAGCTACGCCCAGCTCGAAGGCTTGCCGGTGCGGGTACGGTAGAACCCCTACTATATAAGACGGAAAAAGCCCCGGCAGGATTTGTCGGGGCTTTTCTGTTTTTGGCACAAGCTTGCTTACACTTCCGTGGGCCGCGTCAGATATTCTTCTCCATGGTAGACCACGGCCATGTCCTGCTCTTCTTCCTGAGTAAACAGGCGGGAACGAATCAGAAACCGGACGCCCAGTGGGATTTCCAGAGAGAAGCTCGCGCCCCGGCCCTTCACTACGTCTACCGTGAGTTGGGTGTGTTTCCAGTACTCAAACTGCGAAGCGCTCATGAAAAAGTCACAGCCGTGAATCTGGCCCAGCCACACGTCGTTGGTGCCCACGCGAAACTCACCCTTGGCAAAGCACATGGGCGAAGACCCGTCGCAGCAGCCGCCACTCTGGTGAAACATCAGCGGGCCATGCTCCTCGCGCAGCAGGTCAATGACAGCTTCGGCGGCGGGTGTAACAAGTACGCGGGAGTTGGGGCTGAGACATGGGAATACACATTTGTCATTGCGAGGCAGAGCCGAAGCAATCCGTCCTCTGAAATGTAGAAAGCTTTCTTCTACCAGAAAGCCCTTTCCCGCGTGCAACGAGAAAGGGTTTTCTGGTAGAAGGTCATTGGTCACGAGCAGAGGACGGATTGCTTCGTCATGCTTCCTCGCAATGACAGATGGAAAACTTTCCTGTTAAAAGAAGCCCAGCGGCTTCTGGCTGTAGCTGATGAGCATGTTCTTGTTCTGCCGGTAGTGGGCCAGCATCATCTTGTGGTTTTCGCGGCCGAAACCCGATGCCTTATAGCCGCCAAAAGGTGCTCCGGCGGGGTAGTCGTGGTAGCAGTTGACCCACACGCGGCCGGCTTGAATGGCGCGGGGCACGGTGTAAAGCTCGTGCGCGTCGCGAGTCCAGACGCCGGCGCCGAGGCCGTAGAGCGTGTCGTTGGCAATTTCAATAGCTTCTTCCATGGTTTTGAAGGTCGTCACGGACACTACTGGGCCGAAGATTTCCTCCTGGAAGATGCGCATCTTGTTGTGGCCCCGGAACACGGTAGGCTGGATGTAGTAGCCTTCGGCCAAGGCCCCGTCTTCCTGGTGGTAAGCGTCGCCACCACACAGTACTTCGGCTCCTTCGGCCTTACCGATTTCCAGGTAGCTCAGGATTTTCTCGAACTGGTCGTTGCTGGCCTGGGCGCCCATCATGGTTTCCATATCTAACGGGTTGCCGAGCTTAATGGCTTTCACGCGGGCAATGACGCGCTCCATAAACTCGTCGTAGATGTCTTCGTGCACGAGCATGCGCGAGGGACAGGTACAGATTTCGCCTTGGTTCAGGGCAAACATCACGGCGCCTTCAATGGCCTTGTCGAGGAAGTCGTCGTCGGCATCCATCACCGATTTGAAGAACACGTTCGGCGACTTGCCGCCCAGCTCCATGGTCACCGGAATCAGGTTTTCGGCCGCGTACTGCATAATCAGGCGGCCAGTGGTGGTTTCGCCGGTGAAGGAAGCCTTCTGAATCCGGGGCGAGGACGCCAGAGGTTTGCCCGCTTCCAAACCGAAGCCATTCACGACGTTGACCACACCGGCGGGCAGCAAATCCTGGAGCAGCTCCATGAGCACCATAATGGAGGCGGGCGTCTGCTCGGCGGGCTTCATCACCACGGTGCAGCCGGCGGCCAGGGCCGGGGCCAGCTTCCAGGTCGCCATTAGCAGCGGGAAGTTCCAGGGAATAATCTGCCCAATGACCCCCAGCGGCTCGTTGATGTTCATTGAGACGGTGGTGCTGTTGAGCTCGGTCACGTTGCCTTCCTCGGCCCGAATCACGCTGGCGAAGTAGCGGAAATGGTCGATAACCAGCGGCAAGTCGGCGTAGGTGGTTTCACGGATGGCCTTGCCGTTTTCCACCGTCTCGACGGCGGCCAGGAAAGCCAGGTTTTCCTCGATGCGGTTGGCAATCTTGTTCAGGATGTTGCTGCGCTCGGTAGCGGAGGTCTTGCCCCAGGTTTTGAACGCCTCGTGGGCGGCATCCAGGGCCAACTCAATATCTTCCTTCGAGCTCCGGGCCACCTTACAAAAGGCCTTGCCATCGATGGGCGACGGGTTTTCGAAGTACTGACCCTTCACCGGCGCCACCCATTTGCCACCGATAAAGTTGTCGTAGTGCGATTTGAACTGAGGACGGTCGACGAGGGTGACGGGTTTTTCTAACGTTTCCATGCGGTGAATGTTTATGAGTGATTACTTACTCACAAGATAGCTTCAGAAATTGCCGGAAAAGATGTAGTATTCTCTCAACAAGCTCGGGAATAATCGCAAGTTGCCTTCGCCGTTTTCATCCTACCTCCTGTTGCCATGAATCAACGCCTGCTGCCCGCCCTACACTCGCCCCAAGACCTCAGCACCCTGGTCGAAAACCGCACCCTGTACTCGCTCGACGCCTTTGAGCTCAACATCTTCGAAACCCACCAAACCGCGCAGCGCGTGCCCCTGAGCATGGGCAGCCTGGTCTTGACCACGATGCTGCGAGGCAAAAAAGTAATGCACCTCTCGGGCCAGCCCGCCTTCGATTACCTGCCGGGTGAGTCGGTGATTGTGGGCGAACAGCAGCTGATGGAAATCGACTTCCCCGAAGCCACCCTCGACAACCCCACCCAATGCCTGGCCGTGGCCATTCCCGCCGACACCATCCGCAGCACCGTGGACTTGCTCAACGAGCGGCTACCGCTGGCCGAAGACCACGCCCCTGGCATCTGGACACGCATCATAACGCCCACCTGACCAACACGCCCGAGCTGACCGGCACCCTGGAGCGCCTGATTCACTTGTCGCAGGAAACCCACGCGGCCAAGGACGTGCTGGCCGGCTTCACCCTGCAGGAGCTGCTGATCCGGCTGATGCAAACCAACGCCCGCCAGCTGATTTTCAACCACTACGCCCAGCACCTGACCTCCCACCGCTTTGCCCAGGTGGTACAGTACATCAAGCGCCACTTTACCGAGCAGATTACCGTGGAAAAGCTCAGCGAGCTGGCCTGCATGAGTAAAGCCACGTTTTTCCGCCTGTTCAAGCGCGAATTTGGCCTCACGCCAGTCGAGTACATTATTCAGGAGCGGCTGGCCGAAGCCAAGCGCCTGCTGCGCAACCCGGTAGCCACGGTGGCCGACGTCTGCTTCCGGGCCGGCTTCAACAACCCGGCCTATTTCCAGACGATATTCAAGAAGTACGAGGGTATCACGCCGGGGCTGTATAAAAAGCAGTGCAGTTTGGGTTGAAATCGTGGCTTATTGCAGCCATTAGGGGCAGAACGGTTACTTTCACGCAGAACCACACTCTCCCCTTTCTCTGCTTCCCGTGAAGAAAACCCTGATCCTGAGCGTCAGCTTACTGGCTGCTACGGCCAGCTGGGCCCAGCAAGCGCCCCGCCCGGCGGCCGGCGCCGAGCCCGCCCTCCCCTACCGCGCCACCGATACCAAAATCAACGCGCTGGTGCACACCAAGCTCGACGTGGGCTTCGACTACGCCAAACGCCACCTCAATGGCAAGGCCTGGCTTACGCTCAAGCCCTACGCCTACGCCACCGACTCCCTGCGCCTCGACGCCAAGGGCTTTGACATTAAAACGGTAGCCTTAGTGGATGGCAGCACCCAGACGCCGCTCAAGTACGACTACGCCGACCAGAATAACCTGCGCATCAGCCTGGGCCGGATGATGCCGGTGGGCACGCCCTACACCGTGTATATCGAGTACACGGCCAAGCCCGACGAGCTCAAGGTGAAAGGCAGCGCGGCCATTACCGACGCCAAGGGTCTGTATTTTATCAACCCCGACAGCGCCGTGAAGGGCAAGCCGGTGCAGATCTGGACCCAGGGCGAGACGGAAGCTTCCTCGGCCTGGTTTCCGACCATCGACCGGCCCAACCAGAAGACGACTTCGGAAATCAGCATGACGGTGCCCGCCAAGTACGTCACGCTCAGCAACGGGCGGATGACGGGCTCCACGCCGGCCGGCACCGGGCTACGCACCGACACCTGGAAGATGGAAATGCCCCACGCGCCCTACCTGTTTATGATGGCCGTGGGCGACTTTAAAATCTACGAGGACAAGTGGCGCGACAAGGCGGTGACCTATTATCTGGAGCCCAAGTACGCACCCTTCGCCAAGCAGATTTTCGGCGACACGCCCGAAATGATGGAGTTCTTCTCCAAGCGCCTCGGCGTGGATTACCCCTGGAACAAGTACGCCCAGATTGTAGCCCGCGACTACGTGAGCGGGGCCATGGAAAATACCACAGCCACGCTGCACGGCGAGTTTCTGCAGATGAACGCCCGGGAGCTGCTCGACCGGGAGTACGCCAACAATCAGTCGGTTATTGCCCACGAGCTGTTTCACCAGTGGTTTGGCGACTACGTGACGGCCGAAAGCTGGAGCAATCTGACGGTGAACGAGTCGATGGCTGACATGAGCGAGGCGCTGTGGGCCGAGCACAAGTACGGCAAGGAAGCCGCCGACGCCCACCGCGCCCAGTACATCCGCAACTACCTCAACAACCCCAATAACTACTCCAAGGACCTCGTGCGCTTCCACTATGGCGACAAAGAGGAAATGTTTGACGGGGTAACGTACCAGAAGGGCGGCGCCATTCAGGACATGCTGCGCACCTACCTTGGCGACGACGTGTACTTCGCTGGCCTGAATCAGTACTTGAAACAGAATGCCCTTGGCAACGGCGAAGCCCACCAGCTACGCCTGGCCATGGAAGCCGCCTCGGGCCGCGACCTGAACTGGTTTTTCAACCAGTGGTACTATGGCAGCGGTCACCCCGAAGTCAGCATCGACTACGCCTGGGACGCGGCCAAAAAAGTGCAGAGCGTGACGCTGAAGCAAACCCAGGAAGGGCCCGTGTTTCAGCTGCCGCTGGCCGTGGATGTGTACGTGAACGGCAAGCCCGAGCGCCACATGGTGACCATGCGCCAAGCCACCGAAACCTTCCAGTTTGCGGCCAGCGCCAAGCCCGAGCTGGTCAATGTGGATGCTACCAAGCTCACGGTGTGGCTTAAAAAGGACAATAAGCCCTTGTCGGAATACGTGTACCAGTACAGCCACGCCCCGCTGTTCCTGGACCGGCGCGAGGCTATTATAGCTGCCAAGGACAAGCAGGACGATGCCGCCGCCCGCACCTTGCTGGTAAAGGCTATGTCCGACAAGTTCTACAACCTGCGCTCCGTCGCCATTACGGCCCTGAACCTGGAAAACAAGGCCACCGTGAAAGCCGCAGCTCCGGCGCTACGCAAGCTGGCCGCCACCGATCCGCAGAACTCGGTGCGGGCCAACGCCCTGGACGCCTTGGCTAAGCTCAAGGATAAAAAGGACGAGAAGCTCTTTACCCAGCAGCTCAAGAACGAGTCATACCAAGTGAGCGGGGCGGCCCTGAGCGGCCTGGCCGCCGTAGCTCCGGCTAAGGCGCTAACTCAGGCCAAAGCGTTGGAGGCGACGGAAAATCAGAATATGCTGGCCGCCGTTATCGGGGTGTACGCGGCCCAGGGCGGCGATGCCCAGTGGAATTTCGTACGCGACAAGTTTGACGCAGCCCCGCTACAGGGTCGCTTCGGCTTGCTCGAAGGCCTTTCGAACATGCTCGTACGCCTCGATGACCCAGCCAACTTCAATCAGGGCGTAGACCGGGTACGCGACCTGGCCATTCAGTTTAAGCCCCAGGGAGCCGCCGAGCCCCTCATTGGCCTCTTGCAAAGCGTGAAGCAGCGCAAAACCACCGGTCCCAATGTGCAGCAAGCCCAGCAGGCCATCGACAAAGCCGTGGAGGCTATTCAGCAGGCTAAGTAGATTTCCAGCGGCTTGCTGATTCGCAAAAAGTCCCTTCACTACACAGTGAAGGGACTTTTTTTGTATTTTCTCCACCTGTCATCCTGAGCTTAGCGAAGGACCTTCCTCTTCTACCCCACTACGGGTGGTACCAACACCCAAACCCTTTTTCCTGACAATGACAAAGGATTTTGGGCGCTGAACAAAGCTTGTCACTTAGGAAAGGAAGGTCCTTCGCTAAGCTCAGGATGACAGAATAAATAACATCAGCACGCGAGATGTCTCCCTGGTCGACATGACGGCCTGTGGCCAGACAAGCGGGCTGCTCACCCCTCATAGGAAATAGCGGCTACTTCCACCACTTCCTCTTTCGGACCCAGCTTTAGCGTGACGGTTTTGCCCAGCTTGACTCCGATAACGGCGCGGGCAATGGGCGCTACAAACGCCACTTTGCCGGACGCTACGGAGGCTTCGTCCACGCCAACAATGGTAAACTTTCGCTCAAAACCCACTTTGCCCCACTCTGGGTGCGTAGCGTGACGGTAGCGCCGAAGCGCACTTCCTTGGGCGGCTGGGTTTTGGGGTCGACTACTTTGGCGCTGGCAATGCGGCTGGTCAGGTCGCTGATGCGGCCGTTGTAGACGGACAGCAGCCGGGTTCGGTCGGCGTCGTTGTCGCGGTTGGCTTCGGCCTGGGTCCGCTCGGCCTCAAGCGTAGCAAGTTCCTGCCGCAGTAGCTCCAGGCCCTGAGGCGTGACGTAGTTGGGCGTATTGGGCGGCAAGGCGGCCCGGGGCGGAATAATGGTCGGCGCCTGAACGTCGTCCTCTTTGGTAAATGCGCGGCTCATACTACAGCTAAACGCAAAGGCCGAAAACACGGTTGTTTTCGGCTCTTTTTAGCGGCTAACTTCCTCGCGGTGCCCTTATGACCTCGGGTAATATTGCTCGGCCAGCGCCGCTACCCGTGCGGCCCGGTCCCGGTCATTGGTATCGGCGGCGGCCTGGTAGAGGTGCTGCAGTGTGATGATGTTGACCCCGACTTCGCGCTCAAACAAAGCAGGGTCGTGCTGGCTGTAGTAGGCCAATGACTGCTGAGCCCGGTCAGCAAGCAAATCGAACAGAGCGTGGGCGCGCTTCACCTCACCGAGCTTGACCAGGGGCGCAATCAAATCGGCGCTGTTATAATCGAAGGGAATGGTGTCGTCGGGCATCACGCGCAGGCAGCGCTCCACCACTTGCTTAGCCTTGGCCGGCTCCCCGCTTGGATGTAGGCCTGCGACAACCGCGCAAACTGCTCCCGGTACTGGCTCGTGGTGCGCCGGATGATTTCGTCGTAATACACGTCGGGCCGGTTGAGGTTGCGGTAGGAGAACTTGCGCATCAAGGAGTCGAACAGCAGCTCGGTCGATACCGCGCCAACTTCCCGGGGCTGGGCCGTGGGGTTTTGGGCGGGCAGCACGCGGTAAGCCAGGCCTTCGAGCTGCATATAGTTGTCGAGGCCGGCGTAGTCTTGCTGCGGAATGCTGGTGGACAGGTACACGGGCCGCTGCCAGTTGTTGGTGGCCAGCAAGTCCAGAATAACCAGGGTGTTTTTCTCCAGAGCCTCCTTGCTGGCCTGCCAATGCATGCGGGCTACCAGCTGCTTGTTTCGCTCCTTCGGAATAATGCCCAGGCGGCGCACCGCAGCCGTATCCACGTCGAGGTAGAAGTTGGTAGTAGGATACGAAAGCAGGCTTTTGCCCGACTGGGTCTGCACTTGTAGCAAAGGACTGTTCTGGCGCACCAGCTGCATGAATTCCTTTACGTTCAGCGCCGTTACCGCGGGATTCTCCACGTAGGGCAGGTAGTCGTTGGTGCCCTGGGAATAGTCTTTGTGCGTCAACGACAAGGGCCAGGGCTTCGACTGGTTGGCCGGCTGCTTCATCTGGTCCACGTACCAGTCGGTGTTGAGGTAGCTGAGCACAGCCACGCGCACATCGGGGCGGAAATTTTCCACGTTCTGGGCGTACCACAGCGGAAACGTGTCGTTGTCAGCGTAGGTAATCAGAATGGCGTTGGGTGCCACGCTGCTGAGCATGTTCTTGGCCCAGTCCAGGGCGGCGTAGCGGTTCGAGCGGTTGTGGTCGTCCCAGCCCTGGTCGGCCATAATTCCCGGCACGGCCAACGCCAGCAGCGGAGCCGCCACCAGCCGCAGCCGCTCGGGGCGCAGCACGTAGCGCAGCACTTCCTGCAAGGCCAGCACGCCCAGCCCAATCCAGATGGCAAAGGCGTAGAAGGAACCCGCGAAAGTATAGTCCCGCTCCCGGGGCTCGGTGGGCGGCTGGTTCAGATACAGCACAATAGCCAGGCCGGTCAGCACGAACAGCAACCCCACAACCAAGGCATTACGCCCGTCGCGCTTCACCTGGTAGAACAACCCCAGCAGGCCCAGCAGTAAAGGCAGCGCGTAGAAATTGTTGCGGGCCCGGTTGTGAGCCAGCTCGGCCGGCAAACCGTCGTTGCTGCTCAGGGGCCAAAGCACGCCGGCCTGCTGCACGTCACTTTCCCGGCCCACGAAGTTCCACAGGAAGTAGCGCCAGTACATGTGGCCCAGCTGGTATTGGACCAGAAACGCCAGGTTTTGGGCCATGGTCGGTTTTTGATCGGGCTGCACGCCCACCCAGGTTTGGTAAGCGCGCACGTGGCCCGGCTGGTTGCTGTAGAGGCGGGGCAGCAGCATCTTGTCCTGGTCGCGGTAAATGGTTTCCAGGCGGCGCTCAGCCACCACGTAGGTGTCGTGGCCCTGGGCATCGTGGCTGCGCTCGTAGCGCGGGGCGCCCTGCTGCTGATCCACGGGCTGGGCGTTGAACTGCGGGCCGTAGAGCAAGGGCCGGGAGCCGTACTGCTCCCGCTTGAGGTAACTCACGAAGGACAGCACGTCCTCGGGGTTATTCTCGTCGAGGGCGGGGTTGAAGCCCGAGCGTATCGGCACAATCAGGTAAGTCGAATAGCCAATCAGAATGAACACCAGGCTTAGCAGCGCCGTGTGCAGGCGTACCCGGCCGGTGCGCTGGGCAAACCAGAAGCCCGCCGCAATAGCGCCCACCAGCAACAGCAGGAAAATAACCACCCCACTGTTAAACGGCAGCCCCACGGAGTTGACAAAAAAGACCTCAAAATCTCCCGCCAACGAGGGCAAGCCCGGAATGATGCCTAGTAGAATGGCCAGCACCAAGGCCCCACTCAGGCCCAACGCCAGTAGGCCGCCGCGGGTAGTGGGCTGGCTGGTTTTGCGGAAGTAATACAGCAGGCCCAGGGCCGGCAACGCCAGCAGGTTGAGCAAGTGCACCCCGATGCTGAGGCCAATAACGTAGGCAATCAGAATCAGCCATTTGTCGGAATCGGGCTCGGCGGCGCGGTTTTCCCACTTCAGCATCAGCCAGACCACCACAGCCGTGCACAAAGCCGACATGGCGTACACCTCGGCTTCCACGGCATTAAACCAGAACGAGTCGGAGAAGGTGAAGGCCAGGGCGCCCACCAGGCCCGCGCCCAGAATCTGCAGGGTCTGGCTGCTGGTGGGCTCTACCGAGCTTTCTATACCGCGCAGCACCAGCTTTCGGGCCAGCATCGTGATGGTCCAGAACAGGAACAGCACCGTCAGGGCACTGCTCAGCGCCGAGAGGCCGTTGACCAAAGCCGCGGCCTGGCTAGGGTCGACGGCCAGCAGGGAAGCCAGCCGCCCGAGCAGCAGAAACGTGGGCGCACCGGGCGGGTGAGGAACCAGCAATTTGTTGGCACTGGCAATAAATTCACCGCAGTCCCAGAAGCTTACGGTGGGTTCCAGCGTAAGCAAGTAAGTAGTCAGGGCCAGGCCAAACACCAGCGCGCCGGTCACATTATTGGCTTTTTGATAACTCTTCAACATAACTCGGGGTTAAGTCCTACACGTATTAGCCCGGGCCTGCCAGCGCCGGATACCGCGCTGACAGATGCCAGCCTTCGGGCAAGCGTTGCCTAAGTCCCTCAATTTTCATTGCCGCTTCGCCCCGTCGTTGCGAGCTGAGCTGCTTTTCACCTATGATTTCTTCTGCGCCCCGGCAGCTACCAAGTCTCACCCTCCTGCCCTCACGCCCGGCCTGGTATGGCTCATGGCCATTGCCTGCGGCCTGGTAGTAGCCAACATTTACTATAACCAGCCCCTGCTGGCCGACATTGGCCGCACCTTCCAGCTCACCGACAGCCAGGCCAGTCTGGTGGCCACGCTTACCCAGGTGGGCTACACGCTGGGCTTGTTTTTCGTGGTGCCGCTGGGCGACAAGCTGGAGCGCAAGCGCCTGATTCTGCTTTTGCTGCTGTTTTCGGCCGGTGCTATGGCCGCCGCCGCGTTAGCGCCCTCCTTTCTGCTGCTCATTGGGGCCAGCCTGCTGATTGGCATTTTCTCGGCCGTACCCCAATTGTTGGTGCCCATGGCGGCTCATTTGGCTTCCGATGCCGAGCGAGGCCGGGTGGTGGGCAAAATCATGAGTGGTCTGCTCATTGGCATTCTGGCTTCCCGCACGCTGAGCGGCTACATCGGAGCCCACGGCGGCTGGCGGCTGGTGTTTGGTATCGGCAGCGGCGTGATGCTGGCTTTGGCCGTGGTGCTGGCCGTGAAGCTGCCCAAAGACCAACCCGATTTCGAAGGCACCTACGGCAGCCTGATGAAGTCCTTAGCGACGCTGACCCGCACACTGCCGGTGCTGCGCAAGTCGGCCCTGACTGGCGCTTTCCTGTTTGCTTCGTTTAGCGTGTTCTGGACTACGCTGGTGTTTTTCCTGGAAGGCAGCCCCTATTTCTACAAGAGCGACGTGGCCGGCTTTTTCGGCCTGATTGGCGCATTGGGCGCGTTGGCGGCCCCCTTGGCTGGCAAGTCGGCCGACACGCGCGGGCCGGCTTACGCCATTAATATCGGCATTCTGATGGCCCTGGCGGCGTATCTGGTACTGGCTTTCGGCGGTTACCACTTGGTGGGCCTAATTGTGGGTGTTATCGTGCTCGACATTGGCGTGCAGGCCACCCACATTTCCAACCAGTCGCGCATCTTCTCCCTGGTTCCCGAGGCCCGCAGCCGACTTAATACGATTTACATGACGCTATATTTCATTGGCGGCTCGGTGGGCTCGTTGGTGGGCGGGGTGGCTTGGCACCACTACCAGTGGCCGGGCGTGTGCGGCGTGGGCCTGGCCTTCGTCGCGGCGGCGTGGCTGGTCAACCGGTTTTACGGCAACACCCGTCCCGCCTAAAGCCGGGGAGGAATTACAGCCAAAAGTCGAAGCTTAATACCAAGCAAAAGAGCCGCTCCCGAGTATGGGTAGCGGCTCTTTTATGAACAAACCTCTGTGGATAACTACGCTTCCGCAGCCGCCAGCCGGCTAATGCACACGCGCAGACTTTCCTGCCAATGCGGAATTGTTACTCCCAGCTGGGTTTTGGCCTTGGTCTTGTCCATCACCGAGTAGGCCGGACGCGTGGCTTTGGTGGGGTATTCGGCGGTGCGGATGGGCGTCGTTTTGACCGTGGTTTGGCTGAGCTCGAAGATAGTCGTGGCAAAGTCATACCACGAGGTAACACCCTCATTGCTATAGTGGTACGTTCCGAACTGCTCGTTGCCGCCAGCAATGATGCTCAAAATGCAGCCGGCCAGGTCAATGGCGTAGGTGGGCGTACCCAATTGGTCCCAGATGACGCGCAGCTCATCCCGCTCCCGGCCCAGCTTGAGCATGGTTTTCACGAAGTTGCCGGCGTACTCGGAATACAGCCAGCTGGTGCGCAGCACGAAGTATCGGTCGGTAAACTCCGGAATAACCTGCTCGCCTTCCAGCTTGGTAAGGCCGTACACGCTGATAGGAGCCGTTTCGTCGGTTTCCACCAGCGGCTGATTGCCGGTGCCGGCAAAGACGAAGTCGGTGGAAATGTGAATCAGGATGGTATTGTGTTGGGCGCAGAGCTTGCTCAGGTTGGCTACCCCGTCCCGGTTGACCTTGCGGGCTATATCTACTTCGTCTTCGGCTTTATCCACGGCCGTGTAGGCGGCGCAGTTGATGGCGTGCGTGGGGTGGTGCTCCGCAAAAACGGCTTGTAGTCCATTGTTATCCAATATGTTGGCTTGCGCCTCGGGCAGAAAAACCAGGTTGGTCATGTTTCTTTCCCGGGCTACGTGCGCCAAGCACTGCCCCAATTGCCCGGAAGCGCCAAAAACCAGTATGCTACCCATATTCTACGCCGCTAAGGTGGATGTAAATGCTGTGTCCCGGCCCCACCGCCCAACAAAGGGGCGGCAGAGCCGGGACAAAGTAAAAGGGTTTTAGCCGAGGCGCAAGGTGGACTAAGGCTGGGGCCGCTTATTCCGAATCGGCTCAAACCGGGTTTCCCGCGGCTGTTTTTCGCTCAGATACTTCCAGTAGCGCAGCGGAATGTGCCGCCGGTGCAGCTTCATATTCTTGCGCTCCGGAATGTTGACGTGGTCGAAATACGTTTGCCATAGCACCTTGAATAGCGGCTCCCGCTCGTCGAGCACCGTGGCCGACACGCCCGAGCGGCGCGGGGTGGTAGTGTCGGACTCAAACTGCACAATGTCGGTGCGGTGCAGGTCGTAGTAGAGGCCGTAGTGGCGGCGCTGGTCGTAAATCAGCCAACGCTGGTCGGCGTAGCGCTTGGTGAAATGGGGCGCAATCAGTGGCAGTACGTCGAAATCGGGCTCGATGGTAGCGTGAAACAGCTCGTCGGACGTCTTTTCAAAGCGCACGAAAGCCTCCATCCGGTGCTTTTCCCGCCCCATCTGCTGGGAAAGATGGGCCACGCGCCGCACATTTTCGTCGGTGTAGTTTTCGGCAATGTCCTGGGCGGAACGCATGGCCAAATCAGCGTAACGGAAGATGAGCAACTCTCGGTCGGGCTGCTCACTTAGAAAGGCGTGAAACAGCCGCGTCCGGGCTTCCTCGCGCATGTGGCGCAGCAGCCCGTCCCACACCCGCGCTGCCGTGGCCTCGTGCGTCTCCACCAGCAAAGGTTGAGTAAACAGCCCACCCTGCACTGCGCCTTCCGGCTGAATGCTGTTGGGTGGAGCTTTGCGGTCATAAATCGTGAAGAGCACCGTCATCAACCCATCGAATGAGCCGTCGTAGGTGTAATCCAGCGGTGGAGCTGTGAGGGCCGGGGCCGTTGGCCGCGGCCCTGCCGTCCCGGTTTGCGGCACTTGCTGACGATTCAGGGGCGTGAGGGAACGGCTCATACAGGACAGTTTTAGGCTTCAAAAAACCGCAGCAGCAGCCCGTTCACAGCGTCGGCCTCTTCGTGCTGCACCCAGTGGCTGGCTGGCAGGTACGTCAGCTGGGCCTGCTCGCACAGCATCAGGCTTTTCTCAGCCATTTCCCGCTTCAAAAAAGCATCTTTCACGCCCCAGATAATGTGAACCGGCACCGTAACCCGCCCCGTAGCCAGTTGGCGCGGAGCACGCACGGCGGCCCTATACCAGTTGATCATGCTGCGCATGGCCCGGGGCTGCTGCCAGGCAGTTACGTATTCGGCTAAATCGGCAGTGCTGAACGTGCCCCGCCGACTAGTGCCCACCAGCGCCTGCCGGCCAAATGCCCAGTTGCGCCGCCGCACCAGCCACTCAGGTAGCAAGGGCAGTTGGAAAAAGAAAATGTACCAGCTTTTACGCAACTGCTCCGCGCTCCGCAGCAGCGTGCGGTTCATCACGCTCGGGTGTGGCACGTTCAACATGGCCGCCTTGCGCACCCGCGTCGGGTAGTGTGCCGCCAGGTGCCAGGTCACAGCCGCGCCCCAATCGTGGCCTACCACAAAGGCCTGTTGCTCACCGGCCGCGTCAAGCAAGCCCAGCACGTCCCGGGCCAGCGTGTCGATGCGGTAGTCGGCCACTTGGTGGGGTTTGTCGCTCAGGTTGTAGCCGCGCTGGTCGGGAGCCCACACGCGGTAGCCGGCCGCGGCCAGCGCGTGCAGCTGCCGGTGCCAGGCGTACCAGAATTCGGGAAAGCCGTGCAGCAACACCACGAGTGGGCCGTGCGCGGGGCCGCACTGCACCACGTGCAGGCGGACGCCGTTTGTGTCGATGTAGTGATGTTCGAGTTCGTAGTGCACCCTACGCTTTACCGCTAGCATAGCGCCGGGGTTGCGGTTGGGCTCAGGCTGCTTCGGGCCGTTCGGCCGATTGCGCGTTCTGGGCGCGGGTTTTCTCGTGCAGCTGGCGCACGATGGGTAGCAGGTCGCTGAGCTTGCAGCAGCAAGCCAGGCGGGCTACTTTTTCGGGTTTGGTTTCCTGGATGGCGGCCGACGCGTCGGCACCGCGGTGGGTAATAGTCATCATCGTAGTAGGTTAATCGGTAAGCGTGGGACAGTAGAAAGACTTGGTTTAATGCGTACTAGAGGTTGGTGTAGCTTTTTCACAATTCCTTCTTTCGTCACCAGCCCAGGCACCTTAACTGGCCTGGGCAAACAAATCGAGCTGCTGGGTGACCAGGGCCGAGCGGACCGAGCCGGCGCCAAACAGAATCTGGCGGCGGATGCTCTGCTCGTCGTAGTCGCGGGTTTCGAGAGCCTGACCCTTGCAGGTAATAAAGAACTTGGCCCGCTTGAGCACCACCCCAAACTTGTGCAGGTGGTCGAGGCTGAGCGGCGAGAAGCGGCGGGCCGCCACAATGCGCTTGGCCGAACGGGCCCCCACGCCGGGAATTCGCAGAATCATCTCGTAGTCAGCCGTATTGATGTCGACCGGAAACACGTGGCGGTTGCGCAGGGCCCAGGCCAGCTTGGGGTCAATTTCCAGGTCCAGGAACGGGTGCTCCGGGTCCAGGATTTCATCGGCCTCAAAGCCGTAGAAGCGCATGAGCCAGTCGGTCTGGTAGAGGCGGTGCTCCCGAATCACGGGTGGCTGCGTTACCTGGGGCAGGCGGGCGTCGCCGCTCACCGGAATGTAGCCCGAGTAGTACACCCGCTTCAGGCCGTAGCCCTTGTAGAGCGAATCGGTGAGCTTGATGATCTGGTGGTCATTTTCGGCCGAGGCGCCTACGATGAGCTGGGTGCTCTGACCAGCGGCGGCGAAGTTGGGCACCTTCTTGAACAGGGCCTTTTCCTCCTTGTTCTGGGTGATGCCGTCCCGGATCTGGCCCATCGGGGTCAGGATTTCCTGGTAGTTTTTCTCCGGTGCCAGCGTAGTCAAGCTCAACTCCGAGGGCAACTCAATATTCACGCTGAGGCGGTCGGCATAGAGGCCGGCTTCGGCAATGAGCTCGGGCGAGGCGCCGGGAATGGTTTTGACGTGGATGTAGCCGTTGAACTTATGCTCGGTGCGCAGCTTTTTGATGATGCGCACCAGCCGCTCCATGGTGTAGTCGGAATCCTTGAAGATGCCGGAACTCAGGAACAGGCCTTCGATGTAGTTGCGGCGGTAGAAGTTCATGGTCAGGTCCACGACTTCGTCCACGGTAAAGGCGGCGCGCTTCACGTCGTTGGAGCGGCGCGACACGCAGTAAGCACAGTCGAAGATACAGTAGTTGGTCAGCAGGATCTTGAGCAGCGACACGCAGCGGCCGTCCTCAGTAAACGAGTGGCAGATGCCCATGCCCTCGGCGTTGCCCAGGCCTTTGTTCTCGTTTTTCCGCTTGCCGCCGCTGCTGGAGCACGACACGTCGTACTTCGCGGCATCTGCCAAAATACTTAGCTTTTCCTGAATCCGCTCGTTCATTAGGGGCTGTTTGAGGGCTTAAAAATAGCAGATTGATTCTTTCTGCGCAATACTATACTAAGCTAATTTTTTTAGGAAATGGTTCCCGCCTGGGCCCCTGCGTGGCCACTTTCTGCCCTTCTCCCCTGTTGCGGCCTTTGGCAGCCAACCGGCCGCGCTCAACCTTTTTTTGCTTATCCAGCTCAGCTGTTGCGGACCGCCCCTTCCCTTCGTAACTTGCCGAGTAAGGCTTTGCCGACGGCCCTTGTGCCGGGCCGTTAGCCACCGTGTTGTTGCCGTTTCATGAACCTCTGTGTCTGGTCTGTTTCCGTATTGCTGCGCCGCCTGCCTGGGCTGCTGGCTCTGCTATTGGTGGCGGGCAGCGCCTGGGCTCAGCAGCCGACCAAGCCCGTGGTAACGGACTCGATGCGGACCCAGCCCGAAACCCGGCGCGACTCCCTGCGCCGCCGCTTCGACCAGGAGCGGGTGCTGACGGGCCTGAAGGCGTACACCAAGCGCAAAACCATTGCCGGCAAGGCGGCCTCAGCCATTTTCAACTTCACGGAGCGCAAGGAAGACCAGGTCGGTATCGACGTGGAGCTGCTCGACCGGCAGTTTGATCAGCACAACTACAAAATCGTGCGGCGCATCGATATCCGGGCCCTCGACGCGTTTGGCTACAGCGTCTCGGACCCCACGCGCCAGCCCCGCAATATCCTGGAGCGCACCGGCAACAGCCTGCACGTAACCACTTCCCGGGCCCGGGTGCGGCAGCTGCTGCTGTTTCGGGTGGGCGAAGAGCTGGCTCCCCAGGCCCTGACCGAATCGGAGCGTCTCTTGCGCCAGACCGACGAGCTGCTCGACGCCCGCGTGTTCGTGGACGAGGAAACCACCACTCAGGACAGCGTCGACATCCGCATTATTACCAAGGACGTGTTCAGCATCGGGGGCTCGTTTGAGCTGCGCGACGTGGGCGCGGGCGTTATTGCGGCCCGCGACGTGAACTTCCTGGGCCAGGGCCACCAGATCAACAACCGCTTCGAGTACGGCCGCACCGAGCCCCAGTCGTGGAGCTACGAGGGCAGCTACGTGGTGCCGTTCCGCAACTTTATCAACGGGCAGGTGCGCTACCGCAACGAGTTTCAGTACGAGGAAAAGGCCATTGGCTTCTCCCGCGACTTTTACTCGCTCAACACCCGCTACGCCGGGGCCGTATCCTTGCGCAGCTCCCGCCAGGGCATAGCGGTGACACTGCCTGACAAGCCAACCTTTTACCTGCCCTCCAACTACAGCATCCGGGACGCCTGGCTGGGCCGCTCGTTCCGGCTGCGCAGCTACGATTTGGGCTACGAAAACCCCGCCCGCCTGATTGTGTCGGGCCGGGTACTTAATACCAACTACACGGCCCGCCCCAACCCGGATTACCTCAACTCCACGGTGGTGCTGGGCACGGTGGGCTACAGCGTGCGGCGATATTATAAGGACAAGTACCTGTTCGGCTTTGGCCGCACCGAGGACATTCCGACCGGTACGCTGCTAAGCCTGACGGCCGGTTACGATTTCAACGACCAAGCCAACCGCCACTACTACGCCGTGCGTGCGGCCACCGGCGGCTTCAGTATGCGCAATGGCTACCTGTATCTGAGCGGGGAGTTTGGCTCGTATGTCCGGCAGCGCGACAAGGACTGGCAACAGGGTTTGCTCAGCACCGAAGTGCTGTATTTTACCCGCCTCTACCACACCGGCAACTGGCAGTGGCGGCATTTTTTCTGGAACCGCTCGGCCCTGGGCTTCAACCGCCGCGCCGACGAACAGGGCCTGCTCATCGACGGCAACCGCGGGCTGCGGGGCTTCGAGTCGGATATGCGAGGTACCAGCCGCTTCGTGCTCAACTACGAAACCACCGTCTTTACGCCCGTCTCGTTTCTGGGCTTCCGGGTGGCGGGCGTGGCGTTCGTAGATGCGGCCTGGCTGGCCAATAAGCCCGGGCAGGAATTGCCTTTCCGCAACACGCCCTACACCGGCTTCGGCCTGGGGCTGCGCCTGCGCAACGAATACATTGCCGTGCGCACCGTGCAGCTGCTGCTGGGTTATTACCCCCGCGGCCAAACCAACCCCGGCGGCTTCCGCGTCTTCGAAAACGCCCGCCCTTATTACGGTTTCAGCGACTTCAACTTCGCCCAGCCCAACACGGTGCGCTACGAGTAGCGGTGAAATGGTGAGTTGACGTTCTGAAGGCGCGAGAGGCGCGGCGCTTGAAATCAGGTCTTGTACGTAGTTACAGAAGCACCCGCCCGGCGGATTGCTGCGTTGTAAACGTCTACAATGCCGTCTGACATTTGACTTATGCCGTTGTAAATGTTTACAACGGCATCTGACGTCTGGCGTATGGCGTTGTAAACGTCTACAGCGCCATTCTCCACTTGGGTTACTTCGTTGTAAATGTCTACAGCGCCATCTGACACATGTTGCGGGCACTTGCAGCCATTTGGAGGCCCGGCTAGTCAACCACCGGGCCTGGCAACAGCGCCGCAGCACTACCGCCCCGGATAGGCTACCTTTGCCCCAGAACAACTCACCATTTCACAATTTCACCACTTCACCTCATGCTTGCGCTCGGCGATTTTAACGAACTGGAAGTGGCCCGCGCGGTCGATTTTGGCTTATACCTGACCTCTGACGACGGCGACCTGCTGATTCCGGGCAAGTACGTGCCCGAGGGCACGCAAGTGGGCGACTGGCTGCGGGTATTCGTGTACCGCGACTCCGAGGACCGGCTGATTGCCACCACCCTGGAGCCCTACGTGCGCGTCAACGAGTTTGCGGCCCTGACCGTGCGCGACGTGACGGCGGTGGGCGCCTTCCTGGACTGGGGCCTGGAAAAAGACCTGTTTTTGCCCTACAGCAACCAATGGCGCAACCTGCGCCCGGCCAGCGCGTGACGGTGTACGTGTACCTCGACGAAACCACAGACCGCATCGTGGCCACGGCCAAGTGGGACCGGTTTCTGAGCGAGGAGCCCTTCCCCGGCCAGGCCGGCGACGAAGTAAAGCTCTTCATTGCCGCCGAAACCGACCTGGGCTATTCGGCCATCGTCAACGGCACCCACCAGGGCTTGCTCTATTATAACGAGGTGTTCAAGCCCCTGCGCCTGGGCGACACGCCCACGGGCTACGTGCGCCAAGTGCGGCCCGACGGCAAGCTCGATATCAGCCTGCAGAAGCTGGGCTACGCCGAGGCCCTCGACGCGGCCCAGGTGATTCTGGATGCTTTGCGCAAAGCCAACGGCAGTCTCCCCCTCTCGGATAAAAGTGAGGCCGACGATATTTACCGTCGCCTGGGAATGAGCAAGAAAGTGTTTAAGAAAGCCCTGGGCTCCTTGTATAAACAGGGGCTGGTACAACTGTTGCCCGAGCAGACGCGTCTGGTAGAGGGAAAGTAGCCGGCGCCGGGGATAGTCCCGGGCGGAAATCCTGCGTATGGTAGGCCGGCCTTTCTCTTCGCCGGTCGTACCGCTTTCCGCTCCCTCTGCCCTATGAAACTCCAGAAAACTGCTCTTATTGCCGGCGCCAGCGGCCTCGTTGGCAGCCAGTTGCTGCCCTGCTGCTGGCCTCCGACCGCTACGCCAAAGTCATTGCCGTAGGCCGGCGGCCCATACCAATAGTACACCCTAAGCTAGAGCAGCGCCTGCTGGACATGGACCAGCTGGAGCAGCACCGTCTTTCCCTCATTGCCGACGACGTGTTTTGCTGCCTGGGCACCACCATGCGGCAGGCCGGTTCCAAAGAAGCCTTCTACAAGGTCGACTACCTCTACGTGGTGAAGCTGGCCGCCCTGACGGCGGCCAATTTCGCGGCCCAGTTTATGGTCATCTCGGCCATGGGGGCCGATGCCGGTTCCCGGTTTTATTACAACAAGGTGAAGGGCGAGATGGAGCAGGCCGTGCGGCAGGCCCCATTCCGGGCAATTCATATTTTCCGCCCCTCGCTGCTGCTGGGCGAGCGAACCGAAAAGCGTGCCGGCGAGCAAGTAGGCGCCGTGCTGCTGCGCGTGCTCAATCCGCTGCTGCTGGGGCCGCTGCGCCGGTACCGGGCTGTGCCGGGGGCTGCAGTGGCACGGGCCATGCTGCGGGCCGCTGAAGATGACGGAGGCGGGATTAAAGTGCACTTATCGGATGAAATTGCGGTGGGCCGCATCTTGCGTCGCTAAGTCCGGCTGGGCTGCTTACTTTTGTCCCATATTTCCTTAGCAGTTCCAGAACGTATGAAGTGTATTTCCTCTCTTTTCCTGGTCGTGGTTTTGCTCTGCAGCGCCACGCTGGTATCGGCCCAAAGCAAAAAGAAGTCGTCGGGTGGCTCCGGCTCAAGCTCCGGCTACAGCACCGGCATTGGTCTGCGCGGCGGCGGCTACTCCTCGGGCCTGACCATCAAGCACTTCATGAGCGGTAAAAACGGCGTCGCGCTCGAAGCCCTGGTTACGACGGAGTACAAAGCCCGCGGGCCCGGCTCACGCTGCTGGGCGAAAAGCACAAGGCCATTTCGGACGTGCGCGGCCTGCAGTTTTACTACGGTGCGGGCTTCCACCTGGGTGCCTACCAGGGCCGCTACTACTTCGACGACGTACGCTACTACCGCTACCACAAAAAAGACCAGTACGTAGTGTTCCGGCGCTACGTAACCGACGATGCTACCTACGTAGCCTTCGGGCCGACCTGATTCTGGGCCTGGAATACAAGATGGAAGACCTGCCCTTCGTAGTCGGCATCGACTACAAGCCCTACTTCGAAGTATTCAACGGCTACACCGGCTTCTACAACGACGCGGCCGTGAGCCTGCGCTTTACCTTCTAAGCGAAGCCAAAACCTGAGCAATACACCAGCCGACGTCCCTGGAAAATCCAGGGACGTCTTTTTTTGCTTTCTGCGGCTATTCAAGCAGGCACTATCAGCTACTACGCAGCTCTAGCGCTACTGGTGTAGCATCATCTGACGCGCTGCTTACTGGTTGTCCTTTCGAAAATATCTTCCTTAACGCATACTCATGATAAAATCCTTACTCCTATTGCTGGCTATACTGGGCACTGCCTGGTCGGGAGCCTGGGCCCAGACCACCCCGGTCTCAACAACTTACGAGGCAGTCCCACGCCCGTTTGTGCTGCCCTCCCCGCCCGACAGCCCGTTTTACCCCGCTGACGCAGCCCGGGCGACGACCATACGCCGCCATACCCGCTCGACGGGCTACAACTGGGTTACCGCTTCCAACCAATGGACTCCGGCGCCGGTCAGCACCTCCCTGACTTACACTTCCCAGGGACAACTGTTGCAGGTCGTTTCCGTGGATTCGGCCACGCGGGTGCCGGTTAGCCGCATCACTTACACTTATAACTCGGCCAACTTAGCCACAACTTCTCTGACCGAAAACTGGGTGAACTCGGCTTGGCGAAACACCATGCTATTGACCTGGACCTACGACAGCCAGGGCCGCATGTTGAACCAGATTATTCAAGACTGGACCAACGGGGCATGGGTGAATTCAAACTTGTTCCAGTACCTCTACGATAGTCAAAGGCAGACGGGCTTCTACACCCAGAACTGGACGAACGGGGCCTGGGCCACCATTTCGGGCAGCCAGATGACGACGGTGTACGATTCCCAAAACCGGCCAACTGAAGACACGCAGAGCAATTGGAACAACAGCACCAAAACCTACGTGCTGGCCTTCCGTTACCAGTACACTTACTCCGATAACACGTCGTTGTACAGCAGTTACGTGCAGCAAAACTGGGTTAGCAATGCCTGGGTAAATACTTCCCGCTTCACGGCCTTCCGCTACGACGTTCAGAACCGGACGACCTACTACGAAATGCAGGTGTGGAGCAACAACGCCTGGACTCCCAACATCCGCACCACTACTACCTACACGGCCAACTCCAACGACTACGTAGCGGTAACTCAGAATGTGGTAGGTACCGGCTGGGCCGATTACACCCGCCTGACGCGCACCTACGACGCGGCCGGCGGCCAGCTCAGCAACTATACCGAAACCTGGACCAACGGCGCCTGGCAGCCGACTTCCGGGCAGCGCTACCTCTACGCCTACAATTCCAATAACGACCCAAGCCGACGTTTGCAACAGCGCGTTGACGCTGTCAACCACGTCTTTCTCAACGTCTACAAGTTATACTATTACGACTTCCAGAGCTTCGTGCTGGCTACCCGCCCAAGCAGCCTGGCCGCCCAGACGTCCTTGTACCCCAATCCTGCTGCCCGTACCGCCACACTGCAGCTTAGCGGCTTGCTCCAGAGCGGCGCTGTCAAGGTTATAGTGCTTAACAGCCTGGGCCAACCCGTGCTGCAGCAGGCAGCCCGCGCCCAAGCGGGTGCCCTGAGCTTGACTGTAGACCTGAGCAGCCTGCCCGCAGGTTTGTACTCCGTGCACGTGCAGACGACTGAGGGCTCCGTCGTGAAACGCTTGGTGAAAGAATAAGTATTTCGCTTCCTAGTAAAGCAAAACACCCCGTTGGCAGCTGCCAACGGGGTGTTTTGCTTTGTAAACAAAGAACCCCGAAGCTTACACCGGCCGCAGAACCGGGGGCTCGTCCAAAGCCTGAATCTGGGCTTGGTAAGCGGCCGGCAGCAAGGCGTTGATGGCCCAGCGGGCCACCCGCAGGTGCTGGGTACGGCGGTACACGGGCACCAGGGGCCGCAGCCAAGACCAAGAACTCTGGTGCAGCATTTGGCGCACTACTGCGGGCAACACCAGGCGCTGGGCCTGCTGCAGCAGGCCGTAGCGCAAGCCACCCAGGTGGTGACGGTACTGCAGGAATAGGTCGGTGGTGAAGCGGCTGGGCGAAAGGTCCTGGGCTAGGTGCTCATGGCGGGCCACCAGCCACTGAGCGTGCGAATCGGGTACTTCCACCAGGCCCATGCGCCGCCCCACGCGAGCAAACACGTCGAAGACTTCTTCCCGCTCGGCGGCCGTCAGGGGCCGTTCCAGCAGCTCAAAGGAGCGGATGGAATAATCGATGAGCATATAGAGCACGTCGCGGTAGGCCCAGTCGGGAATGGCGGCCCCGCGCTTGGCTTCCACGGCCCCGTGAATGGCGGCAATGGTATCAATGGCCTGCTCGGCGGCGGCGCGCTCGGCAAAAACGATGCGGCGGGCGTATTCTACCGTCGAAAACAGGCGGCCCAGGGGGTCGGCGGGGAGCTTACCGGTGAAGTAGAGCCAATCCACAGCCTTGTTAAGGGCAAATTCGGCGGCGGCCCCGGCGAAAATAAACAGCACCGTGTCCGATTTGCCCCAGATAGTGCGCACGATGGAGTGCGGCGCGACGAAATAGTCCATGGAATGTAAACTGCCAAACGTGGTAAATAGCTCCGGCTATCCGCGCCGCCGTGCAAGATACGCAGGCTGGCCGCGCGGTGAGTTACGTCGGGGTTCAGACGGCCTCTTATGCAAAAAGCCCCCACTACTTGCGCGGCGGGGTTTTTTAAAGCACTTTCTTGTGGCGTCCGGCACCTACCGGCTCTAGCGCAGCTTGATGCGGTACACGGCGTCGGTCATGCCGCCAAACAGGCCGTAGCCGGGCCGGATGTTGGAAGGCAGGGGCGCGGGCTCGGCAAAGGGGTTGCCCTCACTGTCGTTGTAGCGCTGCCGGGCCACGTAGAAGTTGTAAGTTTCCCGGGTCATGCTGGTCACGTACACCTCCAGGTAGTCGGGGCGCTGGCAGTTGTTAGGCTGCTGGCAGTAGCCGTCGTAGTAGCGCACGTTAGTGGTCAGCGAAAAGCTTTTGCCGTTCACGTTGACATCGGCGTAGGGGTACAAGCCGTAGCTGAAGCCGTTAAACGAGTTGATAGTGGAGAGCTGAAACTGCCCCAGGTCTACTTCCAAGTCACTTTCATCTTCGGCTACCTCTACGCCCGACCAGCCCTGATACTCGGGATTTTGCGAATTGATGGCCCGGGCGAAGGCCACGTAGTAATTAGTGGCGTTGGGGTCGTCAGCCACCGTTAGGGAAAGCTGCCCGTGGACTTCGCTCCCGTTGCTTTTGCTTTCGTTTTTGATGAATGCAGCGCTTTCGATAACCGGCACGGCCGGCAGGGTCAGCGTGCTTTCCACCGTCTCGAAGCCCGGCAACGAGGCCCGCAGCTTGTAGGTGCGGCCTGGCTCACCTTTGAGCTTGAGCGTGGGCTTGTAGTAGCCAATATTGAACGTATCGTAGGGCGCGCTGGGCTCCACCGGCTGAAACCGCTCCACTACCGTACCATTTTCGTCCAGCACCACCACGGTAGCATCTTTGCGGCCCCGGGCCTGCTTGTTGGAAAATATCCGCTGGCTGTTGCTCACAAACAATGTGCGGGTATCGGCCAGCTCATCGTGCTGCCGCGTGGTTTCATAATTGCTCAGAATGTACTTGAGGGCAATGCGCGGAGTGTGCTCGGGCTCGGGCAGGTCGATAACCGTTTCGCAGCCGCCCAGCAGGCCCAGACTGAGCAAGCCCAGGGCCGCAGTGCGCAGGCTCATGTTATATAGCGTAGACATCGGAAGGCGGGTTAGAATTTGAAGCTCTTGCTAAAGGAAGGAATAATGGGGAACAGCGAAATCTGCTTGTATACCGACTTATTCTGGCCGGTCTGGTAGTCGTAGTCGCTGGAGAGGTACATGTAGTAGGGGTTGCGGCGGCTATAAGCGTTGTACAAACTGAAGCTGTTGACGACTTCGCCCCACTTCTTTTTCTTGGTCTTGCTCAAATCCAAATCGAGGCGGTGGTAGGCGCGCATCCGGTAGCTGTTGCGCGGACCGTACTCCTCGTACTGGTCGTAGGGCCCCAGGCGGAAACGGCCTTCGGAAAGCGTCGTGGCGTTGCCGGTGCCGTACACCCAGGTGCCCGAGAGCGTGAAGGTGGGGCTGAACTTGTGCACGATAACCAGGGAGGCGTCGTGGCGGCGGTCGTACTTGTAAGGATACAGCCGGCCCTGATTCAGCTCCGGAAACTTCCGGTTGCTCCAGGCCAGCGTATAACCGATCCAGCCCGTGGTGCGGCCCGACTTCTTCTGCAGGAATACTTCCGTACCGTAGGCCCAGCCCTGGCCGCTGGTTACCTTATCTTCCCATTTGCTGTCGGTAGTACCCAGAAAGCTGGCGCCTTCCCGGTACTCAATCAGGTTTTGCATGGGCTTGTAGTAGGCCTCCAGGCTCAGCTCGTACTCCTCGCCCTTATGCTGCAGGGTACGGGCGGCTCCCAGACTAACCTGCTGGGCGCGCTGGGGCTTGACCTTGGCCGTGGCAGGCACCCACAGATCGGTGGGCAGGCCGATGCCGCTGTTGGTGAGTAGGTGAATATACTGCGTGGTGCGGGCGTAGGAGCCTTTTAGGGCCCAGTTCTCGGTCAGCAGAAAGCGGGCCGCCAGGCGGGGCTCCACCGACGGATAAATCTTGTTGTCTACCAGAAAGCTGTTCAGGCGCAAGCCCCCGTTCACCTTGAGCCGGTCCGTCACGCGGTAGTCGTCTTCGGCGTAGAGGCTGGCTTCGCTGGCTAGGGTCTGCACCCCCGACTCGATATCGGCCGGGCCGCCCCCTTTTACCTGTAGGGCGCCGGGCCGGAAGGAATGCAGAATGTACTGCCCGCCAAACCGGATGTAGTGGTCGGGATTGGGCACGTAGTCCAGGTCGGTCTTGAGGCTTAAATCCCGGATGTTGGACAAGTATTTCAGGGCAAACTTATCTACCCGGGGCTGCCCGTTGTCGATAATCTTGTTTTCCTGCTCGATGCCGACGTTGAATTGGTACTTGCTGTAGGTGAAGTGCGTGTTCATGAACAGTTGGTCGTTGAGCACGTGGTTCCAGCGCAGGGCGGCGGTTAGGTTGCCCCAGCCCAGCCCGTCGTTTTCCTTGTAGTAAGTCCCGTCGTCGTCCTTGTCGTTGTAGCGGCCGTAGAACTTGTCGTAGCCGGTGTAGGCGCTCAGGTAAAGCCGGTCGCGGCGGCTTACCTTCCAGTTGAGCTTGCCATTCAAATCGTGGAAGAAGTAACCCACGGTAGGCCGCTCGTCATAGGGAATACCTTCCTTCGACAGGGCGTAGTTAATCACCGGGCGGGCCAGCAAGTCGATGTAGGTGCGGCGGGCCGAGATGATAAACGAAGCCGTATCCTTTTTAATCGGGCCTTCCAACGTCAGCTTGGAGGCCACAATGCCGATGGCGCCTTCGCCGTGAAACTCCTGCATGTTGCCTTCCTTCATGGAAATATCCAGCACCGAGGACAGGCGCCCGCCATAACGGGCCGGAAAGCCCCCCTTAATCAGCTCCACATTGTTCAGCGCATCGGCATTGAACACGGAGAAAAAGCCGAATAAATGGGCTGCGTTGTACACGGGCGTACCGTCGAGCAGCACCAGGTTCTGGTCGGGCGAGCCGCCGCGCACGTACAGGCCGCTCTGCCCCTCGCCCCCGCTTTGTACGCCGGGCAGCAGCTGCAGCACCTTGAGCACGTCGGTTTCGCCAAACAGCGCGGGCAGGGCCTTGATTTGGCTGATGGGCACGTTGATGGTGCCCATGCGGGTGCTCTGGGCAATTTTTTCCTCTTTGGTTCCCACCACTTCCACGCCGGCTATTTCAGCCGACAAAGGCCGCAGGCGGAAATCGTGGCTCACGCTGCGCTCCGACTTCACGGCGAAGCGCCCCTTCTCGTAGCCCAGATACGACACGAACAGCCGCACGGAGTCGGCGGAAGCGGGCAGCGTTAGGGAGTAGAAGCCGAAGTTGTTGGTGGCCGTGCCCTGGCCGGTGGCTGGGTTCATCACGGCCACGCCAATGAGGTTTTCCCCCGTAGCCAGGTCCCGGACGTAGCCGCTGATGGTAAGTTTGCCGGGCTGTTGGGCCTGGACCGCAGTGGCCCCTGCCAGCAGGCCGCCGAGCAAAAGAAGTGAGCGAATTCGGCTCATAAAAAAGGGTAGATAAGAGCTATAAATGAGTGGCTAAGGAATGAACACCCGCAGGGCAGGTGGGACCGGCAAGCGGCCGGCGTAGTGTAGGATGCGGAAGCGGGCTGGAAGGTTGGCTGGCTGCCTTAGTAAAAATGCCTGCCGTTTGCACTAAACGACAGGCATTTCCGGGTTCATATATAAGGTTAAACTTATTTTTTGCCGGCGTACTCCTGGTTCAGGTGCTTGAGCACCTGGTCGGTGATGTCGATGTCTTTGCGGCCGTAGGCGATGGTGCCGCTGGGGGCTGCAATGAGAATCAGTTTGTAGCCGTTGTCTTTGCCGTACTTCTCGATCTGCTTGTTGATGCGGCCGAGTACTTGCTCAGTCATCTTGGCTTCTTCCTGCTGGGCCTGGCGCTGCAGCTTTTCCTGGGCCATACCGGCCTGCTGCTGCTGGGTCTGCAGTTTCTGCTCGGTGGCGGCGCGCTGCTCGGGCGTCAGGCTTTCGGCCTGCTTCTGGTACTGCTGCACGGCCGACTGAAAGCTGGTTACCAGGGCTTGGTTCTGGCGCTCCCAACCCCTGGCCTTGGCCTCGAAGCTGCGGCGGGCGTCCTGCATGCCTTTGTAGCCTTCCAGCAGCTTGCCCGATTCCACATAAGCTACTTTATCGGTATCGGCTACGGGCACTACCGTGGTAGTGGCAGCAGTGGCGGTGGTGTCGTCATCATCTTTGGCGGCGGGCTGCACTACGGCAGCAGGCGTAGCCGCTGCGGGCGCCACGGCGGGCTTAGAAGAGAAGTGTAGGTAAAACAGTACGATTACGGCCACTACGAGCACGGCGTCGATTATCAGGCGCAGGGGATTGTTCATTCGAGAAAAAAGAGAAAAAGAGAAAAAGCCCGTCAATGGCTGACCAAAGAAACACAAAAAGTGGCAAGCTACCTGCCTATCAAAGCCTTTATCCGTGGTTTTGCTGCCATTCCTGCCCTAGCAGCGCATACACGTATTCGTCGCCCCAAGCGCCCTTAAACCAGACGTGCTGCCGGAAATGAGCTTCCCGCCGCATTCCTACCCTAGCCAGCAACTCGACCGAGCCGTGGTTGAGGCAGTCGGTCACGGCCATTACCCGGTGCAGGTGTAGCTCCCGGAAGCAGTATTCCAGCAGGGCCCGCAATGCTTCGGTGGCGTACCCTTGCCCCTGTTGCGCCGGCGCCAGCGTAATACCGATTTCGGCCAGCCGGGGCTCATCGGCTTGCAGGCACAGGGCACAGTCGCCCAGCAGCTCGTCGGTGTCGGCGCGGGCAATGGCAATCTGAACCCAGGTGCCGGGCGGGCCAGGAATAGTGGCGCCAGCCTGACTGGCCACGAAAGCCTCGGCCTGAGCCGCAGTGTACGGTTCCCAACTCTGGAAACGGGCTACGGCGGGGTTGGCGCGGTAAGCGGCAAAAGCAGGCAGATCAGCAGCCTGAAAAGGCCGCAGCTGCAGGCGGGCCGTACGCGGCAGGGCAGGAACTGAACTCATATGGACAAGGGAAAAATGCTGCCGTCAGTAGCACCGGCGGCAGCGGTGCTTATTCGATTTCTATTTCTTCCGACTCTTCCGGGTCGCCGGGCTTTTCGTTGAACGGCGGATTGCGGGCCAGCCGGGCAGCTTCGGCTTCGTCTACCAAACCCACGTGCAACAAAGCGTCACCCTGGTTGACCACCGGCATGTGGTTGAGCCCGATAATGTAGCCCGCTACCGGCGACTCCAGCCGCACGGCCTGCTCGCCGTAGGGGTCGGCTACGCTGCCGTAGGTCTGGCCTTTTTCCAGGTACTGCCCGTTTTGCACGTGGCTGCGAAACAGACCCGCAAACTTGGCCCGCAGCCAGGTGTGGCGCAAACACACAATGGTAGGCTGAGTCGGCGGGCTGGCTTCGGGCACCATGCCCAAATGATGCAGCACCCGAAACGTGCCGGCAATAGCCATGTCGATTCCGGTCTCATCGAGCCGCAGCGACTCGCCGGCTTCGTACACAATAATGGACTTGCCCTGCTTAAAGGCCGCCTCCCGTAAGGAGCCTGGCCGCAGGGCGGAGTGCAGCGTGAAAGGCGCCCCAAAGGCCTGAGCCAAATCGTCGCTGTCGGGGGAGCCGAGTTGGCAGCGCACCTGCGGGAAGTTGCTGCGGGCCGCGCCGCCGGTGTGAAAATCAATGCCGCAGTCGACCAGGGGCATGATTTCGCGCATGAAGCGGTGGGCCACGCGGCTGGCCAGCGAACCGCGCGGATGGCCGGGAAAGCTGCGGTTCACGTCTTTACCATCGGGCACTTCCCGGCTGAAATTCAGAAAGCCGTAGATGTTGAGGATGGGAATGGCAATGATGGTTCCGCGCAAGGGGTGCAGCAGGTCGCGCCGGACGAGGCGGCGGATGGTTTCGATTCCGTTTACCTCGTCGCCGTGCATGCCGGCCATCAGCAGAACCGTGGGGCCCGGCTTTTCAGAGCGGTACACGTGCACGGGCACGTCGATAACGGTGCCCGAGGGCAGGCGCGAAATAACCAGCCGCGTCAGGACCTGTTCGCCCGGCCGAATCGTAAGGCCGTTGATGAGCATGTTGGCGGGGGCGGCAAACGGAGCTTCCAGCAAAATTGAGGCACGCTAAGGCTGCGTAACCACCGGACGCAGGCCGGGAGCCGGCCCCTTGCCCGCTCAGAAAGCCCGCAAGTTTCAAAAAAATCGGCTAACCCTTGCTGTCAGCCTTTTAGCCAAGCCCGGAAATGACAGCGCCTCTCCCCTTCTCTGGGACCTTTACTACCCCGTAGCTACAGCAACCTGAGCAAATAGTAAGGCCCTTCCGAACTGGTCCCGACGTCCTGAATCGTCCACCCCAGGTGCTGATAGAAGCCCAGGGCCGAACTGTTTTGCTGCAGGCATTTGAGCGTGGCCGGGCGGCCAATTTGCGCTAGGCAAGCCTGCAGCAAGGCTTTGCCCACGCCGCTACCCGCCTGCGCGGGAGCCACAAAGAGAAAGTGAATAAAGTTGTCGGGCGGCCACCAGGCAATAAACCCCACAGGCTGGTCTTGCAACAGCGCCACCAGGATGGTTTCTCCCTGCGTTACCGTATCAAAGTCAGCTAGGGCAAACTGCGCCGAATCGAGCCAGGTGAAGGCCTGCTGCCGGGCGGCTAGGTATAGCTGCCGCAACGGCTCAGTGTGGTGGGGCGCATACTCAGTGATGATACAACCCATATTCAGTAGCAGGTCCGGCCTTTCTCAGCGGCCTACCCCCGTGGCGTGTCCGACTGCGAGTCGGGCATGGGCGCGGGCGTTTTATCTAGGTCGCCGGTAGGTTTGCTTTTCGCCTTGCGCTGAGTTAGGGCTTCGGTATACTCGATGATTTTGCCGGCAATGTTGAGGCCAGTAGCTTTTTCGATGCCTTCCAGGCCCGGCGAGGAGTTTACCTCCAGCACCAGCGGGCCACGCTTGCTTTGCAGCATATCGACGCCGGCAATGCCCAGGCCCAGGGCTTTGGTGGCCAGCAGGGCAGCGGCTTTTTCGGCCCGGGTGAGCTTGACGAGGGTGCCGGTGCCGCCGCGGTGCAGGTTGGAGCGAAACTCGCCTTCCTTGCCTTGCCGCTTCATGGCCCCCACTACTTCGCCGTTGACCACAAAGGCCCGCAGGTCGGCGCCCTTGCTTTCGGCAATGTACTCCTGCACGATAATGCGGGCCTTGAGGTTGTGAAAGGCCTCAATCACCGATTGCGCCGCCTTTTCCGATTCGGCCAGCACCACGCCCAGGCCCTGGGTGCCTTCGAGCAGCTTGATGATGACCGGCGCGCCGCCCACCAGCCCGATCAGCTCGGATACTTCGTTGGAATAGTTGGTAAAGGCAGTCTTGGGCATGCCCACGCCGGCCCGGGACAAAATCTGCATGGAGCGCAGCTTGTCGCGGGAGCGGATGATGGCCTGGCTTTCGACGGCGGTTTTCACCTTCATCATCTCAAACTGCCGCACCACAGCCGTGCCGTAGAAAGTGGCGGAGGCCCCGATACGGGGATAATGGCGTCGAATTTTTCGAGTTTATTGTCGAGATACACAATGCCGGGGGCTCCTTTCTCGAGCACCAGGTTGCATTTCATATGGTCGATAACCGCCACGTCGTGGCCGCGCTGCTGCGCGGCTTCTACCAGACGAGTCGTGGAATACAGCTTCGGCTCACGCGACAGAATCGCAAGTTTCATCGGAAAGGTGTCTTGGAGGATAGAGGGAAAGAGCAGAAGCAGGCTAGCAAAAGTAATTACCCAAAGCGCTTAGGGATGCGCTTGGTTCGCGGTGTGTTGAAATTTAGCCGAAAGATTGCGCCGGGCTACATCCACCACAAACCGGCCGCGGCGTAGCAACAGCCGCCCAATCAGGACCGGATATCTCATATCGGAACGGTCGGATAAGGAGAATTCGGTGACGTAATCTTCGTTGAAGAGGCGGATAACGGTTTGGATGACATAGCGTTCCTGCACGTCGCCGTTGGAGCTCTTGATGTCCCGCAGGCCGAAGTTGGCGAAGTACATGGCGCGGCCGTTGAAGTTGGGATGGGAATCGTCGAGGAGCTGCACGCGCAGAATCTGGCGGCCGTCGGGCAGTTGCTCCACATGGATGTTGGAGCAGTGAATAGCGCCCGTGTAGGCCCCGGTGTCCACTTTGGCCTCCACCCCTTGAATATCAAACTGCGGAAAGTCGACCAACTCCCGGCGGCCCACCACGCGCTTTGGCACTCGCTGTTTTTTCATCGGCAGGCAAGATAGGTCTAATGTGCTGATGTGCGAACGGCAGAACTATGGCATTGCCAGCAGCGCGTCGCTAATAGGCCTCTGAAACGGGTGGAGCCTTCCAAAGTAAAAAGCCCTTTCCTACGGCGTGCAGGAAAGGGCTTTCTGGTAAAAGAACGTTTGTCACTAGCAGAGGACGGATTGCTTCGCTTCGCTCGCAATGACGCATTCCTCTACATTCAGCACATTATCCTTTGTAGCTGATGCGGTAAACGGCGTCGTTCTGGTCGTCGGAGAGCAGCAGGGAGCCGTCGGGCATCTGGAGCAGGCACACAGGGCGGCCCCAGCTGGTTTTGCCCTGCAGCCAGCCTTCGGCAAAGGTTTCGTAGCTGGTGGTTTGCTTGCCGGTGGCATCGAGCTTAACGAGGCTGATGCGGTACCCGATTTTGCTGCTACGGTTCCAGGAACCGTGCTCGGGAATAAAAATCTGGTTGCGGTACTGGGCCGGAAACTGCTTACCGGTATAGAATTTCATACCCAGAGCCGCCACGTGGGGCCCAAGCTTGCGGGCGGGCTTGGTGTAAGTAGCCGCCGAGCGGCCCTGGCTGAATTCGGGGTCGGGCACGTCGCCGGCAAAGAAGTACGGGAAGCCGAAGTGCAGGCCGGGGGCCGCGGCGCGGTTCAGTTCATCGGCGGGCAGGTTGTCGCCGAGTTGGTCGCGGCCGTTGTCGGTAAACCACAGAGCCTTGTCCACCGGGCTCCAGTCGAAGCCGACGGTGTTGCGTACGCCCTTGGCCACGGTTTCGAAGCCGGTGCCGTCGGGGTTCATGCGGTTGATGGTAGCGTAAATAGCTTCTTCCTGCTCACAGGAATTGCAGGGCGCGCCCACCGGCACGTACAGCTTGCCGTCGGGGCCGAAGGCAATGTACTTGTAGCCGTGCCAGTCCTTGTTGGGCAACTGGTTGTAAACCACCACCGGCTTGGGCTTTTGCTTGAGCGTCTTGGCGATGTTGTCGTAGCGCACTATGCGGTTGATTTCGCCCACGTAAAGCGCCCCGTTGCGCACGGCCACGCCGTTGGGCGCATTCAGGCCGGTAGCCACGGTCACGACTTCATCGGCGCGGCCGTCCTTGTTGCGGTCGGGCAAAGCATACACTTTGTCGTCCTTGGTGCCCACGTACACAGTACCGTCGGGGCCCACGGCAAGTTCCCGGGCGCTTTTCACGCCCTGGGCAAAGTAGCTGATAGTAAAGCCGGCGGGCAGCTTGATTTTACTCAGGTTGGCGTCGGCAGCGGCGGTGGGTTTTTCGGCAGTAAAGCCAAAGGCCAGGGGCGCGAGCAGGGCGAGGGGAAGAAGGCGGCGAATCATACTGTTTCAAACACCAACGTCTACCTGAAGGTTGCAGCACAGCCCGGCCCCACACCGCCCGACTAAGGTATTTGTCGTATCCATTCGTCAGCGGAGGTAGCCAAGCCTCTCCAACCAGCTTCTTCCTGTACTGATGTCCAAACCCCTGCGCCTCCTGGGCCGCCTTGTGGCCAGCCTGCTCACCGTTCTGCTTTTGGCCGGTGTAGCCTTTGCCAACCTTAGCCCCGAGCTGGGCGGCAAGCCCACTAAGGCCCAGCGGGCCGCTTACGCCAAGTCGGGCCACTATCAGGACGGCGAGTTTCAGAACCTGGTGCCTACCAGCGTCAGCACGGGCGGCAGCATGATTTCCATTCTTTGGAAGTTTCTGTTCAACAAGGCGCCTAACGTGATGCCCCCGGCTCCCCTACCCCAGCGGCCACTCGACCCGCTCAGCATCAGCAAGAAAACGCCCGAAATGCTGCGCGCTACCTGGTTTGGGCACTCGGCCAGCTTGGTTGAAATAGCGGGCTATAACATCCTGTTCGACCCGATGCTAAGCGTGAAGATGGGGCCGGTGTCGTGGGCCACGCCCAAGCGCTACAACCCCAGCCTGGCTATTACCGCCGAGGAATTGCCCGCCATCGAAGCCGTGCTGATTTCCCACGACCATTACGACCACCTCGACTACCAAACTATCCGGCGACTCAAGGAAAAGGCCCGGAATTTTTACGTGCCCCTGGGCGTGGGTGCCCACCTGCGGGCCTGGGGCGTAGCGCCCGAAAAAGTGCACGAGCTGGACTGGAAGGACTCGGTGCAGCTGCCGGGACTGACTATTGTGAGCACGCCGGCCCGCCATTTCTCGGGCCGGGGCCTCACCAACCGCAACTCTACTTCCTGGAGCTCCTGGGTGCTCAAGTCGGCTACCAAGCGCGTGTTCTACAGCGGTGACGGAGGCTACGGGCCCCATTTCAAATCCATTGGGGCACAACACGGCCCCTTCGACCTGGCGCTGCTGGAATGCGGGCAGTACGACGCGCAGTGGAGCCAGATTCACATGACGCCCGAGCAAAGCGTGCAGGCCGGCCTCGACGTGCAGGCCCGGACGATGCTGCCCGTGCATTGGGGCGCGTTTACTGAGGCCAACCACGCCTGGAATGACCCCATCCTGCGGGCTACTGCCGAAGCTGCCCGCCTAAAACTGCCCATTACCACACCCGAGCTGGGGCAGCCCGTGGTGCTGGGCGCCGGCCCGCTACCGCAGCTGCCCTGGTGGCAGCGGGTAGGTCAATAGTGGCGCGGTGGACGGACTTACCGGCTTTCCCGCTGACGCACCAGCCGCTCGTACTCCCGTTCCGGCTGCTGCCCGCCGAAGCCGCTGTAGGCCCGGATACCGTTCATCAGCACGCCAAAGCCCCAGAACACCGTGGACCAAACCGGCCAGGGAATGAAGCCGAAATGACGACCCACGTAGTGCCCCCGTTGTTGGCATTGGTGAGCAGCCAAATAGCCCAGAGCAGGGCATTTACGGCCAGGTAGGTAAACAGGTGGGTTTTGAATTTAGCGCGGGCTTTGGCCATGCGCCAGAGTTGGGGGTCACGGTTGGTAGCTTCCATGGCGGGTTCAGTGTTTGGTTAATGATTATGCAACGAACCTATTCATTCGCCGCCACATAGTCAAAGCCTAATATACCGGCTTGTGCCGGAAGCTGGTCTGAAGCAGCAAAATTACCGGATGAAGCGTACAGAACTCCAGGCTGGTTCCGCGGAACTACCCGGCTTTTGTACCGAATCAACTGTATCCGTATGTCAGTTACCACCTCCTCTGCCTGGGGCACCCAAACCCGGGCCTTTGGCCGCCTGTTGCTTTACCAGGGTGATATTACCCAACTTGATACTACGGCCATCGTTAACGCGGCCAACTCCACCATCCTTGGCGGCGGGGGCGTCGACGGGGCCATTCACAAGGCCGGGGGCCCGGCCATTGTGGAAGAGTGCCGCCAGATTCGGGTCCAGCGCTACCCCGACGGGCTGCCTATCGGCGAAGCTGTGCTGACCAACGCTGGGGAATTGCCCAGTCAGAAAGTTATTCACACGGTTGGGCCCATCTGGCACGGTGCCACGAGCAGGAACCCGAACTGCTGGCCCGTTGCTACCGTTCCAGCCTGCAGCTAGCCGCCGACCACCACCTCGAAAGCGTGGCCTTTTCCGCCATCAGCACCGGCGACTATGGCTACCCCAAACCCGAAGCCACCGCCATTGCCGTGCGCGAAGTCCGAGAGTTTCTGGAAAGTCATGAGCTACCGAACACCGTCGTATTCGTCACTTTCGACGACGAAAGCACTCGGCTGTATGAGCAGGAATTAGGCAAGTAAAAAACGTGTCATTGCGAGGAAGCATGACGAAGCAATCCGTCCTCTACTAGTGACAAATGACCTTTACTCAGAAAGCCCTTTACTACCGCAATAGTAAAGGGCTTTTCACTTCAGGCAACTCCGCACATTTCAGAAGACGGATTGCTTCGTCATGCTTCCTCGCAATGACATGTTGGCTTACCATTTCACTTCCTCCAGGTGGCGGCGCAGGTAGCTGCCTACGTCGTAGATCAAACCCGCGTGGCCGGCTTCCAGAAGCACCGTGTGGGCGTTGCGAAGGGAAGCAATGAACTCCTGCAAGCCGGCGTGGGGAATAACCCGGTCGTACTTGCCCAGAAAAAACGTGACGGACGTGGGCCGCTGGTTTAGTAAGAAAGCCAGCCGCCGGGTGTCGAATACGAGGTGGCGAAACCCGACCCAGCTGCGGTACACGCGCAGGCGTTTCTCCCGACTTTCCAGCTGCCACTCGGCAAAGCGTACCAGCCCCGAGTCGACCAGCCGGCGCTGGGCCAGCGTGTTAATAAAGCGCAGCAGCCGCTCGGGGCGCAGCACAGCCCGGCCCAGCACGCCCCGCATCCAGGGCGGGTAGGTAGCCAGGGCGTACCAGAACTGGGTTTTGATGCCGTCCGGCGCAATCAGCCAGATCTTTTCCACCTTATCGGGGAAGTGTTCCACGGCTGTCAGGGCAAACTTGGCGCCCATGCTGAAGGCCAGCAGCCCGAAATGTTCGATGTTATGCTCCGACAGAAACTGGCCCAGCAGCTCGCCCAGGCGTTTTTTGCGCAGGGGTGCATCGGCTTTAGCCAACTTGCTCTGGCCGTGGTAAAACAGGTCGAAGGCGTAGAGCGTCACGTCGGCGCCCAGCATGGCGGCCATGCCGCGCCAGTGGCCTTCGTTCTGCCCGTAGCCGTGAAACGCCAGCACTACCCGCGGCCCAGCCCCGTACTTGCGAAAATGCAGCGTGGTTTTCATGGGTCAAGGAAGAATAGACCCGTTAGTACGGCAGAAACCGGCCGGCGCTGGTGGCGGGCCCCACATTTCTTCCTATTTTGAGCTTATCGGCTGCTCAAGCTAGAGCCGGGAAACGCCGCCGGAAACAATGAATTTCATGACGTCACTGCTGGGCAGGTCGAGGTAGCTCACGTTGTCGGCGGGCACGAGTACCAGCTCGCCGGAGAAGTTGTAGGAGTGCGGAAAGTACACGGCCATCAGCGCCTCGCGGTGAATTACGGTCATGCTGGTTTGGGTTACGAAGCCCATCTTGTAGCACTGCGTGGCCTTGTTCATGAGCACCAGCACGGGCTGGTTGAACTTTTGGTTGTCGCCCACGAAGGCGTCGAGCAGGTCTTTGAGGCTGGAGTAGATGATGCTTACCAGCGGCGTGCGGTGCAGAATCCGCTCGGCCAGCACCAGAAAAGGCCGCACCATAAACGACTTGGCAATAAAGCCCACGGCCGTTACCATGGCCACGATAATGAGCAGGCCCAAACCCGGAATGTGGCTGCCGTCCCAGCTCAGGTCAAACATATGGTCGAGCCAGTTGAAGACGGCGACCAGGATGTAAATCGTCAGGCTGATGGGCGCCACGATGAGGAACCCGTTCAGGAAGTAGTTGAAAAACCTGCTCATAGCGCGTAAAAGGCAAAAAAATACCCGGCCAAAACCGGCCGGGCAAGTAACGAAGTTTGCGAGTAGGAAATCAGAGTTTTTAGCTCCGCCCCGGCGCTATACCGGCAGGCTTTCGGCAATCTGCGCAACCCGGTCGGCCACGCGCTGCATCAGCCACATTGGGGTGCTGGTAGCCCCGCAGATGCCCACGCTGTGGGTGCCCTGCAGCCAGGTCTCGTCCAGTTCCTGTTCGTTTTCGATAAAGTAGCTGCGCGGATTCGTCTGATTTACGACGCTGAACAAAGCCTTGCCGTTGGAGCTCTTACGGCCGCTGACGAACAGCACCACGTCGTAGTCCACAGCAAATTTGCGCAGGGCGGGCTCCCGGTTGCTGACCTGCCGACAGATACTGTCATTGGCGTCGAAGGCGTCCAGGCTGCCCCCGGCGGCGGCAATGCGCTGTTCGATGAGCGCCTTCATGTGGTAGAAGCCCGCAGTACTCTTGGTAGTTTGGCTGAACAGGGTCACGGGCCGGGCAAAGTCAATCTGGTCGAGGTCGGCTTCGGTCATCACGATGATGGAGCGGTTGCCGGTTTGCCCGTTGAGGCCGGTTACCTCGGCGTGGCCGGGCTGTCCGTAGATGACAATCTGCCCATTCTGGCGGGTAGTACTGTCGAAGGCGTGCTTCACGCGGTTTTGCAGCTTGAGCACCACCGGGCACGAAGCGTCAATCAACTCGAGGTTGTTGCGCAACGCCAGCTCGTAGGTTTCCGGCGGCTCGCCGTGGGCCCGGATTAGCACCTTGCAGTCGTGCAGGTTCTGAAGCTGCTCCCGCTCGATGATGCGCAAACCCTGCTGGTGCAGGCGCTCCACCTCCATGCGGTTGTGCACAATATCGCCCAGGCAGTATAAAGTCGGCTCGTGCGCCAGCTCGTCTTCCGCCATCTGAATAGCGAATTCAACTCCGAAACAATACCCCGAATTTTTATCTATCGTGACGTTCATGACTCTTCCTTCAGTAGCAAACACGCGGCGCTGACAGCAACATTCGCGCCCTTATTTTTTATAGACCAGCTCCAGAAGCGTTGCGTTCCTCACCGCCCGTAATAGCCAGCACGCTACGCTCAAACAGCCGGGCCGACACACGCTCCAGCACGAAATCAACCTGCTCGTCAATCATCATGTGGGTCGTGTCGAGCAAGACGGCGTCGGAGGCGCGGCGCAGGGGGCTTTCGGTGCGGGTCGAGTCAATGTAGTCACGCTTGCGCAGGTTTTCGACAATTTCTTCGAGCTCTACCTGCTCATTTTTCAGGGCCAGCTCTTCCTGTCGGCGGCGGGCCCGGGTTTCCACGTCGGCAGTCATAAAGATCTTGACCTCGGCATCGGGAAAAACGGTGGTGCCAATGTCGCGCCCGTCCATGACCACGCCCCGCTTGCGGCCCATGCGCTGCTGCTGAGCTACCAGGGTGTGGCGCACGGCCGGAATGACCGACACTTCGCTCACGGAGTTGGAAATGCGCATCTGCCGGATTTCATCCTCCCGAATCACGCCGTCGAGGCAAAGCTCGTTGCGGCCGGTTTTGCGGTTGCGCTTGAAGGCAATATGAATGTCGTGCAGAGCCTGCTCCACGCGGGGCAAATCGTCGAAGGCAATGTCGCGCTCCAGCAAATAAAGCGTTACGGCCCGGTACATGGCCCCGGTATCAATGTAGGCGTAGCCCAGCTCGGCCGCCACGGCTTTGGCCGTGGTGCTCTTGCCGCAGGAAGAGTAGCCGTCGATGGCAATGACGATTTTTCTCATGGCAAAGTCGGTGGGCTGGGGCTGGTAGAATTCACTAAATCCAATTTTTACGACGGGGCACGACGGCCAAGCGTTCAGGTACACCCGCGAAGAATACGGCAACGGACTCTTTTTGGCCATGAGCCAGCTGCTGCGACACGCGGTAGAAGGGGTTAAAAAAATGCTGGCCGCCGATACCGACGCCGGTACTTTTGTCGGGGCCCAGGGCCCACTCGCCCTGGTAAGTACTCACCAGGCACTGGCCCAGAAAGCAGCCCAGGGCCGAAATTACGCCTTCGCGCTCGGCTTCCTTGATGCTGGCGCGCTGCTCATTGATAAACGTATCGAGACGCTCCACACCGACGGCATCGAACTCGTTTACCTGAAGCTGCTGGCGCACGGCTTCCGCGGCTTTGCGCAGGGCAATCAAAGGATTTTCAGAAGACATAGGCTACAGGCTAAGGACGCGGCTGAGCAGCCGTTTGCAAAAATTGCGTAGTTCGAAAATCGGCGTACTGCCGCAGCAGGCGCTCTACCTGCCAACGCCCTACGCGCTTGGCTTGCACCTGGGCTACCAAAGGCGGAGCATCAGCCAGCATTACCAACAGCAAGGGCTGCAGTATGGCCTTTTGCTTAGGCAGCAACACCCAGTCGCCGGCATTTTTGCGCAGCAGCAGCTTATGCGGCCGCATAAACACGCTGATAAGGGAAGTCACCGGCTCAGAAACGTCGACCAACTGCATGCCGGCACCGCGGAACATCTGCCGCCCGAAGGCTACGGGCAGCACGCCCAGCTTGCCAGGAGCCACGCCCGCTACCGTGATTACCGTGTCCGAATCGCTGAGCACAAAGGCCGTCATTTCCTCGGGTGAGTAGGCCCGGTAATAATTGCCGCTCTCGTTCAGATACACCCGGTCGGGCAGCCAGTCGGCAATCTGCACCGGGTGCCAGGCGCCGTCGAGGCCGCGGAACGTGCCGGGCCGGCCACCGGGCTCGTAGCGCAGCGTGGGGTTGCGGGTGCGCTCGTCGTAAGACGTGGGCGGAATAAATGCCGCGTGTGGCCGCCGCTGCCCCAGCCCGACGAAGTGCCCGGCCACCACCAGCACAGCGGCCAGCAGATAGTTGGGGGGCACAGGCACAAGGGCGCGGAAGTAGTTCACAAAGGGAGGACGCGGGTTCAGATCAAACGGGCACGGGGAGGCGGTCCGGCCAAGTATTTTAACCGGATTAGTGACTATCGCAGGGACAAGGGACTTTGCCGAATTTGGCTTTGCGCTTAAAGGAAGCTGTTTTTTTCTGCTGAACGGTGCGCTGGGCACAGCTCGTCAGGGTAAGGCCCGAACCTGCTATCAAGGCGGCCAACAGCAAAGTCACAATCTTTCTCACCGGCACGGATTTTCGGCAAATATACGGTTCTTTACCCGTTCGCCTTTGCTCAAGCTCAACTTTCCCCCTTCTTTCCTGCTGCCCTATGCCCGCCGATTTCAGCCTGCGCGCCAACGTTATCAATCTGTTTTCGAACACCATACTTCCCGGTACTATTCACGTGAGTGGGGGCAAGGTTCAGGCCATAGCCCTGGATTCGGCCGCGGCACCCGATGCCACGCTGCCTTATGCCCTACCCGGGTTTGTGGACGCGCACGTGCATGTAGAAAGTTCCCTGCTGGTGCCGGCCGAGTTTGCCCGCCTGGCCGTGACGCACGGCACGGTGGCTACGGTGTCCGACCCCACGAAATCGGGAACGTGCTGGGCGTGGCCGGCGTGGAATACATGCTGGAAAGTGGCCGGGCGGTGCCGTTCAAGTTCTGCTTTGGCGCGCCCTCGTGCGTACCGGCTACGCCGTTTGAAACGGCCGGGGCCGAAATAACGGCTGCCGACATTGAGCAGCTGTTTCAGAACCCGGAAATCGGCTACCTGGCGGAAATGATGAACTGGCCCGGCGTGCTGCACCGCGACGCCGACGTGATGCAGAAAATTGCCCTGGCCCAACGCTACAGCCGCCCCGTGGATGGCCACGCCCCCGGCCTGCGCGGCGACGATGCCCGCCGCTACGCCGAAGCCGGTATCAGCACCGACCATGAGTGCTTTACGGCCGAAGAAGCCCTGGATAAGCTGGCCGTAGGCATGAAAATCCTGATTCGGGAAGGCTCGGCGGCCCGCAACTTCGAGGCCCTGATTGACCTGCTGCCCGAACACTACGAGCACATGATGTTCTGTTCCGACGACAAGCACCCCGATACGCTGGTGCTGGGCCACATCAACCAGCTGGTGCAGCGCGCTGTGGCCCGCGGGCAAGATGTCCTGAAGGTATTGCGCGTGGCCTGCCTCAACCCGGTGTTGCACTATAAGCTGCCCGTTGGCTTGCTGCGGGAAGGCGACCCGGCCGACTTCATCGTGGTAGACAACCTGCAGGACTTCCTGGTACGCCAGACTTACCTGGATGGCGTTCTGGTAGCCGAAAACGGCGAAACCCGCATTGCCTCCGTGCCCGTGGCCGTCGTCAACAATTTCCACGCCCAGCCCGTCACAGCCCGGGATTTTGCGCTGCCCGCCCCGGCTCCCGCGGCCACGGTGCGCGTTATTGAGTGCTTCGACGGGCAGCTCATCACGGCCCGCCACGACGTAGCGGCCAAGGTTGAAAACGGCTTGGTGGTGCCTGATGTGACTAATGATATTCTGAAGCTGACCGTGGTGAACCGCTACCAGCCCGCCGCGCCGGCCGTGTCGTTCATCACGGGCTTTGGGCTAAAGCAGGGCGCTCTGGCCTCCAGCGTGGGCCACGACTCTCACAACATCACCGCCGTGGGCTGCGACGATGAAAGCCTGGCCCGGGCCGTGACCTTGGTGATGGAAGCCAAGGGCGGCCTGGCCGCCGTGGGTCCCAATGGGGAGGAAATTCTGCTGCCTTTGCCCGTCGCCGGCCTCATGTCGGACCAGCCGGGCTACCACGTAGCCGAAGCTTATGCTGCCGTTGATGCCTTGTCGAAGCGCCTGGGTAGCCCGCTGGGAGCCCCGTTTATGACCCTGTCGTTCATGGCCCTGCTAGTAATTCCCAGCCTCAAGCTCAGCGACAAAGGCCTGTTCGACGGCGAGGCATTCCGCTTTGTGGAGGCTGTGGTATAAAACTGCTCGATTCGAGCCGAACATAAAAAGGCCGCTGCAAGAACTTGCAGCGGCCTTTTATCTAATTCAGTTGTTGAGCTTAGTTCGTTACGAAGCGCTTGTCGAGCAGCTTCCGCATCTTTTCTTCGGTCAGGGGCTTGGCTAGGTATTCTACGCCTTCGTACTTGGCCACCCGGGCCGTATCGGCCGAGTGCATGGAAGTCGTCAGCACGGCCATTACCGTCTTTTCCTTGATGTCGTCGGGTAGCTGGCTGTACTGTTCCAGGAACTCGAAGCCGTCCATACCGGGCATCTTCAGGTCCACGAATACCAGCTGCGGAGCGTCGGGCTCCATTGAGCTGGTCCGGTCCGTGCCATTGCCCCAGAGAAAGTCGTAGGCCTGCTCGGCGCGGGAAAAGGTATAGACCTTATCGGCCACGTCGAGGCGGCTGAGCAGACGGTTATTGAGGAAGCTAGTCGTTTCGTTGTCATCGACCAGCACCACATTGCGCAGTTTCTTAGGCATATGATTGTCCGTTGAAAGCGTAAGCCCTGCCTAACGCAAACAGGGGGATTCTGTTACAACCAGCCTTGCTCGCGCATCCAGTCGTCGTTGTAGATTTTGCCGAGGTAACGCGTGCCATGGTCAGGTAGAATGATGACCATCACGTCCTCCTCTTTCAAATGCTCTTTGGCGTACTCAAGCGCGCCGTGCACCGCCGAGCCACATGACCAGCCCACAAACAGGCCTTCTTCCTTGGCCAGCCGCCGAGTCATCACGGCTGCGTCCTGGTCGGTGACTTTGATAAACAAGTCAATCAGGTCAAAGTTAACATTTTTGGGAAGAATATCTTCCCCAATGCCCTCGGTCTTATAAGGGTAGATTTCGTTTTCGTCGAAAATCCCGGTCTCCTTGTACTTCTTGAATACGGAGCCGTAGGTGTCCAGGCCCACGGTTACCAGCTCGGGCTTTTGCTCCTTGATGTACTTGGCCGTGCCGCAGATGGTACCGCCCGTTCCCACGCCGCAGGCCAGGTGTGTGATGGTGCCTTCGGTTTGCTTCCAGATTTCGGGACCGGTGCTTTCGTAGTGCGCCGCCGTGTTCGACATATTGTCGTACTGGTTGGGATAAAACGAGTTAGGCGTTTCCTGGCTCAGGCGCTTGGCTACCGAGTAGTACGAGCGGGGGTCTTCAGGCGCTACGTCGACGGGGCAAACCACTACTTCGGCGCCGACGGCCCGCAGAATGTCCTGCTTCTCCTTGCTTTGCTTGTCGCTCATCACGAAGATGCACTTGTAGCCTTTGGCAATAGCACCCAGGGCCAGGCCCATGCCGGTGTTGCCGCTGGTGCCCTCGATGATGGTGCCGCCGGGCTTGAGAATACCGGCTTTTTCGGCGTCCTCAATCATTTTCATGGCCATCCGGTCCTTTACCGAGTTGCCGGGATTGAAATATTCTACCTTCGCCAGGACCGTACCCTTGATGCCGTCGGCGACTTTGTTGAGCTTCACCAGAGGCGTGTTGCCGATGGCCTCAACGATATGATTCAAATACATTGCGAGAGAGGTAAGCGGTGTTTTTTTGAGTGAGAGGACCGCAAAGGTACGGATTTGCCGGCGGAGCCCTAAGCCCCGTTCTGCTTTTCCGAACAGGCCGGCTGCGGCGGCCGGCGCAGCTCTAGGCACCGGCAACAACTTCGTAGACTGGACTGGTTCTAGTCGAGCCCAAAAACTCGATCAATGCCTTCTTGGCCTACTGCGTTTGGTCGCCGGAATGATATCCTGACTAGCTTCCTGCTTTCTGACTGACAACCGATTGCGCGGGCGGCTTGCTGCACCCCCAAAAAAGGCTACTTTTGCACACCGGTAGCCAGCAGGCCGCTGGCTCCCACCCCAAATTGATAGTAGCCTTTAACACTTCTCCGAATGAGCGTTCTGGTCAACAAGGATTCCAAAGTGATTGTGCAGGGTTTTACGGGCTCCGAAGGCTCGTTTCACGCCCAGCAGATGATTGAGTACGGCACCAACGTGGTTGGCGGCGTAACGCCCGGCAAAGGCGGCAGCACCCACCTCGACCGTCCCGTGTTCAACACCGTGGCTGAAGCCGTTGAGAAAGCCGGTGCCGACACCAGCATCATCTTTGTGCCCCCGGCTTTCGCCGCCGACGCCATCATGGAAGCCGCTGATGCCGGCATCAAGGTTATCGTAACCATCACCGAAGGCATTCCGACCAAGGACATGATTGCGGTGAAGGAGTACCTGAAAGGCCGCGAGGGCCTGCGCATGATCGGGCCCAACTGCCCCGGCGTCATGACCGCCGGCGAGTGCAAAGTGGGTATCATGCCCGGCTTTATCTTCCAGAAAGGCCGCGTCGGTATCGTTTCCAAGTCGGGCACGCTGACCTACGAAGCGGTAGACCAGCTGACCAAGGCCGGCCTGGGCCAGACCACGGCCATCGGCATCGGTGGTGACCCCATCATCGGCACGACCACCAAGGAAGCCGTAGAACTGCTCATGAACGACCCCGAGACCGAGGGCATCGTGATGATCGGCGAAATCGGTGGTGGTATGGAAGCTGAGGCTGCCCGCTGGATCAAGGAAACCGGCAACAAGAAGCCCGTCGTTGGCTTCATCGCCGGCCAGACGGCTCCTCCCGGCCGCCGCATGGGCCACGCTGGTGCTATCGTAGGTGGTGCCGATGACACGGCTGCTGCCAAAATGGCCATCATGCGCGAGTGCGGCATCCACGTAGTGGACTCACCCGCCGAGATTGGCGACACGATGCTGCGCGTACTAGGCAACAAGTAGATTTTTAAACCCTTTGCGGTTTTCAGCGAAAAAGGCCCCGGTTGTTGCCGGGGCCTTTTTCGCTGAAACTAGCCTCCCTTCAGCCATGATTGCTGCACCAGCCCCTGCTCGGCCTTCCATTTCGGTTGTTATTCCAGTGTATGGCTGTGCCGAGTGCCTACCAGAGCTTCACCGCCGCCTGACTACGGCCTTAACGAGCTTCACGGCTGACTACCAAATTATTCTGGTAAACGACCACAGCCCGGATAATAGCTGGAGCCTGGTCGAGGGGCTGGCGGCCCACGACCCATGCGTGCTGGGCCTTAGTCTGAGCCGCAACTTTGGGCAGCACGCGGCCATTACCGCCGGCCTCGACCGGGCTTCGGGCGAGTGGGTGGTGGTGATGGACTGCGACCTGCAGGACATGCCTGAGGAAATTCCCAACCTGTACGAGTACGCCCGAAGCCAAGGTCTGGATGTTGTATTTGGGCGCCGGGCCGACCGGCAGGATACGGCTACCAAGCAGTGGGGCGGCCAAGCATTTCACCGGGTGCTGGGCTGGCTCGGAGGGCCGCGCCAGGACCCGGCGACGGGCAACTTCGGCATTTTTCATCAGCGAGTGGTGGCGGGGCTGCGGCTACTGCGGGAGCCCACGCGCGCTTTCCCGCTACAGGTGCGCTGGCTGGGGTTTCGGCAAGGCGCCCTCGACGTGCAGCACGCCGCCCGCACCCATGGCAAGAGCAGCTACCGGTTCAGCCAGCTTGTTCGGATGGCATTTAATATAATCCTGGCTTACAGCGACAAACCTCTGCGCCTGCTCGTCAAGTTGGGCACGGGCATCGTGGTTACAACCCTGCTGGGAGGAGTGGTACTAACCACTTGGCGGTGGTCGGCCGGCTGGGGTACCAGATCCTGGGTGGTGGCCGTGCTGCTGAGTTTGTGGCTGCTGGGAGGCCTCATGCTGGCAGGACTGGGCTTGGTGGGGCTTTACGTGGGCCGCACGTTCGAGGGAGTCAAAAACCGGCCGCTTTACGTGGTGCGCGAGGAAGTAGGCACGGCGGCGGAGATTTCCTGAAAACGCTGCAAATAAAAGTTAGGTAAACAGCCTTCTTATTGCATCTATACCTGAACAGTATTGTAAATTGCAAAGAATTGTAGTGGGGCTCACCATTTTACTCCGCTAAGTACATTACTCTCCTCTCTCCGCTTATGTCATTACAGTACAGTCCTTTAGAAAGTGCGCGCTTCGGAATGCGCATTTTGCGCGGCTCTTTTTCCAAAATTGAGCCGTATGAGTTGCTCCGCACTATTGTGGATGAGCGGGCCGATGTGGCCATTCTGCGCCTGCCTACCAGCCAGCAACATCAATTATCCCAGCTAAACCTGCTTCCGTTTCCAACTATAGTAGCCGATACCCTCGTCTCGTTTGATGGTGACTTGCGCGAGTATCCCGCTGCTCCCCTGCGCAACACGCGCCTGGAGGTGCACCACGGGACTATGGCAGACAGAGCCGTACTAGAGGAACTAGTTGACCTTAGCTTTAAAGATTACCGTACCCATTACAACAGCAACCCCCTGTTTGACCCCGAACTGGTGCTGGCCGGGTATAAAGAGTGGGCCCTCAGCGCCCTAGAGCCCGGCGACAAGCGGGTTTGCTTTATATTTTACCTCGACGGACAAGCTGTGGCGTATGCTACCAACGAGGTGCATGAGACGTATGGCGAGGGAATTATCTTTGGGGCCCGTCCTAATATCCCGGCCAAGAACCTGTACGTCGACCTGCTCAACTATACCAAGCAGTACATGCAGGATCAGGGTCTGCGACGGGTTAGAGCCACTACTCAGGTGCAAAACCACGGTGTGCAACGCGCCTGGGCACGCATGGGCCTGTTTCCGGCCCGCTCCTACTGCACCGTGCACATCAATGCGTTGCTTAGTCAGAAAATGGCAGCTAGCGGGATTCAGCTCCCGGCTACCCAGTAACTTTCTCCTCTGCTATTTGCCGCAAAAAAGCCCCAACCTGCAGGCCGGGGCTTTTTTGCGGCAAGTCCTACCGTCTTCCCTCCTGCCCGCCCAGGTTCACGATGATACCGAGCTGAAACACGGAGTTGGCCGCCTTCAGGTACCGCCGGTGACGTAGCCCGAAGTTGCTGCCGCTGATCATTTGAAATTGAATAGGGCCCAGCACGCTGATTCGGGTAAAGCTGATGGGTTCCAGAAACACGTTGTCCTCCATCGGCTGGGGCTTGCCGTCGATGGTAAAATCGTGCAGCTGCACGTAGCTGGCCCGCAGCGCCATGCCGTACGACACGGGCCAGTCCCGGTCGAAAAAGTGCCAGGTCTTGCTTTCCTTCTTGCTGAAATTGGCCTGCAGATAGTACTTCGACAGGTCGCCGTCGAAGGTCTGAGTGACGCCCTCACTGCGCTCGGTGCGCTTACCGTGCCCAAAGCCGTAGCCCCCGTAAAATTCCAGAACCCGCTCGTCGCGCATGCGGGTGAAGTAGCCCAGGCCCAGCTCGCCGAAGTCGTGCTCCTCGTATTTGCGGTTGTTTTTGCTACCGAAGAATGACTGCTTTTTGTCGGAGCGGAGAAAGGAGGCGCTGCCCTGCACCCCGATATGGTCGCCGAGGGCGTAAGCACCCTGCAGGGCGGTATTCTGGCTGAAATTGGTGTGAATGCCCCCGCTGAACTCGCCTTTCTGGGTGAGCAGCGGCGCCTGGGGCGGGGGCGGGAAATACAACGACGAGCAACCGCTCAATCCTACCAAAATACTCAGCAGCCGGAGCCGCAACAAAACCGTCATAGCCGCAAGAAAGGCAGAATAGTCGAAGAAAACACAAAAACCCCGGCGCCCGGGGCGGCTACTCCAGCAGGCCCGCGTATAGAGTTTAATACTTAAGCTCAACAGGGCGCGGGACGGCCGCGTGCGGGCCTCGTTTGTTCTGCCAATTTCTGCTTTTTATGCCTACTTCGTACGATGTTGTAATTATCGGCTCGGGCCAGGCCGGCAACCCACTGGCAACAGCCTTCGCCGAAGCCGGCCGCACCGTGGCTTTGATTGAGGAAAATCATCTGGGCGGCTCCTGCATCAACTACGGCTGCTCGCCCACCAAGGCTCTGCTGGCGGCGGCCGAGCGGGCTCATCAGCTGCGTACTGCCGACGAATACGGTATTCGCAGCACCGAGCCCGAGGTAGACTTTCCAGCCGTTATAGCACGCAAGGATGCCATTGTTCAACGCTCCCGCAAAGGGGTGCGGGCCAACCTGACGGAAGAACACCAAGGCATTACGGTGCTGCACGGCCATGCAGCTTTCAGCGCCCCCGCACCCTGCAGGTGCAGCTAGCCGACAAAACCGCTCAGGAAATCAAAGCGCCGCTCATCTTTATCAACACCGGCACCCGGGCGGCCCTGCCCGAGCTGCCGGGCCTGAGCGACGTGCCGTACCTGACCACCACCGAGCTGCTGGACCTGCAGGAGCTACCCGAGCACCTGCTGATTTTGGGTGGGGCTACATCGGGCTGGAATTTGGGCAGATGTTTCGCCGGTTTGGCAGCAAAGTAACCATCGTGGGCTCGGACACGCACCTGCTGGAGCACGAGGACGACGACGTATGCGCTGCCATGGAGGAAATACTGGCGGCTGAGGGAATAGAATTTGTGCTAGGCGCCAAGGCTCACCACGTGTCGCATAATGCTGAGGGAGTTATTACGCTGTCGGCCCACACGCGCACGGGCGAACGGCGGCTGCGCGGCACGCACCTGCTCATCGCCACGGGTCGGGTGCCCAACTCCGACAAGCTGGGCCTGGACATTATCGGGGTCAAGACGGATGAGAAGGGGTACATCCAGGTCAGTAACCGCCTGGAAACGGCGGCTAAGGGGTGTACGCCCTCGGCGACGTGCACGGCGGACCGCAGTTTACCCACATCAGCTACGACGACTACCGCGTGGTGCGCGACGGACTGCTGCACCGCACGTGGCGCTCGGCCAAGCAGCGGCCCCTGCCCTACACCGTATTTACGGACCCGCAGCTGGGCCGCATCGGGCTCAACGAGAAGCAGGCCCGGGAGCAGGGCATCCGGTACCGGGTGGCCAGCATGCCGGTGCGTACCATTGGGCGGGCCCGCGAAATGGGCCGTACCCTGGGCTTCTGGAAAGTGCTGGTCGATGGGCAGGACCGCGTTATCGGGGCGGCCATTCTGGGGGCGGAAGGCGGCGAAATCATGACCATGTTTCAGCTGGTGATGATGGGCAAGCTGCGCTACCCTCAGCTGCAGAACATGGTTATTGCTCACCCGACCTGGGCGGAAGGGCTAAACAACGTGTTCAGCAAGCTGCAGGACCCTACTCCGTAGGCTGGGCAAGCCGGTGTGGGTAGAAAATGAGGCTGATGCCCAAAACCATCTGCCCCTGCCGAATGCGCCTGTACTCAAACTCGCGGGGTTGCTCTCATCCACGGTAAACGTGCTGATGGGGACGCCGGACAGGCCGCCGGAAGCCTGCACCTGCAGCCAGCGCATGACGCCTTCGTCGCCACCAAACCGCACGAAGAAAAGAGGCTCAATGCGGGTCATGCTGTGCAGGCCGAGCGGCTCGCCATTATAGAGCAGAGACCTGAAGCGGGCCTGGATAATACGGAACGTGGTGCCGGTGGTAAACCACGGGTTGCGGTAGGAGGCGGCTATTTCTCCGAAGATCTTGTTGTAGCGCGCGTTGAAATCGACTAAGTAGGGGTCACCGTTGAAGAGCATGGTTTGCTCGTAGCCGCGGCGGCTGACGGCCTGCCCGAAACCGCCCAGGCCAGTTACCAGAAAGTGCTTGCCCAGGGATAATAGCCACCCAGGCCGACTTCGTACTGCCGGATGCGGAAGTAGGTGGTGTCGTTGGAGTCATTGCGGAAGCCGCCGGCGGCTCGTACCAGCACGTGCTTCAGGGCGAATACGCGGCGGCTCCTTCCCAGCGACCGTTCAGAAAGGTGGTGGCCTGCACCTCGGCCTGGCCTTTGTCGCTCAATTGAGGCGTAGCGGGCAGCATGGGGGCGTAAACGGTGCAGGCGCTTAATAGCAGCGGTAATAATAGCCCACAAGAAGATAAGCGTAGCGTTGAAGGCATAGGTGTACAGTAAGGATAGCAGTAGTTTGCTGAGGTACACCTTAGACCCTATGGGTAGTACTTATGGTTGCACGGGCTGTTTTTTACGCAGCAGCGTGGGCTTGAACACTACGCCGGCGCTAGCCAGCAAGACCGGCCGGCCCGTGCGGTTTTCCTGATAGGTGTTATCCGGTACTGTGCCGGTATTGCGGGCCTGGCCATCGACGGAGAGGCCGCCGGTGAGCTGTATCTGCCAGCGCTGCTGCTCCCCGAAGCCAAAGCGTTGGAACAAGAGCACCTCGTGCCGGGTCATGTCGCGGTTGGCCAGGTTCACAGACTGGGTGGAGTAGGCCGGGGAATACACAAGCTGGTCGAACTGAATGTCGGCCAGACGATATACCACCCCAAACGCGCGGTTCTCTACCTGACGTGTTAAGCCAACCTGCCCGAACAGTTTACGGTAGCGGCCCTGGTATTCGATGGGGAAGAATAGCCACCCAACTGGAAAGGCTTGAAGGACTTGTCGACGTAGGCGTGGCCGCCACCGGCCAAAGCGGTAACCGACCAATGGGGACCTAGATTCCAGTAGGTGCCCACGCCAGCCTCCCACTGCCGGGTGGCGGCATAGGTAGAATCGCCGAGCTTGGGGCGGAAGGAACCGGCGGCCGAGACGAGCAGGTGGGGCAAGGGGCTATGTACTACGCTGGCTTCGAGGCGGCCTTTGGGCTGCAGGCTGGCGACCAGTTCCGTTTCGCCCTGGGCCCGGATGGTGGAAACGGTAGGCTGCATGGGGTATACACGGTGCAGCTGGTAGCCAGCAGCATAGCAAGGGGCAAAACGTAGCGAGGTAAGTAGTAATAGATTTCATGGATGTATGGTGAGGCAGCCGGTGGTGGTGAAGAATGAATCAAACGTACTGCGGCGGCTCTCGCGCTGGAAACGAGATTTTAACTTTATGGGACTTTACAAAAAGCTTGTTTGAGCTGCTAGATGGGGGTAATAAATTTACTTTGTAAGCTTTGATCGGTGTTTTTAGCGGATGGGCATTTGCTTACATTAGACATTGTATTTGCTATTAGGGCGGGTGAATACTTCGTTGGTGGGGGGTGGGGTGAGGTGCTGAATCGGTGCGATTAGTGCCGGGCAGGTGATTTTGGGAGCGGATGGGGGCTTTGGTGTGCTTGTAAGAGACTTTGGGAGGGTGCTGTACGACTTTGGAGTGATGCTATAGAACTTTAAAGTAGGAACATAGGACTTTAAGGCAGTTATGGATGACTTTGGGGCGGTGCTACACGACTTTGGCTTAGTGACACGTGACTTTGAGACGGTGACAGGAAGCTTTGGAGTAGTGATTCGCGACTTTGGGGCAGTAGCACATGCCTTCCGGATAATGACGTGTGACTTTGGTAGGCTAACTGCGGCTTTGTATCCGGTACTATCTGCCTAGTTAGGCCGGGCCAACATGCAGTGGACAGGGATGCGAATGACTTACGATTCAGACCCTTGCTATTAAGCTGAGCTCTGGTATATTCCCGATAGTATAGCATTCATCTAATGTTTATTGAAGTATGAAAAATCGAGAAAGTGCGGTGTTGGAAAGTGCGCAGCGCGTGGGACTGGCACTGGCCAATTATGAGGTGGAGGTAGAAGATTTTGCGCCGCTGAAGGAGGCCAATGAGGCGCGGGCAGAGTTGGTGGCAGCCATTGGGCAACGGGCGGGGGCGCAGCAACAGGAAACGGCCTGGGTGACGACCAGTAAGGAGGAATTGCGGGAAGAGCTGGCGCGGACGGCGGCCACGCTCTCGGATCGGGCGGTGGCGTATGCGCTGAGCGTGGGCGACCTGGGCTGAAGCAGGCGCTGACGCTAACCTACACGGATGTGCGCTACGGACACGCGGCGGAGGATGTGGCCGCCGTCAGGGCGCTGGTGGAGCGGGCGCAGGCGCTACCCGCGGCGGCGCTGACGCGGTTTCGGATTACGGTGCCGGTGCTACAGGCGCCCCTGACAGCAGCTACGGCCTTTGAGCAAGCGGCCGAAAATCAGTGGGAGGTGAAAAGCGGGACGCGGCTGGCCACGCTGGCGCTGCCGGAGCTGCTGACGCGGCTGCGGGCACAGCTGGCGCTAATGGAACGGCTGGTGGCGGGAATGCGGACGGACCCAAATCCGCGTTGGGAGGAGCTGTATCGGGCTTTTCGGGATGCGAATAAGCGGCGGACGGTGCCGACGGGTCGGCCGGCGGCGGAGGGCATCGGGGCCAAGCCGCGGGTGGTGCGCCGGCTCTTGTTGCACCGGCAGGACGGGCAGGCTGTGCGGCTGGCGGATACGAACTATGGGGCGGCCTACACGCTGACGGTGGAAAACCGCTCGGGCAATGCGCTGCTGCTATGGATGGCGCAGAAGGACGGGGCCGAAACGACGCCGCAGACGTGCGCGGCGGGGCAGGTGACGGTGGTAACGCGGGCGGCACTGGGGCCGGAGACGGCGCGGTATCTGGTAGGGCGGTTTGCGGGGAAGGCGGCGGGGAGGCGACGATTGTGGTGCGGCGGGTGGTGTAAGTAGGTACTAGTGCTTTTGGGAAGCAGGCGGGGCGTGGGCGCCGCCTGCTTTTTTGTTTATTTGAGGAATGGAATAAGGAATGTGTATCACTAGCTAACCCTTGAAATGCCTAGAATTTCCGTTTTTATCCAGGTATGGTGCCTCGTTTTATTAATCCTCTTTACAAGCTGTGAAAAGATTGAACCAGGCAATGCATTAGATGCGGAGACAACCAATCTTATTACCTCTCTCGGCTTGTTGGATAAAGACGAACAGATTGTTTATTTCTACTCTAACTATAAGAAAAGTCGTGCAGGCAGCTTTTTCACAGACAAGAGAATAGCACGCTATTGGCTGGAGGACCAACCGGCAAAAACTGAAATTAAATTTTCCTTTTATAAGGATATAGTTTCAATTGATACAGTGTACAAAGTACCTTATTTCGATTGTCCTTATATGATCATTACCTCGAAGAACGGAACGAAATTCAGGGCCTATGTTGACGGAGATACTCAGGAGAAAAGAGCATTCTTTGAAAAAGTAATTTCTTTATGGCGAAAGAGTCACAGTCTGAACCTTCGCTGATACATACTTAAAATGTCACGCGTTACGCTGCGCTAAACCCGCGCCAGACTTAACGTAAAAGCCCCGCGACTTCCGTTGCGGGGGCTTTTGCTTGATATAAATACGAGCAGCTTACTTGGCGTAGGCTACGGCGCGCATTTCGCGAATTACCGTGATTTTGATCTGGCCAGGGTACTGCATTTCCTTCTCGATTTTCTGCGAGATTTCGTAGCTCAGCTCCTGGGCGCGCTCGTCGGTGACGTTGTCGGCGTTGACCATCACGCGCAGTTCGCGGCCGGCCTGAATGGCGTAGCACTGCAGCACGCCATCAAACGACACAGCGGTTTCTTCGAGCTGCTTGAGGCGCTTGATGTAGCTTTCCATCATCTCGCGGCGGGCGCCGGGACGGGAGCCAGAAATGGCGTCGCAGGCCTGCACGAGGGGCGAAATCATGGCCGTCATCTCGATTTCGTCGTGGTGGGCGCCGATGGCGTTAACCACATCAGGGTGCTCCTTGTACTTCTTGGCCATCTCCATACCCAGGATGGCGTGGGCAGCTCGGGCTCCTCGGTGCTTACTTTACCGATGTCGTGCAGCAGGCCGGCTCGCTTGGCGTGCTTCACGTTGAGGCCCAGCTCGGCGGCCATCGTGGCGCAGAGGTTGGCTACTTCGCGCGAGTGCTGGAGCAGGTTTTGGCCGTAGGATGAGCGGAAACGCATGCGGCCCACCATCTTGATTAGCTCGGGGTGCAGGCCGTGGATGCCCAGGTCGATAATGGTCCGCTCGCCGATTTCAACAATTTCCTCGTCGATGTTCTTGCGGGTTTTGGCGACGATTTCCTCGATACGGGCCGGGTGAATGCGGCCGTCTTTCACGAGCAGGTGCAGGCTCAGGCGGGCAACTTCGCGGCGCACGGGGTCGAAGCCGGAGATGATGATAGCCTCGGGGTGTCGTCGACGATGATTTCGACGCCGGTGGCGGCTTCCAGGGCGCGGATGTTGCGGCCCTCACGGCCAATGATTTTACCTTTTACGTCGTCCGATTCGATGTTGAAGATGGACACGCAGTTCTCAATGGCGTGTTCGGCGGCGGTGCGCTGAATAGTTTCGAGCACCACTTTCTTGGCGTCCTTGGTAGCCGAAAGCTTGGCCTGGGCCACCACGTCCTTGATGTAGGAGCTGGCCTGAATCTGGGCTTCGTTTTTGAGCGACTCCACCAGCTGCTCGCGGGCTTCGGCAGCGGTCAGGCCCGAAATTGTTTCCAGCTGCTGCTGCACCTGGCTGAGCTGGGCGTTGAGCGACTCGCGGGTACTTTCCAGCTCCTCTTCTACTTCCTGCTCGCGCTGCTGAAGCTTGGCCAGCTGGGTTTCCAGCGTGGCCCGGCGCTTTTCTTCCTGGGCCTCCAGCCGTTCGCGCTGCTGCTGCGACTCGTTCTGGAGCTTTTCGCGCAGGGCGTCCATGTCCTGCTCCTTTTTCTGAATTTGCTCGAGCTGGCGCTGGGTGGTCAGGGTAAGCTGCTTGATGCTCTGCTCCTGCTCGACCACTCCCTGGCGGCGCTGGGTCAGCTCGGCTTCGAGCTCCTGCTTCTGACGCTTGCTTTCCTGCTCGAATTCGTTTTTAAGTTGACGGAATTTGTCTTTCGACTGCTGAATCCGCTCGTCGCGGGTGCGGGTGGCCTGAGTTTCGGCCTCCTGAATGATCTGTTGGGCGCGGGCTTTGGCGTCGGCTTCGTGGTCCAGGCGGGCCTTGCCGGCCAACTGCCTGCCGACCACGACGCCGACCACAAGGGCAAGCACGGCGGCCAGGATGATATACAAAATGTCGGGCATTGAGCTATGGTTTTAGGGGGTGGGGAAAAACCATAACACGGAAAATACTGCCGACGACGAACGAATGGCGGAGCCGATTGCCCCACCCGATTCGAGTCTGAAACTATGCCGGCGCCAGTGCGTTTAGCCCAGCACCACTCCCGAAAGCAGCTCGTCCAAACGCGCGAGGCGTTCGGTGAGAGCCGCATCGGTGCCGTCCTTTTCCTTGCTGACTTTCAAGCTGTCAGCCATGGTGGACAAGGCAATCATGGCCAGCAGATCCTGCTTGTCCTGAATGCCGTACTGCTCGCGAAATTCCTTGATCCGCTCACCCAAGAGGCGGCCTGCCATGCGCAGGCGCTCCTCTTCCTGGGGTGCTACCCGCATAGGGTAATCCCGGTCGGCAATGCGTATTTTGATGGAAAGTTCGCTCATCGGGAGCAGCAGTCGTGGGATGTAAGGTTTGTTACTCTCTCAAGTAGGCAAGGCACTTATCTATTTCGCGGATATATTCGTTGAGGCGAAGTTTCAGCTCGTTTGCGTTGGCAGGTTCCCCTGCTATGGTATTGACAAGTTTAGCGATATTCTCTTGATTCTGGAAATCCTTCAACTGCCGCTCCCGGTCGCGCACGTCGGCCCGGAGCTGTTGAATGGTGGTCTGGGCATCGGCCAGGTCCTCGCGCAAGCCCTGATAGGCAGCTACTAAAGACGTCACCTGACGCTCTAAGCGGTCTAGTTGGGCAAGTTGCTTGGAAGAGGCCATCGAACAGAAATTTTTGAAGGCTAATGTAAGACGAAGTTACGGGCTCTGGTACTTCGCAGTTAAAGTTGTGCTTTAGGTCTGGAAGTCAACCGCCCTTAACACCAAAAAGGGCCAGGGAGTTTACTTGTGTAGAGTTGCAAATAGCGTAACCTAAACGGTCATGTCGACCAACGGGAGACATCTCGCGTGCAATGGTAACCCGATTACTCTTGTAACCTCAGCACGCGAGATGTCTCCCGTTGGTCGACATGACGTTCCTTAGTGAGCAACGAAGCGGTAAAGATGCTTCGACAAGCTCAGCATGACGTCCTGTTATACTTACTTCCGGATCAGTGCCCCGGCCTGCTTTTCGAACTGGCCGATAAGGCGCTGCATCACGGAGTCGATGGCCTGGTCGGTGAGCGTCTGGGTGGGGTCCTGCAGGGTGAAGCTGACGGAGTACGACTTCTTGCCCGCGCCCAGGTTTTCGCCCTCGTACACGTCGAACACGTTCACGCTTTGCAGCAGCTTCTTCTCGGTACGCTGGGCAATCTGGCGGAGCTGGTCGAAGGTCACGGTCCGGTCGACAACCAGCGACAGGTCCCGGCGCACCTCGGGGAACTTGGCTAATTCCTTCGCGGTGAGCGTGTTTTTGTACTTCTTCATGAGCCAGTCCCAGTCAAGCTCGGCGTACCACACGGCCTGGCTCACATCGAGGCGCTTGAGGATGGCGGGCGACACGGCGCCCAGGTAGGCCACCGGCTGGTTCTGGGCCAGCAAGGTGAGGCCGCCGGCCAGATACGGGTGCTGCACGGACTGGGAAGCGGGCTGGGCAAAGCCGAAGGAGGCCAGAACCTGCTGCACGGCGGCAGCCAGCTGGTGGAAAGTTGCTTTATCCGACTTCTGCTGCCAGGTTTCGGCGGCGGCATTGCCACTCAGGAAGATAACCAGCTTGTTTTTCTCGGTGTACTTGCCCTCGGCTTCGCGGTGGTAGGTTTTGCCGAACTCGTAGAGCTTCAGGTCGCGCTGCCGACGGTTGACGTTGTAGCGGATAATTTCCAGGCCGGAGTGCAGCATGGTGGGGCGCATCACGTTCAGGTCGGCGCTGTTGAAGTTGAGCACCGGCACCAGGGTCTCGTCCTTCTCCCCTTCTTTCTCAAAGTAAAGCGAGTTGGTCAGCGAGTTGGTAATGATTTCCGAGAAACCCTGGCCGCTGAGCAGACGGGCCGTGTTCTGGCGCAGCACTTCGGGGTCGGGGTTGGGGAATTTGGCCAGGTAAGAGGCCGAGTTGTGGGGCCGCAAGGCTACGTGGTTGTAGCCGTAGATGCGCAGAATTTCCTCAATAACGTCGGCCTCCCGGGTTACGTCCACCTTGTGCGGGGGCACGCTCAAGATCCACTCAGCGTGGCCGGCTGCGTCGGTGCTTTCTTCGGCAATGAGAATGTCGAGGTCGGTGAGAATCTGACGGATCCGTTCGGGCGCAATGAACTGGCCCACCAGCCGCTCGACGCGGGGCAGGCGCAGGCGCACGGGCGTGTGGCTGATGGGCTGCAGGTACTCATCCACGATGGGCGCGGCAATAGTAGCGCCGGCTACTTCCTGGAGCAGCAGGGCAGCGCGCTTCAGGGCCACGGGCACCATGTGCGGGTCGGTGCCCCGCTCGAAGCGGAACGAAGCGTCGGTTTTGAGCTGGTGTACCTGGGAGGTTTTGCGCACGGCCGCCGGCTGGAAGTAGGCGCTTTCCAGGAACACGCGGGTGGTAGCGTCCGACACGCCGGAGGTTTTGCCCCCGAACACGCCGGCCAGGGCCATGGGCGCGCCATTGGCATCGGCAATGACGAGGTCGGCGGCTTTCAGGGTTCGTTCGGTACCGTCCAGGGTGATGAACTTCTCTCCTTCCGCGGCCCGCTTCACGATGATTTTGTTGCCCGTAATCTGGTCGGCGTCGAAGGCGTGCAGGGGCTGCCCCAGTTCGTGGAGCACAAAGTTGGTCACGTCTACCACGTTGTTGATGGGCGACAACCCGATGCTGCGCAGGCGGCGCTGCAGCCATTCCGGCGACGGGCCTACCTGCACATTCTCCAGCAGCAGACCGGCGTAGCGCGGACTGGCTTCCGCGTCCTGAATTTCAACCGTAATGTTCTGCTCGGCCGAGGCCGGAGCGTGAAACTGGCTGATGTCGGGCAGCTGGCAGGGCTGGCGCAGCAGGGCGCGCAGCTCCCGGGCCACCCCGTAGTGCGAGGCCGCGTCGGCACGGTTGGGCGTCAGGCCGATTTCGTAAACCGAGTCGGAGCCCAGACCGAAGTACTCGGCGGCCGGCGTACCGTTGGGCAGGTCGGTGTCCAGCTCCATGACGCCGGCGTGGGAAGTGCCCAGGCCAATTTCATCCTCGGCGCAAATCATGCCTTCGGAAGCCGCGCCGCGAATCTTGGACTTCTTGATTTTGAACGGCTCCCCGCTCACCGGGTACAGCTGGGCGCCTTCCAGGGCTACCACCACTTTCAGACCGGTCCGGACGTTGGCCGCGCCGCACACGATATTGCGGGGCGTACCGTCGCCCACGTCCACGGTGGTCAGGCTGAGCTTGTCGGCGTCGGGGTGCTTTTCGCAGGTGAGCACCGTGCCCAGCACCAGGCCGCGCAGGCCGCCGGGGATGCTTTCCAGTTCCTCAATCCCCTCTACTTCCAGGCCGGAGCCGGTAAGCAGCTGGCCGAGTTCCACGGCGGATTTGTCGGTCGGAATCAGGGTGCGGAGCCAGTCGAGGGATATTTTCATCGGTAGAAGTCAATTAGCAAGAAGCTCTGCCCTCAGCAAACAGCTGGGCACGGGCGGGGCAAAGGTACGGATTCGGGCGGGCGGCAAAAACCTAGTGCGAGTGGCCGGTATGGTCTTCCTCGGGGAAGCTTTTCTCCCCGGCCGGAATGGGTATGGCTAGGCGGTTGTCGGCCGGCGGCACGGGGCAGGCATACTCGTTGTTGTAGGCACAGAAGGGGTTGTAAGCCCCGTTGAAGTCCAGCACCACTTCCTTGTCCTGCTCGGCCGGCAGGGCCACGTCGAGGTAGCGGCCGCCGCCGTAGGTGTCGAAGCCGTTGGTTTTGTCGGTAAAGGGCACGAACAGCTCGGGGTTTTCGTCATTCACCTTCAGAAACAAAACCAGCTGCTGGGGTTGCTCATTAAGCGTAAACAAAGCCTTGCCCCAGCGCAAATACTTGTCGGCTTTGCCATCGGTGAGCGGCATGGCAATGGTATCGGGTCGGGCAAACCGCTCCAGCTGGGCCGTCACGCGGAAGGCTTTGTCGGGCGCGAAGTACTGCAGCGAGTCGAAATGGTCGCGCTGCTCGGCGTTGAGCGGCGAGTCCTTCATTCGCCGGAAGGAGTTGTTTTTCTCGGTCCGGGCTTTCTGGATGCCGGTGGCGTATTGGTCGTGGCCCAGCACGAGGTCCTGCAGAAAGTAGGCAAAGACGACCAGCAGGCCCAGGCCGATGAGAAGTTTGGGGTTGATGCGCATAGCAGGCGCAAAGGTAGCACCCAGACCTGGCAAAGCATCTGCCACTAAAGGTTGGAGTCGCCCGTAGTCCAAACCGCACAGTTTGCGCTACGGGCGACTCCAACCTTACAGAATATTCTCGTCGGCGAAGCTGTAGTACCCGTGGTCGGTGTAGATGAGGTGGTCGAGCACGGGCAAATCCAGAAACTGCCCGCCTTCCTTGAGTTTGCGGGTCAGGGCTATGTCGGCGGCCGAAGGCTGGCGGTTGCCGCTGGGGTGGTTATGGACCAGAATGATGCTGCTGGCCAGTTGTTCCAGGGCTTCCTTAAAAATCATCTTGGGGTCGGCCACGGTACCGGCCACTCCCCCGCTGCTCACGCTGGTTTTGCGCATCACCACGTTGGCCCGGTTCAGCAGAATCACCCAGAACTCTTCGTGAGGCAAATCCTGCAGGTTGGGCCGCACCAGGTTGTAGATGTCCAGGGAGCAGGTGATGGTGGTGCGGGCCGCGGCGGCCGTTTCCTTGCGCCGCCTTCCCAGCTCCAAAGCGGCCACGATGGTAATGGCTTTGGCTTCGCCGATGCCCTTGTGGCGCATTAGCTCCTTGACCGATAGTCGGGCCAGCTCGTTCAAGTCATTTTTCACGGCGGCCAAGATTAGCTTGGCCACGTCCACGGCCGAGAGCTTGGCCGTGCCCGAGCCCAGCAGAATGGCCATCAGCTCGGCGTCGGAAAGGGCTGTGCGGCCTTTCTGCATCAGTTTTTCGCGGGGCCGGTCTTCCTCGGCCCAGCTCTTGATGCTGAAGCTGGCGGGGTCTGGTAATACACCGGATTGGCAGCTTCGGCGTCCGGCAAGGATAGTTTTCTGGTCAGATTGTCAAACTCTTGCATAAGGTATACTTGTTGTAGTGACCGGAAAATAAAGTAAAAACCCGATTCCATCGTCTTCGTTGATACACGGGCTTGCTTTAGCAGGCCGTTCCCGGAGCTTTTATCCCCCATATGTTTCGTTCTCTTTCTGGTATCTTCTTTCTGCTGCTGATTCTGGTGGCCGAATGGTACGGCTTTCAGGCCGTGCGCACCGCGCTGCAAAGCGCCACTCCCGTAACCCGCAAGGCGGCCTCGGCCCTGTACTGGCTGCTCACAATCGGCATCTGGGGTCTGGGCTTCTGGGCCCTGATGAACCGCACCCAGCACGCCTCGTTCCGCTCCTACTTCGGGGACTAATGCTGGCTATGATAGCGGCCAAAATCGTGATTCTGCTGCCCCTGCTCATCGAGGATATCGTGCGGGTAGGGCGCTGGGCGTACCAAAAGATGGCCCAGTCCGACGGCACCGCCGGTGGGCCGGCCATTTCCCGCAGTGAGTTTATCAGCAAGCTGGCTTTGGTACTGGGTGCTATTCCCTTCGTAGCCCTGATCTGGGGCATGGTAAAGGGCGGCACCGACTACACCGTGAAACGCGTGACCCTGCGCTTCCCCAACCTGCCCGCTTCCTTCGACGGCTTTACCCTGCTGCAGATTTCGGACTTGCACACGGGCTCCTTTCAGTCGAAAGAGCCGCTGCGCCGTGCTGTAGACATGATCAACAAGCAGAACGCCGACCTAATCTTCATGACCGGCGACCTGGTAAACAACTACGCCCACGAAGTGGAAGAGCACATCGACACGCTGGCCGGCATTCAGTCCAAGCTGCCAATTCTGTCGGTGCTGGGCAACCACGACTACGCCGACTACATCAACTGGAACGAGCAGGGCGGCCGGGCGGCTAAGGAAGCCAACTTGGCTCGTCTGAAGCAGAACCACGCCAAAATCGGCTGGAAGCTGATGCTCGACGAAAGCCACCACATTGAGCGCAACGGTGAGAAAATTGCCGTCATCGGGGTGCAGAACTGGGGTGCCCGCATGGGCTTTCCTAAGTACGGCGACCTGGCCAAGGCTCATTCCCAGGCCGATGCCCCTTCAAAATCCTGCTCTCCCACGACCCCTCCCACTGGGACGGCGAAGTGCATCAGTACGAGGACATTGACCTCACGCTCTCGGGCCATACCCACGGCATGCAGTTTGGCGTCAACCTGTCGTTTCTGAAGTGGAGCCCGGTGCAATACGCCTACAAGCAGTGGGCCGGCCTGTACCAGCGCGGCAAGCAGTACCTGTACGTCAATGCCGGTCTGGGCTTTATCGGCTACCCCGGCCGGGTGGGCTTCCTGCCCGAAATCACCGTGTTTGAGCTACGACGGGCCTAAGCTCAACAATTTTTCTCCGCGAAAAAGCGGCTAGGATTATTCCTAGTCGCTTTTTTTATTTTCCAACTTCACCAGGAGCAACCGGGCAATTTACTGCCGCGTATAGTCCTCAGCAATTTTGATTTCTCTCTCACAACTCTCGACTTCTCTTCTATGAAAAAGACCCTCTTGCTGTTGTCGTGTGCCGGGGCACTCACCATGGCGGCCTGCTCGCAGGAAAAGACGACCGATACCTCTACGACCACCGTAACCGACGGGGCCGAAGGCACGGCAATGAATACCAGTGACATGGATTCGCAGTACCGCACCCGGGCCAATACCATTGCTACCCGCATGGCCTCAGACCTGAAAATTCAGGATACGGCTACGGTTTCGCGGGTGCGAATGGCCTACTACAACCGCGCCCGCCGCATGGCTGAGCTGCGCAACCAGTACACCACAGATACCACCGGCATGGCCGCCGCGATGCGCGAGGCCAGCACAGAAACGGACACGGAATTCAAGTCCATCTTCACCGACCCCACCCAGTACCAGGCTTACGAAACCAACCGCTCGGCCTACGATGAGTCGAACTACATGGACGACAACTCGGCCATGTCGTCGAATACGGATGACTCGAACATGAGCACCACGACTACCACGGAAACGAGCACGACCACCTCGACTGAGGGCTCGTCGGCCAGCGGCTCTGTGTCGGACGGTACGCAGCTGGAAAAGCTCAAGGCCAAGGACGCCGAGGGCAACAAGCTCAAGGTAAAGGACAACGGCAAGGTGAAAACCAAAGCCGCCGACGGTACCAAAACCAAAACGGAGTAGGCATCTGCCAAACCACTGAACTAGCAGATAAAAAGCCCGGTCTGGTCGATCGGGCTTTTTTTATTTCTGTCAGGGTAGCTTCTTTACCAACTTAAAAGCGGGCGTAACCCGGCAGCGGCAAGTGGGACTCTCGCGGCAGACTCTGCACCTTTGCGGGAGTTTTTTCGTTGTTTCGGCACTGCTACCTGCAACGGTGCCCGGGGTTTTGGGCTCCATTGGGAACTACTTTGCCAGTCGTTTGTATTCTTATCCGTTTCGTGAAGGGTTTCTTTCAAGTATTACAGCATTTATGCGCAGCGCGGGCGCTCTGCCTGCTGGCCGGCCTGTGGCTGTGGGCTGGGGTAGCCCTGGCGCAGGTCCGCGTGACGGGTACAGTTTCCGGAGCCAAAGACCGTAAGCCCATTCCCGGGGCGGCCGTCTTTGTACAAGGCACTAACAAGGGCACGGTGGCCAACAACGAGGGCGACTTCAGCATTACTGTATCCAATACCGATACGCTGCTGTTTCGAGCCGTGGGCTTCAAGCCCCAGCGCCTGCCCCTGGACCGCACCGGCCTGTCCCAGATTGTCGTCCAGATTTACTTGGTGCGCGACAGTATTCAGCTCGGGGAAGTGCGCATTCAGGAAGGCCGCCCCGACCGGTCGACGATAAACCGGGCCCTGCGCAATGTGCGCCGACCCACGCCCCAGCCAACGCCGTACGCCGCCCGCCGCCGCCCAAGCCGCTGTTTCCCGTTGATACCATTGCTCCTCGTGACCCGATTCCCACGTTGGCAAGCCCCATCAGCCTGATCTATGACCAGTTTTCCCGGGAAGGACAGGAGCGCCGCAAGATGGAGGCTATTAGACTTCAGGAGAAAGCCGAGGCCGCCGAAAAAGCCCGCCAGAAGTACAACAAGAACTTTAAGGATAACCGCGGCTACGAATGATGCTCGAATGAGGCAAATGTGCTGATGCGCCAATACTTAATGTGTCATTGCGAGCAACGCGAAGCAATCCGTCCTCTGAAATGTACCGAGCATTCCTAAGTGAAAGCCCTTTATTCCAGCAGGAGTAAAGGGCTTTCTGGTAAAAGAGCGGTTGTCACTAGCAGAGGACGGATTGCTTCGCGCTGCTCACAAGGACCCTAAATGACGCCCCTAACAGTCCACCTTGCACAACTTCACCTTTCTCCCCGCGTAAACCTCGGGTATGAGAATTGGGTATCCTTGCGTAAATGAATCGTTGGACTGCACCTCGTCGGCCACGTTTCGACTGGCGTCGTATTCGGCGGAACGGGTAGAGTTGGCCGTAGCGGCCAACCTGATGTGCCTGCAGCGAATTCTGGAGTATAATGTGGCCAACGAGCTGCGGTTTTTCCGGATCAGCTCGGGCATCGTGCCCTTTGGCTCCCACCCCATCAACACTTTTCCGTGGCAGACTCGCTTTGCCGCCGAGTTCCAGGCCATTGGGGACTACGTGAAGGCCCAGCGCATGCGCATCTCCTTCCACCCTGACCAGTTTGTGGTACTCAACTCGCCCAGTGAGGACATCGTGCAGCGCAGTGTGGCCGAGTTAGTGTATCAGGGCTCGATGCTGGACCTGATGGGCCTCGACAGCACCGCCAAGCTGCAGATTCACGTGGGTGGGCTGTACGGCGACCGGGACTTGGCCATCAGCCGGTTTATTTCCACCTACCGTGACCTGCCGGCGGCAGTGCAGCGGCGCTTGGTTATCGAGAACGACGACCGTCTGTTCAGCCTGCGTGACTGTCTGCGGGTGCACGAGGCGGTGGGCATTCCGATTCTGTTCGACAACTTTCACCACGAGTGTCTCAACCATGGCGAGCCGATGGCCGAGGCCTTGCAGCTGGCGGCCAGCACCTGGCACCCGGAGCGCGATGGAGTGTTGATGATGGACTACAGCTCCCAGCAAGTTGGTGAGCGAAAAGGCAAGCACACCAGCACGCTGGAGGAAGAACTGTTCCGCGAGTTTCTCACCCACCTGCACGGCTTGGACGTTGATATCATGCTCGAAATAAAGGACAAGGAAGCCAGTGCCTGCCGGGCCATCAGTGTGTTGCGTGAGCTGCAATTGGTAGCCGCCGAGGCTGGTTCCCCTTCCTGATCTATACTTTCCTTTCCCCTCTTCTTCCCAGCTTCATGGCTAACGAAACCCTGCCCCAAAATCACCTTGCCAATACCATTGCCGCCCTCAAACAAGGGTTGACCAATATCCCCATCAGTGCCGCTATGGACAACACGGAGGCCTGGCAACAAGACTTCCTGCAGAGCGGGATTCCGGCCCTGCAGGATATTGCCCGGGAACTAGGCAACCTGCAGTCGTTGCTGACCGCGCCCAAACTTGATGGCCCCGCCATCGGCCGCGCCCTCAGCCTGCTGGGCTCCCAGACTACGCAGTACGCCTTCCAAGCTGAGTCTGAGCAGCAGGCGGGCATCCGCTCCATCGGCGACCTGCTGCTGCGCCTCGGCACCGACCTGCAAGGCTAGTCTTCCCAATACTTTTTACTTTTTTAACGAACAAAGAAGCCCGTCGGAAGCAGTTCCGACGGGCTTTTCTGTGCATTTCGCGGTCTGAGTTTGGGAGGGCGAATAGAACCTGCGCTACCTGGCGCTTTTCATGTGCACAACTGCTTTCCCGGTTCCAATAATTGCTCGCGCCGAGGTCTTGGAAGCTCGCGCCGAGATGTTGAAAGGGCCCACTGTGGTTAAGAAAGCAGGCGGTGACCATGCTAAGGCAGGGCCTAAGGCTGCGGAAGCCCGGCTCAAGTCTTATGAGGCAGCAGTTGGAGCTATGAAGCTGCACGGCTGGGCTCTGAATGCCCAAAAACGCGCAGCCCCCGCTACCTGAGGTAACGGGGCTGCGGTAAAGATATCCGGGAGGAATTACATGCCGGGCTTGGTCTTAGCCTTAGCCTTCATGTTTTCGTCCTTGGCCTTCATTTTGTTCTTTTTGTCGGCTTTGGTTTTCACCTTGCCGCTCTCCATGGCACCCGAGTTCATGGTCGAACCCGAGGTGGTGCCCGTGCTCATAGTGCCCGAGCCCGAGGTGGTGCCGGTAGAGCCGTTATAAGTGCCCGAGGTAGTACCCGAGCCCATCGAGCCCGAAGTAGTGCCGGTGCTCATCGTACCGCTGGTGGTGCCGGTACCCATGGTGCCCGAGGTAGTACCCATCGTACCGCTGGTGGTGCCGGTAGAACCGCTGTTATACGTACCCGAAGTGGTACCCGTACCCATGGTGCCCGAGGTAGTGCCCATCGTGCCGCTAGTTGAAGAGCCGCTGGTCGACGAACCGCTCGTCATGGAGCCGGAAGTAGAAGTGCCTGATGTTGAAGCACCAGCCGTAGTAGAGCCGGAAGTGGTCTGAGCCGAAGCCGAAGTGATACCAGCAGCGAAAAGGGCGGCGAGAGCGAATGCAGTTTTCATAGTGTGAGAGTGTATGAAGTAGAGAGAAGGAACCGGGATGGTTATCCACGGTAAGGTCTCTTACGGGAAAACTCCTCCGGTGTTGGAAAAAAACCCAGTCATACCCTTAAAGTGCCAGTCTAACAAAGACACCCACAATACAAAAAACCGCCTGGGAAGCTTCTCCCAGGCGGTTTCAGTCACTGTTCAGGCAATGCGGGGCGTAGGGTCGCCGAGTGGCTTAGTTTTGTGCGCTGCCACCTTGAACCCCAAACTTATACACCGTAGTGGAGCGCAGGGTCTGGCCGGGCTGCAGGGTGGTGGAGGGGAACTTAGGCTGGTTGGGCGAGTCGGGGAAGTGCTGGGTTTCCAGGCAGAAGCCCGCGTGCTTGCCGTAGACCCGCCCCCCTTGCCCGTCAGGCTGCCGTCGAGGAAGTTGCCGGTGTAGAACTGTACCCCGGGCTCAGTGGTGCTCACCTGCATCGTGCGGCCCGACGTGGGCTCGTACACGGTGGCCGCCGGGTGCGGCCCTCGCTGGCCGCGTTCAGCACCCAGTTGTGGTCGTAGCCGCCGGGCACCTGGGCAATCCGCTCACCGATGGCGTGGGCCGTGGTAAAGTCGAAGGCCGTACCCTTCACCGCCCGCAGCTCGCCGGTGGGAATCAGGTCGGCATCGACCACGGTGTAGCGGTCGGCGGGCAGCGTGACCTGGTGGGCCAGCACGTCTTGGCTCTGGCCCGCGCTCAGGTTGAAATAGCTGTGGTTGGTCAGGTTGACGGGTGTGGCCTTGTCGGTGGTGGCCGAGTAGTCAATCTGCAGCGCGTCGTCCGGGGTCAGGGTGTAGACCACCGTCACGGTCAAATTGCCCGGGTAGCCTTCCTCTCCGTCCTTGCTTACGTAGGTCAGCGTGAGCGTCTGGCCCGCCGCCGAGCTGCCGGGCTCCGCCTGCCAGATGACTTTGTCGAAGCCCTTGAGCCCGCCGTGCAGGTGGTTGGGCCCGTTGTTATTGGCCAGCGTGTAGGTTTTGCCCTCCAGGGTAAACTGGCCCTTGGCAATGCGGTTGCCGTAGCGCCCAATCAGGGCCCGAAGTAGGGTCCCGACTTCTGGTAGGCGGGGCTCTGATAGCCGCTCACGTTATCGAAGCCCAGCACAACGTCGCCGAGTTTGCCGGCTTTGTCGGGCACGAGCAGGCTGGTTACGATGCCCCGTAGGTGCTGATGGTGGCTTGCAGGCCGTGGGCGTTGGTCAGGGTAAAGAGCTGCACCTCAGTGCCGTCTGAGGTTTTGCCGAAGGAAGCGGATGTGGGCATGATTGGAGTGGATTCAGTTGCGGGGTTGGAAGCCGCGGAGCCAGACTCGGCGGCCGTTTGCTCGGGCTTTTTAGCTTGTTCGCAGCCCGCCAGCAGGCTGGCCATGAGGCTGCCCGCACATAAAGCAGAGCGCAAAGAGAATAGGGAGGTAGTCGTGGATGGTATCATAAAACGCAGAAGTGGGTGAGAAGGCGACGGAACCGGGCTGAAATCAGAAACTTCTTGCCCGGTCAATACTAGAGAATTTTAGCAAAGCCGACCTTAATCTTGAGCTGAAAGTCGCCGATAACCTTGAAAATTTCCTTCAGGCTGACTTCCTCCACCCTGGTCAGGGTCTTGGGGTCCAGGTAGTTGTCAGGCCTGCGTTTGTCGCTGATAATCTGCACGGCCTGCTTCTTGAGGCGCATGCCCATCAGGTAGTAGTACGACTGCAGCAGCTCGTGGTACTCTTTGTCGGAGAACACGCCCTGCTCCTGCAGAGCCGCCAGCCGCTCGCCGGTATTGGTCAGAAAGATGCGGTGCTTGAGGGCGTAGATGCGGGCCAGGTCCACGATGGGCGTCATCGTTTTTTTTAGGTTGAAGACCTGCTGGGAGCCCACGGTGAAGGTGCGGATGTTGCGGAAGAAGGTCAGCGGGGGCTCAAACTGCAGGGCGTTGATGGCCATGTAGTAGAAAAACCGGTCGTGGGGCACTTGCAGCTGCTCGCTCAGAAACGCCTGCAACTCTTCCATAATGGTGGCGTCGCCGTAGAGGTAGCGGCAGTCGAAGAAGGCCGCGAACTGCATCACGGCCTCGGGGTTCGACTCGCTGATCCACTCGGTGTAATTGCGCTTCCAGTGCGACAAAGAGTGCGTCCACTTCGGGTTTTTGGCCATGAAGCCACCCTCGCAAAAGCTGAAGCCGATGTCGTTGAGCTGGTCGGAGACGCGGGTGGCAAACTGCTTGAAATAGGCCCGCACGGCCTCGCGCTGCTCGTTGGCCTTGTCCTCGTAGATAATGGCGTTGTCCTGGTCGGTGAGCAGGGTTTGCTCCTTGCGGCCCTCGCTGCCCAACACCATAAACACGAACTTGGCCGGCGGCGGCCCCAGCTCCTGAATCACGCCCTCGATGACCTTCAGGGCAATGGTGTCGGAAATGCTGGTGATGAGCTGGTTCACGATTTCGGGCTTCACGCCCCGGTCCAGTAGCTGGTACACCATGTCAGGCACCTGCTCCCAGCGCCGCCGCAGCTCGGCACCTGACACGGCCTGCTTTACCGACTGGATAAAGATAAACGGCGACTGAGCCTGGTCGCTGAGCAGCTTGTTGCGGCTTACAAACCCCACGTATGTCCCGGCCTCGCCCTGCACCAGCAGGTAGCGGGTTTTGGTCTGAAACATCAGCAGAATGGCCTCATACACGTAGGCCTGGGCGCTGATGCTGACCACCGGCGCATCGGCAATGGTGCTGACCGGCTGGCGGGCGTCGAGCAGGCCGGCCACCACTTTGTCGCGCAGGGTAATGTCGGTAACGAAGCCGGTGATGTCGCCGCTTTGGGCGTCGGTAATAAAGTAGCAGCTGGTGCGGGCCTCGGCCATGCGGCGGGCCACTTCCTGAATGGGCGTGGTGCCGGGGCAGGCCACGATGTCGCGCAGCTCCACGGCTTCGAGGCGACGGGAATAGAGCTGGTCGGACGCCAGGTAATTCTGGGCCACGCCGCCCTGGTTGAGCTTCACGAAGTGCGCGTACTCGTCGTTGAGCATGCGCTGCCCGTACTTGGTGGTGAAGTACTCGAAGAAGGCCGGGTAGGCCTGGCACAGGCCGCGGAAGTCGCGGCGGTGCAGGAAGTAGACCTTGGTGCCCTTCTTGGCCAGCACCGTGCGCAAGGAGCGTTTCTTATTCAGCAGCACCGAAATTCCGCCGTAGCAGCAGCCCGGTCCGCAGTGCTCCACCAGGCGCTTGGTTTGCTGGCTGTCGTAGAAAAACGTTTCGTACTCCCCGGCCACCACGATGTCGAGCCCGCGCAGCTTGCTCACGTCTTGCATGTAGATAACGGCCTCGCGGGGGTGAGTTACTTCTTCCAGCAGCTCGGCAATTTCCCGCAGCACGTCTTCGGGCAGCAAGTCGAAGGGCTGGACGGTGCGCAGGAAGTCTATCCGTTCGGTCATTGTTAGAGCAGTATAAGGGTGGCGGCCAGCACCAGCAGCAAAAGCAGGATCAGCCCGGCAAGTATAAGCCAATAGCGGGGTTCGGCCGCCGCCGTGGGTTGCCGGAACGGAGCCTGGGCGGCAATGATGGCGTCGGTAACGTCGCCCTGCCGCCACAGCTCGAAAAAGCAGCGGGCTGTGGCGTAGGCATCCACCAGCGCGTCGTGCTGCCGCTCCAGGGGCTCCTGAAACAGCCGCTCGTAGAGCTCCCCAGGCGCAGGTGGGTGCGCAGGCCGCTGCGCACGAAGCGGCCGGTGGTAAGCATGGTGCAAAAGGTGGGCAATACTTCCAGCGGGTTTTCCAGGCCGGCCCGGTAAAAACCCACGCCCAGCATGTGAAAATCGAGCTTCATGAAGTGGGCCACCACCAGGGGCTCATAGCGCAGCAAGTCCTGAAACAGGCGGTGCATGACCTCGTGCCGGGGCTTGCCGTGCTCGAGCAAAAACTCCCGGGTCAGGCCGTGCACGCTCACCGAGGCGGGGCTCACGTCGTAGTCGCTGGGCAGGATGTAGTGGGTTTCGGCCTTGATTTCCGCTCCGTCTTTGGTGTATATCACCCAGGCCAACTGGGCAATGTGGGGCCAGTTGCCCAGCACCGAGTAGGGCTGATTCCAGTCCTGCGGAATGCCGGAGGTTTCGGTATCGACGAACAGCACATACTCTCTCACGGCGGGCAAACGGCTTTTTCTTAGTTCACTACGGGTCGGATGTGGCCCTGGGTATCAAACTCAACCGGCACCACGGCAGCTTGCTTCTGCACGGGTGCATCGTCGTCGTTGCCGAACATAGTACTCCACCACTTGCCTTTCACGTCCTGGAAAAAGACGTTGTGGCCCGCGTAGGGCACCGACACGTAGCGCGGACCGTAGGGGCCTAACAACGTGCTGGATTCGGCCGTCATGCAGTGGTAGCGCTCATAATACCGCTCGGCGCAAGATAGATAATAGCGCCCATTGGCTTTAAACAAATATGCGCCCTCGAAGCCTACGTGATTCAGCTCCTCGGTCTTGCAGGGTCGGTTGGGGTGGTGATGGTCGATGTCGGTATCGGCCAGGGCGCTGCGCAGGGGCACAAAGGGTCCGGTCAGGGCACTCAGGTCGGCATTCATGGGGGCGATGCTGCCGCTGCCGTAAAGGAAGTACACCTTGCCGTCGTCGTCCTGGAACAGGGAGGCGTCGATGCCGGTAGGCGTCAGGGGCGCATCGGGGGTGTTGGTGCTCACGTAGGGCCCTTCGGCCCGGCCGGTGGTGCTTTTGAGCAGACCCGTGCCCAGTCCCGTGACGCAGTAGGCAATAAAGAAGTTGCCGTTGAGGTAGCGGATTTCGGGGCCCACAGAGCCCGGCGGCGGTTGCCGTTCTTCACCGTCCACTGCTTCTGCCAGGTACCGTCGCGCTCAATGCTCCACACCAGGCCCAGCGGCTCCCAGGTTTTCATATCCTTCGACTTCCACACCTTGATGCCTTCGTTGGACACCATGAAGTCGGGGCCGATGGTGCCGGTGAGGTAGTAGGTTTTGTCGGGTCCCAGGCAGATGCTGGCGTCGCGCAGGGGCGTGTCCAAGATGGGCTTCACCGGCGGCATGGGTGGCTCCCCGGTATGCGGGAAATCCTTCACCGTTTTCTTCACGGGCCCAGCGGCCGGGGTTTGGGCTCTGCCACCCAGTTGACTTAACAGCAGACAGACAAGCAAGAGCAGGTTCTTCATCGGGAAGTGAGTTGGTTTTTTTGTCTGGATTCTATAACCCAGAACGTCATGCAGAGGCGAAGCCGAAGCATCTCGCGTGCTGTCGTTACGGGGAACAGAACGTCATGCAGAGCAAAGCATCTTCATGCTGATGTTGCAATGCCATCTGATTACCATTGCCCGCGAGATGCTTCGCTGCGCGCTGCATGAAAGTCGGTTTTACTCCAGCGCACCCAGTATCCCTCTACTTCCGGGCTGGCTCCCAGCCTGCGCCGCCCGCGAAGATGTTTTTGAGCGTGTACTTTTTGGCTTCCTTGGCCGTGAGCTGGCGGGCCCACTTCACGCGCTCCTTGGCGTTGGCGCCGGGGCCGGTGGAGTTGTATTCGGCGTAGTACACCGTTTTCTCATTCTCCGGATTGCGCCAGTTGTCCCAGCCGGCGGGCGTGATGTGGGCGCCCAGCTCGCAGTTGATGAACACGGTTTTGGCATTAGGCCGCCAGGGTCGGCCCAAGTATACTTTTTTAGCCTCGTCGGTAGCCGTGAGCTTGCAGTTCAGCAGCACGTAGCCGTAGCGCTGGTGGGCGGTAGTGGAGGCCGCCGTGATGTAAGAGTTGCGCTTGCTGCGCAGCTCGCAGCCCTCGAATACCACCGTGGCCGTGCCGAAGAGGAAGTCGGTGGTGCCTTCGATGTAGCAGTTCTGGTAGTACTGCCGGCTGTTCTCGACGGCCATATACAGCGTGTCCTGGTTGCCCAGCATCCGGCAGTTGCGGAACGTGGCCCGGTCGCCTTCCACATGCAGGGCCACAGCTTGGCCCACCGGTCCGGCGGAGTTTTCGAAGGTGATGTTCTCGGCCGTAAAGTCGTTGGCCTGCACCAGCACGGTGTGGGAAGTGTAGGTGCTGTGCTTTTCGGCGTCGCCGGAGTAGTCGCCGAAGGTGATAATGACGCCGGTGTTGCTCTCACCCAGCAGCGTCACGTGGGTTTTGTGCGAGGGCACCACCAGCTTTTCCCGGTAGGTACCGTTCTTGATGAAAATCGTGACGGTTACCTGCGACAGATCCCGGGAGGCATTCACGGCCTCCTGAATAGTGCGGTAGTCACCCGAGCCATCCTGGGCCACGGTCATGCGCGTGACTTGCGGTGGCGCGGGCGTTGGGGCGGGCTTGGCGGCTGGGGTAGCAGGAACCGTTGGCGTGGTTTGGGCGCGAAGCTGGGTAGCACTAAGCAGCAGCGTGGCAGCGAGAACAAGCGGGAAAAATTGCATTCAGCAGCTCAATACTTCTATAAAAAGGATAACAGAACCTCATGTCGACCATTCTGCGCTTCAAGCAGAGAGGAACCATCTCGGGCGCGAGGGCAACCGACATGACGTTCTTTTGGCGGGGCAACCAGATAAGCGCTAGTCCTTGGTCGGGTCCCAGTTGCGGAACACTTTTTCGCGGGTGTACTGCTTGGCTTCTTCGTCGGTGAGCTGGTTACTCCAGGCTGCGCGCTGCTTGGGCTGGGCGCCTTTGCCCTTGCTTTGGTACTCGGCGTAGTAGGCGGTTTGCTTGTTGGTTTCCTTGCCCCAATGGTCCCAGCCCACGGCGCTGATTTGTTCGCCCAGCTCACACTTGATGTAGACCGTCTTAGCATAGGGCCGCCAGGGCCGACCCAGCATAAAGCTGCCTGCCGGGGCGTCGCCGGTGATTTTGCAGTTCTGGAACACGTAGCCGTAGCGGGTGCTGTCGGGGGTGGAAGCAGCCGTGACGTAGCCCCCACCCTTCTTGCAGAAGATAGTGCAGTCCTCGAAAAAGGCCGTGCTGGAGCCGAAGATGAAGTCCACAGTGCCCTCGATGTAGCAGTCTTTGTAGTACTGCCGGCTGCCGTAGCCGTAGGTGTAGAGCGTGTCCTGGAAGCCCAGGAAGCGGCAGTTCCGGAACCGGGCTTTGTCGCCGGCCACCCACACGGCCACGGCCTGGCCCACGGGACCCGAGGAGTTTTGGAAGGTGATATTCTCGGCCGAGAAGTCGGAGCCGTAGATGTAGATGCTCGACGAGCCCGAGGTGCCCTTGTCCTCACCGAAGATGTTCTTCTTCTGGTTGTAGTCGTCGTAGGTCAGGATGGTTTTTTCCCGGTCCTCGCCAATAATCTTGACCAGATTCTTGGAGCCGGCCAGGATGAGCTTTTCCTTGTAAACGCCCTTTTTGATGAAGATAGTGGTGACTTTCTTGCGGAAGTCGGGCACGGCGTTGAAGGCTTCCTGCACGGTGCGGTACTGCCCCGAGCCGTCCTGGGCCACCACGAAATCGTAGCCAAAGGCGCGGCCGATTAGCAGCACCCAGCTCAGGCTGAGCAGTGTTAGGAATTTCCTCATGGCGTGGTGGGTTGGGCGTCTTTGCCGGTTTTAGCGGGCGGCACGGCGTTTTTGGCCGTGGGCTTAGCAATGCGCTCCGACAAAAGGGGCAGCTTCTGGGCTACTACCTGGCTCATGACCAGCTGGGCCATCTTGCGGGCGCCTAGCTCACTGAAATGGGTGTTGTCGTTGCGGCCGTAGGGGTAGTTGGGATGGTCGCCGGGCTCAAGCTGCAGAAACAGCAGCTTGGAGTTTTCGACGCCGTATTTCTGCAGCAGCTCCCGGCTCATCTTGTCGAGGTCAATCAGCGGCACCTTTAGCTCCCGGGCTACGTCCACCGTGGCGGTAGTGTAGGGCGCATGGGTTTCCTGCTGCTTGCCTTCCTTGTCGAATTTGCGGCGGGTGACGGGCGTAATTAGCACCGGGTAGCCTTTCTTGGCCCGCGTCTCGGTCACGAACTTGCGCAGGTTCTGGCGGAAGTCGGCTGGAGAGGTATAGCGGTCCGGGTGGGCTTCCGACTCGTCATTGTGGCCGAACTGAATGAAGACGTAGTCGCCTTCCTGCAGGGCGTCCACAATGGGCTGCCAGCGGTTCTCAGCCAGAAACGTGCGGGTGCTACGCCCGTTCTGGGCCCGGTTGTCGACGACCACCGTCGAGTCGAAGAACGTGGGCAGCGGCATGCCCCAGCCGGTTTCGGGGAAGGTCTGCTTGACCTTCTGGGCAATGGTGGAGTCGCCGATGAGGTAGAGCTTGATCTTCTTGGGCGGCGCTCCGGCAAAGGAAAGCAACAGCAGCACGGCCAGGGGCCAGAGGCGTTTCAGCCAGGATGTTTGCATAGCGGGTGGGTTTGGGAACAACAAATAATTATTCTGTCTTCCTGAGCCTGCAAAGGACCTTGCTCTGAGTAGTGACAAAGCTTTCTTCAATGTACTTCCTGTCTAGCCTTGAGCAGAGCTAAAGCACGCTGGTAGTTGGCTTAGTAGGCTAGAAGAGGAAGGTCCTTCGCAGGCTCAGGATGACAAATGAAGAAAGAGGCCCTTGTTTACCGGGCCTGCGCGTCCACAGTCTTTTTGACTTCTCGCTTCACAATACGGTCGGCCAGTTCCAGCTTGAGGGTGCGGATGTCGGCCAGCACGAGCTGGGCCATCTTGCGGGCACCCAACTCACTGAAGTGGGTGTTGTCGTCGCGGCCGGCGGGGTAGTTGGGGTGCTCACCTGGGCTAGGTGGTTGAAGAGCAGCTTAGAGTTTTCGACCCCGAACTGCTGAAGCAAAGCCAGGCTAGTGGCGTCCAGGTCAATCAGGGCTACTTTCTGCTCCTGAGCCACGGTGCGCACAATGCCGGCGTACACGGCGTGGGTTTCCTCGACTTTGCCCGCGGCATCGAACTTGCGGCGGGCAACGGGCGTGAGTAGCACCGGCGTGGCTTTCTTGGCCCGGGTTTCAGTGATAAAGCGCACAAGGTTAGCCCGAAAATCGGCTTCGGGAGTGTAGTTGGCCTTGGTCGGCACCTCGTCGTTGTGGCCAAACTGGATGAAGACGTAATCACCGGGTTTAAGGTCAGCGGCCACGGGCTGCCAGCGGTTTTCGGCCAGGAACGACTTGGTGCTACGCCCATTCATGGCCCGGTTGTCGACGGTGACGGTTTCGTCGAAGAAGTACTTGAACGGCATGCCCCAGCCGGTTTCGGGAAAGGCTTTTTCCTCCTTGTTGGCCATGGTAGAGTCGCCGATGAGGTAGACTTTGATGGCGGCGGGCGGGGCGCCGGTGAAGGCCAGCAAGGCCAGCAGGCAGCACGCGGCGGCCATAGAAAGCACACGGTGAACCATGCAGATCGGGTGAAGGGTGGGATGTGGCAAGTTCGTCTGCGTGTCCCATCCGGGGTGGCCGCCGGCCTGTCAGCCCGCTTGTACCCCGAGCCGGGTTGCGCGTTTAGGCAAGTAAGGCCAATTCCCCGCCAGAAAAGAGGAGCTTCAAGAGTTTATTTGCGCAAACGTTGCCGGGAACGTTGCCACTAGTTACTGTCATTCGGTGTGGCACGAAGCGAACAGACAAGTACTTATTGTTACAAAAAGAACGTCATGCTAAGCTTGCCGAAGCATCTCTACAGCCCTGCTAATCCCTGAGGCATGCACAACGAAGCGGTAGAAATGCTTCGGCAAGCTCAGCATGACGGCCTGAAATTTTAGGATAGGAAAAACAAAAGGCGGCTGCACGAGAGTGCAGCCGCCTTGCTCAAAAGTACCGAAGGTCTTCCCTCCTACCGATGTTACCAGTAAATGGTGTACAGGGCCGTCAGCAGGACGGCAATGACCATGGCGCCGATGGTGAAGCTGCGCTGGGGCTTGAACATGCTGGCATCTACTTCCAGACCTTTGGCTACCACGCCGCGGCTGGTTTCGAACAGACTGATGATGACCATCACGATAATGCAGATGACGAACACGAAGCCCATCCGGTCGAGGAAGGGAATTTCGTAGACGCCGGCCTGGCTTTTCACCGCGAAGCCCAACGGGGCCAGGAACGAGAGGTCCACGAGGCCGGGCAGGAACTTGAACATGATGGAGAGCAAAAAGCCGCCAATGGTGGCAAACAGGGCCGCGTTGGAAGTCGTTTTTTTCCAAAAGAAGCCCAGAATGAACATGGCAAAAATACCCGGCGACACGAAGCCGGTGTATTCCTGAATGTACTGGAAGCCGCCCTTCTTGTCGATACCCAGGTGGGGCGCAATCAGTACGCCCAGAATCATGGCAACTACCACGGCAATCTTACCCACAGCGACAAGCTTCTTTTCCGAAGCGCCTTCGTTGAGAACTTTCTTGTAGATGTCGAGGGTGAAGATGGTGGCAATGGAGTTGGCCTTACCAGCCAGCGAGGCTACTACGGCGGCCGTCAGGGCGGCGAAGGACAGGCCTTTCAAGCCCACGGGCAGAATGTTGAGCAGCACGGGGTAGGCGCGGTCGGGGTTTACTTCCCCATCCTGCATCATCTCGGGGCCGAAGATGTCCTGCTTGAAAAGCACGTAAGCGGCAATGCCGGGCAGCACCACGATGATGGGCATGAGCAGCTTCAGGAAAGCCGCAAACAGAATACCGGCGCGGGCCGTGGGCAGGTCGGCACCGAGGGCGCGCTGGGTGATGTACTGATTGCAACCCCAGTAGTTCAGGTTTACAATCCACATACCGCCGAGCAGCACGGTCAGGCCCGGCAGGTCGATGAAATTGGGGTTGTCCTGCTTGAAAATCATCTGGAAGTGGTCGGCGGCCTGATCCTGCATCAGCCTAAAGCCGCTGATAACACCCGATTCCCCGTAGTGGTGGGCCACCATGTCGAGGGCCAGATAGGTTGTAGCTAAACCGCCCAGAATCAGGAAGAACACCTGAATTACGTCGGTGAAGCCGATTACCTTCATGCCCCCAGGGTGATAATGACGGCAAACACGGCCAGGGCGTACATGCAGAAGGTCAGGTTGAGGCCGGCAATGCTGCTGATGGCAATGGCGCCCAGGTACAGAATGGAGGTCAGGTTGACGACTACGTAGAGCATCAGCCAGAAAATGGCCATAATCATGGCCACGGTGCCGTTGTAGCGTTGGTGCAGGAACTGGGGCATCGTGAAGATGTGGTTCTTCAGATACACCGGAATAAAGAACACGGCCACGATGATGAGCGTGAGGGCCGCCATCCATTCGTAGGTGGCAATGGCCAGGCCCATCTTAAAGCCCGAGCCCGACATGCCCACAAACTGCTCAGCCGAAATGTTGGAGGCAATGAGTGAGGAGCCGATGGCCCACCAGGTCAGGGAGCCTTCGGCCAGAAAGTAGTCCTTGGAGTCGCCTTCCGCCGTACCATCATGGCCGGTTTTGCGACGGTAGATCCAGATGCCGTATCCCGATACAATCAGGAAATAGACAAAGAATACAATGTAATCTAGGGTGGCGAGTTGATTCATTGAAAGCGGTGAAAGAGTAGGGAATTCGAGGTGGAGCGCGGAGCCAGGACCAACTGCACGCGGAAAGGTCGGCTAAAGCTAAGTTTCTGCGCTCTGAGTTCCACCCTTGGGAGTCTAAATAAAGCGGTAAATCCCGGTTTTAACCCTCTCTGAGGCCACATAAACTACCGCAACCGATTGCGTAAACCCTGATCGGCCCTTCCCGCCACCTACTTATTCCCCGGAATCAGCCGCTGCTGCTGCTCCAACGCGGTGGTCAGATCAGGCAGGTCGTAGCGCAGCAGCACGCCCGGCAGCACCAGCGAGTACCAGTCCTTGGCCGTGGGCTGGGCCAGCACTTGCGTAAACGACGTGATGGTACCCGGCCCAAGCCAGACGCCACTAATGCGGGGCGCGAGCAGAGCGGCATGCTGGGCTACCAGCGCCGCCCGGCCCGTGGCGTATAGCTCCACGGGCGCCGGCTGCAGGCGCGGCGTTTGCGCTAGAAAGCGCAACGCCATAAACACATCCACCACGCGCTGCCCCAACAGCGGCTGCCCGGTGTGTAGGGCCAGCAAGGCGTTGCGGTACTCGCTGTTGTAGAACTTCTTGTCGTTGAACTGCTCCGGGTCGGCCGTTTCGCCCAGGCCGCGCAGGTCGGCGAGCAGCACGGCGCAGTTTTGCTGTAGGCAGCTTTGCAGCAGGGCCGTGCTGTCGGCCAGGGTACGTTTGCCGCGCTCGGGCAGCCACAGCACCACTTTGGTCACGGGTGCTTCGCCGGCGGGCAAGGCCAGTAGCGCCGGTAGCGGGACTTCGCCCTCACGCCGGATAATGAGCTTGCGCAGGGTCACGTTGCCTTTGGTCTGGACCTCGCCTTTCCACTCTACCGCCACGGGTGCGTCGAGTTGGGCGGGCAGGCGCAGCTGCTCCCGAATCAGGGCGGGCAGGTTGTGCTGAGCGTCGGCTTTGGGACGGTGGCGGGCCAGCTCGGCCGCCCGAACTAGGTTGCGCTGGGGCAGCAGTACTTCGTCTTTGTAGGCCGTCGAAACCTGCCCGGTGCGGATACTCCACAGCTCCTCGGGTTTCAGAGTAGCCAGGCTTCCCTCCTGCACCGGCTGGTTATCCTGGTAGAGCCAGCGGCGAAACCATTGCACGGCGGCCTCGCGCTTGGGTTGGGAAATGCCGTGCCCGTCGTCGTAGGTAAACAGGCTGACTTTCTCGGGTTGGCCCAGGCCAGTGTACACCTGACGCAGCTCGGCGTAGGTTTCCTGGATGATGTTGTAATCCACGAAGTCGAAGCGGCCGGCCAGGATTTGCAGGGGCTGGGGCGCAAACATGATGGGCCAGTCGGCCACATCGAGGCGGGCCGCGCCGGCGCCGGGAATCATCACGCAGCCGTCGGAAGGGCCGGTGAGTTCCAGGACCCGCTCACCGGTGGCCACGTAGCTGCACAGCGAGGCCACTTTTACCCGCTCGTCGTAGCCGATGAAGTAGGCCGTTTGGGTGGCGCCCCCGGAGTTGCCCAAGGCTCCGATTCGTGCGGCGTCTACTTCGGGGCGGGTGAGTAGGTAGTCGAGGCCACGCACGTTGTCCCAGAGCTCATCGGCCACGCTGCCGGTGCCCAGCAGCGCCGATTCGCTGTTGAGCAAGGTGTGCTCGGTGGTGCCGCCGCGGGTCAGGGGCTTGCCGGCCGCATCTACCAGCTGGTACCGCTCACCCTGCGAAATCGGGTCAATGACGAACACCACAAAGCCGTTTTTGGCGAAGAGAATGGCGGTTTTCTGGTACGACTCGGTGGCTTTCGACTCGGCCTCGTGCCCGCAAAACAGCAGCACGCCGGGCAGCTTCTTTCTGGACCCGTTGGGCACGTAAAGGTTGGCCGTCACGTGGTGCTTGGGCGTGCTTTCGTACACCACTTTCTCGATGCGGTACCCGTCGCGGGGCAGCTGGCCGGTCACGCGGGCTTTGAGGGGTGTTTTGGCCGGCATGGGCCCCAGAATCCGGCGAAAGCGCGCCCGGGCACTGTCGCGGTAGGCCCGCAGGCCCGCCTCCGACTGCCGGGCCTGGGCCAGAGCCGCGCGGCGCCCGTCGTACTGCTGGTGCATCTGCTGCACCAGAGACGTATTGAGCGACACATTGGCTTTCCAGTCGAGCACGTCGTACTGCTTCTGGGCCTGGGCCGGTTGCAGGCTCAGCAGGCCGAGCAAGAGTAGCAGAACGTGTTTCAGTCGTGGGTGCGGCATCGGGAGTCGGGGAAAGAAGTGTTGACCAAAAAAGCCTGAGCAGAAGAATCCACCCAGGCTTTTCGATTAGCAGTACATGTTTGGCTTATCTGCTTAAGCCGAAACCGGCGTGTTCAGCAAGCTGCTGATGGTGGCATACACACCCTGGTTCAGCATCTGACGCAGGTCGGCCGAAACCTGGTCGGCAAAACCCGGCAGCTGAGTCAGATCCTGCTGCCACAGCGTGTGGTTGCGCAGCACGGTGCTCACCAGCTCGGCGGGCGACAGGCGCTGCCAGAGGTCGGCAAAATAGCCGGCTTTTTCGTCCTGAATCGGGTACTCAGCGCCGTTCAGCGCCCCGTACCAGGTGTGCTCCTGCTGGCGGGTGGCGCGCATAAACAGTAAATAAGCCGCAAAGCCCAGGGCCGCGTAGCGCGGGGCCTGCTGCTTCCGCTCGGCGTAGCAGGCCAGCGTGGCCACGGTCCGCATCTGCAGCTTGGCCGAGTAGTTCAGGGTAATGCCCAGCCAGCGGTGCTCGATAAAGGGGTTGCGGAACCGGTCCAGCACCTGCCGGCCAAACTCGCGCGACACGTCCTCGGCCACCGGGTAGGGAATGCCGGCCCGCAAGTCGTCCTGCATGAGGTGGGTAATGAAGCTGCTCAGCACCTCGTCTTCCATGGCGCTGCGCACCGTGTCGACGCCGCTGAGGAAAGCCAGGCCGCAGCTGAGCGTGTGCGTGCCATTGAGCAGGCGTAGCTTGAGCTCCCGAAACAGGTTGATGTCGGGCTGAATCACCACGCCCTTGTCGACCTGCTCAAACGACAGCACCGCCTTCACCTTTTCGTCGCCCTCAATGGCCCAGAGCCGGTACACTTCCGACATCGTGAGCAAATCGTCGGAGTAGCCCAACTCGGCTTCCAGAGCCGCCTGCATGGCTGCGTCGGGTCGACCGGGCACGATGCGGTCCACCAGAGAGTTGCAGCAGGTGTTAGCCGTTTCGAGCCAGTCGATAAACTCGGCTTCCAGCTCATTGCGGTGGGCCAGCTCCAGCAGAATGCATTCCAGCTTGCTGCCGTTGTCGGAAATGAGCTCGGTGGGCACTATCACCAGGCCTTTGGTTTTGTCGCCGCCGAAGGTTTGCCAGCGGGTGTAGAGCACGGCCAGCAGCTTGCCCGGAAACGACTGGGGCGGAGACTGGCGCACATCGTCGGCCACCAGCTGAATGCCTACTTCGGTCGTGTTGGAAATGACCAACTGCAGTTCAGGGCTCTTGGCAAATTCCAGCACCTCGGCCCACTGGCTTTTGGCCGATAAGACCCGGCTGATGGCTGAGCACACCACGTTTTCCTCGACCTGCTGTCCGTCCTCAATGCCCCGGATGCCCAGGGTGTAGAGCCCGCTCTGGCGGCTGAAGGCGTTGATGTCACCACCATCGGTCGACTTGACCACCACGATGCGGCCGTTGAAAATGCCCTGGCGGTTGGCTTTGTCGATGAGGTAGTCGGGCAGGCCGCGCAGCAGCACGCCGGTGCCAAACTGCAGCACTTTTTCGGGCAGCGTCAGCAGGGAGGCCTCGGGCAGCGCTACGGCGGAGTTAGCCTGCCGAGTAATCGTTGGGAGAGATAAGTCATAAAAAAGCAGCGGCTGGTAGACTCTGAGTGGGATACAGCACACTGGCTTGGCTTAAAACAGAGGGGCGTAAACCACAAGCCACGGCCTCCTCGCAGGAAGACCGTGGCCCGGGCATTCGCTTTCCGCATTCAGGCCAGCCAGGTTTAGTAGCTGACGTTCTGCGTGAGCTGGTTATTGGTATTGCGCGCCTCAGCCGGGATGGGCAGCAACTGCCGGGCGGGCTGGTAGCCGGAGGCAATGTCGGCGATGCGGGCTTCGGTTACGCTCCGGCGCCAGGCCACCGCGGTGGTGTTAGCCGGAGGCGTGTCCACCGAGGGCGAAGGCCGGTAGAGCGAGCGGGCCAGCACGTAGTTGCTGATGGGCGGGGTGCCGGTGGCCGGACGCAGGTTGTAGAAGATGTTCAGGGGAATGTTGGCGTACTGCCCGCCCCCGGTCTGGTCGGCAATCCAGCCGCGCAGCGTGGTTTTAATTTCCTGGAAAGTGCTGCCCAGCTTGTTCCAGCGAATCAGGTCATACTTGCGCATGCCTTCGCCGCCAAACTCCAAGTGGCGCTCTTTCATCACGGCAGCCTGAAACTCGCTGTAGCCGGTTGGCACGGCCGGGGCCGTAGCATTCCGGTAGGCCCGGTCACGCACTTCTTTCAACGCAGCGCGGGCAGCGGGCGTGGGGCTGCCGGTGGCTTCGTTTTCGGCTTCGGCAAACATCAGCAGCACGTCCGAGAAGCGGATCAGGGGCCAGTTGTAGCCCAGGGCCTGGGCCGAGCCGCTGCGGATAGTGGGGTTGGTGCTCCACTCCCGCCGGAACTTGCCGTCGTAGGCGGTAATCATGTTGGTCGGAATCTTGGCCGGTATTGCGTTGATAGTATAGGGCGCAATGGTCACGTCCCGGCGCGTATCGGTCGAGTCGAAGGCGTAGAAGTACGTCGGCTGCAATACGATGGCGCCGCTGCTCAGGCCAAGGTTGGCCGAGGCCGCCGTGATGCGCGGCCCGTTGTAGTAGCCCAGCTTGCTGTCGGTGGTCGAGCCGTTAACGGTACCGCCCATGGCCACTTCAAACATGATTTCGCGCTTGGCGTCGCGGCGCAACTCGGCAATGCTGCGGAAGGGCTCCTCGAAGTTCGGGTTCAGGTCGTGCTCCCCGCGCTTGGCCATCAGCTCGGCGCACTCCTGGCGTACGATGTCGTAGAACTGCTTATAGTCCGAAGCACGCTCGGCGGCCCCGGTTTTGGAGCTGGTGTAGTAGCCGGCCCGGTACAGCGCCAGGCGGGCGCGCAGGGCCTTCACGGCACCCTTGGTGATGCGCTCATCGGCGGCAACTTCCGTGCGCCAGGGCACCAGGGTAGCTGCCAGCTCCAGGTCGGCCAGCATCTTGTCCAGAATCTCGTTGCGGTCGGTGCGCGGAATGTTGAAGTCCTGGCCGGTCACGGTGGGCTCATAAGGCGCCGGTACGTCGCCCCAGTTGCGGATCAGCTCGAAGTAGTACTGGGCGCGCAGCGTGAGAGCCTCGCCGTGCAGGCGCTGAATCACCTTCTGGTCGGCCCCGCCGTTGTACTGCGCCATCGTCGGGATGTACTTGATGCAGATGTTGGCGCGCTCAATGCCCTTGTACAACGCGTTCCAGGCGTTGCGCACGTCGGCATTGGTTACGTTCGAGTTGTAGCGGGCAATACCGCGGCGGCCTTCGCCGGCGTCGTCGCCGGTGGGCACGTTCAGGAAGTCTTCCGAGTCGTAGGGGAAGTAGCAGCTGATACGGTTGCCGTAGGCCGCGTCGCCGGCCATGGGCGCGTAGGCCCCGATTACGGCGCTGTAGGCCCCGCTGACGGTGCTGAAAACGGCCTCGGACGTATCAATTGCGGTAGGCTCTACCTCCAGGAAGTCTTTGCAGGCCGTCATTAAGCCCGAGAGGCAGACAATACCCAGGGCAGCCATTGTGGAGCGAAATATGCGTTTCATCGGATGGGTGGGTCAGGTATTAGAAAGTAAGGTTGAGGCCAGCCAGGAAGGCGCGGCTACGCGGGTAGGCGGCGTAGTCTACCCCGGGCGTCAGCGGGGACGAGCGGCGGGTGTTCACCTCGGGGTCGTAGCCCGTGTATTTGGTGAAGGTGTAGAGGTTGTTCACCGTCACGTAGAAGCGGGCCTGACTCAGCTTGGCGTAGCCGCTGATGGACTTAGGCAGGGTGTAGCCCACGGTCAGGTTGTTGATGCGCAGGAACGAGCCGTCCTCGATGGCCCACGAGTGGGGGAACAGCGTGCGCGTTGGCGACCAGATGCTGGCGTTCTGGTTTACGCGGCGGGTGGTTTCGAGGTCGGTAATCAGCACGCCGTTTTCGTCGATCTGGCGGTAGCGGTCCTTCATGATACCCAAGCCGTTGCTAAGCTGGGAGTTGGGCAGGTAAGAAGTCAGCTCAATCTTGTTGGCATTGTACACATCGTTGCCGTACACAAAGTTCAGGAAGATGCTGGCGTCAAAGCTCTTGTAGTTGAACTGCTGATTCAGACCACCGGTAAACTTGGGGTTGGCGTTGCCGATAACCTGACGGTCGTTGGCATCTACCACACCGTCGTTGTTGATGTCTTTCAGGCGGATGGTGCCGGGTGTTACCTGCTGGCCAGCGGCCGAGAAGCCGGTGATGCCGCGGTCCGAAACCACGCCCTGCTTAAGCACCCACTGGCCGTTCACGTAGCCCGAGAAGTCGTCGGCGTCGTAGAAGCCTTTGCCGTTGCCGCTTTCAAAGTCGGTCACGTAGCCGTACATCAAACCTACGGGCTGACCGACGCCTACAAAGTAGTCGGCGGCAATGGCCGTGCTGGCCCAGCCCGAGTACTGCAGCGGCAGTGCCTCGCCGCCCCCGATGCTTTCTACGCGGTTGCGGTTAAACGACACGTTGGCGTTGGCCGTCCAGGTGAAATCCGGGGTTTGCAGGGGGTGCCGCTCAGCTGCAGTTCCACACCGCGATTCGAAGTCGAACCCACGTTGATCAGCTGGGAGATGTAGCCGGTGGTAGCCGGAATAGCCAGGTTGAGCAGCAGGTCGCTGGTTTTGTTGTAATACGCGTCGGCCGTGAACTGCACCCGGTTGTTGAACAGGCTCAGGTCGATACCCACGTTGGTCGAAGCAGTGGTTTCCCACTTCAGGTTGGGGTTAGCCAGCGAGATAGCGGCGGCACCGGGCACAATCTGGTCGTTGATAGCGTAGTTGTTGCCGTTGTTGCCCGTCGAGAACAGCGGGTCGTAGAGGAAGTCGTTGATGCGATTATTACCCGTCAAACCGTAGCTCAAACGCAGCTTCAGGTCGGAAACCGTGGCGGCGTAGGGCTGCATAAAGTCTTCCTGAGAAATGCGCCAGGCCAGCGACACGGCGGGGAAGTAACCCACTTTGTTTGGGCTCTTGAACTTCGACGAGCCGTCGGCGCGGAAGGTGGCCGTCAGCAGGTAACGCTCATTATAGGTGTAGTTGAAACGACCAAAGCCGGAGAGCAGGCGGGAGTTTTCGTTGATGCCGGTAGTAGGAGCCGGTTGGGGCGTGCTCGGGGCGCTGGGGTCGCGCTGGGTAATGTTGTCCAGGGCGCGCTGGGCCGTAATGGCCTTGGGCAGGTAGTAGCTGGTTACGTTCAGGAAGGTGTTCTTCCGGGTGTAGATTTCCTCACCAATCAGAAAGTCGAACGAATGCAGGTCCTTCTTGAAGTTGTAGGCCAGCGTGTTCGACTGGTTGATGGTAATGTTCTGGCCCGTACCGATCTGCACGTAGGGCAGGCTGGCGAAGTTGCGGGTGTTGGGCGAGTACTGGCCGTAGAACAGCTCCCCCCGGTTGTAGGTGTTATCAAAGCCCAGCACCGAGCGCAGGGTCAGGTTCTTCAGGATGTTGTAAGACGCGTTGCCGCTGAAGTTGAACACGCGGCGCAGATCCCGGCGGTACTCGTTGTTAATAGTCAGCACAGGGTTCGACAAGGAGCCTGAAGCGTTGAAGAAGTCTTCCGTGTCGGGGTTTTCATCGATGCTCACTCCCTCGGGCACCTGGCCGGGAATTACCAGCGGCTGGTACACCAGTGTGTTGCGCAGGCGGGAGTTGGTGGTCGAGCCCGTGCCGGCGGCCGAGGTGCCGGCGCCGGTTACGGCCTGGTCGGTGAGGCGGGTGCTGAAGCCTACGCGGAACTTGTCGTTGGCTTTGTGGTCGAAGCGGAAGTTAACCAGGTTGCGGGTGAAGCCCGAGTTGAGCTGAATGCCGTCCTCGTCGTTGCGGGTCACGCTCAGGGAGTAGGTCGTGCCCTTGGCCCCGCCGGATACCGACAGGTTGTGGGTTTGCTGGAAAGCGTCGCGGCCGAATACCCGGTCCTGCCAGTTGATGAACTCCGAGTTGCGCAGCACGCCCAGCGTATCGTAGCCAGCAGTGCCCGAGTAGTCGCGGGTGTCGCGGAAGGTAGAGCTGCCGAAGCGGTTACGGAAGCTGCGGATCTGGTCGGCGCCCGAAATGCGCGACTTCTCGTAGGCGTAGTCGATGTAGTCGGCGGGCTGCAGCACGTCCAGGGTCTTGGTAATGCGGCGGAAACCGGCGAAGCCCGTGTAGGCCACCGTGGTTTTGCCTTCGCGACCTCCTTTAGTCGTGATGATAACCACACCGTTGGCGCCCCGGGCACCATAAATAGCGGTAGCGGCGGCGTCCTTCAGGACGTCAACCGACTGGATATCCTGGGGCGAAATCACCGACAGGGCATTTTCCAGCTGCACGCCGTCTACTACGTACAGCGGCGAGTTGTCCTGGGTAATCGAGCCGCCACCGCGCACCCGGATGCGCACATCCGAGCCGGGCTGGCCTTCCGAAGCCGTAACCTGCACACCAGCCAAACGGCCCGAAAGGGCTTCGGCGGCGGAGTTTACCGGCACGTCCTTGATCTGCTGGGCGCTTACCGACGATACCGAGCCGGTTACGTCGCGGCGGTTTACGGCAGCGTAGCCGATTACAACCACGTCTTCCATCACCTTGGTGTCGGGGCTGAGCTGCACCGTCACGTTGTTGCTGCTGCCCACCGGCACGTCTTTCGACACGAAGCCAATGTAGCTCAGGCGCAGCACTACGTCCTGGGTGGAAGCGGGCAGGCTAATGGAGAACTTGCCGTCCATATCCGTGGAGGCGCCGTTGGTGGTACCCTTCACGACCACCGTCACCCCGGGCAAGGGTTCGTCTTTCTCAGTGGATCGAACGACCCCCTGAATGCTGCGCTGCTGGGCAACTGCATTCAGCGCGACGCTCAGCAGCAGCCAGAGGAACAGTAGGTGCTTTCTCATTTGAAGTAGGTGTGGGAATTTGAAAATGACAATTGGGAAACCGTTTCAGGCCAACTGACGGCGGGTGTGTAAGAACCTACCCCTGGAAAGTTGTAGCCGGCGCAGAACGGTCAAAATGCTTTTTGTACTCCTATCAGTTCAATGAGTCGATTTTGTATTGTTGACCGATTGAATGGTTCTATAAGTTTACACTAACCCCTCGCAAATGGGAACACAGCGGGGGTTTTTATTTGCGCAAACGTTCCCGGCAACGTTGCCGCCATAGCTTTTGTATTTATTTAGTCCAATAATATTATGTTTATAATTATATTTAAAGAGAATTAAGCTCCCGGCGTACGTTTTACGAAACATAGACAAAAATTGAATTATTCCGCACTTATGAGTAATCACTCACTTTCTATCCGGCTTCGACTGCTGTGGGTTTAGCCTGGGCTTCTGCAAATGCAATTGCAGTAGTACCGGGTTCCCGCAGAAACAAAATTTCTCTACTACTTGGCGCGGACCAGCCGGACACGAAAAAAGCCTTCCACTGGCGCAGAAGGCTTTTCAAATTCTCGTTTGGGTCAACTATTCTATCCGGAACCAATCCACATCGGCAGCACCGGCGTCGTTGGTTTTGCCGGCCCGGGTGCAGAACAGGCCTACTTTGGCGCCAATCCACTTGCCCTCCCGGGCCTGAAAGGAGCTGCCTACGGGCTGAAACGTCTGCCCATCGAGGCTGTAGCTGAACTGGCACTTGGCGCCCGGCGTCACGGCCACACGCAGGTACACGGGCTGCTTGGCCGGCACTTCGGCTACGGGTGCGCCGGTGGTTTCGGCACTGCCCTTGTCGGCGTTCTGGCAGGTGGTCTGGCTGAGTTGCAGCTTGCCGCCCTGGTTGGTCACCGAGAGGTAGGCGTAGTCCATGCCCATCATAATCAGGCCGGTTTTCTCGCCTTCAAAGCGCGGCGTAAAGCTCAGCTTGGTCGTGACGGTAAACACCTCGGCCGGCAGCTTTTGCAGCAGCAGGTTGGGCACCTGCCAGAAGTTCTTGAAGCCCTCGGGCACGGGCACCGAGTACAGGCGCAGGAAGCCGGCTCCGGTCGGGAAGGCCCAGCCCACCTGCGGGTTAGCGTGCCACTGCCACTGCAGGCCTAGCTGGTTGCCATCAAACTCATCGGAAGTAGCCGGGGTAGCCATGGCCACTTTGCCCTTGCTGGCGGGCTTGCGGAAGGTAAGTACCGGCTCACCCTTGCCGTCGCCGTCGGTATCGGTACCGATAACGGGCCAGCCGTTTTTCCAGACCATGGGCTGCAGGTGCACCACACGGCCGTAGGGGCCCTGGTCCTGGAAGTGCATAAACCAGTCTTCGCCCGAGGGCGTGTCAATCCAGGCGCCCTGGTGCGGACCGTTGGTCGTGCTTTTGCCCTGGTCCATTACAATCCGGTCTTCGTAGGGCCCGAACACGTTTTTTGAGCGCATCACCACCTGCCAACCGGTGGGCACTCCCCCACCCGGAGCCATAATGTAGTAGTAGCCCTGGCGCTTGTAGAACTTGGGTCCTTCGATGGTCGGGTGGTTTTCGTGGCCATCAAACACCAGCACATCGTCGCCGAGCAGGCTCAGACCATCGGGGTTCATGCGGCTTACGGCTAGCACGCTCTTAAAGCCCGCCCGGCTGCCGGCAAAACCGTGCACGAGGTAGGCTTTACCGTCTTCGTCCCACAGTGGGCAGGGGTCAATCCACCCCTTGGCGGCCTTCACGCACACCGGCGCCGACCATGGTCCGGCCGGATTTTTGGCCTTGGTCACGAAAACGCCCAGGTCCGGGTCGGGGTAGTAGATATAGAACTCCTTTTTGTGGTAGCGGATGGCGGGGGCCCACACCCCGTTACCGTGCTGGGGCAGGTCGTAGCGAGCCTGGGGCGGCTGCTGGGTGAATACCGCCCCGATTATCGTCCAGTTGACTAGGTCCTTGGAATGCAGAATCTGCAAGCCCGGCGCGGCGTTGAAGCTAGACGAGGTGAGGTAATAATCGTCGCCCACACGCACTACATCGGGGTCGGAGTAGTCGGCGTAGAGCACCGGGTTTTTGTAGGTACCGTTGCCCAGGTCGGGCACCCACACCTTGGATAAGGAAGCTTGTTGGGCCGCCGCAAAACGGGGTAGAAAGGACAGGACGGCCACAGCAGCCAGCAGCAGGATTCGGGTGGATTTTACCATTCAAAACTGGTTTTCAACGGAAAGGAAACAGGTTCTATTAAAACGCAAAACGGCCCCGGAGTTGCTTCCGGGGCCGTTTTTCAGAAGGGTTAGTTTCGAACAAACTTGGTAGTCAGGCTCTGAGTGCCACTGCTAAAGCGCAGCAGGTAAGTGCCTTTGGCCAGGCCATCCAGCTTCAGGGGCGTCTGCTCGACCCCGGGCTTGGGGCTGAACGTGGCCACCTTGCGACCATCAAACGAGTAGACGGTAACCTGGGCATCGGCTCCGGCTTTGGGGTGGGTCAGGGTTAGTTCCTGCTGGGCCGGGTTGGGGTAGGCCGTCAGGCCAGCCGCCAAGGCCGCGGCCGCGTGAGTACCCGTAATGATGAGGGGCTCCCCTTTCACCTGCACGTCGCGCAGCAGGCCGTAGCGGCCCGCGCTGCCGCTGCCGCAGCTCCAGTACATCCGAATAGTCAGCGTCTGGCCGTTTTCCAGGCGCACGCCGCTGGCACCGGCCAGGGCCAAACGGTAGTTCTGGTTGGGGCCCGTGTTCTGGTTGTTCAGCACGATGGGCGTAGCAAACCCGCCGTTGGCGGTGCTGTTCAGCGCGCCGGCCGGACCCATGCCGCCCGATACGTCGGTGGAGTCGGCGGTAGTGAAGCCCGTTTTGGAGAAGACCACGGCCAGCTTGGTGTTGCTGTTCGTGTTGTAGAAAGCTGACCACAGCAGCAGAGAGTCGACGCGGACGGCGACACCCTCAGCCTTGATAGTGAACTGCTCGTAGAAGCGGCGGTTCAGGTTGCCGCCCGGGCCACCGACACCCGTGCCCCACGAACCGTCGCCATTTGCCGTGGCGCCAAAGGCCTGACCGTAGCGCGCCGAGTAAGCCGGGATGCCGGCTACCGTGGTGCCGTTGGAAACGTACAGATTGCGCAGCGTAGGCGTGCTGGCGGCCACCCACGGCGACCGGACATTAGCGCTGTCCTGGGCGCTTACCCGCATGGACCACATCTGCAGGCGCTCCGACACCGGCGCGTTGGTATTCACTTTGTTGCCGCTCACTGCTACCGATACGGAACCGGCACCCGGGCTGCTGTGCACGATGTTGCCGGCGTACGAGCCAGTCGTGGTAGCATTGAGCCGCACGCTGATGGCCGTGTTAGGAAGGGCGTTGTTGGTAGGCACCAGTACCAAAGGCGTGGTGGCAGTAAACCAGTTGACGCCGTTGTTGGGCGACACTTCGTAGCCGGCCGGGGGCGTCACGGTCAGGTTGCTGGTCAGGTTGACGGCCGACAGCTGGTAGGTGCGCACGGCCGAAGGACCCGAGGCATACTGGGCAAACGTACCCAGGCTGCCGGTGGTAGTGATGGTGGGCACGCGCGAAACTTCCACCGTGTCGGTGATTTGCGTGGCCAGACCAGCTTTCGAAGCACGGATGTAGTAGAAGTAGGCCGCACCGGCGGCGGGCAGCGCGTCGGAAGTCTGGAAGTTGTAGGTCGTGTCGTTCGGCACCACGATGTCCGTACCGATTTTGGCGTACGTGCCCTTGCGCGTGGTGGCGCGGAACACCTCAAACTTAGCCTGATTCACGGCCCAGGCCAGGTTCCAGGTGAAGGTGGCCGTGGTAGCTCCTTTGGTGCCGCGCAGGTTGGTTACGGCAATGTCGGGGGTGAAGGCGGTGCACACGCTGGGCGCAACGGCGCAGGGGTTCCAGGTACCAAACAGGTTGGCTACCGTGTACTGGGCCGTGTCGGCCGAGGTCAGCTGCTTCGACCAGCTCACGCGCTGGCTCACGTTGATGGGGCGGCCGTCGAACTTGCGGCTGCTGTACTCGGCGTAGGTAATCAGGGCGGTGTTGGTGCCCGCGTCCCACACCTGCCAACCCTCGGGCTTGATGATGCCGGTAGCCATGGTGGTTTTCAGCCACACCACTTTGTTTTCGGCCAGCGGCGAGCTGCCGGTCGAGTTCTGCCAGGGGCGGCCCAGCACGTAGCTGGTCGTGCCGCGGTTGGCTGGAATCGTGCAGCTGCGAAACACGTAGCCGAAAGCCTGACCGGGCTGGGTGTTGGCGGCGGTGATGTAGCTGCCGCTCAGGCCGTCCTGCCGGGTTTTGGCATACACGATGCACCGCTCAAACACGGCCCGGGAGCTACCGAAGATAAAGTCCACGGTGCCGTCGATGTAACAGTCGCGGAAGTACTGGCGCAGGCCGTTGCCGTTAGCCAGCACCGTATCCTGCCCGCCTAGAAAGCGGCAGTTCTTGAACACGGCGCGGTCGGCATTGACGTTGATAGCCAACGCCTGGGGCGCGTCGCCGGTGGTGTTTTCGAAGGTGATGTTCAGGGCCGAGAAGTCGGCGGCATTCACCGTCACCGAAGCCGAGTTGGAAGTACCAAACGTGCCGCCGGCCGGGTTGGGCTTGCCCGAAAAGTCGTCGTAGGTCAGGATGGTGTTGGCCACGCTCTGCCCGATAAGCTGCAGAAACGGCTTGTTGCTGGGAACGTTGATTTTCTCCTTGTACTTGCCGTTTTTGATGTAGATGGTGTAGGCCGTGGTGCGGGCCGTGGGCGCGGCATCAATGGCGGCCTGCACCGTGCGGAACGTGCCGGTACCATCCCAGGCGACTACCGCGTCGTAGGTTTGGGCCTGGGCGGAACTGCTCAGAACAAGGCCGGCCAGCAAAAAGCACAGCGTCAGCCAGTAGCGGAAGACGGGTGCCGCGCCGGAGTGCGTACGGGTTGAATGCATTGGAAAAGGGTTTGGTGGGAACAACTAGAACTTAATAGTAAGGCTATTGCAGAGCACTAGCAGGTTCGGGCCCAGGCTTTATTTGCGCAAACGTTGTCGGGAACGTTGCCGGAACCCGGCACCAGGTCGGAAGAGCGGCTCCTTTTCCCGAACCAAGCGTCGTATCCGAGTGAGTACCCACCTACCAGACAGGGCCGCAGACTCGGCCGTTGGCAACGTTCCCGGTAACGTTTGCACGAATAAAGTCCGCCGCTTCCCGATTCGGCAGCCGCCGATTGAGTAATATCAGCTTCAGATTCCCGGAATCCTGCAATTCAGTTTCCCGCGCGTTCTTCTTTTCTGTTCATTTTCCAGCTGCTCTATGCTTTTTACTTCTACTCCTGCTCAGGGTAAGAAACGCCTCGGTTCCTGGCCGCTCGGCTTGCCGCTAGCTTTGGCACTTACGGCCTCGGCCTCCCTGGCCCAGGCCCAGCTGATTTCTTTTCCCGGCGCCGAGGGAGCAGGCAAATACACCAAAGGCGGACGGGGCACGGCCACGGTGCCGACCACCGTGTTTGAGGTAACTTCCCTGGCCGATACCAACACGCAGGGTACGCTGCGCTGGGCCATCAGTCAGGCCGCGGCCCACCGCACCATCGTGTTTCGGGTGTGCGGCACTATTCACCTCAATTCGGCGCTGAGCTTCAATAAGGCCAACACCACCGTGGCGGGCCAAACCGCGCCCGGTGAGGGCATCTGCCTGGCCGACTACCCCGTGACCATTGGGGCCGACAACGTCATCGTGCGCTTTGTGCGCTTCCGCCTCGGCGACCGGTTCCAAAACAAGGGCATGGTGGATGGTGCCGGCGCCGACGATGCTTTTGGCGGTACGGGCCGCAAAAACATCATCATCGACCACTGCACCATGAGTTGGAGCACTGATGAGGCCCTGAGCGTGTACCGCGGCGACAGCACCACGCTGCAGTGGAACCTGATGAGCGAGCCGCTCGACTACTCCTACCACTTCGAAGCCGGGGACACCGACTTCGAGCGCCACGGCTACGGCGGTATCTGGGGCGGGCGCCACGCCTCTTTTCACCACAACCTGTTTGCCCACTGCCGGGGCCGCAACCCGCGCTTCGAGGGCAGCCGCAACCTGCCGCCCTACACCGCGGGCCAGGAAAACGCCGACTTCCGCAACAACGTCATCTACAACTGGGCTTCTTACAGCACCAACGGCGGCGAGGGCGGCAACTACAACGTCGTCAACAACTACTACAGGTACGGGCCCAGCACTTCGACCGGCAACTCGTCGGGCGTGCCCGTGCGGTCCATGATTATGAACCCGAGCAAGCAAACCAGCGCGCCGGTACTCCCCTACCCCAAGGTATACATGGCCGGCAATTACGTAGATGGCTACCCGGCCGTCACGAACCGCAACTGGCTGGGTGTGGTAATGGCCGGCGGGGCCCGCACCGATACGGCCCAGTCCAAAGTAACGACGCCCTTCGACATTCTGCCCATGCCAACCCAGAGCGCCATTGATGCCTACAATGCGGTGCTGCAGAACGTAGGCGCCGTGCTGCCCGCCCGCGACACGCTCGACCAGCGCATCATCCGCAACGTGCAGGAGCGCAAGGGCCGCCTCATCGACGTGCAGGGCGGCTACATTCACGGCACACCTTACAGCGTGTCGCAAGGCGCCTGGCCCACGCTGACCTGCGGCCCCGCCCCCGCCGACACCGACCACGACGGCATGACCGACGCCTTTGAGCTGGCCAACGGCCTGAACCCAAACAATGCCGCCGACCGCAGCCTGCGTGGGGCCAACGGCTACACCATGCTGGAAAATTACCTCAATGGCATTGCCGCCGTGGTAATGAACACGACAAGCGAGGAGAAAAGCACGAAAGTAAGCCTGGGCGTGTATCCTAACCCCGCCTCCGAGCAGCTGACCGTAACCCACCCCGTAGCGGGCAAAGGTGCCACTGTTACCGTGTTCAGCGTGGAAGGTCGGCAAGTGGCCCAGCTTTCTGCCGCGCCCGGCACCACCAATACGGCTGTGGAAGCCGGTAAGCTGGCGGGCGGCATCTACCTGGTGCGCTACCAGGATGCCAAAACACAGCTCACGACCAAGTTTGTAAAGCAGTAAGCTTTCCTTTTTTTCAAAAAAGCCCGCTGAAGCAATTTTAGCGGGCTTTTTCGCGTCTAGGCCCGGGCGGGTTTGGGAACAAGCTTGTTGTTTATTTTTAATAACTGAATAATAAACAACAAGCTTAGAAAACCGATTGGTTGTTTATTTTTAACAAGCAGACGAATAAACAACAAGCTTCCCTGCACATCCTGCCTTCTTTAGCATAGGCAACGCACTTGTCCCGGAGGCTACGACAGGAATCTTATGGGCGCAGCTCTCATTGCCGTGCTCAGGTCCTGGTTAGAGTAGGACAACGCAGCCGAGGAACCTAGGGCCTTGCCCACCCACTCGCCCCGGCGCTTGGCAGGGAGAAAACACGGATGCAGCCCTTATAAACGACCGGGAACTGGGCAAGCTGGGCGCTATACGGCAGCTTACCTGCCGGGAATGCCGACACGTTACCAACTGAGACCCATGTGCCGCCCGGCCAGGGGAGTACAACTTTCGGGCATTTGCCTCGGGCGGCAGCTATCCAAACGGTTGTGCAAACGAAGCCGGTAGTATTCCGCTGACAATCATCTTGATATGTCGATACATCTATTGCATTTAGCCGGCCTCAGTGCCTATTGTTACAGCGGAATTCCGCCGCCCCTTTACCTACAACCAAAATTCCCATTCAATGCTTAAAAACTATCCTCCGCTTATGGCGGGCCGCACGGCTATGTCCTGTGCGCTTCTCGCCGTCTTGTTGCTCCTCGGCGCGCAACAAACTATAGCCCAAACAATAACCGCCAACCAGATTGGTAACCAGGGCGGCTACACCTACGAGTACTGGAAGGACAGCGGCACCGGCAGCATGACGCTGGGCTCGGGCGGCGCCTTTAGCGTCACCTGGAGCAATATCGGCAACCTGCTGGCCCGCAAAGGCCTGCGCCCTGGGGCCAAAAACCAGACCGTAACCTACGCCGCTACTTACAGTCCCAACGGCAATTCCTACCTGTGCGTCTACGGGTGGTTTACCAGTCCCATGGTCGAGTACTACATCGTGGATAGCTGGGGCAGCTGGCGGCCGCCGGGAGGCACTTCCGTCGGCACCGTTACTTCCGACGGCGGCACCTACGACTTGTACCGCACCCAGCGCGTCAACCAGCCTTCTATTCAGGGCACGGCCACTTTTTACCAGTACTGGAGCGTGCGCACCGCGAAACGCACGAGCGGCACCATCACGGTGGCCAACCACTTCAACGCCTGGCAGAGCCGGGGCTGGACGGTGGGCAGCATGTACGAAGTTTCGCTTACGGTAGAAGGCTACCAGAGCAGCGGTACGGCCAACGTAACGAGCATGAGCATGGGCACCAGCAGCGGCACCACTCCCCCACCTACCGGCGGCGGAGGTTCCAACAACATCGTGGTGCGGGCCCGGGGCACCAACGGCACCGAAAACCTGCGTCTCACCGTCGGTGGCGTGCAAGTCGGTGCCTGGACGCTGGGCACCGACTTGCAGAACTACTCCGTCGCGACCAGCAACACTGGCGGCATCAACGTGGAGTACACCAACGACGCCACCAACCGGGACGTGCAGGTAGATTACATCACCGTGAATGGCTCGACCCGGCAGGCCGAGAATCAGAGCACCAACACGGGCGTGTACCTCAACGGCGCTTGCGGCGGGGCCAACAGCGAATGGCTGAACTGCAACGGCTACATCGGCTTTGGCACCACGAGCAGTACCGGCGGCCGGGCCGCCCTGGAAACTAAAACTGTGGCAGCTGAAGTACCCGCGCCCCGCGGAGTAGTCAGCAAAGCCCAGGTTTTTCCCAATCCCAGTTCTACCGGCCGCTTCATGGTGCAAGTGCCCGCCGGGCCGGCGCAGGTCACTATCCGCAGCAGCAAGGGCAGCATCGTGCAGCAGTTCGATGCCACCGGGCCCGCCGCTGTTCCCGTGCAGCTCGACGCCAAACCCGGCCTGTACTACCTGCAGGTAACCAGCCCCGCCGAATCCGTAGTGACGCAACTGGCTGTAGAATAAGTTTGCTGCAGTAACTCCAGTAGCCCGTTAGCAAAACTCCCGTTGCCGCTCTGCCTGGAGCCGCAACGGGAGTTTTTTGTAGCGTTAAGCCCAGCTGGCTAGCTTAGTAGCTCGTGCAGTACGGTTTGCATGGAAAACACCCGGTTGCCGGCTTCCTGAATCACCAGAGAGTTGGGCGAGTCCAGAATGGCGTCCGATACTTCCACGTTGCGACGCACGGGTAGGCAGTGCAGAAACTTCGCGTCGTTGGTGCCGGCCATATGCTCGGGCGTAAGCATCCAGCTGGGGTCGTTGCTGATTACCTGGCCATAGTCCTTATAGCTACTCCAGTTTTTGGCCTGCACGTAGTCGGCGCCTTCCAGGGCCTTGCGCTGGTCGTACTCGATACGGGCGCCTTTGGTGAACTTGGGGTCCAGCTCGTAGCCTTTGGGGTGAGTAATAACGAAGTCAATCCAGTCGATTTCCGAAAACCAGTCGCAGAACGAGTTGGGTACGCACTGGGGCAGGGCGCGCACGTGCGGGGCCCAGGTCAGCACCACTTTTACCCGCTCCTTCTGCTTGGTTTCGGCCACCGTAATCAGGTCGGCAAACGACTGCAGCGGGTGCAGCGTGGCACTTTCCAGACTGATAACCGGCACCGTAGCGTACTGCATGATCTTACGGAACACGACCTCTTGGTAGTCCTCGTCGCGGTCCTTGAGCGTGGGAAAAGTGCGTACGCCCAGCACGTCGCAGTACTGGCTCATCACGGCAATGGCTTCCTTGATGTGCTCCTGGGTACCGCCGTTCATCACCGCGCCGTCGGCCATTTCCAGGGTCCAGGAATCGGCCCCGGCGTTGAGTACCCAGGCTTGGGCCCCGAGGTTATAAGCCGCTTTGATCGAGCTCAGACGGGTGCGCAAACTGGGGTTGAAGAAAATTAAGCCGACGGTTTTGTTGCGGCCCACGTGCTGATAGCCAAACGGGTCAGCCTTTATTTCCAGGGCTTTGTTGAGCAGAACCCGGTAATCGTCGACGTCGGCGAAGGAGGTGAAATTTTTCATTTGGGGTGGTGTGTCGAAGGAATGTATTAGAACGTCATGCTTCATTTGACGTCCGCGAAGTTGAAGCATCTCTGCCGCCTTATTTGTCATCCTGAGCTTGCGAAGGACCTTACTATGCTGACGCGAGTCGTGCTTATCCCATAAGGTCCTTCGCTGGGCTCAGGATGACAGGGTTAGTTTGATACGGATAAATCTAACTCCTCATACAGCGGAAACAGATGGTAGCCGCAGTGCTCGGTAAAAACAGCTACTTCCCGAAGCTCCGGCGCCTCAATGACGAAAGCATGACGGAATTCAACGTGAGAGCCGTCCTCAAACTGAATACGCACGATGCGGTTCAGTGGAAAATCGGAAGCACCGAGCCGGTCCGACTCAGTGCTTCCTCTGGCTTTCAAATACTCTTGCAGCTTAGTCTTCCAGCGTTCCGGCAAGTCCTCGTGACGCATATCAGTTGACGATGGTTACAGCCTCTTCTCACCGTAGCACACGACGCCAATTTTGTAGAACTGCATGGCCTTTGAAAACGACTGATTACAAATGAGCACATCGGTCGTTTGCAAAAGGGTGCTGACGTTTTCCAGCGCTTCATCCAAGTCTGACAAGTGGGAGTGATGTCGTCCGATTACGACGTACACTTCTCGCTCATCAAACAAGGCATGAGCATACCCGGCGACTTTATCAGCCTTATGCTCATCGGCCTGTTCATGCTTCAAGCCAACATAAATCAACTCGGACCAGGTCAGCCCGGTTAATCGATGTTGGCTTGATATGTAGATGTTCCTTGCATCCATTTTGCAACGATAAGCGAAGCCGGAGCTTTGCGCTACATCGCCTTATACTCGTTCCAGCTCTTGATCTTCAGGTCCTTCATCCCCAGGGTGCAGAAGGCCTGGATAAACGCCTTGGCCAAGCGGGCGTTGGTCAGCAGGCCAACTCCGAAGTCCACGGCGGTGCGGCGGATTTTGTAGTCGTTATCCAGCTCACCCTTCGAGAGGTTCTTGGGGATGTTGATGACTAGGTCAATCTTCTTCTCCTTGAGGTAGGTCAGCACGTTAGGCTCCTGCATTTCGTCGGGCCAGTACAGCAGGCTGCTCGGGACGCCGTTTTCGGCGAAGAACCGGTGCGTGCCCTGCGTGGCGTAAATCTGGTAGCCGCGTTTCACGAGCAGTTCCACAGCCGAGAGCAAGGCCACTTTCGACTTGATGGGGCCGCCGGAAATCAGCACCGTTTTCGCCGGAATCTTGTAGCCCACGCTCAGCATCGACTTCAGCAGCGCCTCCTCGGCCGTGTCGCCGAGGCAGCCTACTTCGCCGGTGCTCACCATATCGACGCGCATTACCGGGTCGGCGCCGGGCAGGCGAGTGAAGGAGAACTGCGGGGCCTTCACGCCCACGAAGGGCAAATCGTAGACCCGCTCACTCTCGTCGCGCTCCACCTTCTTGCCCAGCAGCACCTGCGTAGCCTTTTTAATCAGGTTGTTGCCCGATACTTTCGACACGAAGGGGTAGCTGCGCGAGGCGCGGATGTTGCACTCAATCACGCGGATTTGGCCGGCTTTTTCCAGGAACTGGATGTTGAACGGCCCGCTGATTTCGTAGCGCTTGGCAATCTTCTCGGCAATGATTTTGAGCCGGCGGATCGTGCGCACGTACACCTTCTGGGGCGGGTAGTACATGGTTGCGTCGCCGGAGTGTACGCCGGCAAACTCCACGTGCTCGGAAATGGCGTAGCTCACGATTTCGCCCTTGTCGGCCACCGCGTCCAGCTCAATTTCCTTGGCATCCTGGATAAACTCGGACACCACCACCGGATACTCCGCGCTGACTTCCACGGCCGTTTGCAGGAAGGCTTCCAGCTCGTAGGGATTCGACACGACGTTCATTGCGGCACCCGACAAGACGTAGGAAGGCCGGATGAGCACCGGGAAGCCCACTTCCTGCACGAACTGGTGCATGGCTTCCAGCGAGGTCAGCTCTTTCCAGCGGGGCTGGGCAATGCCCAGCTCGTCCATGATGCTGGAGAACTTGTGACGGTTTTCGGCCTGGTCAATCATGGCCGCCGTGGTGCCCAGAATCGGTGCCTTGGCGTCTTCCAGGCGGGTGGCCAGGTTGTTGGGAATCTGGCCACCGGTGCTCAGAATCACGCCCTGGGGCTGCTCGAAGTCCAGAATATCCATCACCCGCTCGAAGCTCAGCTCTTCAAAGTACAGCCGGTCCGACACGTCGTAGTCGGTCGATACGGTTTCGGGGTTGTAGTTGATGATGATGGTTTTGTAGCCTTCGGCAGAGGCCGTCTGCACGGCATTCACGCCGCACCAGTCAAACTCCACCGAGCTACCGATGCGGTACACGCCCGAGCCCAGCACCACGATGGACTTGCTGGTTTCCTGGGCCAAGTCGTTTTCGGTGCCGTGGTAGGTGCTGTAGAGGTAGTTGGTTTTGGCTGGGAATTCCGCCGCCAGCGTGTCAATCTGCTTGATGACCGGCAGCACGCCCAAAGCTTTGCGGCGGGCCCGAACCAGCAGCTCGTCGGCCTTTACGTCGCCTTCGCCGAGCAGCTTCACGGCAATCTGCTGGTCGGAGAAACCGGCTTTCTTGGCCTCGCGCAGCAGCTGGGTTTCCAGCCCGTCGAGGCCAGTGGCGCGACCTTCGGCCAGTTGGTTACCCAGCTGGAAAATCGTCATCAGGCGCTGCAAAAACCAGTGGTCAATCTTGGTCAGATCGTGCACCTGGTCGAGGGTGTAGCCGGCCTCAAAGGCCAGGTTGATGGCGAAGATGCGTTCCTCGTTCGGCTCACTCAGCAGCTTATCGATGGTAGCCGTATCAACCTGCTCGGGCTTGTTGGCCACGAAGCCGCGCTTGCCGGTATCCAGCATGCGCAGGCCTTTCTGAATGGCTTCCTCGAACGACTTGCCAATGGCCATCACCTCGCCCACGCTTTTCATGGCCGAGCCGATCTGGCGGTTCACACCTTCGAACTTGCCCAAATCCCAGCGCGGCAGCTTTACTACCACGTAGTCCAGGGCCGGCTCGAAAAAGGCCGAGGTCGTCTGGGTTACGCTGTTTTTCAGCTCCGACAGCGAGTAACCCAAACTCAGCTTGGCCGCCACAAATGCCAGCGGGTAGCCCGTCGCCTTGGAAGCCAGGGCCGAGGAGCGCGACAAGCGGGCATTCACCTCAATCACGCGGTAGTCTTCCGACACGGGGTCGAGAGCGTACTGAATGTTGCACTCGCCCACGATGCCCAGGTGGCGGATGGTCTTGATGCCGATGCTGCGCAGCTTGTGGTACTCGCGGTTACTCAAGGTCTGCGACGGAGCCACCACGATGCTTTCCCCGGTGTGAATACCGATGGGGTCGAAGTTCTCCATGTTGCAGACCGTGATGCAGTTGTCATACTGGTCGCGCACCACTTCGTACTCCACTTCCTTCCACCCTTTCAGCGATTCTTCCACCAAGATCTGGTCGGAAGTCGTGAAGGATTTCTGGGCCAGGGCCCGCAGCTCGTCCATGTTGTTGGCAAAGCCGCTGCCCAGGCCGCCCAGGGCAAAGGCCGCCCGTACGATAATCGGGAAGCCGATTTTCTCGCCGGCCGCCAGGGCATCTTCCATCGTCGTGACGGCCACGCTGCGGGCCGTAAACACGCCAATCTGGTCGAGCTTGTCCTTGAAAATGTCCCGGTCCTCGGTGTCGATGATGCTTTGCACGGGCGTGCCCAGCACTTTCACGTTGTACTTCTCAAACACGCCCCCGCGGAACAACGCCACGGCGCAGTTCAGGGCCGTTTGGCCGCCAAAGGCCACCAGAATACCGTCGGGCTTTTCCTTCTTGATGACTTCCTCCACGAAGTAGGGCGTCACGGGCAGGAAATACACGTCGTCGGCAATGTTGTCCGACGTCTGCACGGTGGCAATGTTGGGGTTGATGAGGATGGTGCGGATGCCTTCCTCTTTCAGGGCCTTCAGGGCCTGGGAGCCGGAGTAGTCGAACTCACCGGCCTCGCCGATTTTCAAAGCGCCAGAACCGAGGACGAGAACTTTCTGTGGTTTGTTCATTCTAAGGGTTGGGTAACAGACCGTGGAGTAGGTCGTGTTAAAAGGCTGTCGGGTTTCGTTGTTAGTTAGAATGTTGTGCTGAGCGAAGCTGAAGCATCTTCACCGCTTCATTGGACTCAACTCGATTTCTACGAGAAAATTAGTGTCGGTTAAATAGGATCCGAGCATCGCATTATTCTCAATTCTTCCTGGGTTTTCTTCTGCTTCTATCTGAAAGAAAGTATCAGCACCAACAAAGAATTTGTAACAGAGGCCCTCGGTATCTATTCGGATGATCTTACCAAGTTGCTCGTTGTAAATTGAAAGTATTTTAGCTTCCACTTGCCTTAGCTCGTTATCTTTTGCCGCATCTAATCCAGTCGCAAAACGCATTGAGGAAGATGATTTCACCATAGCAAAAACGGATGTCGCACCAACAGCTAGGGATTGATCAAGCTCATACCATGCGGGCGCCCAAATTGCAGTAGTCTTGTTCATTGCAATGAGATAAACAGACTAAACTCTTTTGACGAGGCGCGAGAGATGCTTCGGTAAGCTCAGCATGACGTTCTTTTCTAGTCGTTCTACTTAGCCGCTTTATAGTCCGCTACGGCTTGCAGGAAGTCGTCGAACAGGTACTCCGTATCCTCGGGGCCGCCAGCGGCTTCGGGGTGGAACTGGGTGGAGAAGAAAGGCTTGGTTTTGTGCTTGATGCCTTCGCAGGTGCCGTCGTTCAGGTTTTCGAACAGCATAGTCCAGTCGGCGGGCAGCGTGGCGGTATCCACGGCGAAGCCGTGGTTCTGGCTGGTGATGTAGCTGCGCTTGGTGCCGGTGAGCAGCACGGGCTGGTTGTGGCTGCGGTGGCCGTACTTGAGCTTGAACGTGTCGCCGCCTGCGGCCAGGCCCATGAGCTGGGAGCCCAGGCAGATGCCGAAGATGGGCTTGTCCTGCCCCAGCGCCGTTTGTAAGTGCTGAATGGTCGGCTCGCACATTTTCGGGTCGCCGGGGCCGTTGCTCAGGAACAGGCCGTCGTAGTCGAGGGTGGTGAAGTCGTAGTCCCAGGGCACGCGGATGAGCTCCACGTCGCGCTCCAGGAAGCAGCGGATGATGTTGGTCTTGGTGCCGCAGTCGACGAGCACGATTTTGTGCTGGCCCGTGCCGTAGCGCTTCACCTCGGTGGGGCTCACCTGGGCCACCAGGTTGTCCTGGTTGGGATCGTGCAGCTCCACGTCTTCCTCGGCCACGATTTTGCCCAGCATGGCGCCTTTCTCCCGCAGGATTTTGGTCAGCATGCGGGTATCCACGCCGAAGATGCCGGGGATGTTGTACTCCTTAAGCCAGTCGCCGAGGCTTTTGGCCGCGTTCCAGTGGCTGTGCTCCTCGGAGTAGTAATTCACCACCAAACCGGCAATGTGAATCTTGTCCGACTCGAAAATCTTGGAAATCGACTCGTACAGCTCTTCGCCGGGCACGCCGTAGTTGCCCACCATCGGGTAGGTCAAAACCAGAATCTGGCCGGCGAAGGATGGGTCGGTGAGGTTTTCGGGGTAGCCGGTCATGGCCGTGCTAAACACTACCTCCCCGGCAGTGGACGTAAACGCGCCGAAGGATTCGCCCTGGATTTCGGTGCCGTCTTCCAGCACCAGCTTTACTTGCTTCATCTATTGATGGAAATTCTAGTGAGTGACTTAGGCTATGCTGGTAGTAAAATCCCCTCCTTAGATGATGCTGCGCATCAAGCAAGGAGGGGATTTCGTTTTTAATCCAGCGCGGAGGCCTGCTGAATGACGTTGACCGATTTCGCTGTTAGCGCATATAGCGCCTGTAGGAATCGGTCAACTTCGGCCTTGGTTATATTAAGTGGCGGGAGTAAACGAAGCACCGTCGGGTCGGAGGCATTCCCCACGAAGATGTGGAAGTCGGAGAGCAGCTTGTCGCGCACGTCTTTGATGGCGAAATCGTACTTGATGCCGACCATCAGCCCCGCCCGCGGATTTCCTCGGCCCCGGCATTGGCTTCCAGCTCTTGGCGCAGATAAGCGCCCAGCTCGGCGGCGTGGTGCAGCAGGTTTTCCTCCTCAATAACTTCCAGCACGGCCAGGGCCGCGGCGCAAGCCAGGTGGTTGCCGCCAAACGTGGTACCCAGCAAGCCGTAGGAAGCCTTGAGCTCGGGCGAAATCAGGATGCCACCGATGGGGAAGCCGTTGCCCATGCCCTTGGCTACCGAAATAACGTCGGGCTGAATACCGGCGTGCTGGTGGGCAAAGAACTTGCCGCTGCGGCCGTAGCCGCTTTGTACCTCGTCGGCAATGAGCAGGGCGCCGTACTGCTTGCAGAGCGCGGCCAGGCCTTGCAGGAATTCGTCGGAAGGCATGACGATGCCGCCCACGCCCTGGATGGGCTCAATGATGGCCGCACAGACGTCACCACCTTGCAGCTGCTTTTCCACGGCGGCCAGGTCGTAGTCCACGAAGGCAATGGCGTGACCAGCGTTGAAGGGCGCGACGATTTTGGGGTTGTCGGTAGCAGCTACCGCGCCCGAGGTGCGGCCGTGGAAAGCGCCTTTGAAGGCAATAACGCGGCTTTTACCAGTATGGAAGGAAGCCAGCTTCAAGGCGTTTTCGTTGGCTTCGGCGCCGGAGTTGCACAAGAACAGCGAGTAACTTTCGTAGCCCGACACCTGCCCGAGCTTCTGGGCCAGCTGCTGCTGAATCGGAATCTGCACCGAGTTGGAATAGAAGCCGATGTTCTGCAGCTGCTCGGTGAGGCGCTGCACGTAGTGCGGGTGGCTGTGGCCGATGGAAATAACGGCGTGGCCGCCGTAGAAATCCAGGTATTCCTGGCCCTTGTCGTCCCAGAGTTTCGCTCCTAGCGCCTTCACCGGCGTGATGTTGACGAGCGGGTAAACATTGAAAAGCTCCATTAGAAAAGCACCGATTTGAGGTTGAGCCCCGTCGTTTCCGGCAGGCCAAAAAGCAGATTCATGTTCTGGACAGCCTGACCCGAAGCGCCCTTCACCAGGTTGTCGATAACCGAGGTGATGAGCAGCTGCTTGCCAAGCTTCTGCACGTGCAGCAGGCACTTGTTGGTGTTGACCACCTGCTTCAAATGTACTTCCTTGTCCGAAACTGTAGTAAAGGGTGCGTCAGCGTAGAACTTCTTATACAGCGCCCGAGCCTCGTCTTGGCTCAGGTCTGAAGGTGTGTAAACGCTGGCAAAGATACCTCGGGCGAAGTTGCCGCGGTAGGGTACGAAGTAGATTTCTCCGCCGGGCTGGCTTTGCAGCTGGGCCAAGCTCTCCCCTATTTCGCCCAGATGCTGGTGGGTGAAGGGCTTGTAGATGGACACGTTATTCGTGCGCCACGAGAAATGCACCGTCTCCGATAAGCTCTGCCCCGCGCCCGTAGAGCCCGTTATGGCCGACACGTGCACGTCCTCCATCAGTTTGCCCGCTTGCGCCAGGGGCAGCAAAGCCAGCTGAATGGCGGTGGCAAAACAGCCAGGGTTGGCAATGCTCTGGGCCTGCTGAATGCGGCCTTTGTTGAACTCGGGCAAGCCGTACACAAACTCCCGGTCGGCAAACTCGGCGTCGGCCTCCAAGCGGAAGTCGTTGCTCAGGTCGATGACGTGGGTCGTGTCGGGCAGCGGGTTTTTCTCCAGCCAGGCTTTCGAGTTGCCGTGGCCCAGGCACAGGAACACGACATCTTCGTCGCCGGCCAGCTCCGAAGCAAATATCAGGTCGGTGTCGCCTACCAAGTCGTCGTGCACTTGGTACACGGGGTTGCCCGCGTTGGACGAGCTGACGATGCCGCTTAGCTCCACAAACTCGTGGTGGAGCAGAATGCGGATGAGCTCCCCGGCCGTGTAGCCGGCCCCGCCCACAATGCCCGCCTTAATTTTCATCGTTGAAAGAGGAGTGAATGCGCAGCTGGTTGCTGAAAATCTTGATAAAGCCCTTGGCATCGCGGCCGTCCCAGGCGTCGTTTTCCTCGCCGTAGGTCGCCACTTTGGAGCGCATCATATCGTACTTCGACTCGATGCCCTGCAGCTCAAACTGGTAGGGCTTCAGGGTCACGAACACTTTGCCCGACACCCGCTCCTGCGACGAGGTAAGCAGGGCTTCGAAGTCGCGCATCACCGGGTCGAGGTACTGAGCCTCGTGCAGCAGTGTGCCGTACCAGTTGGCCACGTAGTCCTTGTGTAGCAGCTGCCAGCGCGAGCTGGTGTGCTTTTCCAGCAGGTGGTGGGCCTTAAGCAGAATCAGCGGGGCGGGCGCTTCGAAGCCCACGCGGCCCTTGATGCCTAGAATCGTGTCGCCCACGTGGGTGTCGCGGCCAATGGCGTAGGTACCGGCTAGCTCGTTCAGGGCCTGAATCAGGGCCACGGGGTTCATGGTTTCTCCATTCAGGGCCACCGGCTCCCCTTTCTCGAAGGTGATTTCGATGCTGGTAGGCTCCGTAACGCTGATTTGCGTGGGGTAAGCCGACTCGGGCAAAGCCTGGTTAGAGGTCAGCGTTTCGACGCCGCCCACGCTGGTGCCCCAGATACCCTTGTTGATTGAGTATTTGGCTTTTTCCCAGCTCATCTCAAAGCCGTGCTGGTTCAGAAAGTCGATTTCGGCTTGGCGCGACAGTTTCAGGTCGCGGATGGGCGTGATGATTTCCGTGTTGGGCGCAATCACTGAGAAAGCCACGTCGAAACGCACCTGGTCGTTGCCGGCCCCGGTACTACCGTGGGCAATGTAGTCGGCTTTATGCTCACGGGCGTACTCAGCCAGCGCCAAGCTCTGGAACATACGCTCCGCGCTGACGCTCAGCGGGTAAGTGTCGTTCTTGAGGATGTTGCCAAAGATGAGGTAGCGCAAACAGTCCTGGTAGAATCGTTGGGTTACGTCGATGACCTCGTGCTTGGTCGAACCCAGCTCGTAGGCCCGCTTCTCGATGGCGGCCAGCTCCTCTTCCGAGAAGCCGCCGGAGTTGACAATAACCGTGTGAACTTCCAGACCCAGTTCGCGGGTCAGGTATACAACGCAGTAGGACGTATCCAAGCCGCCGCTGTACGCTAAAACTACCTTTTTCATTATTGGCCTTGGGGTGTTAGAATCTCAATAGTCTCCTGGGCAACCTTGCCGTACTGGTCCTCGAGCTTGTCGTAGACCATACCGGTGCACAGGCACATTTTGCGCTGGTTTTCCTGCAGAATCGGGTAGTTCTTGCAGCCGGCGCAGCCTTTCCAGAAGTCGTCGCTCTGGGTAAGCTCGGTGAACGTGACGGGGCGGTAACCCAGCTCTGTGTTAATTTTCATCACCGGCCCGCTGGTGGTGATGCCGAAGATTTTGGCTTGCGGGTACTTGGTGCGCGACAACTCAAACACGCGGTGCTTGATGGCGCGGCCCAGGCCTTCCTTGCGCAGCTCGGTGTTGACGATCAGGCCGGAGTTGACGACAAACTTGTTGTCCTCGAAGGTTTCGATATAGCAGAAACCAGCCAACTCATTGTCGACGAAGGCAATAATGGCGTCGCCCCGCTCCATCTTCTTTTTCAGATAGTTAGGGTCACGCTTGGCGATACCCACGCCGCGCGTTCTGGCAGATTCCTCATACCATTGACAAAGGGTTTCCACATACTGCGCATCGGCAGCATAGGCGACTCGTAATACCATGGTCAAAGCTCGGTTAGCTGCCTGCTCTCAGGCAACGGACTCGGAAAGACGAAAAGGGAGAAAAGCAGGCACAACTAGACCGTTGTGCGGCAACCGAGCACGAAGCCGGTATCAGGGAAAAGTGCCAGAATGAGTAATCGACTAGGGAAGGCGGCTGTTTGTCTTGCCGCATTAGTAAGCCTAAAAGAAGGCTTGCCATCAGTACCTATACTGCGTCCTACACTCGCTCGGTCGATTAGTCGTTAGAAACCCTGTTTACGGGTGGCATCGTCGGACAAAGCCACCTCTGAAATTTTTTGCAAACATAAAACCCAGATGTCAGATTGCAAGCTTCTGCAAAAAAGTAAGGCGGTATTGCCTTGGTCATGCGGCTCCGGGGCCCACGAAGCGGCCGGTCAGACTACTTCATTACACTTGGGGTTAGCCAAGTGCGCCTCAGAAAAGTGACATACGCAGGAATCGTCCTTACGTTCACCACGAGCTTCGCGGGCAGGGCCCGGAGCGGATCAAATCGTGGGTGACGGTCGTCGCGACGACTCGGCCCGATACGGTCGTGCCGGCCACTGAGGGACAGGCAGGAGGGCGAATGACGGTCGTCGTGACATGGCTGGGTAGAAAGCGGAATTGGTTTCTGCCGCTTTAAACACAAACGTAGCAAAAACGTTTCAAAAAACCACGGTCTATTTTTCGGGCTTTCCGGCTTATTCGGCCAGGAAAAGCGGGTTTAAAAGCAATAGCACGGGTTTCATCAAACAAGAAACCGTGCATTACCCGGCTGCAGGTTCTACCTTTGCCCCTGAAGCGGTCCTCTCCCACCCGATTTGTTCACTGGCCGCTTTTGGAAGCGGCCCAACCTATCTGCATGCAAGAGGTTCTGAAGATTTTCAAGATTGGCGGCGGCATTATCGACGACCCCGGGCAGCTCCAGCAGTTCTTGGGCGAGCTGGCTAAACTTGACAATAAAATAATGTTGGTGCACGGCGGCGGCAAGGGTGCCAGCCAGATGCTGCAGGAGCTGGGCATCGAGCCTAAGATGGTGCAGGGCCGCCGCATCACCGATGCGGCCACGCTGGACATCGTGACCATGTTTTACGCCGGTAAAACGAATAAGCAGGTCGTGGCCGGGCTTCAGGCCTATGGGGTCAACGCCCTGGGCTTGAGTGGGGCCGACGGCAACGTAATCCGGGCCAGCAAGCGGCCGGTCCGGGAAATCGACTACGGCTTTGTGGGCGACCTGGACGAGCAGAGCATCAATACGGAGCTGCTGCAAAGCCTGCTCGGCGCGGGCCTGACTCCGGTTTTCTGCGCCATTACACATGATGGCCAGGGCCAGCTGCTCAACACCAACGCCGATACTATTGCCAGCTCCCTGGCCCGGGCCCTGGCGCCCTTCCACCAGGTGGAGCTGCACTTCTGCTTCGAGAAAGACGGGGTGCTGGCCGACGTGCAGGACGAGAACTCGGTGATTCCGCAGATAACCCCCGACGAGTACCAGGCACTCAAAGCCCAGGGCGTTATTGCCGCTGGCATGGTACCCAAGCTCGATAATGCCTTTGCCGCGCTGGAAGCCGGCGTGGAGCGGGTTGTCATTGAAAACGCGCTGAAAATCAACGAGCCCGTAAAAACCATTCTATGCCGGAGCTAACTGACCAGCTGGGCGAGGCCGCCATTCAGCTCCTGGCCCGCCTGATTCAGACCCCGTCTTTTTCGCGGGAAGAAGCACCCACGGCTGAGCTGATATTCGAGTTTCTGCAGTACCACGGAGCCCGAGCCCAGCGCGAGATGAACAACGTCTGGGCCGTGAATCAACATTACGATTCGCAGAAACCGACCGTGCTGCTCAACTCCCACCACGACACGGTGAAGCCCGGCGCAACCTGGACCCACGACCCGTTTGGGGCGGTTATTGAGGATGAGGACAAGCTTATCGGGCTAGGTAGCAACGACGCGGGCGGCTGCGCGGTAAGCCTGCTGGCCACATTTCTGCACTTCCAGCAGCGCCCCGACCTGCCCTTCAACCTGATTTGCGCCATTACGGCCGAGGAGGAAGTTTCGGGTGCCAACGGTATCAGCAGCCTACTGCCTCACCTGGGCAAGATTGACCTCGGAATCGTGGGAGAACCGACCCAGATGGAAATGGCCATTGCCGAAAAAGGCTTGGTGGTGCTCGACTGCACGGCCCACGGACAAACCGGCCACGCGGCCCGCAACGAAGGGGAAAATGCGCTGTACAAAGCCGTGGCCGATATCCAGTGGCTGCAGCAATACAAGTTTCCGAAAGTGTCGGAGCTGCTGGGGCCGGTGAAGATGACGGTGACCCAAATTCAGGCCGGTACTCAGCACAACGTGGTGCCCGATACCTGCCATTTTGTGGTAGACGTGCGCACCAACGAGTTTTACTCCAACCAGGAAGTGGTAACCACGGTGCAGGAGCATTTGCAGTCGGAAGTAGTGCCCCGCTCGGTGCGGCTGAATTCGTCCCGCATTGACCCCGACCACCCGCTGGTGCGCAAGGGCGTGGCCCTGGGCCGTAAGGCATTCGGGTCGGCCACGATGTCGGATCAGGCCCTGATGCCGTTTCCCACGGTGAAGATGGGCCCCGGCGACTCGGCCCGCTCCCACACCCCGGACGAGTACATCTACCTGTATGAAATCAGGGGCGGCATTAAGGCCTACATCGAGCTGCTAGAAGGCCTGCAGCTGTAGGCTTAGAACTTAGGCCTGTTGCAGGGTGGCAATGTCAATCTTGCCCATTTGCATCATGGCGGCCATTTTACGCTGCATTTGGGCCGGGTCGTCGCTGCGTAGGAGCTGGGCCATGTTGGCCGGCGTTATTTGCCAGGACAGGCCAAACGGGTCTTTCAGCCAGCCGCACTGGCCCGGTTCCCCGCCGTTGGCCGTCAGCTGGCTCCACAGGGCATCAATTTCCGCCTGATCCTGGCAGCTTACCGACAAGGAAATGCCGGTAGTGAAGGTGAAGTGCGGTCCGCCATTCAGGGCCACGTACTTTTGCCCGGCCAGGGTAAATTCGACCGTCATGACGCTGCCAGCCGCCACGGAAGTACCTTCCGGGTAGCGGGTGATGCTGCGGATGGCAGAATCCGGGAACAGACTGATGTAGAGTTTCGCGGCTTCCTCGGCCTGGTCGTGGAAGGTGAGAAAAGTGGTAATCTTTTGCATGGCGCTGTGTTCCGGTGGGCTGATACCGTAAAAGTACCGCCCCAGCCTACGCCCCAGGCAGTATAAAAACGACAAATACCGGGCAGTTTGCGACACGCCAATTCAGGGCTGGCGCTGACTGAATCCGGCCAGTAAACGTAGTACCGGGAAAGCCCGACAGCCGGGCTTCCCTAGATAATTGACAATGAAGATTTGGGACAAGGGCATTGCCGTTGATAAGAAGATTGAGCAGTTCACCGTGGGCAAAGACCGGGAGCTGGATATGTACCTGGCGCAGTTCGACGTGCAGGCCTCCCAGGCCCAGGCCACGATGCTGGCCCAGGCCGGCCTGATTTCGGCCGAGGAAAACGAGCAGCTCCAGCAGGGCTTGGGGGAACTAGCCGCGCAGATTGCCGCCGGCAGCTTCACCATCGAGGAAGAATTCGAGGATGTGCACTCCAAGATTGAGTACTACCTGACCGAGAAGTTCGGCGACGCAGGCAAGAAAATCCACACCGCCCGCTCCCGCAACGACCAGGTGCTTACCGCCATTCAGCTGTTTCTGAAAGACTATACCGAGCGGGTAGCCGGCAAAACGCTGGAGCTGGTAAACGTGCTGCTGCAAAAGGCCGCTGCCCACCAGGCCGACCTGATGCCGGGCTACACCCACTTCCAAGCGGCTATGCCCAGCTCCTTTGGGCTGTGGTTTTCAGCCTACGCCGAGCATCTGCTGCTGGATCTGGCCTTGTTCGAAGCCGCCTACACCGTAGCCGACCAAAACCCCCTGGGCTCGGGCGCGGGCTTCGGCTCCTCCTTCTCCATCGACCGGCAGCTGACGACCACGCAAATGGGCTTCGGCAACGTGGCCGTGAGCAGCGTGGGCGCCCAGATGCTGCGCGGCAAAACCGAGAAGACCGTGGCCTTTGCCGTGGCCGGCATGGCCGCTACGCTGGCCAAAATGGCCTACGACCTAGTGATGTATAACTCCCAAGACCTGGCTTTTGTGGAACTGCCTAAGGAGTTTACGACCGGCTCCAGCATCATGCCCCACAAGAAAAACCCGGACGTGTTTGAGCTTATCCGGGCGCGGTGCAACTCGTTGCAGGCCCTGCCCAACACGATTACGCTCACCATCAGCAACCTGCCCAGCGGCTACCACCGCGACTTTCAGATTCTGAAGGAGTTGCTGTTTGAGCCGCTCACCCAGTTTCTGGACATTCTGGACATCGTGAACTTTGCCTTGCCCCAGCTCAAAATCAAGCCCGACTTGCTCAACAAGGCGAAGTACGACGCAACCTTCACGGTGGAAAACATCAACCAGCTCATTCAAAGCGGCACGCCCTTCCGCACGGCCTACAAACAAGTGGGCCTAGCGGTGGAAGACGGCTCCTACGCGCCACACAAGGAATTTCAGACCACGCACCTGGGCAGCATCCACAACCTGGGGCTGGAGGAAATCCGGGCGAAGGTGGAGCGGCTGAAGCAAGGCAGCAAGCTGTTTTAAACTGATCTTGCTTTCTTCGGAATGTCATGCTTGATCTGGCGTCTGCGCAGCCGAAGCATCTCTACCGCTTCGTTACAGACATTACCGTTACTATGGCCAGAGTTGAAAATCCTGCGGTTAGCCGAATAATCGGCCACGAGATTATTCGAGCACATTTCGGCTACTGGCCAACTTTCCATGATGCTGAAATCACAAAAGCAGCCTTTGAGGCTAATCCTGGCCACTGGCCTTCGGTAAGGTTTACAATAGCTGCCTTTGAGATGACAGCCGAGGTCGACGCAAAAGGGTATTATCAGCAAGCCAAGCATTGTACCATAGAGCTCTTGTTCGAGGGTGTTCGAGAAATAGAATTTGAAGGCTTCAGTCACCAAAACGTCATTCTCAGCTTAGAATTTGAGCAAAATGAAAGTCAGATTCACTGCACCCTCGATTCCTCCGCTGGCTTGGATGCATTCATTGTGGCTCAACAAGTCTCGGTGCTAAGCTTAACTCCGACGAAGCGGTAGAGATGCTTCGAGCTGCGAACGTCAGATCAAGCATGACGTTCTTGCAACACAAACGATAAACAGTGTCTTTCCCAGCAGCTTCTCCCCTGCTCCGGCCCGACGAAACCAATTTTTCAAACCCGCCTCTCTCCCGGCATTTTCCTGAGTGAATACCCAATCAATTCCCATGAAGATCAAAAAAGCAGTTATTACTGCCGCCGCCCGCGGTCAGCGGTTGTACCCGGTGGCCGACACCATTCAGAAGGCCATGCTGCCGGTAGTAGACGTGGACGGCCTGCACAAGCCCGTCATTCAGATTATTGCCGAGGAGGCTTTTAATAGCGGCATCGAGGAGCTGTGCGTGGTGTGCGCCCCAGGCGACGGGCCGCGCTACGTAGCGGCCTTCACGTCCCTGCGCGACAACCTGATTAAAACTTACCAGAACATCGACTGGGCCCGGCAGCAGGCTGAGAAAATCGACCACCTGCTCAGTCGCCTGCAGTTTGCCGAGCAAACCGAAGCCCTGGGCTACGGACACGCGGTGGCCTGCGCCCGGGAGTTTGTGAACAATGAGCCTTTCCTGCTCCTGCTCGGCGACTACCTCTACGTATCCGACGTGGCGGGCAAGCGCTGCGCGGCCCAGGTACTGGAGCTAGCCGCCCAGCAAGAATGCGCCGTAGCCGCCGTGAATCCTACCATTGAGCACCAGATCAGCCGCTACGGTACGCTCACGGGCAAGCACGTGGCGGGCCAGGCGGGCGTGTACCAGATTGACAAAATCATCGAAAAGCCTTCGTTGAGCACCGCCGAGCTGGAACTGCAAACCCCCGGCCTGCGGGCCGGCTACTACCTCTGCTTCTTCGGCATGCACGTGCTAACACCCAGCATCTTCCCGATTCTGCAAAAGCAGCTGGATGCCGGCTCGACCAACGTGCTGCTGACGCCCGCTTTGCAGGAGCTGGCCGCTACCGAGAAGTACCTGGCCCTGGAAGTGCGCGGCAACCGCTACGACCTGAGCCGCCGCCACGGTCTGCTGCGTGCCCAGCTGGCCCTGGGCCTGGCCGGCGAGGCCCACGACGAAACCCTGACGACCATGGTCGAACTGCTGGCCGAAGCCAATACCCGCAAGTAGAGCCATGAATATTTTCGTCGAAACCATTACCGCTACCGAGCCCGAGAAGCGGAACCGGGACTTTTACGCCCTGAGCCGGAGCCTCTCGGCCCGGGAGCTGCTGCAGAACCTGCGGGAGCTGGACGATTTCCGCAAGGCCACGCCCAACCTCTACGACAAGGTGCGGGCCATCCTGTTTTTGTACGCCGGCTTCCGGTTTTTCCTGCAGGAGTCCAAGGACATTCCGCCCGTGGGCAAGATTCCCTACCACGGCTTTGAGGACTTGCTGAGCCGCCGCTTCGAGCAGGCCATCAGCACGTTTTTGCGGGAGCTGGACGTGCACGGCCCCAACGCCACGCTCTTCAGCGCCCTGGCTGACTCCTACCACCACCTCTCCTTCCAGATTCTGGCCGACCAGGTCCGCAAGAGTGTGCGCTCCAGCAAGGGCAACCAGTGGATGTTCCGCGTAGGCCACCAGGAAGAGCACCCGATTCGGATTCACCCGGCGTTGCTGCAGCGCTCCGACTCGTCGTTGTTCTACCCCGTGCTGCACGAGCACACCTCCGTGCGCATGGACCTTACCCACAGCGGCTGGTCGGATATCTTCTTTCTGGGCATGGACTACCCGAAGGCGCCCGGGTCGTCAACCTGTCGATTGACTTGGGCATGTTCGGGCGCGACAAGGACATTCGCCCCCGCTGCACGCCTACGTGCGCGTCATTCCCGAGCCCGTGCTGCGCCTGACCAGCATCGACCTAAACACGACCAAGGACGTCACGGACCTGGCCGACCTGTTCAACTTCGGCAACGACTACCTGAGCCTGGTAAAGGCCGGGGTTATTGCCTCAGGTTTGATTCCGCCCTCCTTTGAAGGCACCAACCAGAGCCTGACCGAAATCCTGGCGCGCATCGTGGCCCCGGGCATGGGCATCGAGCTGGTGACCAAGGTGAATGACATTCCCAAAGGCTCCCGCTTCGCGGTTTCCACCAACCTACTGGGCTCCATTATCAGCCTGCTGATGCGGGCCACGGGCCAGACCAAAAACCTGACCGGCGGCCTCGACGAGAACGAGCGGCGCTTAGTAGCGTCCCGCGCTATTCTGGGCGAGTGGATTGGCGGCTCGGGCGGCGGCTGGCAGGATTCGGGCGGCGTATGGCCCGGCATCAAGGCCATTCAGGGCACCTTCGCCCAGCCCGGCGACCCAGAGTACGACATCAGTCGGGGCACGCTGCTGCCGCGGCACCGGGTGCTGGATGGCGAGGACGTGCACCCCGAAATCGGGGAGAAAATCATGAAGTCCCTGGTGCTGATGCACGGCGGCATGGCCTCCAACGTGGGTCCGATACTGGAGATGGTGACTGAGAAGTACCTGCTTCGTGGGGCCCAGGAAACGGCCGCCCGCCAGCAGACCAACGAAATCTTCGACAACATCCTGGCTTCCATCAAGGAAGGCGACATTCAGAAGCTGGGCGCCAACACGGCCCGCAACTTCGAGGGGCCCATCAAAACCATCATTCCCTGGGCTTCGACCTACTTCACGGAGCAGATTATTGCCAAGGCCAAGCAGGAATTCGGGGCCGACTACTACGGCTTCCTGATGCTGGGCGGCATGTCGGGCGGCGGCATGGGCATGTTCGTGAACCCCGACAAGTACGAAGACTATAAGGTGCGCGTGCTGGACTTGCTGCGCACGACCAAGCAGGAGCTGTCGGCCGCCCTGCCGTTTGCCATGGAGCCGGTGGTGTACAATTGGAGCATCAACAAGCGCGGCACCTGGAGCACCTTGCACGATGGGAATGAAGCGTTGATGCCGGAGCAGTACTACGCCATTCACGTCTCAGGGCTGGTGAAGCAGGACCCGGAAAGCATTTCCTACCTGCGGCGGGCCGAAATCGACTATTTCACGACCTACTGCGAGCAAAACAACCTGGCCTACCCGCTGCTGCGCACGATTGTGAGCAACCTGTTCAAGGTGTCGGACCCCACGGCCCAGGGCAATCGCAGCCTGGAAAACGACAAGGCCGAGCAGATCAAGCGCGACAACGGTTTCGACTACGTTCAGCACGAAGACATTAGGGAGGAGCTGCAAAAGGGCCGCATCGGCCTCTCGCGCAACCGCCTCCACGCCGAAACGGCCATCGACGACGTGCAGCCAACCGACGTGGTGCAGTTTGCCGACTTGCAGGACGTGACCCAGCTGGGCGAGGACGCCATTCGGGCCGGCAAGGTGGCCGTGCTGAGCCTCGCGGCCGGTGTGGGCAGCCGCTGGACCAAGGGCGCGGGCGTTATCAAGGCCCTGAACCCCTTCGTGGAAATAGGCGGGCGGCACCGCAGCTTCCTGGAAATCCACCTAGCCAAAACCCGCCGCGTGGCCCAGGAGTACGGCGCCAAAATCCCGCACATCGTAGCCACCAGCTACCTTACCCACGCGCCCATTCGGCAGACGCTGAAACAGACCCGCAACTACGGTTACGACGGGGCGGTGTATTTGTCGGAAGGCCGTTCCATCGGGCAGCGCTTCGTGCCCATGGAGCGGGATTTGCGCTTTATGTGGGAGGAAATGCCCCAGGAAACCCTCGACGAAAACAAGCAGAAAGTGCGCGACGCAGTGCGCAACACCATGATAGGCTGGGCTAAATCCAAGGGCGAAGGCACCGACTACGTCGACAACATTGCCGCTCAGCGCTTCTCCCCGCTCGGCCACTGGTACGAGGTGTCGAACCTGCTGCGCAACGGCACCCTGGCCCGCCTGCTGCGCGAAAACCCGGCCGTGGAAACCATCATGCTCCACAACATCGACACGCTGGGGCTGACGTGCACGCGGCGGCCCTGGGCTACCACCGCGCCTCGGGCAACGCGCTGACCTTCGAGGTGATTCCGCGCCGCATCGAGGACCGGGGCGGCGGACTGGCCCGCGTCAACGGGCAGGTGCGCCTCTTGGAAGGCTTGGCCCAGCCCCGGGAAGAGGATGAGCTGGCCCTGAGCTACTACAACTCGATGACCACTTGGATTGAAGTCGACCCGCTGCTCCAGCTTTTCGGCCTGACCCGCGCCGAGCTGCAGGCGGCCGACGACGCCCAGCTGGCCCGGGCCGTGCGTAGCGTAGCACAGCGCATCCCGACGTACGTGACGACCAAGGACGTGAAGTTCCGCTGGGGCCACGGGCAGGAGGACATCTATCCGGTGGCGCAAATCGAGAAGCTGTGGAGCGACATGTCAGCCCTGTCCGACGTGAAGTGCGGCTACATCGTGGTGCCCCGCAGCCGCGGCCAGCAGATGAAGGACCCCGCCCAGCTCGACTCCTGGGTAACCGACGGCAGCAAAGACCACGTGGCGTCCCTGGGCATGTTTGACTAACATCAGAACACCGACTCAGAACGTCATGTCGAGCCGCGCGAGACATCTCGCGTGCTGACGTTGTAATGGTACTGTCATAACGTTATTCTGGCTTCAATAACCGTCAAAATAGCAATCTGCGAGATGTCTCCCGCTGGTCGACATGACAGCCGGAAGCAAGTGACTCAACCAAAAACCCTAAGGCCCCGGCTGGTGTACTTACCGGCCGGGGCCTTTTCCTTTACCAACTATGAAACTCTATTTCCGCCTGATCTGGCTATTGCTCACTGCCCGGCTTCAACCTAAAGTGCCAGTTATGGGTCCCTGCCGGACCACGTTTCGGGTGTGGCCCACCGACCTGGACGTGATGCGCCACCTGAACAACGGCCAATACCTGACCTTGTGCGACCTGGCCCGCATGGACCTGTTGATTCGGTCGGGGCTGCTGGCTAAAATCAAGGACTTTGCCCCGCTGGCGGTGGTAGCGGCCGAAACCATCCAGTTCAGCCGGTCTTTGGAGCCGTTCCAAGCCTTCGAGATTGAAACCCTGCCCCTGGGCTGGGACGACCGGCTGCTATATGTTCAGCAACAGTTTATCCGCCAAGGGCAGGTGGTGGCCACGGCCGTGGTGAGCCTGCGCTTCGTGAAGCGCAAGGGTGGCACCGCCGACCCGGCCGAGGTGCTCGCCCACGCCGGCGAGTCGACCGAGTCGCCGGAGCTGCCCGAGTGGGTGCGGGCCTGGAGTCAGAACATGCGCGAGCTGCGTGCGGCCTAAGGGCGCAGAAACTCTGCCGTAGCCGCCGCGTATGGCTTTACAGGGGACGCCTGCTGTCTTCCGTTAAAACCACCTGCACCATGGCTACTGAACAAGATAATACGGCAAATACCGACGATAAAAAGCACCAGGCCAACTCACCCGGCACCTCCAGCCAGTCGTTGGCCGACTCGGAAATGAGCGTGGGCAAGGGCGCCCTGGATACCGAACCCGGTGATGAGCAGGAAAACAAGGAAGCCGACCGCAACGCCGTGCGCCCCGGCTCGGCCCCAGCCGAGGAAGCGCCCAAAGCTGACTGGGGCGGGCAGTTCGGCAACAGCGTGGAGCCCATCTACCGCGACGATGACCGGCGCGAAAACCAACTGGCCAGCCCCGGCCGCGGCGAATTTGGTCCCCAAGGCTCCGGCGGCACCCAGGGCGGCTACGGCAACCAGTACCGCGCCGACGATGTGTACGGCGGCCAGCTCGGCTCCCAGCCCGTCAACACAGGCGGTTACCAGGGCGGCCGGCCCGAAAACAACACTGGCACCGATGAATACAACCCCCAGGGCAGCACCTTCGGCCACGAGCCTGCCACGCCCCTGGCCGGCACCACCGTCGACCCGCACTACCGCAACGACAACGCCTCCCCACCGCCCCCGATTCGGGCTTTAGCGAGGACTACGGCCATTCTTCCCTGGCCGGCGGCGCTAGCAACAACCAAAGCGGCACCAGCCACGAGCGGAACCAGAGCGCCGACTACAACTACATTCCGTCCCAGAACGATAAGCGCGACGAGCAGCAGGGTACGACCTACAACCCCAGCCCACGGTACACGGCCGCACCGGTGAGTTGAACGGCGCCAATGAGCCCGGCCCGAACCGGGAAGCCGCCACGCCTACCGGCTCCGACTCCCGCACCGGCTACACCCGCCCCGATGGCGAAGCTGGCTACCAGGGCAACAGCGCCGAAGGTATCGGCTCGAAAGGCGGCTCCTACAACGACCCCAACGACTCGTCGAACCCGGCCGCGGCCGACGGGGGCGCCGTGCAGGAAGAATATAGCCGCGACGCCCAGAACGACGCGCCCGTGCCGCCCCACGACAACGGCTCGGACTACGGCACCATGCCCCGCCGCAACGCCGGCCGCGACAACGACGCCGACCGCAGCTAGAGCCTGGCACTTCTTTTTCCCCAGAGGCCGAAAACAAACCGTAACCGGGGCGTTTTCGGCCTTTTGCGTATTGTAGCGCCTGCAAACGCTATGATCACTGTTGCTATGAAAACTGAAAAAGAGAAGATGCTGGCCGGGGAGCTCTACGATGCCCTGGACGCGCAGCTAACCGAGGAACGAACCCAGGCGCGGCTCTTGCTCAAGCAGCTCAACGATTCCCGCGAAGACCAGACCGACGAACGAACCCGCCTGCTCCAGCAGCTGTTGCCCTACGCCGGCGCAGAGCTGTGGATTCAGCCGCCCTTCTACTGCGACTACGGCAGCAACCTGCACCTGGGCGAGAAGGTGTTTTTCAACTTCAACTGCGTGGTGCTCGACGTAGCCTCAGTTACCATCGGCAGCCGGACGTTGTTCGGGCCCAACGTGCAGATCTACACCGCCACCCACCCCATGGACCACCAGATTCGGGCCTCGGGGCTGGAATTTGCCAAACCCATTACCATCGGCGACGACGTGTGGGTGGGCGGCAGCGCCGTGATTTGCCCGGGCATCAGCATCGGGGCGCGCAGCGTGATTGGGGCCGGCAGCGTGGTCACCAAGGATATACCGGCCGACGTATTTGCCGCCGGCAACCCCTGCAAAGTCATTCGCTCTTTGCGGGAGGAAGCCTAACTTCTCGCCTACTCTACTGCTGTGCTTGCTATTCCTTCTAATGAAACAACTCATCCTTTCCGCAGCCCTCACCTTGGGCGTATTCACGGCTTCGGCCCAAACCTTTACCACCATGCGCTGGCTAAATGCTCCTAAGAAGTCGACCGTGACGGCCAACAAAGTGCAGGTGCAGGTAGACGGCGGCACCGACTTCTGGCGCGTGACCCACTACGGCTTCATCCGCGACAATGGCCACTTTTTCTACCAGGAGCAGGAAGGCGACTTCTTAGCCAAAGTGAAAATCGTGGGGCAATACAAGGAACTCTACGACCAGGCCGGGCTGATGATCCGGCTCGACGAGAAGAACTGGATTAAAACTGGCATCGAGTACGTAAAGGGTGTGCAGAACGTCAGCGCCGTCGTCACGCGGGAAGTGTCGGACTGGTCAGTGGTGCCGCGCCAGGACAGCCCCAAGGCCGTGTGGCTCACGCTGCTGCGCAAGGGCGACTACGTGGAAATTCAGTACTCCTTCGACAACAAGGACTTCAAGATGCTGCGCTTGGCCTACTTCCCGCCTACCCCCGGTAAAAAGGTGCAGATCGGGCTCATGTGCGCCGCCCCCGATGGCAAAGGCTTCCCGGTGGAGTTCGAGGATTTCTCCATCGGTCCAGTTCCGGCCGGCACGAAATAGACCCAAAAAAGGCACCCGGTGGGGCGCCTTTTTTCATGTAGTAAAACGCCGGTTCAATAGCTTATTACAATTGTCATCCTGAGCAAAGCGAAGGACCTTATCACGTGAGAACAAATCGTCTACCGGTTATCAGGCCCTTCGCTTTGCTCAGGATGACGGGAAAGTTAGGTTGTCCTATTAGTAACCAACTTAGCGTTGACCCACGCTGCCTTTAGCCTCTTTCGATGTACCCGAGGCACTTTCCGGCGGGCCCAGGTAGCTGGGCTTTACCCCGCCTAAGTCCACCACCAGCTTTTCGAGCACCACGCCGGGGTCTACACGCCAGAACTTGAGCGTATGCTCGCCGGGTTTAGCCAACGTGTGCTTGGAGGTCTTGATAATGATATTTTCGGCCACCGCTTTTTCCCAGGGCCTATTGCCATTATCGGCCACCATGCCGGTGTGCAGGTTAATAATCTGCGGGGCTTCGTCGTCGAACGACACGGCGTAGCGCAGGCCCTCACCCCCAATAAAATTCAGCGTAGGCGCAAAGTAGGCCTGCACGGTAACCGGGCCGGTGCTGGTCAGCTGCACGCGGTACTCCAGGTGCGGCGAGCTGCCGGTGGGCGTTTGGCTCGGCGCAGTGGTCGGGAAGGCCGTGACGCCGGAGAGCGTGCGGCCCAGGTCGGGAATGGTCTGCCACTTGACGTTGCTGCCATCCACGGCCTTCTGGTAGTGCTCGGCTTCGATACTCACGTAGCCATCGGCTTCCACAAAGCCTGCGTCAGAAGTTCGGTTACTACGCGGTTTGGGTCCTGCTGGTGGAATAGTTGGCTCTACAATAGCCTTGATTTTGTCGGTTGGCAGAGTCACTACTTCGGGCATGGCATTTTTCTCCGGCTGCTGCCAGTACGTGTAGCCAATGTGGGTCTGGTCCATCATGTGGTTCCACTTGCCCCCGGCCACGGCGTGGTAGCGCTGCGTGATTTCGGCATCTTTGGCGTAGAGTGCTTTGGCATTATCCGCCAGCCAATCCGTAGTGGAATGCCCTGCTTTGGCGGCTTCCCGGTTCCGGGCCACGGTGTAGTAGAGCTCGTTCAGATTAGCACAGGCCTGGACCGGGTGCAGCACCAGTTGGTAGTAAGCGTCGCGGTACTCGGCGGGCAGCTGCTGGTTGATTTTCTCGGCCTGGGTCAGCAGCTGGCTGTAGTCGGCTACTACCGTGGCCCACTCGCGGTAGTTAGTCAGGCTGTAGGTGTTGGCGTCGAGCAACTCGGGCTTGCGGCGGGAACTATACTTGGCGTATTTGGCCAGAATGTCGGCAATGTCAGCCGCGTACTTGGGGCCAAACTGCCTGGCCGCCCAGTCGCGCGAGTAGTCATCCACCTTGTCGGCGCTGATTCGGTCGGGGTTCCAGGCGTAGTCCAGAAAGAAGCTGATGGGGAACTCCATGGGCTTCAAATCCCCCACGTTGACAATCCAGATCTGGTTGGCGTTGTGCTCGTAGGCCAGGTGCATTTGCTCCCAGATGCGGGCAGCGGGTTCGTATTAAGCCACTTGTAGTTGCGGGGGCCACCCACGTAGTCGAAATGGTAGTAGATGCCGTAGCCGCCGGCCCGGGGCTTTTCCTCCGGCTTGGGCAGCTTGCGGATGTTGCCCCAATTGTCGTCGCACAAGAGCAAGGTCACGTCGTCGGGCACGCGCATGCCTTTGTCGTAATAGTCCTGCACTTCCTTGTAGAGGGCCCAGAGCTGGGGCGTTTGTTCAGCGGGCCTGCCGGTTTCCTCGGCAATGATTTTGCGCTGGTCGACCACGATTTTTTCCAGCAGGGCAATGTTGCTGCCCTCACTCATGGGCTCGTCGCCGTCGCCGCGCATGGCCAGCGTCACGATGCTTTCCTTGGTGCCCATGTTCTTGATGCCCTGCCGCCAGAAGTCCTGGAGCGTCTTTTCGTTGGTCTGGTAGTTCCAGGGGCCAGAGCCGAAGCGCTTCCACTCCTGCTGCGACCGAACCATGGGCTCGTGGTGCGAAGTGCCCATCACGATGCCGTACTCATCGGCCAGCACCGGGCTCTGCTTGTCGTCGTCGTTGAAGGCGTTGCCCCACATAGCGGGCCACAAGTAGTTACCCTTGAGCCGCAAAATCAGCTCAAACACGTGTACGTACATCTTCGAGTTGATACCGCCGAACTTCTCCTTGGCCCAACCACTCAGCGCTGGCGCTTCGTCGTTCAGGAAAATGCCGCGGTACTTCACCTTGGGCGTGCCCTGCGAATGGCGACCAGTGGCTACGTACAGCGCCTTTTGCTGCTTGGTCGGCACATCAGCCCACCAGTACCACGGCGACACCCCGATTTGCTGCGACAAGTCGTAGATGCCGTAAATGGTGCCGCGCTTGTCACTGCCGGCAATAACCAGGGCCCGGTCGACGCCCGGCAGGGGCTTTTCCACGACTTGTAGCACGAAGGTTTCCCACTTCCCCGCCACCTGCGACACGTCGAGCTTTTTGCTGGCTACCAGCCCGTCAATCAGCGGACTTTTGCCGATGGTGCCAATCAGCACGACTTCCTTGCCAGTCGGGGCTTGGTCGGTAGTCAGCGTGGGCGTGAGCTTGGTAACGCGGTTAATGTCGGCCTGCAAATCCCGGGCGGCGCGCAGCACGCCCGGCCAGTCGGCATTACTGGCGTAGAGGTGCGCCGTCTTGCCGGCTGCGGCCAGTGGAAAGCCGTTTTTACCTTTGTCGGTGGAAACGTAGGCAGGCGTGAGTTGCGCGGCTGTTTTTTGAGCCTGAGCGCCGAAAGCAGTAAGCAGCGCCAGCAACACCAGCCAGAATCTGCCGGCCGTGCGGGAGCTATGGAAAGACAGGGTTTTCATCGAAATCGGGTGGAAAAGCGGGCGGAGCTCTTGATTCTTTTTCATCTGTCATCCTGAGTGCAGCGAAGCGGAATGAAGGACCTACCTCTGGGTAGTGACAAGGCCTATTCACTGCAATACGGCCTTCTATAAAAGGGCTCTTCACACTGAATTGGATTTGTCCGAATATGGAGGAAGGTCCTTCGCAGGCTCAGGATGACAGTTCCAATTGTTCTTTCACAACTCCATTAAAACTTCACCACTTCCCAATAAGCCTTCTTGGGCTGCTGGTTCTGGTCGAAGAGCAGCGGGTAGTTTTTGCGGCCGGCTACGGGGTAGGTGTCGAGCCAGGTGTACTTGTCGGAGATGTTCCAGAACGTGACGCCGGTCATGACCTTCTTGTAGTCGCGGAAGACCTTGAAGAACATCTTGTACTGCTCGGCCTGCTTCTGCTCCAGCTCGGGCGTGTAGGCATCCGACTCGCCGGGGCGCTTCTCGCGCTTGTCTTTTTCCCAGGGGTAAATCGACACGTCGAGTTCGGTAATCTGCACCTTCAGACCCAGCGCCGAGTACTGGTCCAGGGCCTGGCGCAGCTCAGCTTCCGTGGGTTCCTGCAACGACCAGTGCCCCTGCAAACCCACGGCATCAATCGGCACTTTGGCATCTTTGAGCTTCTTGAGCAGCTTGAGAATTCGCTCCCGCTTTTCGGGGCGCTCGGTGTTGTAGTCGTTGTAGAAGAGCACCGCCTTGGGGTCGGCCTCGTGGGCGTACTCGAAGGCTTTGGCAATGAAATCCTCCCCGCAGATCTTGTACCACTCCGAGTTGCGCAAGAACTCCTGGGGTTGTCACTGATGGCTTCATTCACCACGTCCCAGGCGTAGATCTTGCCCTTGTAGCGCTTCACCACCGTGAAAATATGGTCGTGCAGACGCTTGAGCAGCACTTCCTTACTCACCTGCTTGCCCGCGGCATCCTTAAACAGCCACTTGGGCGTCTGCTCGTGCCAGAGCAGGTTGTGGCCCCGCACCCGCAGCTTATTGTCCTGGGCAAACTTGACGATTTCATCGGCATCCTTCCACTCGTAGCGGTTTTCCTCCGGGTGAATCGGGCCCATCTTCATGGCATTCTCCGGTGTGATGCTGTTGAAGTGCTGCTTGATCAGCTCCCCTTCCGCACCCTTCAGTCCCGCCGGCGACACGGCCACGCCCATCAGGAAATAGTCTTTGTAATAATCTTTCAGGCCCTTTTCGGGCGCTTTCTGCTGGCTGCTGAATACGGCCAGGCCGGCCAGCAGTAGGCCGGTCGTAGTAAGCTTGCGGAAGGAAGAGGTGGGTTTCATTTCTAGTTCTATATAATTTCGTCTGTCATCCTGAGCCCAGCGAAGGACCTGCCTCCATGTTCTGACAAAGTCAGTTCAATGTGATTAGCTTTCCCCGAAGACAGTATCGCAGTGAATAAACCTTGTCACTTAGGTGAGGAAGGTCCTTCACTCCGCTTTGCTGCGTTCAGGATGACAGAGGATTTTGAGTTGTTCTTTTCAGCTACTTTCTACCGCACTTCCAGCACCACCACCGACTGCGGGGGCAGATCTACGGCCAGGTTGCCGCCGCGCTTTTTGGCCCCTTTGAAGTCGGCCAGCTTCACCTTGTTCGGTTTGTCGAAGGAGTTGTAGTCGTTGACGTTGCCGGAGGTCAGCACGCGGCCCGACACGGTTTTCCAGGTCACGCCGGGCAGGGCCGTTTCCAGCTGCAGCGTCTTTTTCGTGTCGAGGTTGACCAGAGAAATATGCACCGCGCCGCTGGCGTCTTTCGAGGCCGAGGCATTCAGCGCCGGGAGCTTGTCCCCGCTCAGGGTGTACTCAGGGCTGGTGAACTGCAGGGGTAAGTACTGCGCGTTTTGATGCACCTGGTAGAGGTCAAACACGTGGTAAGTGGGCGTGAGCAGCATCTTCTCCTTGTCGGTCAGGATCAGGGCCTGCAGCACGTTTACTGCCTGGGCCAGGTTGGCTCCGCGCACCCGGTCGCAGTGATTGTTGAAGATGTTGAGCGTGGTGCCGGCTACCAGCGCGTCGCGCAGGGAGTTTTGCTGGTACAGAAAACCCGGGTTGGTGCCGGGCTCCACGTCGGTCCACACGCCCCACTCATCTACGAGCAAGGCCACCTTTTTGTCCTTGTCGTACTTGTCCATGATGGCCGCGTGCTTGGTCACCACGGCTTCCATCTTCAGGCAGTTCTTCATCGTGTTGAAGTACTGGGCCTCGTCGAAGCCCGTGGCCGCGCCTTTGCTGCCGGTCCAGCTGCCGGTAGGCAGGGTGTACTGGTGCAGGGTAAGGCCCCACATCTGGTCGAGCGGAATCTTCTTCATGCACGTCTCGGTCCAGTAGGCGTCGTCGCCGTTGGCCCCGCTCACGATGCGCTTCAGCTTGGGGCTGCCCGGGTAGTTGTGGGCAAAGGTGGCGTAGCGCTTGTATACGTCGGTGTAGTAGTCGGCCGTCATGTTGCCGCCGCAGCCCCAGCTTTCGTTGCCGATGCCCCACATAGTCACGCCGTAGGGCTCGGGGTGGCCGTTTTGCCTGCGCTGCTGAGTCAGCGGGGTGTCGGCGTTGGAGTTCAGATACTCCATCCAGTTGGCCATTTCCTGCACCGTCCCGCTGCCGACGTTGGCGGCCAGGTAGGGCTCGGTGCCGAGCAGCTTGCAGAGCTCGAGAAACTCGTGGGTGCCGAAGGAGTTGTCCTCTACCGCGTCGCCCCACCAGGTGTTGATGGTCCGGGGCCGTTGGGCGGTGGGGCCTACTCCGTCGCGCCAGTGGTAGGCGTCGGCGTAGCAGCCGCCGGGCCAGCGCAGGTTGGCCACTTTGATTTTGCGCAGGGCCTCGACGATATCCATACGGATGCGGCCCTGCTTGGGCACGTTCAAGCCGGGGTCCACCCAGAAACCGTCGTAGACGCAACGGCCCAGGTGTTCGGCGAAGTGCCCGTAAATGTCTTTGCTGATTTGCAGCTTCGGGTCTCCGGGCTGCACGGTCAGGCGTACCGTTTGGGCAAAAGTAACGTTAGCCGCGGCCAGCGTAAAGCCGGCTGCCGCCACTAGGCGCTTTAGGTTGAGCATCGAGAGGATTGGGGAATTTCGATGGGGAAAGAACAGAAAGCGCAAAAACTACCCGAGCGGCCGGCCTCCCAACCGGCCGCCCGGGCAGCATTCTTACGCTTGTGTAGCGGTCAGCGGCGCCGACTGCAGCGCGCTCAGCACTGTGCGTAGGCCCTGCTCAGCGTTGTCGCCGAGGTGGATGCGCAGCGTGCGGCGGTTGTAGTCGTGCAACGCCTGCAAGTCACCGGCGGCCTGGGCGTTCTTGAACGTCCCGAAGGAGTACGAACGGCCCGGCAGCGCCAGATCCTGCGGATGGTCGACGGTGAACTGCACGAACAAGCCCTTGTCGGGTCCGCCCTTGTGGTACTGGCCCGTGGAGTGCAAGAAGCGCGGTCCGTAGCCCGAGGTGGTAGCCAAATGCAACTGCTCCTGCACCTGGGTGCGCAGCTCGGCCAAGCCCTTGTTCAGCTCGTCCGACTCAGTCAGATACGCCTGGATGTTGAGGAAGTCGCCGTCCTTGGCCTGCGCAAAGAAGTTCTGGATTACCTCGGCCGCACTGCCGCCCGACACGGCGGAGAAGTACGACACGCCGTTTTCCGTCACCTTAGCCTCGTCGCCGGCGGGCAGGCTGCCCTGCTCCTGCACCACCTTCATCAGGCGGTCGGTAGCGGTTTTGGCGGCCTGCACGTTGGGCTGGTCGAAGGGGTTAATTTCGAGCACGGCGCTGGCTACGGCCGTGGCTACTTCCCAGCGGAAGAACTCACCTCCTAAATCCAACGCATCGTGCATACGGATAGTGATGAGCGGATGCCCCGCATGTAACAGACGCGTAAGCGCCTCGTGGTTTGCTAGGTCATCATTGAATTCATCGCCTTCGTAGCCCACGTACACGAATACGCGGTCCTGACCGTACACTTCCGGCTCGCGGGCGGGCTCGCCGGCCACGGGCAGAATGCCTTTGCCTTCCTTGCCGGTGCTTTCAGCAATGAGCTGCTCCAGCCAGAGGCCCAAATCAGCCAGAGAATTCGGCACAATCAGGGTGAGCTTGTCGCGGCCCTGCTGCGCGAGTACGCCCAGCGCCACACCCAGCTCCAAGCCGGGGTTTTGCTCTACACTGCCATAGGCACCGTTGGCCCGCATCATGCGGATGGCCCGCTCCAGGATTTCGCCGATGGGCAGGCCGTACAGCGCGGCCGGTACCAGACCGAAATACGACAGGGCCGAGAAACGGCCGCCCACTTCGGCAAAGTTCAGGAAGATGCGGCGGTAGCCCTGCTCGGTGGCCGAGGTCACAAACTTGGAGCCCGGGTCGGTAATAGCCACGAAATTCTCGCCGGCCTTGTCGCCCTTGATTTGCTTTACCCGGTCATAGAAATAGTCGCCGAAGGCCAGGGGCTCGGCCGTGGTTCCCGACTTGCTGGCTACAATGAACAGCGTGTCGGCCAGCGGCACTGATTCTTCAATCTGGCGCACCGTGCCGGGGTCCGTGGTATCGAGTACCGACATCGGCAGGCCATTCTCGCCCATCGGGAACGAGGATTTGAACACAATCGGAGCCATTGTGCTGCCGCCCATGCCCATTACTACTACGTGCTTGAAGCCCGCGGCTTTCACGTCATTGACGAACTGCTCGATTTCGGGCACCGCGCCCACCATTGTTTCGGCCACGCGCAGCCAGCCCATGAAGGCCCGGATGCTGTGCTGGCCAGCTTCATCCTGCACCCATAGGTCAGCTTTCTTATCCCAGAAACCGTGGGTAAAGTTCTTGGCGTTGAATTCCTGAATTTTGGCGTCCACGGCAGCCTGGTACTGGCCCAGCTGCAGGGTAGCTTCGGCAACGGTAGAGTCGAGGGAAGTCAGGCGCTTCTTCTCGATGGATTCCATCAGCTTGCCGAAAGGCTCCTTGAATTTCTTGGCGCCGTCCTCTTCCAGGAAGTTGGTTTGCTCCTCGAGGTTGATGCCTAGCTCGGGCAGGCGGCGCAGCACGTCAGCAGCTTTATCGAGGCCTTCCTCCAGGCGGTTGGCGGGCTTACCTTTTTCGCGGAAGATGTCGAGGGTTTCTACCGGCACGGTGTTCACCGTTTTGGGGCCGATGAGGTTCTCGACGTACTTCAGGTCGTCGTACTTGGGGTTTTTGTTGCCGGTGCTGGCCCACAGCAGGCGCTGGGTGTCGGCACCTTTGGCAGCCAGGGCTTCCCAGCGCGGACCGGCAAAAATCTCCTTGTAGATCTGGTAAGCCTGCTTGGCGCTGGCCAACGCTACCTCGCCCACCATCGATTGTGCCAGCTCGCCTTTCTCACCACCTTCGGCGGCAATTTTCTCCAGCAGCGGGTCAATCAGCACGTCGATGCGCGAGAGGAAGAAGCTGGCTACGGAGTCGATGTTCTCGACAGGCAGGCCGGCTTTTACCCGATCTTCGAGGCCGGCCAGGAAGGCTTCGGCTACGAGGCGGTAGCGCTCCAGGCCGAAAATCAGGGTCACGTTGACGTTGATGCCCTCGGCAATGAGGCGGCGAATGGCGGGCAGACCTTCGAGCGTGGCCGGCACCTTAATCATCACGTTGGGCCGGTTTACCGTTTTCCAGAACCGGATGCCTTCCTCAATCGTGCCTTCGGTATCGTTGACCAGCTCGGGCGACACTTCCAGGCTCACGTAGCCGTCGGATGCGTTGTCGTGGCTGTCGTAGAGCGGGCGGAACAGGTCGCAGGCGTGCTGCACGTCGGCCACGGCCAGGGCGGTGTAGATTTCGTCGGTGGTTTTGCCCTGCAGCGCCAGGCTGCGGATGGCCGCGTCGTAGTCGTCGGAGCCGCCGATTGCCTTCTCGAAAATGGCCGGATTCGACGTAACGCCGCGCAGGGCCTCGTCGGTGATGCGCCGCTGCAACTCCCCGTTGATCAGGATTTTGCGACGGATAAAGTCCAGCCAGATACTTTGGTCGAATTGACGGATGTCAACTAATGGATTCATAGGGTTTCAGTTTGAAGTCGCTCCAAAGATGAGGAAACTCCTTCTTTAGGCTTTCACGGAGCCCGTTTATTTTGCTATAAATCCCTGATTTCCTACTAGATATTTTCTGACAAGCCCAGGAAATCATCTGGTGACAGAGGCCGGCGCAGCGTAAGTTAGGGCTACGACGACGGGGCTAAAAAGCAAACAGTGAGGCGTGCCAGCCGGCGGATGTAGCCGCCAACGTCTTCCGAAAAGCTCTCCCTCGATTCGGAAGACGTGCTGGTACGCCTCTTTCTGCTCCCCTCTCCCACACGTCTGTCAGCTGGGTTTCTGCCCAGACTTACAGTAAAATTTGACTGCGGGTGAGAGTCCGGTTGGCCGGCGGGCGTTGCAGCACCCGCCCGGCCAACGTTTCTCACCCACCTTTTTTGATGTTAGATGTACTGGTTGATGATGCTTTCCAGCCACTCCTGCTTACCGCTCTTGGGCGTGGGTTCACCGGTTTCGTGGGCAATTTTGCGCAGGTCTTCCAGGGTCAGTTGGCCTTTCTCGAAGGCAGCGCCGGCACCCGAGTCAAAGGAGGCGTAGCGCTCCTGGCGGAACTTGCGGTAAGCCGACTTTTCCAGGATGGCATCGGCCGTCACCAGGGCGCGGGCGAAGGTGTCCATGCCGCTGATGTGGGCAATGAAAATATCCTCCAGGTCGGTCGAGTTGCGGCGGGTTTTGGCGTCGAAGTTGATGCCGCCGTGCTTGAAGCCACCGGCCTCGAGGATGATGAGCATGGACTCGGTCAGCTCATTGAGGTTGTTGGGGAACTGGTCGGTGTCCCAGCCGTTCTGGTAGTCGCCGCGGTTGGCGTCCATCGAGCCCAGCATGTTGTTATCAGCAGCTACCTGCAGCTCGTGCTCGAACGTGTGACCAGCCAGGGTGGCGTGGTTTACTTCCAGGTTGAGCATGAAGTCGTTTTCCAGGCCGTGCTGCTTTAGGAAGCCGATTACGGTGGCCGCGTCGAAGTCGTACTGGTGCTTGGTAGGCTCGGCGGGCTTGGGCTCAATGAAGAACTTGCCGGTGAAGCCCTGCTGGCGGGCGTAGTCGCGGGCCATGGTCAGGAAACGGCCCATGTGTTCCTGCTCGCGCTTCATGTTAGTGTTGAGCAGAGTCATGTAGCCTTCGCGGCCACCCCAGAACACGTAGTTCTCGCCGCCCAGCGCGATGGTCGCGTCGATGGCGTTTTTCACCTGCGTGGCAGCGTGAGCTACCACCTGGAAGTCGGGGTTGGTGCTGGCCCCATTCATGTAGCGCGGGTTCGAAAACACGTTGGCCGTGCCCCAGAGCAGCTTTACGCCGGTAGCGGCCTGATGCTCCTTGGCGTAGTCCACGATGGTGGCGAGGTTGCGCTCGTACTCGGCCAGCGAGTTGCCTTCGTCCACGAGGTCAATGTCGTGGAAGCAGTAGTAGGGCGTGCCGAGCTTGGTGAAGAACTCGAAAGCGGCGTCCATCTTGTCTTTGGCGCGGCCAATGATTTCGTGGTGGGCGTCCCAGGCAAACTGCTTGGTGCCGGGGCCGAACGGGTCGCCGCCGGTGCCGGTGAAGGTGTGCCAGTACGAAACCGCGAAGCGCAGGTGCTCCTTCATGGTTTTGCCGGCTACTACGCGGTTCTCGTCGTACCACTTAAAGGCCAACGGGTTGTCCGACTCACGTCCTTCAAAGCGGATGGTGTCGATGCCGGTGAAATACTCGGTTTTAGAAAGCGTGTTGGATGACATGCCGAGGGGTGGTTGGTAAGGGTACGATTTGATTGAGAATGGACTGCCAGCGGGTGTAGGCAGCCTGATATTGCTCCTGCAGCTCAGCCGTGGGCTCCAGGGTCAGAATTCGCTCTAGACCGTTGAAGGCCTCATTGGTACTGGCGTAGATGCCAGCTCCGACGCCCGCGCCGCGGGCCGCGCCCTGGGCCGCATCGGTGTTGAGCAGCTCCAATTCTACACCGGCGCTGTTGACGAATGCCTCGCGGAAAATCGGGCTCAAGAACATGTTGGCGTTGCCGGCCCGCACTTTGCGCACCTGCACTCCGGATTCACGCATGATGTCCACGCCGTAGTTTAGGGCGAAGACAATGCCTTCCTGGGCGGCGCGGGCCACGTGCACGCGGCCGTGCTGGTTGAAGTTGAGGCCCCGCAGCTCGGCTTCGAGCTGACGGTTTTCCAGAATACGCTCGGCGCCGTTGCCGAAAGGCAGAAACGTGAGGCCGTCGGAGCCAATTGGGGCCTGGGCGGCCAGCTGGTTCATGTCCTCGTAGCTGATGTCGCCGAGAACTTTGCGCAACCAGCTATTCAGAATGCCCGTGCCGTTCATGCACATCAGGACGCCGTTTTTGGGCTGCTCCGGCGTGCTGTTTACGTGCACGAAGGAGTTGACCCGGGAGCGGGAATCCGAAGTCATGGTTTCGTTGATGCCGTAGACCACGCCGCTGGTGCCGGCCGTGGCGGCTATTTCACCGGCCTGCAGCACGTTGAGCGAAAAGGCGTTGTTGGGCTGGTCGCCGGCCCGGTAGCTGATGGGCGTGCCGGCCGTGAGGCCCAGTTCCTGGGCCGCTTCGGGCGTGAGGTGGCCCTGCACCGAGAAGGTGTCGACTACGTCGGGCAGCAGGGCAGAACTGATGCCGTAATAGTCGAGCAACTCCTGGGCAATGGCCTGCTGTTTGAAATTCCAGAATACGCCCTCGGAAAGGCCCGAAATGGTGGTCTGGAGCTGGTTGGTGAGCTTGAAGGCAATGTAGTCGCCGGGGAGCTGGATTTTGTGAATCCGCTCGTATATGTCGGGCTCGTTTTCGCGCACCCACTTCAGCTTGGAAGCCGTGAAGTTGCCGGGCGAATTCAGAAAGTTGTGCAGGCAATATTCCTGGCCCAGGTCCTGAAACGCCTGGTTGCCGTAGTCTACAGCGCGGCTGTCGCACCAGATAATGGCGGGGCGCAGCACCTCGCCGTCTTTGTCGACGAGCACGAGGCCGTGCATTTGATAGGTGATGCCGATGCCGGCAATAAGAGCCGTGTCGAAGTCGTGGTCGGCACGAAGCTGGAGCGTGGCATTCACCACTTCCTGCCACCACCGCTCGGGGCGCTGCTCGGCCCAGTCGGGCTGGAGCGCGGTTATTTCCATCTCCTTCTTGGGCGAGGTGACCGAGGCCACGCACCGGCCGGTTTCGATGTTGAGCAGCGAGGCCTTGATAGACGAGCTGCCGATGTCGTAGCCGAGGAGGTATTTCATGGGGTTGGATACGGCCTTTACTGCTTTCTATAAAGCAACGGGGCCGGGTGGGGATTTTATGGAGGAAAAGGTCAGGGCTAGCGTCACTGGCGAACAGCTTGCTAGGAGTGGTAATCAGAGCGGCGTCCGACCTATCTACCGGACTTGTTTTCGAAGATAGTGCGCTAAGAGATAGGAAAGCCAATCTAAAAACCTCGTTTCTAGCTCAATTTCGAATAAAAAATACCGAAACCGTTTCCGGAAACGGTTTCGGTAGGTGAGTGTGGCCAAATTATTTTTCCGGAAAAAGTGGCCACTCAATCACTGAATAATGAAAAGAGCAATTAGCGCTTAAGACCGAGTTACTTACTACCCATGAAGAAGGGGCCGGGATGGCTGGCAACGGGTTGAACGACTAACCAGAGTTAGCTCTCAAAAGTCGTTCTATCGTTTCAACCACTCCTAGCCCCTTCTTCATAGGCAGTGAGTAATTCGTTTCTAATCAATAGCTACGCTGCTGCCACTTAGCGTCAAGGTGGCTTGTACTACACTTTTCTTTGCCACCGCTTGGCTGAGTGGCTGGCCACCGCCGGCGAAGAGCAGTACTTTGCCCGGCTGCTGGGCACGCTGCCCCTGCTGGTTGAGCATGGATAGTTGTCGGGGGTGAGGCTAAACTGCACCGTCTTTTTCTCGCCGGGCTGCAGGGCCACCCGCTGGAAGCCTTCCAGCGCATGCAGCGCCACGCGGCCCTTGGAATCGGGGTGGCGCACGTAGAGCTGCACCACTTCGTCGCCGGCCCGCTTGCCGGTATTCTGTACCTGCACGCTCACCAAGACAGGTTTGCCCGTTTCACTCGTGGCAGGCACCTGCAGGCTGGAGTAGGCAAAGGTGGTGTAGCTCAGGCCGTGACCAAAGGGAAACAGCGGCTCGCCCCGGAAGTAGCGGTAGGTGCGGCCGGCCATGTCGTAGTTATCGAAGGGTGGCAGCTGGCTTTCCGACTTGTAGAACGTGACCGGCAGGCGGCCCGAGGGGTTGTAGTCGCCGAAAAGCACATCGGCCAGAGCCGTGCCGGTGGCCTGTCCGCCATACCAGCTGTTGACAATGGCCGGCAGGTTCTGGGCTTCCCAGGGGCAGCCGATGGCGCTGCCGGTCATCATTACGAACACAACCGGCTTGCCCGTGGCGTGCAATACTTTCAGCAGCTCGGTCTGCACTTTGGGCAAGGCAATGCTGGTCCGGTCGCCGCCGCTGAAGCCTTCCACGTTCACCTTCATTTCCTCCCCTTCCAAACGAGGCGAAATGCCACCGACGAAAATAACCGCATCAGCATCCTTCACCTGGGCCCGAATGTTCGGCGCATTCATGGGTATGACGTGGGCAGCGGTAAACTTGAGAATGGTGCGGCGGTCGGTCTGGAAGTACTCCAGCTTGAGGTCGAGCTTTTTGCCGGCCTCCACTTTAAGCACGTGCTGGTTGGTTGAAACGCCGCGGCCTTTCCAGTTGTCGAGTACCAGCTTGTCGTTCACAAAGAGGCGGTAACCGTCGTCGCCGGTGATTTGCAGGGCCAGCTCCTCCGACTTCTGCGGGGTAAAGGAGGCTTGGTAGCGCGCCGACACGTTTTCCGACGGCAGACCGGGTACAATTTTCTGCTTCACGTTGGCCAGGTACCGGTCGAGGCCGGCTTCCTGCTGGGTGGCTACCGGCTGGCCTTCCAGCTCAGTGCCTTTGAAATACTCGGCCTTGAAGCCCGGCTTGCCCTCGTACGCCAGATTTTGGTTGATATCGAAGGTTTCGTAAACGATGTTGCTGGCGTAGTCCACGCCTTGGATGTAGGTAACCTGGGTACCGGCGCCGACTTTGGCCCGGATGCCTTCCAGCGGCGTCACGTTATTGGTCGGGAAGCCGTTGTAGTTGCCGAGTTGGGCGGTTTCGTTGTCGGCGTTGGGGCCCAGCACCACGATTTTCTTCAGGTTTTTGCGCAGCGGCAGAGTGTTTTTCTCATTCTTGAGCAGCACCATCGATTCCTGGGCCATGCGTAGGGCGTGGGCCTGGTGCGGGGCGCTTTCCACCACGCTGAGCGGAATCTGGGCGTACTTCACCTGCTCCACCGGGTCGAACATGCCCAGTTGGAAGCGGATTTTGTAAAGCCGCTTCACCGAGGTATCGAGCTGCTTTTCGGTAATCAGGCCCTTCTGCACTGATTCGAGCAGGGAGTTGTAGGTAAACAGCTTGCCGGTGGCGCACTCAATATCGGTGCCATGCAGTACGGCGTTGGCGGCAGCGGTGGCCGCGTCGGGGTCGGTTTTGTGGTGCTGCCAGAAGTCGTTGATACCGTCGCAGTCGGAGGTGACGTAGCCCTTAAATTTCCACTTGTCGTAGAGAATTTCGTTCATCAGCTTGTCGCTGCCGCAGCAGGGCTGCCCGGCGTAGGCGTTGTAGGCGCACATCACGCCGGCCACTTTAGCGTCCACAATCAGGTCCCGGAACGCGGGCAGATACGTGTCCCAGAGGTCGTAGTCGCTGATTTGGGCATTGTACTCGTGGCGGGATGATTCGGGGCCGCTGTGCACGGCAAAGTGCTTGGCGCAGGCCGTAATCTTGAGGTACTTCGGGTCGTCGCCCTGGAAGCCTTTTACCAGCGCCATGCCGAGCTGCCCAGTCAGGTAGGGGTCTTCGCCGTAGGTTTCCTGTCCCCTCCCCCAGCGCGGGTCCCGGAAGATGTTGATGTTGGGTGTCCAGAAGGTGAGGCCCTGGTAAATGCCCCGCTCGCCGCGCCGCGCATACTCGTGGTGTACTGCCCGGGCCTCGTCGGAGGTGATGGTGGCCATCTGCAGCATGGCGTCCGTGTCGAAGGTAGCGGCCATGCCAATGGCCTGCGGAAACACCGTGGTTTTCATGCTGGTGCGGGCCACGCCGTGCAGGGCCTCGTTCCACCAATTGTAAGCCGGAATGCCCAGCCGGTCGATGGCCGGCGAAGCGTTGAGCATCTGCGACACTTTTTCCGGCAGCGTGAGGCGGCTCACCAGGTCATCCACGCGCTGGTCAATAGGCAAATCGGGGTTGCGGAAGGGAAGCTCGGCTGGCTTAACCGCGGCTGCTTCGGGCGTGGCGGCAGCCTCGGTAGCGGCAGCCGCACTTGGTTGGCGCTGACTGGAGGCGCAGCCCATCAGCAGGGCCAAACCCAGAAAAAGGAAAGGATTTTTCATTCGTTGAATGAGTTGGGTGGTTCCGAATGGGGCAGCAGGACCTACTGCGCCTGGAAAGACGAAGCGGGCAGGCCTTCTTTGTTGGCAAGGTTGGCACCTTCCGGGTTGTCGGCCCAGGCATAGCGCACAACCACGGGGTTAGGCACCTGGTCGTTCCAGACCACTACTTTGTTGCCTTCAATCTTAGCCTGGGCCCACACGAACTTCTTGTCGGGGCCGGCAATGGCGAAGTAGCGCAGGGGCTTACCGTCCTTGGCTACCAGCCCGCCGCCGGTGCTGGTAAACGTGAGCGTGGCTTTGTTGCCGGCTACCTGCATGCTTTGGTATAGCGGACCCGAGGCCACGACTTTTTTGTCGCCGTACGCCACTTTCTGGGCCGCCAACGCCAGGCGCTTGCCTACGTCTTCCTTGTTGAGCGGGTGAATGTCGTTCCACTCGCCCAGGTCCAGGGCCACAGCCATGCCGGTGTTGGGCACGACGAGCGTGCGGCGCTGGCCTTCGCGCACACCCGCCCAATTGCTTTCCGTGGGCTGGTCTTTGACCTGCATAAAGTTGGCCAGCTGAACGTACAGAAAGGGCAAGGTGGGCTGCTGCCAGTGCTTACGCCAGTCCGTAATCAGGGCCGTGAGCAAAGGTTGGTATTCCTCGGGCTTAGCGGTGTTCGATTCACCTTGGTACCACAGCACGCCCTTTATAGTGTAGGGCAGCAAGGGCGCTATCATGCCATTATACAGGCCCCCGGGCTGGTTTTGAAAGGAAGTAGAGCCGGGAGTAGGCGCCGTGGCGGCCCCCAGCTTATACTGCCAGTCGCCACGCAAGTCGAGGGTCTGGCCGCCGGCCGTGAGCCGGTACTGCTTATCGAGCGTGAAGCCGCCGCGCCCACCGTTGTTGATGACGCGTATCACGATGATGTTGCGGCCGGGCTGAAGCAGCGTGGTTGGCAAATCATATTTGCGGGGCGGGTACTGGTAGCCGGTAGTGCCGGCAAACTGCCCGTTGATGTAGACAGAGTCACTGTCGACGATGGTGCCCAGTTCCAGCCGGGCTGGCTTGCCCACCATGCTGGCCGGCACCTCTACTTCCTTACGAAACCATACTACGCCATTCACGGGTCCCAGGCCCTGGTCGGCCCAATAGCCGGGAATTTTCATGGTCTTCCAATCCGCGGCCTGGTAGCTGGTGGCGTACCAGGGTGTGCTGCCTTTGACCACGCCCTGGTCCTGCTGGCGCAAGCTGGTGTACCAGGCGCGGGAGGCGGCCTGGCCCTGGGCAATGGTGCGGGCTACGTAGGTGCTGTCCTTCACTTTCTCGGCGGCTTGGGCGTAGGTGGGGAAGGCTTTCAGTGCGTCGGCGCTTAACCAGGCTTCGGCCGGCGACCCACCCACCGCCGAACGGATAAGGCCGATAGGCACGTGGTATTTGTCGAAGAGCGTCTTGGCAAAAAAATACGCCACACCGCTGAAAGCCAGCACATTTTGAGGTGTAGTCGGCACCCATTTGCCGCCCGCCACATCGGCTTTCGGCCCGCTGAAGGCGTAGCGCAAATCGACGTTGAACTGCCGAATCATGGGGTTATTGGCCTGGGCAACGACGTCGGGGTACTTGTCGCGCAGGCGCGACATAGGTGTTTCCATGTTCGACTGCCCCGAGCACACCCACACGTCCCCGATGAGCACGTCTTTGAGCGTGATGCGGTTGGTGCCCGCAATGGTCATTTCATAAGGGCCACCCGCTTTCATTTTGGCCAAGCTAGCGCGCCACCGGCCGTCGGGGCCGGTAGTAGTGGCGGCGGTTTTGCCGGCCAGCGTCACGGTTACTTTTTCGCCGGGCTTGGCCCAGCCCCACACCGCCACGGGCGCGTCGCGCTGCAGAATCATCCCGTCGCTAACGAGCTTGGGCAAACGTACCTGGGCAACGGCCGGCTGCGCGGCGACCAAAGCCAACAGTGCCGAAGCCTTTAACATGTTGTTTATCATGAGAGTATTAAAGCCATTGGGTTGATCAGGCCGGTGTACAGTACCCTTCCTAAGTAAGCTGTGATTCCAGAGCGAAATCACGGCTGACTTCACCTACTAGGACAACGGTTACACTTACTGTGGATAACCAGGATTCTGCGTTATCCTGCTACTCGCGCGGCCATTTTCTCGCCGCCGAACGAGCTACCAAGCACGGCAAGACTGACTGTGGACTGCCGCGGGGAGGAACCGCAGTAGCCAGTTTCGTTTGCAGGCGACGCTTTGGAAGTCATAAAAGAGGGCACGTGCTTTTTCACGCGTTTCACCAACATGCCGGCACGTACCGATGCATCAAAAAACAAGGGCTTAAAAGAATGGGTGCTCAATACGAGCACCCATTCTTTTAAGCCCTTGCTCGTTAAGTTATTGGTATCTAGGGTTCTGATAAGTAGCTTTTACATCTGCCGACACATCCATACGATCAAGCTGAACCTGCGGAATAGGACGCAGGTAGTGATGCGGCTGAATGGTACGCGTAACGACTATAGGCGTATGATCTCCGTAGTTGGTTCCCCCGATACGGTAGGTAGAAGCCAGCTCGTTCCATTTCTGGGTACGCACCAGATCATACCAGCGATACCCTTCGGCGTAGTACTCACGCGAGCGTTCTGCCAGGATATAGTTGATGTCTATAGTAGCCGGGGTGGCTGAAGTCATGGCAGCGCTATTATCCTGCACCTTGGCCACGTTCCCATTATTATCGAAACGCCACTTGCCGGCCCGGGCGCGAATAACATTAATCAATTCCCGAGCGCCTTGACCCGATTTGGTAGTTGCTCCTTTCACAGCTGCTTCTGCCGCTACAAAGTACAGCTCCGAGAATTTGGCAATGTTGAACGGACGAGTACTGGCAGCATTAGGCTGGCCTAAGCCCGAACCATTATCGGTGCGGTAAGGACCAAGCTTCCAAAGGCCTGGATACACAATCCGGCTTATACCACGCGGCGAAATCACGTAATCCGCGCGGCCGGGCAGCGTTCCTGCTCCTACATTGCTCGGACCTCCTCCGGTAGGGTAGGTAATAGCCGTAGCAGGCTCTTCATTCAGGAAAGTCAGGATTGGGTCCCCTGGGTTAACCGGCAGATTGTTGGCGTTAAGGGGTTCTTTTGGCAGAACGCCACCCGCTTTCGGCCAGTTACCACGATAGACAGTGGTAAAAGTACCATCGTAGCGAGAATCGTTTGTCTTGTCGGCAAAGGTGGTTTCCACTGCGCCAATGGTAGGAGCCATCCGGTTCCAGGGGCGGCCTAGGGCCTGAACTGCTTCCCGCTGAACAGAAGAGAAAGGGCCACGTACCCCTTTGTCGTCTATTCCTGAAGTTCTGAGGTTGGTATAGTTCCAGGTCATCATCCAACCGGCAAAGTTATCCGGGGCCCCACCGCTACCAAAGGTCAGGCTGCCGCCATTGTAGAACTCACTGGATTCGGTATGGTCCGCAAACAGCAGCATTTCAGCGTTGCGGTCATTTGTGGCCACATGTACATCATAGTACGTGGGCTGCAAGCGGAACGGGCCGGGACTCTCAATACCCGCCATGGCCACATCATACGCCTGCTGATAGTAGTACTGGGCGTTACGACCGGCCGGATCTGTTCTGGTAGTCTCCGGATAGGTTGGGATATTGTTCGGGTTTTCCAGCCACCAGGCATAAGTCAGGTAAGCTTTGGCCAGATACAGGCGGGCAGCCGTTTTCGTGACGCCCCCTATCACCCGGGGAGTTGCCGGCAAGTCGGCAACGGCCTGTATCAGGTCAGGAAAAATTGCTTTGGTATACACTTCGGGTACCGTATTGCGGACCGAGGCTCTGAAAGCATTGGTATTGAACTGCAACTCGCCCGCCCCCAAATCCAACGGCACCCCGCCAAAGGTTTGAACCAGCATGAAGTAATCGAAGGCGCGGAAAAACCGTGCTTCGGCAACTAGGGCTGGCGAGATGGTTCCTACTGCGGTGGCATTCTTGATAATACCATTGGCCGTGTTGATGTTCGGGAACGCAGCCGTCCACAATCTATCCGCCCGGCTGTTATTGGCGTTCAGCGCCGCTCGACCGGAGAAGTCCATGGCCAGAAAGTTCTCGTCGGCATCCCGGCCATAGGTTACCTCATCGGTGCCCGTCAGCGTCGCATTGTAGAAGTAAGCGTCGCCGTAGATGTAGCGTAGGTGAGCGTACATGGAGGTCAACCCACCGTTCACGCCTCTTTCGGTCTGAAAGAAGTCGGGCGTGTATATACTCCTGGGTTCTTCGTCCAAAAGGTCGTTGCACCCCGGCGCAGCCATCAATATTAGGGCCGCCCCGATAAAGAATTTTATGTTGAAGCTTTTCATTGTGCTCTTTATTAGAAGGTAAAGTTCAGGCCCACCAGGTAGGTGCGGGTTGCAGGCGAGTTAGTACCTATTGTCAACAGACGAGCCGGAACGCCGGTAGTTACGGCCACGTTTTGGTCGGCGTACGAGTTGGTCTCAGGGTCCATACCCGACTCTTTCTTGTAGGGAGAGAAGATTACAAACGGGTTCTGAGCCGTTGCGTAAACCCGTAGGCGGCTAATGCCGGAGCTTTTCAGCCACGCGTTGTTGTCGAAGTTGTAGCCCAGCGAAATCGTGCGGATCTTCAAATAAGAGGCATCGAAGTACCCCAGCGTGCTGCCATACTTAGGGTTGTCGCCGCTAGCCAGGCCACCAGGCTTGGGATATTTGGCGCCCGTGTTCTCGGGAGTCCAGTAATCCACTTTCACGTTGCCCCGACGACCGTTCATCAGGTTAAGATAGCCCGATGAGCCATACAGGGTACTGTTGAGGATACCGCCGTTCTGGAAAGCACCTACTGCACTCAGATCAAATCCTTTGAACGAAACCCGGGTGTTGAAACCGCCCTGGAACTTCGGGGTCACGTCCAGAACCTGACGGTCTTGCGGGCCAATGGCCCGGGTAGGGGTACCATCTGCGGTATAGTCGCCGGTGTATTTCACCTTGATCATCCCCACGTTTCCGCCGGGCTCCAGGATGTTCCGGTAGGGGTCTCCTTCCTGCCACAGTCCTACTTTCTCGTAATCATAGATTACGTTGATCGGCTTGCCCACAAACCACCAGTTTCCTTCATCCCGCTGCTGCTCACCAGCCAGCGAGGTAATCTTGTTGCGGTTGGCATACAGGTTAGCCCCCACTTCCCAGGTCCAGCCATTGAGGTTCTCCAGAATTACCCCATTCAAAGACAGTTCCACCCCTTTGTTCTGGGTAGACCCAATGTTGGCCGTGTAGCTCTCTACGCCAGAAGTAGGAGGCAGTGGCAAAGGCAACAGAACATCCTCGGTGTTGGTGACATAGTACTCAACGGTACCCGAAAGGCGGTTTTTCAGCACCGCAAAATCCAACCCGTAGTTCCAGGTTTTAGAGAATTCCCAGCCTAAGTTAGCGTTCGGCAACTGGCTTACGAACAGCCCCGTCTGGTAGCCGGTTGGGCCAAAGTTATAGGGTCGGGTAGTCAAACGGCCCAGGGTAGCATAGGGGTTAATGGACTGATTTGACGTGACGCCGTAACCAGCCCGCAGTTTCAGCATATCGATAACAGAGATATCCTGCATAAACGACTCTTTGGCCACGTTCCAGCCTAGCGACACAGCAGGATAGGTTTTCCATTTATTCCCGGGGGAAAGTCTGGAGGAGCCATCCGCCCGGACCGTGGCGGATAACAGATACCGGTCGTCGTAGGAATACATTACCCGCCCCATGTAGGACAACAGACCATATTTTTCATACCGCTGCTCATTATTAAGAGTGGGTATGGTGATTTCGCCGGCGGCCAGTCCCAGGTTGTAGTACTGGAAGGCATCAGAAGGAATATCCCGGGCATTAATCTGCGACCGATTGAAGGTGTTATCGGAGGCAGAGTATAAGGCTATGGCATTTATATTATGCTTTTCAGCAAAGGTGCGGTCATAGGATAAAATGTTTTCGATAGTCCAGTCTCTGGTAACCGAGTTACTGACGGATGCTGTGGAAACTGTAGTAGGGTTCACTGCGGTGATTCCTTGTCCAGTGTAAGAACCACCCTGGCTCTGCCGGTAGTTTACCCCCAGGTTGACCCGATACTTCAATCCCTCTACGCCCGGCATTTTAACTTCCGCGAATAGGGTATTGTAGGTGGCCATAGATCTGGTTTCGCTTAACCACCTGTCACTCAAGTCTTCCACAGTTTCGCGGGTATACACCCACTGCTCATCCAACGGCATGCGGATAGTTCTTTTCAGGCTACCATCCGCATTGTAAGGATTGGCGATTGGCGAGGAGTTCAGGATGCCATATATACCCACATTGGACCCCTCGGATAGGTTATAGGTATTATTGGTAGTGAAACCCAACCGGATGTATTTACCAACGCCCTGGTCAAGGGTTCCACGTACGGAATAACGGGTGTACTGCTGGGTAGGAATTACTCCTTCTTCTTGATAATAACCCGCATTGAAATTATACCGCCCGTTCTCAGTGCCACCCGAAACGCCCAGGTTGTGGTTGGTTTGAATACCTGTTTTATACAACAAGTCCTGCCAATCGGTATCTACATCGTCGGCTTCATCCAAGGCATTCTTATACAGGCCGGCGGCTCTGCGAAGCTCAACAAACTCGGGCCCATTCATCATGGGGTATTTGGCGAAAATTGTTTTTGCACCAACAAAACTGTCGTAGGTTATCTGCGCTTTTTGCCCTTTTTTACCGGTTTTAGTGGTTATCAAGACAACTCCGTTCGCCCCACGTGACCCGTAAATAGCCGTGGCCGACGCATCCTTCAGGATATCTACACTCTGAATATCGTTGGGGTTGATGTCGCCAATCGAACCCGGGAAAGGAATACCATCCAATACCACCAATGGATCATTGCTGGCACCCAGTGAGCGGGTACCGCGTATCCGGATTTGCGTGGCAGCACCGGGCTGAGAGGAGGATTGGGCAAATTCCACACCTGGCAAACGGCCTTGCAGAGCCTGGGTGATGTTAGCTGATGGCACTTCGCGTAAGGCCTCTCCATTGATAGACGCAACCGAGCCAGTTACCGCTTCTGCTCTCTGGGTGCCGTAGCCCACTACCACTACCTCGTTCAGGGCTTTCACGTCGGAGCCCAGCGTCACGTTTACCGTGGGGCCATCGACGGTTACTTCTTTACTGACGAAGCCTACTGCGCTCAGCACCAGGGTGCTGCCCAGGGGCGCCTGCAGGGTAAAGGTACCGTCGGCGTTGGAGGAAACGCCGTTGGTGGTGCCTTTCTGCAGCACCGTCACGCCGGGCAGGGTTTCGCCGTTGTCGGAGCTGGTAATCTTGCCCGAAATGGTTTGCGTGGCTTGGGCCCAGGCCTGGGTAGGCATTAGCACCGCCCCAGCCAGGGGTAGCCCGGAGGCCACAAACAGCGGCCAGCTCAGGCAGAAGGCCGTTTTGCGTATTGGTTGATACATTGGGTGTGGGAGTTTTATGGGGTTTTGAAGTTTCTTGGAATCAGAAGCCGATGGAGTTGCCCCCGTCGACGGGGAGGGACACGCCGGTAATGTAGCGGGCCGCGTCGGAGGCCATAAACACGGCCGCGTTGCCAATGTCCTCGGGCTGGCCAAACTTGCCCATGGGCGTGCGCCGCATGGCCCGGTCGCGGCGGTCGGGGTCGTTGTTCATGGCCTTGCGGCTCATCTCGGTTTCGATAAAGCCGGGCGCAATGGCATTGACGCGCACATTGTCGCCGGAAAACTCGGAGGCCAGCACCTTCACCATGCCTTCCACCGCCGACTTGGAAGCAGCGTAGGCCACTACCCTATCGATGCCGTAGTAGGCGGCCATCGACGAAATCATCAGAATCACGCCGCGCTGCCGCTCCACCATGCGCCGGGCGCAGGCGCGGGTCAGGGCAAATACCGAGTTCAGGTTGGTGTGCAGGATGTTGTGAAATTCTTCGTCAGTTACTTGCAGAGCGGGTTTTTTGAGGTTGATACCAGCATTGTTGACCACGATATCCAGGGGACCGTAGGCGGCTTCGAGCTGCTCCACCATATCATCAATGGAGGCCAGGTCGCAGATGTCGTTGACCATGTAGTGGGCCGATTCGCCCATGGCCTGCACGGCGTCCTTCAGCACTTCTTCGCGGCGGCCGGTGATGATAACCGTGGCGCCGGCGTGCACCATGCACTGGGCAATGGCCAGGCCGATGCCGCTTCCGCCGCCGGTAATTAAAGCCAGCTGCCCTTCCAGGGAAAAGCTATTCTGGTGGGTAAGGGTACTGGTGTGCACGGCGTGGCCGTTCACGTGCGGCATGTTTTTCATGACGGGTATTAATTTGGTATTCAATTCGTTTAGCGCAACTGGTAAATCATGACCAGGCGTTTGATGTCGTCGAGGGTGCGGGTGGGTGGGCTGAACGGAGCCGGAATGGGCTGCTTGGCCACCGACTGGAAGTAGAGCACGCAGGCGTCGCGCCACCAGAGGGCCTCCTTGTGCTGGGTTTGCAGGCGGCCGGTTACGTCGGCGTGGAGTTCGGGGTCAATCTGGGGCTTTACGGCAGCCCACTGCTGCTGCATCCAGGTCACCGAATCAACGCCGGTGTAGTAGCGGGTGCAGAGCTCGTTCCACAAGGTGCGGCCGGTGCTCAGCGGCTGATTCCAGCCCACGTGGTGAAACCAGAGCAGGTAATCGGGCGGGCAGGTTTTGGGGTCGTTCCAGAGTTGCTGCACCTCGGGCTTGTACAAAGCCAGCGCGTTGCTGCCTTTTGCCGTCCGGTCGAAGCCCAGGCCGTTGGCGTCGGCCTTGTGGTAGTACACCGAAGTCCAGTCGGGCCGGGCGCTACTCGACAACCAGGGCTCGGGGCCGTAATGAATGCTCTGGCCCATGATGTGGTGCAAACCCAGCGGGGTAGTGTAGCGCACGTAAATATCCCGGGACTTGACCATCACGTCGGCAATGGTGCGAACAGCCGGCGCGTCATTGGTCAAGCTCATGCGCGTCCATTCCTCAGCAATGGCTTCGGAGGAAAGCGTGTGGTCCCAGGCCAGGCGGCCGAAGGCGTACCAGTTGGCTTGGCCCATAGGGTGGCCGGTCCAGTTGCGGTCCGAGCCGATGTTGGCCACGCCGGCAATGCCGCTAATCTGGTGGTTATCCACACTGCCATCCACCACCTTGGCTACGGTCGAGCCTTTCCCCTTGGCGTAGGTGTCGGCATCAAGGGTTTCCTTGAACATGGGGCCAGGTATACCATATGCGTCGCAAAGCCCAGGTATTCCTGCGTCAGCTGCACTTCCAGCACCAGCGGCGTGTGGGGCATGGCTCCGAACAGCGGGTGAAACGGCTCCCGGCTCTGAAAGTCAATCGGGCCGTTCTTGACCTGCACCAGGGTTTTGGGCTTAAAGCGGCCGTCGAGGGGCTTAAACTCGGCGTAGGCTTCCTTGAACCGGTCCCCGTCGGAGTTGGCTTTGTAGACAAAGGCGCGCCACATGACCAGCCCGTCGTGCTGGCCCAGCGCATCAGCCAGCATGTTGGCCCCGTCGGCATGGTCGCGGCCGTAATCTTGCGGGCCGGGCTCCCCTTCCGAGTTGGCCTTCACCAGAAAGCCGCCGAAGTCGGGAATAGCCTTATAGATTTCGTTGGTGCGGTCCGTCCACCACTGCTTCACCTTGGGGTCGAGCGGGTCAGAAGTGCTCAGCCCGCCGATAACCTTGGGCGCGGCCCAGAGCACCGACATATATACCCGGATGCCGTAGGGCCGCATCACGCCGGCCAAAGCCGCCACTTTCTCAATGTACTCGGGCGTGAGGTAGCGGGCACTGGCATTCACGTTGTTGATTACCACGCCATTAATTCCAATGGAAGCATTGGCGCGGGCGTAATCCTGGTAGCGCGGGTCGAGACGCTCGGGCAGCTCGTACCATTTCCAAATGCTGGAGCCCGCGTAGCCCCGCTCCACAGTGCCGTTGGGGTTGTCCCAGTGGTTGAGCAGGCGGTACTGAATCCGGGGGCTGCTGGTCAGGCTCAGGTTCTTGATAGACTGGCGCGTCTGAAGCTGACGCAGCAAGGCAAATACCCCGTAGAGCACTCCTGATTCCGTGTGGCCGGTGATGACGATATTGCCGCTGCGGGTTGAAACCGAATAGCCATCCTTGCCCAGCGCCTGACCGGAAACGTTTGCGGTAGCATCCACGGAAAGGATGATGCTGCCCTGCCCCTTTTTCGAGGCAGATACTACAGGCACTGGCTGGCCCAGCAGCCCCTGCAGACCCTGCTGCAGCTCGGTGGCTGCGGTTTTCAGAATCGGTGAGCTGCCCGTGCTAATGATAGCGCCGGCTGCTTTCTGGTAGTCTTTGCGCAGCCCGGCATCCGAAATCAGGTCATACTTCAGCCACAGGCGGTACCCGTCGTCGGCCACGCTACGGTGAGCGGCCACGACGAAAGACAACAGGAGCAGAAGGAAGCGAAAGGACATGGGTGGGAAGAAAGAGCGGGAGCGGAAAGGGAGGTTCTAGCGGACAGCCAGAGCGGTAGCGGCGGGAAGCGTAACGGCGGCGGAAGCTTCAGCAGCCAAGGCGTGCCGAATGCCGTGTTCCAGTCCCCGGAGCTCGGCCAGGCCGCGGAGGCGGCCAATAGCGGAGTAGCCGGGGTAGGTTTTCTTTTTCAGGTCGTCGAGCATCTGGTGGCCGTGGTCGGGGCGCATGGGCAGCTGAGCTGCTGCTTCCCCGGCCTGGGCCCGGCGCTGTTCTTCTAGCACCAGCTCACGCACCACGCTGTACATATCCACGTCGCCGGTGAGGTGGTCGGCCTCGTGGAAGTTGCGCGGGTTTTCCTCGCGCTTGGTGGCCCGCAGGTGCACAAAGTGAATGCGGGAGCCGAAGCGGCGCACTACACCGGCCAGGTCATTGTCGGGCCGTACACCCAGGGAGCCGGTGCAGAAAGTAAGACCGTTGGCGGGCTCATCATAAGCGGCCAGCAGCTCGGCCAGATCAGCTTCGGTGCTTACCACCCGCGGCAAGCCCAGCAGCGGATACGGCGGGTCGTCGGGGTGAATGCAGAGGCCGATGCCCACTTCCTGGGCCACTGGGCCTACTTCACGGATGAAATGGTAAAGATTCTGGCGCAGGGCCTGGCTGTCGATGCTGGCGTACTCGTCGAGCAAGGCTTGGAAGCCGGCCAGTTCAAACGCCTCTTCCGAGCCGGGCAGACCCAGCAGCACGGTGTTGGTCAGCTCGGCAATCTGCTCGGGTGTCATCTGGGCAAACTGGGCACGGGCGGCAGTAGCTACTTCGGGCTCATAGTCGGCCTCGGCACCGGGGCGTTGCAGAATGCACAGGTCGAAAAGGGCGAAATCCTGCCACACGAAGCGCAAAGCCAGGGAGCCGTCGGGCATCTGGTAGCTCAGGTTGGTGCGCGACCAGTCGAGCACTGGCATAAAGTTGTAGCACACCGTGCGGATACCGCAGGCGGCCAGGTTGCGCAAGGACTCTTTGTAGTTCTCTATGTAAGTCTCGCGCGTAGGCCGGCCTTTCTTGATGTCTTCGTGCACCGGCAGGCTTTCCACTACGGCCCAGTGCAGGGGCAAGTAACTGGCGTTGTCGGCTTCGATAAGCTGCTGACGGCGCTGGATTTCCTCTACGGGCCACACAGCGCCCACCGGCAGCTGGTGCAAAGCCGTTACCACGCCGGCACAACCAGCCTGGCGAATGTCGAAGAGGGAAACTGGGTCGTGGGGGCCGAACCAGCGCATGGTGTGCAACATGACAGAACGAAGCAAAAAATACAATTTCTTGTGTACTCCCCACCCTAACAGGCCTTAGAGCGGTACAAGCCGGAAACAGCTGCATAGGTCGATCCGGTCCTTAAAGATAAGGTAGGTAGACCTATCAAAAACAAGTCAAAAACCGCCATAACTAGCTGATTTCGAAATAAAAATACCGAAAACGTTTCCGGAAACGTTTGTGATAGGTATCTTTGCTACAGCATAGCACAAAAAATATTTAGTACATTATCTTCGAATAATGAAACGGTAAGCCACCCGCTCTGCTACCATCCCACCCGGCTTATTGTTAAAAAATACCATTTATCATGATAAAGTGCGTTAAATGCAAGCTGGCCGACGATGTCATGAAGGCCGGTTTCATCCGCGGCCGCCAACGATTCTTCTGTAAGGCCTGCGACTACCACTTCACGGAAGAGAAATCGGCGCAGGTGCCGGAGCGCAAGCGCCACCAGACCACCATCAGCGACGTGGCCAAGGCCCTGGGCGTGGCTTCTTCCACCGTGTCGCGAGCGTTAAACGGGCACAGCGACATCAGCCCCAATACCCGCCAAGCCATTCTGGAAGTGGCCCGTCAGCTCGACTATCAGCCCAACCTACTGGCCCAAAGCCTGAAAAGCAGCGAAACCTACACCATCGGCGTCCTTATTCCCGACATTGAGCGGCCGTTTTTCGCTACCGCCGTCAGTGGCATTCAGCAGGTCGCGGCCGAGTCGGGCTACCGGGTAATGATCTGTCAGTCGAAGGAGTCGTACCAGACGGAGGTGAGCAACGTGCAGGCTCTCATTGCCAGCCGTGTAGATGGGCTGCTGATTTGCCACTCCCGCGAAACCGAGAACTTCGACCACGTGCGCGCCGACGCCTGCCGGGGCATTCCGGTAGTGCACTTCGATAGGGTCTGCAACGAAGTAAACAGCGCCCAGGTGATGCTCGACGACTGGGGCGGCGCCTTTGCCGTAACCGAACACCTGATTTTGGAAGGCTGTGAGCGTATTGCCATTCTGGCCGGCCCCGATGCTTTACTCATCAGCAAGCAGCGCATCGGGGGCTACCTCAACGCCCTGCACCACTACGGCATCGAGCCCCGGGAAGAACTGCGCATCAACACGGACTTTCGCTCTGAATCGGCGGTGGCGGCCCTGGACAAGTGGCTGGCCCTGCCCGAGCCGCCTGACGCCATTTTTGCGGTAAACTACACCAACGCGCTGGACGTAATTCAGGCCCTGAAGCAGCGGGGCATTCGCATCCCCGAAGATATTGCTGTAGTAGGCTACGGCGACGAATTTCTGGCCTCGATGATTGAGCCGGCCCTGACAACGGTCGACCTTCACCCCTACCGCATCGGGCAGCAAGCCGCCCGCCTGTTTCTGGATCAGGTGCGGCTCAAGGAAAACTTCAAACCCCGCACCTACGTGCTGTCGGGCGACTTGGTCATTCGGCAGTCGTCGCTCAAAGGGAAAGGCCCGCTGTTCCGGCTGAGTATCTAAGAGTTGTAGCGCAAACTTTGTAGTTCGCGTGCTCCGCGCCGTTCGACCTATTTTTGGTCATACGCTTATCGTTGGGCCACGCGCACTACAAAGTTCGCGCTACTTATTTCTACTCAAAGCCACTGCCGCCACTGTCCTGGGTGTGGTCGGGACGCTTGCGCTGGGGCTCCTGCTTGCTATTACCGAAACGGTAGGTGAAGCCCAGGAAAGCAATGCGCGACTCCCGCTTGTTGCGGCTTACCGCGTCGAGGCCGGGGCCGTAGGCGTCGAAGTTGAAGCGCAGGGTGTTGAACACGTCCGAGACGCGCAGGGAAATGGTGCCCCGGTCCTTGAGCACGGTTTGCTTGGCGGCAAAATCGGTGTTGAAAGCCGTCTGGCGCCGCCCCTGGGCCGTTACCACCGGGGAGCGGTAATTGACCGACACCTGGAAATCGAGCTTTTTGGTGGGCGACACCGTCGTGTTCAGGCGAGCCGTGTACACGAAGTTGCTGTTGTTGATGTCGGTGCTGGGGCCGGAGCCCTTGATGATGCGGCGGAAGCCCGAGGCATTGGCGTTCAGCTTCCAGATTGGCGTCAGCGTGGTGCTGCCCACCAGTTCCAGGCCGTAGTTGGTTTCGTCGCCCAGATTGAGGCGGGTGCTGCTCGTGACCTGGTTGCCGGTGAGCGGGTCGATGAGCACCTGGCGAAAGTCCTTGATGGTCTGGGTTTCGAGGCTATAAAAGGCCGTGGCCGTAACGGAGCTATTGGCCCCAAAAAAGCGCTGGTTGCCCAGTTCCAGCGAGTGAATGTACTCGGGCAGCAACAGCGGGTTGCCGGTGCGCAGGTTGAGCTGGTCCGACCGGTCGGTGAAGGGGTTCAACTCGCCCTGGTCGGGGCGCTGCACCCGGCGCGAGTAACTCAGGCGCACCTGCTGCTCCTTGCTCACGTCGTAGGTCAGCACGGCGCTGGGAAACAGGTTGAGGTAGCTGCGCCGGAACTGCTCCCCAGTAGACAGCTGATTACCATGAGTATTGGTTTGCTCTACGCGCAGGCCGGCCTGGTAGGAGAGGTTGCCCACCGCGTTGGAGAAGTTACCGTAGGCAGCCTGAATGTATTCCTGGTAGAGAAAGTGGTTCGAAGGGTCAAACTTCAGGGGCGCGGAGCTGCGGAACAGGTAAGTGTTGTCGTACTGGCGCAGCACGCTCTTGGCCCCGGTTTCGACCCGGCCCTTCTCCCCTACCGGATGGACGTAATCTACCTGTCCAGAAGCCTGATTTACTTGGTTTTTGAACTCCTGCTGCTGCTCGGTGGTGCTGCCGTCGGTGAGGTAGTAGAGGCGGGAGCCAATGGTATTGCGGCTGCTGATGGGCGTGTACACGGCACTGGCCGTCAGCTCCCGGCCTTTCTGGCCTTCCCAGGTGCGGCGGTAGTCCAGGCTTAGGTCGGCGGAGCGGTTGTGGCCGGCGCCGTTGTTGTAGCGGTTGCTGGTACCCAGGGCCACCGGGGTGTTTTCGGCCAGGTTGGTTTGGCGGGCCAGAATATCGTCGATGGAGGAGCTGCGGTTCAGGCGCGGCTGCACCGAGAAGGTGAGCGTCTGGGTCGGCGTCAGGTTGTAGTCCACGCCAACGCGCACGGCGTGGGAGGTGTTGTAGCCCACGCCGCTGCGGTTTTGCAAAAGCTGCAGGGTTTCGGCCCGGCCGGTGGTGCTGTTGGTGGTCGTGGTTTTCTGGTCCAGGGAGCCGTAGCCGGTGCGGCGGTCCTGGCGGAAGTCGTAGCTACTGAACACGTTGAACTTGCCCTTGTGGTAGTTCAGGCTCAACGAGGTGTTGTACTTGTCCTTGGTGCCCACGTTGACGGTAGCCAACCCGTTCCAGCCTTCGTTACGCTCCTTTTTGAGCACAATGTTCATAATGCCGGTGGCGCCTTCCGCGTCGTAGCGGGCCGAGGGGTTGGTAATAACTTCCACGCTTTCAATCTGGCTGGCCGGAATCTGGTCCAACGACGTGGCCCGGCCCCCACCGGCCGCCCCGCTGGGCTTGCCGTCGATGTAGATGGTCACGTTGCTGGAGCCGCGCAAACTCACCGAGCCGTTCTGGTCCACCGTCACCGAGGGCACGTTCTGCAGCACGTCGGAGGCGGTGCCGCCCACGCTGGTCAGGTCCTTGCTCACGTTGATAACCTTCTTGTCGAGGTTGTTGACGACTACCTGCCGCTCACCCTGCACCACTACGTCCTGGAGCTGGGTGGCAGTAGGCCGCAGCCGCAGCGTGCCAAGCTGCACCGTGGGCGCGGCGGCCGTTACCGATACTTGCTTGCGGCCGGCGCGGTAGCCCAGCACCGTGGCCCGCAGGGTGTAATTGCCCGGCGCTACTTGCTCTAAGACAAAGGCGCCGGCCTCGGTCGTCTGGGCTCCGGCCACAAAGCTGGAATCCTGGGCCCGCAGCAGCACCACGTTGGCAAACGGCACCGGCTGGCTGCTCACCGCGTCGAGCAGGGTGCCGCGCACCGTGCCCGCCAACTGCGCCCGGGCCACGCCCGCCATACCCAGCAATACAAACAGCAGCGGCAAGGCCGGCCGCCACGAACGTGTCAGACTCTTAAACATGCTAAAATAAATTTATCAGGCCGGTAGTAGCGGCGCGAACAGGCAGGCAACAAGCCGGCAGGCAAAACCCTTTTTCTTTCTTCTCAGCTACCCCGCGTATCGGCGCTGCCTTGCCAAAACCCAGCCGTTGGGTCAAAGCTAGGAGCTGAATCTGTCCCTATTCTGAAGCCGGGCTCAGGAGGCTGGGTCACTGACCGGCCACATTCATCAGGGTTGCAATCTGGCCGGATCTTCACTCGCCAAAGACCACGCGCAGGGTGTGCACCGAGTCGGGAGCCGAGAAGGTGTAGCTGACCGAGTAGCCGTAGTAGCGGCAAATCTGCTCCACGATGGACAGCCCCAGGCCCGGCGACTCCGACGAGGCGTTGAGCTTGCGAAACCGTTCGAAAAAGCGGGCCGGCTCTCCCGCCAGCGCCGGTCCGGAGTTGCTTACGCTCAGGTAGTCATTGGTTAATTCCCAATGCAGTGTTCCCCCACGATGGTTGTGCTTAATGGCGTTCTGCAGCAGGTTGCCCACCAGCGACTCAGCCAGGGCGGGGTGCATCAGCAGCGCCGGGCGGCTGGGCACGTGCTGCGTTACGGTCAGGGCTTTGTCGTCGATGAAGTCCTGGAGTAGGCGCAGGCGGTTTTCCACTACCGCATCAAGCTGCACCGGCACGGCCTGCGGGAACTGGCGGTTTTCAATCTTGCTCAGCAGCGTCAGGGCCTGGTGCAGGCGGGAAAGGCGCACCGTGGCGCTGTACAGGTCGCCGACCAGCTCGGCGGTGGCGGGCTGCAGCTCCTGGGCCTGTACCAGCTGCTCGAGCTTGGCCTGCATAATGGCCAGCGGGGTGCGGGTTTCGTGGGCGGCGTTTTCGGTAAAGGCCTTCAACGACTGGTAATCGGCTTCCAGGCGCTGACCCATCTGCAGCAAAGCCTGATTCAGCTCCGAAAACTCATCGATGGGCGTGCGGGCCGGCAGGGCCAGCACGGGCTCATGCTGCAGGTCGTAGCGGCGCAACGCGGCCAGCGTGTGCTGAAACGGGCTCCAGATGCGCCGGGCCAGCCAGCGGTTTAGCAGCCCCAGACTCAGCAGCAGCAAGCCCAGCACCGTAAGCATCACCGTGAGCACCAGGCCCACCATGTCCTCGGTTTCGAGCAATGATTTGCGCAGCGTCACCCACTGCGGCGGGCCCGGCCCCTTCACCCGAAAAGCCAGCTGCCGGTAGGGCACCAGCACGTTTTCGGTAGGGTCGAGCAACACGGTGTCGCGCAGGCCCTCGGGCTGGGGCTCGGAACTCAGAGCTACTATATCGAGTAAACCGCTCGTGAGCCGGCTACTGCGCATAATTTCGCGCTGCTGATTCACTAGCTGCTCATCTACTTCTATGCGCAGCGCCAGGCTGATGCCATAATACAGCACCACGCTGCCGAGGGCAAACACCAGCGTGGCCAGCAGCAGATAGTAGCGGTTGGTGGTAGCTAGCAGCTTCACTCGGTGCTGAGCTTATAGCCCATGCCGTACATGGTCCGGATGTAGTTATCCAGGCCCTTTTCCTGCATTTTCTTGCGCAGGTTTTTCAGGTGGGTATAGATAAAGTCAAAGGAATCGGCCGTGTCGGCGTCGTCGCCCCAGAGGTGCTCGGCAATGCTTTCCTTAGTCAGTACCCGGTTGGGGTTGGCCAGCAGAAACAGCAGCAAATCGTACTCCATGCGGGTGAGCGTAAGCGGCTCGTCGCGCACCAGCACCAAGGCCTGGTCGGGAAATACGCTCAGGTCGCGAAACAGCAACTGGCGCTGCCCCTGAAACTGCCGCCGCCGGATAATGGCCTTGAGGCGGGCGTTGAGCTCGGCCAGGTGAAAGGGCTTGGCCAGGTAGTCATCAGCCCCAATTCCAGGCCCAACACTTTGTCGTCGAGCGAGTCGCGGGCTGAAATGATGAGCACCCCGGCCGGGAGCTGTCGGCCTTGAGCGTGCGCACCAGGTCCAGGCCGTTGCCGTCGGGCAGGGTCAGGTCAATCAGCACGCAGTCGTAGCTGTAGAGCTTGATTTTCTCGTGGGCCGAGCGGTAGCCGTCGGCCGTTTCGCAGACGTAGCCGTCGTGGCGCAGGTATTCTACCATGGAGCTGCGCAGGGCGGGCTCGTCTTCCACAATCAGAATCTTCATACGCTACGCCAAGTCAGGACCCAAAATCTTTAATCAGACCCAAACATCGGGGAAGATTCTGAAGCAAAAATGAGTTTTACCCGAGCCCGCCTAGTGCAGCTGCCAGGTAAAGCGCAGGCCCGCGCCCCCGGCCAGATTGCCCGTGGGCGTGTAGCCGGTTTGCCAGGTGGGCGAAAAGCTCATGCCCTCGCGCAGCAGCGGCTTGCGGCCCCAGCGGTTGCGGTGGGTTAGGTAAGCCAAGTGGGCCGACAGAATGCCAAACCCCGCGCCGGCTACCACGTCGCTTTGCCAGTGCTTGGTATTAATCATGCGCAGGGCCGCCACGCTGGTGGCAATGGCGTAGGCGCCCACGCCGTACCACTGGCTTTTGTCGCGAAACTCGGTGTGCACAATGCTGGCCGCCAGAAATGCCTGCGCCGTATGGCCCGACGGAAAGGAAAGGTTGTCGGAGCCGTCGGGGCGGGGCTCCTTCACCAGGTTTTTCACCGCGAAGACGGTCGTGAGCATGATGGCTTCCCCTTTCAGAAGCACGAGCATGGTGTTGAGCCGGTCGTCGCGCGACTCGACGCCCGCCAAGGCCACCAGCCCCAGCTCGGCGTATGGCGCAAAAATCAGCAGGTTGTCGAGCTTGGTGCGGTAAGTCGGGAACAGCTTGTGAATGTCGCGGTTGGCCTGCTCGTTGGTGTAAAAGCCGTTGTTGTTGGCGTGCAGAGCCCCGTAGGTAATCAGCACGGCCGGCACGATGGTAGCCTTCACCAGCTTGCCCTTGTACCACGGCTTGGTCACAACGGGCGGTACGCCAGCGGGATTTTCAAACTTATGCGTTGTATCGGCCGGTGCACTTACCGGGGCGTAACCTGAGAAAAAGCGGGAAAAACGGAGGCGGCCCATACCGCCACGAGGGCAGCACTGCGGGCAATTAGACTAGGCATAAGGCAGAAAAGCGGGAAGAAACAGAGTGGTGAGCGGGAATAAAAAGCTAAAAAACAACCTTTCGGCGGTATACGCAGCGGTTCTGAAGGAATTCTGAGCAAGCCCGAGTAGTCGTGGGCAGAGGCGTGCTTACGCGCAGCGGCCAACTTATGATTAGCCGAACAGGATATTTTAACGTCAACTTCCCCGCCCTGCCTGCGTTGAAAGAACCCTGCTCTTCCCGCCTCTTTTCCACTTGCTATGAAAACAGTAATCATCTCACTGGCAGCTGCTCTGCTAACGGGCAGCTCCGCCGTAGCACAGTCGGCCGCTGCGGCCTACGAATGGCAGCAGCCCACGGCCACGTACACGCTGCCCAAGGAACTGCAGGAAGTCTCGGGCATTGCGTTGCTCTCTAATCAGCGCCTGGGCTGCATTGAAGACCAGACCGGTACCATCTACATCTACAATTTGACCAGTAAGAGCGTCGAGTCCACGCTGAAATTTGGTAAGAAAGGCGACTACGAGGACCTAGCCCGCCTGCCCGGCGCCTGGCTGGTGCTGCGCTCCGACGGTACGCTGTTCAAGTACAACGACGACGGCACCACCCGCTCCTACCCCACCGGCCTGACGGCAGCCAACAATCCCGAAGGCCTGGCCTATGATGCCACTTCCAAGACCCTACTCATAGCCTGCAAAGGAGCGGCCGGCGTGGGCCAGCCCGACCAGAAACGCGCCATCTACCGCCTCGACCCCAAAACCTACCACGTACAGACCAAGCCCGCCTTCGTGCTCGACGTAGCCGAGCTCATTGGCCTGGACCGGCGTCAGAATTCAAGCTCGGCCATCAACCGGTTTGCCCCGTCGGCCGTGGCCGTGCACCCGCTTACCCGCCACATCTTCGTGCTGGCAGCCAGCGGCAACGCCCTGGTGGAATTGGATGCCCAGGGCACCCCGCTGAGCGTGCAAAAGCTGCCCCGCAAGCAGTTTCCGCAGCCCGAAGGCCTGGCATTTGCGCCGAATGGTGACCTGTACATTTCCAGCGAAATCGGCGACAATGGCCAAGCCGGGACCATCCAGTTTTTCCGGGCCTCTCCTATTGCGGCCAACAAGTAAGCCTACCTCTCCGGGGCCAAACAGCTTTTAAACAGAACGACCTGCTGAACTTCAGCAGGTCGTTCTGTTTTCTGGCAACTGCCCTTAGCCTGAAGCGGCTTAGTTGGCCGCCGAGCCGTTGCTTAGCGTGAAGCTGGCGTCCTGGGTGTCGCGGGAGTTGGGCCCTACGAATACCTGGAAGGCGCCGGGCTCGGCTACCCACTGCAGGTCGTTGTTGTAGAACTTGAGGTCGTCGGTGGTCAAGTGGAAGGTGAGCGTGCGGCTCTCGCCCTTCTTGAGCATCACCTTCTGGAAGCCTTTGAGCTCCCGCACCGGCCGCGACACCGAGCCGGCCACGTCGCGCAGGTAAAGCTGGGCGACTTCCTCGCCGTCGTAGTTGCCGGTGTTTTTCACGGTTACTTTCACGTCGAGGGTGCCGCCCAGGCTCATGGTGCTGGCGCTCAGCTCGGGCTTGGAATAGCTAAACGTGGTGTAGCTCAGGCCGTAGCCGAACGGATACAGGGGCTCGTTGGAAATATCCAGGTAGCGCGACTTGTACTTATCCAACGGCTGGTCGTTGAAGGGGCGGCCGGTGCTTTTGTGGTTGTAATACAGCGGCACCTGACCCACGCTCTGCGGAAAGGTCATCGTGAGCTTGCCGGAAGGGTTGTAGGCGCCAAACAGTACGTCAGCAATGGCGTTACCGCCCTGAGTGCCCGCAAACCACGTCTCCAGGATGGCGTCGGCGTTCTGGTTTTCCCAGTTCAGCGTCAGCGGCCGACCATTCATGAGTACGACCACCAGGGGCTTGCCAGTTTTCTTCAACGCCTTGAGCAGTTCCAGCTGCTGACCGGGCAGGCTAATGTCCGAGCGGCTGGCGGCTTCTCCCGACATGCCCTGCGACTCGCCCACTACGGCTACTACCACGTCGGCGCCCTGGGCGACTTTCACGGCCTCCTGAATCAATTCTTCCGAGCTGCGTTTGTCGATGTTCAGCGCCCCGCTGAAAGCGTTGAGGCGGTCAATCAGCAGTTGGTCGTCGGTGATGTTGGCACCCTGGGCCGTCACGATTTTCACGCCGCTGCCGGCCACGTTGCGGATACCTTGCTCCACGGAAACGGCCTGCTTCCAGTCGCCGGCCGCGCTCCAGTTGCCGAGCAGGTCGTGCTGCCGGGTAGCCAGCGGGCCCACCAGCGCAATGGTGCCCGACTTTTTCAGGGGCAGGGCGTTTTTGTCGTTTTTGAGCAGCACGAAGCTTTTGCGAGCCACGTCGCGGGCATCGTCGAGGAACTCCTTTTTCATCAGCGTAGCCTTGGCCCGCTTCTCACTTACGCCGCGGTACGGGTCCTGAAACAGGCCGAGCTTGTACTTGCCTTCCAGAATACGGCGGCACGAGAGGTCAATGATTTCTTGCTTTACGGTTCCGTCCTTGAGGTTTTGGGCCAGATTCCGCAAGTATACCTCGCCCACCATGTCCTGGTCGGCACCGGCGTTCAGGGCCATAGCCGACACCTGAGCCTCGTTGCCCACCCCGTGGTTGATCATCTCGGGAATGGCGGTGTAGTCGGTGGCTACGAAGCCTTTGAAACCCCACTGCTTGCGCAACAGGTCCGTCAGCAGCCACTTGTTGCCGGTGGCCGGAATGCCGTTGATGTCATTAAACGAGGACATTACCGAGCCCACCCCGGCCTCAATGGCGGCTTTGTAAGGCGGCAAGTACTCGTTGTACATGCGCGGCAGGCTCATGTCGGTGGTGTTGTAGTCGCGCCCGGCCTCGGCTGCTCCGTAGAGGGCAAAGTGCTTGAGGCAGGCCATAACGGTGTTGTTCTTGCTCAAGTCCGTGCCCTGATAGCCGCGCACCATGGCCCGGGCAATCTGGGAGCCCAGGTAGGGGTCTTCCCCAGCGCCTTCGGCCACTCGGCCCCAGCGCGGGTCGCGGGCAATATCCACCATGGGCGAAAACACCCAGTGCAGCCCGTCAGCCGCCGATTCTTCGGCCGCTACCCGGGCACTGCGCTCAATGGCCGTCATATCCCAGGAAGCCGACAAGCCCAGCGGAATGGGGAAAATGGTGCGGTGCCCGTGAATTACGTCGTAGCCAAACATCAGCGGAATGTGCAGCCTCGACTCCTTGAGGGCCATATCCTGGAGCTTGCGTGCGGCCACCGGCGTATAGGTATTGAACACGCCCCCGACCAGGCCCTTGCGGATGTTTACGTCCACATCCTTGCTGACTACCGGACCGGTCACATCGAAGCCGACGGTAATCAGGTTGAGCTGGCCGATTTTCTCTTCCAGCGTCATCTTGCTCATCAGGTCATCGATAAACCGCTGCATTTTCTGCTCATCGGTTGTGCTGGAAGCGGCGGCCCGGGCGGCCTTCTGGGCGTGCAGCGCCGGGCTCAGCAGCAGGCCCAGCGACAAAAGCACGGCGGTACGAAAAGTACGTTTCATGGAAAAGGAAGAAGTAGGAAATTGAAGACACCACCAGCTACAGCTACTCAGCACCAGTTTACGGCACGTTTCGTTGTTATCTATCCGTCAGGCCCACCTGGCCCAGCACCAGCAGTGAGCTTACGCCCGGCCCAGAAGCCGCAAAATGGCCGGGATGAGAGTTGACAGTCTGGGAATACGATTCAATTGGGAATGAAGCCACGCAGACTAGCGGTCTGGCAGCACCGGGGCTGGGCCCAGAATGGGCGAACCGGGGCAGTGGTTGGCAGGTGCTTCAGCCGTAGTTGGCAGCCGATTTTGGGCTTGTGCCACGGGCCTTTGCTAAGGCAGCGGCAGCGCTGCTTGGGCGGCCGGGCCGGGTTTTAGTCTAGAAATATCCGCCTGGGCAGCGGCAGTTTCTACTAGTAATTAACAGCTTTTCAACTGCTCAGGCAAGCGGCTGGCCTCAGATAATCGAAGGGTGGAACTCTGCCGCTTGGCAATCAATATGTTCCGCCCGTTCTTACTTGAATTCAAGTAGAATACGGTTTGTCGGTCCACCATTTTCAGTCCGTAAAGACACTTTATATAGAGCTACTCAATGGCCGGAAATCGAAATCTTGCACCGTTCCAAACTTCCTCGAAAACCTTCTTCGGTGCCGTTATAGCCGAGCTATTAATCGCCTTACTGCCGGGTAAGTCAGGGTAAATTTCAGAGTTATTGGTTGGTCGCACAATCGGCTAAATCCGGGCATTTGGTGGGTGCTAGGGCTTGGGTTGACTACAGTTGTACCCGGGCAGCTGAGCAGCCTTGATTAAAAGTCGACAAGTTGCAAAAAACACCTTGACGCTCTGCAAAAGCCATGTTACAGAGTTGAAAGGCTGCTTATATCACGTGTTACGTAAGTGTATAGCTGCTAAAATTGTCCTAGCAACCGCTTCAGCTGCTTCCGGCATTAGGAAGCTACACCTAGCTGCCCAGCGTAGAGGCGCGTACCACCAGCTCCGACTTCAGCACCAGGCTTTGCGCCGGCGAGATTACCCGGTTTTTGCTGATGGCTTGGAAGAGAATTTTGGCGGCTTCCTTGCCAATCGAGTAAGCCGGCTGCGTGATAGTCGTAAGGGCCGGCTGAAGCAAAGAGGCAATTTCTAAATTCGAAAAGCCGATGATTTTAATGTCGCCGGGAATACTGCGGCCCAGGTTGCGGCAGGCCTCGTAGCTGTTGGTGGCCTGACTTTCGACGGAGGCAAAAATGCCGTCTACCTCCGGCCGCGTAGCCAGCAGCTGCTGAATCCGGGCAATTTCCTGAGCCTTGGTTTCCTGAGCCGACACGAGTACCAAGCTCTCATCGAAGACTATATTATGGTCGGCCAGGGCCTGGATGTAGCCTTCCTTGCGGCCGCGGCCGATGGAGAGATTCTGCGAAACGGTGAGGTGAGCAATATGCCGGCAGCCGGCTTCAAGCAGGTGCTCGGTAGCCTTGTAGCCGCTTTCAAAATCGTCGGTGGTGACCTTGGCCGTGGGCATCTCGTCATAGACCCGGTCGAAGAACACGATGGGAATACCCCGCTCCCGCAAAAACTCCAGGTGGCCGAAGTCCTCACTTTCGCTGGCCACCGACAGCAGCACCCCATCCACCCGGCCACTAGCCAGCAGGCGGGCCATGGCCAGCTCCCGCTGGTAATCCTCGTGGGTCAGGTAGATGAGCACGTGGTAATTGTTGCCCCGGGCTACTTCCTCAATGCCATTAATTGCCAGGGAAAAAAAGTGGTTGGCCACTTCCGGAATCACGACTCCGATGGTCTTGCTTTTCTGGCGTCGCAGGCTGCTGGCGTAGGGGTTGGGCTCGTAGTTGAGCTTGTTGGCCAGCGCCCGCACCCGGTCTTTGGTGGGCTGCGAGATGTCGTACCGGTCGTTGAGGGCCCGCGAAACGGTGGCCACCGACAGGTTCAACTCCTGGGCAAGCTTCTTCAGATTGATGGGTTTCATGGCTCAATCTAGGCAGGTTGTTTCTGGGAACGAAACCAGGCTCAGGCTCCGGAAGATTTTTACGTAACATTCTCACTTTTCCGCACTCCAAAGCCTACTCTTACCCGTTGACGAGGCAGTGCCGCAAAAGACCGCATCCAGTTAATTACCAGATATATACCTATTAAAATAACAAGTATAGTCATACTCACCGTTTGGTGAGTGCGAATGGATAAGTTCCGTAAACGTTTACGTAAATAAACCTACGGGTAGCGCATTTTAAGCACGCAGACTTTGCGGAGATTACCACCCTGATTCCCCCAAAGCCGCACACATCATGCAAAAAATCCTACCCATTCTGGTGCCATTGGCCCTGGCAGTAACGCTGCCGGCCTATGCCCAAACCCGCCAGGCAACCGGCCAGGTGCTCAACGCTACCGACCGCACTCCCCTGCCCGGCGTATCGGTGGTGCTGAAGGGCACAACTACCGGTACCGCCACCGACCCCGACGGCCGTTTCAGCCTTCCCTTGCCCGCCGACGGCAACCCCGTTCTGATTTTTTCCTTTGTGGGTTTTGAGCCCTACGAGGTTAAAGTCGGCGACAACGGCACCGTTCCGACGGTACAGCTGCGGGAGAAAACCACCGAGCTCAACGACGTGGTGGTCGTGGGCTACGGCTCCCAGCGCAAGCGCGATATTACGGGCTCGGTAGCGTCTATTTCGGCCGAGCAGGTAGCCGAAACGCCCATTGCCCGCGCTGACCAGATTCTGCAGGGCCGGGTAAGCGGCGTGCAGGTTACGCAAACCAATTCGGAGCCGGGCGGCAACGTTTCCATCCGCATTCGGGGTACCAACTCCATCAACACCGGCAACGAGCCGCTGTTCGTGGTGGACGGCTTCCCCGGTGCCGGCGACCTGAACTCCATCAACCCCTCCGATATTGAAAGCATCGAGGTGCTGAAGGACGCCTCGGCCACGGCCATCTACGGCTCCCGCGGGGCCAACGGCGTGGTGCTCATTACCACCAAGAAAGGCAAGGTCGGCAAGGGCACCATCAACTTCGAGGCGTACACCGGCGTGCAGATCGTGCGACATAAGTACGAGCTGATGAACGCCCGGGAATTTGCCCAGTACCTCAACGACGTCAACGCCGGCTCCACTACCCTGCCCCAGCCCTACACCCAGGAGCAGATTGATGCCCTGGGCGAGGGTACCGACTGGCAGGACGCCATTCTGCGGCCCGCCCGCCTGAGCAACTACCAGCTGGGCTTCAACGGCGGCACCGAGGAAACCCGCTACAATCTGAGCTTCAACCTCTTCGACCAGGAAGGCATCATCCTCAACTCGGGCTTCAAGCGCGGCACGGTGCGGCTCAACCTCGACAAGAAAATCAGCCAGAAGCTCAGCTTCAACTTTTCAAGCCAGGTGGCCGGCACCTTCGAAAAGCGGGCCTTCGTCAACTCCCAGGGCGGCTCCTTTGGCGGGGCCTTGCTCGACGCGCTACGCTTCAGCCCCATCAACCCGGTGCGCGACGAAAACGGCAACTTCACGTACTCCAACACCCCGCTGCCCTACGTGGAAGACGTGGGCAACCCGGTGGCCTTTGCCGAAAAAGTGAAGGACCACCGCACCACGGCCCGGGGCTTGTTCAACGTGGCGGCCAACTACGAGCTGCTGCCCGGCCTAACCTTGCGCGTGAGCGGCGGCCTGGATTACAACAACCAGCAAACCGACGTTTTCCGTCCTTCCGACGTGTTTCTGGGCCGCCTCACCGGGGGCTCAGCCAACCGCACGCAGCAAAACCGCTACAGCTGGCTCAACGAAAACACGCTGACCTACGACCGGAAAATCAATAACAACAATGCCCTGAACGTGGTGGTGGGCATTTCGGAGCAGCAGTTCTACGGCAACGACTTCAACTCCTCGGTCAACAACTTCTTTACCAACACCCTGGGCTCCGACAACCTGGCACTAGGAGCCAACATTCAGACGCCCAACTCGGGCAAGTACACCAACACGCTAGCTTCCTATTTCGGCCGCGTCAACTACCGCCTGTTCGAGAAATACCTGTTTACCGTGACCATGCGAGCCGACGGCTCCTCGCGCTTCGGGGCCAACAACAAGTGGGGCTATTTCCCCTCCGCCGCCTTCGCCTACCGCCTCATCGATGAGCCGTTTATGAAGGACCTGACTTACTTGAGCGACTTGAAGCTGCGCGTGGGCTACGGCGTGACCGGCAACCAGGAAATCAACAACTACCAGAGCCTGGCCCGCTACGACGTGGGTTCCTACGCCGCCGGAACGACCCGCCTCGTGGGCCTGGTTCCGGCCAACATCGGTAACCCCGACCTGCGCTGGGAATCGACGGCGGCCTCCAACGCCGGTATCGACGTGGCCTTTCTGGAAAACCGCATTTCGATTACGGCCGACGCCTATTACAAGAAAACCACCGACCTGCTGCTGCGCGTGGCCACGCCCCGCACCACCGGCTACGGCGACATTCTGCTCAACGCGGGCAGCGTGGAAAACAAAGGCTTCGAGTTTGCCTTGAACACCACTAACTTCGACACCGAGGCGTTTGGCTGGAAAACCAACCTGAACTTCTCGCTTAACCGCAACAAGGTGCTCGACCTGTATAGCGTGACCGAGCTGCCCGTGGGTGCCTCTAGCTCCAGCCTGTTTGTGGGCGCGGGCCTGGGCAACACCAGCATTCTGCGCGAGGGTGAGCCTATCGGCTCGTTCTACGGCTACGAGTTCGACGGTATCTGGCAAACCCAGGAGGAAATTACGGCCAGCGGCACCAAAACCGCCGTCCGCCCCGGCGACCCGCGCTACAAGGACCAGAACGGCGACGGCTCCATCACGGCCGCCGACCGGGTGATTATCGGCCGAGCCCAGCCGAAGTTTATCTACGGCGTCACCAACGGCTTCTCCATGGGCGGCTTCAACCTGAGCATTTTTATTCAGGGGGTGCAGGGCCAGGACGTGCTGAACCTGAACCGCTACGAGCTCGAATCGGGCATTACGACTACCAACAAGCTCAAAACTGTGGTAGACCGTTGGACCGGCCCGGGCACCAGCAATACTATTCCGCGGGCGGGCAGCACCATCCGCCGCAGCACCGGTATCGTGAGCGACGTGCTGGAAGACGGCAGCTTCGTCCGCCTCAAAACCGTGACCCTAGGCTACACCCTGCCCAAGTTCAGCAAGGTGCTCAAGCAGGCCAGCGTGTACGTGACGGCCCAGAACCTGGTGACCATCACCAACTACACCGGCTACGACCCCGAGGTAAACTCCTTCGGCCGCGACAACCTGAGCCTGAACACCGATTACAACGCCTTTCCCAGCACCCGCAGCTTCACGGCCGGCGTCAAGATTGGCTTCTAACCACCGCAGCACTCCCACCTGAGATGAAAAAGTCTATCCTGTTTGTAAGCCTGCTTTCCCTGGGTTTGAGCCTCGCTTCCTGCGAGAAGTTCCTGGAGGAAAAGCCCTACGACTTTCTGTCGAGCGAAAATTTCTACCAAAACGAGGGCGACGCCGTAGCTGGCCTCAACGGCGCGTTCAATTCCCTGCTGCCCCAGACCTACTTCGGCCGCACGGGCTGGCAAATCACCGAACTGCCCGCCGACCTGATCCGGGTAGGTTCCAGCACCGACGAGCGGGCCCAGCTCTCGCGCTTCACCTTCACGCCCACGAACACCGAAATCAGCAGCTGGTGGAACAACACCTACCGCATGATTAACCGGGCCAACGACGTCATCGAAAAGGTGCCCGGCATTGGCATGGACGTCACGCGCCGCAACAACATCGTGGGCAATGCCCGCTTTCTGCGCGCCATGGGCTACTTCGATTTGGTGCGCTGCTTCGGCGACGTGCCTCTGCTGACCAAGACGGTAAAGGGCCCCAACGACGACTTGCGCCCCAGCCGCACGCCTATTGCCCAGGTCTACGAGCAAATCATTGAGGACTTGAAGTATGCCGAGGCCAACTGCTTTACCGAAGACAAGATTGCGCCCACTGAGAAAGGGCGGGTGTCGAGCGGAGCGGCTACGGCGCTGCTGGCTAAGGTCTACATCACCCGCGCTACCACCAAGGCATCCCAGGGCGATGACAACAAGAACGGCCTCGACGCCTGCAACCGGGTGATTAACTCCAAGCTCTACAGCCTGCTGCCCGTGTACGGCGACGTATTCAACCCCGACAAGGAAAACGGCCCCGAGCACATCTTCTCCATCCAGTTTGATTTGCCCCCGAACACTGGCAGCATCATCGTGCGGCAGTTCTTGCCGTCCCAACTCCAGGGCTTGGGCACCTTCACAGTCGAGGACAGCCTGGTGCGCTCCTACGCCGCCAACGATGTGCGCCGGGCCTGGAACATCAGCAACCAGGCCGGAACCACTACCCTGCCGCGCTACTACTTCAACAAGTTCCGCGACGATAAGCGCATCGGCAACGACGCTCGCACCAACTACCTGATTACGCGCTACGCCGACATCCTGCTGCTGCAGTCGGAAGCCCTGAACGCGCTGAACCCCGGCGACCCCACCAAGTACCAGGGCATCAACGCGGTGCGGGTGCGGGCCGGCCTGGCTCCAATTCCGACTTCCAAAGTGACCAGCAAAGATGCATTCGTGGACCTGCTGGTGCGGGAGCGGGGCTGGGAGCTGGTGCAGGAAGGCCACCGCTGGTTTGACCTGGTGCGCCTGAACCGCCTCAAGCAGCGCGAAAAGGCCGTGTTCAACCGCGACATCGACGACCGCTACCTGCTCTTCCCGATTCCGCAGCAGGAGCTGATTCTCAATACCAATCTGACCCAAAACCCGGGCTACCCCGGGCAATAACAAATGCGCACAAATCACAAGCTCTGGCTTGGGGTGCTGGTGGGGCGATACTCGTAGCACTAGCCGGGGCCGCGCAGGCGGCCCCGGTGACGCCCTTTCTGCTCCTCGACCCCAGCGCCCTGGCATCCTATAAAACAGCCTATCAAAAAGGCAGCGCGGCTGAAGCCAAACAGGTAAAAACCCTGCTCAGCAAAGCCGACCAAGCCCTGCAGCACGGCCCCTACACCGTGACCAGCAAGCAGCGCGTGCCACCCAGCGGCGACAAGCACGACTACATTTCGCAGGCCCCCTACTGGTGGCCCGACCCCAGCAAGCCCGACGGCAAACCCTACCTGCAGAAGGACGGCCTGGTAAACCCCGAAACCAAGGCCCTAAAGGACGATGAGAACCTGGCCGCCATGAGCCACGATGTAAAGGACCTGGCCCTGGGCTACTACTTCTCCAGCAATGAGCAGTACGCGGCCCACGCGGCCAAGCTGCTACGCACCTGGTTTCTGGACCCGGCCACGCGCATGAATCCCAACCTGAACTTCGGGCAGGGCATTCCCGGCACCAACGACGGGCGCAGCTTCGGCATCATCGAAAGCCGCCACCTGGTTTACATTCCCGATGCGCTGGCGTTGCTCAGCGGCAGCAAAAGCGTGTCGCCGGCCTTGGTGAAAGACCTGAAAGTCTGGTACGCGCAGTACACCCAGTGGCTCACGACCAGCAAAATCGGGCAGGAAGAAGGCCAGAATAAAAACAACCACGGCACCTTCCACGACGTGCAGGTTGTCGACTTCGCCCTGTTCATCGGCAACAAGGACCTGGCCCGCAAAACCCTCGAAACTCACACCTTGCCTCGCCTGCCGGTACAGTTTGCCGCCGACGGCTCCCAGCCCCTGGAGCTGGCCCGCACCCGGCCCTGGAACTACGTGAGCATGAACCTGCAAGGCTGGCTGCAGCTAGCCGTGCTGGCCCCTCAAGCCGGCGTGGACTTGTGGCACTATACCAGCCCGAGGGCCGCAGCCTAAGCCAAGCAGTGGCCTGGTTTCAGCCCTACCTGCTGAAGGAAAAGCAGATGGAGCGCCAAGACGCCGTACCGCCCGGCAACAACGCCATTCTGACCATTTACAACCGCGCCAGCCCCGAGTATCCGCTGCTGAAAGCCGACCAGGTTTTTGCCCAGTATCCGGAGTTTGTGCGTACTCCCTGGGCCATTTGAACGGTTCGTCAGTTATCCTTCGCCCGGCTCAGGATGACTGACGAAGCAAGCCTGGCAACCGGCCTCAACTTCAACCGAATTCCTAGCGTTGCGCTGTGCTACGCGTCCATTTCACAAGAACATGAGTGAGAATTTTTCCCTGCAGGATAAAGTAATAGTCGTTACGGGCGGCACCGGGATTCTGGGCCAGTCCTTCATCGACGGCATCGTGGAAGCCGGCGGCACGGTCGGGATTCTGGGCCGCAACGCCGAGGTAGCCCACGAGCGGGCTATGGCCATCAACGCCAACGGGGGCCGGGCCTTGGCTCTGGTGGCCGACGTGCTGAATGAAGACCAGCTACGCGCCGCCTGCCAGCTGATGATGCAAACCTTTGGCCGCATCGACGGGCTGGTAAACGCGGCGGGCGGCAACGGCGCCGACGGCGTGCTGGCTCCCGACGATGACGTGTTCAAGATGAACCTGGCCGGCATGAAGCGGGTGATGGAGCTCAACGTGTGGGGCGCCATTCTGCCTACCCAGGTGTTTGGCGAGGCCATTGCCGAATCCGAGCGGGGCAGCATCGTCAATATCTCCTCCATGAACTCCAAGCGGGCTATTACCAAGGTGCTGGGTTACAACATGGGCAAAGCGGCGCTGGACTGCTACAATCAGTGGTTTGCAGTGGAAATGGCCAACCGCTACGGCGACAAGCTGCGCATGAACGCCCTGGCTCCCGGCTTTTTTCTGACCGAGCAAAACCGCAGCCTGCTCACTACCCCCGACGGCGGCTTCACGGCCCGCGGCGAGTTGGTTATCAAGCAGACGCCCTTTAAGCGCTTCGGTCACCCCGACGAGCTTAAGGGCGCTCTGGTGTGGCTGCTCAGCGACGCCTCCCGCTTTGTCACCGGCTCCATGATTTGCGTGGACGGCGGGTTCTCCATCTTTGGGGCGTATAACTCGTCACAAAACAATGGACAACAACAAACAATATTCGCTGGAGCAAACCATGCGCTGGTTTGGCCCCCAGGACCCGGTCAGCCTGGCCGATATCCGCCAGGCCGGCTGCACGGGCGTCGTCACGGCTCTGCACCACATTCCCAACGGGCAGGTATGGACCGTGGCCGAAATCATGGCGCGCAAGGAGCTCATCGAGCAGGCCGGTCTGCGCTGGAGCGTGGTGGAAAGCGTGCCGGTGCACGAGGCCATCAAAACCCAGAGTGCGGGCTTCGAAACGTACATCCAGAACTACCAGGAAAGCCTGCGCAACCTCGGCGTCTGCAGCATCAGCACGGTTACCTATAACTTCATGCCCGTGCTCGACTGGACCCGCACCGACCTGAGCTATGAAGTAGCCGACGGCTCCCGGGCCCTGCGCTTCGAGCGGGCCGCCTTCGTGGCTTTCGACGTGCTGCAGTTGCAGCGCCGCGGGGCCGAGCAAGAGTACTCCGACGACGAGTTGGCCAAGGCCCGCCGCCGCTTCGAAGGCATGAGCGAGGCCGAACGGCTGCTGCTGCAACGCAACATCATTGCCGGTTTGCCCGGCTCCGAGGAAAGCTTCACGCTCGGGCAGTTTCAAGAGGCTCTGGACGCCTACCAGAACGTGGACGCGGCCCGGCTGCGGGCCAATCTGATTCACTTTTTGCAAGCAGTAGTACCCGTGGCCGAAGCCAGCGGCGTCAACCTGGTGATTCACCCCGACGACCCGCCCTACCCTATTCTGGGTTTGCCGCGGGTAGTCAGCACCGCCGCCGACCTGCAGGCCTTGTTCGACGCGGTGCCTTCGCCCAGCAACGGCCTCTGTTTCTGCACCGGCTCCTTCGGCGTGCGGCCCGACAACGACCTGCCCGCCATGGTGCGCCAGTTTGCCGACCGGATCAACTTTATCCACTTGCGCAGCACCCGCCGCAACGCCGACGGGGACTTTTTCGAGGACAACCACCTCGAAGGCGACGTGGACATGTACCGCGTGATGCGGGAACTGGTGCACGTCACGCAGCAACGCCAACTCAGCATTGCCATGCGCCCCGACCACGGTCACCAGATGCTCGACGACCTGCACAAGAAAACCAACCCCGGCTACTCGGCCATCGGGCGCCTGCGCGGCCTGGCCGAGCTGCGCGGTCTGGAATTGGGGATTAGAAGAAGTATGAACGAGAGCTGAAAGCGAATTCCAGCGCGCCACCAAGCTTAAGACCGAATAACACCAGAGTGAGAAGTAACCAGTTAATCGTCGTTTTCCTGCTGCTAATTGGCCTGCAACCTGCTTTTGGGCAGCGCAGCCAGCGGCTGAATGCGAATTGGGAATTCGTCCGCCAGGATCTGGGGGGCGTGTGGGAAGCAGTGCGGCCCGTGGGTGCAGGAAACCCGAGAGCGTCCCGTTGTGGGAGAGGGTGACGCTGCCGCACTGCTTTAACGCCCAAGATGCGGTGGACCCGAACGTAAACTATTACCAGGGCCCCGGCTGGTACCGCACTCAACTAACAGTGCAAAACCCCTACGCCAACGGCCGCACCCTACTTCATTTCGAAGGCGCGGGTCAGAAAACCGAGGTATACATCCACACCACCAAAGTAGGCAGCCACGTGGGCGGCTACGATGAGTGGACCGTGGATATCACCCAGGCCATTGCCGATTTTCAAAAGACCGAAGCCTACCTGAAGCAGTTCAAGGGCCAGATTCCGCTCAGCATTCGCTGCGACAACTCCCGGGACCTGGAAATGATACCCTCCGACCTGTCGGATTTTAACCTCTACGGCGGCCTCTACCGCTACGTAAACCTGCGGTACCAGCCGGCCGTGGCCCTGAGTCGCCTCGTAGCTAAAGCTGAGGTTGACAAAGCCGGCAAAGCGGGTATGCTCACGGTAAAAGCCTCTTTCCCCGAAACCGTAGTTAGTGGCTCGGCTCCGTACTCCGTGCGCCTGCTCGACCCGCGCGGCAAGCAGGTAGCGCAATTTAAGGGCAATCTGCCGCTCAAAGCCGGCGAAGCGGACCTGCACCGGTTTGCGGTGAAAAGCCCCCAGCTTTGGTCGCCCGACTCGCCCCAGCTCTACACCGTGCAGGTCACGGTGGGGGCGGGCTCCGAGGCCCATCAGCAGAGCGAGAAGGTCGGTTTCCGCCACATTGAGTTTGTGGAGAAAGGACCGTTTATGCTCAACGGCCAGCGCCTGCTCTTGCGCGGCACCCACCGCCACGAAGACCACGCCGGCGTAGCCGCAGCCATGACGGAGCCCCAGATTCGCCAGGAAATGGTAATGATGAAGCGCATGGGCGTGAATTTTATCCGCCTGGGCCACTACCAACAGTCGCGCATTGTGCTCAACCTCTGCGACTCGCTGGGCATCACCGTCTGGGAGGAAATTCCCTGGTGCCGCGGCGGCCTGGGCGGGCCCGTATACCAGCAGCAGGCCAAGCGCATGCTCACCAACATGATAACCCAGCACTTTAACCACCCCAGCATCATCATCTGGGGGCTGGGCAACGAAAACGACTGGCCGGGCGACTTTCCCGAGTTCGACAAGCAGAAGATCCGGGCCTTCATGACCGAGCTCAACGACTTGTCGCACCAACTCGACGCCTCCCGCTACACCGCCATCCGCCGCTGCGAATTCTGCAAGGACATCGTTGACGTGTATTCGCCCTCCATCTGGGCTGGCTGGTACCGCGGCATCTACACCGAGTACAAGGAAACCAGCCGCAAGGAGTTTGAGGGCGTGAAGCGCTTCCTGCACGTGGAATGGGGCGGCGACTCGCACGCAGGTCGGCACTCGGAAAACCCCGACAACGCCCTGGCCAAAATAACGGCCGGCCAAGGTGCCGACGAGCGTTCCGGCGACGCATCCCTGTTTGGTGGCAGCGCCCGGGTTTCTAAGGACGGTGATTGGAGCGAAACCTACCTCTGCAACCTCGTCGACTGGCACCTGAAAGAGCAGGAAACCATGCCCTGGCTCAGCGGCGCGGCTTACTGGCCCTTCAAGGATTTCAGCACCCCCGTACGCCCCGATAATCCCGTGCCCTACATGAACCAGAAGGGCGTGGTAGAGCGGGATTTCACGCCCAAAGAGGCCTTTTACGTGTTTCAGTCGTACTGGACGCCCCAGCCCATGGCCCACATCTACGGCCACAGCTGGCCCGTGCGCTGGGGCGAGGAAGGCGAGCTAAAAATGGTGAAAGTGTACTCTAACTGCGCCAAGGCTGAGCTGTTCGTGAACGGTAAAAGCTACGGCGTGAAAAAGCGCAACAGCCAGGATTTTCCCGCCGCCGGCCTGCACTGGAACGTGCCCTTCGTAACGGGCCAGAACCAGGTGAAAGTCGTGGCCAAACAGGGCAAGCAGACGGTGCAGGACGAAATCAGCTTCCGCTACCAAACCCAGAAATGGGGCAAGCCCACCAGGCTCACCCTGGAAAAAGTGGCCGACACCAACGGCCTGACCACCGTCGAAGCCAAGCTCTACGACGCCCAGGGCGTGCAGTGCCTTGACGCGGCCAGCTGGCTGGAATTCTCCTTGGCCGGCGCGGGCCAGTTGATGGATAACCTTGGCACCAGCAGTGGGTCACGCAAGGTGCAGGCCTATAATGGCCGGGCTATTATTCGCCTCCGAGCTACGTCGGGCCAAACCAGCGTAGCCGTCCAGTCGCCGGGTCTGCCGGCCGTGGTACTGGCTCTATGACCTTACGCTGTAGAGACGCATACTTGCGTCTCCCGCTTGAATGATAAGTAGTAGGCTACCACAACGCAAACAACGATTGAGACGCAAATATGCGTCTCTACACTCCGACACAAATGCCCAAACAACTGCTTAGCTGCCTGCTTCTGGCCTTGCTTCTGGCCTCACCTGCCGCCGCGCAGCGCATCATGCAGTCAATCAACTCCAACTGGCTATTTCGCAAAGACGACGCGCAAAGCACTGTGGCCTCGGTTTCGGCGGCTACCAGTTGGGAGAAAGTCAGCCTGCCCCACACCTGGAACGCCGCCGACGTACTCGACGATGAGCCGGGCTATTACCGGGGCACGGGCTGGTACCGCAAGACCCTGCAGGTGCCGGCCAGTTGGCAGCAAAAGCGGGTGTACCTGTACTTTGAAGGCGCCAATCAGGAAGCCGAATTGTACGTGAACGGGCAGCTGGCCGGCCGGCACGCGGGTGGCTACACGGCCTTCAGCTTTCCGGTCAGCCAGTTTCTGAAGTTTGACGGTTCCAATCCAGCGGCGGCCGAGGTGTTGGTCAAGCTCTCCAACCGCCACAACCCCGACATTCCGCCCCTCTCGGCTGACTTCACCTTTTTCGGCGGCATCTACCGCGACGTTTACCTCGTGGCCGCCAGTTCGGTCCACTTCGACCTCGACAATTACGCTTCCAACGGCACCTTCGTCACCACGCCCACCGTCTCGAACGACGCGGCGGAAGTGGTGCTAAGTGGAGCGTTGCGCAATGAGTCATCCAGTTCGCGCAAAGTGACGCTGCTAACCCAAGTCTTAGACGCGGCGGGCAGAATCGTGGCCCGGCAGCAAACTTCGATTACGCTGAAGGCCGGAGAAAACCGCAGTTTCCGCCAGCCCCTACCCCGTCTGAAGCAGCCCCACTTATGGTCGCCTACCGACCCGTACTTGTACCGCGTGATGTCGACTATTTCCGAGGGCAAAACCCAGCTGGACGAAGTCACGAATCCGCTGGGGCTGCGCTGGTTTCGGTTTGATGCGGCCCAGGGCTTTTTCCTGAACGGGCAGCCGCTCAAGCTCATCGGCACCAACCGCCACCAGGACGTAGCGGGCCTGGGCAACGCGTTGCCAGATGCCTTGCACGAAAAAGATGTGCTCCTGCTCAAACAGCTCGGCGGCAATTTCCTGCGCATTTCTCACTACCCCAGGACCCTACCGTGCTTCAGGCCTGCGACCGGCTGGGCATTCTGACCTCGGTGGAAATCCCGGTGGTGAATGCCATTACCGACTCCGAGGGCTTTCTCCAGAACTGCCGCACCATGCAAACCGAGATGATCCGTCAGGGCTTCAACCACCCGTCGGTCATCATCTGGGCCTACATGAATGAGGTGCTGCTCCGATTGCCCGAGGGCATCAAGCGCGACAACGAGCCGGGCCGGGCCTACCTCAAAAAGGTCAACCAACTGGCCCAGCAGCTCGACGATTTGACCCGGCGCGAAGACCCTAGTCGCTACACCATGTGCGTCAACCACGGGGCCTTTGAGCTGTACCAGGAAGCCGGGCTGACCAAGATTCCGCAGCTCGTGGGCTGGAACCTCTATCAGGGCTGGTACTCAGGCGAGCTGCAGGGCTTTGCCGACTACCTCGACCGCCACCACCGCGAGTTGCCCGACAAGCCCCTGCTCGTTACCGAGTACGGCGCCGACTCCGACGAACGGCTCCACTCCTTCCAGCCCCGGCGTTTTGATAAAACCACCGAGTACGCCAACGCCTACCACCAGTTTTACCTCAAAGCCATTCTCGACCGGCCCTTCGTGGCGGGCAGCAACGTGTGGAACCTGGCTGAGTTCAGCTCCGAAACGCGCCAGGAAGCTAATCCGCACATGAATACCAAGAGTCTGCTCACCGCCGACCGCCAGCCCAAGGACGCCTACTATTTCTACCAGGCCCACCTGCTCAAAACGCCCTTTCTGCGTATCGGTAGCCGCAGCTGGAACCTGCGCAGCGGCCTTGCCGCCAGTGCTGATTCGCTGTTTTGCCGGCAGCTGGTAGAAATCTACACCAACCAGCCCGCCGTGCGCCTCTTGCTCAACGGCCGGGATTTGGGCACCAAAACCGCCGAGTTTGGCGTGGCCCGGTTCAATGTGCCGTTTACGAATGGCATGAACCAGCTCCGGGCCCAAGTTGCCGGTCAGCCGGTGGAAGACCAGGCCGACATTGAGTTTCAACTGCTGCCAACGCAACTGACTTCCAGCAAGCTGCCCTTCACCGAGCTCAACGTCAGCCTCGGCGACGCCCGCACTTTCACCGACGCCAAGCTGCACCAGGTGTGGATGCCCGAGCAGGAATACACGCCTGGGGGCTGGGGCTACGTGGGTGGCAAGGTCTACAAGCTGCCCGGCGAGCGGCTGCCCTACGGCTCCGACCGCGACATTCTGGGCACGGGCTACGACGCCCTCTACGAAACTCAGCGCGTGGGCCTCAGCCAGTTTCGCCTCGACGTGCCCGACGGCGAATACGAGGTGACGCTGCACTTTGCCGAGCTCGAAGCTGCCCCCGCCGCCGAGCAATTGGTGTATAACCTGGCCGGCAACAGTGCTGCCGCTGGTGCCACCCCGAAAGCCGGCCGCAGCTTCTCAGTGTTGGCCAACGGCGTGGCGGCCCTACCCAATCTGAGTACTGCCACTACGCTTCCCGCCCTGCAGGCCGTCAGTTACAAAGTGCCTGTGTCGGCCCGCGGCGGCCGGGGCATCATCCTCGACTTCCAACCCCAAACCGGCGAAACCATCCTCAACGGCCTGCAGGTGAAACGCCTCAATTAGCCGCTTGTTCTTCTATCAAGAACGTCATGCAGAGGCGCAGCCGAAGCATCTCGCGGGCTGCCGTTGCTAAATCGTATGTCATCCTGAGCTTTGCGAAGGACCTTCCTCACCTACCCTACTACCGTCTGAGCACTGCGCCCGGCAGCTCAAGACTTAGTTCGGCATGTTGCTTTAACCTTGCCCGAACATGGAGGCAGGTCCTTCGCAGGCGTACGCCAGATGGAGGATGACAGCCAATTTTTCATCCGCTTTACCGCTCCGCTCCTTCCCAACTTCTTGCAATGCTTTTTCCTTCCCCCAAAACGCTTCTATTTCTCACCGCTCTGCTAGCCGCCGCCTCCCCACGCTAGCCCAGAAAAAAGCCCTGACGCCCGCTGCCATTGAGCAGCGCATCACCGAGCTGCTAAGCCAGATGACGTTGGAGGAAAAAGCCGGACAGCTCACCCAGTACTCGGGCCGGGAATTGACCGGGCCGGCCAGCACCCGCAAAACCGATTTGCTCAACAGCATCCGCGGCGGACAGGTGGGCTCCATGCTGAACGTGAAGGGCGTGCAGGACACCCGCGCCATTCAGGCCGAAGCCCTCAAGTCCCGCCTGCACATTCCGCTGCTCTTCGGCCTCGACGTGATTCACGGCTACCAAACCGTGTTTCCCGTGCCCCTGGCCGAAGCCGCTTCCTGGGACATGGCCGCCATCCGCCAGTCGGCGCACGTGGCGGCCCGGGAGGCGGCAGCTGCGGGCATTCACTGGACGTTTGCGCCCATGGTCGACGTGGGGCGCGACCCGCGCTGGGGCCGGGTCATGGAAGGCGCTGGCGAAGACACTTACCTGGGCTCCCAGATTGCTCGGGCCCGGGTCCTGGGCTTTCAGGGCGAGAGGCTGGGCGGCACCGATGCCGTGATGGCCTGCGCCAAGCACTTTGCCGCTTACGGGGCCGCCATTGCCGGCCGCGACTACAACGCCGTAGACCTCAGCCCTCAGCAGCTCTGGGAAGTATACCTGCCCCCGTTCAAAGCTGCCGTCGATGCCGGAGCCGCTACGTTTATGAACTCGTTTAATACGCTCAACGGAGTGCCGGCTACGGGCAGCAAGTACCTGCAGCGCGACATTCTCAAAGGCCAGTGGCAGTACCCGGGCTTTGTGGTATCTGACTGGGGTTCGATTCGGGAAATGGTGAGCTGGGGCTACGCTTCCGACATCAGTGAGGCCTCGCGGCACGCCATTACGGCCGGCAACGACATGGATATGGAAAACGACGCCTACTTCGACGCCCTGCCCAAGCTGGTGCAGCAAGGCAAGGTCGACGTGGCCCTGGTCGATGATGCCGTGCGCCGCATCCTGCGCAAGAAGTTCGAGCTGGGCCTCTTCGACGACCCTTACAAATTCTCCGACGCCAAACGCGAAAAGAAAGTATTCAGTGACCCACAGCACCGCGTAGCCGCCCGCGACGTGGCCCGCAAATCCATGGTGCTGCTCAAGAATGAGCGTAATGCCTTACCCCTGGCCGCGCAGGGTAAAATTGCTCTGATTGGCCCCCTGGCCAAGTCCAAGCGCGACCTGGCCGGCGGGTGGACCGTCATTGCCGACACCACCCAGATTGTTTCGGCCTTCGAGGGCATCAGCCAGCGGGCCGGCAAAAAAGCCCAACTGCTCTATGCCAAGGGCTGCGACGCCACCGGCGACTCCGGCGCGGGCTTCGCCCAGGCCGTGGAAACGGCTAAGCAGGCTGACGTAATCGTGCTGTGCCTGGGCGAAACCTGGGACATGAGCGGGGAAGCCAAGTCCCGGGCCGACATCAGTTTGCCCGGCGTACAGGAAGAACTTTTTCTGGCCCTCAAGGCCACCGGCAAGCCCATTGTGGCCGTGCTTTTCGCCGGCCGCCCGATGATTTTCAACGCTATTGCCGACCAGGCCGACGCTATTCTCTACGCCTGGTTTCCGGGCTCGGAAGGCGGCCGCGCCCTGTCCGACGTGCTCTTCGGCGACTACAACCCCGCCGGCAAGCTGCCCAGCACCTTCCCCCGCCTGATGGGCCAGATTCCGATTTCCTACCAGCAGTACAGCACCGGCCGCCCCGTCGTCGACCCCAAGAACATCCGCTACCGCTCGGCCTATATCGACGCGCCCAACACCCCGCGCTACGCCTTCGGCCACGGCCTGAGCTACACTACTTTTAAGTACAGTGACCTGAAAGTAAGTCAGCCGCGGATGACGGTTGCCGAAACTGTGCAGGTGAGCTGCACGCTGACCAACACCGGCTCCCGCGCTGGCGAGGAAGTAGTCCAGCTCTATCTGCGCGACAAAGTAGCTTCCGTCGTGCGGCCCTCAAAGAGCTTAAGGACTTCCGCAAAATCAGCCTCAAGCCCGGCGAAAGCCAGACGGTGAGCTTCACCATCAGCCGCGACAAACTCGCCTTCTACAACAACGACCTGCAGTGGACCACTGAGCCCGGCGAATTCCGCCTCATGCTCGGCTCCGCCTCCGACGACATCCGCCTCGATGCCGACTTGACGCTGGCTGACTAATGAAAGTCAACTGATGGTTCAACCCTGTAGAACGTCATGTCGAGCCAAGCGAGACATCTCGCGTGCTGACGTTGCCAGAGAAACTGTCATGCTTGATCTAGCGGCCGCGCAGCCGAAGCATCTCTCCCGCAATGGTAATTTCGGACGCCTGCGCAACGAAGCGGTAGAGATGCTTCGACAAGCTCAGCATGACGTTCTGTTTTAGCAAACCCGCCCGATACCAATGAACCGCAATACATTTTTCCTTTTCCTGCTTTTCCTACTTAGCACGGTAGTGGGCCAGTCGGCGGAAACAGTGGGCAAGCCCGATAATAAATTACGCCGCCAGGCCATCGAAACCCTGCGCCGGCAGGTGCTCACCCAGGCCGCCTGGGCCCTGCAGCAGCAGCCCGTCACGGTCACGGCCAGCACTTCGCCCCGTAGCGCCGGCACCGCGCACGACTTCTTCTCCGAAGGCGACTACTGGTGGCCCGACCCGCAAAACCCCGCCGGACCCTATATCCAGCGCGACGGCCTCACCAACCCCGACAACTTCGTGGCCCACCGCCAGGCCATGATTCGCTTCAGCCGCATCATCGGGGCCCTGGCCTCGGCCTACGAGCTCACCCACGACGAGCAATACGCCCGCCACGCCCTGCTCCACCTGCGCGCCTGGTTTCTGGACCCGGCCACGCTCATAAACCCTTCCCTGAACTTCGCCCAGGCCATCAAAGGCCGCTTCACCGGACGCGGCATCGGGGTCATCGACACGATTCAGCTCATGGAAGTGGCCCAGGGCGTGCTGGTACTGCAGAGCTCCAAAGCCTTCGGCAAAGACGACGTGGCCGGCATCAAAAGCTGGTTTGCCCAGTACCTGACCTGGCTCACGATGCACCAGTACGGCAAGGACGAGATGAATGCCCAGAACAACCACGGCACCTGCTGGGTGATGCAAGTGGCCGCCTTTGCCCGCCTCACCGGCAACCAGGAGCTGCTCGATTTCTGCCGTACGCGCTACAAAACCGTGCTACTGCCCACCCAGATGGCCGCCAACGGTAGCTTTCCCCTGGAAACCAAGCGCACCAAGCCCTACGGTTACTCCCTCTTCAACCTGGACGCCATGACCATGATCTGCCAGATCCTGAGCACCCCGGCCAACGACCTCTACGCCTACCAAACGCCCGACGGCCGCGGCATCCGGCGCGGCATCGAGTACCTCTATCCCTTCGTGGCTGACAAAAGCAAATGGCCCTTTCCCCAGGACGTTATGTACTGGGACAACTGGCCCGTGGCCCAGCCCTTCCTCGTATTCGGCGCCGTGCAGTTCAAGCAACCCGACTGGCTGCAAACCTGGCAGCGTCTCGACCACCAGCCCGAGGTCGAGGAGGTCATCCGCAACCTGCCCGTGCGCAACCCCATTATATGGCTGAACTAGCATGGTGCCGACACCCAGCAGAGCGTCATGTCGAGCCCTGCGAGACATCTCGCCTGCTGATGTGGCCAAAGCATCTGTCATCCTGAGCCTAGCGAAGGACCTTGTCACGCTTGAACAAGTCGTTCCACTGTCATCAGGTCCTTCGCTCTGCTCAGGATGACAGCCGATTTTTGATTCTACCCCGAAACTCCCACCCCATGCCCTTCCGCTTCCTCACCCTCGGCCTGACCTTCCTCTCCACCGCCGCCTTTGCCCAGGATGCGCTGACCAAAAAGACCGTGCGGCTGGCCGAAACCCAGGCCACAACCATGCTGCAGGAGCTGCCTAAAGCCATAGCTCAGAAATCAGTGGCTGCGGGTAAGCCACCACTCGTGTCGCCGCGCAGCCTCACGCCTACCGGGGAGCTCATCGTGGTGCCCTCCCGCGACTGGACCAGCGGCTTTTTCCCGGGCTACCTGTGGTTTTTGTACGAGCTCAGCGGGCAGCCCAGGTGGATGGCGGAGGCCAAAACTTACACGGCCAACATCGAGCCCGAGAAAACCAACGGCGGCACCCACGACATGGGCTTCAAGGTATACTGCAGCTTCGGTACCGGCTACCGCCTGACCAAGGATGCGGCCTACAAAGACGTGATTCTGCAGTCGGCCCGCACGCTCAGCACCCGGTTTTACCCCAAGGTCGGTACCCTGCTGTCCTGGGACCACAGCCGCGAAAAGTGGGCCTTCCCGGTCATCATCGACAACATGATGAACCTGGAGTTGCTCTTCGCCGCTACCAAGCTCAGCGGCGACTCCTCGTTCTACAAGATTGCTGTGAGCCACGCCAATACCACCATGCACAACCATTTTCGACCTGACTATAGCTCCTACCACGTCGTGGACTACGACTCGGCCACGGGCAAGGTAGTAAAGCGCACCACCCACCAGGGCGCAGCCAATGAGTCGGCCTGGGCGCGGGGCCAGGGCTGGGCCCTGTACGGCTACACCATGTGCTACCGCGAAACCAGGAACAAGGCCTACCTAGCGCAGGCCGAAAACGTGGCCCGCTTCATCCTCAACCACCCCAACCTACCCAAGGACCTGATTCCCTACTGGGACTTCAACGCCCCCGGCCTGCCCAACGAGCCCCGCGACGCCTCGGCCGGCGCCCTGATTGCCTCGGCCCTCTACGAGCTCAGCACCTTCAGCCCCAACGGCAAGCTCTACCGCGCCAAGGCCGATAAAATGGTCAAGAGCCTAGCCAAGTCGTACGTGGCTCAGCCCGGCGGCAGCCGGGGTTTCCTGCTGCTGCACAGCACCGGGGCCAAGCCTTCCAACAGTGAAATCGACGTGCCGCTGAGCTATGCTGATTACTACTTTATGGAAGCTCTGGTGCGGCGGCAAAGCCTGCTCAACGGCAAGGGCATCCCGGGCTTGTAAAAACGGCCCAAGGCGGTGATTTTCGGGTTTTAAGAGGCTTTCTACGTAATCGTTTACGCAAATAAACCTCTCATAGTAAGGATGTTTACCCGCTAAAACCTCTCATTTTCCGGCTCCTAAGTAGCTACTAGGTTTTTGCGCTTTTGTTCCCCATCCTTAACCCCACCAAAACCCATGAAGTACCCCTCATTCCGCGCGGGCCTGGCCCAGCTCGGCCTGGCCCTGGCATTCGCCGTTGCGTCCGGCTGCCAGGAAAAAGAAGCTGCTGCTCCCGACACCGCTGAAGCCGCCGCCGACTCCACCATCACTACTTTCCGCCACCCCGGCGTGGTCAACAGCAAAGCCAGCCTGGACCTGGTAGCCGCCCAGGCCAACGCCGGCGACGCCACCCGCACGGCCGGCTACAATAAGGTGGTGGATTACATGAATCAGTACGCTGTGCCCACCTCTTTTCCCAGCGTGGTGTACGTAGTGGGCAGCGGAGGCAGTCCCACCGAAGACCAGATCCGGCGCGACGCAATTCTGGCCTACGCCTGTGCCCTGCGCTGGGTGAAAACCGGCAACGCGACTTACGCCAACCAGGCCAAGCAGATTCTGAACGGCTACGCCTACAACTTTCAGCGCTACAGCACCTCGCCCAAGCCCGACGGCAGCCCTACCGAGTTCCGGCAGACCTACCTGGAAGCCGCCTGGGTGGCCCCAACGTTCGTCGCGGCCGGCGAAATTATCCGCTACTACCAAGTAAACGGCACCGGCGCGGCCTGGTCGGCCACGGACGTGAGCAAGTTTTCGGATTTCCTGAATAACCTCAAGAACAACTACGTCAACAACGTACCGGGCGCCATCAACGACATCAACAACTGGCAGGCCTCCTACGCCTACGCCAAAATGGCCCTGGGCGTGTGGTTCAACAGCACCGCCGTCTACGACTCGGGCTACGACTATCTGTTTCAGATTCTGCCCCAGCTCTTCTATTCCGATGGCGCGGTGAAGGAGCAGCGCGACCGAGACTGTATTCACCCGCAGTACACGCTCACGGCCCTGACTTACGCCGCCGAAACGGCCCGCATCCAGGGCAACGCAGCCATTTACGAGGCCAACGGACAGCAAATCAAGAACGGCTGGAATAAATATGAAGACGCCGCGGCCGGCAACTACACCCGCAACTGCAGCGGCACCCAGATTTTCCCCGGCATCGAAACGGCCTACAACTACTACGGCACCAGCAAGCTGGCCTCCCTGCGCGACCGGCAAGACCCCTACGGCGTGCCCGGCGACAAAACCTTCCTGGGCTTTACCTCCTTCACCCACCGCAGCATCGGGCGGTAAATATTAATTGGTTTGGTACAGAAAAGGCTGCCCTTTTGGGGCAGCCTTTTTCTGCATTATAGCCAAGCCAACGAGTGTCTGCTTTTGCCTGGGATGCTACTGATTTCTCAGGTACCGCAGTTCTGTGCGTAGAACTGGCCTTTACCTTTAAGTCACACAGCGTATAATAAAAGTAACAAACCTCCTGCACACAGTACAGGAGGTTTGACAAAAGTGACGAAGCAAGGAGTGCCTTGTCTAGGCTACCGAAGCAAAGAGTAGAATTTTAGGCACCTGTCCGCACGTCGCGGCTCCGGCTGGCTTGGCCACCTTTACGACCCGCGGCCCGGGCTTCTTCGGAGGTGAAGCGGTGGCCGCGGCCACTCTCGTGCGAGGCCTTACCGCCTTCGCTGGCAATTCGGCGCTGCGTTTCCGGATCCATTGCGGCAAAGCCGCGAGGACGCTTGGCAGGAGTTTCGGAGGCTTTTTTGGTCGTGCGGGTAGTGGGCATAACAGTAGCGTTGGTGATGTGAGACAAGTGAGCCATGTAACCCTGGTTAGGGCTTCTGAGGGCTCTAACGGCCACACACAGTACCTTGGACGATCTTCAACGAGCAAATACCAAGTTATACCTCGTAAATCACGCTTTTTAACGAGCACCTCTGCGGGTTTATCTCGACAATACAAATAAGTACGGATGAGCTAGGCTACTGCTCAGCTAATACGTATTAACAACCCGCACCTTCCGTATTAAACGATATTGACCAAGGCTAATTTGGCTGCTGCTTGGTAACAGGTACGGACAGCGTATTCACGCTTCTGTCGAGTAGGCCTTGCTAACTGCTTATAGAGTAGCTTATGGCCGCTGTAAGCCGGTCCTCAAGGGTAAACCCGTATCGGTTTCCCAATATCCGCACTTACCGAGGGTTGCTGGTATTTATACGGACTGTCAAATTGCCCGTTGGTCGCCTCATTGAGGTTGTTCACCTAATTTAGCCTTCGATTACTGCGTTACGCAATCCGCTGAGCTTGCTGCTGCACTAGGGTCTATGGACCTTTGCATATGCACTTCCTCCTAGTTTTATGGCTAAGTCAGCACCCTGGCCTGGTACTGACCGAACAAGGGAGCTATCAACTCTCTCTCGACGCCTTACTACTTACTCACGACGCGGGCCAGGACCTCCTGCCCTACGAACGCAGCCTTTTACAACGGGTAGCAAAGCAGCAGATGACCGTTGGCCACATGTTGGCCTATCTGCGCGAGCAAGATCAGGCCTAGCTTTCAGATTCTTTTCCGCTAGAGAAGAACCTAGTAGAGGCGTGATTTTATGCTCTTTACCAGAGCCAAGCTGCGCAAAAAAATACGGTTGTGTGTAGTCTGAAAGGCGTGCTACCGGATAACGCCGAAAGCAAAGCCGGGAATGTCTACTACCCGACCGTTTGCGCGAACAGCCGACCTTGTAAAACTGATTTAGCAGAAGTTATAAAGTCTTGCTTAGTAAGCCTCCAACACCACGTCCGGCAACAGGGTCTTAGTGGGTCGTTGTCTTACCAGTTGCTACTTCGGTGTCGGTACCGCTGGCCCATGCCCGGGCCTGGGCTACGTCGGTAAACAGACGCTGCTCGAAAGGAGCCAACTCGTATGCCGCGCTGTGCATTTGCTTGATCAGCAACTGATTCAGCGGATCTTCCGCCTCAATTCGGGCCAAGCGCCGGAGGCCAACGCGGACCAGCTCCGGCATTATTTCCGAAGCAATCCACTCCATATCAGCCGGACGCACGGGGCCGAGCAGGCGGTCATCAGCTACCCAGCCGGTAATACGGTGCTCCCGGGCCCAATCCAGCGCTTCGGCCACTGCCTGCCGAAATACCGAACTCGTAACGAAGCCCTGCCATTGAGCTTCCAACGCCTTTGAGGGGCCTTCGTGCAGGTAAAGATTAAGGAAGGGATATTGGGCAAGCAGAAGCATACAACTGGGACGGGCAGGGCGTGAGGGGGTCAAAGGTAAACCCTATTTCGCTAGAGGTTATGAACTATACTGGTTAAACCTTCAGCAGGTTAGAAACAGCGAAAGGCAAGCCTGCCGAGTTGCTTTCTATGCGCTGCAGCCGCTAGAATTCTTTGCAGTGCTGCTATCTTTTAACACAAGTAGAAGTAGTAAACCCTATAAATTTAAAACCCACCCTACAGTGCTGTAAGGCGGGTTTTTTTAAGTAATTATCCACTCAGTTTTGTTCTAGCCAATGGCTGGTACTTCTTCTCTAGGAAATAAGCAGTCGCAACAACTATAGCCAGTACAGCAGGTATCGAGCCGAGTAGGTTAGGGCTGTTCCCTGCTAGGCTGGAATCCGCTTAAAGAGGAACATTATAGGGTAATGAACCAAGTACAAACCATACGAAATACTGCCCGTTACATTCAGCCTATTGATAATAGTTTGGCTCTGAGTATTTATCCAGAGTCCCAGAAAATAGATAGCCACGGACAGCAACTACATAGCACAGTACAGCAGGTTGAGTTCATCCGTTACCCGGTGTTTATAAAGTAGCAGAAGGATAAGCCTGGTATCAGCATCAGCATACCTACAAACAGGCGGCCGAGGAAATTCTTACTAGTAAACACGAGCAGGATAAGTAGACAGAAGGGCAAAGTAAAGCTCGACGTGAGCATTTTCGACGATACCAACAAGCAGGTGCGGGAAGGCGGCAAAACGCACTTGGTCGACGAACTCGCCGTGGACTTATAGAATCTATATCGGGCAATACAATAACTGCTGGCTCTGCTATCAAGTAGCATCGGGTTTACCATCCTTTTCAGCTGGCACCCGTGGGGAAAGTGCTTCTGAGTTCCGGGAACTTCGAAAGGTAAACCTGTTTCTTGAGCTCAATCCGGTCCGTAAGACCACTTTGCCATGCCTGTAGACATGCGTGGGCAGTAGTTCAGGAAAAGGAGCTCTTATTTGTACGCATAATTAGTCCAGCCGCCGTCTACCAATAGCTCCGTGCCGGTGACAAAGCTGGCCTCATCGGAAGCCAAGAATAAGAAGGCGTTGGCCAGTTCCTCTGGCTGACCTAATCGTTGCAAGGCCGTCGAGGAGGCAAAATGGGTCAACACTTCTTCCGGTGCAGCTAGCACTAATTCCGTCGCAACCGGTCCTGGGCTAACCACATTTACGCGGATTTTTCTTCCCGCCAGTTCATTCGCAGCAACCTGCGCGATTTTGTTTAAGGCGGCTTTGGTCGCCGCGTACACGCTCGTGTTCAGGGTGGCGGCCGTTGCGGACGCCGAAGAGGTGAACAATACCGATGCCCCATCCGCCAGATACGGCAGCAGCTTCTGCAACGTGAAGTAATGGCCTTTCACGTTGGTATTGAATTGGGCATCAAACTCCGCTTCCGTGGTCTGCGCAATCGACTGAATGCCCACGATGGCGGAATTTAACAGCAGCACATGGATAGCTGCGCCATTTTCCTTCACGGCTTGTTCCAACGCGGCGATACCGGCCAGACCGGAGGTGTCGGCCACCACGGTTCTTACGTTAGGATTGTTGAGTTTGGCCGCTGCGGCCTGCAGGTTTTCTTCCCCTCGGCCGGTTATCCAAACCGTAGCCCCGGCCGTGAGAAAGGCCTGGGCGGCCGCAAATCCAATACCGGTAGTGCCTCCGCAAATAATGGCGTTTTTTCCTGTCAGATGCATGGTAATAAAGTTTGGTTAGTTGACGGGTCAAAGGTAGACTACCCTTGTTCTGTTTAGTAACTTTGTAACTAAAAAGAACAGTAACATCGGTGTAACCAAGTAACATGACCATGTCCCCACACGAAGACTTTCAGACAAGACGTAAGCACCTGATGCGAACGGTTCAGGACGCAATGGATGTGCTGAATGGGAAATGGAAAATTGCCATTATTGCCTCGCTGTGCTGTTTCACGAAGCGTCGGTTTTCCGATATCCTGAATGATGTCGTTGGGATTTCCAATCGAATGTTGAGCAAAGAATTAAAGGAGTTGGAAATCAACCAGGTGATCAAGCGTAGCGTGTTAAATACGCAGCCCGTAACGGTTCACTACGAGCTTACCGAACATGGCAAAACGCTACAACCCCTGATCGAAGGGTTAGCGGATTGGGGAGTGATACATCACAAACAAATAGTGGGTACGTAACGCGTCAGCTAGGAGCGTCTATGGCCGACTGATAGAGAGGGCTCCAACAGTCGCCGCTTCCGAGCGGTGGCTTGCGGGTTTAGCGAGGAGTTGCGAGCCGGCTGCGCCTGGCATAGCCGGTTGGGGGCTCCAGTGTGGGAAGTAGCCCCATGACTGGGCTCGTAGGAAATTATCACGGCCGAAGAATTACCAGCGGTACGCCTTCTGAATGGGCCGACAGGGTTTTAAAACGCACGAGTGAGAAAGCATACATGCTTTCGATTCAAACCAAAAGAAATTCAGTTTAAGGGTGGTTTACGTTTACTAAGAGGACGCCAGCAATAGTAAAAAAGTGTTCTGGCCATAAGCCAGAACACTTTAGAAAATTTGGGTAAGCACCAGATGACTAGACTTTTTACTTCGATCTATTGGCAGTAAACAAAAAAAGCCCTTCTCGTTGCCGAGAAGGGCTTTTCTGTGGAGCTGCAGGGAGTCGAACCTTGTATCTATATGCGATTGAATGTGACAGGAGAATACCTCCAAATGGGTTAATGAGGGGCTATAATCTGCTATGGAGTGGCATTCAGTAACAATTTGATGCAAGTTCTGTACCCCTATTTGTACCCCAGATCAAATGTACTAGCTTTGCTTACTACATCAGTTTACGATCTAAATGGCCAGCCTCAGCTTCCACCTAAAGCGCCCCCAGGGCGACAAGCCTACTTCCATTTTTATCCTGTTCACCGCGAACGGGAAACGGACCAAGGTCTATACTGACCTTAAGATTCTACCAGTAAAGTGGGATACGGGAGAGCAGCGCGCTAAGACTTATAGGCAGGGTAATGCCAATCAGGTGCTCAACGATACGCTTGACCTGTTCCGTGAGCAGCTACTGGAGTTCTATGCCGATCAGCGTGCTAAGGGCCTAGTACCCGACGCACAAGCCTTACGAGCCGCAATAGAACCTAAAGAGGTCAGCGCAGTTCCCGAGAAAGCAGATGCTCTCCATGCCTTTGCTGACTGGATAGACTACTGCAGCCGTAGCAAGCGCCCAAACACTATCAAAGTCTACCGAACCGCGCTACGCCACTTGCGCGAGTTTGGTCAGTACACGAAGCACCCTATTGACTTTGACTACTTCAACTTGGGCTTTGCTGACAAGTTCACCTCGTACCTAATGGACCAACGGGAGTTAGCAGACTCAGCTATACACAAGAACCTAGCGACACTAAAGAACTTTTTGGGCTATGCCCAAGATCGTGGCTTACACACTAATACGGCTTTTAAACGGTTCACCTGGCGCCGCCGTGAACCGTCTATTTTGACCCTTACGGCTCACGAGCTCCGTGCTATTGCCGACCTGAACCTCCCCGATGGCTCTTACCTAGACAATGCCCGTGCTCTCTTCTTGCTCGGGTGCTACACTGGCCTGCGCTATTCCGACATCAGCACCTTGCGGCCAGAGCACATCTTCGAAACCTCATTACGAATCACCACCCAGAAAACTGCTGAGGACCAAATCATCCCTTTAAGACCCGAGGCCCGTCGTATTGTCGCTCGCGTTCAAGCTGGGCACGTTCGTCCAATCAGCAATCCAAAGCTTAACCAGTACGTGAAAGAGTTAGCCCAGCTGGCCGGTATTGACCGCGAAGTAGAACGCGTGCGATACAGCGGCGGAAAACGCTTGGCAGAACGAGCCCCTAAGTACGCTTTCGTCACTACCCACACTGCACGACGCACTTTTGTAACCCTTGCTCTGGAAGACGGTATTGAGATGAGCCGGGTGATGAAAGTGAGTGGCCACCGTACCTGGGCGGCGTTTAAGCGTTATGTAAACGTTACTGATGAGTCAGCCGCTGATGCATTCGCCGCGGCTTATGGTCAATAATTTTTCAGCTGCTATTCAGACCATTAGCGGCGAAAATCAGACCTTCAGAGGCTTTTTTTTGGAAGTAATGCTCTCGCCTTTAATTTTGTAAGAGAGAGTACAAAAGGTGCTCGCACAAATTTGTTGCCCTAAGGGGCCAATGACTTCCCTACCTTACCTCCATCACGACGTCCTTAAGACTCGTGACGGCATGTTTGCTCCCTCCCAGAGCGGCGCTAGCATGCTATCCGGCCTCATTCAGGCCCTCTCTCCTCTTATCGAGCAAATCGTCGAGGAAAAACTTGCAGTTCGGCTGGACTCACTTACCCAGCAGTATACTGTTACTCAACCTCCTAATGAGTGGTTGACAGTTAAAGAAGCTGCCCTATTCTTTGATGTTGTCCCGCAAACCATTCATCGGTGGTCTAAGAAGGGCACTATCTCTCGTTTCAAACTTGAAGAGAAGGGCACGACGTACTACAGCAAAGCTGAGCTTAATGCTGCTCTTAAGCAGCAGGTACGTCCTGACGGTACACGTAAGCACGCTCGTCGCCAGTTTCAGAAGAGCGCCGTCTAGGCCATCACCGAGAGGTGCCTTTTTGAAGATTTATTTTCAGAAAAGCACCTTTCGGTGAGATACGCCGCAAAAAGTTAAATCCCACGTAGTGGTAGTGCTTCGACCACACTATCCGTGGTTCTCAGCAATGCTGACAATACCCAAGAACTTGGATGTACAGGCTCTTTTGGAGCAGTTCCATCCGTATGAAATCGATCAGGTCGCCACATTTAATGTTGACCACCTCATCTACATTCTAGACTTTCTCACCGCTGCCCCTCTGCGAAACAAAAAAAACGCAGAACAGATAATCGATGGGTTTGTGCCTATGACTGCTCACTCCCTCCAACGAGTAGTTTCACACTATAATGCCTACTTGGCTTACCTCAAAAGAGCAGGAGTAATTGAAGTCTACAAGAACGGAACGTTTCAACCGGGCACTGCTGAGCTGCCAGGCAAAAGCAGGAAATATCGATTCACAGAAGCGTATCGCCAGCAGCCAATCCGCTTTGTCGAGGTGACTACTAAAGCGTTTAAAAGGCGTATGAGTGCCCTCCGCAGCAGAGAGTGGCGCAGCCTTCGGGGCCGTGATTATAAGCACTTGTTGAAATACCTAGAGGCTGATGGCCGGTTACAGATAGACGCAGACGCCGCCCGGCAGTGGAATCAAGAACGCCTAAACTTGCTGCAGTTGCGCCCCGAATTGCGTAAAGTAAAAAAACGCATCAACTCGGCCTATCAACGCGCTGACGCCTACGTTGACCCAATCGAACAATATAACCACGCGGAATACAGTATCGGGCGCCTAGAGCACCAGATATGGGACGTGGTTATAGATGATAAGGTGCACCGGCTTCATAGCCCCCTGACCAACATGCACAGCGGCCTACGTCACTTCCTCAAATATGATGGAGAGGAATTAGTATCACTGGATATTGCGAACAGCCAGCCCTATCTGGCAACCCTGCTCCTACGCCCAGGTTTTTATAGCAAGCCAGACCAAGTGCTCCCACGCCTTTTTTTTGAAGTAGAAGGAGTACAAATAAAACAAGAGAGGGAAACCCACCAATTAACCCATCCTTACCTTATTCTACAAAATACAGGCTTTGACCCTGATGCACAAGACATTAAGACCTTCAACAACCTCACCTCCAAGGGACTCTTGTACCAGTACTTGCAGGACAAGTTCAGAGCCCAACTAGGGGTAGCCAACTGCGGAAGGAGGCAAGTAAAGGAAACTGTATTTGAAGTTCTGTTTGCCAAAAACAGGTACACCTCTGATCGGAAAAAACTGTTTGAAACCCTATTCCCGTCGGTTTCTCAAATTTTTATAATGCTTAAAGAGAAGGACAACACTATGTTGCCCCGCCTGCTCCAGATGCTCGAATCCCACATTGTTCTGAGAAGAATCTGTGGGCTTATTGCAAAAAAGCATCCTAATGCACCACTGCTTACTATCCACGATAGTATCGTTACGACCCTTCCTTATGCGGAACGGGTGGAAACCATCATGAAAAAAGAGCTTGAGAGGCTCGTTGGCTTAGCGCCAACGGTTAAGCGGGAATACTGGCAGGCGGCTACAGCCTGGGCTATTTTAGAGGAGATGCGAAAGGCAGCACATTGTCCAGTTACGGAGTTAAGTAAGCCGAAGCTACGAACTGCTTTGAAGAAGCCGGTCGCATGGACTTCCTGTGCCAGTGAAGTGGTATAATGGATCGGAATGAGTGTTTCATTGCTTGGTGACCAAGTTGACTCGTTTTAGCCATTATTTTATCTTGTTATGTACCTGAAAATCGAGAAACAGGACCCCTAGAATGAAGATTGTATTGACAATTACCGAAACAAGTAAAAAGTGTCAATACGCGCTGATATGACATCTTATGAGTGCAAAAAAGGAGTCAAGGTATTATCCCTTTACACTACTGGATTTTCGGATTGTAGCTGTTCCGAGTGTGCGCGCAGCTCTGTTTTTTTTCAAACTGCTACTCTCTGTAAGACCGAATACATATGCAGAGGTTAATCCATTGATTATAAACATTTTATTCTCGGAAAACCCAGAAATACCTTGACGAGCTGTCTCGTAAGGGGAAAGCAGAAAGTAGACCCACCCGGTCTGACAATTACGTTTCTATTTGCCTTCATTCCCCTGGTGTTTATCAGCTGGTCAACACTAGGGGGACTTTCTGAAAAAATTTCATCAAATTTTGCTCCGCAAGCTAGCGCACCTGGGCCGCTTGGATGAACATATAGGAAGAACCCAAGGTAGTATTGGGCCATTACTCTTGCTCCCTCATTTCATTTACATTTATTAGGGGGCATCTCAGAAAACGAAAAAAGCGCGTTAAGGAATTTGACCGAAGGGGTGCTTACAAACTAATCAGTCAACTTGCTGGCAGCGACTTTTTGGTGGCTGTCAATGACGACACGGCAGTGGCGCAGGTATTTGTAAAGCGTAACCTTGGAAATGCGTAGGCGCTGGGCAACCTCGTTGACGCCCAGTTGCTGCTCTTTGTATAGGGCCTCGGCAACGATGGCCGTGCGCTCGGCTTTTTATGAGAGCCCCCACCGACGACCAGAGATGGGGCCCGTGCCCAGGCGGCGGCCAAGCTGGCGTAGGTCCGTTCCCAAATTAGCTCCTGCTCAAATTCGGCCAGCGAGGCAAGCAGGTTAAATACGAGCCGGCCCTGGGCCGAGGTCGTGTTAATGGCATCCGTGAGCGAAATCAGGCCCACGCCTTTGAACTCCAGTTCGGCCACCATGTCCAGCAGGTGCTTAAGTGAGGGACCCAGCCGGTCTAGCTCCGGTCAGGGTGTGACTACGAAAGTTCACCTGCCCTTCTGCAACAAGTTGACCCAATACGTTTTTTGACCGACTACACGGTGTAGGGCTAGTTACGTGGTGTCATGCCCTGCGAACAATCCTACTTCTCAGTAAGCGAAGTGGGTTCACCCATCGCGAGTGTCGCCAGGTGGGCAGCCACAGGCTCGGCAAGCGCATCACTGTCGGGGTCGCGCGGCTGCCAGCCTAACCCATTGCCTTCCGGCGGGGGAGCAGGTCACGCTGCTGATCGGGCAGCAGGCTCAGCTGTGAGGGCGTCAGCACGCGTTGGCGCCCCAACTCAAACTGAAGTTGTACCTAGTACAGCTGCGGTTCCCGCTGCGGACTATCAGGAGCGTAGGTGTGCAGCACGTGGTCACGCCGGGTGAACAGGTGCTCCTGAGCAGCGCGCAGCCGTAGGTACTCGGCTTCGTTAAGGTGCGCCACCCGAATCAACGGATGGGTCGCTATGGTGGCCTCATAAGCAAACTGCAGATAGCTGGGGGAGCCTGGCCGTGTAAATAGGAGGTCTGTCCATAAACGGGCACACCAAAGCAGCCCAGTAGGAGTAACAGGGAAAGAACGCGTGACATTAGGTAATAGTTGGTGAGAAACGGAGGTACAACCTGCTCTATGATTGCACTCAGCTTAGAATAAATTGCCCTTGTACAACAGCCGGGCCGGTTGAAAACGTTTCTTTGGCAACCGTAATTCTTTTCAGAGCGGAAAAGTAAGCTTCGCTTTTTCTCGTTATTAGGAACGAAAAGACTCTCTGGGAAGGCTTCACTTTTCAAGACGTGCTTCAGCGATATGCGTGCTGCTGGTCTTCTGATCACCGGTGCCAGTGGGGTAGTTGCGGGGCAACGACACTCAATCCCGATAGACAGCTACCTAGGTTGTTGCCAATGCGTGCGTGAACAGGGATACCCCCACATCTACGTAAACTCCGCAGCATCTTTCCGGTAGAGGCCGTAATGCATTGCGTTTTTCCCAGCCGGACCTTTGGCAAAGCGTATCGATGCGCTTTCTTTTGGTCCTGGTATGATGCACGACTCCCGCTTTGGCCCTACAGCGCAAACTGCCGCACAACGGGCGTTTGTCTTGCACATGATGCAGACGGTGATGCCCCGCTTGAAAACCAACGCCACGCCGGCCGCCCAGCAACTGTACGCCCGGTATGTGGCTGGCGAATTGAGCTGGCTGGAAATGCGCCAGAGACTGAACCCAGGTACCTGACGGCACAGCCCCCGAATCCGCAGACTGGCCTGGACTACCGCTGGCCTTTGCACGCTTCTATTCAAAGAACGATATTTTGCGTACGTGTACGGTAATAGCCAGTTAGGTCGGCTCTCACAGGCCTTTGTTGCCAACGACGTGCATGCGTAAGAAGAAACCCACTCTGCCCGAGCCAATGAACCGGCTTGCTTCCCCCTTCCCTATTGGGGATGCCTCGGAGAGTGCGACCGATGCGGAATCTTTACTCCAGCACTTGCCCTGGGGCGTGGTGGTGCTCAGCGCCCAGGGCACGGTGATGCGCCTCAACCAGCAGGCCGCTACCTGGTGGGGCGCACCGCAACAGGATCTGCAGGGCCAGCCCCTGGAACAAGGGCTTGGGAAAGGGCTGCTGCCCGCCGACCTCCAACAGGCCTTGCAGCAGGTGACCAGCAGCGACCAGCGGCCCTTCCGAGAGTTTTTTTTGCCCCACTGCCAGCAATGGGTTACGATGGCCAGTGCCCGCCACGCCGACAATTGGGTGGTATACTGGCAGGATATTACGGCGCAAAAGCACGGTGAACACCTGCACCAAGCCCAGCAAACGGCCAGCGACACCCTGCTGCGGCGCACCGAGGCCGTGGCTAACATCGGTAGCTACGAGCTGGAGCTGGCCACGGGTCACCTGTATTTTTCCGATGGCCTGTTTCGGCTGTTGGGTGAGGAGCCCGGCGCCTTTACGCCCACCTCGGCACTACTTGACGCCCGCTCCCACACCGAAGATATTGTATTAGTCGAGCAGGTGCTGGCCCGGGCCGTAGCCGACCGCCGACCTTACTCCTACCAGCGCCGCATCTACCGCCCCGATGGCCAGCTGCGCCTGTTAGAAGCGCATGGCCGGGTGGAGTGCAATGAGCTGGGCCAGCCGGTGAAGCTGCTGGGCCTGGTGCAGGACATTACCGAGCGCCAGCAGGCGGCTCAGGAATTGCTGCGGGTGAAAGACGAGCTAGCCCAGCGCGCCGCCGAGAGCTACGCCACGCTCTACAACACGATGGACGAGGGTTTCTGCGTGCTGGAAGTGCTCTTCGATGAAGCGCAGCAGGCAATTGATTATCGTTTTCTCGACGTCAATCCTGCCTTTGAGAAGCACACCGGCTTGTACAAAGCCCAGGGCAAAACCATTCGCGAGTTGGTGCCCACCATCGAGCCCCTGTGGGCCGACGTGTACAGCAGGGTATCCCGCAGTGGTGAGCCAAGCCGCTTCGAGGCAAATGTGGAATCGATGAGTCGCTGGTTCGACATCAATGCCTTCCCCATCGGCACGCTTCCCGACCGGCACGTGGCGGTACTTTTCACCGATATTACTGCCCGCAAGCAAACGGAACAAGCCCTTCGCGAATCGGATGACCGGTTGCGGCAGGCGGTAGAGTTAGCTCATCTGGGCATTTGCTCCTGGGACTACCGGCAGCACCTCATGCGCGGCAATGACGAACGGTTCCTTATGCTGGGTCTGGACCCTAGCCAGGAAGTGCTGCCATTGGCCCAGGCCATGGCGCTTACCCACCCCGATGACCGGGCGATGTGGGCCTCCATCCACCACCAGGTAGAGACGCGGGGCGAATTTCAGGCGACGTACCGCATCGTGCGCCACAACGATGGCGTGGTCCGCTGGCTTTCGGAAGTGGGCCGCGTAGTGGAGTGGCAGCGCAACAAACCCATGCGCGTCAGCAGCGTGCTGCTCGACGTAACGGCCCACCACGAAGCGGCCGAAGCCCTGCGGCGGTCGGAGGAGCAGTTCCGCCTGCTTGTCACCGCCACGTCGGATACCGTGTACCGGATGAGCCCCAACTGGACCCACATGGAGCACCTGATCGGCAAAGACTTCCTGGCCGATGCCCTAAGCCCGACGCCTACCTGGACGGAAGAGTACATTCCCACCACGGATCAGCCCCGGGTGCAGGCGGCTATTGCCGAGGCCATTAGCCGAAAAATTCCGTTCGAGCTGGAGCACCGCGTGTTACGAGCCGATGGTACGGTAGGCTGGACTCATTCGCGGGCCATTCCCGTGCTCGACGAACAGAATACCCTTACCGGCTGGCTAGGCGCCGCCAGCGACGTAACCGCACGCAAGCAGGCCCAACAGCAACTGCTCGCCTTCAACGCCGACCTGGAGCGGCAAGTACTGGAGCGCACCCGGGCCCTGGTGGAAAGCCAGGCTCGGCTGCAATCGGTATTCGATTCGACTACCACCGCCGTCACGCTGCTGCGGGCCGTGCGCGACGGGCAGGGCTTGCTCGTGGATTTCGAGTACGTGCTGGTCAATGCCGTCACCCAGGCACGCTACCCTGGCCAGTCCCTGATTGGGCAGCGCCACGGCGAGTTGCACCCGGGGTCCTACCATACGGTGATTTTGGAGCGATTCGTAGCTGTGGTCGAAACCGGCCGGCGGGCAGACTTCGAGGTCTATTACGACCACGAAGGCTACAACCACTGGTTTCGATTGGTGGGAGTCAAGCTAGGGGACGGCCTGCTTTATACGGCTGAAGACATCACGGCCCGCAAGCTGCTCGAACAGGCCCAGATCAAGAGCTATACTCTGCTGCAGGAGTCGGAAGCGGTGGCCGGCATGGGCAGCTGGGATTATGACCTGGGTACGCAGCAGCTGATGTGGTCCGACGGCCTCTACCGCCTTCTGGACCGTCCCGTGGGCAGTCCTGTCCGCCTCCAACACTTTCTCGATGCCGTGGTAGACGACGACCGGACCACAGCCGGGCACTTAATTCGCATCCTTACGGCCGGCACCAGCAGCTTCGACACGCTGCTGCGGCTGCGCGTGGGCGACGAGGTGAAAACCGTGCGTTTTAAAGCCGTCCTGCTTCCCGCTGCGCCGGGAGCGCCGGAGCGGGTACTGGGCGTGTGCCTGGACGTGAGTGACGTGCAACGGCTGGAAGCCGAGAACCTAGCCCTCAAACTGGACCAGCACAAAGAGCTGCTGCTGGCCATTCTGCAGGCGCAGGAAAACGAGCGGCAGCGCTTAGCCGAGGTGCTGCACAACGGTCTAGGCCAGGTACTGTACGCCACCAAGCTGCACCTCGACCAGCTGGGTACGCCCACGCTGCTGGCCCTGCCGGCCCTGGCCAGCCTGCATCAACAAACCGCCCGCCTGCTGGCCGACGCCATGCAGCAAACCCGTACGCTGGCGCACGAGCTGGTACCGACGTCGCTCGTCGAGTACGGCCTGGCCGCGGCGGTGCGCGACGTCTGCCGGGATTTATCCACGCCGCAGCTGCGCGTTGAGTGTCATATCTGGGGGGAGCCGCAACACCTTCCCCAGCCGATTCAGGTGACTTTGTTTCGCCTCGCCCAGGAGCTGGTGCACAATATCGTCCGGCACGCCGGGGCCTCGCAGGCCACGCTGGAGCTGGAAATCTTGCCCAACGGGGTCAGCCTGCGGGCTGAGGACAACGGCCACGGGTTCGATGCGCAGGAGGCTGCCGAAGGCCTGGGCCTGCGCACTGTCCGTGATGCGGTGGCCCTGCTGGGAGGTACCGTGGCCATCGACTCTTCGCCCGAGTTCGGTACCCACATTCGCTTGCGCATTCCCCTACCCTTATTCTCCTAGCCATGATTCGCATTTTCCTCGTGGACGACCACACCCTTATCCGCGACGGTCTGCGGGCCCTGCTGCTGGCTGACCCGCAATTCGAAGTGGTGGGTGAGGCCAGCAACGGGCAGGCCTTGCTGGACCAGTTGGCAACGGTGGACGCCGACGTGGTGCTGCTAGACCTGAACATGCCCGTGCTTGACGGACTGGCTACCACGCACCGCTTGCGGGAGGAGTATCCGCACCTGCGCATCCTGCTGCTCTCGATGATGACCCACGAGCGCACCATCGGGAGGCGCTGGCGGCGGGGGCGCACGGCTACGTACTCAAAAACGCGGATAAGCACGAAATTGTATCAGCGCTGCTAAGCGTTGCGGCGGGCAAGCGGTTTTTGTGCTCGGAAATTGGCTTGGGCCTGCTGGAAAAGATTTTGGTACACGAGCCAATTCAATCCGAGGTGGTTTCTGGGGTTCCGTTGACGCATCGGGAGCGAGAAATCCTGCTGTTGGTGGCCGAAGGACTCACGAATCAGCAAATGGCCGACCAGCTCTTCACCAGCCGGCGCACCGTGGAGACGCACCGCCAGAACCTGCTGGAAAAAACCGGCGCCCGCAACACCCCCGCCCTGATCAAGTACGCCATGGAGCGGGGCTTGCTCAAGCCCTGACGGACCGCTTTCGTGCTGCTTGGTCCACCGGGCTAATTACCTCAGTATCGCCTATACCCCTTTCGATTCTGGTACCATGACTGTATCCCGGTATAAATACGGGGATACAATCGGGTATCTACCTTGGTAAACCGGGTAGGTATGCGGAGAAGAGCAGGGCCGGAAAACCGTTCCTTTGTGTAAGTGCCTGGGAATCTTGTTTCAATCCAGTAGCCCTGCCGGAAGAGCGCCTTCTGGTTTTACCTGCCGCGGCACCCTGTCTTGGTAGTTCACCCAGCGCTTTCGTGTAGTTGTATGCAAAAACTCTTTGAGCCTTCAGCCGCCGCGCCCAGCGCGGTGCCCGCGGTACTACCCGTGAACCTCGCTGCCTTAACGGCCGAGCAATTGGCTGACCTGCAGCTAGCGCCACCGGCGCAGCTGCTCATCGACTGCCGGTGGCTTCCCTTGCCACATCCCTTGGGCATCGGTCATTTTGTGACGCAGCTCTTGCAGCTGCAACGGCCCGGAACCGGTGTCTGGCTGTGCAACGTCCATCCGGTGTTATCCCGCTGCATCCATTCTCTTCAACTGGGAACCATGTTCCATTTGAACGGATAAAGAAATGTTGTTGCACTGCTAGCATCAAGCTGGTATTCGTGCTTGATCCAGAAAACACCATGACCCAGCCCCTTGCCAGCAAACAGCCGAAGTCATACCGGGACATTATCGTCATTGGGGCATCCACCGGTGGGGTGGCGGCGCTGATGGAGCTCGTCAAAGCCCTGCCGGCCGACTTTCCCGCACCCATTTTCGTGGTAATGCATATGCCGGCGGACTCCCCCAGCCTACTGCCGCAACTGCTCAACTCGGTGGCTGCCCTCCACGCCCGGCATCCGCAGGATGGGGAGGAAGTGGAGCCGGGCATCATTTACGTGGCCCGGCCCGACCACCACTTGCTACTCGAAGGCAACCGGGTCTTGGTGACACGTGGCCCCAAGGAAAACCGGTCCCGGCCCTCCATCGACGCCCTGTTCCGCTCGGCGGCCTATACCTACGGCCCCCGGGTCATTGGGGTAGTACTCACCGGCTACCTCGACGACGGCACCTCCGGCCTGTGGTCGGTGCAGCGCATGGGCGGACAGGCCCTCGTGCAAGAGCCCCACGATGCCGAGCAGCCCTCAATGCCCACCAATGCCCTGGAATTCGTGGCGGCCGATTACGTGGTGCCTCTGGCCCAAATGGGAACTTTGCTCGTCCGCCTCACCCAGGAGCATGCCCCGGCAAAAACCCGCTTGTCTGCCGCGGAGCTGGACCTGCTCAAAATCGAGCTGACCATTGCCAAGCAAGGGGGCGGCTTCGAGCTGGGCATCATTGACAAAGGCAAGCTCACCCCCTTCACCTGCCCCGATTGCCACGGCGCGCTGACGCAGCTCATCGAAGGCCAGCTGATCCGCTACCGCTGCCACACGGGCCACGCCTACACCGTCAGCGCATTGCTCAGTGAGGTTACCCAATCCGTGGAAAGTATGCTTTACCAGTCCATGCGCGGGCTGGAAGAAACCAAGATGCTGCTCCAAAACCTGGGGCAGCACTTCGCCGATGACCAGCAGCAGGCCGTGGCCAAGCTGTTTTACCGCAAAGCCGATGAAACCGGCCAGCAGGCCCGCGTCGTGCACGAGTCCATCCTGAAGCACGAGGCCCTGAGCGGTGACTTGCAGTTTGAACGCAAGAAGTTACGCTAAGCTCATGAGAAAAGCCGCGCATACCGCCCGTACGGGCCGTGTTGATACCCGCTGCCCTTCTGGTACAATGACCTGCTACCCCACGGTGGCTAGCCTACAATCTGCAGCTCCAGCGGCTACGCACGAAAGAGGCATAGCCGTTTGAACAGTTATCCTATGCCCGTATCTGACCACGAACTAGTGCAGCGCTTGACGAATCGGGAGGCGCGGGCCATGACCGTGTTTTACCAGCAATTTGGCCGGGCGCTACACGGCACCGTACTGCGCGTGGTGGGCAACCCGCAGAGTGCCGAAGACGTGTTGCAGGAAAGTCTGCTCAAGGTCTGGGTGTCGATTGCCTCGTACGACGCGGCCAAAAGTCAGCTTTTCACCTGGGCCGCTGCCATTTGCCGCAACGCGGCAATCGACCATCTGCGTAGTGCTCGTTACCATTTGATCAAGCGCATGGCAACCCTGGAAGACACGACGGGCCGGCAATTTATTGCGCCCACGGAATTTAACCCCGAGCACATTGGTGTGCCAGAGCTCCTCCTCGGACTCCGGCCCGAGTATCGGCAGGTCCTGGACCTGCTGTATCTGCGCGGCTACACGCAGGCGGAAGCTGCCGAGGAGTTGCGGGTGCCTTTGGGTACAGTCAAGACTTGGTCCATGGGGGCTCGGCAACGGCTGTCTCGTCTAGCACTTTAAGACATAAACCCATGACGTGGGTTAGGAATCTTAATAAAGAAGTGACCTACCCGAAACAGTAGCCAAGGCTTTTTGTATGTTCAAGAAGACGACACCTCTATCTCAAGCTGATTTCATGCAACACGCAGGGCACCCCACGCTGGCAGAGGAAATTGTCGCCGCTGAAATAGCTTATTTTCGCCAGGTTGACTTATGCCCTCTGCGTAGCGAGGAGCAGCTAAGCCGCAACGAATTGCCGGAGTACGCCCCTATTCAGGCCTTCGCCACGAATTGCCCGCTAGCCATTGCGCGCACCATACTCGAGCGCAATGGCTATTCACTGCACCACTATATGGCCCGTCATCTAACGCCCGAAGCGTGGTCAATCTGGCGGGCAGGCAGCTTGCTGCTTGGCTCCTAAGGAGAGCCTGTGCGTTCATCCGGTGGGACGAACTAGTCCCGGTACGTGCTTTTTAACAGGTATTATACCAGCCCTACCCAATTTCTTGCGCGTCGCCGTTCACGTGATGCTCCTCTTTCCATCATTTCCGCCAGCTTCACGAAGCAAGAGCAGACGAAGTATCCTAGGCGGGATTGTACCTTGGGTACAGGCTGATCATGCCTCCTCTAGGCGATACGAGTAGGAATGCGTCGCAGCACAGGGGCGAGAAGGAGAAGCTCCCTGGTGCAGCAGGTGGACGAGGCTTCTGCACGCACGCTACGGTGCGTCGGATGATAGAGGGGCCGCCGGTATAGCGGCTCCGGAGTCCGTTGAAGGGATAGAATACAGCGGTACGCCAAAGGCTTGCAGCAGGGCTTGTATATGCTCTTCCTGCACGTCGGGGCTGGGAAACGGAATAGGAGTAGCCTGCAGCACCACATCGATGTCCGTAGCTGCTACGTGGCCAAACCCCATCGACCAGTCCGCAAAGCGCCGTACCGGTTCGGGCCCTTCGCCAATGGTCACGATGCGCTGGTGGCGGACGTCCTGTTGAATGCGCGCGTAGAGGGTGCGTACTTCCTCTTGCGGACCTTCCAGGACCTGCACGAAGTGTCCCTCGCTGTATAAGAGCAAACCCGTAATCCGGTGCTGGGCGTTATACGCGCGACTCCACTCCAGTAGCTGCTGTAGGTGCTGCTCTGCCATTGGCCCAACGGCTTGGCTACGGTAGAGCAACTGATAGATGCTCGTGTCCAGTAAGTGCAACACCTCGTCTAAGGTGAGGTGGCCCCGCTGGTAGTTTTCCAGCAAGTGCCGCTCGTAGCGACGCGGCGCCAAGGAGGTATTAGTTGTCATAGAGACGGCCCAGGCGACGGCCCGCTGGCGTTGCGCTTCGGTGTAGAGCATAGGGAGAAGTAGAATAAGGAGAAGCTGTCCTATACCTATACGGTGCTCGTACTCGCTATATATACCAGTTTTGACGCCGCAAATACGGATTTTCCATCTTGTTCTTTATAGCGAAATAAGCAACCCGCTGGTGAAACCATGAAGCGGGATTCATTTGGAGTTAAGAAGGGCGGGCTGACACACTTGTTACTATATACCGTTCGATTAGCAAAAAGAAGCTTCCCTTCGGGCCTACTGCTGAACAGCAGATTAGCTGTACTCTGAACACGGCCCCGTTTGACGTGAGGGGTACGACGGCCGCCTCCAGTAGGGGCTGCCCCGGTCATTGCTGTCCGTATTCGCCTAACAGCAGGCAATAGCATAGCACGGACGAGCCCGGCACTACCCCAAGGATGTGCCAAAGATCATGCGTGGCAAAGAGCATATCCGCGTAGCGATTCAATTGCATGCCGGGTACCTGGGAAGAGAGTTAAGCGCAGTCTCCATAGTGGGCTTCGGAGTAAAGAGCTCGTTGATAGGACAAAATTAGACTTCCCAGTGCGAGCACATTTTGTTAAAAAGGTCGAATCTACTTTGTTCAACTGCTCACTGTTCCTTGCTATGTAGGGCCAGACTGATCTAACCCCTGGCCGCTAGATAAAATGCGCTCTAGTTCAGCGAAACGGTGGTCTCGTCGTCAACGAGCAGGGTACCCGAAATAGCGGCCCTGGGAAACGGGGAAGAGAGTTACGCGGTGCGGCCGGAGGCGTGGGGCAGATGGACGAGAAAGGTGGTGCCCGCCCCCAGCTGGGACTGTACTTCGATGCGGCCGCCCGCGTTTTCGACCATGCGCTTGACCATGTAGAGACCGATGCCGGTGCCTTCGACGTGGTCGTGGAAACGCTGGAACATGGTGAACAGGCGCGGCAGGTGGGCTGGATCGATGCCCAACCCATTGTCGTGCACTTCGAGCACGGTTTGTTCAGCGTGCACATGGGCCCGTACTTCCACATGCGGCGGGCGGCTGGGGTGGCGGTATTTGACGGCGTTGCTGAGCAAGTTGTAGATGATGCTGCGCAGGTTCTTCTCGGAAAACTGCACGGGCGGCTGCGCCGATACGTCGATGAACAGCGTGGCACCGGCCGCCTGTAGCTGGGGTAGCAGGTCCTGGCGCACGTCCTCGACCACGTTGGCCAGGTTGACCAAGGTGGAAGGAGGAGTGTGCTCTTTCTGGAGCTTGGACACGTCCGTCAGGTGGGCAATGGTGCGCTTGAAGCGTTCCACCGACTCTAGCATGCGGGCCAAGGTAGGGCCGACCTTCTCCTCCTGGGCCACCTGTTCGGGCAACTCCCCCTGCAGCAAGTACAGCAACCCCTCAATGTTGGAGATGGGGGACTTCAAATCGTGGGAGGCCGTGTAGATGAAGTTGTCCAAGTCCACGTTGGTACGGGTGAGCTGCTCGTTGGTCGTCGTTAGCTCTGCGGCCAGGCCCTGGGCCTGCTGGCGGGCCTGGACCTGTTCGGTGACTTCAAAGGCAAAGACCAGCACGCCGTCGGGCTGCCCGGCTGCGTCGCGGCGGGCCTGCTGGATGTAGTTGAAGTAGCGGTCTTCCAGCTGCCCGTCGACGGGGCGGGCAATAGGAATCAGCAGCGCCTTTGCCTCCAGTGTGACGCCCTGCTCATACACGGTTCGAAAGCCCTGGTACACAGTGTGGTCGGCAATTTCGGGCATGGCCTCGAGCAGAGGAAGGCCCAGCAGCCGGCGGCCAGGAAACAGGGCCTGGTAGCCCGGATTGACCAGCTCGTACACCAGCGCAGGGCCGGCCAGGATGCAGATGGCAGCGGGTGCCTGCATGAACAACTGCTCCAGGCGCTGCTGTTGTGCCGCCCGCTCCTGCCGGGCCAGCACCTGCTCGGTGACGTCGAAGGCGAAGATGGACACGCCAGCCACGGCGCCATCTTCCTGGTAGGCCTGGTAGGTGAAGTTGAAATAGTAGGGCCGGGGCGGCTCTCCAATGGCAGACGGGGGCGTGAAGGGCTGCTCGGAGCCAAAGTAGGTTTCCCCCGTCTGGTAGACCTGGTCGATCAGCACCTTAAAGCCCTGGGCTACCAGTTCGGGGGCAGCCACCGCCAGGTCGAGGCCCACCAACTGACGGTCGAGGAAAAAGGCCTGGTAGGCGGGGTTCACGTATTCATACCGGTGGCCGGGGGAGCGCAGCAGGGCCACCGCTGCCGGGGTCTGCTCGAACACCTGGTACAGGGCCTGCCGCGCCTGAGCCTGCTCCTGGACGGCCGCCAGCACCTGCGTCTGCAGAGCCTCGGCCTGGTGGCGGGCGCGCACCCGCTCGGTCACGTTGAGGGCCAAGCTCATCACACCTTCTATGTGCCCAGATGCGTCGTATTTAGGCTGCAGCGTCAGGTCGTAGTACTCGTCGTGCTGTTCTCCCCCAGGGTAGAGGTTGTCGAAGCGCTGGGTGGTTTCACTGACGTGCACGGGTTGGCCGGTGCGGAACACGCGGTCAAACGGCTCGTGCTGCGCTTCGGGCAGTTCGGGCAGGGCCTGGCGGCGGGGCAGGCCCTGCAGCAAGCGGCCAGCCAGCAGGGCCTGAGTGCGGGGGTGCACCAAGGTCCAAATGTGGTCGGGGCCCTGGAAGAGGTTGATCTCGGCCGGGGCCTGGCTGAAGAGGCGCAGCAGGCGGTTGCGCTGCTCCACGGCGACGGCGCGGGAGTGCTCCGCGTCCTGGGTGCGCTCCTGCACCCGGTTCTCCAGCTCCTGGTTGAGCTCCTCGACCTGGCGGCGGGCGCGTACTTGCTCGCTCACGTCGTAGGTGAAGTCCATGACCCCATCAATGTGGCCCTGTACATCGCGCAACGGGTGCAGGGAGATGTTGAGAAAGACCTGCACCGGCTGCCCGTTGCCGTGAAAGTCGAACCAGCCTTCCATTTCCCAGAGGTAGACCGGCTCGCCGGTCCGGTACACCTGGTCAAACAGGGCCACAACTCCCAACTCGACGGCCTCCGGGATCCCCTCGCGAAACGGCCGGCCGAGGAAGGAGCGGTGGGGAAACAAGCTCTGATAGGCGGGGTTAACGAATTGGTAGATGTGGTCGGGCCCTTGGTACACGGCAATGTAGGCGGGCATCTGCGTGAGCACCTCGTGGAAGCGTTGGCGCTGCTGTTCGGCCACGGCGTGGGCCGCCTGCTCCGCAGCCTGGCTCGTGCGCAGCAGCAGTTCGGCCTGGCGGCTGGCGGTGATGTCCTGGACAGATTGAATGATGAACTGCACCTGCCCGGTGGCATCGAGCACGGGCGTATGGCGCGGCAGCCAGTGGCGCTCCAGGAACCGGCCGGGCTGGGTTCGGTCGGGCACATCGTAGTGCTGCGGGGCCATCTCGTGCGGCTTGCCGGTGGCCAGCACCGTTTCCAGGGAGGCGCGCACATTGGCCATACCGTTGGCCTCGGGCGTCGCGGGGTTGTCGGGGAAAGCGTCGAAGATATACTGCCCCACAATGGCCTCCCGCTTGGTGAGCGCTGCGGCCAAGTAGTCGTCGCTGGCACCGAGAATGATCCATTCGGGGATAGCAGCAGGGTGGCCCCGGGTTGGGCGTTGAAGACGGGCAGCAAGTCAAGTGGGGTAGAGTCCGTAGGCATTCAAGCAGCGTTGAGGTCAGAGTGGCAGTACGAAAGCCGAGGGTATAGAGCGAAGTTTCCGGGAAAAGAAACGAGCGGGCCAGCTGGTCCGCCCGTTTTATTCGTGCCCATAATGGGAGATGTTTTTTCGTTTCCTGAGGCATCCTTACCTACCCTTTCGATGCTAGTTCACAAAAAGGGTCCGAAAAGCAAAAGGAGCATATCTCTAATGGCAACCACATCAAAGAGAACCGTCGCGTAGGCGGCGGCGCGACCTTTTGCGTATACACGGACCCTGCGCTGCTACCTTGATGCTCCTTTCGGTGGCTCTTCCTACATCAATATTCTGTCCCTTTTATGGCTTCCTCCCCGTCCATTCCAGCGTCGTCCGGCTCCGAAAAGAAGCAAGTCCAAGCCCTACAGCAGAAAAACACCCGCCTACGGCAACAGAAGACGGCCGCCGAAGAGCAACAAGTAGAGCAGCAGCGTTACGAGCGCAGCCAGGAGCGGTTTCGGACGGTGTTCGAGAACTCGCCGATGGGCCAGAAAATCATTGACCCGGACCTGCGTATCCGCCAGGCCAACCAGGCGCTGGCTACCATGCTGGGCCTGAAAAACCCGAAGAAAGTGGAAGGGCGCAGAATCATTGAATTTGCCCACCCCGACTTTGTCCAGGATTGGGCAACGTTACAGGAGCAGCTCTGGGCGCATAAAAAGCCCTGGTTTGCGCTGGAAACCTGCCTAGTGCGCGTGGATAAATCCTCGTTTTGGTGCCGGGTCACCTCGGTGCTCTTCCCCGATGAAGAAGGCGAGCTGGGCTACACCTCCTTGGAAGACATCACCGAGCGCAAGGAAATGGAACTGGCTAACCAGAAGTTGTACGACACGCAGGAAACGATGCTGCATCTGGCGGCCCATGACCTGAAAAACCCTATTGTGCACATCCGCATGGTGATGCATCTACTACGGACCCACGCCGGCGTGCGCGGCATCGAACCGGAAACAGACCGGCTGGATGTGGAGAAGCTATTGGGCGTGGTGGAACAGGCCTGCGGCACAGCCGACGCGCTGCTGCGCGACGTGCTGTTTCTGGGGCAGCTGGAGGCTGACCGCTCTAGAAAGCACCGCACCGACCTGGGGGCTCTGCTCGACAAACGCCTGCAGGCGTTTCGTCTCGCGGCCCAGGAAAAAGAAATCCACCTGCACTTAGAGTTGCCCAAGACCCCCATTCACGCCAACATCCACGCCGACAAGTTTGGGCGCATCCTCGATAACTTGCTTTCTAATGCCCTGAACTTCACGTTTGCCGGGGGCACCATCCGCGTGGCCCTGCGCCAGCTTAAAAACAGTATCCGCCTAGTCGTGAAGGACACGGGACTGGGCATTCCTGAAGCGCTGCAGCCGCATGTGTTCGACAAGTTCAGCAAGGCCGCCCGGCCAGGCCTGTACGGGGACACCACCACGGGCCTGGGCTTGTTCATCACCAAGCAGATTGTGGAAAAGCACCAGGGCAAAATCTGGCTGGAAAGCCGCGAAAAAGAAGGTACCACCTTTTTTATCGAGCTACCCTGACGCGTGGGGTGACCTAGTATTGTGCGACCGGAGGTAACGAACACCGGCTTCGTCCTGCCTTTCCCGTGGCCCGGCGGCAAGCTGCAGGCACCGTCCTACTAAGGACGCATTATTCAGCAAAACGGTCTTATAAACGAACAATCGGCAGAGTGTAAGTCCAAGTTGAGGGGGATACCAATGACACTTTATAGGTGAATCGACACCTCCATCAGATACCTCTACCGTACCTGCGCCCTGTGCCTCGTCGTTTCACCTTGTCCGCCGCCAAGCGAGAGCAGTAGCTGGCCCTGCCAAGTTCATCCGCCAATGCACACTCAGCGAAACCAACCTGGCATTGATTCACCAGCACCAAGTCGCAGCCAATCATTTGGACGTCGCCGTCCAGCTTTACTACCTGCGGCATCAGGGCCTAGTGCTGGGTCTTAAGCAGAAACCCGCTCATTACCTGTCAGAGCTTGTCGCCTGCCAACCTTAGCTCTCCTATATGCACTGGGATACCTATGTACACGCTGTGATAGGCTGTCCTTGTCGCCGGAGAGCACCACGATTTTGGTGATGCCGTCGGCCTGCAGTTAGCGCTCCAGGAGCAGAGCTGCTTTTACCACTAAATGTTGGGGCAGGCTTCCGGTTAGGGCAACTAGCCGTTTTTAAGCTCATCTACTTCCTCAATTCCGGGACAGTTCATTAATTCCTGTAGAGGAATTTCAAATGCACGCGTGAGGGAAATGAGGATGTCAAGAGTCACCGAGAACTTGGCTAACTCAAGGCGTTGGATGGTGAGCTTTGAAACATCAGCCATATCAGCTAGAGCCTGCTGGCTAAGTTGTCGTTGCTCCCGCAGCCGGCGCACGTGAAGCCCAAAAACTATAAGACCGGCCGGATTTTTCACCAGCGCAAGGTCTACTAGGCTTCAAAGCGTTTAGATACATATGTGTATCCAAATCAAGGAAAGATCAGTAGCTTTGAGTCTAACTTGTTTAGCTATATGGTAAAAACGGCCTCAGAACTATCGCGGCGTGAGCTTGACGACCTTTGTACACAGTATCAGAAGCAGTTGGAAGGTCCAATGCAGCGGCAACAGCTTGCCATCAACTGCGCCAGCGACTACTTCAGCGGCATTCCTGAGCCTGAACGGACTCCTGAACTGTCCGCTCTACAAGAAATCTTCTCGGAAGTCGCGGGAGACCCATTGTGGAAATACCTGCTCGATGACCTGGAAATCATGAGAGAGGAGTTTGAGACGCCAGAGTTGCAAAACGAGTTCTGGTTCGACTTTCAGCATATAATCTATGTGCGGGCGTGCCTAATGAACCTGTACTACCCCCTAGCGCAGGAAATGGCGACGCAGTATGGTTTCAAACTGCCTGAAGAGGCAAACACATTCCTCATTCAGGCACAGCCGATGCCTAACGCCTTGGCCTCATCGCCCTTGTTAAGGCAGACAGATGAGGGTACCTATGTAGGTCTATAAACGCTTGTACTATTCAATGAAACTTTTACGCACAGCTTTTTTTGCAACATGGCCCTATATGATAGGGGTGCTCTTCTTTCTTATTGAATGGAGTATTGGTGCAGTTATACTGACTTACTTCTTACAGTGGCTCGGTTGTGGAGTTACTATGCAGCGTGTTGTAGCAACTATTTGGTTGTTGCTAGCTTCCTTTAGGGCAGCAGCGCGCCACAGCCGGCAGAAACGCAACACGCTGTTGCAGATGTATATAGATGGCGAAATAGATACTCACCCCGACGACATGAAGTAGAGTTGAGATTCGTAAGGGCCAGATGGAAAATAGACCCACCCGGTCTGACAATTGCGTTTCCATTTGCTTCAATCCCCCCTATTTTTACCAGCTACTCCGCGCCAGTGAGTAACGGTCTTGATACATATACTATCTAATCTATCTACTAATAGCCAGAAGACAATTCCCCTAGTGATTATGCAATATTCTATTATAGGTTAAGGCCGCAGGTAAGCTAATTGGCGTTTTACACCTGTTCTGTTGATGCGGAGCTGTACCATTTGAGCACTGGCCTGATAGTGCTCCATAATTTTGGCATTGTCCCAACCCCTGCTCAGCGCAAACAGCAACGCTGCCCGCGGTAACAATAGCGTCCACCCTAAGCAGTCGGCTTCTAATTCTTGCTCTTCTGGGTAGAGCCGCATGTAATCGGGTAAGTTCTTGCCGGTATCGACAGCGGATAACTTGTGACCGCAAAGAATGTGCGCAACCTCGTGCATAACATTGCTTTGCTGGCGTGCCGGCGGATGCACCCCGTTGTGGACAATAAGGTGTGAGGATTGCTGGGATGGGTGAAACGGCATGGTAAGGGCCGACCAATGCTTTCCGCTGGGGTGGCACAGTACCGAAAGACTCTCCAGGGAAAGGCCATCCATCTCTTGAACCACGACGACTTTTATGCGCAAGTGTTCGCAGAGACGAAAGGCACACAATGGCTCATGCGACCGTAATCCAAGTTCGTGGCGCAAGGATTCTGCTTTTCGCTCTGCTTTTGCAGCGAAACCGTGGGGGAGTTTGGACTTGGCGACCACTGAGACGCTATTTCATTAGTGCCCGTGGGCTTCTTGGCTCACCTGCCGATAGGCAAGTTGTATCATTTCTATCAGCGCTTGTGCCGTAGCCTTTGGCAAAACGCGGTCGGCCCGTAAGTGGGCTACAATTTTATCACTTCCGGCAGCCGCTGATTCTTTGGTTTCTGTGGCTTCGTCGGTAATGGTAAAAGTATCGGTAGGGACGTTCAGCCATTTGCAGAGCTGCAAGAAGGTATTCACGTCTGGAACGGAGCCTTGCTCAATTCGGGAGAGAGTGGAGGCGCTGACTTCGCCTATCTCCTGGGCTACTGCTCGTAGCCCGCGACCCGCTCGCTTGGATTTCACCATCGCGGCAAGTTTGTCAGTGTCAAGTTGTACGCTCATGATGGGTTAGTGACATTGTTGCGCAAAGAAAACATTTGTTTCACTAATGGAACAATTGCTGAAAGTGTTTCGTTCATGAAACAGACGTGTCGCAGAGTAGACAAGCATATTTATTATACGCATGCCAAAATGCAACGGCGGCTTTTTTCCTGTACAAAACAAACCCAAATAATTTGAAATGGATTCTGCCCCTCCTTCGCTGAACCAGCCTTTCCGCATTCTGTCCCTTGATGGTGGAGGAATCCGTGGCCTTTATACCGCTCGATTCCTAGCCGACCTAGAATCGCAACTGCAACGAGATGGCCAAGAACACACTTCTCTCTATCAGCACTTCGACTTAATCTGTGGTACCTCTACCGGCGGCATTATCGCTTTGGCGCTGGCATTAGGCATGCCGGCTCGGGAACTCGTGCACCTGTACTCGCACCACGCCAAGGACATTTTCGGTGCTGGCCGGAATCTTGTTTCCTGGCTAGGTACAGCTCGGTACTCCAATAAGAAACTGGAGGCGCTGCTGAAGGAAAAGTTTGCCCCCTACTCTCCAGATGGAAACACCCGACTGGGACACGCCCGCACACGGGTTTGCATTCCGGTGTTCAACGCTGTGTCGGGCAAAGTGAGCGTGTACAAAACATGTCACCACAAAGACTTCATCCGTGACTACCAGATGCCAGCTTATCAAGTTGGCATGTCTACGGCCGCTGCCCCCACCTATTTCGACCCCTATAGCCCGCGTTACCTCGCCGATGTAACGGGAGAAGAGGTTATAATTAGCCACAACGTAGATGGCGGCATTTTCGCCAACAACCCCGCCCTTATCGGCCTGACCGAGGCCCATGGCTGCTTGGCTGTGCCGTGGGCCAATATTCGACTGCTCTCCATCGGCACCGGACGGCAGGCCTTCACGGAGCGCCCCGAGCAGCGGCGGTGGGGTCTGCTTTACTGGGCCAACAAAATGCGTATCCTGGACATGATACTTCATGCTCAGGCCGACCACACCGATAGCGTCTGCCAGGTGCTTAGCCGGGGAGCCGGCCGAGAGGCCCCGCAAGCTTTTTTGTACGAGCGGGTTCAGTTCGACTTTCTCAATAAACAGGAATACGTCGATCTGGACACCACTTCCCCAGCAAAGCTCACGGCTTTGCAGGAGCGGGCCAGCAACCAGTTCCGCGAACGGGGCCGTCGCATTATTGATAATTTCTGTGCTGAGCCAACAGCTGCGTTTGCTCCCTGCCGCTCACTGAGCCAGCCCACACTAATAGCTGCTTAACCACTGATTCCGTTTTTATGGCCAACTGCAACAAGTTGTTTCTGGACTTCAACCAGAACCTGAACGTGCTCAGCACGAAGAAAACCAAGCTCAGCACTTCCAAAAAGGAGCTTCGCCGCAAAATCACCGACCACTTTAAGGAACACCATCCCGACTACAAGCCGAAGTTCTTCACTCAGGGCTCGCAGAAGCTGGGAACGGTGATTCGCATCCACGACGACACCTGTGACCTGGACGACGGTGTGTACTTTCTGTGCAAGCCCGACGTGACGGCTACCACCTTGCAGCGCTGGGTATACGAGGCCGTCAAAGACCACACCAGCGAGCCGGCACAGTGGCGCAAGAAATGTATTCGAGTAACCTATAAGGCCGATTATCACATCGACTTGCCCGTTTACTACATGCTGGAAGACGAGGACCATCCTCATCTGGCAGTGAAGAACGAAGGTTGGGAAGACAGCGACCCCAAGGAGTTTATCACGTGGTTTCGCAAGCAGCGCGATGCCAAGGGCCAACTGGTGCGGTTGGTGAAGTACCTGAAATCGTGGTGCGACTGGTGTGCCCACAAGATGCCCAGTGGGTTGTGCATGACGGTGTTGGCGGAACGCAACTTCGTGGCCAATGGCCGCGACGACTGCGCCTTACGCGCCCTCCTTAAAGCTATTCGGAGCGACCTAAAACGAGAATGGAAGTGCACAATGCCCACCACGCCCCAAGATGACTTGCTGAGCAAATACTCTGACGAGCTGAAGCGGAATTTCTTCGATGCGCTCGACGAGTTTATTGAGGATGCTGACGAGGCGGTAGACGACGAAAAAAACCAGTTGAGCGCCAGCAAACTTTGGCGGCACCATCTGGGCTCACGCTTCCCTGACGGGCTCGATGAGGACGTGGATGCCAAAGAAGCCAAGCTGCGCGCCTCGGCCGTGCTCATCAACAGCGGGCGCGCAGCCACAACAGCTGCTGTCGGTATTACCACACACGGCCACGGAGTACCTAACCAATCACACCGCTTCGATGGGGGGCGTCGTTTTCATCCATTGGCACGACAGGGCAAAGACTGGTTTGCCGTATTTCATCGTGAAAAGCAGTTGGTCGAACGGCACTATCCAGCTTTTCGGTGCCAGCTGAAGCGCAATGCATTGAGCTGTCGTGGGGAGGTTTCCTCGCCCGGTGGCGAAGGCACTTACCGCATCAAGATTGACTACGCTCCTGGCCGGCCCCCAAAAGTGTTCGTGCTCAATCCAGGTATTGAGTACCGGCACCACGCTCTCACACACTTCTATCCAGCCGACAATAGCCTGTGCCTTTACTATCCCGGCGACCTGGCCTGGTCTGACAAACACCATCTGTATGATAAGACTATTCCGTGGCTCGCCGAGTGGCTGGTTTTCTACGAGCTGTATCAGATTACGGGTCGTTGGGAAGGCCCGGCAGTGGAGCATTACCAACACAGTTAGAAACCACCCATTACAAATAGCTTACTCGCTCTCGTTTTTCACGAGTTGTACCCCTGTATGTACCCCAGAAACCAAGAAACCCGCCCTACAATGCTGTAAGGCGGGTTTAAAGTGGAGCTGCAGGGAGTCGAACCCTGGTCCAGACAAGGAAACCGTCGAGCTTTCTACGTGCGTATCTACGCTTGGATTTTCATCAAACTCCGGGCGCGCATCAGGCCCGTAGAGTTTGCTTAGATGCGATTGTTTTTCGCTAGAAAGTCACACCCCCTTTCTAACTATCTTTTACTTACGACGCCCCGAACTCACCCGTGTAAAAGAGAACGGGTGCGGGACGATGACATTACCTAGTACCTAGACTAAGCAGCCATGGCGTAGCTATACTCGCCAGTTATTGTTCGAATGATTTGGTCGCAGAAGATCCATTCAACTCCTGGCACGCTTACTCGCGACTTGCGCAAGCTGTCAATTCCGGTCAGCCCCAAATGGTAAAGAACGATGCCCCCACAAGTAGCGGGGTGCGAATGTACGCATTCAAGGGTAATAACGTTCTGTTATCTGCAATTTGTTCCCTTCCAAAGACCGTCTTTTCGGGGTACCTTTGCAGGAAGGAGTATGGAAAATTTCGTCGTTTCGGCCCGTAAATACCGTCCTGCCACGTTCAGAAGCGTGGTGGGCCAGCAGCACGTGACTACCACGCTGCAGAATGCCATTACCAGCAAGCACCTAGCCCAGGCCTTCCTGTTTTGCGGCCCGCGGGGCGTGGGCAAAACCACCTGCGCCCGGATTCTGGCCAAGACCATCAACTGCGAGTTCGTAGAGGAGCACGTACGCCAGGGCCGCCCCGTGTCGGAGCTGCTGCGTACCCAGCCTGATATTGTGCCGGCTGCCTTGCATAAGGCTGCCGATCCGGATAACACACCATTTGAACTCGAAGCCTGCGGGCAGTGCGCCTCCTGCCGGGCTTTCCAGGAAAACGCCTCGTTTAACGTGCACGAGCTAGATGCGGCTTCTAACAACTCGGTGGAAGACATTCGCAGCCTCGTGGAGCAGGTGCGCTACGCCCCGCAGCAGGGGCGCTTCAAGGTGTACATCATCGACGAGGTGCACATGCTGTCCAACGCGGCTTTCAACGCCTTTCTGAAGACGCTGGAGGAGCCGCCAAACTACGCCATTTTCATTCTAGCTACCACCGAGCGGCACAAGATTATCCCCACGATTCTGTCGCGCTGCCAGATTTTCGACTTCAACCGGATTCGAGTAGAGGACATTCGCGGGCACTTGCGCCACGTGGCTACCCAGGAGAAAATTCAGGCCGAAGACGACGCCCTGCACCTGCTGGCCCAGAAAGCCGACGGCGGCCTGCGCGACGCGCTAAGCATGTTCGACCAGATGGTGACCTTCTCGGGCCACAATCTGACTTACAAGGACGTGGTGCAGAACCTACACATCCTTGACTACGAGTACTACTTCCGGCTGATTGACGCCTTACTGCGGGAAGACCTTTCCCAGACGCTTTTGCTGCTGGACGAGGTAGTGCAGAATGGGTTCGATCTGCACAACTTCGTGGTGGGCGCGGCTGAGCATTTGCGCGGTTTGCTTGTGTGCAAAGATCAGGTAACGGTGCAGTTGCTGGAAGTTTCGGAAGGCATTCGGGCACGCTACGTGCAGCAAGCCCAGGCAGCTCCACTGGCCTTTTTGCTCTCAGCCCTGAATCTAGTGAGTCAGTGTGACCGCGAATTCAAGCAGGCCAAGAACCAGCGCCTTCACGTAGAGCTCATGCTGATGAAGCTGGCCTACCTGAACGGGGCGGTGCAGTTTGCCCGCGAAATGACTCCTTCGTCCAACGGCGAGGCTAAAAAAAAAACTAGTGTAGCGCCCGTTGCCCCCGCATCGAACGGCTCAGCGGCTCCGGTCCTAAACGGAACTACCCCCGCAGCTCCGGCCGTAAACGGTACACCCGCCCCCGCCCCTAATAACGCCCCGCGGGCCGTAGCAGCTAGTGCGCAAACCCCGGCCCCGGTTGCACCGCCTGTGCCCGTCGTGACGGCCCCCGCCGACCCGGAGCCGATAGTGCCCATCGTAAGCGGAATTGAGGAGCTGCACGACACGCCCAGCATCGAGGACGACGTGGACGCGGTGCAGCCCACCGGGCAGTTTCGCGACACGAGTCCGCACGTGGAAATCGGGGCCCCCAGCTTTGAAGGCCACGAGCCGGAAGGACCGCGCCGCATTGCGCCCATGCTCAAACCCCTGAGCCCGGCAGCAAAGCTTATTCCCAGCCTCAAGGACCTCAAGGCCCAGGTAGCCCAGCAGGTCTCGGCCAGCCAGGCCGGGCCAGCGGTAGTGGAGGAAGAGCCCACGGGCCCCATTACCGGCTTGCCAGCTATTGATGAGGAAAAGCTGCTGCTGGTCTGGAACGAAATCAAAGAGTCGCGGCGGGCCGAGCGCATGACCGAGTACGTGCTGCTCAACCGCCCCATTATGGTCGATGAGCAGCACGTCGTTCACCTCACCGTGGACAATCCCGTGCAGCTCGACCAGTTCAACGACTTCCGTGCGGAGCTGCTCACCGAGTTGCGCCGCCGCACCGGCTACCCGCGCCTAAACGTGCAGGTGGTGCTGGCCGAAAAAGCGCCCACCGGCCGCATGCTCTACACCTCGGCCGATAAATTTGAGTACCTCTCGGAAAAATTCCCGGTGCTGCTCGCCATGAAGCAACGCCTGGGCCTGGATACCGACTAATAAGGTACCGTTAGTAGATAGTAGCGCGAACGTTGTAGTTCGTGTGCCAGCACGACGCTAATGGCGCGAGGCACGCGAATTACAACGTTCGCGCTACTAGCGTTTTACCCCTTTCTAATCCAACCTATCGGCTTCAGTGCCGCCACGTCGGCTAGGCGCCGCACCTAGTTAGCGCCTAACGTGCTGCTGGCTACCCAAAACAAGCCGGGCTTACATACTAATTATTCCGGACTTTGCGCCCAACTTAAAAACCACTCATAGTCAACCCAATAGCGCAATGCGTTTTTAATTGCAATACCGGCCGCCTATCTTTGAAACCTTGTCCTTACGCCTCGCTTTCTGCCCTGGGAATTTCGTGAAAAAACCCTTTCTGCTTCTTTTTCCGGCCATTGCGGCGCTTGGGCTAACCACCCAGTGCCAGACGAGCAAGCCAGCCTCCACTGCGGCGGCTACCATTGCTCCGACCCCAACGGCGCCGGCGCAGCAGAAAGAGTACAAGTACGAAACTGTGGAGGGCGACCCACTTAAGGCCCGCATCTACACCCTGGACAACGGCCTGACCGTGTACTTGTCGGACTACGACGACGCGCCGCGCATTCAGACCTATCTGGCCGTGCGCGCCGGCTCCAAGAACGACCCGCACACCGCTACCGGCCTGGCCCACTACCTCGAGCACATGGTGTTCAAGGGCACTTCCCGCCTGGGTACCCAGAACTGGGCCGCCGAAAAGCCCGAGCTGGATAAGATTGAGGCCCTGTACGAGGTCTACCGTTCCAAAACCGACCCCACGGAGCGCAAGAAGCTTTACCACCAGATCGACTCGATTTCGAGCGTGGCGGCCAAGTATGCCGTAGCCAACGAGTACGACAAGGTGATGGGTGCCATCGGCTCCAAGGGCTCCAACGCCTACACCTCGGTCGAGCAGACGGTTTACCAAGAGGATATTCCCTCGAATCAGATTGAGAAGTGGGCCGCCATTCAGAGTGAGCGGCTGGGCGAGATGGTGCCCCGTCTGTTTCACACGGAGCTGGAAGCCGTGTACGAGGAGAAAAACAGGGGCCTCGACAACGACTTTAGCAAGGAATACGAGGCCCTGAACGCCAGCCTGTACCGCAAGCACGAGTACGGCACCCAGACCACCATCGGGACCATTCAGCACCTGCAAAACCCCTCGATTACCGAAATCAAGAAGTATTTCGGCCAGTACTACGTACCCAACAACGTGGCCCTGTGCCTCTCGGGCGACCTGGACTACGACCAGACTATTCGCATCATCGACCAGTACTTCGGTAAGCTCCAGAGCAAGCCGGTGCCGGCCTTCACTCCCGCCCAGGAAGCCCCCATTGCGGCCCTCGTGGTAAAGGAAGTGGTGGGCCCCGATGCGGAAAACGTGATGCTCGGCTTCCGCTTCCCCGGCGCGGCCACTCACGACGCGCTGGTACTGCGCATGATCGACAAGATCCTGACCAACGGCCAGGCCGGCCTGATTGACCTGAATCTGAACCAGCAGCAGCGGGTGCTGCAGGCCGCCTCGTTCACCGACATCAACAACGACTACTCCTCCCACGTACTCTACGCCACCCCGCGCCAGGGCCAGACCCTGCCCCAGGTGCGCGACCTGCTGCTCGGGCAGCTGGAGCTGGTGAAAAAGGGCAGCTTCCCCGACTGGCTGATTCCGGCCATCATCAACAACGAGAAGCTGCAGCGCACCAAGAGCTACGAAAGCAACGAGGCCCGCGCCGGCGCCTTTGTGGCCGCGTTTGTATCGCGCCAGAGCTGGAAAGACATCCTGCAGCAGTACGAGGACTTCGGCAAAATCACCAAGCAGGAAGTGCTGCGCGTAGCCAACCAGTACTACGGCAACAATTACGCGCTGATTTACAAGAAAACCGGCAAGGACACGAGCACGCCCAAAGTGGTGAAGCCCGCCATTACCCCGGTGCCCGTCAACCGCGAAGTGGCCTCCAGCTTCTACCAGGAAGTGGTGAGCAAGCCCAGCCCCGAGCTGCAGCCGGTTTTCGTCGATTACAAAAAGGATATTCAGGAGTTCAAGCTTGCTTCCGGCATTCCGGTGTACTACACCCGCAACACCGAAAACGAGCTGTTCAACCTGTACTACATCCTAGACCTGGGCACCAACAACGACCCCAAGCTGGGTCTGGCCGCCGACTACCTCCAGTACCTGGGCACCGACAAGTACTCGGCCGCTCAATTGCAGCAGGAGTTCTACAAGCTGGGCTGCTCCTTTGGCGTGAGCAGCGGGCAGGACCGCGTCTACGTCAGCCTCGGCGGCCTCGACAGCAACTTCGAGCCGGCCCTGCAGCTTTTCGAAAGCCTGCTGGCTAACCCCAAGCCCGACGCCAAAGCCCTCAAGGATATGGTCGACGGTGTGCTCAAGGCCCGCAAGGATGCCAAGCTCAACAAGCAGGTTATCCTGACCCAGGCCATGCTGAACTTCGCCAAGTACGGCCCCCAAAACCCCTTCACCAGCCAGCTGAGCGAGAAAGAACTCAAGGCCCTGAAGCCCGCCGACTTAACTGCCCTGACCAAGAAGCTGACTAGCTACCAGCACCGCGTGCTGTACTATGGCCCACGGCCTGCTACCGATGCAGAGCCTGCCATTGTTAAAGGCGGCACGACGCCAGAAGCGCCCAATGGCGTGCGCTACCCCGGCCTGCTCTGGACGCTCAACAAACTGCACCGCGTCCCCGCCAAGCTCACCCCCGTACCGGCCAACAAGGACTTTGCTGAGCAGCCGCTCAAAGACCGTAAGGTGTACTGGGTAGACTACAACATGGTGCAGGCTGAAATCCTGTTCCTGACCCGCGGCGACGTGTACGACAAGGCCCTGGTACCCACCGTGAGTCTCTACAACGAGTACTTCGGCGGCGGCATGGGCAGCATCGTGTTTCAGGAGCTGCGCGAGTCCAAGGCCCTGGCCTACTCGGCTTCGTCGCGCTACGCCAGCGCCGACAAGCTGGGCCGCTCCAACTACAACCTGAGCTACATCGGCACCCAGAGCGACAAACTCGGCGAGGCCATGGCCGGTATGGAAACCCTGCTCAACGACCTGCCCGTGGCCGAAGCCAACCTGCAGATTGCCAAGCAAAGCATCCGTAACAGCATTGCCACCGAGCGCATCACCAAGTCCGACATCCTCTTCAGCTACGAGCGCGCCAAGCGCCTGGGCCTGGATTACGACCTGCGCCGCGACGTGTATGAGCAAACCCAGAATATGAGCTTCGATGACCTGAAGAAGTTTCAGCAAGCCAAAGTCAAAGGCCAAAGCCAGACCATCCTGGTCATCGGCTCCAAAGACCGTCTCAACTTCAAGGAGCTGGCCAAGTACGGCCAGGTCCAGCAACTCACGCTGAAAGAGATTTTCGGCTATTAAAGTATCCGCTATGTCCCCACGTCTCTCATCCTGAGCAAAGCGAAGGACCTTATCACCGCAGCACGAGTCGTTGTTATGAGCATCGTTCTGGCGTGATAAGATCCTTCGCAAGCTCAGGATGACAGGACCGGAGCCGGCGGGTTTATTACCTCTAACAACAACTCAAACACCCTAAATAACTGTCAATTCGCAACTGACAACTTTTAACAATGGCAGAGAACAAAATCACCATCAAAGGCGGTAAGCTGAGCGTACCGGATCAACCCGTAATTCCTTTCATTGAGGGCGATGGTACCGGTCCGGACATTTGGGCCGCTTCCGTGCGCGTATTCGACGCCGCAGTAGAAAAGGCTTACGGCGGCGCGCGCAAGCTGATGTGGAAAGAGGTGCTGGCGGGCGAGAAGTCGTTCAAGCAAACCGGCAACTGGCTGCCCAACGAAACCCTGGATGCCTTCCGCGACTACCTCGTGGGCATCAAAGGCCCCTGACCACGCCCGTAGGCGGCGGTATCCGCTCCCTGAACGTGGCCCTGCGCCAGGAGCTCGACCTGTACGCTTGCCTGCGCCCCGTGCGCTGGTTTGAAGGCGTGCCTTCCCCCGTGAAGCGTCCCGAGCTGACCGACATGGTGATTTTCCGCGAAAACACCGAGGACATCTACGCCGGCATCGAGTACATGAACGGTACGCCCCAGGCCCAGAAAATGCTGGAATTCCTGCAGGACGAGATGGGCGTGAAGAAAATCCGCTTCCCCGAGTCGTCTTCGTTCGGCATCAAGCCGGTTTCGAAGGAAGGCACCGAGCGCCTCGTGCGCGCCGCCATCGAGTACGCCATCAGCCACAACAAGCCTTCGGTGACCATCGTGCACAAAGGCAACATCATGAAGTTCACCGAAGGTGCCTTCAAGACTTGGGGCTATGAGCTGGCTGAGCGTGAGTTCGGCGACAAAGTATTCACCTGGGCCCAGTACGACAAGATCGTGGCCAAGCAGGGCCAGGACGTAGCCGATGCCCAGCAGAAGGCGGCCCTGGAAAGCGGCAAGATCCTGATTAAGGACAGCATCGCCGATGCTTTCCTGCAGCAGATCCTGCTCCGCCCCGCCGACTACTCGGTAATTGCTACCCTGAACCTGAACGGCGACTATATCTCCGACGCCCTGGCGGCCATCGTAGGCGGTATCGGCATTGCGCCCGGTGCCAACATCAACTACATGACCGGCCACGCCATCTTCGAAGCTACCCACGGCACTGCTCCCAAGTACGCCGGCCTCGATAAGGTAAACCCCGGCTCGGTGATTCTGTCCGGCGCCATGATGCTCGAGCACCTGGGCTGGCAGGAAGCCGCCGACCTGATCTACAAAGGTCTGGAAGCCGCCATTGCCTCGAAGCGCGTAACCTACGACTTCGAACGCCTCATGGAAGGCGCTACCCTGCTGAAATGCTCGGAGTTCGGCGACGAGATTATCGCCCGGATGTAAGGGTGCCTTTACTCCCTACCTAAGGTAAGGAACTACTGAATTTAACAAGGAAGCAGATATAGGCCAAAACTTATATCTGCTTCTTTGTTAATAGTGCTATATCTTAGCAAAAAACATAAGATTTTGTGAAAACTTGGAAGAAAGCAGCCGTAATCGACTTGTTCTGTGGAATAGGTGGGTTAACTCATGGCTTTGTTATGGAAGGATTCAATGTTGTTGCTGGTATCGATTCCGATGAAACCTGCAAGTACACTTTTGAAAATAATAACAATTCAAAATTTATCTGTAATGATATTACCAAGGTAACATCAAATGAAGTATTGAGCCTTTTTCCTAAAGACTCAATCAAAATACTTATTGGCTGTGCTCCGTGTCAATCTTTTTCGCGATATACATCTGGAAATAGAAATTCTGATGATAACAAATGGAGTCTTTTGTTATACTTTGCTAAGTTAATTGAGGATATTCAACCAGAGATAGTATCAATGGAAAATGTACCACAATTAGCTAAATACAATAAAAACGGCGTTTATAGTGATTTTATTAAAACCTTAGAATCAAACGGCTATCATATATCTGATCCAAAAAAAATAGTTTATTGTCCTGAATACGGCATACCACAAAATAGAAAAAGGCTTGTATTACTTGCATCAAAGTTAGGACCTATTGATTTGATACCTCCCACAAGAAGTAAAAATAATCTACCCACTGTAAAAGAGGCAATTGGAGATTTACCTTCTATTATGGACGGGCAGGTATGCGAATCAGACCCAATTCATCGAGCACAAAAGCTTTCGAAGCTGAATATAACAAGAATGCAGCATACAAAAGAAGGCGGTAGCTGGCGAGAGTGGCCAGATGAATTAATGCTTGAATGCCACAAGAAACTCACAGGGAGCAAATTCAATGATGTGTATGGTAGAATGCGTTGGAATGAGCCATCTCCTACAATGACTACTCATTGTATTGGCCTAGGCAATGGAAGATTTGGTCATCCGGAACAGAACAGAGCTATTTCTCTGCGAGAAGCCGCCATTTTACAATCCTTCCCGAGAAGTTATAACTTTTTAAGTTACCCTTCCAACAAGATAATTTCAAAAGATATTCAACGCCATATCGGAAATGCTGTACCTGTAAAACTAGGCCAAGCAATTGCAATTAGTATAAAAAAACACCTAACAGGATTTAACGCTAAGTAAATGGAAAGAGAATTCTCAACTGAAGAAATTTCAAGCAAGACAGAAGCAGAGATCGTGGCTGCAGAAGAACAAATCAAGTCCTTCCAGATACCATATGAATATGACACTAAAGAATACCCAATCGACGTAATGTTATTCAGATTTAATTCTAATGCTCCTGAAAAATCAAAAATAAGAATCCCTGGTTATCAGCGCAGTTTCATTTGGCGTGACGAAATGAAATGCCGTTTTATTGAGTCTTTATTCATGGGTGTCCCAATCCAACCTCTGTTCGCTGCAATTTTAGATAAAGATGGTACCCTTGAACTAATAGATGGTTCGCAAAGAATAAGAACTATTGAAGCTTTTGTGAATAACGAATTCACACTCAATGGTCTTAAAAAACTAACATACTTGAATGGATTCAAGTATTCAGATTTACCAGAGTCTAGAAGAAACAAGTTTGAACTTATTAATATTAGGCTTCACGTAATCAGTGACAAAGCCGAAGAAGGTGTAAGACACGATATATTTGACAGGATTAACACAACAGGAGAACGTGCTAAACCAGCTGAAGTTCGCAAAGGCGCGTTTGCAGGTGACTTTTATAAATTTATTGAGCAATGTACCAAAGATGAGTTATTTAAGGAATTATGCCCAATTTCAGAGTCAGCTAGAAAAAGAGGTGAGGCAGAAGAATTGGTTTTAAGATTCTTCACCTACTCCGAATTTGGCACTAACAGAAAAGAACGAGGAAGCAGAGTACTAGACTCTTACTTAATTGAGAAAAACAATGGATTTGATATAGATAACAAAACCTTAATTTTTAATAATATGCTTAATTTTGTTCGTGATAATTTCCCCCTCGGTTTTAGAAAGACACCTAACGCCAATTCTACTCCCCGAGTTAGGTTTGAGGCAATATCTTTAGGAGTCCACTTCGCATTAGAGGAAGAACCTAAGTTAGTTCCCAAATCTATGGATTGGTTAAACTCACTTGAATTTAATGAGGTAACAACGTCAGATTCCAGTGGAAACGCAGGTAAATTAAAAAAGCGTGTTGACTTTGTCAAAGATTGCTTGGTCAACAAAATAAAGCCCACAGATTTGCATTATGAAGGAAACTAAAGATGATTTCAACAAAAGGAAAAGCGAAATAGAAAAATACTTTTCACTTTTAGAAATACTAGATGAAGATAACATAAATATAAACTATGAAAACAAAAGCGGAATTCATAAAATAGAAATAGATACAGAAACAATAAAAATACTAAAAGCAAATGGATACTTATTGATATATAATCTACTAGAGGCAACCTGTAGAAATTTTTTGATAGCTATATTAAAGGCTATTCAAGAAAAGAACCTGCCCATAAATTCACTTTCTGAAAAAACACAGGCACTATGGCTAAAGCAGAAAGCAAAGGGTCTGAACGACCCGTATATAAAGGACAAGACAATTGAATTGAGATTACACAGCTTAGTTAAAGAAATAATAGATGAAACTAAAATAGAATTTAAGGAAATAATACTCAGAGCAAAAGAGGACGACAAAGACTTATTCCAACTATCAGGAAATATAGATGCAGAAAACATAAGAATATTAGCTGACACTTATGGATTTAACAGCAAAGTAGGGGGAGAAAAGGAGAAGGCAGGAGCTATATTAGTAGATATTAGACGTATGCGAAATAGATTAGCACACGGAAGAATTACATTTGCAGAATGTGGAAAAGACCTTTCCGTTGCACAGATCATAGGATATAAAAACAACGCTATATCTTATATTGAGGGAATATTGAACAACATTGAGCAGTATATTAACGATGAAGGTTTTAAAAAAACAGTATCCTCACCTGTTGAAGCCATAGCAGAGTAAAACTCAGTATGCGCCAAATTAATATTTAATAATTTGAATTTATTATTTACGCTCCCCAAAAAGGGCACCCATTTGGGTGCCCTTTCCATTTCCACTTCTCCCTATTATGCTTCCCGCTCCGTCCTCACCCGCTTCAGCAGCTGCCGCAGCGTGTAGTTCGTCCGCGCCTTCACCTTATCCGTCCGCCCATACAGGCTTTTACCATCGGCCAGCACCTCCTGCATCAGCGCGTAGAGGTGGTTCAGGGTCGTGGTGTTCTCGGCGGTGAGGCCCTGGCTGCCGGTCTGGTGCAAGTCCTGCAGGGTCGTGTCCTGGGTCAGGTCGGTGTAGAGGCTGCGCAGGGCGTCGGTGTCGGCCTGGGGGTGGCCCTTGGCTTGCAGGGCTTCGCGGTTGGCGTCCAGGTTCTGGAGCAGGGTGTTGAGCCGGGCCTCCAGGCGCTCCATGTCGCCGGAGCTGCGGGCCTGCCGTACTTCCTTGATGCCGAAAGCAGCGGCCGGTACCGTGAGGCCCTGGGCCCGGCGCACCCGCGCTTCGAGGTGGTCGAGCAGTTGGGGCAGCTTGGCCGAGGTGCTCTTGATGCGCTGCGTAATCAGCTGCGCCTGGGCCCGACTGATGCGGGTGCTTGTCAGGGCTTCGGCCGCGGCCAGGCGGGCGGTGTAGTCGGCCAAAAACTTCGGGCCGTACTCCTCGGGCAGCAGTTGCTTAAACTCGGCCAGGTCGCGCGCCACATGGCCTTGCAGCAGGCGGGCCAGGGGTAATAATTCTTCCCGCCGGAAACTGAAATTGGGAACAGGTTTACTCATACAACACGATAGAAATTAGAGGTTTAACATAGCCGTAAACTACTAGTATTTCTGACGCTGTTGCCACCTACGGTTCCGTTTATTTTACACCGTCCGATACGGCTTCAGAACTGTCCGATTCCTCTTCAAGACCGTCCGATAAGCTTTCGGGGTGTCCGAGACCGTCCCAGGACCGGCTGATAGGCTTTCAGGGGCGTCCGATTTTGTTTCAGGGCCGTCCGATAAGCTTTCGGGAGCGTCCGATACGGCTTCAGGGGTGACCGAAATGCTTTCCAGGCCCCCGGAGCCACTTCAAAGCCCATTGGAGCTGCTGCCAGGGTGTACATATATGGGCGCACTGCGGCCCCTACTCTTTATTTCCTTTCTGACGAGGTCGAGAGACCTCCTTCCCAGGCTTGCTACTCGCTGCTTACCAAGCTTTTAGACAACGACAACGGAAGGGTACAACCCGTAGCTTTATTGAGATTATTTCAACACAAACAGATTACTTTTGATGATATTTCAATCAAACAGGAACTATCTTGAAAATTATTCTGCTTATTTGGCAAATCCTCACCAAACCAAACCTAATTCTCCCATGAAAAAGACTCATCTCTCCCTCCTGCTGCTCGGCGTGGGCATGACTGCCTTCTCCAGCTGCTCCAAAGAACAGGATGCTGCTGCCCCGCTGCCACAGCCGCCGTGCAGAACGCCAAAGTGGAAGAAGCCTACCCCAGCCAGACCGGCCCGGTCCAGGTGAGCAAGATGGGCGTGTACCAGCAAATCAACGGGGAGAATATCCTGGAAGGTGATATTATTCTGACGGCCAGCCAGGTGAATCCCACCGGCCCACAAACCGAAAGCGCCGGCCGCAACACCGGCAAGTGGCCCAGCGCCGTGGTGTACTACACCATCGATGCCGCCCTGCCCAGCCAGAACCGCGTAACCGACGCCATTACTCACTGGCAGACCTACACGCCCGTCCGCTTCGTGAAGCGCACCACCCAGGCCAACTACGTGACCTTCCGCGTGGGCTCGGGCTGCTCTTCTAACATCGGCATGATTGGCGGCCGGCAGTACATCAACCTGGCCTCAGGCTGCTCTACGGGCAACACCATCCACGAAATCGGCCACGCCCTGGGCCTGTTCCACGAGCAAACCCGCAACGACCGGGACAACTACGTGAACATCCTGACCCAGAACATTCAGTCCGGCTACGAAAACAACTTCACCAAGTACGGCGTCTCGGGCTACAGCGGCACCGACTTTGGCGCCCTCGATTTCGGCTCTATCATGATGTACGGCTCGTTCTCCTTCTCTTCGAACGGCCAGCCCACCATCACCAAGAAGGACGGCTCTACCTTCGACATCCAGCGCAGCGGCCTTTCCGCCGGCGACCGGGCCGGCATCGACACGATGTACTAAGCCCAGCGCTGATCCGCGCCGTAGCTGCAACTGCGGCATAAAAAAGGGCACCCGGTTGCGGGTGCCCTTTTTTTATGTGTGCTAAGCAGTTACTCCTGCTTGCCGTCCATTGATTTCAGACGGTTGTAGGTCTGCTTGGAATGCTGATACTGGCGCTCCACGGCCTGGCGCACCGCGCCGCGCAGGGTATTGTCGCTCAGAGCATCTTCGTAGGCTTTGATGGCCCACTCCTCACCGTAGATGTTAGAGCCCAGAATGGCTTTTTCGTCGGCCCCGGTAATGGCGGCTTTGGCATCCATCCAGGCGCGGTAGAACTTGCCTTTCACCGTGGTGCTGTCCTGACGGCCGCCGCCCTGCTGCCGCAGGAAGCCGTTGAGCTCGTTGGCAAACTGCTGGCTCTGGCTTACCAGCTGCTTATAGTAGCCGGTGTTCTGGGGTCCTGGCTTTCATCGACAGCGCGCTGGTAGCCCTCAATCCGGTCATTCACGAAGTAGAGCAACTCATTGAGCGTGTCAACCTGGGCGTCGGAGCCGGCTCCGGCAGCTTTCCCAGACTTGCTCTTGTTGCTGCGCAGCAAAGCTGCTGCACCCACGGCCAGCAGGGCGCCGCCTACTACTTTCTGGGTTGTGGTCATGCGGCCGAGCATGTCGCCCACACTGCCTTTATTGATCCACTTGCCGGCCTGGCTCAGCAGGGAACCATCAGCGTTGGAAGAGCCCAGGGAGGCGGAATTATACGAAGAGGCGCTGCCGCTGCGAGTAGGTTGGTTAGACTTGGTCATGACAAAGAATAGGTTGGTGAAGTTAGGCTAGGCTTACGGCTCCCGTTCTCAATGAGTTAGGATGAGCTTCATAATTTACCCGGCGGCCGGGCCCCACACCGACCCGCTTTCAGGTCCGGCGGCCGTACCTTGCGGCCTCATTAGTTGCTACTCGTATGCTTTCATCTTGGTGGCGGACGCCCTTGGGCCGCCTGCGCATGGTTGGGTTTCTGGAAGGCGTCTCGTTTCTGGTCTTGCTGGGCATTGCCATGCCCTGAAATACCTGGCCGGGCAGCCCGAGGCGGTAAAGGCCGTGGGCATGGCGCACGGTGTACTGTTTGTGCTGTATGTGCTGCTGGTGCTGCAGGTGAGCATCCTGCACAGCTGGTCGTGGGGCAAGGCGCTGCTGGCCTTAATCGTGTCGTTTCTGCCTTTTGGTACTTTCTGGGCCGAGAAGAAGCTGTTTCAGGAGTAGTATTGGGCAGAATCAGGTGAATTTGCGGACCTTGGCCTGCGCTATGCTATTCTGCCTTTTATTCTGCCTACCTCATGCCTGACGCCCTCCTTGCTTTGTCCTTGCCCCTGGTTTCGGTGCGCGTAGGCCAGCCCGAAACCTTAACTGCTGCCGGGCCCGCGCCCCGCGCCTGGACCTCCGCCATTCGCAAAGCAGAAATTACCGGCCCCGTGTGGCTCGACGGCCTGAACCTGACCGGTGATTTGCAGGCCGACCAGAAAAACCACGGCGGCCCCGATCAGGCTCTGTGCGTGTATCCCGGAGCGCACTACCCGTTCTGGAGCACTCAGCTAAGCCAACCCATGCTGCCCGGCAGCTTCGGCGAAAACCTGACCCTGGCCGGCGACGCCACCGAACACGACGTGTGCCTGGGCGACATTTTCCGGCTGGGTGAGGCCCTGGTGCAGGTTTCCCAGCCCCGCTCTCCTTGCTACAAGCTGGGTTTGCGTTGGCAAACGCCGCTGCTGCCCAAGTGGCTGCAGGACTCGGGCCGCACCGGCTGGTATATGCGCGTGCTGCAGCCCGGCTACGTAGCCCCCACCGACGCGCTGGAACTTGTGGAACGCCCCTACCCCGCCTGGCCCCTGACGCTGGTCAACAGTGTGAAGTATGAGCAGCGCGAAAACCTGGCTTTGGCCGCCGAGCTGCTAGCCTGCCCAGCCTTAGGCGGACAGTGGCGCCGCAAGATGCAGGGCCGGGTGGCCGGCACCGCCCCGCTCTACGACGATGCCAACCGCCTGGAAGGGCCCGCCGCCACCTGAGCAGCCGAGCTGAGCTGTATCCTTTTAGCAGCAAGTAAGCCCCGACTCCTGTATATTTGGTAGACGTTCCGTGGCTAATCGGCTGCGGCGTCTTTCCAGCCTTGAATCGACTTGTTTTCTTTTTTCTGCCTTACCTGTGGCCGGCCCTGGCTTTGCTGACCGGCTGTGCCCCGTCGGAAAGCCAGCAGCCGACGTACCGCATCGGGTTTTCGCAGTGCAGCACGGCGGGTCCGTGGCGGCAGGCTATGCTCGACGGGATGAAGCGGGAGCTAAGTTTTCACCCCGACGTGGAGCTGCGTATGCTCGATGCCCACGACAACAGTCAGGTGCAGCAGCAGCAGATCCGGGAGTTGGTGCGGGGCGGTATTGACTTGCTGATTGTGTCGCCTTACGAAGCCGGACCAGTGGCCCCGGCCGTGGAAGAAGCCTTCCGCCGCGGGGTACCCGTCGTATTGCTAGACCGGCGCACCACGTCGCCACATTATACGGCCTACGTGGGGGGCGACAATCTGGAAGTGGGCCAAACAGCGGCCCGCTATGCCGCCCGGCTGCTCAACCGGCACGGCGACATCATCGAAATCCTGGGTACCCCGGGCTCTTCGGCTACTTCGGAGCGCCACCAGGGGTTTGCCCAGGGCCTGCAGCAATATCCCAACCTGCGCGTGGTCAGCCAGGTAACCGGCGACTGGACCGAGAAAAAGCTACCTGCCCTGACCAAGGCCCTACAAGCTCACCCCGGGGTGGCGCTCATCTTTGCCCACAACGACGGGATGGGACGGGCTGCCTACGAGGCTTGCCAACAGCTGGGCCTAGCTCAGAAGGTAAAAATCATTGGGGTAGATGGACTGGCCGGCAAGAACGAAGGCCTCGACCTGGTGCAGCGCGGCTTAGAAACGGCCTCGGTACTGTACTCGCCCGGCGGGGAAGATGCCATTCGGACGGCCCTCAGCATTCTGCACAAACAGCCCTACAAGCGGGAAAACACGCTCGGCACCATCGTCATCGACTCGACCAACGTGCGAACGATGCAGCAGCAGACCGACAAGATGCTGACCCAGCAGGAAGACATTGAGCGGCAGCAGGGCCTGCTCCAGCGCCTTCAGGCTACCTACGCCAGTCAGCAAACGATTCTGTATGGCTTACTGGCTACGCTACTCGGGCTACCGTGCTGGGGATGATGGCCTGGAACTCGGCCCGCAAAAACCGGCAGATCAACCACCAGCTGGCCTTGCAGAACGCCGAGAACGACAAGATCAACCACCAGTTGGTTGAGCAGAACGAGGAAATCAGCCAGCAGCGCAACCAGCTCGAAGCCCTGGCCGAGCAGGCCCGCGCCGACACCGAAGCCAAGCTGCGCTTCTTCACCAACTTCTCCCACGAGCTGCGCACCCCTCTGACCCTGATTCTGGGCCCGGTAGAGGAACTGCTCACCGGCAGCCCCGAGCTGAGCCCAGCCCAGCGTCAGGATTTGGCTTTGGTGCGGCGCAACACCCAGCGCCTTCTGCAGCTGGTGAATCAGCTCCTAGACTTCCGCAAAATCGAGGTGGGCAAAATGGCGGTGCGCGCTTCGGAAAGCAACCTGGTAGCCTTCGTGCGCGACATCGTGGATGCCTTTGAGAAGCCCGCCCGCCTGCGCGGTGTGCGCCTGCGCTTCTTGGCCGCCGAGCCCGTGCTAGTGGCCTGGTTCGACGGTAATATCCTGGACAAGGTTTTCTTCAACCTGCTCAGCAACGCCCTGAAATTCACCCCCGACCAGGGCCAGATTACCATCAGCCTGCAGCGGGGCGACCAGCAGACCCTGCGCGTGAGCATCGCCGATACTGGCCGGGGCATCTCGGACCAAGACCGGGCCCATATCTTCGAGTGGTTTTACCAAGGCGACCAGGGCGCAGTGGCCAAGGGCTCGGGTATGGGCCTGGCCCTGGCCCAAGGGCTGGTACGCCTGCACCAGGGCCAACTTACCTTCAGCAGTCAGCCCGGGCAGGGTAGCACCTTTGTGGTGACCTTGCCCCAGGAGCTGCCCGAGGAGTTGCGGTCCATTGAGCCGGCCGCTCCCACCCTGCTTACCCTGGACGAGCCCGAGGCCCTGGCCTCTGAGTTGGGACCCGGTACGGAGGTGCTGCCTCAGGAAAGCGGGAGCGAAACCCTGGTGCTGGTCATTGAGGATAACCCAGAGGTCAACGACTTTCTGGCCCGCAAGCTGCGCGCAGACTTCCGGGTGCAGACGGCCACCGACGGGCACAGCGGCTTCCGTTTGGCTACCGACCTAATTCCGGACCTGATTGTGTGCGACGTAATGATGCCCGGCCTGAGCGGGCTCGAAGTCGTGACCCAGCTGCGGGCCGACTGGCGCACCAGCCACATTCCGGTGGTGCTGCTTACAGCCCGCAACGCGCCCGAGCAGCAGGTAGAAGGCGTGCAGGCTGGAGCCGACGTGTACCTGACCAAGCCTTTCAACCCGGCCTTTTTGCTGGAGAGTGTGCGCACACTACTGGCCAACCGGGCCCGGCAGCGGGAGCATGTGCGCCGGGAGCTGAGCGTAGATACGGCCACGGTGCCGGCCAATAACCCCGACCAGAAATTCCTGCAGGACCTAACCGCCATTGTGGAAGCGGGCCTGACCAAGACTGACCTAAGCGTTGAGGATATTGCCCGTAGTCTGAGCATCTCCCGCATGCAGCTCTACCGCAAAGTCAAGGCGGTGCTGGGCACGGGTGTCACGGACTTCATTCAGAGCCTGCGCCTGACCAAGGCCCGGGAGCTGCTGCTCAACGAAGCGCTAACGATTTCGGAAGTTGCCTACGAGCTGGGCTTCTCCTCCCCGTCTTACTTCTCTACTAGCTTCAAGGCGCGCTACCAGATTTCGCCCTCCGAGTTTCGGGCCCTGCACATTGCCCCGCAGCACTGAAATATTATCAAAAGCCCTGTAACAAAACTGCAACCGGCCCCTGACAGGGTCGGTTTTTTTGTGTTTTATAATTCAGAATTTCAAGTAGTTACACCTGTTTTAACCGGTGAACGAATTTTGAAATAAATCAGCAAGCCTTTGCTGGTGCAGACGTGGAATTTTGTGCAACCCGACTACTCTACTGCGTCCCGCAACTGCAAACGTTTGCAGCCCTGCCAAGGCCGGTGCTGAGCCCCGGGAGAATCCTTCATCACCCCACAGTCTTACTCCACACTTCGGACGCCTGCGTCACCCCGCTTTGTCGGCGGGCTCGTTGGCAGCCAACTTTTCTGCTCCCTCTCCCTTCACTTAACCCACATTACTATGCCGTTTTTACTACAATTCCCCACGGCTCTCGCCCGCTCCGGCTGCTGCTGACCCGGCCCTGAGCAGCGTTCTGCTGACGAGCCTGGCGGCAGCCCACCCTCTGGCCAGCCCGGCTACTCCCCACGTTTGGGCGGCCATTCCAGAGCGCACCACGGCGGTGAAAGATTTGTACTCTGCGTTTTTAGTAACGGCCCCGGTTAGTGGCCGCGTGGTCGACGCCAACGGCGAAGGCATGCCCGGCGTGACGGTGGTCGTGGCCGGTACCAACCTGGGTGGCGCCACCAACACCAATGGCGACTACCTGATTCCGGACGTACCAGCTGGTGCTCAGACCCTGGTTATTTCGTCGGTGGGCTACATCACCATGCGGGTGCCTATCACGGTAGTCGACGGCCAGCCAACGGCAGTAGGCAGCACCACGCTCAGCGAAGACGTGCAGGCCCTGAAGGAAGTAGTGGTAGTAGGCTACGGCACCCAGTCGCGCCAGGAACTGACCACGGCGGTATCCTCGGTCACTTCCAAAGCCATTGAGCGTCAGCCCGTAGCTGGTTTCGACCAGGCTCTGCAGGGCCAGACCCCGGGCGTACAGGTAACCTCGCCGAGCGGGGCCCCGGGTGCCGGTATCAACGTGCGGATTCGCGGCAATAACTCCATCACTATGAGCAACTCCCCGCTCTACGTGGTTGACGGGGTGCCTATTCTGCCGACCTACGACCGGGAGCTGAGCATCGGCAACCAGAAGCCTAACCCGCTGAACAGCATCAACCCCAACGACATCGAGAGCATCGACGTGCTGAAGGACGGCGCCGCAGCGGCCATTTACGGCCTGCGCGCTTCCAACGGGGTAGTCGTGATTACCACCAAGCGTGGCAAAGTGGGCAAGCCCCAGCTGGGTTTCAGCATGTATTTCGGCCAGCAGCAGCTGCGCAAAAAGATTGACCTGCTCAACGCGCGCCAGTTTGCCGAGTACTACAACGAAGCCCGCGCCAACGCCAGCACTCCGCTCGGGCCGGCCTACACCGACCTGGACAACCTGCCCGCCAACACCGACTGGCAGGATGAAATGTACCGCAAAGCAGCCATTCAGAGCTACCAGCTGAACGTGAGCGGCGGCACCGACAAAACCCGCTACTACGTATCGGGTGGCTACTTCAAGCAGGACGGTATCATCCTCAACTCGGGCTTCGAGCGTTTCAACTTCCGGCTGAACCTGGATCAGCAGCTGGGCAACCGCTTCCGCTTCGGGACCAACATCAACCTGAGCCGCACCAACAACAACGGTAGCGTACGCAGTGAGCAGGGCCTGGGCAACTCTGGCACCGTGCTCGGCGCCCTGGCCCAGATTCCGACCGTGCCGGTGTACAACGCCGACGGCTCCTACGCGCTGAACCCCTTCTCGCTGTCGGACAACCCCATCGGCAACCTGCTGGAAACCCACAACAACGCCCTGATTTACCAAGGGCTGGGCAACGTGTACGGCGAGGCCGACATCCTCGACAACTTGAAGCTTCGCACTTCGTTCGGCATTGACTTCCGGACCCAGCTCGAAAACCAGTTCATTACCCGTGAATATCCCGGCACCTCGCGCTCCACGCCCGAGCAAAACCTGAAAGGCAGCGCCGCCACTGGCACCAATATTCAGAACATCTGGCTGTGGGAAAACACGCTGACCTACGACCCCAAGCTCGGTGACCGTCACCGCCTGACGCTGCTGGGCGGCCAGTCGGTGCAGGAGTCGAACCGCTTCACGTCTGGGGCCTCCTCGCAGGGCTTTGCCTCCAATGCCAGCCCTTACGTCTCGGCCGGCGCTACCCGCACCGGAACCAACAGCTACGAGGATGAGTGGGGCCTGATGAGCTACTTTGGCCGCGCCATCTACAACTACGATGAGCGCTACCTGGCTACCGTCAGCTTGCGGGCCGACGCCTCTTCCAAATTCGAGGGCAAAAACAAGTGGGGCTACTTCCCTGCCGTATCGGCGGCCTGGCGCGTGGCAAAAGAATCGTTCTTCCCCGAGAACCGCGTCGTATCCGACCTTAAAGTCCGCGGTAGCTACGGCGAAGTAGGTAACCAGGAAATCTACACCTACTCCCGCTTCAGCACCTACGACACCGGCTCCAACTACGCCGGCGCCAGCGGCTCGAGCATTGTGGGCGGCATTCGCCCCGGCCGCATCGGCAACGTCGACCTGAAGTGGGAAACCACGAAGCAGTTCAACGTGGGCCTGGACCTGGGCTTCATGCAGGACCGCGCCACGCTGACCTTCGACGCGTACCGCAAGCGCACTACCGACCTGCTGTATGATGTACCGATTGCCCCCAGCACCGGTGCTCAAAACCTGGTTGTAACTCAGAACCTGGGCGAGGTTGAGAACAAAGGCGTTGAAATTGGCCTGAACACGACCAACGTGCAGAGCAACGAGGGCGGCTTTAGCTGGACCACGAACGTAAACTTCACGCTCAACCGCAACAAGCTTATTCAACTGGGTCAGCAAGTCAACGAGCAGAACGTGTTGGTGGACCGGGAGGTAATCGGCAACAACAACATCCTGCGCAAAGGCCAGCCCCTGGGCGTCTTTTACGGCTACGTAGCCAACGGCATTTTCCAGTCGGCCGACGAGATTAAGAACTCGCCCAAGCAGGACAACGCCAAGCCCGGCGACGTGCGCTTTGCCGACATCAACAATGACAACGTCATTAACGATAAGGACCGCACCATCATCGGCAATCCGAATCCAAAGTCCCTTGCTGGCGTAACCAACACGTTCACCTTCAAAGGTCTGGAATTGTCGGTATTCTTCCAGGGCAGCTTCGGCAACGACATTCAGAACCTGAACCGCCAGGCTATTGAAAGCGTCGTAGGCCCGGTAAACCAGAGCACGGCCGTGCTGAACCGCTGGACGCCAACCAACACGAACACCAACATTCCGCGTGCTTCGACCGAGGATCTGAACCAGAACAACCGGTTCTCGACCCGCTTCGTGGAAGACGGCTCCTACGTGCGTCTCAAGAATCTGACGCTGGCCTACAACCTCCCCACTACGCTGCTGCAGAAAGCTCACTTCAGTGGCCTGCGCCTCTACGTGACCGGCCAGAACCTGCTGACCTGGACTGACTACTCGGGCTACGACCCAGAAGTAAGCTCCGACCCCTTCTCCAGCACCCAGTTCGGCCGCGACTTCGGCACCTACCCCCAGGCCCGTACTTACACCATCGGTCTGAACGCCAGCTTCTAACTGCTCCCCTCTCCCGACGACTCCCATGAAAAAGATATTCATTCCCGTTTTTGCCTTAATGCTGCTGGGTAGCTGCAATGTGCTCGACAAAGAGCCGCTGCCCACCGTGTCTCCCGTTACCTTCTTCAAAACCGGCGACGACGCCGAGGCTGCCATTACGGCCGTCTACGACGCCCTGCAGGGTACCGGCCTCTGGAGCCAGGACCTGATTGTGGCCGGCGAAATGCCTTCCGACAACTGCACCAGTGCCAACGGCGACGTAGGCCCCATGGAGCGCCTAGCTTGGACGCCCACGACCAGCCAGGTCAACAACATCTTCCGCGACTGCTACATCGGTATCAACCGCGCCAACGCCGTTATTAAGTACGTCGGCGGCATCTCGATGCCCGGCCAGCGCCGCGACGAGATTCTGGGCGAGGCCTACTTCGTTCGGGGCCTGCTGTACTTCAACCTGGTGAAACTCTACGGCGGCGTGCCGCTGCGGCTGGAGCCCACCGAAAGCGGCACTCCGCAGGCCGTTTCGATGCCCCGGGCTTCGGCCGAGGCCGTGTATGCCCAGGTAGTGTCGGACCTGACCCAGGCGGCTGAAAAAGCGCCGGCTGCTAAAAACAACCGCGCCAGCCGGGCTGCTGCCAGCGCCATTCTGGCCCGCGTGCAGCTCACCCAGCGCCAGTGGAGCCAGGCTTTGGCTGCCGCCAACGCGGTACTCGCCAACAAGACCTACTCGCTGAACAGCAGCTTCAAGTCGCTGTTCCCGGCCAACAACGCCGCCGAGTCGCTCTTCGAAATCCAGAACTCGGGCGCTACCGACGGCAACAACATCCTGCCCGACCTGCTGCTGCCTAACCCGCCCGCTACCTACTCGTTCCCGAAGTTCAACATCCCAACCCAGGAGCTGGTGCAGCTCGGTTTGTCGGACCCCGCCGATAAGCGCTGGGCGGCCATTGGCCCCGTGTCGGGCGGCATCGACCACGCCAGCTACGTAGACGGCGGCCCCGGCACCGGCAACGACAACGGCCCCTTCGTGTACAAGTGGCCCGGCAACCCCAACGCCTTCAACAGCCCCGACAACACGTATGTCATCCGCTTGGCCGAGGTGTACCTGACCTATGCTGAAGCCGCCAACGAGCTGGGCAACCCGGCTTCCGACGTGCTGGAGAAGCTGAACGCGGTTCGCCGCCGCGCCGGCCTGGCCGACTTCCCGGCCGCCGGAGCCACCAAGGAATCCCTGCGGGCTGAAATCGACAAGCAGCGCCGTCTGGAGCTGGCCTTCGAAGGCGAGCGGTGGTACGATTTGCTGCGCTACGCCCGTCACACCCAGGCCGACCCCTCGGCCCGGCACGCCAAAACGGCCCTGGACATGATTGAGCAAATCCGCGGCACCCGCGACGCAAACTACCTGCTGTTCCCGATTCCGCAGGGAGAACTCAACAACAACGCCCAGATTTCGCAAAATCCTGGGTATTAAGCTCGGTCGGGGGCGCTGCAACGCCCCCGACTTTGTTTTGCGCGACCAAGGGGAGGCCTGGTCGTGCGAAGCCGGGGCCGGTTTCGGTGTGGGAGAGAAACGAAACCGGCCCGCAGGCTTCACCTGCTGCCTGCTCCCTTAGCCTCCGGCGGCACAGATCTGCCGCGTATTACTGCTCTCCGCTTACTTTTTCCTTTTCGCATGTTCCGCACTCTTTCCTTATCCGCCTCTGCCCTTTCCCTGCTGCTGGTGCTGGGCCTGAATTCCGGCTGCCAGCGGGTGCCCCAGGCCAACTCGGCCAGTGGCCGCGGCGCGGCTTTCTGGCTGACGACGACGGATAAAACTTCCCTGTTTCAAAACCAGGCCGCTCAGCCCTGGAGCGACGCCCAGCCAACGGGCGCCGTTATTGACATCGACGAAAAACAGACTTTCCAGCCCATCGACGGCTTCGGCTACTGCCTTACCGGCGGCTCGGCCGAGCTGCTGCACCGCATGGGCACAACGGAGCGCAAGGCCCTGCTGCAGGAGCTTTTCGGCACCGACGGCAACCATATCGGCGTGAGCTACCTCCGCCTGAGCATCGGGGCTTCCGACCTCGATGCACAGGTTTTCAGCTACGACGACCTGCCGGCCGGTCAAACCGACCCCCAGCTTACCAAGTTCAGCCTGGCTCCCGACGAGCCCCACCTGATTCCGGTGCTCAAGGAAATTCTGGCCATCAACCCCAAAATCAAGATTCTGGGCTCCCCCTGGTCGCCGCCCACCTGGATGAAAACCAACGGCGAATCCAAGGGCGGCTCGCTGAAGCCTGAGTTCTACGACGCTTACGCCCGCTACTTCGTGAAGTACGTGCAGGGCATGAAGGCCAAGGGCGTGCGCATCGACGCCATCACGGTACAAAACGAGCCCCTGCACCCCGGCAACAATCCCAGCTTGCTGATGCTGGCTGAGCAGCAGGCCGAGTTCGTGAAAAAGAACCTGGGCCCGGCGTTTCAGCAGGCCAAGCTCGACACGAAAATCATCGTGTACGACCACAACTGCGACAAGCCCGAGTACCCGCTCACCATTCTGAACGACCCCGAAGCCAAGAAGTACGTGGACGGCTCGGCCTTCCACATGTACGCCGGGCAGATTGACGCCCTGGGCAAGGTGCACGACGCCCACCCCGACAAGAACGTGTACTTCACCGAGCAGTGGGTAGGCTCGAAAAGCAAGTTTGCCGAAAACCTGCCCTGGCACGTGCGCACCCTCATCATCGGGGCCACCCGCAACTGGAGCCGCACCGTGCTGGAGTGGAACCTGGCCGCCGACCCGCAGCAGAACCCGCACACGCCCGGCGGATGCACCGAGTGCCGCGGCGCTCTGACCCTGGACGGCAACAACGTGACCCGCGAAGACGCCTACTACATCATTGCCCACGCCAGCAAATTTGCCCGCCCCGGCTCGGTCCGCATCGGCTCAACGCTACCCGACAAGCTACCCAACGTGGCTTTTAAGGCCCCAATGGCGACAAGGTGCTGGTAGTACAGAACGACAGTCCTGCGGCCCAAACCTTTAGCGTACGCCACCAGGGCAAGGCCTTTGCCACTACCCTGCCCGCCGGCGGTGTAGGTACCTACGTCTGGTAGCACCTTTTTTCCTGACTCTTCTTTTACACCCCTATTCCCAAAATTCCCATGAAAAAAATCTTTACTCTCTCCGCCGTAGCCGCTCTGACGGCCGCTTCCTTGGGCGCTCAGGCCCAGATTACCGTGGATGGCACCCTGGCTGCGTCCGAAATCGGGACGGGCGCGGGCAAGTACCAGCTGGTGGGCACCTACACCGGCACGCACTCGGCCGCCGACCGGGGCCTGAAAGCCCTGTACATGGGCACCACGGCCACCACGCTGAACATCATGGTCGTGGCCTCGCCCGAGAAAGGTGACTACAACGCCCTACTGCTCTACCTGGACGCGCCCAACAAAACCGGCGTAGCGGCCAATACCCGCTTGCCTATCGGCTCCGATAATACGTCCCAGTTTAATAGCCAGCCCACGCTGGATATGCCCGTCGACTACGGCTTCCGCCTGACCGTGTCGCCTTTCGCCACCAACGGCAGCGGCGACGTGTACCACAGCAAAATTGACTATACGGCCAACCTCAACAGCGCTGGCAAAGCCCCGACGTGTACTTGGGCTCGACCAATAAGACTGGCGCGGCCTTCACCATTACGGATGCTAACAGCGGCGTGGTAGGCGGCAAAGTGTCCTACAAAACCAGTGCGACGGGTAGCGTGGCGGCTAACACCACCACCGGCTGGGAAATTGAGTACCCGCTGGCGGCCCTGGGTGGAGCTTCGGCCAATGACATTTTCCGGGTGATGGCAGCTTATGTGGCCGATAAGGGCGAGTTCTACTCCGACGTGCTGCCCCAGATTCCGGGCCAGAGCGCCGCGCTGGGCGCCAACCCCGACTTCAGCTCGATTCCGGGCCGGCAGAGCTACGCCTACCAGGTGGGCACGGGCGTGCTGGCCAGCCGCTCGGCTTCGGAAGCCTTGCAAGCTGCTGCTTACCCCAACCCCGTGGCTGCCAACAGCCGCCTGACCTACACCGTGCCCGCCGCTACCTCCGTGGCCGTGGACGTGTACAACAGCCTAGGTCAGAAAGTACTGAACCTGCTGGACGCCGCCCAGGCCTCCGGGCTCATACCCTGGCCCTGGCCCCACTGCGCCAGTTGCCGGCCGGTTCTTACCTGGTTACTCTGCGGGTAGGAACTGAGCTAAGCACCCGCCGCGTAGTGGTCGAGTAACCCCCCATTTTTTGGCCGGCCCGTTTCCGGGCCGGCCTTCATTTTTTCTGCTATTGTTATGCGCTTTTCCACTTCCGCCGCCCGCCGCCTTTGCCTGGCCCTAAGTTATCTGCTGCTGCCGGCAGCCCTGCTTACGCAGTGTACCTCCGAGAATGAGGACTCGCCCGCACCCGGTGGCACTACGGGGGCACCACCGGCGGCACGGGAGGCGGAGGTGGCAATCCGCCGGTAACGGGCCCCTCGCAGGTAGCCCTGTGGCTGACCACGCCCGACAAGGCCTCGTTGTTTCAGAAGAGCACGGCGGTTTTGAACTTCCAGGCTCCGACCAGCTCCAACCCGACCATCGTGGTGGATACCACCAAGACCTACCAGTCGATTGACGGGTTCGGCTACACGCTCACGGGCGGCAGCGCCATGCTGATCAACCAGCTGAATGCTACCACCAAAGCGGCCCTGCTGCAGGAGCTTTTCGCCACCGACAACACCAACATCGGCACCAGCTACCTGCGCATCAGCATCGGGGCTTCCGACCTGGACGCGCGGCCCTTTACCTACGACGACCTGCCGGCCGGACAGACCGACCCCCAGCTCGACAAATTCAGCATTGCCCCCGAGAAGACCGACCTGCTTCCGATTCTTAAGAGCATTCTGGCTATCAATCCCAGTCTGAAGATTCTGGGGTCGCCGTGGTCGGCGCCGGCCTGGATGAAAACCAACGGCAACCTGAAAGGCGGCTCCCTGAAGCCCGAGTACTACGGAGTGTATGCCCAGTACTTTGTGAAATACCTTAAAGCCATGCAGGCCGAGGGCATCACGCTCGACGCGGTGACCCTGCAAAACGAGCCCCTGCACGGGGCAACAACCCCAGCATGGTCATGACGGCCACCGAGCAGGGCGAGTTTATCAAAAACCACGTGGGCCCGGCTTTGCGGGCGGCGGGGCTGAACACCAAGATCATCCTCTACGACCACAACACCGACCGGATTGATTACCCCATGGCCATTCTGGCCGACCCGGTTGCCAGCCAGTACGTGGATGGCTCGGCGTTTCACCTCTACGCCGGCAACATCAATGCCCTGACCACGGTGCACAACGCCTTCCCTACCAAGAACGTGTACTTCACCGAGCAGTGGGTGGGCGGCCCCGGCAACTTCGCCGCCGACTTCGCCTGGCACGTCAACACCCTGGTTATCGGGGCTACGCGCAACTGGAGCAAGAACGTGCTGGAGTGGAACCTGGCCGCCGACCAGAACTACGGTCCTTACACCGACGGCGGCTGCAACACCTGCCTGGGTGCTTTGACCATCAACGGCAACAGCGTGACGCGCAACACGGCTTACTACACGGTGGCCCACGCGGCTAAGTTTGCCCGCCCCGGCTCGGTCCGTATCGATACCAACGTGCCCAGCAGCTTGTCGAACGTGGCCTTCAAAAACCCCGACGGCAAGAAGGTTCTCATCGTGCAAAACGGCAGCACCCAGTCGCAGAGCTTCGACATTCAGTACCGTGGCAAGGTGGTAACTACCGCGCTCAGCGCCGGGGCCGTGGGCACCTACGTTTGGTAGCCGACGCGCTTTTCCTGCTCTCTTTCATGTAACCTCCTCAATTACCGCCCTCCGCTCCCCCTCCGCCCTGCTCACACCTGTTTCACTACGCTGCTCTTCCGCCCTTTACCGGGGAAATTTCCACAACCTTAACCTTTTACGCGTATGAAAAATGTTACCAGATCCTTGCTCGGATTGGTGGCCGCGGGCCTGAGCCTGCATCCTGGTTCCCTAATGGCTCAGAGTGTGAGCTCCTGGATGACGACGGGTGACCAAAGCAAGCTGCTGCAGCCCCAGGCTGCCGTAAACTTCGGGGCCAACTCGGGCACGGCCGCAACCACCATCACGGTAAACGAGGGCACCACCTACCAAAGCATGGATGGCTTCGGGGCCACCATGACGGGCTCCTCGGCCTACGTGCTGAACCGCAACATGTCGGCCACGCAGCGGGATGCCCTGCTCAACGACCTCTTTACCGGCAGCGGCATCCGCCTGAGCTTTTTGCGCCACACCATGGGCGGCTCCGACTTCTCGGCCCAGGGCGACTTCACCTACGATGACCGCCCCGCCGGGCAGACTGACGCCAGTCTGACGTACTTCAACCTGAACAACGACCGGGTTGACCTGATTCCGATGCTGAAAGCCGCTCGGGCCAAAAACGGCGCCATCAAGCTGATGGGCTCCCCGTGGTCGGCCCCGGCCTGGATGAAGGAAACCGGCAATCTGCGCGGCGGCGGCTGGCTGAACGTGGCCTGGTACCAGGCCTACGCCAACTACTTCGTGAAATACGTGCAGGGCTATGCCGCCGAGGGCCTCCCGATTTATGCCGTAACCCTGCAGAACGAGCCGTTGTATGCCGCCCCGTACATGGCCATGCGCATGGACCCAGGCAACCAGGCAGCCTTCCTGAAAAACAACATCGGGCCGGCCTTCCGCAACGCGAATATCAATACCAAGCTCATTGTGTACGACCACAACTGGGACCGGCCGGACTACCCGATGGATGTATTTGCGGATGCCGCCGCGGCTCAGTACGCGGCCGGCTCGGCCTTCCACGGCTACTCCGACACCAACGGCATTCCGAACATGACCACCGTCCACAATGCCTACCCCAGCAAGGACATCTGGTTTACGGAAGCCACCGGCTCGGTAAACGGCAGCTTCTCGGGCGACCTGCGCTGGCATGTGGGCAACTTCCTGATTGGCAACACCCGCAACTGGAGCAAGAGCGTGCTGACCTGGAACCTGGTTCTCGACCAGAACAGCGGCCCGAAAAACGGCGGCTGCAATGATTGCCGCGGCGTGGTAACGGTGAACAACACCAACGGCAGCGTAACGCGCAACCCGGAATACTACGCCCTGGGCCACGCCAGCAAGTTTGTGGACCCCGGCGCGGTGCGCATTGCGACCAACTCGGTAGCCGGTGGCATCGAAAACGTGGCTTTCCGCAACCCCGACGGCTCCAAAGTCCTGATTGCCTTGAACAATGGCAGCTCGCAAAGCACGTTTAAAGTGGTATGGAACAACCAGGCCTTCACCTACACCCTGCCCGCCGGCGCAGTAGCTACCTACAAGTGGAGCGGCGGCACGGTAACGCCCACGCCCAGCGGCCCAACCGTGGGGCGCATCTACCAGATCAGCTCCAAGAACGGCGGCAAAACCATGGAAGTCTCGGCTAACTCTACCGCCAACGGCGGCCGGGTGCAGCAGTGGGGCTGGGCTAACACGGCCAGCCAGAAATGGAAGCTCGTCGACGCAGGTAGCGGCTACGTGCGCATCGTGAACCTGAACAGCAACAAGAGCCTCGACATCGTGGGGCCCAGCACGGCCGACGGCGCCCTGATTCACCAGTGGGACTGGGCCAGCGTTGACAACCAGTACTGGCTGATTACGGCCAACGGCGACGGGACGTACCGCATTGTAAACAAGTATAGCGGTAAAGCCCTCAACGTGCAGAATAACTCCACGGCCGACGGCGCGGCCATTCAGCAGTGGACCTACGGCGGCGGCGACAACGAGCGGTGGTGGTTTACCGACCAGGGTGCGGCCCGCCCTGCCCTGGCCACGACCAGTGCCGCTGCCGATGCGCGTCTGCAGCTTTATCCTACCACGGTAGCCTCCGAACTGAACTTCGACTACACGGCCGACCAGCCGCAGCCCTTGCAGATAACCCTGGTGGATATGCTCGGCAAAACCGTATTGCAACGCCCTGATGCCCTGGCCAAAACCGGCCTGAACTCCTTCTCGCTGAACGTGGCCGCCCTGCCCAGCGGGGTGTACGTACTGCGGGTAGGCACTGCCGAAGGGCAGCTGCAGCGTCGCCTGGTTATCAGCCGCTAGCCTGATTTTTTGTACCCGTGGCCCGTCGGCATCCCGCAGCCGGCGGGCCACTTATGCGGTCCTCCCCGCGCATCTTTTTTTCCATTATGCTCAATAAGCTCCTTCCCTCCCTGCTGCTCTCCGCCCTGAGCGTAAGCAGCGCCCTGGCTCAGAATGCCGTCAGCCCGGCCCGCAACTTCAAAGCGTATTCGGTAGCCGGCAAAAAAGCCCAGGTGTATGCCACCGTAGCCGGCTCCGACCAGCGCCTGGCCACGGCCGGCAGCCTCAGCTTTCAGCCCTCGCCCCAGCCCCTGGAGTCTCAGGTGTGCGTGTTCGTGGATCCGACCAAGACGTTTCAGACCCTGCTCGGTATCGGCGGGGCCCTGACCGACGCCTCGGCCGAAACCTACGCCAAGCTCAGCAAGGACCAGCAGCAGGAGTTCATGCAGGCTTACTACAGCCCCACCAAGGGCATTGGCTACACCCTGGCCCGCACCACTATTGCCAGCTCCGACTTCAGCACCGCACCTTACGACTACGTAGCCGACAAGGACGAGAGCCTGAAGACCTTTAGCGTTAAGCACGACGAGCAATACCGCATTCCCTTTATCAAGCAGGCCATTGCCGCCGCCGGCGGTAAGCTGACGATGTACGTGGCCCCCTGGAGCCCACCGGCCTGGATGAAGGACAACAGCAACCGGTTGAAGGGCGGCAAGCTGCTGCCCCAGTACCGCCAAGCCTGGGCCGACCACTACGTCAAGTTTATCAAGGAGTATGAGCGCCAGGGTATTCCAATCTGGGGTTTGAGCACCCAGAACGAGCCCATGGCCGTGCAGACGTGGGAATCCTGCGTATTTTCGGCCACTGAGGAGCGCGACTTTATTAAGGAATACCTGGGCCCTACCCTGAAAAAAGGCGGCTTGGGCGACCGGAAACTCATTGCCTGGGACCACAACCGGGACCAGGTGTACCAGCGTGCTAGCACCATTCTGGACGACCCCAAGGCCGCTCAGTACGTGTGGGGCGTGGGTTACCACTGGTACGAAACCTGGACCGGCAGCCAGATGATGTTCGACAACGTGCGCCGCGTGCGCGAAACCTACCCCAACACCAACCTGCTGCTCACCGAGGCCTGCATCGAGAAGTTCGACTTCAACAAAGTAAACGACTGGGCCCTGGGCGAGAAGTACGGCATGTCGATGATTAACGACTTCAACAACGGCAACGTGGGCTGGACCGACTGGAACGTGCTGCTCGACGAGCAGGGCGGCCCCAACCACGTCAAGAACTTCTGCTACGCTCCTATCATCGGCGACACCCGCACGGGCAAGCTGCTCTACACCAACATCTACTACTACATCGGCCACTTCTCCAAGTTCATCCGGCCCGGTGCCAAGCGTATCGTGAGCTCCTCCAACCGGGACCACCTGAGCTCCACGGCCTTCATCAATACCGATGGCAAAGTGGCCGTGGTGGTGATGAACGACGGTGACCAGAAGCAGGAGTTCCAGCTCTGGATGCAGGGACAGTCGGCCCCGGTGGTAAGCCAGGCTCACTCCATCATGACTTTCGTCATCAACTAACTACTAGCTCCCGGCTGTGCCGTGGCTGGGCGGGCTCCGTAAGGGGTAACTGCCCAGCCACGGCACAGCCGCAACCAGTGGCTCCGAAACCGAGGTGAAACCCGCCTCTTCTCTCCCTGCCGATTGTAGCGCCTTTTTTCACCCAGCATGCCTTTGGTTCTTCAAACGGCAGCCCGATTGCGCACTTTTCCGGTTATATCAGGCATGAACTCACTTCGAAAACGTACGACTCCGGCTTGGGCCCTGGCGCGCCGCCTGCTGCTGACCGCGGGCCTGCTGGTTCCGGTGGTAGCTTTGGGCCAGCAGGCCGCTCAGCCCCCACCGACTACGCCAACCTGCAGCGCTACGCCGCCGCCAACGAGCGGCTGCCCCCGCCGCCGGCTAGTCCGGCCCGGGTGGTCATCATCGGCAACTCTATTACCGAGGGCTGGGTGAAAGAAGATTCCGCCTTTTTCAAGGGCAAGCCCTACGGCTACATCGGCCGGGGCATCAGCGGACAAGCCACCGACCAAACTCTGCTGCGCTTTCGCCAGGATGTGGTGAATCTGCGGCCGGCCGTAGTGGTCCTTATCGTGGGCACCAACGACATAGCCGAAAACCGCGGCCCTTACGTGCCCAAGCGCACCATGGAAAATATCATGAGCATGGTCGAGCTGGCGCAGGCCCACCGCATCCGGGTGGTGCTGGCCTCGGTGCTGCCCGCCACCGACTTCTGGTGGCGCAAAGGCCTGAACCCGGCCTCCAAGATTCTGGCCCTGAACCAGCAGCTCAAAGCTTACGCCGACCAGCAGCGCCTCACCTACCTCGACTTCCACTCGGCCATGACCGATGAGCAAGGGGGTCTGAAAAAGGTGTACGGCGAAGACGGCGTGCACCCCAACCTGGCTGGCTACCGCGTGATGGAGCCCCTGCTCAACCAGGCCGTGGCCCAGGCCCTGAAACGTAAATAGCGGCCTTTCCCGGACTACTTTCTCCTTTCCACTTCCTTTTTCGCCTCCGTATGGCCCTTGTTGCCCCTACTTCCACCAGTGCTAGTGCTGCCCCCACTGGCACCGACCAGCCCACGCCGCGCTACACGTCGGCACTGGCCTCGCTGACGGTGCTGTTCTTCATGATGGGCTTTATCACCTGTCTCAATGACATCCTGATTCCTTACCTCAAGGGCCTCTTCACGCTCAGCTACGCCAAGGTCAACCTGGTCAACTTCTGCTTCTTCGGCGCCTATCTGGTCATGGGCGTGCCCGCCGGCTGGCTCGTCAAGCGCCTGGGCTACAAGGGCGGCATGCTCGTGGGCTTCCTCATTGCCGCCGCCGGCTGCTGCCTGTTCTTCCCCGCCGCCGAGAGCCGCACCTTCGCCCTGTTCCTGGGCGCCCTGTTCGTGCTGGCCACCGGCGTGGTCACCCTGCAGGTGGCTGGCAACCCCTACGTGGCCATCCTGGGCCCGCCGCACACGGCGTCCTCCCGCCTCACGCTCACGCAGGCCTTCAACTCGCTGGCTACCACCATTGCCCCCGTGCTGGGCGCGCGCCTGATTCTTTCCCACCTGCCCGACCTGAGCCAGCTCACCCCGGCCCAGACGGCGGCCCTGGACATCACGTCGGTGCAGTACCTCTACCTGGGCATTGCCGCCGTGCTGGTGCTCATTAGCCTGCTGCTGGCCTTCCTCAAGCTGCCCCAGATTGCCCACGCCCCGGCCCCGGCCGGCGACACGCAGCGGGCCTGGCATTTCCGCCACCTGGTGCTGGGCCTGGTGGGCATCTTTGCTTACGTGGGGGCCGAGGTGGCCATTGGCTCGCACATCGTCAGCTACCTGGGTCAGCCCGAAGTGATGGGCATGGCCGCCCGTGACGCGGGCGAGCAGGTGGCCTTCTACTGGGGGGCGGCCATGCTGGGGCGGTTTGCCGGCATTTTTGTGCTGCGGGCCGTGCGGCCCGGGCGGGTGCTGGCCGTCACGGCCGTGGGCGCGGTGCTGCTCGTGCTCCTCTCCATCAACACCAGCGGGGCCGTGGCCATGTGGAGCTTGCTGGCCGTGGGCTTGATGAATGCGGTGATGTTCCCAGTCATCTTCACGCTGGCCGTGGCCGGGCTGGGGCGGCACACGGAGGATGCCTCGGGCCTGCTCTCGGCTGCCATCGTGGGCGGGGCCCTGATTCCGCCGCTCTTCGGCCTGCTTGCCGACAGCCAGAGCGGGGGCGGCGGGGTGCATGCCCTGCGCCTGGCCTTTCTGCTGCCCGTGCTCTGCTACCTCTACATCCTCTGGTACGGCTTGAAGGGCCACGTAGTCCGGCAGCCGGCGCAGTAATCCTAAGCCTTCGTTTTTTATCAACCTTATCCTTTATACTATCATGGGGCGCCAACGACAGACCCTCCATTTAACCACCCGGCAGCGCCAGCAGCTCGACGACTATCTGCGGCAAGAAGGCTTACTGCCGCTGCAACACAACCGGGCCCAGGTACTGCTGTACTGGGCCGCAGGCCACTCGGCTGCTACCTGCGCCCAGCACCTGGGCACCACCGAAGACCGGGTGTACGCCATGCGCCGGGCCTACCGCCGCCTGGGTCTTACCGCCTACCTGGCAGCCTCGGTGCAGGGCGGCGCGCCTACCAAGCTTACTCCCGCCGCGGAGGCCGTCCTCACTCATCTGGTAGCCGACGAGCCGCACGCGTCCTGGAGCTTGCGCCAGCTGGCTGAGTTTCTGGTGGGGCCGGCTACGCGCCCTCCATCAGCTACGTCACGGTAAGTAAGGCTCTGAAGCGGATTCGGCAAACGGGACCAACGGCCGTTGCCTGCCAGTAGCGGCTCGCACCCGCCTGTTGATTCCACAAAAAAGGGCACCTTACTAGGTGCCCTTTTTTAATTCTCTTCCAAACCAATTGTATCCCTTCTCCACTTTAGGTACTGGGCGGGGCACCGGCCAAGCAGTTCAGCCTAGTCCCTAGCAGTACTCTGGAGTTCAATTGTCTGGGGAAAGGTAGCAGGCTGCGTAGCGCTTTTGAAGTTTATTACACCAACCCCGGCTTATCCGGTACCAACCGGCAACGAAGAGCTTAAAACCCGACTTTAGCGGCCAAACAAAGCGGCCAGCAGCGGCTCATCCTGGCAGTACACGTCGGCATAAAACTGCAGGCGGCCGTTGTCGGCCTGGCAGGTGTAGTAGCGAATCTGCAAGGGCAGGCCCTGGGCCAGGTCGAAGCGGCACTTCTCGCGTTGGGCAATGCTGCGGTGCACGCTCGGCAGGGCCGCCTGCTGGTTTTCGCGCCGCAGCAGATACGTGGCCAAGGCCAATGGCTTTTCCACCCGCACGCAGCCGTGACTCAGGGCCCGCTGCGGCCGTTGAAACAGGCTGCGCGCCGGGGTATCGTGCAGGAATACGGCGTGCTGATTGGCGAAGTAAAACACGATGTTGCCCAAGGCATTGTGCCGCCCGGCGGTTTGCCGAACAGTGTAAGGGAATGCCTCGGGCGTCACTTTGCTCCAACGCACGTGCCAGGGGTTTACCAGCCGGTTGCGGTAGTCGTAGAGGCGGTAGTGGTTGTCGTAGAGGAAGCCGGGGTCGTCCCGCAGCTGGGGCAGCATTTCCTGCACGGCAATGCTGTAGGGCACGCGCCAGTCGGGAGCCGTAACAAACACGATAAGCCGGCTGGTGAGCGTGGGCGTGGGCGTTTCGGGCTTGCCCACCACCACGCGGTGGCTTTGCACTACCCGGCCAGCCTTTAATATCTGGAGCCGAAACGCCGGAATATTGACCAGAGCCACCTCGCCCGTATCGGCAACTGACGTTTCCAAGCGCAGCCGCTCCAGGTTCACCGCGACCCGGCGGAAATCAGCCTCGTTGCCGGCCCGGTGCAGCGTGTCGGCCGCCAGCTGACGGCTCCAGGCCTGCTGCACTTGGTGGTACAAGACGCCGGCGGGCTGGCACTGCAGCAGGCTGGGCCCAAGCGCCGCCGCGGCCAGAGCCTGCTCCAGGGCGACGGTAGCCTGCTGGGCCGTTTCGCCCGTCAGGGACGCAGGCTGCAGGGTCTGGGCGTCGAGCTGGCCGGTACGCAAGTGGGCCGCGTAGCGCAGCAAGGCGTCGGTAAGGCGCAGCTCGTAGGTAGCCAGTTGCCGACTCCGGGCGTCGGCGGTGGGCGCCGTAGCCAGCGAATCGGGCAGGGTGGCCAGCTGCCGGTAACCATAGACCGCCGGACTTAGGCCAAACTCCCGGGCCCGACCCACTAGCTGCACCGCCTCCTGGGCCGGGGCTGTCCAGCCGGTGGCGTGTTCCGTCCAGGCAGGCTCGAAACTGCGCCGGGCGTAAAAACTTTGAACTACGGCCCCCGCCTGCAGCCCCAGCCGGTCATAGGTAGCCAAAGCGCCCAGAGCAGCCGTATCGAGCAGAACCCGCAGGTAAAGCCCCGCCGAGGGGCTGTCGGTAGCGGCCCGGCCCGGCTTGCCACCACGGGCCGCCACGCTGCCGAGGGGCTGTAAAAGCACGCAGCTGGCCAGAAGCAAGCCCAGCAAGGCAGACGGCACACAACTTCTTTGTCCATGCAGCATCGGAAGTATGGCCAGAAGGTGGATAATGCCGGGCGGGTAAAGCGTACAGGCTACAAGCGCGGTAACAACGTCGTCCTGAGCCGTGAAGCAGCTAGCCGGCTCTACGTAAGATACGCAACAAAACCCTGACAGTCAAGCCTTATTCGGGAGTATTACCGGCCTGCGCCTGCAACACCCGGGCTGTAACCAGCAGTTGGCCCAAATGGCGCATGGTGTGCTCGGCGGCGTGCACCAACAGGCCCAGCACGGTAGACGGCAGCTGGGCCCGGCCCACGCCGCACGCCTGGGTCAGCGCAGCTTCCGGCGTGGCAATGAGCTGCGCCAGAGCTTTGTCTACCTGCTGGTTGAAGGCTGTTACTAGGTCGGCGGCAGTTGTATTAGGGGTGGCAGGCTGACCTTCCTGCTCCAGGGCTAGCAGCTGCGCCGGCGTCAGAGCCTCGCCGCGGGCGTAGGTTAGCAGCCGGTCGAGCACGCCGCTCAGGTGCTGCAGGTGAAACCCCACCGAAGCCACTCCGCCCGGACGCTGCCAGAGCAGGCCAGCGGGAAAGTCAATCAGCAAAGTATTGAGCTCTTCGCGGGCCTGCAGCAGGGCGTGGGCCACGGGCTGTAGCAGCGGGGCACGTCGGGCAGGGGCCCCGGAGCCAGACTTCCAGAGGGTTGGTTGAGGACATAGCTTGCTAACCGCGAAAGGATATTCTTGTTAGAACGCGTAATTGTTTGCTTTTTGCTGATTCGGAACGCTTTTCTTCACCGCCCAACCCTTCCTGTTTTTGGTTGGTGCTTACCTTTTGCCCATGTTGGAAGTCTCGCAGCGTGGCCACGCTATGCCGTTGTCGCCGTACCGCCGGCTCACTCCTTTTGCCGAGGCCGCCAAGCAGCGCGGCGTGCGCGTGCATCATCTCAACATCGGTCAGCCCGACATTGAAACCCCGCCCACAATGATGGCCGCCGTGCAGCAGGCCGACATCCGGGTGCTGGAATACAGTCCCACGGCGGGCTACCTGAGCTACCGCCGCAAGCTGGCCGACTACTACCAGCGCGTGGGCATCCAGGTCGGGGTCGAAGATATTCTGGTGACGGCGGGCGGCAGCGAGGCCATTTTCTTTGCCCTGATGAGCTGCCTCAACCCCGGCGACGAGCTCATCATTCCCGAGCCGTTCTACGGGGCCTACACCGCTTTTGCCGTGGCTGCCGACGTACGCATCGTGCCCGTTACCTCATCCATAGCCGACGGCTTTGCCCTGCCGCCCATCGAGGAGTTTGAGCGCCGCATCACGCCCCGCAGCAAGGCCCTGCTGCTGTGTACGCCCAACAACCCGACTGGCTACGTGTACAGCCGCCAGGAACTCGAGCAGCTCAAGGACCTGTGCGTGCGCCACGACCTATACCTGTTCAGCGACGAAGCCTACCGGGAGTTTTGCTACGACCGGGAGTACGTCAGCGCCATGCACCTGGAGGGCGCCGACGACCATATCGTGGTGCTCGACACCATTTCCAAGCGCTACAGTGCCTGCGGGGCGCGCATTGGCGCTTTCGTGACCAAGAATAAGGCCCTGCAGCAAACCGCCTTCAAGTTTGCCCAGATGCGGATAAGTCCGCCGGGCCTGGCCCAGGTGCTGGCCGAGGCCGCCTCCGAACTGCCCGACACCTATTTCGACCAAACCAAGGCCGAGTACCTCAACCGCCGCGACCTGATGGTGCAGCGCCTGCGGGCCATGCCCGGCGTGGAGTGCCCCGTGCCCGGCGGCGCGTTCTACGTCATGGCCCACCTGCCTGTCGACGACTGCGACACGTTCTGCCAGTGGCTGCTCGAATCGTTTTCCTACGAAAATGAAACGGTGATGCTCACGCCGGCCAGCGGCTTTTACGCCACCAAGAACCTGGGCAAGCAGCAGGTGCGCATGGCTTACGTGCTCAACTGCACCCACCTGGACCGGGCCCTGACCTGCCTGGAGCAAGCTCTGCTGGTATATCCGGGCCGGGAAATAGCCGTGCCCGAAGCCGCCCTGGACCATAATTGACACACTTCCCAGCTTCCCGGCGCGGGCATCAACTCGGTCATCGGTAACGGCGGCCGGTGAGCAGCACTCAAAATAAAACCGCTTCTATCCCGGATAGAGGCGGTTTTGTCGTTTTATAGTGCCAATTTCAAGAACTGGTACCGGCCCGGCCGCTTTTTTCTTTTTCGCTCTTCCCTCTATGCCTACGCTTTTTTCCCGCCTGACTGCCCTTTCCGCCCTGTCCCTAAGCCTGCTAACGGGCGGTGCTCCAGCGGCTACGGCTCAGCAGCGCACGCCCAGCCGCTTCATGACCGACAGCCTGGACCGCTACATCGAGCGGGGCATGCGGCAGTGGCAGATTCCGGGCTTGGCCGTGGTAGTGGTAAAAAACGGCCAGGTGGTGGTCAGCAAGGGCTACGGCGTACGGGCTGTGGGCAAACCCGAGCCCGTGGACGCCAACACGCTGTTCATGATTGCCTCCAATACCAAGCTGTTCACTGGTACGGCCCTGGCCAAGCTCGAAGACGACAAGAAACTTTCCCTCGATGACCGGGTCACCAAGTACCTGCCCGGCTTCCGCCTCTACGATTCCGTCTCGACCCGCCTGGTGACCGTGCGCGACCTGATGGGCCACCACTTCGGCACCAAGACTTTCCAAGGCGACTTCACCTTCTGGGACTCCGACCTGAGCCGGGCCGAAGTAGTGAACCGCATGCGCCTGCTTAAGCCCAACGGGCAGTTTCGCAAAGACTACGGCTACTGCAACGCCGGCTTCGTGGCAGCGGGCCAGGTGATTCCGGCAGCCACCGGCGGCACCACCTGGGACGACTACGTGCAGCAAAACCTGCTCCAGCCCCTGGGCATGACCAGCACCTACACCGGCACCGCCGGCTTTGGGCAGCGGCCCAACATTGCCCTGCCCTACTCCAACACCTTCGGCCCCCTGGCCCTGATGCCCTTCGACCATATCGACAACATCGGGCCCTGCGGCAGCATGGTTTCCAACGTGACGGACCTGGCCAAGTGGCTGCGCTTTCAGCTCGACAGTGGCCGGTACGAGGGCAAGCGGCTGATGAGCTGGGCCTCATTGCGCAAAACCCGGGACCCCAATACCTTGCTCTCAACCCGCAAGTCGGGCATGCTGCCCACCCACTACATGACCTACGGCCTGGGCGTATTCACGGCCGACTACGCTGGCAGCCAGGTATTCTGGCACACGGGCGGGGCCACGGGCCAAGTGAGCAACGTGTGCTTTGTGCCCGAAGAGCAGCTCGGTATTGCCATTCTGACCAACAACGACAACCAAAGCTTCTTCGAGGCGCTGCGCTACCAGATTCTGGACAGCTACCTGGGCGTGCCCTACGTGAACCGGAGCGCGGCGTACCTGCAGGGCGCCAAAACCGGCGACCGGGAAACCTACACCGCCGTAGCCAAGCTGCAAAAGCGCGTGGATCAGAAAAAGAAGCTGCCGCTGACGCTGGATGCTTACACCGGGCAGTTTACCCATCCGCTGTTTGGCCCTATCACCATTGCTAAAAAAGGTAAGCAGCTGGTGGTGAGCTTTTCCAACCACCCCAACCTGACGGCTACCCTCGACTACATGGACGGGCAGGAGTTCCGGGCTACCTATTCCAACCCGAGCTACGGCATTTTTCCGGCCATCTTCAAAGTGGACGGTCAGCAGGCGGCCAGCGTCGAAATGCGCATCAACCCCTTCATCGAGTACGATTCTTACCTGTTCAGTCGTTTGTAAGGCGCCCTCCGGCGGTTTGACCACGGGTAGGGCGGTACCCGGTTTCCAACTTTAGTGCGCGTACTATGCGGTGGCGTTTGTTTTTCCTGACTTTCGGGCTGGGTGGCGGTTTGGCCGTGGCCCAAGAGCCGGCCACACCTCCGGCCTCTCCTACTCGTACCAGTCTGACGCTTAAGTTCAACGGGCAGCCCGTAGCCGTCGACACGGCTTTTTCGCGCCTGGAAGTAACAACCGGCGTCAATAAAGTACTCAGCCTAAACCTGGTGCGCACCGACAGCCCCGACGACCAGGGCCTGACTATTCTGATTGACCAGTTCCCTCTGGCCCCGGGTCAGTATCGGTTTAAGGAAATTCTGAGCGGGCACGTGCGCGACGCCTCTTACCGGCAGGGCTCCACCACGGCGTATTCTACCGCTTGCGGCCTCAACGACGGCGTGGTGCAGGTGCAGGCCCTCGACGCCCAGCGCCACTTGATTCGGGGCACCTACCGGGCCGTGCTCTGCGAGGCCGAGGCCCGGGCCGGCGGTAAGCGCCGCCGCTTCACAGTCGAAGGCAGTTTTCAGGGGCGCTACGCTCTTCAATAAAACCCAGTAAGTGCGGCGCCGATTTCCTCCTGCCGGTAGCCAGCCCGGCTTTGGGGCAGAAAGAAACGCTTTCTGCCGCTAGCACTTGGGCTAGTAGCAAACCTATTCAAGATCAGGCGCTTTCATTTTTTTATCGGCGCAGTTAAGGTACAAGTTCACAAAATGCAACAGGGTAGCAGGGCCCAAAAACAAGGGTTGTGTGAAGTGCAGCGTCATAGCGCTATGTAATACGTATTATTATATTTTTTATTAGAATAAGATTAATTATACTGCATAAGAAAACAGGCAGCTTCCTATTCTGTCGAGCTTTAAACTCAGAGCCGCTCCCTAGCCTCCGTTGCCGAGTTCTTTTATACAACCGTTCTGCTCTTTTTTCCTACGCTTATGCAGAAAACGCTACGGAACCTGGTACTCGGGCTGTTGCTGCTAATCGGCAAGGCTGCTGCCGCCACTCCTACCACCGCCATCTACGTCAGCGGCCACCCCGACGACTGGCAGCTCTTTATGAACCCCGACGCCTACCAGGACCTCACGAGTCCGGATACCCGGGTGGTGTTCATTTACCTGACTTCCGGCGACCAGGACCTGCGGGAAGGCGGACAGGGCACGATGCCGCTGTATCTGGCCCGGGAAAATGGGGCGCTGCGCTCCACCAGCTTTGCCTCCAACCTGGCGCAGTCGGACAGCTCCAGGCTGAACTCCCTGCACCCGAGCGAGTCGGTCCTCATCAACCAGCACCGCGTCACACGCTATGGCTACAAGAATGCCGTGCACTACTTTTTGCGCCTGCCCGACGTGGCCAACTGGCAGAGCATTACTTACCTGGACCAGTTTCACAGGCGCCCCCTGCCCCTGCGCACCATCGACGGGACCACCACCTACACCAACTGGGCTGATCTGCAGGCAACCGTGCGGGCTATTATCGTAGCGGAAAGCCACGGGGCCCGCAACTTTCGCCTCAACGCCCTGGACCCAGACGTGCGCTACAACCCCGAGGACCACCCCGACCACCGCAATGCCGGCAGTATTGCGGTAGAAGCCTGCCACGGCCTGAAGGCCCGAATCAAGCTGTTTCAAGGGTATGCCACCGGCCTGTATCCGGAAAACCTGACGGAAGAGGAAAAGCTCAACGAGTCGGCCCTGTTTGCCCTGGCTGCCAGCGCCTCCACCGAGGCCGGCTACGAAAACACCTGGGAATACTGGCACAAAGGCTTCATCGGCAAAAACTACTACCGGCTCTACTTCGACCCCGGAAGTCTGCAAGCCAGCGGCCTTCCTTCCTTCGACGGAATACCCGTGACCCAGGGCACGGCCAGTTCCTTTTCGCTCGAGTACATAGCACTACCGGGCCACTCCGACGCCGACCAGAACATGGTGATGCAGGCTTTCGACCGGGCCAGTGAGCTTATATCCTACCACAAGCGGCATTTCAACAACATGCACCTGGCTATTTATGCCTCGCTGCTGCTGGGAGGCTTCTTTCTGGGCCTGCTGGTCATGAAGCGCCGCTACGCCCCGGTAGCCACGCCCGTGCTGCGCCACGCCAACGCCTAGCGACCTTGCCCACAACGCCCGGAGCCCGCCCCTGCTGACCAGGGACGGGCTTCGGGTTTATTACCCTTTCTTTTCTAAAGCGTTGTCCGGGTACGAACCGGTATTTCTCTCGCAGTCGGGTTAGGGCATGAACGAAAAGAAGGAAAGGCAGGCCGCCGCCGGTGCTTATCTTGGCCCGCCTACGGCCCCGGCACCCCGCCCGGCTACTACTTTCTGCGTGATGCTCGCCTCCCTTCCCGCTCCCGCCGCCCGTCAGTACCTGGGCTGGCTTCTGATTTTTGTGGTCATTAAGCTAGTGCTGCAGTACTTGGTTATTCACCCCGTGTATGAGCTGCACCGCGACGAATTTCTGCACCTGGACCAGGCCAACCACCTGGCGGCCGGCTACGTGTCGGTGCCGCCCCTGACGGCCTGGGTAGCCCGCCTGATTCAGTTGCTGGGCAACTCCGAGTTCTGGGTGCGGTTTTTTCCGGCTTTGTTTGGCGCCCTGACCATGAGCGTGGTGTGGGCGGCGGTGCACGAGCTGGGCGGCGGCCTCTATGCTAAGATTCTGGCCGTCAGCGCCGTGCTGCTCTCGGCCATTTTGCGGCTCAACCAGCTGTTTCAGCCCAATTCTTTCGACGTGCTGGCTTGGACTTCGGCCTACTACTGCCTGCTGCGACTGGTGCGGGGCGGGCAAGGGCGCTGGGCCGTGGGCCTGGGCGTGGCCGTGGGCCTGGGCATGCTCAACAAGTACAACCTCGTGTTCTGGGCCGCCGGCGTGGTGCCCGCGCTGCTGCTGACGCCCGCGCGCCGCCTGCTATGGCAGCCCCACACTTATTTGGCAGCGCTGGTGGCCCTGCAGGTGTTCTTGCCCAACCTGCTCTGGCAGTATCAGCACCACTGGCCGGTGCTCTGGCACATGCAGGAGCTGCAGAAAAGCCAGCTGGTGCACGTAGACCGGGCCGATTTTCTCAAGGAGCAGCTGCTGTTTTTCCTCAATAGCCTGGTCGTGCTGGGGGCGGCGGCAGTGGGGCTGGTGCGCTACCGGCCGCTGCGGCCCTACCGGTTTGTGGGGCTGGCAGTCCTGTTTTCTTTGCTGCTGTTTGTGGCCATGCAAGCCAAGGGTTACTACGCCATTGGCCTCTACCCGATTCTGCTGGCCATCGGCAGTGTGTACCTGGAACATGTGCTGCAATACGGCTGGAAACGCTACCTGCGCCCGGTAATGCTGGTGCTGCTGGCCCTGCTGTTTCTGCCTCTGCTCTGGCTGGCTTTCCCGCTCAAAACGCCCGAGCAGATCCGGCAAAACCCCGCCGCCTACGAAAAAATCGGGCTGCTGCGCTGGGAAGACGGCAAGAACCACGCCCTACCCCAGGATTTTGCCGACATGATCAGCTGGCGGGAAATGGCCAATCTGGCCCGGCAAGGCTACCAGCAGCTCACGCCCACCGAGCAGCAGCACCTGCTCATTATTACCGACAACTATGGGGAAGCCGGAGCCCTGAACTTTTACAACCACGGCCGTATGCCCGCCGCCGTGTCGTACAACGCCGACTACGCCTACTGGTTTCCCAGCCTGGAAAACGTGCAGGTGGTGATGCTGGTGACCGAAGACCCGCTGGAGGCCGATGATGCCGTGCACTTTGCCTCCAGCACGCTGGTAGGGAAGGTCCAGAACCCTTTGGCCCGCGAAAAGGGCACCGCCGTGTATGTACTACGCCAGCCCGACTCGGCCATTATCGAGGAAGTGCGGCAGCAGGTACAGGACGAGCAGCGTCGGATGCGCGGTTTACCGTAGCGCCGGTTTCGAGCATTTCCACCACCTGCTCCCGCAGCCGCCGCATCGACTCGTGGGAGAAGCGGCGCTGCAGCATTCGGCCAAACAGCTTAAAGCCCAGCCAGTAGAACGGGTTGCGGATGCGGCCCACCTGGGAAAAGGCGTGAATGTGAAACACGACTCGCCCGGTAGCCAGGTTTTTGTGGATGGTAAACTCAATCTGCCCCGCTCGAAGTGGCCTTCGAGGGTGTAGTAGTTGTAGCCCCACACCTGCTCCTGGGTGCCGTCGGGCAGGGTGCGGGTTTCGTCGGTTACGCCGCCAACGCGCACCCCAAACCAGAAGGTGAAAATCAAAAACTGCCCCCGCAGCACCATGGTCCGGTTTTCCAGGGGCGTGTCGGGCACGAAGATGCCGGTAATCAGGTCGGAGGGTGGAAAGGTGTAGTTGCGCAGCACCTGCTGGGCCGCCCGCCAGGACCCGTGCTCGGCCGGTGGCCCGGGCTGCTCGGCTGGCAGTTCGGTTTCGTAGTCATCGATGCGCCAGCCGTTGTCGGCGGTGTACTCGGCCGTGCGCTCCAAGTCGAAGTTGACCTGGGCCTTGCTAAAGGATTCGAGCCGGGCCCGCTGCACTTCCCACAGCGGCGGCGTGTTGGTGGCAGCTGAATTAGGCATGGGCTTGGGCTTCGGCGGAGTCTTTGTCGTGCTCAATGGTTTCGACCTGCACCGGGCCGCGGGCGTGGCCCCCGCTGGCCTGGGCTACTTTCTGGCAAAACAGCTCCCAGGTTTGCTGCTGCACCTGCTTGCCCATGCCCAGCGTGTCGTAGGTAAAGGCCACGAGTCCGTCGCGGGAGCGGGCCCAGGAGTGAATTTCGAAGCGCAGCGCGTCCTTGCCCAGCGGCTCGACCGAAAACTTGATGCGGCCCGCCTCGGGTGGTTTTCCAGGGTCAGAAACTCGAAGCAGTCCTCGGTTACTTCCGTGACGCGCACCGAGCCGTTCCAGGGACCCAGAATCTTGATGGAAAACTCGTCGCCCTTGCGCAGGCCCTGCTCCTGGCCTTTTACTTTCTCAAACTGAGCCAGCAGGTCGGGCGAGTAGTGGGCAATGTTGTTCTGAATGGCTTCCATAAGCTGCCCGGCAGTGAGGGCAGGCTTCTCAATATCGATGTAGTAGCGCCGCTCAAACAAGGGGCCGGAGCCGGTGCTGGCGGGTTGCGCAGGTTTTTTCATGACGAATGCCGGGCCGCGGAATACGTGAAACCCGCGGCCCCTGCCATAACGCGGGGCCGTGGGCCGGGGTTGGGTTTTGGTGCTTGCGGCGGGAGCCCCGGCATTTCCCACTACTTTTGCGGCCACCTCACCAGCTCTGCCCTTCTGCCGCATGCGCACTTCCCGGCTTACTCAGTTTTTGCTCTCGACCCGCTTTGTGGTGGCCCTCTACGCGGTGCTGACCGTGCTGGTCAGCTTTCAGCACTACTTCAAGGGCACGATCAACAACTACCTGATCTTCGTCAAGCCGTTTTTCAACCTGATAGCAGGCAAGAACCTGTACCTGGAATACCCGAGTACTACTACGATACCTACAAGTACAGTCCGGTGTTTGCCCTGTTTATGGGTCTGTTTGCCTGGATGCCCAACTGGCTGGGGCTGCTGCTCTGGAACGTGCTCAACAACACGATGCTCTACACCGCCGGGCGCCGCTTGTTTCCGGAGGTACGCCGGCAGCTGCTGTTTCTGCTGGTCGTGTTCATTGATGTCATGACGGCTTTGCACAACAGCCAGGCCAACTGTCTGCTCGTAGGCCTGATGCTGTGGACCTACCTCAACCTGGAAAACCGCAAGCCGATGTGGGCCGGACTGTGCCTGGCCCTGGCCTTCCTGATCAAGGTATACGGCATCGGAATTGGGCTGCTGTTTCTGTTTTATCCCGGCTTTTTCCGCAACAGCCTCTGGGCCGCGCTTTGGGTTGTGGTGCTGGGCTTCACGCCGCTGCTGGTAGTGAGCTGGCCCGAGTTTCAGATGATTTACGTGGCCTGGTACGACATCGTGCGGGCCTCGGCTACGGGTGTGCAGCTCTCCCTGATGGGCGTGCTCGACACCTGGTTTGGCCTGCATGTGTCGAAGGGGCGGTGCAGCTGGCCGGACTGGTGGCGCTGCTGCTGCCCCTGGGCTACTGGCACCGCTGGGGCGAGACGCACTACCGCCGCCTCTACGTGTCGTCCATCCTGATTTTCGTGGTAATATTTAACCAGATGGCCGAGTCGCCCACCTTTATTATTCCGGTGGTGGGCTTCGTGCTGTGGTTTATGCACTACCGCCGCAGCACCCCGCTGGCCTGGCCGCTGTTCATTTTGGTGGCCCTGTTCACCTCGTTATCGGCCACGGATATTTACCCCCACTTCATCCGCGACGGGTTCTTCGATGCCTACAAAATCAAGGCCGTGCCCATGATCCTGGCCTGGTTTGTTATTCAGGGCCAGCTGTTGTTCTACCCCCGCTGGCGCGAGCGGCTGGCCGCCTCGGCCGAAGCCAATGAACAGGAAGCCCAAGCTGCCCAAGCCGCTATTCAATAGAACGACCAGTAGCGCGAGCTTTGTAGTTCGCGTGGCCCGCGCCTCTACAACGATTGTCGTTCAGGCCCGCGAACTACAAAGTTCGCGCTACTGCTTCCCTCTCACGCATTGCCAAAGCCCCGTCCCTGCCGTATAGCAGCTGGCGGGGCTTTTTGATGCGCCAAAAATCCTCCGCCCGACAACTCACCACTTCACCATTTCACCATCTCGCCCTTGTACCGCCCTACCACCCGCCCGCCGACCCCCAGCTTGTGCGCGAGCTAACCCAGACCCAGCAGGAACTGCGGACTCACGTGCGCCTGCTGCCTCTGTCACACGAGCCCGCGTTTATTGCCGGCTGCGACTCATCGTTTCCAACCCCGAAACCATTCTGTCGGTGTTCGTGGTGCTGCGATTTCCGTCCCTGGAGCTGGTAGAGAAGGTATATCACACCGGGCCGGTAGAGGTGCCCTACGTGCCGGGCTTCCTCTCCTTTCGGGAGGCGCCCAACGTGTTGAAAGCCTACGAAAAGCTCCAGCAGAAGCCCGATATCATCATGGTCGACGGGCATGGCATTGCCCACCCGCGCCGCATGGGTATTGCGGCCCACATCGGCGTTATGCTGGACATGCCCAGCTTTGGGGTGGCCAAGCAAAAACTGACCGGCTCCTTTACCGAGCCGGATATTGCCAAGGGTAGCATCAACCCGCTTACCGACAAAAGCGGGGACCTATTGGGTGAAGTTATCCGCTCCAAGGACAAGGTCCTGCCCCTGTTCGTGAGCCCCGGCCACCGCTGCGACCAGGCCACCGCCACCCGCCTGACGCTGGCTTGCCTGCGCGGCTACAAGCTGCCCGAGCCCACCCGCCTGGCCGACCACTGGGCTGAGGAATTTAAGAAGGAGCTGCGCTAAGCCCCCTCCCTTGCCACAGCCAAAGCAGGCTCCCACACACGCTTGCAGGTAGCCGCAGAACCTGGGGCATGCACTCCCCAACAACTGCGGATATTGGTCACAGTCGTGACAGACCTTCGGGAAAAGGCCGAAATGCTTGTCACGACTATGACAGGTACTCATGAAAAGCCGGGAGTGTCCATCACAGTCGTGACAGGCACTCATGAAAAGCCGGGAGTATCCGTCACGACTGTGATGGGCACTCGGGAAAAGCCAGGGGTATCTGTCACGACTGTGGCGGGCCTTCGGGAAAACAGCGTCTTATTCACCACAGGTAAAAGCCAGAGCCGGACCGAGCGACGGACCCAAATGGTTTGGCGGGCAGCAAAAAGCCCGTTTGGCGGCTTGCCAAACGGGCTTTATTCGCCTCGCTAATCACGCTACACTTGACTATGCACTGTCGGATAAGTCACGCCACTCTATAAGTTAAGTCCTGCTACAGGCTGGTTACCAGCTCCCGCCAGGCGTCCTGCTCGGGAATACCGGGTTTGCGCTTGCCGAAGAACAGCAGCAAGTTGCGTCCCTGGGCATCGTAGAGTTCCATGGAGTGCACCAGGCCCTCGGTCGTGGGCTTTTTTACCAGCCAGGTTTCGGCCACGTCGCCCAGCTTGAGGTGGAGGTTGAAGTCGGGGTCCAGCACGTTGTACCAGGGCCCGGCCATTACCAGGTGCTGCACCGGCCCGGTATGAATCTGGATGCAGCCGCGGCTGGCCACAAACAGCATGATGCTCAATCCGCTGGTAGCGGCGGCTTCCAGGCCGCGCACGATGGCCCGGTTGTCGAGGCGTTGCACCAACTCGGGCGGGCCCAGGCGCAGGGCCTGGGTGCGGCTCACCCCATAGGTGCGCAGCAGTCCGAAAAAATCGTGGGTATCGGTCAGGGCGCGCCAAGCGTCCCGAAAGCCAGTTACGTCGATGTCCGCATCGGGCGTGTCGGCGGCTCCAGTCGGGGTGGGCAGGGTAGCCAGCGCGGGGCTTTGGTCGGCCGCCCGAAACCGGCTAACCAGCTCCTCGTAAGCTCCCGCGTTGCTGTCCTCGGTCAGGTAGATTTTGTGCACTGCTTCCCCATCCTGGGCAAAAAACTGCAGGCTGCGGCGCTCATTCTCGTTCACGGCAAAGCCGAAATGCCAGTGCGTGATGAACAGGCGCAGGTCGATGTCCTCGCCCAGCACCAGCCCCATCGGCCCCTTCACCGACACCTTTTCGTAGGTTCCTTTGCGCTCGTGCACCACGCTGTCGTTGCGGGTAAGGGCCATTACCCGGCCCAGCGTGGGTATCTGGCCGAGCAGGGCCGCAAAGTCGGCCGTCAGGCGCACCACGGCAGCATTGGGCTGGCCGCTGCACTGCGTAGCCAGCAGTTCGGCTTCACTGGTTTCCAGGTGCCGGGCCGCGTCACGGATGCGGCTTTTGGGGTTGTCAAGCTTGAACTGGGCCCAACGCTCAGCGAGGGTAGCCACGCTGGTGGGCAGATCGGTAACGGACATACGCAGAAGGAGAAAGGGGTTTTACAAGGAGAAATGCGCCTCGGAACGGGTTAACGCCCGGGGCCGGGGCACGATAAGCGGGCAACTCAGGCTGGGGTGCGGCAGCAGCTCTACGGCAATGCCAAAGGCCTGCTCGATATGGGCTGAAGTGAGTACGGCCACCGGCGCCCCACTGGCTACCACGCCGCCCTGGTGGAGCAGCAGTACCTGGTCGGCATACTGGGCGGCCAGGTTTAAATCGTGGAGGACGGCCACCACCCGAAGCCGCGCTGCACCAGCGTGCGAGCTACGTCGAGGGTGTGGTGCTGGTGGTTGAGGTCGAGGCCGGTCAGGGGCTCGTCGAGTAGCAGAAAGCCGCGCTTTGCCTCCCACACCTGGGCCAGGATTCGTGCCAGCTGGGTCCGCTGCTGCTCCCCGCCCGAGAGCGTGGGGTAGCTGCGCTCGGCCAGGGCACTGAGGCCCACCGTCGCCAGGGCCTCGGCCACAATAGCGTGGTCGTGGGCGCTGGGCTGGCCCTGGAAGTACGGGTAGCGGCCCATCAGCACCAGCTCCCGCACCCGAAAAGCCAACGACAGGCTGTGCTGCTGGGTAAGCACGGCGCGGCGCCGGGCCAGCATAGGAGCCGGAATACTACTCAGGGGCTGCCCCTCAAACTGCACCTGCCCGCCGCTGGGCGTCAAATCACCGCTGAGCAACCGCAGCAGCGTAGATTTGCCCGCGCCGTTGGCCCCCACAATAGCCAGCAGCTCGCCCGGGCGGGCCTGCAAGGACACGTCGCGCAGCAGGGCTTTGCGGCCGGCGTGGTAGCTCAGGTGTTGAATGTCGAACATGGAAAGGAAGCTTAGGCCAGGCGCTGCTGTTTTTCGCGCAGCAGAATCCAGAGGAAAACCGGCGTACCGAGCAAGGCAGTGAGAATACCAATGGGCAGTTCGGCCGGGGCTACCACCGTGCGGGCCAGCATATCGGCCAGGGTCAGCACCAGGGCCCCGCCCAAGGCCGCGCCCGGCAGCACCATGCGGTGGTCGGGCCCGGCGGCCAGGCGCACCAGGTGGGGCACCACCAGGCCCAGAAATCCAATGGCCCCGGCCACCGCCACCGACGTGCCCACGGCCAGCGTCGCCAGCACAATCAGCTGCCGTTTCAGGCGCGTGACGGGCAGCCCGAGGTGGGCCGCCTGCTCCTCGCCCAGAGCCAGCAGGTTCAGCGACTTACCCAGCCGGGGCAGCAGCAGAATGGGCAAGGCCAGCAGCGGCAAAACACCCAGCACCGTAGGCCAGGAAGCTCCACCCAGGCTACCCAGGCCCCAGAACGTGATGCTGCGCAGCTGCTCGTCGGTGGCCGCGTAGGTGAGCAGGCCGGTGAGGGCCCCGGCCAGGGCGTTGATGGCAATGCCGGCCAGCAGCATAGTAGCTACCACGGCCCGGCCGCCTTCCTTCGAGAGGTTGTAGACCAGCACCGTCGTACCGCAGGCGCCTACGAAAGCCGCCACGGCCAGGGCGTAAAACCCCAGCCACTCGCGCAGGGCCGAGAGCAGCGTTACCTCCAGCACAATGGTGGTAACGGCCGCCAACGAGGCCCCGGCCGATATACCAATCAGGCCCGGGTCGGCCAGCGGGTTGCGAAACAAGCCCTGCATGGCCGCCCCTGCCAGCCCCAGCGCCGCCCCGATAAGCACGCCCAGGCACACCCGCGGCAGTCGGATTACCCAAAGCACGGCTTCCTGCTGGGGCTCGAAGGCTAGCCCGGTGCTTAGCCCAGCCTTGTGCAGCAGAATGCCCAGCACCGCTGGCACGGGCACGCGCATGGCCCCCGCCCCGGCACTCACCAGCACCACCCCGATGAGCAGCAAAGCCAATACCGGCAGCACCAGTCGCTGCCGCAGCTCGGGGCGGTTTGAGGCCGGCAGAGCAGGCGTGGTAGTAGAAACAGGACGTTCGGCTACAGCAGGCATAGAGAAGGCTAGGTGGTGGTTGAAGAAAGTCGGGCTACTTGCTTAGCTGCTGAGCCAGTTCCGTGGTGGCCTGGCCCAGGCGCGGTCCGAAGCCCGAGAGCAGCTGCCCGTCCATTTCGATTACCCGGCCCGTGCGGCCGGCATTGGTTTGGGCCACGCCGGGCACTTGCAGCAGGCCCGCCTTGCCGCCCAGGCTTTGCAAGCCGCTGTCGAAAAGCAACAGCACGTCGGGGTTGGCCGCTACCAGGGCTTCGGCCGTCAGGGGTTTGAAGTCGGAGAAGCCGGTAGCCGCGTTTTGCCCGCCAGCCAGCCCGATTACCTTTTCCAGGGGCGTATTCTGGCCGGCCACCATCATGGTGCCGGTGCCGCGGGCGTAGATGAACAGCACTTTCGGCGCCTTGGCGGGCTTGCGGGCTTTGGCCAAATCCGAGTCGAGCTTTTGCAGCAAAGCCGGCGCCTTGGCCGAGGCCTGAAAAGCTGCGGCCACCTGCTGAATCAGCTTTTTGGTACCCGCCACCGAGTATTCCTGGGTGAACAGCTGCACTGTAATACCGGCCGACTTGAGCTGACTGGCCACTTCAGGCTTCAGCGACTCTACGGTGCCCACCACAATAGTCGGGCTCAGGGCCAGCACGCCTTCGGCCGAGATGTTGCGGTTGTGGCCCACCTTGGGCAGCTTGGTCAGGGCGGCGGGAAACGTGCTGGTCACGTCCACGCCCACCAGCTGACTTTGCAGGCCCAGGTCGCAGATAATTTCGCTCACCGTACCACTCAGGGACACAATGCGCACCGGGGCGGCAGCGCGGCTCAGGCCGCTGAGCAGCAAAAGCCCCAGCAAGAGGGCGGCCCGGAAGAAAGTTGAAAATCGGGAAAGCATGGTAGGGAGAAAGAAGGAAAGAAAGTAGTGCCAGCAACAAACCACCCGGTGAAACGCGCCTCACCTAGTAGCCATCAGGCGGCCCGTGCTGGACTTCATGCGGGTTATTGCAGGTTGCGGCTGCCGTCGGGCTGGTACACATAGCGGAAGCTGTAGTAGCCGCTGGGCTCGGTGCCGGTGGGCGTGGCCGGGGCTCCTTTGTAGTAGTTGGTCACCTCCAGCTTGGCGTACTTGCCGGCGGCGGTCCGGATTACCAGCACTTTGCCGGCAATGGGCGACACCACGTGGGTTGTCGGGTTGTAGTTGTACCAGCCCTTGCCCGAGCCGGTGGGAATGGCCTTGGCAGCCGCCGCGTCCACGGCGTAGTCGGTTTCGGGGGCCGTGGTCAGCTCCGCAAACAGGCCGCTTTTCACCTGAGCCCCGCCCTGGCCCGGGCCGCTGCTGCCGCCGTTGGTCAGGATGGTCGTGCCGCGGAAGGCCAGGTCCCACTTGGTGCTGGCCGAGTCGGTGTGGGGCACTTCCTTGCCATCGGCCAGGCTGAAGAAGGTGTAGTGCCGGGGCGTGCCGGGCTGGCCGGTGCTGGTGGGAGTAGCGGGCTGGGGTGCCAGGCTGCTCACGGCTTGCACTTGCAGCGCGGGCTTTACCGCCGCTTCGGCTTGCTCGTCGTCATCGTTGCAGGAAGTCAGGCCGAGTGTAGAAATAGCCACAGTGGCCAGGGCGGCCCGCAGAAACAGGTGATTCATGGTAGTTGAGTAAGGGGTAAAGCAGGAATAAAAGCCGCATTCAGGGGCGCCGGCCCAGCTCCAGCGCGAGGCTGGCGTAATACAGGCGGCCGGGCAATGTGCTGATGTAAGCCGGGTTGGTGTAGTTCAGCGCGTTGTCGATACCGGCCTGCAGTCTCAGGCGCTGCCGGAAGGTTTTGGTGGCGGCCAGGTTCAGCAGCCAGTAGCCGGGCACGTACTCACCGGCAGCGTCCAGGATGGTGTTGCCGTTCAGGTCGCCGAAGCCGTAGCGGCCCCGGTAAAGCCCCCGCGCACTGGCCGACCAGCCCGCCCGGGTGTTTTCGTAGAAGGCCTTGACGTTGAAGGAATGCCGGGAGCGGTTATACAGGCCGCCGTAGTCCTGGGGCTTTACCCGCTGGGTTTCCTGGGTTTGCGGGTCTTTGCGGAATACCTCCCCGGCCGCCAGCTTCTCCACTACGCTCTTGTCTTTGGCAAACAGCAGCTGGTAGCCACCGCTGAGCGTAAGTTGGGGTGTGAGTTGGTAACGGCCATCGGCTTCCAGGCCCTGGGTGTAGGCCCGCGTCACGTTGCGGTAAGAGTACACGGCCTGCCCGTTGGCTTTCAAGGCCACCGTCGCGGTTTCAATCAGGTTGCGCAGGTCGTTGCGGAAAGCATTGACGGTCAGGCGCGTTTTCTCGTTGGGGTCCAGCTGCAAGCCCAGGTTGTAGGCCAACGAGCTTTCGGCCGTTAGGCCACTGGCCTGGGCCAATACTGCCTCGTACACCACTGGCTGCCCGGTTTCGGCGTCCACAGCCAGTTGGCCTTGCCCGGCGAGCTGCGCCACTTTGGCCCGAACCTGATTGGTGCCAAACACGCTGTAGCCCACCACCGGATTGGCAAAATTCAGGTAGAGCTGGCGAAAATCGGGGGCCCGGTAGCCCCGGCCCGCCGAGCCCCGCACCGCCAGCCACGGCCGCACCTGGTAGCGCCCCGACACCTTGGGACTAAACTGCCCGGCGTACTGACTGTGTCCGTCGTAGCGGGCCCCGAGCACCAGGTTCAGGCGTGGCGTCAGCAGCCAGTCGTACTGCCCGTACCCGTAGTGGGCGCGTAGCTGCTGCCGCTGCTCGTAGCGCGTGGCTTCCACCGTTTCGAGCAGGTAGCCCGCCCCGCCGGTCAGGGTTTGGTTGGGTTTAAGCTGCCAGTCGGCCTGCAGCTCGGGCCGGGTAAAGGTCTGGTGGAAGTACGATTCGTCGTAGAGCTGCCCGTCGGGGTGGTAGGTATACTTTTCCCGGGTCCGGTAGCCGCTGTGGTAGAGCCGGGCCGTGGTCAGGAGCTGGTCGCTGAAGCGGTGAGTGAGTACCGGCGAGAGGTTGTAGTCGTACTGTCGGGAGCGGGCCTGCACGGCTGCCGGGCCGCCAGTTTCACCCGTGACAGTCAGCTCACTGGCCTGGCTTTCGGTGAAGTACCGGCCCGTCACGCTCAGCGTCGTTTTTGGGCTGAGCTGGTAGCTCACCCGGCTTTGGGCCGTGTAGCTGGCGAAGGGCGGCACCGTGGGCCCGTTGCTGCCGGCACTCAGGGTATAGCCCCGGGAGCTGTAGCGGTTCACAAATAAGGTTAGGCCAGCCCGCTCCCCTTTCGCGTTGAGCGTGCCGCCCGCGTCCAGGGTGCCGTTGGTGCCGTAGCGCAGACGCACGTTGCCGCGGGTACCGGGCTGGGGCTTTTCGGTAATGATGTTGACCACGCCGGCCAGCGCCTCAGAGCCCCACAAAGCCGAAGCCGGCCCTTTCACCACCTCCACCCGTTCGATATTGCCCACTGCTACCCGCGAGAGTTCCAGCGTGCCGGCCGTGCGCCCAATCAGGGGCTCCCCGTCCACCAGGATCAGGGTGTATTCGGGGTTGAGGCCCTGCAGCTGAATGCCCTGGCCGTGGTCATTCACGGTGGTTAGCCCGGTTTGCTCGCCCAGCACGTCGCCCAGGCGCAGCGCCCCCATGGCCTTTATTTGGGCCTGCCCCACCACCGTCACTGGAATCGGCACCTCGGTCAGGTTTCGCTCGGTGCGCGTGGCTGTCACCACCACCTCCCGCAAAGCCAGGTGGCGCATGGTGCTGTCGGCTGGCGCGGGACCAGGCTGCTGGGCCCACGCCCGGGCCGGGCAAGCAAGCAGAAAGCAGAAGGTGGCGGCGTATCGCATAAACAGTAGAGCACAGCAGGCTGGGTGGCGGCATTTATTAGAAAAGCCACCGGCTTAGAACCTACCCGAATCATTCTTTTTGTTTAGACAAATTCTAAACAGCGCTCAAATGTATAGCGTTACGAATAGCCTGCAAGGCTTATTTAGAATAATTTTAAATAAAGTTGTTTTTGCTAGGTTCCCTCCCCTACCTTCGCCTTACTGACCGCCCGCCACCGCTGGTTCGCAGTTTGCGAATCGCGAATTCTGACCTTCTAGCCCCGTTTTTCAGATGCGTAAGCACAACGGTATGCGGCCCCAGGATGTGGTAGTGCTCCTGCGGATTCTCACATTTTCGACTACCACCTGGCAGGGCAAAGACCTTGCGGCAAGCCTGCTCATCAGCCCCGCCGAAATTTCGGACGCGCTACGCCGCTGCCAGTACGCCCGCCTGCTCCAGGCCGACGGGCGCACCGTACAGCAGCAAGCCCTGCTGTGGTTTTTGCTGCACGGCCTGCCCTATGCCTTTCCGGCCCACCCCCACGACTATGTGCAGGGCCTGCCCACGGCGTGGAGCGCCTTGCCCGAGCTCAGCCGCCTGCGCAGTTCCTCGGAGCCGGCCTACGTGTGGCCCGACCCGGAGGGCCCGGCCTGGGGCTTATCCGTGAGTCCGCTCTACCCCACCACTCCGTCCGCGGCCCGCCTCGATGCCGGCTGGCACGAGTTGTTGGCTCTAGTGGATGTGCTACGCCTGGGGACTTTGCCCCAGCGCGAAGCGGCCTATGAGCTGCTCAGCCAGCGGCTGTTAAGCCACCCGGTACAGTAACCATCAACGACTGTTTGGAGCTGGCCCCAATCAGCTGATGGCCGCATTTTCAAATGCGGCGCGCAGGGCGGCCAGGGAGCGGCCTGCTTCCAGGGGCAGATTCAGCAGACGGGCCACCGCTTCAAAAACCGGCCGGGGCGAGGTAGACTCATGCATAATGCCGCGGTCCAGGGGCTGCTGCTGCGACTTGGACAGCTTGCCGCCATCCGGGCCCGGCAACAGGGAGTGGTGTACCAGGCGGGTCTGCAGAAAAGGGCTGGTGTCGGGCGTGAAGCCGGCCAGCCAGCGTTGAGCCGCCGTGCTGGGCAGCAAATCCACGCCCCGCACGATGAGCGTCACGCCCAGGCGTACGTCGTCCACGATGGAGCCAATCTGGTAAGCCGGCAGCCCGTCCTTTTTGCGCACAACAAAGTCGCCCAGTTCCCGGGACAGCTCCAGGGCCACCGGACCCAGCCACAAATCCGTGAAGCTGACAATGGTTGAAGCTCCCACGTGGGCCCGCCAGGCCGATTCCGGCGCTTCAAAATCCAGGTTTTGGGGCTGGCAGCTGCCGGAGTAAATCCCGCCGTTGGCCTGACTCTGAATCTGGGTGCGGGAGCAGCGGCAGGCGTACAGCAGCCCCGGCTTTTGGCGCAGCGCCTGCAGCAAGGCCTCGTACTCGGCCAGGTGATGCAGCTGGGAAAAGTTGCGCTCAAAGTCCTCGGGGCCGCTGGGGCCGTGGTCGTAGTCGATGCCGAGCCAGTCGATGGTGCGGAAGATATTTTCCAGGTAGGCGGGCCGCAGCCGGGCCCGGTCCAGGTCGTCGATGCGCAGGTGCAGCACCCCGTAGACCCGGCGCACAATTAGCCAGGTAAGCAGGAAGTTAACGGCATTTCCCAAGTGTAAATACCCGCTGGGCGTGGGAGCCAGGCGCGACACAACGGGGGCAGAATACGGCATAATGAAAACGAGCGGGGCTTACGGCTTTAGGCCGGAGAAAAATGGTTAAAGTATATTTTATTAGATATTTTATATAGAATAACAGAGCCCGATTAAACGCGAAATACGCTTCCCGGTTTAACCGGCCTAACGCCTGAGCTATGAAATACGTTTTACTGTTGGTACTGCTGCTGCCGCTGTGGGCCACGACGCCCGCCGGGGCTCAGCAGCTGTACTTTCCGCCCGCAACGGGCACTACCTGGGCCACCGTGTCGCCCCAGAGCCTGGGCTGGTGCTCACCGGCTCAGGATTCACTACTGGCTTTTTTGGGGCGTAAGAATACGAAGTCCTTTCTGATTCTCAAAGACGGCCGCCTGGCGCTGGAGCAGTATTTTGGCACCTACACCCAGGACTCGGTCTGGTACTGGGCCTCGGCGGGCAAGTCGCTCACGGCGGTGCTGGTGGGCCTAGCTCAGCAGGAAAGCATCCTGAGCCTGGAGGATTCGGTTTCGCGCCACCTTGGCCGGGGCTGGACCACGGCTCCCGCTGCCAAAGAGCGGATGATTCGCCTGCGTCACCAGCTTAGCATGACCACCGGCCTCGACGATACGCCGCCCCTGCCCTGTGATAATGAAAGCTCCACGGCGGCCTGCCTGCGCTACCGCACCGACGCGGGAACCCGCTGGGCCTACCACACCGGAGCTTACCGCCTGCTGCAGGACGAAATAGCCCGGGCCAGTGGCCAAACCATTAATCAATACACCAACCAGCGCCTGGCCAGCCGCATTGGTATGGGCGGAGCGTGGCGCAACTACGTGTACTACAGCCGGGCCCGCGACATGGCCCGGTTTGGGCTGCTCGTGCTGGCCCGCGGCAACTGGAACGGCACCGTTCTGCTGCGCGACACGGCTTATTTCCGCCGCATGACCACCCCCTCCCAGACTTATAACCGCGCGTACGGTTACCTCTGGTGGCTCAACGGGCAAACCAGTTATATGCTGCCCCAGAGCCAGTTCACCTTTAGCGGGCCGCTGGTGCCCACGGCCCCGCCCGACATGTTGGCCGCGTTGGGCAAAAACGACCAGAAAATCTACGTGGTGCCCAGCCTGGGCCTGGTGGTAGTGCGCCAGGGGCAGTCGGCCGAAGCTCCCAAGCTGGCTGTGTCGTCGTTCGACACGGAGCTGTGGCGCTACATTATGAACCTCTACTGCCAGCCGTTAGCTACTACATTAGCTCGGCTCAGAACCCGGGTGGAACTGTACCCCAACCCGGCCACTCAGGAGCTACGGGTGCAGCCCGGTATGATGGTAGCAACGGGCCAGCAGCTTCGGTGCCTGGATAGGCTGGGGCGCGAAGTCAGTCGGCAGCCGCTGCCGGCCTCGGGCCTCACGCTCCCGGTTGCGGCCTGGCCGGCGGGTTTGTACGTGGTGCAGGTGCTCAACGAACAGGGAGCAGTGCTCAGCTCCCAGCGCATGTTTAAGCAGTAGCTGCTCTAACCGGCTGTTACTAGTCGGCCGCCGGTGTTTTGCGGGCTGCTTTGCGGCTTTTGCTCTGGTTAATTACCGCCCGGTTCTGGATTCCCCAGGCCTGAATGGCTTGAATAACGGGCTCCAACGACTGTCCGCACTCCGTCAGGCTGTATTCCACCGTGGGCGGCACGGTGGCAAAAGCTTGCCGGCTCACAATGCCGTGGGCTTCGAGCAGCTTGAGCTCCTTGATGAGCATGCGGCTGGTAATGCCCTCCACGTCGCGCTCCAGCACTTTAAAACGCATGGTGCCGTGCCGCAGCAGGCTGTGAATAATGGCAAACTTCCACTTGCCCTCCAGTACGTCAAGGGTTTGCCGGAACGGACAATCCGCAATTATTTTTTCCTGACTTATGGCCATAATCAATTGATTGTCTGCATTAGTTACAGATAGTATATTGATATACCTACATGTAACTACTAGCAAAAGTATAGTGAAAGAGTGAACTTTCGGCCATAATATATGTATGTACATAAGTTAGCTGCCGGCTAATATTTCACCTCCCGACTTCACATCCCCTTTTGTCATGCAAACTGTTCTGCACAAAGCCGAATCCCGCGGCCACGCCAGCCATGGCTGGCTCAACTCCTACCACACTTTCAGCTTCGCCGGCTACTCCAACCCCAGTCGGGTGCACTTCGGCGTGCTGCGCGTGCTCAACGACGACACCGTAGCCGGTGGCATGGGCTTTGGCACCCATCCTCACGACAACATGGAAATCATTTCCATCCCGCTGTCGGGCGACCTGGAGCACAAGGACAACATGGGCAACCACGGCATCATCCGCCGCGGCGACGTGCAGGTGATGAGTGCCGGCACGGGCGTGGCTCACAGCGAGAAAAACCACAATAAAGACCAGGAAGTAAAGTTTCTGCAGATCTGGGTGTTTCCCAACCAGCGCGGCGTAAAGCCCCGCTACGCCCAGCAAAGCTTCCGGGCCGAAGACCGCCACAACCAGTTCCAGCAGGTGATTTCGCCCTCGCCCGACGATGCCGGCGTCTGGATTCACCAGGATGCCTGGTTTAGCCTAGGCGACTTTGACCCCGGTTTCAGCACCGAGTACCAGGTTAAAAAAGCCGGCAACGGGGTGTATGCCTTCGTGCTGGAAGGCGACGTAACCATCAATGGCCAAAAGCTGAATCGCCGCGACGGACTCGGCATCTGGGACACCGACTCGCTCAGCATTCAGGCCAACAGCCAGGCCCAGCTGCTGCTCATGGACGTGCCCATGTCCCTATAAAGCGTTGTTGTCCGTATCTATTTTGCCGTATTCTTGTTAGTGCCCTGAAGCCGCCAAGTTTAGCTTGGCGGCTTCTTTTCCGCTTTTCTTCCTTGTCATGAAAACTGCCACCACCACTTATCCCGTCCACGAGCTGATTCGCAACCGCTGGAGCCCCCGCTCCTTCTCGCCGCAGCCCGTAGCCCCCGAAACATTGGGCCAGCTGTTTGAAGCGGCTTCCTGGGCCGCCAGCGCCATGAATGAGCAGCCCTGGCGCTATATCTACGCCCACCGTGCCGACACGGAAGCTTTCCAAAAAATGGTGGACTGCCTGATGCCCGGCAACCAGCCCTGGGCCAAAAATGCCGCCGTGCTCATTCTGGCCCTGGCCAAAACCCAGTACGACAACGGTACGCCCAACGGGGCCGCCCTCCACGACCTGGGCCTGGCCAACGGCAACCTGATTCTGGAAGCCACGGCCCTGGGCCTGCACGGGCACTTTATGGGCGGCTTCCACCGTGACAAAGTACAGGAAGCCTTTCAGCTGCCCGAGACGCTGCAGCCGGCCGTCATCATTGCCCTGGGTTACCAGGCCGAAGCCGAGCTGCTCGAAGAGCCTTTCCTAAGCCGCGAAAAAGCGCCCCGCCAACGCAAGAGCGTCAGTGAAATTGCCTTTGAGGCCCAACTTCCCAGCTAACAAAAACCGCCATGAATCACCGCATCATCCGGGCCGCCGAGCGGGGCCTTAAGGACATTGGCTGGCTGCAAAGCAACTTCTCGCTGAGCTTTAGCTCCTACTACAACCCCGAGCGGACGGGCTTCGGCCTGCTGCGCGTGTTCAACGACGACTTTGTAAAGCCCGGCAACGGCTTTGGCTTGCACGCCCACGCCAACATGGAAATCATTTCCGTGATGCTGGCCGGCCGCATGAACCACATCGACTCGATGGGCTACCGGGAGGAAGTGGCCACCGACTCGGTGCAGATCATGAGTGCCGGCAGCGGCCTGCGCCACGAGGAGCATAACATCGGCGACGACGAGGTAAATTTCCTGCAGATCTGGATTGAGCCCAAGCTCCAGAATGTGACGCCGCGCTACCAGAAACGCAGCTTTCCGGCCGAGAAGCGCAAAAATCAGCTCACCACCATCGTCAGCAATGAGGAAGGCACGGCCCACGTCTGGATCAACCAGAACGCCAAGCTTTCTTTGGGCTATTACAACGCCGGGCAAACAGTGGACTATGCGCTGAAGCCCCTGAACAAGTGCGTGTTCGTATTCGTGATGGAAGGCAGCCTGACGGTGAACGGCCAGTCAATCGGCCGGCGCGACAGTATCGGGCTATGGGACACCGACCTGGTCAGCATCACGAGTGAAGCCGAAAGCAAGTTCATTATCATCGAAGCGCCTATCAACCACTAGCCATGCCCACGCTCACCGGCCGTAGCGGCGCCGAGCCCTACTTCACGCGCATCACCTCCGACACCGGCCACGAGCTGGTAGCCGACGAGCCGCTCGACAAGGGCGGCCAAAATCAGGGGCTTACGCCCGGTGAGCTGTTGGCGGCCTCGCTCAGCGCCTGCGTCTGCATTACGGTGCGCATGTACGCCCAGCGCAAGCAGTGGCCGTTAGCCAACGTAGAGGCCCAGGTTTCCTTTGACCGCAACGAGCAGCACATGGTAACCCGGCTCGACTGCGTGCTGCAGCTGGCTGGAGAGCTTACCGATGCGCAGCGCCAGCGCCTGCTGCGGGTAGCGGAGCTTTGCCCCATTCACAAAACCCTGGTAAGCGCCATTCCCATCAGCACCCAGCTGGCCTAAGCGCCTGTACGGCGTGCTTCCGAAGCCCCGCCCCGGTCCCGCGACTGGGGCGTTTTTTGTTTGAATCAGCGCTAGGCGCCACCTGCTGAACGGAGCCGACGCGGAGGTGGCAGAAGGGATAAAAAATCGGCGCTCAAACCATTTTTTTTAACCTGCCAGAGCGGAGTTATCGCAAAGCTCAACCGTAGACCAATAGCGGAAATACGAATTCACTGCCCAACCAGTTGAAATCAACTGATAGGACAAATCCTGCAATCTGCTGGCTACTTGGCTTTCTTTATTAAAATTTTAAAATACTTATAATCATAATATTAACCACCTTTTTACCTTCCTTACAGAGGTGTATCCTGGAGGCTAAGCTCTTCGCTAATAAGACGAAAGCTGGAGCAGCAGCCCTTAACCTCGACACTCGTCCAAGCCAGCAGCAGCCCTAGTGTTTAGCTACCGATAGGATACAACATAGATCAGATAGTAACGGGGAGAACAACCTTATCCGGCGGGGTCAGGTATATAGCGACACCACCATAAAGGGTAACCACACTTTCCTCCACTTCTTTCTATTATATGCGACTACATCTTACCACCCCAAAGCCTTGGTGCTGGGGTTAACGCTGCTAGCCTTCGGGCCACGCGACGGACACAGCCAAAACTCCGAAAAGAAAACCGGGCTTAGCCTCTACGGATCCACCCTGCAGTACCACGGCGACCTGGGTTCCGAGTGGTTCAAGAATGACAAGATTGAGTTCGGCGCGGGCCTCAAGCTGGGCCGCTACATCAACCCCGGCCTCGACCTGGGCCTGGACTTGAGCTACGGCGACATGGCTTTCTCAGCCGATCCGCCCAAGAACGCCATCAATGCTTTCAGCGGCTTCCGGGCCAACGTGGTAAACATTGGCATTCCCGTGACGCTGAAGCTGAATAACGGCTGGGCCTTTAAGGAAGACGCCTTCTTCGCGCCTTACCTGAGCCTGGCTCCCGGCATTTTCTTCGCCAGCACCGACCGGTTTAAAATCAACGGTGGCGCACCCGACAACCGCGACCTTTACGCCTTCGACATTCATGGTGCGGCTGGTATTCGCCTGAACTTCTCCTCCAGCGTGTCGGCTTTCGTGCAAACGGGCCAGCACTACATCCTGACCGACCAGGTGGATGGCATTACGCTGAAGGGCAACATCAATGACCGCTACCTACAGCACACGGCCGGTCTGACCTTCAACTTCGGTAAGACTATCGATACCGACGGCGACGGCGTGAGCGACAAGAAAGACAAGTGCCCTGGCACGCCCACCGGCGTGGCCGTGGACGCCAACGGCTGCCCACTTGATGGCGACGGCGACGGTGTTCCGGATTATCAGGACAAGTGCCCCACCGAGAAAGGCCTGGCCGCTCTGGAAGGCTGCCCCGACCGCGACGGTGATGGTGTGCGCGACGGCGATGACGCCTGCCCCGATACCCCCGGCAAAGCCGAGCTCCGCGGCTGCCCCGACGCTGACAATGACGGCGTAATCGACTCGGCCGATAAGTGCCCCGATACCCCAGCTGGCGTGAAAGTAGATGCTGCCGGTTGCCCCATTGATACCGACGGCGACGGTGTTCCGGATTACCAGGACCGCTGCCCACAACGTCCCGGCCCAGCCTCGAACAAAGGCTGCCCAGAAATGAAGGTTGAGGAGAAGAAGAAGCTCCAGGAAGCCACCAAGTACATCCAGTTCGAATTCGATAAGGCGACCCTGAAGCCGATTTCGTTCCCGACCCTGAATGGCCTGGTTGAAATCCTGAATGCTTATCCCGACTACTCGCTGGGTATTTCGGCCCACGCCGATAACAAAGGCGACGACGCTTACAACCTGCGTCTGTCGGATGCCCGTGCCGCCTCGGCCCGCACCTACATGCTCAGCAAGGGTATCCCTGCCGACCGGATTGTGTCGCACGGCTACGGCGAAACCAAGCCGATTGCCGACAACGCTACCGAAGCTGGCCGTGCCATCAACCGCCGCGTAGAGTTCGATGTATACCTGCCCGGTGACCCGAACCCTGCCGAAACGAAGTATGGTCCTGCCCCCGAGATTCCTGCCGCGCCAGTGAAAGCTGCGCCCGTGAAGAAGGCTCCGGTGAAAAAGGCTCCCGTAAAGAAAGCCGCTCCGGCCCGTCGTAAGTAACTCCGGTATCTGCCTTGTGCAGAGTGAGTATCTCAAAGAGGCCAGCTCCCGTAGCTGGCCTCTTTTTTTGTGCCTTATTTTTTGGGTACCCAAAGCCGCTGCCGCAAATAAGGAATTGCACTTTTTACCTTGTTCAGCTTTTGGTGACTAATTCATCAATTGGTAAAATCCACTTCTAAATATTCTGTATTTTTGTAGCATCGGTAAAAACTGGCCTGGTTAGCTGTCTGTCTTATCGTATCTTACACAGCTTTTTTCATTTCTCCTCTGGAACCACCTTCTAGTTCTCTATGAAAATATTGTACTTTTTTAGTGCCGTCATGTTTTGTAGTCGGACTAGCTCGGCTCAGGACGTGACGTACCAGACTCCTCCCAAGTCTATTGCGGCCCTGGCCGACGCGCCCAGCACGCCCCGGGTGAGCGTGTCGTCCAACGGGCAGTGGATGCTGCTGCTTGATAACCAAGACATGCCTACCATTGCCGAATTGTCGCAGCCCGAGTTGCGGATTGGTGGACTGCGCATCAACCCCAAAACCAACGGCCCGAGCCGCATCATTTATACCACCAAGCTTCGCCTTAAGCACCTGCCCGACGGCAAGGAGCTGCTGGTGCAGGGCTTGCCGGCCAAGGCCCGCATTACCGAAGTCACCTGGTCGCCGGACAATACCAAGGTAGCCTTCACGCACACCTCCGACCGGCATGTGGAGCTTTGGCTGCTGGACGTGGCCTCGGCCTCGGCCCGCCTGATGCCCAACCTGTTTTTGAACAGCGTATTCGGCAAGTCCTACGAGTGGGTATCGGACAGCCAGACGCTGCTGGCCCGCGCCATTGTGGGCGGCCGGGGCGATACGCCAATTCTGAGCCCCGTTCCCATGGGTCCGACGGTGCAGGAAAACATCGGCAAAAAGGCTCCTGCCCGCACCTACCAGGACTTGCTGAAAAACCCGACCGATGAGAAGCTGTTCGAGTTTTATGCCACGGCCCAGGTAGTGAAAGTAAGCGTGACGGGCCGCATGCAGCCGCTGGGCCAGCCCGGCATCGTGCAGCAGGCTTCGCCCTCGCCCAATGGCCGCTACGCGCTGGTTAAGTACCGGCACCGCCCCTATTCCTACACGCTGCCCTACACCGATTTTCCGCTGCAGGTGGATATCCTGAGCATGGAAGGCCTGGTGGTGAAAACCATGGCCGACCTGCCCCTGGCCGACAACGTGCCCAGCAGCTTCGACGCGGTGCCTACTGGCCAGCGTGGCCACAACTGGCGGGCCGACGTGCCTTCGACCCTATACTGGGTAGAAGCCCAGGACGGCGGCGACCCAAAAACGGCGGCTCCGGTGCGCGACAAAATCTTCACCCTGGCCGCTCCTTTCGAGAATGAGCCCCAGGAGCTGGCGGCACTGCCCCTGCGTTTTCGTGACGTACTCTGGGGCAATGCTAACGTGGCCCTGGTAGAAGGCTACCGCTGGGCCGACCGCAAGGAAATGACCTGGACGCTGAACCCGACCACCAAAGCCGCCCCGGTAGTGCTGTTCGACCGGTCGTCGCAGGATACCTACACGGCCCCGGGCACGCCCTACACCGTGCGCAACCTGACCGGCAATGAAGTGCTGGCCACCGATACTAAGGGCGAAACGCTCTATTTTATCGGCAACGGCGCCTCGCCGGAAGGCGACCGGCCCTTCGTGGACGAGCTGGATGTAGCCTCCAAGAAAGCAACCCGCTGGTGGCGCTCCGAAGCCCCGTTTTACGAAGTGCCCGTCACCATTCTGGATTTGAACAAGCGCCTGCTCGTAACGCGGCGCGAGTCGCAGCAGGAAGCGCCCAACTACTTCCTGCGGGAGGTAAAAAGCGCCAAGCTGACCCCGCTTACCAAGTTTACCAACCCCTACGTGGCCGTGGGCAACCTGACCAAGCAGGTGCTCAAGTATAAGCGTGCCGACGGCGTGGACCTCACGGCCAACCTCTATCTACCCTACGGCTACAAGAAGGAGGACGGCCCGCTGCCCACGCTGATGGAGGCTTACCCCGTTGAGTTTAAGAACAAGGCCAACGCCGGACAGGTGAAAGGTTCGCCCTACGCCTTTACCCGCCTGAGCTGGGGCTCGCCTATTTACTGGGTTACCCAGGGCTACGCAGTTCTGCAGGGCACCAGCATTCCGATTGTGGGCGAAGGCTCAAAGGAACCCAACGATACCTACGTGGAGCAGCTGACGGCCAGCGCCAAGGCCGCCATTGACGAAGGAGTGCGCCTGGGCGTGGTAGACCGGAAGCGGGTGGCCGTAATGGGCCATTCCTACGGTGCCTTTATGACAGCCAACCTGCTGGCCCACACCGACCTGTTTAAGGCGGGCATTGCCCGCAGCGGCGCCTACAACCGCACCCTGACGCCCTTCGGCTTTCAGGCCGAGGAGCGCACCTACTGGGAAGCCCCGGAGGTGTACAATACGATGTCGCCTTTCACGCACGCCGACAAGATCAAGACGCCGCTGCTGCTGATTCACGGCGAGGCCGACAACAACTCGGGCACGTTCCCGCTGCAGAGTGAGCGGTTTTACAACGCCCTGAAGGGCCACGGCGCTACGGTACGCTACGTGGTGCTGCCCTTCGAGGCCCACGGCTACGCGGCCCGGGAATCCATCATGCACACGCTCTGGGAAATGAACACCTGGCTTGACAAGTACGTGAAGCAGCCCGCCGCTGCCGAAGCTCCCGCCACGCCCGAGCAAAGTGCCGTTGGTGCCAAAACGGAAGGCAACTAGTTTCTTCTCTATTTATAAAAAAGCCCCGCTTTGTGAAGAGCGGGGCTTTTTTGTGTAAACGAACTGCCTTAGCCGTGACGAGGTCCGAGGCAGTAGTCGCGCATTTGCAGCCCGTTGCGGATGGCCGAGGTATCGATGTCGTTGTTGAAGTAGATATAGGCCTGCTTTACCTGCGGCTCCTGCTTTATTCGTTCGGCCAGCTGCACCAGTTCTTGTTCCGAGTAGGGCGACTTATACAGCTCCGGAATGCCGTGCAGCCGATAATACAGGGTTGGGGCATTGGCAATGACATCGGTGGGCAGCAGCGGATGACTCTGCCCACAGAAGCTGATGTTGCGGCGGGCCAGCTCCTGAAACACGTGCCCCTCCCACCAGCTTGGGTGCCGGAACTCGATGACGTTGGTAAAGGCCGGGTCCAGGCTTTCGACGATTTTGTGCAGGCGCTCCTCGGAATAAGCCGTGCGGGGCGGCAGCTGAAACAACACCGGACCCAGCTTTTCGCGCAGCCCTTCCTGCATGGTGCCGTAAAAGTCGGCCAGCAACTGGGCGCAGTCGTTGAACTGCTTGTAGTGGGTAATCAGGCGGGGCGCCTTGGTGGCAAACACAAACTCCGGCGGGCTGATGTTGTACCAGTTCTCCACGAAGGAAAGCTGGGGAAACCGGTAGAAGGTCACGTTCAGTTCCAAGGTGTTGAAATGCTGGCTGTAGAACTCGAACCAGCGGCGCTGAGGCAACTTTTCGGGGTAAAAGGAGCCGCGCCAGTGCCGGTAGTGAAAGCCCGAGCAGCCAATAAACCAGGAATCCATAGGCAGGAGGATGGGGTAGAAAAGTCTGGATTCTATACGCGGTTTACCGGGCTTCAGCCAACCGCAACCTTATCCGTAGGCGTTGCGTTTTAAGCGCATAGTTCTATTGCATCACCTTTAAATTCAAACGTCATGAAAACGTTCAAGATATATCTGGTCATGTTGCTGGCCTTTTTCATGCTGAGCACCACCGTCAATTCGGCTCAGGCGCAGGACGCTCCCAAAAAGGGCTGGAGCAAAAAGGCTAAAGGTGCTGCCATTGGTGGCGGGGCCGGGGTAGTCGGCGGGGCCATAGTAGGCGGCACGAAGGGCGCCATAATTGGTGGCGTAGCCGGGGCCGCCGCCGGTGGCTTGATTGGCCGTAAGAAAGACAAGAAAAAAGACCCGGTGCGTCACGCCGAGTATACGCGCAAAGACTAACCCAGCCTAGCGCATTGCATCGTAGCAAAAGAGCCCGCAGCACAAGCCGCGGGCTCTTTTTATGTCCTACTAAAGGACTTTCGAAAAGAACTGGCAATACATCAATCCCTGCTACTGCTTGGTAAAGCGGTGGTATACCACGCCGCTACCTTGCCCAATAGCTACCAGATACACCCCGGCCGGCCAGCCAGCAATATTAATTTCCACACTGCCCGGCGTAGCACTCCGCAGCGTGGCCGGACGGTGCCGACCCAGCATATTCGTCACCCGAACCTGGGCCAGGTCAAGCGGCTGGGTACTTTGCAGGGTCACTACTTCCCGGGCCGGATTGGGATATACCTGCACCGCTGCAGTAGAAGCAGCGCCGGCTGCTGTGGAAAGCGGGGTGCTGAACTGGCTTAAGCGGTAGCGACGCAAAAACCGCCATATTTCCCGGCTGGCGTTTATGTCGCGGTTGGTTACGCCGATGGTAACCGCCGCGCCCGGCCAGGTGTGCCCCCGTCGATGATTTTGTAATGCTCGACTACGCTGCCGTTGCGGCCCCCGCTGTACACGTAGCGCTCTGCCGTGCTGCCATCGGTAGTGTTGGTATTAGGCACCGCCGTTACGACGGGGGTGGTGGAGCAGCCATTAAAGCGCACCCAGTAGTCGACGACGGCTGGAATGGGGGTAAACAGGATGTTGCCGTTGTAGGGCACGGTGTTGTCGGCCGTGCCGTGAATTTCGATGACGGGTACCGGATGCTGGGGCGTGCACGCGCCAAGACGGCTACGCACGATGCTGCCGGTTACGGAGCCGATGGCGGCCACGCGGTTGCTAAGCTTACAGGCCAACTCGTAGCTCATAAAGCCCCCGTTGCTCATGCCGGTGCTGTATACGCGGTCCGCATCAATGCTGTAGCGGGCCTGCAGGCTGGTGAGCAGGTCAGAGAGAAAGGCTACATCATCGACTCCCCGGAACTGGGGCCACGAAGGTGTTCCAGAACCGGCTGCCGTTGGCGTCGGTGGTGCCGTTGGGGTGCACGATGAGTAAGTTAGCCGTGTCGGCAATAGGCCGGAAGTCGCCGTAAAACTCCTGTTCCAAGTTGCTGGAGCCATAGCCGTGCAGGTTGAAAAGCAAAGGCACGGGTTTGCTGGCAGAATAGCTGGCGGGTATGTACAGCCGGTAGTCGCGGGTGATGCCCCCGCTGACGATGCTACCCGTTACGGTGGTCTGGGCCTGGGCCGCGGCGGACAATGTGCACATTAAAGCGGCAGTGTATAGCAGTTTTTTCATTAGAATACAGCAGGTTACAGGAGTAAAAGAAGGCATTGCGCAGCTCGACAGAGCCGGTGGGGACTGGCGATTACTCTTTACGGCTATTCCCCGGCCATCAGTTGCTGCATCTTTTTGGCGTCGCCCACGCCTACCCCGCCGATGCCGTTGTTGAAGAACAGATAGACCTGCTCAAGCTTCGGAATAGCGGCAATTTCGGCCGCTATGCGCTGCAAAAATTCCACGCTGTACTCCGACTTATACAGCTCCGGCACCCCGTGAAACCGGTAGTAGAACAAGTTGGTGGTAGCCAAGGCCTCATCGGGCAGGGGTAGCGGGTGGCTCTGGCTGACAAAGGAAATCTTCTGCCGGCTCAACTCCTGAAACACCTCCCCTTCCCACCAGCTCGGGTGCCGAAACTCCACCACGTTTTCGAAGCTGGGGTCGAGGTTATCGACCAGGCGCTGAAACAGCTCCTCGGTGTACGCGGCTTTGGGCGGCAATTGAAACAGCACCGGCCCGAGCTTGTCCTGCAGCCCTTCCCGAATGGTGGCGTAGAACTCGGCCAGAACGGGTTCAGCTTCGGCGTTGAACGTCTTGTAGTGCGTCACCTGCCGCGGGGCCTTCACGGCAAACCGGAAGTCGGGCGGACTCTGCTGGTAAAGCTTCTCGAAGAACGACAGTTCCGGCATGCGGTAGAAGGTTACGTTCAGCTCCAGGGTGTTGAAGTGGGTGCAGTAGAACTCAAACCACTTGCGCGGGGGCACGTCGGGCGGGTAAAACACGCCTTTCCAGTCACGGAAAGAGAAGCCGGAGCAGCCGATGTAAGTAGCGGGCATAAGCAGAAGTTGGGTGAAAATGGCTTTTACGCAAGCCCAGGCTATTTTACCGTTTGGCGGTACGTCTGCAGCACCCCGGCACACGGGTAGCGGGAGTAGCAATCCGTCTTACATTTGCTGACCTAGTAGGCTACCTATGTAGCTGGGCGGCCAGCAGTATTTTCTCACTCTCTTACTTAATGTACTATGCCAGACACGTGGACCAGCCGATGGGATGAACGATATAGCACCGAGGAGTTTGCGTATGGCGTGCTGCCCAACACTTATCTAAAAGAGCAGCTGGATCTGCTTTCCCCGGGAAAGATTCTGTTTGCGGCCGAAGGGGAAGGGCGCAATGCCGTATATGCCGCCAAGCAAGGCTGGACGGTTTCGGCATTTGATATCAGTATTGCCGGGCAGCAAAAAGCCCTGAAGCTGGCTGATACGAATAAGGTCACGCTGGACTACCGGGTAGGTGAGCTACCGGCCCTGGGCTTTGCCCCGGCCCAGTTTGACGCTCTGGCCCTGATTTATGCCCATTTCCCAGCCAGCATCAAATCTGCCTACCACCAACAGCTCAGCCGTTACCTGCGGCCGGGAGGCGTGGTCATTTTTGAGGCATTCAGTAAAAACCACCTCGCCTATCTGGCCCGCAACGAGAAAGTAGGCGGCCCAAAGGATGTTGAATCCTTGTTCTCCCCAGAGGAAATCCAGGCTGATTTTGCCGGGTACGACGTTCTGGAGCTGACAGAACAGGAAGTTGAGCTGACCGAAGGCCTGTACCATAATGGCCTGGGGTCAGTTATCCGGTTTGTGGGCCGGAAGAAATAACCCATCCGCTAACCGCCTGCTACCAAGCACCTAGAACATGATAAAAAGTATTACACGAGCAAACCTGTTTATTCTATTGCTTTTAATCGGCTTTTCAGCAAACGCCCAACGCAAAAATGCTAAACTTGACAGCCTAGTAAATGCTTATGCCTCGATTAACAAATTCAATGGCACGGCCCTGGTTGTACAGGATGGCAAAGTAGTTTATGAGAAGAATGTCGGTTATCAGAATGCAGCCACTAAAACACTTATCACCCCGAGTACGGTATTCCCTATTGGTTCACTAACTAAATCCTTTACGGCTTTAGTGGTACTGAAGCTTGCTGAGGAAAACAAACTATCCGTAAACGACCCTATCAGCAAGTACATTGCTGACTACCCCAGAGGCCATGAGATATTAATAACACATTTGCTTACACACACCTCCGGTATCTACGAAATATTTCGAAATCCTGAATTTGTTAAGCAGCTAACTACTACGCGGATTTTCAGCCATGAAGAGAAAATGGCTTTCTTTAAAAACAATCCACTGGATTTTGAGCCGGGCAGCAAGTTCAGCTATTCAAACTCTGGGTATGACTTATTGGGCATTATCATCGAGAAAGTTGCTCGCTCTACCTACCCAGAAGCAGTAAGCAAGTATATTCTTAGACCTCTGCGCATGAATAGCAGTGGCTTTGACCTTGAGAAGATCAACGGCAGAAACAAAGCCGTGGGATATTCCTATCTATCAGCTACAAAGCAAGTTGAAGCTAAGCCCTGGAATCCAAGTTTGAATTTCTCATCCGGAGGCCTGTATAGCACAACGGAGGATTTATTGAAGTTCTACAATGGGTTGAGCAACTTCAAAATAATTTCCAAGGAGTCGTTTAACCAGGCAACCACTCCGTTTTTGAAGCGATATGGCTACGGGTGGTTCATCGACCAGATACACGGGGAAAAAGTAATTAACCACGGTGGCAATATCGAAGGCGGCACCAGCTACTTCCTGCTGATGCCCGAACAGAAGATAGGCATTATCCTTTTAAATAATATTACCTCAACGACTTTAGAAAAAACAGGCAACTCTATATACGCAGCTTTGCGAAACATGCCTTATAGTATTCCAAAACCTAAGAAGGAACTCAAGCTGGATGAGCAGACCTTACTGAAATACACTGGCACCTTTGAAGTATCTAAAAACTATAAGGTAGAAATATCTAATGACTCTGGCAAGTTATTTATGAAAGTTAACGATGAGAACAGAATGTTGATATCAGCAGAAAGTGAAAGCACTTTTTTCATTAACGATGCGGACATCGTGCTTGAATTTATTTCCAAAGGCGACAAGGTTGTTCAGCTCAAGATAAAGCAAGGTTTATCAACGAAAATAGCCGACAAATTAGGTTAAATCACACGTAAAGCTTGCACTACCAAGCAAAAACGCCCCGGAACCACTCAGGTTCCGGGGCGTTTTAGTTATTGCTTAAGCCGCTTATAACAGCAGTTTCTCAATTGAAACGGGCAGGTTGCGGATGCGCTTGCCAGTGGCATGGTAGGCCGCGTTGGCAATGGCGGCAGCCACGCCCAGCAGACCTACTTCACCCAGGCCTTTAATACCCAGCGGGTTCACCTTGTCGTCTTCCTCCTCCACGAAAATCACGTCGATGTCGTGGATGTCGGCGTGCACAGGAATGTGGTATTCGGAATAGTTGTGGTTCATGTAGCGGCCGAAGCCGTGGTCCATTACGCTTTCCTCCATCAGGGCCATGCTGATGCCCCACACCACCGAGCCCAGCACCTGACTGCGGGCCGTTTTGGGGTTCAGGATGCGGCCGGCGGCCACGGCATTCACCACGCGCGTGACGTGCAGAGTGCCCAGCTCCGGGTCTACCTTCACCTCCACAAAAACCGCGTTGTGCGCGTGCAGGGAGTGAATGGCTTGGTTAACAGGGTTGGGCATCATCGTGTTTTCCACCTCCAGCTTTTCTTCCCCGCTGGCGGGCAGAATGTCGCGGATAACCACGGCCTGGGTGATGTCGGCATTGAGCCGGATCTGGCCGTTGACGAACTGCACATCCTCGTAGCTGGCACCTTTAAGTGGGCTATCTTCCATCTTCTGGGCCAGCTTGAGCAGCTTTTCGCCCAGCTTGTCGCAGCACTCCTTCACGGCGTTGCCTACTGAGGCGGCCGTCCAGGAGCCGCCCTGCACTGGGGCTTCGGGCAGGGTAGTATCGCCGAGCTTGAAGGTCACGGCTTCCAGGGGCAGGCCCAGGGTTTGGGCCGCAATCTGGGTGATGATGGTGTAGGTACCGGTGCCGATGTCGTTGGCTCCGCTGAGCACAGTGAGGTGGCCGTCGGCATTCAGCGTGACCTTGGCGGCGCACTTCTGCATGCTGGCATCCCAGACGCCGGTAGCCATGCCCCAGCCCACCAGCAGGTCGCCGTCGCGCATGGAGCGGGGCTCCGGATTGCGTTTGTCCCAGCCGAATTTGGCCGCGCCCTCGTGGTAGCACTCGCGCAGCTTTTTGCTGGAAAACGGCCGCTTCAGGTTCTGGTCGCGCTCGGCGTAGTTACGCAGGCGAAACTCCAGCGGGTCGAGGCCGGCTTCGTAGGCCATTTCGTCCATGGCGCACTCCAGGGCAAACGAGCCGGTGGCGGCCCCGGGGCACGCATGTCCTGGGGCGTGTACACGTCGACTTTGGCCAGCTGGTAGGTTAGCTTCACGTTGTCGCACTGGTAGAGCATGCCCGACCAGTTGACCACGTTTTCGGTGTAGTCCTCAAACTGCGAGGTCTCGTGCAGAGCGTGGTGGTGCAGGGCGGCCAGGGTCCCGTCGGGATTGGTGCCCAGCTCCATGTACTGCAGGGTGTGGGGCCGGTGGCCGAAGCTGAACATCTGCTGGCGCGTCATCGAAACGCGCACTGAGCGTTTCAGCTCCAGGGAGGCCAGCACCGCCATAAACAGCTGGTACTGCGGCCGCAGCCCCGAGCCGAAGCCCCCGCCAGTGTATTTGGAAATAACCCGGGCCTCGTCTTTGTTCAGCCCAAACACCTTCATGACGTACTGCTGGGAGTTGAAGGCGCCCTGCGTTTTGTCGTAAATCGTGAGCTTCTTGTCGCCGTGGTACTCCACCGTGGAGGCAAACATCTCCATCGGGTTGTGGTGCTGGGCCAGATGGATATATTCACCCTCGACGCGGTGAGCCGCGTTTTTGAGCTCCTCATTCGGGTTGCCCCGGGCGCGGGCGGCGGTACCCAGCCCGTTTTGCCCCGCCCCGGCTCGAAGCCGTCGTCGCGCTTGGTTTCCAGGTCGGTGTCGTGCTTAACTACGTCGTAGTCGATGCGGAGCAAGCTGGAGGCGTAGCGGGCAATTTCGAAGGTTTCGGCTACCACCAGGGCCACGGGCTGCATGCTGTACTTCACCTCATTGCCCTGCAAGGGCCGGAAAGGCGAGCCGCCGGGGGCTACGTCGTCTTTGTAGCTACGGTCGAACCAGGCCAGCGTAGGCACGTTTTCGTGGGAAAAAACCTGCAGTACGCCTGGAATAGCCAGGATTTCGTCGGCGTGAATCTTCTTGATCTTGCCTTTGGCAATGGGGCTGCTCACCGCCACGCCGTACGCCAGGCCCGGCACATTGAACTCAGCGGCGTACTTGGCGGCACCCGTTACTTTGGCCGGCCCGTCGACGCGGTTAACGGGTTTGCCGATATAGTTGGTCGTGCTCATGGATTCGAGTTGGTAAAGATGTCGGCGGCTTTCTGGGTACCGGCGGTGGCTTGCTTCAGGGCCCGCACAATGGCGCGCTTGGCCAGCTCAATCTTGAAAGTGTTGTGGCCGTAGCCTTTGGCATCCTGCACCATAGCGGCAGCTGCCCGGCGGAAGGTATCCTCAGTGGCCGGCTGGCCTTTGAGCATATCCTCCACGGCCGGGTTGCGCCAGGGCATGTGGGCCACGCCGCCCAGGGCCAGGCGAGCATCCTTGATGGTGGTGCCATCGAGCTGCAAAGCGGCGGCTACCGACACCAGCGCAAAGGCGTAAGACTGCCGCTCGCGCAGCTTGAGGTAGCTGAAGTGCTGGCTGAAGTCCTCGTTGGGCAAGTCAATAGCCGTTACGATTTCGTCGGGCGCCAGGGTATTGTCGAATTGGGGCGTGTCGCCGGGCAGACGGTGGAAGTCCTCGAACTTGACGGTCCGCTCCCCGTTGGTGCCGCTCACGCGCAGGGTAGCTTTCAGCGCGGCCAAGGCAATGCACATATCTGAGGGGTGGGTGGCAATGCAGTGCTCACTGGTGCCCAAAATGGCGTGAATACGGTTGAAGCCGCCGATGGCCGAGCAGCCCGAGCCGGGCTCCCGCTTATTGCAGGGTGTGGCCGTGTCGTAAAAATAGTAGCAGCGGGTGCGCTGAAACAGGTTGCCGCCGTTGGTAGCCATGTTGCGCAACTGGGGCGAGGCGCCGGCCAGAATGGCCTGGTTGAGCAACGGGTAGCGCTTCTGTACCTGCTCGTTCCAGGCCGTGTCGGCGTTGGTAGCCAGCGCGCCCAGACGCAGGCCGCCGTCGGGGGTGTTTTCAATGGCCTTCAGCGGCAGCGGATTGATGTCGATGAGGCGGGTAGGCCGCTCCACGTTTTCCTTCATCAAATCCAGAATATTCGTGCCGCCGGCAATGAACTTGACCGTGTTGTCGGCCGCTTTTTCGCGCACGGCCGCGTCTACGGCGGCGGCGCGGGAGTAGGTGAAGCTATTCATGGCCTTGGGCTTTGGGCTGGTTCAGCACTTCTTCGATGGCCGACACGATGTTGGTGTAGGCGCCGCAGCGGCAGAGGTTGCCGCTCATCATTTCCCGGATTTCGGCCGTGGTTTTAACCTTGCCCTCGGTGAGCATGCCCACGGCCGAGCAGATCTGGCCGGGCGTGCAGTAGCCGCACTGGAAGGCGTCGTGGTCGACGAAGGCCTGCTGCAGCGGGTGCAGGTTTTCTTCGGTGCCTAGCCCTTCAATGGTCGTGATGTCGGCGCCTTCTTTCATCACGGCCAGCGTGAGGCAGGAGTTGATACGTTTGCCGTCGACGAGCACGGTACAGGCGCCGCACTGGCCATGGTCGCAGCCTTTTTTGGTGCCGGTCAGGTCGAGGTACTCGCGCAGGGCGTCGAGCAGAGTGGTCCAGGGCGCTATTTCCAGCTGCCGCTCCACCCCGTTGATCTTCAGCGTGACGGTGCTGGTGGCGGGTGGTGGGGCAATAACCGGATGGCCCAAGGAGGCTTGGGTGGTAGGTGAACTCATAAAATGGCGCGGATATAAAAGTGAAAGAATAGAGCAGCACGAAGGGTTCACGGACCGGCCAGAAGTGCCTGCTTCCGGCAACGGGCCAAGCTGAACCCTATTCTGCTTACGCCCGGAACTAGGTCCGTGTTGGGCCAGCCAGACTACTTTTCGTGGTTTTTGTCTTATTTATACTGATTATAGTTTAACCCCGCGCCCACGTCATTCCGGCACCAATACCGCTGAGCAGCAAGCGTAAACTGGCGGCCTCTGCAGCTGACAACGTTCCCGGCAACGTTTGCATGAATATATATTCTGCTATTCCTCTAAACGGCGGCCTGAAGCCCGACCTTAAGCAAACCGGGCTCAGCAGCAGCTCTTTGCTGCTCCCAGTGCCTTCTGGTCCCGTCCTTTAATTCCCACCAGTTCTTTATGAAGAAATCCTTACTCACCGCCCTGCTCGCCCTGGGCAGTGCTGCCCCGGCTGCTTTCGGGCAAACGGCTCCTTTCGGTCCCATCGGCTTCGTCACCCAGACTACTGGCATCACCGGCGGGGCAGGCGGCACTTCCGTGACCGTGAGCACCGGCACGGCCCTGATGGCGGCCATTGTGGCCAACAAAAGCAACGCGCCGCTGACCATCTACATCAACGGGGTGATTACGCCGGCCAACACGCCCACGACCTACGACAAGATTGAAATCAAGGACCGCAACAACATTTCCATCATCGGCGTGGGCAGCAGCGGGGAATTCAACGGCATCGGGCTCTACGTGCGCCGGGCCAGCAACATTATTATTCAGAACATCAAGGTGCACCACGTGCAGCTCGGCCCCAAGGACTGCATCGGCATCGAGGGCCCGGCCAACCACATCTGGGTAGACCACTGTGAGCTGTACAATGTATACCAGGGCGTCGGCGTGGACGATTACGACGGCCTGCTCGACATCAAGGACGACGCGGAGTACGTGACTTTTTCCTGGAACTACCTGCACGACGCCTGGAAAGCCAGCCTGAGCGGCTACACCGAAACTGACACCTACAACCGTAAGGTCACTTACCACCACAACCGGTTCGAGAACATCAACTCCCGCCTGCCGCTGTTTCGTGGGGGCACGGGCCACGTGTTCAACAACTACTATAAGGACATTGCCTCCACCGCCGTCAACTCCCGGGTCGGGGCCTGCGTCAAGATTGAGAACAACTACTTTCTGAACACCAAAAACCCCTACGTCTCGGCCTACAGCAGCGTGGTGGGCTACGGCGACATCTCGGGCAATACGCTCGTGAACAGTCCCTTTCAGTATTCCAGCGACACCTACCAGCTGGGCGCCTGCACCCTGCCCATTCCCTACCCCTACGCCTCAGTGCTGAACACCGCCGCCGAGGTACCGGCCGTGGTGTTGGCCGGGGCCGGTGTGGGCAAGCTCGGCACGGTAACGGGCGTAACCAAGCCGGTGGCCGAGCAGCTGGAAGTGTTTCCCAACCCGTTTAAAGGCCAGGGCACTTTCGCGGTAAACCTGCCGGGCCCGAGCCGGGTGGGTATTACGCTCTACACCCTGGAAGGCCGCAAAGTAGCCGAGGTAGCCACACCCGATAAGGTACTGAGTGCCGGCGCCCACCGCTTCGACTACCGCAACGCCGGCCTCACGCCCGGCCTGTATTTCTACGTGGTGAGCACCGAGCAGGGCTCCTACTCGCAGAAGCTGGTGGTGCAGTAGGTAGCCAATGTCCTCGTTTCCGTTTGCCTGGCAGCGGCAGCCCCACCCGGGGCTGCCGCTGTTTGCTTGGTGGGCACCAAGCTCAGCCTAAGAGGGCCGGGCCCGCCAAGCTGATGCAGGAGCTTGCGGCCAGACCCGGCGCAAGGCGCAACCAAGCCGGCGTAAGCTAGTAAACGACCTTACTACGGCCGCTTCGGCGCCTCTACCCGCAACCTGGCATTTCATGAGCACCATCGTCACGCTGACCCTGAACCCGACCGTCGACAAAAGCACGACGGCCGACCAGATTATTCCCGACCAGAAAATACGCTGTGCGGCTCCCAAGTTTGAGCCCGGCGGCGGGGGCATCAACGTGTCGCGGGCGTTGAAGCGGCTCGGTACGGATTCTCTGGCGGTTTTCCCCGTGGGCGGCCCCAGCGGTACGTTGCTGCGCGAGCTGCTTACTCAGGAGCAGATCCGGCAGGCCCCAGTGGAGATGCACAGCCGCACCCGGGAAAATTTCATTGTGGTAGACGCGGCCAGCGGGCAGCAGTACCGCTTCGGCATGCCCGGTACGGCCCTTACGGCCGAGGAGCAGCACCAGATTCTGCAGACGCTGAAGCACATCGACCAGCTTCCTGAATTCCTGGTTATCAGCGGCAGCCTGCCCCGGGCGTGGAGCCAGAATTTGTGGTAAAAGTGGTGCGCGCGGCCAAAGAGCGGGGCGTGAAAGTAGTAGTCGACACCTCGGGGCCGGCCTTGCACCGGGTGCTGGAAGAAGGCGTGTACCTGGCCAAGCCCAACGTGGGAGAGCTCAGCAAAATGGCCGGCGTGGATGAGCTCGACAACGAAGCCGTGGCCGAAGCTGCCCACCGGCTGGTGCGCGAGAGCAAGTGCGAAATCGTGGTGGTGTCGTTGGGGCCGCAAGGGGCCTGCGTAGTTACCAAAGACCTGGTAGACCACGTGCCGGCCCCGGCCGTGAAGCGCCGCAGCACCGTGGGCGCCGGCGACAGTATGGTGGCTGGCCTGGTCTACGGCTTGAGCACGGGCCTTTCGGTGCGCGAAGTGGTCCGCCTGGGCGTGGCCTGCGGCTCGGCGGCTACGATGAACCCCGGCACCGAGCTGTTCCGGCGCGACGACGTGGACAAGCTCTACCGGTGGCTGCTGCAAACCATGCCCGCGGCGGCGGCGTAATGTCCGACTCGATTCCTAGCCTGTTTCCTAGCCTGTTATCTCCGCCTATGTCTACTATCCGCACGTTTTCCGCTCCTTCTGAAGAATCCCTGTGGCCGCAGGTCAGCGCCGACCTGGCCCGGGAGCCCGACCTGCTGGAATACTCGGCGCGCCTGGAGCAGCGCGGCCTGACGGTGCTGGTGGATATCGACGTGGACCTGGGCGGAGGCTTCGAAGGCGGAATGTCTACAACCACGCTTACGGCCTCGGTACCCGGCAATCCGGCCCTGCGCTTTGCCCTTCACGAGCAGGATTGGGTGCACGAGTTGGGCAAGCTCCTGGGTCTGACCGATGTGGAACTGGGCGACCCGGCCCTGGACGATGCCTTCATCATTACCACCAATGACGCCGACGCGCTGCGGCAGCTACTCACTCCCGGCATCCGGGAAGTGCTGCTGCGCCACGCCGATACCCTGCGCTTTTCCCTGGCTCCCGCCGACGATGCCGCCGATGCGCCCCTGCTGCTCACCTTCGCGGTTGATGACGCAATACTAGACCCCTCGGCGCTGCGGGAAGTGTATCACGTCGTATTCGAGGTGCTGGAGAAGCTGGCAGCAGTCCCGGGCTTGGAGCCGGCCGCGTCGCACTCGTAAACTGGTCTTTGGAAATCCTAGCTCAAACAGCCTTTAATCTGCTACTTTCTCTTACCGCAACTACCGGCCGATTGGGCAGGTAGGCGCAGCCGTACCGAGCCCCACTTGGAGCCAGCTTTTTCTTGGTAATCTTACGGCGGCAATAGTTATCTACCCTGTTTATTCCGCTATGAAGCTGCTGCGTACTTCGTTGCTTGCCCCGCTCCTGTTGACCTTTGGGCTGTGCCTTATAACGAGTAGCGGCGGGTCGGCCCCCAGCTTGGTCGCACCGGAGAAAGACTTCGAAACTTTCTGGCGCACCTATAAAGACCACTACGCCTTTTTCGGTCTTCACCAGCTCGACTGGGACCAGGTGTACGCCAAATTCCGCCCTGTCGTCACGGCCCGCACCACGCCGGCCGAGCTGGAGGCCACGCTGATTGAGATGGTCAAGCCCCTGGAAGACGGGCACATTACCATAGCCCGGGGCGACAAATTTATTTATAAGGGCACTTCCCGGCGGCATTCCTACAAGCAGGAGTTCAAGGAAGTCCAGCAGGATTATTGGCAAACGGCTTACCAAAACCTGCAAGCCGCCGGCTTCGAGCCGGTGCGGGGCAGCGGGCCCACCGTGGGCAAATACCAGACGCTATACGTGGCCAAATCCAGCCAAAACCTGGGTTACCTGCGCCTGACGCGCTGCTTTGCCGAGCTGAGCGGGGTGATGGGCACTACCCGGCAGGAAAAGCAGGATCAGCAGCGCCTGCTCGGCCTCTTCGACGCGGCCCTGCGGGAACTAAGCGGCTGCCGGGTCCTGATTCTGGATCTGCGCGGCAACGGCGGCGGCCACAGCGGCAAGGAAATGGCCAGCCGCTTTGCTCTGAGTCGGCGCCTGACTCACTTCACGGCCGAACGGCAGCCCGGCGGCTATGAGCAATTTACGCCCTTGCAGCCTTACTACCTGGCGCCCAACCCCGCGCTTACCTACCAGAAGCCCTTGCTGATCCTGACCAACGACGGCACGGCCAGCTCGGCCGAGGAACTAGCCTTAGCTCTCTATCAACAACCCAACGTGACTACGATAGGCGACGCCACGGCCGGCATGTTTTCGGATATGTACCAGGCCCGCTTGTCGGGCAAAATCAGCTTTACCCTTTCTCACCAGCGCTACTTCACGCCCGATACCACCCTGCTCGAAGGCCGGGGCGTGCCGGTAAAAGAGCTGGTGCCCTACTCCCGCCCCGACCTGGCTCAGCACCACGACCCGGTTATTGCCCGAGCGCTGGCTCTGACACGCTAAGGCCTCGTACTGCTGCCTCTCCGTGCCGAACTGCGGCGCGTTTTTGCGCGTTAGTTCCTAACTTACCGTGACTCTCCGAACTTTCTTTAGTATGTCTCCCGCTTTGTCGACGCCGCCCGAAACCCGAATGCTCACCCGCAAAGAAATCGAAGCGCGGGCCCAGGCCGTTCTGCAGCAGGCCAACGCCGCCGGCACGTTGCCCATCGACCCGGTGAGCCTGGCCCAGCAGCACGACATTACGGTGCACAACGCCGAGTTTGCCCAGGACAACCTCTCGGGCATGATTACCAAGCAAAGCACGGGCACCATTATTCTGGTGAAAGGCTCGGACCCGGCCAGCCGTAAGCGCTTCACTATTGCCCACGAGTTGGCCCACCACTTCCTGCACCTGAACCAGGCCGCCGGCTCTTTTGTCGACAACACCATCAACCTGTTTCGGGAGCAGTTCTCAGACCACGCCCCGGACGCTGACCGGGCCCGCGAAATCGAGGCCAACCGCTTTGCCGCCGCCCTGCTCATGCCCGAGCCGCTGATGCGCCGCGAGTTTGCTCACAACCCCGACATCGACTATCTGGCCTGGCGCTTTGGGGTGTCGGAGCAGGCCATGGGCTACCGCATGGCGGAACTAGGCTTGCGCTAACCTATGGCCGACCTACTGCAAACCCTGCCCCCTGAGCTGCGCAACCAGGTAGCCGCCGTGGGCGAGCAGGTAAACCCCGGCGAGCTGGAATCCTTTGAGCGTGTAACCCGGGCCCGCGACCAAAGCTACAAGCTCCAAACCCTGGTTACGGCCTGGAAACAGCAGCACGAGGCCGAGCGCAGCCTGCGCCAGAAAGTAGCTTGGTGCATTCTCGGGCCCTGGCCTTCCAGATTCTGCTGGTTAACACTTGCTTTTTCCTTATCGGCTTTAATGTGCTGCACGTCGATGCGGACCTGTCGAAGATCTTCGTGCTGGCCGTCTTTGCCGAAATCGTTTCCATGGTTCTGATTGTGCTGCGTTATCTGTTTCCACAGGTTGGCACCGAATTCCTGCAGCTAATCAAGGAGCTGTAATGCCGAAAAACCACACATTGCACAATTACCATATAGAGTATAAATAAACTATTCTTAATATACGATATTATATTGGTAAATTTATATTATATTTTTATAACCTGTTATGTCCAATGCATTGATATTCATTATTTTATTCGTATGCTAAAACCATTAACCTGATATTAAAGTAGCTACCAAATACCCGAATAATGAAGATTTCCTATTAGGTTTGTTAGATATAAGCTTTTCACTTTTCTGGTAAAGCTTCGCCATTCTACTGCTTACCTAATGAAAACATCTTCTCTACTCAAATCAGGATTCCTGCTCACCATGCTGCTTGAGGCCCAGGCCAGCCAGGTGCTTGCAATGCCCGCCAGTCCTGCCGTAGCTGCACTTACCCAGCCTGCCTTACGTGCTGCTAGTGTGGATGTAACGACCACCCTGACCGGCCCTACCACCCTGGGCGCGGGGTATCGTCGGGGACGTACACGGTGACGTACAGCAACAGTGGCCCCGGTGATGCGTTCGATGTGACCCAGAAAGTGGCTCTGCCCGCCGGCTCCAGCATGACGGCGGCCCAGCGCGCTGCCCTGCCCGGCACGGCTACCTATGACCAGGCTGCGAACGTCATCGATTTCGGCACTACGGTGCTGGCTGACAACAGCTCGAAAACCTACACGTTCAGCTTTACGGTGCCCACCACCCAGGGCTCCAGCTTTCTGACCAGCACCGTTGGAACCAGTTCTAACCAGGGTGCCAACAAGAACGCCGACCAGACCCGCCTGAACGTGACCATCACGGCCGGCAACTTCTTTGTGGCTAATGACGACAGCAATGAGGTACCGGCTAACGGCAACAAGACGGGCAACATTATCCTGAACGACCCGAACCCGGCCAACCTGCCCAACAGCAGCTTCAGCGTGCAGTTGGTCACCGGCCCGACCCACGGCTCCCTGACGCTGAACCCCGACGGCAGCTACAGCTACACTCCCACCGCCAACTACCTGGGCCCCGACAACTTTACCTACCAGGTCAATGTGCCCTCCACCACGCCGCCCAACTCGAACGTGGCGACGGTGAGCCTGAACGTGTACGACGCCAGCCTGGTGTGCCTCAGCGGCACGGGTACCAACCTGCTGAAGAACCCGAGCTTTACGGACGGCAACACCGGCTTTACTTCCGCCTACGGCTATGCCGGTACGGGCGCCACCAGCCTGCAACCCGAGGGTAAGTATATGGTTGGAACTGAAGCAGGCAACTATCATAACAACTTCTCGGGCCACGGCCGCACGGGCGCCGGCGACAATTTCATGATGGTGAACGGCTCGGCCGACCTGAGCGTCGTGTATTCCCAGACCGTGGCGGTGCAGCCCAACCGGTATTACACCTTCTCGGCTTACGCCTCGAGCGTGAATACCGGCAACCCGGCCCAGCTCGGCTTTGTGATTAACGGCAAGTCGACCTCGTCGGTAACCACGCTGACGACCGAGGCGAATGTCTTCACCCGGATTTCCGACCTCTGGTTTTCGGGCAGCAACACCTCGGCCGTGATTGAAATCCGGGATGTAAACAAAGTAGCCAGCGGCAACGACTTCGGCCTCGACGACATCTATATCGGCACCTGCACCGTGTCGCTGACGGTAAACGACGTGCGCAATGCCAAGATGAACAACAAGGCTGCCGCCGCTAGCATTGCCCCCATGAGTGCCACCGTAACGAGTGGTCCGCCCGTAGGCAGCTTCACTATTCAAACCCTGCCCGCTCCCGCCAGCGGCATTTTGTACCTCAACGGCGACGCCGTGCTGCCGGGCCAGGTTATTCCGCTGGACCAGGCCGATAAGCTGACCTTCGACCCCGCCGACGGCTACGTGGGCAACGCCACCTTCACCTACAGCGGCACCGATACCAGCGGCTCGGGCAGCAACAACACGGCTACCTTCACTATTCCCGTAGACAGTACCCCGCTGCCGGTAGAGCTCACCGCCTTTGACGTCCGTCGCCTGGGCAACCTCGACGCTCAGCTCACCTGGCGCACGGCCCAGGAGCTGCACAACGACCGTTTCGAGATTCAGCGCAGCGTCGACAAGGAAGGCTTCACGCTGGTGGCTTCCGTAGCTGGCCAGGGCACCAAGACCAACGCCACGAACTACACCTTCACCGACCGGAATGCGGCCAACCTGGGCCGGACCGTGTACTACCGCCTGCGCCAGGTTGACAAAGACGGCACCACCTCGTATTCGCCCGTGCGCACGGTAACCTTTGAAGGTTCGCAAACGCTGAGCGTGTACCCCAACCCCACCACCGGTTCGTCCACGCTTGATTTGCGCGTGCTGCCCGCCAGCAGCTACCAGGTCACGCTCATCGACGCCACGGGCCGCCAGGTGCTGAGCACTGCTCTGCTGGGTGGGCGGCAGCACCCGCTGCTGCTCGAAGGGTTGTCGCGCGGCACTTACTTGCTGGTGGTGCGTGGCAACGGCGTCAAGCTTAGCCAGCACCTGGTGCGGGAATAGCCTGACCAGATTGTTTAAACCATAAAAAAGCCTTTACCATGCGGTAAAGGCTTTTTTTATGACTACCGAGTCGGCAGGCTACGGCTGCTTGGCAGCTACGGCCGTAGCCGTGTAGTCGGTAAAGACACCATCCAGACCCAGGGCGTAGAAGTTCTGGTACTCGGCCTTGGGGTCGTTGTTGTACTCCTTGAGCAGGTAGCGGCTCTCATCCCGAAACGTGTACGCATGCACAAAAAGGCCGCGCTGGTGGGCCCGCTCGATGAGGGAGGTAGCCGGCAGCTTTTTGTCGGGGGTGTAGGGCTGCACGTAGGGCTTCCAGGGTCCGATGCCTACGGCGTAGGTTTTCACGAAGTCCAGGCCCGCGTCGGAAGTCAGGTCCAGGAAGGTGCGCGCGTCGCCGGCTACCACGAAGTCGTAGGGCTGGGCGTAGGGCGCCTTCATCACCAGGTTGCCGGTGGCGTCCACGTCGTCGGCATCCAGGAGCTGCACCAGTTTCAGCGGCGACTTCTGGTGCAGGACACGCAGGTTGCCGACCTCGAACGACTGCACGTACACCGGGGCCTCCTTGCTGTTCCAGCCCGCCGCCGTCAGGGCGGCCAGCAGCTTGTCGGTCAGGGGCAAACCTAGCTGCTCGTGAAACGTGGGGTGCTTGGTTTCCGGATACACCCCAATAACCCGCCCTTTGGCCGTGCTTTGGGCTTTGGCCAAGTCGATTACTTCCTGAAATGTTGGAATCAGAAACTGCCCGTTGTACTGCTGGCTCCGGTCGGCCATGGCCTGCTTGGCCCGCAGCATCTTGATTTCGGCCAACGTAAAGTCGCTGGCAAACCAATCCTCGTAGGCCACGCCATCCACCATTTTCGTGGTTTTGCGACCCGCAAACTGGGGCAGCTCGGCCACGTTGGTCGTGCCCGACAGCATAGGCTCGTGCCGGCACACCAGCACCTGGTCCTTAGTCAGCACCACATCCGACTCGATATAGTCGGCGCCCTGGTCAATGGCCAGCTGGTAGGCTTCCAGCGTGTGCTCGGGCCGCAGCCCGGAAGCCCCACGGTGGGCAATAATGAGCGGGGCTTTGCCGTCGAGGGTGCGGTAGGCGGGGGCCGTCGACTCGTCGGAATCAGTGTCCTGGCAGGCCGTCAGGCCAGCCCAACCGAAAACGGTTAGCAATAGCAGAGCTTTTTTCATGGGGCGTAGTAACTACTAGTACGCCACAAAGCTGACGCCCCAACATCACCCCTGAATTAACGCCCGGTTATCAAATTGGCACCGCCAGCCCGCTGCTACGCCAGATGCTGATACAGCATTCCGGCCGCGGCCAGCAGCAAGGGCATATCAGTGGTACGCTCCTCGCAGCGCTGCATGTCGTAGTGGCACAGCGTGCCAAAAGCCCGGCCCTGGGTGTCCCGAATCAGCACCCCGCAGTAGGATATTACGGGCGTGTTGATGATGCCCTTCGCGCGCGAATCCGTGGTGGCATCAGCAATTTCCAGGGGAGCCTGCTGCCGCCCGACCAAGGAGCAGTAGGTTTCGCCCATGGGCGCGTCGCCGCCCTTTTCCAGCGCGGGCTGAAACCGGTCGAACAAGGCCACGTTGCGCAGCATGTCCCCGTCGAAGCGAAAAATGCCGGTGTATTGGTGCGGAGTACGGTTGTTCAGATACCGCAGGGCTGCATGAACGCCCTGCCGCTGAAGCACATCGGTGAACTCACCTATTTCACGCTTCATCAGGGCATCATCGGTAGCGGGGGAACTGTTCATAACTACGGGCCAAGGTGTGGGAGCGGCCCCGGAAACGGGAGCCGGCAGGCAGGTTGAAAACTCTAACGGGCCGCCAAGATACGACACGGAGCCTTGGCAAGACTCCGTTGCGGCTCCCCGCCCCCACACCTAAGCTGATATGCTGCCTGCTCCTTGGGTTGCTGCCATCTACGCCTCCACGGCTAGCTCCGTCGTCACGGCAATGCGGTTCCAGCCATTGATCAGAACAATTGCCATCAGTGCCTGAGCTACGTACTGCTCGCCGAAAATGGTCACGGCCTGCTGGTAGGTAGCATCCGAAACCCCGCTCTGGCTAATCAGCGTAACTTCTTCGCAGAGGGCCAGCAGGGCTTTTTCCTCGGGTGTAAACAAGCTTGTTTCGCGCCAGGCCGAGAGCAGGTATAGCCGCTGCTCGGTTTCACCGTCTTTACGGGCTTCTTTGCTGTGCATATTGATGCAGTACGCGCAGCCATTAAGCTGGGAAGCACGCATTTTTAGTAGGTGCTTGTGGGAAGCGCTGAGTCCGGTGGCGGCCAGGTACTTTTCCAGATTATACATGCCTTTCCAGGCTTCGGGCTCGAGTTGTTGCAGGTTGAATCGCATGGTCAACAAATGGTTAGGGTTGAAGTATGCGACAAAGGTGGGGCCCATCCGACCCGATTCTCCTTAATCTAGATTAAGAAACGCCGGGCTGCTACGAATGCTCCACCCGCGCCCGGATCTTGCTCAGAAACTCCGGCGTAAAGCCCAGAAACGAGGCCAGCATGTACTGCGGCACCCGCTGCACAAACCCCGGCCAGGCCTGGCTGAAGTGGCGGTAGCGCTCCTCCCCCGACATGCTATACAGGAACTTGATCCGGAACAGTGCCGCGGCGGCGGCCCGCTGCAGCACCAGCCGGAAATACCGCTCCAGCTGCGGCAGCTGCCGAAACACTTCCTCCTGCACTTCCTGGGAAAACACGACCACCTGCGTGGCTTCCACGGCCTGAATGTTGAACTCCGAGGGCCGCTGCAGGTCCAGGCTGGCGTAGTCGGTCAGCCACCAGTTCTCGATGCCGAACAGAATGGTTTGCTCGGTGCCTTTCTCACTGACCAGATAGGTGCGCAGGCAGCCCCGCAGCACAAAGTAATTGGCCCCGCACACCTGCCGCTCCCGCAGCAGCAGTTCCTTGCGCTCCACGGTTTGCACCCGCAGATACGAGCAGAGCAGGGCTGCTTCGGCGTCGGTCAAAGTCACGTAGCGGGCAATATGGGCAAGCAGGGGCGCGTACATAGCTAAGCAGGCGGCTAGAGTGAGCAATACCCGAAGGTACACGGCTGCTTCATCTTCTTAATCTATCCCAACCAGCTCTTAAGGCAGCAGCGCAGCACACAGGAAAGCCTTGAATGCCAGTCAAGCTCGGGTATTGAGCACCCTAGCCCGAATTCACTGACCAAGTTCCGCATCCTGCCATCCTGCATCCCGCACATGAGGCCCAGCCCTGCCAGACTACTTCTCCGCCAGCAGCGGGGCCTTGTGCACGTACGCGTCGCCCCGCAGACTATCGACCATAAACCGCGCGAGTTGCCGCCGACTAATCCCGAACGGGGCGGGCGTCTGCTGGTAGCGCACCACCAGCTCCCCCAGCTGCTCCTTATCATTCAGGGCCACGGGGCGGGCAATAACCCACTCCAGGCCCGAGAGCCGCAACAGCTCTTCCTGGGCCGCGTGGTCGGCAAAGACGTGCCGGAAGTTGGTCAGCCGAATCATCAGCCGCATGTACCAGGGCGCGTACGGCCGGGAGTCGCCGGCTCCAATCGAGGACAGCGTAACGATGCGCCTCACCCCCAGCTCCCACATGGCCGCCACCGTGTGTTGCATCACCGTAGCCAGGGTGTGGGGCGGGTAATCTTCTTCACCGAAAACGACTCAGCCTCACTTAACGCGCTCAGGGCACTTACCACGGCCTGGCACCCTACCATTGCTTGGCGCACGGCCTTGGGGTCGGTGGGGGAGCCGGCTACTACCGTCAGGTGGGGCGAAGTGCGCGTGAGCTTGGCCGGGTTGCGAACCAGGGCCGTTACGGCGTAGCCCTGGGCCAAGGCATAGTCCAGAAGTAGGCCGCCGGTGCGGCCGGTGGCTCCGTAGAGCAGGATTCGTTGCATTACTAAAAGTCAAAACGGTGATACGAGCTGCAAACCTATCGGCCGTGTGTGCTAGGTTTGCTACCGGTTCCCTCTAGGATACCGCTTCCCTTTACACTACCACCCTATGGATTCCTGCCCCGGCAACGGCCCCAAAAGTCAGTACCAGGCCGTCCGCGACACGCTCGACGTCGTCAGTGGCCGCTGGAAGCTCGTCATCCTGGCAGCCCTGTTCGCACGGCCCTTCCGCTTCCGCGAGTTGAGCCGCGAAATCGGCATCACGCCCCGCATCCTGACCAAGGAGCTTCAGGAGCTTGAGCAGCACCAGCTCGTCAGCCGCACTGTGCTCGATACCCGCCCCGTCACCGTCGAATACGCCTGCACGGCCCACAGCCGCACCCTGCTGCCCGTGGTACAGGCCATGAGCGACTGGGGCTACCTCCACCACGAAGTCGTGGTGGGCCAGAAGCGTCCCGACGACCCCGCCCGGCCTTCCAATCTGGGGGCCCACTAGCAAAAAGCCGCTCAACCACAGCAGTTACCACCTTCGCCCGTATAAGGCGGCAAGGCCCCGTTCACGCAACGGCCCTAACTTGCGGCCCGGTTGCGCTGCGCCCCCACGCACACCTCCTCCGAAAACGAACATCGAGTAACGAACACAACACCTATGGCTTCAGGTTTTTTTGCGCTCTTAGATGACATTTCCGCTCTGGTCAAAGTAAGCGCGGCCAGCCTGGACGACGTGCCGGCCCAGGTCGCCAAAACCACTGGCAAAGTCTCCGGCATTGTCATCGACGACACGGCCGTGACGCCCAAGTACGTCGTCGGCCTGGACCCCTCCCGGGAGCTGTCCATCATCTACCGGATAGCCAAAAAATCCCTGGTCAACAAAATCCTGATTCTGAGCCCGGCGGCCCTGCTGCTGGGCTACTTTGCCCCCTGGGCCATTACCCCCATCCTCATGCTGGGCGGGTCCTACCTCTGCTTCGAGGGCTACGAAAAGGTCCACTCCATGTTCAGCACCCACCACGACGTGGACGTGGAAAGTGAGCAGGTCCAAACCATTACCCCCGAGGAGCTCGAAGAAGAGCGGGTAGCCAGCGCCGTCCGCACCGATATCATCCTGTCGGCCGAAATCATGGCCATTGCCTACAGCCAGGTTACCGGCCAGCCCATCATCAACCAGATTGCCGTTATGCTGGCCGTAGCTGTCTTTATCACTGTGGCCGTGTATGGCTTCGTGGGCCTCATTGTGAAAGCCGACGATATCGGCGTGCACCTGGCCCAGGACAAATACGGGCCTGCCACGCGCAAATTCGGCCGCGGCATGGTCAAGTTCATGCCCCACTTCCTGAGCATCCTCAGCTACGTCGGCACCGCCGCCATGCTTTGGGTAGGCGCCGAAATCATCCTTCACGGCATTCCCTACACCGCCCACCTGCTCCACGAGCTCGAACTTTCCCTAGCCAACATCCCCGCCCTGGGCTGGCTGGCCAAGGTGCTGGTCTGCGCCGTAGCCGGCCTGCTCATCGGCTTCGTGGTCGAAAAGCTGGTGTTGCTGGTCAAGAAAGTGCTCGGCAAGGATAAACAAGCGGCCCACTAGCCTTACTCCCTGAAAACGCAACGAGCCCCTGGTTTCGACCAGGGGCTCGTTGCTATATATAGCCCTCCGTCTGCCACACCGGTTCCACAGGCCCCCGGCGCCTCAGCAGCCTATTGACCTAGGCCCCTCAGGAGGCGGCCCTTCCCAGCCCTTCCAGTACCAGGCGCTGGTGGTGCCGCACGTGGTACAGCGTGAAGTAGAGCATCTGGCGCAGCGTCAGTTTGCCCAGCGCCGGATGAGGCAGCAGCAAGGTATCCAGCTGCTGTTCCGAATAGCCCGCCGCCCGCCTTACCAGCCGTGCCACCTCGGCCCGCAGCTTCTCGGGCAGCTCCCGCTGCTGGTCTGCTCCCACTTCGTCCGGCACAAATCCCTCCGTGGCCTTGAATCCTCCCGCCAGCACCTGCTGATAGCGCGACACGAGCTCCTCGTAAGACCCGGCCGGCGCATCGGTCCGGCCAAATAGCAAGCCCTGCACCATGCCCGGCAGCATCAGCGCCCCGCCCACCCGGCTCACCCCCCGGATAATGTGGTCCAGGTGCTGGCCGGCATTCCATTTCCCCGGAGGCTTCAGCAAAAAGTCGGGGGCTCCAAGGGCTTCCACGGTCCCGGCAAAATCCTCGTGGGCAGCGGTAAGCGCCTCTAGTAGCTGCGGCGTAGTCATGGTAGAACGTGAATAATTGGTTTGTGCAATAGTACACAGTTTCCGCTCGTGCATCTCAGCAACCCAAAACTGGTTGCAAATCCCGACCTACGGTCACCAAAACCCCGCGGTGTGGTCACCAAAATCCCGACCTACGGCCCCAACGACCCGCGGCCTCGCCTCAGTCGTCCGCGGTCCGGTTTCGAGGCTCCGCGGTGTAGTCCCAGTCGTTGCGGGTGTGGCCTCAGTCGTCCGCGGCGTAGTTTCAGGGCTCCGCGGTACGGTTTTGGGGCTCCGCGGTATGATTTCAGTCGTCCGCGGCCTGGTTTCAGTCGTTCGCGGCACGGTCACACTTTTTCAACCGTACGGTTGTGCTAATCCCACCAAATTCCGCTATTCTTAACTGTCTATTCTGCCCTATTCTACCAGTCCCTATTCCAACGCCCGGTATCCTTCTTTTTATCTTTCTACGCCTTCTACCAGTATGCTTACCACCAAACAGGACAACCGCCTCACCGCGGCCGAAAACGTAGCCGCCGCCCTCACCCAGGACGCCACCCCCTACGCCCACGACAAAGCCCTCCAGCAAATCAGCCAGCAGCTGACCGTCCTGCTCGACGCCCTGCGCCCCCTGCGTCAAAAAGGCATCCGGACCGCCAGCCAAGGCTCCACCAAAACCAAGGGCCAGCGCCGCGAGCAGCTCGCCACCAGCGCCGCCGAAGTAGCCGGCGACCTGTACTCCTACGCCACCGACCAGCAAAACCGCGCCCTGCAAACCAGCGCCGACTACAACTACTCCAGCTTCCGGAAGATGCGCGCCACCGCCCTCACCGACCTAGTCCAGCACCTCTACGACGAAGCCGAAACCCACCAGCAAGCCCTCCTCGACTACGGCCTCACCCCCGCCCGCCTCCAGGAGCTAAAAGACGCCCTCACCGCCTTCACCGGCACCAAAAACGAGCCCCGCCAGCACATCACCGAAGGCAAAGCCGCCCGCATCCTCATCAAGGACCAGTTCAGCCAGCTCGCCACCCTGCTCGAAGACCGCCTCGACCGCAGCCTGCGCAAATACGCCCGCTCCGCCCCCACCTTCTACCACCGCCTCACCGCCGCCCGCCAAGTCATCGACCGCCCCGGCAAACAGCAAGGCGGAACCGAAGACCCCTCAACAAACCCCTAGTAACTCCCCTCTCTGTCATCCTGAGTGCAGCGAAGCGGAACGAAGGACCTCTTGCGTATTGAATAAAAACGTGGCGAAGCGTAGGAAACTTCCTCTCTGCGCCGCGTTTTTCGTTTCTTACATTCTCTCCCACTACTCCCCGGCTATGAAACTCGCCCTCGAACTCGAATTCCCCGACGACCAAGCCGCGAATGTGCTGCGGCTGCTCCAAAATACTCCCCACATCACGGCCCGTATCCTCACGCACCCGGCATCTGTGCCTACCTCTGTTTCTAAATCAGAAACGGAGCTGGAAGCATTATTTCAGCAGGTAGCCGGCTCCTGGCAATCCGATGAAAACGGCGACGAGCTGAACATCCAGCTCCGCGAGGCCCGCCAAGATCAACCCCGTGATATCGAGCTATGAGCCAGTACCTGCTCGACACCAACATCTGTGTTTACCTAACCAAAAACGAATTTGACTTGGTAGCCAAGCTGCGGCAGGTGGGGTACGCCAACTGCTTTCTTTCCGAGATAACCATTGCCGAAATGCTATATGGCGTGGCCAACAGCGCCCCCACCAAGCAGACCGCCAACCGCCAGTCCGTTCAGCATCTGCAACAAGCCTTCGCTGGCCGCATTCTTCCCATCACCAACTGTCTCGAAGTCTACGCCCAGCAGAAAGCTCACCTCAAGCGCATCGGCCGCCTACAAGGCGAGTTTGATATGCTCATTGGCTCTACCGCCCTAGCCCACGGCCTCGCCCTAGTTACCCGCAACACCCGCCACTTCACGGAGCTAAGCGGTATTCAGCTGAAAAACTGGATTGATGAGCCAGCTCATTTATAATATTAAACATATAAACAATTCATCTAAAGTAAAACAAAATGGGCATTCACCCGGAATCCAAGCACCCAAAAAAATCAATTCGGTTAAAATACAACCGAAAAAAAATTCATTTAATAAACGCCTTAGAGCAGTTTATATTAATGGCAGAACAATTATTAGATGAAAATAAAAATGGAAGAACTTATAAAAGAAGGGAATCTGAACACTTACTCGAAGAAAGCAAAAAGTTACTAAACCTATTTCCTAACAAGGATCGTCAAACAAAAGAAATTACAGATGACGATCATGATAATTTTATTAAAATGCTCGATGAAGCTTATAAGAACACACAAAGAATGAAGATTGATTTAGAAGAAAGTGCTGATCAGTATGAGAGGATGATGGAAGAATTAAAGATTGAAAGGGATAAACTGAACAAAAAAAACAATCCTAACAAATAGACATTAACTACTTACTCGCTTTACACATGAGCTGTATCTTATTTGCTAGGCATAAATGCGCAACAACGACAAAAAGACATTTGACCCTATGTTTTAATCACCTGGAATCCGCCAAAACGTCAGCAAAACCACTTCTGCACCCCGTTTGCTAGTCCCCTCGTAGAACTTCCTAACCCGAAGCCTACCTAAGACTCAGCAAGCCATGAACTTTAATAACTATACCATCAAGGCACAGGAGGCCGTGCAGAAGGCCACTGAAATTGCCGGGGCAACCAGCAGCAGGCCATTGACACCGGCCACCTGCTGAAGGGCCTCTTCCAGAGCGACGAGAACGTCCTCTCGTTTCTGGCCAAAAAGCTGGGCGTCAACCTCAACATCCTCACGCCCCGCCTCGATACCATCGTCGCCGGCTACCCCAAAGTAAGCGGCGGCTCGCCCTACCTCTCCAACGAAGCCGCCGCCGCTCTGCAGCGCGCCACCGGCTTCCTCAAGGAGTTCGATGATGAATACGTATCGGTAGAGCACCTGCTGCTGGGCCTGCTCGGCGGCAACGACGCCACCGCCACCCTGCTCAAAGACACCGGCTTCAACGAGAAAGACCTCAAAGCCGCCATCAAGGAGCTGCGTGGGGGTCGCAAAGTCACTTCCCAGACTGCCGAAGACCAGTACCAGAGCCTCAACCGCTACGCCCGCAACCTCAACGAGCAGGTGCGTACCGGCAAGATGGACCCCGTTATCGGCCGCGACGAGGAAATCCGCCGCGTCCTGCAGATTCTGTCCCGCCGCACCAAGAACAACCCCGTCCTGCTCGGCGAGCCCGGCGTCGGCAAAACCGCCATCGTCGAGGGCCTGGCCCAGCGCATCGTGGCCGGCGACGTGCCCGAAAACCTCAAGGACAAAATCATCATGTCCCTCGACATGGGCCTGCTCATTGCTGGGGCCAAGTACAAAGGCGAGTTTGAGGAGCGCCTCAAGTCCGTCATCAAAGAAGTAACCGACTCCGAAGGCCAGATCATCCTGTTCATCGACGAGATGCACACCCTGATTGGGGCCGGGGCCGGCGGCGAAGGCGCTATGGATGCCGCCAACCTGCTCAAGCCTGCCCTGGCCCGCGGCGAGTTGCACTCCATCGGGGCTACCACGCTCAAGGAGTACCAGAAGTACATCGAGAAGGACAAGGCCCTGGAGCGTCGTTTCCAGGCCGTCATGGTCGATGAGCCGACCATCGAGGACGCCATCAGCATCATGCGCGGCATCAAGGAGAAGTACGAGCTGCACCACGGCGTGCGGATTACGGACGACGCCGTTATTGCCGCCGTGGAGCTCAGCAGCCGCTACATCACCGACCGGTTCCTACCCGACAAGGCCATCGACCTCATGGACGAAGCGGCAGCAAAACTCCGCATCGAGCTCAACTCCATGCCCGTGGAGCTGGACGAAGTGCAGCGCCGCATCATGCAGCTGGAGATTGAGCGCGAAGCCATCCGCCGCGAAGAAAACCACGACCGGGAAAACGTGCTCAACAAGGAGCTCAGCGAGTTGACGGCCAAGCGCGACTCTCTGAAAGCCCAGTGGGAAAACGAGAAGTCCGTTCTGACCAACATCCAGGAGCAGAAGGAAGCCATTGAGCGGTTTAAAGTCGAAGCCGAGCAGGCCGAGCGCCAGGGCGACTATGGCCGGGTGGCCGAGCTGCGCTACGGCAAGATTCAGGAAGCCGAAGCCAAGCTCAAAACCCTGCAGGACGAAGCCAACGCCAACAAGGACGGCGGTTCCATGCTGCAGGAAGTAGTAACCCACGAGGACATTGCCGAGGTAGTAGCCAAGTGGACCGGCATTCCGGTAAGCAAGATGCTGCAGTCGGACCGTGAGAAGCTGCTCAACCTCGAAGCCGAGCTGGGCCGCCGCGTCGCCGGGCAGAGCGAGGCCATTGCCGCCATTTCGGATGCCGTGCGCCGTTCCCGCGCCGGCTTGCAGGACCCCAAGCGCCCCATCGGTTCGTTCATCTTCCTGGGCACCACCGGCGTGGGTAAAACCGAGCTGGCCAAGGCCCTGGCCGAGTACCTGTTCAACGACGAGAACAGCATGGTCCGCATCGACATGAGCGAGTACCAGGAGCGCCACGCCGTGTCCCGCCTCATCGGGGCGCCTCCCGGCTATGTGGGCTACGACGAAGGCGGCCAGCTGACCGAGGCCGTGCGCCGCAAGCCCTACTCGGTGATTCTGCTCGACGAAATCGAGAAAGCCCACCCCGACGTGTTCAACATCCTGCTCCAGGTGCTCGATGATGGCCGCCTCACCGACAACAAAGGCCGGGTGGCGAACTTCAAGAACACCATCATCATCATGACCTCCAACACGGGCGCCGACATCATTCAGAAGAACTTCAAGGAGCTCAATGAATACAACCACGACGAGGTGGTAGACCGCACCCGCGAGGAAGTAGTAGAGCGCCTGAAAGGCCACATGCGCCCCGAGTTCCTGAACCGCATCGACGAAATCGTGATGTTCCAGCCCCTCAAGCGCCGGGAGATTCGCAAGATTGTCGACATCCAGTTCAAGCAGATTCAGCAGCGCCTGGAAGAAGCCGGCATCCGCCTTGAAGCCACCGACGAAGTGCTCGACTTCCTGGGCGAATCCGGTTTCGACCCGCAGTTTGGGGCCCGCCCGCTGAAGCGCGTGCTGCAGCGCCTGGTGCTCAACGAGTTGTCGAAAGACATCCTCTCGGGCCGCGTAACCAAGGACGCCGTGGTGGAAGCCGTGCTGGAAGACGACCACATCCGCTTCGTCAACGTGGACGTGGAAATTCCCGGCGTGTAAGCCCGGTATTTCTGAGTTAAGCAACCCAAAAAAGCCCCGCCGACTTAGTGCAGACGGGGCTTTTTTATTTCATCCTTCCTTATGCAAACTCTTAAGCGTTACCTACGGATGCTGGGCCTGATAGCCATGTTGCTGCTGGCAGCGGCCGGCGTAGGCCTCACCGGCGCCGCCCCGATTCACCAGAAACGGGAACGGTACATCGATACTGATCCGAAAACGGAGCAGGTCGACAAGAAGGAAGAGCAGGATGATAATGAACTGGGTCAGGAGTAGCTTCCGGCACCCGGACCCAGGTGTAGCAACAAGCCCCGCTGGCAGCGTGCCGGCGGGGCTTAATTTATTAGCTCCCTAGAAAATGCTTCGGATTTAACCGTTCCCGGACGTAGGGCGGCAGAATCCCCGACTGTTCGTAGAGCCTTATCGTCTGCTCCTCTTTTACCTTACTAAAGCGGGTCAGCTTGCCGATACCGATACCCGCCGGAACGCCCCGAATAAACCGATGAGGACTGCCGTACCGGCCGTTGTACTGGAAAAACTCTCGGAGCTATTACTGTTGGCCGCCACGGTAGCTATTCGCAGCGCAAAAGCACTACCTACTCCGGTCCATATCCAGCCTCCGGTCCGATGCTGGTGAAAAACCTTCCGCACTGCCCGGGCTGTATCAGCATGAGTATAAGCTACAGGCAGAGGTTGCTGGGCGTACACAGGGTAATGAAGGATAAGTACTAGTACTGCACTAAGTAATGCCTTTATCATGTTTTCTTCTGGCTAAGAGTTGCTAACCGGCAAACCTAGCTGTTCTGCACGTAAGCTAGGCCAAACAGTTTTGAGCTTCTTCTCTGCTCATCCAAACCATTAGGCATATTCTATGCCTGCCAGAACTAGTACCCTGCTGCTGGCCGCAGCCGGCAAGGGCCTCACCGGCGCTGCCCCGATTCACCAGAAGCGGGAACGGTTCATCGATACTGATCCGAAAACGGAGCAGGTAGATAAAAAGGAGACGCAGGAGGAGGATGAGCTGGACCAGGAGTAGACTACCAGCGCCACGATGAAAGCAATAGACCTCACCGCGCTGTCCTGATGGTGATAGGCCATTTTGATGTCGAAACACCAGCAGGAGCTAGGCGCTGCTAGTTGCTTTTCGGCTGCCTGATCTGCTTGGTCAGCCAGTCGCCAATTGCCGATAAAGCAGCAGGTGAAATGGATTCGGGGTTGTCGTAAGGGGAAAGCGTGGTGCCAGCCGGAATAGTCTGCAGGAAGTGCGTAACCTGGGGTACGACCACCGTAGTGAGCTGGGTGCCGCCCGACGCAGGAAAAGCAGCCTTCAGAGCCGGGAACTGGGTAGTGGCTGGGGCTTCGGTGTCGAGGGCACCGGTAACGGCCAGTACGGGCACCCTGATCTTGCGCAAATCAGGCCGCGGGTCCTGCCGCAAGATATCCTGCACCGTAGGTTGCAGGTAGGTCGGGGCGAAGTAAGCCAGCTCCTCCGGGCTGATGCCCTGCGCGGGAATTGGCCGCTGCAAGGCCGCAAGGGCCGCGGCTTCATTGGGCGAGGCGGCAATGATGTTTAGCACGGCTTCACATACTAGTTGTGTTTTAAGGATATCCGCTCGGCCAGTCGTATCGGCCTTGTTTAGATGCGGGGCCATCTGGGCCCGCAAGCGGGCTTTGTATACCTCTACCAGCGGTTCGGCCAGCCCGCTGAGCAGGACCACACCGGCCACTCCAGAATCCTGCGCGGCCACGCGCGCCACCTCCAGGGAGCCTTGACTGTGGCCCATAAGGAAGATGCGCTGCGCGTCGATGTGCCTGTTGGCCCGCAGGGCCGCAACCGCCGCCGCTACATCCGCGGCAAAATCGGTGGTCGTGGCCGAAGCAAAGTGCCCCGTCGATGCTCCTACCCCACGCTCGTCGTAGCACAATACGGCAAAACCTCGGCGGGCCAGGTCATCGGCCAGCACCCGAAAAGGTTGGTGCCCGAATTGCTCGCCGTGGCGGTTGTGGGGGCCCGAGCCTGAAACCAGCACCACGGCCGGCACCGGGCGGCGACCTTTGGGCAGGGCAAGGGTACCGACCAGCTGGGTTACGGCGCTGCCGCCGGCAAAGCGTACAACGGTTTCCCGGTAGGGCAACGGCAGCCGCGGCGCCTGCAGGCGCACGGGGGCGTCCAACTGGCGCTGCCCGGCTGAAGCTGCAGCGGCAGCCGCTGGCCAGCAAGCAGCAGAAAGCCACGGATTTGGCGCGCATCAGCCGACAACCGCCCCACGTACTTTCCCGGCAGAGTGCTGACGACTAGGCGCAGGCTATCATCGCCGGGCCCCTGCAGGAGCGAGTCAACCTGCACGCTGTGCATACCCATCGTAGGCAGGTCCAGGGTGGCACGCCGGGCGCCACCTGTTCGCCGCAGCGGGTCTAAATGGATGATGACGGGCGTGGTAGTACCAAAAACAATGGCGGAGCCGCTCCAGACGCCCTCAACACGCCCCTTCACCTGGGCCCGGGCCAGCCCTGCAGTCAGCATGCCTGCACTCCACCCAATTACAATTAGAAACAGGCGTGTGCTCATAGCCAAAGTGTTAAACTGACCGAAGCAAAATAGGCGCGGCCGATGAAACAAGCAAAAGCTAGTATTCCAAACCGCCGGACGCAAACTACTACCAAAGGTCCGCGAGCTAAAGTTCGCGCTACCCGGCTTGTAAACTGCCGCTGATAAGCCACCGCAAAAAGCCTGTTATTACTTTACTGGCGGGCTTTTTGCGCCTTTCGGCCACCATCATTCACTTGTATTCCTATGAAGAAGATCTTACTGTTAACGGGCTTGGCTCTCAGCCTCTGGGGCAGTCCAGCATTAGCGCAAACTAGCTCTGCCAACACCGCTGTTGTGCGCATCCGCGAAACGGGCGGATGGGGCAATGTGATAGTTACCTACGGGACAGGCAAAACCGAAATGTCGGAGCTGCAAAGAAGCCCGGGCAAAAAGGGGCAGATAACCAACGCCGAGCAGCTTCAGGGAGTCCTCGACAAGCTGATGGCGGCTGGCTATGTATTACAGGGCTCCTTCAGTAGCACCGATACCAGCACGCTGATTTTTCGCAAACCGTAACTGAGTCCGTCTATTTCACAAAAAGCCTTGCCGACACCACAGCGGCAAGGCTTTTTATTCTTCTAGCCTTATGGAACGCCTCAAGCGCACCCTTCGCCTGCTGAGCCTGATAGCCATGCTGCTAGCCGCCGGCGTGGGCCTGACCGGCGCCGCCCCGATTCATCAGAGGCGAGAGCGGTTTATCGACACTGATCCTAAGACGGAGCAGGTGGATAAGAAAGAGAAGCAGGATAGCGACCTGGGCCAGGGGTAGCGCCTGATTCATAGCAGCAACAAGCCCCGCTGGCAGCGTGCCGGCGGGGCTTTTTGTGTGCATTGGATACTGGAGGCTGTTACCGGCCGGATGTCCCGGCTGGCTGGCGCTGCTCCCGCTCCATCTGCTGGCGCAGGGCTTCCCGCAGGTAAGCGGCCTCCTGAAAATGACTGGCGTTGAGCTGGCTGCGGTACCTGGCCGGAATGGGCTGGCCGGCGGCGTAGGCTTTGTCCACGGCTACCAGGTGGGCCCTGTTGAACTTGCTGGCGTGCAGGATGAAGCCGACAATTGTGCCGGCCACTAGTGCGCTTCCCAGAGGCGGCGAAACGGCTTCGTCGGCCACCGTTGTCTGACCATAGGCGTCGGTGGTAGAAATGGGCAAGGCCAACGTCATACCCGCTATAAACGGGATGGTATAGAGCCAGCCAGCGTAGCGGCGCTTCCGAAAAAGGCTCAGCAAGGCTCCGGTGGTATCGGCCTCGGCGGCTTTGGGGGCGTAGCGCGGCAGGTACCAGTTGTTGAACAGCAGTACGGCTCCCGAATCCGGAGCAGCGGCAGGGGCGCTGGCAGTGGCAGATGACTGCGCGGAGGCAGCAGGACCAAAGGCCAACAGGACCAGCAACAGCAAGAAAGGCGAAAAGCGCATAGACTTAGGGAGCAGGCGCAACGGGTACGGGTTTGTAGTTGATGATAACCTGGTCGAAAAACCGCGGTTTCAGCTTGCGCCGCAGGCTGCGTGGCAAGGGTTGTCCGGCGGCGTAGGCCGTGAGCTGCTGCTCAAGATGAGCATTACTATAGTGCAGCATCTTGCCCAGGCCATAGCCCAGAAAAGGAGCGGTAACGAGCAGCACAGCCCCGATATTGGCACTTTGCTGCTCCACCACTATGCCGTTGGAGGTGGTAGTGCGGCCGCCGCCCACCGCCAGCCGTGCGGCCGACAACGCACCGCCGACTATCCAGCCGGCGCCGCCCGCCTGCCGCTTGCTGTAAAGGTTGACGATGGCCTGGGCCGTATCGTTGTGCAGGTACTTGTTGCGGAGTTGTTGCTTGAATGTTTCGGCCGGCAGATTGACGGGAGCCTGGCCCAACGATAGATAAGGCAACAGCAACAAAGACCCACTGGTCAGTAATCGTAATAGCATAAAATCAGCAGCGTGAAAACTAAGTAAATGTGCAATATAGCTTTTGAAGCACGATACTCTGTCGTCTCTTTTCAAAGTATTCCTGGCCGAGCAGGAAGCCCGCTGGGTTTGCCTGGCGGGCTCTTTGGCACCAAGCATCGGCCCCGGCCACCGCAATTTTATTTAATCTCTTCTATCTCAAGCCCGTATGCCCAGGTAACTAAACCGTTCACGTTTACCTAACCTGCTATGCCTCACTTCTCCCTACCTGCCAAGACCAAGCTTTTTTACGTCGCTCGTGGGCTGCGCTATGCCCTGCTGGCTGCCCTGCTGACCGCTTGCTCCGACGATGATGAACCCGACACCATCCCGGCCAACCCGGCTAAGATAACAGTGCCCCAGGCGGCTCTGCACCCCGAAGGCATTCAGTACGATGAGACCAGCAAGCGTTTTCTGGTCAGCTCCCGCACCAAGGGCCAGATTGGTGCGGTGAAGGACGACAGTACCTACGCCGTATTTGCCGACGAACCCCGCCTGATTTCCACCATTGGCCTGAACCTCGACGCCGGCCGGCAGCGCCTGCTCGTAGCCATCTCCGACAACGGTGCCAACACGGCCCGCTCGACCCCCGCCACGCTGCGGCAGCTGGCCGCTTTGGCAATTTTCAACACCACGAGCGGCGCCCTAAGCAGCTACATCAACCTAGGTACCCTGCGGCCCGGCATGCCCCATTTCGCCAACGATATTGCCGTAGATGCCCAGGGCAACGCCTATATTACGGACAGCCTTTCGCCCATCATCTACAAGGTGGACGCCCAGGGCGTGGCCTCGGTATTTCTGGAAAACGCCCAGTTCAGCGGTGGCACCGGCTTCGGCCTAAACGGCATCGTATTTCACCCCGACGGCTACCTGCTCGTGGCCAAGGCCAATGACGGGTCCTTGTTCAAAGTACCCATCAGCAACCCCGCGGGCTTTACCAAAGTAACTGTCACCCAGAGCCTGGTGGGTGCCGACGGGCTGCTGCTCTTCGATCCGCAGACATTGCTGCTGGTATCGGGTAGTCAAACCACGGTATTCCGCCTGACGAGTACCAATGCGTGGGTATCGGCGGCCGAAGCGGGCAAGTTTGCTACCGGTGCCGTGAGCCCCACCACCATCACCCGCCGCACCCCGGGCGACGCCTACGTGCTGTATCCGTACCAGGCCACTTCGCCCCGTTTCGCCATTACTAAGGCTGCTTTTTAGGTGTATACCACAGCTGTTGCAAATACCAAAAGCCCCGTCGGAATAATCCGGCGGGGCTTTTTAGAATAATGTGACTGAAAATTCTGGCTTAAAGCTGGCCTTACGGATGAGCGACTAGTGAATCTTGCGGGCAGCTTTGCGGAGCTCCCGGTTACGCTCTTCGCGCCCGGCTTCGAAATGGCGGGGCTTGAGCAGGACGCGCACGTTGGCCGGAATAGGAGCTCCGGCCTCGCAGGCAGTCCGAATAGCGGCCAGCTTGGCCTTGGTGTAGGGCGAATTGTGCACAATCATATACGTCAGGCTCCCGACGACCAGCCCCAAACCCGCCGCTATGGCCCGGCCGAGGCGGATTTATCCTCAAACTGTCCGGTATACATGTTGTAGTCTTTGCCGCTGCTGCCGGTCATGAGGCGGGCGGCGGGCAGCACAGCCAGCAGCGGAATCTCACCGCCCAGGCGCCGGCTGGCAAACAGTCCTGCAACGGCATCCAGCGAATCGGCCATGGTATAGCCCGCAACAGCTGGCCGGGCGGCCGGAGCAGCGCCAGTGGCAGAGTCGGGAGAAGTGCCGGAGGCCGAAGCGGCGACGACCGGAGCAACAGTTCCCGCCGTCAGGGTATCGACGATGATGGCCGGCCAGGTCTTGTTGCCGGGTACGGGACGGCTGATGCCGCGCAGATGTCGGCGGTACTTTTTGGCCAGCGTACCAGTCTTGGCGTAATCGGTAAGCACAATTTGCTCCCGGCTCAGGTTGTAGCGCCGATGCTTGTTGATACCCAGCCAGGCCGGCAGTACGCCCACCATCCCCACTATTCCGGCAGCCAACAGCGTATTGCCCGTGCCCGAAGGCGGTGTTTGAATCCAGGCTACGGTGTAGATACCGGTCATGGCAATGCCGAAGGTGCTAAGCAGTGCGCCGCCGGTGCGGCGTTGCACAAACAGCTCGTGAACGGCGTAGGCCGTGTCTTTGCGGGTCAGCACGACGGCGGGAACATCCTTGGCGGACTTGCGGGCACTCTGGGCCTGCGCTAGCCACGGCGGGAAAGTAGTAACCAGAAAAAAGGTAAGCAGAAAAAGTAAACGTTGGGGCATATAGTAGCAGTAGACAGAAAGCAAAGGTCTTCCAAAAGTACAAGAACCTGCCCAGCCTTAGGACGTTTACAGCAGAGTTTTCTGGTTAGAATGCACGTCACCACACGGTGAGTAACCAGTCTGAACAGCCTGCTAAAAATCAGGCAGTTGCTTGCCCGTAAGCAAATTGGCTTTAATAAAGCATAAATACTATATAACAGATTTCCCCGCTGGCTTTCTTTCGACCGGTTTTGCTATAGCAGGCCCTTTAACAAAGCAAGCCGGAAGTCTGCCGGGCCCTGAATAAATCCGGCTTTTAAGAGTCTGAACGCACTTTTTAGAGGAATTGCATAAATCCGGGCGGCCGGTGTACCCTTTCTTCTTGGTTGCCGTACTGGCATACGCGGCCGACTTGAACCTGAGCAGCTGCAAAGAGGACTTTTTCTGTATTTCCACCACATTCTTCTCCATTCCCCACCCCTACTTCCAGTTTGTATGACTGCAATCTTACCTTACCGCCATCTGTCTGGCACAGATGGGCGTACCCTTGCTATGCGGCAGCGGCCCACGGGCTGGCGGCTGCTGTGGGTGCTGCTGCTGGTGTTGGCCAGCTCCCACCTCGGCTTTGCCCAAACTACTACCACCGGTCGGCTGCAGTGGTGGCCGCTGAAGGTCAACAGCCAGGATAGCGCCGCCGTGCGGGCCACCGGCATTTTGCCCAGCAGCGCTACGCTGCGCAATTTCTACCTCTCCGACGTAACGCTGGGCACCGCCATTAAGCCATATTCGTCGGCTTACGGCGCCGCCTTCGGCTCCTCGCCCAGCGGCGACGGTTCGTTTGTGCCCCTGCCGGGCAGCAACCTCAACCGTATATACTACGTGCAGTTTACCGTGACGGCGGCGGCCAACGCCACGGTACGGGCCGACTCTCTGGTATTCTGGTCGGCATTTAATAACACAGCCAGCAACCTGAAGCTGGCCGTGGCTTACTCCAAGACGGGCTTCAGAAGCGACTCCATGGAAGTAGCCGGCGGCGGCACCGGCCCCATTGGTCCGCTGACGACCCGTACGACCACTCCGGGAACCGGCACGGGCACCTTCGCCGACCCCATTTTCCTGCGCAACCAGAACACGGGCCCTAACCAAAACTATCGTGTGGCTTTGGCTTCGGCCAGCGGCGTCACCATCACCGGCGGCCAGACGCTCACTATTCGGTTGTATTATGCCAGCGGCAGCTCTTCCTCCGGGCGCTACGCCCTGCTGCGCGACGTGCGCGTGGCCGGCCAGGCCAGCACCAGCTCCAACTGCAACGCGGCCTTTACCTACTCTGCGGCCAGCTTCTGCACCAACGGCACCAACCCGACGCCTACCATCAGCGGCACTACGGGCGGCACGTTCAGCTCGACTTCGGGTTTGAGCATCAACGCCAGCACCGGGGTTATCAACCTGGCGGCCAGCACGCCCGGCACCTACACCGTGACGTATGCCACCAGCGCCAACTGCTCCAGCACGGCTACGGTTACCGTCACGGCTGCTCCTACCGCAACGTTTGCCTACGCCAATTCTACCTACTGCCAGGGCGACGGCGCCACTCCCGTGCCTACTGTAGCGGCCGGGGCTACCTCAGGCACGTTCAGTTCCACTGCGGGTTTGAGCATCAATGCCAGCACCGGCGCTATCAATCTGGTGACGAGCACGCCGGGCACCTACACCGTGACCAACACGGTAGCGGCTTCGGGTACTTGCGCGGCCGTTACGGCTACTTCCACGGTGACCATCAGCCCGGTTTCGACGGCCACGTTCAGCTACGCGGCTACCTCGTATTGCCAGAGCGGCACCAACCCGACGCCGACCATTACTGGCACCACGGGCGGTACCTTCAGTTCGACTTCGGGCCTGAGCCTGAATGCCAGCACCGGCGCTATCAACCTGGCGGCTTCTACGCCCGGCACCTATACCGTGACGTATCGGGTGGGTGGTGCCTGCCCTTCCAGCAGCACCCAAACCGTCACGATTACCTCGGCGCCGCTGGCTACCTTCTCGTACGCCAATCCTACGTATTGCGTATCGGGCTCTACCAACCCCGTGCCGGTGTTTGCTTCCGGCGCTACTGCCGGCACCTTCTCGGCTACTCCCGGCGGTCTGACCCTGAACGCCGCGACGGGCGCAGTTACGCTGAGCAGCAGCACGCCGGGTACCTACACCGTGACCAACACCGTGACCGCCTCCGGTAGCTGCGCCGCCTCTTCGGCCAGCACCCAGCTTACCATTCAGGCTACGCCAACGGCCACGCTGACGGCCGGCGGCCCAACGACGTTCTGCCAGGGCGGCTCGGTAGTGCTGACGGCACCCACCACGGCCGGCGCCACGTACCAGTTCCAGCTCAACGGAGCCGACATTGCCGGAGCGACGAGCAACACGTACACGGCCACCGCCAGCGGCAACTACTCCGTAGTGATTCGTACGTCAGGCGGCTGCTCGGCCACTTCGGCGGCAGTAGCCGTGACGGTGAATCCCGCCACGACGGCCACGTTTAGCTACGCAGCTGCTACTTTCTGCCAGAGCGGCCCGAATCCGACAGCTACCGTAACGGGCACTGCGGGCGGCACCTTCAGTTCGACTTCTGGCTTGAGCATCAACGCCAGCACGGGCGCTATCAACCTGGCCGCTTCTACGCCAGGCACCTACACCGTGACGTATAGCGTGGGCGGAACCTGCCCTTCTTCGGCTACCCAGACGGTAACCATCACCAACGCCCTGTCGGCCAACTTCAGCTACGCGGCCGGCACCTACTGCGCTGGTAGCACGGGTACAGTAGCCCCAACCCTGGCCACGGGTGCTTCGGCCGGCACGTTCAGCTCCACTGCGGGCTTGAGCATCAACGCCAGCACGGGCGTTATCAACCTGGCTTCCTCCACGCCCGGCACTTACACCGTGACCAACACCGTGGCCGCCTCGGGCAGCTGCGCCGCTTCTTCGGCCACCGCTACGGTCACCATCACGGCCACGCCAGCTCGCCCAACGGTGAGCGTGCAGTACAACGGTCCGACCACTACGCTGACCTCGAGTGCGGCCACGGGCAACCAGTGGTACCTCAACGGGGTGGCCATTGCCGGCGCTACGGGCCAGACTTACGTCGTCAACTCGGCCGCGCAGTACGGCTCTTACACGGTGGTTACGACCAATGGTGGCTGTGCCTCGGCCCCTTCCCTGGCCCTGGTGGTCACCTCCAGCGTCAAGCCCCTGGCTGGCTCCAGCCTGAGCGTGTACCCCAACCCCACCCACGACGGTCAGCTTACGGTAGAACTGACGGGATACACCAAAGCAGTAAGCCTGAGCGTGCTCAACTCGCTGGGCCAAGTAGTGTACTCGGCCACGGTGCCCGCCGCCACGCAAAAGCAGGCCCTGGACCTGACTCAGCTGCCTGCTGGTATCTACATTCTGCAGGCCAAAACGCAGGGTGGTCTTGATACCCGCCGTATCGTCAAGGAATAACCTTTTGTCCCGAACAAAGCCGGAAAGGCCTACTGCAATACAGTAGGCCTTTTTCTTTGCTTTTGGCCGCTCCGCGCAGCATCCTGCTTCGCCCGGCAAGGGTTGCTTTCTGCTCAGTTTCTCGCTCTAGTACCACCGGCCACAGTGGCCAGCAAGATGGGCAAGGCAGGCTCTTTTCCTACCTCGCTCGGCTGGGTCCGGCATAGAATATTTCCGGCATTTTTGTTTTGCACGCGGCTTGTAGAAAAGCTCGACAATTTATTTTCAGATATTGGTCCTCTTATAATTCAAATGCCTCGGAAAGGTCTCATATTTACACAAGCACCGCTTCCCTGACTTTTCCAAGTTTATTAAAACTAGCTGTTTGAGTAACGGCCAACGGTGCCCTGTATTCTATTTACTATCTGCTTCCGGCTTCACTTGTGTAGTCGCGCAGCCGGCTTTTGGGCTTGCGCAACGGGGCAGGGTCTCTTCCTCTTGCTTCCATCATTTTTCCATTTCCCACCTATCATCACCTTTATGCACGACACATTACTCAAAACTGCCAAGGCGCAGCCGACACTGGCGGGCCGCCATACCTGGCGCCCCTGCTGACGGCCGCCCTGGGCTTCTGCACCCTGGTGGGTGCGCAGGCGCAAATGCGGAGCCTGCCCCCTACCCCAGCCGCGCAAAGCATAGAGCGCCCGGCTACTACCCGTACCAGCGCGGCGCGTGTGGAGCTGCCAGCCCGAACCCTGGCTCTGCGCCAGATTACGGCGGAAATCAGCTCGACGGCAACCGGGGGCAGCTGGAGCGACCCCACTACCTGGGTGGGCGGCGTAGTGCCCACGGCTACCGACAACGTAACCATCGTGGCCGGTGCCACCGTGACGCTGGACGTGGCCGCGACCTGCGGCGGACTTACGGTAGCGGCCACGGGTACGCTCCAAACCTCGGCCACTACGGCCTATACCCTGCAAGTAGCCGGCAACGTTACCAACAACGGCACGCTGGATCTGAGTGCCAGCAGCAGCATCGGTTCAGACCTACGCTTTACCGGCGCGGGCAACGCTACCTTCACCGGTACCGGCACCACCGACTTGCAGACTATGTCGCTGGCCAAATCGGTGCGGGCAGACATTGTGGAAATGATTCTGCCTTCCCTTTCGGTGAAGGGCAGCGCCACGGCTACCGATGGCTTCCTCTCAACGCGCATTACCACCAACACAGTGGATGACATGACCGGAACGCTCAAGATTTCGGGCACCAATACGGTCACGAACCGCGTGTTCAGCAACGCGGCCTCGTACGTCATTCCCGCAACCGGGGGCTTCTGGCTCAACAACGCCAACTTCACCGTAGCCAGCCAGACCGGCTCGCCCGTCGTGAACGGCTTGCTGCGCATTTCGGCCGGTACCTTCAACGTGGGCAACTCCATCGGCAACTCCATCAACTTCGGTGCCGGCTCGGTCTACACCATGGAAGGCGGCACGCTGAGCACGGTAGGTCGTTTCAGCAGCTTTACCAGTGCTACGGCAGCGGCGTCCATGACCTTCACCCTGAGCGGCGGTACTATCAACGTTGCCACTGTGGGCAACGCCTCGGGCACGCCCTCGTTTGGCGTAAACGGGACCACCACTATTTCGGGCGGTACTATCAACCTGGTGCAGCGCAGCACCGCTACCACCCCGCTCGACTACTACGTGGCGGGCACGTATAACTACACCGGCGGCACGGTGAACGTGGGCGTGGGAGCTACGGCTACCAACTTCGATTTCCGCATCCGCGGCACCTTCCCCAACCTGAACATTGACAACACGACCAACGCCAAGACGGCCGTGCTGCAGGGCCAGACCATCGTGTACGGCACCACGCTGATTACCACCGGCTCGACCCTGACTCTGAATGCCAACACCCTGCTGCAAGTTGGCGCTACGGTGACCAACAACGGCACTTTGAACGGCACTGGCTCGGCCACCAGCTCGACCGGGGCCACGGTCAACAGCACGCTCTACTTTATTGGTAGCGTACCGCAGACCTACGGCGGCACTGGCACGGCCACGACTCCGCTCCGCGTGCTGACCATCGACAACAACGGCGGCGGTGTCACGCTGAGCAGCCCGATTGTGGCCGCCCGCGTGAACATGTTTACGGGCAACCTCAACGGAACCAGCAACCTGACCATCGGCGACGGAACGGCGGTGTTCAACGTCATCCAGATCGGGGTGACGGCCAACACCGGCACCAGCGGCTCGTTTGCCAGCGCCCCCACCTTCAACCTGGGCAGCGGTGCGCTACAGCTGATTTATGCTCCTGAGATGACCAACCGCACCACCGGCTTCGAAATTCCGGCCAGCCGCGTGGTAGATGTTATCAGCATTAGCAACCCCGCTGGCGTAACACTGGCTGGCGGCCCCGTAACCGTGCCCGGCGTCTCGAATGCTTCGCTGATTCTGACCAATGGTGTACTGACGACTTCGGCAGCTAGTACGCTGGTACTTGGCCCCAGCGCCGGTGCCATTCCTACGGGCTCGGCTACGAGCTACGTGAAAGGCCCGCTGGGCATTAGCGTCAACAGCGCTACCGCCGTTAGCCGCACCTTCGCCGTGGGCGACGCGGCCGGCTGGCGCCCCGTAGTAGTGGGCGGCATCACGACCAGCGCCAACCAGGTGCTTACGGCTACGGTTATCAACGGCGCTTCCAATGGCAGCGTAGTGGCTCCGGTTTCCAACCTGAACCCCACCCGCTACGTGCGGATCGAAAACTCGGCTAACCTGCCCGCTACGGCCACGGTACAGCTCAGCTACGGTGCCGACGATGTGGTGGGCAACCCGGCTACGGCAGTAGTAGCCCAGGCTGCTACGGCTGCTGGCGCGTATGCCTCCATTGGGGGCACGGCCGTTACCACGCCCGCCACGGGCCTGGTTTCGACCCTGAACATCACGCCCGGCAACGACTTCTTCGCCCTGGCCAACACCGAAGGCGGTACGCTGACCAGTTCGGTTAGCGCAGTGTGCGCAGGCTCCAACTCGGGCACTATCACGCTGACCAACTACGTAGGCACCATCGTGACTTATGAAGTTAACACTGGTTCGGGCTTTACGCCTGTTTCACCCCTTAACAACACGGCGACGCTGACCTTCACCAACCTGACGGCCACCACCACGTTCCGTGCTGTGATTCTGACCAACGACGGACGCCAGATCAACTCGGCTCCCGTGACGGTGACGGTAAACCCCGCTACGACGGCCACGTTCAGCTACAGCAGCGCCACGTTCTGCGTCAGCGGCACCAACCCGACGGCTACCGTAACCGGCACTGCGGGCGGCACGTTCAGCTCGACTACGGGCCTGAGCATTGATGCGGCCACGGGTGCTATCAACCTGGCTACCTCCACGCCCGGCACCTACACGGTGACGTATAGCGTAGGCGGCACTTGCCCGTCTTCGGCTACCCAAACGGTAACCATCACAGCGGCTCCGGTAGCTGCCTTCTCGTATGCTGCTACCAGCTACTGCGTTACGGGTACGAACCCCGCGCCAGTAGTACCCGCCACCAGCACTGCAGGCACGTTCAGCTCTACTACGGGCCTGAGCATCAATGCAACGACCGGTGTAATTAACCTGGCGGCCAGCACGCCCGGCACCTACACCGTGACCAACACGGTAGCCGCCGCCGGCGGTTGTGCCAGCATTACGGCCACTACTACCGTAACCATCACGGCTCCCGCTACTGCCGGCTTCAGCTACGCCGCCGGTACCTACTGCGCCGGCAGCGGCTCGGTAACGCCGACCCTGGCCACGGGTGCTTCGGCCGGCACGTTCTCGTCGACCACGGGCCTGAGTCTGAATGCTACTACCGGCGCCGTTGACCTGACAGCTAGCACGCCCGGCACTTACACCGTGACCAACACCGTGGCCGCTTCGGGTGGCTGCGCGGCCGTAACTTCTACGGCTACGCTTACCATTACGCCCCTGCCAGCCCGTCCGACGGTGAGCGTGCAGTACAACGGTCCGACCACGACCCTGACCTCGAGTGCGGCCACAGGCAACCAGTGGTACCTCAACGGGGTGGCCATTGCCGGTGCTACGGGTCAGACTTACGTGGTCAACTCGGCTGCGCAGTACGGCTCTTACACGGTGGTCGTCTCCGCTGGCGGCTGTGCCTCGGCCCCTTCCCTGGCCCTGGTGGTCACCTCCAGCGTCAAGCCCCTGGCTGGCTCCAGCCTAAGCGTGTACCCCAACCCCACCCACGACGGCAACCTGCGCGTAGAGCTTAACGGCTACAGCCAGGCCACCGAGCTGACGGTAATCAACGCCCTTGGTCAAGTAGTATTCACGACTAAGGTAGAAGGCAACAGCAGCGCCCGGACCGTGCAGCTGGACCTGACCACTCAGCCCGCGGGAGTGTACCTGCTGCGCGCCAAAACGCAAGGCGGCCTCGACATCCGCCGTATCGTCAAGGAATAACCCTTTGTTCCGAACAAAGCTGGAAAGGCCTACTGCGCTGCAGTAGGCCTTTTTCTTTTCCCGGTCTTAGGCTCCGCAACCCGAACCGTAGGCTGCGGCGCCGCCCGGCGGTTTCTGTTTTTTGGGCGTAGCGCCGTAGCTTTACTTCCATGTCCGTCTTTCAGACTTACCTGCAGCTCGGGTTTTTCCACATTTTCAACCTGCAGGCTTATGACCATCTGGTGTTTCTGCTGGCTTTGTGTGCGCCCTATGCCGCAGCCGAGTGGCGGCGAGTGGTAGCCTTGGTAACGAGCTTTACCATTGGGCACTCCATCACGCTGGCCCTGGCCACGCTGGGCTTTGTGCAGTACAACGCTAAGCTGATTGAAATTCTGATTCCGGTAACGATACTCATTACCAGCCTGCTCAACCTGCGGCAGGCCGGGCTGGATACGCGGCGTGAGCCCCTGCTGTGGGCCCTGCCCAATCTGCTGGCGGCGGTTTTCGGTCTGATTCACGGCCTGGGCTTTTCCAGCTACCTGCGCGAGCTGCTGGGCCAGAGCAGCCGCCCGGTGGCCGAGCTGCTGGCCTTCAACATCGGCGTAGAGCTGGGTCAGCTGCTTATTGTGGCCGTGATTCTGCTGGTGGGCTTCGTGGTGCTACGGGCGGTGCGGGTAGCGCGGCGCGACTGGATACTCGTAGTCAGTGGCGCGGCGGGCGGAATTGCCCTGGTGCTGTTGCTGCAAAACCTTACTGGCTAAGAAACTATGCCTTGCCGATGCAGCGTTTCGCTCCCATTCCTGTCTTTGACTTTCTAAGTGCTGAGTGCAGCCGTGTACTGCGCTGATTTTCTTGATCTTTCGCTTCTACTTATCGTTTCTATGTTCAGAAACTTACTTCTGGCCGCGGGCCTGGCCACGCTGACGGCGGCCCCGCTGCTGGCGCAGAATACCAACTCCGGCACCGACAAGTTTCAGCAACTCGACCAACTGCTGCCCACGCCCAACTCGTTCCGGACGGCCTCCGGGGCGCCCGGCGCCGATTACTGGCAGCAGCGCGCCGACTATAACATCCGCGTCAGCCTGGATGACAATACACAGTCCATTAAAGGCTCCGAGGATATCACCTACACCAACCTCTCGCCCGACGTGCTGACCTACCTCTGGGTGCAGCTCGACCAGAATATCCTCGACAAGAACTCCATTACGACTTCCACCCAGGTGGCGGAGGTGAAGGATAAAATGTCGTTTCAGGCCATGGAGTACCTGATGCGCTCCGACTTCGACGGTGGGTTCAAGATTGAGTCGGTGGCTATGAAGGGTGGTAAGGCTCTGAAGCACACCATCAACCACACCATGATGCGCGTGGACCTGCCCCAGCCGCTGCGGCCCAAGCAGGCCGTCACGTTCAGCATCGCCTGGCACTACAATATCAACGACCAACTCAAATTCAGCCAGCGCAGCGGCTACGAGTTCTTTCCCGACGATAAAAACTACCTCTACGAAATTGCCCAGTTCTACCCCCGCATGGCCGTGTATAACGACGTGCGCGGCTGGCAGCACAAGCAGTTTCTGGGCAGCGGCGAATTTACCCTGCCCTTCGGCGACTACCGCGTGAGCATCACGGCCCCGCCGACCACGTCGTGGGCGCTACCGGCGTGCTCCAAAACCCCGACCAGGTGCTGACGGCCACCCAGCGCAAGCGCCTGACCCAGGCCCGGGGTGCCAAGAAGCCGGTGCTTATCGTAACCCAGATGGAAGCCGAAATGGCCGAGCAGAAACGAGCCAAAGGCACCAAAACCTGGACCTACGCCGCCAAAAACGTGCGTGACTTCGCCTGGGCCTCGTCCCGCAAGTTTATCTGGGACGCCATGGAAATCGAGCAGGCCGGCAACCCGGTGCTGTGCATGAGCTACTACCCCAAGGAAGGCAATCCGCTGTGGGGCAAGTACTCGACCGAAGTCGTGGCCCACACCATCAAGACCTACTCCAAGCACACCATCGACTACGAATACCCCGTGGCTATTTCGGTGCACGGCCCCGTAGGCGGCATGGAGTACCCGATGATCTGCTTCAACGGTGGCCGCCCCGAGAAGGACGGCACCTACTCCGCTGACCGGAAATACGGAATGATTTCGGTGATTATCCACGAGGTGGGGCACAACTTCTTCCCCATGATTATCAACTCCGACGAGCGGCAGTGGTCGTGGATGGACGAGGGCCTGAACACTTTCGTGCAGTACCTTACTGAGCAGGAATGGGAGCGGAATTACCCCTCGCGCCGCGGGGAGCCCAAGAACATTGTGGAGTACATGCGGACCGACAAGAGCCTGCAAACCCCAATTATGACCAACTCGGAGTCGGTGCTGCAGTTCGGTCCCAACGCCTACGCCAAGCCCGCCACCGGCCTGAACATTCTGCGCGAGACGGTAATGGGCCGGGAATTGTTCGACCACGCCTTCAAAACCTACGCCCAGCGCTGGGCCTACAAGCACCCCGAGCCGGCCGACTTTTTCCGCACCATGGAAGACGCCTCCGGCACCGACCTCGACTGGTTCTGGCGCGGCTGGTTTTACACCACCGACCACACCGACCTGAGCCTGGAAGGCGTGAAGTGGTTTACGGTCGACTCCAAAAACCCCGAAATCGAGAATGCCAAGCGCCGTGAGATGCTCAATAGCGCCCCCCAGACCCTGAGCCAGCAGCGCAACCTGCAGGACATCAAGAAGACGGTGGTCGACGAGAAGCCCGACCTGAAGGACTTCTACAACAACTACGACCCTACCGCCACCACCGACGCCGACCGGCAGCGCTACCAGCAGTACGTCAGCACGCTCAAGCCCGAGCAGCAGGAGCGCCTCAACGCGGGTCTGCACTTCTATGAGCTGGATTTGCGCAACGTGGGTGGCCTGACCATGCCGGTTATCGTGCAGATGACCTTCGAAGACGGCAAAACCGAAATGCTGAACATTCCGGCCGAAATCTGGCGCAAAAACAACGAGCACGTGACGAAGGTGGTCATTACGCCCAAGCCCGTGGTCAGCTTTATTCTGGACCCCTTCCAGGAAACGGCCGACACCGACCTGAGCAACAACAGCTTCCCCGCAAGCTGGCTCCTTCGCGCTTCGAGCTGTACCAGCAGCAGCAGCAGGTTGCTCCCAACCCGATGCAGCAGAGCACCACGCAGCAGGCCCGGCCCACCGGCGGAGGCAGCACGGGCGGCACCAACTAGGCGCTAAGCGCAGCATATCTGAAAAGGCTGGGCTTAATTGCCCGGCCTTTTTTTTGTGCCATGCAACCATTTGGGCTCGGCGGGGCTCCTGCCCGAGCAGAGTACCCATCTTCTACCATAACCCGGCTTCTGCATGCAACACTTTTTACCTACTCTTAGGCTATTCACCCTTCTGGCCCTGTCGGCCTGCACCACTGAGAACTGCATTGATCCGGCCCGCAGCCCGCTTGCTACGCCGGTAAGGTAATCGGGAGCACCTGCATGGATGGCTTGCTGATTGAGGTCGACAGCCAGTTTCCAATTGGCAAGCCCTACGGTCCGCACACCAACCTAGTAGCGGCCGTGAACGTGGAAGGCGGCGACCCTTACACCCTCCAGGGTCAGGGGTTCAAGTCCGGCGAAACTATTTATTTCAGCTACGACTTGGCACCAGGTGGCCGGGAGGCATTTTGTCCCCAAAACACGATACCCTTACCCGTGCCGCACCTTAGGCTGACCAATGTAGGTGCCACAACTTGCCAGCAGGTTAACTTCGGCCAGTAATATCTACTACTGCCCGGCAGTATTGCAGAGCTAGTAGCTAGGCTTCATACCTGATATGGGATATGGACTTCGGGAATACACGCGGATTTGCTGGCTAATTAGTAGCGTAGTTGGCGACCAGAAATTATAGGCCCTGCGCTGGCAGCTCGATTCTTAGCGGTTCTTTGCACTTTCTAGATACCACCAGGCCCTACTTCAATGCCTACCTCCGTCATTCCCTTCCAGGTCACCGACTGGACCCAAATTCCCGCCACCGAGCACCCCGGCGAAACCGGCGTGGCCTACTGGCGCACGATGCAGCTGGGCAGTTTAAGGGTACGAATGGTAGAGTATTCGGCGGGCTATAAGGCCGACCACTGGTGTAAGAAAGGTCATTTACTCTTCGTAACTGAAGGCGAGCTGCTGACCGAGCTGGCCGACGGACAAACGTTTCGGATGACGCCGGGCATGTCCTACGAGGTGTCGGATGAGCTGAGCTCCCACTGCTCTTCCACCGAGCTGGGCGCCAAGCTGATTATTGTGGACGGCGGCTTTCTGGCTGGCTGAAACGCAGTATAGCGAACGGTGGTGACGCAGGCCGCAGTAACCGCTGTCGTATGTGCCGCTATTCTTCAGTTATCGGGTGCTGAAAGCCAGCTGTTTTTTTGTGCATCTTGTAGCCCTTATGAGAGCATTGCTATTACGCACAGCCCTGTTTGCCTTTCTCTTCTGCGGCGGAATTTCGGCACAAGCACAGGAATTTCTGAATGAGCGCACGATGAAGCTAATGGAAGTTTCACGGGACTCTTCCTATGGCTATGAGCCGGATAACCCAATTAAGATAGGGCGCGCAAAACATAATATGGGCTTCTATTTAAATGCCCTAAAAGGCCCCCGCGATTTAAAATTTCATGTAGATAAAATACAGTATAAAATTGATGAGAAGCGCGATACACTAACGCAGGTAGATCTATCATTTGAAGGGTATAAGAATGCCGGCGCCGTGACGCTTTTCTTTCTGCCGAAGCAGTTTGAGCAACCCAAAGCCCCGTTGATGTTCAGGTTCAAAACAGTCGCCGATTTACCTGTGGCAACTCGGTTTCCAACCGATAAAATCGTAAAAGCAACCGCCTGCACACCCAAAAACTTATTTGCCCCCGCGGCCGATAGTCCCTTATCCTCGCCGGATATGCTGGCAAAGCGTTTGGGCACATTGCCCCCACAACCCGATTCGTATCCGGTATTTACTGGTGGTAAGGAAGCGCTGCAGAAATATTTTGACGCGCATCCGTTGACGAGTGAGATGGCCCAAAAGGCGGCCTTTATGACAAGTATTCTATTTTTGGTAACCTGTGAGGGCAAAGCAGGCGGCTACCTCATTCTAGCCGATGTAGACGGGCGCGGTGAATTTGAAACCTTAGTCAACCAAGTACTGGGACCGGTAAATGAAATGCCGCAACAATGGAAACCTGCTACCAAACGGGGTAAACCAGTAGATTCCTACCAAATTCTGAAGTTCTTAGTAGCAAAAGGGAAAATAACCAACGTTACGTACCAATAATCTTAAACCTTCAACCTCATGGGAATTCTTGACGGCCTGCTGGGCAATGCTTCCGAAAACGACGCGCAGGAACTTCAGCAGGAGCTGACGCAGATTCTGGCCACCGGGGAGCGGATTGAAAAAGCCTACGCCATCATCCGCGACCAGATCATCTTCACCAACAAGCGCCTGATCCTGGTGGATAAGCAGGGCGTGACGGGCAAAAAGCGGGAAATCCTGAGCGTGCCCTACCGCAGCATCGAGCGGTTCTCCATGGAAACCACCGGCCACTTCGACCTCGATGCCGAACTCAAAATCTGGATTCGCGGCCAGGCCGAGCCCGTCAGCAAAAACTTCCGCGACGACCGCAGCATTCACGACATCAGCCGCGCCCTGGCTGAGTATGCGCTGTAAATGGTGAGTTGGTGAACTTGTGAGTTTGTTGCTCGGCTGACACTTGCCTGTGTCATTGCGAGGCGCAGCCGTGGCAATCCGTCCTCTGCGCAGCACGAATCGTCCTTCTACCAAAAAGCCCTTTCCCGTAGCAAACAGGAAAGGGCTTTTACATTAGAACGCTTGGCACATTTCAGAGAACGGATTGCTTCGGCTTACGCCTCGCAATGACAGGAAAGAATAAGCCTTTCACGCCAGTCGAATGAAAAACTCACCACTTCACCATCTCACCATCTCACCATCTCACCGCTACGCGGCTGGGGTTTGGATGGCGGGCGGCGTGGGGTTGTACTGGGGCGTACCGGTAGCGTGTTCGGCTTTTTTCTTGCCCTGGTCGTCTTTCACGTCGCGGCGGCTGAAGGGACGGATGATCAGGCGCAGAGCCTGGTCGGAGCTGAAGTAGCTGAAGGCCCAGTCGACGAAGGCCACCACTTTGTTGCGGAAGCCCACGAGCGTCATCAAGTGCACAAACAGCCAGGTAAACCAGCCAAGAATGCCGCTGAAATGCACGTCTTTGGGCAAGTCTACCACCGCCTTGTTGCGGCTTACGATGGCCATTACGCCCTTGTTCTTGTACACGAACGGCACTGGCGCCTGACCTTTAATGATGCGCTGCAGGTTGTCGCCGAGCAGGTCGGCCTGCTGCTGGGCCACGGGCGCCAGCATGGGCAGGCCGCGAGGCATTTCCTCGGTTACCATGTTGGCCACGTCGCCGATGGCAAACACGTTGGGTAGGCCCTGCACCTGGTTCCACTGGTTCACGTTGATGCGCTTGTTGCGCGCTACCAGCTCCTCGGGAATGCCCGGTACCGCGGCCCCGTTCACCCCGGCAGCCCAGATCAGGTTTTCAGTCGGAATAAAGTCGGTTTCGGAGTAGTAGGCCCGGCAGTTCTCGTAGCCTTTGATGTGGGTATTGAGCCGCACTTCCACGCCCAGTTCCTGCATGTAGCGCATGGCATCCTGCTGCGACTTCACTGACATCGGGCCCAGCAATTCCGCCCCGGCTTCTACCAGGATGATTTTCATCTTGCTCAGATCCAGCTCGGGTAGTCTTTGGGCAGCACGTGCTTGCGCATCTCGGCCAGGGAGCCGCTGATTTCTACGCCCGTGGGGCCGCCGCCCACCACCACGATGTTCATCAACGCCTGCTTTTCCTCGGGATTCTCCGTCAGCAGTGCCTTTTCGAAGTTCTGGAAGATAAAGCTGCGCAGGTTCAACGCATTCGGGATGCTCTTGATCTGCATGGCATTTTTCTCCAGGCTTTCAATACCGAAGAAGTTGGTGAGGGAGCCCGTGGCCAGCACCAGGTAGTCGTAGTGAATGTCGCCGACGCTGGTGTGCACCGTGTTGCTGGCGGTGTCTACGCGCTGCACGTCGGCCATGCGGTAGAAGAAGTTTTTCTGGCCGGCAAAGATCTTGCGAATTGGGTAGGCAATGCTGTCGGCTTCCAGGGCCCCGGTAGCCACCTGATACAGCAGGGGCTGGAAGTTGTGGTAGTTGTTGCGGTCAATAACGACCACCTGCACCGGTGCGTCGCGTAGGGATTTGGCCAGACGCAGGCCACCGAAACCACACCCCACGATGACGACGCGGGGCTGAGTTGAAACCGGAAGATTCGTATCCATAGGATTTTGCTGAAAGGAACGAGCCAAGGTAAGCGCTTTTATATAGCGGCCACGGCATCCTTGGCCTTTACCGGAAAACGACCGTTCTGGTTACCGTTGAGCTGGTTTTGCTGACTCCGGTAAGGGCCTAAAAATCAGAAAGCCCGCTGCGGAGCGGGCTTTCGGTACCGGGGCAGCAGAGCCGATTAATAATCGACGCCTTCTTTCTTCTTGAATTCGCCCTGCTTGATCTGGTTGATGAGCTGCAGCCAGCTGAAGGGGTTCAGCAGCGGGTTGTTGGTTTGGGGCGTGGGCGCGGTGCCCATGCGCCGGGCCTGGTCGTACTGCTGGTTCTGCATGGTCTGGCGGTAGTTGCCCATGCTGGTTACCGGCGCATTGTTGAAAATGCGGCGCAGCACCTGCTCGTTCAGGTTGTCGGCCATGGCCGAGCCCCGTTCCTTGGGCAGCTTCAGGGCCAGAAAAGCGCGCTTAAACTCCTTTTCGGTGGCGTAGGGAAAGATGCGCACCTCGGGCAAGATCGTCGCGTCTTCCTTGAGCTGCACAATGACCGAGTAGCTCTGACGCTGGTAGTCAGGCGGAATCACCACTGTTTGGTTGCGGTAGCCCAGGGAGCGAATCACGATACTGTCGCCGGTGAGTACGGGCAGCGAGAAGTAGCCATAAGCGTTGGTAGCCGTGCCGCGGCCGGCTTTGGGCACAAATACCGTGGCGCCGGGCACGCCCAGCAGGGAGTCGCCGGTGGCAATGATACCCGTGAACTGCACCACGCGGCGCTGCCCCTGGGCCTGGGCCCGCGTGGGCTTCAACCCCAGCAGGGCCAGCATGACCAGCCCTACAACCAGCCAGGAAAAAGGAATTCGAACACTACCAGACATACAAGGCATTACAGACTACAATAATACGGCTCTTTGGAGGTGTAAGCCCGGGTTGGTGTAAATTTGTTCCCACCCCGGCCCACGGGCCTGCTTCGCCTTTCAGACAAAAGATGCGCCTAAAACACTTCAGCGTTGCATTTGGTCAGCAACTATTCAAAGCTTTTGGGGACGACTCGCGCGTGCGCATCCTGCATTTGCTGTGGCGCAACCAGGAAATGTGCATTTCCGACCTGGAACAGGTGCTCGATTTCACCCAAACCAAAACGTCCCGGCAATTATTGTATCTAAAAAATGCAGGTTTGGTGAATTTTCGGCGACTCGACAACTGGGCTTTCTACTTTATCAAAGACGAAGTAGCCGATTTGGTGGTCCAACTGTTGGCCTTCATGGAAAAGGACGCCCAGCTCACCCGCGACCAGCAGATTTACCAGACGCTGTGGTCGAACCGGGAGCTGGCCGCGTACAAGCTCCAAAACCGCCGCTGGACCGGCATGCCCTAAACCGCGCGCCACTGGCTTACTCTCTACGCAACCTTCCCTTATGACGCTGGCCTACCACCTGTTTGTGTGCAACAACCAAAAAGACGAAATCGGCAAGGACGTGGCCCGCGCCCTCAAAATTGAAATCAAGAAGCAGGGCCTCAAAAGTCTGCTCCTGGGTGGCGTAAAGCACAAAACCCGGGTCCAGACCTGCAACTGCCTCGACGTGTGTAAGCACTGCAAGAAAGGCCCCGGCGCGGCCGTCATCATTTACCCCGAGGGCACGCTCTACGGCGACGTAAAGCCCAAGGACGCGGCCGACATCGTGCAGAATCATTTGCTCGACGGCCGGGTTGTAAAAAGACTGTTGCTCGACTAACATGTATTATACTGCTGGCTACTACTTGGTCATTCCCAAGCATGAGCAAGGAACGGTCAACGGCCATACTTTCACAAACCGTTCTTGGTCAGTCAGCACATACATCAGCCACGTTTATCCTGGCATTTGGGGCTTCAAATGGGCATATAGCAACCGACAAGTTCCCAAAGCCTATAGCCCATTGCCGGAGGAACTAGCCAGTCTGCACACTTGGATTGAAGCCGAGTTTGGGCAAGGCAATTACGGTTGGCCGGGCTTTTTTCTTAGTCAGGAAAAGGCCTTTGAATTCAAACACAAGTTCTTAGCGGCATTGCCCGGGGTGAAGCTGCTGGGAATATTTCTGCACGAAGAGTACTACGCCGCCGCTTTGACTTGGCTTCAGCCCAATAATGGCACTGAATGGACCGACCTACGTACCCTATTAGGTCAGCAGGTGGTGGAACCAAGCGCCGGAGAGGAAATTGGTTTTGATTTGTTAGGACTGCTGGACTTTGGCGGCTACGAACCTTTTTCCTACCACGTACTGGAAGCTGAATACCAACATACCTTTGGCATCGCGCTGAATACATACGGCTTATTCACAAAGCCGGCAGACTGCCAACAGGTAGCTGCTTACACTGATACTATTGCCGATGAACCCGCATTCTGGCTTCCCTTTAAAGTGAAGCTATTTGCTTGTCATTCCTGAGCTTACACTTTTATGAAGCCTTACCGCCACCTCTTCTTCGACCTGGACCACACGCTCTGGGACTTTGAGAAGAACGCCGAAGAAACCCTACGCACCCTCTTCGACCTCCACGACCTGGGCCGCTTCGGCACGTTCACCGTCGAGGAGTTTATCAGCCGGTACCGCGATGTGAACCACGCACTGTGGCGGCTGTATCAGAATAACAAAATCAGCCAGCAGCAGCTACGTAGCATCCGGTTTGTGCGCACGCTCAGCAAGCTCGGCGTGGATGAGGCCGACGTGCCTTTCAACATCTCCCAGCAGTTTACCGATATACTACCGCAGAAGTCGGCCGTGTTTCCCTTCACCCACGAGGTGCTCGACTACCTGCAAGGCAAGTACACGATGCACTTGATTACCAATGGCTTCAAGGACATTCAGCACATCAAGCTCACCTCCTCGAAGCTGACTGACTACTTTCAGGAAGTAATTACCTCCGAGTGCAGCGGCTTTCTCAAGCCCGACGCCCGCATGTTCCGCCATGCCCTGGAACGCACCGGAGCCACCGCCGCCGAAAGCCTGATGATAGGCGACAATCTGGAGTGCGACGTGCTGGGCGCCTACAATGCGGGCATCGACCAGGTGTACTTCAACCCGGACAAGCGCCGCCACTTTGCCAGCATTACCTACGAAATCAGCTGCCTAAGCGAGCTGCGCGACATTCTGTAAAACGCCCCGCCCCGAAAGTGTGGTTTCGGGCGGGGCAAGATTCTTCAACTGGTAGTAAACCTGCTTACAGCAGCGCCCGGTCCCAGCTCAGCTCCTGCTCACTGATGGCCGAGAGCAGCACCAATCCCACACCTACCAGGCCCTGGCGCAGGTCATGCTCGCGGTGCTGGTAAAAGCCTGTGTGCAGCTCGTGGGTCAGCCAGCTGCGGGTCTGGGTTAGCCAGTGGGTGTAGCCTTTGCGGTAGGCCTCGTGCCCGCTGAGCTGATAGAGCTTGCGGTAGAGATGGGCCACACCGGCCGCGCCGGTGCCAAACTCGGCCGTGGTGACGGCGGTAGCGCGCACGTCGGTGCGCAGCAGCGTATTGAGGCCCACCAGTTCGGCCAAGCGCACCAGCTCGGCATCTTGCAGCAACTCGTAGCCTTTGTAGAAAAGCAAGGCCTGGCCCAGGTCACCGGCGCGCCAGCTGAGTTCGTTGCTGAAGGTGGGGTCGTCTTCCTGGTCGTGCCCGATCTGGTCGGGAAAGATGGCGAACTTCTTCTCCGAGAAATCGACCTCCCGCTTGGCCGCCAGGATGTAGAGAATTCCCTGCCGTACCTGCTCCATAATGCCCGCGCGTAGGGTTCCGCGCTCGGCCAGCTGTACTAGCAGCAGCAGCTCCCCGGCCAGCCCGTCGGCCAGGCCCAGGCGCGTAGGCGCCGCGCCCGGTTCTGGCCCGGCCGCAGCGCCTCCCGGAAAGCCCAGAACTTTTTCGGCCAGCATCCGCTCCACCAGCCCCGTTACCTGCTGCCATTGGTCGGCAGTCAGCTGCTCCGGCAAACGCAGGTAGAAGTAGCGCACGATGCGCAGCAAGGCAGTCCGGTTAAGGCTGGCATTTTCAAGCAGCGTGGTAGCTTCGGTAAGCAGACGCACGTCCCACTCGGCAAGTGGGTCCGCGGTTTGCTTGTCGAGCACGGCGTGCTGCACCAATTCGGCGTGGAGCCAGGCCAGCATAACTACCTCGTCCAGCTGCGAAGCAGCCCACGGGTCGGCTCCCCGGGGCACCAGCAGGACCAGCAGCTGACTAAGCAGTTCTTTGGCCCGCAGGGCATCCTGCTCCTGCCCAAAAGCCCGGTACACGGCATAGTAATACGCGGCGTAGCCCAGCAACTCGGCAATACTGGTGCCGGCCCGGCTCTTATTGGCAATAATGCTGTGGATATCGCGCCAGCCGGTCACCAGGCTGTCTTTGTCCTTATGCACCGATGATAAATAAGGCTTCACCATTTTACTATTCGTGAAAGGAGAGTAAACGTCAAGCCCGGCTCTGCTACTTATCTCCGAAATAAGGGTAATCGATAGGTACTTATAGTGACTCGTGAAAGAGCCCTTGTGCCGGCGCACAAGGACTTCTTCCCTCCGTCTAAGGCTGTTGTGGTGAGTCCAGTCGGGAAACCGGGAGCGTTAGCAGCTCGAGCCGGTAAAGATGCCCGTCAGGATCACAGTGGCGCAGGGCAGGCTTGAGGTTTCGCCGTCGTCACTGAGCAGGAAGTTGGCCTGGGTGGAAGGCTGCTTGCTGAACACGGTGATGGTAGTTTTCTTGAAGTCGAATTTGGCGGTCGTGTCGAGGTTTTTCATAGGAATTCAGAGCAAGAAGTGGTGAGTATGAAAGTATTGTTGTGATGCGCTGTAGAGTGAAACAAACATACTAGCAGGGTTCGGAAGCTGGTAAAATATTACACCAACCCAGGGTTCAGATACACCAACCCTGAATTTTCGCGGTACCTTCCTGCCTGGTTCCGCCTCGCTTTTTTTCTTTGTCCGCTGCGCAAGCATCTTGCTTCCGCCAGCGGCTCATCTGACGAATTCGCATGCTCTCCCGTCCATTCAAGGCTAAGTCTGTTCTAACCCATCTGCTCATCTGGATAGGCTACATTGGCTACGAGTCGGCATTTCTGCTGATTTCGAACAATCTAACTATTAATTTTTGGGAGACGGGCCTCTATTTCTCCCTTTTTGCCTTCCTGTTTTATGTCAACAGCTTAGTACTGCTGCCGTACTTCTTTGCCCGCCGCGCCTATGCGTCCTACGCCGCGTCAGTCTTGCTGCTGCTGGCCTTTTACGGGGCGCTGCGCTACGCCACCACGGTTTACGTGCTGCCCCAGGTTACCCAGGATCTGCACTATCCTTACACCACGGCTAAGCTGTTCTGGGGAATCACGCTTTATCGGGGAGTATACTTTCTGCTGCTCAGCTTCGGCTACTGGTTTTCGCGCAATGCCGTCCGGCTCGAAAAGCAGAAGCGCCTCAACGAGGAGCAGCTGCGCACCGCCGAGCGCAGCCTGATGGAAGCCGACCTGGCCTTTCTTAAAAGCCAGATCAACCCCCATTTCCTTTTCAACGCCCTGAATTTCCTATACGCCCAGGCCTACCCCCACTCCGAAGACACGGCCAAGGGCATTCTGCTGCTGTCGGACATCATGCGCTACGCCCTCAAAGACGACGACAACAACGGCAAGGTGATGCTGGAAAAGGAGGTGCAGCACCTGCAGAACTACATTGCCATCAACCAGCTGCGCTTCAGCAACCGCCTGCAGATTCGCTTCGAGGTAATCGGCAGCCTGCAGTTTCTGATGATTCTGCCCCTGATCCTGATAACCTTCGTTGAAAACTGCTTTAAGCACGGCGAGCTAAACGACCCGGACGCGCCGCTGCTTATTCAAATCAAAACCGAAAACAACCGGCTGCACTTTTTGACTTCCAACAAGAAACGGCATGGTCCCAAGGAGAAAACCACGGGCATCGGACTTGTAAATACTCAGAAAAGATTGGACCTTGTTTATCCGGACCGCTATACGCTGGTCGTAACCAACGACCCGGAGTTCTACACCTGCCAACTCACCATTGACCTCTAGCCCTATGATTTCCTGCCTGATAGTGGATGACGAACAGGGTGCCATTGACATTCTAAAGACCTTCATCGAGAAAACGCCTTTCCTGACGCTGGCAGGCAGTACTACCAACCCAATTGAGGCCCTGAGCATGGTGCAGGACCAGGCCATCGACCTGATTTTCCTAGACATCCATATGCCCCAGATTTCGGGTCTGGACTTCATGCGCCTACTTAAAGGCAAAAGCAAAGTAATTCTGACTACCGCCTACAGCGAATTTGCCGTGGAAGGCTTCGAGCTGGAAGCCCTCGACTACCTGCTCAAGCCCATTGCCTTCGAGCGGTTCCTAAAAGCCGCCCAGAAAGCCCTGAACACCTCCATGGATAGCACCGCGCGCTGGCAGCCGGCCGAGAAAGAGGATGACTACATTTTCGTGAAGACGGAAAGCAAGGGCAAGATGACCAAGGTCAACTTCGACGAAATCGTGTTCGTGGAAGGAATGAAAAACTACATTTCCATCAATACCGCCGACGACCGAATTGTGACCTTGCTGAATATCAAGGACCTGGAAGACCGGCTACCGCCCAAAAACTTCATGCGGGTGCACAAGTCCTACATCGTGTCCTTAAACAAAATCAAGGCCCTGGACGGCAACCAGATTCTGTTTAAGGACATGAAGGCGTACGTTCCCCTGGGCGAAACCTACCGCAACGCCTTTTTCGAGGCGTTGCAGGAAAAGGTAATGGGCGGCAAAAAGTAAGCGCTAAGCTGTAATCTGCGCGCTCTTCTGCAGGGCCTGCTGCGACTGATACTGCCGGTGCAGAAAGTCGTAGAGCACCATTTCGTGCAGGCGGGCATCCACTGGAATCAGGCGGTTGAGCAGCATGTGAATGTAGCTACCGAGCAGGCTAGGCAATTCCACATCCAGCTCTCCGCGCCGGTTTAGGCCATTGATCTGCTGGGCAATGTAGCGTACGCGCTGCTTGTGAGTGGTACCGCCCGTGAGTTCCTGCTGCCACAGGGCCTGCTGAATCGTGGGGCGGAAGCTGCGGTACTTGGCGTCGAGCTGCAGCTTCAGGCTTTTGTCCATGCCAAACTCGCGGCCGAAGCTTTCCTTGAGCGAGTGCAGCAAACTCAGCTTGTCCGCCAGCGGGTAGTCGAAGGCATCGAGCAGCTCGTCAATCTGGTGCAGGCCCCATACCCAGAGGTTGGCGCTGTCGTCGCCGGCGGTTTCGGCCATCATGGCCAGCACGGCCCGGCTGTCCTCGAAGAACAAGGATTCGGACAGTTCCATGCTGCTCGAGCCGTAGCGTTCCAGTTCGCGCCGGTAGGTGTCAATCTGGGTTTTCCAGATGTAGCCGTTGCTCACGTAGGGCTGCACACAGGCATTCACCAAGTGCACGATGTTGCCGATGCGCTGCACGTCGGGCAGGTGCAGCCGCAGGCGGATGTGGTTGTCCGGGTCGGCGTAGCGGATGAAAAACCACTTGTCAATCAGCCCTTGCCGCAGCAACTCCTCGGTCAGGGGCCGGATAACGTCGATCAGCACCCGGTCGGCCACTTTCTGCCCGCAGTAGAACTTGTAGTACAGCCACTCGGAGCCCATCGAAAACTCCCTGACAACCTCGGCCTGCTGGCTGGCCTGGGTTTTGCCCAGAGCCGTGTAGCAGGGCGCCTTGCGCAGCAGCAAGGCCACCAGCTGATGCACATAGGCCCGCCCCTGGGCGTCCTGCACGGGGCTGGCGTCCCCTGCAAATAGGAATTCCTTGAGCTTAACCATGGGCCGGCTGCGAATAGCGGCCAGCCACACGGCCACGCTGGTCGGGTTGTCGGCGTCAACCAGCAGCTCATTATCGCCGTCGGCCAGGGTAAAGAAGCGCGGCAGCTGCCAGCGGCGGCGGAATTCGAGCAGGCTTGCCTCCATATCGGCCGCGGAAGCCGCGAGCAGGTCGCGCAGGTCGGCGCGGTCGAGTTGCCAGGAGGCGGGCTGCAGCACTACCTGGCGGAAGGTAAGGCGGGGCAAAAATTTGGCGTAGAGCGACACCGCGCTCCACGAAAAGCCCAACTGGTGCTGCAGACCCTGGGTTTGCAGGTCGCACAAAAACTCGTAGACCGGCAGAGCCTGATGGCCGAAATTGTGGGCCGTACTCAGGCGGGGCACGATAATCTGGTTGGTAACCTTGGAACGGAGTACCAGCTGCTGGCCCTGCATGGCCAGAGTCAGGTCCTGCAGCCGGATCTGGCCTTCCACCGGCCGGCCCGATTGCGCCAGGTAGGGAATTTCGAAGTCCCGAAAGGCAGGGCGCAGCAGGATGTTGCCCACACGACTTACCGGCAGGTGGGCAATTTCGGCAAAGATTACGGCCGGGTTCTGGTCTTGCTCATGACGGGTCACTTCCCGGATAATCTGCTCTACACGGCCGTCGGCGTGGGCAAAACGGCCCAGCAGGTTGACGGCGCTGGAGCCGCCCGCATTTTCAAGCAGGATACGGCCTTCATCCAGCAGACGAAACATGACCGGCAGCGATGGGGGCAGTGGATTAGCTACGGCCGTGAAGCCCTGCACCTCGGCCCGGGTTATTTCCACGCTGTACTGATGGTTGCGGTCGGCCTCGCGCAGCTTCTGGTACATGAAGTGCTGCACCTCGTTTTGGCGCAGGGAGCGGGCCTTGCTGCTTTGCCCGCTCAAGGCCAGATCGTGCACCAGCGGTGAGTAGGTGCTTTTGCCAAAGTCGGAGTAGCGCAGGCCGCTTTCATTGTCGAGGGCTTCGAGCAAGGGCACGGCCTGGCCTTCGTAGCGGGCCTGAAACCGTTCTTTAAAGTCTTCGAGCCGCTCGTTGCGGTGGGGCGTGGCCAGGTAAGTCAACACGTCCAGGGCTTCGAGCAGCTGCTCCTGCACGGCGGCACTAAGCGTGGCCCCCGGCTGCAGCCCGCGGATGGAATCGGTCTGAAACAGCTTGTTCTTCTGGATCGGGATACCCAGGGGCAGCAGCGCGTCCACGATTTGCTCGTAGGCGGCGGCCGGGTTTACCGCGTTCTGGTCGAGCGTACCAAGCAGCTCCGCTACGTGCTTCAGGGTGTTTTGCAAAGACTGGATACCCGCATCGGGTGCCGCAGCCTGCAGGCGGGCCAGCACGGTTTGCAGGTGGGTGTAAAACTCGGGTCCCGTAACGGTTGGCTCCAGCTCACTGACCAGCACCTGAGCCTGAATCAACTGCTCTATGTAGGCCTGGGCGGCGGGCAGCTCGTCGTCGTTGTCGGCCAGCAATTGGGCCAATGCCAGGCAGGTCAGGCCTTCCCTGCTAGCTTCGATAACCTGCAGCAAGGTGCTGGTAGCGGCGGCCGAGCTGATCTGGTGCACCCGCTCTTCCTGCACGAAGCGGTGCTCGATGTAGCGCACTTCCTGCCCGATCTGGTAAATGCTGGTGTTGGGAAAATACCGGATCCGCTCCTTCACAGCCGACAACTCCGAAATTTGGTACGCCAGGGCGCACAGGTAGTGCATGTCGAGCCGGGTGTGGCGGGAGTTGTGCTCGGGCGCCAAAACCATGCGGCTTTCCGGGCCCCAGCTGAGCACGGAACACCCTGCAAACAGCCCAAACGGTGTGCAACGGCTGCTCATGCGGGCGTAGTAGCGCGCTACGGTACTTTGCAGCTTCTCAATTTTCCTGGGGTCTGTGAACTCCCCGCTCTGCCACTTGCGGCACTCCTGGCACAAATCGGGGGAGGCCAGGTACAGAGCTTCCATAAACCCGGCATCCTGGAGCTGGCTTTGCAGCTGCGCCCCATCAAAGCTGCTGTCGAAGGGGGCGGCTGGGGTACGAAGGACCAAATTGGGATGAAAATGGTAGAGGTGTTTCATAAGCAAATAGCGCAATAAGTGGGATGGCGAAGCAGAGAGGAAACGTACCAAACCGGCGGGCAGCCGAAGGCTTGGATTTCCACAGCATCAAATTGCACAAAACATTTTCACCAACAAAACGTAAGGCGCCCACTATCTTTTGCGACTATCCTCCGGCCGAGGACCGGAGCAGGCTAAAAATCAGCCTAGTAATAGGAAGACAGCAAAACCCATCGGACCTTGCGCCTTTTCCTTTCTCCCCACTTTCGATGGTTCAGCTTATTGGCCTTTCCGGCAAGCGCGGCAGCGGCAAAGACACCGTGGCCCGCCTGCTACAACAGCTTCAGCCTGAGCGCAACTGGCAGATCCTCTCCTTCGGCGACGCCATCAAGGCTGTGTGCGCCACGCTGGCCGGCGAAGAAACCGCCCCCTACTACCAGCAGCGCGGCAAGGCCGAGCTGCTGCCCGATTTTGGCCGCACCCGCGGCGAGATGCTGCAGCAAGTAGGCGGAGCGCTGCGGGCCTGGGACTACGAAATCTGGGTCAAGGCCTTCTTTGCCCGCCTGCCGCCCGGCCAGTGCGTGCTCGTGCCCGACGTGCGCTTTCCCAACGAGGCCCAGCCCATTCTGGACCGAGGCGGCATCATGCTGCGCGTGGAAGGCGACCCGCTGAAGCAGCAGGGCGACGGTACCCGCGACGACAACCACCCCAGCGAAACGGTGATGGACACCTACGGGCAGTTTACGGCCGTGCTGCACAACGTGGGTTCGCGCGAGCAGCTGCGGCGGCAGGTGGAGCAGCAGGTGCTGCCGCTGCTGTAATTTGGCTGGCCCGACCAGGGTGTCGGAAGCCGTTGCACGACCTACAAGGTCCTAAGACACGTGTCGGATGGTGTTGTAAACGTTTACAATGCCATCCGACACGTGGCTTGGGGCCGTTGCACAACTTACAAGGCATTAAAATAGATATCGGAGGCCGTTGTAGATGTTTACAATGCCCTCTGAAACGCAGCACAGTCCGTTGTCCATTCTGCAACAGCCTCCGCTGCTTAGTGGGCCCTATTCGGGGTGAGCTGCCGGGCAACCGCGGCGCCGCCACGCGGCGAAACGCGGCGGGGCGTTACCTTTGCCTTACCACCCCTTCGAAAACATACCTCCAACCACTCCCCGCTATGGCCAACGGCTTTTTCAACGTCCCGACCCCGATCAACGAACCCGTCAAAGGCTACGCGCCCGGCTCCAAGGAGCGTGCCGAGCTGCAGCAGGCTCTCAAAGACCTCAAGAAGCAGCAGGTCGATATTCCGATGCACATCGGTGGCCAGGAAGTTCGCACCGGCAACACCCAGCGCATCAGTCCGCCCCACGACCATCAGCACACCCTGGGCTACTTCCACGAGGGCGACGCCTCGCACGTGCAGCAGGCCATCGACGCCGCCCTGGCTGCCCGCACCCAGTGGGCTGAACTGCCCTGGGAGCACCGCGCTTCCATCTTCTTGAAAGCCGCCGAGCTGCTGGCTGGCCCCTACCGGGCCCGTATCAATGCCGCCACCATGCTGGGCCAGAGCAAGAACGCCTATCAGGCAGAAATCGACGCGGCCTGCGAGCTGATCGACTTTTTCCGCTTCAACGTGTTCTTCATGCAGGAAATCTACAAGCAGCAGCCCGAGAGCCTGCCCGGCATGTGGAACCGCCTGGAGCAGCGCCCCCTCGAAGGCTTCGTGTTTGCCCTGACGCCGTTTAACTTCACCTCCATTGCCGCCAACCTGCCCGCCTCGGTAGCCATGATGGGCAACGTGGTGGTGTGGAAGCCCGCCTACACCCAGATCTACTCGGCTCAGGTGCTGATGGAGCTCTTCAAAGAAGCTGGCGTGCCCGACGGCGTCATCAACCTGGTGTATGTGGACGGCCCCGTCACCGGCGACGTTATCTTCAACCACCGCGACTTTGCCGGCATCCACTTCACCGGCTCTACCGGCGTGTTCCAGAACATCTGGAAGACCATCGGCCAGAACATCCACAAGTACAAAAGCTACCCGCGCATCGTGGGTGAAACAGGCGGCAAGGACTTTATCCTGGCCCACCACTCGGCTCACCCCCGGCAGGTAGCCACGGCTATTACCCGCGGCGCTTTCGAATACCAGGGGCAAAAGTGCTCGGCGGCCTCCCGCGCCTACATTCCCAGCAACATCTGGGACGAGGTGAAAGGCTATGTGCAGGAAGATCTGAAGTCCATCAAGATGGGCGACGTGGAAGACTTCTCCAACTTCGTCAACGCCGTTATTACCGAGGCTTCCTTCGACAAGCTGGCCCGCTACATTGATGCCGCCAAGGCCGACGACTCGGTGGAAATCATTGCCGGCGGCGGCCATGATAAGTCGAAAGGCTACTTCATCGAGCCCACGGTGATTGTGACCAAGAACCCGCAGTACGTGACCATGTGCGAGGAGCTGTTTGGCCCCGTGCTGACCCTGCACGTCTACGATTCCCAGGATTTCGAAAAGACCCTGGACCTGGTGGACGGCACCTCGCCCTACGCCCTGACCGGCGCTATCTTCGCTCAGGACCGCTACGCCATTGACCTGGCCTCGAAAAAGCTGGTGCACGCGGCCGGCAACTTCTACATCAACGACAAGCCCACCGGCGCGGTAGTTGGTCAGCAGCCCTTCGGCGGGGCCCGTGCCTCCGGCACCAACGACAAGGCCGGCTCCATGCTAAACCTGCTGCGCTGGGTGTCGCCGCGCGCCATCAAGGAAACCTTCGTGACGCCCGTCGACTACCGCTACCCCTTTATGGGCGTGGACACCGGCGAGAACCTGAACATTACGGGTCAGGGCGGCTTCTAAGCTGTTTTTTAAGTCAACGAAAAGGCCGCTTCGGGACTCCGGAGCGGCCTTTTCGTTGACTTATGACAAGGTAACTGCTGGATTCAGCAGCTACTACATCAGCGGCAGTAGCCAGTCGAGCAGCAGCACACCCGCCAGCCCGACCACCGACACAATGGTTTCCATCACCGTCCAAGAGCGCAGCGTGTCGCGCACGGAAAGGTTGAAGTACTCTTTGAAAAGCCAGAAGCCCGCGTCGTTGAAGTGCGACAACAGCAGGCTGCCCGCCCCGATGGAAAGCACCATCAGGTTGGGGTTGGCGTGCGACTGGGCCATGGTGGGCAGCATCACGCCAGCGGCCGTCAGGCCGGCAATGGTGGCCGAGCCCAGACTCACCCGGATGGCGGCGGCAATCAGCCAGCCCAGCAGCAGCGGCGGCACTCCGGTATCGAGCAGACCCGCGGCTATGGCCCCGCTGATGCCACTGGCCACCAGCACCTGCTTGAAGGCTCCCGCCCCACCGATGATGAGCAGAATCAGCGCTACATCCTTCACCGAGGCCGAATACGCGTCCATTACCGCCGCCAGGCTCTTGCCCTGCCTAGTGCCCAGGGTAATAGTAGCAACGCCAACGGAAAGCAGCATAGCTACCACCGGCTCGGCCAGAAACGTCAGCACCGGGGCCGCGGCGTTGCCGGCGGGAAGCACGGCCTGCAAGCCCAGCACCGGGGCCAGCAGCAGTACGGGCAGCAACGACGACAGAAAGCTGTTCAGCCGGCCCGGCAAGGCGCTTTCGGGGCGGGTATCGGCCACGAACCCCGCCAGGGGCACGGCTACGATATTGCGCAGCGTGTGCGCGTACACGGGCCCGGCCAGGATAATGGCCGGTATGGCAATGAGCAGGCCGTAGCAGAAGGTCAGGCCCAGGTCGGCGTGAAACTGGGCCACCAGGGCCGTGGGCGACGGGTGAGGCGGCAAAAACCCGTGCATCACGGAAAGCGCCGCCAGCATGGGCAGGCCTACGAATACGGCCGGCAGCTTGTACTTGTAGACCACCGAGAAGATGAGCGGTATCATCAGTACAAAGCCCACGTTGTAGAACAGCGGAATGCCGATGATAAAGCCCACGACCATGAGCGTCCACTGAATGTAGCGGGTGCCGAAGGCGCTGATTAGGGCGGCGGCAATCTGCTGGGCAGCCCCGCTTTCGGCCACGATTTTGCCCAGCATAGCGCCCAGCACAATGACAATAAGCACCGAGCCCAGGGTTTCGCCCAGGCCCTGCGACACGGCCCCTAGCAGCTTAGCCGTCGGCAGGCCCAGGGCTAAACCGACCCCGAGCGAAACCAGCAGAAACGCCAGAAACGGATGCACTTTCGCCCAGCTGATGAGCCCAATCAACGCCAGCACGGCCAGTAGCAGAATCAGAAAGGGCATACGGGAAACTTACTTGGGCTAAATAAAGTCAAGGGCAATGGTGGACATTAAGCTGGCGAATCGGCCGGGCTGAAGTGAGCAACTATCCGGCTTACCAGGTATTCCGGGGCGGCATCGATGGGCAGGCGTAGCGCATAGGCCGGCCGCTCCAGAGTGGCAAACTGCGAGTCTAGCAGCGCCGGGTTCATGTAGTGGCCTTGCCGCCCTTCCAGCCGCCGGCGCACCAGTTCCAGCGAACCATCCAGGAGTGTCCAGGCAATAGGCTGAGAAGCAGCGGCGCTGAGCTCCTGACGGTACTTTTCCTTCAGGGCGGAGCAGGCCAGCACAGCGCCTTTGCCCTGGCTCCACTCCTGAATGCTGGCAGCCAGGCTGGTTAGCCAGCCCTGTCGGTCGTCGTCGGTGAGCGGGGTACCGCCCTGCATTTTGGCTATGTTTTCGGGCGAGTGAAAGTCGTCGGCATCAAAGAATGACAGGCTGAGCTTCTGGGCTAGCAGGCGGCCCACGGTGGTTTTGCCACTGCCCGATACGCCCATAATGATGAAGACCTGGCTGGCTGACATGAATTGCGGGAAAGTTGGGAAGTGGGTTTGAACGGAAAGGAAGCTGGATCCAAGGTACGTACCGGCTAGCATTGACCGGCCGCGGGAGCTACGGAAGATGCTGCCCTTGCAGAGGCAACCTCTTCCGCAGCTCATTCACGCACCACTCCACTGCCGGACCACCCACTCAGCCAGCAGCCCATTTTTCACCAATTATTACTAACCATCAATCTAATACACACTATGTTTTATTCTACCGGCACGGTCACGGCCTGCCCGGAATAGCTAACGGTTTGGCCCGCGGTCTGGGTTAGGTTAGCAGGTACAGGCCGGGCTTTGCTGACGGCCACTACCCGAAACGTGCGCTGGGTCGTCATGCCCGGAAACGCGCCCTGCCGGGCCCCGATGGTCAGGGTTTTGGCCTTTTCGTCGTAGCGCAGGGGAATGGTGGCAAAGGCACCCTTTTCGTAGTTGTAGTTCACGTCCTCGTCCTCGTAGAGCGTAAACTGCCCGTCGCGGCCAGTGTAGACGTAGAGCGTCAGCGGGTCGGCAGGCTTTTCGGCGGCGTACTGGATTTCGGGGCCAAAAGGCAGGATGGCGCCTTCGGGCACAAACAGCGGCATGCGTTCCAGCGGAGCGGCTTCCACAATCTGCCGGCCGCCGGCCTGGTGCTGGCCGGTATAGAAGTTGTACCACCCCGTACCGGCGGGCAGATACAGGGGCTTTTCCCGAGCCTGGTACTCGGTAATGGGGCTGACGAGCAAGCTGGGGCCGCACATAAACTGACTGCCGATGCTGCGCACGTTGGGGTCGGCGGCGAAGTCCATCTGCAGGCCCCGCATCAGGGTGTAGTTTTCGTGGTGCACCCGGCCGGCTAGGGAGTAGAAATACGGCATCAGGCGGTAGCGCAGTTGGTCGTAGTAGAGCATGCTTTGGTAGGCTGGATGCGTCTCGGGCGCAATGTTGAACATCTCCCGGAAGGGAAACTGCCCGTGCACCCGAAACAGCGGACAAAAGGCCCCAAACTGAAACCAGCGCGCCTGCAGCTCCCGCCACTCTTCCAGGTCCTGGGCGTTGGGCTTTTCGTAGCGCCGCTCCACGGCAAAGCCGCCGATGTCGGTGGTCCAGTACGGAATGCCCGACAACGACAAGTTCAGGCCGGCCGGAATCTGGTTCTTGAAGTCTTCCCAGCGGGAGCCAATGTCGCCGCTCCAGATGGCCGCCGCGTAGCGCTGGGAGCCGGCGTAGCCCGAGCGGGTCAGCAGAAATACGCGCTGATTGGGCGCCGTTTGGCGCTGCCCCTCGTAGATTCCCTTTGCATTCTGAAGCGGAAAGCCGTTGAAATACTGGGTGGCCGAACCCAACGCTGTGGGCGTCATCAGCTCCTTGCGGGTGGGCACCGAGGTGTTAGAGTAAATGTCGGGCTCGGAGGCGTCCATCCACCAAGCGTCGATGCCCTTGGTGAAGAGCTTGGTGTTCATCAAATCCCAGAACGCCTGGCGGGCCTGGGGTTGAAGGCGTCGTAGAACGTGGACGTGTAGCCGGGCGCAATCCAGTCTTTGGTGCGGTTGGCAATGTTGCGCGGGTAGAGGTAGCCTTTGCTTTGAAAGTCGCGGTAAGCCGGGATGCCCTCGTAAAACTTGGCCCACACCGAAATCATGAAGTGCAGGTTCTGGTCGTGCAGGGTTTTAATCAGCCCGTCGGGGTTGGGGAAGCGGCTGGGGTCAAACTCCTGGCTACCCCACTCGGCGGGCTTCCAGTACGACCAGTCGAGCACGATATTGTCGATGGGAATGCGGCGCTTGCGAAACTCGGCGGCCACGTCCAGCATTTCCTGCTGGGTTTTGTACCGTTCCCGACTTTGCCACAGCCCCATAGCCCAGCGCGGCACCATCGGGGCCTTGCCCGTGAGCTGCCGGTAACCGCTGATGACTTCGTCCAGGGTCTGGCCGTGCACGAAGTAGTAGTCCAGACTTTGGCCGGCTTCGGAGGCCAACCCGTACTCGTGCTGACTCTGGCCGAGCAACGGACTCAACCATTTCAAACCCAAATAGGATTCGTCGCCGTCGGGGTTCCACTCGATTCTGATGGGGTATTTACGGCCGGCTTCCAGCTGCAAGGCTACTACCGCCGTGCCCGGGTTCCAGGCCTGCCGCCACTTCTCCACTTGCAGCTTGCCGTCGAGGTAGAACTTGACGTAGCCCGCATTCTTGAGCAGGAAGTGGTGTAGCCCCGCCGTGCCCGACTCAATCGAGCCTTCCCAGCTGACTAGCGTATTACCCAGCTTGAGGCCGGCCGGAAAGTTTTTCTGGTCCTCCAGGTACTCGTAGTTCAGCACCGATTCGGGCCGCTGCACCAGCACTTCCGCCGGCTTGTCCTTGCGCACATACGTGGCCGTGAGCCAGCCCTGGGTGCCTTCCTTGGAATAAAGCTTGAGCGAGGACAGCGGCTGGTAGTCGCGCGTATCCCCGACTTTGGTGATGGAGTAGTTGTCCCAGAGCAGGCCGTAGTTACGGCTTGACACGAGGAAGGGTACGGCTACGTCGGTGTTGTTCTGGGCCAATTCCACCTGCTGGCCGCGGTAGTTCATCGTGCCGTTTTGGTGCTGACCCAGGCCGTAGAGCCCCTCTCCTTCCGGCGAGTCGAAGACCTGCTCCAGCTGGTAGAGCGGGTGCCCGTCGGCTACGATGGGCCGGAAGGTTTTGCCCCCACCCGGCCGCTCCTGCAGAATGGTGCGGCCCTGAGAATCGGTGAAGCTAACCTCGCCGGTACTGAGCGACACGGTAGCCCGCAACGCGCCGGTGCTAATGGTGCCGAGGCCTTTTTTTTCCTTGTATTGCCACTTCACGGCGGTAGGCTGCTGCGGCACCACCATCAAGCTGGGCGGCGCGGCAATTACCTCCTGCGGACTAGCCTGCACGCGGATAATCTGGTCGGATACTACCTGCAGGCGCACCGTGCGCGGGTCGTTGTCGTTGCGGCGCGGCAGATGCACCACAACGCCGTCTGCCTGCCGCTGCACCGTGGCTTTTTGGGCCAGGGCAACGGCAGGCAGCAGGATAGCGCCACTTAAAAGAAAAACACGGAAATAGGAATTGACCATAGAAGGCGGATAAGTAGGCCTACCCAAAACCGTCCGTTTTCTTCCGCCACCCAAGCACGAGCAGACGTACCCAGCGGCGGAAGAAATTGGACGGCCAGGGTTTGCTTACAGGGTCACGTTGCCGGTGAGACGAATGTCGCGGGAGGAGCTACCCACCAGCACGTCGAACTTGCCGGGCTCCAGGACCCACTGCTTTTTACCCTCGTCGTAGTACTGGAAGGCATTCGAATCGAGGTTCACCGTTACGGTTTTCGACTCGCCGGGCTTGAGGAAAACCTTGTCGAAGCCCTTAAGCTCCTTCTCGGGGCGCTTCACGGCAGCCTGCTCGTCGTGCACGTACACCTGCACCACTTCGGCCCCGGCGGTTTTGCCGGTATTGGTCACCGTCAGCTTCACGGTGGCGCTCTGCTTACCGGGCGTTACGGTTAGCTTGTCGTACTTGAAGGTGGTATAGCTCAAGCCGTGGCCGAAGGCAAACTGCGGAGCTACTTTGTAGGTGTCGAAGTAGCGGTAACCCACGAAGATGTCGTCCTTATAGAACTGCTTGAGCGGGTTGCCGGGCGTGCTGGGGTATTCGCCAATCTTGTGGGCCGGCGAGTCTTCCAGCTTCACGGGGAACGTCAGGGGCAGCTTGCCCGAGGGGTTCACGTCGCCAAACAGAATGTGCGCCAGGGCGTTGCCGCCTTCCATACCGGGGTACCAGGCTTCCACAATGCCTTTGGCCTGACCGGCCCAGGCCGACACATCAATCGGGCCGCCGCCGAGCAGCACCACTACGGTGTTGGGGTTGGCTTTAAGCACAGCCTGTACCAGCTCATCCTGGCCGAAGGGCATGTTCATGTCGGGCTTGTCCACGCTTTCGGCGTCGTAGGCGTTCTGGTCCCACTTGCTGTAGTCGTAGCCGTGAATCCAGCCGCCCACGATGATGGCTACTTCCGAGGCTTTGGCCGCGGCTACCGCTTCGGCAATCAGCTTGGCATCAGCTTTCTGGCCCGGGGCCACGGTGTAGCCGGGCGCGTAGGTAATCTTAGCCTTGGTGCCCAAGGCATTTTTCAGGCCCTGCAGGGGAGTAATTTCATACTTGGCTTTCACCTGGGCACTGCCGCCACCCATGGCGTTTTCGCGGGTGGCATTGGCCCCGATAACGGCCACACTTTTCACGGTTTTCTTCAGGGCAGAATGTTGCCGTCGTTTTTGAGCAGTACAATGCCTTCCTCAGCTACTTTCAGGGCCGTGGCCTGGTGCTGCTTGGTGTTGTAGGAGCCGGCTTTGCGTTTAGCTCCATCCAGCATGTTGGTAGCGTACATCACCCGTAGAATGCGGCGTACTTTGTCGTCGAGCAGGGGCTGCAGGCTGGGGTCTTTCTTGATGGCGTCGAGGGCGGCATTGCCCAGGAAAAACCGGTCGTATACTGTTTCACTGAGCTTTTCCTGGTTGATGCTGCCCGAGGTCTGGGACGTGCCCTGGTAGGCCAGCACCAAGTCGGTGCCCATTTCCAGGTCGGTGCCGTTGCGCAGGGCGTTCTGGGTGTTGTGCACCGAGCCCCAGTCACTCATCACCACGCCGTTGAAGCCCCATTCCTTTTTCAGAATGTCGTTCATCAGGTAGGCGTTTTCGGTGGCCCAGGTGCCGCGGAACTTGTTGTAGGAACCCATCAGCGTGTTCACCCCGCCTTCCTGCACGGCAGCCTTGAAGCCCGGCAGGTAGATTTCGCGCAGGGCCCGCTCGCTCATGTCCACGTCCACGTCGTTGCGGTGAATTTCCTGGTTGTTGGCCGCGTAGTGCTTCACGCAGGCCGATACGCCCTGGTCCTGCACGCCTTTGATGTAGCCCACCACCATTTTCGAGACTAGGAAGGGGTCTTCGCTCAGGTACTCAAAGTTGCGCCCGTTCAAGGGGGCCCGGATGATGTTGATGCCGGGGCCCAAAATCACGTCTTTGCCGCGGTAGTTGGCTTCCGCGCCCAGCACCGAGCCGTAGGCGTAGCCCAGAGCCGGGTTCCAGGTCGAAGCCAGGGTGTTGTTGGTGGGCAGGTAGGTGCCGGCGTCGTCCACGCCTTTCTGGGCCGTCCAGCCGCGGCCGTGCTCGAAGCGCACCCCGTGCGGGCCGTCGGAGGTTTCCAGTTCGGGAATATTGAGGCGCTCCACGCCACCCGAGTTGAACGACGATACGGCGTGCACCATCTTGATTTTCTCTTCCAGAGTCAGCTTGCTGAGCAGGGCATTAACCTTGTCGTCATTAGCCGTGAGTCGGGCCTGCTGGTTTTCCTTGGGGGCCGGCTTGTCGGTCGTCGGGCCCGACTTGCTTTGGGCAACGTACATGCTCATCATCGCAGAACAGACTGTGGTGCCCAGCAGGGCCGCAAAACGGGGGATTTGTAAAGCATAGAAGTAAGCGGAAAGAAGGTATGCAGAGTGGATTTTTGCCCGAATCGTAATCAGGGCGCCGGCAGGGAAAAGCAGCGCCCGTTGCCAGACGCCACTTTTCCCACCAAACGGAGCCCCCGGCGGGCAGTTACAACCCAGCCGGTGGATTAATAGCCCGGATTCTGGCTTAGGTTCGGATTCACGTTGCGCTCCGACTGCGGAATGGGCAGCAGGTTGTTGAAGTCCTTAGCGGGTTTGCCCTGGGCATTCATCGTCTTGACGAGATTGTCGGTGCGCTTCAGGTCGTACCAGCGGTCCATTTCGAAGGCCAGCTCGTAGCGCCGCTCCCGCAGCACGGCCGCGTTGAAGTCAGGCGTAGCTGCCGTGAGGTCCTTGGCCGAAGGCGCATTGAGAGGGAAGCCGAACGCCCGGCGCCGCACCTTGTTGATGGCATCCAGGCCTTCGGGAGTTGGACCCACGGCCTCGGCCAGGATCAGGTACACCTCGGCTAGGCGCAGTATCGGCACGTTCAGGGGCGAGTCCCAGTTGTTCACGTTTACGGTGCCCACAAAGAACTTGCGGATGTTGAAGCCGTACGGGTCGCCGACGAGCGAGGCCGGCTGCACCTGCCCGTCGGGGTATTTGTCGCCGGGCACGAACACCGTGGGACCCTTGCGCAGGTCGCCGGGCTCGAAGCCGTCCACAAATTCCTTTTCCGGGATGTTGAAGCCGTACCCACCCGACGATACCACGTACGGGCTACCAAAGAAGCGGGCGCCCCAGAACTCGTTCATTACCGAGCCGGGGCCGTCGGTCGTGTAGCTGCTCAGTCCGTTTTTAAACTGCACCTCAAACAGCGACTCCTGCCCGTTCTCATTTTCTACCTTGAAATTGTCGCCGAAATTGGTCCACAGGCTTTTGCCGGAGCCGGCAATAACAGCCCGGGCCTGCACGGCGGCTTCCGGCATTTTCTTCTCGGTCAGGTACACCTTGGCCAGCAGGGCCGTGGCCGACCATTTCGTGGCCCGTCCCACGTCGTCGCCCGAATAGGATGCGGGCAGCTTGGTAATGGCGTCGAGCAGGTCTTTTTCAATCTGGGCATATACCTGGGCGGCAGGCGTGCGGCTCAGGCTGGCCGCTTCGGCGGCCGTGGCCGGGGGTGTCAGCACCAGCGGCACGTCGCCGAAGCCCCGCACGAGGTAGAAGTAATACAGGGCCCGCAGGAAGGCGGCCTCGCCCAGGCAGCGGTTCTTGATGGCGGCATCCATTTCAATGGCCGGCACGCGGGTCAGTACCTGGTTGGCCTGGCCCACACCCAGGTAGGCGCGCTGCCAGTGACTGGTCACGAGCGGGTTGGTGGCCGGAATGGTAAAGTTGTCGAGCTGCTGAAACTCGATGCCGTCGGCGGCCCCACCCCACCCAAGTAGGAGTTGTCCGACATCACGTCGCCGATACCCCAGAGCGAGTAGTTGTACATCCCGTTTTGCTGCAGCTGGGAGTACACCGCGTTGGTGGCCTGAATAGCGTCGTTCTGGGTTTTATAAAAGATTTCGGTGGTAACGGCATTGCGGGGCTGCAATTCCAGGAAGTCCTTGCCGCAGCCGCTGAGCAGGCTCAGGGTGCCCAGGGCCAGAATCAGCGCGCGTTTGGGTAAGCGTTGGGTAGTGGGTTTTTGTAACATGGTCATCACGTTTGAGGGGAGAAAAAGGCAACTCGGCCGGCCGCTGGCTTAAAAGCCGATGTTGATGCCGGCCAGGAAGGTGCGGGCCTGGGGATACACGCCCCGATCGACGCCGAAGCTGCCGCCCTGATTGCCCAGCTCCGGGTCGAAGCCTTTGTATTTGGTGAAGGTTAGCAGGTTCTGGCTGCTCACATAGACGCGCACCCGCTGGGTGTAAATCTTCTTACCCAGTTCCACGGGCAGCGTGTAGCCCAGTGTGAGCAGTTTCACGCGCATATAGGAGCCGTCCTCGATGTAGTGGGAGGAGATGCGCAGGTTCTGGTTAGGGTCACCGGCTACGGCGCGGGGAATGTCGTTGCTCGTGCCGGCGCCGGTCCAGCGGTCCAGGGTAATCGTGCTGGCGTTGGAAGCGCCGTAGAGGCCGCCCTCGGTGTAGTAGCGGTTCAGGTTATACACGTCGTTGCCCTGGGAGCCCTGCAGGAAGATGTTCAGATCGAAGCCCTTAAAGCCCAGCGTGTTGTTCAGGCCATACGTGAAGCTCGGGTTCGGGTCGCCGATAAAGGTGCGGTCCTGGTCGTTGATGATACCGTCGTTGTTGAGGTCCTTGAAGCGGATGTCGCCGGGGGCCGTGCTCTTAGTCGGGTCGGTACCGGCCACCTGCACGGCGTGGTTTTTCACGTCCTCGGGAGTCTGAAACAGGCCATCAGCCACGTAGCCGTAGAAGGAGCCGAACGGTACACCAGCCTCGTAGCGCACCAGGTTACCCCCGCCCCGGGTGTTTTGCCCGTCGAAGGGCTTGCCAGCACCGAGCGAGGTAATTTCGTTGCGGTAGGCACTCACGTTCAACGAAGTAGTCCAGCTCAGCCCGCCAGCATCCCCGGCGAAGTTGTTGGAGGTAATGGCCAAGTCGATGCCGCGGTTGGTAGAGGCTGCCGCGTTGGTGTTGATGCTCTCACTGGTACCCGACACGTAGGTCACCGGCACGGCCGCAATCAGGTTGGGTGAGGTGCGGCGGTACAGGTCGACAGAGCCCGAGAGGCGGTTTTTCCACAGCCCCACGTCGATACCCACGTTGAACTGCTCGTTGTTTTCCCAGCGCAGGTCCGTGTTCTGCAAACGGGTTGGGGCGCCGCCGATTACCTGCAGCTGGTTGCCAGTACCGAACACATAGCCCGTGCCGGGCACGCCGTTGTTGGACTGCGGCGTCGAGTTGACGGTGGTCAGGTAGGCAAACGTGCCCGCGTTGAGCGGATTGCCCACCCGGCCATAACCCACGCGCAGCTTCAGGTTGCTTACGTACGCGTTGTCTTTCAGGAACTCTTCCTCCGAGAGGCGCCAGCCGGCCGAGGCCCCGGGGAAGAAGCCAAACTGGTTGCCAGGCGCAAAAGCCGAGGAACCATCGTAGCGCAGAATGGCCTGGAACAGGTATTTACCGGCAAACTCGTAGTTAGCCCGGCCAAAGTAGCTGGCCAGGCGGGTCCGGCTGTTGCCGCCGTTGTTGCTGAGCTGGGAGTTTACCGGCCCACGGTCCAGAATTGTTAGGTTGTTGGTGCTGTAGCCGGTGCGGGCACCGCCGAGGTAGAAGTTGTCGAACTGCTGGGCCGACTGCCCCAGCAGCAAGCTAAACTGGTGGTTGTTGCCAATAAGCTTATCGTAGGTCAGCGTGTTCTCAATCAGGTAGCTCGGGCTGTAGTTGGAGCTGCTGTTGGCCGTGGCCTGGGAAGTCGGGTACTTGGAAGAACCGACAATGGAGGGAAAAAATTGGTCACCCTGCAAAAACTGCAGGTCGGTGCCCACGTTGGTGCGCAGGCGCAAACCTTTCAGAGGCTCCAGCTCGGCGTAGAACGTGGAAGTTACCCGGTTGCGGTTGTTCCGGATCTGAGGCCGGCGGGCGGCTGTCACGGGGTTTTCCTCGCCGTAGTTGTCGGCGCTGGTAAACTCGTAGTAGGTACCGTTCGGGTTGAAGGCCGGCGCGGTGGGCGGGGCTTGCAGAGCCAGCTGGATAACGCCCGAAAACTCGTTGTTTTCGTTGTTTAGGGGCTGTTCTTCCTGGTGGGTCAAGCCCAGCGTATTACCGATTTTGAGGACTTTGCTGAGCTGCACTTCCCCGTTGGCCCGCAACGTAAAGCGCTGAAAGCTGGAGTTGATAATGGTGCCGTCCTGCTGGAAATAGCCGGCGCTGGCGGCGTAACGGGCTTTTTCACTGCCCCCGTGGCCGACAAAGCGTAGTTCTGAATCTTGGCCGGCCGGAAAATCTCGTCGAGCCAGTTGGTACCGGTTCCCAGGGAGCTGGGGTTGGCGTATTTCGGAATCACGTCGAGGCCCCCGTTGCGGCGGGCTTCGTTGTTGAGCTGGGCAAACTCCTGGGCGTTGAGCAGCGGAATCTGCCGCCACACCTGCTGGGTACCCACGTAGGCATCCAGGTTGATGCTCGACACGCCGGCTTTGCCCCGCTTGGTAGTTACAATAACAACGCCGTTGGCGGCCCGTACCCCGTAAATAGCCGTGGCCGAGGCGTCCTTCAACACGTCGATGCTTTCAATGTCGTTGGGGTTGATGCTGTTCAGCTCGTTACCCGTGGCATTGCCATTGCCATCCACTGCCGAGGGCAGCGGAAACCCGTCCACCACATACAGCGGGGAGTTGTTGCCGGCCGAGGTAATGCCCCGCACCCGCACCGAAGTGCCGCCCGTACCCGGCGAGCCTGAGTTGGATACCACCTGCACACCGGCTGCCCGGCCCTGAATGGCCTGGGCTGCGTCGGATACGGGCTGCGCGGCTACGTCGCGCCCCGACACCGAAGCCACGGCGCCCGTTACGCTCTGCCGCTCCTGGGTGCCATAACCTACTACTACTACTTCTTTGAGCGCCTGCGCGTCTTCGCTCAGCGTCACGTTGAAGCTGGTAGTGGCTTCCGTTACGGGTACTTCCCGGCGCGAGTAGCCCACAAAGCTGAATACCAGCACGCTGCCTTCGGGCACTTCCAGGCTGAAATTACCGGTAGCATCGGTACTAGTGCCCACCGAACTCCCCTTCACCACCACCGTAACGCCCGGTAGCCCTTCCCGTTAGCCTGGGTAACCCGACCGGCCACGCGGACGTTGGCCACCTGCTGGGGCTGCAGGCTCGTTTCTGGTGCTGGCCGCAGCGGAGCCGCCGAAGCCACAAACGTTTGCAGGCTACTAGCAGTAAGCAGCGCCGCTCCCTGTAAAAGGATTTTCCTGTGTGATTGTGAAAGCATAAAGGTGGGATTTTAAATGGGAGTTAGTGGACAAAAGCAGGCAAAGAGGTGCCAGTCAAAAAGCAGTGCAGCTTTCGAGTCAGAATAGAGGGAGCAGAAACAGATAATAGTATCGTCGGAAAGTTCAATCTACCGACGCGTACGGGCACGATTATTCAGGCCGGAAAATTTCGGCTTTTGAATTAGGGCAAACAGGTGTGGGGAGAGCCTTTTTCGGGCCCTCAGAGGAAGTATGCTCAGATTAAGCTCCATAAATTAGGAGCTAGCTGTGCAGCTTAAAAACGGCGTCATTGCCAGTCAACAAGGCGGCCGTAGAGCGGAAAAAGTACTAGTAAGGACTGGGCTGGCTTAGCAGGCTCTGTTTAGAGCCCTGAGCAGCGGTGCGTCGCCGGGGAAACCAGCGGAGAGTTCTGCATACGATGGGGGTTAGCAGTGGAAATTTCAGCAGGTCGGAAGTAGAGGATAAGCAGGAAAACGGGAACTTGCGTATCGAAATCAGGCAAGCCGACGCAGTTCTTCTGCAGTGTCTACGGGCCGAATATAGAAACATTTGTTTACAATGCGTAAATTCTACGCAATAAACTTTCGCTTATGAATACGCGTCAGGACGTCCTGGATTTTGTGCATCATGGCGCAGAGCGGTTTTTGCCCCATCTTTCCATCGACTGCGCCATCTTTGGCTACCACGACCACGAGCTCAAAACGCTGCTCATTCGGCACCACGGCCAGGAAAACTGGAGCCTGCCGGGCGGCTACATCGGGCGGCACGAAACCCTGACCGACGCGGCCCACCGCATTCTGGCCGAGAAAACCCAGCTCACCGGTTTGTTCTTGCAGCAGTTCTACACCTTCGGCGACAGCGCCACCCGGATGAACGACATCAAGACCGAGCAGACGCACAACACGACCTACTCCAAGGTGGGCGTCAGCCTCAGCCCCGGGCACTGGCTTTCCGAGCGCACCTTGTCCATTGGCTACTACGCCCTGGTCGACTACCTGCAGGTGGTTGTGACGCCCGAGTTTCTGGTCGACGAATATTGCTGGCTGAACGTGGCCGATATTCCCGAGCTGGTGTACGACCACAACGAGATTATCCAGAAAGCTCTGCTAACGCTGCGGGCTCATATTTTTCAGCAGCCCATTGGCTACAACCTGCTGCGGGACAAGTTTACCCTGCCCGAAATTCACTCCCTCTACGAAACCATCCTGTGCCGGCAGATTGACCGGCGCAACTTCCGCAAGAAGCTCCTCACCCTGGGCCTGATCCGGCAGCTCGACGAGCAAAAGAAAATCGGGCCCCACCGTTCCCCTTTCCTCTACGAGTTCGATCTGGAAAACTACAGCCGGGCCCTGGAAGACGGCTCTATATTGACTTTCTAGTCAGCAGCTATAGAGTGCCGCCTAGTTGGTACTTAGTAAAAGGCCGCTTCGGAATTCCGAAGCGGCCTTGTCATGTGTCAGATGCGTTGGTAAACAACCGAGACAGTACAGCCAAGCTTTTGCTGAAACCTATTTATAAAGGCTTCGGTCAGATCGGGCAAGTTCCAGAATCTAAAGCCTAGGTCACTGAAGCCCCACACCGGCGTGAAGCGGAACAAGTGAATATCAGCGGCGGTGTTGCAAACCGGACAGACAACATCATTAGTGTGGCCCTGGTACCAGTCATCAATAAAGCTCCAATCCTCCGCCGCAAGGTCCTGGTCGCAGCTTGGGCAGATCAGCTCTTCCACCCCATTGCCGCCCGTGTCAAAAACCTGCCGTTCGGTAACGATTTCGAGCCCGTTTACGGCTAGGTCAAATGGCCCCCGTTTAGCTGAGCCAATCACGGCCCTTGCTCCCTCAGCTATAGCGTAGCCTCCTGATGCGCTTAAAACACAGTCGGAAAGTGTAGGCTTTATAATGTCCTCGGCAACAAGCCAGTTCAGAATTTCTTTTGCCTTATCCTCTTTACCGGGATAAGCTGACAGAGCTGGAACAATCGTAGTACTATGGTCACTCATGTATCCTACTCGTTGCTATTCGCCCAGCGGCTGGGCCCATATCGGTGTGCTATCAATTTCATCTTCGGCGTAGCGTACACGTCGCCTTCGTAGTTGCCATGCAGCTAAGAGGGTTGATATATGCCAAGCAATTTCCTGTCGTGTAGGGCTGGGGCGGCAACTGGGCCAGACCCACATTAATAAAACCTAATTTGTCCAAATATACGCCATTGCGAACCAGGGCCCGCAGAACCTTTGTTCCCAAAGCTCTAAGCCCTACCTTTGCCCCTCAATGCCTGTTTATACGGGCCTTTAACTGCTGAATCGTATGCTTCTCGCTGTAACCACTAATTACCAGCCGGTTGATTTTCTGCCCATTGTGGTGCAATTCGGCCTGGCCATTGCCTTCGTGGCCTTCGCCATGATTGTGTCTCACCTCGTCGGCCCAAGCGGCAGAGCACGGTGAAAGACGCTTCTTTCGAGTGTGGTATCGAGTCGGTGGGCAATGCCCGCACCCCGATTTCGATTAAATACTTCCTCACAGCCATCCTGTTCGTGCTCTTCGACGTGGAAGTAATCTTCATGTACCCCTGGGCCGTGAATTTCCGCACCCTGGGCTGGGACGGATTCCTGCAGATGATTGTGTTCCTGGCCCTGCTGATGGCAGGTTTTGCCTATGTCATCAAAAAGGGCATCCTGAAGTGGACTGGCACGCACGCCTAAGTCCAATTCAACCAAACTTTTGCCGGCGCGCTGGTGTTCGGATTAAGGGTATAATGCCCCTCCAAACTGAAAAATCTCATGAGCGATATTCGTGTTCCTGAAATAAAGATGGTGGACGCCCCGAGGGTGTGGAAGGCGCTGGCTTTTTCGCAACCTCGCTGGAGCAGGTCGTGGGCATGGCCCGCGCCAACTCCCTGTGGCCTTTGCCCTTCGCCACTTCCTGCTGCGGCATCGAGTTCATGGCTACCATGGGCTCCCACTACGACATCTCCCGCTTTGGCTCGGAGCGTCCTAGCTTCTCGCCCCGGCAGGCCGACCTGCTGATGGTGATGGGCACCATCGCCAAGAAAATGGCGCCCATCGTGAAGCAGGTGTACGAGCAGATGGCCGAGCCCCGCTGGGTACTGGCCATGGGCGCCTGCGCCTGCTCGGGTGGTATCTTCGACTCTTACTCCGTGCTGCAGGGCATCGACCGGATCATTCCCGTCGACGTGTACGTGCCCGGCTGCCCGCCCCGCCCCGAGCAGGTGCTCGACGGCCTGATGCGGGTGCAGGACTTGGCCCGCACCGAATCGATTCGTCGCCGCAACGCGCCCGAGTACCAGGCGCTGCTGGCTTCTTACAACATCAAGTAGTTTGGACGCTGGCCCTTTCGGTACTCTGCCGGAAGGGCCAGTTTCTGCCTCTTAGCTTCTCTTACAGGAATGGCTGAAAATACTCCAGAATCTGCGGCAGCACCCCAGGAAGCGGCGGCCCCGCAAGACCCGCAAGCGGCCAAGAACGCTCAACTGCTCGCGCTGCTGCACCGCTTGTTCGGCGCCGACACGTTTACCGACGTGGAGGAGCCCTACGGCCTGCTGACGGTAACCACGACCCGGGAGCGGATTCACGAAATCATTGCCGGCCTGCAGCAGGACCAGGAGTTGCAGCTCAACTTCCTAACCACGATGTGCGGCATCCACTACCCCGAAAACGAGGGTAAGGAATTGGGCATGATTTACCACGTGCACAGCCTGGTAAACAACCTGCGCCTGCGCATCAAGATGTTCTTCCCCATTGCTGACCCAGTCGTGCCCACGCTCACCGACCTCTACGCCACGGCGAACTGGATGGAGCGTGAGGCCTACGACTTCTATGGCATCATCTTCACGGGCCACCCCAACCTGATCCGCATCCTGAATGTGGAAGATATGGACTACCACCCCATGCGCAAGGAATACGCGCTGGAAGATGGTACCCGCGAAGACAAAACAGACCTTTTCTTCGGCCGCTAGGCCCCTGGTTACTATATCATGGCAGTAAACGACTCGCTGGAAGGCACGCATAAAATTATTCAGGAAGCGCGGGAGCAGCAGCATAACAGCGGCCTGATTCCGACGCTCAACGACTTCAGCCAGGAGTTGACGACCCTCAACCTGGGTCCGACGCACCCGGCCACGCACGGCATTTTCCAGAACATCCTGCAAATGGATGGGGAGCGGATTATTTCGGGTGTGCCCACTATTGGCTATATCCACCGGGCTTTTGAGAAGATTGCCGAACGCCGGCCCTTCTATCAAATCACGCCTCTCACCGACCGGATGAACTACTGCTCGTCACCCATCAACAACATGGGCTGGCACATGACGGTAGAGAAACTACTCGGCGTAACGGTGCCCAAGCGCGCCCAGTACATGCGCGTTATTGCCATGGAGCTGGCCCGCATCACCGACCATTTGATCTGCAACTCGATCCTGGGCGTAGACACCGGGGCCTTCACGGGCTTTCTGTACGTGTTCCAGGAGCGCGAGAAGGTGTACGAGATTTACGAGGAAATTTGCGGCGCCCGCCTGACTACCAACATGGGCCGCGTGGGCGGCATGGAGCGCGACTTCTCGGATGTCGCCATCCAGAAGCTGCGCGACTGGCTCAAGACTTTCCCGGCGGTGATGAAGGAGTTTGAATCCATGTTCAACCGCAACCGCATTTTCATGGACCGCGTGGTGAACGTGGGGCCGATTACGGCGGAAAAAGCGCTGAACTACGGCTTCACCGGCCCCAACCTGCGCGCCGCCGGCGTCGACTACGACGTGCGGGCCATGAACCCCTACTCTTCTTACGAGGACTTCGAGTTTGAAATCCCCGTGGGCACCAAGGGCGACACCTACGACCGGTTTATGGTGCGCAACGAGGAAATCTGGCAGAGCCTGCGCATTATCAACCAGGCTTTGGAAAACCTGCCTGAAGGCCCCTTCCACGCCGATGCACCGCACTATTACCTGCCTCCCAAGCAGGCTGTCTACAAGAACATGGAGGCCCTGATCTACCACTTCAAAATCATCATGGGTGAGATTGAAGCGCCAGTGGGCGAGGTGTACCACTCCGTGGAAGGCGGCAACGGCGAGCTGGGCTTCTACCTGATTTCCGACGGGGGCCGCACGCCCTACCGCCTGCACTTCCGCCGCCCCTGCTTCATCTACTACCAGGCTTACCCCGAAATGGTGGTGGGAAGCAGCCTCTCCGACGCCATCGTGACCTTGTCGTCGATGAACGTTATTGCCGGCGAGCTGGACGCGTAGTTTTTTGCTGAATTTGACTTTATGGAATCGACAACCGCGCCCGTGAAACCCCAGTTTTCGGAAGCTGCCAAGGCTGAAATAGACCGTATCTGCAAGCAATACCCGGAGGAGCGCCGCAAGTCGGCGATGCTGCCGGTGCTGCACATTGCCCAGGCCGAATTCGGGGCTGGGTAGCCCCCGAGGTGCAGGACCTGGTGGCCGAGGTATTGGGCGTGAAACCTATCGAGGTGTACGAGGTTTCGACCTTCTACACCATGTTCAACCTCAAGCCGGTGGGCAAGCACGTGCTGGAAATCTGCCGTACGGGTCCCTGCCAGCTGCGTGGCTCCGATGAGCTGACGGCCGAACTGGAGCGTATCACCGGCGCTAAGGTTGGCGGCGGTCCTTCGGCCGATGGCCTGTTTACCTTGAAAGAGGTGGAATGCCTGGCCGCCTGCGGCTTTGCCCCCGTGGTGCAGGTGCGCGAGAAATACTACGAGCAGCTGGACACCGAAGCTTCGGTAAACGCCATGCTCAGCGAGCTGCGCAACATGGTGCACCGTCCGGCTCTTCCTTGGGAAGAAAAAGGCCTGCCTAACGCCGTAGCCAACAATTAACCTCTTTCAGCTTACCGCTCAGACACTATGGGACGCAAACTGCTGACCGAACATATTAACGTTGAAGGCATCGACACCTTTGAAGTATACCGCAAGCATGGCGGCTACCGCTCGGTGGAGAAGGCCCTCAAAACCATGACCCCCGACGAGGTGGTGGAAGAGGTGAAGAAGTCGGGCCTGCGCGGCCGCGGCGGCGCCGGTTTCCCCACCGGAATGAAGTGGAGCTTTCTGGCCAAGCCTGAAGGCGTGCCGCGCTACCTCGTTTGCAACGCCGACGAATCGGAGCCGGGCACCTTCAAGGACCGGCAGCTGATGTCGAAACTGCCCCACCTGCTGGTGGAAGGCATGATTACCAGCTCCTACGCCCTGGGCGCCAATACTTCCTACATCTACATCCGCGGGGAGTTGTTGTACGTGCTGCGCATCTTGGAAAAGGCCATTGCTGAAGCTTACGCGGCCGGTTTCCTAGGCAAGAACATCCTGGGCTCGGGCTACGACCTGGATTTGTACGTGCACCCCGGTGGGGGCGCCTACATCTGCGGGGAGGAAACGGCTTTGCTTGAATCCCTGGAAGGCAAGCGCGGCAACCCCCGCAACAAGCCCCCATTCCCCGCCGTGCAGGGCCTCTACGCCCGCCCCACGGTGGTGAACAACGTGGAGTCCATTGCGGCCGTGCCGGTTATTGTCAACGACGGTGGCGACGAGTATGCCAAGATTGGCGTGGGCCGGAGCACCGGCACCAAGCTGATTTCGGCCTGCGGCCACCTCAACAAACCCGGTATCTACGAAATCGAGTTGGGCGTGCCGGTCGAGGAATTCATCTATTCCGATGAGTACTGCGGCGGCGTCTGGAAAGGGCGCGACCTGAAGGCTGTCGTAGCCGGCGGTTCGTCGGTACCGATTCTGCCCAAGGAGCTGATTCTGAAAACCGCCGCGGGTGAGCCCCGCTTGATGACCTACGAGTCGTTGTCGGATGGCGGGTTCGTGACGGGCACCATGCTGGGTTCGGGTGGCTTCATTGCCATGGACGAAACCACCTGCATCGTGCGCAACACCTGGAACTTCTCGCGCTTCTACCACCACGAGTCGTGCGGGCAATGCTCGCCCTGCCGTGAGGGTACGGGCTGGCTGGAGAAAATCCTGCACCGCCTCGAGCACGGCCACGGCAATGAGCGCGACATCGACGTGCTGGCCAGCGTGGCCAAGCAAATCGAAGGCAACACGATTTGTCCGCTGGGTGAAGCCGCTGCCTGGCCGGTTTCGGCCGCCATCCGTCACTTCCGCGACGAATTCGAGTGGCACGTGCGCTACCCCCAGGAAGCTACCCGCCCCGGCGCTGTGTTTCCCGGCAAAGCGGTACTGGCTTAATTTGTACTAACTGACATTTCACTTCCGCCCTTAGGAAGCTCTGAATAATGGCTAAAATAACATTTGACGGCATCGAGGTTGACGTTCCGGACGGAACCACCATCCTCAACGCGGCCCGCACCATCGGCGGCGGCATCGTGCCCCCGGCCATGTGCTACTACACGCCGCTGAAAGGTTCGGGCGGCAAGTGCCGCGCCTGCCTCGTGCGTGTGGCGGCCGGCTCGGCCAAAGACCCCCGCCCCATGCCCAAGCTGGTTGCCTCGTGCGTAACGCCGGTGCAGGACGGCATGGTGGTCGAGAATACGACGTCCGAGCAGGTGCTCAACGTGCGCAAGGGCATCGTGGAAATGCTGCTCATCAACCACCCGCTGGACTGCCCCGTGTGCGACCAGGCTGGGGAGTGTGACTTGCAGAACTTCGCCTTCGAGCACGGCGTGAGCACCACGCGCTACGAAGAGGAGCGCCGCACCTTCGAGAAAATCGACATCGGTCCGCTGATTCAGCTGCACATGACGCGCTGCATCCTGTGCTACCGCTGCGTGTTCACAGCCGACCAGCTCACCGAGAAGCGCGTGCACGGCGTACTGGGCCGCGGCGACGCCGCCGAAATTGGTACCTACATCGAGAACATCATCGACAACGAGTTTAGCGGCAACGTCATCGATGTGTGCCCGGTGGGCGCGTTGACCGATAAAACCTTCCGTTTCAAACAGCGCGTGTGGTTTACGAAACCCGTAAATGCCCACCGTGACTGCGAAAACCCCAAGTGCTGTGGCAAAGTGGTGCTCTGGTACAAAGGCAAGGACGTGCTGCGCGTAACGGCCCGTAAGGACCAGTACGGCGAGGTGAAGGAGTGGATTTGCAACACCTGCCGCTTCGATAAGAAGGAAACGTCCGACTGGACGCTGGAAGGCCCGGCCCACATCGACCGTTCGTCGGTTATTTCGGCCAACCACTACGAGCTGCCCGTGCTCAATGCCCAGGTTATTGCCGACTTGCCAGAAAGCTCCGTCCGCGACCTGGAACAGAATCCTCCCATGCGCTTAGGTAACTAATCTGATGATCGAACTACCAACCTTAGGCTGGCAATCCATTGTTATCCTCGTCGTTTTCGGCGTTTCGTTGCTGATTGCTACGTATTGCACCTACGCTGAGCGGGTTATTGCGGCCTTCCTGCAGGACCGCGTTGGCCCGGACCGCGCCGGTCCTTTTGGCTTGCTGCAGCCCTTAGCCGATGCAGTGAAGCTCTTCACCAAAGAAGAGTTCTTCCCCGCTGGCGCCAACCGGGCGCTGTTCGTGCTGGGCCCCTGCCTGGCCATGATTACGGCCCTGATGTCGTCGGCGGTAATTCCGTTTGGCAACGTGGTGCAGTTCGGCAACAACGTATTCAACCTACAAGGCATCGAAGTCAACATCGGCATGCTCTGGGTATTTGGCATTGTGTCGTTGGGCGTGTACGGGGTGATGATTGGCGGCTGGGCCTCCAACAACAAGTTCTCCTTGCTCGGCGCCATCCGGGCCGGCTCCCAGAACATCAGCTACGAACTGGCCATGGGCATGTCGCTCATCGCCGTGCTGATGATTTCGGGCACCCTTTCGCTGCGGGAAATCACCTTGCAGCAATCGGTAGCCGGCGAGTGGCACTTCTGGAACATCGTGAAACAGCCCCTGGGCTTCATCATCTTCCTGGTATGCGCCTTCGCCGAAACCAACCGCACCCCTTTTGACTTGCCCGAGTGCGAAACCGAGCTGGTAGGTGGCTACCACACCGAGTATAGCTCCATGAAAATGGGTCTGTACCTGTTTGCCGAATATGTAAACGTCTTCGTGGCCTCGGCCGTGATGAGCGTGCTCTACTTCGGGGCTTCAACTTTCCCTTCCAGTACGAGCTGCGCGACTGGCTGGTATCGGCCCAGGGCTGGGAGCTGATGTCGGCTCAGAACCTGATTTCCGTACTGGGCCTGCTGTTGCTGTTCGGCAAGATCTTCGCCTTCATCTTCTTCTTCATGTGGGTGCGCTGGACTCTGCCCCGCTTCCGCTACGACCAGCTGATGCGCTTGGGCTGGACCATCCTGATCCCGCTGGCCATTTTCAACATCCTGCTCACCGGCGGCCTGATTCTGGGCGGTGTTATTAAGTAATCGAACCTATGCAGTCCTTAAGCAATAGAGCGAAAAAGCTGGAAGCCAAGCCCATGACGCTGGCCGAGCGGGCCTACCTGCCGGCCATCTTCCAGGGGTTGAGCATCACCATGCGCCACTTTTTCCGGGCGGCTACCAAAAAGCAGGTGACCGTTCGGTACCCCGAAGAAAAGCGCCCCTTCTCCCCCATCTTCCGCGGCCTGCACGTGCTCAAGCGCGACGAAGTAGGCCGGGAGCGGTGCACGGCCTGCGGCCTCTGTGCCGTAGCCTGCCCCGCCGAAGCCATTACGATGGTGGCCGGTGAGCGGAAAAAAGGCGAGGAAAACCTCTACCGCGAGGAGAAATACGCCGTCAGCTATGAGGTGAACATGCTGCGCTGCATCTTCTGTGGCCTGTGCGAAGAAGCCTGCCCGAAAGCTGCCGTATATCTGCAGCCCGACAAGATGGCCCCGCCCCGCTTCGAGCGCGACGAGTTCATCTACGGCAAAGACCGTCTGGTAGAGCCCGTTGATCCGGACGCTCGCAGCATCCGCGGCATTCAACTCACGCCCGAGCAGGCCGAGGCCTTGCGCCAGAAAACCAGCCAGCAAGCTGTAGCTGCCCGCTAATCGAATACTTCCTGCCATCTTGAAGCCCTGCTTTCGGATGGCCGGTTTTACCTTTTCACATTCGCGCTACTTTCCGCCAATGGCCTCTTCTTCCCTGTTTTTCTTCCTGTCGTTTGTGGCTTTGTTTGCGGCCCTTGGCGTAGTACTGGCCAAAAACCCGGTACACAGCGTGCTGTTCCTGATTCTGACGTTCTTCTCGCTCTCGGGTCACTACCTGATTCTGAACGCGCAGTTCTTGGCCGCCGTCAACATCATCGTGTACGCCGGTGCCATTATGGTACTGTTCCTGTTCGTGATTATGTTCCTGAACCTGAACGCCGACACGGAACCCCACAAATCGACTTTATCGAAGGTAGCGGCGGCGGTGGCCGGGGCTTGTTGCTGGTCGTGATGGTGGCTGCCCTGCGCGATGTGCAGCCCGGCACCACGTTCAACGCGCCGGTGTTCAACTCGCAGATTGGTATGGTAAGCCAGTTGGGCATGATTCTCTACACCAAGTACCTGCTGCCCTTCGAGCTGGCCTCGGTGCTGTTCCTAGCCGCTATGGTTGGAGCCGTAATGCTGGGTAAGCGCGAAGCCGGAGAAAGGAATTTCTAAGCAAGAGCTTCTTTTAAGAAACAAAAAGCGGCGCCTGAAGCATCAGGCGCCGCTTTTTGTTTCTTAGCATCAACTTTTTAAATATGAGAGCAGCGCTTCTTACTTTTTTGGCTTGTAGTTATGCTCTGCCTGTATTGTGTCAGACTTCGCGTTCGACCGAGAGTAATGTTAAATCTCCAGTGCTGAGCATACACTACTATGTAAACAATAAAGAGAAGCAGCGTAGAGTAAAAGCAAAGGACATAACACTATGGTCTCGCACGCACCGCTACTTGCTTCGGGATAGTGCTGGCTTGCTTTTGCTTCCCTTTGTAGCAAAGAATGACACGCTGGACTTGTCAATAAAACTCGGGCGCCAGAGCTTTTCCATGGAGCGTATTCCAGGTTGGCGCTTGCAGCCGGGCGCTACTGTTTGGCTTGGCCAGATTGATGATTTCAACAAGGTTGTCTCAATAGCCAAGGAAGATAAAATGCTGCCCACAGAAGCCGACTACGCAGTGTTGAACAGCAGATATAGACTAGCTGACTATAACGTAATTGACTTGCCCGATACCGTTCTTCATAAGCAAGTAAAGTACATTATCATTAACGGTTATGGACAGGGAACACTGCTGGAGTCGTGGTGGGTAGCGTCAAAGTAGATTTTATGGGAGCGGCTCCGGCCCCTCTTATTTCCGGGGCATTTTTGGTAATCATTGTTATAGCTGAGCGCGTGACAACGGAAAGCTTCAGGTTAATAAAATTCGCCCATCTTTATCCCCGAACGACTGCACCTACCTGTCCCGCTTATGAAGTTATTGGCATCTATTAGCCGCGGAGCCCTTTTACTCACCGTCATGGCCTGTTCAAGTGCAGACGTGCCTTCTCAGGAAATAGAAGGCTACAGCTTCGTCAGAAATCCTAAGGGTACCTCAGCCCAGGAAGCGGTAGCCATGATTCTGGGTCAGGTGAATGCGGAACAAGCTCAACAGGCCGCTGCCGCTGGTGAAAATCAGTACACGGGCGTAGGACAAGTGAACGAGGATGGAACGGTGGAACTGCCCCACCCTACCGATACCGACTACCTGATTGTCACGGATAGCGCCGCGTTCCAACACGTGCTTGAAGCCCAGGACGTAGTATCGGCTCAACCCAACCAGGCAGCTCCCGCTGATTTCAAGCACGAGTTTGTTGTGCTGCTGATTCACCCGCCCGTAGCGGCGGCCGGAGCCACGTTTCACGATGAGCTAGAAGCGGAAGCCGCAGCGGATAACACGGTCCGATTAGTGCTTTCGTCGACTTCCAAGCCTGCTACCGCTTTGCAGGGAGTGAGCTATGGCGAGCCTGAATACCAGGTCAGCATGTATAAGCTGCCTAAAAAGGACTTCAAACGGGCCAGCATTGTGTTTGCGGAACAGGAGGATGCCAAGCCAGTGTACGTACCGCTGTAGAACACAGTAGCTGAGTTATAGCTCCACAGTTATCCGAACACAATTATGCTAACTACATAATATTATTTTTTCATCAATAATTTATCCTTAAATTAGAAAACACTTTACTGTGCTTTTCTATGCTGCAGGCGAAAACCGTAGCTGAAGCAGTCAATCAGCTCTTTACAGAGGAACAGCTCCGACACCTCAGCCCAATTGCTGGACAGAACTCAGCTGTCGTAAAGCACGCGCTGAATGAGCTTGTTTCGCTGGTTATCCGAAGCTTACAAGACCGAATAAGCCGTCCCAACGGGGAAGAAGCGCTGTGGACGCTCACCCAACAGGCTCACGCAAACGGTACTCTTGCGCAGTTACGAGCTTGTGAGTTGGACCTAACTCAAGGCCGGGGTACCGGATTGATGCAAGGCTTGCTCGGGGAAACCTACCAAACTACCATCCAACGGATTTCGGGAGCTGCCAGCCTATCCGAAGCGGCTACTACAACGCTCCTGGAAGTTGCCGTAGCGGCCGTGCTTGGCACACTCGGTGAGCACGCCGCCGACCAACAACTGACGGCAAGCCAGCTTTGCCAGTGGCTGCTGGTGCAACCACGCGTAATTAACGTGGCGCAGGCTCCGGAACCGCCGTTGGCCAAACCAGCGTCGGCAGCCGATTCTTCTTCAACAGAGCCCACCGCCACCATTGAGCCCGAGCCGCTGCAGCGCTTCACGGTGGCCGGCGCCGGAACCTGGGAAAAGGTAGGTGGCGGCATTACGTTCACGCCGGGCAGTGCGGGTTCACAACCAGCCAAGCGGGAAAAGCTGCCCGTAGCTGCGTGGCTGCTGACGCTGCCCCTGGCAGTACTGAGCTACCTGGGCGGACAATATCTGCTTCGCCCCGCTGAATCAGTCGTACGCGCCGAAACGCAAAGCCCGGTGGGCACACCGGCCGTGCCAGTCAGCAATGTGGTGCCTTCGACGCGCAGCGCACCGCCAAAACCCGCGGCTCCAACTACAGAGGAGTTCCAGGCCGGTCATTACGACCCGGATACGGATACCTATATCTACCATACTGGCCAGCCCTTGGTGCTTACTTTGCCCGACGGCAGCCGCCAACGCGTGGGCACCAACTCGACCGAGTACCAGCTTTACCGACTCCTCGCCGACCCTATTCAGGCTGTTGAGTCGTCTGCTTCGCCGGCGGCGCTGCTCAATATGGACCGGGTATATTTTACTCCGGGCCGCGCCACGCTCACGGCCGAGTCGCAGGAGCAGCTGCGTAACGTGGCAGCTATTCTGCGGGCCTTTCCCCGCGCCCAGGTGCGAATAGGGGCCATACGGATACCTCCGGCGACGAGCAAGCCAATCAGGAGCTAAGCCAGCAGCGGGCCCGGGCGGCACGCTACGCCCTGCTCGCCCTGGGTATTTCGGGCAGCCGCCTGCAGGCCGAAGGATACGGGGCGCAGCTGGCGGCAGCTTCTAATTCAGGCCCCATCGGCCGGGCTCTAAACCGGCGCTTGAGCCTACAAGTGGTTAGCAAAACCTGGAGCCCGTCTTCGGCTGCCAATGTTCCAGTCCACAAGGTGCCCCCTCCTTTACGCCCGGCTCCGGCTGTAGTCAGCCGAAAGGCAGAGCGGCTGGAAACCCGGGTTCCACGCTACCGCCGAACCAAGTTTGGCCGGTGGATGCAGCGTCTGGGCAAGCGCCTTAAGGGAGAGAAATCTGTTCGGCACAGTCGCTGAAATCAACGCGGCGCTGGCTGCTAACTGAGCCACAATTAGTCTGAACTCTTACTTTCTTGCTCCTGCTTGCGCTGGTACTCCGCAATAGTGTCGAGAACCCGCTCGGGGTGTACATCCTGGGTCAGCTCGGGAATTTCGGGGTCCTGGGCCTCCTGAATATCCATTTTCTGCGCTATTTCCCGCACCAGAATCACCAGTCGGGTTATTTCATGCTCGCTAAGTAAGCTGACCTGCAGGTTTAGGTCGGCGCGCTTATCGGCCAGGGCAGCCATACGGTTCTGGCTGATGAGCACGAAAGTGGACAGAAAGATGGCTTCCACGGAAGCCTCCATGGCTAGAATTACCAGCGACGGGTCAAAGGGCTTAAGACCAAGCCAGCCTACGTTCCACAAAATCCAGCCGGCAAAGAACACCAGGTGAATCAAGACGAAAGCCATGCTGCCTGTAAACTTGGTTACGGCGTCGGCGGTGCGGTCCTGCCAGGTTCTGCTTTTCTCTTCCCGCTGCTGCCGCTGCAACAGGGCTTCGATATTGCGCTCCACCACTTGGGCCATTCCCCCGGGCGCGGCAGGCGGAGAGTCGGGAGAAGAATTGGGAACAACCATAGGGCTACAAAATATGCTGCTCCGGTATACGAAAAGCCCGGAAATGACAGCTGCGCAGTAGTTGATATCTTTTTGCAATCCCAAGAAAGTCAGCGCCTTTATTGGCTTTCTTGGGTTTGACACATAAAAAAAGCGGCCCCCGAGCTACTCGGGAGCCGCTTTCCAACATAGTATTCGCCACCGGCCCACGCTACAGCCATGAGCAGGCAGCTGCGGCTATTCCACGGGCGCGTTGAAGGCGGTTTCGGTCGACTGTCGGCGCATCCAGGCGGGTGGGCCACAGCTGGCGCGCATCTTCTGGCGGAATTTCTCCTGCTCCTCCGGGGTCATGCCGGCCATGCGACTTTCCATTTTCTGTTTCCAGTCGTTTTTGTGCTGCTGCCACTTGCGGCTGAAGCCCGGCCGGCCGGAGCCGCCCCGGAAGCCGGTGAGCAGGCGGGTAAGCAGCAGCAGGCCCAGGGTTTGCCAGAAATTGATGACCGGACCGTGGAAAAGCTCGGGCACCAGCCAGTTCCACAGGCTCATCGTGAGGTAGCCCATTACGGCCACGAACAGGATACCGAGGAGAATAAATTTGAGGACGCGAAGCGGCCAGTTATGACGATCCATATGCGGGGTGGGGAGAGACTTAGTCGGTAAACAAATTGGTGTAGAGCACCTGTAGGCGCTGGCGCAGGTGCTGCACGGCGTAGTGCTTGCGCGAAATCAGGGTTTTGAGCGGCACCCCGGTTTCCTCGGCCAGCTCCTTGAAGCTCTTGCCTTCCAGCTCGTGCCACACGAACACGTCGCGCTGATTTTTGGGCAACTCGTCCAGGGCTTCGGCCAGGGCCTCCATCAGGGTTTCGCGAAGCAGCCGGTTTTCGGGGGCGTCGTCATCGGCGGGCAGCACATCGGCCAGCAGCAGGGAGCCTTCCTCATTGTCGTCGGCGTAGCGCAGCATTTCCTCTTCCAGCGACGCCGTTTTCTTTTTGCGGTAGAGGTCGGTGATGCGGTTGCGGGCCACGCGGAACAGCCAGGAGGCTACTTTTTCCACGGGCTTGAGCATCCGGTAGCTTTCGACCAGCTCCCCGAAAACATCCTGCAGAATATCTTCGGCGTCGTCCGGGTCGGGCACGCGGCGGCGGATGAAGGCCAGCAGCCGACCGCGCTGTTCCTGCACGGCCTCCTGAATCTGCCGGTCCTGTCCTCTCATTGTGCCTATGGGCAAGGCTTTAAGTGCTAGTGCGTCCATTCTGACTAAACAGACGCGGAAGGCGGAAAAATACTTTATCGGCGCGAGAATATTTTGCGGGATATAGGGCGAAGTGCCGCTTGAAAAAGAATGTCTTGCCAACCACAGCGGCGTGACTCGTGGGCAGTGGTAATCAAGGCCCTTACCACAGCGCTATGCAAGATGCTTCACCGCGCTTGGGCCGGCAAGGGCATTAATTGTTTCTAATTCCTGCCTTACCACCTTCAGGCAGGCTGCCGGAACGGCCGGAACTGTACTTTTCCCTGTGGATTTACCGATTTTCAGGATACCTTTGCCAGCTAATTCACCCCAGCTGAGCTTTGGCTGGGCCTCTTTGCCTTGTCCGCTGACCCCACTGCATGGAACAGACCATCCCGGAAGTCATTCGCACCGTCCCGCTTGAGTATTACATATACTTCGCCACGGCGCTATTTGCCATCGGCGTAACGGGCGTGCTAACCCGGCGCAATGCCATTATCATCTTTATGTGCGTGGAGCTCATGCTCAATGCCGTAAACGTGCTGCTGACGGCTTTCTCCGCTTACCGCTCCGACCCCAACGGACAAATTTTCGTGTTTTTCATCATGGCCGTGGCCGCTGCCGAAGTCTCGGTGGGCCTGGGCATCATCGTGATGATTTACCGCAACTTCCAGAATACCGACGTCAATCTGCTTAACCGTCTTAAGTGGTAATGATAACTCGCCTGTCATGCTGAGCCTGCAAAGGACCTTATCACGCTAGAACGACCCGTTCAACCGCATAAGATCCTTCGCAGGCTCAGGATGACAGACGATTTTCTTATAGCATACTCTTTATGCAAGAAACTGTAATACCCGCAGCCGGCGCCCCTTTCTCCACGCTGCTGTACGTGCTGATTCCGCTGCTGCCGTTTTTGGGTTTTCTCATCAATGGCCTGCTGAACAAAAAACTCTCGGGCACGGTAGCCGGCGCCATCAGCAGCCTGATGGTCTTGGGCTCCTTCCTGATTTCGGTAACGCTGTTCTGGGAGTTCCTGCACCCCACGGCTCAGTGGCTGGCGCCCGGCGCCACAGCCCACCAGGCGTACACGGTGAAGCTCTTCGACTGGATTACGGTCGGCACGATGCAGATTCCCTTCACCTACCAGATTGACCAGCTCAGCCTGGTTATGCTGCTGCTGGTGACGGGTGTGGGCTTCCTGATTCACGTCTACAGCATCGGCTACATGCACCACGACGAGAATGTAGGCAAGTTTTTCGCCTTCCTCAACCTGTTCGTGTTCAGCATGCTGGTGCTGGTAATGGGCGCCAACTTCGTGATTCTCTTCATTGGCTGGGAAGGCGTGGGGCTCTGCTCCTACCTGCTCATCGGCTTCTGGAACAAGGAAACGGCCAACAACAACGCCGCCAAGAAGGCCTTCATCATCAACCGCGTCGGCGACCTGGGCTTCCTGCTCGGTATCTTCCTGATTTACCTGACCTTCGACTCCGTGCAGTACGGGGAGGTTTTCTACAAGGCCTCGACCCTGCAAATCGGCACGGGCGTCGTGACGGCCATTACCCTGCTGCTCTTCGTGGGTGCCATGGGTAAGTCGGCCCAGCTGCCGCTCTACACCTGGCTACCCGACGCCATGGCCGGCCCCACCCCAGTTTCGGCTCTGATTCACGCCGCTACCATGGTAACGGCCGGTATCTATATGGTGCTGCGGGCCAACGTACTCTTCACCCTGGCCCCCGACACGCTCCACGTTATAGCCTGGATTGGCGGCATCACCGCCCTGTTTGCCGCCACCATTGGTCTGGCCCAGAACGACATCAAGAAAGTACTGGCTTACTCCACGGTTTCCCAGCTCGGCTACATGTTCCTGGCTTTGGGCGTTATGGGCTACAGCACTTCGCTGTTTCACGTCCTGACCCACGCCTTCTTCAAGGCCCTGATGTTCCTGGGGGCCGGTTCCGTGATTCACGCCATGAGCAACGAGCAGGATATTCGCCGCATGGGTGGCCTGCGCAAAGCCCTGCCGATTACCTTTCTCACCTTCTTTATTGGCTGCCTGGCTATTTCGGGCATCCCGCCCTTCTCGGGTTTCTTCTCGAAAGACGAAATCCTGGAGCACGCCTTCCAGCACAACAAGATTCTCTGGGGCATCGGTTTGCTGACGGCCTTCCTGACGGCTTTCTACATGTTCCGCCTGCTGTTCCTGACTTTCTTCGGCGAGTTCCGTGGCACCGAGGAGCAGAAGCACCACCTGCACGAGTCGCCGGCTTCGATGACGCTGCCGCTGATTATCCTGGCTGTTTTGGCCGCCGTGGGGGCTTTATGGGTGCCCCGATGTTCCTGGGCAAGCACTACCTGGCTGATTACCTGGCCCCGCTGTTTACTTACTCGAAAGCCCTGAACCCCGAGGCCTTTGCCACGGAGCTGGACCACAGCACGGAGCTGATGCTCATTGGCCTGTCGGTAGCGGCCGGCGTGCTGGGTATCCTCTTCGCCTACGTGCAGTACGTGAGTCGCCGGGTGCGCCCGGCCGAGGACGATGCCCAACGCTCGGCCCCGGAAAGCCTGGTCTACCACAAATATTACATCGACGAGCTCTACAATACCCTCTTCGTGCAGCCCGTCATGGGCTTGTCGAAAGGCCTGTACCGCTACGTGGAGCAGGGCATCATCGACCCCATCGTCAATGGCTTCGGCCGCGTCACGCTGGGCGGCGGGCAGCTGCTGCGCTACGTGCAAACCGGCTACGTAGGCCTCTACCTGATTCTGATGGTCGTCGGCATCGTGCTGATTCTGGCTTTGAACGTCTTCCAATTCTAACGCTTTCCTCTGGACGGCCGGCGTGGAAGATTTCCCCGGCTTCATCTGCATCTGAATAAAGTATGCTGACTGCCTTTTTACTCTTCTTTCCCGTCGCGGCGGCCCTGTTGCTGCACTTTGCCAAGGGCAATGCGGCCCGGGTAATGGCCCTCGGCGCGGCCCTGCTGGAATTCGCCGTGGCCGTATTTGCCGCCGTGTCGGCTTCCACGAATATGGCCCCGGGCAATACCCAGGCTGCTTATTCCCAGTTTGGGGTCAACCTGCCCTGGATAGCCTCCGCCGGCATCAACTTCCACATTGGCATGGATGGGCTAAGCCTGCTGCTGGTGCTGCTCACCACGTTTCTGGTGCCGCTCATTATCCTGGCTTCCTTCCGCCACGACTACCCCAATGCCTCGGCTTTCTACGCCCTGATTCTGTTCATGCAGACCGGCCTGATTGGCGTATTCGTGTCACTGGATGCCTTCCTGTTTTACTTCTTCTGGGAGGTAGCCCTGATTCCGATTTATTTCCTGGCCGGCGTCTGGGGCTCGGAGCGCCGCATTGCCGTCACCTTCAAGTTCTTCCTGTACACCATCATCGGCTCGCTGTTTATGCTGGCCGCCTTCGTGTACCTCTACTTCCAGACCGGGGCCAACGGCGGCGTCCGTTCCTCCGACATTGCTGCTTTCTATAACCTGACCTTGTCGGCCGGGGAGCAGGCTTGGCTGTTCTGGCTGATCTTCATTGCCTTCGCCGTGAAGATGCCGATTTTCCCCTTCCATACCTGGCAGCCCGACACCTACACCGAAAGCCCCGTGCCCGCCACCATGCTGCTCTCGGGCATTATGCTCAAAATGGGTATCTACGGTACGCTGCGCTGGCTGCTGCCGGTGGTGCCGCTGGGCACAAGCCAGTGGGGTAAGCTGGTGATGATTCTCGCGGTTATCGGCATTATCTACGGCGCTATCATCGCCATCCGCCAGCAGGATATGAAGCGGCTTATTGCTTATTCGTCGTTGTCGCACGTGGGCCTGATGGCCGCCGGCGTATTCTCGCTCACCTTCATGGGCCTGCAGGGTGCCGTGATTCAGATGCTGGCCCACGGCGTGAACGTGGTCGGCATGTTCTTTATCGGCGACATTATCCAGCGCCGCACCGGCACCCGCCAGATTGCCGAGCTGGGTGGTCTGACCAAGCACACGCCGCTTCTGTCGGTTTGCTTCCTGGTGCTGCTGCTAGGCACGGTGGCTTTGCCGCTGACCAACGGCTTCGTGGGTGAATTCCTGCTACTGGCTGGCGTGTATCAGTACAACCCCTGGCTGGGCGCCGTGGCCGGTGTTACCATCATTCTGGCGGCCGTGTATTTGCTGCGCATGTTCCAGCGCGTGATGCTGGGCCCCGAAACCTCCTTTACTTCGACCATTCAGGACCTGACCGGCAGCGAGCTGGCCGTGCTGGTACCCCTGATTGTGCTGGTGTTCTGGATTGGCCTGTTCCCCAATACCTTCCTGCGCATCTCGGAGCCTGCCGTGCTGCAGATCATCACGCAAATCGCTAAGCCCTGATCCCGACGACATGACCTCCATCATTCTGCTCTCCGTTCTCGGCATCGTTAACTTGTTCTTCGGGTTCCTGAAGTCTAACAAGATCCTGCTGCCCGCTGCTATGGTCATTCTGGCCCTGGTGTTCGGGGTGAACCTCATTGATTGGAATGCCGACGCCCAGTCGTATTTCAATAACATGCTTACTATCGACCGGTACTCGGTGGCCTTCACCGGCATCGTGGTCCTGACGACGCTGCTGCTGATTCCTTTTTCGGAAAAGTACGTGCGTGACGGGCAGGAAAACCTGGCCGAATATTACTCCCTGCTGCTTTTCTCGCTCGTAGGCGCCATTATGATGGTGAGCTATGACAACCTGCTCATGCTGTTTGTCGGCATTGAAATTCTGAGCGTGTCGATGTACGTGGTGGCTGGTTCGGACAAGCGCAACGTGCGTTCTAACGAGGCGGCTTTGAAGTACTTCCTGATGGGCTCGTTTGCCACTGGCATCCTGCTCTTCGGCATTGCGCTGGTGTACGGTGCTACCGGCACCTTCCAGCTCACCCAGATTAATGCCGGCATTGTAAATCCCGCCAATGCTTCACTGCAGCCCATGCTCTACATCGGCATGCTGCTCATGTTCATTGGTATCAGCTTTAAAGTTTCGGCCGCGCCCTTCCACTACTGGACGCCCGACGTGTACGAAGGCACGCCTACCTTCTTCACGGCCTTCATGAGCACGGTGGTAAAAACCGCTGGTTTCGCCGGTTTCTTTAAGCTCCTGATGGCAGCCTTCTTCGCCGCCAAAGGCTTCTGGGTTCCGACCATCATGGCCATTACCATCCTGACGCTGCTTATCGGCAACGTGGGTGCTGTGGCTCAGACGAGCATCAAGCGGATGCTGGCGTACTCCAGCATTTCGCACGCCGGCTACTTGTTCATCGGTCTGGTAGCCGTGAACGGCAAGCTTTCGGCCAACGCTATTTTCTTCTACTCCCTGGCTTACTCCATTGCCACGGTAGCGGCCTTTGCTGTGCTCAAGCTGGTTTCGGATCAGCGGCAGCGCGAGGATTACGCCAGCTTCAACGGCCTGGCTAAGACCAACCCGCTGCTGGCTTTCGTGATGACCGTGGCCATGCTCTCGTTGGCCGGCATTCCGCTCACCGGCGGTTTCTTCGGCAAGTTCTTCACCTTCGGCGCGGCTATTGACCGGGGCTACATTGGCTTGGTGGTATTCGCCGTCGTTATGTCGATGGTGAGCATCTACTACTACCTGCGCCCCATTATTGCCATGTATATGCAGCCAGCCGAAGACGAAACTGTCGCTCCTATTCAGGTGAGTGGGTTCCAGTCGGCGGTGCTGGTGCTGCTGGCTTTGCTGACGGTGCTGCTGGGTGTCCTGCCGGGCCTATTTAGCGAAGTATTCAAGTAAGCCGGAATCCATCCGGTTAGCTAACAGAAAGAGCGGCTCGCGGGCCGCTCTTTCTGTTTTTCTGCCCGTTGCGCCAACGCTTATTTCTGGGTGACCCGGATGCTGATCCGGCGGTTCAAGGACCGGCCCAGGGGTGTGGCATTGCTGGCTACGCCGTACTTGCCGCCGTAGCCTTTGGCTTCCAGCCGACCCACTCCTATTCCCATGGCTACCAGCTCCGACATAGCTGCGTTGGCCCGCTCCTCGCTGAGCTTCATGTTGGCCATCCAGTGGCCGGTGCTGTCGGTGTAGCCGCCAATCTTGACGTGCGCATTGGGAAAGCTCTTCAGAATGCTGGCCACGTTGCGCAGCTGCTGCCGCGACTCATCGGTGAGCGTGGCCTTGCGGGCATCGAAGTTCACCCGGTCAAAGTTGATCCAGCCCTTGGTCCGGTTTACGGGGTCCACCTGCAAAGTAGGGCTGGCCAGGAAGGTGTAAAGCCGGTTTTCCGTGGAGTTGACGCCCACCGTCTGGCTGGTGCCGTCTATCATTGTCAGGGTCACGGGCCGGCCCGGGTCGTAGATGTAGGTGTCGAGAGCCGCATCGTAGTGCCCGCCGGGAGCAGTCGGCAAAATCGACTCGGCACTGAGTTTAGAGCCAGCCGCGTTATTCTCTACCGGAGCCGCCACGGCGCTGGTCAAACCCAAGGCGGCCGGACTCACCCGGCCAGTTCCGGACTGATTGCGCATCACTAAGTACTCGACGCCTGCTCCCAGCAAGACCAGGGCCAGAACCCAGGCCCAGCGGGAGGCTGGCGGAACTGGTACTTCGACTGGTGCGGCAGTGGGTGCGCTGTAGGTGTGGCCCCCACCCACTGGAGCCCAGGTGCCTGCGCTCGGCTCAAGTTTAGTGCTGGCTACTTCCTGGGGCCGCGCCGGGCGTGCCGCATCGGGCTCGGCCTGGAAAGGACTCACTGAGCTGCCAGGCAGCATGGCTTCGAGCACCTGACTCCGCTGGCTTTTCAGAAAGCTAAAAAGCTCCTCGGGGTTCATGTCGTGCAGGGCCGCGTAGCCTGCCAAGCGGTGCAGTACGGCCTGAGCCACGATAGCCAGCAGCGTTTCTACCGACGAAGGCTTGATGGCCGTGGCCGTGGCAATACGGGCCACGGTGGCCCCGTAGGCTTCCCCGAGCAAGGCCCGCATCAGGTCGGAGCGACGGTGCAGGGTGTCGGCCGTGAGCAGGTTGGGCAGCACGCCCGATTCGGCGGCTTCGTGGGTTAGGGTCCAGAGGACTTCCGGACCACCGGGCCGCTCGGCGCGACCCATGAAACTACTGAGAACAAGTGGAGTAATCTTACCTAACGCTTTGCGCACTCCCTCCTCACTCTCGCCCACCACTACGCTGGTTTGGCTTACGGTATTACCCGTAAAGTACGTTTCGACTTCTTCCAGTAGGTTCTGATGCATACTCGTAAAGTTTTAACGTGGTTGATAGTTAATAGTACTAATTTTTATTCAAATAGTAATACATAGTTCCAAGTATAAAATTCTACGACTCAACCTGTTCAGCGCTAAGCCCCCTGAAAAGCAACCGCCCAGCCCCTGCGTGCAAGGGCTGGGCGAACTGTACTATAGGCTGCGAGAACGACGCTATACGCGCTTCATCACGGCACTTATCCCGTCGGCGTAGATGACGGCCTCGTCGGCAAAGGGCTGTTCGCCGCGGAATTTCTGCAGGAGCCGGGCCGTGGTAATAATATCCTTCTGGCAGTAGTGCACAATGCGCGGCAGGTCGTTGTCGGTATAGTACACGCGGGCTACGTCGGCGCCGGTAATGTCATCTTTGGGCGTGGGAATGTTGAACATGGCCGCCAGCAACGACAGCGACGTGTAGGATTTCCGGTCACCGAACTTCCAGAGCTCCATCGTGTCGAGGTGGGCAATTTCCCAGGGCTTCTTGCCGGCTACATCGAGCTGGGGCGGCAGCGGCAGCCCATTGATGAGCAGGCGGCGGCCCAGGTAAGGAAAGTCGAACTCCTTGCCGTTGTGGGCGCAGAGCAGGTAGTTAGGCTTGCGCGCCAACAGGGCCGAAAACTCGCGCAGCATCGTTACCTCGTCGTGGTCAGCGAAGCTTTTCACCCGGAAGCGCCACTGCTCCTCCTGCTTGTCGAAAGTGAAGCAGCCCACCGAAATGCACACCACCCGGCCAAACTCGGCGTAGATGCCCGCCTGCTCAAACAAGGAGGCCGCTTCGAGGTGGGACGGCATTTCTTCCACGTCAAGACGCGATGAGCTCCAGCCTTTTTCGCGGCGTAGGGCGTGGCATTTATGCTCCCAGAGCAGGCGCAGCATGTCGTTCAGCTCATCGTGGCAGCCTACGCAGGGGACTGTTTCGATATCGAGAACGAACAGTTGCTCCAAGGAAGTATTGCGTAAAATCTGCATAGCGAGGCGCTCCAACCGGTATTTGAATTCCGAAGATAACCGCCCGGAGCAAGAATCGTCTTAAAAATCTGCGACTCCAGCTCAGAAAGAGCAAACTGCCGGCTGGCCCTAGAGCCGTAAAAACTACGCCGCCCGACTTCCGGCGGTGTGAGACCGGAAATCGGGCGGCGGATGTCGGAGAGCCTGGCGCGCGGGAAGAAGGCCGCTGCTCAGGCTAGGGCCGGACGGCCTCTCAACCAGAGACCTACTAACACTATCAGCACTTGGCGGCGTGGTTTTGGCATGGCTCCCGACAATTTGGAGGTAACACCCAATGGCTCTGCTTGCCCTCTGCATGACGGATTCGGCAGGGTCATTGGTCGTACTCAAGGTGCTGCTTTTTGGCCCGCTAGTCAATCACATGATCATGTGATTACCCGGAAGTAAAAGCCTTAGGTCAGGCCCTGGCGCAGAGCTTTCGATACAGCTTCTGTCATGGAGCGCACGTGCAGCTTTTCGTAGATTTTCTTGATGTGGGAGCGAACCGTGTCGATGCTGATGCCCCGGTCGGCGGCAATCATCTTGTAGCTGTAGCCTTCTACCAGCAGCCCCAGGATTTCCTGCTCCCGGGCGCTCAGGTTGGCCGGCGACTCATCCGTGGCGGTAGCTACCGGCGGTTTGGAGCGCGGAAACAGGCGCAGCACCTGCCGGGCAATGGCGGGCGTCATGGGGGCGCCGCCGAGCCGCACCTCCCCGATGGCGTCGAGCAGCTTCACGGGAGGCGTCTTCTTGAGCAGGTAACCATCGGCGCCGGCACAGATGGCTTCAAACACCCGGTCGTTGTCCTCAAACACGGTCAGCATCACCACGTTTACCTGGGGCGCGGCCTTCTTAATACGCTTCAGACCCTCAATACCGTTGATGCCGGGCATATCGATGTCCATCAGAATCACGTCGGGCGTGAGGCGGGCCACGTCGGTGGTAGCCTGGGTGCAATTGCCTAGCGCCCCCACCAGCTCTAGCCCCTGCGAGCCGGCGAGCAACTGGCTAAGGCTGGCCCGCAGGTCAGAGTTGTCTTCGTAAATCAGGACGCGCGTGGGGGTTTCCATGGGGTACAGCTAGAGGGTTTGGCAATGGCAAAGATACGGGGCTAACGGCCCTGCTTGCGCCTACATAATAATGTGAGCAGCTTGCTCGCAGTTGAACTGCCCACAGGGTTGCCAACTCAGAATCAGCTTTATAGCGGCACGCTCAGCTGCAGCACCGTGCCCTGCCCAGGCGCGGTCTGAATATCGAGTACGCCCTTCATGACCGCCGCCCGGCTACGCATATTGGTCAGCCCGTTGCCGCCGCCCTGGGCCGGAGCCTGGGGTCGAAGCCCACACCATCGTCCTGCACGGTGAGTACCAGGCGGTGGTTTTCGTAGCGGAGGGAAATGGCAGCCTGGGCACACTGGGCGTACTTGGCCAGGTTGTTTACAGCTTCCTTGAACAACAAAAAAAACTCCCGCCGGGCCCGCATGTTCAGCCGCAGACCGGTTACGGAGGGTCGGCGCGGAAGGTGAAGTCGATGCCGCGGGCTTCGAGCACGTCGGAGGCGAAGCTGCGCATGCGGGCCACCACGTCTTCCATCGAGTCGTGGGCCGGGTTGATGGTCCAGACGATGTCGTCCATGGCGTCGAGCATGCGGCGGGAAGAGTCGCCAATCTGGTCGAGCAACGCCGTGGCCTGCTCGGTGCGCTGATTATGCTGGTGGGTGCGGGCAATCTGGCTTAGGATAGAGATGCTGCTAAGCGTGGAGCCCATGTCGTCGTGCAGGTCGCGGGCAATGTTGTGCCGCACCCGCTCCAGGGCCAGCAGCTGCCGCACCCGCAGGCGGTAGGCCAGAAACAGCAGCCCGAAAAACACCCAGCTGATCAGCACCCGAAACCACCAGGTGCTGTACCAGTGCGGCTGCACCACGATGGTCAGGGCCGTGCCCTGGGGTTCCAGATACCGTCGTTATTGGTGGCCCGCACCCGGAAGGTATAGGTGCCCGGGTCGAGGTTGGTGTAGGTGGCCTCGCGCTTGGTACCAGCTTGCACCCAGTCGGGGTCGAAGTTTTCGAGCATGTAGGCGTAGCGGTTTTTCTCCGGCAAACGGAAGTTCAGGGCCGCAAACTCCAGGGAGAAGAAATAGTCGCTGGGGCCAGCTCAATGCGGCGGCGCACGGTAATGCTGGTATCGAGCTCTACGAGCTGGTTGAACTTGCGGAAGCCGGTAAGCACCACCGGGGTGGCACGGCGTTGGTGCGCACGGCAGCCGGGTTGAAGCTGACCAGCCCCTGCACGCCGCCAAAGTACATTCGACCCGTGGGACTGGCGAAGTAGCCGCCGGCGTTAAACTCATCGAAGGGCAGCCCGTCCCGGTTGTCGAAGGTGTAAAACTGCCCGCTGGAGGGTGTGAAGCGGGCCAAGCCCTTGTTGGTGGATAGCCACAGATTATTCTGCCGGTCTTCCAGAATGCCGTATACCACGTCGTTGGGCAGGCCCTGGGGCTCCCGAAACGTGGTAAACACGCCCCGCTTGGGGTCGTCGAGGCGGCAGAAGCCACCGCCCTCAGTGCCCACCCACAGCCGCCCGGTGTGGTCTTCCAGGATAGAGCGTACGAAATTGCTGCTCAGGCTGCGCGGGTTCCGGTCGTCGGTTCGGAAGGCGGTGAACCGGCCCGTGGCGGGATTGTAGCAGCACAGCCCGCCCCGCCGGTGCCCACCCAGATCAGGCCGGCGCGGTCCTGATGTACCACGCGCACAAAGTTGTTGCTCAGGCTGTGTGGGTCGCCGGGCACGTTCCGGAAGCTGGTAAAGCCGTTTTGGGCAGACTCGAAGCGGTTCAGCCCGCCCTCGGTGCCCACCCAGAGCCGACCTTGGGGGTCCTGGTAAATAGTGCGGATAAAATCCTCGCTGAGGCTGGTTTTCACGGCCGGGTTGTGGCGGTAGTGCACGAAGCGGGTGGCGCCGGGCTCCAGGCAGTCGAGGCCCTGGCTCTGGGTGCCCACCCACAGGCGGCCGGCCCTATCAAGGCACAGGGCGCGCACGAAGTCTTCGCTCAGGCTACCGGGGTCCTGGGGGTTGTGCCGAAACTGGCGGCGCTGCCCGGTAGCGGGGTTGTAGCTCACCAAACCCACACTTTCGGTGCCCACCCATACTATGCCGCCGGCTCCTTCACACACGGCCCAGACCGGCCCGTTGGGGTTGCCGGCCAGCCCGGGGTAGGCCGCAAAGGCGCTGGGCCGGGCCTCGAAGCTGCTGATGCCGCCTTCCGTTCCGGCCCAGAGTAGCCCCGAGCGGTCCTGGAATACCGACAGGACGACATTATCGGGCAACGTATGGGCTGAGCCGCTCTGGTGCCGGTAAGTGGTAAAGACCTTGGCAACCGGGTTGTAGCGCACCAGCCCCTTGTTAGTTCCAATCCAGACGTCTTGCTGCTGGTCGAGAAACAGGGCCCGGATGGCCTCGCCGGGTCCGGCCGCCTGCTGCCCCAGGGCCTGCCGGCTGCCCGTGGCGGGCAGATACCAGAGGCCGTCGGTTTCGGTGCCCACCCACAAGCCGCCCTTGGTGTCGGGCTGCAGGGCGGTAATGGCGCTGGTGGCGGTCCAGCGCGGGTCGGCCTCCAGCTGGCCGGTGCGGGCATCGAGGCGACTAAGGCAGCCTTCCCCAGTGCCTACCCACAGCGCCCCGGAAGACGACTCAGTGATGGTGCGCACCGAGTTGCGCCGCAGATTCTCGGGAAAAGTAGCCGCGTGCGTGAAGCGCTGAAAATGGTTTTTAGTGGGCTGAAAGCGGTGCAGACCGCCTTCCGTACCGGCCCACACCTGGCCTTGCCGGTCGCAGTACACCACGCGCACGAAGTTGTCGGCCAGGCCGTTCACGTCGTTGGGCTCGTACTCAAAGGCGCGGAAACGGCCCGTCACGGGGTTATAGCGGCAGAGTCCGCCCCGCCGGTGCCCACCCACAGCTGGCCCTGCTTATCCTCGGCCAATGATAAGATGAAGTTGCTGCTCAGACTGCCCGCGTGTTGGGGGTCGTTGCGAAACACCCGAAACTCGACGCCGTCGTAGCGGCTGAGCCCATCCTGGGTGCCAAACCAGAGGAAGCCCTGCCGATCCTGCACGATGCCGTACACGCTGTTTTCCGACAGGCCCTGGGCCGCCGTGAGCGTGCGAAAAGTCAGGGAAGAGGACGTTTGGGCGGAAGCGGCGAAGCTTAGCAGGCCGATAAGCAGGCTTAGCCAGCTGCCGCGCCGCCACGCGCTATCAGAGTAAGTCATAAGGCAAGCCGCAACAAGCAGCCCGCAATGATACTGCGGGGAACCACTTCCGGCCAAAGATGACCTGGGCAAGAGTTTGCAACCGAGGAATTTCCGACCAAAAAATTGTTTGAGCTTGCCTAGCAGCTAGACTGGCGCCCGGCCGTCCGGGCCCTTACCTTGCGTAACTATTCACAGCGGCAACTAGAGCGTTTTGCACAGGGCATACTGGTGGAATTGCTTTCTACTTTTAATGTATTGCCGCCTTACAGCAGACCAGCACTCAATACAGCCTATGAGCCAGCATCTACCCCTTATCAGCTCCACCGAAACCGGGCTGCTTGGCGTACGGCATCTGAAGCGTTTCTGGGCCCAGACCCTGGCCAAACGCACCGGCCGGGGCAGTGAGCTTACCGAGCAGGAATGGCGGTTTGATAATCTGCTGCTGAATGGGCTGGGCCTGCCGCTGGAAGAAACGACGCGCTACCTGCTGCAGGTTGCCCCAAGCTTCGACGATTTTGAGCAGTGGGTTCTGGCTAAAAACGACGGGTGGCTTGCTCCCCAGCAAATTGAGCGACTGAACAGCATCTTCTCGGGCCAGCCTTACGGGGAGGAGTTGCAGGCTTATCTGCTCACAATCGAAGCCCAGGAAGATGTGCTCAGCGCCGAGGACCTGCGCTTCTGGGACGAAAACGGCTACGTCATCGTGCGCCAGGCCGTTTCCCGGGAGCAGGCCCGGGCCACCGAGCAGGCCGTGTGGGAAACCCTGGGCATGCACCCCGACAGCCCGCTTCCTGGTATGAAAAGCCCATTGGGAAAGGCATCATGATGGATTTCTACCACCACCCTACCCTGCTGGCCAACCGCCGGTCCATGCGGATTCAAAAAGCCTTTGCCCAAATCTGGGGCACACCCGACCTGTGGATGACCACCGACCGCACGAGCTTTAACCCGCCCGAAACCGCCAATTTGCCTTTCCAGGGCCCCCACCTGCACTGGGATATGAGTTTGCAGCCGCCCTTCCACTTCGGCACCCAGGGCCTGCTTTACCTCTGCGACACGCCCGCTGAGCAAGGCGCTTTTTGCTGCGTACCGGGCTTTCACCGTCAGCTGGAAACCTGGCTGGCCCAGCTGCCCGCCGGCACCGACCCGCGCCAGGTAAACCTGGATGCCCAGGCTGTACCCATTGCCGCCCAGGCCGGCGACCTAGTCATCTGGCACCACTTCCTGCCCACGGCAGTAGTCCCAACCGCGGCACCTACCCGCGCATCGTGCAGTATATGAACATGTATCCGGTGGAGTTTCGGGAGAACGTGGCCTGGTTGTAAAGAGGGTAAAAGCAAAAGCGGCACCTGAAATATCAGGTGCCGCTTACAGACTTAATCATTCATTATGACTTGCATTCACACGAGTTATCCAAACTTCCAATTCTTCTCTGCTTATATCGAGTAGTGTAAGGCGAATTTTCTCAAGGTATTTTTGCTGATCAACTGAATAGAGCGCTATATATGTTTCTTGTAGTTTCCCATGCCTCTCAATTCGTACATCAATTTGTGCCCGAGGCCAAAAACCACTATGAGGCGTCCAAACGCCTGCTTCGGCTAGCTTGAATTTGGGGCTTCGGTTAACCAGGAGGTAGCTGCCTGAAACGGAGAGGACTATTCCTAAAGCTCCCGCCCTGTCTCTACTTTGATGTTTGCCGAACTCAGTGCCGAATTGTAACCAAAGGAAAAAGCCCCCAGTTATAAGACTTACAATTGCCCAGCGCCACGAGTAACGTACGGTCCTGTCATACCACTCAGGCGCTTCCAGTAGGTATGTAAAGCTCACTACCTACTTCTTCTCCACCGCTGTGGCAATGCTCAACTCCTTGAGCTGAGCCCCGGAAATGGGAGAGGGCGAGTCAATCATAACGTCGCGGCCGGAGTTGTTCTTGGGGAAGGCAATGAAGTCCCGAATCGAGTCGGCGCCGCCGAAGAGGCTGCAGAGACGGTCGAAGCCGAAGGCAATGCCGCCGTGGGGCGGGGCGCCGTACTCGAAGGCGTCGAGCAGGAAGCCGAACTGGGCCTTAGCTTCCTCATCCGAGAAACCGAGCAGGCTGAACATGCGGGCCTGCACGCCCCGGTCGTGGATGCGGATAGAGCCGCCGCCCACTTCTACACCGTTAATGACCATGTCGTAGGCATTGGCCCGCACCTCGCCGATGGTGGCGGGGTTGTCGAGCAGGGCTACGTCCTCGGGCTTGGGCGAAGTGAAGGGGTGGTGCATGGCAAAGTAGCGGCCTTCCTCCTCGATGTATTCCAGCAGCGGGAAATCAACCACCCACAGCGGCGAAAACACGTCCTTGTCGCGCAGACCCATACGCTGCCCATTTCCAAGCGCAGCTCCGAGAGGGCCTTGCGGGTTTTGTTGGGCTCCCCAGCCAGAATTAGCAGCAGGTCGCCGGGCTGGGCGTTGAAAGCGGCTTTCCACTTCTGCAGCTCGTCCTGGGAGTAGAACTTGTCGACCGACGACTTCACATTGCCGTCGGGCTCTACGCGGGCGTACACCAAGCCGGTGGCGCCCACCTGGGGCCGCTTCACAAACTCGGTCAGTTCGTCGAGCTGCTTGCGGGTATACATGGCCGAGTTGTGGGCGTTGATGCCGACTACCAAACCAGCCGCGTCGAACACGGGGAAGCCCTGGCCTTTTACCACGTCGTTGAGTTCCACAAACTTCATTTCAAAGCGCGTGTCGGGCTTGTCGTTGCCGTAGTAGCGCATGGCGTCGGCGTAGGTCATGCGGGGCAGGGTCCCGATTTCCAGGCCTTTCACTTCCCGGAACAGGTACTGCACCAGGCCTTCGAAAGTACTCAGGATGTCTTCCTGCTCCACGAAAGCCATTTCGCAGTCAATCTGGGTGAATTCCGGCTGCCGGTCGGCGCGCAGGTCTTCGTCGCGGAAGCACTTCACGATCTGGAAGTACCGGTCGAAGCCCGACACCATCAGCAGCTGCTTGAAGGTCTGGGGCGACTGGGGCAGGGCGTAAAACTCGCCGGGGTTCATGCGCGAGGGCACCACAAAGTCGCGGGCTCCTTCGGGCGTGCTTTTAATCAGCACCGGGGTTTCTACTTCGATAAACTGCTGCCCGTCGAGGTAGCGGCGCACGGCCTGGGCCATGCGGTGGCGCAGCATCAGGTTGTTGCGCACCGGGTTGCGGCGCAAATCGAGGTAGCGGTACTTCATGCGCAGGTCGTCGCCGCCGTCGGTTTCGTCCTCAATCAGGAAGGGCGGCAGCTTGGCCGGGTTCAGCACGTTGAGCGTCTCCACCCGGATTTCGATGCCGCCGGTGGGCATCTTGTCGTTTTTGGAGTGGCGCTCGGCTACTTTACCCGTTACGCTCAGCACAAACTCGCGGCCCAGCTCCCGGGCCTGGGCCCGCACCTGCTCGGTTTCCACGCCTTCTTCCAGGGCCAGCTGGGTGATGCCGTACCGGTCGCGCAAATCAATCCAGAGAATGCCGCCCTTGTCGCGGGTGCGCTGCACCCAGCCGGCGAGGGTTACGGTTTGGCCAATATGGTCGGGGCGAAGTTCGCCGCAAGTGTGCGTACGGAGCATAAACTAGGGATATTCGGGATGAAGAAAGCGGGACGCTCGGCGCAAAGATAGGATTCATGGGCGCGTGCGCCACATCTAGAAAGCAATGCCCCCGAATTTGCCAACCAGACGCTCGGCACACTGCCCGCTCCCGCTTTTCGTTATCATTTCGGGTAGCGTAAATGATTACGACAAGACGAACCGTGCTACCTTCGTGGCCTGGGCAGCCGGGCGCGTCGCCTTTTAGAAAATTGGCCCGGATTCTGCAATGCGCCTTCCCGACACTGCTATACCGCTTTCTCCCCTCCATCTGCATATGAAACGTACCGTTCTTCTCGCCGCCGCAGCCCTGTTTACCTTCTCCGCGGCCCAGGCCCAGACGAAAGTTAAGACCAAGTCGAAGTCGGAAACCGGTGCCTCGGTGAAAACCAAAACGGAAGCCGACGCCGAGCCCGTGACCCTGAATGGCCCTATCAAGCGCGTAGAAACCCTCTCGGGCATCGACGTATTCCCGGCTTCGGGTGGGCAAACTATTATGCTTAGCTTCACCCAGCAGTTTACCAAGCCCGGCACGCTGGTGATGACCGACTACAAGAACAAGCCCATCTACACCACCGAGTTGGACCCGGCCAACAACACCGGCGCGCCGGTTGACCTGGGCCGCATTCCGGCCGGCACCTACATGGTAGAGGCCAAAACGGGCAACTACGTGTACTGGAAGAAGGTCCGTATTAAGTATCCTTCGGCGCCAGTTTCGAAAAAGCGTCGCTAGGAAGCTTCAGGGCCATTTTCCGCCTCCGAAATCGTTCTGGTTTCGGAGGCGTTTTCTTTCAACCGGCTTCCCGGAACAGACCCGCGTGGTTTGCGCGTTTTACCCTAAACTCTTCCGCGGGGCGGCTCATTTGCGGCCGCCCGGTTACCTTGCCGCTCTCTTATGAAAACATCCACTTTGCTGGGGCGCCTCGCCGCTCTACTGCTGGTAATCGGGTTGCTTGCGGCCTTTGCCGGCCCCAAGCTCACTAAAACGACGGTTGGCAAAAACATTACCATCGGGGTGCCGGCCGGCTTTACCACGCTGCCCGACGACGGTATAGCGGCCAAATATCCCGCTGCCCGCCGGCCCCTGGCCGTGTTTACCAACCCCAGTGGCCGCGTGGATTTGAGCGTGGCCCAGAAGCCCACCACCTTCACCGACCGGGACTACGGCCTGCTGCTGAAAATCTACAAGTCCAGCATCCAGAACATGTACTCCAAGGTTGAATTCCTGTCCGAGGACATTCGAACCATCAACAAGCGCGACTTTATTGCCTTCGAGTTCGTCTCATCGGTGGCCGACAACAAGCGCGGTAGCAACCTGGCGCCCATCCGCCGCTACCAGTTTGTGCAGTACGCCATTCAGGGCGACCAGCTGCTGGTCTTCACCTTCAACTGCCCCGCCGAAGAGCAGCCCCAGTGGCGCCCCACCGCCCAGGCTTTGATGCAGACCATTACGGTGAAAAAGTAAGTTGACACCTTCGTGGCCTGGCGAGCAGCGCGAAGCCATCCGTCCTCTGCGCAGTACGACTCTTTCTTTTACTAGAAAGCCCTTTACTATCTCGGTAGTAAAGGGCTTTTCACTTACGAAAACTTTCTCCACTTCAGAGGACGGATGGCCGCGCTTCGCTCGCCATGACAGATTCTGTCACCTTTGCACTTCAGTACCTTCTTCCCTTTTGAAATCATGACTCTTTCTCTGTATTCCGACGAGCACTACATGCGGGAGGCGCTGAAACAGGCGCGCTACGCCTTGCAGGAGGAGGAAATTCCAATTGGGGCCGTGGTTGTGATGGACAAGCAGATTATTGCCCGGGCCTACAACCAAACCGAGAAGCTGCGCGACGTGACGGCCCACGCCGAAATGCTGGCCCTGACGGCTGCGGCCAATTACCTGGGCAACAAGTACCTGGCCGACTGCACGCTTTACGTCACGGTGGAGCCCTGCGTGATGTGCGCCGGGGCCAGCTTCTGGGCCCAGGTGAAGCGCGTGGTGTACGGGGCGCCCGAGGAAAAACGCGGTTTTCGGCGGCATGGCAACCTATTGCATCCCCGCACCGAGTTGGTTACCGGAATCCTGGGTCAGGAGTCGGCCGAACTCATGCGGGAGTTTTTCGCACAACGCCGTAAATAATCTACTTTTGGCCGCGCTGCTGCCCCGGTCCACAACCATATGGACGGCATCGGAGTTAATACCTAGCCTCTTCCACCCGCATACATTCATCCAACTTAACACCCCTACTTTATGGCTTTCGAACTGCCCCAACTTCCTTACGCCTACGACGCGCTAGAGCCCCAAATCGACGCGCAGACGATGGAAATTCACCACACCAAGCACCATCAGGCCTACGTTACCAACCTCAACAACGCCATTGCCGGCACCGACCTGGAAGGCAAGTCGCTGGAAGAGCTGATGCACAACATTGCCTCGGCCCGGCGGCCGTGCGCAACAATGGCGGTGGCCACTGGAACCACTCCCTGTTCTGGACCATTCTGGGTCCCAACGGTGGCGGTGAGCCCACCGGCGCCATCGGCGAAGCCATTACTTCGGCCTTCGGCAGCTACGAGAAGTTCAAGGAAGAATTCACCAAAGCCGCCACCACGCGCTTCGGCTCGGGCTGGGCGTGGCTGTGCAAGCAGGCTGACGGCTCGGTACAGATCTGCTCGACGCCCAACCAGGACAACCCGCTGATGCCCGACACCGGCTGCAAAGGCACGCCCGTGCTGGGCCTCGACGTGTGGGAGCACGCCTACTACCTGAAGTACCAGAACCGTCGCCCCGACTACATTGCGGCCTTCTACAACGCCATCAACTGGGACGAGGTGAACCGCCGCTTCGCCGAAGCCAGCTAGTTCTTGGCTTTGCAACCAGCAAAAAGCCCGCTTCATAACTGGAGCGGGCTTTTTTTATGTAACGTAACCCTCGGTTTACGCCGAATCCGGGGGCTTGAGGTAGCGCTGCAGGGACTGAACGTAGGCTTCAAACGCGGCCACGCCCTGGGGCGTAATGGCGCAGCGCGTAAGCGGGTAACTGCCGCTGAATTCCTTGGTCATGGTCAGGTAGCCCGCGTCCTTGAGCTTGCCGATCTGCACGCTCAGGTTGCCGGCGGTGGCGCCAGTTTTCTCCTTCAAAAAGGTAAACTCAGCCTCGCGCACACTGAGCAACAGCGACATTACTGCCAGCCGAAGCTGGGAATGCAGCAGCGGGTCGAGGTCCTCAAACGGCGCGGCCACGGCGGAAACGAGCTTTGAGCAGATGCCCGGGAATAATATAGGCCACCAGCACGGCCGCAGCTACCAGCAGGAGCTGGGTGGCAAAGTCGACCCGAAACGCCAGTGTCGCCAGCAGCCAGCAGGCCGCTCCGCCCAGCACCAACGGCCGAAACCGTAGTGCTCCACCAGTGGCAAACGTACCCAGGCCATACAAACCGATAATGAGCGGGTAAACTTTGCTCCAGCCCTCGGTAGAACCCACGCCCAGGAGCATGAGCATCAGGACCCCGAACCCCGACCACAGATACACCATAAAGTCGCCCTGGGCGGTGCGCACCTTTTCGCGCCGGCCGCGGCGCACCCCGTTTACAAAGGCCGCCACCGAGCCCAGGCCCATTAGAATAGGCCAGACCAGCCAGGGCTTATTGTAACCGGTTTGCAGCAAACCGTAATGCACCAGCGTAGCGGCCAGCACCAGCCAGCCCCAGAGCAGCAGGTCGAAGGAATTGTCGCTCAGGTCCTGCTTGGCCTCCCGAATCATCTGCTGAATCAGGTGCAGGCTTTCCGGTCCGGTCAGCGGTTTGTCAGTGGTTTCCATAAGGGGATTAGGCAAAAGGCAGGGGTAAAACTACAGAGAAGAGGACGAGAGCAACTCAAAAAACGGATTACAACGAATTTCCTGGGACTGACTGGGCCGGTGGGCAAGACATTTGGGCGCGGGCTCTGCCTTAACCGGCCGCGCCTTCAGCGTAGGCTCTTGGCTCTGGCGCCGCTCCCGACTCAGCAGCCCCAGCAACCATACCAAACCCCCACTTGCCAGGAGCAGCAGGCCCAGCAACTGACCGGGTAGCACCCAACCCAGCACAACGCCTCCGGTTAGCCCCACCGACGCTCCAACGATGACGCCTCCGCGGAAGGTCAGCCGGTTTTTCAGCTGAAAGCCAGCCAGGGTTTGCGCAGTAATCATGGCAATTGACAGCAAGTAGTGAAAGTCAGCAACGGAAACTAGCGCCGGGCGGCAGCGCGCAGTACGGCCCGGGCACCAGCAAAGCGGCCGCCGCAGTAGCCAGCAAAAGCAGCATCTGGTCAGTTGGTGCCTGGAAGCGCAAAGCCAGAGTGCCGAATACCCAGGCCGCCGCCCCGCCAAAAATCAGGGTGCGCAGCTGCAGGATGCCGCCGGCCACGAAAGTGCGCGTACCAATGGCAAACAGCATCAAGGGCAGCACCGTGGACCAGCCCAGCTTGGGCACTAGAGCCGGTAGTACGGCCAGTACTACCCAGGTAGCCAGGCGCAGCAACCGCACCGCCTCGCCCTGCCCCGAACGCTCGGGCAGCCGGTAGCCGCGGTAGAAGTGAAAGGCAAAAGCCGTGAGGCCGGCGCCGGCAATGGCCACGCGGAACGGCAGGCCCTGCAGGTTCGGCACGGCGGCCTGTACCAGAGCCGCCGTGCCCAGAGCCGTACCCCAGAGCAAGTAGTCAGTAGCGTTGGTAGCCAACTCCTGGGGCGTGATAGGCAGCGGCTGACCAGCGGCAGAAGCGGGAGCGGAAACGAAAGTGGTGGCGGTCGACATAGTGCTAAAGGGTTGAGGTTGTGGATGTGTGCTTGAGTGATACAAACATAAACTAGTTTACATTATAAACTACATCACAACGCAAACTTTTTTTTCAACGGCCTTCCTGTTCACCGTAGCCAATCTGTCATCTAGTACCTTTTCCTGCTGATTCGAAGCCTTTGACAGGAACCTAAAACGCCCTTTTGCTTCTTTCTTATAGCGGCTCCAGGGGTGCAGCAGACCCTACTATATAGCTGCATTGGCATGCTGCCCGCCGAGTTAACCAAACCTTAACTGGTAATTCCCCAGGCCGATAATCTTGTATATTTAGGAGCAAAATTCCCTCCCTCCCGTTTTTTAATTGAATTGCATGAGTACGAAGTTGCGTCTCACTATCCTGAGCTTCTTACAGTTTTTCATCTGGGGCTCGTGGCTGATTACCATTGGCGCGTATTGGTTTCAAACCAAACAGTGGTCGGGCGAACAGTTCGGGGCCGTGTTTGCTACCATGGGCATTGCGTCCATCTTCATGCCCTCCCTCATGGGTATCGTAGCCGATAAGTGGGTAAATGCCGAAAAGCTCTACGGCGTGCTCCACCTGCTAGGCGCCGTCGTGCTGTGCACCGTACCCTTGGTCGACTCTCCCGGCACCATGTTTCAGGTTATCCTGCTAAACATGTTTTTCTACATGCCCACGCTAGGCTTGTCCATTGCCGTGTCGTACTCAGTGCTTAAAAAAGAGGGCTTCGACGTGGTGAAGGACTACCCGCCCATCCGCGTATGGGGCACCATCGGCTTCATTGCCGCCATGTGGACGGTTAGTCTGCTGGGTTTCGAGAAGTCGGCCAATCAGTTCTACGTGGCTGCTGCTGCGGCTTTCATGCTGGGTCTGTACTCCTTTACCCTGCCCAAGTGCCCGCCTACGGCCAAGGATACGCCCAGCCGCTCCCTGATTGATGTGCTGGGCCTGAAGTCGTTTGCCCTGCTGCGCGACCCGAAGATGCTCACCTTCTTCCTGTTTGCCATGCTGCTGGGCGCCGCTTTACAGCTCACCAATGCCTACGGCGATACTTTCCTGCATGACTTGCTGCCTCCTAACAGCGTGACCACTGAGGAAATGCCCTTGGCCGAGGTGCTGCGGTATTTGGTTGCGCATCCGATAGATGCCCTGAAAACCCACCCGGCCATTATCATGTCCATTTCCCAGATTTCCGAGACGCTGTTTATCTTGGCTATCCCCTTCTTCCTGCGTCGTTTTGGCATCAAACAAGTGATGCTCTTCAGCATGATAGCCTGGGTGCTACGGTTCGGACTGTTTGCTTACGGCGACTTAAACGCGGGCCTTTGGATGATTATCCTCTCGTGCATCGTGTACGGCATGGCGTTCGATTTCTTTAACATCTCCGGCTCGCTGTTCGTCGAAACCCAGACGCAGCCCAGCATCCGAGCCAGCGCGCAGGGCTTGTTTATGATGATGACCAATGGTTTTGGGGCAGTCCTAGGCTCCCTGGTTAGCGGTTATGTTATCGAACAGTATTTTACCGCCGCTGATGGAGTCACCAAGGATTGGCAGGGTATCTGGCTGGCGTTTGCTGGCTATGCCCTGGCCATTGCCGTGCTGTTTGTCGTTTTATTCCGCCACAAGCACACGCCCCAGGAAGCGCAAAACACCGAGCACACCGAGCCCTTATTGTCGGCCGAACCGGCCTAACCACCCATCGGAATTAACTACCCGCGCCCCGGTGGCCGCAAGCACTGCGGCGGCCGGGGCGCGGCTTTTCCCAGTTTCCCTATAGTCTATGCCACAACCACTACCCTCCCCTACAATTCCCTCACCCGATCTGACTTCCATGTTTGAGCGGGATTCTTACTTCCAACCCACGGCCTGGTTTTACGGCGCCTTCGGCCGGCTGCCGCAGCAGCTGTCCTATCAGTTGTCGTCGGCTGCCGCCCGACAGCTGGTATTGGGTGAACTGGCTCAGCAGCTCGATATGGAAGCCGCCACGGTGGCCCGCCTGATGTACATGGAGAAAGTAGGTCAGGAACCCGAAATCGGCTTGCTGGCCGTGCTGCTGGCCCCTCACTTGTTGCTACTGTTCCGCGGATACGGCCTCTACGGCGACCGGGGCGCTCATCTCTACTACTCGCCCCAGGCTGACCCAGAGGCGCTGGCCCGGGTGCAGGCCCTGCTCCTGGCGCAGCTGGAAGCCGGCCAGCAGGAACGTCAGCGCATTCACGTGCTGCGGTTGGCTTACAACGACCTGGAGTTTACCCCGCTCGACATCCGGGTGCCGGAGCTTAACCTGAGCACCCACTACAACGACGACTTGCTGCCCACTCACGAGACCATTGTGCAGCGCCTGCAGCAGCCTCAGGACAAGGGTATCGTTATTCTTCACGGGCCGCCCGGCACCGGCAAAACCAGCTACATTCGCCACCTCTGCGGCCTTACCGATAAGCCCAAGCTGTTTATACCGCCCAGCCTGGCGGCCCGCATTGCCGACCCGGAGTTTATCAATCTGCTGCACGACAACACCAACTCTATTCTCATCATCGAGGATGCGGAGTCTTTGCTCATGAAGCGCGACGCGGCCGGCGGCACTCCCAGCGCCGTCAGCAACCTGCTCAACCTCTCCGACGGGCTGCTGGCCGACGGGTTCCACATTCAGATTATCTGCACCTTCAATACCGACCTGACCCGCATCGATAGTGCTCTGCTGCGGAAAGGCCGCCTGATTGCGGCGTACCATTTTCAGCCTCTGCAGCAGGAAAAAGCCCAAGCCTTGGCTTCTTCGCTGGGCCAGGCTGAGCCCGTAACCGAGCCCATGGCTCTGGCCGATATCTTTAACCGCGACACGCCCTCATTCGAAGCCGTTCCGGCTCCAGGGCGCATCGGCTTTTCCCGCTAGACGGGTATTTGGTATACCAGTAGTATAAAATCAGTTTAAGCTTAGTTTATTTTCAGCACACAAAAAATCCCGCTTCACAGCTTGTGAAGCGGGATTTTCAATAGTAAGCGAAGCCAAGATGGTAAAAGAGCAGCTATCTTAGCTCACTTTATTTGCTTAGAACTGCTCGTCGGCGCTGAAGTAGAAGTCGCCTTCAATCTGGGCGTTTTCGTCGGAGTCCGAGCCGTGCACGGCGTTGGCTTCGATGCTCTTGGCGTACTTCTTCCGGATGGTGCCTTCAGCGGCCTGGGCGGGGTTGGTAGCGCCAATCAGGGTGCGGAAATCGGCTACGGCATTGTCCTTCTCCAAGATGGCAGCTACGATAGGGCCCGAGGACATGTACTTTACTAGGTCGCCATAGAAGGGGCGCTCCTTGTGCACGGCGTAGAATTCACCGGCGCGCTCGGCGGTCAGCTGTACTTTTTTCAGGGAAACGATGCGGAAGCCACCCTCTTCGATCATCTGCAGGATGCCACCAATGTGGTTGTCCTGCACCGCGTCGGGCTTAATCATCGTGAACGTGCGGTTAGTTGCCATTCGGAAGAAGTTTTATAAAGTTGAAAGTAAAATCAGGAGTTAGCCTGCCGGGGCAGATTGTGGCCGCAAAAGTAGCCGAATCTGCGCAGTTCAGTACAATACTCCGCAAATAACGACCTCATCAGCTAGGGTACGAGCCCGCTACCACCACTTTTCTTTTGCTTGCTTCACCCCTTGTTTTAGCGGTTTGCGGGGCCGATTCCGCCTTTCTGAAGCTGCACCGGCGGGCCGCCCTACGGAATAGCGGCCCGTAGGTTACCTTTGTGCGAACCCAAAGCCCAGCAAGCTTTGTTAGGTCCTCGGCGATTATCTGCGGAATATTTCCGACTTTTGCCGCCTTGCTTCCGGCCTAAACCACCGAATTTCAGCCACCTATCAGTAGGCAATGTCCACTATCAGCGAACTGAAGGAGTTGCTCGCGCAGCCCCGGCAGATTTTCATCACTACTCACCACAAGCCCGATGCCGACGCACTCGGCTCCTCGCTGGGCTTGGCGGGATACCTCCGCAAAAAAGGCCACCAGGTCACCGTTGTCACGCCTTCCGACTATCCGAGCTTCCTGTCCTGGATGCCCGGCAACGACGAGGTAGTGGTGTACGATGCCCGGCAGAACGACGCGCAGGTGAGGGAGATTATCGGCACGGCCGAGGTCCTCTTCTGCCTCGACTTTAGCTGCCTGGGCCGCATCCACGAGATGGGCGAGTATATCCGCACCGCGCCCGGCACCAAGGTCCTCATCGACCACCACCTGGAGCCCGAGCAGTTTGCCGACCTCGACTTTTCAAACCCCAAAGCAGCGGCCACGGCCGAGCTGGTGTTTGAGGTAATCCGGGACCTGGGCGACCAGGACATGATTGACGTGGGTATCGGCGAGAGCCTGTATGCCGGCATTATGACCGACACGGGCTCGTTCCGCCACCCCAGCACCTCGCGCAACGTGCACCTGATCATTGCCGAGCTGCTCAACGCCGGTATTGACCTCTCGTCAGTGCACCGCCGCATCTACGACTCGCACTCCGAAATGCGCCTGCGCTTCCTGGGTTTCGTGCTCAAGGACAAGCTCACGGTGCTGCGCGAGTACAACACGGCCTACATTGCCATTACCCAGGACGAGCTGCGGCAGTACCAGTCCAAAACCGGTGATACCGAGGGCCTGGTCAACTTCGCGCTCAGCATCGAGGGCGTCGTGTTTGCGGCCGTGCTCATCGACCGGGGCCAGGCGGTGAAGATTTCCTTCCGCTCGGTGGGCGACTTCTCCGTCAACGAGTTTGCCCGCAAGAACTTCAATGGCGGTGGCCACCACAACGCGGCCGGTGGCATCAGCCACGAGGCCCTGGAGCCCACCGTGCAGCGCTTTCTGGACCTGCTGCCCGAGTACCAGACGCAGCTCGTGACGGCGCCTTTGGCGGTTGCGCCCCCTTCGGTGTAACTTGCCTCAAAATATACTTTTTCCAACCCTTCTCTTTTCATGTTCCTTCAACGCAATTTTCTGAGCCTGGCCCTCGCTGCCGGCGTTCTGGGCCTGGCCTCCTGTAATAAGGGCGGTGGTGACTTCACCAAGACCAAGTCTGGCATCGAGTATAAAATCTTCAAAAGTGAAGGCGGCAAGTACAGCGACAAATCGGTAGCAGCCGAGGGCGACGCCACGTACAAAGACCGGCTGGGCAAGATTCTGGCGCTGAATGTGGAGTACCGCACGGCCAAAGACTCGGTCCTGTTCAACTCCCGCAAGCAGCAGGGCATCCCGATGCGCATCAAGCTGCAGGAAGTAACCACCAAGGGTGGCATTGAAGAGGCCCTGGCCCTGCTGCAGCCCGGCGACTCGGCCGTGTTCAAGTTCAACGTGGACACCATCTTCGCCAAGTCGTTCAAGCAGCCCGTGCCGCCGTTCATGAAGAAGGCCGGCAACACGATGAGCATGTACGTGAAGGCCGACAAGCTGCAGACTGAGGAAGAGGCCATGGCCGACCAGAAAGTGCAGATGGAAGAGCAGCAGAAGAAAATGATGGCCTACGCTGAGCAGCAGCTCAAGAAGGACGACGTGATTCTGCAGGAGTACATCAAGAAAAACAACCTGACGGCGCAGAAAGACCCTTCGGGCGTGTACTACGTGGTAACCAAAGCCGGCAGCGGCGCCAAGCCTACGCCCGGCCAGACGGTTTCGGTGCTGTACGAAGGCAAGCTGCTCGACGGCAAAGTGTTTGACTCGTCGGCTAAAATGGGCAATAAGCCAATCGAATTCCCGCTGGGTGTGGGCCAGGTAATTCCGGGTTGGGATAAGGGCATTGCCCTGCTCAACAAAGGCACCAAGGCTACCCTGCTGATTCCCTCGTCGCTGGCCTACGGGCAGCGCGGCGCCGGCGCCGACATCCCAGCCGACGCGCCCCTGCGCTTCGACGTGGAACTCGTGGACGTTAAATAAGGAACGCGACTACATAACCGAGCCGCCGTGCTTGCGCCCTGGGGCCGGGCGCGGCGGCTTTTTTGCTTTTAGGCCTATGCTACACCGTTTTTTCTCCCGCTCCCTGCCCAGCCGCGTGCTGGTGCTGCTGAGCACCCTGAGCCTGCTCGCAGCCTGTCAAAAAGAAGACGAGAAGGATTACACACAAATTGACGAGGGCATCATCAAGCAGTACGTGGCCGATAACAAGCTCACGGACGCCCAGCGCCAAGATTCCGGCCTGTACTTTGTGCCCACAAATAAAACCACCGGCGTGCAACCCAATGCAGGTCAAACGGTCTCCGTGTTGTACACGGGCATGCTGCTGGATGGTACTGTTTTCGACGCTACCTCTAAGCGCGGCAACACGCCCTTCAGCTTTAAGCTAGGGGCGCGGCAGGTGATTACGGGGTGGGACGAAGGCATTGCCCTAATGAACAAAGGCAGCAAAGCCACCCTGCTGATTCCGTCGCGGCTGGCCTACGGCTCCCAGGGCGCGGGCGGCGGCACCATTCCGCCAAACACCGTGTTGCGCTTCGACGTGGAACTGGTGGATGTAAAGTAAATCCCAACTCCGGGCCCGCCCGGCGTTTTTTAGTACCAGAGAACAAGCATAACGAGATGAAAACAATGTTCCCCCGCTCGATAGTTACCCGCCTGGCGGTGTGGCTGCTGTTGGCCGCTCCCCTGCTACTGGCTTCCTGCAATACGGATTCCGACGCAGTGAAAGCCGCTAAAGCCCACGAAGAGGAATTCCGCAAGGTGGATGACGCCCTGATTCAAGCCTACTTCACGCGTCACAACATCAGCAGCAGCAACTACCAGCGTACGGAGTCGGGCTTGTACCTGGTAAAGATTAAGGATGGCAGCGGTGAGCTGATCAAACCCGGCAACAAGGTACAGGTGAAGTACATCGGCAGCTATATCCGGGAAGCGTACGAAGACCAGATTTTCGACAAATCCTACGGCAACCGTACCCTCTGCGAGTGCACCGAGGTAGTAGTCGGTCAGGGCCAGGTTATCCGGGGCTGGGAAGAGGCCCTGAAGCTGATGCGCCCCGGCGACCAGAAGCAGGTCTTCATTCCCTCTTACCTGGCTTACGGGCAGTACGGCAGCAACAGCATTCCCGGGATGAGCCGCTGCAGTTCTATATGGAAATCAAGCAGGTTCAGTAAGCCGGGCGCATGCACAGCATCTGGCTTTTTTCCACGGGCCTGAGCGCAATGCTCACGCTGGGTCCGGGCCGCGGGCCCACGCCCAAACTGCCCCACCCCGCCCCGCCATGCTGGCCGACACCGTGCTCAGCCAACGAACCGCCAGCGGGGTGCGCTACACCGTCCGGCAGCCAGGAACGGGCCCTCAGGCCCGGATCGGCGACCGGATGTTGGTGCACTACACCGGTTTTTTGCCCGACGGCCACATCTTCGACTCGTCGGTGGGCCAGGGCAAGCCGTTGCGGTTGCGCGTAGGCCGGGGAGAGGTTATTCCGGGCTGGGATGAAATCTTGCTGCTCTTGCCCCAGGGCAGCCGGGCCCGGGTCTGGATTCCGGCCGCTCTGGCCTACGGTGCCCGGGGCGTGCTTAATCCCGACGACGACTCGAAGTTTATCGTGCCGCCTAATACCAACCTGGTGTTTGAGTTGGAAATCGTGAAAGTCCGTTAAAACCGTAAACCATAAAAAAACGCCTGCCAGAGAATGGCAGGCGTTTTTTTATGGTTTACAGTCAGCCATGCGAGGTGCTGACCAAGTACGCGGCTTTTTACTCGGCCAGCACTTCCGACAGAATATCCAGGGAGCGGATGTCACCCAGCTTTTCGATGTGTAGCTGGTAGTAGCGGATAACCACATCGAGCAGTTCGCGCCGGATGCGGCCGTTGGGAATAGTGGAGTGCTCGGGCGTGCGGAGCAGTTCGTTGAAGTACTGGTCGAACTCCCGGAAGCGGAGAGCGGCGGGGCTGGCCCCCGAAGCGGTAGCGGGAGCTGCCGAGGCAAAAGCAACCTGACTGGTAATTTCCTCGCCCGACTCAACCCCAAACCCGAGGTAGCTGGCCAGCTCCAGCAGGAATACCAGGGCGAAGTTTTCGAACCCCTCCCGCTGCTGGTCAAAGCGCACGATGGAGTCGTGCAGGAAGTGGAACAGAGGCTCGTTTTCCTCTTCTTCCAGCAGGGTGCGGCTCACTATTTCTGACAGAAAAAGCACTACGCTGCTTTTCTGCACGTCGTAGGGCAGGGTGCTGAACGGCAAGGCACACCGATACTCGGAAAGCCGGGTGATACCGCCCTGCCGCGAGGTGTAGGCCACCAGATCCAGCAGGGTGAAAGGCTGAAACAGGGCAATGCGGCCCGGCGGCTTGGCCTTGCGCACGCCGTTGATAATATACGTCTGCAAGCCCAGCCGCTCGGTGTAGATGCGGGCAATGATGGACGTTTCGCGGTACTTGATGTAGTTCAGGACAATGCCCCGGGTCTTGATCAGCATGAACAGGAAGGCTGGTAGCAGCGCCCAGGCACTCTGCCCGGGCGCACAGGAAACAAACACCACCGGGCCGCGGATAACTCCCGCCGCCCGCTCTGAAGGCCGGTATTTATTTCTGCACTACGGCAATTTTGCTGATGCAGCCGTTTTTGCCATCCGCATCCGAGGAGAGCAGCAGGTACACCCCCGACTGCACTTTACGGCCGTTGTAGTCGGCCAGGTTCCAGACCACCGTGCCGCCGTTGGCCTTGGTCTGGTACACGAGCTTGCCCGTTACGTCCGTAATCTTGACCATCCCGTTGTTGGCCAACCCGCTGATACCGACCTGCCCGGTGAAGTCGGTGCGCACCGGGTTGGGCGACACCTTCGCACAGTCGGGCTTGCCTTCCGTAATGGAAGCGGCGCCACGGAACGACACCAGGCCCCCGTCGGTGCTGACAAATACCTCCCCGGTTTTGTCGTTTACTTCCACCTCCACGATGCTGTTGGAGGGTAGCGGACTGTTTTCGGTGGTGAAATGCAGCAAATCCTCGTCGGCATCTTCGGTGAAGAGCCACAGGCCCCGGTCGGTGCCGAACCACTTGCGGTTGGCCCCGTCGACGGCTATTGTCTTCACTACCTCGTCGCGCAGGGCCCGGAAGCCGGTGGAAATGCCAGTGCGAATAAGGGGCTGCTGAAGGCTACCGGCGTTGGTGGAGAGAAATACCGTGCTGGGGTCGTTGAAAACGGCTATTCCCTTGGCCGTAGCCACCCAGATATTGCCTTTGCGGTCCTTGGCTAGGTCGTATATATAATCATCGGGCAGCTCACTGTTGACGGCATTGAACGACCGGTAATACTGATTAACCGGGTCGTAGGCAATCAGACCACCGCCAGAGCTTGTGTTGAGGAGCTTGCGCGACTGGGACACCCACACGTAGTCATTATCATCAATAACAATGCGGTCCAGTCCTTCAAAGCCGGAAAGATAGGGCATGGTTTTCCAGGTATTGGTGGCGGGCAAGTACTGATGCAGCCCCGAAATACCCGGCAATTCCGTATGGCGGTTTACCACCCACACGTTGTCCTTGGAATCCTTGGCCAGGTCGGTGATCCGGACATAGTTCTGATAAGTGGTCTGATAATCCTTTTCACCAGGTCGTAAGGAAGTCTGCAGCGGGGAGCCCGGCGTGCCTTGCGTGAAATGCTCGAATTCCCAGGGGCCTTTCCACTTCAGCAGGCCGTTGCCGTAGGTGGCAATGTAGAGCGTGCCGTCCTTGGTGCGAACTCCGCGGGTAATATCCTTGAACCTAGGGAACGAAGCCGTCGGGGTGAAGCCCTCATTGGTGAAATTGGTCCATTTGCCGTCTTTGTACTCAAAGAAGCCACCACCCCACTCCTGCTGCACGTACCGGTCGTCATACCCACCACTAAAGACATCTACCGTGTTGGAGCGGGCATCGGCCAGGATGCTGTACGAGCGGCTGTAGGCTGGGGCGTTGGTAACAAAACTTTCTACCTGCTTATTGGCCGAGAGCTTCACTAGCCCATTGCGCGAGTCAGCCACGTAAAAATCACCCTCCTTACTTTGTATTACGGCAACCGGAAACGGGCTTTGCTCCGTTGTGAGCAGACGCTCTACGGTGCCGTTGGGCTTGATGAGCATGATTTTGCCATCACCAACGGCTAGCAGCCCAGCAGCCGAAGCATTCAGCTGCTGATACCGGTCGCCCACGTACACGGTGTAATTAGGCTGCCAGATAGTAGTAGGGTCGCAGTTATAGCACAGCAGGTTGCCGGCATCAACGCCGGCGTACACTTTCTTGTTGTAGGTAGTCAGGGTACGGTAGCGGGCCGTGGCCGCGCTGGCCGAGGGCAAATCGATGGTCCAGCGCCGGTAGTCGAGCAGGTTTTCGGTGAGCTGCCCGCGCATTAGCCCAGCGGAAGTAGCCGCAAACAGCGTGTTGTCCAGCACCGTAGTGGCGTACACCGTCACGGGCGCACCACCGGGTCCAATGTTGCCGTAGGTTTCCCGGATTTCGTGCCGGGCCATATCCACGACCACCAAGCCAAAGCCGGCACTTAGATACGCCCGGCCCTGACTGAAGCTGACCTGGGTAACGGTCTTGTCGCCGGTAATGGTTTTGCGCCGAATGGCATTGAGGTTGAGAATACTGCCGTCGTCCCCGATGATATCCAGGTTGCCGTTGCGGTACACCACCAGCAGCTGCTTGGTCGTAGGGTCGTAGCCCAGCGTGCTCACCCCTACGTCGTGCAGCCCATCCCGGCTGGAGAGCAGCTGCGTGGTGTTCAGCTCTTTATCGTAAAAGAAGAAAGCCTCCTCGGTGGCCACGTAGATGCGGTTGCCGGCTTCGGCCAAGGCCCGGGCCCGGTTGTTGGGCAAATACAGCTGCCAGTCGCCGTAGCCGGCCGTGTTTTGCGCTACGGCCCCGCTGATAGCCAGCAGGAGCAGAAAGAAGGTACCGGACCACCGGCTGACGCGTAGCAGATAATTCATTGGCAAAAGGAAAAAGCCTACTTAAGGTATAAAATCAGGTACCTAACGCCGAGCCGGGCTGATTAGTGCTTTGCGGCGGTGACTGTGGGCTCCGTCGTTTTTTCCTTCATGCCTTCCAGGAAGCAGGCCCGGCAGCGCGCCTCGTACGAATCGGTTTCGCCCAGCAGGATCTTGTCGTCGGAAGCGGCAATGCGGAAGGAATACGTGGCCAGCTCGCCGCAGCACACGCACACGGCGTGCACCTTGGTTACAAACTCGGCAATGGCCATCAGCGTGGGCATGGGGCCAAAAGGCTTGCCCATAAAATCCATGTCGAGGCCGGCCACGATGACGCGGGTGCCGCGGTTGGCCAGCTGGGTGCAGACCTCCACCAAGGACTCATCAAAGAACTGGGCCTCGTCGACGCCCACTACGTCGCAGGCGCCGGCCAGCAGCAGCATTTCCTGGGCAATGGGCACGGGCGTGGAGCGGATGCTATTAGCGTTGTGCGACACCACGTTATGGTCGTGGTAGCGGGTATCGAGGGCGGGCTTGAATATCTCGACGCGCTGCCGGGCAATTTTGGCCCGGTTCAGCCGGCGAATGAGCTCTTCGGTTTTGCCCGAAAACATGGAGCCACAAACAACTTCAATCCAGCCCCGGCGGGGCGTATCGCGGCTCGTGCCGACGCGGGGTTCTATAAACACGGTGGTAGCAGTTGGCGGTGGTCGGAACCCGGCGGGCAGGCTCCAGTTGGAACCTCTAAAGTACGAGTTTCAGGGCGGAGCCTCAAACGCCCAGCTCTGGGCTTTTCACTACTACAAAGATTATCAACATCTTATACCTGAGCAGTCTTTTGCGGGCCAGGCGCCGGCACCGTCGAGTGTCTTTTCTAAATACTGAAAAGTCTGGAACGGACTGGCCGCCGGGCCGTACCTTGTCAGCAGTATCCCGCCTCCACCGCTTCATGGATACTACCCCTGCTCATGTTTAGCCCCAGTGACTCTGCCGAAATAGAAATGAATGCCCTGCGAGAAGAAATCCGGCAGCTGCGCCAGTATCAGGCCGCGGCGCAGGAGCTGGCGCAGCAGCGGGAACAGCACGCGCAAAGCCAGCGGCGCTTCCGGACGGTGTTTGAGAATTCGCCCCTGGGCCAGAAAATCATTGCCCCTGACCTGACCATCCGGCAGGCCAACGCGGCCCTGGCTGATATGCTGGGCGTGGGCAGTGCCGGTGCGCTGGTGGGCCGGCGCATTCTGGACTTTGCGCACCCGCATCACCGCTACGACTGGGAGCTGCTGCAGGAACGCCTCTGGGGCACAAGACGCCAAGCTTCTCGCTCGAAACCTGCCTGGTGCGCCCCGACGGCTCCTCGTTTTGGTGTCGGGTCACTTCGATTCTGTTCGAAGATGAAGCCGGCCTGATGGGCTATACTACTTTGGAGGATATTTCGGAGCGGAAGGCAGCTGAGGAAACCCTCAAGCGCCTGTACGACGCGCAGGAAACCATCATGCATCTCATTGCCCACGACCTGAAAAACCCGCTGACCAACATTCAGATGCTGGTGGAGGTGCTGCAGCGCGACGAAACCCTGCTGAGCACCTGCCCGGCCAATACGCAGAAGGAAACCAAGGCCTTTTTGAGCATGATAGAGCAAGCCTGCACCGATGCCAATGCCCTGCTCAAGGACGTGCTGTACCTAGGCGAGCTGGATGCCAAACGCATGGAAAAGCAGCGCGTCAATATGAACGACTACCTGGACGCCCGCCTGCTGGTGTACCGGGTGGTAGCCCAGCAGCAGGGCATCGAGCTGGTGCTGGAGCTGCCGGCCGAAGTAGTGGAGGCTCACATTCATCCCGGCCGCTTCAGCCGCGTCCTGGACAATCTGCTAACCAACGCCCTGAAGTTTACGCCCCGGGGAGGCCACATTTACGTCAGGCTACAGGAACAGCAGGGCCGGGTTCACATTCAGGTGCAGGATACCGGCCAGGGCATACCGGCCGAGCTGCAGGAGCACGTTTTCGACAAGTTCAGCACGGCCGCGCGGGAGGGTCTCTATGGTACTGCCACCACTGGGCTGGGCCTTTTCATCACCAAGCAGATTGTGCTGCTGCACGGGGGCAAGATCTGGCTGGAAAGCTTTGAGCACAAAGGCACTACCTTCTTTATCGAGCTTCCCTGAGCCAACAGCTTGGCGGCTTTATTCGGAGTAGTGCTGGTGGGGTAGCTGGGTGGCCTCGGGTACGCGCCCGGTTACGCTGCCCGCGGACAGGCGCGTCTGGCACGTGAGGCGCTCGTGGGGCAGCAGGCGGCCGGCCGTACGGTAGCGTAACTCCGCGTCGGTGGGCGGACTGAGCAGCTCCAGGCCTTCGGTGACTTCCAGGCGGCAGGTGGTGCAGCGGCCTTTGGCTCCGCAGGCGTGCATCCAGTCGAAGCCGGCGGCGTGCAGAGCGGCGAGCAGCGTAGCGCCGGTGGGCACCGAAACTACGGCGCCAGGCAGGTTTTGCACGGTTAGAGTGGGCATCTTTGCGTAAATTGCCCGTTGAACCAGGCTTTCAATGAAAGACAAATATAGCTCCGCAAAACGCGAACAATACGGTCAGCGGCTGGCCGCTCAGCTTTGTGCCCAGCACTTTGGCCCCGCTCCTACCGCCACCCTAGACGGACCGGCGGTGCTGCGCTTTACGCCTATCCGGCAGGTAAACCTGTTTGTGGTGCAGCAGCTGCTCACGCAGTGGACGGCCGAAATGGCCCGCTTGCGCAGCCCTTACTTCGACTTTGAGGCCGCCGACGTGCGCCAGGCCCTGACCCAGTTTATGAACACCCTCTCGCGCCGCATCAAGCTGGGCCGGGCGGCGTTTGAACCCCTGCTGGCCCGGGCCATCAGCGACACGCTGGGCGTGGCCGTCGACCCGCAACAGGCTTTCGAGCAGAAGCTGCTAGGCACCCAGCCCACTGTGACGGCTGAGCAGCTGCGTGACTCGCTGCGTTACCTGGACCTGGACAAGGCCTTTTTTCAGGGCTTTATCGATACCCTCGCCCCGGGCACCACGCTGGAGCGGGACGCTGTCTTGACCCGTTTCAACCTCTACCAGGAAGCTAACCCCAAGGACCACTCGGTTCTGGAGAAAGTCGTGGAGGAGTTCAGCCAGTTGCTGCCACTTTCTGTTGCCGACCTAGAGGAACAGGCTGCGCCCGTAGCTGCTAAAGCACCCGAGGCAGCTCCCGCCACGCCTGCACCTGCCCCGGTGGCAGAAGAAGCTCCCGCCGTTTCCGCTGCCCCAAGCGCACCTGAGTCCGCTACACCGCCTTCTTTCGTTGCCCCCGCGGCTCCTGTTTCTGTTCCAGTTACGTCGGAGCCCGAGCCGGCCCGCCGCTCTTTAGCCGAAACCGTAGCTCCAGCCGGCGTGCCGCTCTACGAGAAGCTGAAGGCCGAGCGCCCGGCTTCGGCCCCACTCAGCGAAACGCTACGAGCCGAACGCACCAGCACCACGCTGGCTGAGAAGTCGGCGCCCAAGGTGGAGTCGCTGCGGGAGGCCATTTCCATCAACCAGCGCTTCAGCTTCATCAACGAGCTGTTTAACGGGGAAAACATGGAATACCACACCGCTATTCAGCACCTCGACACGCTGCCCACGGCCGACATTGCCAAGCGCTACGTGACGGAAGATCTGGCCACCAAATACGGCTGGGTGCGCAAGGAAGAGCACATCAACAAGCTGCTCAAGCTGCTGGACCGCAAGTTTGCCTAACCCCCGAGGCGGCGTGCTTACCCCGGTGGCCTCCGTGTTGGCTTCTTCCCAGCTGCGCTGGCGGCAATTGCTGCTCGTGTACGTGCTGGCCGTGGGCGTGCTGGCCGGCAGCGCCTACACGATGTACGTGCACTACGACTTTTCCCATTCCCTAGACACGCGCAGCTACCTAAGCATGGCCCGGGGTGAGTTTCGGGGCGTCAGCATCACGCGGCGCTACCGGGTACCGGTGCCGGCCGTGGCGGGCGCCGTAGCCTGGCCCGTAGAGCAGGTGTACGCCCGAATCTGGCCCCAGCGGGCCGCCACCGAGTGGCCCCTGCGGCTGGCCTTTTACCTGGTCAATACTCTGGTGCTGGCCGGAGCTGGCCTGCTCATTTTCCGCAGCTGCCTGCTTTTCGGGGCTTCGCCGGCCGCCGCAGCGCTGGCCCTGGTGGCTGTGCTAACCAGCCGCTGGGCGGTGTACACGGCCGGTTTGCCCCTGGTGGATAGTTTGTACCTGCTCGTGTTTGCCCTGGCGTTTTATGGGGCGCACAGTGGCTCAGCAGCGGCCCTAGTGGCCTGTATTCTGCTGGGGCCGCACGCCAAAGAGTCGTTTATTTTTCTGGTGCCGTGGCTGCTCTGGTTTGCCCGTCCCGCCCTGTCCTGGCCCGGCAGCTGGCCTGGCTGGCCGTGTCGGGAGCCGTGGCCTATGGCGTCCGGCACTGGATTGATGCGCAAGTGGGCGCCCCGCCCCAGGAAAGCCTGAACAACGCGCTAAACCACTTTCACAATCTTGCTTATTCCCTGCGGCGGCTGCTGTCGGTGAAGGGGGCCGGGGAAATCTTCAGCATTTTCGGTTTTTTCTGGCTGGTGTTGCTGGCGGGGTTACGCCGTGATACCTCACGGTGGCTGCGGCCCGTGGGCCGGGGCGGAGTGGCCCTGCTAGCCGTGGTGCTTATTCACATGCTGCTCTCCGGCGACTTGGGCCGCATGGGCTACCTGGCTAGCCCCGTATTTGCCGTGGTATTTTCCTTGGTTTTAACCCGGCACCCGGCTTTCCGCTGGCTGATTTCCTGCCCCTCGGACACTGAAAACCGGCCCGTTTAGCGGATTTCAGTCAGGTAATACGGTCCGAATGCCGTGGGAAAAGAGTCTACCTTTTGGGTCCGGAAACCCCGTAGCAGCTCGGCATTCTGGTTGCCGTACACCAGCTGAGCGCGGTCCAGCAGCTGCGGGCCATCAAGCCCGGTTGTAAAAACCCGGTGCCCAGCGCGCAGCTGAGTGCGCAGCCACTGCCGGAACCGGGCCGGCGACTGGCCGGGACGCTGCACCAGCAGCGTAGGCGTGGGCAGCACGTTGGGGGGCGCTACAGCCTGGCCGGTGCGGTAATGCAACTGATTGAGCGTCAGGTTGTGGTTATCAAGCAAAAACCAGCTGGTGGGCTTTAGCAGAATCTGCCGGTATAACGCGCTGGCGGCTTGAATACCGGTATTTGTGAAGCGCAGATAATGGCTGGGAACCAGGCCAAAGGCCAAATTCCAGCCCAGCAAGGCCAGGCCCAGCGTGGCTACCGTCCGGGCCGGCAGCCACTGCAGCCCGGCAGCCGCCGCCACGGCCAGCAGCGCGGGTACCATTACCATAAACTCGGCATTGCCCTCGGAATACACCGCGAATAACAGATGTAAGCCCAGAATCAGCAGGTGAGTGCGCACCACGGGCTGCACTGCTGCCCCGGGCTCGGTCACCGGCGCCGGCCGCCGAAAGTTCCGCCATAGCTGCCACGAAGCGTAGGTCCCTAAAAGCAGAAAAGCCAGCACCACCAGCCACAGTGCCGGATACAGCCGCAGCAAGGCCAGCGTGGAGCCGTGCACCTGTACAAACGTGCGCCCTAAGTTGACCACCGAAAGCAGTAAGCCGTGCCCCGATACGCTGCCCGTGGCCGTGCCCGCATAATAATCGTGAAACACGAAGCGCCACAGAGCCGGCAAGGTGAGCGGCTGCTGCCAGTAAGGCAAGGCCGCTACGTAAGCCGCGGGCACCAGCAAGGCCGGCAAAGCAAACAGCAGCAAGGCTCGTAGCTTAGCCTTGAGAGCGTAATACCCTGTGCCCAGCAGCAGGCCCAGCCACCAGCAGAAGTGAATCTGGTGAAACAGGCAGGCCAGGGCCGCCCAGAACCCGGCTAGTACTAAATGGCGCGTTTTCAGCCCGCCCAATTGGTAGCGCGCCCAAGCCAGGCTGCCCAGCAACGACAGCAGCACGGGCAGAACGTAGGCTTCGTTTTCGGTGGCAAAGCGCAGCACGCCGAAGCTGGCGCCAGCCAGCAGCAGCCAGGGCCATACCTTTTTGTCGGCGGGCAGCACCAGGTGCAGCAACTGCCGCAGCACCAGCAGAATGGTCCCGGCGGCCAGCGCATTTAGCAGTTTGAGGGCCGCCAGTTCATCCAGCTCCCAGCCCACCGTGTGCAAAGCCTTGGCCCAGAGCCAGCCCGCGGCGTTGTAGAGCAGGTGGTGGGGCAGCAGCAATTCGTGCCCGTGGCGCACGCAGGCTGCGTAGTACCAGGCATCCAGCGTCGAGTTGCTGGTGCCCAGCCACAGACACAGCCCGGTCAGGAGGCCGATAACTATGAATTCCGAGTTCTGAAGTATGAATTGGCGCAGCCGCCCCGGAGAGAATTCAGAACTCATAATTCACCATTCAGAATTACCGAACCAAGTCCTGTTTGCGGTAGGCGTCGATGGCCAGCAGGATGAACAGCAGCACGGTGAACGACCACAGCGAGGAGCCACCGTAGCTGAAGAACGGCAGCGGAATGCCCACCACCGGCGCCAGCCCGATAGTCATACCGATATTGACAGCAAAGTGGAAGAACAGGATGCTGGCCACGCAATAGCCGTAGGTGCGCCCAAACACCGATTTCTGGCGCTCGGCCACGTACAGCACCCGGCCCAGCAGCGCCATAAACAGCACGATAACCACTGTGGTACCCAGCCAGCCGCCTTCCTCGCCGATGGTACAGAAAATGAAGTCGGTGCTTTGGGCCGGCACGAAGTCGAACTTGGTTTGGGTGCCCTGCAAAAAGCCTTTGCCGGCAAAGCCGCCCGAGCCGATGGCAATCTTGGACTGCGTCACGTTCCAGCCCACGCCCAGCGGGTCGGCTGAGGGGTTGATGAGCACCTCAATGCGCTTGCGCTGGTGGTCCTGCAGCACGTTGTTGAAGAAAAAATCCACGCCGAAGACCATGCCAATAACTACCGCCCACACCGACAAGGACAACGGCAGATGGTGGCGCAGCACCTTGGGGTTGGCAGCAAAAACCAGGGCCAGAATGACGGTAAACGCTCCAACCAGCCACAGCTTAGGAACCAGCAGCGCCAGAATCAGGATGATGGCACCGGCGGCCAGAATCACCAGAATCAGCGGCGACATTCCCTCGCGGAAGTAGGCCAGCAAAAAGGCGGCAAACACCAGGGCCTGCCCGGTTTCATTGGCGGCCAGAATGAGCACCGGCGGCAGCAGCGTGAGACCGGCCAGCACGGCCTGGTCACGGAAATTCTGTTGGCGCAGATTGATGCTGGCCATGTAGCGCGACACGGCCAGAGCCGTGATAAACTTGGCAAACTCGGCCGGCTGCAGCCGCATGGGCCCCAGCTCGAGCCAGGAGCGCGACCCGCCAATGGGCCGGGCAATAAACGGCGTGATGATGAGCAGCGCTATCATGATGCCGTAGAGCACGAAGGCAAACGTGTCGTAGGCCTTGTAGTCGATGACGACGAGCACCACGATGAGCACCACGGCGGTACCTATCCACAGGATTTGCTTGAACCAGTCGAAGGCCATGAGCTGCTGGAAGCTCAGGTTGCCAAATAGGCTGCCGTTGGTGGGCACATCGGGCGAGTAGCTGGCCGCATACACCGTGAGCCAGCCCAGGCCCACCATCAGGGCGTAGATGCCAACGGTGACCCAGTCGAGGCTGCGGCTATAGCGGGCGGGTAGAGCCATACTTAGCGGTGTTTTACGAATTTATCGGCACTGCCCTGCAGCCAGTATTCCCACCGTTTGCGCACCACTTTGCCCCGCAGGTACTTCTCAATCATGAGCGAAGCCAGGGGCGCGGCCGAAGTGCCCCCGAAGCCGGCGTTTTCAATAAACACGGCAATGGCAATCTTAGGGTCCTCGGCCGGGGCAAAGGCGGCAAACGTGGCGTGGTCGTCGCCGTGGGGGTTCTGCACGGTGCCGGTTTTGCCCGCCACCGAAATACCAAACTGGGCCAGGCTGGCGAAGTTGCCGGTGCCCCCGCGCCCGTCTACCACGGCCTGCATGCCCGGAATCACCGATTCGAAGTACTTCGGGTCGACGGTGGTCACGTGGCGCTGGGTGTACTCGGGCAGCGGCCCGCCCTGCCCGATGCCGCGCACGAAATGCGGGGTGTAATAGTAGCCGCGGTTGGCAATGGTGGCCATAATGTTAGCCATCTGCAAGCCGGTAATACCAATTTCCCCTGCCCGATGCTAAGCGAATACACCGTTTTATAGCCCCAGCGGTGGTAGCCATAGGCCTTGTCGTAGAACTCGGGCGAGGGTATCATACCTTTCTTTTCACTGGCCATGTCCACACCCAGCTTCGAACCCAGCCCGAACGACATCACCTGCCGCCGCCATTCGCCCAGGCCCAGGCGGGCATCCTCGAAGCGGTTGGTGGAGCGGCCCCGCAGCACGCTGGCCTTCATCACCTGGTAGAAATACGGGTTACAGCTTTGCTTGATGGCAATGGTCAGATTGCGGGGCGGCTCGTGCCGGTGCGTGCAGCGTACCAGCCGCCAGTTGCAGTCGAAGCCGGTTTCGGGCGTTACCACGCCCATTTGCAGGGCCACCAGCTCGTTCACCATCTTAAACACCGAGCCGGGCGGATAGGTGGCCATCAGGGGGCGGTTGAACAGGGGCCGCTCGGGGTTATTGAGCAGCTCCATGTAGCGGTTGCCCATGCCCTTGCCGGTCAGAATGGAAGGCTCGTACATGGGGGCCGACACCAGGGCCAGAATTTCGCCGGTCTTGGGGTCCAGGGCCACGATGGAGCCCCGCTTGCCCTGCATCAGCATCTCACCGTATTTCTGCAGCTCAATATCAATGCTGGTGTGCAGATCCTGCCCCGCCACCGAAAGCGTATCGAACTCGCCGTTGCGAAAGGCGCCCTTCTCGATGCCGCGCACGTTGACCATGCGGTACTGCACCCCGCGCCGTCCCATCAGCACCGATTCGTAGAACGACTCCAGACCGGTAATGCCCAGGTTGTCGCCGGGCAGGTACTTGGCGTATTTGGGCTTTTCCAGAAAAGCGGGCGTAATGGCCCCCACGTAGCCCAGGGCGTGGGCCATGTTTTCCGTTTTGTAGGAGCGCGCCATCCGGGCCTTGATGCTGAAGCCGGGAAAGTCAATCAGGTTGTCCTGAATAGCGGCCAGTTCGGGCGTACTCAGGTTTTGCACCAGCGGCGAGGCCTTTACCCGCGAGTATTTGCGGGCGGCCTTCAGGCTCTCGCGCACCTCTTCCAGCGGCAGCTGCAAAAGCTGGCAGAAGCGGGCCGTATCAAGCTGCTTTACCTCCCGCGGCACCACCACCAGGTCGTACACGGGTATATTCTGCACCAGCAGCTGTCCGTTGCGGTCATAAATCAGACCACGGTAGGGCACCTGCACGATGCGCTGCAGCGTGTTGCGGTCGGCGGCCAGCTTGTAGCTGCCGTCCAGGACCTGGATGTAGAAGAGTCGGGCCCCAAATACCAGCGCCACGACCAGGAATAAGGCCTGAACGACGTATTTGCGGCCTTCAAGGTATTGCAAAGCGAAAGAAACTGAGGGTACACATTGGCCGACTTACCGGTCGGATTCACAAAGATACGATGGTAGGCTGGGGATTCCCTGAAATGATAAAACCACCGGTAAGGTTCAGTTGCAATGCCTGACAGCGCGGTTCTTATTATGAAGAACGGATGAAGAAATAGGAACCTTAAGCTCAACAGCAGGAACTTTTTCAACTAGTCATATTTGCAGTTCAAATAGCAAATTGCTATCTACACCGTGCAATTATCCCATTCGTTCCATTTTTAGTTAAACCTTACCCCTCAATTAGCAGTTAAAAGGCGTCACTAGATTTTTCTCTTCGACTACTCCCCAAGCCTGAGGCGGCATGTAACCGTCGTGTGCGCTTGCCTGACTTCTATCCCACCCTTTACCCGCTACCTATGCGTAACTTTACTTTCCTTCTCTTTTTCGCTTTCATGACCAGCCTGCAGGCATTTGCCCAGGATCCGCAGCAACGTCTGGCTCTGGCAGAAGACGAAAGCAGCCGGGCTGAAACGCCGGTAAATCCCGTCCGCCTGTCGTGCGCCCCTTGGTCGGCTATGTTGTAGATGCTGAAGGTCAGCCTTTGTCCAGCGCCATGCTGCTGGTGAAGGGCACCCAAAACGTGTATATCACTGACAGCGAAGGCCGCTTTCAGCTTACTTCTCCCGTGTACCAAAAGCAGGTGCTGACGGTAGAGTCGGCGGGCTACATCACCCGCCTGGTACCCTCAACGACTGCAAGATTCCTACCGTGGTACTGGAACGGGACCCGAACGCTAAAATCAAGCGTACGGGCAAGCGGGCCGGGCAGGTGACCCGGTACGGCAATGCTTTCATGCAATAAGGATTATACCTGTAATTTCTTAGCCTGTCTGCCTAGCAGTCAGGCTTTTTACCTGTTGGTGTGGTATAATTATTCTGTTATCTATGATTGACCATGGCTGATAGTACAATTATGCCTAAATTCGACTACAAATATGACATGCCATAAACGTGTCAGAATTCCCACAGAGAGCAACAGTACCTATACCGAGTGTTTTGGGACCTTCAACGAATATCACTATAGATAGCGCCCTTTTCACTCTACCTTTTCACACCCAAAGAGCTTTGTTCTGTCATATTACTATAGAATAGTATAGGCTCTTTCTTCAGCCCATTTCCCGTCTAATGCATAAATTTTTACGCTTGTTTCCGACTCGGGCTTTGGCCGGAGCCGCAGTTTCCCTACTAGCTTTTGTCTCGGCCTGTACCTATTCCAAAGGTCCTGAGCCTAGCCCTTGCAATGACCCTACCCCGGCAACCTACGCGGCGGTCATTTCTCCCATTTTCGATGCCAACTGCCGAGCCTGCCACGGCGCTACGGTGTACCAGACGCTGGGTGGTGGCAACGACTACAGCACCTATGAGGGCATAAAACGGCAGTCGAGCCGCCTGATTATCGGGTGCATCTCGCACGAGGCCGGCTACAACCCTATGCCTAAAGGAGGAGCCAAGATATCAGAGTGCGACATTGCTCAAATCAAGGCCTGGATTGCCGCCGGGCAGCCTAATAACTAGGCGCTACAGCCCAACTATTCCGGTTGCCGGCAGGGCCAGCAACTTTCCGTCCTACTCTCACCTTACGCACCCCTTTCATGAAGAGGCTGTTGTCCTTATTGTTTATACCCTTGCTGCTGGCGACTACCCAGTCGGGCTGGGCGCAGGGTAAATTCATGACCAAAACGGGTCGCGTCACGTTCTTTTCGACTAGTATCCTCGAAGACATTGAAGCCCGCAACACGGCGGCGGCGGCCGTGCTCGACCTAAGCTCCGGACAATTGGCTTTCAGTGTACCCATTAAGGAGTTCATGTTTAAGCGCACCCTGATGCAGGAGCACTTCAACGAGAACTACATGGAATCGGTCAAATTCCCCAAAGCCACGTTTAGCGGGCATTTCATCGGCCTGGATGTGGCCAAGCTAAGTGAGCCAGGAACCCACAACTGCAAAGTGGAAGGCGACTTAACGATTCACGGCGTAACGCACCACATGACGGTGCCGTGCTCCCTGGAAATGAAGAATGGGCAGCTCACGGCCTTTGCCCTTTTCAGCGTGGCTCCGGCCGACTACAACATTGAAATCCCACTGCTGGTACGCGAGAATATTGCCAAGATTGTGAGTATCCGCGTGGGCCTGGCCTGTGACCCGGTCGAGGGCGGAAACACTCCGGTAACGCGCTCAACTTCCCCCAACTAAGTTTTTACGAAGAGTTTCTTATATGAATACACCTCGACACGCTGTTCCTTTTCTGTTCAGCTTAGCCCTGGGCCTGTTGGCTTTTGCGCCCATGGCCCAGGCCCAGACCGACCTGTTGGGTCAGCTGGAAAAAGAAACCGAAGACTCTGCCAAACGCGAAGTGGTAGCTGCCACTTTCAAAGGCACCCACATCATCAACTCCCAGTCGGTAGAAACGCCGGGCAAAGGCACCTTGGCCTTTTTAATTCAGCACCGGTTTGGCACGCTCAACAGCGGCGCCTACAACTTCTTTGGCCTCGATCAGGCCGTGCTGCGTCTGAGCTTTGAGTATGGCCTGACCAGCCGCCTTACCGTGGGCCTGGGTCGCAGCTCCCAGGAAAAGACGTTCGACGGCTTCGCCAAATACCGCGCTATCCGGCAAACCACCGGCGTGCGTCCCATGCCGGTTTCGGTAACGCTGTTTGCTTCCTCGTCTATTACCACCCTTCGGTTCAACGAGCCTGTAGAACGTACCACGGCCTCACGCGTGACCTACGCCTACCAGGCCCTGATTGCCCGCAAGTTCAGCCCGGCCCTGTCGGTACAGCTGATGCCCACCCTGATTCACCGCAACTACGTGGCCACGGCTCCCGAGGAAAATGACGTGTACGCGCTGGGCGGCGCGCTGCGGCAGAAGATTACCAAGCGCACAGCTTTGACGGCCGACTATTACTACCTGTTTTCCAACCACACGGCCAGCAACTTCCGCAATGCCCTGGGTCTGGGCCTCGACATTGAAACCGGCGGCCACGTGTTTCAACTGCACGTGACCAACTCGCTGGGCATGACGGAGAAATTCTTCGTGCCCGAAACCACCGGTAACTTCTTTAGCGGCGACCTGTATTTCGGCTTTACAGTAGCCCGCAATTTCACGCTGAAGCCTCAGATTTAATCGTTTACCCAAGTGTCTCGTCCGTCAATTCTCCGTTTCCGTCCCTGGAAAGCGGGTCTGCTTGCCCTTGTAGTAGCCATACTGGTGTGGAGCAGCTGGGAAGAGCCCAGTTTGCATGAGTACGCCCCTCCTTCGGCTTTTCTGATTCTTAGTGCGCCGGGCTTGCAACCCGGCCCAGGTGCCCAGCAGTTGCAGAACCAAGCTACGGCCTTGCCCGGCGTTACGGCCTGTGCCGTCCGGCCCGAGAAGCAGCTGCTGACCCTGGCGTATAACCCCGACGAGCTTACTGCCGAGCAGGTATGCCAGAAGCTGGCCTTACAGCCCTTGTCTATGCCGGCACCCGACCCTTTGGCGCGGCAGTGCCCGGTGCCGGCCGGCTACATACTGGCCCTGGAGAAGGTGCGCTTTGCCCTGAACCTGCGCCGGCTGCTCGTAAATATTTAGTGTCACCTTCCTTTTTCATTAACCTCTATTACCCTTCACACCTTTGAAGAACTCCGTACTCTTTACAGCCCTTATGCTGGCTGGTGGCCTGTTTGTTAGCTCCTGCGGCAAAGAAGAAGCCGAGGCTACTCCCCCCACCCTGTATGACCGCCTGGGCAAGACCGAAGGCGTAGCCAAAATCGTGGACGGCCTGATTGCCAACGTAGGTGCCGAAACGGCCACGCCTAATTCCGTTATGCTGCGCTCCCACAAGCCCATGCTTGACGCTATAAATGGTGTAAACGGTCAGGCCCCCACCGACCCGACCCGCCTGCAGCGCCTGCGCAACCACGTGGTGGACCAGCTAGGGGAAGCTACCGGCGGCCCGCTGACCTACAAAGGCAAGAGCATGCTGGCCGCTCATACTGGCATGGCAGTTACCAACAACGAATTTGCCGTGTGGCGCACGCAGCTGGAGAAGTCCCTGAACGATAATAAGGTGTCGGAGGCTGATAAGGCCGCGCTGTACGTCATCATCGACAAAATGCACGACGACGTGGTAAACCACTAATTCGGCTGCGCTGGGCAACCAGCTAAAAACTGCCGGCTCAGGCTTTTTTGACTTCTACTGGGTAGAACGAGAAAAGCCTGAGCCGGCGGTTTCGTTTTGGGCTGCTTACAGCACGTATATACTCTGGTGGGCGGCCCGACCTGTCTGCAGCGGCTGCTACCGGCTGCGGCGGCGCGTGGGGAAGAACACCAGTTGGCTGATGAGCAACGTAAGGCTGGTGTAGAGCGTGCTGAGCAGGATTTTGGCTAGCGTGAGGCCAAAGAAGTGGAAGCTGCCCAGCTCCAGCAGGAAAAAGGCGGTGTGGTGAATAAACACCAGCAAGCTCAGGTACACCACAAACCACTGCCAACCCATCTGGTGGATGCTGGCCGAGTCGGCCGAGTCGTAGCCGTCACGCGGGGTGAGCAGGCGCAGCACCCAGGGACGCACGTAGGCCAGCAGCACGGAGGCGGCGGCGTGCAGGCCGCCGGTGTCGAAGAACAGGTCGACGACGAAGCCGACGATGAAGCCCAGCAGCAGCTGCACCACGATGGGCGTGCTGATGGGTAGGAACAGCAGAAACCCGATGTAAAGAATGCACCAGCCCAAGTCGAACAGCACGAAATCGGTGCCGCTGATCAGGAACACATACAGGCCCACGTAGAGCAGGAACCGCAGCAGCTGAATGATGATGTCGCCTACTCCTCTCACGGCTTTTCCTCCTCTTCAGGCTTAATTCCCGTGCGGGTTTCCACCGTGTCGCGCTCCGCCTTAGGCCGGCTGCTGACCACGTACACGTAGGTAAGCTTGGTAAAATCGACAGCCAGGCGCACCCGCACTGTCCAGAAGTTCTTATCGGGCTCCTTTACAAACGACTGCACCGTGCCAATCATGACGCCCTCGGGGAAAATGGCGTTGTAGCCCGACGTAACGACTGTGTCGCCGCGCACCAGCTTGTTCTGGCGCGGAATGTAATCGAGCAGTACCTGGGTGGGGTCGTCGCCGAGCCACTTTATGGTGCCGAAGGTCCCATCACGCTGCAGCTTGGCTGAAATCGAGGTTTTGGAGTGCAGCACGGAGGTCACGGTGGCGTAATGCTCACTGGCTACTTTCACCCGGCCTACCACGCCAGCAGCGGCCAGCACCCCCATGCCCGGCTTTAGCCCATCAACCGAGCCAACGTTCAAGGTGAGGTAGTTATCCACTTTTCGGAGCGAATTGTTGATAACTCGGGCCGGAATCAGTGGATAATCCGGGTCGCGGGCCGGAATCTGGCGCAACCCGAGCAGCAGAGAGTCTGGGTGGGCCAGCGTGCGCAGGCGGGCCTGGCTCAGGCTGTCCTGGGCCACGGGCAGCGTGTCGGCTTCCCGGCCGGCTATATCGGGCCGGTAAAGCTGCTGCCGGAGCATGGCGTTTTCGGCAACCAGGTTCCGGTTTACTTCAAATAGCCGGAAATAGTCATACACCCGGGTCCGGGCGGCCAGCACTTCGCCGGTGTAGGCGTTGGCCGAGTTGAAAAACGCTGCTTTCTGGTACGAGCTGTTGCGCACGTACAAATACAAGCTCAGCACCTCCAATAGTCCGAACACCAGGATGCCCCGGTAGCGGAAAAGGAAGTTGAGCAGGTTATTCATGCGTAAGTTAGTCGGGAAACAGAGAATGCAGAAGGAGGAATGAAGATGTCGGACCAGGTCCCTTCTTCATTCCTCCTTCCACAGTCCGCCTTGTTGTTAGGTCAGCAGTACGCCTTTAAACGCCTGAATGTCCTTGATGGCCTTACCAGTGCCGCGCACCACAGCGCGCAGCGGGTCTTCGGCAATGTGAATCGGCAGCTTGGTTTTCACCGCGAGGCGCTTGTCGAGGCCGCGCAGCAGGGCCCCGCCGCCGGTCAGGTGAATGCCGTTTTCATAGATATCGGCCGAGAGTTCGGGCGGCGAAATCTCCAGGGCCTTCAGTACGGCTTCCTCGATTTTGGCTACCGATTTGTCCAGGGCAATGGCAATTTCGGACGAGGTTACCTTGATAACCTTCGGAATCCCGGTCATCAGGTCCCGGCCGCGCACTTCGAAGTCGGGCGGGGTGATGTCGAGCTCGGTTAGGGCCGCGCCTACTTCAATCTTGATGCGCTCGGCGCTCCGCTCTCCGATCAACAGGTTGTGCTGGCGCCGCATGTAGTCCAGAATATCCTGGTTGAATACGTCCCCGGCAGTCTTAATGGACTGGTCGCAGACGATACCCGACAGGGCAATAACAGCAATTTCGGTGGTCCCGCCCCCGATGTCGATGATCATCGAGCCGATGGGCTGTTCCACGTCGATGCCGATACCGATGGCGGCGGCCATGGGCTCCTGAATCATCCACACTTCCTTGGCCCCGGCGTGCTCGGCGGAGTCGCGCACGGCGCGCTTCTCTACCTCCGTAATGCCCGAAGGAATGCAGATAACCATGCGGTGCGAGGGCTGAAACAGACGACGACGCGTGTCAATCATCTTGATCATGCCCTTGATCATTTCCTCGGCGGCGTGGAAGTCGGCAATTACGCCGTCTTTCAGGGGCCGGATTGTTTTGATGTTGTCGTGGGTCTTTTCGTGCATTTGCTGCGCTTGCCGGCCCACGGCAATTACTTTATTGGTTGTACGGTCTTTGGCGATGATGCTCGGCTCATCCACGACGATAATATCGTTGTGAATAATGAGCGTATTGGCCGTCCCCAGGTCAATGGCGATGTCGCTGGTAAGGAAGTTGAAGAAACCCATTGAGTAGCGGCAATTAAAAGAGAATGCACAGTTTAGCTCCGTGCAAAGTGGGCGCAAAAGTACACAAGTTTCAGCGAAGCACCACCGGTATAATCATGGCATGCTGGCAACAGCGGCACCAAGGTGAAGGCCGAGCTACGACCCGCCGCGAAGCAGTGCCACCGCTGAAACGCACCAAACGCTGATTCCGCTACAGCATTGCCCGCCGAGCTTGTTTTTCGTTGGAAAACCCCGTGTCATGGCGAGCGAAGCGCGGCTATCCGTCCTCTGAAATGTGCGGATTTCTTTAAAGTAAAAAGCCCTGACGTTACGCTAACGTCAGGACTTTCTGGTTATAGGAAGTTGGTCACTAGTAGAGGACGGATTGCTTCGGCTTACGCCTCGCAATGACACAATCCCGCATTTCTCATATTGCCCACATTAGCACATCAGCACATTAAAGACCTAGTGCTTGAAGTGACGCACGCCGGTCATGACCATGGCCATGCCGAGCTGGTCGCAGGCGGCAATGCTGTCGGCGTCCTTGATGGAACCGCCGGGCTGCACCACGGCGCGGATACCGGCGGCACCGGCAATTTCCACGCAGTCGGGGAAGGGGAAGAAGGCGTCGGAGGCCATAACGGCGCCTTGCAAATCGAAGCCGAAGGACTTGGCTTTCTCAATGGCCTGGCGCAGGGCATCGACGCGGGAGGTCTGGCCCACACCCGAAGCCAGCAGTTGCCCGGCCCGGGCCAGCACGATGGTATTGCTCTTGGTATGCTTGCAAACCTTGGCCGCGAAGACCAAGGCCTCCGTTTCCTCAGCCGTAGGCGCCGACTGCGTTACCACTTTGAAATCCTCAGCCGTTTCGGTCTGCCGGTCGAAGTCCTGCTCAATCACGCCGTTGAGCAAAGTTTTCACCTGCTTCTTGGGGAATTCTACCGGCTTCTGACGCAGCAGAATGCGGTTTTTCTTGCTTTGCAGAATGGGCAGAGCCTCGGCTTCGAATTCGGGCGCAATCAGCACTTCGAAAAACAGCTTGTTGAGATCCTGGGCCGTAGCCTCATCCACGGGCTTATTGACGATGATAACGCCGCCAAAAGCCGATACCGGGTCACAGGCCAGGGCATTGAGGTAAGCTGCGTGCAGGGTTTCGGCCTGGGCCACGCCGCAGGCATTGGTGTGCTTCAGGATGGCGCAGGCCGGCTGGCCGTCCTGAAATTCCTGCATCAGCAGCACCGCCGCGTCCACGTCGACGAGGTTGTTGTAGCTGAGCTGCTTGCCGTGAAGCTGGTCGAACAGGGCCGACAGGTCGCCGTAGAAGGTGCCCGCCTGGTGGGGATTTTCGCCGTAGCGCAGGCTGGTGGCGGGCTTCTGGCTTACTTTCAGGGCCGTGCCATCCACAGTGGTGCCTTGGCTGAGGTAGTTGAAGATGTGGGTGTCGTAGTGGGAAGTGGCTTCGAAGGCGGCGGCGGCATAGTGGCGGCGGTCCTCCAGGTCGGTGGCCCCGTTCTTTTCGCGCAGCAGTTCGGTTACGGCCTCGTACTGGTTGCGGCTGCTGACCACGAGTACGTCGCGGTAGTTTTTGGCCGCGGCTCGCAGCAGGGAAATGCCGCCGATGTCAATTTTCTCGATGACGTCGGCTTCGTCGGCACCGGAAGCTACGGTTTCTTCGAAGGGGTACAGGTCCACAATTACCAGGTCGATGGGCGGAATGTCGTGCTGCTCGGCCTGCTCCAGGTCAGAGGCCTCGTGGCGGCGGTGCAGAATGCCGCCGAATACCTTGGGGTGCAGGGTTTTGACGCGGCCACCAAATACTTCCGGGAAGCCGGTCAGGCTTTCCACGGCCGTCACCTCGGCGCCCAGCTCCTGGATGAACTTCAGGGTGCCGCCCGTGGAATACAGCTGCACGCCGTGTTCTTTCAAAAGCGCCACCAGCGGCTCCAGACGGTCTTTGTAATAGACGGAAACGAGGGCGGAGCGAATGGGCTGCGACATAGCAAGAAAGGTTTTTGGTCTGAACGATTGACGGCGCGAAGGTAACCTGCCCGCCGCCGCGGAGCCAACCAGCCATATTACCGAATTGTTATGCTGACATAACCGCTCCGGCACCCTCGGGCCGGGCACGGACGCGGGCATAGACAAAAAAGCCCCGACCACAAATGGGTCGGGGCTTTCTGTTAGGCACTAAGGAGGCGGTTTAGCTTTCGGTGGACTTCACCTTTACTTTGCCTTTTCTGGCTTTTACCTTACCAACCTGGGCGCCATCTTTGCCTTGGCCACCGCGCTGCTTACGGTCCTGCTGCAGCTGGGTGAACTTGGCGTACTGGTCAGCCGTCAGCACTTCTTTAAACTGAGCCTCGTACTTGTCGCGGTTGGCCTTCATCTGGGCTCCCATTTGTTCGCGGGTGGCACCTTCGGGGCGGCCCTGACCACGCAGAGCCTGACGCTCCTGCTCACGGGTCAGCAGAATCTGCTTGATTCGGCTGGTCTGATCGGCGCTGAGGCCCAGCTGTTTGGTCATTTGTTCGCTCTGGCGGGTGGCGCGCTCATCGGGCGAGGCCTGCTGGCGCATTTCACCGCGGCCTCTAGTGGCCGGAGCAGAGGTGGTAGTTTGGGCAGCAGCGCTACCAATGGTCAGGGCGAAAGCGGCCAGGAGAGAAAGCAGGGGAAGTTTCATCGGAGAAGAAGGAAATTAAAAGGGATTATGAGACTTTGATGGCAGGGTAAGGGAAAGGTTTAAAGCAGGCGACTAGCGGCGGCCATCGTAGCGGTTATCGTTACGGTGCTGGGCTTCCCAGCGGGCCCGCTCGGCGGCTGTCACGCGGTGGCTACGGTCATAGCCGTAGTTGAAGTCCCCGTCGTTGCGGTCGTTGCGGCGGCGCTCCTCTTCCTGGCGGCGCTGGGCTTCGAAACGCTCCCGCTCCAGGCGGGCCCGGTCGGCCGAGCTGATGTTGTTTGAGCGGTTGTTATCGTTGCGGCGGTAAGCGGCTTCCCAGCGGGCCCGCTCGGCGGGGGTTACACGGTGGCTGCGGTCGTAGCCGTAGTTGAAGTCTTTATCGTTACGGTCGTTGCGGCGGTCATCTTCGCGGCGGTCGTTTTTCCAGTCGGGGCCGGCGGTGGGAGCAGCGGCAAAGGAGTTGGTCGAAGCCAGAAGGGCAAAAGCGGCGGCCAGGGAAAGCAGGGACGTTTTCATGTTCGGGGAAGGAAAGTAGCAGTGAAAAGAAAGGACTGCCGCGCCTGGTCAGGTGGAGGGCAAGCCGGTGAAAAGTTTGTTTCAAGCGCTTGATTCCCTCTTTGCAAGCCAAGTGCCACCTCCTGCCCAGCCGCCGGGCCGAGCCGCTTTCATCGGCAGAAGCCTTACTTCCATCGGCCGCCCCCGCGATTCACCCGACCAGAACCAGCCGTTTATTCCCCGAATTCCGCCGCTTTTCAAGCTTTACAGCCCCTATTACACGAAACGGGCACCACCTCTCGCTTGAAAAGTGGTGCCCGCCGAGTATATCAGATTAGCCGCCTAAAGCACGACACGGGTGTAATAAATGCGCAAACGCAGCGAGTGAGCCGTATTCCGGGCGCTACCCAAGACGACCTGCTCGGTCGTGGCCTGGCTTTCACTGCCCAGCAGAATGCCTTGGTTCACCAAGGTGCCGCGCAGCACGTTCTGCACGTAGGCCGTCATGCCCAGCGTATAGCGGCCCTGATCGAGGCCGGTACGCTCCGACACGCTCCGCTGGTAGCTCATGGCCGCTACCGACCCGTCGCTGGCCAGAAAGAAGGCTCCGTTGCGGTTAGCCCGGTCCGTGAGGCGGGCATACAGGGCGCCGGGGGGCGGCCAGAACCGGTTTTCGGCGCTACTCACCGTTTCAAGCATGAGCTGGGCCGAGTTGATGACGATGGTGCCGCCCAGTTCCTTGAGGTGGGTCAGGTAGGGAAACTCCAGCTTGGTTTTAAGCCCCAGACCGGCCTGAATGAAGGCTTCTTCCTCGGTAGCGGCGCTGCTCACACTCTGCCGAATGTCCGTTAGCGCGGCCAGCTTGGTGCCCGTGCGGTCGGCCTGCAGCTGGAAAAAGTGGGTAAAGTCGCCGCCCAGCACAATCGGGTAGCTCAGCGCTTCGGTAGGCGCGACCGGGTCGTGGTAATAGAGGAGCATTGTGGCACCGGCGCTCCAGCGCAGCAAGGCAGCGTCATCGGTTTCGGCGGGCGTGAGTGCCAAGCCCGGCAAGCGGCTTTGCAGTTCGCCGAGAGTGGTCAACTGGTTGTTTTGCCCGGCCTGCCACAACTCCTGGCCCAAGCTGTTTTCCAAGCGCACCCGCAGCGTGCCCAGGCCGGCTCGGGCTCGAAACGAGCGGCGGCCCAGCGCCGGGGCGGCGTACGGCAGGGCGTCGTTGGCAAAGTAGGTTTTGTTGGCCTGAAAACCCTGCTGCAGCCGATGGACCTCCACTTGCTGGGTGCGGGTGGTGTCGCCGTAGCGGTAGGTATCGGCCGTGAGTACCAGCACCAGGGAATCATAGCGCAGAACGGGGTCGGGCGTGAAAGCCGCCGTGATGCCCGCCTGCAGGTAGCTGCGCCCCGTGATGGTGCCCAGGCGCGCATCGTGGTAGCGGCCCAGCAGCAGGTAGCTCGTAGTTGCCGAGGGCACCGAGTCGGTGAGCACCGTGCTGGCCCGCACCGTAACGGTATCGGTATAGGTGGCGTCCAGGGCTACCGAAGCAGGGCTGGGCAACTCTTCGCCCAGGTCTTCGGGGTCGGTGCAGGCTCCCAGCAGCACCAGCAGCAAAGGCAGGGCCCGGCTCTGCAACCAGCTCAGAGCAGCGTAGCAGCGCAGCTTATTCATTTTCCGCGTCGGGGGCCAGCTCCCAGGTATCATCGAGGCGGGTGCTGCCCGAGTTGCCCAGGGCCACGTAGCCCCGGTCGCCGAGGGCAAAGCCCACCGGATACGTGCGGCCCGCGCCGGCAAAGGCCGTTTTCACCGTCCAGGTATCGGCGGCGGGGTTGTATTCCCAGCAGTCGGTTTTGTTGCCGCTGTTGGCTCCCAGGGCCACGTAGCCTTTCTCACCAATCACAAAGCTGGCGGCATTTTGCCGGGGCAAGGCGCTATAGTCATAGTCCAGGTCGTCGTTGCTGTCGTCGTGGTACACGAGGTCCTTGTGCTGGGTCCAGAGCTCCGTGGCGGGGTCGTACGACCAGATATCGGTCTGGGCAATGCCGTTGTCGGCGCCCAACAGCAGGTAGCCGGTGCTGCCGATGCTGAAGGCCGTGGCGCCCATGCGCTTGTTGCCGCCGAAGCTGGGCTTCTGGGTCCAGGTGTCGGTAGCAGGGTCGTACTGCCAGAAGTCTTTCTTGGAGTTGCCGTCGTAGCCGGTACCCACGTAGCCTTTGCCGTTGATGGTCATGGCCGCAGCGTTGTAGCGGGCCGAGCCGCCAAAATCGGCCTTGCGGGTCCACTGGTCGGTGCTAGGGTCGTACTGCCAGAAGTCCTTGAGCCGGTTTACCCCGTCGTAGCCCGTGCCCACGTAGCCTTTACCATCGGCCGCGAAACCCACGGCCAGGTAGCGGCCCACGCCGGGAAAGTCGGCCCGCTGCCGCCAGGTGTTGGTCGTGCGGTTGTACTCCCAGAAGTCGGTAAACTTGTCGATGCCGTCGGTGCCCAAACCCACGTAGGCTTTGTCGCCGATGGTAAAGCTGACGGCCGAGTTGCGGGCCAGGCCTTCAAACTGGGAGCGGCTGGTCCAGACGCCCCGCACTTCCACGGTGGCGTCGTCATCTTTCGAGCAGGAACCCAGGCCCAGCGCCAGAGTCAGCAGCAGGGCCAGCGAGAGTAATTTTTTCATAAAAATGAACAGCAAACAGTTAGTTGATTTGTAGCAGGAGGAGCCGCCAGAAGGCCGTAGCGTTGCAGCGCCCGGCCTTCTTTCCGCTTTTATTCACTCACTGAGACAAACCTAGCGGCTGCCCGGGCGGGTGGCTACCGCACTCGGCCACCGGCCCGACTTCCTAGACCAACCGCCCGATTGTATCGGTTGAGCTTTGCGCCTTTTGGCGGCTTGCGCGCCGTTTTTACCGAACTAGTTGGGCAATAAAAAAGCCCGGCCGCGCCTAAAGTGCAACCGGGCTTTTAAGCCAAAAAGTAGGATTCAAAATCAGGTCCAGCGGCTCAGAAACTGCATAAAGGCTTCCTTGTACTGGTCACTGACGGCCAGCGTGGCCGGGCCAATTTGCACCGTGTTGCGGCGCACCGCCTCAATCTTGTCGAGGGCCACGATAAAGGAGCGGTGAATGCGCAAAAACCGGCGGGCGGGCAGCTTTTCCTCCATGGCTTTGAGGCTCATCAGGGAGAGCAGCGGCCGGGGCGCGCTGCGCAGGTGCACTTTCACGTAATCCTTAAGCCCTTCCACGTAGAGAATGTCGTCGAGGGACACCCGAATCAGTTCATATTCTACTTTCAGAAAGATAAAATCGTCCTCGGCGGCAGCTGGCGCGAGCGGTGCCGCAGCCGGCACCTGGTGGTGCTCGGCGTAGGCTTTGGCCTTGGTGGCGGCCCGCAAAAATTCCTCGTAGCTGAAGGGCTTGACCAGGTAGTCCAAGGCATCGACGCGGTAGCCGTCGAGGGCGTACTGGTTGAAGGCGGTGGTAAAAATGATGCGCGGACCGGTACCAGGCGCCCCCCGGTCCAGTACCCGGGCCAGCTCCAGGCCGGTCAGCTCGGGCATCTGAATATCGAGGAAGAGCAGGTCCAGATCGGGGTGCTCGTGCAGGCTGCGCAGGGCTTCCACTCCGCTCGAATACTTGCCTACCAGCTGCAAAAAGGGCGTTTGCTCGATAAAGGCGGCCACCATGCCCAGGGCCAGGGGCTCATCATCGACGGCAATGCATTTGAGGGTAATCATACGGTGTGCAGGGTTAGGGTAACGCAGAATTCGCCCTCGGGCGTGGCTTCCTCTACCTGCAGCACGTAGCGGCCGGGGTAGAGCAAATCGAGGCGGCGCTGGGTGTTGGCAAGCCCGATGCCGCTGCCTTCGTCGAGGCTGGTAGCCGGGGCGGCAAAGCGGGTGTTGCGCACTTCCAGCTCCAGCACGTTGGCCGAAGGCTGGCGCACGGCCACCCGAATCCGGCTGGGCTGGGTGGCACTCACGCCGTGCTTGAAGGCATTTTCGACGTAGGGCAGCAGCAGCATGGGAGCCACGGGCACGTCGCGCACGGGCTCGGGCCACTCCAGCTCCACCCGCACCCGCTCGGTCAGGCGCAGCTTCATCAGGGCCACGTAGTCCTGCACAAAAGCCAGCTCCTTGGCCAGGGACGTTGTATCGGCCGGGGTTTCGTAGAGCACGTAGCGCATCATGCGCGACAGGGTATGAATGGCCTGCCGGGCCGCGGCGGCATCTACCACCGTCAGGGCGTAGATGTTGTTGAGCGTATTGAAGAAAAAGTGCGGGTTGATCTGGGCTTTCAGAAAGCTCAGCTCGGAATGCACTTTCTGCTGCTCCAGCTCCTGACGGCGCTGGGTGTCGGTTTGCCACTTCTGCACCGCCGCAATGCTGGTGCTGATGCCCAGTACCAGCAGCGTGGTGAGCATGCCCACCATGTCGAAGCGCCGGGGCCGGGGGCGGAAAGCACCGGGACCAGGTCCCCGGCCCGGGCCTGGGCGGAAGCCGCCATTGGGTGGCCGCAGGTGCTGGTCCATGAGCGTCTGCAGGTTCAGCGCCGATTCGGCCAGTTGAGACAAGCCCATGACCACGGCAGCCGTGAGCAGAATGACGAGCACAAACCAGCCCACGTGCCCGCGAAACAGCAGGCGCGGCACGCTCACGTAGGCCGTCAGGTAAAAGGCGGCTACCCACAAGGCAAACACCAAAGCCTGCTTGGCCCAGAACTGCCACGGCAGCTCGAAGCGCCCCAGCAGCGGGTTGAGCAGCACCAGGCTTAGGCCAAAGAGGCCCCACATCAACACGTGAATCAAGGGCGTCAGATAACGCCGGATTGGAAATGCAGCCATGCAGGTCAGCCCAAGTTAGAAAAGCTCAAACTTACTACGCCGCCGGCCCTTCGGGGCGAGTAATGGACTGCCGCGCGCATTGCCTCGACTGGCCCGCCGCTTTCATCGACCAGCCGACAGGGGCTAAGCTGCCGTGCGATTGGTGCGCAGGCTGTCCAGGCTCCAGATGCCGGACCCGTAGGCCGCTATAAACAGGAACACAAAACAGTACACCACAGCCAGTTCGCCCTCGTTGATGATGGGCAGCGGATGCTTGGGGAAGTGGGCCATAAAGTAAGCAACTGCCATGGTGCCGCTGGCTATAAAAGCCGCTACGCGAGTAAACAAGCCCAGCATGATAAGCAGGCCGCCTACCAGCTCGATAATACCAGCCACACCCATCAGGGACGCCAGCGGCATACTGGCCCCGTCGCCGGGAAAGCCCAGCAGCTTCTGGCTGCCGTGCATGGCGAAAAGCAAGCCGACTACGATGCGGAGCAGGGCGTAGGCATAGGAAGCGTAGGAGGAGTTCATAAGACGCAGAAAAAGTGAAGTCTTTTCTACGCGGCCTCTCCCCTGCTAGTTAATCCCCAGCTGCTAGAAGGCCTCCCCGATGCTGAAGTAAAAGCCCGTCGAGCCGTCGCGGGCCACGCCGTAGTCGAAGCGGATGTTGAGCCGGTCGCGCCGGTTATACTTAAAGCGAATACCGGCCCCGGTGGTGGCTTTCAGCGAATTGCGGCCCAGGTCGCTCACCGTGTTGCCCACCTGGCCCAGGCTGCCGAAAATGGCTCCGTTGAAGCGCCAGAACAAGAGCCGACGCAGCTCAGCCTGCAGGGCCACCAGCTGCCGGTCACGGTAGCGACCTTCGTAATAGCCGCGCAACGTTTTGTCGCCGCCCAGGTTGGCCAGCTCCCGAAATGGCACGTGCCCGCTCTGAAACTGCCCCAGCAGCTGGGTAGCCAGAATCGTTTTGCTGTTGGCTCCCAAGGGCTGGTAGTGGCGGGCATCGAGCAGGTAGCGGCTGAAGCGAAAGTCGCTGCCCAGGGCGCGGCCGTTGAACAAAGCCGACAGCTCCAGATAATTGCCGCGGTAGGCGCTCAGGATATTGTCGCGGCCATCGTAGAGAAAGGCCGGCCCCACGCCCGACGACACGGTACTGGCTTGCAGCTCCTCGGCGGGCCGCTGCAGGAGCAGGCTGGGGCGCTGCTGCGGGGTGCCTTCGTCAATATTTTTGCGCACCTGCACGTCACGCAGGTTGGTCAGGCGGTATTGCAGACCTGCAAACACGTTGCGCTTTACCTGGCGCAGCACCCGTTGGTTGACAATGACCAGCTTGTACTCAATGGTCGATTCGTCGTCGCGGCTCGTGCGGGGACCAAAGCCGTAGTAGTTGATGGGGTATTTGTAGAAGTAACTTAGCTCGCCATTAACCAGGAATTTCTCGCCGGGCGTGAAGACGTTGTGGGTCAGCTGCACCAGGCTCTGGTTATTCTGGGTGCGCCACACTACCAGGCGGGCATTGGACTTACGTACGGTGGTATCCTGCCCGAAGCGCCAGACCGGCAGCATTGCCAGCCCATAGCCGACGCCGGTTTCGGGTTGGGAAAACACAATCGGGAAAGGCAGAAAGCTGGGCTTGGCCGGTTTGGGAGCCGCCACCGCCGGCGTGACGGCCTTAGGTACGGCAGCAGAATCCGGTGTTTGCGAATAGGCCCGGGTAGCCAGCAGACTACCCAGTAGTAAGGAGTAAAAAAGACGCATGCAGGAGAATAGAGCGGTGGGGCTTATTGCCAAATAAGCAACAAATTATCCTATTTTATGCACGCCTTACCGAACTTACTATCCCGCATTTACTACCACAGCAAACCAGGCTCAAAAAGCCAGCAGCCCCGCCGAGAAACTCAGCGGGGCTGCCCAAAGTTAGCGCTGACTATAAGCCGGCTTAGAAAGCTTCGCCCACGGCGAAATAAATGCTGGGAGCCGTGTCGGTGCCGCCGGCGTAATCAAGGCGGATGTTGAGCCGGTCGCGGCGGTTGAAGCGGAAGCGTAGGCCGGCCCCGCCCGCCAGCTTGGTGTCGCCGAAGCTATACTGCCCTACTGTATTACCGACCTGCCCCGCACCCAGGAAGGCAGCGCCGTCGAGGCGCCAGAACAGGTGCTGACGAATTTCGGCCTGGGCCGTCATCATCTGCCGGCCCCGGAACCGGGCTTCGTAGAGGCCCCGCATCAGAGCAGCGTTGTTGTACTGGGAGCCGCCCAGGTTAGCGCCCAGGCCGCCCAGCTCCCGGAAGGGTACGCTGCCGGAGTGAAACTGCCCCAGGTACTGGAGGGCCAGAATGGTGTTGTTAGAGCCCAGCAGCGGACGGAAATACCGCAAATCGAGCTGGTAGCGCTGAAACGTGTAGTCGCTGCCCAGGCCTTTGCCCGTGAACAGCGCATGCGCATCAATGTAAATACCGCGGTAGGTGGCCAGCACATTGTCGCGGCCTTCGTAGAGCAACGAAGGGCCAAGGCCAGAAACTACACCGCCTTCCTGCTCTTTCTGGGGCAGGGTGCGAAACAAACTGGGCTGAGTTTCGCTGATATCCTCAATCACGCGCACCTTGCTGGTATTGGTCAGGCGGTAGCGCAGCCCGCCGTAGAGGTTATGGGCCGTGATGCGCCGCATGAACTTCTCGTCGAACACAAACAGCTTGTAGCCAATAGTGGACTCGTCGCTGGATTTGGTGTCGTTGCCCAGGCCGTAGTAGAAAAACGACAGGTCGTACTGGCTTAGCTCGCCGGCAAAGTAGAACTTCTCGTTGGGCGTGAAAACCGTGTGGGTAAGCTGAATGGTGCTTTGCTTTTTCTGGGTGTACCAGGCAATCAGGCGGGCGTTGGATTTACGCACGGTGCTGTCCTGCCCAAAGCGCCACACGGGCAAAATGGCCCCGCCATAACCAAAGCCGGTTTCCTGCTGATAGAACAGCACCGGCACGGGAATAAAGTTGGGTTTATCGGCCGGGGTGGCAATGGCGGGCGCGGCGGTGGCTCCTACTGAGGTGGGCGCTTCCGGCACGGCGATATCCGGAATAACGGGAGCAGTCTGGGCGCGGGCGGCAGCAGCAAGCAACTGCAGGCCCAGCAGCGGGTATAAGAAACGCATAGTATACGATTGAGGCAGAAATGGATAGCAGGTAAGCTGAACACTTACCGTTCAGCTACTCTAGCTACCCTAACGCAACCTCGTCCCCTACGGTTTTAGTAGAGCCGCACTAGTAGCATCGAAAGCACCCCGGCCAGCATTATCCATTTGCACCACGCGCTGAGCTGCGCAAAGTCGCGGCGACGGTCGGCGCGGGCCAGGTAGCGCCCCACGCCGAAGGCCGGCACCAGCACCGTAAGCAGCAGCCAGCCGCCCAGGGCCCAACGCTCCTCGTGCAGACTGTGCAGCACCCCGCCGGCCACCAGAATGACCAGATTGAGTAGAAAAAAGCCGACGGCCCACTTGGTGCGGGCCACGCCCCACACGATGGGCAGCGTGCGGCAGTCGTGCTCGGCGTCGCCGCGCATGTCCTCCACGTCCTTTACAATTTCGCGCACCACGGTCAGCAGAAAAGCGGCCAGGGCGTACACCCACACGTTGGTTTGGCCGGTACGCAGCTGCAGCTCGGGCAAGAGCACCAGGGCCGCCGTAAGCAGGGCAATGCTTAGGTTGCCGACCAGGGCAAGCCGCTTGAACCGGGCCGAGTAGCCCCACAGCAGCAGGGCCGAGCCCATATTAACCGCGCCCAGCACCGGCGACAACAGGGCGGCCAGGCCCACCCCTAGCCCCGAAAGCAGCAGGTGGGCCAGCATGGCGTGCCGCCGGTTGACAACCCGCCCCACCACGAGCCGGTCGGGCCGGTTGATAACGTCAATCTTGACGTCGTAGTAGTCGTTGATGATGTAGCCGGCCGCGGCAACGCTGATGGCGGCCACGGCCAGTACCAGGAAGTGCCCCGAGAGCAGAGCGGCAACCGGGTCGGCGGGCCGTAGCAGGCAGCTTTGCACCAGCGCCAGGCACAGGGCCATAATCAGCAGGTTCGGGAAGCGGATCAGGCGCAGCAGCGATGGCCAGCCGCCTGCGCCGCCCGCTGCCGCTGCTACCGGCCGGGGAGTAGAACGAGCCATGGATACACAGAGAAAAGCTGCCCCAAAGATGGGCTAAAAGCAGCGGATAAGACCGTACGGCCGGGTTTGCCAGTCACCAAAAAGAAAGCCTCTCCTACGGGAGAGGCTTTCTAAAAAGCAAAAAATCTAATTAGGCCAAAAGCCTACAGCTTCTTTACGTTTACCGCATTAACACCCTTGCGGCCTTCCTGCGTGTCAAACTCCACGCGGTCATTTTGTTGGATCTGGCCCCCGTTAAGGCCGGTTACATGGACGAAGAAGTCTTCCTTCGTGCCATCTTCTGTAATGAAGCCGTAGCCCTTCGACTCATTATAGAATTTTACGGTTCCTGTTTTCATGTAACTAAAAAAAAGAAAATGGATGAATGGATGTTTGGGTAAATATAAAGGGAATTTGGAAAACCACAATTACGCTTTTCCCCTCTCAATTCCCATTATTATTGCCCAACAGCCTGTCACTAAGACCGGTTAATACCAGGTTTTTTGCTCCTTCATCACGGCTTCCACCAGCTCGCGCACGGCACCATGGCCCCCGGGCAGGGCCGAAGTATAGTTGCTGATGCGCTGCACGTCGGCGGCGGCATCGGCGGGGCAGGCAGCAATAGCGCAGCGGCGCATCACTTCAATATCGGGCATATCGTCGCCCATGTAGGCAATGTGGGCCGGGTCGAGGCGGTACGTATTAATATAGGTATTGAAGATCTTCATCTTGTCGGCCACCCCCAGGAAGATGTCGTGCACGTCCAGGGACTCCAGACGGCGGCGCACGCCTTCTTCCTCCCGCCCCGAGATGATGATGACGCGGTAGCCGCGGGCCAGGGCATGGCGAATGGCGTAGCCGTCGCGAATGTGAAAGGCCCGGGCCTGCTCCCCGAGTTCAGGGCCAGCAGGGTGCCGTCGGTCAGCACCCCGTCCACGTCGAAGATAAACGCTTTAATAGCAGATAAGTCCGGACTAGTACCGTTTGCACTCATAAGTAACAGGTCAAGAGAGTCGAGGGCCGCGCCCTCGGGTAGACGCTTAGTTTTGATTGTCGCGCCACTCGTATACCCACTTGGCCTGAATCTGCTCCAAGTGGCCTTCGGTGGCCTGCTCGCGGGTACCTACGAAGTTGGGCAGGCTCAGGACCCAGTCCAGCAGATCAGTAAAGCGGATGCGGTAGATTTTTGCTTCGTCAAAAGAGTTCCCGAACTTTTCGTACAAGGCCATAGCGATGTCCTCGTGGTCATTCCAGTGGATAGGCAGCTCAAAATGGGCCATTGGGCAGAAGGTAATAAATGTGGGAAATATGCTGAACGGGAAGCTTCCTTCAGGTGCCATGATACAACACATCAGGCACAGTCAACACATTAGGTATTAGTGACCCAGGAATTCCTGGCGCGGTATCAGGATTACCACGTCCTCGTTGCCCTGCATCACGCACTGGCAGCCCAGGCGGGAGTTGATGCGCGGGTTGACGGCGCGGTCAATGAAATCTTCTTCTTTGTCACTGATTTCGGGCAGGTCATTCTCGCCCTTGAGCACGTACACGTGGCAGGTAGAGCAGCCACAAACGCCGCCGCAGTTATGCTGCAGCTGAATTCCATTGTTCAACGCTACGTCCAGCACCGATTCGCCTTCCGCTGCTACGTGCGTCTGGTCGGGCTGGCCGTCTTGAAACTGGAAGGTAATATTGACGACTTTCACGGAGTAGAAACTTGAGCAGGGCAGAATTTGGGGCAAAGGTACGCACCCGAGCCCGTAAGTAAAGCGGCGGACCCAACGGGTTGTTTGCCGGCCACCTGCTTTACGTAGCTTGTATACTGGCTGTTAGCTGGTTATAAATCTGCTGCCACTGCGGATGCTCCAGGAGCAGGGCCCGATGCCGGTCGAGCGTGGCCGTATCGTGGCGTACTGCCGGGCCGGTCTGCACCGTAAAGGGAGGCTGAGCCAGCGCTTTCTGTACGGTTTCCTGAATCAGGGGCTCGAGCAGGGCAAACGGCAGGCCCGCCTCCTGCAGCAGGGCATGCCCGATACCCAGCAGGTGATTGGTAAAGTTGCAGGCAAAAACAGCTCCTACGTGAATAACCTGCCGCTGGGGCGTAGCCACTACTTCCACCACGTTGCTCAGGCTGCGGGCCACCTGCTCCACCAGCTGCTGATCAGCGGGCGTGCCGGCCTCCACGCAGATGGGTACGGTTGTCCAGTCGATAACACGGCCAGGGCTGAAGGTTTGCAACGGGTAAAGCACGCCGCCGCGCAGGTTGGCGTACGGCGCAAATACATCCAGCGGCAGGGCACCGGCGGTGTGTACGACCAAGGCGCCGGCCGGAAAAGCAGCTTCCGCCAGCACCCGGCTACGGCTCCATCGGGAACGCACAGAATATACAGCTCAGCGGCCGGCAGCGCCGGCAGGTTGAGGCTGGTGATGGCAGCGCCCCAGGAATCTGGTCAGCTACCTGCTGGGCTGAGGTTAGCGTGCGGCTCCAGACGTGGGTTACGGCATGTCCGGCGCGCCGCAGGGCAGGCCCCAAATGCTGGGCTACCCGGCCGGCTCCCAGCAGCAGAATCCGCTGCCCGGTAGGAGGATAAGACATTGAAAGATGAAATGAGTCAGAACGAAGCGGGAAGGTACGCAGGGCCAGGATTGTTTTTTAGGGAGTCTGTTTTATCAGAGTTTTTTAGCACCTTGTACATTCATAACCAGCGGATGTAGTACATTCCAGCCACAAGTCTTTCCTTAAAACCTTTCACACTTTTCCTTACCAACTCCTACTTTATGACAAACTGGTACAAAACGGGTGGTGCAGCACAACACTGGCGGAAGCTGGCTCTGGCCGCACTGCTGGCCGGCGGATCCGCTGCGGCCCAAGCCCAAGGGCTGGACTATGCAGCCTCAGCTGCGCAAAACCTGGCCGGCACTTATACCGACCTGGGCACGACCGGCACTGCAATTACGATGGCTAATAATGATGACGCCAACTCGGCAGTCATTCCAATCGGCTTCTCGTTTACCTTTAACCGGACGGTTTTCACGGATTTCACCGTGAACACCAACGGCTTCATCAAGATGGGCACCACCGCTCCATCGGCTGCTAACATCACGAACTACATTGCCGCTCCTGACCTGAACATTATTGCTCCCCTGGGCGGTATTGACCTGGCTGGTGCGCTGAACCAGACGACTTCGCCTACCGAATTCCGGGTAGCCACCACGGGGGTCGCCGGCAGCCGGGTTTGCACGATTCAGTGGGAAAACCTGGCCGATAAAACGGCGCAGTTTGCCACCATTCAGTTCCAGGCTAAGCTCTACGAAGGCACAAACCGCATCGAGTTTGTATACGGCACCTGGACGGCCGGCACGGCTGCTCCACTTGGTGTAGGCTTCCTGGTAGGCCTGAAAGGCTCCAGCTCCCAATTCACGGACCGTCTGTTTGCCCAGAAGGCTTCCAGCGCCACGGCCTGGACGACGACCGTTTTCGCTACGGAGTCGGGCGGACTTATTCCTTCGCACTTTGCCCGCAACACCTTCTTGCCTGATGCGGGCCGTACGTACCGCTTCACCCAGGTGGCTTGCGCCCCTGCCGCTGGCGTGTACATTACTCCCACTGCTACTACAGCTCAGGTTGTGTTCAGCGGCCCCAGCAATGGCGCTGGTTACTCGCTGATCTACGGTCCTACGGGCTTCAACCCGGCCACGGGCGGCACGACGGTAGCCGCTACGGCTTCGCCTGCTAACCTGACGGGCCTCTCCCCAGCTACGAGCTACCAGGTATATATCCGTACCAACTGCAGCGCTACCGAGCAAAGCCCACTGGCAGGTCCTTTTGCCCTCACCACGCTTTGCTCGCCGGTAGCAGTTACTACCTTCCCCTACACCGAGAACTTCGACGGCGTAGCTAGCGGTACCCTGCCCTGCGGTATTGTAGTAGCTAACACCAACGCTGACTCGGTATCGTGGAAAAACCGCCGCACCGTACCCGGTGGCGCGGGCCCAATCGTAGTGGCTGCCTCGGGCGTTAACGGCCTGACCTACTACTACAATGAGGATGGCGCTACCCCCGGCAACGACTGGTTCTACACGCCCCCACTGTTGCTGCGCACCGGCAACCGCTACCAGCTCTCGTTTAAGTACCGCAACAGCGGCTCTAACTACACCGAGAAACTGGAAGTAAAGTATGGCACCTCGGCCAGCCCCGCCGGCCAGACCGCCACGCTGTGGAAAGACGAGGCCATTGCTGCCCCGGCCTTCCTGACGGCTGGTGCTACGAGCACGATTCCCGTAGTGCCTATCGTACCTACGGCTACCGGCAACTACTACATCGGCTTCCACGTGTACAGCGATGCTGACAAGTTCTTCCTGGCTATCGACGACCTGCAGGTGACGGCTACGGCTATCACGGGTACTTCGGCTGCTCTGGACTACGCCATCAATGTATTCCCGAACCCTTCGGCTGGCTTCTTCAACGTAGAAATCAAAGGCGCTAACGCCAAAGGTGCTATGCAGGTAGAAGTACTGAATTCGCTGGGCCAGATCGTGCACTCGGCTTCGGTACGCGACAATCAGCTCAACAAGCTGGACCTGTCGAACCTGGCTGGTGGCATGTACGTGCTGAAAGTGAAGTCGGGTAACGACTTCTCGGTTCGGAACATCTCGATCCAGAAGTAATTTTTCCGAATTCGGAACACGAAAAGGGCAGCCATAGGGCTGCCCTTTTTTATTGGATGGTTTGCCCCGCCTTCTTCAGTTTCCTTCTGCCCTCAGATGAAATACAACCTACTGCTAGCCCTGCTCTTCTTGAGTTTGTCAGGCTTCGGTCAGGGTAAGACTGTGCACATTACCCTTGATAAAGCCCGCTCAAGGTATTTCGACCCGCAGTACACCGCTTGTGTTGACAGCGCATTGGCCATTATGAATGCCGTCTTCTCATCAGCCGAATTCCAAACTCGTTACGCAGACGCCTCTTTTCCCAAAATCAATTACTGTGACGAGCAGGCCCGGGAAAACCAAGCTTCCGACTTTATCACCGGGCCACAGATGTACAGCACTTTATTTCAAGCTGCTCAAGCATCCTGGGCCGTGAAATTGAAGAGAAGAGGCCCGGCTTTAGGAAGCACGCTGCCGCATACCGGCATCACCACTGCCTACTACAAAAACATTCGCGCCGACATGCCTGAGCTTCCGCGCGCCTACGCCCTGGCGGTGAACCTGTGCCACGAGTACATGCACGAACTAGAGTACTGCCACCGCTCAAACCGTTTCAATGAGCCCGATGCTGCCCATCCCGACCCGGAAGGCTATCAGAAGGATATTGCATACCGCGTTGGCTGGGACGCCTTTTACCAACTGGTAGAGTGGGTTAAGCAGGGAAAACCCATACCGGACTTATAACAGTCAGCTAATCATTACGCACTCCATAGAGGCGACCTGACGAAGAATGCCCACAAAAAAGCCCCGACTAGTGTTAGTCAGGGCTTTTTTGTGGGCTTAACACCAGCAGCTTATGCTGCTTGAGCTTTGGCTTTCCGCACCTTAACCGGAGCTGCCAGTGGCGTCTTAGCCTCGGCTGAGCGGGCTTCGCGGCGGCGCTTGACCAGAGCCATACCAAAGCCCACAGCCATGAGCAGCGTGCCGCTCCAGAGCAGGTTGATGAAGGGCTTTTCCATGGCTTTGAGGATGATGTAGTCCTTCTGGGTGGTACTCACACCGAAAGTGAATTTCTGCTTGGTGGGGTCCACATTGATAAACACCAGCCGCAGGCCCAGATCTTCTACCTCGTCGGAAACCCGGCCCACCTGGTTGTTGCGCACCACAAACATGGGGTGAACGTGGTACTGCTTTTTCTCTCCGAACACCAGGAAGTCACCCTGAATGGCCAAGTCACCTTTGGCCAGGCCGAGGCCGGCCGTTTCGTGGGCCGGCTCCACGCCGCGGAACACAGCGAAGTAGTCGTTCAAATAAATCGTGTCACCGACCGACAGCACGTGCTCTTTTACCTCGCTCCAGTCCTTTTCCTTGCTGGGGTCGGGCACGGAGCTGATGTGGGAATAAATGTCGTGGCTGGCGAAACGCTTGATGTCGGGGGAAGCCAACAGGCCGCCCATTTCCTCGTTGACCTGGGCCCGGGATACAGCGTGAAGGTATTGCCCGACTCCTTTTCCTTGTAATCCACCTTATAATAGGTGTTTTCGGGCAGGATTTCTACCGTGTCGCCGGCTTTATAGTACACCTTGCCTTCGGCTTTGATGTCGGCGCGGGCCAGGGCCTTGTACTCGTCGTCGGTACGGAAAAGCAGCTCCTTGTTGACATAGCCGGGCACGCCGGGCACATCGTAGTACTGGCCGGTGTAGCTGATGTCGTAGCCGCCCATCGGGGCCGACTCGTTGCGCCACAGCAGCACGTTGTCACGGTTCAGGTCTTCGGGAAACTCCTTGGAATACACCATGCCCGACACGTTCTTGGAAATGATGTTGGAGTAGCCGGCTGAGGCCAGAATACCCAGCAGCATCAGCGAAATACCGATGTGAGCAATACCGCCACCCGACAGGGCCACCCGGCGGCGCAGCAGGGTGAGTACCACGCCCAGGTTAGCCAACACGCCAAACAGGCCCGTGGTGAGAAGCACGATGTAGACCGGGCTCATCTGCAGCTTGTTGTAACGCACCAGCAGGATGACCAGCGCCGCGCTGAGCAGCGTAATCATGCCGGGCACGGCCAGGGAGTTGGTAAGCGTCTCCTTGTCATTTTTCTGCCACCACATGATCTGCGCCAAGCCGGTCAGGAAAGCCACCAGCACGCCCATCCACAGCTGGATTTTGGTGTAGTGCGCAATCTGGTCGGCGGGCAGGGCCAGGTTCGATTTGATGCCCAGGAAGCCCAGGAAGGCATTATATACCGGAATGCTGGTCGTGAACAACACCTGGAAAGCACCTAGGCAGAGCACCGTAGCACCCACGAATACCCACAGTTCGGGGTTATAGGTGGTCAGCTCTTTCTCCGATATTGGAATTGATTTCCAGCGCGCTACCAGCAGCCAAATAGCCAGCACCACAAACGCCATCAGGTAGATTAGCAGCTGACCCGAGAGGCCCAGGTCGGTGAAGGAGTGCACGGAGGCATTGCCTAGCACGCCGCTGCGGGTCAGGAAGGTGGCGTAGAGAATAAGCAGGAAGGAAGCAATGACCAGCACGAAAGAAGTGCGCAGGGCCGTGCGGCTGCGCTGCCACAGCACCATGCCGTGAATAGCGGCCACCAGCACCAGCCAGGGAATGTAGACGGCATTTTCAACCGGGTCCCAGTTCCAGTAGCCCCCAAAGTTCAGTGTCTCGTAGGCCCAGTAAGCACCCATCATTACGCCCACGCCCAGTACCAAGCCGCCAAGCAAGGCCCAGGGCAAGGAAGGCTTAACCCACTTCGTCAGTTCCCCTTTCCAGAGGCCGGCAATGGCAAACGCAAACGGCACCAGCGTCAGGGCGAAGCCCAGAAACAGCGTGGGCGGGTGAATTACCATCCAGTAGTTTTGCAGCAGCGGGTTCAGGCCAGTACCATCCTTGGGAATAAAGTTGGGGTTGGTCTTAAACACCGGCAGATCCACCAGGAAGTCACGCAGCAGGATAAAAGGCGACGAGCCCAGCTTCATATCCAGCACCACCACGCCCAGAATCATGGAGGTGAGGAAGAGCTGCACGAAGGCAAAGACGGCCATCACCGGGGCTTCCCACTTGCGGTGGAAGCGCATAATGGCCAAGCCCAGCAATACGTGCCAGAAAATCCAGAGCAGGAAGCTGCCCTCCTGCCCTTCCCAGAAGCAGGAAATCATATAGTACACCGGTAGGTGGTTGCTGGAGTGGCTCCAGGCGTAGTAGTACTCGTACCGATGCGTGTAGATGATGGTAAACAGACAGGCAATGATGGAAATCACTGCCACGCTGTGCACCAAAAAGGCGGTGCGGCCAATGCGCAGCCACGACCCATCGGCTTCCCCGAGCGGCCGGTTGCGGGCCGCCATGTAATAGGAGTAAGCCGCTACCGTGGCGGCCACAAAAGCCACGATAACACTCAGGTGCCCCAGGTCGCCGATGAAGGTATTAAGCATGAGCTTGGTATTAGGTAAAGGTAGTGCAGAAGAGAAATCGGCAAGACGAGGAGAAGTTTCGAGGCCTTGCCGCCCAGCTTCCGCTTAGCGCGACGCCGTAGCGCCTTTGATGTCCTTCTCCACGTACTTGGAAGGGCACTTCAGCAAAATCTTGTCGGCCACGAACACGTCGTTGCGCATGGCTCCGGTAATGACCACCTGCTCCGACTTGTCAAAGTCCTGGGCTTGGGGTTGAAATAAATCACGCGCTGGGCAATGCGGTTGGTATCCACTAGCGTGAAGGCGAAGTAGTTGGGGTCTAGCGTGGGGTTGTACTCCAGGCCCATAATGTTCTTCTGCCCATCGCGCGGAAGGCGGCCTACCACGTGAACTTTGGTCAGGTTACCGTCGGCGGCCCGCTCCCGGGCCTCGCGGAACGAGACGTACACGCTGGCATCACCCACGGTGCTCATGATGATGACAATGGCCACGGCAATGATGCCAATGACGAAGAGATGAGATTTTTTCATGATGTTTCAACGGTGCCGGGCTGGTAGGCCGGCTTTACTGAACAACCAAAGGTGCCCGAAAAATCCGTCGGGCCGGAATTCATTTTGTATTCAGCCACCTGATCTTTGTCAGGTAGCGAAATTGACTTTTTCGGCTTACTGATCCTTCAGTTCCCGCTCCAGACGGCCCACCTTACGGTCGAGCGACACGAGGAAGGCTAGCAGACCGGCCAGAACCACCGTAATAACGGCTACCACCACGTAGATTTTGCCGTTCTGGCGCAGGGTATCGGCCATTTCGGGCGAGTCGGCGGCCGACTGGGCAGCGGCGTGCAGCACGGGCAGCAACAGGGCCAGCAGCACGAGCAAAGCCGAGCGGAGCTTAGGCAAGCTGTTTTTCATATACTTTTTGTTTGAGCAAAGCAATGCGGCTGGCTACCTGAGCCAGCCAGAAGGCCAGCAGCGTCCAACCAATAACGGCCGGGTAAAACACCAGGCGCATGTTGTCGTCGAGGTCGTATTTGGCAAAAGCCGGGTTGCCACCGGCCCCGGGGTGCAACGAATCGGTGAGGCGGGCAGAATGTAGAACAGCGGCATGGCCGTGGCGAAGGCGAAGATGTTGTAGATGGCCGAAATGCGGGCCCGCTGCTGCTCGTCGGTAAAGGAAGAACGCAGCACTAGATAAGCCCCGTAGATCAGCATGGCAATGGCCGCGCCGTTGAGCTTGGGGTCATTGGTCCACCACGTGCCCCAGGTATACTTGGCCCAGATGCTGCCCGTAGCCAGCCCCACCACACCCATCAGAATACCGGTGCGGGCCGCCTCGTGGGCCCGAAGGTCGAGCTCCGGCACGGGGTTGCGCAGGTAGCGCACCGAGTAAACCACCGAAGCAATCAGGATAAAGGTCATGCCGAACCACATCGGCACGTGGAAGTACAGGTTGCGGATGGTTTCGTTTAGAATCGCCAGCCGGGGCACCGGCACGAGCAGGCCCGCAACTGCCGTATACAGCAGCAGCACCACGGCCAGGGCTTTCCACCAGTTGTTTTTCATGAGCAGCAATAGATAAGCTGCGCCGGGCGAGCCAGCACAGAACGCAGGAATAACAGGCAAGCCAGTTGATTTGTCACAACCCCTGAGCCAGATTTATCGTTTAACGCCCCCGCTTTTGTATTAGCTGCGCCATAGGAAGGGAAACAACAGGTACGACACGGCACTCACAATCATGTTCAGGGCTACCAGCGTGAGCAGGGAGCTGCGGCTGGCATCGAATTCCAGGCCGTCCAGGGCATTTTTCGAAACTTTAATGAGCAGCAGCAGCATGGGCACCATCAGGGGAAGCCCAGCACAGCCATCAGCGTGCTGCTATTGGTAGCCTTAGCCGCAATGCCCGACACCAGCGTCAGCGTGGAGGCGAAGCCCACAGCGCCCAGCACCACGTTGGCCAAAAAGAGTGGCATGTTCTGCACGGGGTTGCCCAGCACCACGGCGTACAGACCGAAACCAGCCAGCGCCAAGCCTAAAAGCAGCAGCGCGTTATAGACAATCTTGGCCATGATGACGGCCTGGGGCTGCACCAATGTATAGTAATAGAGCAGCCGGCCGCGGCTTTCCTGCAAAAAGCCCTTTGCCACGGCATTGACAGCCGTGAAGAGCAGGATAATCCAGAACAGGGCATTCCAGGCGGGTACCGGTAGCTCCCCACCCCGCAGGGCAAAGCTCAGGTAGCACACAAACACGGTACTGCCCACGTACAGCAGCATGCCGCTCAGGGCAGCGCGCTGCCGCCATTCCAGGCGGAAGTCCTTCTGAATCAAATACCAAATCTCGCGGAGGAGCAACACGGTACAGCGGCTGGTGAACAGGGCCGCAAAGATACAACCCAACCTCCGGATAGGCCTCACCTAAGTTGATTATTCGCCACGGGGCTACCGGCGAGGCAAGTACTGCGCAAATAAAAAAGCCTTCTGCGGGTGGCAGAAGGCTTTTTTTGGAATACAGTCCTACTTACCTAGCTACGGCAAACTTCCCGGTAGCGGTAGCACTTTCCTGGGTCAGCTGGTAGGTGTAGAGGCCCGGAGCCAACGCTTGGGTGCTGCACACCAGGCGGCCATTCACGGGTTTGGCCGCGTAGGTAGCCACCACCCGGCCCGTCAAGTCCAGCACGCACAACTCGGCGGCAGCAGCAGATTTGCTTAGCTCAAAGGTGATGAAGCCGGAAGCTGGGTTGGGATACACAGCTAGGTGCAGTTTCTGCTCAGCTGGCTGGGCTGCGAGTACAGTGCTACGAAACGGCAGGTAATCAACCAGGCCCAGGGCCACATTGTCGGGCTGGTGGAAGATGTGAGCCTCAATTTCGGCGGCCGAACTGGTGCCCCAGTCGTTGTTTTCGGCCGTGATGCTGGCGGGGGTATTATTATAGATGTCGTACACCTGCCCGCCGTTACCGTTGTCGGCCAGCAGGTTCAGGCCCACGTCGGTGCTGTCGGTGCTGGCCAGGTTGCCAAAGCTGATGCGGGGTGGCTGCGCCGTGGTGCTGGAGCGCTGCAGCGTAACGCCGTAGAGGTTGCGCCGGACAATGTTGCGCGACACCACGCCTACCTGCGTCGCGGTGCCGTTGAAGTTCAGCCCGCTGCCGCCCGTCTGGGCGTTGGGGTTGATGTTGTTGTCAGTAATGACGTTCTGGGTGATGTAGCTGGTAATGTTGCCTCCCACAATAGCAACCCCGAAGCGGTTGTTGCGCACGATGTTACGCCGGATCTGCACCTGACTCACGGCACTCGTACCCAGCAGGTTGGAAATGCTGATACCACCGGCCATCAGGTAGCGTCCTACCACCAGATTGCCCTGAATGATAATTGGCGTAGTTCCGCCAATGCCCAGGTTGATCTGGGGCCAGTTGCCATTCTCGGTGCTGTTGGCTACCAGCACGTTATTGCGGATGATGGGCGAAGTGGGCCGGTTCGAGGGGCTCAGAATGCCGGAGCGGGCGTTGCCGTAGATGCGGCAGTTGGTGATGCGCGGCGTCCCGCCCGACAGGCTGATGGCGCCGCTATTCGTGGCTTTGGTCCCAATGGAAGCCACCTGGTAGCGCACCACGCAGCTGTCCAGCTCCAGGCTGGCATCCACTACTTTGATACCGCCGCCGTACTCTACCACGGTTTTGCGCAGCCGGGAGCCTTCACTCGTGGCTGAAAACCAGAACCCCTGAAAGGGCTTGGTGGGGTCCACTGCCGTGATTTTAACGGAGTCGCGCGGGTTGATGAGCAGCACCCCATCCACGTAAAACAGGGCCAGGGAAGCCATTTTGATAGTCGCGTTGCTGCGAATGTCCAGCGTGTCGCGGGCCGACAGTCGAATGGTGTCGTTTACCTGAACCGTGCCGCCCACCGTGGTGACGTAGCCCCGGAGGCCGCTTGCAGTTGGGCCAGCGTCCAGTGCACACCCGTGCCCGGGTGCGGTACTGCGCTCGGACAGGCAGCCAGGCACCCATAGTAAGCAAAAGCAGGAGTAAGTGTTTCTTCATAGAAAACGCAAAAAAGGAGTTCGGAAAGGAAAAGGAAGATAGAGCTAAAAACCCAAATGAGGCACCCAGGTTGCCCCGAGTGCCTCATTTGGGTCTGCATGGCGGATTTTAACCAGCCAGGCCGTTTTAGAAATCGTAGCCGAGCGTGAAATAGAATTTGGGACCTTTCTGCACGTAATCCTCCTGCCCCCAGGCCACATCGGCTTTGCCGTAGAAGCCCAGTAGCGTGGTGCGCATGCCGAAACCGTAGCCAATCAGCAGCGGGTTGCGGAAGTTCACGACCGTAGCCGTGAAGCCGTTGCCGTTGCCCCCGCGCACCTGGGTGTTAAACGAGTTGTTCTCGTTGAAGGGTTGGAGCCAGAATAAGCCGAGCCAGCATCACCGAAGGCCGTGAGCTGCAGGTTGCGGAAGAAGCCCGAATAAATAGGCTTGCGCGTGAGGTACTGGATGATGGGCACGCGGAATTCGGAGTTGAACAGCACGTAGCGGGGTCCGTTACGCTTGCTGTAGTCGAAGCCGCGCAGGTTGGTCACAAACTGCTGGTAGAACACCTGCGTCGGGTCGCTGAGCAGGGCGTTGGTGGGCGTCAGGCGGGGGTCGTCGTAGCGGGCATTCAGCCAGTTGTCCATGCCCCGAGGCGGAAGGTCTGGGCGGAAGTGCCAAAGAAGGACCCGAAGCTGGCCCGGTTGGCCCAAGTAATCTGCCGGTGAATCTTCTGGTAGTGCCGCAGGTCGATGTAGATTTTACCGAAGTTCTGCGACCCATCGTCAATGCCGTTGAGCTTGAGCAAACCAATTTTCATGCGGGTGCCTTCCATCATGTTGACCCCGGTGGAAATGGCATTGTCAAACACCAGTTCTCCACTTACTCCGATATAGCTGCGGTTGATATCGTCCTCGGTGCTGAATTTGCTGATGACCGTGCGGTTCACGTTCACGAAGCGTGGGCCGCCGCGTACGCTTAGGTTATGGGTCAGCGGGTAGGCAATAGTGGGCGACACCTCGTGACGGCCAAAGCGCAGCCGCTGGTTTTCGGCATCGAAGAAGTAGGCTTGCTTCTGGTAGCCGATGCTCCAGTCGTAGCGCTTCTTCAGGTTGGTATACTCCGCGTAGATATTGCTGGTGCGCAAGTCGGTGAGGGCAAAAATACCGGCCCGGACGCGGTGGTCCTCAAACAGGTCCGACATGTTGGCCTGCCCGATCAGGCCCAGACCCAGCAGCGGGTCGGCGTAAAGCGACGATACCACATTGTCGATACTGAAGCGCTTGTCATACTTATAAGGACCAGCCACCGAGAAAGCATCGGCCGGCGGGGCCGTGGGCAGAGCCGCAACTACGTCGTTCCGCCTGCGGCGCGGCGCGTTGGCCCGGCTGGGCACATCTTCCTCAAACTGGTAGTCGCTGGTGTTGATTTGCTGGTCGTTCTTGCTGGGCGCCACGTTGTTATCCTGGGTATCGGCGGCCACGGGTGTAGCGGGCTGGGTTGCGGCCCGCGCCGGAGCCTTTGACCGGTCTTCCAGGGTTTCCTGCCGCGCAGTTTTGTACAGAACCAGATTTTCGGGCAGCGGGTACGTGGGGTACAGATACACAAAGTCGCGCGACTTGTCGGCCGCTACGAAGCCCAGCGTGCTGGTGGTGGCGTTGTAGTCGAAGTTCTCGATGTTGGGCAGGAAGCTGCTGACCGGCACGTGCCGCTTGGTCTTAAACGAGTACCGGTAGATGCTGCGCACTCCGCTTTCTTCGCCCAGAAACAGAATTTCGTCGTCGGAAATGGCCCGGGGCCTTCCTTCGTTGGAAATGGTGCTGACCAGGGTTTCTACCGGCTGCGTCCGACCGTCGAGGTGGTAGATAAACAGGTCGTAGTTGTTGACCACGTTGCCAAACGAGCCTTTGGCGGTACCGGCCGAATCCAGCCAACGGTTAGAGCTGAATACGATGCCGCTGCCGTTGGGCAAAAACACCGGCTGCACATCATCGAATACATCGTTGGTAAGCTTTTCGGGCGTACGGGTACCGGCCCGCAGCACGTACAGGTCATTCTGCCCGTTGCGCACCCCGCTAAACACCAACGACTTGCCATCAGGCGAGTAGTTCAGGTCCAGAATCTGCGAGAAAGGCTTGAAGATAGACGACGAGTTGCGGCCAAAAATGGCGTCTACAAACTGAAACACGAAGTTGGTAGGACCAGCGTCGGCCGAAACCAGGCTCAGGTTCATGTTGCCTTTGTATTCGCCGGCCACGGCTACCTGGCTGTTGCTGCGCCAGGCCAGGGCCGGCAGGCGGGTTTCCACTTGCTGATCCGGAGTCTTGTAGCCGCCCCGGTAAATGGCGTGCCGGCCCGAACCATCCCGGTTGGCTACCATCACCCGGTACCGGCCCCGCTCGTTGGACACGTAGGCCAGACGCTGACCATTGGGGCTCAGCACCGACTGGGAGTAAATGAGGCTTTTACGGTTGTTCTTGACGACCTGCCGGCTTTCCTCGGGCAGCACGAAGGCCGTCTGGGGCTGTACGTTGAGCTGGCGGTAATACGCCACCCAGTCTTTCAGGAACACCTTATAAGGCACGTTCAGCGAGCTGCTGATGCCTACTTCCACGTCGCGGGTGATGCGCGTCAGGTTCAGAATGTTCTGAATGGTGGTGTAGCCGTAACGCTCGGCAATGTAGTTCCAGATGCTCTGGCCGGCCAGTTCGGGGTTGCGCACGAAAAACTGAGCGGGACGGTTTGACTCCACTTTCTGGGTCATGTCCCGCATATAGTCGTCCATGTCCACGCTCCAGCCCTCGGATGCATAAGCTGAGGCACCCGACACAAACCAGTCGGGCAGCTGCAGCAGGTAGCTGCTCTGGATGACTTCCTTCAGGCTGCCGCCGTACATCATGTCGTTGAGCAGCACCTTGGTAATCTGGTAGCTCAGGTCGCGCTTAAACAGGGTTTGCTGGCCCTGGAAAGCCAGCTGCACCTTGCTCATGCGCAGCAACTCAGTTTCGCCGCCGGTCTGGTACTTATCAGTGTCCAGGCCCACGTTGCTCTGCCGCAGGTCGCCCACGGAGTTATAGAGCATGATGGTGGTCTTGGAGTAGGGGTAGTAGCCAATCAGCGAAGTGATGCGCTGCAGCTCCTTTTCCGCGTACTCAGCCGCTCGGCGGGCCGCTACCTCTCCGCCGGCGTAGTAATAGATGTTAAAGTTCTGCGTGCTGAGCTGCTGCCAGGTGAAGTCCTTGTACTGAATACGGACCCGCCCAAACGGCTCTTGCGCCGACTGGGCCTGGGCTGCGTCTCCTCCCGACAGCACCAGAGCTGCCGATAACGCCACGAGTAAGGATACGTGCTTCATAGAGAAGGCAAAAAGCGGAGAAATCAGGAAGAAAAGCCGGCCTCGGAAAGGCTAGCTAAGTATAACGCAGAATACCGCTCGATATTGACCTCGGACCATAATTCCGCGGTGCCTTCCAGCACATCGGCAAAATGGGCGGCCAGCCGCGGAGCAATCATTACTCCCTTGGAGCCGAAGCCATTACATATACTCACAACCGGCCAAGCCGGATGCGTACCCACTAACGGTTTTCGGTCGGGCACGGTCGGACGCATTCCCATGCGCTGACCGGTTACCGAAAACGGCTGGTCCGTCATAGCGCTCAGCTTTTGACTGAGTTCCTGCCGGGCTTGCTCCGTAATATCCGCCGCAAACGGGGCCGCCGGTATGTGGCGCCCACCCGAAAGCGCTGCTGCCCCAGCGGCACCACATAAGCGCCCCGGTTGAGCACCTGGGCTTCGGATAAGCCCGGGCATTCCACGTCGAGCACTTCTCCCTGGTTGGGCCGCAGCGGCAGCCAGTTAAAGTACGGATTTTGCGTCGCCGCGCTGCCTTCGCAAAAGATAATGTGCCGGGCACGCACATCTTTGCCATAAACAACGCCGCTGTCGTCGACAACAAGCTGTTGCGGGTCAAAAGTTTCGCGCCGCAGCCACCCATTTTGCCGGCCCTCGGCAGCCAGTGCTTCCAACAGCTCACGCAGGGCCACGTAGCCGCCCCGCCGAATCGTCACGCCCCCGAATTCCTGCCTCAAACCGGCCTGGGGCGCCGGGTTCAGGTTAATGTCGGTCACGAAATCCTCCCACGGATTATCGGCGCTGCGGGCCAGAATGGCGTTTTGCTCGGCTACCGAGGAGAGTAGCTTCAGAATGGGTACCTCAAAAAAGAACTGCTGGCCGAAATGAGCCTCCAGTTCCCGGTAAAAAGCGGCAGCTGCCGTCAGCAGCTCGTCGGCCCGCCAGGTAAGGGCGAAGCGCTGCCCGGCTACCGGGTTCATCAGCCCGGCCGCCACGTTCGAGGCCGAATCCGGCTGGTAGACATCCAGCACCAGCACGGCATGGCCCCGGCGGCGCAACTCGTAGCTCAGCGCGGCCCCGGCAATACCGTGGCCGACAATCAGGTAATCATAGCTCGTCATGAGTGGCAAGGTAAGAGGAAAACAGCGGGGCGGCGGGGCCACAAAGCGGAAGCAGACCGCGGCGCATGCGCGCTACTATGCATGTTCGGGCGAAGACTCGTAACTTACCTCCCCATTCTCTCTGGCGGCTGCCAGGTTTATTTTAGCAAGCTTCATGACCGTTTCTGGTTTTACGTTCAACGCCTTTTCCGAAAATACCTACCTGCTCCACGATGTCACCGGCCAGTGTGTCGTCGTAGACCCGGGCTGCTACGACAAGGCCGAGCAACAGGCGCTGCGGGCCTTCATCGAGGCGCAGGGCCTGCAGGTAGTATTGCTGGTAAACACCCATTGTCATATCGACCACGTCTTTGGCAATGCGTTTATCCTGGATATATATAAGGTGCCGTTCCTCATTCACGAGGCCGACCTGGCGACGCTGCGGGCCGTGCCTACGTACGCGCCCAGCTACGGCTTTGCCCAGTACCAGCCGGCCGAGCCCACCGGCTTTCTGACGCCGGGTACGCCGCTCACCTTCGGCGACACCGAGCTAGAAGTGCGCTTCGCCCCGGGCCACGCTCCGGGCCACGTCGTGTTTTACCACGCCCCCACCCAGGTGGTCGTTGGCGGCGACGTACTGTTTCAGGGCAGCATCGGCCGCACCGATTTGCCCGGCGGCGACTACAATACGCTTATCAACAGTATCCGCACCGAGTTGCTTACCCTGCCCGACAGCGTGACGGTGTATCCAGGTCACGGCCCGGCCACTACCATTGGGGCGGAGCGAGTTGGCAATCCGTTCTTGCGCTAACCGAGTACTTACTCGCTCGGCAGCGTCTTGCTTCCTATCCAAACCCTGATTTTCAATCCCAGCTTTCTACTTGAAAAAGCACCTTCCCAACGCGCTGACCTGCCTGAACCTGCTCTGCGGCTGCCTGGCCCTAACGCTTATTCTGGGCCTAGACTCTAAAGACGACCTGTCCTCTTCTTTTTCCTGGCTGCCGCTGAAGCAGGCCTCCTACCTGATTGGACTGGCAGCCGTAGCCGATTTCCTGGACGGCCTGGTGGCCCGGGCGCTGCACGTTTCTTCCCCCATCGGCAAAGACCTGGATTCGCTGGCCGATATGGTTTCGTTTGGCGTGGTCCCCGGCGCTATTCTGTTCAAACTGTTGGAGCATGCTCTACCCTCTACCGGGCTGCCGTCCTGGCTGGCCTACCTGGCTTTTACCGTCAGTATCTTCTCGGCCCTGCGGCTGGCGAAGTTCAACAACGATACCCGGCAAACCGACTCTTTTATCGGCCTGCCCACCCCGGCCTGCACGCTGGTGGTAGCCGCTTTGCCGCTTATCCTGGTTCACGACTCGTTTGGCCTAACAAACTTTATCCTGAATCCGTGGGTGCTGCTGGCCCTGACGGTACTGCTTTCTGGCCTGCTGGTGGCCGAAATTCCGCTCTTCGCCCTTAAGTTCAAGAACCTGACCTGGCAGGACAACTCCCTGCGCTTCATCTTCCTGCTGCTGGCTGTCGGGCTGCTGCTGGGGCTGCAGGCCGCCGCTATTCCGCTGATTGTGTTGTTGTATGTGCTCCTTTCCGTGGTGCGGCCGGCTCACGGCTAATATTTTGGATAGTAGCTCTGCAATATTTGTTCTTCATGGTAGTTAAGTAGCTGGTGTAGTGATGAACCGCTTCTATAATGAGTGTGTTGCAAGCTCATCCCTGTTTCTGCTCCGCCTATTGCCCGAATCTACCTCTATGCGCTACTCTACTTTCCTGGTTGTTTTATGGTATTCTATTGCTGGAATTCTGGCCCCGGCGCGTGCTCAGCAACCCGAGCAAGTGGTCCGGCAACAACTCGCCTGGAACGGCCACATCGAGGCAGCAAATAAAGTAGGACAGCTCCGGAGAGTGCCCACGTTTGAAGGTGCTATCTTCCGGCTTGCCGACCAGTACCCCAGCTTTCAGATCCGCGTACCGGGTCAGGTTGGCCAAGGCAGCGTACGCAATGCCGTGTACGAGCCTTTTTCCCCTGCCGACGCCAAGCTGCTTGCTACGATCAACCTACCCACTACGGCCACGGCTGAAGTAGTGACCGGCACCGAGCAACGCCGGAAGGTCAGCTTTGCGCTTATTCCGGCGGTGCGCCGCAATGCCCAGAGTGGGCAGGCCGAAAAGCTGGTTTCCTTCGAATACGCCTACTCCCTGACTTCCGAGCAAGGCCGCCCCGCCAAGATTAAAAAAGCCCGCACCTATGCCAACTCCTCGGTTTTGGCCCAGGGCGACTGGTATAGAATCGGCGTGGCAACCAGTGGCATTTACAAGCTGGACAAGAAGGCCCTAGAGAGCATGGGCATCAGCATGCAGGGCCTTGACCCGCGCCGCCTCAAGATTTACGGCAACGCTATGGGCACTCTGCCCCAAGCCAACAGCGCCTACCGCCCTGATGACTTGGCGGAAAATGCCATTTTCGTGGCCGGCGAGGCTGATAATTCCTTTGACGATGCCGACTACGTTCTCTTCTACGCCCGTGGCCCTCATACTTGGAGCCTGGATACCAGTGGTATAGCTCCGCGGTTTAAGCACGACCTGAACGTTTACGCCGATACGGCTTATTACTTCGTCACAGTAGGTAGCACGCCTGGTCTGCGCGTAGGGGCTCCCCGCACCATTAGTGGCAGACCCACAGCGACTATCAATCAGTTCCTGGACCGGCAGTTCCACGAGCATGAATTGATAAACCTCGGCAAATCGGGTCGGCAGTGGCTGGGCGAAGGGTTTTCCAAAGACGGCTCGCCCGGGAATTCACCATTCCCACGCCTGATCTGGTGCCTGGTGCCACGTTGCAGCTTACTTCGGAAGTAGTGGCGTCATCAGCCGTAAAGACTGACTTCTTGGTCGCTCTGAATGGCTTACCCTTAGGCACGCAGACTGTTGAACGCATTAGTGGCACCAATTACGCGGAAATAGCTAATTCCGACTTACATACTTTTTCTTACCCGATTCCGGCCGTGCCGCCGACAGAAGCCAAGATTCGACTTGCCTTTAGCAGCCCTAACGACGCTGCAGCTCAAGGCTACCTTGACTATCTGGAAGTGAATGCTCCCGCCGGCTGCGGCTGACAGGCAACTTCCTGGAGTTTAACTCCCTGCCCGGAGTACCATTCAGCGAGTTTCAGCTGGGGGCTAGCAGTGCGCCTACCGTGTGGAATGTGAGCAATCCTCGCCGGCCTTACGCGCTGGCCCTGAATAGCAACGGCAGTTTTGTGGCCCCACCGACAGCGTCGGGGAGTTTGTAGCCTTCACAGGCAGTGAATTTCCGGCTCCACCGCGTTTGTTCAAGGGCCGCCTAGCTAATCAAAACCTGCACGCCCGTCTGAACCGGAACGGGCAGTTAGATCTGGTCATTGTTACCTACCCGCCCTTCAAACCCGAAGCTGACCGGCTCGCCGCACACCGTCGCTCCCACGACAAATTGAACGTGGAGGTCGTAACGACGACTGAAGTGTATAATGAATTCAGCTCCGGGGCCCAGGATGTTACGGCTATCCGCGACATGATGAAGATGGTGTACGACCGGAATTCTAGTGGCAAGCAGAACTACCTGCTGCTATTCGGCGACGCCTCCTACAACTATAAATCGGACCCAGCCAACGATTTGGACAAGGTCCCTAGCTGGTGGAAAGAACGGTCACCGCTGGAAGCGGATAAAAACGGGCAGAATTACGTTCCGACCTACGAATCTCGTGAGTCTTTCTCCCTTACGTACTCCCGCCCGCAGAGCAAGGGTATGTTACCTTCTGCTCCGACGACTATTTTGGCCTGCTCGATGAGGAGGAAGGTGAATGGAACGAAAACTACAGTAATGACCTGCTTGACATCGGTATTGGCCGCCTGCCCATCCGCACTCCCCGCGACCAGCCCCGTTCCCTGGCCCAGGCAACGCTGGTAGTCAACAAGCTCATTCGCTATGACGAGCCGATCAGCTTTGGTAAGTGGCGCAACCGCATCACGTTTGTAGCCGATGATGGTAACGGCGCTATCTTTATTACTGAGGCCTGCGAACCTCAGGCCGCCAGCATTACCGCTGACCACCCGGAGTTCAACGTGCATAAGGTCTACCTGGATTTGTATCCTCAGATCATTGCATCCGGGGGCCAACGCTCTCCCGAGTGCAACCGAGCTATCGATGAATCCATTGAGCAAGGCTCCCTTATTACGCACTACAGTGGCCACGGCGGCCCCTCGGGGTGGGCCGATGAGCAAATCCTGACCAAGCAGTCGGTACTGGCCTTGCAAAACCGCAACCGTCTTACCTTCATGGTTACCGGAACCTGCGATTTCAGTACTTATGATAACCCCGAAGAGGATTCAGCGGGCGAACTGGCCCTAACCAATGTGGAAGGCGGAGCCATAGGCTTGCTTACCACCACCCGGCTGGCCTTCGCCGATCAGGCAGTTAGTATAACTAGCCCGCTCTACAACACCATCTTTAAGCCAAACAATGGTCAGATGCCACGCTTGGGAGAAATTACTCAGTTCTCCAAGAATAATGGCAACCGCAGCACCACCACCCGCAACTTCATACTGCTTGGTGACCCAACGACCCGCCTAGCGGCTGCCCAGCAGGAAGCCGTTATTGATTCTGTGAATGGCAAGCTGGTTACCGCCGCTGCCCTCGACACGCTGAAAGCCCTGTCTAAAATCAAGCTTTCGGGGCCGTTAGAAATGGTCAGACAATTAACGGTCAATTTTCCGGGCAAGCACACGTAACGGTATACGAGAAGCCTACGACGGTTAATACGCTGAGAAATGAATCTGACGACTTAGAGGTAATCAAGGTTCCCATTCAGGAAAACATCATCTACGACGGTCAGGCAACGGTAAAGAATGGCCTCTTCACAATCAACTTCGTAGTCCCAAGGATATCAACTATAGCATCGGCTTAGGCAAGATTCAGCTCTATGCCAAAGATTCCGTCCGCGTGGTTGATGCCAAAGGCTACCGTCCCACGTACGTAGGCGGGGCCGATGCACTTACCCTGCAAGACACTATTCCGCCCCTTATCAAACTGTTTATGGACCGGGAGTCATTCGTGTTCGGTGGGATTACGAATACCACTACCACACTTATCTCCCACCTCTCCGATGCCAGCGGCATCAATACCGCCGGGCTGGCATTGGTCACGAAATAACGGCGACCCTCGACAACGACCCTACCAAGCTGACGGTACTCAACGATTTCTACACCGCGGACGTCGATAGCTACCAGTCGGGTAAAGTCCGGTATCTGTTCAAGGACCTGGCTACGGGCCCGCACGTACTGCGGCTCAAAGCCTGGGACACCTTCAATAACTCGTCTCAGCAGGAAATTGAGTTTATTGCAGCCAGCCAGGAAAAACTGGCATTAGAGCACGTATTGAATTATCCGAACCCATTCTCCACCAAAACTACATTCCAGTTCGACCACAACCACGCGAACGAAGACTTGGATGTTCAGGTACAGATCTTCACAGTTTCGGGCCGTTTAGTGCGCACCCTGCGCACCACTGTACTTGGCAGCAGCCCGCACGTTGGCCGCGACTCTCCAGAACTGACTTGGAACGGCCGCGACGAATATGAAGATCAACTAGCCCGGGGCGTCTACGTTTACCGGGTCAGTGTGCGCTGCCCAGGTCATAATAACTCCGCTTCTAAGTTCGAGAAACTGGTTATTCTTAATTAAGCTTTCCGCATCCTTCGCCTTTTTTAGTTTCTCTTTCGCTTTTCTTGTTCTCCTTTTATGACACTGTTGAAGCTGCCTTTGCGATTAGCGCTCCTCCCCGGCTTGCTGGGCGTCTCTATCGCAGCTCAGGCTCAGAGTTCACCGAATACCATCACAACTGCCGTTCCGATTCTGACTTTGAGTCCTGATGCTCGTTCGGCAGCCTTGGGCGAGGCGGGAGTAGCCATTTCACCCGATGCCAATGCCTCGTACCACAATGCTGGTAAATTGGGCTTTGTCACTAGCAAGTATGGGGTGTCGCCTTCTTACTCTCCGTGGCTGCGCAACGTAACCGACGATATGGGTCTGGCCTACTTGTCGGGCTTCAGCAAGCTCGGGCAGCGCTCAGCTATTTCGGCTTCGCTGATGTACTTCGATTTGGGCACGATTTCCTTCCGTGACGAGAAGAACAACCCTAAGGGCGACTTCAACCCAAGGAATACGCGGTGAGTGTGTCCTACGGCCAGAAACTAAGCGAGAACTTCGGCGTGGGCATCACTGCCCGCTACATCCGCTCCAACCTAACGGGCGAAACCATCAGCGGCAAGCCCGGCAATGCCGCTGCCGTTGATCTGGGTGCTTACTATACCAAGGATCTGTCCATCGGCCCCAGCGACTACAACCTGGGACTTGGTGCCACTATCTCGAATATTGGCAACAAGATGACGTATACGAACCCGCTGCAAGCCGACTTTTTGCCCACAACCCTGAAGCTCGGAACAGCCCTTACCCGGGAGCTAGACGCTTACAACAAGATTACCTTGACCGTTGATGCCAGCAAGCTGTTAGTACCTACCCCTTACTATATGGAGGGTGACACGGTAGGTTTCGGCAAAACCATTAAGACCAAAAACGAAGAAATTCGCGCTAAGGGTATCGTAGGCGGCATCGTAGGTTCGTTCAGTGATGCTCCCGGCGGCTTTAGTGAAGAGCTAAAGGAAATCAACATCTCGGCCGGCCTAGAATACTGGTACAATGATCTGCTGTCTGCCCGCGTAGGTTACTTCTACGAGAACCCCGTGAAAGGTGACCGGCAGTACCTAAGCTTCGGCTTAGGTGTGCGGTACCAGGTCTTCGGAGTAGATGGTACGTACTTGGTACCCAACCAACGTGCCAACCCCTTGGCTCAAACTATTCGCGTATCCTTGCACTTTAACTTTAATAAGTCAGAGGAAGCCTTCGGAACCGGCGACGGTTCCGCTCCAGTCAACTAACCTGTTTCTATGCTCGACCGTCAAGTCGCTCCTCCCGTTCAGCCGCTGGCCAGCGTTACGCTACCAGCGGCTGACGTGTTTTCGCTCCCCAATGGAGCCCGTTTGCACGTCATCCATAACGACGCCCAACCAGTCGTCCGTCTGCAGTTGGTTTTCCCGGCTGGTAAGTGGTATGAACCCACGTCAGGATTATCCATGCTCACTGCGCGGATGGTACTGGAGGGTACACATACCCGTACTGCGCGCCAGCTGGCCGATGAAGTAGCCTTCTACGGGGCTTCCTTGGAGTGTGAGCAGGGTTTCGACCAAGCTACCCTAACGCTGTACTGCCTGAGTCGTCACTTGGAGTATCTGCTGCCTGTTATCACAGATGTCGTTTCTGCGGCCTCCTTTCCTGAAGTGGAATTAGCCCAGCTCAAGGCTCGCACTATTCAGAACATTCGGATTGAGCGGCAGAAGACAAGCTACCTAGCCTCTGAACACTTTTCGCGCACTCTATACGGCCCTAGCTACCCTTATGGCCGCATGTTCGATGAAGCAATCGTGCAGGAGGTAGCACGTGAAGAGCTGCTTCGCTTCTATCACGCAACTTACCAATTGTCCAAGGCTGAAATTTTTCTCTGCGGTGATGTCAGTGAGGCCCATGTTCAATTGGTAACTAACTCAATCGGGCAACTCGACAGCTTTAACTCTGTGGAGCCGACCGTAACAGAAGAGCTACCAACTCCTTTAGCATCTGCCAATGAATACGTTCATATCTCGGAAGCTATGCAATCCTCCTTGCGGATTGGACGCTTATGGCCTAACATGAGCCACCCTGACATGCACAAGCTACAAGTGCTCGTAAAGGTCCTAGGGGCTATTTTGGCTCCCGATTGATGAAGAACATCCGCGAGGATAAAGGCCTCACCTACGGTATTTATGCAAGCATTGGTTCTAGGGAGCATGCCAACAATCTTGTTATCGGCACCGACGTGAATGCAGCATCTACTGCAGTAGCAGTTCAGGAAGTGTACAAAGAACTATCTGCGTTGCAAACAGAAGTCATTCCGTCTGAGGAATTGCAAACAGTCAAAAACTACATGACCGGTAAGTTTGCAAATGAGTTAAGCACTGTTTTCGAGCAGTGTGACAAGTACAAGAACCTTATTTTCCTTGGGCTTCCCTCCTCCTACTATTCAGACTTTGTAAGGGAAGTCAATCAGGTAACTGCAGAGGAGCTACAAGCATTAGCTCAGGAGTACCTGAGCCCATCCTCTATGACCGAAGTAATTGCTGGACCATAAATAACCAGAACCAACAAGAAAGGCCTCGTTAGTAGATCTAATGGGGCCTTTTTTTATGAGTCAGTAGGTAAAAGAAGCCCACATAGGTCATTCATCATGCACAACTGATAGCTGTTAACTACATATCCTAAGCTATTAGTCTAGCACAGGAAGCCAGTAGGCCGGTTGCAGGAGAACTAAAATGTAGGAAACTGAGCAGCGCGAGGCAGCTGGGGCCAGGGCGGGTATAAAACGCGACTGCCCCTCGCAGCACGAAGTCGCGAGGGGCAGGGCTTGGAAAAAGGTTGGCGGCGACCGACTCTCCCGCCGGTGAAGGCAGTACCATAGGCGCTACGGGGCTTAACTGCTCTGTTCGGAATGGGAAGAGGTGAACACCCGTGCTAAAGCCACCATTACTGGTGTCAGGATCACATGCTAGTGAAACTGTCAAATCGTTGACGCAGGAAACGGGTAAGAAGAAAAAGAAACAAAAGAGCTTGGTCTACTAGAAGCGCTCGAGTCATTAGTACTGCTCGGCTCGGCCATTTCGGACCTTCGACCTGCAGCCTATCAACGTGGTAGTCTACCACGACTCTTATTATGGGAGATCTCATCTTGAGGTGAGTTTCGCACTTAGATGCTTTCAGCGCTTATCTCATCCCAGCGTCGCTACCCGGCGCTGCAACTGGCGTCACAACCGGTGCACGAGCGGCTGGTCCAACTCGGTCCTCTCGTACTAAAGTCAGGTCCTCTCAAATCTCCAACGCCCACCACAGATAGGGACCGAACTGTCTCACGACGTTCTGAACCCAGCTCGCGTGCCACTTTAATCGGCGAACAGCCGAACCCTTGGGACCTTCTCCAGCCCAGGACGTGACGAGCCGACATCGAGGTGCCAAACCTCCCCGTCGATATGAGCTCTTGGGGAGATCAGCCTGTTATCCCCGGCGTACCTTTTATCCTTTGAGCGATGGCCCTTCCATGCGGAACCACCGGATCACTATATCCGTCTTTCGACCCTGCTCGGCTTGTAGGCCTCACAGTCAAGCCCGCTTCTGCTATTGCGCTCTGCGTACGGTTACCAAGCGTACTGAGCGGACCTTTGAAAGCCTCCGATACTTTTTTGGAGGCGACCACCCCAGTCAAACTACCCACCAGACACTGTTTCCCGGTTAGAGATTAGGCGCCAAGCAACACAAGGGTGGTATTTCAACGTTGACTCCACGATGGCTAGCGCCACCGCTTCACAGTCTCCCACCTATCCTACACATGTGTTACCCAGCGTCAATGTCAAGCTATAGTAAAGGTGCACGGGGTCTTTCCGTCCCGTGGCGGGTACTCGGCATCTTCACCGAGACTACAATTTCACCGAGCTCACGGCTGAGACAGCGCCCAAATCGTTACACCATTCGTGCAGGTCGGAACTTACCCGACAAGGAATTTCGCTACCTTAGGACCGTTATAGTTACGGCCGCCGTTTACCGGGGCTTCGATTCAAACCTTCGCCTTGCGACTAAGTTCCCCTCTTAACCTTCCGGCACCGGGCAGGTGTCAGACCTTATACTTCCTCTTACGAGTTCGCAAAGTCATGTGTTTTTGTTAAACAGTCGCTTGGGCCTTTTCACTGCGGCTTCTTGTATTGCTACAAGGAAGCGTCCCTTCTCCCGAAGTTACAGGACCATTTTGCCGAGTTCCTTGGCCGTGATTCACTCGAGCACCTCAGGATTCTCTCCTTGACTACCTGTGTCGGTTTGCGGTACGGGTTACTTCATTGTTAAAACGCTTAGCAGGTTTTCTTGGCAGTCTGATTAGGTACACTATCCCGTTGGCCGAAGCCGCCAGGTACTATCATGTTTCAGCAAAGTCGGCGGATTTACCTACCAACCCTATACCTACGCACTTCAACGGGCACTTCCGTCCGCCCGCGGTACTTTCACTTCTGCGTCACTGCATCACTGAATGAAGTAAGTGCTGGAATATCAACCAGCTGTCCATCGACGTAGCCTCTCGGCGTGGCCTTAGGTCCCGACTAACCCTGATCCGATTAGCGTTGATCAGGAAACCTTAGTCTATCGGTGGGCGGGTTTCTCACCCGCCTTATCGTTACTCATGCCTACATTTGCTTTTCTGGCCGCTCCAGCATCCCTGACAGAACACCTTCACCGCTGACCAGAATGCTCCCCTACCACTTACGCATAGCGTAAATCCATTGCTTCGGTACCGGACTTGATGCCCGCGTATTATCGATGCCCTCTCGCTCGACCAGTGAGCTGTTACGCACTCTTTAAAGGAATGGCTGCTTCCAAGCCAACCTCCTGGCTGTCAAAGCAAGTGGACCTCCTTTGTTCAACTTAGTCCGAATTTAGGGACCTTAGCAGATGGTCTGGGTTCTTTCCCTCTCGGCCTGGGACCTTAGCACCCCAAGCCTCACTGCCGGCTATATTACTAGGCATTCGGAGTTCGTCAGGATTCGGTAGGCTATGACACCCCCTAGTCCTATCGGTAGCTCTACCTCCTAGTAACTCAACGCCGACGCTGTACCTAAATACATTTCGGGGAGTACGAGCTATTTCTCAGTTTGATTGGCCTTTCACCCCTACCCTCAAGTCATCCAAATCCTTTTCAACGGAAACTGGTTCGGACCTCCAGTTGGTTTTACCCAACCTTCATCCTGCTCAAGGGTAGATCACAAAGTTTCGCGTCTACCTCCTCTGACTCTGCGCCCTATTCAGACTCGCTTTCGCTGCGGCTCCAGACGTCAACGTCTTTAACCTTGCCAGAGAAGAGTAACTCGTAGGCTCATTATGCAAAAGGCACGCCGTCAGCCCACTAAAGGCCTCCGACCGCTTGTAAGCACACGGTTTCAGGTTCTTTTCACTCCGGTATTCCCGGTTCTTTTCACCTTTCCCTCACGGTACTAGTTCACTATCGGTCTCTCAGGAGTATGTAGCCTTAGCGGATGGTGCCGCTGGATTCAGACGGGGTTTCTCCGGCCCCGCCCTACTCAGGAATCCTCTACCGTACACTACCAGCTCGCTTACCGGACTCTCACCGTCTATGGTTGACTTTCCCACGTCATTCAGCTAAAGTAATGTAATCAGATGTTGAGGTCCTACAACCCCGGACTGGCCGTAACCAACCCGGTTTGGGCTCGTCCCCGTTCGCTCGCCACTACTTGGGGAATCATTGTTATTTTCTGTTCCTCCGGGTACTTAGATGTTTCAGTTCCCGGGTTTGCCCCATTCCGTAAACGGATGGTCTCTACGCTTCACGTAGAGGGGTTGCCCCATTCGGAAATCTTGGGATATAACGGGTATGTGCCCCTCCCCCAAGCTTATCGCAGCTTATCACGTCCTTCATCGCCTCTGAGAGCCTAGGCATCCCCGTGTGCCCTTCGTTACTTCTGTAACTTCCTGATTGCTCAGGAAGAGCTCTTACGGCTGCTGTCGGCTTGCGCCCACAACAGCGATGTTGTTTTCTTCTTACTCGTTTTCCTACGTCAAAGAACTTATGAAGCACATTCTGCTTCAAAGGGGAAGCTGTTTGTTACCAAACAGGCTTCCTAATACATTTTATTCTCACCGATGAACACTCATTTAGTGTTACACCTTAATGGTGGAGAATAACGGATTCGAACCGTTGACCCCCTGCGTGCAAGGCAGGTGCTCTAGCCAGCTGAGCTAATCCCCCGTTTCGTGTCCAATTGGCAATCCCAACTGTTGACTGTGGGCCTGCCTGGACTCGAACCAGGGACCTCTACATTATCAGTGTAGCGCTCTAACCACCTGAGCTACAAGCCCGGTTCCTAACCTGAAAACAGATTAGCTCCGATAAAAACGTTGAATAGTGGAAATGACTAATAGGTAATCATTGAAGTCGAGCAACAAAGGAGGACTCACTCACGAGTCGGACCGCTCCAGAAAGGAGGTGATCCAGCCGCACCTTCCGGTACGGCTACCTTGTTACGACTTAGCCCCAGTTACTTGTTCTACCCTAACTGGCTTCTGTGACGAGCACCAGCTTCAGGTCTACCAAACTTCCATGGCTTGACGGGCGGTGTGTACAAGGCCCGGGAACGTATTCACCGCGTCATTGCTGATACGCGATTACTAGTGATTCCAGCTTCACGGAGTCGAGTTGCAGACTCCGATCCGAACTGAGAACGGCTTTGTGAGATTGGCATCACATCACTGTGTAGCGACCCTCTGTACCGTCCATTGTAGCACGTGTGTAGCCCTAGGCGTAAGGGCCATGATGACCTGACGTCGTCCCCGCCTTCCTCACTGCTTGCGCAGGCAGTCCTATTAGAGTCCCCGGCATAATCCGCTGGCAACTAACAGTAGGGGTTGCGCTCGTTGCGGGACTTAACCCAACACCTCACGGCACGAGCTGACGACGGCCATGCAGCACCTTGCTTTGTGTCCCGAAGGAAAGGCTCATCTCTGAGCCGGTCACGCGCATTCTAGCCTAGGTAAGGTTCCTCGCGTATCATCGAATTAAACCACATGCTCCACCACTTGTGCGGGCCCCCGTCAATTCCTTTGAGTTTCACTCTTGCGAGCGTACTCCCCAGGTGGGATACTTAACGCTTTCGCTAAGTCACTAACTGTGTATCGCTAGCAACGAGTATCCATCGTTTACGGCGTGGACTACCAGGGTATCTAATCCTGTTCGCTCCCCACGCTTTCGTGCCTCAGTGTCAGTACCAGCCTAGTCAGCTGCCTACGCAATCGGGGTTCTGGATGGTATCTATGCATTTCACCGCTACACCATCCATTCCGCCAACCTCGTCTGGACTCAAGCCCGTCAGTATCCAGGGCAGTTCCACTGTTGAGCAGTGGGCTTTCACCCCGGACTTAACGGGCCACCTACGCACCCTTTAAACCCAATAAATCCGGACAACGCTTGCACCCTCCGTATTACCGCGGCTGCTGGCACGGAGTTAGCCGGTGCTTATTCCTCAGGTACCGTCAGTTTACCACGCATGGTCTTTTTCTTCCCTGAGAAAAGCCGTTTACAACCCAGAAGGCCTTCATCCGGCACGCGGCATGGCTGGGTCAGACTCTCGTCCATTGCCCAATATTCCCTACTGCTGCCTCCCGTAGGAGTCTGGCCCGTATCTCAGTGCCAGTGTGGGGATCACCCTCTCAGGTCCCCTAGCCATCGTCGCCTTGGTGGGCCGTTACCCCGCCAACTAGCTAATGGCACGCAACCCCATCTACATCCAATAAATCTTTACCAGTAAAGCGATGCCGCTTCAGTGGGTTATGCGGTATTAATCCGCCTTTCGGCGGGCTATCCCCCAGATGTAGGTAGGTTGGTTACGCGTTACGCACCCGTGCGCCACTCAAGGTATTGCTACCCTGCGTTCGACTTGCATGTATTAGGCCTGCCGCTAGCGTTCATCCTGAGCCAGGATCAAACTCTCCATTGTATAAATTCCTACACTTACTCGAAAGTAAGCTGATGTCGAGTGCTGATCCGACTCGTATAACGAGTAAGTCTCGTTTCGTTGTCGCTTGTTTTGCTCTTCCCTGTTACCAGAGAAAAGTCTTACCTATTTGTCATTTCCAACTATTCAAAGAACGTGTGTTACAACCTGTTGTCGTAACCGTGTACTGGCTAAACCAGCGTCTTTTCTTCTTACTGTGCCGAGCGTCGTTCCGTTCGGGGTTGCAAAGGTAAGAAGCTTTTTCGTTTCGGCAAGCACTCGTGAAAGTTTTTTTTTCAGCGAAGTAGCTCGTTTTCGTTTCTCATTCCCCTCTTCCTCTTGAAGCGGGTTGCAAAGGTAACAACCTTTTGTTTTACTTTCCAAACAAACTCGAAAACTTTTTTCTTCGTGGTTCGTAGCCCGCTTCCGTTCGATTTGGGAGTGCAAAGGTAAGAACCTTGTTTGCTACTTTCCAACTCCAAGCAAAAACTTTTTTTTCGAAGACTTGTTTCGTGTGTCTGTGTCCCTCTTCCGTTCGATTCGGGAGTGCAAAAGTGCAGCATTCTGCTTTTACTTCCAAACCCGAACCGCAACTTTTTCGTTGAAGGCCGGCGCCATTAAGTAAGCGCGTTTGGTTAGTAGGCTGTGGCGTAACCTTTTGCAGCACGTAGTTAGTTCACGATAAAGCTGTTTTTTTTGCTTACTGGCTATTCACCGCTACTGCTTGGGAACAGGGACTCTAGCTGAGGCGTGTTGCTACGAGGCCTATTTGCCTCATACTGGTAGACTCTTCGTCCTAATTGCTGAAGGAATGGCAGTCCGATAGAAGCATACTCGTAGGTTCCGTCGTTGAGGATGCCGTCCTCGTTTACATAGACAACTGCACTCAGCATGAACTCAGAGCGGTGAGTGGAGTCGGCAAAGTAAGCTACATCGGCTAAGTAGCCGTGCGACATGCCTACGATGTTATATATATGGAGGCCGGGCTGGGCAGCAACGTCAGGGTTGCGTCCATAGTAGAGGTACTTCTTATAGGCATCGTAAAAACGACTCGACTTGTAGAATGTGAACTTGGAGGCATGGGGAGTATAGCGTAAGTATTGCTGCAGAAAGGCATAATCCTCCTTCGCCAGGTTGAATTGCTGCTTAGCTGGAACGCTCGAGGGAAAGAGCACGGCCTTCAGAATGTCTGTTATTGTCTGAAGAGGCAGGTAATTGGCCGTGGTAAAATCGTAAGGCTCCCGGATGATGCGGCCTCCAGCCTGGTAGCCACGCCCCTTGGTAATGCGCCCCAGCGGAAAGTCTAAGGGGCGCGAGTTGACAGCGGGGGGCTGCTGATAAATAGGCTGCCCCTGTTGGTTATAGAACGTAAATGGGTTGGTATGCCGGTTGGCAGCTGTGTCGCAGGGGGCAAAACGGCGTACAATACGGGTTTCGGGGTAACCCAAGCTCCAGAGCCGCTCGTTGAGCGGGCGTTGCCCGAGAAACTCGTACAGCCTATTGTAGGCACCATTGTCGCTAACCAATAGCATGCGCTTCACATAATTGCCGACGGTGTTGAGTTGGTCGGAATCAGGGGAGGTGACGTAGGGCACCGGGTTTGGCAGCGGAAAGCCGTACCGATGGACAAGGGACTATTGCGGGTGAGACCAGGCTGGTGCAGCTGGTTAAGCTTTTCCAGGGCCAAGGCAGCAACCGGGAGCTTGACTAAGCTGGCAGGGTTGAAATACTGGCGTTCATTGAGGCGGAAATTATGCTGAACGAAATGGGGCCGGTTCTGAGCGTCGCGGTTTATCTGAGTATAAATTATCTGAACTTCATAGGCAGCAGCCCGCTTGATAACCGGGGCCAACTTGGGGTCGGAGCGCAGCAGGCTATCCAGCAGGGGGCTGTCGGCGGAGGATGGCAGGCGAGCGGGCTGGAATTTGGAAGCAGCGCGCAGCCACGGGAGCAGTGCCAGGCTCAGGAGAAGCAGCAGGCCAAGACGGGGCGCGCAGAATAAGTTGGTCATCTCCTATGTATATAGAACGGTCAGGAAATTTCTTGGAAGGCTACAAACAAAAACGGGGCCCCAACAGCATGGTTGGAACCCCGGGCTTTCTTTTAAGTTGGAATTAGCTGGCTGGAGCAGTGCGCCGCTTGGCCAGAAGCAGGTTAGAATCGTTTTGGCGCCAGTTGTAGCCGGTACCAAAAGGGAGGGGACGGGGCTTGTGCACCGAATCGGCGTAGGCCCGGGTGAGGGCCGGCTGGTACTGCTTGGCAAAAAGGCTGATAGGCCGCTTGTAGGTGCCATAGTAAGTAAACTTCCAGTCGGCGGGCCGGAAATACTTCATGGCAATACCGGAGTCGTCCTGCAAAACATAGTTGCTGCGCTCCAGAATAACGTTGCGCACTTTGGAGAAGTAGCTTTTGTGCATGAGGTAGGTAGCCGACTTCACGTAGGTGGTAAATGGGCCGAGGCTGCGAACGTACTTCAGTGCAGCTTCTTTGGTAACGCCCAGCTTCCAGTCGCTGAGGTCAGCAGAGAGGTACACTACCGTTTTCTCAATTCCGTCTTTGCTGCGCAGCTTCATTTCTACCCCGGGCACCACATTGAGTCCCGGTTTCTGGGCCGATGCCGAATCGGCTTCGGTAAGCTGGCCTTCGGGTGAAAGGACCACGTAGCGCAAAGCCTCTACTTGGTGGTCGGTGCGGGCGGCAAACAGCAGCAGCAACGGAACTACCCCGCCAATATTCACGCGCTGGTTGGTTTTGGCGGCCGTTTTCAGGATAGAATTAGCCTTGCGCAGCGCATTGCTGTCTGGTTTTTTGGTGTTCAGCTCCACGGCCATATCATTGGTGCGGAAAAAGCTGAAGTTGAGTACCGACCACAAAGAGGCTTTCAAAGCCGGATACAGCTTAGGATTAGCCAATGTACCAGCATCAGGGACCGTCCCAATTGGCTCTAGGCCCATCAGCACGTAAGTCTGACTGGTGGGAAACATCGTCACGACGTTGAGAAAGTCGGGGCCGCTGAAGGGGTAAAAGACGGTGGCGCTGGCGGCACGCACCGAATCCAACTCGCTAGCAGCCCACTGCTGAATCTTGCTGGTGCGGGTCTGATGGTATTTCTCCCAGCTTTTATCGGCGTCGGCAGCGTAGTATTGCCAGGCGGGCGTCGAGGTCAAGTACCGTAGCTCACTCTGGTGGCTTACCCGACTGCCAGCCATATAGGCGGCCACATCCTGCAGCTTGGTCGTGTCGCGGGCGGGAGCCGGGGCAGGCTGCGGAGTGGCGGCCGTGTCGGGCTGGGCAGGCGAAGGTGCGGTTACGGGAGCCGACGTTTCAGCGGCGGGCTTTTTTGGTTCGGAGCAGGCGGCCAGCAGCAGAAAAAGGGCCGGCAGCACCCGGACGAAGGATAAACGCATGGGAAAACGAGAAAGCGGGAGCAAGAAATATATGACAAGGCAAATGTATGGGGTTCGGCAATAGCAGCCGAGCTTGGTGCCTTAGACTTTGCGCTGCCGCAGTCCCACAAAATACACCAAGCCACCTACAGCCAATGTCGCCAGGCCGTAGCGTGACTCCAGCGGCTTGTCGCGCAGAATGAAAACGAGCGTCCAGCCGCTGAGCGCCAGAAACACCAGCGGCGTCAATGGATACCCCCAGGCGCGGTATGGGCGGGACAACTCGGGGCGGCGCACACGCAGCACAAATAGGCCCAGTACCGTCAGGAAAGTAAACAGGCTTAGGATAAAGCCTGCGTACAGCAAAACCTGCTCAAAGGTCGAGGTCAGAATAAAAATCAAAGTCAGGGCGGTTTGCAGCAGCAGGGCCCGCACCGGAATGCCATTTTTGCTGACCACAGCCAAACCGCGCAAGGCGGGCAGGTCCTCCCCCATCACCTGAATAATGCGGGGTCCGGCAAAAATCATGGAGCTGACGGTGGACACGAGCAGCACGGCAATAACGGCCCCCATCAACCGGCCTACCCCGGCTCCAAAGATTTCACTGGCCGCCACGTAGCCTACTTCGAGCTGCCCGGCGAGCTTGGGCATGGGCGTTCCGTTAAGGAAAACAAAGTTGAGGCCCACATATAAAAAGAGCACCACGGCGGTACCGGCAAGCAAAATGCGGGGCAGATTCCGCTGCGGGTTGGCCACTTCCCCGGTCAGGTACACGGCAGCATTCCAGCCCGAGTAGGCGTACGACACATAAATAAGCGAAATGGCAAACGCCGGGCTCAGCAGCTGCTGCCAGTCCAGGTTGCCTTGGGGCAGAAACGCAAGGGGTTGGGGAGTGGCCACCGCCCAGCCGGCCCCGATGAAGATAACCAGCACGCCGACCTTTATGGCCGTAACCACAACCTGCAGACGACTACCGGCCCGGCTGCTGGCCCCGTGCACGGCCGTAAGCAAAAGCACCACCAGGATGGATAGCCACTGAGGCGACACGGCCGGCCATACGCTGGCAGCATATTTACCCAGGGCCATGGCAGCTAAAGCCGTGGGCGCCGCAAAGCCGACCGTGGCCGACACCCAACCGGAAAGAAACCCCAGTACCGGATGGTAAATCTGGGACAGGTAATGGTACTCGCCGCCGGAGCGGGGCATAGCTGCGGCCAGTTCGCCGTAGCACAAGGCTCCGCACAGGGCAATCAGGCCGCCGACCATCCAGAGCATGAGCAGGGCAAATCCACTTTGAATGCCCAGCACCTGAAATCCCAGACTGGTAAAAACTCCGGTGCCGACCATGTTGGCAATAACAATGGCAGTGCCGGTCAGGAAGCTAATTTTGTACGGTTGACTAGTGGTTTGCTCAGGCATGCAAATGGCGAATGGGTAGCCAAAGATGCATAATCCGGACGCTTTCAACTCCTCGCCAGTACCCCCAGGACGCAAAGAAGCCGGCAGCGGGGGCTGCCGGGCTTCTTTTTGGGAGACTAAGCCTTGGGCTAAGCCTGCACTTTGGGGCGCTTGTAGAGGGGCACGGTGCTGCACGGCTCCCCGTACATAATGCTGGACGCCACGGGCAGCAGTTTCTGCATAATGGCCACGTAGGCGTAGGTCGGTACGGGAATATTGCCGCAGCCTTTAATAACCAGCTTGGCGTCGCGGAAATCCTCGGGGTTGATGCCGGCAATGGCCTCGTGGAAAAGCTCCTGCTCCAGAGCTTCCAGGTTGCCGAACACGTAGCGGTGGGCGTGGTGCTGGAGCTTGGAGGCCAGCAGCATGTAGGCCCAGGTGGGCACAATGGCGTCGGCCGAGCAGATGATGGCCACGTTCTTACCGTCGTACTGGCTCCAGTCGTGGGTTTTGATGAATTCCCGGAAATCCTTTTCGCGCAGCATCAGGCCGTGAAAGAGGTTTTCCTTGATGTCATACACGACCCGCTCCCCAGGATGAATAAACTCCTCCAGGTTGAGCGTGGTCAGGGCGCTTTGCGCAACGCGGTTGACGAAATCTTCCATGTTTATATATGTAAGAGCTCAGAAATAAGAGCGTAGACAGCTTTTTAAGATGGCGAAGTCTAGTAGCTCTACGTTCTGCTTCAGAATCTAAGCTCTAGCCTTGGGCGTGGTGGTGTGTACTTCCTTTAAATAAAACGGCTCGTAGTAGGCCACGTCCCGAAAATCCTGCCGCTGGAAAGCCTGATAAGCCAACGTTCCGACGGCAATGGCCGACGGCTCGATAGCAGTCAGGAAACCCGCGTGGGGCGTATTCAGAAGCGGGGCGAATTTGGCGGCACCGTTACCAAAGAATAACAAGCGGTGGTGGGCTAATTGTTCGGCCAATGTTTCAGAATCCAGAATAAGCGGGGCCGGCGCCAGCACCTCCTGCCCTTCGTGGGTATAGAGGGCACTGTAAACTTCCATCCGGCGGGCGTCGAGCATGGGGCAAAACAGCACGTCTTCGGCCGGCGGTGTAAAGGCGGCTACTTGCTGGGCCAGGGCCTGCAGCGTACTCACGGCAATGAGGGGAATATCCAGGGCATAGCATAGGCCCTTGGCCGCGGCCGCCCCAATGCGCAACCCGGTGTAGGAACCCGGCCCGTCGGACACGGCCACGGCCGACAGATTCTGTAAGGTCGAGTTGGTATTATCCAGCAGCTGCTGAATCAGCAAGCTCAGGTGCGAGGAGTGCGACTTTTCCAGCCGCAACTCCGATTGACCCAGCAGCTGCCCGTCGCGGTGAAGGGCTACGGAGCAGACTGGAGAAGATGTTTCCAGGGAAAGAATGAGCGTGGACATAAGACAAAGGTACAGCCGGAACGCGGAAGCAGGTATTTTCTGCCGGTTCAGGCTATTTTCTCCACACTTGGCAAACCAGCCTGCCTATCCTGCCAAACTTTGTTGAGCCGCGGCTGCAACACCCAGAGACCAACCGGCCAGAATAAGAACAGCAGCAATGTGCCGAAATATGAGCCAAATTCCGGTTCGCGCTGCTTCTCAATAGCAACCAAGCTCACTGCTAAAAACCAAGGGCCATGCAGCTGTGCGAAGATTATATAAAGCAGTGCTACTGCTGGTAAACCAGCCGCTTGGAAACTACGCTCATCGGTTAAGATGATAACGGCAGCCCGGGCTACAACTCCTACGGCCACATCGATGAGAAACCAGGTCAGATTATACTCAGCCTTTCGGGGCAAAAAAGGGAAAAGCGAATTACCTATCAAGGCAAGCCAAGCGGAAAAAATACAATACCCTATTGCACTTAATGTGGCCGAGGCCAACGTGGAATCTTCGATGGTCAGGTTTCCTACCAGCATTAAGAGCATAGTACCCAAAAACACCTGCCAGTGCTTGACCCGAAGCGTAAAATCACCCATTTGAATACGTATTTAAAAATAAAAGCAGCCCCAAGATGAGGCTGCTTTTTCATGCTTTACAATTCATGAAGCTTTACTTCCCTCCTGCCGTCTTGCGGTTGGCTTCGGGCCGGGTCTTGGCCTCCGGCGTGCCGGGCTTGAGCAGGGCAGCGTAGCGCGGGGCATCGTTGATGACCTGCATGGCGGTGAGAATATTCGGGTCGTCGTCGAAGCTGGCCTCGATGCTGCCTTTCTGGAAGTAGTAGCGCGACACGATTTCCTGCTCCAGTAGCTCCCGGATTTCGGGCTTAAAGCGGGTCAGGTCATTGCTCTTATTGGTCGACACCTTCTTGCGAATGGCTTCGATTTCGGCTTTCACGTCGTCGAAGTGCTTTTCCTCCTTGGCTTTTTTCACCAGGTCAGTCAGGCTCTTTTCCACGTCGGTGCTGTAGTTGATGTCCTTACCGTTGAGGTACTGCACAAACTTCTGGTAGTCGGCATCCGAAAGCTGAAACTCCCGGGCTGAGGCAATGGTCGGGTGTTCGGCCCGGTAGCGGGTGGCGAAGTCGAACAGGTAGTTTTTCTGCAGCAATACCCGGGTGATGTCAGCAATTTCCTTTTCCTGTACTTCCACGTCGGGCGCCACGCCGCCGCCGTCGTACACGATACGGCCGCTCTGGGTTTTGAAAGCCGTACGCAGCGAGTCCGGAAACTTGCCCAGCGTCCCGTCGTCGGCGCGGTGGGCATAGTCGATTTCCTGAATACAGCGGCCGCTAGGAATGTAGTATTTGGCCGTCGTCACTTTCAGCTGGGAGTTGTAGCTCAGCGGCCGGGTAGCCTGCACCAGGCCCTTGCCGAAAGTCCGCTCCCCAACCACCACGGCCCGGTCGTAGTCCTGCAGTACGCCCGACACGATTTCGGAGGCCGAGGCCGAACGGCTGCTGGTGATAATGACCACCGGAATCTGGGTATCGAGCGGAGCGTCGAGGGCCTTGTAGGTTTTATTCCACTCCGTGACTTTACCCTTGGTGCTCACCACATCGGTGCCTTTATCGACGAAGACGTTGGAGATGTTTACTGCTTCGTTGAGCAAGCCGCCGGGGTTGTCACGAATATCGAACACGATTTTCTTGGCGCCCATTTCCTTGAGCTTGCCCACGGCCATGCGCACTTCCTTGCCGGCATCCACGGTGAAGCTGCCGAGCTGGAAATATCCCACGTCGCCCGACAACATGCCGTAGTACGGTACATTGTCAACCTGAATTTTGTCGCGGGTAATGTTGAGCTCCATCGGCTTTTCCTGCCCGTAGCGGGTCACTTCCAGCTTCACGGTCGAGTTGGCCTGCCCCTTGAGCAGCTTGCTGATGTCGGAGTTGTTTTTCTTCTCCACGTTCACCCCGTTGATGCTCAAAATCTCATCACCGGGCAGCAAACCAGCTTTTTGGGCCGGGTAGCCTTCGTAGGCGCTCTGTACAATGGTTTTACCGCCGCGCTTCACCACTACCGCCCCAATGCCACCGTACTGCCCGGTAGTCATGGTGCGAAAGTCCTCAATATCGTCCTCGGGAATGTAGTTGGTGTACGGGTCCAGGGATTTGAGCATGGCGTCAATCCCGGTCTTGACCAGCTTGGCGGGCGTCACCTCGTCCACGTAAAACGTGTTTACCTCCTTAAATAGGGTCGCGAAAATGTCCAGGTTCTTGGCAATTTCGAAGTACCGCTCATTATCTGAGGCGGTCCGGAAGGAGGCGAGCAGCGCGGCGCCGCCGAGAAGCAAGCCAGTAACGGTAGTTTTACGCATATAAATGGCTAGAAGCGAGAAAAGTAGCTTACAAGACAGACCCAGCCGCAGGCGCGGGGGTTGCATCGGCTAACAAACGCTCTAGCCCTGAAATTAATTTTTTTTCTACCAGCGCGAAAGGCTTTTTTTCCTTGCCCGTGTAGATAATAGCCATCGTACCCACCGGATGCCCACCGGGAGCTTCCAACAGCCGGTACTTATTGAGCCGGTAAGCTTCGCGCATCAGGCGCTTGAGGTAGTTGCGGTCGACGGCGCGCTTGAAGCTGCGCTTGGACACACTGACGAGCACCTGCGGCGGGGCCGAGGTAGGCGCCGGGGCCGGCAGCCACACAATGCGCAGGGGGTATAAACCAAAAGAAGAACCCCGGCCGAAAAGCTCCTCAATGAGCTTTTTCCGGCACAAGTGTTCTTCTTTCGGAAACGAATATGAACGCGCCCCGGCATCTGAGCCGAGAAAGGCGACACGGCGGGCGCCGTCAGCGGGTTAGCGCTTATGTTTTCCTTCGTCAGATACGGTCAGGCGCTTACGGCCTTTGGCACGACGACGGGCCAGCACGCTGCGGCCATTAGCGGATTCCATACGTGAACGGAAGCCGTGCTTGTTGCGGCGCTTGCGCTGCGAGGGCTGAAAAGTACGTTTCATGATATTGTAAGAGACTCAGTGACAGGTATGGCCGGCAAAGGTAAGACCTTGATTTGGAAAAGGCAATGCCTTGGGCAGCTTTTTACGGTTAATTCGCAAAAAGTCAGTGCCGGACAAGGCAAAGATAGGCATCTACCCGCTGTCTTTTGTTGCGTAGAACAGATAATATAAAGCGCAGTGGTTCCCGCGCGATACCCGTAGCTTTGCACCTGTTTCCGTACTGCTTTCCATGATTCACTACTACGTCTCGTTCGAGAATCCGCTTACCTTTTACCTGCAGGTGCAAATGACCCTGGAAGTGGCCGCTACGGCCACTGGGCCCCTGGAGCTGCAGTTGCCGGCTTGGCGGCCGGGTCGCTACGAGCTGCAGAACTTTGCCCAGAAAGTGCAGGCCGTAGTAGTGGAAGACGCCGCCACCAACGAGTCCTTACCTTACCGCAAGCTTACCAAAGACCGGTGGCAGGTAACGGGCGCCGCGGGCCGCACCGTACGGGTACGCTACAGCTTCTACGCTCACCAGATGGATGCGGGCGGCTCCTGGCTCGACGAGTCGCAGCTGTACCTCAATGGGGTGCAATGCTTTATGTACGCCGAAGGTCGGCAGGCCGAAACCTGCCAGCTGCAGCTAGCCTTGCCCGACGGATGGCAGATTGCCTGCGGCCTGCCCCAGAGTGCCCCCAACACGCTTCAGGCCAAGAATTTTGACGAGCTGGTAGACGCTCCGCTGATTGCCAGCCCCACGCTGGTGCAGCAGACCTACGCCGTGCAGGGTATTCCCTTTTCCATCTGGATACAGGGTGAGTGCACGCCCGACTGGCCCCGGCTGCTGCGCGACTTTGCGGCATTCTCGGAAGAACAACTGGCTTTGTTTGGCGGCTTTCCGGTGCAGGACTACCATTTCCTGAATCAGATTCTGCCCTACAAGCACTACCACGGCGTGGAGCACATGAACTCGACGGTGATTGTGCTAGGCCCCGCCGAGTTGCTCATGACCGAAGGACTGTACAAGGAGTTTCTGGGCGTGAGCTGCCACGAGCTGTTTCACACCTGGAACATCAAGAGCATCCGGCCGGCCGAAATGCAGCCGTACGACTTTACCCGGGAAAATTACTTCCGGACCTGTTTCATTGCCGAGGGCATCACAACCTATTACGGTGAGTATCTGCTGGCCCGCAGCAACGTGCGCACGGCCGAGCAGTACTTTGCCGAACTCAACACCGTACTGCGCAAGCACTACGACGACTACGGCCGCTTTAATTTATCATTGGCCGATGCCTCCATGGACCTGTGGCTGGATGGCTACAAGCCCGGCGTGCCCGACCGAAAGGTATCGGTATACCACAAGGGCGCACTGGTAGCCCTGCTGCTGGACCTCACGCTGCGCCGCCTGAGCAACCACCAGCGCAGCCTCGACGACGTGATGCGCCGGCTGTACGAGGAGTTTGGCCTCACCGGCGTCGGCTATACCGAGGACGACTACATCCGCATCGTGACGGAAGTAGCCGGGCGCGACATGAAGACGTACTTCGACAAGTTCATTTACGGCACGGCCCCGCTGGAAGAGCCGCTCGACAAGGCCTTAAGCTTTGTGGGCTGCACCCTGCACGCCGAGCCGAATGTATCGGTGGCGGAGGGCGTGTTTGGCTTCCGGGCAGTGGTCAAGAACGAGCGGACTGAGGTTACCGACATCCTGCCCGGTTCTCCGGCTGCTGCCGCTCTGACCGTGGACGACGAAATTGTGGCCGTAAACGGGCGGCGGGTGGATATGAACCTGCAAAGTTTACTGGCTAACAATGCAACCAGCTACGAAATCAGCGTGTTCCGGCAAAACCGGCTGCTGACCGTGACGCTGACGGGCAGCCCCGAGCAACAGTTCTGGCAGAAGTATTCAGTGGAAAAGCTGCCCACGGCTACGCCCGAGCAGCAGGCCAGCTTCCGCCAGTGGCTTAAGCAGGGTTTTTAAGCGCCGCGTTTTTACCATCAAGTTCATGTTACGGCTTCGGGCCCTGCTTTTACTGGTTTCTCCGCACTTTTTGCTGTGGAGCTGTTCTTTTCGTGGCCCTACCGAGCGAATGCAACCCAGTGTGCCTACCTCGGCCCCGGTAGTGCCCCTGCCCCGCCCACGCCGCCGCGCATCTACCGCCTGGGTCACCTCGACACCCTGGTGCAATTGCCTGGGCGCGTCCTGAGTATTCATCAGGGCTCCCGCAACGTGTACGAGAAGCTGCCCTACAAAACCTGGCTGCCGCCCGAGCCCGAAACCGAAGAGCAGGAAATCGACTTGGAAGCCGAAGAGCGGCAGCGCCTGCGTACGGCCGGCCCCACGGTAAAACGAGTAGGCAAAACCCTGATTCTCCGCCCCACGGCCACCAAGCAGCCATTGCGCTTGGTCAATAATCCGGTAGAAGACTACGATAAGAACGTCAGCTACGAATACGTAGGCAGCCTGCCCGAAATCAAGCAGTGGCTGCTCTCGGTCCACCTTTACGAAGGGGGCTACTTCCTGCTGATAGACCAGCGCACCGGCCGCCGCACCCGGATCTGGAGCCCGCCGGCGGTGGCTCCGGATGGCCGCCATTTCGTGTGCGGCAATTCCGACGTGCTGGCCCGTTACGAGCCCAGTGGCCTACAGGTATGGCACGTGGACGGCCCGAAGCTGGAAAAGCTCTGGGAGCGGCAAACGGAGTGGGGCGTCACCGGTCCGCGCTGGCTCGATAATAAAACTATTCTCTTCGAGCAGGACTTTTTCGACAACGGCGACGTGGATACCCGCGTGGTGCGCATGAAGGTGGTACCATAGCAGTAGGCTAAGTTCGGCCACCGAATTCCTATACTTGCCGCATGCTATTCCCTTCTATACGCCCCTACTGGGTGTTGGCACTCGTGCTGCTGAGCAGTTGTAGCCAAGACCAACCCGCGGCCACCACTGCCGAAGCTCCGCCCGCGGCAGCACCGACGCCAGCAGCCACCCCTCCCCCACCCGCACCCGCCGTGGGGCTAACCTCGGCCGATGTAGTCAAAGCCACCGGGCACGATACGCTGCGCATGAGGACAGGCCAGGTGGTAGCCGTGCAACCCGCCAACCTAGCCACCTGGCAACAGACTAAGCCCGATGCCCTGCCTGCCCCACCCGATTCGGTGGATTCGCCCACGATGGCGCAAACCGGTGGCCGGGTTCAACGCACGGGGCTAAACCTGACGTTCCGGGCAGCCAACGGCCGCACCGTGGTTATGCAGGATGACACGACTGATAGCGAGAATGCCGTGGCGTACCTGTACTGGGGCCAATTGCCTGCTGTCCATCAGTGGGTTGTCAACGTGGGACTATGGGAAGGCCGGTACGTGGTATTGATTGACCAACGGACCGGCAAGCGCACCGACGTCTGGGGCCGGCCCATTGCGTCGCCCGACGGCCGGTACATCCTGGCTAGCAACGCCGACCTGGCCGCTGCCTTCGACCCCAACGGCTTGCAGCTGTTGCAGCTCACGGCCAATGGCCCCAAGCTTATGTGGCAGCGCGAGCTTATCAACTGGGGCCCAACCGAGGCCCGCTGGCGGCCCGACGGCACCGTCGTGGTGCAGCAGGAGTTCGGGCCTACCGAGGCCGAGGCCGACTTACCACCCCGCTACGTAACGCTCCGGCTGCCGCTAGCGCCACAACCTTAAAAACAAACAGGCCCGGTCGACATGTCGACCGGGCCTGTTTTATTCGGTATAGACTCCAGACTTACTTAGAGTCGAACTGGCTTGGGTTAGGATTATGACGAGGCTTGTTGGCCTGCGTGGTCCGCTCCTCTTCACTGTCGCCACCGCCGGGCGCGTTGCTCCGGGTATGGTTGCCAGCTTGGTCGAGGCCGTTTTGGTTTACATTCTGTACTTGAGTACCTCCGCTCTTGGAATGAGCCCGGGTTTCGGGGTCCACGGGGGCAGGATTAGCTTCTACGTTCTCGGGGCCATTTGGCGTACCGGACCGCTTTTCTGATTTCTCGGAGTTGGTAGGCGCTTTATCTTGATGCTTGCTCATGGCAGTAAGGGCTTAGGTGAGAAGGTTCTTGCTGTATTGTACCCGCCCGGCTGAGAATTGGTTGTGCTGAAGAGGACATAAAAAAACCGGCCGGTCCATGACTGGACCGGCCGGTTCTGGCAGATAATGTCGATTTGGGTAAGCTTAGGCCGGCATGGCCGACGTAGCCGGAATTACTTCCACCAGGTCCGCAAACTGCTTCTCCCGGGCTTCGATATGCTCTTTGGTCAGGTTCAGCAGACGCTCCGTGCCGAACTTCTCTACGCAGAAAGAGGCCATGGCCGAGCCGTGAATTACGGCGCGCTTCATGTTGTCGAAGCTGATGTCGTCGGTGGCGGCCAGGTAGCCGATGAAGCCGCCCGCGAAGGTGTCGCCGGCGCCGGTGGGGTCAAATACTTCCTCCAGGGGCAGGGCCGGGGCAAAGAAGATTTTGTTTTTGTGGAACAGCAAAGCGCCGTGCTCCCCTTTCTTGATAATGAGGAACTTAGGCCCGAAGCCCATGATTTTCTTGGCGGCTTTCACCAGGGAATACTCCCCGCTGAGTTGCCGGGCTTCCTCGTCGTTGATGCTGAGCACGTCCACCATTTCGATGGTGGCCAGCAAGTCGTCCAGGGCCACGTCCATCCAGAAGTTCATCGTGTCCATCACGATAAGCTTGGGGCGGTTCACAAGGCGCTGAATCACGAGGCGCTGCACCGCGGGGCCAGGTTGCCCAGCATCAGGTACTTGCAATCCTGGTAGGAATCAGGGATGATGGGGTCGAAATCGGCCAGTACGTTGAGCTCCGTAGTCAGGGTCTCGCGCGAGTTCAAATCGGTGGAGTACTTACCCGACCAGAAAAAGGACTTCTCCCCTTCCTTGATTTGCAGGCCTTCCGTGTCAACGCCGTGCTCCTGCAGCAGCAGGATGTCGGATTGGGGAAAATCGTCGCCGACAACGGCAACCAGCTTCACGGGCTTCAGCGAATAAGAAGCCGAAAGACTGATGTAGGTGGCCGCGCCACCAATGATTTTGTCGGTTTTGCCAAAGGGCGTTTCCAGGGCGTCGAACGCTACAGAACCGATTACGACCAAACTCATAGTCAGGGGAATAAGTGGGTTTTCAGCGAAATGCTGTTGGGTGCACAACGGCACAAAGAACAAAAAAGTCCCCGGAAATTTCTCTCCGGGACTTCCGTGTGGGTAAATAATGGGGCTCGAACCCACGACCTTCGGAATCACAATCCGACGCTCTAACCAGCTGAGCTATATCTACCAGGTTGGTATTGCAGTCACAAAAGTAAAGGTTGCGCGGTGATTTGCAAATAAATATTGGCGTTTTTTTGTCTTCCTCTGCCTGCCAGTTAGTTATATAATGAGTTACAGGCCGTTTGCTGGCTATATTACCCGTACCTTTGCCCTCCCATTAGGAATTTTTGCCATGTCTGATACCCCGCAGCCGCTCACTTTTGCCGATTTCAAGCTCAATAAACAGCTTCTCAATGCCGTAGCGGAAGCCGGTTTTGAGCAGCCTACGCCCGTGCAGGAGCAAACTATTCCGCTGCTGCTGGCGGGCCACGACGTACTGGGCATTGCCCAGACCGGCACGGGCAAGACGGCTGCCTTCGGCCTGCCCCTGCTGATGAAGGTAAAATACGCCCAGGGTACGCACCCGCGCGGCCTGATTCTGGCTCCCACCCGGGAGCTGGCCATGCAGATTGAGACCCACCTGAAAAAGATGGCCGTCTACACCGACCTGCGGATTCTGGCCATCTACGGTGGCCTGGGGCCCAAAACCCAGATTGAAACCCTGGCCGCGGGCGTCGATATCCTGATTGCCACGCCCGGCCGCCTGATGGAGCTTTACCTGAAGGGCGCCGTAATATTTAAGGAGCTCAAGACCCTGGTGCTGGACGAGGCCGACAAGATGATGGATATGGGCTTTATGCCTCAGATTCGGGCTATTCTGGAAGTTATTCCGCGCAAGCGCCAGAACGCGCTATTTTCGGCCACCATGCCCGAGCGGGTGGTAAGGCTGAGCGAGGAGTTTCTGGAGTTTCCGATGCGGGTGGAAGTGACACCGGCCGCCACCTCGGCCCAGAACGTGTCGCAGACCATCTACCGGGTGCCCAACTTGCTGACCAAGATTAACCTCTTGGGCTACCTCTTCAAGGATGCCGAGACCTTTAACCGGGTCATGATTTTTTGCCGCACCAAGGAGCACGCCGACAACGTGGCGCACTTCCTGGGCCGCAAAGTGGCAGGCGAAGTACGAGCCATTCATGGCAACAAGGGCCAGAACGTGCGCATCAACTCCATGGAAGCTTTCCGCAACGGGGAGCTGCGCTTCCTGGTAGCCACCGACGTAGCGGCCCGCGGCATCGATGTGCCCCAGGTTAGCCACGTTATCAACTTCGACGTGCCGCTGGTGTACGACGACTACGTGCACCGCATTGGGCGCACGGGGCGGGCCCAGCACACGGGCGCAGCCATTACCTTCGCCAACGAGGCTGAAATGCACCACATCGGCCGCATCGAGGAGCTTATCAACCAACCCATTCCGGAGCTGCCCCTGCCGCCCGATGTGAAGGTGATGGACACCATGTTTGACGAAAAGCAGAGCATGGCCCGCGAAATTGACGACCGGCGCAAGAAGCTGGACCCCGAGTACCAGGGCGCATTTCACGATAAGGTGACGCCGCTGCAGAAGGGTATTGACAAGCGCACCGGCCTACCCTACGTGGAAGGCCCGAACCGCAGCCAGAAAGGCAAGAAAAAGCGGGCCTCACCGGGCCGCAGCCAGTCGCCGGCGGCCAAGGGCGCGGCTAAGCTGCGCAACGCCCGCCGCAGCCGCTAGCACTCGGCCCAGTAGCAAATACAAAAGGCCCCAACCACTGTGGTTGGGGCCTTTTGGTTGCAATAGGATGTGGGTCGGTTAGTTGCGGACTACGCGCTTTACGATGGCGCCTTCGCTGGTTTGGAGGCGCACAGTGTACACGCCCGATTTCAAGCCGCTCAAGTCGAGCTGGGTGCTGAGCTTACCGGCCTGGGGCTGCACGCTAAAGCGCTGCACCAGCTGACCCAGGGCATTGCGTACTTCGCCGCTGGCCGCTTCAGCCTTGGCCACGCCGCCAACTTCCAGCGTAACTACGCCGCTGGCCGGGTTGGGGTACAGGGCGGTCTGGGCTTCCAAAGCCGCGTTGCGGGCTGCCAGCGTAATGGTCTGGAAGCTGGAGTAGCTGTCCTTGAAGCTATTCACATACTGACTGGTAGCATCATCGAAAGACTGCTGCACCCGGCGGAGCATGACGTTGCTGGAATTGTAAGCGTAGAAAGACCGGTTGCCGTCCATTTGCTCCCAGGCATTGTTGGTCCAGGAATCGTATGTATACGTAAGCGGATTACCCTGGCTATCATAGGTTTCCGTGGTACGACGGTAGTTAAACCACGCGTTGATATTAAATACCTCTTTAATCTCAACGTAGTTGCCGTTGGCACCATAGGTTAGGGTGTAGCGGTTTTCGTCCACGAAAGCGGTGCCATCGAAGGTCTGCTCCCGGTACGAAGCAGGACGGTTACTGGCGTAATCATACCACACGATATCCACAATACGCTCGTCATTCTGCCAGGCTCCGGCGTTCCACTCTTCGTAGAGCAAGGCGCTCAGCTGCCCATTGGTGTAGGTGTACGAAATTCGGTCGGTATTCTCGTACGCCCCGTTTTCCAGCTCCTTGAGGATGACCTGCGTAATCTGTCCGGCTGCGTTGTAGGAGTAAACCGACTGATAAGCGTTGCGGGTTACCCAGGCGTTGTTTACCCAGTCTTGGGTCTCGTACAGCGTTTCGTTGCCGTAGGAGTCGAAGGTGGTCAGGTAGCGGTTATCGTTGAGCCAGGCATTGTTGGTCCAGTCCTGACGGGTATAGCTGGTTTCCTTGCCCTGGGCATTATAGCTATACAGAGTGCGGCTGTAGGCCACTGCCGTTGCCGAATCCTGATCGACCTGCTGAGTCAGGAGGCCCTGGGAGTTGTAGGTGTTAATTCGCTTGCCACCCACTTGCCAGCGGTTGATAGTAGTATCCCAATAGTATTCTACCTCCTGACCCGGGCGCACCACGGTGGCGTTGATGCCGCGGGCGGCCGCTGCGGGGCGGTCAGCAGTCGGGTGCTTTGGGGTAAGCAGGGTCATAAGGTGGCTGCGGTTTTTGGCAGCGGCCGTCTGGGCCTGCACTTCAACAGAGGCCAGGGTAAGAAGTCCGAGTAGGCTTAAAAAAATCTTTTGCGGAGAAGTGGGCATAAGGCAAGTAGGTTTGAGAAAAAGTGCAATAGGAAAAGTCCGGAAAGACTCACTCAAACAGTTGTATTACAGCAACTCTTGAGTTAAGCCAGTCGACAAAATTACCTCGCTCAGCCTAGCCTCCGCAATACCTAGAAGTGGGTATTTTCAACCCTGTAACGCACAAAAAAGCCTTACTACCGGAGCAGTAAGGCTTTTCTTTAAAGACAGTCCACGCTTAGTGGTGAAAAAAGGGCAGGTGACTAAACCGGACCGTGAGCGTGGTCAGAATGGAGCCCCAGAACACGGCGCTCCAGAGCATGTGCAACAGGATGCGCCAGCGGGGCACGTGCAGCTGGGTGGCAATGACGGTGCCGCCAATAGGACTGAACAGGACCGGCGTCAAAAACGCAATGCCGGGCATGCCGAAGCGGCGGAAAATACTCACGATGCGGCGGCTGCGCTTGGTAAACAGCGGCTTGCCCTTCGTTTCGCGGCGCTGGCGCTGGTGCAGGGCCCACATGCGCCCCACCCCCGACACGACGACCACCGTGGTCATCATGCCCGCCACGGTCAGGCCCAGGGTTTGAAAGAAGTTGAGACCCAGCGACACGCCCGCCAGCGGGCCGCCGAAGAACTTCACCATGCTCAGCAGGAAAACGGAGGCGTATTTGGCAAAATGAGGCAACACGGCGTTTTCGGGGCTAGAAGGAAACTACTGGTGGTAAAGATACGAGGTAACCACCAGCCGGTATAGTTCCGCCAGGTTACGCGGCCATTACAATTTGCTGCCGTACGACAGGTCGCCGGCGTCGCCCAGGCCGGGTACGATGTAGGCGTGCTCGTTGAGGTGGTCGTCGACGGCCGCTACCCAGAGTGTGGCTTCGGGAATCTCGCGGGTTACGTAGTCGACGCCCTCGGGCGAGGCAATGACGGCGGCAATGTGCACCTGCCGGGGCTGACCAAAGCGCAGCATGGCCCGGTAGGTTTGCACCAGGGACTTGCCACTGGCCAGCATCGGGTCGGCCAGAATCAGCACCCGCTCGTCCAGGTTGGGCGCCGAGAGGTAATCGACCTGCACCCGCACCTGGGAGGTGCCTTCGATGCGGTAAGCCGCGGCAAACGCGCTGGGCGACTGGTCGAAGTAGTTCAGAAAGCCCTGATGAAACGGCAGGCCGGCGCGCAGCACGGTGGCCAGCACTGGAAAGTCGCGCAGCTGCTTGCTGCTGGACGAGGCCAGGGGCGTTTGCACCACTTTTTCGGTGTAGCTAAGCTGGGAGCTGATGCGGTAGGCAATGATTTCGCCCAGGCGCTGCAGGTTGCGGCGGAAGCGCAGACTGTCGCGTTGCACGTCTACGTCGCGGAGCTCGGCCAGAAAGTGGTTGGCAATAGACGGCTCGGCGCACACAATACGGACGCGGTCGGCAGAGCTTGCGGAGGGAGTGTTTAGCGTTTCCATGACAGATACCAGGGCTGGCGGGTAAGGGTGAGGGCGGCGTAGGGAACGGGCCGGGCCCCGAAGTTGGCAAAAAAACGGGCAATTGACGGAATCATGCCCCCTTCGAAGTCGAGCACGAGGCCGGGCGTGGCGGCATAGGCCTGAATCATATAGTCGAGCAGCAGCAGGGGCGCCGCGGCTTTTTTGCCGGCCGGGGAGGCTGCCGCAAACAGATAGATGATGACCCGCGGGGTTACTACGAACAAAGCCCCGGCCAACAACTCCCGGGTAGCAGGCTCCCGCACTTCCAGAACCCGAACCTGCCCCAGGCTTTGCAGATTCATTGTGAGCTGCGCCAGCTGCTGGTAGTGGCGGGGCTTCAGGCTGGCTACTTCCCCACCCTTGTGCTGCCGAAACAACTGGAGCAGCGCCTCGGCCGAGTGGGTTTCCCCAACCTGCAGCGGCTGCTCCAATTGCTGATTGATGCGCAGGCGGCGGCGGTAGTCGGCCGCGTAGCCTTTGAGCAGGGTTTCGTAGCCAGCATCCAGGGGCAGGCAGTACGTTTGCCGCCAGCTCAGGTCAAAGCCGGGCGGTGCTGCCGGAAATTCGTTGCCGCTGTTGGCCTGCAGATACAGCCGGGCGTAGCGGCCGACGGCCACAGCCAGGTACTCGGCCACGCTCCGGTATTGGCTGCTGGTAGTAGTCAGCAAGCCCAGCTGCTGGGTGAAGGGCGGCTGAAACCCCTCCCGCCCCCAGGGCCGGCGCTTCACCGGCAGCGGCAGCACCGACCGATACTGCCCCGAGGCCTCATCCAGCTCGACTACGGCGTCCCAGCGGCCTGCCGTAGCCCGTAGCCAGGCGCTCTGCGCGTACGGTACTGCTTCCTCGGCCGTCGCCACGCAGGCATCCCAGGCGGGGAGGTCAAGTTGGGTGAAGCGCAAAAAGCGAAGAACAGGCACGGACGGCTACGCAGAATGATAACGGCTGCAAAGCTAGGGGCATTCGGTGAGGCGGCGGCACTGGGCCGGCAGCCGAGCGGAGAAATCCTTTTAAAGCGCAAATTCCGTAATTCGCCAACTCCTACCCGCTTACTGCGTAGGTTTGCCCCGCCGGGCCTCCGAACGGAAGCGTAGCCTCCTGCTTGTATGAAAAAACTACTCCTTACTGTGCTCCCGGCTTTGAGCCTGCTGGCCCAGAACTCGCTGGCGCAAACTGCCCCCCCACCTGCTACTGAGCCCACCAAGGACAACGTCTGGATGATTTACGATCATCCGGTGCCCCGGCGCCGATAGAGCCCAACCTGCGCTCTGCCATGCAGGGCGTCAACTACGTGCCGCTCGATCAGGATACGTACCGGCTGATTGACCGCTATGCCATTAAGTACGGGGCCGACACCTTGCACGACCCCTACACGGCTGTGCGGCCCTACCACCGCAAAGGCGTGGCCCGCCTGGCGCAGCGCGTGCTGCTCGACAGCGGCGCTGCTTCCCTTTCGGCGGCCGACCGCTTCAATGCGGAATACCTGATGCGCGACAACTGGAACTACCTGCCCCAGGCCCAGTACGCCGATTTGAACCGCAGCAAACGGCCGCTGTTCAACACCTTTTACCAGAACCAGAGCGACTTCTACAACGTCAAGACCGAGGATTTCACCTTGCGCCTGAACCCGGTACTGCTGCTGCAGGTGGGCAAAGACAACCAGAGCGACGGTCTGCGCTACGTGAATACCCGCGGCATCCAGCTTGAGGGCACCATCGACCAGCGCCTAGGCTTTTACACCTTCCTGGCCGACAACCAGCAGGCCGTACCCCAGTACGTGCAAACCCGCATCCAGCGAGACCAAATCGTGCCGCACGAGGGCTATTGGAAGTACTTCAAGACGGAAGGCGGCAGCCAGTACGATTTCTTCACGGCCCGGGGCGGTATTACCTACGCGGCCGGCAAGCACGTGAACCTGCAACTGGCCCACGACCGGAACTTCATCGGCAACGGCTACCGCTCCCTGATTTTGTCGGACTACAGCGCCCCGTATTTCTTTCTGAAGGTGAATACCCGCGTCTGGAAGTTCAACTACCAGAACCTGTTTGCCGAGCTGACGGCCCAGCGGGAAATTGCCGACCAGGTGTACCCCAAAAAGTACATGGCCCTGCACCACCTCAGCTTCGACGTGACGCCCGACTTCAACATCGGCGTGTTTGAAAGCACCATTCTGGGCGGCCGCAACCCCGAGCCCGACACGGTGTATGCCAACGGCAAAGTTATTCCGGGCCGCCGGGCCCGGGGCTTCGAGCTGCAATACCTGAACCCGGTTATTTTCTACCGGGCCGTCGAGCAGAACGTAGGCTCGGCCGATAACGCCATCCTGGGTCTGGACTTTAAGTGGAACATCAAGCGCCGCGGCCAGATTTACGGCCAACTGGTACTGGATGAGTTTAAGATCAGCGAAATCCGGGCCGGCAACGGCTGGTGGGCCAACAAGCAGGCTTTCCAGCTGGGCGGCAAGTACATCGACGTGGCCGGCATTCAGAACCTGGACCTGCAGGTCGAGTTCAACTACATTCGGCCCTACACCTACCAGCACGAGGACAGCTACACCAACTACCAGCACTATCAGCAGCCCCTGGCCCACCCCATGGGCGCCAACCTCTACGAGCTGCTGGGCGTGCTGAGCTACCAGCCCCTGCCCCGTCTGAACCTGGTGGGCAAAGCCTTTTATACCAAGCAGGGCCTGGATAACGTGGCGGGCGTGGACCCGCAGCCCAACTACGGCGGCAACGTGCTCAAGCCCTATACCACCCGCGTGACGGAATATGGCAACAGCGTAGGTCAGGGCAACACCACCAACCTGCTGCACGCCGACCTGACGGCCAGCTACATGCTTAAGCACAACCTGTGGCTGGATGCCAAGCAGATTGTGCGTTACCAGACCGGCAACGAGGGAGCCGCCGGCAACGGCACCGAGGCCTTCACTTCGGTTTCGTTGCGTTGGAACATGCCCCAGCGCCTGCACGAGTTTTAAGCCGATTGACCAAGGCGTAAAAAGCCGGTGTAGCTATCCTGGTGGTAGGCTACACCGGCTTTTTTATTAGTCTGAATCGGTTGGCTTAGCTCGTTACGCGCAGCGTATTGCCGGTCTGCGTCACCGTGTACTTCTTCAGGGCGCGCTCCGCCGGGCCGTTGGCCACCGTGCCGTTGGGGTTGAACAGGGAGCCGTGGTTGGGGCAGCGAAACATGCTGGAGCTGGCCTGAAACACGAGGGTCGTTCCTTCGTGGGTGCAGGGCGCCTGCACGGCAATGTAGCTGCCATCGGTGAGCCGGGCCACAATTACCGCACTGTTGGCACCATACACGTAGCCTTTTTGCGGGTCGTTGAGGGCCGCGTTGGCTGGCTCGGTCAGGTCCAAGGTGAAGTCGACGCCAGTGGAGCCCGTCGGGCCGCCCTGACCGGGGGCCGGAGCCGGGTTGTCGTCTTTGCTGCCCGAGCAGCCGCCCAGGCAGCCGGTGGCCAGCACAGCGGCGGCGCCCAGGCCGAAGAGCTGGATAAATTCTTTGCGTTCCATGAAAGTGAGGCAGAAAAAGGCTGGAAAAGCCGTGGTGGAGAATAAGAGCGGTTCTGCCCCTCTACTCGCAGGCAAGCCCCCGAAAGGTTGCCTGGGCTACAACCCGAATCCGGGGTTACCTTTGCGGCTTCTACTTTCCGGCTTGCTTCGCTATGTCTGCCACTACGCTTCTCTACCGGCCCGTTAATCAGCAGGAGCTGGACTTAATTGCCGCTTCTAACTGGCAGCATTTTCCGCCCCGCTTGCCCGAACAGCCCATCTTTTACCCCGTGCTCAACGAGGAGTACGCCGCCCAGATCAGCCGCGACTGGAACGTGCCCTTCTACGGCGTGGGCTACGTAGTGCGCTTCGCCGTCGACTCGGCCTACCTGCACAAGTTTCCGGTGCAGAACGTGGGCAACCCGCAGCACAACGAGCTCTGGGTGCCGGCCGAGCAGCTGGAGGAGTTCAACCAGCATATTCGCGGCCCGATTGAAGTAATTTCCGAGTTCCGCCGTCCTGCCTAGCGTAACGCCTGCCCCGCTTCCCTGATGAAGACCTACCTCCGCATTCTGCAGTACGCCCGGCCCCTGGCCAATACGGTACCGCTCTACCTGCTCTACACCATCTTCGGCATCTTCTTCGGCATCGGCAACCTGGCCCTGGTCATTCCGATGCTGAACGTGCTGTTCGAAACCACCAACAAGCTCAGCGCCCCACTCGCCTGCCCGAGTTTGCCCTCACCCTCGACTACGTCACGGGCACGTTCAACTACTTTTTTGCCCAGGTAATTGCCGAGCACGGCAAGCTGGGCGCCTTGCTGTTCGTGTGCCTGGTGCTGATTACCTCGGTCTTTTTCAGCAACGTGTTCCGCTACCTGAGCTTACGACTGGCAGCCCGGGTGCGGGCCCGCGTTATCCGCAACCTGCGCCGCGACCTGTACCACCGCATCATTCAGCTCCAGCTGGGCTACTTTGCCTCCGAGCGGAAAGGGGACCTGATGTCGCGCTTTACCAACGACGTGCAGGAAGTTGAAATTTCGGTCGTCAACACCCTACAGGCTGTCGTGCGCGACCCGCTGACCATCGTGGGCTACTTCGTGGTGCTGTTCTATATGTCGGTCAAGCTCACGCTATTCACCCTGATTCTGCTGCCCTTGTCGGGCGGTATCATTGCGACTCTCTCCAAGCGCCTGCGCACCCAGGCCAAAACCAGCCAGAGCACCCTGGGCACCATGCTCTCGGTGATTGACGAAACCCTGGGCGGCATCCGGGTTATCAAGGCCTTCAATGCCCAGGACTACATCAAGGGCAAGTTTGAGCAGCAAAACGACCAGTACGCCCAAGCCTCCCGCCGCATCGACAACATCCGGGACCTGGCCTCGCCGTTTTCGGAGTTTGCCGGCGTGATGGTGGTGGCGGGCCTGCTTTATTTCGGCGGCACCCTGATTCTGGGCGGTACTTCCACCCTGCAGGCTGCATCCTTTATCACCTATATCATCATGTTTTCGCAGGTGCTCACCCCGGCCAAGTCCCTGTCGTCGTCGTTTGGCAACATCCAGCGCGGCCTGGTGGCCGGCGAGCGGGTGCTGAGCATTATCGACACCGAGCCCGCCATTCGCGACAAGCCCGACGCCCAGGTTTTGCCCGCCTTCCAGCACCAGATTGAGCTACGCAACCTGCAGTTCAGCTACGGAGCCGCACCCGTGCTGCAGGACATCAATCTGGTTATTCCCAAGGGCAAAACCGTGGCCCTGGTGGGTCCTTCGGGCGGCGGCAAAAGTACCCTGGCCGACTTGCTGCCCCGCTTCTATGACCCCACCGGCGGGCAGATTCTCATTGATGGCCACGAGGTGCGCGACTGTACCATCCACTCCGTGCGCGACCAGATGGGCGTGGTAACCCAGGAAAGCATCCTGTTCAACGACACGATTCTGAACAACATCCGCTTCAACACCCAGGCCACCGACGAGCAGGTCATCGAAGCGGCTAAAATCGCTAATGCTCACGAGTTTATCATCCAGGCCCCCGACGGCTACCAGACCTTTATTGGCGACCGGGGCAGCCGGCTTTCGGGCGGGCAGCGCCAGCGGCTGAGCATTGCTAGGGCCATCCTGCGCAACCCGCCCATCCTGATTCTGGACGAAGCCACCTCGGCCCTCGACACCGAATCGGAGAAGCTGGTACAGGAAGCCCTGACCCGCCTGATGCAGAACCGCACCTCACTGGTCATTGCTCACCGCCTGAGCACCATTCAGCACGCCGACGAAATCGTGGTGCTGCAGCAAGGGCGCATCGTGGAGCGCGGCACCCACGAGGAGCTGCTACGGCGCGACGGTGGCGTGTACCAGCGTCTTAATTCGATGCAAAGCAACGGTGTATTGCCGTAGCCGCGGGCTATAATCAGAGAGGGAAATATAGGCCGGGCCAACTGTAAGGGCCCGGCTTGCGTTTATGCCGACAGCAGCCGGCCGACGCCCCCGCAGGGAGCCGCCACCGGCTTTTTCCGGACTTCTAGCTCTTTCCTCCTATGCTTGCTCTCAAACGAATTGTTACCGTGCTGGTCATGGTGTATTTGCTGCTGGCCTTGCTGTTCATCTTCAGCCCCGCCACCCGCGACACCTTCGCCTCGACCTTCAACCTCAGTGGTGACGCTGGCCTGACCGCGTTTTACTACACCCTGTTCATCATTGGCGCCATCCTGCTGGCTTTGCACCTGATTACCGAAAACATGGACAGCGCCCTGCTGCGCCGCGAAACGACGGTACTCAACGGCAAAATAAACGAGCTCAAGGCCAAGCTTTACGACCACCAGATTGACCAGCGTGAGCGGGAATTTCAGCAGCGCACCGTGACTACCACCACGACTGCCGCTCCGGTAGCTCCTGCTCCTACCACGGTGTACCAGTCGGGCCCGGTAGCACCCGCCCCGGTATATATCGACTCGGCCATTCCGACCACGCACAGCGGTACGGTCACCACGGCTCACGATATAAACCAGACTGGTTATCAGCAGACTGACCCCAATCTTACGAACGCGCCGGCCCAGCGGCCGCAAAGCAGCATTCCACCCGCTTCAGCTGCCGACCTAGACAATCGTCCGACGGTGTAACTTTGCAGCGTGACTGCACTCCTAACTGACCTCATCCGCGCTGAGCTGACCGAAGCGCGCACCGTGCTCGACCGTTTTCTGGCGGACCCCGAAAACCTGTCGCGCATCGAACAAGCGGCTCGCCTGATGGCGGACAGCTTGAAGCAACACGGCAAGATCCTGAGCTGTGGCAACGGCGGCTCCCTCTGCGACGCCCAGCACTTCGCCGAAGAGCTGAGCGGCCGTTACCGCCTCGACCGACCCGCCCTGGGCGCCATTGCCCTTACCGAAGCGTCGCACATGAGCTGCGTAGCCAACGACTACGGCTATGAGCACGTGTTCAGCCGCTACGTGCAGGCCCTGGGCCGCCCCGGCGACGTGCTGCTGGCCATCAGCACCAGCGGTAACTCGCCCAACGTGCTGCGCGCTGCCGAGGCGGCTAAGGCCTGCGGCATGACCGTCGTAAGCCTCACCGGCAAGGACGGCGGCCAGCTGGCAACTCTGAGCGACGTGGAAATCCGGGCCCCGCACAGCGGCTTTGCCGACCGGATTCAGGAAATTCACATCAAGGCCATTCACATCTTGATTATGCTCATCGAGCAGCTGGTAGCCGACGAAAAGTAGACGGCAAACCCGGCGCAGTACTTTTCACTGATGCAAGAAAAAGCCAGCTCTGTTCAGGGCTGGCTTTTTCCGTGTTACGTCATCGTAACTTCTTCTATCTTAGCTCCACAATTACCTATCGACTTATTTTTATCTACTATGCTTACCAAGACGTATGGCTCGGCCGTGCAGGGCGTCAACGCCAATACCATTACCATTGAAGTAGTCGTTTCCCAGGGCACCAACTTTTACGTGGTAGGTTTGCCCGACAATGCCATCAAGGAAAGCCAGCAGCGCATCGAAGCAGCCCTGAAAATGCGGGGCTACCGCATGCCCCGCACCAAGGTGGTAGTCAATATGGCCCCGGCCGACATCCGCAAGGAAGGCTCCGCCTACGATTTGCCTATTGCTCTGGGCATTCTGCACGCCTCCCAGCAGCTGACCACCGAGCGGCTCGGCGAGTACATCATTATGGGCGAGCTAGCTCTGGACGGGGAACTGCGGCCCATTCGCGGGGTGCTTCCCATTGCCATCCAGGCCCGCAAGGAAGGATTCAAGGGCTTCATTCTACCCCGCGCCAATGCCCAGGAAGCGGCCATTGTGAATAACCTCGACGTGATTCCGGTGGAAAACATGCAGCAGGCCATCGACTTCTTCGAAGGCCGGCTGGCCATTGAACCACTGCTGCTCGACACCCGCACTGTGTTCCAAAGCACGGCCAACCAGTACGCCGCCGACTTTGCCGACGTGCAGGGTCAGGAAAACATCAAGCGGGCCTTGGAAATAGCGGCGGCCGGCGGCCACAACGTCATCATGATTGGGCCGCCCGGAGCGGGCAAAACCATGCTGGCTAAGCGCCTGCCCAGCATTCTGCCGGCCCTCTCCATTCAGGAAGCCCTAGAAACTACCAAGATTCACTCCGTGGCGGGCAAGCTTGGGGCTAATGCTTCTCTGCTCACCAGCCGGCCGTTTCGCTCCCCGCACCACACCATTTCCGACGTGGCCCTGGTGGGCGGCGGAGGCAATCCGCAGCCGGGCGAAATCTCCCTGGCTCACAACGGCGTGCTGTTCCTGGACGAATTGCCCGAGTTTAAGCGCACCGTGCTGGAAGTGATGCGCCAGCCGCTGGAGGAGCGCCGCGTCACGATTTCCCGGGCCAAGGTCAGCATTGACTTTCCCTCGAACTTCATGCTCATTGCCAGCATGAACCCCTGCCCCTGCGGCTACTACAACCACCCCGAAAAGGAGTGCGTGTGCGGCCCCGGCGTAGTGCAACGCTACCTCAACAAAGTCAGCGGCCCACTCCTCGACCGGATTGACCTGCACGTGGAAGTCACGCCCGTCACCTTCGACCAGATGGCCGAAACGCGCAAGACCGAGACCAGCGAAAATATTCAGCAGCGCGTCGAAAAGGCCCGGGAAGTGCAGACGGTGCGCTTTCGGGAGTTTCCCGAGATTCATTCCAACGCCATGATGCCTTCGCAGATGGTCAAGGAACTGTGCCAGATCAACGAGGGGGCCGGGCCCTGCTCAAGACCGCCATGGAGCGTCTGGGCCTCTCAGCTCGCGCCTACGACCGGATTCTGAAAGTGGCCCGCACCATTGCCGACCTGGGCGGCTCCGATGATATCCGGCTGGAACACCTGGCCGAGGCCATTCAGTACCGCTCCCTCGACCGGGAAGGTTGGGCCGGCTAAGCCGTTGTTCGAAACAGCGCGGTTGGGCCAGCAGCAACGAAAAACGCCTCACCTGCATGGTGCAAGTGAGGCGTTTTTCGTTGCTGCTGGCACCTTCCAGTCCCTATTTCCAGGGCTTGTCCTTAAGGGCAGCGTTATCAGCCTGTTCGGGCACAGCGTTTTTGCTTGTTTCTTGCCCCTATTCAACCATTAGCCGCCCCGTGTATTGGCCGCCTTGCCCATTGGTGGCGCGCACTACATACCACCCAGGCGCCACGTCGCGCAGTGATATGCTGGCATTGGTATCTACAGTGGTGGCATGAACAGTACGACCCACCGCATCCAGCAATTGAACCCGAGTGCCGACAGCCAGGCCAGGTAGTGTCACCTGATTTGTCGCCGGATTCGGATAGAGGCTTAATGCGGACGGCTGAAGAGCTTTAGTCGCTAGCACGGCCGTGCCCAAGGTGGCTAGAAAGGTAGAGGGAGAGAAGCGAGGCAGCGTGAGCGAAAGTGAGCCAAATCGGCTACTAGTTGCAATACGCCCCATCACGGACAGATTGCCTTGAGGGTTGAAAAACAACAGCTGCCCCTGGTCAAGACCACCCCGCCGGCTTGCTGAACCCACCGAACTTGACCCTGCGGGGTATAGGCCGCCACGGCAATGTCCCTTTCATTTGTGCTGCTCATAGCCAGAGTACCAAAAGTTGCTTGACCCTCAAAATTGCCCGTAACATAGGGAGCCCCAGCGCCATCTACTGTCACATCATACCATTTATCGCGCCCAGCGCCACCACTAGCCTGTACCCATTGCATCACTCCCTGAGCCGAGTATTTGACTAAGTAGCTATCCGTAGCGCCCGTACTCAGCGCGGAAAGCGGGCCAAATGTCGCAGAACCGGTGAAGCTGCCTACCAAATAGATATTATCGGCTGCGTCTACTGTGGCCGCATTTATCTCATCATTTCCTGCCCCGCCATATTGCTGTACCCATTCCAGAGCACCCTGCGGATTGTACTTGGCTATTATACAGTCTCTTTCGCCCCGGCTCACTAGCTCCACCGAGTTAGCGAATAGGGATTTTTGATAAAAATTACTCAAAATATACGCCGTGCCGCTGGGCGTTACGGCAAGCGTTGGGTAGGCCTTGTCCCCGTTGCCACTGGAATAAACCGAATAGGCAAAGGCATGATTTAAAGAAACCACCGCCCCGTAGCTGCCGAAAAACGAGCCAAGAATACCCCTCCCGCACCAACCCCAGGATAGATGACAGGCGGTAGAGTTGCTGAACCAATAGTTAACGTAGAGCCATACTGGCCGGTCAGGTAGACATTGCTATTTGCATCAAGAGCTAAACCCGTTCCCCCCGTATAACCTAGAATTTTGTCACTGCTCTGCTGCGCCCACTCTGGTGTACCTTGGGGCGAGTAACGGATCAGGTACATTTTCGTGACCTGGTAAGGGCCGGCTGTTAGCGTCAGATTATTGCCCAGGGATATGTCTTTTGTGAAAGAGCCCGTAACATAGGCATTACCAGCCGCATCAACCACAACGTCTGAGGCTGTATCGTCGCCGGTGGAAGCAATTTTATTTGTCCAGAGCAGCGTACCACTGGAGCTGAATTTGGATATGTACGCATCAAATCCCCATGGGCTATTACTGATATAGCCCACTTGGTATAGGTTGCCAGCTGCATCGGAGGCAGTGACCAAATTATCCGAGGAGTAGGCTGGACTAATAGCGTTTACACTTTGCCAGGACGGAGTAACTTGAGCTGTAGCGCTCAAACGAAAAAAAAGGCCGACCAGTAGCAAGCTGGCATAACGCCACACAGAAAAAGAGGGAGTACGCATAGGGAGAACAATAGAATGAAGCAGTACAATGATTTACTAAGCAGGCAGGAGGATAAAGTAATCGTCAGGCCTCAAGGCATGCTTGAAGGATTAACTGAATTCTGAATACCGTTGCAGCGCAGCAAATATATACCGTAATATACCCAACGCAACTAGTGGAGGCAGTGCGCTCCGGCTTGAAAATCAGGCCTTCTGTACAGTGTATTCTACCTGACGCCCGATGATAATCTACGGTTGATTTAAACCTGATTACCTTACCCAAAAGGCTAAAAATAAGAGAACATGTGGCGGGTCAAACAAGGGCGGGAAAGTCTAATTCCTTCGCTTGCATGAAAGTATATTCTCGGGCATATAGTGGTAAAATACACAAATTCAGTATTTGCTTTGAGTTAATAAAGCAACAACTTGTCTCCGCTAAGGATAGCATATGTAGTGCTGAGGTATTGATGAGCAGAAGCGGCGGCAGATGAATAAGGCGTGGGGCTAAAACTCTGAAAGCGGTTAAACAATAGTTAACAAATCATGTGGACCTCTTCCCGTGCGCGCTTACGCCGCCTGGAGGCAACCTAACACCAGCCGCCTTTGCCCTCCTCCCACTTCCCCTTGGTGGCCCGCTACTACGACCAGATGCAGCACGAGCCCGCGTACCACCGCCTACTACGCCCCTTTTTACCGGGTGCTCATACCCATTGTGCTGGCCAAAAAGAAGCAGCCCAGGAACTACCGCGTGGTTCCTGGGCTGCTTGCCACCGGAGAGTGGCGGCCCGCCAGCTGAGACGAGCGGAATAAAGAGCTAAAGTTAGGTTGGATTATGCTTGCAAAGCAATTGGTTACGCGAACCATAATTATTTTTTGATGGCGAAAAGAATGACAAAAGTGCTTCGTTTAGCCCGTTAGGTCGAAAATAAAATTTGAGAAAAGCGGCGCGAAAAAAAATCAACATTGCCGATGAGTTGCCGAGCGTAACAATGCCGTATTTTTGCAGCATGCTTCAACCAAAAAACTTGTTGATGAAGCGCGGGGAGTCTCTGCTCGGCAGGGAACCGCGAGTAGACCGGAAGGTCTTTGCCGCCATCGGTTTTCCCGATTTTGCCTCTGGCATTTCCGTTGTTTTTTCTAAGTGTTGCCCCGTTACCGTTTCGGATTCCGAAACGGTTTTTTTATGTCCGTTGAATTCGTCGACTGCTACCCCGCAGCCAGTTCATACCCCACCCGGACGCCAACATTCTCGCCGCCAACTGTGGCGGCTACCAGCGCCTGGACCTACTCCAGCAGCCAGTTGCTCCATCAGGGGTTATGGCCGATAAGACTTCCCATTGTCCGTTTTAGCTAGACAACCTCACTATTCCTCAACTCCGGTATGGCACGTAAAGACCTGCTCGACATTGCATCCCTTCACCGTGAGGAAATCGAGTTCCTGCTCGACCAATCCACGTCCTTTAAAAAGCTGTTCACCCACTCGGTGAAGAAAATCCCGGCCCTCGAAGGCAAGTCCGTGCTCATGCTGTTCTACGAGGCCAGCACCCGGACGCACTCCTCCTTCGAAGTTGCGGCCAAACGCCTCTCGGCGGAGGTAACGAATTTCGACGTCGCCCATTCCTCCATCACCAAGGGCGAATCGGTGCGCGAGACGATTGAGACGCTCCAAGCCATGCGCACCGATTACATCGTTGTGCGCCACAGTCATCCCGGCCTGCCCGGCATGATTGCCCGCCAAACCACGGCTTCAGTCATCAATGCCGGCGACGGGGCCCACGAGCATCCCACCCAGGCCCTGCTGGACGCCTTCACCATCAAGGAAAAATTTCCCGACCCTCGGGGCAAAAAAGTCCTCATCATTGGGGATATTCTTCACTCCCGCGTCGCGCGCTCTACCAGCACCCTGCTGCAAAAGCTGGGCGTCGAAGTCGCTTACCTGGGTCCGGGCTCCCTGGTGCCCAAGTATGTCCCGGCATCCATCCCTCGCTTCACCGACTACGAGGCGGCCATGGCCTGGGCGCCCGATGTGGTGTACCTGCTGCGCGTGCAGATGGAGCGCCAGGACGTGCAGTTTTTCCCCAGCGTCCGCGAATACCACCGGGTCTACGGCATCACCACCGCCCGGCTGGCGGAAATCCGCGACAAAGGTCTCTACATCATGCACCCCGGCCCCGTAAACCGGGGGGTTGAGCTGTGCGACGCCGTTATGGACTATGAGCGCAGCCTGATTACCAACCAGGTCGAAAACGGCATCTCCATCCGCATGGCTGTGCTCGACTGGCTCACGCCGGGCGGAGAATTCCCGCGGCAGGAATCATATGTCGCCCAACAGCAAGTCAGCTCGAAGGTGATTATGCCCTAAATGCCGGACGCGGCTGGTTCCGCCCGTCTATTTTCGTCTTCAATAGTCCGAATATCCTTTCCACTTTTGCCATTTACAGCACTCCCAAATCCATGCTCCTCCTTCAAAATGCCCGCATCGCCTCCGAAAACTCACCCGTACTGCTCGAAGGCGACGTCCTGATTGTCGAAGGAAAAATCCAGGAAATCGGCAGCAGCCTAGCCCTTCCCGAGGGTGCCCGCGCCATTGATGCGCGCGGCCGGGTTCTGATGCCGGCCATGTTTGATGCTCACGTCCATTTTCGCGCCCCTGGGTTTGAAAACAAGGAGACCATCACCACGGGTAGCGAAGCGGCCATCAACGGCGGCATTACCGGCGTGGTCATGATGCCCAATACCCGCCCGGCCCTCGACTCGGCAACTGCGGTGGCTACCGTGCTGGAAAACGCCAAGGACCGGGCCCGTATTCCGGTGTATACCTCTGGCTGCGTCACCAAAAACCGCGAGGGCAAGGAACTGGCGGAAATCGAGGGCATGCGTGAGCTCGGAGTGAAAATGCTCACCGACGACGGCGATACCACAGCCGACCCGGCAGTGCTGCTGCGGGCGATGCAGTACGCCACCGAATTCGGGATGTTTTTCGCCAGCCACTGCGAGGTGCCGGAGCTGGCCGGGCCCCGCGCCCTGAACGAAGGAGTAATGAGCTACCGGCTCGGAATCAAGGGCTCGCCGGCCTGCGCCGAGGAAATCATCATCGACCGCGACATTCGCCTAGCCCGGGCGGCGGGCGCGCACGTGCACATCCAACACGTGTCCAGCAAGCTCGGTATGGAAACCATCCGCTGGTGGAAATCCCGCGGCGATGTGAAGGTGACGGCGGAAGTAGCTCCGCACCACCTGCTATTCACCGACGAGCACATCGGCGACTACGACACCAACTATAAAATGAACCCGCCGCTACGCACGCAGGCCGATTGTGATGCGCTGCTCGAGGGGCTCAAGGAAGGTGTATTCGATATTATTGCCACCGACCACGCGCCGCACACGCCTTTTGAAAAAGCCCAGGATTTTATCAGCGCCCCCAACGGCATTACCGGCCTGGACACGGCCCTGGTGTCGCTTTATCACTTCTTCGTCGAGCCCGGAAAACTCGGGTGGGACCTGGTAGTGAAGCGTTACTCGGCGGAGCCCCGCCGCCTGATGGGCCTGCCGGTACCCACCATCGAAGTCGGCCAAGAAGTTAACTGCGTCCTGTTCGATACCGAAGCGGAAACAACCTTCACGCGGGAATTCATGAAGTCGAAATCCCAGAACACACCCTTCATCGACCAGACGTTGAAAGGCCGAGTAGACCTAGTGATTTTAGGCACGGAAATCCTGCTGGAGCGCTAACCGTTAGTTGCGCCAAGGCCTGTATTTTCAGGATTCGCCTCATATTTCGGCCAGCGCTTGTGCCGCGGTAGTAGCTTTGCGGTGGTAAAGGATTTTTATCCATTGCCCGTTTCACCAACAGCAATGCGCAGTCCAACCGCTGGCTGTCCGGACGCGGTTTTTATTGACCATTCGGGCCTGCCCAGCCCCTATACCAGATTCCAATGAGTACCCTTCTCCCCTCCGACACTCCTAGCCTGAGCACCACCCCGGTCACGCCCCTGATCGGCGTGGTGATGGGCTCCAGCAGCGACTGGGACACCATGCAGCATGCCGTGCAGATTCTCGCGCAGTTTGGCGTGGCCCACGAAGCGCGCGTGGTGTCGGCCCACCGCATGCCCGACGACTTGTTTGCCTATGCCGAACAAGCTGGCCCGCGCGGCTTGCAGGCTATCATCGCTGGTGCGGGCGGGGCGGCCCACCTGCCAGGCATGATGGCCGCCAAAACCACGGTGCCCGTGCTGGGAGTGCCGGTGGCCAGCCGCCATTTGCAGGGAGTAGATTCGCTGCATAGCATCGTGCAAATGCCTAAAGGGGTGCCCGTAGCTACGTTTGCGATTGGTAATGCCGGGGCGGCAAATGCGGCCTTATTCGCCGTCAGCCTGCTGGCCTTGCACGACCCTGGCCTGGCAACCAAGCTGCAGGCGTTTCGCGCCGAACAAACCGAAGCCGCTCGCGCTATGACCTTGCCGTTATGAGTGCCGATATGCACGTTACAGCCATGAGCCCAATTTATCCGGGCAGTGTGGACGCCGCGGGCCAGCGGGCCACCCTGGGCGTGCTGGGGGGCGGGCAGTTGGGCCGCATGTTTGTGCATGCCGCTCAGCGCCTAGGCTACTTCACCGCCGTGCTGGAGCCCGATGTACAAAGCCCGGCTGGGCTGGTAAGTCACCACCACATCCAGACCGACTACAACGACCCGGCTGGGCTGGCTCAATTGGCCCAACTGTGCCAGGCCATTACCACCGAGTTTGAAAACGTGCCGGCCCAGGCCTTGCAAACGCTGGCGCAAACCCGCCCCGTGGCACCTGGTGCGGCCGTGGTGGGCATTGCCCAAAACCGCATCGAGGAAAAAGCTCACTTCGCTGCCTGCGCTGACCTATCGGGGGTGAGTTGTGCGCCCTACGCGGTGATTGAAACGCTGGCTCAGCTGCAAGCCATTCAGACTGACCAGGCGGATTTGCTGCCCGGCATCCTGAAAACCGCGCGCATGGGCTACGACGGCAAGGGCCAGGTCCGCGTCAAAACTGCTGCTGAACTGGCTGCTGCCTGGGCGGAGTTGGGTAGCGTCGCCTGCGTGCTGGAAAAGATGCTGCCGCTAACTGCCGAGTGCTCGGTGCTGGTAGCGCGCGGCTGGGACGGGCAAGTGGTCAGCTTCGCCCCGCAGCGCAACGTGCATGTCGAGGGTATTTTGGCCGTGACCCACGCCTACGAGGGAAATATGCCAGCTGCCCTGGCAACCAGGGCCCGCGAGGCGGCTGTGTCCATCGCGCAACATCTGGACTACGTCGGGGTGCTGTGCGTCGAGTTCTTTGTGGTGGATGACGGCAGTGAGCACGGCGGCTTGGTAGTTAACGAGATGGCCCCACGCCCGCACAACAGCGGCCACTACACCCTGGACGCCTGCGACGCGTCGCAGTTCGACCTACAGGTCCATGCAATGGCTGGCTTGCCCCTGCCACAGCCGCGTCAGCATTCCCCGGCCATTATGCTCAATCTGCTGGGTGAGGTGTGGTTTGACGCCAACGGTCAACCGCAGGAGCCGGACTGGCGCTCCGTGCTGAGCCTGCCGGGCACGCACCTGCACCTGTACGGCAAGTTACAGGCGCGCGCAGGCCGTAAGATGGGGCACCTGACCATTACCGGCCCGGATGTCGACAGTGTTAAAACTGTGGCACAGCAGGCCGCTGGTCTGCTCAGCTTGCCGGGGCTGGACGCCATCTAGGCGCTATATTTCACTCTTAACCGATTGGTTATCTTATTACTATCCAGCCTAGCTTGCCCGAGGAACGCTCTAAGGGTTCAGGCACCATACTGGCCTGCGGAGTTAGCTAAGGTGTTTGCTTGCTGAAATTTACAGCCCGGAACATTACAGAAACGGGATTGAAAGACTTGGTCAAGCATTCGAATGCGCCTATTGTGCCCGGGCTATAATACCCATATGGCATTTCAACAAGCAGTGTGGCAGGCCTTGGGTACCATTCCGTACGGCTTGACCCTTCAAGCTATTGCGCTACAGCAACCGGGTGCAATTGGGCCGTGGCTATTGCCAATGACTTGAATTGGGTTACTACCGTGATACCCTGTCACCGATCATCAGCTCGGCAGGGAAATTAGCTGGCTATAGTATGGGCGTATGAAGAAAAAATAGTTGTTGGGTTCAGAAGCTCAGTATGGAGCGGGATAGTCCCACGCCTGCCGACTATAGTTAGTGCTCCCGCTGTACTCATACGTACAACAGGTGCGGTCTATGTCCAAATTGAAATGAATACAATAGTCAGGCATAAGCAGGTAAGAGCAGCGGTGTGGACTCACACGTGCAAAACACCCTTTATTGCCTGATGTGCCGATAATCGCCACCGCGCTGTATCTGTTCAGCACAACACCACTTACACCCAGGCCCTGTAACAAAAAACCTCGACTGCATGTTGCAATCGAGGTTTTTGGTGATCCCGCTGGGATTCGAACCCAGGACCCATACATTAAAAGTGTATTGCTCTACCAGCTGAGCTACAGAATCGGGACCCGATAGCGAATTGTGATTCGCGTTTCGGGGTTGCAAAAGTGGGATAAACGCGGCTATTGTGCAAGTTCTGAGCTTTCAAGTTTAGTTTTTTCTTACCTACCCAACCGTAGCCAGCTTATTATCAGGCAAATAAATTTTACAGAAAACTTATCAAACCAGCTCGGGCGGGAGGCAGTATTGTAGCGAAATAAGTAAGAGCTTTGCAGCCGGATACCTTGCGGCCTGCTATGTACAAAGCCTTGCTCAAACCCCTGCTTTTCCAGCTTGATGCGGAGCAGGCCCACCATTTTGTCTTCAATAATCTCAAGCGAAGCTACCGGCTGCCCGGCACGCCGGCCCTACTGCGCAGCCTCTACGATTTTGAGCATCCCGCGCTGGGTAGAGAGGTTTTTGGCTTGACGTTTCGCAACCCCGTGGGACTGGCGGCAGGCTTCGATAAGAATGCCGAATTGACCGACGAGCTGGCCGCCCTGGGCTTTGGCTTCGTGGAAATCGGGACGGTGACGCCCCGGGCCCAGCCGGGCAACCCGACCCCGCGCCTGTTTCGGCTCCAGCAAGACGGGGCGCTAATCAACCGGATGGGCTTTAACAACGAAGGTGCCGCGGCGGCCGCGCAGCGCCTGCGGCAGCGGCGCTCCGGCATTATTATCGGCGGCAACATCGGCAAGAACAAGGATACACCCAACGAGCAGGCCGCGGCCGATTACATTGCCAGCTTTGAAACCTTGTTTGATACGGTCGACTACTTCGTGGTCAATGTCAGCTCGCCCAACACGCCCAATCTGCGGCAGCTACAGGAAAAAGAGCCCCTGATTCGGCTGTTGCAGCAGGTGCAGGAAGTAAACCTGGCCAAGGCGAAGCCCAAGCCGCTGCTGCTCAAAATTGCGCCCGACCTTACCGACGGCCAGCTCAACGACATCCTGACCATTGCGGCCGAAACCAAGCTCAGCGGCCTAGTGGCAACCAACACCACCATTGCCCGCGACGAGCTGCGTACTTCCGCCACGCAGCTTACTTCTATTGGGGCTGGCGGACTGAGCGGCCGGCCGCTGCGCCAGCGCGCTACCGACGTCATCCGCTACCTGCACCGGCATTCTGAGGGCGCGCTACCCATCATTGGGGTAGGCGGTATTGCTTCTGCTGCCGATGCCCTGGAAAAGCTGCAGGCCGGCGCAACCCTGGTGCAGCTTTACACCGGATTCATCTACGAAGGACCGGCCCTGGTAAAGCGCATCAATCAGGCGCTGGTAGCCAATTCGTAGCAGCTGATGGCTGGCTAGCTTAAAGTTTTACGCCCAGCTTGAGCTCCACTACGTCCGCCGAGCCACGGTGCACTTTCAGGTCGGCCGCGCCCCAGAGCTGCCGGGTAAACTGGTATTTGAGCCCTATCCGTTCGTAGTAGAACTTATTGGATTTGTAGGGATTGTACACGTAAAATCCCAGGTGCGACACCACAGCCAAGCGGCCAAACAGCAGCTCGTGCCCGAAGAACACGCCGGCTTTTTTCACGTCGGGCAGCTTTTCCCCAACCCGGGTTGTATCACGCAATTGCGCCAGCAATGACCGGTCGTAGAAGCCCTCGGCCCCAGCACCAGGTTGCTTTTGCGGTTGATGCGCCGCCCGGCGGCCACCGTCACCGACTGCACCGTGTACTTACGGCGGTCCGACTCGTTGCGCTGCTTAAAGCCCAGGCTGGTGCTCAAATCCAGAAAGTTGTGGCCTACCTCCTCGGGCTCAGCCGTAGGCCCGGAGCTGAGTGGGCGGAACGGGCGCTGCTGGTGGTAATTGAGCCCCACAAACACGGTGGGCAGGTTGATGCCGAAGTTGGGCTTGGTGGTGGCACCATTCGAGTAATGGTTGAGCCCAACGCCCAGTAGCAGGCCGTACTGAGAGGCCAGAGCCACATCGTATTCCAGGCGCATCTGCAGCGTGGCATTCAGACGCGAGCTGACGATGTTGTTCTTATGATTGGTGGCCTGGTCGAAGCGGATTGGAAAAAACCCGACGCCGGTACCAATGCGGAAATTCAGCTCCTGCCGGGCCGAGCGGTAAAAGGGCTTGTTGAGGTAGATAGTAGCCGCGTACGACTTGCCCAGTATCGGATTATGATAATCGTAGTACACTAGGGCCAGGCCTACTTTGGGGTATTTATACCAGGCGTGCCAGGGCTCCCGCCCGTTGGTTTGCCGCTGCAGATTCAGCTCCAGGCCGGTGGGATGCGAGGCGACCAGGTGCTTTACCGAAGGCGTGTGGCCGATAATGAAGCTGCCCTGCGCGTAGGCGCCCAAAATCAGCGGGGGCCGGGCATCGGTGGCCACGGGCTGCTGAGCCCAGCCGATGGTACCACGGAGTAGTAAAGCTCCGAGCAAACCGTAGCGAATCATCATAGAAAAGGTATAGCCAAGCTCCTCCAAAAGTAGCTAAACCCGAGCAAGCTCCGATGGAAACGTCGGATTATTCTGTGGCCCGCAACAACCTGACCCCGTTGAGTTTTCCCGGAAACGGATTAATTATCATTGGGTTAATTCTAAAGTAATTCTGGGCTCGGCCGCAACAAACCTAGTGGCCTTTACGCTATTAGGCCTATATCACCATTTTTCAAAGCGTGTTTTTCACTTGAAACCACACTCTTTCCACCCCACCTTATTCGTCTCTCCTGCCATGAAAAAGTATCTAACCATTGCCGCTGTTGCTCTAGCCGCTACTTCTGCCACTCAAGCCCAAGATTCCGGTGGATTCCGCCTCGGAGTTAAAGTAGGTGGTACCTATTCTAATATCTCAGGCGACAATGTGTCGCAAATTACGGGTGCTGGCTACAACAGCGAATTAGGTAGCTACAAAGTAGGCTACAACGCCGGTATCAGCGCCAGCATTCCGCTGAGCAGCGACGGGTTCTTCTCCTTCGCTCCCGAACTGCTGTATAACCGCAAAGGCTACGAAATCGAGACCCAATCGACGGACGGCGCTACGCTGGCTGCCTACCCCGGCGCTACCAAAGTAGAGCAGGAGCAGCAGCGCGTACTGCACTACCTCGATGTGCCCCTGTTGGCTAAAATCAACGCCGGCGGCCTATTCTTCGAGCTGGGCCCGCAGGTAAGCTACCTGTTTGGCTCCAAAACGAAGTCTCAGACGACCATCAAGTATCAGGACGGCACTAAGAACAAGACGGACGACGCCAACCAGGGCTTCCTGGACTACACCGGCCTGTCCCGCGACGAGGCCGACAAGTCTGACCTGGCTCAGTTCGACATCAGCGGCGTGGCCGGCCTGGGCTACCAGAGCGAAGGCGGCCTGAGCGTAGGCCTGCGCTATGCCCGTGGCTTCAACTCCCTGATTGATTCGAAGGACACTAAGAACGAAGCTAAGGCCTTCAACAACGCCTTTACCCTGCAGCTGGGCTACTTGCTTCCCCTGGGCAAATAAGGTTTTGTTAACCGCTTGAAAAAGTGGCTGTCCAGCTTGGGCAGCCACTTTTTTTGTTTGTATTCCAGCCTTACTGCGCACTTTTGCGTTTCAGGGCACATTTCGGGGTTGCTAACGCAGCCTTACTGCTCTACTCCTAACTCTTCTGCTGCCATGAAAAAGTCATCCTCCCTGCTGCTTTCCCTTCTGCTGGCCACCGGCCTGACTACTGCCGCCCAAGCCCAGATTCGGGTTGGCGTTAAAGCCGGCGTAAACCTGTCGAATTTTTCGAATCAGTCGACCCTGGATAACGGGGGCCTGGAGTCCAAGTACCTGCTCAACGGCTTGGGCGGCGTGATGCTGAACGCGCCCCTCACCAATGATGGCTTTTTCTCTATCCAGCCCGAGTTGCTGTACTCGGGCAAGGGCAACAAAGTAGAAGGACCAACCGGCAACGCTACCCTACGGATGCACTACCTCGACTTGCCCATCCTGGCCAGAATCAACGCCAGCGGCCTGATCCTCGAGGCTGGCCCACAAGTGAGCTACCTGCTGGCTGTGAAAGATGAGCGCAACATAGGGAACCTGGGCGTGACCAACACCAGCCTGGATGGCTACAACCGCACCGAGCTGGGCTACGTGGTGGGTTTGGGCTACGAGTTGGAGAGTGGCCTGGGCCTGGGCATCCGCTATAATGGCGGCCTCTCGAAAGTGGTTCAGGAGTCGGCTACCCAGGTGCGTAGCAACAAGCTTACCTCCGTGATTCAGTTTCAGGTAGGCTACCTCTTCTCCCTCGACTAACGAACTCAGCGCTTTAGGAAAAGCCTCGTTTCAACCCTGGAACGAGGCTTTTTGCGTTATCTGATTTCGCAGGCTCAACCATTCTGGCATATTTTTCGCCTGGGCTGAACCAACAAGTTCCTTGTACCTCAACCCTTACTTACCATGAAAAAGACCGTAATTGCCTTAGCATCTTTGCTATCGGTCGCGACGATTAGCGCTTCCCGCGCCCAGGGTGTTCGCCTGGGGCTCCGGGCTGGTGCCAATTACTCCAACCTCGCCGGCGACGTCCAGAACGAAAGTACCTACAACAACAAGATTGGCTTTCTGGGCGGTGTAATGCTTAACGCGGCCCTGAGCGACGACGAGTTCCTGTCGGTGCAGCCCGAAATTCTGTTTTCCCAGAAAGGCTTCGAAAACAAGCCCACTGAATATAAAAGCATCACGAATTCCATGCAGAAGCGTGAAGGCAAGGTAAACTACAACTACCTCGACGTGCCGGTGCTGTTCAAGATCAACGCCAGCGGCTTGGTGTTCGAGGCTGGCCCGCAGTACTCCTACCTGCTTAGCGTGAAGGACGAAACGACGGTAACTACTACCTCAGGGCTTACCGGCAACACGAGAACGACTACAACGCACGATCAGAAGGACCTCAGCAACCTGAACCGCAACGAACTGGGCTATGTGGCCGGCATTGGCTACCAGGCTGAGAATGGGGTAAGCCTAAACCTGCGCTACACCGGAGCCTTCAGCGACTTCGTGAAGAGCGACGACGGCAAGTACTTCGAAGGCGACCTGAGCAATGCCCGCCAGTCGGCGGTGCAGCTTTCGCTGGGCTACCTGATTCCGAGTAAATAAACCGCTTCCTAACGGCTTAGGCCCGGCTTTTTCTCGGAAAGGCCGGGCTTTTTCGTGGGCCCGGCATGCACCCGGGGCCAAACTCTGCTTAGCTTTACTCCCCTGCACCGGGCCCGGGCACAGCCGATTCTACTTCTCGTCCATGAATAAAGCTTTTCTGATTGTCTCCACCCTGCTGCTGGCAGCCGGCACCAGCCAGGCCCAGGTGCTGCGCGTCGGGCTCAAATTTGGAGGCAACGTGTCGAATGCCGTGGGCTACGACGCTAATAAAAGCAACTGGCGGGTGGGCGGCCACGGTGGCCTGATGGCTCAACTGCGGCCTAGCTTCTTGCCCAAGTGGGGCCTGCAAACCGAAGCCTTGTACACCATGAAGGGCGACAACTCGCTGCAGAACGGCCCCAGCCTGATGACCCACCTCGCCTACCTCGATATACCGGTGCTGCTGCAGTACCACTGGGACGATATTTTCTTTGAGGCCGGGCCCCAGGCCAGCTACCTGCTCAGCGCCACGCCGGCCAACCCCACGCTGAAACTGCTGGGCACGTCGAGTTTTCAGCAGTGGTGCTACGGCTTTGCGGCGGGCTTTGGCTATCAGGATAAGTCCGGGGTGCAGATTGGCTGGCGCTACAATGCCGACCTGACGAACGCGCGCAAGCGGGAGCTGCTGCAACTGGACGCCGGCGCCAACGGTGAACCAGCTGCCGAAGCCAGACAGGTGCGGCTGCGCAACAGCGTGATGGAGCTGTATCTGGGCTACAATGTAGGCACGGGCCAGCTGGGTGGTGCCGTGGTCGATGCTGGCACGGGTATCGGGCGCGGACTTAAGTTTGTGTTCTTCACCGGCCCCCGCCGACTGCTATTTGGTAGGAAAAAGTCAGCCGCGCCCGCCGAAACCCCGGCTGCTCCGGCAACGGCGCCGGCTCCAGCGGCTTCGCCGAAGCCAGTCACGGCGCCGGCAACTACGCCCAAGCCCTAGGAAGCGCAGCCTTGGCCATCCATCCTCTAAAATGTGCGGAGTGTTCTAAAGTAAAAAGCCCTTTCTCGTCGCAACGGGAAAGGGCTTTCTGGTAAAAGGCAACTTTGTGCTGCGAAGAGGACGGATTGCTTCGGCATACGCCTCGCAATGACACAAACTCCTTAAATCAAAGTCTCACCATTTCACAACCTCACCATCTCACTACTTCACCATTGCGGCGGCGTAGTTGCGGTAGAAGTGCGGGATGGTTTCGATGCCCTTCAGGAAGTTGAAGACGCCGTAGTGCTCGTTGGGCGAGTGAATGGCGTCGGAGTCGAGGCCGAAGCCGAGCAGTACCGTGTCCAGGCCCAGCTCCGACTTGAACATGGCCACAATCGGGATGGAGCCACCGCCACGGGTGGGGATGGGGCGCTTGCCGAAGGTGGTTTCCATGGCATCGGCAGCAGCTTTGTAGGCTACCGAGTCGGTGGGCGTTACCACGGGCTCGCCGCCGTGGTGAGGCTTTACCTTCACCGTTACGCTGGCCGGGGCAATGCTTTCGAAGTGCTTCTGAAACAGGGCCGTGATTTCGTCGGAGGTCTGGTGGGGCACTAGGCGCATCGAGATTTTGGCGTAGGCCTTGGAGGCAATAACGGTTTTGGCACCTTCGCCGGTGTAGCCGCCCCAGATGCCGTTGACGTCCAGCGTGGGCCGGATGCTGACGCGCTCCGGGGTGCTGTAGCCCTTCTCGCCGTGGATGTCGGTCAGGCCGATGCTTTGCTTGAACTCGTCGTCGGAGTGCGGAGCCTTGGCCATTTCGGCGCGCTCCTCGGCCGAAAGCTCGTCCACGTTGTCGTAGAAGCCGGGAATGGTAATGTGGTTGTTCTCGTCGTGCAGGGAGGCAATCATCTTGCACAGGATGTTGATGGGGTTAGCCACCGCCCCGCCGTAGAGGCCCGAGTGCAGGTCGCGGTTGGGGCCGGTTACTTCCACTTCGTGGTAGCTCAGGCCGCGCAAGCCCACCTCAATGCTGGGCGTGTCGTTGGCAATCATGCCGGTATCCGAAATCAGGATGACGTCGGCTTTGAGCTTCTCCTTGTTTTCGCGCACGAAGATGCCCAGGTTGTTGGAGCCAATTTCCTCTTCGCCCTCAATCATCACCTTCACGTTGCAGGGCACGCCGCCTTCCTGCATCAGCACTTCGAAGGCCTTCACGTGCATGTATACCTGGCCTTTGTCGTCGCAGGCGCCGCGGGCGTAGATCTTGCCGTCCTTGATAACGGGGTCGAAGGGGCCGGACGTCCACAGCTCATAGGGGTCGGCGGGCTGCACGTCGTAGTGCCCGTACACGAGCACCGTGGGCAGGCTGGGGTCAATGATTTTCTCGCCGTAGACGATGGGGTTGCCGGCCGTCTGGCACAGCTCCACGTTTTCGATACCCACTTCTTCGAGGCGGGTTTTGAGGTATTCGGCGGCGCGCAGCACGTCGCCGTGAAACTTAGGATCGGCCGAAACCGAGGGAATACGCAGCCAGTCGAGCAGTTCGCTCAGAAAACGCTCTTGGTTGCTTTCGAGGTAAGAAGCCATGCAGGAAGGATTAGACAAGATGGGATGGTGACGTAAAAGTAACACGCCCGCGCTGGAAAGCGGCAAGCTCTGGCGTCAGGCAAACTACTGCTGACCACCGGCCCGTAAACGAACTAACAAACACTAGTATTTTTACCCGACGAGCTTGTATTTTAGCTCGTTAAAAGGCTAAAATACCTCGCCCAAAGTTGCCGTATCACGTACTCTTACTGAGAGCTACGTCATTACCTTCCTCAACCAGCCACCGGTTTATCCAGCCTTGGTTCTTAAGCTGGACCGTTGAGCGGAGGTACTGAGAGGTTGGTTTCACCAGGCCCGCTCCGGGCGACGCTTCACCGTTAATCCCCTCTGCCATGATCCGGCTTATTTTAGTTGACGACCATAAAATCATTCGCGACGGACTGCGGTCCCTGCTGGCTGCTGAGCCAACCCTGGACGTGGTCGGCGAAGCCGGCGACGGAGCCGAGCTGCTCAGCCTGCTGCCCACCACTGCGGCCGACGTAGTGCTGCTGGACGTGAACATGCCCATTCTGGACGGGTATGCCACGGCCGCCCGCTTGCGTGAGGAGTATCCCGAAATCCGGGTGCTGGCTTTGTCCATGCTCAACGATGAAAACCACGTGGGGCGCATGCTCGACAGCGGGGCCCACGGCTACGTGCTCAAGTCGGCGGGCAAGCTGGAGATATTCCAGGCCATTGAGGCCGTAATGGCCGGTGGGCGCTACCTGGGTTCCGAAATCGGGATGAGCCTGCTTACTAAGGCCCTACAGGCGCCCACGGCCCCGGAAGCGCCCAAGTCGGGCGGGCTTTCAAAGCGGGAGCTGGAAGTACTGCAGCTTATTGCTGATGGAATGACCAATGCCGAAATTGCCGACAAGCTCTTTACCAGCAAGCGCACCATTGAAACCCACCGCCAGAACATCATTGAGAAAACCCAGGCCAAGAACACCGCCGCCCTGATTCGGTACGCCGCCCGCAATGGCCTGCTGCAATAAGCCACCCTCAGTGCCCCAGTACCCCGCCCCCATTGCCTCCTTTCCCTGCAACAAGCCCTAACCCCAGCCGTGGCCCACACCTATGAGCGAACTGGATTTGACCTGGCCTTCAAGTTCCGACCACCGCGGCACTCCCCTGCGTGAAGCCCAGGGGCGGCAGCTCCTTACCCAAACCACCGACGGCAAGACCCCAGAGCAGGTACAGGAGCTGGTGCAGCAGCTGCAGGAATATCAGCTGGAGCTGGAGCAGCAGAATCATGAGTTGCTCCAGGCTCAACAGGAAGCCCAGACCGCCCGGGCCCGCTACGAAAACCTGTATAACGTGGCGCCCCTGGGCTACGTGACCCTCGACGAGCAGGGCCTGATTCAGCAGCTCAACCCGCGGGTAAGCCGCTACTTCCGGACCCAGGCCGAGGAATTGCTGGGGCGGCGGTTTTTGGTATTTGTCGTGGAAAGCTACCGGGCCGCCTTCCAGACGTTTTTTCAGGCCACCTTGGCCAGTGCCCCCGACGTGAACCACACGCTGAAGGTGCAGCTGCACGCGGCCGACGGCACCGTCTTCGATGCCCGCCTCGACGCCATGGCCGCCCCGATGCCCACGGCCAGCCCGGCTGCCGCATAGCCCTGGACGATATTTCAACCCTGCAGCAGGCCATCCGGCAGCGGCGGGAGCACCAGGAAAGCTTAAACCGGGCCCTCACGGCCAGCCAGCAGGGCGTTTGGGAATGGAGCTTTGCCAGCAACGAGCTGCGCTGGGACCAGCGGGCCCAGGCCTGTTTTGGCCGCACCCACGACCCCAACCCGGTGCCGTTTGACGTGCTGGCTCAGGCCATCCACCCCGACGACCGGAGCAGCGTGCGCCAGGCTTTGTACGCCTGCGTGCACCACCACGCCCAGCTCGACCTCACCCACCGCGTGCTGTGGCCCGACGGCTCGGTGCACTACGTAGCGGCCTACGGCCACGTGGTGCCCGATGCCCTGGGCCGGCCGCTGTGCCTGAGCGGGCTGATGCACGACGTGACGGCCCGCTACGCCGCCGAGGAGGAGCTGCGCCAGGAGCGCAATTTCGTGCGCAGCCTGCTCGACCACAGCACCGACGGTATCCTGTCTTTCGACCAGCAGGGCCGCATTACGGCCTGGAACAAGGCCATGGAAAAGCTCAGCGGCCAACCTGAGGCCCAGATGCTGACCCAGTACCTGTTCGACCATGTGCCCTTCCCGCCCGACTCGGCCCCGGGCCAGGTGATACAGCAACTGATGGCCGGAGAGGCCGAGCCCGCACCCACCTGTCGTTTACCCCCGCCGCCCCGAGCACCAGCAGTACGACATCACCGCCATTCCACTGCCCCCGCCACCCGAGTCGACCGGGGCGGCCTGCTGATTCTCCGCGACGTGACGGAGCTGAACCGCCTGCAGGCCGCCGCTACCGACGCCCAGCTGCGGCAGCAGCGCGAGGTACTGCGGGCCGTGCTGGTAGCTCAGGAAGAAGAGCGGCGCCGCATTTCGGAAGCCCTGCACAACGGTATCGGCCAGCTGCTATTTGCCGCCAAGCTCAATCTGGAGCACCAGCTGCTCACGCCCGCGGCCCCCGACAAAGTGCTGCCGCTGCTCAACGAAGCCATCCGGGCCACCCGCGTGGTTTCCTTCGAGCTGACGCCCATTGTGCTGGAAGATTTCGGGCTGCAAACGGCCTTGCAAAAGCTCACCCAGCACCTGCCGCCCAGGCAGCTTCAGCTGTATACCCACCTGCAGGGCCTGGAGCAGCGCCGCCCCCACGAGCTGGACCTGGCTATCTACCGAATTGTACAGGAGCTGGTCAATAACACGCTCAAGCACGCCCGTACTACTGAAGCTACCCTACACGTGGCCCACGAAGATGGACAAGTGTACCTGAGCATGGAAGACAACGGCGTGGGCTTCACACCGACGACTACCACGGAGCTGCCCAAAACCCTGGGCCTGGCTACCATCCGCAACCGGGTGGCGCTGTTTGGGGGCACCATGCAGCTAACCTCCCGCCCCGGCTGGGGTACCATCGTTACTGTTACGCTGCCGGTGCAGTAGTAGCGAGGTGTCGTTGTAGGCCGCTCCGAGGTGCCGCTGAGCCAATATAGGGAAGTGAATCCTGAACCTACCCACAGCACGCACACTAGTAGCTCATCTGCTCAAGAATAAATGAGTTAATGATTTGGTTTCAGCCAAGCTGTGACGTGGGGTTGTCATGGCCGGTTTACGACGGGGCTTTACCACACGTCCTGCGACGCATACCCCAGCCACACCACCAGGCAAGTAATAAGCAGAGCCAGCACGCTACGGTACTGGCCGCGGATGCCGGCCAGCACGGCCAGCCCGCCCACGGGCAGCAGGTAGAGAGCCGCCAGCCGCCCCAGATTCACGACTTCGTAGCTCCAGGTACCGGGGTCAAAAATAAGCAGCAGGCCCAGCCAGACAGCATTGAACAGTAGCCCCAGCAAAACAAGCCCCACCACTCCCTCGGGGGTGCTCCCTCTACTTTACTGGTCCAGGTGGTAGCTCCCAAAAGCCCCGTGAACAAGACAAATGCCAGTGGTCCGCCCACAATCAGGCCGGCTGCCTGGGGAATCACGGAGTCGCCCAGCGCGTAAGCCGAGTGGCAGGCCCCGAGCAGAAAGGCAGTAGCAAGCAGACGCCGAACGGGCGTTGGGCTGAGCATCTAGTCAGCTTTATTTGCGCCCAAACAGCGGCACGCGGCTCTCGGTGCCGGCCCGCAGGCGGCCGATGTTGGCGCGGTGGGTGTAAATCAGCAGCACGGCCAGCACGAAGCCGAAGCCTAGCAGCAGGTTGTTATCGGGCCGGAACGGGGCAGCAGCTGCAGGAAAGCAAAGGCTACCCCAGCCGACATGGAAGCCAGGGACACGTAGCGAAACAAAAACAGCATCAAGAGGAAGACCAGGATGCAGACGCCTACCGTGCCGGGAGCAATGGCCAGCATCATGCCCAGCACCGTAGCCACGCCCTTGCCCCCGCGAAACTGGGCGAAGACCGGGTAAATGTGCCCTATGACGGCCAGGGCCCGCAGGCCAGCTGGAAGTACAGCAACTGGTCGGGCCGGATGGCACCCTGGTGAAGCATCACAGTGGCCATCATGGTAGCGGCCCAGCCCTTGAGCACGTCGATGGCCATGACCACCGAGCCCGGCTTTTTGCCCAGCACCCGGAACGTGTTGGTGGCACCGGCGTTGCCCGAGCCGTGCTCCCGGATATCGAGGCCGAAAAAACGGCGGCCCACCCAGAGGGCGGTAGGAATAGAGCCGAGCAGGTAAGCGGCCACAAGCAGGGCCAGAACGAGGGGTAGATTCATAGGAAAAGGGCGGTGCGGCCAAATATAAGAGGCTTCTGCAGGCTTCTACGCAATTCTTCGGCGGGGCGCTGCTCAGCTGGCCGCCCCAAAATCCCAAAACGCCATGTCGAGCGGAGCGAGACATCTTGCGTGCTGATGGCTGATTGGTAACTCTACGTCGGCACGCGAGATGTCTCGCTCCGCTCGACATGACGTTCCAAAACCTTCGTTCTAAAAAACAGCCCCGCGCCGGAGACCGGGCGGGGCTGTGGGTAGCAGTAAGAGCAGGGAAGCTTAGGAGTCGCCGAAGGGGTCTTCTTCGCCCTTTTTCTTCTTTTTCTCGGCCTCTTTGGCTTTTTTCTCTTCCTCTTTCTTGAGTCGTTCGGCTTCTTTGGCTTTGGCCGCTTCCTCTTTCTTCATCTGGGCGGCCGTCTTGCCTTCATCTACCGGCGCATCGGTAGGAGCCGTAGCTGCCGCATCGTCCTTCTTCTTCTTTTTACCGGTATCCTCAGCCGGAGCGGCTGCTGGGTCAGTGTCGGTATCGAAGGCGGCGTCCTTCTTTTTCTTCTTTTTGCCAGTATCTTCTACCGGAGCATCGGCCGCAGGCTGGCTACCCTCATCAAAGGCGGCCTCATCCTTGGCTTTCTTTTTCTTCTTCTTGTCTTCCATGAAGTCGAAGCTTCCTTCGCTTACCGGGCGAGCTGGCGCGGCCTTGGGTTTGCTGTTGTCGCCGAGGTAATCCTTGCGGAAGTGACGCACGAAAAGGTCTTTTTCCTGCTCGTCGCCGAGGTAGAAGCCGTACTGGGTGGCCGTGTTGTAGTCGCCCTTGGCCTTGAAGCCGATGATTTCGTCGTAGGAGCCGTGCTGGGCTTTAGTCAGCAGTACGTTGTTGGAGTAGCGGATGTGGTACCAGGTCTGGGGTTCGGCCTCCAGGTACATTTCTACCGCGTCGCCGGTGGTTTCCTTCTTGATTTCGATGTAGCCGTCAATCTGGGCGTTGATGTCCTTCTTGCCCACGCTCACCAGGCCAATCTTGCCCACCGAATACCAGGCCTTGAACTTCTCCGACCAACGCAGGTCTACCTTGCTCAACACCAGCGTGTGCAGGAACTTCGGCGACACTTTCTGCAGGGGGTGTAGCCACCCTTACGGTCCATGTAGCTCTGCACGCCCTTGCTGCCAATAAATTCGCCCATCTTGTACATCAGAGCCGGGGAGCCGTCCAGGGCTTCGGTCAAGCCCTTGGTGTTGGTGGCCATATCGGTGCCCATAGCCTCCACCGCCTTTTCGGGCATGTTGATGTCGAAGGTCATGAACGTGTCGAGGCGGTAGATGCTGCTGTCGGGCTTGGCATAGCCCACGGCCGCCGACTGCACGTTGTAGTCCTTGTTGGAATTGAGCAGCTGCACCTTGCCACGGAAGTCGAAGGCGCCAGTGGAGTCGTGCAGAGTCAGTACGCTGCCTTCGTACACGTTGGGGTCGGCCAGGTCGTTGCGGGTGATGGTGTAGTTGCCCTTCTTGGCGTCGAAGCTCAGCGTACCGTCCACCTGGAAGATGTTCATGTCGGTAATGCCGGGCTTAGCGGCCACGAACAGCGGGTACACCTTGGCCGTAGCGTCGGATAGGAACAAGCCGGAAAGCATCGGCGTGCCGTCGTCAGTTTTGGGCGACATGAGCTTGATGCGAATGCCCTTGGGGTCAATACTATCCTGCACGGCAAACCACTCAGCCGACGCCGCATTCTTGCTGAACTCCAGGCGGCTCTGCCCGTCGAAGGTAAAGCCCCGCTTCTGCGAGTTCAGGTTCACGGCCCCGCGGTAAGCAATGCGGGGGCGAGGTGGAACTTGTCGGTGGCCTGAATGGTGGCTACGGCCGTGGTGGGCGGTGCGAACGGGGTGTTGCTGTCGTCATCTTTCTTCTTCAAGATGCTTTTAGCGCCTCCCTTGCCTGCCAAAGCCTTGCCCCGGCCGCCCAGTACCGCCGCCGAGTCCACGGCGAAGTTGGTAAACTTGATGGCGAAGGAGTCGGCTGAGGCGTTCTTGTAGCTGTACAGCGCATTACCCACGAAGGACGTGCGCGACTGAACCTTGATTTCGCCCTTGTACAGGTTGTGGTACTTGGCCAGGGTGTCCATCGTGATGCGCGCGTTCTGGAAGGCCCGCATCTGGGCGCCGGCCATTACGTACACCTTGTTGCTGTCGGGCTCAATCCAGGCGTCGGCCGCGGCAATGTAGGGCACGCCACCGGCAATGAGGCGGTAGCGGTTCAAGTCGTACTGACCGGTGCTGGCCCGGAATTTCAAGCCTTTCTGCTCGGGCTTGGTGGAGTAGAAATAGGAGCGCGAGGAGTCGGCCCCGGCGGCTACGCGCATCTGCACGATTTTCTTCTTGAAGTCCCACTTACCGCCGCTCAGCGTGGTGCGGTACTCCGAATACGGCAGGTCGATGCTGGCCTTGCTGCCTTCCTCGCGGGAGAAGTCGGCGTAGCCCTGCTTGATGTTGTACTGGAAGGCTACCTCGTTGGCCGTCAGGGCGGGCTTATTGGCCTCCGCCGACTTAATGCTCAGCGTTGACTTCTTGCCCGAGTAGCTGGTAGGCTTAAACAAGAACTGGCGGGAGCGGATAAACGACTGGGGACCGTCCATGCGGCCGTCGCCAAACAGGCCGGTCGGCGTCAGAATGGCGGTGCCTTTGTAGTTGTAGTCGCCGGCGTAGAACTTCATGGCCTGACCGTCGCGCGGGGTGCTCAAGTACATGGAGTCGGCTTTTACCACCCACTTCATCTGGTAGCCGGGCAAGAGCGAAACTTTGGCATATTCAACCCCATTGAGCGGGCCCTGGGCAATGGTGGCGGTTTTACCCACCGTCACGACCGAGTCTTTGTAGAAGATGAACTGGTCGCTAAACAGGTCGCCGGTCAGGTATTTCATTTCGCCCACGCCCTGAATACCGCGGTTGCTCATCGTGACTTTGTTGAACAGCCGGGCCTTGCCGCCATACACGGGGAAGCCTTCCTTGGGCACGTCATACACGAAGCCCAGGGAGCCGTCGTCCTGCAGGCTCAGCTTGGTCTTGAATTGAGGCATAATGTTGCCCGACACGAAGGTGCCCTTGAAGCCCACGGCCGAGCGGTTCTTGTTGTTCAGGGAGTCAATCTTGAACGGCGGGATGTCAAAGTAAATCGTCGTATCGTAGGCGCCGCCCAGTACTTCGGGCTTGTTGAAGAACACGTAGGCGCCGGTTGAGGCATCGAACGAGGGGAAGGCGCCCAGCTTCTTACGGCCCGACTTGTTGTTGGGCGCGTTGATGTAGAGGCGGCCGGCCGAGTTGCGGTTCTTGTTGGTCAGGGTGAAGTCGGTTTCCTTACGAGCCTTCATCACCGAGCCCTTGGTGCCCTTGCCCTTCACAATGATGGAGTCAATCTTGACCAGATCCACGTAGAAGCCGTCGTAGTCGAACTTAAACTCCTTGCCTTTGAAGATAAAGGCAGATGCCACCACGGTACCATTAAAGAGCACCCCGCGGTTTTTCTGAATCCGGATGATGCTGCTGTCGGGCTTCACAAACACCGTCACCGAGTCGTCGGAGAAGTTGAAGCGGTCCACGCCGCGCACAATCAGGTCGTTGGTAGCCAGGTTGAGCGTAGCGTTCTTGCCCGAGGGCGACAGGGAGCGAATGGCAATGTGGTCATAGTCCTTGCGGCCCCGCGACGAATTGACGTAGTGCATGGCCTTGGGCAGGAGCACCACCTGTTCGGTTTGGGGTTCCACTGCACATAGCCGTCCTTGGCCAGGCCAGCCACGGCGGAGCGCACGTTGGGCACTTTCACCTTCATGGCGGTGGCCACATCCTGCACCGTAAAGGTTTTGGCGTTGCCGTTCTGCTGGCTGTAGCCCACTACCATTTGCAGCGGGTGGAGCTTGTTGATGCCCTTGATCTGCTGGTAGCGGGTATTGGTGTAGAATTCGCGGGACTCGAAGTTGGCCGTCACCTGGTTTTTAGCCGTCAGGATGGCCAGGTTGATGTAGGGCGTCTTGAGCGGCCAGGTCAGCAGCTCCGTCGCAATTTCCATCTGGTGGTAGGAGTCCGTATAGGGCGTGGTTTTGTAGAGGCCGTCTTCCCGGGCCAGCTGCAGCACCTGCCGGGCTTTAGAATAGCGCAGCTTCACGCCCGGGTGGGTCAATGAGTCGCTCTTGTCCTGGAAGATGGTCACGGCGGCGCGGTCGGCCGAAATCAGCGTGTCGCCCAGCAGATAGGCCCGCGACGAGGCCCGGAACTTGGTCTTCCCGTCCACGTCCACGATAATGCGCGAGAGGCTGCCATCGAGCGAGGCGCTGAGCGTGCGGGCCCCGGCCAGCGAGAAGCCCCGAAGTAGCGGATATTTTCGCCGATGTTCTTAACGCGGGCATCGTTGGTGAGGGAAATAAAGCGCGGGTAGCCGGTATCGGCAGCCCCCGTTTTCTTTTTGATGCTCTTGTAGGCAAAAGCGCCCCGGATAGGCGCCTCCAGCACCGCCGGATACGTCAGGGTTACGGGCTCAGCGGTAAATTCCGCCTTGGTCATATCGAAGTCGTAGTTGACGAAGTCGGCCGTCACCAAGTTCTGCTTGATGGACCACACGTATTGCCCACCCCGCCCGATAAAGCGGTTGGTGCCGGGTACTACTACACCGCTGGTTTTGCGGATAAAGATAGAGTCGCCGGCGGTGGCCATAAACAGGTCAGCATCCTTGAGCAGCAGCACCGGGCCGCGGGTGGTAGGCGCTACATAGTTGTCGTAGTAGACCGGGGCGGGCTCATTCGTGGGCTCAGGCTCGGGCGCTACGGCAGGAGCCGTGCCTTTGGCGGCGGGAGCTTTGGCCACCGGCTTTTTCTTGGGCGTACCCCAGCCGTCGTCGGCGCCGGTGTCCCATACCGAGCCGGTGTCCCAGCCGTCGCTACTTTTCTTCTTGGGCGCCGGCTTAGCGGCGGGCTTGGCAGCCGGGGTGGTTGTATTCAGGGCCGGCCCCGTTACCACGGCCGCGGCAGGAGCTGCCGGGCTGGGCGCGGGTTCGGGCTGGGGCATGTCGGTTTCGTTGTAGGCGAAGCTAAACGTGCCGCCCACCGCACGCAGGGTGCTATAGCGGGAGTTGTACAGCGTTTTGGTGTCCAGGAACTGGCCCGCACTCACCAAGAATTTCTCGGCATTGCCCAGCTGTTCCCGGTTCACGGTTTTCACCACTACTTCCAGGAACTCGTCCATCTGCTTGTCGGAGAAGCTCTGCACGGTGGCTCCACCCACAACGCCCTGGAAGAAGCCGCTGATGGCCGGGTAGGGCTTGTATTTGCGCAGCAGCATTTGCTGCGCAATTTCCACAATGCGCCCCTGCTGGGTGGCTGTGAGCTTGTTGCTGGCCCACAGCTGCTGCAGCTTGGCCCCAATGGCTTTGGCCTGGGCATTGTTGGCCGCCACCATCATCGACTGCACGTCGATGATGAACTGCTCGGGCTCCTTGGACAGCTTACCCGTGAATTTGGGCAATACTGGGGCAGCCGGGGCGGTAGCCGGCTGCTTGGAGGGAGTTTTCGGTTGTTGGGCCCAGGCGGGGGTACTCAGCCCCAACACCACCGCGCATAGCCACCCAAAAGCAAGTTGCTTCATACTTTTTCCGTCAAGACCTACTAAGACGGCTACAATTTCGTGAAAATCGCCGAAACCCAGTTATTCTTGGTTCGGTGTGATTGATAGACCAATGCGTGTTTCGTCGCTTCGGCTTCAATCTTGGATAAATCCTCTTGGTAAAAACCACTGAATAAAATAGGACGCCCCTGCGGCAGCAAGGCTGCATAAGCGTGCATATCCTCCAGCAGGACGTTGCGGTTAATGTTGGCCAGAATGATGTCAAACGGCGCTTCACCTTCCAACACCTCTACTCCGCCCAGGCGGCACTCAATATTCGTGCAGTTATTTTCGGCGGCGTTGTCGGCGGCATTTTCTACGGTCCAGGGCTCCACGTCCACGGCCAGCACTTCGGCGGCACCCAGGTGCACGGCCATGATGGCCAGAATGCCCGTGCCGCAGCCCATATCCAGCACCCGCTTGCCATTATGGTCAATGTCAAGCTGGTTTTCAATCATCAGGGCCGTGGTTTCGTGGTGGCCGGTGCCAAAGGACATGCGGGGCATAATCACGATTTCGTATTCCAGGCCCTCGGGCTTCTCGTGGAATGGGGCCCGCACCGACACCCGGTCGGCAATAATCAGGGGCTGGAAATTCTTTTCCCACTCGGCATTCCAGTTCTGGCGAGTAATGACGCGGTGGTCGTAGCCCAACTCGCCCAGACCTTCGTAGCGCGACATTACTTCGGCCACGGCATCGGGGTTGAAGTCGCCCTCACCGATGTAGGCGCAGAACCCTTCGTCGTTATCCTCGAAGGTGTCGTAGCCGACTTCGGCCAGTTCAGCTACCAGAATATCAGCAAGTTCACGGGGGCTTGTACGCGTACTTCTACAAAATCCATCTTATTGAGTTGTTGAGGCAGGAAAAGCCGAAAAGGCTTTGGTGAATAAGATGGCAAGTTCGCACGAAAAAACCGGTGCGCCGCAACCAAGCTCCTTATTACCAGTGCTGGGCAACAGCAAAGGCGAGCTGATGGGTTCCGTCGGGCCATACGCACCGGGGCCACCTAATTTTGCCCTGTCATATTTAGTAATATAAATACTCGTTTATTTACCACGCCATTTCCCGGCAGCCATGTTCCATTCCTTTCCATTCACATGAAACGCACTATCCTTTCCGTAGCCTGCCTCACCTTGGCGGGCAGTGTGGCCTTATTCGGCTGCAAGGCCAAAACCGCCGAAGCCGACGCCACCGACGCCGCTGCTACCACCGAAACAACTGCCACTGCTCCGACGGAAACTACCGCGGCGGCTCCGACAGAAGCTGCCGCTACCACCGCGGCGGGCACCTTCGACATTAATACCGTACCGGTTACCAGCGCCAATCTGGGCACCTGGCCCTACCTGAGCGCCCTGAAGGGCTACAAAACCAACTACGACAGCGACAGTGTCGGCTTCGACTTTGACCGGGCTTATGTGTATGACGGTAAGAACATTGTAGCGGTAGAAGGTAAGATTGTAAGCCGCCGCTTCCGTCCCGCCGACTCTGATAAGCCCGCCTCGGAGCTGATGATGCAACGCAACTACGAAAACCTGGTGAAAAGCCTGGGCGGCACGAAGGTCTTCTCGGGAGAAGTACCCGAGGATGCCATCAAAAAAATTGGCGAGACTGAGTACCTCAAGCACGATAACGATATTACCCGGGCAGCCGACACCTACGTTATCCGGCAGAAAGACAAGGAGGTATGGGTGCAGGTGCAGCCCACCGGCTCTGACTACGTGCTAAATGTCATCGAAAAAGCCGCCATGCCCCAGCAGGCCGGCGTGGTGGGAGCCACGGAGCTAAAAAAAAACTAGATACCGAGGGTAAAGCCACCATCTACGTCAACTTCGATACCGACAAGGCCAGCATCAAACCCGAGTCGGAAGCCGCGGTGGCGGAGGTGGTAAAGCTGCTGCAGCAAAACCCCGCGCTGCGGCTCTCGGTGGAGGGCCACACGGATAACACCGGCGCGGCAGCTCACAACCGGCAGCTGTCCGAAGCCCGGGCCCAGGCCGTGGTAGCCGCCCTGACCAGCCAGCAAATTGCCAGCAGCCGCCTGCGGGCCGCTGGCTTCGGCCCCGACAAGCCCATTGCCGACAACGGCACCGAGGCGGGCAAAGCCCAAAACCGCCGGGTGGAATTAGTGAAGATTTAGGCTTTTGGGCCAACTAAAAAGCCCGTTCCAACTGCTTGGAACGGGCTTTTTTGGTTTATACCAACTTTACTTACTGCTTGCGGCAGCCGGCAAACGACCGGGACTTGGTGTAGTAAATGTAGAAGTCGGCCAGGGCGCGCTTGTCGGTTACGAAGAGCACGTAGTCGGCGAAGTCGCGGGTGGGCGTCTGGTACCAGAAGCCGGCCTTATCGGCAAACAGCTTGTTGTCCTCCTGATACACCAGCAAATCAGCAAAGGCTTCGTCGGGCTCCAGATACACCGTGGCAAAACAGTAGCTGCGGCGGTTGGGGTCGGTTTCGAGGTAGATGGAGCCGTAAATCCGGCAGGGGTCAATGGAGCCGACCGGCGCTGCCGCCGGAGCCACAAAGGGCACGGGCAAAGCCGGGCGAAACGGATTCAGGGCCAGCAAGCCGGATAGCAGCAGGGAAGCAAGCATAGGGTGAGAGCTGAGAAGACAAAGCCTAAGACGGAGAAGCAGCCGTAAGCCAGAAGCGTGCCGCTACAACCACCCGAACGGTAGTCTAAGTTCTAGGCTCTGACTTCTCAGCTCTAAAGCCTTTAGAACGACTTGATAATCTCGGTGAAGTCGCGGGACTTAAGCGAGGCGCCGCCGATGAGGCCGCCGTCCACGTCGGGCTGGCCGAACAGCTCCCGGGCGTTCTGGGCATTGGCCGAGCCGCCGTACAGGATGGTCGTGTTCAGAGCCGCTTCCGCATCGTAGGCGCCGGCAATTTGCTCCCGGATAAAGGCGTGCACTTCCTGGGCCTGCTGGCTGGTAGCCGTTTTGCCGGTGCCAATAGCCCAGATAGGCTCGTAGGCAATGACGACCTGCGCAAACTCTTCGTTGGAGAGGTGAAACAGGCCATTTTTGAGTTGGGTAGCCAGAAAGTCGAAAGTCTCGTCGGCCTCACGGGTTTCCAATGACTCGCCGATGCAGAAGATGGGCTTCAGGCCGGCGGCCAGCACAGCTTTGAGCTTCTGGCTGAGCAGCTCGTCGTCCTCGTGGAAATATTGGCGCCGCTCAGAGTGGCCCAGAATCACGTACTCCACTCCTACCGACTGCAGCTGCTTGGCCGATACTTCGCCGGTAAAGGCGCCGCTTTCCTTCTGGTGGCAGTTCTGGGCGCCCAGGTGAATTTTGCCGCCCTCAGCCAGGAGCTTACCAATGGAATGCAGAAACGGAGCGGGGGGCGCAATAACCACTTCCACATTGGCGCCCAGCGTCTCGTCGGCTACCATATTGGTGATTTCTGAAACCAGGGCGAGGCCGTCCTGGTAGGTCATGTTCATTTTCCAGTTGCCGGCGACGATATTCTTGCGCATAAATCAGGGTTGGGAGAGGAATGAATCGTTTGCCTGCAAAGAAACGATAATTGGCGGAGCAACGAACCGAGTGGGGTAAGGGCCGCTCCGGGTTTAGAAAGTCTTAGTGGAAGTGCTCCCCGTTTTATAGCCTCCCCGCCGACTCACCTTGCGCAGACTCAGGGCCACTCCGCCTACGGCCACAATGCTGGCCCGGCCAACGCCGCCCATCCCAGCTCCGGATACGAGGCCCGCTGAGCCACCCAGATACCAAGTAGCGCCCAGGCCACCACCAAAGGGAAAACCGAATCCCGGAAGGCGCTACTGACGGCCAGCCCAATACCAACTACCGCCGCCAGCAGCAGCAGCGTGAGCATCACCGAGATGCCCGTATCGGCGCGCCACAGGTGCTGCTGCAACCCAATGGTCACGTTGATAACCGTAGCTACCGATATCCAGCCCAGATACAGGGAAAAGGGAATGCTGGACCAGCGGGGCGCTTTCCGCTCCAGTACCAGGCGCCGGGCCCGGCCGTACACCATAATCAGGGTGCCCAGGATGATGAGCATCACCAGGGCACTGATTTCGATCAGCTCATAGGCAAAGAGCACAACCCAGGCAGCTGTAGCGACGCTGGCTACGGTGAGCGGACGGGAAATGTAGCCGGGCAGATACAGGTTGCGCTGGGCCGGCAGCAGCTGCCATACCGCATAACCGGCCAAAGCCAGAAAGATCAGGCCCCAGATGCTGAAGGCATAGCCCGCCGGGGTAAGCAGCGTCGGATACTGAGCCGAAACGGCCCCCATCGTCTGCCCATTAAACGGGTGCGCATTGGCCCAGTAGTTCAGCCCAATGTTGCCCACGATGCTCAGAGCAGCCAGGCACCGCCACGTTGAAAGGGTGAACCGGGAAGAGACTCGCACAGCAGAACCTGAAATTTCCATAGAGTATCGGAGCCATATGCCCGGTAGGAAGTGAAATGGTAGGAAACTTACGAAATATTAATCTACTCAGATTTAAGACTATCTGGACCAATTCTAAATATTATTTGTAATTAGTCTAAATAACCTTGCATTACCAGATTTCCCTGCGGAGTTTTGCAACGTTCTACTCAATCATTACCTGCATGCAACCACTACTTGTGCAGCCAACCCGACAGTTGGCACTGACCATATTTACTCTGCTGCTTTCCCTGCTGGCCCTTACGGCCCAGGGGCAAAACGCCATTATCCAGGGCCGCGTGACTACGGCGGCGGGGCAGCCAGTAGCTGGCGCCGGAGTGGGCGTTAAAGGCACGGCGCTGGGCGCTAATACCGATGCAGAAGGCACCTTTCGGCTCGACAACCTGGCGGCTGGTACCTACTCGCTGCACGTGCGGCTGGTAGGCTTTGGAGCGCAGGAGCGGCGCGTGAAGCTGGCCGCGGGCGAGACCAGCACCCAGAACTTCGTACTTACCGAAAGCACCGAGCAGCTCAGCGAAGTAGTGGTAGAAGGTAGTAAGACCAACAAGTTTGCCCGCCGCGAATCCAATTTCGTGAGCAAGATGCCGCTGCAGAACCTGGAGAACCCGCAGGTGTACGCCACGGTGAGCAAAGAGCTGCTAACCGAGCAGCTGGTATTTTCGGTGGATGATGCCATGCGCAACGCGCCCGGCATTCAGCGGATGTGGGAGTCGACGGGCCGCAGCGGCGACGGGGGCAGCTTTTACAACACCCGCGGCTTCATCGTGCAAAGCCAGCTCCGCAACGGTTTGGCGGGCAACGTTTCAAGCGCCATCGACGCGGTAAACCTGGAAAAGCTCGAAGTTATTAAGGGCCCGTCGGCCACGCTCTTTGGCAGCGCCCTGACGTCTTATGGCGGCTTGGTAAACCGCGTCACGAAGCGCCCCACGACAAGGTGGGCGGTGAAATCGGGTTGGCAGCTGGAAGCTATGGCCTGCACCGCGTGAGTACCGACGTGAATTTGGTGGACCCCAACACGCCGGCCGACCAGCCCAAGACCCTGGCTTTCCGCCTGAATACGGCTTACAATTACGAAGACAACTTCCAGAACGCGGGCTACGCCAAGAGCATTGCCGTGGCCCCTAGCCTCACCTACCGCCCTACCGACCGGCTGACTATCAACCTAGACGCCGAGTTTATGAAGGGCCGCAGCATAGGCCGCCAGATGTTTTTCTACCTGTCGAACAGCCTGGGCGTGTCGCGGGCGGATGAGTTGCCCTTGGACTACCGCAACTCCTACATGGGCGGCGACCTGGCCCTGGACTCGCGCAGCACCAATCTGTTTGGCCAGGTCAACTACCAGATTGCACCGGGCTTCAGCTCCTCTACCAACATTACCAGCAGCCACAGCTACTCCGACGGCTTCGGCGCCTACTTCTCTCTGGGCCGCGAAGCGGACGGACGTTACTCGGTAACCCGGGCCGACCAATCGACGGACAATAGCACGGTGGGCGTAGTGGAAGTGCAGCAGCTCTTCAACGGCGACTTTCAGCTGGGTCGCCTGCGCAACCGCGTGGTGCTGGGTTTGGACTACCTGCACATCGACTCTGACCAGCACTTCTTCGGCAGCACCTACGATAAGCTGCCGCTGGGATTAGCGCCGGAAGCCTACGCAGGTTTCAACGCTACCAACCTGCAGGCCCGCTACGACGCCGGCAAAATCGACTTCGTGTACCCCGTTGTCAACAAGCGCAACGTGTACAGCGCCTTTGCTTCCGACGTGCTTAATCTGACTGACCGTCTGAGTGTGCTGGCGGCCCTGCGCGTAGACCGGTTCAACACCCAAGGCACCACCGGCAACGCCGCCGACGACTACACCCAAACGGCATTGTCGCCGAAGTTTGGCCTCGTGTTTCAGCCAGTGAAAGACCGGGTTTCGGTGTTTGCCAACTACCAGAACAGCTTCAACAACCGGGGCGTGTACAACGCTTACGACGTTACGGACGCCGACAGCGTGGCCCAGCGCACTGCCCGATTGGAGCAGGCCAATCAGGTTGAATTAGGCATCAAACTGGAAGCCTTCGCCGGCAAGCTGAGCGCCACGGCAAGCTACTACGATATTCGGGTGAAAAACCTGCTGCGTACTTCCCCTGACCCCATCGGTGCCGCCAAGTTCACGCAGGTACAAGACGGCACCCAAAACAGCCGGGGCGTGGAGCTGGACATCGTGGCCAGCCCTTTCACGGGCTTCAACGTGGTGGCGGGCATGAGCTACAACGATTCGAAGTTCACGCAGGCATCGGAAGAAGAAAACGGCCGCCGCCCCAGCACCGCCGGCTCGCCCTGGCTGGGCAACTTGTGGCTGAGCTACCGCCTGCCCGCTTCCGCCCTGCAAGGCCTGGGCTTCGGGGTGGGCGGCAACTACGCCAGCGACAACCGGATCAAAAATCTGAGGAGCGACGTGTTTACGCTGCCCTCCTACACCGTGCTGAACGCCTCAGTTTTCTACGACCAGCCCAAGTACCGCCTCTCGGCCAAAGTTGACAACCTGACCAACCAACAGTACTGGAATGGCTATACCACGGCAAATCCGCAGAAGCTGCGCAGTATCGTGGGCAGCGTAGCCTACAAGTTCTAAGTGCCAGCAGCGTCATGCTGAGCTTGGCGAAGCACCTTTATTGCTGCCGCAACTACGATTAGTTTGGCAGTAGTGGGATGCTTCGACAAACTCAGCATGATGCTTTTTGTTAAAGTACACTGCTTCCGTTATGACCACCTTCAAAAAAGTCGTTGGCAAACTGCACCTCTGGCTCGGACTCTCGTCCGGGCTGGTTGTGTTTATTGTGAGCTTAACCGGGGCTATTTTCACCTTTCAGGATGAAATCCGGGATGCTACCCAGGACTGGCGCAAGGTGGAAGTACCGGCCCAGCCGACCGAGTTTCTGCTGCCCTCCCGTTTGCAGGCCATTACCAAGACGAATCATCCGGAGCTGAAGCCCGCCTTCTTTATGTATATGGGCCCCGACCGGTCGACGGTGCTCTATACCACGGACAAGCAGGGCGAATATTTTGCTACCGCACTGAATCCCTATACGGGCCAGGAATTAGCCCACCTCGACCTGCACCGCGACTTTTTCAGCATCATCCAGGATTTGCATATGTACCTGCTGCTGCCCGAGGAAATTGGGGGAGAAGTGGTGGGCGTGGCTGTGCTGGTGTTCGTGGTGATGCTCATAACGGGCATTGTTCTGTGGTGGCCCAAGCGCAAAACCGACCGAAAGCGCAGCTTCACTATCAAGTGGGGGGCCCGGTGGCGGCGCGTAAACTACGATTTGCACAGCGTGCTGGGCTTCTACGCGGCCACCATTGCCCTGCTGCTGGCCTTGACCGGCCTGATGATGAGCTACGAGTGGGTCTTGAAGTCGGTGTACTTCGTCAGCAATGCCGGCCACGACTACCCAGCCGAGAAAACGCCGCCCACGGTAGACACCCTGCAAGCCGTAACGGCCACGCCTATACCCGTAGCCGACTTTTACTACCAGCAGATTCGCCGCAGCTCCCCCGCTGCCAAGATGATTTTCCTGGGCCTACCGGCTTCGCCCAAGCAGCCCGTGTACAACATTGCCTACGAGCGAGCTTTGTATTACTATCACCGCGACGAATACTACTTCCACCCCGTATCGGGGCAGTTGCTCAAAGCCATTCCGCACGAGAGCAAAAGCAATGGGCAGAAGCTAGCCGACGTGAACTACGACCTGCACACGGGCCAGGTGCTGGGCCTGGGCGGCAAGATTCTGGCGTTTCTGGGCAGCTTGGTTTCGGCCAGTTTGCCGGTGACGGGCTTTCTGATGTGGTGGGGCCGCCGCAAGAAGCCTAAGAAGCAGCGGGGCCGGGAAGTGGCCGTGGCTGTTTAGGCGGCGAAGTACTTCTCGACCAGCTCGTCGGTCAGCTCCCGGGAGCCGGTTTGCCCGTTTTTGGCGGGCGGAAAGGCGTTGCGGCAAAAGCCCATCTGCCGCTGAAAGTCGTACAGCGCGTGGCAGTAGCCGGCAATAATCAGGGCCGCCGTGGTCTGGGCCACGTCCCAGAAAACCTGCACCGTGACCGGCGTTTCGCGGTCCTGCACGTCGGCCACGTTATAGATGTGCAGAGCATCCAGGATTTCCAGTTCGTCGCCGTTGCGCAGGGCGTAGAGGTAGCCGGTTTCGCCATCGTCCTCGAACATGACTTCAAACTCGTGGCCGGTGGCGGTGCTGCTGATGAGCTGGTTTTCCTGCCCGGGCTCGGGCTGCCCTACTTTGATTTGTTCTTCGGCGCCTAATATCATAGTCGTTCTACGTAAAAAAGAGCCGCCTTACGGGCGGCTCTTTTGGTTTTTACGGCAAACCCGGGCAGTTGGGCTTACAGCTTTTCGGCCAGGAAACGAGCCGTGTGGTTGGTGTCCTTATGGGCCAGCATGTCCTCGGGCGTGCCCTCAAACAGCAGGTGGCCGCCGTTGGTACCGCCCTCGGGCCAAGGTCAATAATCCAGTCGGCGCACTTGATGATGTCCATGTTGTGCTCGATAATGAGCACCGAGTTGCCTTGCTCAATCAGGGCGTTGAGGGCCTTAAGCAGCTTGGCAATGTCGTGGAAATGCAGGCCGGTGCTGGGCTCGTCGAAGATGAACAGGATTTTGTCCTGTTGCAGGGTGGCGCCTTTGGTCAGGAAGGAAGCCAGCTTCACGCGCTGGGCTTCCCCGCCCGACAGGGTATTGGCCGACTGCCCCAGGCGGATGTAGCCCAGGCCTACATCATCCAGCGGCTTGAGGCGCTCGGCTACTTTGGGCTGGCCTTTGAAAAACTCCACGGCGTCGGCCACAGTCATTTCCAGCACTTCGTCGATGCCCTTGTCCTGGAATTTTACGTCCAGAATATCCTGCTTGAACTTGCGGCCGCCGCAGCTTTCACAAGTCAAATAGATATCGGCCATGAACTGCATTTCAATCTTGACCTGACCTTCGCCCTGGCACACCTCGCAACGGCCGCCCTCGATGTTGAAGGAGAAGTGGGAAGGTTTCAGACCCCGGGCCTTAGCTAAGGGTTGATCCGAAAACAGCGTCCGGATGGCATCGTAGGCCTTCACGTACGTCACCGGATTGGAGCGGCTGCTTTTGCCGATGGGGTTCTGGTCGACAAACTCGACGTGGGACACCTGGCCCTGCACGCCCATCAGGCGGTCAAACTTGCCGGTGGCCTCCCCTGCCCGCCGCCGAGCTGCTTAGCTACGGCCGGGGCCAGAATGCGCTTCACCAAGGTCGATTTGCCCGAGCCCGACACGCCGGTTACCACGGTCATCACGCCCAGCGGGAACTTGGCGTTGACGTTCTTCAGGTTATTCTCCCGGGCCCCGGTTACCTCCAGCGCGTTGCGCCAGGGCCGCCGGATCTGGGGTACTTTCACCTCCATAGCCCCGCTGAGGTACTTGCCGGTATAGGTGGTCGTGTTCTTGAGAATCTCGGGATACGTGCCCTGGAACATCAGGTGGCCGCCGCCGCTGCCGGCTTCGGGCCCGATGTCGATGATCTGGTCGGCTTCCTCCATCATCTTCTCCTCGTGCTCCACCACAATAACGGTGTTGCCGAGCTTCTGCAAGGAGCGCAGCACGCCAATGAGCTGCTCGGCATCTTTGGGGTGCAGCCCAATGCTGGGCTCGTCTAGAATGTACATGGAGCCCACCAGGGCCGAACCCAGCGAAGTTGCCAGCGAAATACGCTGCGACTCGCCACCCGAGAGCGTGCTGCTCAGGCGGTTCAGAGTCAGGTAGCCCAGGCCCACGCGGTTGAGGTAGCCGAGGCGGTTGGTGATTTCCGTGCTCAGGCGTTCAGCCACCTTCATTTCGTGCTCCGTTAGGGCCAGATTCTCGAAGAAGTCCAGCGCCTTGGTGATGGGCAGCAGCACGATGTCGGTGATGCTCTGATCCTGGATTTTAACGTACTGGGCATCCTTACGCAGGCGGGTGCCACGGCAGTCCGGGCAGGTGGTGCGGCCCCGGTAGCGACTTTGCAGCACGCGGTACTGAATCTTATGGGTTTGAGTAGCCACCCACTTAAAGTACTGGTCGAGACCCTCGAAGTACTTGTTGCCTTTCCAGAGCAAGTTTCGCTCGGCCTCACTCAGCTCGTTATAGGGCCGGTGGATGGGAAAGTCGAAGCGGATGCCGTTTTTGAGCAGGGGCTTCAGCCACTCGCTCTGCTTGTCGGTGCGCCAGGGGCAATGGCACCCTCGTACACGGTCAGGCTCTTGTCAGGGATGACTAGGTCCTCATCAATACCCAGCACCGAGCCGAACCCTTCGCAGGTCTGGCAGGCGCCGTAAGGGTTATTGAAGGAGAAGAAGTTGACGTTGGGCTCCTCGAACACCATGCCGTCGAGCTCAAACCGGTCGGAGAAGGTGCGGGTTTCGTTGTCCAAGCGGACCAGGCAGGTGCCGTGGCCTTCGAAAAACGCCGTTTGCACCGAGTCCGACAGGCGGAACTGCAGGTCTTCGTCGCCGGGGCGGATAACGGCCCGGTCAATCATGATGTAAACCGCGCCCTTCACCTCGGGCTTGCCTTCGCCAATAAGGTCCTCGATAAAGGCGGTTTCGTCGTCGTTGATGACCACGCGGCTGTAGCCTTTCTGCAGGAGCAAATCCAGCTCCTTGCTCATAGGCCGGCCTTCCTCGGAGGGCAGCAGCGGGGCCAGAATGGTAGCACGGGCGCCGTCTTCCAGTCCAAAGAGGTAGTCGACTACGTCGGCCACGGTGTCTTTGCGTACCTGCTCGCCGCTGACGGGCGAAAACGTGCGGCCCACCCGGGCGAAGAGCAGCTTGAGGTAGTCGTAAATCTCGGTGCTGGTGCCTACCGTGGAGCGGTTATTCTTGATGCTGACCTTCTGCTCGATGGCAATGGCCGGCGAAATACCGCGGATATAGTCCACGTCGGGCTTGTCCATGCGACCCAGAAACTGCCGGGCGTAAGAGCTCAGACTTTCCACGTACATGCGCTGCCCTTCGGCGTAGAGCGTGTCGAAGGCCAGGCTGGACTTGCCCGAGCCCGAAAGGCCCGTGACGACGATAAACTTGTTGCGCGGCAGCGCCACGCTGAGATTTTTGAGGTTATGCACCCGCGCATTCTTAATCAGAATGAACTCGCGGGGGTCGAGCTGGTCAATCGGGTCGGCCGCGGGGGCGGCTACTTGCAAAGATTCTTTGGCCATAGAAAGCTTAAACAGCCGAAGCAACCGGGAAGGTTTCCGCCTCAGCAATTAGACCTGCGAAGGTACGGCGGATTAGGACCCCAAGGCCAGTGCCAGACCGAAATTACTTCCAACTCTACATCTATAGGTTCGGCAGAAGCTTACCAAAACGCTTATTTAAACCAGCCCAACAACTGCATGCCAGCCCAGGCAGCAGGAGTAGCCCTTGCTTAGGCTAAGCCAAGTGCCCTTGTTGCTGACCGAGCCACCACGAAGCCGAGCTACTGCCCTGAAGCAGGCTTTCCATCCAGTGAGCCGGAGCTGATTTTGTTTAGCCTGCTGCCCAATCACTTGCCTGACTGCCGCACTATTTAATACCCTGGCCAGGCAAGCAGCAGATAACGACAACAAATGGCCTTTTCAGGGGCAAAGCGCAAGACTTGCTTACACTTAATCTAATAAACTAGCTTATAATAATACAATACCCACATAGCTCATTTGCAGCATTCAAACCAACCATTCAAGGCATAAAAACCTTTTTAAAATTATTTAAAACGCCTATTACTACTGATAACTAATGTGATACGACACAGCAAGCAGGTTAATTATATCAGCATAGTGCAAAAACAAAAAACAACTTCTACCTTTGCGGCCCCTTAAAAAAAAGGGATTTTTCAAATAACCGCTTACTTATGAGTAACTTACGATTACGCCATTTAGTGTTGCTGTTCCTGACGCTGCTGTCAGTGCGGTTGGGCATGGCGCAAAGCACTACCGCCGCCATGAGCGGCAGCATCACCGACAAGGAAGGGGCCGAGCTCCCCGGGGCAACCATCATTGCCATTCATGCTCCTACCAATACGCAGTACATTGCCCCCACCAACTCGGAAGGGCGCTACAACCTGCAGAACATGCGCGTCGGCGGCCCTTACAGCGTCCGTGTAACCTACATCGGCTACAAAGACATTACCCGGGAAGGCGTGTACCTGAGCCTGGGCCAGAACCTGCGCCTCGACATCAACCTGAACGAAGCTACGGAGCAACTGAACGAAGTAGTGGTTAGCGCCCGCCGCGACGGTATCATGAACGCCAGCCGCATGGGCTCGGAAACCCGCATTTCGCGGGAGCAGCTCCAGCGCCTGCCCACCCTGAACCGCTCGTTGAACGACTTCGTGCGCCTCACGCCCCAGGCCAACGGCGGCGGCAGCAGCTCGATTGGCGGCTCCAACAACCGCTACAACAACATCACCATCGACGGTGCCGTGAACAACGACGTGTTTGGTCTGGCTCCCAGCGCTACGCCCGGCGGACAGGCCGGCACCCAGCCGATTGCCCTCGACGCTATCCAGGAAATCCAGGTAGTCGTGTCGCCTTACGACGTGATGCTGGGCAACTTCACCGGCGGCGGCATCAACGCCGTAACCCGCTCGGGCTCGAACGATCTGTCGGCTTCGATTTACGGCTTTGGTCGTAACCAGAACACCATCGGCAAGAGCGTAACTGAACCCCGCACCAAGGCCGACAAGTTCTCGAACTACCAGACCGGCTTCCGCATTGGCGGCGCCGTGGTGCGCGACAAGGTCTTCTTTTTCCTGAACGGCGAAATTGCCCGCGCCAGCACCCCGCTGGGCTTCACGCCCGGCACCTCGTCCTCGAGCATCAACCCAACGACCCTGGCCGGCATTGCCGCCTACGCCAAGCAGCGCTACGGCTACGACGTGGGCAGCACCGACGAGGAGATTCTGCGCACGGAAAGCAACAAGGTGTTTGGCCGTCTGGACTTCAACTTGTCGACCAACCACCAGCTCACGCTGCGCCACAACTACGTGGAGGCCTTTGCCGACAACATCACCCGCACTTCCATCAACTTCCGCTTCGGCAACAACGGCTACCGCTTCAGCAACGTGACCAACAGCTCGGTAGCTGAACTCAACAGCCGCTTCGGCCGCTTCTCCAACAAGTTTTTGGTAAGCTACAGCCGCATTCGGGACCGTCGGAACACGCGCGGCACGTTGCTGCCGGCCTTCAGCATTGCCGACAACGGCAACACCTACCTCTTCGGTACGGAGCGTAGCTCGGCTCTGAACAGCCTGAACCAGGACATCGTGGAAGTAACCGACAACCTGACCGCCTCGTTTGGCAAGCACACCGTCACGCTGGGCACGCACAACGAAGGCTTCAAGTTCCGCAACCAGTTTATTGCCGACGGCAACGGGGCTTACACCTTCACCTCGCTGCAGAACTTCTACCAGGACAAGGCCACCCGCGTGCAGGCTTCCTACGCTACCAACGGCAGCGACGGGGCCGCCGCTTTCAAAGCCATGCAGTTGGGCTTCTACGTGCAGGATCAGTACTCCGTGCTCGAAAACCTGCGCCTGACGGCCGGCCTGCGTCTCGACGTACCCATCTTCCTGGACAAGCCGGTGTATAACCCCTGGTCGACAACCAGCCCGCTTTCGACAAGTACGGCGACATCAACACGCAGAACGTGCCCAACGGCCAGCTGCTGTGGGCGCCCCGTCTGGGCTTCAACTACGACCTGAACAACGACGCCAAAGTGCAGCTGCGCGGCGGTACGGGTGTTTTCACGGGCCGTGTGCCGTACGTCTGGATTGCCAACAGCTACTCCAACAGCGGCATGATTCAGGGTAACCTCGACATCAACAACACGGCGAACAACACCAACAACCCGAACAACCCGAAGTACCTGTCGACAATTGAAACCAACGTGGAGCGTATCCCGACCACGTACAGCGCCGGTGCTTCGAAAACGGCTCAGATCAACGTGCTGGCCAAGGACTTCAAGCTGCCCCAGGTGTGGCGCTCGAACTTGGCCGTAGACTTCCGCCTGCCCGGCGACGTTATTGCCACACTCGAAGGCATGTACTCGAAAACCCTGAACGACATCTACTATCAGGATGCTAACCTGGCTGGTCCCATCGGCAACCTGGTGGGCCCCGATAAGCGCCCGGTATACGCCAGCGGCGCCGCCCGCCGCATCGATGCCAACTTCACGAACGTATACATTCTGAAGAACACCGACCAGGGTTACCGCTACAACCTGACGGGTCAGCTCCAGAAGCAGTTTGCCGATGGCCTGAACACGATGGTGGCCTACACCTACGGTAAGTCGAAGGAAATCAACAGCGGCTTCAACACCACGGCTTCCTCAAACTTCGGCTTCAACCAGATCATCACCGACCCCAACAACCCGAGCTGAGCTTCTCGCTCAACGACCGTCGTCACCGGGTACTGGCTACGGCCGGCTACACCTTCCACTACGCTTCCGACAAGCTGGCTACCACCATCTCGGCCGTGTACGAAGGCTTGTCGGGTCAGCCCCTGACGTATGTGTACGGTAACAGCACCGACCTGAATAGCGACGGCAACACCGGCAACGACCTGATCTATATTCCCCGCGACGTGCGCGACGCCAGCGAAATCAAGCTGGTAACGACCGATACCCGCACGTTGGCCGAAGTGCAGAATCAGCTGGAAGCCTTCATCAACAACGACCCCTACCTGCGCAGCCACCGTGGGCAGTACGCCGAGCGTTTCGCAGCCCGTCTGCCCTGGACGCACCAGGTAGACCTGCGCGTAGCCCAGGACTTCAACTTCCAGGCTGGCGGCAAGAAGAACACCATCCAGGTAACCTTCGACGTTATCAACGTAGGCAACCTGCTCAACAACGACTGGGGCCACCAGTACTCGGTGCAGAACAATGCCCTGGAGCTGCTCCGCGTAGAGTCGACCGGCGTGAACACGCAGCCGACCTTCTCGTTCCCCAGAAGCGTTGCCACCCGGACCAACCCCTGGGACGTGACTTCGCTGACCTCGCGCTGGCAGGGCCAGTTGGGCGTGCGCTACATCTTCAACTAAGCGCGGCCTGACAGCCAGATTTTCTCAGGAGCGGGCGGAGTATTTCTCCGCCCGCTCTTTTTTTGTCCAGGCATAATCAGCCTCCCGCTTACTCCTTATTAATATGGTGCAGCCTTGCCCTGGGGGTGCCGGGCCTGGTGGGCCGGGAAGATGCGCCGGAGCAGGATCGGGTGCGCAGAATTGTGGCAGAATCGGCGAAAAGAGGCAGCCAAGCTTAATATATAAATTTTACAATATCATCTTCCTCCGCTTGCCCATGCTCTTCACGGACAAGAAGCTGCCTCTACTAGCCACCGACGCCCACGTATTGGTAGGGCTGAGCTCCTGAATCTTCTACGGCAAGTCTGACGTAAGTTTGGTATTTTCGAAGCCTGTTGCCTCTGCAACAAGCTCATTGCCGCCCCATAACAGGACTTTATGAAGAATTATTTACACACAATTTTTGTCACTCTACTGCTTCTTGGGGTTTCTCTACTGCCCGCAGTCAGCATGGCAGCTGGTGGTGAGCCGACGCCCCTGAGCGGGCAATGGAAGGGTCCCTTGAAAGTACCCGGCGGCAGCCTGGAGCTCATCATTACCATCGTACCCCTAACGGGCGGCACCTACTACGCGGCCCTGGATGTGCCCAAGCAGAAGGTGAGCCGCATGCCCGTGGACATGAGCCTGACCGACAACGACGTGCTGCTCAAGATCGAGCAGGCCGGCAGCCGCTTCACCGGCAAGCTGAGCAAGGACCGTAAGTCGATGACGGGCACCTGGGAGCAGCCGGGGTTGAAGGAAGAGGTCAAGTTTGTGCAGGACGCGGCCCCGGTGGTCAGCGCCCCGGTTTTCAAGCCTGCCCAGCCCTACAAGACCGAGCAGGTGATTATTACCAACGACAAAACCGACCTCTGCCTGGGTGCTACCATCACTATGCCCAACGGCAACGGCCCGTTTCCGGCCGTGGTACTCGTGTCGGATTCGGGTCCGCAGGACCGGGATGCCGCCCAGCAGGAAGATTACCGGATGTTTGCTATTCTGGCCGACTACCTGGCCCGGCACGGCATGGCTGTGCTGCGCTACGACGACCGGGGCGTGGGCAAGTCGGGCGGTAAGTACGCAGCAGCTACCACCGCCGACCAGATGACCGACGCCGAAACGGCCATGAACTATCTGCGCACCCGGCCCCGCATCGACAAGAAGAATGTAGGCATGATTGGGCACGGCGAAGGAGCCAACATTGCCCTGCTGGCCGCTACCGAGCCCAAGGGGCCTGACTTCGTAGTGTCGCTGGCCGGCTACGGCCTGCCCGGGCGCGACATTCTGCGGCGGCAGCAGGTTGAGATTATGCGCATGATTGGCGGCAACGCTACCCAGGTGGATGCGGCCCTGAAGCTGCACGACAAGATGATCAACATCATCCGCCAGACGCCGAACAGCAACCAGGCCCGGGGCAAGCTCGCGGCCATGATTCGGATGAACAACGTGGACATTGACCCCAACATGGCCCGGGCCCGCGCTGCCCAGCTTACCTCGCCCTGGTACCGCTACTACCTCGATTTCGACCCCAAGCTGAAGCTGCCCGCCGTGAAATGCCCGGTACTGGCCCTCAACGGTGTGGAAGACCTGCAGGTAGCGGCGACCAAAAACCTGGCTATTCTGAGCAAGGGTCTCAAAGCCGGAGGCAACCGGCGCGTGAAGACCTACAAGCTGGCCGGGGTAAACCACGCCTTCCAGCCCGACGAGGCCGAATGGCCCCTGGTAAACGGGGAGCAGCAGCCCACGTTCTCGCCCAAAGCTCTGGCCCTGATGCAGGACTGGTTTGAGGAGTACGCCAAGCCCAGCGTAAACCGGATGACGCCCCGCTCGAACCCCAAGCCTGAGGTAAAGAAAGTTTCCAGGCCGACGGCACAGAAATAGCGCCGGTCATGGCCCTGATACCAAGCAGCCCCGCTGGCATTTCCGGAAACGGAACTTGTCGGCGGGGCTGCTGCTTATAGCTCTTCCATGCCCACCCTGCTCACCGACCTTGAGGATTTGCTCGGCTTCGGAATGCTCAGCGCCCACACGCTGGATATTCTGCAGCACAAGTATGGCGTGAGCGAAGGGGAGCTTTTTTCGGCCGTAACCAAAGTAGTGCGGGCCCGGCGGAGCACCACGGAAATGCCCGAGATGCTGCGGGAGCTGCAGCAAAAGCGGCAGGCCATGCTCACCGATGCCCGCATTTGCCGGCACTGCGGCGAATCTATTGCGGCTCGCGCCGCGGTGCGCCACCTCTGGCAGGTACACGACATTATTGCCCGCACCACCTGGCCGGCGCACTACTCCGACTCAGCCTTTGCCATGCCCGGCAGCGCGGGTCCCGATACCGACGACCCGGTGAAGCCGGCCAATGCCCGCCGCTACCTGGTGCGCAGCCGCGGCTACACCATTATGATTATGAGTGAGCGGGGCCTGAACCACCGCTACCGCACCGCCGACCTGAAGCGCGACAATCAGCGCCAGGGCTTTCGGCAGTGCCTGCGCGGCACGTTTATTCTGGTGCCTATGCGGGCCTAGCTCAGCTTGTCTTGTAGCTGACTCTACTGCTGCACGGTGTTACCTATATTGTTGGTAAGCCCAGTTCGGGTAGCATTTCAGTAGCTGAGCCGATGGCCTGCATCAATAACTACTTCTAGAAGCGCAGCCCAACTTGCCCGCCGAGCCACAGCCGTACCAGGGTTTTACCCGTCGTGGTATCGAGGAACAGGAGCTGGTTCTTGCCAAATTCTGACTTGGTACCGCTCCCGTCGTTTTCGTACAAGCCCAGATTGAGCGTGGGAGAAATGACTAGTCCTAGACGTCCCTGGGGCTCAATCTGCCACACCAACGATGGACGTAGCTGCGTGTACGACAACAATGTGCCTTCCGTGCCGGGCTGCTTGAGCAAGTACCAGTCGAGCAAGTCCAGGTTCCAGCTAAAGCGCCCGTGAGGCCTGCTGGCTGTGCCAATGCCGAAGCCCGTGGCCCAGTGCACCCGGCTCCCGAAAGGCTGGGAGGCTACCGAAAGTATACTGTAGTAGCGCGTCACGCCCAGTTTCAGGGCCGCATTTAGGGGCAGGGTTTCACTGGTCCACACTTCGCCGTGCAAGTAGCCGTGCCGCACGATGTTGATGAGGCCCAACGACACGCCATCCACCGAATCGGCCACGTTTATCAGCCCGAGCTGCACGCCCTTAACGTGCTTGGCCACATTCACCAAGCCGAGCTGCAACCCCGCCACGCGCCGGGCAGAGTTCAGTAGCGGAGCGGTTTGCAGGCCGCGGATATCGGTGCCAGTCAGGTTGACCAGACCCGCAGCCTGCACTAAAGGGCCGGGCAACGACATGGCACTAGGCGCAGCCAGGTGTTGCGCCGTTGGATCGGTGGCCAGTAGACGGGGCAAGCCCAGCAGCCGGCGGGCCTGAGCCGGGCGACCGTCGTTGTGGCGGGTGCGGGCCGCTCCACCCACAATATTGACCAAGCCGGCCACCTGCAGGCCCCGGGCATCGTCGCGCACCAGATTGACCAAGCCAGCCAACTGGGCACCGCGCACCGAGCCCCCGGTTACGTTGAGCAAGCCGGCCACCTGCGCGCCCTGTACTTCGGTACCCGTCACGTTAAGTAGGCCAGCTGCTTGTCCACCCCGCATTGTGTCACGCACCACGTTCACCAAGCCGCCTACTTCTACTCCCGCACCCCGGCCGCATAGCCGGCCAGCACGTTCAGCGAAATATCATTAACGCTGCGGCCACTCCGCAGCCAGTTGGAGCCCAGCGGCCCCACGAAGGAGACTTGCCACTTGTGGTAGTCATAGGTTTTGCGAGCCTCAGGCGCGGGCACCGGTACGGTGGTTAGCACCGTGTCCCGACCAGGCAGCCCGCTTTGCACCTCTACCGCGCGCCCTGCCAGCGGGCCCGACAGCTTGCTTTCCAACAGCCGGCCGGCTTTGCGCAACGGCTCCCTTAGCTCGGTAGCAGCTACGGCCACGGTGTCGAGCACCGATTTGGCGCCGCCCGCCACCTGTTTCACCCCCTTGCCTACTGTGCGGCCGGTTTGGCGGGCCGTGCGCGTCAGGGCCCCGGCTGCGGCCTGCGTAGCCGCCCGGGCTTTGCGGCGCAAGCGCACCAGCGCCGTCTGTGCCTCCTGGGTAGTTGTGTCAGAGCTCGTTGAGCTAGCTGTCGAAGTAACTGGGGCGGGTACTGCTGGCGGCAACGCTGCTGGCAGCGGCAAGGGCGCAGCCGACGGGCGCGAGCTATTAGCCTTCCCCACGCTGGCCGTCGCCGGGCCGGGCTTGGCCGTTGCGCGAGTTTTATAGCTCAGCGAATTTGTTGGTTTTCCAGCTCCAGAACCCGATGTGGGCAGCTGCGCAACGGTGGTCTTGCGGTTTGCTGCGGGCGGTACCGCGGAGGCAGCACGCTGCATTGCCGCCTCTTTTTTCCCAAACGCCACTTCCTTTGTGGGCGTTGCGCTTACTGCCCGGGGCTTACCCGGTACTGGCACGGCGAAAGGCGGCTTTTCTCCGGTGCGCCACAGCACGATTTGCCCACCGATAACCTGATAGGAAACGCCCCGATTCTCAAACAGCTGGCGCAGTACCGCCCCACCGGCTGCCGGCCCTGGGTTTGTAGCGTCACTCGTTTCTGCAGCGGAATAAAGGTGCTGCTGTAGCTAAAAGGAATGCCGCTTTGGCGGGCAATGTCACGCAGAACCTGCTGCAGGGGCGCATCGGTAGCGGCCACGCTCACCCGCCGGGCCAGCAACGTGGCCGGCTGCTGGGCTCCCACGGAACTAGCCAGCAGCCCGAGACAGAAAATCAGAGCAGACAGATACCGCATAGCCGCGGGAAAAAGTGAGGCCAAAAGTGAATCGGCGGGGCCGGCTAACCGCCGCCTGTAACTAAGTAGGATGCTGAAGCGGCCAGGCCGGTTGCCTGCCAGTTATTCGCAGCCTTTGCCGCCCAGAATAAACCCATCGGTGGCGTCACCGGTCATCGTAGCATTGGTGGCCACGCTCACTACCTGCAGCACCTGGGTTGGGTCGGGCTGGCGGAAAGTACCGGTGAAGCGGCACTTCAGCAAGGTTTTATCAGCCACGGTGATGGTGGTACCGAACGTGGTGCGCAGCGTGCGGATAACATGCGCCAGCGTGGCGTTATCGAAGGCCAGCTCCCCGGTTTGCCAGGCCCGGAAGTTGGCATCGGCGGTGGCGGTTTGCCGCACGGGCACCGGAATTTCTGCTTCGCCCCGGGCCAGCAGCACGCCCCGCATTCCGGAGGTAAGCAGCACCGAATCCTGGTGGCTGGTGCGGCTGGCAAAGGCTACCTTACCCGTCACCACCGACACTTCAACCGAGTCTTCGGCGGCGTAGGCTCGCACGTTGAACGAGGTGCCCAGCACCCGGGTACGTGAGGCAGCCGAAAGCACCGTGAAAGGATTTTCGGGGTCTTTCTGTACCTCAAAGAATGCCTCGCCCGTGAGCGTTACTTCCCGGCCGCTGCCGCCGCTGAAGTCGGCGGCGTATTCCAGGGTTGAGTGGCGGTTCAGCCATACTTTACTGCCGTCGGGCAGGGCCAGCAGGCGCTTTTGCGGGCCGGCCGTCACTACGACGGGCGGCGTAGGCAGCAGCTCGCGCCGGTAGCTCTGAAAAGCATACACGGCCCCAATCAGCAGCAGAATAGTGGCAGCAATGCGCAGCAGCGAAGGCAGCGGGTTGGGCCGCATCGGAATTACCTTGGCTTCGGGCGCTTCGGTGGCCGGTGCTGCCGGCTCTTGCCGAACTACCCGCAGCGGGCTTTCGGCGGCGGGGCGGGCTCCGGTCATCTTGGGCCGGAACCGTTGCCAGGCGGCTTCCACATCGGCGTCGGTAAAGAGGCCAGCCACGGGAGCGGCGCCGGTCCGCTCCCAGGCCCGGGTAGCGTCGGTAAGCAGGCCCAGGCGCTGGGGTCGGCCGATACCCAGCGGCGCAGTTGCTCCAACTCGCCGGGCGTGGCTTCGCCAGCCAAGTGTTTGGCCAGCAAATCCCAGGGCGCCTCGGCTTCAGGCTGGAGCATGGTGGTTTTTGATTAGTCGTTTTTGGGTTTGGGCAATGCCCAATTCACTATTCAGCTTGTGGACAGTCACGCAAAGATGTCACTCATTCCAGAAGAACTCTATATAGAGCTTGTATTTGCTTATCTATAACCCACGTTTCTACTCAATTACAAGTGAATCGGCGCGCAGCGTGTGCCCGGCAAAGTAGCCCACGGCCACCTTTTCGGAGCCGGGCTGCACGTTGCGCACATTGGTCCGCACGTTGGCCGGCGGAGTAGCAAACAGGCCCACGTTGTTGATCTGGGTTTCCATTTCGTTGAGAAAGTAGAAATAGTCGCGGGGGATGGACATTATTTCGACCCGCACCTTGTCGCCTTTCTTGAAGGGTACCCCGCCTACCCCTTCCTCATCCGTGAGCTCCACGCCGTTGATGTAGCTGCCGTCCACCATTTCATCGTTGGTCACAATAAGGTCGCCGGGCTGGTTGAGCTGCCGGCCGTTGTGGTGCACGGTAAAGCGGTAGTAGTCGCCCACGCCGGGTGTTTCCTTGCCGTAGTACAGGATGTAGTAGCCCTCGTCGTCGGTGGGCGACTTGGCCCGGAACTCGGCCCGGATGCTGTCAATTTCGGGGGTGCGGCGGATTTCGGTTTCGGCCCGGTACTCCTCCCCTTCCGCCTTGATGGTCAGCACGTACTGGTTGCCGATTTTGCCCCGCAAGGAGCTGGTGGCGTAGCGGCCCGGGCTGACTTCCTTCAGGGTTTCGCGGTTGCCTTCATTGTCTTCCAGCGTTAGCACGGCCCCGCTTACCCGCGGCAGCTCAGCCTCGTCGAAGTAGGGCGCTGTTTTGGTAAGCGTGACGTAGTAGGGGCCGGGCTGGTCGGTAATTGCGCCCTCCACGGCCAGTAGGGGCTTGCCTTCGGGAATTTCCACGTCCACCACGTCGACGCAGCTAGAGAGGGACAGCAGGCCGGCGGCCAATAGAAAAGTGATGATGCGGTTCATATGCTGGATATCGTTACGGCCGAAGCTTAGAAATTGAAGTTGTAAGACGCCGAGGGCAGGATGGTGCCAAACACGGCCAGGCGCACGGCCTCCGTTTTGGCCGGGTTGTCCTCGTTCTGGCGGAAATAGATGCTGTAGGGGTTGCGGCGGCCGTAAGCATTGTAGATCGAGAAGGTCCAGCTGCTGTGCCAACGCTTATTCGGGTCAACTTTGCCTTCCCGGGTGGCGGCCAGGTCGAGGCGGTGGTAGGCCGGCACCCGGTAGTTGTTGCGCACGTCGCCGTTCACGTTGGGAATCACCAGGCCCTGGTACACGTAGCGCGAGTCGGGGAAGGTGGTGGCAATGCCGGTGCTGTAGCTGAAGGTGCTCGACACCGTCCAGCGCGGCGACACGGTATACATGCCCACCACCGAGAGGTAGTGCGTCTTGTCGTACTTGTTGACGTACCAGTTATTGTTGTTGATGCCGTCAATCTGCCGCTCCGAGCGGCTCAGGGTGTAGCTGATCCAGCCGGTCATCTTGCCCTCGTTCTTTTTCGCGTAGAACTCGGCTCCGTAGGCCCGGCCCTGACCGTAGAGCAGCTCGGCCTCCAGGTTCTTGTTGAGCAGCGTATTGGCCCCGTTGATGTAGTCAATCTGGTTGTCCATGCGCTTGCCGAATACCTCTACCGAGGCCTCGTAGGCGTTGTCCTGGAAGTTGCGGAAGTAACCCAGGGCAATCTGGTCGGCGTGCTCGGGCTTGATGTTGTTGGTGCTCGGCGTCCAAACGTCCAGGGGCGAAGAGGCCGTAGTATTAGACACCAGATGGATATACTGCACCATGCGGTTATAGCTGGCTTTTAGGGAGCTGTTATCGGTCAGCACGTAGCGCAGCGAGGCCCGGGGCTCCAGGTTCGGGTAGCGCTTGATGATTTCGCCGCTACTATACTGCTGGGGGTTCACTGGGTTCTTCTGGCGGCCGTTGGGTCCTTCGTACTCATACACGGTACCGCCGCCCAGGTAGTCGAACATGCTCAGGCGCAGGCCATACTGGGCCGACAACCGGGGTGAAAACGTCTGCTCATTGTCGATATAAGCGCCGTACTCTACGGCCTGCTGGTTGTCGAGGGCAATGGGGCGGAAGATGGACGTAGCGCTCAGTGGCGTTACCTGCCCGGGCAAAAAGGTATAGTACACCGCGCTGGCGCCGAAGTTGAGTGTGCTCTGGGGCGTGCGGTAGTAGTTGAAATCGGCCTTGAGGCTATAGTTGACGATGTTGGACTTCCACTCAAACGACTGGTTGCCCTCGGGCACGCCCAGGCCGTAGTCGTACTTGCTCACCAGGGCCGTAGCGTTGGCAAACAGCCGGGAATTGAACACGTGGTTCCAGCGCACGGTGCCGGTGCGGTTGCCCAGGGTGTTCTTGAAAGCCTTGCCAAAGGCAAACACGTCCCGCCCCAGGTAGCCCGACACGTAAAGCCGGTCCTTTTCGCCCAGAGTGTAGTTGGCCTTGGCCGAGAGGTCGTAGAAGTAGGCCTGGTTGTCTTTCTGGTCGGGCACAAACTTGAGGAACAAGTCCCCGTAGGAGCGCCGCCCGGCCACGATAAACGAGCCTTTGTCTTTCACAATCGGAGCTTCCACGGCCAGGCGCGACATAATCAGCCCCACGCCCCCCGATACGCCCAGACGCTGGGAGTTGCCTTCCTTCATGCGCACATCGAGCAGGCTGGAAAGCCGGCCGCCGTACTGGGCCGGAATGCCGCCTTTCACCAGCTTGATGTCTTTCACGGCATCGGGGTTGAAGGTCGAGAAGAGGCCAAACAAGTGGGACGCGTTATAAATCGGGGCCTCGTCGAGCAGAATCAGGTTCTGGTCCACGCCGCCGCCGCGCACGTTGAATCCCGAGGCGCCCTCCCCACCGTGCTGATGCCGGGCAGGAGCTGAATGCTGCGAATCACGTCGACTTCGCCCATGAGGGCCGGCATGAGCTTCACGGTTTTCATATCGAGGCGGGTGGTGCCCATTTCCGTGCTTTTCACGTTCTCGTCGGGCTTTTTACCCGTTACTACCACTTCGCCGGTTTGCACGCCCTGGGCCCCGAGGCGTATCGAGCGGGTCACGTTTTCGCTGAGCGTGAGCGTCACGTTCTGGGCTCGTAGCCCAGAAAGGTGTAGGTAATGGTGTAGCTGCCCTTGGGCAACGTCAGGGAGTAAAAGCCGTACTCGTTGGCCGTGGCGCCCACGCCCAGGCTTTTTACTACCACGGTAGCGCCCACCAGGGCCTCGCCGTTGGCGGCATCCTTGAGGTAGCCGCTCACGGTTACCTTGCCGGAAGCAGCCGTACCCGACGACTGCGCCCGGGAGGTTACCGGTGCCAGCAGCAGAAATAAGAGGGAGAAGAAGGCAAAAAGACGAAGCATATAGACACGTAGGTTAATAGAGGCAAAAGAGTAAAGCGTAGCAGTTGCACCCGGGCAGACGGCCCAGGCCCGACAATACCGGGCGGGCCGGCAAAAAATCGTCCCGTCCATTTTCGAAAGTCCGCCGGAATTGCAGGAAGAATCCCGGCGGATTTCGGGTAAGGTCCTGCCGGCGCTTAGTTGGCATCCACCACACGGCCCGAGCCGGAAGTGCGCACCGTGATGGTGGGACGACCTTTGTAGTACACCTTGCCCGAGCCGCTAATGCTGGCATTGAGCGTTTCGGCAGCCGTAACCTGGGTGCTGCCCGAGCCGCTAATGCTGGCGTCGGCGGCCTGCACGGTCAGCGGAAAGGTTTCTACTGCGCCCGAGCCGCTCAGGTGCATCTCGTGGCGGGCGGCATCACCGGCCAGGCGCACGGTGCCCGAGCCGGAGATGTCGGTGCGCAGGTTGCGGGCTCCTACTACCCCAGATTAATGCCGCCCGAGCCCGAGAGGCTCAGCCCCAGGTCGTCGATGCGCCAGGCATTCTGCCCCACCACGCTGCCCGAGCCCGACACATGCACGCTGCTCAGGTTTGGCGTGGTGATGTACACCCGGATGGGCTCGTGGCGGCGCACGTTTACCCGACCATAGTTGATGGCCAGCCGCTCGCCGCTCACGTTGGTTTGCAGCACGTTCAGAATGTTTTGCTGAGCTTCTACCCGCAGCGAGCGGCTGGAGCCCTGAGTCAGGAACACCTCGGCATTCACCGAAAGCTCCAGGCGGGAGAAGTCGGTCACGGTCCGGTTCTCGGTCACTACCGGGCCGCTGCCGGTTACTTTGTCGGGGAAGACGTCGTCGCAGTCGCAGCTGGTCAGGCCGAGGGTGAGGGTTAGGAAGCCGAAGTAGAGAAGGTTTTTCATAGCCGTAGCGTAAGGTTTCGGGTCAGAGAAAATGTTGCTTTCCTCTCTTTGATCCACGACCCGGACCTTACCCCTACGCCCCATCAAAAAATATTTTCTAGCGGGCCTTACAGCAGGAAAGAATACAGATTCTTGAGCAGGCCGCTGAGCTGTTGCCGCAAAATGCGCAGGGCCTTGCCCATCTGATTTTCGACAGTTTTGGGGGAAATTTCGAGGGCATCGGCTATTTCCTGGTAGCTCATTTCCTCGTAGCGGCTCATGGTAAACACGGTCCGACACTGGGGCGGCAGGTGAGCAAGGGCCGCTTCCACCGAATCCTCCGCTTCCTGCTGGTAGAGCGTGTGCAGGGCATTATCAACGCGCGGCTCGGCTGTGGCGGGAGCGTCGTCCCAGGCTACCTGGCGCTGGCCCCGCTCCTGGTAGCGCAAAGCGGCGTTCAAGGCTGCCCGGTACAGGTAAGCCCGGTACGTGGTGCTGATAACCAGCGTGTCGCGCCCGTTCCAGATGCGCAAAAACACGTCCTGCAGCAGGTCTTCGGTGGCTTCCTTGTCTTTAACGACCCGCTGAATAACCGTGCCCAGGGGCCGGTAGAATTCCCGGAACAGCACCTCCATAAAGGCTTCCGCGTCGGTAGCCCGCAGGTGGGCAAGCCGGACTTCTAAAGCATCTGTAGCATCGGAAGTAGCCATAGCGCGGGGCGGCCGCAAAGCCATAATCTGCCAAAAGCGGCCTAATTCAAGCGCAAAGCTACAGTATATAGTGTTTCCACTACGCTCTTATCACATACTTATGCTATATAATTTGGGCCTAGGCCACTGGTTCGGGCTCCGGCTTCTTGGGCGTCATGTCCAGCGTGCGCAGCTTATCGGCCCGCCAGGTGGTGAATAAGACCACGATAATGGTCATGATGCCGCCGAATACCACCGAGGGCACCACGCCCATCAGCTTGGCCGCCGCTCCCGACTCAAAGGCCCCTATTTCGTTGCTGGAACCGATAAAGATGTTGTTGACGGCCGATACGCGCCCCTTCATGTACTCGGGCGTAAAGGTGTGAATCAGCGTGGAGCGCACAATCACCGACACCGAGTCGAAGACGCCGGTCAGAAACAGCAGGCCCAACGACAACCAGAAGTTGGTAGACAAGGCAAAGGCAATGGTAGCGGCCCCGAAGCCCGCCACGGCCCACAGCAGCTTGCGGCCGGCGTGCCGCTTCAGGGGGAAATAAGTCAGGGCCACGGCCATCAGTACTGAGCCTACAGCGGGTGCGGCTTCCAAATGACCCAGGCCGGCGGCTCCCACGTGCAGAATATCCACCGCAAACACTGGCAGCAGGGCCACGGCACCACCGAAGAGCACCGCAAACATATCCAGCGCCAGGGCCGCCAGCACGAGCTGGTTGCTGAAAATAAACTTTAGTCCGCTCAGCACACTTTCTTGCAGGCTCAGCTTCTCGCCCTCGCGCGGCGGCAGGGGCCGCGACGCAATGCCAGCAAACTGCACCAGGGCCAGCAGCAGCAACCCAGTGGCCACAGCGTAGGAGTTGGCCACGCCCAGGTGGGCCACCAGGTAGCCGCCGATGGCCGGGCCCAGCACCGCCGAAGCTTGATAGGTGGTGCTGTTCCAGGTAATGGCGTTGGCCAGCTTATCTCGGCTAGGCAGCAGCTGGGGCATAAACGAGAACAAAGCCGGCCCCAGAAAGCCCCGGGCAATACCGCTGATAAAGATGACCACGTAGAGCGGCAGCGTGTACAAGGAGCCTTTGGCCAGCAAGGGCAGCCCCGCCGGCGACGACAAAGCCCACAGTGCCGCCGCACACAGCAGCAGCACCGTCACGGTCACGATGATGATGTTCTTGCGCTTTACCGAGTCGGCCACGTGCCCCGCGTAGAGCGACACGCCAATGCTGGGCAGCGCCTCGGCCAGCCCGATAAAGCCCAGCGCCAGCGGGTCGCCGGTGAGCCGGAATATCTGCCAGGCCACCACCAGCCCCTGCACGCGGGTAGCCACCGTAAAACACACCCGGGCCGAAATAAGCCGACGAAAATCAGGAATCCGTAGCGCCGCGTACGGGTCGTGGGGCGTGAGCGAGGTATCAGCAGCCATAAAGCAGAAACAGTGGAAGGAAGCAGGGCAAAGGTAAACCGAAACCGGGGCCCGAAGTCACAGCTCAGGTTGGGAACTAGCCGGCAGCCGGCCGATTCAACGGTCTTAAAACCGCGTTACAACCAATACAGCAGCTGATTGCCGGGTTTGACAAAATTCCCCGATTTGTTTATCTTACTTCCCTGTGCCGCCTGGTTTTCAGACCCATCCACTCCTTTAGCCGCTGCCCGTGCCAACCGTTACTGCCGTTGCCGATTTTGTGGAGCTTACCCTGCGCGAAGACCTTGGCACGCTGCTGGGCCGCTGGTTGCGGCAGGTAAGCCCCGCCGAAGTGCAGCAGGGCTACGAAGCCACGCTACGCGTAGCGGCTCCCCAGAAAGTGCGCTACTGGCTGCTCGACCTGCGCCGCCGTGGTACCATCAGCGAAGATTCCACCCAGTGGGTGCTGACCACCTTTCTGCCCCGGCTTACGGGCCTGCTTGGCGGGCGCGTGTACCTGGCGTTTCTTATGTCGCCGGCCCACCTAAGCAACGTGGATCAGGAGAATGGGGCACCACTGGTTTCCAACGCCGACTGCCACGTGCGCCTGTTCAGCGACGAAGGCCTGGCCGCCGATTGGCTGGCCCGGCGGCGCGCCCATGAATCCCACGCGTAACCTTCCCGGGCAAAGCGCGTCAGCAGCAGTACCGGCAGCCGTGGCCGGTTTTCCGGACCTTCTTCCTACCCCACCCCATGCACTACGCTCCGCTTGCCTGCCTTGCCCTTGCCAGCCTGCTGCTACCCGCGGCCCCCGTCCTGGCCCAAACTACGCCGGCGTCGACCGCCACAGCTTCTGCATCAGCCCCGGCGCTGAAAGACGGGGTAGCCCGCCGCAATGGCCTTACCATGCGGATTCAGGCCGGCCAGATGTCGCGCTTGTCGGCTCCGGTCACCATGGACAATGGCACCGTTGTACGTCCCGACGGGATTATGATCAGCAAGGACGGCACCCGGCAGATGCTGCCCGAGGGCAGGGCGGTGAACCTGCAGGGTACCATCGTCAACTTCACCGACGACATGATGTCGGCCCCGCTATTGAGCAGCGTGCCCGGCAAGTAACCGGCCAGCCCACCGAAACCCAGCTGCCCGCTACGGCCCTGCCCTGGTACCGCAGCGGCTGGCCACCGAGCTGCGCCGTACCGAGCAACGCATGGTCTTGCTTCAGCAACTCTCCGACCGCCTGGCCGAGCGCACCAAAGCCGCTGTCGGCCAGAATCCGGCCGCCACTTCTATCGACACCCAGCTGCAAACCATCGATTCTCAGCTACGGCGCTGAGCCAGAATATAACTCGTGTAAAAGCCCGCAAAAGCGGGCTTTTTTTATGCTAAAACGCCCGCGCTAACGAATGAAGGAACAATAAATTTTTTCGTTAGATCCTTCAATTTGAAATAGTTGATATACGCTATTGAATGATTTGTTTTAAAAGACAAAAATTATTTTGCTTTTGAAGCAACCATGCATTGCGAATGGTGTTGCCGTTTTCTACATTTGGAAACTTCATCTGCTCTTCAGAAACTTTCTCGATTTCACCGGCAACTGCACTCTATGGCCTAAAGCTCTACGTTCCTCTAACCCGTAGCCTTTATGGACACCTTGCAGCCGAGCGATTCCGCTCTCATATCCCTTTACATTGCCGGTAAGGAAGATGCCTTTGCCCTATTGCTAGATCGGCACAAAAGCCGCGTTTTCACCACGATTATGCTAATCGTGCGCGATGAGGACGTAGCCGAAGACCTGCTGCAGGATACCTTTATCAAAGCTATCCACACGATGAAGAGTGGGCGCTACAATGAGGAAGGAAAATTCTCTTCCTGGATTTGCCGTATCGCTCATAATCTGGCGATTGACTTCTTCCGCCGCGAAAAACGCAGTCCTTTATTGAATCTTGACACAACAAGTCATGCATTCAATTCGTTGTCGTTGGCAGAAGAGGGTGCGGAGGCTACCATCACCCGTGAGGAAACCCACGCCCGTCTTCGGGAGCTAATCCAGGACCTGCCCGCAGTGCAGAAAGAAGTGCTCATCATGCGTCACTACGGCGACATGAGCTTTCAGGAAATTGCGGACGCGACGGGGGTTAGCATCAACACAGCGCTGGGGCGTATGCGTTACGCGCTGATTAACCTGCGGAAGAAGATGGCCGCACAACCCGTTTTCTATGATCAAAACCTTTACCCACGAGAAACTGCTCCGGTACGTATACAACGAATTGCCGGCTAATGAGCACCAGGAAGTAGAGCGCGCCCTGCTCCACGACGCCGAACTGGCCACCGTGTGCGCCGACCTCCTCTTAGCCCAGCGCTGCTTGGATGGCCTCAAAAGTGCCCCTAGCAAGCGTACCACCGATTCGATTTTACAGTACTCCCGCACCTTTCTCAAGGCTGGGTAAAGATTACTCCTCGTCATCCTGAGCTTGCAAGCCCGCTTGCTGTTCCACGCTTCCACTCTCAGAGTGGTCAGCCGACAGTAAGCAGAGCGTGTCGAGCTCAGGATGACTTTTTTTGGCGTTATTTTGCCGCTCTTCCAGTGCTTATTTGCTTCCAGCCATGCGCAAGCCCGAGCGGTTCCGTCGGTTCCTCGACTACTTCACCACCCACTTTCCCGAGCCCAAAACGGAGCTGCACTACGGCAACCCCTACGAGCTGATTGTGGCCGTGGTACTCAGTGCCCAGTGTACCGATAAGCGCGTCAACCAGATTATGCCGGCTCTGCTGGAGCAATTTCCGACCCCGGCCCACTTGGCGCTGGCTTCGGCCGACGACATCTTTCCCTTTATTCGTAGCGTCTCCTACCCCAACAACAAGGCCAAGCACCTAGCGGGCCTGGGCCGTTTGCTAGTGGAGGAATTTAACTCTGAAGTGCCCAGCACGATTGAGGAACTACAGCGCCTACCGGGTGTGGGCCGCAAAACGGCCAACGTAATTGTATCGGTTATTTACAATCAGCCCGCTATGGCCGTCGACACGCATGTGTTTCGGGTGTCGCACCGGCTGGGCTTGGTGACGCAAAAGGCTACAACGCCCCTAGCCGTGGAAAAGGAGCTGGTGCGGTATATACCCGAGAAGCTGATTCCGAAAGCCCACCACTGGCTGATTCTGCACGGCCGCTACGTATGCGTGGCTCGCACGCCCAAGTGCGGAATTTGCCCGCTTAAGGACTTTTGTAAGTACTACGCTTCTCACTTCGGCAAGCCCAGCGCAGCAGATTTAGATCCGGCTACTACTGTGGAAATCTGAGTACTGCAGCCGAATCAGTACAACTTAGTATAAAACTAGTTCTCCAGGGTTTAAACTTCAGCGCTCCTTTCGAGGATTCCTTGTATTGTTTGCGCAATCTGTTGCCGGTCAAACTCCTTAACCGCTACCTCTTGGCCACGCAGGCCCGCATCTGCTAAAAGCTGGGGCTGAGTCAGCAGTTGAGCCAGCAGTTCAACCAACGCCGGGGCATTGCCAGCGGGGAGTACCAGCCGCATCCGTGCTGTTCTACCAGCTTTTTCGTCCATCCTTGGTTTGTGACGACTACCGGTGTACCTACGGCCAGACTATCATAGAACTTGGCCGGGGAATTGGCGTCCAGCACGGGAAGGTCGAGGAAGGATACGACGGCAACATCGGCCAGCTTAAACCAGCTAAATACGGCATGCCGGGCTGGGGCGGCACCAGCCGAATGGCAGGACACCGCAAAGCAGCAGCCCGCACCAGGGGCTCATGAAACCCAAGACCCATAAACAGCCATACTGCCTGGGGATGAACCAGAGCCAGGGCTTCGGCCGCTGCCACCAGCGTTGGAATATCGTTGGCCCGCCCAAAGGTACCGGCGTAGAGAATTACTTGCTTGCCAGTCAAGCCCAACTGGGCCTGCAGTTTAGCTACGGCTGCCGGCGTGGCCTGGGCGGCCAGGTCCAGGTCGGTACCGTTTAGCACAGTAGTAATTTTGCTCGTCGGAAAGCCCAACTGCTGCACGTAGCGCGTCATATCCGGCGACAGAGGCAAAATATGCTGGGCACTCTGGTACAGACTTTTTTCGAGGGCAAACAGGCGGTTCTGGGCCCAACGGGTGGGCACCGCGCCCATGGCAATGGGAAAGGACGGCCACAGATCCTGCACCTCAAACACCCAGGGAATTTGACGCCGCTTGGCCACTTGCGCGGCAGCCCAGGCAGCTGTCAGCGGGGTGGAAATTCCCCAGATGACATCGGGCCGCTCTAGTTTCAGGCCTTCCCGCACAGCGTAAGCAGCATACTGCCCAAACGACAGCACCCGCCGAGCCACACCCATCCTGTTTTCGTAGGGCACCTCGGCGGCCCGCATTTCCACGCCTTCCGGCAGCCACGGATACTCCTGCGTCAGGCGCTGGCTTTCCCAAGTGCGAGTGGTAATGAGCGTGACGCGGTGCGACTTGGCCAGGTGCGCCAGCAAGGAGTAATGGCGGCTCGTTGCCGGACAGTCAGGGTTGGTGTGGTACTGGCTGAAAACGGCAATGTGCACTGGGCAGTAATTAGGAATTAGCAATGACGAGTTAAGAATTCATTCTCCAACTCTGAAGGATCGAAACGCCGACTGGGTCGCCGTTTATTTCCCTGGTACCTACTTCCGCCGCGGCCGGTACCGCGACTCATTCAGGATGCGCTGCGGGTCTTTCTGAGCCATCAGTTGGGCCAGCGTCACGTTGGGGTGCTCAGCCATATACTTGCGCACAATCTGCCAGCCGACCCAGGCTCCCACCCGGCCGGGGCAAGTTTTGTCGATTTCGGGCACATTGGGCCGTTCCCCGATATACTTCTGAATGGTAAACGGGCTGGTGTTGTAGAGCAGATTTTTCTCAATAAAGTGGGCCCATACCTTGCCTTCGTTGAACTGCAGATTAGCCATTTCCGGTCCCGTAAAGCCAATGAGCAAGGTATCAGCGGTGCAGGGCAGCACCTTTTCGGCGAAGTAAAGCGACTTACCAAACTGCACCATCTCGCTCAGCATGGTCTGGTCGGTGAGCTTCTTCTGGTTGTACTTGCTGGAAATAGCCAAGGCCGCGGTAGGAATCATATAGGCCGGCTCGTAGCGGCGCAGGATGTATTCGGGCACGTTGGGCCGGTAGCTGGCCTTGGCACCGGCAAAAAAGTCGATGCTGAGCACCATCAGGCTGTCGTTCACGAACAAGTCCTGGCTGAGCCCGCTCACGAAGGTCTTTACCGGGGGCACCGAAAAATTCGGAAAATAGTAGCGTACATGCTGAAACAGCTGCTTAAGTTGACTCTGCAGCGCGTTGGTGTCCTTAAAGGCAGCTTCCGAATCCTTCCCCAGTTTCTGCAAGCCCTGGTTGGTGGACAAACTCACCAATTTCTCCGCTAGGACATCCTCCGACGGAAACTGCTTCCGTCCCAGGAAATAGGTAGTGAAAGTAGGGTTCTGACGCATGAACTGCTTAGCTTCCGCTGCATTCTTGATCTGAAAGAATGGCTGCTCTAACCGTTCCATCTGCACCGTAACCGGCACTTTGGCCACTTCCGGGTCGGCCGAGCAGGTTTCGTTGGATGTGCAGCTGCTGAGCACCAGACTGGAGCCCAGAAAACAGAACAGTATAAGGCGGAGGTAGGCAGGAATGTAAGTCACGCTTCTATCTTTAGGGCGAAAATAGCCAAAACGAAACGCCGCGGGGCTGTCTTTCGTCTAAAGCCTGACTCTTTTCCTCTTCATTATGAAAAAATTGCTTCTCGCAATGCTGGTGCTGGGTGCATCAGCCGGCACGGCTTCCGCTCAGGTAGAAATTGGCTTGAAACTGTCGCCCTCCGTTGCGTACATGCGCGCTGATGGTCCCACGGCCTATAACTTTCAGAACGCAAAAAGCAAAGTGACCCTGGGTGGCGGCCTGGTAGTCGACTACTTCTTTGGCCAGAACTACGCTTTCAGCTCCGGCTTATGGCTTACTGGCAAGGGCGGCACTATCTCCTATATGGATGTCAGCTCTCCGGGTGGCTCTTCGATGGTAACCAAGGAACAGAAAATCGGCCTGCAGTACCTGGAAGTGCCGGTTACCGTCAAGCTGTTTACCAATGATATTGCCACCGATACCAAGCTCTATTTCCAGCTGGGCGGTACCCTGGGCGGCGCTATTGCCAACCGCATCAATGGAGAGAAGCGCTATACGGATGCCGCCACGGGTAAAGAAACCGAAGCTTCCAAGCACTTCATCGTACCCGATGCCTCGGCTCTGATTGGGGCCGGCGTCGAATATCAGCTCGGCCAGAGCACCAAGGTATTCGGTGGCTTCTCCTACCACCGCGGCCTGTTCAACATCGACAAGTATTTCGAAGACGAGCGGGGCTTCCAGGAAGTAACGCTCAAAAACAACGAAATAGCCCTGGATTTAGGCCTGAAGTTCTAAGGTCAACTACCGCACCCCACATGAAAAAGCCCCCGCTGCTCTTGCCGAGCAACGGGGCTTTCTTCTTATCAGGAAGGTTTTCGCAGAAAAACCGTCAATCAGTAATTTCTTCCACCTCCCGGTCCTGGAGGCGGCTCATGGCGGCGGCGGGGGAATGCAACTCGATTTCCTCGCCCCGCTCATCCTCGATGCGGTAGTCGGTCAAGCCCAAGGACGTATCCTTCATGATCTTGACCCACTTATAATACTTCAAATACCACTTCATCTGCTTCGACACCAATCCCTTGGTGTAATAAGCGTGCAGGAAGGGGTGCACGTACAGCGTGATGCCCGACTGGTTTTGGGTAACCAGCAGGTCCTCAATGCTGTTGTCGATTTCGTCCGTTACGAGGATAGAGGCCGAAATCTTGCCCGTGCCGCCACAGGTGGGGCACACTTCACCGGTCACAATGTTCTCGGCGGGGCGTACGCGCTGCCGCGTAATCTGCAGCAGCCCGAATTTGGTAATAGGTAGAATCGTGAAGCGCGCTTTGTCGTTCTTCATGATGTCCTTCACGGCATCCTCCACCTTTTTGCGACTATCGGCACTCTTCATGTCGATAAAATCGACGACGATGATGCCGCCCATGTCGCGCAGGCGCAGCTGCCGGGCTACCTCTTTAGCCGCCAGCATGTTGATCATGAGAGCCGTAGCCTCCTGGTCACTTTCCTGGTTGCTCTTGTTGCCCGAGTTGACGTCGATAACGTGCAGGGCTTCGGTGTGTTCAATCACCAAATAGCCCCCGCCGGGCACTGTTACGGTCTTGCCAAACAGCGTTTTGAGCTGCTTTTCAATTCCCACGTGCTCAAACACTTTCACCTTACCGGTGTGAAGCTTGAGCAAGCCGAGCTTGTCGGGCGCAATTTTCTGGAGGTAGCTGCGCATCTCCTCATACATCGGCGCCGAATCCACGGTAATGGAGTCGAAGCTTTCGTTGAGCATATCGCGAATCATGGAACTGGTGCGGCCCAGTTCACCCAGCACCTTGTCGTTCGGCTTAGCCGCGCGCAAGGACTGGAAGAGCTGTTCCCAGTTGGCCGTCATGCTCTGCATATCCCGGTCGAGCTCAGCCACCTCCCGGCCTTCGGCCACGGTGCGGATGATTACGCCAAAATTGTCGGGCTTGATGGAGGCAATGAGCCGCTTGAGCCGCTCCCGCTCCGTCTTGCTGACGATTTTCTTGGATACGCTAATCGTATTCGAAAAAGGGACCAGCACCAGATACCGGCCCGCCATGGAAATATCCATGCTTAGGCGCGGCCCCTTGGTGGAAATTGGCTCCTTCACAATCTGAACCAGCAGCTGCTGGCCCTTCTTGAAGACGTCGGCGGCCTTGCCGACTTTGTCGAGCTGCCCTTCGAACTGAAAGTTCTTGAGCGCCCCGACGGTAATTTTCTGCGATTGTACGCCTCTGCTCCACTTCAGCAGCGAAGGGAAGTTCTCCCCTAGGTCGCCGTAGTGCAGAAATGCGTCTTTTTGATACCCAATGTCGATGAACGCGGCGTTCAGACCGGGCATAACTTTCTTGACCGTGCCCAGGAAGATGTCACCAACGGAGTAGTTGGTGTCGTTGCGGTCAAAGTGGTATTCAATGAGCCGCTTATCCTGGAGCAGGGCAATCCGTTCTCCTTCCTGAGTAGAATTAATGACTAATTCGTTACTCAATGGGTCAGATAAGTTAAGAGAGCACCAAGTTTAGCCGCAGCCGTATCCCCCGAAACCGGCAAAGGGAAGCCAGTGCGCAAGGCACCAGCTTCCCTTCTTAGCCACGGGAAAAGCGAACTTTTAGCCACTCTCGAGATACTCTACGTGAGAGATAGACGGCCTTTTATTGGTTAAAGCGTTTAACCGGCCGCCAGCAAACCCGGAAAGGGCTTACTTCTTCTTGTGACGGTTCTTGCGCAGACGCTTCTTCCGCTTGTGAGTGGCAATCTTATGACGCTTTCTCTTTTTACCGCAGGGCATGTTTGATGAGGTTAGGGTGTAAAAAAACTTAATTCAATTTCTGCAACTGCTCGTCCACGGAGGCGGTAAAGCCGGGGTCCGTGCTCAAGCTTTTGGCCTTGGTAAAGGCCTTCCGGGCATCTTCTTTGGCACCAGTCAGCGCCAAAGATACGCCCAAGTAGAACTGTCCGTTGGCGTTTTCCGGATTTACCACCGTCAACTCCCGGAACCGCTCCACTGCTTTGTCGTTCTGATTGCTCCGCAACGAGAGGATACCCAGGTTATAGATAGCCTCTTCGTTTTTGGGGTCAGCGGCCAGTACCTCGCGCAACAGGCTCACGCCCGCTACTGGATTGTCGCTGGCCATCAGAGCCATACCCAGGTTGGTTTTGGCCTTCAGGTTGTCGGGGTTGTTCTTCAACACCCGCTCGTACAACTCCCGGGTTTTGGCGCCCAGCATCTTAGCCCGCTCCTCAGTCGTAGCAAAGCTGAACGCTTCGTAATACGCATCGGCCGCGCGCTGCAAAGTTTGTTCACCGGGCCGGGCCACGGCAATCTGCTCAAGGTAGTAGCCAGCGCTGTCGAACTTCTCGACGCCGCGGTACTTGGCGGCCAGATCGGTAGCCAGGCGCAGCTTAACGCCCGGGTCACGCTCGGCCGAGTACTTGGCCAGCAGGGCACTGATTTCGCGGCGTTGCTCCGGAGCTACCGCCATATGCGGCTGCTCTGGAGTAGCGCCGGCCGGCATGCCGCCTTCTACGGAAGAAGTAGAGGGAGCGGCGGCACCGTTGTCGCGATTGGCGGTGCGAGCCGCCGTCTGCTGGTTCAGCTCGTTTTTGCCTTCCTTGGGTTTTACGATTCCCTTAGGCAGCAAAAACAGGCCAGCCACCAGCGCTAGGGCGACGGCCAGAACAAGAAGTTGATGCGAAGAAGGACGTGTAGCCATGTGGAAAAAGCAGGCCGCCGGGCTCCCAAACTTGGAATCCCCGGCGGCTCGGCCGGCAATGTTACGAAGAAAGAAAATTAGGCCTGAGCCGTCTCTTTGATCTTCTTGCTGTTTTTGATCTTACCGATGAAGGTCTTCGACGGCTTGAAGCTCGGGATGAAGTGCTCGTCGATGATGATCGAAGTGTTTTTTGAGATGTTACGAGCCACTTTCTTTGCCCGCTTCTTGTTTACGAAGCTACCGAAGCCACGCACGTAGATATTGTTGCCATCGGCCATCGAATCCTTTACCACTTTGAAAAATGCTTCAACGGTAGCCGATACGTCGGTCTTCTCAATGCCGGTCTTGTCGGCGATTTCGGCGATTACTTCTGCTTTAGTCACGCTGGTATGTGTACTAAGGTGTGAAAAATGTATGCTGGGCAAAACTCCCGATTCAACACGTAAGCCCTTGCCCGGTAGGCTGTTCGCTTAAGAATTCGGGCCACAAAGGTAGCCCCCTTTTTTGGTTTTGCAATACTTTTTCCGCAATCCATTTAGCGTCCCATTTCTTCTTCAAACCACTATATATCAAATCTTTGCCTCTTTCCGTTCTTGCCCCTGCTCACCCCTATTTCGCCCAGGCCCTCTTGGAATGGTACCCGCGCCACCGCCGCGACCTGCCCTGGCGTCACACCCGCAACCCGTATGCCATCTGGCTTTCAGAAGTTATCCTGCAGCAAACTCGGGTAAAGCAGGGCCTGCCGTACTATCTGGACTTCATCACAACCTACCCCACCGTGCAGGACCTGGCGGCCGCGCCCGAGGATGAAGTACTCAGGCACTGGCAGGGACTGGGCTACTACTCCCGGGCCCGCAACATGCATCACACGGCCCAGCAGGTAGTGCGCGAGTACGAAGGCGTGTTTCCCGACACCTACCTCGACCTGCTCAAGCTGCGCGGCGTGGGCCAGTACACGGCGGCGGCTATTGCTTCTTTTGCCTTTGGCGAGAAAGTAGCCGTGCTCGATGGCAACGTGTACCGGGTGTTGTCGCGCGTGTTTGGAATTACCTCCGACATTGCCGCCCCCGCCACCCGCAAGGAGTTCCAGGCGCTGGCCGATACGCTGATTCCGGCCGCCGCCCCCGACGAGTTCAACCAGGCCATTATGGAGTTTGGAGCTATTCAATGCACCCCCATAAAGCCTGACTGCCTGTTTTGCCCGCTGCAAAGCCAGTGCTATGCTTTCCAGCACGGCATGGTGCAGGAACTGCCAGTAAAGAGCAAGGCCAAAGCGGGCCGTACCCGCTACTTTCATTATATAGTGCTGCGTCACGGCGATACGCTGTATTTGAAAAAGCGCACCGCCAAGGATATATGGCAGGGACTGTACGATTTTGCCCTAACTGAAACTGAGGCTGCGGAACTCCCGGCGGTGGAGTTGGCTGCTACGGTAGCGGATCTGGGCGGTAGCATTGCCACTGACCGGGCCGAGGAGCCTGTTCTGGCTTTGCGCCACGTGCTAAGTCACCAGAAGGTGGAGGCTCGGTTTCATCCGGTGTGGCTGAAGCAACCTTTACCGGCGGCTTCCTTAGCCGCCTCTGGCTTGGCTCCTTTCACAGCTGAAGAGGCGCATGATTTGCCTAAGCCCGTGCTAATTGCTAATTATATTGACAAAACCTGGAAATAAAAGCTAAAATATTTGGTTATATAATCAGTATTGGCTATTTTTATAAGAGATAAAGATATTTTATCCAACCCTCTTAACTACTTAACAACCAAGCAATGGCTGGCATCAACAAAGTAATTCTGGTAGGCAACCTGGGCAAGGACCCCGAGGTTCGGCATTTGGAAGGCGGCTCGAGTGTAGCTCACTTCACGCTGGCCACGAATGACTCCTACAAAGACAAATCCGGTAACCGCGTGGAGCGGACCGAATGGCATAATATTACGGCCTGGCGCGGTTTGGCCGAAATGGCGGAGAAGTACCTCAAGAAAGGTCAGCAGATCTACGTGGAGGGCAAGCTGCGCACCCGCCAGTACCAGGACAAGGATAATCAAACCCGCTACATCACCGAAATTGTAGCAGACGAAATATCCATGCTGGGCGGCCGGCCGCAGGGTGATGGTCAGGCCAGCAGCAACGGGCAGGGCAACGAGCAGCCCGCCGAAGCTCAGACCTTCCGCCAGGAGCCCGAAATTGACCAACTGCCGTTTTAAAGGTCTTTAAACGCGTGTTTTTGCAAAGCCTCGGCACGTCGCCGGGGCTTTTTGCGTTGCTGCTAAACCCAGTAGTGTTGCTGCTTACCTGGCAGCTGTTTCTCCCGCTGCATGCGTAGCCGATTCTGGTTACCTTTGAACAGTAAACCTGCATTGCGCTAAATGCCCGATTCCTTCTTTCTACGTGGTCTGAGTACCGTTCTTGGCTTTGGCCTGCTGCTCAGCAGCTGCTCGTCGCCGGCTGATTATACGCCCAAGCCCAAGGGCTATAACCGGATTGACTTGCCCGCTGCCACCTACCAGCAGTTGGGCCCGGGCCACCCGTACACGTTCGAGTACTCGCAGCAGGCTAAAGTATTGCGCGACTCGTCGTATCTGGCCCAGCCCCACTGGATTAACATCTATTATCCCCGGCTGCAGGCCAACGTGCAGATTACCTACATGCCCATCAAGCAGGATAAGAAGCTATTCAATAAGCTTCTTGAAGATGCCCGCAAGCTCACGGCCAAGCATCAGATTAAGGCTTCGGCCATTGACGAAAGTGTAATCAAGATGCCTGGCGGCCTGCGGGCAGCGGTTTTTGAGCTGTCGGGCGAGGTACCCAGCCAGTTCCAGTTTTACACCACCGACAGCACCACGCACTTCTTCCGCGGAGCTTTGTATTTCCGCACGGCCACGGCCAACGACTCCTTGGCTCCTGTCATCGACTACGTGAAAAAGGACGTAGTTCACATGCTCAACACCCTGAAATTCCGCTAGCTTACGGCTTGCTAATAAGCAGCCACGCCAGCCAGCAGCTTCTGCATGAGTAGCTTTTTTAATACTAAAATCGAGAGTCTGCGGGGCGTGGGCACCCAGCGCGCCACCCTGCTGCAAAAGGAGCTGAACATTTTCACCTACGGCGACCTGATTCAGCGCTACCCGTTCCGCTACCTCGACCGCACCCAGTTTTACAAGATTGAAGACCTGACCGAGGATTTGCCCTACGTGCAGGTCAAGGGCGTATTGCGCAACCGCGAAGTCATTGGGGAGGGACCCAAGAAGCGGATTGTAGCTAAGGTGTCGGATGGCAGCGCCGAGCTGGACCTGGTATGGTTCAAGGGAGTGAACTACCTGGAAAAGGTGATTAAGAACCACCAGGAGTACATCGTCTTTGGTAAGCCCACTGTGTTCAACGGCCGGCCCCAAATGGCCCACCCCGATCTGGAGGAAGTAACGGAGGCTAAGGCCGGGCAGAGCTACCTGCAGCCGGTGTATAACACTACTGAGAAGCTCAAGAACTACCACCGCATCGATAGCAAGGCCATAGCGCGGATGACGAGCGACCTGCTCAAGATTGCGCTGCCCCACGTGCAGGAGTCCTTGTCGCCGGACCTGATCCGGCAGTACAACCTGATGGGCAAGGCTGAAGCTTACCACCAGATTCACTTTCCGCAAAGCACCGAGCTGCTACAGGCCGCCCGGTTTCGCCTCAAATTCGAGGAGCTGTTTTATGTGCAGCTCAAGCTGCTGCGTCAGCGCGACCAGCGCAAAGTGACCCTGGCCGGTCAGATTTTCAAGGAAGTACCGACGCTGGTCGACTTCTACAAAAACCACCTGACGTTTGACTTGACCGGCGCTCAAAAGCGGGTAATCCACGACATTTATAAGGACTTCTGCGCTGGCAAGCAGATGAACCGCCTGCTGCAGGGCGACGTGGGCTCGGGCAAAACCATTGTAGCCTTCATCAGCATGCTCATGGCCGCCGACAACGGGGCCCAGAGCTGCCTGATGGCGCCCACCGAAATTCTGGCCGACCAGCACTATGTGGGCCTGAAAGCCTACGCTGACCAGCTTGGTATTAAGCTCGGCAAGCTCACAGGCAGCACCCGCACCTCCGAGCGGCGCGTGCTGCACGAGCAGCTGCGCGACGGCACCATGCACATGCTGGTAGGAACGCACGCTTTGCTAGAAGATGTGGTGCAGTTCCGAAACCTGGGTTTGACCATTATGGACGAGCAGCACCGCTTTGGGGTGGCTCAACGCTCGAAGCTGTGGCAGAAAAATCCCCACGTCATTCCCCACGTGCTGGTGATGACGGCAACGCCCATTCCGCGCACCCTAGCCATGACGCTCTACGGCGACCTGGACGTATCGGTGATTGATGAGCTACCGGCCGGCCGCAAGCCTATTGTGACGGTGCACCGCTACGATGCCAACCGGCTGAAGGTCTTCCAGTTTCTGCGCGACCAGATCAACCTGGGTCGGCAGGTATACATCGTGTATCCGCTGATTGAGGAATCGGAAACAATGGACTACAAGGACCTGACCGATGGCTACGAAAGCGTAGCCCGGGCCTTTCCCGAGTTTGAAATCAGCATCGTGCACGGCCGGATGAAAGCCGAGGAGAAAGACTACGAGATGCAGCGCTTTGTGAAGCGCGAAACCCAGATTATGGTGGCTACTACCGTAATTGAGGTCGGCGTAAACGTGCCCAATGCATCGGTAATGGTGATTGAAAGCGCCGAGCGGTTCGGCCTCTCCCAGCTGCACCAGCTGCGAGGCCGCGTGGGCCGGGGCGCCGACCAGAGCTACTGCATCCTAATGACCGGCTACAAGCTCAGCAAAGACAGCCGCATCCGTATCGAAACCATGGTGCGGACCAACAACGGCTTCGAAATTGCCGACATCGACTTGAAGCTGCGCGGCCCCGGCGACTTGATGGGCACCCAGCAAAGTGGTGTGCTCGACCTGCTCATTGCCGACCTAGCCAAAGACGGCCGGATCCTGACCGAGTCGCGGGCGGCGGCCCAGCAACTGCTAGCGGAAGACCCCGGCCTGAGCCTGCCGCAAAACCAGAACATCCGCCGGCATATTGAGTCCTTGCCCGCTACGGCCGTCAACTGGAGCCGGATCAGCTAGCAGGGCTATGGTTGAACTCAAACGTTTGCACTGGGCATAAAAAAGGCGACTTAATAAAGTCGCCTGCCGATATTATTCGAATGATTCCGCGGAACGGGAAGAGGAGGTAGGGGCTGTAGCTTGCCAGAGCCGGCTGCCACCACCATGCGGTGTATTCTCTAGCCTTACCTGTCGAGCAAAGAAAGAAGCTGCCTGCACGGGCGTCTCGGACTGAACACGCTTAGCAGTTGCAAGTGGCGAACCAGACTCTTTAGCCAACTTACCAACGACAATTAAGGCGAAAAGCAGGACGAATTTGAGTAGAAATTTCATAGTGTTGGGAGCTATTCAATAGGCGGCGCCAACAAAACAAATTTGGTGCCAAGAAGAGGAAAAAGCAGAACAGGAAGTTGTTTTTTTACTTCTGTGAGTTGTTCAGCTAGAGAAACCATTGTATTTGAATTTTACAATATTCCCTAGGCTCTTTAAGGATGTTGCTCTCCGTTATTTTCGGCAAAGTTACGAAGGCGACACCTTGAAAACGACTATCAAAACGTTATGATAGCATGAACAAATCATGAGTACCCAGGCCGGTTGCCGTTGGGGAGCGTGGCCTTTACGAGAAGCAGCCGGAGTTGGATACCTTTGGAGAGTACATTTTTTTGTTCATTGCAACTTTTCACCCTTAACTATCTTTTTCCGTGCGGTTTACATTTTTCCTCTCCGTTGGGGCCCTGGCACTCGGTCTGCTGACCGCTCCCACGGCCGCCGTAGCTCAAAAAGTGAAGTCAGTATCGTTCAGCTACCTGCCCGAACAGGCCGAAGACCGTTATAATCAACGGGTAATGCGCAAAATGCTCCCCGTAACCGGGGGCGGCTTTGTCATTTTGGCCCATAAGTCGGCCACGCAGTACGCTGTGGAGCGTTACGACGCCGAACTCAAGCAGCAATGGACGGCGACTATTCCCGTGGCCGACGGGGAGAGCGTGGAAGCTTTCGGCCACGGCTCCGAACAGGCCTTCGTGATAATACACCAAAAAGACAACGCCAATCAAAGCCTTTCCGCCGTCCTCGTCGATTTGCGCAACGGTCAAAAAACGGCCCCGAAAAAGCTGCTTGATGCCGCCGCCCGCGACCGGCGTCCCGGGGTATCTATTTCCCCGGACGGCTCCAAGCTGGTTGCCTTCCGCTACCTCACCCGCGACGTACAGATCCGCGCCATCAGCGCCACCGTCTACGACCAGAAGCTTACCAAGCTCAAGGACCGCACCTACGACTTCCACGACCTGGGCGACTTCTTCTCCCCCACCGTGCACATCGGCAACGATGGTACCCAGTACGTGGCCCTCATCAGCGACCAAATGAAGAAGCTCACCGTGCGTCGCTACCTAAATGATAAGCCCGAGACTAAGATTATGTCGGTGGCCGTGGGCGGCACGTTTGGCGGCAAAGCCGTGACGGTGTTCGATGCTAAGTTTGGGCTTCAGCCCGACAACACGCTGTACGCCGCCGCCATTTGCACCGAGCGGGAAAGCGGGCAGTACTATAGCCTGAAGGTGGTCAAGTTTGACTTTGCTGGCGAAGGCGACATGAAGTTTGCCCCGAGTTCCGCTTTACGCCCGAGTACCTGGCCGAGGTCAATAAGGCTGGGCAAACCAGCGCCAAGCGGTTGGAGGACGTCTACCTCTCCGAACTGCTGCTGACCGAGGAAAAGCAGCTGGTCGTTATTGCTGAGAAGAAGTACGAGGAAGGCGGTGATGAGTCGCCGGTGCACGCCCGGGAGCTGCACGTGTTCGGCTATAATGAGTTTCAGAGCCCAACTTGGCATACCATTATTGCCAAAGACCAGGTAGCCCCGCCGACCGAGTCGTTTACGGGCATTGGCTTTCGGGCTGCCGTATTCGGTCCTGAGGTGCAGATTCTGACCCAGGAGAAAATCAAGGGCAAATCGGACCTGTACGTGCGCCGCGTGAATGCCCAGACCGGTGTGGTAACCCCGGCTAAAGGCCTCGGCCTGAGTGTAGCCAGTGACCAGAACCTGGCTTACGTGAAGGACTTCACCGGCTGGATTGATGCTAAAACCATTATCGGGGTGAGCCGCCCGAGCAAGAAATCGGCGGCGCTGATGCTGAACAAGATTGTAGTAAAGTAGAATGCTGACTTTCCATAGCATAGCCGACGACAAGCCAAACCCGAGGCCCTCGGAGCTACTTGACTTATCTGTAGCCGGACAGCTGTCAGAAGAAGATTTTGAATATTTGCAGCAGCAGCGCATTATTGAAAGCCGCTTGAGCTACTATACTGACTTCCGCTGGAGCAGTACTCTAGTCAAGATGAAGCTGCAGCTTTTGCTGCACCAACAGCCGACGCTACCATCTACGCCGGAAGCCATTAGCCCGGAACAGACTTTCTTTTTTATCCTGATGAACGCCTCCGCCCAGCAGGCCGGCCTTGTGGCAGTAGCCGGTTGAAAAGCATCCCCATCAAAGGCATAAAAAAAGCCGCTCCTGATATAGGAGCGGCTTTTTTAGTAAGCTCAATTCGATCCTGCGGTACTAGAAGCTGTACTCGTTGGCGGCAATCAGCACGTCGGCTACGCGGCGGCGAGCTTCCTTGGCGTTGTAGAGGTCAGCCTTGGTGAAGCGCTTCAGGCCCATGGCCAGCAGCTTCTGCTCGTCGCCTTCAGTCATGGTGCCGATGGCGTCTTTGCCGAACTTGTTCACTTGGTCTACCGTGTCGTAGAGGTAAATACGGGCAATGTCGATCTGGGGAGCTACGGCCTCCTCGCCTTTCACAGCAGCCTCTTTCTCCACGCGCAGAATGGTGCTTTCGGCGGTGTAGACCTTGATGGCCATGTCGGCAATGTTCATCAGCACTTCCTGCTCTTTGGCCAGGGAATTCATGTACTTCTGCACAGCCGTGCCAGCTACCATCAGGATGGCCTTCTTCAGCTTGGCAATGGTCTTCTTTTCGGTGGCGAACAGACCGGTTTCTTCCTCGACGTTGAAGTCAGGAATAGCCATCAGCTCCTGCTGCACGGCCTGGGCGGGGCCCATCAGGTCCAACTCGCCTTTCAAGGCCTTCTTCAGGATCATGTCAACGGCCAGCATGCGGTTGATTTCGTTCGTGCCCTCGAAGATGCGGTTGATGCGCGAATCCCGGTACGCGCGGTCCATGGGGTAATCGGCCGAGAAGCCGTAGCCACCATACACTTGCACGCCTTCGTCCACCACGTAGTCGAGTACTTCCGAGCCTTCTACTTTCAGGATGGCGCACTCCACGGCAAATTCGCGGGCAGCACCCAGCAGGGCTTCGTTGTGGCTCTGGCCTTTGCTGAGCAGTTCCTGCTCCATGCGGGCAATGTCCATACCGGCGCGGTAGATGGCCGACTCAACGGCGTAAATGCGCACGGCCTGCTGGGCCAACTTGTACTTGATGGCGCCAAACTTGGCAATCGGCATCTTGAACTGCACCCGCTCGTTGGCATACTTGATGCTCAGCGTCGAGGCCATTTTGGTAGCCCCCAGGCAAGCCGCCGCCAGCTTGATGCGGCCAATGTTCAGAATGTTGAAGGCAATGAGGTGCCCCTTGCCGATTTCACCCAGCACAGCCGACTTCGGCACTTTCACGTCCGACAGGAACACCTGGCGCGTGGAAGAGCCTTTGATGCCCATCTTGTGCTCCTCGTTGCCGAGGCTCAAGCCAGGCGTGCCTTTCTCCACGATGAAGCCGGTGAACTTGTCACCATCCACCTGGGCGAATACCACAAATACGTCGGCGAAACCACCGTTGGTAATCCACATTTTCTGACCGTTGAGCACGTAATGCTCACCGTCTTCGGTCAGGATGGCTTTGGTTTTGGCACCCAGCGCGTCGGAGCCCGAGCCGGGCTCGGTGAGGCAGTAGGCGCCCATCAGCTCCCCGCTGGTCAGGCCGGGCAGGTACTTGGCTTTCTGCTCGTCGTTGCCGAAGTACAGAATGGGCAGCATGGCAATGCCGGTGTGGGCCGCAAAAGCTACCGGGAACGAGTGGCCACCGCCCACACCTTCCGTCACGCGCAACGAGGTCGGGAAGTCCATGTTCAGTCCGCCGTACTCCTCGGGAATGCTCACCCCAAACAGGCCCAGCTGACCGGCTTTTTCCATCAGGCCGCGCATCAGGCCTTCTTCGTGGTTGTCGAGACGCTCCAGCAGGGGCTGCACTTCTTTTTCCACGAAGTCCAGCGCAGTCTGGTGCATCATGTTCTGCTCCTCCGAGAAGTCGGCGGGGGTGAATACGTCTTGGGCGTCGGTTTCCTTGATGATGAATTCGCCGCCTTTTACAAGCTTTTGGGATACTTCCATGGCCAGGGTGAGAGTTGGGTTAAGGAATGTTTTATGTCGAAAGTCTGAGGGCGAAGTGCTCGGCTTGCCTACTATTTATAACGTAAAGTGGCCCGAATACATTCGTACCGAAATATACGAAATTATGTTATGCTTGCCGAGTACTTTGCCCGAAAAAAGAAGCCCCAGCGCACTGAGGCTTCCAAATCCACTTATTTACTGGTCGCGAAACGGGCCGTAGTAGGCGTCGGTTAGCTCGGAGCTGGTAGCTTCGGCTACCTCGGGCCGGGCCTGTAGCCACTGCTGGAGTTGGTCGCGCTTTTCCTGGGCCTGGGCTTCGGTCAGGCGCTTCACGGGCGTAGCGGCAAAATCGTCGAGGGCCCCGCCGATAATCAGCTCGAAGGTTTCAATCTGCTCGAGCAGCACGTCGGAGAAATCCAGGTAGCTGTCGGGCTTGTCGTCAGTGAGACGGTAGGACACGTTCCAGCTGAATTCCTTGAATTCCTGGCGGTGGGTTTTCTTACGCAGGCGTTTTTTCATGACCTAAGCTAAGCAAGAACTTCGACTCGGACCGGGCGCGGCCTGAGTTTTCCGGTGGAGAAGCGCTGCCACGCTTTCCGACCAGCACCCGGCCCGGGTCGAAGCTGGGAAAGTTATTTCAGCAGCTCGTAGATGCCGGCTACGCCCTGGCCGCCGCCCACGCAGGCGGTTACCATGCCGTACTTCTGGCCCCGGGCCCGTAGCTCGTGGAAGAGCTGGATGCTGAGCTTGGCACCCGAGCAGCCCAGTGGGTGGCCCAGGGCAATAGCACCGCCGTTCACGTTCAGCTTGCTTTCGTCGATGCCTAGCTCCCGCACTACGGCAATAGACTGGGAAGCAAAAGCTTCGTTGAGCTCAAACAGGTCGATGTCGTCGAGCTTCATGCCAGCCTGCTTCAGCGCCTTCGGCACGGCCTTGATTGGGCCCATACCCATGATGCGCGGGTCGATACCTTCGGTGGCGTAGGTAACCATGCGGGCAATGGGCTCCAGGTTCAGCTCCTTCACCATGCGCTCCGACATCACGATAACGAAAGCTGCACCATCAGAAGTCTGGGACGAGTTGCCGGCCGTCACGGTACCGTTGGCGGCAAACACGGGGCGCAGCTTGGCCAGGGCTTCTACCGAAGTATCAGCACGGGGCCTTCGTCAGTATCGACTACAAACGAGCGAGTTTTCTTCTTGCCTGAAGCTTGGTCGATATAGGTTTCCTCGACCGTAATCGGCACAATCTGCTCCTTGAACTTGCCGGCCTCAATGGCTTTGATGGCCTTTTGGTGTGAGTTGTAGGAGAAAACGTCCTGGTCTTCGCGCGAAATCTTGTAGTCGTTGGCTACAGCTTCGGCGGTCAGGCCCATGCCCAGGTAATAGTCGGGGTGCTTTTTGGAGAGGTTGTAGTTGGGAACCGTCTTCCAGCCCACCGTGGGCACCATGCTCATGCTTTCGGTGCCACCGGCCACGATGCAGTCTGCCATGCCGGCGGCAATTTTACCGGCGGCCATGGCAATGGTTTCCACGCCCGAGCCGCAGTAGCGGTTCACGATGAGGCCCGACACGTTCATGGGCAAAGCCAACAAGGAAATCAGTCGGCCCATCTGCAGGCCCTGCTCGGCTTCCGGCACGGCGTTGCCCACAATCACGTCGTCGATGCGCGTGGGGTCGAGGGCGGGCACGGAGGCTACCAAGTGTTTGATGACGTCCGCGGCCAGGTCGTCGGGACGGGTGAAGCGGAAACCGCCACGGGTGGCTTTACCAACGGCAGTGCGGTAACCGGCTACGATATATGCATTCATTGTAGTGAAGTCTTAGAAAGAGGTGGGTTTTAAAACCGGCTCGTCATGCAGAGGCAGAGCCGAAGCACCTCGCGGGCAATGCTATTCAGATTACTCTGGCAACATCAGCACGCGAGATGTCTCGCTTTGCTCGACATGACCAATAATTACAACGCTAGTTCCGCAGCGGTTTGCCGGTGGTCAGGATGCTCTGGATACGCTCCAGGGTTTTCCGCTCACCGGTCAGGCTCAGGAAGGCTTCGCGCTCCAGATCCAGCAGGTACTGCTCGCTCACGTTGGCCGGCGACGACAAATCCCCACCAGTCATGACGTAGGCCAGCTTGTTGGCAATCTTAACATCGTGGTCGGAAATGTAGTTGCCTACCCGCATGGCGTGCACGCCGGTCAGGAACATGGCTAGGGCCCCTTTGCCGTGCACCTTGATGTCGGTTTTCTGCACAGGTTGAGTGTAGCCGGCCTCGGCCATGGCAATGGCTTCGGCCTTAGCCGTGGCAATGAGGCGGTTGTTGTTGACCACCACTTCGTCGCCGCGGCGCAGGAAGCCCAGGTCGAAGGCTTCGGCGGCCGAGGTCGACACCTTGGCGGTGCTGATGGTCACGAAAGCGTTGCGGAGTAGGTTGAACTCGGGCTCCCCTTCCTCGTACTTGGCGGCCGTGCGCAAGGTCATTTCCTTGGTACCACCCCCGGCCGGAATCAGGCCCACGCCGAATTCCACCAGACCCATGTAGGTTTCGGCCACGGCCACCACCTTATCAGCGTGCAGATTCAGCTCGCAACCACCGCCCAGGGCCAGACCGTGGGGCGTGCCCACCACCGGAATGCTGCTGTAGCGCATGCGCATCATGGCATTCTGGAACTGGGCAATCATCATGTTAATCTCGTCGTACTCCTGGTCGAGGGCGTACATGTACACCAGGCCCAGGTTGGCACCGGCCGAGAAGTTGGGCGCGTCGTTGCCGACCACCAGGCCGCGGTAGCCCTGCTCGGCCATATCCACACCCTTCATCAGGCCCTGAATTACGTCGGAGCCCAGGGTGTTCATCTTGGAGTGGAACTCCACGTTCAGGATACCGTCGCCGAGGTCGATAACCGAAGCACCGACGTTTTTCCACAGGACTTTGCCCGTAGCGCGCAGGTTGTCGAGGATGATGAAGTTTTCCACGCCGGGAATGGCCTGGTAGGACTTCGACTCCACATCGTAGAACTGCTTTACGCCCTGCTCACTCACCTTGTAGAAGGTAGAATTGCCGGCGGCCAGCATTTCCTCAATCCAAGGAGCTACATTTTTGCCATGGGCCTGCGCCAGCTCTAAGCCTTTCTGCACGCCCAGAGCATCCCAGGTTTCAAACGGACCCAGCTCCCAGCCGAAGCCGGCGCGCAGGGCGTCGTCAATCTTGTAGAGTTGGTCGGTGATTTCCGGAATCCGGTTCGAAACGTAGGCAAACAGGCTGCCGAAGCTCTGGCGGTAGAAGTCGGCGGCTTTGTCCTTGCCGGCCACCAGTACCTTGAACCGGTCGGCAACCTTGTCAATGGCCTTGGTAGCTTCCAGGGAAGCAAACTTCACCTTCTGGCTGGGCTTGTACTCCAGCGTATTCAAATCCAGGGCGTGGATTTCGGACTTGCCGCCCGCGCCCTTCACTTTCTTGTAGAAGCCCTGGCCGGTTTTGTCGCCCAGCCACTTGTTCTCGCCCATTTTCTTGACGAAGTCGGGCAATACGAATACGTCCTTGGCTTCGTCGTTGGGCAGGCCCTGGGCCAGGCCGTTGGTGACGTTGATGGTTGTGTCCAGACCTACCACGTCGGAAGTGCGCAGCGTGGCCGACTTGGCGTGGCCGATAACCGGGCCGGTCAGCTTATCTACTTCTTCCACCGTCAAACCCAGGCGCTGCATGGTCTGCATCACGTCGAGCATGGCGAAAACGCCCACACGGTTGGCAATGAAGCCGGGCGTGTCTTTGGCCAGTACGGTGGTTTTGCCCAGGTACAGGTCGCCGTAGTGCATCAGAAAATCCACCACCGACTGGTCCGTTTCCGGCGTCGGGATAATTTCGAGCAGCTTCAGGTAGCGGGGCGGGTTGAAGAAGTGCGTACCGGCGAAGTGTTTACGGAAATCCTCCGAGCGGCCTTCGGCCATCAAATGAATCGGAATACCCGAGGTATTCGAAGTAATCAAAGTGCCGGGCTTGCGGAACTGCTCGATACGCTCAAACAGGCTCTTCTTGATGTCGAGGCGCTCAACTACGACCTCGATGGTCCAGTCGCAAGAAGCAATGTCCTTGAGGTTGTCGTCGAAGTTGCCGGTCTTGATGCGCGAGGCGTCGGCCTTGCGGTAAAGCGGCGAGGGGTTCGACGTAATGGCCGCCTGCAGCGAGGCATTCACGATGCGGTTTTTCACCGCCGGCGCGTCGAGCTGCAAGCCCTTCTTTTCCTCGTCGGGAGTCAGCTCCTTGGGAGCAATATCGAGCAATAACACCTGCACGCCGATGTTGGCGAAGTGCAGCGCAATGCGCGAGCCCATCACACCGGAGCCCAATACGGCTACTTTTTTGATAATACGATTCATTCGGGAAGGAATGAGGTGGGTGAGAAATGAAAGATTCAGGTGGAAATCCTGGCGCTCAACTACTCGTCATGCCGAGTTAATCAAAGCACGAAGGCACGCTACTTGGTTGGCTATCAGAAAGCAAAACACTCCGAGCCCGCGCCATTAGGCGGCCGGTTCGGAGCGTAGGGTTTCAGCTTAAAATCGTCGAAGAGGGTTTTGCCCTCAATCATGCCCGTAATCTGGCCCACGACCTTGAACATGACTTCCAGCTGGGCCTGGGGGATTTTTTCCCGCACCTTCTGGTTGAAATGCCGCACGGTCTGGCGGGAGACTTCCTTTTTGCGCAGGCCTTCCTCGGTCAGAAAAATGCGGACCGAGCGTTTATCCTGGGTATCGGCTTGCTTGTAGATCAGGCCCTTTTCCTCCATGCTGCGCAGAATGCGGGTCAGGCTGCGGGTTTCGAGGCCCAGCAGGGGCGCAATTTTGGTAGCCGGAGTACCGAGTTCCTGGTCTATATTGAGCAGGACAAAGCCGATGCTGGTGGTAATATCGTGCTTGGCAGCCTGCGTATTATACATGCGCGAAATGGCGTGCCAGGCAACTTTGATGTTATAATCGACGGTTTCTTCCGGTGTCATGGGTGTGGCGAAGTCCGGTAAACATACAAAGAATATGTTATGCTTGCATACTAAATAACGAGAAAAAAGTTTGGGGCAACCACCCATTTCTGCCTTAGAAACGGCCGGTAACCCAAACTCTTTTGGTTGCTCCTTACCGCTTAGCGGTGAGCTTCCTGGTGGTAGAGGCTCTCAATGAGGTCCTTGTTGTTTTCGGTGATAATCTTGCGCTTCACCTTCATGGTGGGGGTCATTTCACCGGTTTCTACCGTCCAGTGGTTGGGCAGCAGCACGATTTTCTTGACCTGCTCCCACTGCGCAAAGCTCTGGTTGTACTTCTTCACCAGGTCCTCGTACATCTGCACCACCTTCTCGTTCTTAATGAGCTCTTCGTTGGAGCAGTTGCAGTCCACACCATTGCGCTTGCACCAGCCTTTCAGGTCGTCGAAAGAAGGAACGACCAGAGCGGCGGGAAACTTCTGGTCGGCGCCCACCACCATGCATTGCTCTACCAGCGGCGACTCTTTCAGCTTGCCCTCAATAACCTGCGGAGCAATGTACTTGCCGCCCGAGGTCTTGAACATCTCCTTTTTACGGTCGGTAATCTTGAGGAACTTGCCGTTGACAAACTCGCCGATGTCGCCGGTGTGGAACCAGCCGTCGGCGTCGATTTCCTTGGCGGTCAGCTCGGGCTTGTTATAATAGCCCTTCATCACGGAAGCCGACTTGGTGAGGATTTCGCCGTCTTCGGCAATTTTCACCTGCATGTTGTCGATGAGCGGGCCCACGGTGCCAATCATGTTGTTTTCGGGCTCAAAGCCGCCCACGGCAATAACCGGCGAGGTTTCGGTCAGGCCGTAGCCTTCCATCACCCGAATGCCAGCGGCCCAGAACACCCGGGCCAGGCGGGGCTGCAGAGCGCCGCCGCCGGATACGATACACTTGAGGTTACCGCCCAAAGCTTCGCGCCACTTATTGAAGATAAGCTTGTTGGCCAAGGCCAGCTGGGTATTGTAGAAGAACCCCTGGTCTTTCTGGGTGTCGTACTTCAAACCTAAGTCCAGAGCCCAGAAAAACAAGTTTTTCTTGACGCCTTCCAACGTATGGCCTTTGGCGACAATCTTGTCGTAGACTTTCTCCAGCAGACGGGGTACGGTGGTGAAAATCTGGGGCTTTACCTCGCGCAGGTTGTCGGCAATTACCTCCATGCTTTCGGCGTAGTAGATACTCACGCTGTTAATCATGTAGAGGTAGGTTACCATCCGCTCGAAGATGTGGCAAAGCGGCAAAAAGCTCAGGGCTGTATCGTCCTTGGTGACAGGCACGAAGGGCTGGGAGTTACGGCAGTTGCTCAGGATGTTGTCGTGGCTGAGCATCACGCCTTTGGGGTTGCCGGTGGTGCCGGAAGTGTAAATCAGCGTGAGTAGGTCGTCGGGCTGCACGGCGGCCTTCAGGGGCTCAAGCGTAGCAGCATCCCCTTTCTTGCCCATTTCCAGCAGCTCGCTGAAGTGGCGGGCGCCAGCTACTTGGTCGAAGGTGAAGACGTGCTTTACCTCGGGCAGCTCGGCGGTGGCTTCCTTTACCTTGGCGTAGAGCTTTTCATCGGCTACGAATACAGCCTTTACGCCGGCATCGGTGAAAATGTATTTGTAGTCTTCAACCGTGATGCTGGGATACATCGGTACCGTCGTGGCCCCGATTTGGGCAATGCCGAAGTCGGCAAACATCCACTCGGGCCGGTTCATCGAAATGATGGCCACTTTATCATCCTTTTTCAAACCCAGCTGCAGCAGGCCGAGACTAACCAGGTTGACCTGGTCGAGGACGTGCTGGGTGCTGAACTTCTGCCAGGAGCCGTCAATCTTAGCGGCCAGGCAGTCGGTTTTGGGGGCAGTAGCAAGTTGGTGCGACAGAATGTCAAACGAGCGGCGGACTTCCATGGAGAGTGGGATACTAAGGGTGGGAAACGCGGGAAACGAGCAAAAAGCCTGCTTCTGTAACGTTGGAGAGGGCAAAGGAGTCCCGAACAAACGGCCAAGACAGCTTAAATAAATAGATTTTTTGGCGTAAAGCCTATTACGGACCAGTTCGGGGCGAAGGTTGGCACCGAAAAACTGGACGGGGTGGCTGGTTTTGCTTAGTTTTGTCTGCCTGCACTGTCCGCGCCCGATGAATCTGGCCATCTTCTTTGACCCCCTCCGCGAGGAGCTTACTGCCGCCTCGGCAGCTTCTACCACGCTAGCTAATTACGCGACGCGCTTTCTGGACACGTTTCCGGATTGGCGGGTGGCCGACTTGGCTCTAATCGGGCTGAACGAGTGGCGGGGCAGCGCCGGCGGGGCACCAGCCGTGCACGGGGCCGATGAGGTGCGCCGCCGCTTCTACCAGCTTCAGAAAGGCACCGGCAGTTTGCGCCTGGTAGACCTAGGCAACCTGCGCCCCGGCCTGACACTGGAAGACACCTACCTGCGCCTGCGCGAAATCGTGGCCGCGCTGCTGGAGCAAAACACCGTCCCGATTCTACTCGGCGGCAGTCAGGACCTGGACTACGGACAGTTTTTGGCCTACGAAACCCTGGAGCGGCCGGTAAGCTTTGCCATGGTCGATTCGCGGGTGGACATGGCCGAGCACGACACGGCCCCGGCCGAGGACTCCCACCTGCGCCGCATTCTGATGCACGAGCCCAATTTCGTGTTCAACTTCGCCCAGCTGGCCCACCAACAGTACCTAGTAGCGCCCGACGTGCTGGCGGCCCTGGAAAAACTTCACTTCGAAACCCTGCGTCTGGGTCAGGTGCGCGACGATATCCGCCAGGCCGAGCCCCTGCTGCGCCAGGCCGATTTTGTGAGCTTCGATGTGGCGGCCCTGCGCTGGAACGATGCTCCGGCGTACTATCCCGCCAATCCGTTTGGCCTTACCAACGAGGAGGCAGCCAAGCTGGCCTGGTACTCGGGCCACAACGACCAGCTCAGCTCCTTTGGCCTCTACGGTTACCGCCCCGACCACGATACCCACGGCCTGGCGGCCTGTGCGCTGGCTACCATGCTGTGGTATTTTATTGAGGGATATTACCACCGCCGCAACGAAACCGATTTCCAGAGCCGCCGCTTTATCCGCTACGCCGTGGGGCTGCCCGGCTCCCCGGCCAAGCTGGTCTTTTATAAAGCAAAGCGTACCGAAAAGTGGTGGCTGGAAGTGGAGAGCTTGGCTGATAGTGCCGTCAAGCGCATCGTACCCTGCAGCTACGAGGATTATTTCAAAGCCGCCCAGGGCGACCTGCCCAACCGTTGGATTCTTACTCAGGCGCTACTGGGTTGATTGGGATGGTTCGTTGTTTTTTGTCCCTGCTTCGCGGCAGTCTTACTTCTCGAGTCAGTTGATGAACACCCCAACACCCGAACCAAACAAGCAGCCAGAAAATAATTCACTTCCCGAATACACGCTGGCTCAATTGGCGTTGCGCAACGGGCAGGACCGGGACGAAATCTGGGTGGGCTACAACGGGCTGATTTACGACGTGACTCGCTCCCGCCTCTGGCGCCGCGGCAACCACTACGAGCACTGGGCTGGGCAGGACCTGACCAAAGAATTACACAAAGACGCGCCCCACACCGAGCACGTCTTCGACAAGTTCCACGCCATCGGCCGCCTCAAAACGCCCACTTCTTCCGTCTCCTAACGTTATAGTGAGTTCAGAGCGAAACTCACCATCTCACCACTTCACCATCTCACCTTGGGTACCACCGAAAGTCCTTCCCAGTTCAATAACCTCGAAACCCTCTCGACGCGCGAATTGCTGGCCGGCATCAACAGCGTGGACCAGACGGTGCCCCAGGTCGTAGCCAAAGCCCTGCCGCAGATTGAGGCCCTGGTGGAGGCAACCGTGGAACGGTTGCAGCGCGGCGGACGGCTATTCTACATCGGAGCCGGCACGAGCGGGCGGCTGGGCATCCTGGACGCCTCCGAGTGCCCGCCCACCTTCGGCGTGCCCCAAGGGCTGGTTATCGGCCTCATTGCCGGCGGCGACACGGCCATTCGCCAGGCCGTAGAAAACGCAGAAGACGACGCCCAGCAAGCCTGGCGCGACCTCACAGCCTACGACATCAACGACAAAGACATGCTCGTGGGCATTGCGGCTTCCGGCCGTACGCCCTACGTCATTGGTGGCATGGCCATTGCCCGGCGCCACGGCATTGCTACTGGCTGCATCGTCTGCAACCCCGACTCTACCATTGCCGCCCTGGCCGATTTTCCGGTCGAAGTTGTGACGGGCCCGAGTTCGTGACGGGCAGCACCCGCATGAAGGCCGGCACAGCCCAGAAGCTGGCGCTCAACATGCTCACCACCGCCACTATGATTCGCCTAGGCCGGGTGAAAGGCAACAAGATGGTCGACATGCAGCTCTCCAATCTCAAGCTCGTAGACCGCGGCGAGAAGATGATTATGGACGAGCTAGGCATCGAGCAGTCCGAAGCCGCAGAGTTGCTCAAGAAGCACGGCTCGGTGCGAGCCGCCATTGAGGCCCACAAGTAATATTCCGGTCCCAAGGGCCCAACGCAATTATGGGCTTAGCGTTAGAATGGGTAGTTGCCCCGGAGCTTTTTTGGCCGGTGGTTGTTACCTCTCTACCCATTCATTCCAACCGCTGCTTGCCCGTGCATACCATCGAGCCTCATTACAACTGGATTGAGCAGTATTCCGCTTCCGAAGACCCTCGCTCCCCGCTTTTCGAAGCCGAAAACAACCTCAACGCCTTCACCAATACCATCTACGGGTACTACATTCATCCCCAGTGGGACAGCCTCGAATCCGACACGCTGTTCCTCAAAATCCTGTTCGTCGATTACGACGAAGGCATTGCCATCATCGAGTTTATCGGGGAGTGGAATGATGCCATCGAAAACGACATCATGAGCCTGAAACGCAACATCATTGATTTGATGGTGCACGAAGGCATCCGCAAGTTTATCCTGGTCGGTGAAAACGTATTTAATTTCCACGGCTCCGACGATTCATACTACGAGGAGTGGTTTGAGGACGTGGAAGACGGCTGGATTGCGGGCATCAACTTTCAGGAGCACGTTATCCGCGAAATGCACCAGTTCAATGTGGATAACTACGTGAACTTCGGTGGACAACTCGACGAAATGCCCTGGCGCACTTACGAGCCCCGACGCCTATTTACTACCGTCGACGGCATCCTGCGTCGCCGCCTTGGTTAATCAGTAAGCCATACAGCCTGTGTGCAATGAGCTATTGCGCAAAAAAAGAGGCTCCCCGGATTGGGGAGCCTCTTTTTTGCCTTATGCAGGCAGAGCAATTACTGCTGGGTCGTGGTAGCGCCGGCAGCGGGAGCAGGCGTAGCCTGGCTAGCACCAGCGTCAGCGGCATCTTCCATTTTGTCAGCCTGGGCTTCGGTAGCGTTTTCTACCGAGTCAGCACCGGCTTCGTTGCCAGCATTCTCCATAGCGTCAGCCTTAGCTTCGCCAGCTTCTTCTACTTGCTCAGCAGCGTTTTCGTTAGCGTTTTCAGTCTTGCTGTCGCACGAAGCGAAGGTGAACGAAGCAGCAGCCAGGGCAAGGAACAGAACCTTTTTCATGGTCAAGGAAATAAAGGGGGTTGTTGAAAAATCAATTCAGAGTACAGAATCCTGCTTCGAGTGCCAGGCAGCTCGTCGCTAGATTCGGGGCTTTATACTCACCTCCCCAGAAGGTAACCCGACAGTAGAAAAAATTATTCTGTTGGCCTGCGCCCCTAATTCTACGGCTTACTTCTTGCGGAAAATGATGCCGATGGGCACGCCCGTGAAGTCGAAATGCTCACGCATACGGTTTTCGAGGTAGCGGGTGTACGAGTCGCTCACGTACTGCGGCAGGTTGCAGAAGAAGGCAAACACTGGGTTGTGCGTGGGCAGTTGAGTCACGTACTTGATGCGCACCATTTTGCCCTTCGTGGACGGCGGCTGATGCTCCTCAATCATGCGCAGCATCACTTCGTTCAGCTGGGAAGTCGGGATTTTCTTGGTTTTGTTCTCGTACACCTGAATGGCCGTTTCAATGGCCTTGTGTACGCGCTGCTTGGTAACAACCGAGGTGAAGATGATAGGTGGATAGGCAATAGGCGCAATCTTTTCCCGGATTTGCTCCTCAATTACCTTGGTTGTGTTCGTCTCCTTATCCTCCACCAGGTCCCACTTATTGACCAGAATCACAATGCCCTTACGGTTCTTGTCGGCCAGGGCAATGATGTTCACGTCCTGGGCCTCAATGCCGCGGGTGGCGTCGAGCATCACGATGCAGACGTCGGACTCTTCCATGGCCCGGATGGAGCGGAGCACGGAGTAGAATTCAATGTCCTCTTTCACCTTGGTTTTGCGACGCAGACCGGCCGTGTCAATCAAAATGAACTCGTTGCCGAAGGCGTTGTAGCGCGTCTTGATGGCGTCGCGGGTGGTGCCGGCAATGTCGGTTACGATGGTCCGCTCCTCGCCCAGCAGCAGGTTTACCAGGCTCGACTTGCCCACGTTGGGACGGCCGACCACGGCAATCTTGGGCAGGTCCGTCTCCGTAACCTCTTCCCACGGATCCTCGAAGTGCGACACCACCGCGTCGAGCAAGTCGCCGGTGCCGGAGCCGCTCTGGGAGGAAATAGTGAAAATGTCGCCGTCGCCGACGCCCAAGGCGTAGAACTCGCCGGCCGCGTGGGCCCGGGCGTTGGTATCGGCCTTGTTGCCGACCAGATAAATCGGCTTTTTGCCCTGGTAGCGGCGCAGTACGTTGGCAAACTCCTCGTCGAGGCCGTGCATACCGGCGTCCACGTCGACCATAAACAGCACGACGTCGGCCTCGTCAATGGCCAGCTTTACTTGGCGGCGGATGCTTTCCTCAAACACGTCGTCGGAGCCGTGCACGTAGCCACCGGTGTCGATAACGGTGAAGTGCTTGCCGATCCACTCGCCGTAGCCATAGTGCCGGTCGCGGGTTACGCCGCTTTGGTTGTCCATAATAGCCTTGCGGTGACCCACGAGGCGGTTGAACAGGGTGGATTTGCCCACGTTGGGGCGGCCCACAATTGCAATAGTATTCTTCATGCGTCTGACTCCAGCCGCCGGCCCGACCAAATTCGGCAGTGCCCGGAGTAGTTAAATGAGTGTGAGGTCGGAGATTCTGAGTAGTGAAATAGTGAGATGGTGAGTTTGATGTTCAAGCTGCGCGGATTTGCGCGAATAGAACGCCAACTCACTATTTCACCATCTCACCTATTGACTGTACCCGAAGCGGTTGAGGGCTTTGGGGTCGGTGCGCCAGTTTTCGTTGACTTTGACGTGGGTTTCGAGAAAGACTTTCTTCTGGAAGAACTTCTCCATTTCCTCCCGGGCCCAGGTGCCCACTTTTTTCAGCGCGTCGCCTTTGTTGCCGATGATGATGCCTTTCTGGCTGGCCCGCTCCACGTAGATGGTGGCCCGGATGCGGATGATATCCTCTTCCTCCTTGAATTCCTCAATGCCGACTTCGCAGCTGTAGGGGACTTCCTTTTTGTAGAGCTTGAAGATTTTCTCCCGAATTATCTCGGCGGCGAAGAAACGCTCCGGCTTGTCGGTGAGTTCATCTTTAGGGTAATACGCTGGGTGCTCGGGCAGGTAGCCCAGAATCAAATCCAGCAATTCGCCGGTACCGAACTTTTCCAGGGCCGAAATAGGCAGCACACGGGCCGCGTTGGGCAGTTGCTCGCGCCAGTAGTCAACCTTGGCTTCCACTTCGGCCTGGTCGGCCTGGTCGATTTTGTTGACTAGCAGCAAAATCGGCGTGTTTACCATTTTGCGCAGACGCTCTACAACCGGCTCCTCGTCGTGCTTTTCGTAGATGTCCGTTACGAACAAGACGACATCAGCATCTTCCAAGGAGCTGTACACGAACGACATCATAGCGTTGTGGAGCTCGTACTTGGGCTGAATGATGCCGGGCGTATCGGAGTAGACGAGCTGAAAGTCTTCGCCGTTGAGGATACCCAGGATGCGGTGGCGCGTAGTCTGGGCCTTGCTCGTGACAATGCTGAGCCGCTCGCCCATCAGGGCGTTCATTAGCGTCGACTTGCCCACGTTGGGTTTGCCGATAATGCTCACAAAGCCAGCGCGGTGCGGTTTAGGTTCGGGATTCACAGGATTTTCTAAATAAGTCTGCAAAGGTACCGCTTTATAGGCAGATGCACATGGTTTAGTCTTAAATCAGACAACCAGCCTTTTAGCTCCTGACTCGACTCTTGCTCTTTTTAGCTGCTACTAGCGGAAAAATACGGGCTTCCTCCCAAACCCTGGAGGCCCTACCTTTGTCTATGACGGACGACCGTTCTTTTTCTATGCCAACTCCCGCCTCTCCGCAGCGCCGTATCGGCGTGCTCCTCGTGAACTTGGGTACGCCCGACTCACCGAAAACGCCTGACGTACGCCGCTACCTCAACGAATTTCTCACCGACGGCCGGGTTATCGATATGCCCGCCGCCGTGCGCTATCCACTCTTTCAGGGCCTTGTAGTACCACTGCGCGCACCTAAGTCAGCCAAGATTTACCAGCAGCTCTGGGATGAGCGGGGCTCTCCCCTCCTCTACCACGGCCTCGACTTGCAGAAGCTGGTGCAGGAAAAGCTCGGCAAAGACTATGTGGTGGCCTTTGGTATGCGCTACCAGAACCCCAGCATCGAAAAGGCCCTGGAAGAGCTGCGCGCCGCGGCCGTCGACCGAATCATTGTGTTGCCTCTGTTTCCGCAGTATGCGGCGGCCAGCACCGGCTCGGTGCAGGAAAAGGTAATGGAGCTGGTGAGTAAGTGGTGGGTAGTGCCCAGCATTTCGTTTATCAGCACCTTCACCGACGATCCGGGCTTTATTGGCACCTTCGTGACCTTGGGCAAGGAGGAAATGGCCAAGCGCAAGTATGACCATGTAGTGTTCAGCTACCACGGCATTCCGGAGCGCCACGTGCTCAAGGGCAGCCACAACAACTATTGTAAGCTGGGCACCTGCTGCAGCAGCTATAATAAGAATAACCGCTACTGCTACCGGGCCCAGTGCTTCGAAACTTCCCGGCAACTAGCAGCCGGCCTGGGCTTAGCACCCGAGCAGTACACCACCACTTTCCAGAGTCGCCTGCAAAGCCGCTTGCGCGACCCGTGGCTGCAGCCTTACACCGACGAAGTGCTCAAGGAGATGCCGGCCAAAGGCATCAAGAACGTATTGGCCTTCAGCCCCGCTTTCGTAGCCGACTGCCTGGAAACGACCATTGAAGTAGGCACCGAATTCCGCGAGATGTTTGAGGAAGCGGGCGGGGAGCACTGGCAGCTGGTACCCAGCCTGAACTCGCACCCGCAATGGGTAGAAGGCGTTGTGAATATGATTCACCGCAACTAGCAGCAGTTGCCTATAGTCTTTACATGCAGAAGGCGGTGACTATGGTCACCGCCTTCTGCTTTTTACTAGCGAATCCTAGCTGCTCCGCCGGCGCAGACCTTCGTTGGCTTCTGGGCGGCGGTTCTGATAGAAGCGCTGCTCGTTGTAAGAGTCCTGGTCGTAAAAGTTGGCGGGGCGGGCTTCGGGCAGAGGCAGCTGCAGGCTGCGCAGCATGGCCTCTTCATACTCCCGGGTAATCTGGATTTCCTCGAAAGGCGGATAGTCCAGCACCGATTCCTTATTCAAAGACGGCACAAACACATTGTCGCCTTCCTCATCCAGGGCAGCCACCCCTACCGGCACCAAAATATGACGCTCGTGGCGGTTCACGTTGAGCGACGAGTCCAGCTCGATGTCGAGGTAGCGCACCTTTAGGGCTTCTTCTTCCACAATCAACTCGTATACGTCGCCAAACTTGTGGCCGTCGCCGCCCCGCACAGCCCAGCCGCGCACGTCGGGGCTGCCGTCGGCTACTTCAAACTCGGTCAGGTCGCGCAGGCGGCGCAGGTGCATGCCTTCGGCGGAGGGTATGGGGAAGTCGGCTCCATGAGTCGGATTGGCAGGTAAGTGAAACAGGAAAACAAGTTGGGCCCGGCGTGCTACGGCGTAGGCTCCTCCAACGTCTGCATAACGCGGGCCGCCTTCGTGAAAAACGACTGTAAAGCGGGCTGGTCGGCGGGTGTGGTGCGCCCCGACAGCGCCCGGGCCTGCTCCCCAAGTTCGGCCACAGGCTTTTCCAGGTCGGGATACGCTTTTTGCTGAATGGCTTGCAGCAATCCGGCCACGGCCACAAAGCCTGGGCGCAGGCTGGCGTTGGGCTCGGAACTGCGGCTGATGGCACTGGTCAGATCATTGCGCCGCTCACTGATGGTTGCGTCCCCGCGCAGGTCGTCACGGTCGGCCAGGGAGCTGAGGGCCGAAGTGAGCATTTGCAGGCCCCGGCGGCCATAGTCGGGACTATCAGCTTCGGCGGTGGCAAAGGTATCCAATTCATCAGCGGTGGCGGGGGCTTCCTCGGTGGCCATATCGGCCACTGAGGCCCCAGTACCGGCATCGGCGGCATCGGCGGGCGGCGGGGTTACCTGGGCAGTATCGTCCGAGGCAGCAGCTACAGGTGCCGGGCTAGTAGTAGCGGGCACAGCCTGCTCAGCCGGTTCATTGGCAGAAGCACGGAACAGAAAATAACCTAATATTCCCAACGCAAGGACCACCAGTAAAACCAGGAGCCAAGGACTCGGAGAAGACTTTTTACGCTGAATATTGATATCGGCCATGGGAGTCAGAAACTACTTTTGCCAGTGAGTACGCAAGGATAGCAAAATAGATAGGCTGGGACTATATAGGAACTACGCTTCAAGCCCTGCTTAATGCTGATTCAAGTAAGGCCTGCCCCACAAACGCAAAGCCCCGATTCGGCTCCGCCAGAAATCTGGCTCAGCTGAATCGGGGCTTGGCAATGGCCGGAAAAGCCTAGGCGGGCACCTTACGGTACATTTTGGCCAGCTGCTCCACGGCGTAATCTACTTCTTCAGCAGTATTATACTTGCTCATCGAAAAGCGGATAGCGCCCCGCTGCGGGTCACAGCCCAGGGCCGTCAGCACGTGCGAGCCGGCATCGGCCCCACTGCTACACGCCGAACCACCCGACACCGATACCCGGCTAATATCCAGGTTGAAGAGCAGCATCTCGCTCATAGCCGAGGGCGGCAAACTCACGCTCAGTACCGTGTAGAGGCTCTGGTCGGCCTGGGCCGAGAGGCCATTGAACTGTACATCCTCAATTTCGGTGGTTAGCCGCGCAATAAACCGGTCTTTCAGGCCCTGGATATGCTCCCGGTGGGAATCCATGTCACGGTAAGCTATTTCCAGCGCTTTAGCCAGACCAATGATTCCGTACACATTCTCGGTGCCGGCCCGCACGTTGCGCTCCTGCGAGCCACCATGAATCAAGGGCGACACGTGCACCTCGGGACGGCGGTAAAGGAAGCCTACTCCTTTCGGGCCGTGAAACTTGTGCGCCGAGCCTACCAGAAAGTGGTTTTTCAACTTCTGCACGTCGTGGCGGTAGTGGCCCATCGTCTGCACCGTATCGGTGTGGAAAATGGCCTGGTGCTGCTGGCAGATGTCGCCAATAGCCACGATGTCGTTCAGGTTGCCGATTTCGTTGTTGGCGTGCATTAAGCTCACAAACGAGCGGCTGTTAGATTTTAGCAGCTCTTCCAGGTGCTCCAAGTCTAGGCGGCCCTGCTCGTCGTGATGCACGTAGCTGAGCGTGATGTCGCCGCTCTTTTCCAAAGCCTGCAGCGTGTGGAGCACAGCGTGGTGTTCCAGTTTGGAGGTAACGGCATGACGCAAGCCCAGCGTGCGGATGCTGCCGAAAGCCGCGTAGTTGTCGCCCTCAGTGCCGCCCGACGTAAAAGAAATTTCGGCCGGCGCAGCATTAATCAGGTGGGCAATGGTCTTACGGGCATTTTCGATGGCGGCCCGCACCTTGCGGCCGTGGCCGTGAATGCTGCTGGGGTTGCCGTAGTGCTCCCGTAGAAAAGGCAGCATGGCGTCCAGAACTTCCGGATCGAGAGGCGTGGTCGCCGCATTGTCAAAATACACGGTCATGGGTGTGGCCGTGGATGCGTGCGAATCGGGGTGGAGAGGCATACGCGCAACTAAGGTGGAGAGGTGGATGGCTACGAGAGAGAATATAGCCACACAAAAATAAAGGATTCCAGCTTGGCAGCCGGAATCCTTTACTAGTTAGGGCAAAAAGGGTCTTAGCTCTTCTGCGAGATAATCTCCTTGATGTCAGCAATAATCTTGTTGGCCAAGTGGTCGGCCGTGGCATTCGAATCCGATTCGGCGTAGATGCGGATAATGGGCTCGGTGTTGGATTTGCGCAAGTGCACCCACTCCTTGTCGAACTCTATTTTCACCCCGTCGATGGTGTTTACCGGCTGTTTGGAGTAGCGCTGCTGCATTTGCACCAGCACCTGGTCGGTATCAATTTCGGGAGTAAGCTCGATCTTGTTTTTGGAGATGAAGTAACCCGGATACGAGGCCCGCAGCCGGGTCATGGTTAGGTTCGACTTGGCCAGGTGGCTCAGGAAAAGCGCAATGCCTACTAGTGAGTCGCGGCCGTAGTGCAGCTCGGGGTAGATAATACCGCCATTGCCTTCGCCGCCGATAACGGCGTTGGTTTCCTTCATCTTGGTCACCACGTTCACCTCGCCCACGGCGGCAGCGGCGTAGCTACCACCGGCCTTCTCGGTCACGTCGCGCAGGGCGCGGGTGCTGCTCAGGTTGCTGACGGTGTTGCCACCTCCGTTCTGTTGCAGCACGTAATCAGCTACGGCTACCAGGGTGTATTCTTCGCCGAACATGCTGCCGTCCTCGTTTACCAAAGCCAGGCGGTCCACGTCGGGGTCTACCACGATGCCCAGGTCATAAGAGCCTTTCTCCAGCACCCGGGCAATGTCGCGCAGGTTTTCGGGCAGGGGCTCGGGGTTGTGGGCAAAGTCGCCGGTAGGCTCACAGAACAGCTTTTCCACTTTCTCCACGCCCAGAGCTTCCAGCAGCATAGGCACCACAATGCCACCGGTGGAGTTTACGCAGTCAATAACGACGCGAAACTTCTTGGCCTTAATGGCTTCCACATCGACCAGCGGCAAAGCCAGAATGGCTTTGATGTGCTTCTTAAAGAAGGTGTTGTCAGTGGAATACTGGCCCAGCTTATTGACCGGAGCAAAGTTGAAGGCTTCATTGTCGCCCAGAGCAAGCACGGCCTGGCCTTCCTCGTCGGAAATGAACTCGCCTTTGTCGTTGAGCAGCTTCAGTGCGTTCCACTGCTTGGGATTGTGCGAGGCCGTCAGGATGATGCCGCCGCCGGCTTTCTTGGCGGGCACGGCTATTTCCACGGTGGGCGTCGTGCTCAGGCCCAGGTCAATAACGTCGATGCCCAGGCCGCGCAGGGTGCCTTCCACCAGCTTGCTGACCATCTCGCCGGAGATGCGCGCATCACGGCCGATGACAATCGTGTTGTTCTGCGTTTTCTCCAGTACCCAGGTGCCAAAAGCAGCTGCATACTTCACTACGTCAATGGGGGTCAGGCCTTCGCCTGCCGCGCCGCCGATGGTGCCTCGGATGCCGGAAATTGATTTGATCAGTGCCACAAGCAATGTTTGTTTTGAAGTGCAAAAGTAGAGAAATGGCCCTGCTTTTCTACGAAAGTATTTCGTAGCGCCCCGTCAGCCGGGTCTGCCTCGTTTCTACATACGTATAGCCCGCCCGGCCTGGGTGCCGTATATTTGACGTAATGGAAACACAACCCTCAATGCCCAACCGGCGCGCCGAACAGCTGGCCGCCTTCGGCCGTCTGCTCGACGTGCTGGACCGCCTGCGGGCCGAATGTCCGTGGGATAAGAAACAAACCATGCAGAGTTTACGTCATCTCACTATTGAGGAGACGTACGAACTCTCCGACGCCATTTTGCGGGATGATCTGGCGGATGTAAAGAAGGAACTTGGGGACGTGATGCTTCACCTCACGTTCTACGCCAAAATAGCTTCCGAGACGGGCCATTTTGATATTGCGGATGTTCTTAACGCCCAGTGTGAGAAACTCATCTTCCGTCACCCCACATCTATGGCGACACCACCGTGAACGATGAGGAAGACGTGAAGCGCAATTGGGAACAGCTGAAATTGCGGGAAAAAGGCAACTCCTCCGTCCTTGGCGGCGTACCGACTTCACTGCCTGCTCTGGTCAAGGCCATGCGAATTCAGGAAAAAGCCCGCGGAGCCGGTTTCGATTGGGAAAAGCCCGAACAGGTCTGGGAGAAAGTGCAGGAAGAGTTAGGAGAATTCGGAGTTGAGTATGCCCACACTAACCCTGAAGAGCGAAATCAGGAACGGGCTGCCGCTGAGTTTGGCGACCTGCTCTTTTCCTTGGTCAACTTTGCCCGGTTCGCGGGCATCAACCCGGAAGAAGCTCTGGAACGAACCAACCGCAAGTTCATTCAGCGCTTCCAATACCTGGAAACGGAAGCGGCCCGGGATGGGCACCGCCTAGCCGATTTGAACCTGGCCCAAATGGACACGTACTGGGAGCAGGCTAAAAAACTGAACTTAAATCAGCAAGAAACCGGAGAGCAGAAATAGCCTTTTTTTAAGGCCCTACCCGTTTTAAAGCGTTTAAACGCATTTTCCATTTGGCAGCACGTAGGTTTTTATTTAGGTTTGCCAAGGATACTCCGAATTCCTAACGGCCCCGCGCACGAGCAGACCCACACTTTCCGTTCTCCGAACGGGCCCAGTGTGCGGGTGAGCGGGGCGCTGCTGTCTTCAGGGTATTCACGTTTAAATTTCTTCACTTTTTCACCTTCAAAGTTCAACCTTTCACCACCAACCCACTAATTCTCCGGAACAATGGAACAAAAGAATGCCATGAATAAAAACGTGCGGCCCACCGCTCCCGCTGCTCCCCAGGGTGAAGCGAAAGGCGGTTCCGCGTTTGCCGCCATCGTGATTCCACTGGCGTTGATCGTATCGATTATCATTTACAAGTTTGTTTTTGGTAGCCCCGGCAACTTCCAGGGCGGCAATCCTGAAAATAACCCCTGCCCGGTAACTACCTCGGCATCATTTACAAGGGTGGTGTTATCGTACCCATCCTGCTGACGCTGTTCTTGCTGGTAATCACCTTCTCGATCGAGCGTTTCCTGACCATTAGCAAGGCTAAAGGCTCGAAGAGCATTGAAGCTTTCATCCGCAACGTGCGTCAGAAGCTGAACGTGAACGACATCACCGGTGCTCTAGCCGCCTGCGACCAGCAGAAAGGCTCGGTAGCTAGCGTGGTAAAAGCTGGCCTGGGCAAATACCAGGAGATGGCCCGTGACCGCAGCCTCGACAAAGACTCGAAAATTGCTGCTATCCAGAAGGAAATCGAAGAGTCGACGGCTCTGGAACTGCCCATGCTGGAAAAGAACCTCGTTATCCTGTCGACCATCGCTTCGGTAGCTACCCTGATCGGTCTGCTCGGTACGGTATTCGGTATGATTAACGCCTTCTCGGCTCTTGCTAACGCCGGTGCTCCTGACGCAGTAGGTCTGGCCAACGGTATTTCGGAAGCTCTGATCAACACGGCTCTGGGTATCTTGACCTCGGCTCTGGCCATCATTGCCTACAACTTCTTCACCAGCAAGATTGACGAGCTGACCTACAGCATCGACGAAGCTGGTTTCAGCATTATCCAGACGTTTGCTTCGCAGCACGGCGAAAAAGAAACTTATACTGCTTAGTCTGCGGTTTACGCACTAAAGCAGCGTTTCTAAACGTTTCTGAATAAAGCTCTCTAACCACGCTCGCAATGCCAAAAGTAAAACCGCATAGAACGTCCCCGTCGTTGGATATGACTCCGATGGTGGACTTGGCATTCCTGCTGGTGACCTTCTTCATGCTCACCACCAAGTTTGCTCCTGAGGAAGCTGTAGTGGTGGATACGCCTTCATCTACTTCCGAAATTCGCCTACCCGAAAGCCACGTTATTACCATTTCGGTGGACAAGGACAAGCGGGTATTTTTCGGGATGGATGATGCCAAACCCAAGCTGGACCTGTTGACCCGGGTAGGTGCTAAGTACGGAGTAAGCTTTTCGGCTGCTCAGGCAAAGACCTTCTCCAACCTGTCGAGCTTTGGCGTACCGGTACAACAGCTTCCCGACTTCCTGAGCCGCGACAACGAGCAGCGCAAAGCCATTAGGCAGCCCGGCATTCCTGCCGACTCCCTGAACAACCAGTTTATCGACTGGGTGGTAGAAGCGCAGGCCGCTAGCCGCAAGGAGTTCGGTAAGCCTGCTTACATCGCTATCAAAGGCGACGGTAACGCAGACGTACCAACCGTGAAGAAAGTCATCCAACTGCTGCAGGATAAGAACATCAACCGTTTCAACCTGATTACTGACTTGGAGTCCAAGCCGGTAGCCGGGAAATAACCGACGCAGAGAAATGGCAGAAATACAACAACAAGCCGACTCCGGTAAAGGAGGTAAGAAGCGGGCTAAGAAAATGTCGACCAAAATCGACATGACACCGATGGTGGACTTAGCCTTCCTGCTCCTCACCTTCTTCATGCTGACGACGACCTTCAGCAAGCCGACCGTGATGCAGCTCAACATGCCCGTGAAGCCGAAGGACAATGATGATCCATCTGTGATCAAAGCTTCGAATGCTTTTACGGTCCTGTTGGGTGAGAACAACAAGATCTATTATTATGATGGCTTGTTGGATGGCACCGTGAAGCCTGAGCTGGTAGCTTCGAGCTACGACGCCAACGGTATCCGCAAAACCTTGCTGCAGCGCCGTCAGGCCAACCCAGAAGTAGTTGTGCTGATCAAGCCCGTTGACAAGTCCAATTACAAGAACATGGTTGACATCCTCGACGAGATGAACATTACCGACCAGAAGAAATACGCTCTGGTTGACATCTCGAAGGCCGACGAAGACCTGATTAAAACTTCTGGACTATGATGGATAACACGCAATTGGCTCAAGCGTCTTTCAACGACATCGTCTTTGAGGGCCGTAATAAAGCCTACGGAGCTTACGTGCTCCGGCGGTTGTACAACAAGCACGTTACCCGAGCTCTTCTCATTGCCGTTGCCCTCTTGGCTCTGATGGTAAGCTTCCCGCTCATTGCGCGGATGTTTGCCAAAGACGAGGTGGTAAAGGACGACAAGATGCTCAAGGTAAATGAGCTGATGGAGGCCCCCCCTTGGATGACACCAAGCCGCCGCCACCGCCACCACCACCCGAGGCACCACCACCACCCCCACCTAAGCTTTCTACCATTAAGTTCACTCCCCCGTTGTTAAAAAGGACGAGGAAGTAGTGAAGGAAGAAAAGATTCCAGATCAGGAAGAACTGGAAGACAAGGTAATTGCTACCGAAACGGTAAAGGGTAACACCGACAACCCCGCTGACCTTACTGGTCTGGGTGAGGAAACCAACAAGGTAGTAGAAGAGGTAGTAGAGAATAAGGTCTACACATATGTAGAACAGATGCCTACTCCTCCCGGTGGTATGGAAGGTTTGCTCTCTTACCTAGGCAAAACCATTAAGTACCCTGCTTTGGCCCTACGCAACCAGGTTGAAGGCAAAGTGTTCATCAGCTTCGTGGTAGGCCCAACGGGTGGTATCACGGATGTGAAAGTAACCAAAGGCATCGGTGCCGGCTGCGACGAAGAAGCAGTTCGCGTTATCAAGGCCATGCCTGCCTGGACGCCTGGTAAGCAGAACGGTCGTCCGGTAAGTGTTTCGTACACGGTTCCGGTAACCTTCGCTATCAAGTAGTACAACTCGTTTCAGCCTCGGCTGCAAACAACAAGAAAAGCCCGGATTGAGCAGCTGCTCAGTTCGGGCTTTTTCGTGTAAAAAGAATTCGGCTTACCGCATACTTTTCTGATACTATACTCCGTTTTACAATTGAAAGCCAGGAAGATGAAGAAAGCCCCGTGAGACAAATGGCTTGGGTAATGCGTGCCTGTGACTACCGTTTCACCTTAAGCCCATATGTCCCATGAACACCACCAACCTGCACACCGCCTCATTCGATGAAATCATCTTTGAGGGCCGCAACAAAGCGTATGGCGCCTTCGTCCTGCGTCAGCTTTACAGCCGTCACCTAGCCCGGGCTCTGGCCATCACTGTAAGTTTGACTTTGCTTCTGGTTAGCGTCACGCTGGTTATGGAGCGGCTTTTCCCTACGGTTTTACCCAAGGTTAACGTAGTGCCAGATAAGCTTACAATTCTCACCGATGTTGTACTTCCTCCTCAGCAGAAAACTATTGAAACACCCAAGCCGGTCATAGCCCGTCCCCAGCCCGTAGTGGTTACCCCCCCGCCGATGTGGCTCCCAAAGTGGTCAAGGACGAATTGCTTACTAAACCCATACCAACGACTGATCCTATTGTAGGTAATGACAACACCCTGACTGATACCAAACCCGGTGATGATATTGTTAGCACCGGCCCAGGCACGAGTGTACCTGGTACAGACTCGGGTACTACCACTGCTCCCCACCGGCTAAGCCCTTTGTGCACGTAGAAGTAATGCCGGAGTTTGCCGGAGGAATCAATGCTTTGCGGCAGTACATGCAGCGCAACCTGCGTTATCCTAAGCAGGCTTTGACTAATGCGGTTTCGGGCAAGGTGTTCGTCTCCTTCACCGTGCAGGCTGACGGCTCGATTTCTGATGTGCAGGTAATGAAAGGACTTGGCTACGGCACCGATGAAGAAGCAACTCGTGTAGTAAGCAGCATGCCAGCCTGGACGCCTGGACGGCAAAACAGCCGCCCGGTAGCAGTGCGCTACACGTTGCCAATCACCTTTCAGTACCAATAGAGAAATGCTAAAACCAGAACACCTTATGGCCTAATTGTCAAGGTGTTAGTCAACTCATCATTCTATATATAGCCAAAAATCAACCGGTATACGTTATACCGGTTGATTTTTGGCTTTTTTTGCAAACCGCTACCTTGCTTTACGAGGGAAGCTTGCGGGTTGAGCGAACGAGAGCGTGGTAGTTTTACGTTCTAAGCACAGAACCCCTTTTTTGACCATCTATGTTTGATCGTCCCACTACCGAAGAACGCCTCAACAGTAGCTCCTCCCGGGGCTGGTGCCGTACTTCACGCTGGTGATGGCCCTTGTGTATACCGGTCTCGGTATTATGATGTGGCTTCCCCAGGCCAATGTGTTTACGCTACCCACCACTACCCGCCGCATTCTGGGCGCGGTATTCATCTTTTACGGAATCATTAGATTTGTCCGCACCTACCGCCAGCATTTCCAAAGCAACAGAAACCACAATGCGCGCTAAATCACATTCAGCCGGCTTCTCCCTACTGCTGAGCGGCCTTTTATTGGCTGGCTGTAATCAGTACCAGGGCCCGACGGAGGATACTTCCGATACGCCAACCAGCGGTGCTTTAAGCATCAGCGTCGACGAAACGTTTGCGCCCATTCTGCAGTCCCAGGTTGACACGTTTCAGAAACTATATCCGGCAGCAAGGATTACGGCTTCTTACAAGCCCGAGGCTGAGGCCATGCAGGATCTGATGAACAACAAAGTGCGCGTGGCCGTTGTCACCCGTCAGCTGAATGCCGAGGAACAGGCCGAATTTGAGCGCCTCAAAATTGTACCGCGTATTGCCCGCCTGGCTACCGATGGCCTTGCCATTGTGGTGCACCCCAGCAATGCCGACTCGCTGCTGACGGTGGCCAAGCTACAGGAGATTTTCACTGGTAAGCTGCAGCAGTGGTCCCAGGTGAGTGGCAGGAAAGGTCTGGGTGAAATCAACGTGGTGTTTGATACTAACCACTCCAGCACTACGCGCTTTGTGCAGGATTCCTTGATTAAGGGTGCTCCGCTCACCAAGCGGGTTTTTGCTGCCAAATCGAACCCGGCCCTGCTAGATTACGTTGCTAGTCATCCCAATGCTATTGGGATAATTGGTGTTAACTGGATCAGTGACCGGGATGACGCATCGGTACAGGGCTTTTTGAAGAAAGTGCGGATTGTGGGCGTAAGTGCCAAACCCAGCCCACAAAGTATCGATGACTACCAGCAGCCTTACCAGGCGTATCTGGCTTTAAAAACGTATCCACTGCGCCGGGAGGTGTATTTGATTAGCCGGGAAGCCCGCGCTGGGCTTGGCACCGGTTTTGCATCCTTTGCCGCAGGCAACAAAGGTCAGTTGATTGTCCTCAAATCGGGGCTGGTACCAGCAACGGGCCAGATGCGTATCATTGATACCAACAAACGCTAGCCTTCCTCTTTTGTCTTTCCATTAAAAACGCTTTCCACCAAATCTTTTGCTCATGAACTTCAAGCCCTGGAAGCTCTCGCTCCTCGCTGCCTTGTCTGTTTCCGGCTCCGCCGCCTTTGCCCAAACGACTCCCCAGAAATCGATTGAACTCGGCCGTTACAACGAAGCCCGTGCGGCTTTGCTCCGGCAGGGTGCCTCGAATGAAACCTCTTTTGAGCTGGGTCGTCTGTACCAGATGCGCGACATGCCCGACTCGGCTGCCTATTACTTCAACCGCATTTCGCTGAACCCCAAAGATGCTACGACCATGGTAGCTGCTGGCCGGGCAGCTTTGGCTCAAGGCAAGGCTGCTGAAGCTCAGATTCAGTTTGATAACGCAGTGAAGGCTACCAAAGGCAAAGATGCCAAGGTCCTCACCATGATTGCTCAGGCGTATGCTGAGTCTGACGTAAAAGACGTGTCGAAAGGCTTGTCGTACGTGGAGGCAGCTCACAAAGCCAACAAGCTCAAGGATGAGCCAGCGCTGATGATTGCGCGTGGCGACATTTACCTGAAGCAGGAAAACGGTGGTGGCGAAGCTATGAACAGCTACGACCGTGCTGTGATGGCCGATGCTAACAACGTACTGGCTTATTATCGCAAAGGTCAGTTGAACGTTCGTTCGCGCAACTACAACGAAGCCCGTGACGCGTTCCAGAAGGCCATTGCCCTGGATGCTAACTACGCTCCTGCTTACAACGCCCTGGCTGAAACCTACTTCTACGCTGGCAAGTACGACGAGGCTTTGTCGAACTTCCAGAAGTACACTAGCCTGGCTGAAAAGTCTTCCGACACGGATGCCAAGTATGCTTCGTTCCTGTTCCTGACCAAGAAGTACCCAGAAGCACTGGTTGAAATCCAGAAAGTACTGGCCCGGGAGCCCAACAACGTGACCATGAATCGTCTGCAGGCTTATTCGTTGTACGAAGTAGGCAAAAATGACGAGGCTATTGCGGCCATGGACAAGTACATGAAAATTACCCCTGCTGAGAAAATCATTAAGGAGGACAACGTGTACTATGCCAAGATGCTGGCCAAAGGTGGCAAAGGTGAGCAGGGCATTGCCATGCTGCAGAAAGCCATTGCTGCTGATCCTACCAACACGGATCTGCAAAATGACTTAGCCACCGCTTATCTGGGTGCTAAGAACTACCCAATGGCCATTTCGACCTATAAGGCCAAAATGAAGGGCCAGGGTGGTCTGACGGATCAGGTACTGCTGGCTCGGGCCTACAGCCTGAACAAGCAGTACGCACAAGCTGACAGCCTATACGGCCTAGTACTGACGGCTCGTCCAACGTACGCTCCCGGCTACTTGATGCGTGCCCAGGCCAACTACGGCATGGACCCGGATTCCAAGCAAGGCTTGGCTAAGCCCTACTATGAGAAATATGTAGAAGTGGCCAAAGCTGACCCAGCCAAGTACAAGGACGGCTTGGTAGAGGCAAACAGCTACCTGGGCTACTACTACTACCAGAAAGGCGACAAGACTGCTGCTCTGCCCTATTACCAGCAGGTACTGGCTCTGGACCCCAGCAACCAGAATGCTAAGTCTGTAGTTGACAGCATGACGCGCCCTAAGACGGCCACGAAAGCGCCCGTTAAGAAAAAGTAAGCACTAAGCTTATTACTAAAAAAGCCTGCCTCGTATATGAGGCAGGCTTTTTTTATGGTTAAGTATTGCCTTATGCGTGCTGGGCAGCATACTGCTCCCACTTTTCCAAAGCAGCTACAAAATCAGCGGGCAGCTCAGCCTCAAACTGCATAGTGTCGCCGGTAACTGGGTGCACAAAGCCTAGAGACTTTGCGTGAAGTGCCTGCCGGGGCATTACGGCAAATGTCGACTCAACAAAAGACTTGTAAGAACCAGTGCGCTGCCCGTACAGCACTTTGTCGCCGCCGTAGGTAGCATCCGAGAACAAGGGGTGGCCGATATGCTTCATATGAGCCCGAATCTGATGCGTACGGCCGGTTTCTAGGTTGCACTGCAGCAAAGCCACGTGGCGAAACGTCTTAAGCACTTTATAGTGCGTTACAGCGTGCTTTCCCTGGTCACCCTCGGGATATACTGCCTGCACCTTCCGGTCCTTTAGGCTGCGCCCAATATGGCCTGTAATCGTGCCTTGCGCTTCTTTAGGAATGCCCCACACCAGCGCCAAATAAGTGCGCTCAATGGTATGGTGAAAAAACTGCTGGGACAAGTGCGTCATAGCCCACTCCGTTTTGCCGATAACCAGTAGTCCAGAAGTGTCTTTATCGATGCGGTGAACCAGACCGGGCCGAATTTCACCGTTACGCCCAGTCGGCAGGTTGCTGAGGTGGTAGGCCAAGCCGTTGACCAGTGTTCCATTCCAGTTGCCAAAGGCAGGATGTACAACTAAGCCTGCCGGCTTATTCACAAGAAGCAAGGACTCATCCTCGTAGCGGATGTCGAGGTCCATGGGCTCGGGCACCACTTTTACATCACGCGGCGGCTCGGGCAGCGTGATGGTAATCACATCGAGCGGCTTAATCCGGTAGTTGGACTTAACTACCTTGTCATTCACTTGCACGGCTTCGGCCCGAATGGCGTTCTGAATCTTGGTGCGCGACGCATTCGAGAGGCGGTTCATCAGGAACTTGTCGAGGCGCAGCAGTTCTTGCCCCGGTCGACGCGAATTCGGTGGTGTTCGTAAAGCTCATCTCCTTCCTCGTTCTCGTCATCAGGCAAGTCGGGGTCGGGCAATAAAGAGTCGGACAGGGCAGTCATGTGGGGCTCTTAAGAAATAATGGAAACAAGAAAGCCGGAGCGCAACGCTCCGGCTTTCGGCTTCGAAAAAGCGAGTGACCTTACTTCTTCGATTTAGTTTTGGTTTTGGTAGGCGTGCTAACCGGTGTGGCGGCTGGCGTAGTAGCCGGAGCAGCTTTGGCAGCGGGGGCAGCACCGGGCGTAACACCCATTTTCTTCAGTACGAGGTCCGAAATGTCACCTTCCTTAGGGCCGTGCAGCAACACTGGGCTGGCACCATCGGAGTTCAGCACGTAAGTATAGCCATTCTCGTCAGCGACGGCGTCAATGGTCTTTTGCAGCTTGTCCAGGGCAGGCTTCAGTAGGGTCTGCTGCTTCTGCTGCAGGCTCTGGTCGGCGCTGCGCTGAAACTCCTGGATGGAGTTCTGCAGGCCAGTCAACTCTTTCTCTTTATCGGCACGAACTACTTCAGTCATCGTTGAAGCACCCTTCTGGTAAGCTTCAGCCTTGGCCTGGTAGTCGGCGTACTTGCTTTTCAGCTGGGCTTCGAGCTGGGAGCTGTAAGCTTTCAAATCTGATTCAATCTGCCGGCTCTCCGGCATCTGGCTCAGAACGTATTCTACGCTGGTATAACCAATTTTCAGAGGGCTTGCGCCAGGGCCGAGGTGGCCGTGCTGAACGTGAGAACGGCTACAGCTAGGGCAAGACGGATTTTGTTCATGATGTTCATTAAGGGGAAACTTTCAGAAAGTTAGGTTGCAAGGGCAAAGTTAATTTTTTCGGCTAGCCGGCCGCGTATTTGTTGCCTTGGTAGGCTGGCGGGTCTTGGTGGCGGGGGCTGCACCGGCATCTGTGTCGGTGGCAGTTTCGTCGCCAGCGGGTGTTTTCGGAGTCGTCACAGTGCGGACGGCACCTTTTTGGCCCGGCTGGTTCCGGTCTTCAGATGCTAAACCCAATTCTTCCATCACAAATTCCGTGTAGTCATGCGTTGGGTTGGTATACAGCATCGTCAGGTCGCCGGCTTTGTCGAAAATGATGGCCAGCTGCTTTTTCTTGGCTACTTTCTCAATGGCTTCGAACACCTGATCCTGCACGGGCTTGGTGAGCTCCTGGCGTTTTTTGAACAGTTGACCCTCGTACCCGAAAATCTTGTTCTGGTAGGCCTTTACATCCTGCTCCTTCTTCAGAATCTCGTCCTGACGCTTCTTCTTCATGGGCTCGGTCAGGAGCACTTCTTCCGCTTGGTAGTTGCGGTACAATTTATCCAGGTCCTTCTTCTGGCTCTCGATATCCTTCTGCCAGTTGGCCGATAATGTATTCAGTTCCTGCTGCGCCTGGGAATAGGCCGGCATCTTGCCCATAATGAACTCAGAGTCAACGTAGCCAAATTTCTGGGCCAGTGCGGCCGGAGCCGTCAGTAGCAGAAGGGCGCCCAACAGCAGGGAATGGAGCTTTTTCATGTCAAGTAGATAGTTGTGTAGCGGCGGGGCAGACCGCCAAACAATTAGCGAATCTGCTGACCAATGATGAAGTGGAAATGGCCTTTGTCCTGAAGCGCCTGCCCGGAGGAGTACCGGGGAACCGCGTCGAAACCATAGCCGTAGTCGAAACCAAGCAAACCAAATGCCGACATGAAAATCCGGGCGCCAACGCCAACCGAGCGGTAAAGCTTGTAGGGGTTGTAGTCCTTGTAGGCTTCGAAGGCATTACCAGCCTCGGCGAAGCTGAGAATGTACACCGTAGCCGCCGGGTTCAGCGACACTGGATAACGCATTTCCAGTACGTATTTATTGTAAGCAACACCGCCGCTGGAGTTAGGGTTCTGAATAGCGTTGGCGTCGTTCGGGTCATCATACCCGCGCAGGCCTACGTATTCGGTACCCACCAGGAAATTGGACGAGCCACCATAACCCAGGCCCGAACCGCCCAGCTTGAACCGCTCGAAGGGACCAATTGGCCGGCTGGAGTTGTAAGTACCGATAAAGCCAAAGTGGGCCCGGGTATTCAGTACCAGCTTGCCGACGATGGGCGTAAACCACGAGGCATCGAACATCCACTTGTGGAATTCAACCCACTCGTTCACACTCGGGTGCGAACCTTTAAAAATAGAATATGGTGGGGTCAGGTTTACGCTCAGCGCCAGCGACGAGCCCCGACGCGTATAAGTCGGGTTGTCGATGCTGTTGCGCGACAAGGTCGTGTTGAAAGTAATGTTGGTAGCGTTGCCGGTACCGTTAGCAAATCCCTGGATATAGGGGTAGTTCTTCAGCTTGTACTGGCTTACCGACAGCGAATTGCTCAACGTGAAGTAGTCATCCGGCACGCGCAGACGACGGCCCAGGCCCAGCGAGGCGCTGTTCACCTTAATGGACTGGTCATTATTGGCATCCAGGCTGGTGCCCACGCGCTGAATACTCTTGTTCAGGCTAAAGGACAGCGAGTTTGGCTTGCGGCCACCCAGCCAAGGCTCGGTGAAGGAGAACGAATAGGCCTGGTACTGCAAACCGTTGGCCTGCACGTTCAGAGCCAGGCGCTGGCCGTCGCCGGCCGGAACTGGCGTCCAGTTGCGTAGGCTGCTGGCTTTGCGCAACGAGAAGTTGTTGAACACAAGGCCTACGGTACCAATGAAGCCGGCGTAACCGCCCCAGCCGCCCGAGAGGGTAATCTGGTCGGATGGCTTCTCCACCACGGTGTAGTTGATGTCCACGGTGCCTTCGGCCTGGTTGGGCACGGGGTTCAGACCAATCTTTTCCGGGTCGAAGTAACCCAGGGTAGCAATCTGGCGCTGGGAGCGAATCAGCAGTTCCCGGTTAAACTTGTCGCCGGGCAGGGTCTGCAGTTCCCGGCGCAGTACATGGTCACTGGTTTTAGTGTTGCCGGCAATATTAACCTCCTTGATTCGGGCCTGCACACCTTCGCTGATGCGCATTTCAATATCGATAGAGTCGCCTTCCACCTTGGTTTCGACAGGCTCAATCTGGAAGAACAGATAGCCGTCGTTCATATAAAGCGAGGTGATGTCCTGGCCCGTCGGGTTATAGTTCAGGCGCTTGTCCAGCGTTTCTTTACTGTACACGCTTCCCTCCTTGATACCCAGAACTGAGGCCAGTGTCTTGTTATCGTAGAGGTAGTTGCCGCTCCAAGTGATGTTGCGGAAGTAGTACTTCGGCCCTTCATCCATCTTGATGCGCAGCGCGAGGCCTTCCTCGGTGCGTATCAGCGTGTCCGATACAATGGCGGCATCACGGTAGCCCTGGGAGTTATAGAACTCCAACAGCTTTTCCTTGTCGGCATCGTACTCGGACTTCTGAAACTTGCCAGAAGTCAGAAACTTATAGGACTTGCGCTCCTTGGTCTTCTTCAGCTTGCCTTTGAGCTTCTTGTCCGAAAAAGCTTCGTTGCCTTCGAAAGCAATATCCTTGATGCGAATCTTGCTGCCCTTGTCCACACTGATATTCAGCACCACGCTATTCGACAGGCTCGAATCGGGCGTCTGTGTGATAGTGGCCTTAGCATCCAGGAAGCCCTTGTTGGTGTAGAACTTCCGCACCTGGGACTTAGTATTGTTGAGCAAGGCGTCCGTGACTACTTTGCCTCGGATCAGCTTGATCTTGTTTTTCAGATCATCAGCCTGGCCCTTGCTGATACCGGTAAACTCAAACTTTGACAAGCGGGGCCGCTCCTTCAAGTTGAAGTCCAAGTAAATCTTGTTGCCCTCGATGCGCGCAATTGAAACGCTTACATCACCCAGAATGCCCTGGTCCCAAAGGCGGCGGATGGCTTTGCCTATTTCTTCGCCGGGCACCGTCACCGGGTCACCGATTTTCAAACCCGTTAGGCCAATAAGCGTATTGGTATCTAGATAAGAAGCCCCACTGACGGTAATTCCGCCGAGTTCGTAGCGTTGGGGCTCCCCGCTAACGGCCGTAGAGACTTGGGCCCACGCCTCGGGCGCGGAAGCCGCTCCATTCAGAGCCAGCACCGTTAGCAGCAGTAAAAATTTATTCTGGAAAGAAATCATTCGAAAAACTTACGAAACGGTTAGCTGCTCACTGGTTTTGCCAAAGCGCCGCTCCCGGCGCTGGTAGGCTTGGATGGCGTCGTAGAGGTGTTCGCGCCGAAAATCCGGCCACAGTACCTCCGTAATGTAGAGTTCGGTGTAGGCGAGCTGCCACAACAGGAAATTACTGATGCGTTGCTCCCCACTGGTCCGGATCAACAGCTCCGGGTCGGGCATGCCCGCCGTGGCGAGGTAGCCGGTTATGGTCTGCTCGGTTATTTGTTCGGGCTGCACTGCACCCCGGACCACATCCGCCGCCAACTGCTTGGCTGCCTGGGTCAGGTCCCAGCGGCCACTGTAGCTCAGCGCCAACACCAGCGTCATGCGGGTTCCGCCTTTGGTAAGTTCCTTCGACTCGCGCAGTTCCCGCTGACAGGACTCGGGCAAGCTAGAAACGTCTCCAATTGACTCAAGCCGGATGCTGTTCTTGAGAAGCGTAGGCGTTTCCTGCCGAATGGTGTGAACCAGCAGCTGCATCAGGGCCATTACCTCATGCTTAGGTCGGGCCCAGTTTTCGGTAGAAAAGGCATAGAGCGTCAGGTACTGAACACCTAATTCAGCGGCACCTTCAACCGTTTCCCGAACCGCCGTAATAGCGCTTTGGTGCCCGAAAATGCGGAGCCCACCTTTTTTTTTGGCCCAACGGCCGTTGCCGTCCATGATGACAGCAACGTGGGCAGGAATATTCTGAGTGTCTAGTTCGGACCGGGCGGCCATCAGTACTTTTTGCGTAAAGAGGCTGCAAGTTACGCAAATGGTTGCATTAAGCCCCCGCCCATCCGACTTCTAGCGCAGCAACTTAGGATTCGCCTTGTAGGAATCGGGGCAATTAATTTTATAGAAGGTATAAGAAATGCTCAAGCCGTTATAGAAATACCAGTCTTGGTCGTGCGTATTCACCAGCAAAGGGTTTTGCGTACCCAGGTGGTCCAGTTCGTCGGTGAAGGCTTTGCGAGCACCGGCTTCTAAGCCCAGGTTCCAGCGCGGCGACAAGGCCAACTTGAAGCCAATGCCTGCGGGAATGGCTACGCCCAGCGTGCCCCCTCTTTTTCCAGCTGCTCCAGACCAGCATTGCTGATTGTCCGGGTGCGGGCCAGAAAACCTGCTACGCCCACAAAAACATAGGGCGTGAAGTGTATTTTCTCCTTGCGGTTACGGTAATCGAAAAAGTTGTATTCCACGGCCGCCGCTGCTTCCAGAATATTCCCTTTTACGTTGGTTTGCCGGTAAGCGGGTAGCGGAGCCACGTTGCCATTAACGCCCTGCACGTTGGCATCATCGGCCCGCACCAAGCCCCAAAGAAAGCTACCGCGCAGCGTGATTGGCGCTGATATATCCTTGCGGTAGAAAATATTGGCGGCCGGGCGGTTGTTATTAAACTTATAAGCCGGGGCAAGCTCCCCTTGTACACCATGCCCCGATGCCAATACCAAGTTCACTCGTATTCTGAGCAGCGGCGGAGAAAGCAAAAAAAACACTCCCTGCTTGCACAAAGCAAACAAGGAGTGTTTTGAAGGGATTCGAATGCGTCATTAGACTAGCTGTGAGTTTGAATCGACAGCCAGCCTAAGCAGGCTATCGGAATTTGGGGCTTTTAACGCGCGGGGCGAGAATGTAGTTTACGTTAAGACCCGTAACGATGTACCAGTCTTTTTCATTGCCCTTACCGCGCATTTCGCCGGGAGCATTGAAGTTCGTGTAAGGCGTGTTAGCCGTGATGTCGTCCGTGCGGGTGATGCCGCCACCGAAGTACTTGGCTTCAGCGCTGCCCAGCGTGTTCTGATCCACATAGTTGCCGCTTACATCGTCCAAGTAGTCGGTGAAGGTCTTGCGCCAGCCGATTTCGAGGCCAATATCAAAGCTTTTGTTGACTTTGTAACGAACACCACCACCAAAAGGAATCGAAAGGCCGGTCAGACTGTAGTCAACACCTTCCGTGCGCAGGGGCTGCAGGTTCACATACGAGCCTTCCGAAACACCAGCGGTGTTACCGCCGCGCACCAGACCTTTGGGGTTGTGGTGGAACACACCGATACCAGCGAATACGTAGGGAACGAAGTCCGGACGCTTGATATAGTTGTTACGGTTGGCAATCAGGTCGAACACACCCACAGCCGACAGTTCGAGGATGTCGTTGCGGAAGTTCATGTTGCGGTGGTAGCGGAAACGAGCGTCCGGATCAGTCTTGTCGGCAGCTTTCTCGTCATCGCCGGTGATACGGCCGTAGGCGAAGGCAACCCGCGCCGAAATCCGGGGGGCAAAGCGGTGCGTGAAGTTTACGCCGATGTTAGGGCGAGTTGCAGCAAAACGCAAGCTAGGAATGCTGGCTTTCGGCACGATGTCACCGAAGTAGTTCATCGCATTGATGCTTACGCCGACAGAGTTGTACTGCTTCCGCTTACTAAACTGTTGCGCACTCGCCTCTGTGGCGACCAGCGAAACCACTAGCAGCAGAGCCAAGATGTTGGTGAAGAGTTGCTTCATATTGAGCGAGATTAAGGATATGCGAAGAAGGTGAGCGTCGTTAAATCCGTATGGACACGAGTTCAGTTGATGACAAAAGTAGAGGTTGCCGGGAACTTAAAAAAGAAATACAAGAAAAAGTCAATGTATTAGAGCAAGATACCGGCCGGGTTCCGCTTGTCCAGACCCCAGTTCAACTTACTGCGCAACGTAGTCAGAAAGTTAACATGGTTGAGCTTGACAAGACGGACCGCAAAGTTTTCGCGACGGACCGCAATCTGAATACCCGCGTCGACGGCTACCGAGCGCGAATCGAGGGACAGCAGAAAGTTATTGCTGCGACCCTCAATCTCGAAGGAAATCACGCTACGGTCGGAGACGATGAGCGGACGGACATTCAGATTGTGCGGACATACGGGAGCAATGATAAAATTGTTGGTCTGAGGCAACATTACTGGTCCGCCGCAACTCAGGGAGTAGCCGGTGGAGCCGGTGGGCGTAGCAACAATCAGGCCGTCGGCCCAATACGAGTTCAGATACTCGCCGTCGATATACGTGTGCACCACAATCATGGAGGACGTATCGCGCTTCAGAATCGAAAACTCGTTGAGGCCGAAGTTAATACCATCAAAAACTTCCGGATCAGTTTCCACCCGAATCAGGCTGCGTTCCTCCACCACAAAGTGGCCTTTGAACAGAGCATCGATGGCCTGGGCGATGCGCTCTACGGTGATGGTGGCCAAAAAGCCCAGCCGGCCGGTGTTGATACCTAAAATTGGAATCTGCAGGGCGCCCACGTAGGTTACCGTATCCAATAGAGTACCATCGCCGCCGATGCTGAAAACAAATTGCACGTCGCGCAGGGAGTCGCCGCGCCGGAACGTGCCGATGCTTTCCGGCAGGCGCAGGCGGTTATCGAGGTAGGTACGGAAGGACTCCACGATGATTACTTCAGTGCCCCGCGCAACGAGGTCGTCGAGCAGAGCCTGCAGAAACGGCACCGTCTCCTCATCGAAGGGTTTGCCGAGAATCGCGATTTTCATAACAGAAACTTAACCGGCGGCCGGCGGCCAGCCAGGGCTAGATGGGAAATTCGGTACGCAGAAAAAACCCGCCTTGCCCGAGGGCATTGCGGGTATACTCCAGGGTTATAACCCGGTCGTAATACGTGACCAGGTGCAAACCGATGCCTACGGCCGCCTGCAGCCGGTTGGGCAGCCGGCTGCCACGCTCGGCACCCCGGCTGGCCACGTAACCGGCGTCGGCAAATGTATTTAAATATAGCACCAGGGGAATGCTGTTGATTTTGGGGTTATTGATGCCGCCTAGTTTAAGGCGCCCCGCATCCAGGAGCCGGTACGAAATGCCCTGCTGCACCAAGCCGTAGTGTCGCCCGTCGACGACGTACTGATCGTAGCCGCGCACCAACTCCGAATAGCCTAAGGCCCGATTGTCGACGTAGGCAATTCGCTCCCCAACCCGCACCTGCCCTTGCAGGCCAATATTGTAGTAGAAATCATGACCTAGGTCCACATATTTGGCTACCTGAGCCCGGAGCGTGGTGATGGGCGGGGCAGAGGTAACAAACAGGCGCTGAATCAGGCTGAGCTGCAGATAGTGACCAGTGAGCGGGTAGGCAAAGGTGTTGCGGTAGTTGAAAATACCCGTCAGGGCAATGTCCACAAAGTCACGGCGGCTTCCGGTGAGGTAGTAATCCGGGTTGAGGCGCACTACGGAGTCAGAAATTGTTTCGCGGTGGTAGGATACGTCCAGCAGGGCGCGGCGCTGCACCGAGTGGCGCCAGCGCAGGCCGGCCGTTACGTAGCGCCGCTCGATGGGAAAGCCGGTATCGTCGCGAAAGTTTTGCAGGCGGTCTTCGACGGTAGCATAATCCAGGGAGTGGCTCCGGTAATAAGAGCCCCCTACCCCAAATCCCAGGCGACGCAGCTTGCCATAGCCGGGCGTATCGTAGAAGAGCTCATACTTGCGGTTGAAGCCCAGCTGCAGATTACCCCGAATTTCTTCGTTGCGCCCCGAAAGTTTTTCCGCTCCACATGCAGGCCGTAATCCACGCGGCGCCAACGGTCGGGCCGGTCGAGCCAGGACCGGAAGTTGCGGTCAGCCAGAGACAAAATGGGAACCGGGAAGGTGTACCAGCGCTCCTGCACGCTAAAAAGCACCGTCAATTCTCCATTGCGGCACACTACCTGGGTCAGGACGTGGTGAAACAGCTGCAGGTTGAAGACCCGGAGGCGGTTGGCTTCGAGGCGGTGGGTCAGGGTTGGAGCCGAAACAGTGTCGCCTTCCCGAAAATCCAGCTCGGCCCGCAGAATCCGCTCCTTGGTAACCTCATTGCCCACAAAGAGAATGGAGGCCACGCGCAAAACCGGATACCCAGGGCACTGAGCCCGCACTAGGCTGTCGAGCGGGGCGCGGCGGACGGAATCGGGCGGCACGGGGGTAGCCGCGGCGGGCAGGTAGCCCAGCAGCAGTATGAGCAGGCCAGCAAAGACTGGCAGAATCTTGCGGGTTAGCTGGTGAATGCTGAACTGCCGTTTCGGTTGGAATGAAGAGGCACAGGGGCAATGGGGCGAAGCCGCCGGTTCAGGATTCAACACTCGAAATGTAAAAGTCTACCTACAGGCTCAAGTATTTGAGTAAGCCGTCGAAACGCTCCTGCTCGTCCTCACTTACTTCGCCGGCCCCGCTAAACTGGGCGGTAATAACGTAGCCAAACCGCTCCAGGGTGGCCGTAATGCGGGCCATGTTGGGCGTGTTGAGCTTCAGAGTCAGCCGGATCTTGTAAGGGTCGTGCTCGTCCTGGGCTACGTGGGCACTGAGAACTTTGGCGTTGTTTTCCTCCACGTAGCGGCTGATCTGGGTCAGGGAGTAGTCGCGCTCCTCCATCGACAGCACCAGGATACCGCCCTGGCCCGCGGCAATGGGCAATTGACCAAAAGCGGCCAGCGTGTCGCCCACGGTTACCACGCCCAGGTACTCCTGCTTATCGTCGAGCACCGGCACGAGCTGCAACTTATTTTGGATAGCCAGCTCCATGATGCTGTAAAAATGCTGGTCGCGCTGCACGTGCACGTCGGCGAAGCCAAACGACACGTTGGTCAGCGGCTCATCGGGGTGCTCGTGGTCGAGCAGGTCGGCTTCGGTAATCAGGCCGCGGTAAAGGCGGTTGTCGAGCACGGGCAGCTGGCCAACGTGGAATTCTTCCAGCCACTTGGCCGCCTTCCCGGCTGAGTCCGACACCTTGAGCGGCGGAATCATTTGGTTGAGCAAGTCTTCAGCAATCATCGAATGCATGGGCGGAAAGAACTGAAAGCCAGAATTAAACTTAAGCGGTGGGGCGCCAATAAGCACCCAAGGGGCATTTTGTTTGGAGTACTTACGACAGAGCGGGCTCCAGGGCCGTACGACGCAAAAACTGCCGCAATAACAGGTTGAAATCCTGCGGCCGCTCCATCATGGGCACGTGGCAGCAGTGGTCCAGAAAATGCAGCTCACTGTTGGGCAGCAGCCGCTCAAACTCGTGGGCCACTACCGGGGGCGTAATGGTGTCGTTCAGGCCCCAGACCAGCAGCGTGGGTACGGTAATCTTGGTCAGCTCCTTGCCCAGGTTATGGCGCTGAGCCGAGCGGGCAATGTTGATAATGCGCAACACCTTGGTATTGGAGTTGGTGACGTTGAACACCTCATCCACCAAGTCCTTGGTAGCAATGCGGGGGTCGTAAAAGGTGTAGGCCACGCGCTCCTGCACAAAGTCGTAGTTGCCACGCTTCGGGAAAGAGCCGCCCATGGAATCTTCGAACAAGCCGCTGCTGCCGGTCAGCACCAGGCGCTGCACCATCTTGGGGTTGCGCAGGGTATAGACCAGGGCAATATGGCCGCCGAGGGAGTTGCCGAGCACCGTCATGGGCTCTTCCAGGCGCATTTCGCGCAGAAATTCTTCCACATAATTGACCAGCCCGGGCACCCCGGCCTGGGTCAGGGCATGTCGTAGATGGGCAGCAGCGGGATAATTACCCGGTAGTCGGAGCCGAATTCCTGAATGACGTCCTGCCAATTGCTCAGGGCGCCAAACAGGCCGTGCAAGAGCAGCAGCACCTCGCCGGAGCCTTCTTCTACATACTGAAAACCGTTCTGTTCCTTAATCTGCAATTCCATCTTCTGGGGAGATTTCGAAGCCGGCTAGGGCTGAGTGACCATCCTTTGCAATGATACAACACTTGACCCAATTGCTGAGTAAGGCCAGCCCGTGGGAAGTGAGCAGCGCTTCGGGATGAAACTGGACGCCGTACGAAGGGTAGGTACGGTGGCGGAATCCCATCAGTTCGTGCGCCGCATCGGTGGTATAAGCCAGTGGCTTTAAATCAGGGGTAATAGATTGACAATCAATGAATGGTAGCGCGTGACGGAAAACTGCGGCGGTAACCCGGCAAACAGCGGGTCGGGCGCGGCCACGGCTACTTCCGACACCTTGCCGTGCATGGGCCGGGCTGCCCGCTGGAGCTGGGCTCCGAAGAACTCACCCAGGGCCTGATGACCCAGGCACACGCCCAGCATGGGCACGCGCTGGTGGTATTCCTCGATGACCTGCATCAGGCAGCCCGCCTTGCCGGGTGTGCCTGGCCCCGGCGACAGAACGATGGCGTCGAAGTCGTATTGTCTGATTTCGGCTAGCGGCACGTCGTTGCGCACTACCTGCACCTGGGCCCCAAGCTGCTGAAAGTAATCCAGCAGGTTGAAAGTGAATGAGTCGAAGTTGTCGAGCAGCAGCAGGCGCATGGTAGCGTACGGAGCAATTTTCCGGCTCGGAGGTTGGCAGCGGCCGGAGTATTTTCACCACCGTGGCCAGAATACACTTTAACCGTCAAGGGCCCCGGATGGTTAAAACACCCCGCGCAGCTGCTCCAGCAGCGTGGTGGCAAAGGGCATGGCAAAGCCCACTATTTCGAGAGCAAAGGGCGTGGCTTGCTGCACCACGGGTAGCACCTGCGAATCGGCGACGACCGTGGGTGAAAGCAGCTTCAGACCGGCAAAGCCTACGCCGTGCAGCAGCAGGCTGATGCCCAGCACCCATTTTAGCGCCCCGGCGGCCCCGCCCAGCAGGTTGTCGAGCATGCCCAGGGGCGTCAGGTGCACGGCCGTTTTGACGAAGCTGCCGGCCAGATGTACGCCCCAGGTAATGAGCACAAACACCAGCAGGAACGCCACGATGGGCAGCAGCCCGAAGGCCTCGCCCACGTAATTGCGCACCAGCGGAATAGCGTCGTTGAGCAAGGCCAGCCCACCGATAATGCCCAGCACGAAGGCCAGCAGGGAAGCCGCCTCCAGCACCAGTCCGCGCCGGAAGCCCTTTACGGCACCCACACCCAGCGGAATCAGCAGCAGAATATCGAAGCCGGACATACGGTGAGGTGGTGAAATTGTGAAATGGTGAGTTAATGTTCTGGTGACGCGAATTGCGCGGAATTGCGCGGATGGAACGACAAACTCACCATTTCACCATCTCACAAGTTCACCGTTTAGACATTCGTGTTGTTGAGCAGGTTGCTGACCACCTGGGAAATCATGCGGCCATCGGCCTGCCCAGACAGCTCCCGGGCAGCCACGCCCATTACCTTGCCCAGGTCGGAAGGGCCGGTAGCGCCCACGCGCTGAATGATTTCCACGAGCTTTTCTACAACGTCGGCTTCGGAAAGCTGCTGGGGTAGGTACTCTTCGATGATGGCCAGCTCGGCCAACTCGATTTCCTCCAGGTCGGAGCGGAACTGCTTCTGGTACGTCTCGGCGGCTTCGCGACGCTGCTTGGCGGCTTTGTTGAGCAGCTTGAGCTCGGCATCGGAAGTCAGGGCCGCGCCGTGGGCGCCTTCGGCCGTTTCGGCCAGCATGATCTGCGACTTGATGCTGCGCAGGGCCTGGAGCCGAACTTTGTCCTTGGCCAGCATAGCCTTTTTGATATCCGCGTCGATGGTTTCCTTCAGAGCCATAAGTTTGTAGTAGTAAATGTCTGGAACCCGTAGATTCCGACTGGCCGCGTATTAATGACCCACGCTGGCCGTTTTGGAGTCAGATTTTCGCCTTCTCTCATGACGAAACTTAGCGTAAACATAAATAAAATAGCCACGTTGCGGAATGCCCGTGGCCACAACCGCCCCGACGTACTCCAGGTAGCCCGTGACTGTGAGCGGTTTGGGGCCCAGGGCATCACGGTGCACCCCCGGCCCGATGAGCGCCATATCCGCTACCAGGACGTGCGCGACCTGCGCCAGATCGTGACCACCGAGCTGAATGTGGAGGGCAACCCTACCCCGGATTTCATGGATTTGGTGCGCGAGGTGCGGCCCGAGCAGGTGACGCTGGTACCCGACGCGCCCGACGCCATTACCTCCAACGCCGGCTGGGACACCATCACTCACCAGATTTATCTGATTGGCGTAGTTACCGAGCTTAAATCTATCGGCTGCCGGGTTTCTATTTTCCTGGACCCCGACCTGGCCATGGTAAAAGCTGCCGTAGCTACCGGCACCGACCGGATTGAACTCTACACCGAGGATTACGCCCGCCAGTACCCGCAGGACCCCGCCAAGGCCATTGCGCCCTACACGGTAGCCGCCACGCTGGCCCAGCAGTTGGGCCTGGGTTTGAACGCCGGCCACGACCTGGACCTGGAGAACCTGGCCTACCTGCACCAGAACTTACCGGGCCTGGCTGAGGTTAGCATCGGGCACGCCCTGGTGTGCGACGCGCTGTACTACGGCCTGGAAAACACCATCCAGCTTTACCGCCGGCAGTTGCAGTAAGGTGGTGAAATCGTGAGTTGGTGAGTTTGCCGCTCTTTTGGCGCAGTCAAGCGCAGCCTGAAATTTAACTCGCCATTTCACCACCTCACCGTCTTACAATTCTACCACCTCACCCCTCCCACCTTGCCCCGTATTCCGCTTTCCGAGTTTCTCACTGGTCCGGCCGATGCCCCCATCCTGGACGTGCGTGCGCCCATTGAGTACGCCCAGGGCCATATTCCCGGGCCCTGAGCCTGCCGCTGTTTTCGGATGAGGAGCGGGCCCGCATCGGCACGGCCTATAAGCAGGTCAGCCAGGACCGCGCCATCCACATCGGCCTCGACTTTTTCGGGCCCAAGATGAGCCGCATGGTGAAGCACGCCCAGAAGCTGGCTCCCAACAAGGAAGTGCGCCTGCACTGCTGGCGCGGGGGTATGCGCAGCGGAGCTGTGCACTGGCTGCTGGAACTGGCCGGCTTCAAGGTACACCTGCTCGATAAAGGCTATAAGGACTACCGCCGCTGGGCCTTGGCGCAATTCACCGAGCCCCGACCCATGCTTATTCTGGGCGGACTTACGGGCTCGGGCAAAACCGACGTGCTGCACGAGCTGGCCCGGCGCGGCCAAACCATCGTGGACCTGGAAGGGCTGGCAAATCATAAGGGCTCTTCTTTCGGCGCCATCGGCTTGCCGCCCCAGCCCACACCCGAGCAGTTCGAGAACAACCTGGCCCTGGTCTTAAACCAGCTGCCAACGACCGTGACGCCCTGGCTGGAGGATGAAAGCCTGACTATCGGCCGCCTGACTATTCCCAAACCGCTGTTTGAGCAGATGCGCGCGGCTCCCCTGCTGGTGCTCAATATTCCGAGGGAAATACGCACCCGCAAGCTGGCCGCCGAGTACGGCAAGGAAGACCCACTGCAGCTGGCCGAAGCCATTCAACGCATCAGCAAGCGGCTGGGCGGCCTGGCGACCAAGGAAGCGTTGGCCGCCATTGAAACCGGCGACATGGAGAAGATGGTCGACATTGCCCTCTCTTACTACGACAAAACCTACGGCTTCGGGCTCGACAACAAAACCAACAGCCAGGTAATCCGGATTCCGTCCGACACCTGCGACCCGCGGGTGAATGCCGACCTGGTACTGGCTGCTACGCAGCACGCCGGATTGCTTGACTTAACCCAAACGTCCCGGTTGCATGCTGATTCCTAAGCTGCGCGTGGCCCGCCCCACCGACAACCTGGCGGCTGTAGTGCGCTTCTACCGCGACGGGCTGGGCCTTACGGAGCTAGCCTATTTTACGGCACACAACGGCTTCGACGGCGTGATGCTCGGGCTGCCGGAGGCCCCCTACCACCTGGAGTTTACGCACCAGCCCGGCCATACCGTGGGCCGGGCTCCTACGGCCGATAACCTGCTGGTATTTTACCTGCCCGATGCGGCTCAGTGGCAGGCGGCGGTGCAGCGCCTGCAAGACCACGGCTACCCGCCCGTGCCGTCTTACAATGTGTACTGGGACCAACAGGGCTGCACTTTTGAAGACCCAGACGGCTACCGCGTGGTGCTGCAACAGGCTGAGTGGAAGCTGTAGCGGCTGCCCCTGCTTTCGCCCTAGTAGAAACTAGTTTTACCCAATGCCCTCCAGTGCCGACAACCCGCAGACCTGACCCGGGTAAAAGGGCGACGACTTGCGGCCGGCGCCCACCTCTTTAGTAGGATGACGTACGTATTCTGCACCTGGGTGTGGTAGCCTACTTCGTACCGCTACTAGCTGCCTTACATCCTAAGCCTATTTTTCCGGGAGCTTTGCTTCTTCTACCGGTTATCTTCGCCAACCCTGACTTTCCTGCCTCATGTCTTCTGAACTGACCACTGCTACCGAGCAAATTCGCCTGACCCAGTACAGCCACGGCGCGGGCTGCGGCTGCAAAATTGCGCCCAAGGTGCTCGACCAGATTCTGCACACCAGCATCGTGCAGCCCGAGCACGACAAGCTGCTGGTCGGTAACAGCAGCCGCGACGACGCGGCCGTGTACGACATCGGCGGCGGGCAGGCCATTATCAGCACCACCGACTTCTTCATGCCCATCGTGGACGACGCCTACGACTTTGGCCGCATTGCCTCGGCCAACGCCATCAGCGACGTCTACGCCATGGGCGGGCGGCCCGTCATGGCCATTGCCGTGCTGGGTTGGCCCATCGACAAGCTGGCGCCCGAAGTGGCCCGCCGCGTGATTGAAGGCAGCCGCAGCATCTGCGCCGAGGCCGGCATCCCGCTGGCCGGTGGCCACAGCATCGACTCACCTGAGCCCATTTTTGGCCTGGCTGTAACCGGTATGCTCGACATCAAGAATTTGAAGCAGAACGACACGGCTACGGCCGGCTGCGAGCTGTATTTGACCAAGCCCCTAGGCGTGGGCATGCTCACTACGGCCCAGAAACGGGGCATTCTGCTGCCCGAACACGAGCAGATTGCTCCGCAAAGCATGATGCAGCTCAACAAAATTGGCTACGATCTGGGCCAGCTTTCGGCCGTGCGCGCCATGACCGACGTGACGGGCTTTGGTCTGCTGGGCCACTTGGCTGAGGTGTGCGAGGGCAGCAACCTGACCGCCGAAGTAGACTTTAGCAAAGTGCCCCTGCTGCCCGAAGCCGAGCAGTACCGCCAGCAAAAAGCCGTGCCCGGCGGCACCGTGCGCAACTGGGACAGCTATGGCCACAAAATCGGGCAGGTAACCGACGAGCAGCGCCAGTGGCTCTGCGACCCCCAGACCTCGGGCGGCTTGCTGGTATGCGTAGAGCCCGGCGGGCAGGCCGCGGTCCAGGCCGTGTTTGAGCAGTATGGCCTGCAACTGGAATCGTTTGGTACCCTGCGTCCACACGTAGCCGGGGAGCCCTGGATTGAGGTGAAGTAAGCAGTGAAGCTGTTTCCGTTTCTGCGGCCTTTGCTTGAATTCACGCTGGCCGTGTGCGCCATCGTGTTTGGGCTGCGCTTTATTACCGGCTTTTTCACCAAAGCCAGCCGGATCTACCGGCCTACGTTCCTGCGGCAGTTCTATCTGCTGTTCTGGCCGCTGCTGTGCATGAGCGTGGGCCTGCCCTTCCTGATTTCGTTTCTGTACCTGGGCACGCTTACGGCCTATGAACTAGTGCTGCTCACGGCACTGGCAGCCGTTATTCTAGGTTTCTCGGTGCCGGCTCTGATTCTGCACGCCCAGTACTACGCCCACAACCTGCATACTACCCTGGTCTTCGACCCCAAGCAAAACCGGCTGGAAGTCTACGAGAACAAAGAACTGTTGTCCTTCGCCCAGCGGGACTTGGTGCGGGTCGAGTACGTGACCTGTCGCTCGCCCCGCCTATTCTGGAGCAACTACAACTTCCTGCGGCTGCATCTGGCCTCGGGTCAGGTAATCGTGTTAACCTCTCTGCTAACGAATCTGGCCCCGGTCGCCGAGTTTCTGCGCAACTCTCATCTAGAGACCCGGCAGCGCTGGTTCTGCTTTGTATAGCCCAGCTGCCAGGGGTAGCTATAGCGGAGCTTTTCACGTAAAAGTACTATCTTCAACACGCATAGTAAGGTAAGAAGCACTACTTTTACGCCCTCTCTTCTATTCCTCGATTTGATGCGGCGTTTTTTACCGTGCTTGCTGCTGCTGTTGGTTGCCAGTCAGTCACTTTGGGCCCAGCGGCCAGCGGGCAGCACAAGCCGGGAACAGCTTTTAGCCCGTCTGCCAAACTCGCCGCGCCGGGTGCGGGTGCTCGACTCGCTTAGCTACGCCCTCCACGATATTGTGCCCGATACGGCCCGGAGCTACGGTGAGCAGGCCGTGGCGTTGGCCCGCCGCCTCAACGACCAGCGCGGCCTGATGCACAGCCTGGCCACGCTGGGCAGTTGCTACGCCGTGCTTTCCGATGGGGCTCATGCATTAGAGCTCTACGCCGAGTCGCAGGCCCTGGCCCGCCGCCTCAACGACACTGACGGACTGGTGCGCGCTTACGCAAACATGGCTGCCGTGCACCACGAGCGCGCCGATACGGCCAGCGCCGGGCGGCACTACCGCCAAGCCCTGCGCCTAGCAGGCCGACCGGGCGTGCTGCCCTCGACCCAGTTGCTGCTGTATGGCAACTTATCCAGCTTCTACTTTTTTCTGGACCAGTTTCCCAAGGCACTGCGCTATACCGACCAAGCCTTGGCGTTGGCCCGGCGCAATGGCAACCGCATCCACGAGTCCATTTACCTGGCCAACCTGAGTACCTACCACTTCGGCGCGAAGCGCTACAACCAGGCCGAGCAGCTGATCCGGCAGGCGCTGACCATTACCCAAGAAGCCCGCCAGCCCCGCTTTGAGGCCGGTAACCTGGAGCTGTGGAGCCTGATGCAACTGGAGCGTGGGCGGGTACCGCAGGCAGCAACTTTGGCCCGGGAAGCCCTGCGCCAGGCCCGGCTGGGTAAAAATAAAGAGCGGATCCTGGATGCCTACAGTTTGCTGGCGGAGGTGGCAACCCATCAGAATCAGTACAAGGAAGCCTATCAGTGGAAGGAGCGCTACGTGGCCCTGAACGACTCGCTCAATAACGGCCGCCGCCTGTCTACGCTCACGGCCCTGCAAAGCCGCTACGACAGTGAGGACCGCGAGCAGCAGATTCAGTTGTTGACTCAGCAGACCGAACTGCAGAAGATGCGCAACCAGGTGCTCTGGGGCGCTATTGCCGCCCTGGTGCTAGGCCTGCTAGGCTTCGGCTTCCTGTACTGGCAGCTGCGGCGCAGCCGAGCCGCCCTGGCGGCCAACAACGTGGTGCTGCAGGAAACCACCGCCGAGCTGCGGCAGATGGCCGCCTCCAAAGACCGGCTTTACGCCATTGTGGCCCACGACCTGCGCGGCCCGGTTACCTCGTTTGTGGGCGTCACGGAGCTGATTGGCTTCTACCTCAAGCGCAAGGACGAGGACGGCCTGCAGCGGCTGCCGGCCCTGGTGCGGCAGTCGGCCCAAAGCCTGAATAACCTACTCGACAACCTGCTCAACTGGGCGGTAAGTCAGACCGGAGAGTTGGCCTACCGGCCCGAAAAGCTGGACGTGGCCGACTTGTTTGCCGAAAACCAGCAGCTCTACCAGACCACGGCCGAGGCCAAGCAGATTACGCTCGAAGCCCTGCACCCGCCCGGCCTTACGCTTTGGGCTGACCAGAACATGACCCGCACTATTCTGCGCAATCTGGTCGGTAATGCCCTGAAGTTTACCCCGTCCGGCGGCACGGTGCAGTTTTCGGCCGCGGCCATGCCCGAGTCTGAATCGGTGCTGCTGACCGTTACGGACTCGGGCCGCGGCATGCCAGCCAACCTTGTGGCGGAAGTACTCAGCAACAGTGCCGTAACCACGCCCAGCAGCCCCATCGGGCCGCGCACGGGCACGGGACTGGGCCTGCTGCTGTGCAAGGCCTTCGTGCAGCGCCACGGCGGCACCCTCGACATCCGGAGCGTCCCGGGCGGCGGCACCAGCGTGCTGGTGGAGCTGCCGCTGGGCGTGCAGTAGCGTTAAAATTGACCCGCCCGGCGGCTTTCGAAGTGGCCGGCCCGGTTAGTTTCCCCGCTTCTTCCGACCTTTGCCTTACTATGCAGCTACACTTTCGCGAACTGGGCGCGGGCAATCCGCTCGTTATCCTGCACGGCCTCTTCGGCACTTCCGACAACTGGCAAACCCTGGCCAAGCGCTGGGCCGAAACTCATCGGGTAATTGTGGTGGACCTGCGCAACCACGGCCGCTCGCCCCAAACGGCCGAGCACAGCTACGAGCTGATGAGCCAGGACGTGCTGGAGCTGTTCGACCAGCTGCAGCTGGAACACGTGACTTTGATGGGCCACAGTATGGGCGGTAAAGTAGCCATGCGCTTTGCCCTGGATTACCCTACCCGCCTCGATAAGCTTATCGTACTCGATATTGCCCCGCGCCTGTCGGATATGCGCCACCAGGACGATATTCTGGCCGGCCTGCACGCCGTAGACCTGGCTACGATTGAGTCGCGGCAGCAGGCGGATGAGGCCCTGGCCCGGCACATTCCGCAAATGGGCGTGCGGCAGTTTTTGCTTAAGAATCTGTACCGCCGCGAAGACAACTCCTTTGCCTGGCGGCCCAACCTAGCGGCTCTCACGCACAACATGCCGGCCATTGGCGCCGAAATCACCAGCCCGACGCCCTTCCTGAAGCCGGCCCTGTTTGTGCGCGGCGGCAAGTCGGACTATGTGAGTACCGAGGATAAGCTTTACGCCATTCCGGCCCTGTTTCCTAACAGTCAGGTCGAAACCGTAGTGGACGCCGGTCACTGGCTGCATGCCGAAAAGCCCGACGAAATCTACGCCCTGGTTGAGGCCTTTGCGAAAAGCTAGTTGTCCTTTATTGGTTGTTGGTTTTCCGTGAAAAAGGGAAATTGAACAACCTCCTACCGGACAATTCAATAACTGACAACGAACATGAAGGGTACTCTCTACCTTATTCCTACCGTGCTGGCCGATGACACGGCCGCTCAGGTGCTGCCGGCCCAGGTGGCGACGCAGGTAGCGGCCCTGTCGTACTTTCTGGTGGAAAACGCCCGCACGGCCCGGCGTTTTATCAAAAGCGTGGCCCCCGCCCAGGTAATTGAGAGTCTGCGCATCAGTGTCATCGACAAAGACTCGACCGAGGCCCAGATTCAGGAGGCGCTAAAGGCCGTGGTGGCGGGCCAGGATGCCGGCGTAATTTCGGAAGCTGGCTGCCCGGGCGTAGCCGACCCCGGCGCCGAAGTGGCCCGCCTGGCCCACAAGCTCGGCATTCGGGTGGTGCCGCTGGTGGGGCCGTCCTCCTTGCTACTGGCGCTGATGGGCTCGGGTATGAACGGACAGAGCTTTGCCTTTCACGGCTATTTGCCAATCGAGCGGGCCCAGCGCATTGCGGCCATCAAGACGCTGGAAAAGCAGGCTTTAAGCCAGCACCAGACCCAGTTGTTCATCGAGACGCCCTACCGCAACATGCAGATGCTGGAGGATTTGCTTTCCCAGCTTCAGCCCTCCACCCGCCTGTGCATTGCCGCCAACCTCACCGCCCCCGACGAGCTGGTCCGCACCGATACGGTGGCCAACTGGAAAGGCAAGCTGCCTCAGATTCACAAGCAGCCCGCGGTGTTTCTGATTGGCCGGTAAATCCGCGGGGCTTCTGCACCCTGGTGCTCCTACTTTCCTGAGCTAGACAGCGATTTTGTCTGTTACTTGCAAATTCTTGTAGCTTAGGGCGTTGCCAACGTCAAAGTTGGCCCGCTCATCAGGAAAAGCATGAAGTACAGCTGGCTGATTTTCCTTCTGATGGTTACCACCGAGTGCTCCGGTCAGGAACGAGTGTCTCAGAAGAGCTTTCCGGAAATGACCTTAGTCAACCGAATTGACTTTACCGACCCGCAGTTCAACCAGCCCCGGTTCAGTTGCGGCTTTCTGCTGCAGCATCAGGGCGACACGTTTGCCGTCACGGCCAAGCACTTGCTGAAGGTTATCAAAACGGGCGAAATGGGTTCGGTTTCCTTTGGCACTAGTATCAAGTCCTGGTCCTTGTTTCCCCTGAACCGCCCGGAAAATCGGGTGGTGACCAAAAAGCTGCTCAACGAGAACACCAAGGAGGCCCTGGACGACAAGGCCACATACGACGACGACTGGCTGGTCTTTTCGCTCGGCTCCAATACCTCGGGCGTCAAGCCCCTGAAAGTCCGGACGACACCGCTGCAAGCCGGGGAAAAGCTCTACGTGGTGGGCTGGACGCGCCGGATAGAATCCGGCCCCCAGCGGGTCTACGAGTTCGAATATTACAAAACCATCGACCACCGGATTCTGCTCAAAGAGGTTCTAGTGCCCGAGCAGTTCGGGGGCCTGAGTGGGGCGCCGCTGGTCGATGAGCAGGGGTTAGTGGTTGGGGTTGTGTCCAACGGCACCGTGGACCCGGCCACTAAAAAGAAGTTTTTCTCACCCTGCGCACTGGACGGCCTGCTGGCTTTCCTGGCAACCAACTCTGGAAAGTAAGCCGCTTTATGGCCTGAGTAACTTAATGCCCACACTGCTTCAAAACAGAAAAGCCCTTTCCATAATAGTGGAAAGGGCTTTTTAGCTCAAAACGCTGACTACACTTCAGTGCATGAAGGGTTAGCCTTTACTTAAACAGCTGGTACACAAGCAGCGAGGATACATAGGCCAGGCCCGTCATGTAGAACAGCTGCAACAGGGGCCACTTCCAGCCCTTGGTTTCACGGTATACTACGGCCAGGGTACTCATGCACTGCATGGCAAACACATAGAATACCAACAAGGAAAACGCCCGGGCCGGGGTGAAAAAGGGCTGGCCGTTTTCGTCTTTCTCGGCGGCCAGCTTCTGCTGCACAGTGCGCATGTCGGCGTCCTGGCCCACGCTGTAGATGGTAGAAATAGTGCCCACAAACACTTCCCGGGCGGCAAACGAAGTAATCAGAGCAATACCGATTTTCCAGTCGAAGCCCAAGGGGCGAATGGCCGGTTCCAGGGTGCGGCCAAACAGGCCGGCGTAGGAGTTTTCCAGCTTTTCGGAAGCAATGCGAATATCGGTTTCCTCGGCCGAGAGCTGCTGCTGGGCGGCCGTGGCCCGCACCCGGGTTTCGGCCTGCTCCAGGGCGTTGCCCGGCCCGTAGGAAGCCAGCACCCACAGAATCACGGAAATGGCCACAATCACCTTACCGGCCTGAAACACAAAGGCTTTCACCTTCTCCACGATGGTAATACCCACATTTTTCCAGCGCGGCCAGCGGTACACCGGAAACTCCATGATGAAGTAGCTTTTGTTCTGGGTGCGCAGAATAAGCTTCAGCAGCCAGGCCGAGAAAATAGCCGCGAAAAAGCCCAGCAGGTACAGCCCCATCAGGGCAATTCCCTGCAAGTTGAAGATGCCCAGTACTTTCTGCGGGGGCACCACCAGGGCAATGAGCACCGTATAGACCGGAATCCGGGCCGAGCAGCTCATCAGTGGGGTCACGAAGATAGTGATAATCCGGTCCTTCCAGTTTTCAATGGTGCGGGCACTCATAATGGCCGGTACGGCACAGGCCACGCCCGAAATCAGGGGCACGATGCTTTTGCCATTGAGGCCAAACTTGCGCATGATGCGGTCCATCATAAACGTCACCCGGGCCATGTAGCCGGTTTCCTCCAGCACCGCAATAAAGGCGAAGAGCAGGGCAATCTGCGGGATGAAGATTAATACGCCACCCAGGCCGGCCAGTACGCCTTCTGTGAGCAGGTTCACCAGTGGGCCGTCAAAGTTGGTTTGCACCAGCTGGTTTATCCACGTCACGCCCTCGTCGATGAGCTCCATGGGGTAGCTGGCCCAGGCAAACACGGCCTGGAACATTAGAAACAAAATGCCGAAGAATATCATGTAGCCCCACACCTTATGGGTCAGCACCTTGTCGAGCTTGTTGCTGTAGGGCTCGTTCTTTTCGGTGCGCACCACCGTCACGGTGTTTAGCAGGATGTCGTTGATGCGGGCGTACCGGTCAATAGTTTCCTGAGCCTGCCGGGGCGTAGGCTTAAAGTCGTACTTCTCTACCAGCTCGGCAATGTAAGCCTTATCGTCGGCCGTCAGAAAGCTGATCTGCCGGAACTGGTGGGCGTAGTGCAGCGCCAGGTAGTCGTTGTGCAGGTTGAAGTAGTACCGAATCTGCCGGATCATGGGCAGCAAGTCCTCACTGGGCTCGAAAAAGCTCACCGTAGGCGCGCCCAGCTGCCGCGACATCACAATCTTGAGGGCCGCAATTCCTACGCCCTTGCGGGCATTCATGGGAATGATGGGCACGCCCAGCTCCTGCTGCAAGGCCATGATGTCAATCTGCACGCCGTGCTGCTCGGCCACGTCCATCATGTTCAGGGCCAGCACCGCGGGCAAGCCTAGGTCGGCCAGCTGGGTGAACAGCAGCAGGTTGCGCCGCAAATTCGAGGCGTCGACGGTAATAACGACGAAGTCCGGGTACTGGTCCGAAACTTTGTCGTAGAGCAGGTCGGTAATTACTTTCTCGTCGAGGCTCTTCGGATACAGCGAGTAAGTACCGGGCAGGTCAATGATTTCGGCCCGGTGCTGGGACGTGAGCTGACTGATGCCGGTTTTGCGGTCTACCGTGACGCCGGGGAAGTTGCCAACTTTCTGGTTGAGGCCCGTGAGCTGGTTGAATAACGACGATTTGCCCGAGTTAGGATTACCAATCAAAGCAATGCGCGTCAGCTCGCGGTGACTGCGCGGGGGCACGTCGCGCAGGGCTTCCAGCGTCAGCGCCGAGGCGGCCGCACCGGTGGGGTCGGATATGAGGGTTGCGCGGGCCATACGGCAGCGGCTAGTCTTTCAGGAGAATCGTGGCCGCTTCACTGACCCGCAACGAGAGCGTATAGTCCTCGTCGCCCACGACCAGCGTGATGGGGCAGCCCAGCGGGGCCCGGCTGTTCAGTCGAACCTGGGTGCCGGGGATACAGCCCATTTCCAGCAGCTTAAGGGCCATTTCGGGGTCCTCAAGGCAGCAGATCGTGCCGCTTTCACCCAGACGCAGGTCTTTTACGCTGCGGGGCGTAGGGGTCTTGGCTTGGGCGGAACGGCTGGACACGGGCGGTGGGTGTTATTTAGATTCTGTTCAAACAAAGGTACTACCCATTTAGGTTTCAGCCAAAACTCAGAAATCGGTATAGTTGAGCTCGAACAAATGCCTTAAGTCTCTGATTTAGAATTATTCCGAAATGCAATTGCATATTTATAAATATTCAGGGAGGTATTGCGTTTCTTCGCCCTTTTCATTGTAGTTTTGACATATAATTAAGAATCTGCCTACCTATGCTCCAACGCTTACTTACTCTTTTCGCCTTCGTTCTGCTGTTTCCAGCACTAGGCTTCGCCCAGGAGAATAAAATCTCGGGCCGCATTGTAGACCAAAAGACTAAAGAGCCGATTCCTTTTGCCTCCATAGGCCTGAAGGAAGAACAAAGCGGCGCTTTGACCAACGAGTACGGCTTCTTCCAGATGGCCATGCCCGACAAAGCCCAGGACTCCCTGGTAGTCTTGGCTCTGGGTTACTTCCGCAAAGCCATTCTGGTAAAGAAAGGCGCTAACCTGCAGGACCTTATCATCGAGGTACCCAAGCGCGTTATTGAGCTGAAGGAAGTTACCGTAAAGGGTGGCAAGGTGAAAGACCTGTCTCTGGGCTCGAAGGGCAGCACGCCCGGCGAGGGCATGATTCAGGGCTTGCCCGGCCAGCAGTATGCTTTCTTCGTGAAAAACGAGAAAGGCAAAAAGCTCGGCAACGTCCGCTCGGTGTCGTTCTACATCGGTGAAAACGGCTTCCCCCGCGAACCGTTCCGCGTGCGTCTCTACAAGGCCGACGGTAACTACAACTCGCCCAACACCGACATCCTGACCGACAACGTCGTGGTTTCGGCTCCGAAAGGCGGCGAGTGGTACACCATCGATCTGAACTCCTACAACATCCCAGCTCCTGAGGAAGGCTTCTTCGTGGCCATGGAGTGGATTGTGAGCGGTGACAAGTTCTACACCACCAACTTCATGGACTCCTACACGCCTTACGGTCAGATCATGCGTCCTACCTTCGAATTCAAGGAAAGCCGTACCTGGACTTACTCCATCGGCAAAGGCTGGAGCCTGATTACCCTAGCCAACAACGGCATGCGCTACAACGCCATGATCAAGGCCGAGGTTGACATGATCAAAGACTAGTGTTTTAATGTGCTAATGTGAGAAATGTGCTGATGTGCTAATCGGCAGGTTTCTCACATTAGCCAGCTAAATAAAAGAGGCTGCTTCCGGATGGAGGCAGCCTCTTTTATTTCTAGGTGGGTCACCAGTACTAATGAGTCATTTTCACATTTCCCACCTTAGCTCATAAGCACCTTATTTCGTGCGAACCGCAATTTCGACGCGGCGGTTCTGCTGACGGCCTTCGGCGGTAGCGTTGGAAGCTACGGGCTGACTCTCGCCCATGGGCTCGATGCTCACGCGCGAGGCGTCAATTTTGCCGTTCTGGCTCAGCCAGGTTTTCACAGCATTGGCGCGCTTCTCACTCAGCTCCCGGTTGTAGCTTTTGTCGCCGCGCGAGTCGGCGAAGCCCATGATGTATACCGGGCCGGTAGCGTAGCGCTGGCCAATAGAAGCGGAAATCTGCTCCAGGGCCTTACCGGCACCGGCTTTGATTTCGGCCTTATCCGTGTCAAACAGAACGGTTTCTTCCACGCCGTAAACGCTGTACTCGTCGTTGCCGCGCACGGTCACGTCGGGCAGGTTTACTTCCGGGTATTTCACGTCGGCCAGCTTGGCTTTGGCCATATCCCAGCCGCTGCCTACGGCATCGGTAGCACCAGCGGCGGCGCCTTCTACGGCATCACCGGCGGTCTGACCGTCGCGGTAAACTACGGCGGTATCCTGGGTAGCTTCCTGGGGCTGGTCTTTGGTTTCGGGATTTTTCAGGTTGTCGCAAGCCGTCAGCAGAGCAATCAGGGCTACGACGGAGAGAAGATGCTTTTTCATGTGGTTGTGGAATCAGGGTAGAAATAGAAAGTGGGGAGGCTTACGCAGAAATACGGCTCAGGTTGACTAAACCGCTTTTTCTCCCCCGGGCCTACTCCGCAAAAAACACCCGCTTCACCCGCTCACTCACGTTGGTGAGCAGCTCGTACGGAATGGTGCCGATGCGCGCCGATGCTTCCCGCAGTGGCATTTCTTCCCCGAAAACCACGGCTGAGTCGCCAGCCTGGGCGGCGGCAATGTGAGTCACGTCGACCATGCACATATCCATGCACACATTGCCCACCAGTGGGGCCCGCTGCCCCGAATCACGACCTCACCCACCCCGTTGCCGAAGCGCCGGTCGTAGCCGTCGGCGTAGCCAATAGCCAGGGTGGCAATGCGCCGCTCGTAGTCTACGGCCTCGCCCCGCCGGCCGTAGCCCACCGTCTGGCCCGGAGCCAGGGTTTTGATCTGGGAAATAGTAGTGCGCAGGCTGCTGACCGGCCGCAGGGCATCGGGCTCCTGCCCGCTGGCTTCCACCCCGTAGAGGCCAATACCCAGGCGCACCATGTCGTAGTGGGCGTCGGGAAAGCGCACGATGCCGGCCGAGTTCAGGGCGTGCTTGATAACCGAATGCCCCAGGGCCGCCTCCACCCGCTGCGCCATGCGCTGAAAGGCCGCCAGCTGCTGACGGGAGAAGTCGTTGTGCTGGGCTTCGTCGGCCCCGGCCAGGTGGGTCAACACGCTGGCTACGCGCAGGTGAGCGGTGTGCTCCTGGAGGAGGGCGCAGAGCTCGGGCAAGTCTTCCTCGGCAAAGCCCAGGCGGCGCATTCCGGTATCGAGCTTGAGGTGAATGGCGGGCATGGCCTGCTCCCGGGCGGCGCGCAAATATTCCTGCAACCGCTCAAACGAGTAGATTTCGGGCTCCAGGTGGTACTGCCGCAACTTCTGAAACGAGTCGGGCGAGGGGTTCATCACCATCAGGGGCAAACTGATGCCGTTCTGCCGCAGCTCCACGCCTTCGTCGGCGTAGGCTACGGCCAGGTAATCGGCCCGGTGAAACTGCAGCAGGTTGGCCACCTCGTAGGAGCCGCTGCCGTAGGCAAAAGCCTTGACCATAACCATCAGCCGAGTGCCGGGCTGCAGTCGGGCGCGGTAGAAGTTCAGGTTATGCACCAGCGCGTCGAGGTTGACTTCGAGCACCGTGCCGTGAATCTTCTGCTGGAAGGCGGCTACTATCCGCTCGAACTCGAAGCGCCGGGCGCCTTTCACCAGAATGGTTTCCTGGTGAAACTGCTCGGGCCGGAAGGCACTCAGAAACGCTTCCGTGGTGGGGTAAAACTCCTTGCCCTCCAACCCAAATGCAGCCGCGTGGGCGCTGATTTCGGGCCCAATGCCCACCAGCCGCTCCACGCCGTGGGTGGGCAGCAGGGCCGCTACGTGGGCGTAGAGCTCGGCGGCCGGCAAGCCCGATTCGAGCACGTCGGACAAAATCAGGGTGCGGCGGCCGCGGCGGGGCTGCCGGGCCAGCGCGTCGAGGGCCAGGCGCAGACCAGCCAGGTCGTTATTATAGGTGTCGTCCAGCACGTAGCAGTCGTTCAGGGCCTGCTTCATTTCCAGGCGCATGGCCACGGGCTGCAGCCGGTCGAGGCGGCGCTGAATTTCCGGGGCGGGCACCTGCCGCCACAACAGCATCGTCAGGCCGTGCAGGGCGTTTTCCACCGAGGGCTCATCGGCAAAGGGCAGCGTGAAGGTGTGCTCCTGCAGCATGGGCCGCTCCAGCGTGAGGCGCACCACCGTGCGCTGGGCCGAGGCTTCGAGCACCTGCACGGCCACGTGGGTGTCGTAGGCGTGGTGCCGGCTCCAGGTAAAGGTGCGCCCCGCCCCCAGCCGGGCCTGGGCCGCGGCGTGGATGGCCTCATGGTCGCGGCAGTAAAACAAGGTATCCACCTGGTCGAAGAGCTGCATCTTCTCGGCCACCTTCTCGGTCGGCGAGGCAAAGCCCGCGTCGTGGGCCGTGCCCAGGTTGGTAAACACGCCCAGCGTGGGCTGAATCACCCGGGCCAGGCGGGCCATTTCGCCGGTTTCGGAGATGCCCGCCTCGAAGATGCCCAGCGTATGGGTGGCATTCAGCTCCCACACGCTCAGGGGCACGCCCACCTGGGAGTTGTAGCTGCGCGGACTCTTGCAAATCAGCTCATCGGGGCTTATCAGCTGGGCCAGCCACTCCTTGACGATGGTTTTGCCGTTGGAGCCCGTAATACCCACGACCGGGATGCGGAACTGCCGGCGGTGGTGGGCCGCAATAGTCTGCAAGGCGGCCAGCGTGTCGGGCACGGTCAGGAAACCGGCTTCCGGATACGCCTCCATCCCGCCGGGCACGGCCGCGGGCTGGTCGATGATGAACAGGCGCACGCCCTGCTGGTAGAGGTCGGGTAGGTAGCGGTGCCCGTCGTGCTGGGCCCCGCGGATGGCGAAAAACAGGGAGCCAGCGGGCTGGCCCACCCGGCGGCTGTCGAGCAGCAGGTGCTGAATACGGGCCACCGCAACGGGCGTCCGGAGCGGGGTGCCACCGGTCAGGGCCGGCAGGTCGGAGAATAGCAGCATAACGAAAAGGAAACCACGGCAAAGGTAGCAGGGTTTTGGGCCCTGGACCCGGCGCGGGTGGGCCGTAAATACCCGGACCCATACCCGTTGGCGGGCCGGAGCGGCGTACCTTTGCGGCCCTTTTACCCTGCATTCATTCCGTTGAAACTCTCCTCCCATCACCTGGCGGCCATTACGGCCTTCATTATTTGGGGCTTTTTCCCCCTTCCCCTGCGCATGATGACCGGCTACAGCAGCGGGCAGATTCTATTTTTCCGCGTGCTGCTGTCCCTAGCCCTGCTGCTGATTATCAACCTGACGGCCCGCCGGGACACGGTGCGCGCTACCGGCCGGCAGTGGCAGCAGGCCGGCACGGCCGAGCGGCGGCGGGTGGCCTTCAGCACCATCGTGGGCGGCGTGCTGCTGACTAGCAACTGGCTGCTCTTTATCTACGTCGTCAATCAGGTGAGCGTGCAGGCCGGCTCGTTTGCCTACCTTATCTGCCCCATCCTGACGGCCCTGCTGGGCTTTGTGGTGCTGGGCGAAAAGCTGCGGATCAATCAGTGGGTAGCCATCGGCCTGAGCGCCATCAGCTGCGCCCTGCTCGGGGCCGGGGCCTGGCAAAGCGTGCTCATGAGCCTGGTGGTAGCCATTACCTACGCCTCCTACCTCATCACCCAGCGCCAGCTCCAGGGCTACGACCGGCTGGTACTGCTCACGGTGCAACTGCTGCTGGCGGCCCTCGTGATTCTGCCCGCCGCCCGCTTGCTCGGCGCCGACCCGGTGGCCGGATTCCAGGACGGCCGCCTGCTGTTGCTGGCCGGTGTGCTGAGCGTGGGCTTCACGGTTATTCCGCTGTTTCTGAATCTGTTTGCCCTCAACGCTCTGCCCTCGGGCACGGTGGGCATCATCATGTACCTGAACCCCATCATCAGCTTCGTACTGGCCTTTCTCTACTTCGGCGAGCAGGCCACGCTCAAGGAAGGCCTGGCCTACGGCGTCATCCTGCTCTCGGTGGTGCTCTACAACACGAAGCGCACTTTTGGCACCCCGACTCCCGGCCAGGCTTAACCGGCAGCGCCTGCGTTTTGTGCAGTTTCCTCGGCTCGATAAATCGCCAAAACCGGCCGGCTAGTTGGGACCTTCTAGCCATCTCCCCGCCATCTACCCCCAGCGACCCACCTTGGGAATATTCTATTCGGCTATTGCCACCGCCCGTTGCGTTGGGTAACTCCCGCCGGCCTCCAGCCGCGGCGCCGGGCAGTACCGCTGGAGCGGCTAGCTACTCAGTTGGGCGGGTTATACTTGGCCCCTGAGCCCTGGTTGCCGGCCACGAATCTGCCCGCAGGGCGTTCCTCAAATAAAATAAACGGGCTACCTTCGGGCTACCTGACTGCTAGCTGCGGCAGGTGAGCCATTTTCCGACTCTTTTTTCGTCTGATGACTACTGTTTCTTCTCCGGCCGTGCCGCTTTGGCGCCGGCTGCTGCCCCACCTGCTGGCCGTGGTGTTCTTCCTGGTGCTGGCGGCGGTGTACTTCTCCCCCATCCTGTTTGATGGCAAAACCCTGGCCCAGCACGATGTGGTCCAGTTCAACGGCGGGGCCCACGAGGCCCAGCTTTACCGCGAAGCCACCGGCAAAGAGGCCCTCTGGACCAACTCGATGTTCAGCGGGATGCCGACTTACCTGATCAGCACCCGCTTCCCCGGCGACCTGTCGATTTACCTGCACAGCATCTTCACGCTGCATCTGCCGGCGGTGGTGGCCAACCTGTTCCTGGCCCTGGTTTGCGGCTACGTACTGTTCATTGCGCTGGGCGTGCGTCCCCTGCTGGCGGCCGTGGGTGCTATTGCCCTGGGCTTTACCAGCTACAACCTCATTATTCTGGCCGCCGGCCACAACACCAAGTCGCTGGCCCTGGCCTACGCGCCCCTGGTGCTGGGCGGCCTGCTGGTCACGTTTCGGCGCAACCGGTGGCTGGGCGCGGCCCTGTTTGCCCTGGGCCTGACGATGAACGTGCGTTCCAACCACCTGCAGATTACCTATTACCTGCTGCTCCTGGTGCTGGTGTTCGGCATCGTGGAGCTGATTGCCGCCCTGCGCGAAAAGCGCCTGGCCGACTTCCTGGGCCGCACGGCCCTGCTGGGCGCTGCGGCCGTGCTGGCCGTGGGCGTAAGCTTCGGCCGTCTCTACGTCACGGCCGAGTATGGCAAGTACTCTATCCGGGTAAGTCGGAGCTGACCACGCCCCCTCCCACGGCGCCGGGCACCCCGGCCCAGGCCGCGGGTGAAGACGGCGTGGGCAACGGCCTCGACCGGGACTACGCCTTCGGCTGGAGCTACGGCGTGGGCGAAACTATTACCCTGCTGATTCCCAACTACTATGGCGGCGCCAGCACTGGCCCCCTGAGCGAGAACTCGGCCACCGGCAAAGCCATGGCCGGCATGGGAGTACCGCCCGTGCAGCTGCGCGACTACCTGCAGCAAATGCCCCTGTACTGGGGCACCCAGCCCATTACCAGCGGCCCGGTCTACATCGGGGCCGTGGTGTGCTTCCTGTTCGTGCTAGGCTTGTTCGTGGCCGACCGTCGCACCCGCACCTGGCTGTTGGTGGGCACCATCCTGTCCATCGTGCTGGCCTGGGGCAAGAACTTCGAGACCTTCAACTACCTGATGTTCGACTACTTCCCGGGTACAACAAGTTCCGCTCGGTGAGTATGGCCCTCGTTATTGCCCAGCTGGCTATGCCGCTGCTGGCTATTCTGGCCCTGGCCCGCATCCTGCGCCCCCAGCCGGTAGCAAGTCCGGTAGCCGGCACCAGCACCCACCCCAGCTTAGCGGCCCTGAGTGGCACCTCGGCCGCCTCACCCGAGCAGGCTGAGCTGAAGCGCAAGCTGCTCTACGCCGTGGGTATCACGGCCGGTATCTGCGTGCTGGCCTTCCTGGCTGGCCTGGGCGCCGACTTTGCCGCTCCCATCGATGCGCAGCTGCAGCAGCAGGGCTTTCCGCTGGATGCTTTGCGCGCCGACCGGGCCAGCGTGATGCGCTCCGACGTGTTCCGCTCCATCATCTTTATCGTGCTGACCGGCGGGGTACTTTACTTCTACCTGCAGCGTAAGCTTTCCGTCACGTCGGCCGCCTTGCTGGTGGGGGCCCTCACCCTGGTCGACCTGTGGGCCGTGGATAAGCGCTACCTCAACGACAACAACTTCCAGCGCGAAACCATTGCCCAGCAGTTTGTGCCCACGCCCGCCGACGAGGCCATTCTGCAGGACAAAGACCTGAGCTACCGGGTGCTCAACACCCAAAACCCCTTCAACGAAGCCAATACGTCGTATTTCCACAAGAGCGTGGGCGGCTACCACGGGGCCAAGCTGCGGCGCTACCAGGACCTGGTGGATTACTACGGCAGGCAAGTGCAGGACCCGCAGACCGGTGTGGTCCAGACCATTCTGCAGCCCACGCTGATGAGCATGCTCAACACCCGCTACCTGATCAGCAACGACCCCAAACAGCCCGTGCAGCGTAATCCCGGCGCCCTGGGCAATGCCTGGTTTGTGAGCGAGGTGCAGAAAGTGCAGAACCCCGACCAGGAAATTGCAGCCCTGGCCACCCTCAACGTGGCTTCGGTAGCCGTTGTCGACGCCTCGAAATTTCCGCTAGCCAAGACCACCTACAACGCGGCCGGCTCCACTATTGCCCTGACCAGCTACTCGCCCGACGAACTCAAGTACCGCGCTACCGCCGTGCAGGACGGCTTCGTAGTCTTTTCCGAAATCTATTACCAGGATGGCTGGAATGCCTACCTCGACGGCAAGCTGGTGCCCCACCTGCGGGCCAACTACGTGCTGCGGGCCCTGCCCGTACCAGCCGGTACCCACACCATCGAGTTCAAGTTTGAGCCCAAGGAATATGCCGTGGGCAACACCGTGTCCCTGGTTTCCTCGGTCCTGCTGATTCTGGCGTTGCTGGGCACCATCGTTTACGCCCTGAAGCGCAAGCCCACCGGGCCGGTTGAGGAAGTACGCCTGGCGGCGTAATGAACCTGGAAGAACAGACGTTTTTTCTTCTGTCATCCTGAGCAAAGCGAAGGACCTGCCTCCATGTTCAGCTAAACGCTTTTCACTGTAGAAAGCCCTTTATCGTTGCTACGGTAAAGGGCTTTCTACATTTAATTATCCTTGTCACTCAGGTGAGGCAGGTCCTTCGCGGGGCTCAGGATGACAGCCAGATTGTGATTACTTCCCATGCTTATTCAGGAACTTCAGGAGCCGGTAGCAACCCAGCACGGCGTGCGGCTGCTGCTGGTGCGCGACGACCTGACGCACCCAGAGCTGCCCGGTAACAAGTGGCGTAAGCTCAAGTACAACCTGCAGGCTGCCCGGAAGCAGGGCCACGATACGCTCCTAACTTTTGGCGGAGCGTTTTCCAACCACATTGCTGCCGTGGCCGCCGCTGGCCAGCTGCAAAGCTTCCGCACCATCGGCCTGATTCGCGGGGAAGAAACCCTGCCGTTAAACCCCACCCTGGCCCGGGCCGCGGCCGACGGAATGCACCTGCGCTACCTCGACCGGGAAACCTACCGCCGCAAGCACGAGCCGGCGGTGCTGGCCGAACTGCTGGCCCAGACCGGCCCGGCCTACGTGCTGCCCGAGGGAGGCACCAACACCCTGGCCCTGCCGGGCTGCGCCGAGCTGGTTTCGGAGCTGGCCGCCCACACCAGCTTCGACACGCTCTGCGTGGCCTGCGGTACGGGCGGCACCCTGGCCGGCCTGCTCACGGGCCTGAACGGGCAGCACCAGGCTATGGGAGTGGCCGTTCTCAAGAACGGAAGCTTCCTGCAAGACGAAATCAACGCGCTGACCCAGGCAACTGCAGGCCGGCAGTATGCTAACTGGGAGCTGCGCACCGACTACCACTTCGGCGGCTATGCCCACTTCTCGGCCGAGCTGCTGGGCTTTATCCAGGAGTTTCAGGCCCGGCACGGCGTGTTGCTCGACCCGGTCTATACCGGCAAGCTGCTCTACGCCGTGCTGGATTTGATTCGGCAGGGACATTTTGCGGCCGGCAGCACGGTGGCGGCGGTGCACACCGGGGGGCTACAGGGCTGGCAGGGCTTCCGGCAGCGGTTTGGGTCACGCAGCGCCTGGTGGCCGACGGCCCGCTAACTTGGGCAGCCAAAAGACAACCTCAGCCGTACTGTTTTCCAACTACCCGTTCCGCCCTTTTCTGCCTATGCCGCCTCTCGTTCGTTTGCTTCGCTGCCTCGTACCTCTGTTGTTTCTGGTGGCTTTGGGGTGGTTTCTGTGGAAGAAAGTTCAGCCCAGCCTGTTCGATTTCGGCAACCCGCTGACGCCCGAGCCCCGCATTACGGTTACTCACAACACGGTTCTGACCAAGATTGAGGCCCTGGGCCGCCTGGAGCTGGTGCGCTACCAGTTTAAGGATGTGGTGGAGTACCGCAAGAGCACCTACCGGTTTCTGCCCGACTCGAAAGTAGCCCTGATTGTAGCCGGCAACGCCATCGGCTGCCTGGACTTGCGCAAGGTGAAGCCCCAGGACGTGGTATTCGAGGGCGACTCGGTGGTGCGCGTGGCCCTGCCCGCGGCTGAGCTCTGCACCTGGCAGGTCGACCACAGCCAGAGCCGGGTGTACAGTACCCAGAACTCGTTTTTCAACGACGCCGAGCTGGTCGATGAAGGCTACAAGTACGCCGAGAAAAACGTGCAGCGGGCGGCCCTGCAGTCAGGCATCCTGGCCCAGACGACGCAGAACGCCGAGCAGATTCTGCGGCCCATGCTCGAAACCATGACCGGCCGCCGCGTGGTGCTGACCCAGCAAACGGCCCCGCCAGCAGTGCCGCAGCGGCGGTAGATAATCAAACCATCTGTAACCCTATTGTATGTCGACTGCCACGGAACTTGCAGAATTGGCAGCCTGGGAAAACCGGGTACAGGTGGAAGTTGGAAAACTCTCAGGCAGTATCGAGGACAAAAGCTTCGCTTTGAATAATAGTCCTTTGGCAGAACAGTATTTACTTATTCACGCTGCCTATACCCGCTTGGCGAGTCATAGTCAGGAGGCGTTGAAAAGGGCTATTTTTATCCAATGGTACTGGACGGCCGAACCTAGTATTTACTCTGGTATTCATGACCTTAGTGATTCCGCGGTAGACCAGGCGCTGCTGTTGCTGGAGCAGCGTTTACAAACCAATGACCTGGACCAGGAATGGGACTGGATGCTTCCCTGGTGCTACAGCATCTTGGAATTCATGTTCGAGCGGGTAGAAAACCAGCCACGGTTTCAGCAAATTCTCGCAGCCTATTCCGTCAACGACTGGCAGGCGGAGCCGGTACTACAGCCGCTGGAGCAACGAGGCATCATGGGAGAATACTGGCTTAGCATGATGGACTAGTCGGGGTTAGCTGGCCTTCAATCCTCCTGTTCTGCCTCCTTGCCCAGATCATCCAGGGCCATTTTGATCAGGTCGTTTTCGTAGCCTTTCACGGTCAGGAACATGGTGAGCTTCTGGCGGCGCAGGCGCTGGTTGCCTTCCTTTTCCACACGGTTGCGCTTTTCTAGCGTGTCGACCAGGTTCTGGTAGTACACGTCACCGTCAATTTCCTTCAGGCCAGCCTTGATGCAGTAATCGGACAAGCCTTTCTGCTTGAGCTCCTGCGTAATGCGGCGGCGGCCCCACTTCTTGATGCCGACCTTACCCCGCACGAAGGATTTGGCGAACCGCTCTTCGTCGAGCAGCTTTTCCCGGCTCAGGCGAATAACGATTTCGCCGGCCTCGTCCTCGTTCAAACCGTACTCGCGCAGCTTGGCTTCCACCTCCTTGGTAGTACGCTCCTGGTAGGCGCAGTAGGCCGCAATTTTGGGTAGCGCCTCGCCGGGCGTGTAAAACTTCTTCTTGGGTTGCTCTTGATACATACTCGGGGGCGGCGCGGGGTACCAACGGCCGGGTTAGTAACAACGCACGCGGGTTGTTTGTCGTTCGGCTGCAAGCTACCGTTTCCCAACTTTGCCGCGTGAAAGAAAACCGTCGGGCCCTGCGCTTTTTGTTTACGGCCAACGCCATTTCCGGCTTTGCCCAGGGCATTTCCATGCTGGCCGTACCCTGGTACTTTGCCCGGCAAGGCGCTTCCACCACCTTCAACCTGGTGTACGCCTTGGTCACGTTTGCCTCCCTGTTCTGGGGCATGTACGCCGGCGCCCTGGTCGACCGGTTCGACCGGAAGCGGGTGTTTCTGGTGACCAACATTGTGGAAGGCCTGATTCTGCTGAGCGTGGCGGCCTACGGCTTTGCCACGGGCGCAGTACCCATGCTGGGTATTCTGCTGGCCTTTACCACCACCGTGTTTGGTTACGGCATTCACTACCCCAACCTCTACGCCTTTGCCCAGGAAATCAGCCGGCCCGAAGACTACGGCCGCATCACGTCCACCATCGAAATTGTGGGGCAGGCTACGTCCGTGGTCAGCGGGGCCCTGGCAGCGCTGCTCATCGAGGGCCTGCCGCTGGGCGGCACTTACCAACTGCTAGGCGCCTCGGTTACGCTGCCGTTTGCCGTGCAGGCCTGGCCCCTGCACCAGATTTTCCTGCTCGACGGGCTGACCTACGTGGTGGCCGTGGCCCTGATTGCCAGCATCCATCACCGGCCGGTGCAGCTGACGCAGGTAGAGCTGGGCACGCTCTGGAAGCGGCTGCGCACGGGCATTACCTACCTACAGGAGCACCGCACTATCTGGGTATTCGGACTATTTTCCTTTTCAGTATTTGTGGGCCTGCTCGTGGAGCTCAACGCCCTGATGCCGATGTACATTCACAACCACCTGCGGGCTGGGGCCGGCGCCTTCGGGGCGGCGGAGGTGGCCTACGCCCTGGGTGCGTTGAGTGCGGGTGTGTTTGTGCACCGGCTGTTCCGCAACCAGCCGCCGGTGCGTTCCATCATCCTGCTGATGCTGCTGGCTGGCCTGGGCTTTGGGGCGGCAGCGGCTACCCGCTCGGTAAGCTTGTTTCTGGCCTTTTCTCTGGTACTGGGCGTCACCAACGCCGGCACGCGCATTCTGCGGGTCAGCTACCTGTTTGCCCACGTACCCAATGAAGTCAGCGGGCGGGTCAACAGCATTTTCAACGTGGTGAACGTGCTGCTGCGCACGGCTTTCATCTTGCTCTTCACCCTGCCCTTTTTTGCCCGGGGCTCCAACGTGGTGTGGGGCTACGCCGCGTTGGGGCCTTTATTGTGGCCTCGGCCCTGGTGCTGGTAGCCCGCTACCGGGAACTGACGGCCCCGCCTGCCAGCTAAGCCAACCGGCCCGGTCCGCTGTTATCCTCCCAAATTCTTCCGCCCTGTCCTTCTTCCCACCCTGTTGCTCTTCGTATGTCGTTGACTTCCGGCGCCCGCTACATGCTGCTTTCCACGCTGCTCTTTGCTTTGATGAACGTGTGCGTGAAGCTGCTGAGTCACCTGCCGCCCCTGGAAATCATCTTGTTCCGCTCGGTATTATCGGTTATTCTGAGCTACCTGATGCTGCGGGCCTTGCGCATCCGACCCTGGGCTCCAACCACTTCTACCTTATTGCCCGAGGCACTACCGGCGTTTTGTCGCTGATTCTGTACTACTTCACCTTGCAGAAGATGCCGCTGGCCACGGCCGTTACCATTCAGTACCTGGCTCCGATTTTCACGGCCGTGCTGGGCATATTCATCGTGCGCGAAACCGTGCAGCCCTGGCAGTGGCTGTTCTTCCTGATTTCCTTTCTGGGTGTGCTGGTGGTTGAAGGCGTGGATACACGCGTCGACCCATTTTACCTGGGCCTGGGAGTGGCCTCGGCTGTATTTGCCGGGTTTTCCTACAACTCCATCCGTAAGCTCAAGGGTAAGGAAGACCCGCTGGTGGTGGTCTTCTACCTGCCGATGGTGGCCCTGCCCGTAGCAGCCGTCTACTGCCTCTTCGACTGGGTGCAGCCCCAGGGCTGGGACTGGTTCTGGCTGCTGCTCACGGGTCTATTTACCCAGGGAGCCCAGCTTTGCATGACCAAAGCTTACCAGGCTGAGCGGCTCTCGAGCGTGGCCAACCTGAACTACATCGGTATTCTGTACGCCGTCGGCCTGGGCTTGCTGTTCTTCAACGAGACGTTCCCGGTGGTTTCATACGGGGGCATGGCCTTGGTGCTATTAGGCGTTGGGCTCAATACCTGGTATACCAGCCGAAAGGCAGTAGCCATGCCGGTGGCGCCCACTGAGGAAGTCGTAGCCTAGGCCGGAAGGCTACCGGGTACGTAATTTATCCGGAGCCTGGATTTGCTATAAACCCGTAATTGCATTTAAGAACTTAACGCAAAGCAAGTGGATGGCATACGTATTTTGGTGGGTCAAATACGTATTTTAACCCCAAAAATGACCAGTCCGCTTTAGGAAAGGCGTAGTACCCAAGCAGTGACTCACGCCAAATTCCTAAATAGCTATGACTAAACAAATCCATTCTGTTCCGACAGAAGACCAGGCCCTATCCGGCTTGCAAGGTGCTCTACCCCGCCGCGACTTCCTGCGCTACACCGGGGCCGGCCTGGCTTTGACCGGCCTGATCCTCACGGGCTGCGACGACGATGACGACGATGTAGACGCCAACTCCGGCGAAGTAAACGTGGGCAGCTCTGACATTGGCGTCCTCAACTACGCTTATGCTCTAGAGCAGCTCGAAGCTGCTTTCTACAACCAGGTGGTTACCGGCGCGGCCGGCTCTTACTTTGCCAGCCTGGGTGCCAACAGCGCCGAGCGCCAGATCCTAACCGACCTGGCCTTGCACGAAAAAGCCCACCGCGACTTTTTCAAAAACGCGATTCCCGCTACCAGCATTATCAAGGAGCTGACTCCGGACTTCTCGGCCATCGACTTTAACGTAGGTAAGCGGACTTCCTCTACGGCCAAGATGGGCGTGCTCGACGCAGCCATGGCCTTTGAAGACCTGGGCGTAGCGGCTTACAATGGTGCCGGCCGCTTTATTACCAACCCGGTATATCTGACTCTGGCCGGCAAAATCGTATCGGTAGAAGCCCGTCACGCAGCGCTGATCCGGGACATGATGAACTACAACACCTTCGTAGACGCCGACGTAGTTGACCTATTTACGCCCACGGCCAACTCGGCACCGGGTGTGGGTGTGGGTACGGGCAAGGAGAAATCCAAGCGGCCTTCCGAAGTGGTAACCGTCGCCAACCAGTTTTTGCAGGCGGGTTCTAAGCTCAACGTGAGCGGCCTAGTGTAGTCTGTAGTCGTTTTCCCGCCTAAAAAATCAGTCTTTCAGTTATGGATCTGTTCCAAATAATCAAGGAAATTGAAAAAGTAGACCCCGAGGTTTACGACCGGTTTGACTCGCGTCGCCGGGTGTTCAAGCACCTCACCGGCATGGGCAAAAAGCTAACCGCTGCTGCTATTCCCGGCTTTGTGGGCGCTTTGTTCAATAAGGCCTATGGCCAAACCGCTGGCCCGTCGGTAAACGACGTGCTGAACCTGGCCCTGAGCCTGGAGTATCTGGAGTACTACTTTTACGACACGGGCCTGAACGTACAGGGCCTAATTCCCAACGCCGACCGTCCTGCCATCGAGAAGATCCGCAACGACGAGGGTGGCCACATCAAGGTGCTGCGCGAGGCCTTGGGCGCCGCTGCTATTCCGGACCCCGGCCGCGCCGCTTTCGACTACAGCGGTGGTAAAGGCAGCCGAACCGGACCATTTGCCCCAGCTCTGCTGCCTGGTGGCACGGCCCTATACTTCGGCGTAGCTCAGTCTTTTGTCGATACCGGTGTTCGGGCTTATAAAGGTGGGGCTCCCTTCCTGATGAGCAACAAGGACATTCTGGAAGCTGCTCTGAACATCCACTCCGTGGAAGCTCGGCACAGCTCCCACATCCGCACCATCCGTCGCGGCCTGGCCGCTGGGGTTTCGGGAGCCGCCGCGGCTACCACCCCCGCCGGTGCCGACCCCAAACTCTCGCCCAAAAGCTGGATTTCGGGTACTGACCAGGGCGGTCCTTCGCCAAACACAAATCCTTCGACGGCCGACGTGTACGGTCCTGGCACCAATCCGGTTCCTGCCGGCGTACCCACTGGCATCACTTTTCCCGCGGAAGACAACGTGGTGCAGGCCGGCCGCACTATTACGACCGACAGCTCGATTTCAACTGCTGCCGCTTCGGAGGCTTTCGACGAGCCTTTGGACTACGTGAAAGTAAAAGCCATTGCCCGCAACTTCGTGGACAACAAAACCACGCTGTTTGTGTAGCAAGCCAGCTTTTGAATAGTACAGAAAGGACGACTCTCGGGTCGTCCTTTTTTGTGTCCGGCAGTTTTGAATAAGGCAGTATCTTACTGAAGAGTTAGATGAAACATAGCTTAAGCCTGATGTAAGCAACCATTGCCCAGGGTATTTCATCTACCTTCACGGTTCCTATGACCTATCCTGCCATGCTGCGTTATCTGCTCTTCTTTAGTTTATTGCTTGGTACTACAGCCACCTGGGCGGGCATTGTGCGCGGCAAAATCACCGACCCCAAGGGCGAGCCGCTGGCGTTTGCCAACGTGGCCGTGCGGGGCTCGGCTACCAGCTCAGCCTCCAACGAGCAGGGCAACTACCAGCTGCGCCTGGAGGCAGGCGCCTACGAAATTGTCTACCAGTATGTGGGCTTCAAGCCCCGGGTGGAAAAGCTGACCGTAGCGGGCGGCGACACCGCCACGGTGCTCAACGTGACGCTGACGCCTGAAAACTACAACCTGGGCGAAGTCCTCATCCGAGCTTCCGACCGGGACCCGGCCTACGCCATAGTGCAGCACGCCATCGACTGGCGCAAGTACCACCGGGCCGAAGTGGCCGCCTTCACGGCCCGCATGTATATCAAGTCCATTATCCGCCTCACCGACGTGCCAGGCAAGATTATGGGCCTGGTGAAAGTAGGGCCCGACATCAAGCCGGGCGTGGTGTATTTGTCGGAGTCGTTGTCGGACATGAGCTTCCGGCAGCCGGGCAAGATTCAGGAGCGCATGATTTCGTCGCGGGTGAGCGGCAGCAGCAAGGGCTTCAGCTTCAACCGGGCTTCCAAGAGCTTTAATTTTTACGACAACTTGCTGCAGTCAGGCTTTTCCGAGCGGGGATTCGTGTCGCCGGTGGCGCAGAACGCCATGCAGTTTTACCGCTACGAGTTGGTGGGTACCTCGGTGCAGAACGGCATCACCATCAATAAAATCCGCGTCACGCCCCGACACCGGATTGACCCTGCGTTTTCAGGCTTTATCTACATTGCCGAAGACGGAACCTGGCGCCTGCACAGCCTCGATTTGAGCCTGGACTCCAACTCGGGCATCGAGTACGTGGACAAGCTGCGGGTTGAAATCCTGTATGCTCCGGCCCCAGCCACCCGCAGGCCTGGATTATTCAGTCGCAGAAAGTAAGCCTGAGCGCCCAGGGAATGGGTTTCAAGGGCAACGGCAGCATCAACGCGTCCTTGTCGAACTACCGCGTGACCCCCACCTACCCCGACAAGCCTGTAGTAGCGCCTACCCCCGCGCCCAGCAACGAGCCAGTACACCGCGAAACCGTGGCCGAGGCCAAGCAGGAGCGGCCTCAGCTACGGGGCCTTACCCGCACCATTCGCCGCGACGCCAAGACTAAAGCCAAGCAGGAAGTTCCCTTGCCCGAGGGTGGCATTGCTCTGGCTCCCTTGCCCAAAGGGCAGGTCATGCTGATTGAAAAAGGAGCCAATGAGCGGACCGAGGCCTATTGGGACTCTATCCGGCCTATTCCCCTGAGCGAGGAGGAAATCAAGGACTACCACGTGAAAGACAGCGTGGAAGTTATCCAGAAGTCGAAGCCCTACCAAGATTCCATGGACCGGATTCGCAACAAGCCCAGCTTTTTCGGCTTGCTCGTGGGCGGCTACACCTACAGCAACACCTTCGAGCGGCGCTTTATTTCGGTGGAGTCGCCGACCGACAAGATGGTGTACAACACGGTGGAAGGCCTGGTACTCAACCTTAACGCCACCTACACCCAGCGCTACGAGGACCGGCGTACCTATTCGCTGGAGCCCGCGCTGCGCTACGGCTTTTCGAGCAAGCAGTTCAGCCCCAGCCTGCGCGGCGGCTACACGTTCCGGCCCGAGTCGTTCAGCCGCATCGGCTTTGCCGTGGGCCGCACCATCCTCGACTTCGACCCCTACAACAACCAGCCCCACACGCCCTTCAATTCCCCGGTGCTCAACACGACCTACACGCTGCTAGCCAACCGCAACTACAACAAGTACTACCAGCGCGACGGACTGGAAATCAACTACCGCACCGAGGCAGCCAACGGCTTCTTCGTGAACTTGGCCGCCAGCTACGCCGACCGCAAAGAACTCTACAATACCACCGTGGAGCTGCTGCGGGATGTGCCGGGCCGGGCCTTCACGCCCAACCGCCCCGAATCGGCGGAGCGGCCCGAGGGCACGGGCTTCGGCCGCAGCCAGGCCGTAACGCTGGACTTGGGCCTGACCTGGCAGCCCGGTCAGCAGTACGTGACCCGCCCCGACGGCAAGTTCAACCTCTACAATGCCCGCTACCCGCGCCTGTCGCTGGGGCTGCGGCAGGCCTTTCGCGGGGTGCTGGGTTCCGACGTGCGCTTTACCCGCCTGGAGCTGGGCGCCCAGAAAGAGTTGGGCTTTGGCTTGTTTGGCGAAACCCGCCTCAGCGGCACGGCCGGCACCTACCTGGGCAGTTCCGACCTGACCTTTGTAGATTACCGTCACTTCGCCGGCAACCGTACCATCTTTGCCATCGACTTTGAGCGGCAGTTTCAGCTGCTCGACTACTACCGCTACAGCACCGCGGAGCGGTACTTAATAGGGCGGGCCAGCCACCACTTCAACGGGTTTTTCTTTAACAAGCTCCCGGCTTTCCGCCAGCTCAAGTGGCAGGAAGTAGCCACCATCAATTATCTCTACACGCCCACGGCCGGGCATTATGCCGAGCTGGGCCTTGGCGTGGAGCATATCTTCAAAGCCCTGCGCGTCGACTTCTTCACTTCGCTGCAGTCCAAGGAAAAGGCCGGGTCAGGCATCCGCATCGGCATCGGCTTTTAAGCGTCAGCTTCCACAAAAAAGGCCCGCGGTAGCAGTACCGCGGGCCTTTTTTGTAAGCAGTAATTTCTATTTTACTTCCTCGAAATCAACGTATTCTCCCCCTTTGAAATCCTGGGGTTTGGGCTGAGCCTGTTTGGGCGGTACAAAGTCGACACGCACATTCCCCCACCGGGCGGCGGGCTGTTGGGAGCGGGCCGGCTGCCAAAAGCCCCGTCGAAGGGCATAGCGCCGCCAAACTGCTGACCGTAGCGCCGAGCCTGCTTTTGCACAAACCGCCCAACGAGCAGCCGCAGAATAACCGGTAGTATAAACCGGACAACAAAGGAAACGATGAGGAGAATGAGCAGGAACTTGGCCATCAGGAAGCTGCTGGGGAGACAGGGTTGGTGGGTTGAAAGTAAAAGTCGGCCGTGACGGGGCTAGTGAGTTGGTCGGGCGGACAAGGTACCAGTTCCAAACGCTCGGACAGCACAAATGGTTTATAGCCCAGCTGAGCCAGCAAGTTGACTACCGTCTGGCGGTTTTCCAAGCCGTTGAGCTCGGTCTGAATCAGGGGCCGGAAGCGGCGCAACGTAGCCTGCATGTTGCGGAATACCTCCGACTCGAAGCCTTCCACGTCGCACTTCACAAAGTCGAGCCGGGGCAAATCGGCCAGCAGCTCGTCCGGGATGCGCATAGGCACTTCGTAGGTGCGGGCATAGGTTTCGGCCGTGTTGCTGGCCGCCACTTTGGTCATGCCGTGGTGCAGCAGGCCGTTGCGCTCGGGCGTGCCCATGCGCACGGTCATGTTCTCTCCGCCCAGGGCATACGGCAGCAGCGTTAGGTTGTCGTGGCCGCTGAGGCGCACGTTTTCGCGCCAGATTTCCTGAAACAGCGGAATAGGCTCCACAGCCAGCACCTTGCCCGTGGGCCCGCTCAGGCGCGACAGGGCCACAGAGTAGTAGCCCAGGTTAGCGCCAATGTCGAGGCACACGAAGCCGGGCTTGATGAGCTTTTCCAGAAAAAACAGCTCTGGGTACTTCTCCTTCCCCCACCCGGCCGCCACCATGCGCAGGTACACGCGACTCACTAGGCGGATATAACGCTCGAAGCCCAAGGCCCGAACCAGCAGTTTGCGGAGTTCTTTCATCAGGTTGCAAAGATGCTCGAAAGCGAGGAATCTGCGCGACTTCGACTTGCAGCGGATATTTTCTATTTAACCAATAGTATATAAGAATAAAGAACTGGGGCGTTCTTTGGGCCTAGGCTTCTGCTGCCGTTTTACTACCGTTCACTTTTCCACTTTTTATGCCCCGCTTATTTCTCTGTCTGCCTATTATCCTGTTGTATTCCCTGCAAACTGCTGCCCAATCATCTGGGGGCAGTAACGCCTCCGTTGCTCCAGCAGCACCCAGCGACGAGGTCACCAGCTTCCGGACTGGAAAACGCTCGTCGGATGGCCCATCGGTGCCGCAGTATCAGTGGGATGTCAGTGTCGATGCCTCGTTTATTTTGCCCCGTTTTACTTCGCCCATTCTTTACTCACCCTCCACCTACGCTTCGCCTCTTAACGCCTATTCACCCTATGACCTAGGTCGCTCGACCACGTTCATGCTTCGCAAAAATGAGATAGTGAGGAATGCCACCAACATTCCCGTGCGCCGGGGCGCCTATCGTTTGAATCTGAACTGGGCTATCGACCTGGGTAAAATCAGCGAAGACTCTATAAGAGTCAACTACGTCAGCAGTACGGGCCAAATCGTGGAGAAGAAAGCCAACTACGCGGCCGTTGGTGTGGCGGCCGGCTATGAATGGCAGAAGCCCCTGGGCCGCTTCCAGATTTTCTATGGCTACGACGTATTTGCGGGCTACGCTACTGACAGCCGGACCGGCGTCCTGTTCTTCGAAGCGACTGACCCTATCACCAACCAGCGGCTAAAGCAGCAGAAGGACGTCAAGCTCGTTTATCGCCGTACCGATTTGGGTATCAGCCCTTGGTGGGGGCAAAATACTTTCTTACGCCCCGGCTTTCCTTCTCTATTGAAAGCAAGATGTATGTACGCTATAACTGGAATACTCAGCAGGAAGATTATTCCACTTTATCGGTGCAGCGCACCAGCAAAAGCCAAGGCTTTGCTTCGAGCCTGATTCCGCTGGCGGCCTTCAATCTGACATTTCACTTCGGGCAGATTAATATTTAGGTTTTCGGGCTTGGCTCCACAAGCGCGAAGCACCCGCGGCGGCCAGCCCCCGAGCAGGTACCAGGCTACGGTCATAAGCTGGGTTTGGCGGGTTCGGTTGCTGGGTGCTTCGCCCAGGCCCAGCGGTCCGGGCAGCAGCACCCCACCCACGCCGGCAGCCAAGCCCAGCAGTGCCCCGCGCCGCCACGCTTTTTTACCCCGACCCACCATGCTGTAATAGAGCCCATTGGACAGAATATCACCGGCCATGGTCATGGTAAACAGCGTGTCGTGGTCGGGCTGGGGCGCATCGGCTTTGGCCAGAATTTTCCGCAGGCCGCGCATTCCCAGCACATCCATCCGGGGCGCGTCGGGGTTGAGGTGGCGGGCCGTTTCGTGGATGACAGTAAGCACCAGGGCTCCGGCTAAGCCGCTACCCAGGGCCTGGGGCAGCCGGGCTGATTTCTTCTTTTTCATAGTAAAGGGGCAGAAACCGGCAGCTAAAGGCCGCCGGATGAGGCTGTTTCCTAGCCCAAACGGCAATTGTCGCTACCGGGTTATAAGCCCAAATTGGTGTTTCGCAGAATTTTTTCTCACTTCTGCTTGCGCCTTGTTCTCCGAGCTGCCTATCTTTGCCACCCCAAGCCGAAAGGTTCACTGGGAAATGCCTCTTTAGCTCAGTTGGTAGAGCAGCTCATTCGTAATGAGCAGGTCGTTGGTTCGAGTCCAATAAGAGGCTCACAAAAAAAGCCCGCACAGTCGTTCTGACCGTGCGGGCTTTTTTATTGCCCTGACTTTACTGGCTGACTGAGTAGGATAAACTTCGTTTAGCGTGGCTGCCAACGCACGCACAAGCCCGTACCGCCGGGCAGCCACAGCGGGGCCAGCTGCCACTGGCCGGAGGCGTCGACCGGCTTGTGCCCCCACCGGTTGCGGTGGCTTAGGTAGGCCAGGTGCGCCGAGAGTATTCCGAAGCCGGCCCCAGCCAGTACATCCGATTCCCAGTGCTTGTTGTTGAGCATGCGCAACGTACCCACACCGGCCGCAAGGCTATAGGCCCCGACACCGTACCACTGGCTTTTATTCCGCAGTTCCTCGTGCACAATGCTGGCCGCCAGAAATGCCTGGGCGGTGTGGCCGGAAGGAAAAGAGTTGTGAGCCGAAGCATCGGGGCGCAGCATGTGGGTGCTGTACTTCACGGCCGTTACCGTCGCGCTCATCAGCAGCTCCGACTTGGCAATCAGCAGCAGCGTGTTCAGCCGGTCATCGTGCGACTGGATGCCAAAGAGCGTTGCCGTGCCCAGTTCCAGGTAGGGCATGTACTGCAGATAATTGTCGGCGGTGGTGTGAAAGCCCGGAAAGTGCGCTTGAATCTGGGTGCGCAGCGCGTTGTTGCCCATGCCCGAATGATTATCCAGACAGGCAATGCCCGCGCTAATGAGTACCAAGGGCACGGCGCTGGCGCGTACCAGCTTCTTTTGGTACCAGGCTCCGGCAGGCCGCTCACCAGTGCCGGATGGCTCCTCGTACTTATGAAGCGTATCGGCCTGACTGGAAAATGGAATCTGCGCCTCGCCAGGCGCCGACGATGCCAGCACTACTAGCAGCGCTAATAGCAAACGAAGGTGAAAGAACAGCATGAACTACAGAAACGCTCAGAAATCCGGGGCTACCAAAGGAGGAAGTAACCAGTCGTTTCTGGGTAAATTCTGAAGCTGCCCGCAGTAAGGCTTATGTAGTGGTTCTGGCTGTCATTCAGTGGCTTTTCAGAGTCAGTAAGGGGCATAAAAAAAGCCGGAGGCAGTGGCCCCCGGCTTTCTTCTGTAGCTAACTCCTGTGATTTACAGGTTGCCGCTATAATCATCATCGCCTAGGCTCGACGAAGCGCTGGTATTAGCGCTGCCGCTGCGGTAGCCCTGGCCCGAGTCTTTGCTCGAAGAAGAACGGTAATCAGAGTTGGAGCCCGATGCCGAGCCGAAGCCCGAAGTAGCATCTGAACCGTAGCTCGAATCGGAGCCATAGCGGCCCGAGCGGCTGGAGGCGCTGGTGCGGTTGCCGGAGCCGTAGTTGGCTAGGTAGTCTTTCTCACCCGAGTTGTACGACTTGCCCGAGCTATAGTCGGAGTCCGGCTTGGAGCGGTAGCTGCCGCGGCTAGAAGAAGACTTGCCGCCTGAGCGCATCGAGAGCCAGCCGATGCCGCCCAGCAGCAGGGCACCGCCTACTACTTTCTGGGTGGTGCTGAGCTTGTTTACTTGGTCGAGGGCTTTAGTACCAAAGTCTTTTACCGACTGCGGAATTTCTTTGCTGCCATCGAGCCACGAAGTGATGTTCGTCCACGACTGAGCACCTTGCTGGTTGCCCTGGCTGCGGTTCTGGTCTTTGTTCTGGTCTTGGTTTTCCGACTGGTTAGAGGCCGATTCCGAAGTAGTAGTACGGGAGTTGGGCGAGCTGCCTGCCGATGAGCTGGAGGTAGAAGCAGCAGTATTTTGAGAGTCGGCGGCACCTTGGGCATTGGCGCTGCTAGACTGCGGAGAAGAGGCGTTGGCAGATTTGCTGGTACCGGTAGCGTTGGCACCCGAGGTGGGTTGATTCTGCTTGTTTTCCATGACAAATACGTGGGTTAGTACGGCAAAAAATTCGCTTAGCCGTCCGGCTAAGTGTGTCTCTATTCGTAAACCCCGGCCCTGAGGTTTCATAAAAAACCTCTTTTTATTCCTAATCAGCCGATGCCGGAAGCTGCGACTGTCCAGTACGGCAGCGCTTGGCCGTTGCTGAGCCTAGCCCCAGATTGTCAGCCTTTTTACTCGTTTCCCAATTGTTCAAGTTCGTTGGCAGCTGGCCGGAGCCGGTTGCTAAGGCTCAGCTTTGGCACGTAGCACAACCAAATGCCGGGGTGACCGTCTTTGCAAGAGCGGCCTACCGCAATTCATTCGTATCAGCCTAACTACAAATCATTCGATGGAAAAGCGTTTTCAGGATAAAGTATGCTTTGTAACCGGCGGCACCTCCGGCATTGGCCGCGCTACCGTTATGCAGTTGGCCCGGGAAGGCGGGAAGGTAGTAGTGCTGGGGCGCAATGCCGAAGAAGGCCGGGAGGTGGTGCGCGACATCAAAGCCGAGCAGGGAGAGGCCATTTTCATTCGGACCGACGTGGGCAAGGACGCCCAACTGCGGCGGGCCGTGGAGCGCACCCTGGCCACCTGGCATCGCATCGACGTCCTGATCAACGACGCGGCCATGATGACCTTCGAGCCTATTCTGACGCTAGACCCTAAACAGTGGGATACGCTGATGGCCGTCAACCTGCGGGCCTTTTTCCGTCTGTGCCAGCTTTGCCTGCCCCACATGCAGGGCGGCAGCATTGTCGTCGTCAGCTCAGTACACGCCCACCAGACCACGCCCAACGTGGTGCCCTACGCGGCCAGCAAGGGAGCCATTGAGGCCTTCGTACGGGGACTGAGCCTCGAAATTCCGCATACCCAGGCCCGGGTCAACGCCATTGCACCCGGCGCCGTCGACACGCCCATGCTCTGGAGCAACCCCAACGTGAAAAGCGGCAAGGAGAAAATTACCGGGCAGGTCGGTACGCCCGAGGAGCTGGCCTCTGCCATCTGCTTCCTGGCTTCCCCCGAAGCCAACTTTATCAACGGCTCCACCCTGGCCGTCGACGGCGGCCGCCTCGCCGCTTTGTAAATGGTGAAATGGTGAAGTGATGTTTAATGATACGTGTCCTTGCGAGCAACGCGAAGCAATCCGTCCTCTGAAATGTGCTGAGCCTTCTGAAGTGAAAAGCCCTTTACTACTGGTATGTAGTAAAGGGCTTTCTGGTAAAAGGACGCGTCGTACTGCGTAGAGGACGGATGGCCACGGCTGCGCCTCGCAAGGACATATTCTCCCCCATTCCTCACAGTAGCTCATTAACTTCCCTTCGGCGTCGGGTGGCGCTGCTCGGGGCCGGGCAAGGGCCGGCCGGCTGCATAGAGTACCGCGTCCCGCTCTCCGGCTTCGCGGGCCTGCACTTCGAAGGGTATATTGTAGTAGCCGTGCTTGGCCCAGTCGAGCAGGTAGCGCCACAGAAAACCCAGGCGGCCATACTGCTGAAACTGACGGATGTGCTCCATTTCGTGGGCCACCCAGTACGGGTCGCTCAGGAACTGCTCCCGGGTGGCTCCACTCAGGTGAATGCTGCTACCCAGCACCATAGCTACGCTGCCGGCTTTGAGCTTCAAACGCGCAAGGCGCGCCCAGGGCGAATTCTCAACAATACGAGGCAATTCCATAGGGCAAAAACTGAGGGCCGAGTATACGCCTATTCTAGATGGGTAGTTGCATCAAGCTCAACTACTATTTTGATATTATATTATACTTTATAAAGAACTTTTGGCGATTTAGGGGTAGAAACTAGGACGTTTAAAATTTAATGGGTTAGCTTTAACAAACGGGGAAGGCAGAAACCGTCTGTTTTCAACCCGCATTACCCCCTCAATCGATTCTCTTTTCGGTGGTTTAAGGAACCCAAACCTCACGAAAAAACAAAGTACTTCGGCTTCCCTGCTACCTCGGAAACGGAGATTTTGCCACCCTACGACGGACAATGAAAAACAGTATCCTGTATTGCCTCGCCGCTGCCTCGCTGGCCCTCTCTTTTTTCTTCGAATACGCTCCCGAATCCTCCACTACCTTTAGCGGTGCCTCAGTAGTAGCCACTGCCTCCCTCCTGCCCGACTTCTCGGGCGACAATGGTGACGAAAATCGCCCCCTGGCTACTGCCAGCGACTCCGCTGCCTACAGCCACTACTCCCAGGCCCTGGGCCTCAAGCTGACCTATAACGAAGACCAGAACCTGCTCCGCACCGTCACCGATTGGATCGGGACGCCCTACCGCTACGGCAGCAACTCCAAGTCGGGTACCGACTGCTCCGGCTTCGTAACCCGCGTTTTCAAGGAAGTATACGGCATTACGCTGCAGCGCAGCTCCCGCTCGATGTTTGAGAAGGTGAAGCGTGTAGGCAAAGACGAGATGCAAAGCGGCGACTTGGTATTCTTCCGTCGCGGCCCCGGCCAGCCTATCTACCACGTGGGTATCTACCTGCAGGACGGCAAGTTTGCCCACTCGGCTACGAACGGCGGCGTCATGATCAGCTCGCTGAATCAGCCTTACTACCACCGCAACTTTTACGCCGCCGGCCGCGTAGACCTCAACTAACCGGCCGCCGACCGTATCTAAGTAGCAAAGCCTCGTTCCTCCGAACGGGGCTTTTGTCGTTTTTAGCCCTCTCCGCGGGCAGCAATAACCATTTTGCGCCGAACCAGTATTAGGGCGTATATAGTGAATCCGCCACGGTCAGGCGCTCATTTTGTAGCTTGGCCCCAAATTTACCCCCTCTCCCATGGATAAGAATAACCCCAAAGGCTCCGACATTGCCGGCTCCCCAATCTTTAAGAAGTTCCTTGGCAAAGCTGAGGACTATATTAAACGTCCCACGCGCGTGAAGCAGCTGCTGAACGATGCTTACCAGAAAGCCAGTGAAAAGAACGACGTGGGCACCATGGCCCACGAAGCCTGGGAAAACCTCCAGATTCTGTTCCGCCTGATCAAAACGTCGGTTTCGGGCGAGTATACCGGCTTGCCTACGCCCACCATCGTGGCGGCCATTGCCGTAGTCATTTACTTCCTGAGCCCCATCGACCTGATTCCGGACTTCATCCCAGTGCTGGGCCTGCTCGACGACGTAGCCCTGGTAGCCTGGTTTACCAGCACCCTGACCGGCGAGATGGATAAGTTTAAGGAGTGGGAACGGAGCCGCCCCATTGTGGTGACCGAAGCTACCGACATAAAGCCCGGCCCGGCCACTACCATGCAGTCCTCGGACGGCACTACCGCCAACTCCGGCCCCAAGCCTGAGCACTCGGTGCACCAGACCTCGGACGCTTCGCTGATGGACGGCTTCCACGGTCAGGAAAGCTCCGAATCGACGAAGCGCGCCGGCAAGGTTGACCTGGGCCAGCCTACCAACAGCCGGGTATCGGACACCGATTCGGGCATCTCTTCCCCCGACAGCAGTAACCCCAACCCCAGCCTAACCGGCCCCAACGACCCAGCTCCCAAAACGGACGTGAAGCCCCACGCCGACGATATTGCCAACCGCGGCGACAGCAGCCGCCAAGGCAACGACGGTGCGCTGGATACTGGTGGCAACGTGCGCTAAGACGCGCTAGCAACCCAGCAAAAAGAAAGGCTCCCAACTTGCGTTGGGAGCCTTTCTTTTTGTGATACGAAGCGCTGGCTACGCAGCCCAATCGTGGGAGGGCGTATGAGTAGCCACGTAGGTCACAAAGTCGCCGACGGTGCTCAGCGGCACCTCGTCGGGGATGGTGATGTGAAAGTTACGCTCAATTTCGAGGATGATATCCACGACATCTACCGTATCGAAGCCCAGTTCCTGGCTCAGGTTGCTGCTCACGCGCAAGCGAGTTGGTTTGATGGCTTTACGCTTGCTGATAATTCGCAGCACCTGCTGCTGAATGGATTTGGGGCGGAAGTCGTTGAAGAACGCATAAGAAACGACGTTGAACCAAAGGGTTAAGAGGGCCGAGAATGTATGTTACGCTTCGGCCAACACTTCTCTCCGAACTGGGGAGTCAGTTTTAGTCGAATCGGTTGCAAGGTGATCTGCCGAGCGGCCGGTTATTTTTTCCCGCAGCTTTTCGCTGATCAGGTACATAACGGGCACTACCAGCAGGGTGATTCCGGTGGCAAACACCAAGCCGAAAATGATGGTCCAGGCCAGGGGGCCCCAGAACGTTACCGATTCACCACCGATGAAGAAGTGGGGATTCAGGGAGTTGAACAGCTCGTAGAAGTCGACGTTCAGACCGATAGCCAGCGGAATCAGGCCCAGCGTGGCGGCCGTAGCCGTCAGGATTACCGGGTTCAGACGGGTGCGGCCGGCCAGGATGATGGCCTCTTTGAGCGGCATACCCTGGGAGCGGAGCATATCGGTGAATTCGACCAGTAGAATACCGTTTTTCACCACGATACCCGCCAGGGCGATGATGCCCACGCCGGTCATTACGATACTCACGTTCATGCCCGTAATGGCCAGGCCCAGCAGTACCCCGATGATGGAGAAGATAACCTCTGTCAGGATGATAACCGGCTTGCTGAACGAGTTGAACTGCGTAACCAGAATGATGAAGATCAGGCCCAGGGCGCCTAAGCCGGCCAGCGGCAGGAAGTCGCTGGTTTCTTTCTGGTCTTCCTCAGCGCCACCCATTTTCAGGGTGTAGCCAGCGGGCAGGGGGTAAGCCTTCAGCGCCGTTTCCACCTGCCGGGCCACGTCGGGACCGGTAAAGCCGTTGAGCACGTTGGAAGAGATGGTAATTACCCGCTTCACGTCCTTACGCTTGATACCGCCGTAGGTCGTGCTGTATTTCACATCGGCTACCGACGAAATCGGCACTTGGCGCATCTGGCCCGTCGCGTCGCGGAAGGTCAGCGGCGAGTTCATGATGGCGTCCACGTCGGCGCGGTAAGGCTTGGCGTAGCGCACCTGAATCGGGTAGTCGTCGTCAGCGGTTTTGAATTTGCTGGCTTCCGAGCCGTAAATGGCCGTCCGCACTTCCACCCCGATCTGCGCCGTGCTGATGCCTTCACGGTTAGCGCGGGTCCGGTCGATGTTTACCGCAATTTCGGGGTTGCGGTCTTCCAGGTTGGAACGCAGCTGCTCGATGCCGCCGATTTTTTTCGAGTTGATGTAGGTAATCACATCCTTCGACAGGGCGGCCAGTTTTGGGTAGTCGTCGCCCATCACCTCGATGGCAATGGGCTTACCCGTGGGCGGTCCGCTGGATTCCTGGTCAACCGAGATTTCGGCGCCGGGAATACCTTTTACCACCTCCCGGATTTTATCCATGTAGATGCTGGTTGCCGGACCGGTCCGCTCGCTGAGCTCCTTGAAGGCAACGCCAATCTTGGCCAGGTTCGACTGTGACGTACCAGCGGCCGAAGCTTCGCCGGGGTCGGCGGCACCGATGGCCACGTTGGTAATCACCGATTCCACGTCGGGGTTATTGTTGCCAATAACACCATAGATACGCTTCTCCAGCACCTTGGCTACCGAGTCAGTTACCTCTACCCGCGTGCCCACCGGCATTTTCAGGTAGGTGTACACGAATTTCGGGTCACCCTTGGGGAAGAAGTCCACCTTAGGCTGCCGAGCACCCACGGCGAAGAACGATACCACCCCCAGCACCAGTACGCTGATCATTACCAGCGCGGGATGGCGCAGGGCCCAGGCTACCAGATTGGCGTAGCCATCCATGAAGCGGGGCAGCACCTTGGTCTGGAACCCGGCAATCATGTGCACGAACACGAATCGGTCGAGGAAGCACAGGACAATGATGGTCACGAACAGGTTGCCGGTGAAGGTCGAGCCGGTTACGTAGCCAATCAGGGCAATGAGCAGCAGCACACCCATGGCAATCAGGAAGTTCTTGGTCAGCTTGGGCTTCTCACCGCTGTGGTGGTCTTCGCGCTGCATGAATGACACGGCAAACACCGGGTTCATGATGAAAGCCACGACCAGGGACGACATCAGGGTGATGATGAGCGTCACGGGCAGGTAGTACATGAAGCTACCCACGATACCGGGCCAGAACAGCAGCGGCACGAAAGGCGCTACCGTGGTCAGAGTACCAGCCAATACCGGCACGAATACCTCACCGGCGGCGTACTTAGCGGCCTGCGCCGTCGTCAGCTCAGGGTGCTCGTGCAACAGGCGGTGGGTGTTTTCGATAACCACAATGGCGTCATCGACCACAATACCCAGGGCCAGCAGGAAGGCGAAGAGCACAATCATGTTCAGCGAGAAGTCGAACACGGGAATGAGCAAAAACGCCAGGAACATCGAAATTGGTACCGACAAGCCCACGAACAGGGCGTTGGTGGTACCCATGAAGAACATCAGGATCAGCGTCACCAGCAGGAAGCCGATGATGATGGTATTAATCAGGTCGTGCAGGGTTACGCGGGTGTCGTTGGAGGTGTCACCGGTGATGGTGATTTTCAGCTCCTTGGGCAGCGTTTTCTGGGCGTCCTCTACAATCAGCTTGATTTTATCGGAGGCGTCAATCAGGTTTTCGCCCTGGCGTTTAATCACGTTCAGGGTAATGGCATTCTTGCCGTCGAGACGGGCAAACGACTCCCGGTCCTTGAAAGCATCCTCTACGGTAGCAATGTCGCCGAGGCGCACGGCCGAGCCGCTCAGGTTCTTGATCTGAATGTTGGCAATGTCCGAGGCATTCACGTACTGACCAGCCACACGCACGGCGCGCTTCTGGCTGCCCACGTCGATGGAGCCACCCGAGATGGTGATGTTCTCCCGGGCAATGGCACCCTGAATGTCGCTGAAGCCCAGGCGGGCGGCGCGCAGCTTATACAAGTCCACGTCCACGTTTACCTGCTGTTCCAGGGCGCCGATGATGTCGACCCGGGTGATTTCGGGCAGGGCTTCAATCCGGTCCTGGAAGTCGTCGGCCAGCTTCTTGAGCTGGGCGGCGGGCAGGTTACCGGCCAGGTTGACGTTCATGATCGGCAGCTCCGACAGGTTTACTTCCTGCACGGTGGGCGGCGTGGGCAGGTCGTTGGGCAGCTCCGAGCTGGCCTTGTCCACGGCGTCCTTGATGAGCTGCTTGGCGTACTGCACGTCGACGCCGGAGCTAAACTCCACGTCTACAATACAATAGTCCTGATTGGAGGTGGAGTTGATTTTCTTCACCCCGTTTACGCTCTTGATTTCCTTTTCGAGTTGGCGCGTTACCAGGTTCTCGATGTCGGCCGGCGAGGTGCCGGGGTAAATGGTGGCCACGATGATGCGCGGAATCACGATGTCGGGGAATTTCTCTTTGCCCAGCTTGATGTAGGCAAAAATCCCCGCCACGCACAGCAGCAGCGTGATGATGTAAATACTCGTCTTATTATTGATGGACCAACTGGTTGGCCCAAACTCTTTTTCGATATCCTGCATGGTACTGAAGTAGGGGCAGCTGACAGCCACCCGACGTTGATTACTTCCTGATCCTGTATTCCCGGCTCGTGTGTCCGTACGGTGTAGAGAGGCAGGTTACCAGCGCCGGGCAGCTAAGCCGGGCGCTGGCGAAGACCTTCTACAGGGTTACTACCTGTCCTTCGTTCAAATTCTGATACCCGGCGGAAATCACCTGGTCGTTGGTCGTAAGACCCTGGGTTACTTCAATTTTACCGTTATAAGTAGCGCCGGTTTTGATGACGCGCTTGGCCGCTATTTTCTGGCCGCCCTTCTGCTCCACTACAAACACGTAGCTGTTCTGCTCGTCCTTCTGAACCAAATCCACCGGCAATACCGTGGCGTTGGCGCGGGTGTAGTTCTGGATGCGCACCGTGGCTACCATGTTGGGGCGCAGCTCGGGCACGGCCTTATTCAACCGGAATTCCACCGAGAAGGTGCGGCTGGCGGGGTTAATCGTGCGGCTTACCACGCGCACCGAAGCCGGAATATCTTCGCCGCCGAGGTCGGCCACGCTGATCAGGGCTTTGTCGCCCACCTTAATCTGGTTGGCGTAGGCTTCCGACACGTCGGCAATGATTTTACCGCCGCTGCCGCTCAGCAGGCGTACCACCGGCACGCCCGGGCCACCGTTTTCACCCACTTTGGCCGGCACGTCGTCGACAACCCCGCTGAAGGGGGCCACCACGTTGTACTGGGCGCGCTGCCGCTGCTGGGTAGCCAGGCTGCGCTGCAGGGCCTCGTAGTTGTTCTTAGCCTGCAGGTACTGGATTTCGGTCCCGATTTCCTGCTTCCACAGGCGAGCCTGCTTTTCGTATACCACCTTGGCCAGCTCCAGGCGGGTGCGCAGCTCAGCAATGCCCGACTCGAGCACGGCCGCGTCCTGGGTAGCCAGCACCTGGCCCTTGCTTACCCGGTCGCCGCGCTGCACCCGGATGCTGGTGAGCACACCCGGTACCCGGGGCGACACGCTGGCGTTTTCGTCGAAATCGACGCGGCCCTGCACTTCGAGGTAGCTCTTGAAGCTCTCGGGCTGCACCTTCATAATGCTAACCGGCGTGGCCTGTACTTCCGAGCTGTCGGCGCCGGCAGCACCGGTTTTGGCTTCCAGTTCGGCAATCTTGGCCTGGTTGGCGGCCTGCTCTTGTTTCAGCTTAGCCAGCTCAGCGGCCGGATCTTGCTTGCCACCGCAGGAAGCCAGGAAAGCCATTGCCAGCACGGCCGCAGAAGTAGTGTATTTCATGGTAGTGAAGCTAGAGGATAGCCTGCCGGGCAGGCTAACCGAAAAGGAAGGAAGTTTCTTGAGGGAGAAGTACATCGTCACGAACAATTAGCGGCGGCCCAGGGTGCCAGCAGCTTTGCCGTAGTCGACTTTGGCCACCAGCGCGTCGTAGAGGGCACTGTAGTAGTTGGTCTGGGCCTGGCGCAGGTCGGTTTCGGCCGTAATGACTTCCAGGTTAGAGCCTACGCCCTCCTGGAACTTGATTTTGGCGACGCGGGCCACGTTGGTAGCCAGCTCCAGGTTGGCTTTCTGGTTGCCGAGCACGGCCAGCGTATTCTGCAGGGTCGTGGTGGTTTGAGCCCGCTCCAGGTCGATGCCCTGCTGCAGGGTGGTGAAGCCCTTGTTCACTTGCTCCACGGCCAGCTTGCCCTGCTCGATGTTGTACTTCTTGCGGAAGCCGTCGAACACCGGAATGTTGAGCTGCAGGCCCACGTTGCCGAAGCCAAACCAGTTCTGGTTGATAAAGCCGGCTTCGCTGCGGGAGTTGGGGCCGCGGAACTCCATCAGGCCGCCGAAGCGGTTGTCGGAGCCGGTAAAGCCGTACTGGGCTACCAGGTTCAGGGTAGGTAGGTAGCCCGAGCGGCGGTTGCGCACGTCGAGGATGGCCAGGTCGCGCTGGGTTTCGAGCACCGAGTACTCGATGCGGTTGCCGTAGTTGAAGGCGTCGCTGAGGTTGATCAGGCTGCCGCGCTCGGCTTCCACCACCGCTTCGTCGAGGCGGTCGGTGAGCTCCACGGGCTGGCGCTGGTCGAGGCCCATCTGAAACTTAAGCAGGGCCACGCTCAGGTCGATGAGGCGGGCGGCGTTCTGCTGCTCAATCTTGAGGTTGTTGACCTGCACCTGCAAACGGTCCACGTCGAGCTTTTCTACAAAGCCTTCCTTGTAGGTCTGGGTGGTCTGGTATAATAAGGTGTCGAGACGCTGCACGTTGCGCGAGAGCAGTTCCAGCCGCTCGCGGGCTACGAGCGTGCTGTAGTAGGCTTTCGACACCTGCTCTACCACGTCGATTTCGCTTTGCTGGGTTTGCTTGATGGAAAGCTGCTGGTACACTTTAGCCGCTTTCAAGCCCAGCAGATACGAGCCGTTGAACAGCATCTGGGAAGCCGAAGCCGCCGCGTTGCCGGCGTATTGCAGGCCGAAGGCCAGGGGCTGGGGGCCAGTGGCGGGCAACGGCGTGTAAGCCGGGGCCAGGGTCACGGTTTCGCCGCGCTGCACCCGGGCCAGCTGCTCCTGAGTCAGGGTCGTACCGTTCAGCTGCCCGGCTCCGCCGGCAAAGGCGCCGAAGTCAACCAGGGACTTCTGCAGCTTGAGGTTGTCGGTCAGGGCAGCACCCACGTTGACCTGGGGCAAGCCGGCCGAGCGAATCTCGCCCACGCGGGCTACGGCAATCTGCTCATTGATGCGCGTGGCCTGCAGCGTCGACTTGTTCTTTAAGGCATACTCAATGGCCTGCTGCAGCGAGAACTGCACGGGCGTGGAAGTGGCCACGGGCTGGCCCGTGGAAGGCGTTTGGGCCAGAAGCTGCTGGATACCGATGAAGGCCAGAGCCGCCAACAGAAACAGGAAGCGAAGCGTATTTTTCATAAGAGCGAAAAACGATAAGCGGAAAGGGTAGAGGGCTAGTTGCCGGAGCAGGTTATTCTTCCGGTTCGGTTACGTTCCGGTACTGGTTAATCAGGCGGTGGCCTTTGAGGGTAGAAATGCCCGTGAGGTAGTGCTCAATCATGGCCACGTTGACGCGCTGCAACCCAAACTGCTTGGGTGGAAACACCGTGTTGTTGAACATCAGCTCGATTTCGGACAGGTGCAGGCGGGCCATTACTTCCACGTCCAGGTCGGGCCGGTACAAGCCTTCCTCCATGCCTTGGCGCAGGTTGGTCAGGATTTTCTGCAGGATGAAGGTGTTCTTGTGCTGCTCGAATAGCAGCCAGGCCTGGGGATAATACTTCTGCAGGTCGTGAAAAATGCTGGGGTGAATGCTGGCCAGCATTTCCTTGTGCCAGGTTACCAGGTTGAACATGGCCTCAATGGCGTTGGAGCCGGTGGCAAACGCCTGCTCGCAATCCACTTCCTCCCGGTTCAGCCGGCCCTGCATCACGGCCAGCACGATCTGGTCTTTGTTCTCAAACCATTTGTAGAGAGTCTTTTTAGACATGGCCAGGTGCGTGGCAATGTCGTCCATAGAAACGCTGCGGATGCCGTTACGCATGAACAGCTCGATGGCAGCTACTAAGATCCGGTCCTTGATTTCCATACTCACGCCACAAAGGTACAACGGAAACTTTTAACGACTCCAAAGTTTCCATTAATTTTTTGCTAATGGTTTGCATGAGTTCCGAGGGGCGGCCCCAAGGCTGACGAACGAACGGAGGGAATACTTTATTCGCCGCCAACTATATTTCCATAACTGGTGAGATGGTGAACTAGTGAGATGGTGAGTTTGATGTTATGACTGCGCAAAGCCGCGCCGCTAGAACAACAACTCACCAGTTCACCATCTCACCATTTCACCGCTTCCCCGTACCTTGGAGCTTCCATTTTCCTGGTTCCCCATCTCCCCTACCCTATGAAAATCCGCACTGGCTTTGGCTACGACGTGCACCAGCTACAGGAAGGCCTGCCTTTCTGGCTCGGCGGCATTCAGGTGCCCCACACCCACGGCGCCCTGGGCCACTCCGACGCCGACGTGCTCATTCACGTTATCTGCGACGCGCTGCTGGGCGCGGCCAACCTGCGCGACATTGGCTTCCACTTCCCCGACACCGACCCGCAGTACAAGGGCATCGACAGTAAGCGGCTGCTGGCCGAAGTGATGCGCCTGCTGCGTGAACGGGGCTACAGCATCGGCAACATCGACTCCACCATCTGCCTGGAAGTGCCCAAGGTGAATCCCCACATTGCCCAGATGCAGCAAGTGCTGGCCGAGGTGATGCAGATTCCCGTCGAAGACATTTCCATTAAAGCCACCACCACCGAAAAGCTCGGCTTCGTGGGCAAGCGCGAGGGTGTGGCCGCCTACGCCAGCGTCCTGATCGTGCAACCCTAGCGGGGAAATGGTGAGATTGTGAAATGGTGAGCTTTTAGGTTTGTATTGCGCGAACTACACTAACCGAACGACAACTCACCATTTCACTATCTCACCACCTCACCATATAATGAAGAAAACCTCCCTCTACACGCTGCTCTTGGCGGCGTGCTGCGCTACGAGTGCCGTGGCCCAGCAGGCCCCGGAGAAAGTGAAAGTCAAGCACAAGCGTGGCAAGACGGAAGCTCCGGCCGCCACTACTCCCGCCGAAACGCTGCCGCCCGCACCCAAGCTGCCCCCGCAGGAAGCCGACTGGTCCTTTGCCTATGGCGCCAGCATCACCCAGGCCGACCTGCGTGAGCACCTGACCATCCTGGCGTCCGATGCGTACGAAGGCCGCGAAACCGGCGAAAAAGGCCAGAAAATGGCCGCTGAGTACATTGCCAACCAGTTTAAGAGCCTGGGCCTGACTGGTCCGGTGCAGGGCTCCGACAACCCCTACCTGCAGCACTTCACGATGGAGCGCTCCGTCTGGACCGGCGACGCCACGCTGAAAGTGGGCGGGCAGAGCTACAAGTGGCTTACCGACTTCTACGCCTACGGCAGCTCCCCCTTCCAAACCGAAACCACGGTGCAGCCCGTGTTTGCCGGCTACGGCATCGAGCAGGAAGGCTACTCTGACTACGCCGGCCTGGATGTGAAAGGCAAGGACGTAATTGTGCTGCTGGGTGAGCCCATGAACGCCCAGGGCAAAGCCCTGCTAGGCAAGGACGGACAGGGCAGCAAGTGGGGCATGGACTTCCGGGCCAAGGCCAGCAAAGCCGCCGAAAAAGGCGCCCGCAGCGTGTTTTTTGTGGATGTTACCCCCGACGGCTTCACTAAGTCGGCGGCCCGGATGACGCCCTACATGAGCCGGCCCACCGTCACGTTTCTGGACGGTAAGGAAGCACCTCGTTCGGCCTTTTTCGTCTCGCCGGCGGTGGCCTACAAGATGCTGGGCACCACGGCGGCCAACCTGGGCAAGTACCAAAGCAGCGTGACCAAAGCCGGTAAGCCGGTAGCCAGCCTCTTCAAGCCGGCCAAGATTACCATAAAAGCCCCCAAGAAAAAGGACCAGTTTACGACCGAAAACGTGCTGGGCTTTCTGGAAGGCTCCGACAAGAAGGAAGAAATCCTGGTCGTGTCGGCTCACTTCGACCATATCGGCGTGATTGGCGGGCAGGTGCACAACGGCGCCGACGACGACGGCTCGGGCACAGTATCGGTGCTGGAGTTGGCCCAGGCCTTTACCAAGGCCAAAGCCGAAGGCCACGGACCACGCCGCAGCATCCTGTTTTTGACCGTGACCGGGGAGGAAAAGGGCCTGCTGGGCTCGGAGTATTACACTGACCATCCCGTGTTTCCGCTGGAGCAAACTATTGCCGACTTGAACATCGACATGGTGGGCCGCACCGACAAGGACCACGAGGGCAAGAGTGACTATGTCTACGTCATCGGTTCCGACAAGCTTTCCTCCGAGCTGCACCGCATCAACGAGGAAGCTAACCAGAAGTACACCCAGATTGACCTGGACTACCGCTTCAACGACCCCGAGGACCCGAACCGCTTCTACTACCGCTCCGACCACTATAACTTCGCTAAGCACAAGATTCCGGTGGCCTTCTTCTTCAACGGCGTGCACGACGACTACCACGGCCCGGGCGACGAAGTAGAGAAGATTGAGTTTCCGAAAATGGAAAAGCGGGCCCGCCTCGTGTTCCACACGGCCTGGGAGCTGGCCAACCGCAACGACCGGATTGTGGTTGACTCGAACAAGCAATAACGCCGGTTCCTAATTCTTACTGAGTAAAAGGCTGGTTGCCGGACGTCCTTACGGGCCCCGGCGGCCAGCCTTTTATCATTAAAGTGCCGCCAGCAGCACGCGGCCGCTGAAGCTCCCCCGTTCCTGTACCTTTGCCCCTGATATGACAAAACCTTTTCTCTTCGGCCTGCTGCTTGCGGCCACCCTGGTCAGCGCCGGCTCCCCGGCTTGGGCGCAAAAAACCAAGGTCAAAACCAAAGTCAAAACCGAGGCCAAGCCGGCAACTCCCGCACCCGACGCCGCGGCTACCGACTGGTCGGTGACCTACGCCAACACCATCACGGCCGAGGACCTGCGCAAGCACCTGACCATCCTGGCTTCCGATGCGTACGAAGGCCGGGAAACCGGGGAGAAAGGCCAGAAAATGGCCGCTGAGTACCTGGCTCAGCAGTTTCAGGCCCTGGGCCTGACCGGTCCGGTACCGAGCTCCGACAACCCGTTTATCCAGCACTTTACCCTGGAGCGCAGCCGCTGGGACCTGCCCAATATGAAGCTGCAGCTGGGCAAAAAGCAGTATATCTGGCTGGAAGATTATTACTCTACCGGTGAGTCGCCGTTTGGGCAGGAAACCACGCTGCAGCCCGTTTTCGTGGGCTACGGCATTGAGGATGGTGCTTACTCCGACTACGCCGGCCTCGACGTGACGGGCAAGGACGTAGTAGTGCTGCAAGGCGAGCCGCTGAAAGACGGCAAACCCCTGCTGCCGGCCGGCGCAGGCCCGAGCAAGTGGAGCGCCGACTCCCGGGCCAAAACCGCCCTGGCCACCCAGAAAGGAGCCCGCAGCATTATCTTTATCAACCCCGACGCGGCCAAGTTCACCCAGGCCCTGACCCGCTTCAAGCCGTATCTGAGTCAGCCGCGGATGAGCATGCTGGGCCAGGCCAAGGGCTTGCAGCCGCCCCGGGCCGCCGCGTTTTTCGTGTCGACGCCGGTGGGCTATGAGCTGCTGGGTACCTCGGCCGAGGGCCTAGCCAAGTACCAGGCGGCCGTAGCGGCGGCCGGCAAGCCCGTGAAGTCGCCCTTTAAGCCCGGCAAGCTGCTGATTCGGGCCCCGCGTAAATCGGAAACCTTCGCCACCGAAAACGTAATGGGCTACCTCGAAGGCTCTGATAAGAAAGACGAAGTGCTGGTACTTTCGGCCCACTACGACCACCTGGGCATCCGGGACGGCAAAGTGTTCAACGGGGCCGACGATGACGGCTCGGGCACGGTATCGGTGCTGGAGCAGGCCGAAGCCTTCAGCAAAGCCAAGGCCGAAGGGTACGGGCCGCGCCGCAGCATCCTGTTTCTGGCCGTCACGGGCGAGGAAGAAGGTTTGTTTGGCTCCGAGTACTACACCGACAACCCGGTTATTCCGCTGGAGCACACCGTCGTGGACTTGAACATGGACATGGTGGGCCGCACCGACCAGAACCACAAGGCCGGCGACCAGTACGTGAGCCTGGTGGGCTCCGACAAGCTTTCCTCCGAGCTGCACCGCATCAACGAGGAAGCTAACCAGCGCTACACCCAGCTTGAGCTGGACTACCGCTACAACGACCCCAAGGACCCCGAGCGGGTTTACTACCGCTCCGACCACTACAACTTCGCCAAGCACAAAATCCCGGTGATTTTCTACACCACCGGCGACCATGCCGACTACCACCAGGAAACCGACGAGGTCGACAAAATCGAGTTTCCGCTGATGACCAAGCGCAACCACCTCGTGTTTCACACGGCCTGGGAGCTGGCCAACCGGGAGCAGCGCATCGTGGTAGATTCCAACAAGCCGTAACTCCGACTTGCTTTTTTAGCCGGCATTTGGCCCGCACTGCGGCGCCCGGTTTGGTTCTTGATCAGGGGCGGGCAAGAACCAAACCGGGCGCCGGCTTTTCTGACCTCTCCCCTTGCAACCTTCCGCGTGAAAAGAATTCTGCTTTGCGTGTTTCTGGCCGCTGCCGGAGCATTGCCCATAGTGGCCCAGCCCAGTGCCCCGGCAGCCCGGCCAGCCCCAGCCCCGGGCCTGGAATATTCGGCCAGCATTACTCCCGAGCTGCTGCGAGAGCACCTGACCATTCTGGCTTCGGACGCCTTCGAGGGACGCGAAACTGGCCACCCCGGGCAGGTAAAGGCGGCGCAATACCTGACGCAGCAGTTTGAGCAGCTCGGCCTGCGTGGGCCGGTTAGCGGCGGGAGCAGCCCGTTTCAGCAGTCGTTTGGCATCTTGGGCACGACGCCGACGGGCGCGGGCACAGTGCGGGTGGGCTCCACCACATTTGTGGACGGGCAGGATTTTGTCTTCTTCGGGGCCTCCACCTTCCCCGAATCCGCGGCTCCGGCCGACCCGGTATTTCGGGGCTTTGGCATCGAAACGGCTACCTATAACGACTACGCCGGCCAGCCCGACGTGCGCGGCCGCGACGTAATCGTGCTGCAGGGGGAGCCCAACAACGGCCTGGGCCGCTATCTGTTTTCGGGCTCCAAGCAGGAAAGTGAGTGGAGCTCCGTGTTTCGGAAGGCGGCCCTGGCCCGCGACAAAGGTGCCCGCAGCCTGACGGTGGTGACGTATGCCACACCCAAGGAGTTTGCCCGGCTGGCCGGCCCCGTGCAGGTCGACTCGCCGGAACCCACGTATTTCCTCGCCAGCCCCGTGCTGCAGCCCGAGGAGAAGGAGCTGCAGGTGCAGGTGCCGCCGGCCTATATCACCACTATCATTACCAACGGTCCGCTGGGCGCGGCCCTGCTGGGTACCACTGTGCCCCTGCTGTGGGGCTACGACGCGGAAAGCTATAAGCTGAAGCAGCCCCCGGCTCGCCTGCAGCCAGTACCGTTCACGATACACCTGCCCCAGAAGCGCGAAGCGTTGACTTCCAGCAACGTACTGGGCTTTCTGGAGGGCTCGGATAAGAAAGACGAAGTGCTGGTCATTTCGGCCCACTACGACCACGTGGGCGTGCAGCACGATACGATTTACAACGGGGCCGACGACGACGGCTCGGGTACTTCGGCGGTGCTGGCGCTGGCCCGGGCGTTCAGCCAGGCCAAGGCGGCCGGCCACGGCCCGCGGCGCAGCATTCTGTTCTTGCTGAATTCGGGCGAAGAAAAAGGCCTGCTGGGCTCGGAGTACTACACCGGTCACCCCGTGTTCCCGCTGGCGCAGACCATTGCCGACCTCAACATCGACATGATTGGGCGCACCGACAAAGCCCACCAGGGCAAGCCCGGCTACCTCTACCTGATTGGCTCCAACCGGCTCAGCACCGAGCTGCACACGCTCAGCGAAGAAGCCAACGCCCGCACGACCCACCTGCGCCTCGACTACAAGTACAACGACCCCAAGGACCCCGAGCAGCTCTATTACCGCTCCGACCACTACAACTTCGCCCGCCACGGCATTCCGATTATCTTCTACACCAGTGGCCTGCATCAGGACTACCACAAAGCCACCGACGACGTGGACCGGATTGAGTTCAAAAAGCTGGCCGAACGCGCTAAGCTCGTGTTCTTTACGGCCTGGGAGCTGGCTAACCGCGAAAAGCGCCTAAGCGTGAATGCCACCCGGCCCTGAGTGAGCCCAAAAGCTAGGACTCCGGACATAATTGGAGGTCAATGGCACGCGGGGCTGGTCGTTCCGCGTTATATTTGTTTAGACCCCGCTCCTAACTACTGCCTACTGCTATGACCAAAGTTGCCCAATTCCTGACCGACTCCGAGCATAAAGCCTTTGATCTGGAGCACCGGCGCAAGATTCGCTTCAACATCGGCAAGTACAACGCGGCGGTGCAAACCGGCCTGGGCTGGTACCACGACCACGAATTGGCGCGGGAGCGGGCTTCTTACCTCAAGGCCACGGCCATCAACAACCTGGACCACTACCTGCTGGAGTTCGAGAAGAACTTCACCAAGCGCGGGGGCAAGGTTATCTGGGCCCAGAATGCCGAGGAGGCACTCAACGAAATCGGCAAGATCATGCAGCGCAAAAAGGCCCGCACCGTGGTGAAGGCCAAGAGCATGACCACCGAGGAAATTCACCTCAACAAGTACCTGGGCAAAAACGGCATCGACTCGGTGGAAACCGACCTGGGCGAGTTCATCGTGCAGCTCAACGGGGAACGGCCCTACCACATTGTGACGCCGGCCATGCACCTCTCCAAGAAGGACATTGCCGACATCTTCGTCAAGCACCTCAAGATTGAGCCCACCGACGACGCCCAGAAGCTAGTGCTCACGGCCCGCCACCTGCTGCGCAGCAAGTACACCTCGGCCGAAGTAGGCGTGACGGGCGGCAACTTCCTACTAGCCGACATTGGCGGCATTGCCGTAACCGAAAACGAAGGCAACGCCCGCCTCTCCGCTACTTTCCCCAAAACCCACATTGCCATTGTGGGCATCGAAAAGGTCATTCCCAGCGTCCACGACCTGGATTTGTTCTGGCCTTTGCTCAGCACTAGCGGCACCGGGCAGCAGGTTACGGTCTACAACACCATTTATACCGGGCCGCGCCAGCCCCTGGAGAAGGACGGGCCCGAGGAAATGTACGTGGTGCTGCTCGACAACGGCCGCACCAACCTGCTGGCCCAGCCCGACAAGCGCGAAGCCCTGCACTGCATCCGCTGCGGAGCCTGCCTGAACGTGTGCCCGGTGTACAAGAACATCGGCGGCCACACCTACGAGGCCACTTACTCCGGCCCCATCGGCTCGGTGATTACGCCCCACCTGTCGGGTTTGCAGGAAAACAAGCACCTGAGCTTTGCCTCATCCTTGTGCGGAGCCTGCTCGTCGGTGTGCCCGGTCAAGATTAACATTCACAACATTCTGCTCAAAAACCGCCAGCAGAGCGTGCAGGCCGGCTATTCCGACAAGGAAGAGCAGCGGGCCATCAAGCTCTGGCTCTACGGCATGAAGCACCGCTGGCTCTGGGATATGGCCCCGGTGAGCGGCAAAAACTGGGTGCTGAGCCGCCTGCTGGGTCAAACGGGCTGGAGCAAGCGCCGCGAAGCCGTGCAGGTAGCGCCCAAGACCTTCCGCCAGCTTTGGAAGGAACGGAAGTAGCCGTCAAGGTTTCACCTGAACCTGGGTTTTCAGCTTCTTAAGCTGAACGGCGGCCTCAGCGCCCAACTATTCCGGGTGGTAGCAGTACATACGCCTAGCGGGCACGTTGCCACGCGGTTGCGTATTCTCTATGCTCGATTTGCTGTTGCGGGTTGCTGCCTTTGCGGGCGGCGCCTTTCTCATCATTACGGTTGTCTTATCCGCTATCCGCTCGTTTGTTCTGCCCCGCAATGAGTCGGTGCTGATCAACAACTGGGTGTTTATGGGTATTCGGCACCTGTTCAGCTTCCTGGCTGCGCGCTACAATACCTACGCCAAGCGGGACCGAATAATGGCCCTGTATGCGCCGGTAGCCCTGGTAACGCTGCCTATTGTGTGGCTGCTTATCCTCTCGGCTGCCTACGCAGGCATCTACTGGGCTTTGGGCGAAGGCGACTTCACCAAAAGCTACCTGCTCAGCTCCTCTTCCCTGCTCACGCTGGGCTCGGTGGAAGCTACTACCGTGCTCATCAGCATTGTGACGTACTCTGAGGCCACTTTTGGCCTGCTGCTCATCACCCTGCTGATTTCCTACCTGCCCACGATGTACCAGGCCTTTACCCGCCGTGAGCTGGTGGTAGCCCGCGTGGAGCTGCGCTGCGGCATCAACCGCACGGCCACCGAGCTGATCGGGTGGCTGAATCGCAGCGGTAACCTGACCGATGACGGGCCGCAGTGGAAAGTCTGGGAGGAATGGTTTGTAGAAATCGAGGAAACGCACACGTCGCTGCCTATTCTGTCGTTTTTCCGCTCGCCCCAGCCTGGCCGCTCCTGGGTCACGACGGCCGACCTGATTCTGGAAACGGCTGCCGTAATTATCAGCACCGTAGACCAGAAGCGCGACGCGGACATGGAAATGTGCTTCAAAGCCGGCTGCGTGGCCATCAACCGGGTGTCGCGCTACTTCGAGGAACGCGCTCAGGCTGAGCCGGCCGAGGTTATAGCCGAGGAAGACCCCATTGAAGACCCTACCCGGCGGGATTTTTTCCAGACCTACGACCAACTGCGTGAGGAAGGCGTGGCCCTGCACCCCGACCGCGAAGAAGCCTGGAAAAAGTATAAAGAGCTACGCACACGCTACAGCGACGCCGTGCAGTTCCTGGCCAAGCTGATCATGGCGCCCGAGTCGAAACCGGTGGGTGGCAACCACCAATAAGGACCCGGGAGAAGCAGCCGGCTGGTGTTTCAGAGGTGACTAACTACCTTTTTCCGCAGAATATGACTACTGCCAACACCTAGCTTTTGAGGCAAGGGGTAGCTGCAAGCACTACTCGCTCAGTGCAATAAAAAAGCCCCATCAGCTGTGCTGGCGGGGCTTTTTTGTGAAACAGTATCAGGAGCAGGGCTTACTGGTGGTCTTCGTCGGGCAGAATATTCACGTCCTGCACTAGCACCATCTTCTCGATTTCCCGGCCCCGGGTCGTGTTGGCCAGGCCGCCCAGGGCGGTTTCCTTGTAACGCGTTTCCATGCTCTGTCCCACTTCGCCCAGGGCGGCCACGCACTGGTCCACCGGAATTACGGGGTCGACGCCGGCAATTGCAATCTGGGCCGAGGAAAAGGCAATGGCCGCCGCCGAAGCGTTGCGCACCACGCAGGGCACTTCTACCAGGCCCGCCACCGGGTCGCAGACTAGGCCCAGCATGCACTGAATGGTAATGGCCACGGCCGCGAATACCTGGTCGATGGTGCCGCCCAGGCAGTAGACGATGGCGCCCGAGCCCATGGCGGCGGCGCTGCCGGTTTCGGCCTGGCAGCCGCCCACGGCCCCAGCCAGGGAGGCATTCTGCTCGATGATAAGGGCAATGCCGGCCGCTACCAGCAGCCCTTCCAGAATCTGGCGGTCCTCGAGGCGGTGCAAGTCCTGAATGGTAACTAGCACGCCGGGCAGAATGCCCGAGGCCCCGGCCGTGGGCGCAGCTACTACCCGGCCCATGCACGAGTTAACTTCCTTGGCGCCCAGCGCCCGGGTAATGAGCTGCTTGAACTCCGGCGACAAGACCGTGACGGGCGAAGCGGCAATTTTCTTGGCTCCGTTATTAATCATGCCCGAGCGGGACGTCATGTCTTCGGTCAGGCCGGTTTTCACCGCGTCGCGCATCACGTCGTAGGCGCGCTGCAGGCCGGGCCAGATATCGGCCTCGGCCCGGCCTTTCTGCTCGACTTCATAGTCGAGCACGGGCTGGTAGAGCGGCTGCCCGGTGGCCTCGCAATGGGTTTGCCAGGAAGCAAAATCAGTGAATAACAAAGACATGATGGGTGGAAACAAGGGTGGGAAACAACTCAGAACACGACTCCCGAACGGGCAGTTCGCCGGCGGGGGCCACGAAAATCGGGAGAAATTCTTCGTGGCTGGCTACTTTCCGGGTATCTACGCCAAAATGAGGCCGGCGGCGAGGCCCGCAACTTTCGGCCGCGGGCTTGCCGAGCCCCGGCCAATGGCTGTATCTTGGGAAGCATTTGACAGCATCTTTCTACCGTTTAAAACCATCCGGCTTTGTTTCCTTCCTTTTGCGGCCGCCTGGTGGGCACCGCCTTACTAGCCAGCAGCCTGATGGGCTGCAACTACACCACGTCCGTGACCAACAGCGAGGAGGACCGCAAGCCCGCCGAGCTGGTCACCGACTCGTTTCTGATGAACCAGAAGCAGGGCCGACGGGATGCTAACCTGCGCCTGTTTGGGGAAGAAATGTGGGAAACGACCTCCCGCGAGAAAGTGCGGCAGCTGTGGGCCCGGCGCGACACCCTGCTTGGGCCCTTGGTGCATACCGAGTTGGGGCCGTGGCAAACGCAGGTAGTGAAGGGCACCAACCCCAGCAGCAACTACGTGCTGCAATACAAAAGCAAGTACGCCAAAGGCAGCGCCCTGGAAACCTTTACTCTGGAGCGCGAAGCCGATGACTCCATAAAAATTGTGGGCTACAACATCAGCCTCGACGCGCTGTAATTGTGCCATTCATGTAAATGCCAACAGCGCCAGACCTGCCCTGCACGTCTGGCGCTGTTGGCATTTGGCAGCTTTCGAGCTTAGGCCTGCTGGGGCTCGCCTACCAGCTTAATGGCGGCCGAGTTGATGCACAGGCGCAGGCCGCTCGGGGCCGGACCGTCGGGAAAAACGTGGCCCTGGTGGGCGTCGCACACGTTGCAGAGCACTTCTACCCGGGTCATGCCGAAGCTGGTGTCCTTCTTGTAGCGGATGGCGTTTTCCTGCACCGGCTGGGTGAAGCTGGGCCAGCCCGTGCCACTCTCAAACTTGGTGCGTGAGTCGTAGAGCGGGGTGCCGCAGCACACGCAGGCGTAGAGGCCGGCTTCGTGGGCTTCGCAGTATTCGCCGGTAAAGGCCCGCTCGGTGCCATGCTGCCGGGTTACGTAGTATTGTTCAGAGGTGAGTTGGGCTTTCCACTCGGCGTCGGTTTTCTCCACGCGGTGGTCGGGGGCCGGGCTGCCGTGGTTGGCCAGCCGGATAACGTCGTTCCAGGTTTGCATATAAAGTTTGGTTTGGTTCCGTCGGAATTCAACAGTTCAGATGCTTTGCAAACGCGGCAGGTAGCCGGGAAGTTTTTTAACCGGCACTTCCTTCGGCTGGCTAGGCCTGCCACTGCTGCACCTCGGCCGCCACATGGAGCTGCCCGGCCGGGACCTGGGCCTGCAGAAAATCGAGCAGGCGTGTCAGGCGGCCGTTTTTTTCGACGGCACGCAGCGACACGGTGCGGCTAGCGCCGCTGGCCTCCTGAACGCGCAGCACCGGCCCGCGCCGCAGGGCCATGACCACCGCAAAGATGCCCAGCAGCACCGGAATTACGGGCACCACTATTTCTTCTATGTAGATCCGACCACCGGCATCGGAGCGAAAAAACGCCACGATCAAGCCGGCATACCATAGGCCGAAGCCAATCAGGCCCAGGCCAAAAGCCAGCATCAGGCGCCAGTTGCGAATATCGGCGCCGCGCTGCACGTAGAGCGTGGCCTCGCGCAGGGGAAGACTGGCATAGCGGAACCGGTTCCGCAGAAAATAGATAGAGTGCTCATCCAAACCGAACTCGTCGGTATAAAACAGGTACGGGTCATAAGAGCCAAATTACGGTTGCAAGTACGCTTATTGTGGCCGGGCCCCAACGCTTTTGCGGCCGTATCGTTCGGGGTATGGTGCCTGTTTACCGCTCGTACCTTGTTGCCGCTACCGCCCCATGAAGATTCTTACCGCCGCCCAAACCCGCCAGGCCGACCAGGCCACCATCCAAGAAGAAGGTATCAGCTCCGAAGCCCTGATGGAGCGCGCTGCTACGGCCTTCACTCAGTGGTTGCTGGCCCGCCAAACCCCGGCCGAGGCCGGCGAAATCCTGGTGTTCTGCGGCCCCGGCAACAACGGCGGCGACGGGCTGGTAGCAGCCCGGCAGCTGCACGCGGCCGGCTATTTGGTACAAGTATTTGCATTGCCGGCCGATAAGTACTCCCCGACTTTGAGGCCAACCGTTGGCGCCTGCCCTCAGAGTTGCCCTATCAGGAGCTAACCGAAGCCGCGCTGCCCGTTATTCCGGCCGGGGCCCTGGTTATCGATGCGCTGTTTGGAACCGGCCTGACGCGGCCGTTAACGGGCCTGGCCGCGGCGGTAGTAGCTCACCTGAATCAGGCCCAGGCGCGCATTGTGGCCGTAGATATGCCCTCAGGCCTGCTGGCTGATGCCGCCCAGCCCGCCGACAGTCCCGTCGTCCGGGCCCGGCACACGGTGAGCTTCGAACTGCCCAAGCTGGCGTTTCTATTGCCCCGCAATGCCGAGTATGTGGGGCAGTGGCATACCGTCCCGATTGGGCTGAGCCGGCAGTTTCAGGCCCAGGCCGAAAGTCGGCTCTTCCTGATAGATGCCGCGCTGCTGGCGGGCCGGCTGCCCCGGCGGGGCCGGTTTGGGCACAAGGGCACCTACGGGCACGCCCTGCTGCTGCTGGGCAGCCGCGGCAAGATAGGGGCCGCCGTGCTGGCTACCCAGGCCTGTTTGCGCAGCGGCGTAGGGCTGCTTACCGTTCGTACGCCGGCCGTGGGCTACGACATTCTGCAAACCAGTGCGCCCGAAGCCATGGCCCTCACCGACCCGGCTGCTGACTTTCTGAGCGAGCTGCCCGAGCTTACGCCGTATTCCGCCATTGGTATGGGCCCGGGCATTGATAAGGCGGATTCTACCAAAGTTGTTCTGGAACAACTGCTGCGCACAGCCCAGGTGCCACTGGTGCTGGATGCCGACGCGCTGAATCTGCTCGGGGCTAATCCCGATTTGCTAGCCCTGCTCCCACCTGACTCTATCCTGACGCCCCACCCCAAAGAGTTTGAGCGCCTGAGCGGCTCGGCCCGCGACGATTACCACCGCCTGGAGCTGCTGCGCGAGTTTTGCCACAAGCACCGCTGCTACACCGTGCTCAAAGGGGCCCACACCTGCCTGGGTACACCCACCGGAGAGCTGTACTTCAACACGACCGGCAACCCCGGTATGGCCACCGGCGGCAGCGGCGACGTGCTGACCGGCCTGCTCACGGCCCTGCGCGCCCAGCACCTTTCGGCCCTTGATGCGGCTCTGCTAGGCATCTACGCCCACGGCCGGGCCGGCGACCTGGCGGCCCGGCACACCGGCGAAGTGGGCCTCATTGCCGGCGACCTGACGCGCTTTATCGGTCCGACCCTGCAGGAATTGACCACGCCGGATGCCTTTTAGCCCTGCTTACGCCACCCAGTATACGGCCAGAAACTGCACTACCATCACTCCGTCGGCCAGCAGGGCGAAGTAGTAGTCGGGCCGGGTTTCGTCGGCAAACCACACGAGCAGGCCGGTGAGCAAGGTGGGAATAGTGAGCACCAGCAAATGAGCCGGGGTTACGCCCTGCGGAATCAGCAGGCCCGATACGGCTAGGCACAATAGAGCCAGCACCTTGGCCGCCCGGAGGCCGAAAATGCCCGGAAACGTGCGGGTGCCGCTGAGCAAATCTTTGGTGTAGTCGCGGATGTCGAAGACGAAAGCCAGAGCCAGGATAAAGAAAAAGCGGCGGCCAAACAGCACCAGCACCACGGGTGCCGTCAGGGCTTTGCCCAAGTACAGCGCCGGCACCCACACGGTAATGGCGGCCCAGACGTAGGCAATCAGAAATACCTTGAGCAGCGGCAAGTCGCGCAGGGCCCACCAGCGGCCGGCTACCTTCACGATAGGAAAGGAATAAAGCAGGGAAATGGCCGCCAGGTGGCCCAAAAACAGCGTGAGGTGGCGCCAGCCATCGAGCCAGAACAGGGCACCCGCCACCGCCAACGACACCAGGGCTAGCCCAAACAGCTCCCGGCGGTGCTGAATCATCCAGCGCTTCCGCTCCGAAAGCACGGCCTGCTGCCGAAACTTGTAGGGCAGCACACTGTCAATGTTGTAGAGAAAGAGCGTGGCCGAGAAAATCAGCAGGGCCAGCCGGAAGGGAATGTGGACGCGCCAGAACAGAAAAGTAGCCCAGGTCAGGCTAGTAGCCGCTGCCGCCACCAGGCCGCTGCTGTACAGCAGCGCATCCAGCCCGCGCTTTAGGCCCGAGGATGAGGAAGGAACGGCGGCCGCTGATTTTTCGCTGACTTGGCGCATGGCTCCGGGCGGAAGAGAGAAGTGGAAACTCTGCTTACGCCGCGGGGCAAAGATAAGGTTCCGGCGAGTTACTCGCCGGTTTCGTCGTTGCCGGCATCCACCGGCTTCGACTGCGGGGAGCCGTGCTGCCGCAGGAAAATGGACAGCCCGACGATGGACACAATGGAGAGAAACTCGCTTTGCCAGTTCTGAAACGACTGAAACCAGAACCGGGAAGTAGCCATGAATTCGAGCAGCCCCACGGTGGGTTCCCCGTGCTGCTGCTGCTCAATGTTATAGACCGAGAGGCCGCCGCGGGCGTGCAGCCACACGGAGGCAAAGAACAGCAGGAAGAAAGCCAGGCTCAAGGACTTTTTGTAGAGTTCCAGCATCCAGCCCCCGCGCTTTACCGGGCCGGGCGCGTCTTCCTTGCTGGCATCCGGCTCCCGGTCTACCTCTTCTTCTTCGTAGAGTTTTTTCGATTCGGAAGAGCCTTTCTGCCGAAGCCAGATGGTGAGCATTACGTACACGCCCATCTGCAGAAACTCACTTTCCCAGTTCTCGAAAGTGGCTTCCATGAAGTGGCCCGAGGTCAGGTACTGGCCCAGCGTCAGGGCCGGCAGCTTCAGGTCTTCCAGGTCGTTATTGTACTCGTGCCAGCCGGTGAGAGCCTGGCCCACCATGGTGATGAGCACCAGAGTAAAACCGACCAGCAACAGGCTGTTTTCGTAGAGGAAACGCAAAAACGGCGACTTAGCGGGTTCTTTAGGCATGCTTGGCCTACGTAACCAGCTCCGCAATAGGTACAGCCGAGCTGCTAATTTGTCCCGCTTCTTCCACGCAAAAGCCCCGCCGACCAGAGGGCCAGCGGGGCTTGCAGACGAGCGGCGTAGCGCTGCTTACAGCTGCTCGACGTTGGTCGTTTTCTTCACGCCCGAAGCGTCGAAGGTGTCATTGTAGAGCTTGATGCTGTCCTCGATGATGCGGTAGGCATCTTCGCGGCCCATGAAACGCTCTACCGTTACCTGCTTGTGCTCCAGCGCCTTGTAGTCTTCGAAGAAGCGACGCATTTCCAGCAGCGTGTGCGGGGGCAGGTCGGCAATGTCGTTGTAGTGGTTCACGGAAATGTCGTGGGCAGCCACGGCAATGATTTTATCATCCTCTTCGTCGCCGTCAATCATCTGCATCACCCCGATTACCTTGGCATCCACCAGGCACATGGGCACGATATCAACCGAGCAGATAACCAGAATATCCAGCGGGTCTTTGTCGTCGCAGTAGGTCTGGGGGATAAAGCCGTAGGCGGCGGGGTAGTGCACGGCCGAGAACAGCACCCGGTCCAGCTTCAGCATGCCGCTGTCTTTGTCGAGTTCGTACTTGCCTTTCGAGCCTTTGGGAATTTCAATGATGCCGTTCACGATGGCGGGGGCGTTTTCGCCGCGCTCCACATCGTGCCAAGGGTTAAAGTGAGCCATGTTGGTAGAGAAGGCGCGCCTGACGCGCCCGGTTCGTTTAAGAGAGGTAAAAAGTCGTGCGGGCGAAATGCCCGTTGGTCGGCGGGGCGCGTAGCCTGCGCCCGTTTCGCTGTGCTGGACAAACAAAACTGGTTACGCTGGCCCGAATTTAAGCACGTATTACGTGAAGCTGGTGAAAAAGCTGGTTGAATTGTGATTTTCTACGGACAAACCGCCCAAACCCGGTTTTGCGACCCGCCGCTCCGGCCGGGCCCGGAGGCTTTGCCTTTAGCGCAGAACTTCCAGCAGCGGGGTGCCGGTGCTGCCGTTGGGTTCCTGAATGTGCAGCCAGCTGGCCAGGGTGGCAGCAATGTCGGTAATCTTGGCCGGCATCCGCGACTCGCCGTGCTTGACGCGCCAGCCCCAGAACACCAGCGGCACATGGGTGTCGTAGTTGTTCAGCGAGCCGTGGGTTGTGCCCTTGCTTATGGGGAAGGAGTACGACTCCAGCCAGCCCGGCTGCAGCACCACCATCACGTCGCCGCTGCGCTTGGGGAAGTAGCCGTTTTCCAGGTACATCAGCATGCCGCTTTCCCAGTGCGACTTCTGCAAGTCGTCGGCGGTGATGGCGCGGTTGACGCCCGAGAGGTTTACGGCAATGTCTACCACCTCATCCTGTACCGTGCGCAGGTTAAGCTGCTTCTGGGCAATCAGGGGGCGGTTGAGGTACACTTGCTGGTTTTCGTAGCTCAGCACCCAGTTGCCGGCCCCGTGCCGCTTCACCAGCTGCTGCTGAATCGAGTCGCGCATGAGGCGGGGGCCCACCGAGCCGGCCGGCAGGTGGTGCTCCAGCATGAAGTTGGGCGACTGGGCCGCGGCGTGGTCGGCCGACAAGAACACGAGCACCTGACCTTTGCCCACGGTTTTGTCGAGGGAGTTCAGCAGGCGGGCAATATCCTGGTCGAGGCGCAGGTAGGTATCTTCGGTTTCAATGGCGGTGGTGCCGAACTGGTGCCCCACGTAGTCGGTCGAGGAAAAGCTCAGGGCCAGGAAGTCGGTTTGGCCGCGCTGGCCTAGCTGCTCGGCCCGCACGGCTTCCAGGGCAAAGTCCAGCGTAAGGGAGTTGCCGAAGGGTGTGGAGCGAATCAAGTCTAGGTTGCGGGGCGTGGCTACGGGCGCTTTTTCACCCTCGGCCTTCAAAGCCCCCTGCACGGCCCGGGGTGCCTGGGCGCTCAGCTTGGGCAGGTCGTGGGGAAACACGGGCTTGTCCTCGCCCCGGAAAGCCGATTCCCAGGCCACGTCGTCGGGGGTGCTTTCGGTGTATTGGCTGATGGGCAGCAGGGTTTCCCAGGGCTTGTCGAGGTACTGGGCGGCCCGCTGCTGGCTGTTGAACTGCGCCACCCAGGCGGGCAGCTGCTGGGCGTAGAACGTGCTGGTGATAAAAGCGCCGTTGGAGCCGTCGTACCAGTAGGCGGCGTTGGCCGCGTGGCCGGCGGGCAAGATGGAGCCCCGGTCCTTGATGCAGACCCCGATTACCTTGCTCTGGAAGTTGGTGGCCAGGCGCAGCTCGTCGGTGATGGTCGTGGTCAGCATGTGGCGCGGCGACATCTGCCCCTCGGGCCCGCTGCCGCCCACGCCCCGCACGGTTTTGTCCTCGGTGACGTAAGTACCCTTGCCTTCCTCGCGCACAAACCAGTTGTTGCCCACGATGCCGTGCATAGAGGGCGTGGTGCCGGTATAAATGCTGGCGTGCCCGGGCCCGGTGTAGGTCGGCACGTAATTGTAGTGGGTGTTTTCGTAGCTAAACCCTTCGCCCAGCAGCCGTTTGAAGCCGTCGTTGCCGTACTTATTCCAGTAGCGGTACAGGTAGTCGTAGCGCATCTGGTCCACCACGATGCCGACCACGAGCTTGGGGCGGGCAATGGGCTTGGCGGTTTTCTGGGCAAAGGCGGGAGCCGCCAGCATGGCAGCGCCCCACAGGAACAGGCTCTTTTTCAAATCCGTAACGCGTTGGTTCGGCTGCGCCGCCGCTCCACGAAATTGGGCCGGCTACAGCGGCCGCAAAGGTAACAGCCTGCCGCCGTAATCACGGCGCTAGCGGCCAAAATAGCCGGTGGTGCGTACACGCAGTGCTACTTCCGGCTTCTCATGTTCTGCTTTCCCTATGCCTTCTTCGCCAACTCCCTACGCCCTTATCTTCGACATGGACGGCGTCCTGATTGATAATACGCCCTACCAGGCCAAGGCTTTCCAGCTATTGTTTCGGGAGCATGGTCTGACTACCAATGCCCGGCAGCTGCTCAAGCGCCTGAACGGGATGCCGGCCACCAACATTCTCAAAACTGTGTTTCGTAACCCAGTGCCGGAAAAGGAGCTCAAGGAGTACGCCTCCCAGCGCGAGTTTCTGTACCGGGTGCTGTATTGGGACAAGCGTAAGGAAACTCCCGGCCTTACGGAGTTTTTGCGGGCTGCCCGCACTGCCGGCTTCAAAATCGGGCTGGGCACCGGCTCCCCGCCCGAAACCATCAGCTACATCATCGACCACCTCGACCTGCGCCAGTACTTCGACGTGATAACCGGCAAGGACGACGTGGACAAGGGCAAGCCCCACGCCGACACCTTTACCGTCGTATCCCAGAAGCTGGGCGTGCCGCCGGAGCGTTGCGTGGTGTTTGAAGATGCCCTGCTAGGTGAGCAGGCGGCTTACAAGGCCAAGATGCGGGTGGTGGCCGTGAGCAGCGGCCTGAAGCCCGAGCAGTTTCAGGCCCCACTGCGGGTCATCAAAGACTTCACCGAAATCACGCCCGAGCAGGTGCGCGAGCTGCTGGACCAACACCCCGATACGCCCAAGCCAAGTAAAGAAATGGCCAAGCGCGACTATATGAAGCTCTAAAAAACGCTGTGGCGCGGCCTAGGCGACCTGGCTTACCCGGGCCTGCCACTGGGCCGCGTTTACGCCTTTGAGCAGCAGCCACAAGCTCATGCACAGCTCCCCAATCAGGCAGGGCAGCAGAATGGTCGGCAGCAGCACGTTGGCCAGCTCGGGAGCAAACAGGGCCGCCGTACACGCCACCAGGTAGCAACCGCCCGCAGCCTGCATCAGCAAACCCAGCACCTTGGGAAAGTAGCCCGACTTGTAAATCAGGTAGCCGTTGAGCAGGCAGGTGCAGCCAAAGAAAATTAAGGCCACATTGAAGGAAATGTCGTGCAGGCGCAGGGCTATATGGCCCAGCATGGGCAGCTGCCGGGGACCGAAAGCAGCTAGGTAGTCGGCGCTGCTGAGCAGGGGCAGCACCAGCAGCATAAACACTTTGCTAACCGCCTCCACGGCTAGCGAGGCCAGGTTAAACACCACCGACAGCATCACTAGCGCGTGATTCACGGGCCGCAGCAGCAGGTACTCAATCCAGAGCAACGGCAGGGCGCACAGTACCAGCAGCACATTGGCCGCCACGGCCCAGCGCCAGAGCAGCGGGGAAGCCAGGATATTGCGGGCCGTGGCGGCCGCGTCGGCTCCTACGAGCTGGCTCATCACGAAGCCCTCGGAAAAGAGCCCGCACAGAATAATGGTCAGATACAGGGCCCCGCCCAAACGGGCGTAGGGCAGCGGTGAAATGTCGAGGGTGCGGGAGCTCATCAGCGGCGTTTGCCGGGTAAGGTAGCGAAACAATATTTGCCCGAACCTATATTCCACTTGGGCAAGCTATTGTACTACCCAGGCAGCCGGCGCCAGGTCCGCCAGAGGCAGCCGCACTCTGGTGCAGCCGAGGCCACACTTGGCCCACGCTGCTTTTTCACAGAAAATTATCAGCATCCGCAAGCCTTGCTGCCGGTATACGCGTACATCGCAGTCAAAACTGCGTATACCACGCCAAGGTATACGACTGCAACAAGTGCAGCATGAGTATGTACCTGTTCCTGGTATACAGCTCCCTTATTCTCACCGGCTTGATGTACCGCCGGGCTCCGCTTGAGCGGGTCCGAATGTAAGCATACTTTTTCGCCCTTATGACAACCTCTTCTCCTTCGCCCGAAGTTAATCTGGTCACTGTGGTCCGCGCGCATTTCGGCCTGTCGGTGCGGCAGCTGGCCCACTACCTGGATGTATCGGCCGGCTTTATTGCCCACATCGAAACCGGCCGCAAAGGTATGCCCGCGGCCATGGCCCCTCGCCTGCACGGCCTCAGCCGCCTGCTGCCCCCGCCGCTGGGTCAGGGCCCGGCCGCTCCTCCCGAGCCCAGCGGCTACGACCCTCTCACGCCCCTGCCCCACCCGAAGCCCTGTTCCGCCCTACTGATGCTGCTGCAGCCGCTCCCGAGCTGCTGCGCCGCCGCCTGCTCGACTGCCAGGAGCAGTTGCAGGAGCTCGGGCAGCGCCTGACCCAGCAACAGAACCGCTCGGCTAGCCTGGCCCGGCGCCGGCGCGGGGTAACTCAGCTCCAGACGGCCCCCTTCCCTACCGAGCCCGCCGAAACGGCCCGCTACGCCCGGTGGCTGGGGAGCTGGCCACCGACCTGGCCCGCGACGAGCCCGATCCGGCCGCTTCCGCCGCCGCCCGGGTGCTGCTGGCTGCCCGCGTAACGGCCCTGCGCGCCGAAGCCGCCGCCCTGGCTGCGGTAAGTCCGGCGGCGTAAGGCTGAAACCAGTGAGCCAGGGCTGCCGGCAGTAGCCTGGTAAGCTGGCTACTGGTAAGGCACGAAGCCGCCGCTGCTTGTAGCCAACGAAAAGGCCGGGTGCTGTTGCGCCCGGCCTTTTGGTCTTCCAGTAGTTTTAACAGTGGGGTTACTCGCGTACCAGGCGACCGGCGTGGTGCCCGGCCCGTACGATATAGAGCCCGGCAGGCAGCCCGGCCGGCAGCACCAGCTGGGCCGAGCCAGCGGCGTCGGCTGGGGTAGTCAGCACCACGCGGCCCAACCTGTCGAGGACCCGCACCAGGGCGCCGGGCTGCGCACCGGTGAGCGTGAGCGGGCCGTGGCTGGGGTTGGGGTAGAGTTGCAAGGCAGCGCTGGTGGGTACCGCAACCACCCGCACGGGCGAGTAGCTGACTGTGCCATCGGTATCCACCTGCCGCAGGCGGTAGTAAAGTACCGACACGCCCTGGGGCAGCCTGGTGTCCAGCCACGCGTAGCTCCGGCGGCTTGTGCTGCTGCCCGCCGCTTGCACCGTGCCAATGGCGGCAAAGGTTTTGCCATCCAGGCTGCGCTGCATTTCGAAGGTGGCGCTGTTCTGCTCCGAGGCTGTGGCCCAGGCCAGGCGCACGGCGCCTTCCCCTGCAGGGCGGCGGTGAACTGCGTCAGCTCTACCGGTAGCGGGGCGGCGGGGCACCATAGATGGCGATGCGCACCGTAACCTTGCTACCGTCGCCCACAGTCGTAAAGTAGCCGCCAGCCACGATTTGGCTGCTGGTGACGAGAAGAGCCTCAACACCATTGTTCAGCCCCGTGCCCACGGCGCTCCAGGCTGAGCCGTTCCACTTGGCGAGGCGGTTAACTGTCGTTACGCTGCTAGCGGTATTTACAGTGGAGAAATGTCCGCCCACGTAGAGCTCATTGCCCCACGCAGCCAGGGCATGAACGGTGCCATTCACTCCATTGTTAAAGCTGGTAGCCGTAGACGCGCCGTTGCCCAGGGCACTCCAGGTGGTGCCGTTCCATTTAGCGATGCTGTTAACCGGCACCGGGCCGCTGGCATTGGTGGCCGTGGAGAATAGGCCGCCTACGTACAGGTTATTATCCAGCACGGCCAGGGCATCGACTAGGCTGCTTACCCCATTGTTGGTGCTGGTAGCAGTAGCCGAGCCATTACCCAGCGCACTCCAGGCCGTACCATCCCACTTCACTATTCGTTGGGCTAGCACGATTGCACTGGCGCTGTTGGCTGCCGTGAAGTTGCCACCCATGTAGAGGTCAGTGCCCAGCACGGCCAGGACATTGACGGAACTGTTTACCCCGTTGTTGGTGCTGGTAGCAGCGGCTGAGCCATTGCCTAGCCCACTCCAGGCGGCACCGTCCCACTTGACAATATTATTAGCCCTCACCGAGCCGCCGGTAGTGTAGGCCGCCGTAAAGCTGCCACCTAAGTAGAGGTCATTGCCGAGCACGGCTAGGGCATAGACACTGCTGTTTGCTCCATTATTGATAATGTTGGCGGAGGCCGAGCCATTGCCCAGCCCACTCCAGGCCGTGCCATCCCAGCGGGCGATGTTGTTGGTCTCTACCGGACCGCCGGTAGTGTAGGCCGTTGTAAAGCTGCCACCCACGTAGAGGTCATTGCCGAGCACGGCTAGGGCATAGACGAGGCGGCTCACGCCGTTGTTGGTGCTGGTAGCCGGGGCTGAGCCGTTGCCCAGCGCGCTCCAGGCCCTACCGTTCCACCGGGCTACCCGATTGGCTGCTACCGGGCCCACGCTGGTAAAGTCGCCGCCCACGTAGAGGTCTCCGTTGGCAGCCCGCGCTACGGCGCGTATGTACCCATCGGCCCCGTTCAGACCCGAGCCCAGGCTGCTCCAGGCCGCGCCGTCCCACTTGGCGACATAGTTAATTGTGGCCGGGCCACTGGCGCTGGCGACGGCGTTGAAGGCTCCGCCCACGTAGAGATCATTGCCCAGCACGGCCAGGGCAGTGACATAGTTATTCGTCCCGTTGTTGGTGCTCGTGACCGGGGCTGTACCGTTGCCTAGCCCACTCCAGGTGGTGCCGTCCCACTTGGCGAGGTTGTTGGCCGGCACCGAAGTGCTGGCGTTGGCGACGGCGTTGAAGGTTCCGCCCACGTAGAGTTCGTTGTTCAGCACGGCCAGGGCATTGACGGAAGTATTGACCCCGTTGCTAGCGAGGGTCGCAAGGCCCGAACTTAGTCGGCTCCAACTCACGCCGTCCCACTTGGCTATCCGGCTGGCTGCCACTGTGCCGCTGGTACCGTTGGCAGCGGTATGCTGGCCCCCCACGTAGAGCTCATTGTTCAGCACGGCCAGGGCATTGACGACGTTGTTTACCCCGTTGTTGCCAACGGTGGCCACGTTAGAGCCGTTGCCCATCCCGTTCCAAGCCGAGCCGTCCCAGCGGGCCACGAAGCGGGTCGGCACCGAGCCGCTGGCACTGGAGGCGTCAGTGAAGCGCCCACCCACGTAGAGGTCGGTTCCCAGTACGGCCAGGGCATTGACGGTGTTGTTTACTCCGTTGTTGGTGCTGGTAGCTACCGCGGTGCCATTGCCCAGCCCGCTCCAGCTCGTGCCGTTCCACTTGGCCACGCGGTTAACGGACATCGAGCCGCTGGCACTATAGGCCGTCGTGAAGCTGCCACCCACGTAGAGGTCCGTTCCCAGTACGGCCAGGGCATACACCACACCTACCCCATTATTATTGTAGGTAGCCACCGTACTGCCATTGCCCAGCCCGCTCCAGGCCGTGCCGTTCCACTTGGCCACGCCATTGACGGCCACCGGCCCGCCGACGGTATACGCCTGGCTAAACAGGCCGCCCACGTACAGGTCGTTACCCAGCACGGCCAGGGCATTGACGGAACTGCTTACCCCGTTGTTGATGCTGGTAGCCGGGGCGGTGCCATTGCCCAGTCCGCTCCAGGCCGTGCCGTTCCACCGGGCTATTCCGCGGGCCGCTACTGCGCCCACAATCGTAAATTCACCGCCCACGTAGAGGTCCCCGTTAGCGGCCCGCGCTACGGCCCGCACGATGCCATCGGCACCGTTCATGCCGAAGCCGTCCTGCCATGTATCATCATCCGCGCCGGCGGGCCGGAAGGTGGGCTGTCCCGAGGCCGAATCAAGCTTCATGCGGTAGCCAGTGGCATCGAACGAGCCGGCTCCGCCCGGGCGCAGCGTGCCGTCGGCGTTGAGTACGGTGCCCAAGGAGGGAGTGGTGCCGCCGGCGGGAGCCTGGGCCTGGGCCGCCCAGGGCAGCAGGCCGAGCACTACTGCCAGGCAGCGCAGCAGCCGGCCCGGGCCCCCGAATGCCGGGAATAGAAGCCGTCAGACAGCGCCGCCAGGCACGACACAATACGTTCTGCGGCGCGCAATTCGCACCGGGAAATAGCAGTAGAGAATGGAATCATGCAACAGGCGGAGCGCCACTTCCGGGGTGTAGGCTAAGGCGGGAACCGGGCGAGCCGGAAGTCTGATAAGCTATAGAGCACTAAGAGCGAAGGGTAAAGGTACTACGGCTGAGCCTTAGGGTACCCTGGTCGTACTATTTTTCTCTGAAACGAGAGCCTGAATCCCGGTCACTGCTGCTAATCAGTAAGCGGCAGGGCCAAACAGCGCCGACGACGCGCCCCAGTGCAGCAGAAAAGGTAGCCCATGCCCCCATGCCGAGTACGTAGACAAACTCCTTACCTTGGGGAGGTTTGTCTACGCAGGTACGTAGACAGAGTAGCTTCTTTATCGAGGCTTGTCTACGTACCTGCGTAGACAAGCTTGTCCTAGTAAGGAAGCTTGTCTACCTAAACCGACTTCCGTAGGGGCTTTTGCTTCCTGTGGCTTCTCCCGGCTGAGTCGCAGTACCGAAAAAGGCGGTACTACCACCGAGAGCAGCGCTGACCACACTTTCACACCAACTCGTTTTGCCTGCTTTTATGCCTGATACCGAGTCTCTCATAAGTTTAACGGCCGCCGTTCGGGCACACTTCGGCCTGACGGTCCGGCAGCTAGCCCGTTATCTGGGCGTGTCGTCGGGCTTTGTGTCGCACCTGGAGGCGGGGCGGCGGGGCCTGTCGCCCGCCCTGGCCCCGCGCCTGCTGGTGCTCACGCCCCTGCTGCCCCCGCCCCTGGGCAGGGCCCGCCACCCGCTGCTGCGGCCTCCGCCCCCTTCGATCCACTGGCGGCCCTGCCCGCCCCGACGCTGCCGTGCTGCTGCCCCCGGACCAGCCACCACCGAGCACCTGCGCCGGTACTGGCGCCGGTACTGGCGGCGCTACCAGCTTCAGCTGCTCAGCCAGGGGCAGCAGCTGGCTCTGTTCCAGCGGCAGGCCGCGGCCCTGGAACACCGCCGAGCTGGGCTGGTCCTGCTACGGGCCGCCACCCCTCCTACCGACCCCGCCGAAGCTGCCCACTACGCCCGTTGGCTCGACGAGCTGGCCGCCGACCTGACCGTGGCTGACCCCGACCCAGCCGCCACGGCGGCCACCGGCCGCCTGCTGGCCGCCCGCGTGGCGGGGCTGCGTGCCACGCTGGCCCTACTACTGGCGGCGTAGCCTCCCCGGGCTTTCCAGGCCCTACCTTTTGGGGCCGGACCTAGTGTTAAAATTCAATATTCCAATTATCTTATACCCGGCAACTTCGCCACCTTTATCTATCCTATTTATGCCATTTCCAGTAGCATTACTTACCACTCAAGCCGAGTGCGACGCCGCCCTGGCGGCCCTGCAACGCGAGCTGCGCGAGTTCACCCTCAACGATGAGGTACTCGATTTGCGCGCCGATAAGTCGGCGGAGCGGGCACAAGACCGGGCCAAGGCCTTGCAGCAGGCCAAGGACGAGGTGGCGCGCCTCACCCCGCAGGTAGCCGCCATGACGGCCGGCACCCGGGAGCACCGCTTCCTCGACCGGCTCCTGACCCAGGCCACGCGCCGGGTGCAGGATTTGAGTTTGCCGCCCGCCCCCGGCACCAAAACGCCCGTGGATGCTTTCCTGCAAGCCGTAGATGGGCGCCAGGTAGCTGTGCAGGTGCCCGAGCTGGAGCAGGCCATCCAGGAAGTAACCAACCACCGGCCCACGCTAGCTGCCTAGTCGGCCTTTTTAATTAGTTCTACCCCTATCTGCAACTAAAAGAAACGCCCCACCCGGCTCCGTGCCAGGTGGGGCGTTTCGAGTTGTGAGCGGGCCGCTACCGGTTAGGTCTTACTCGGGGTTGGCGCGCCGGTCCTACTCCACCACCAGCCGCGCCACGGCTTGCCCGGCCCGCACCAGGTATACGCCCGCCGGCAGCCCGGCCAACGGCACTGTTACCTCGGCTTGGCCTGCCCCCACGGCCTGGCTGTGTACCAGCTGCCCCAGGCTACTAAAAATCTGTACCTGAGTTGTCCCAGTGGGTACCTGTACGCGGGCCGCCTGATGGGCCGGGTTGGGCGCCAGCTGCAAGCGAGCTGCCTCCTGCCCGGCTTTGGTGCTCAGGGTGGGGCCAGCCGCGTTGTTGAGCCAGGTCGACACACTTCCGCTGCTAATGTTAGCAACCAGCACATCCAGGTCGCCGTCGGTGTCGATGTCGCCGGTCGTTACGCCGATTGGTTCGCGGCCCGTAGTAAGGGTAGCACTGAGCGTCAGCTGCCCGGTGCCATTATTGAGGGCTACCAGCACTTGGTCCGTGCCCTGGCAGCTTACCACGACGTCGGGGGCCCCGTCTCCGTTCACATCGGCGGGCACCACCACGCGGGGCATTCCAAGGGCCAGAAACGTACTGACTACACTGAAGGCGCCTTGTCCATCGTTGCGGGCCAGCGTCACCGTGCTGTTTCTGATATTCGTGATAAGCAGGTCCAGGTCGCCGTCGGCGTCCATATCGGCTGTGGCCATGTTGCTTAACTCGCCACCCAGGCGCAGGGCCACAGAGCGGACAAAACCGCCGTTTCCGTCGTTGCGCAGCAAGTCCACGGTGCCCTCCACGTCATAGTTGATTACCAGCGCATCCTGGTCACCGTCGCCCTCCACGTCGGCGGGGCCACAAACCACGGCGCACTGCCGGTTACGACCACCTCCGCAGCCGCGAAGGTGCCCGCGCCGTTATTGCGCAGCATGCGCAGCCCCGGATTGGCTCCGTCGCCCACGGCCAGAATATCCAGGTCGCCGTCCCCGTCCACGTCGGTCAGGGCCAGGTGCCGGGGCTGGATGCCCACGGGCAAGTCGCTGCCTGCTCCAAACACGCCCCGGCCATCGTTGGGCCGGATGCTTACGGTGCCGGTGCCGTAGTTGGCCGTGAGAATATCCAGGTCTCTATCCCCGTCCACGTCGCCTAGCAGCACCCAGAACGGAATACCGCCGACTCGCACGCTAATGGTTCCCCCGAACGTCCCCTGCCCGTTATTGAGGCGTATGCTTACGTCACTGCCGCCCAGGTTGGCCGTCACCAAGTCCAGGGGGCCGTCGTTATTCACGTCGCCGGTCGTCACGTTGAAGGGGCCGTTGCCCATAGCCAGCGTAACCGGGGCCGCAAACGTACCGCTGCCCCCTGGGCGGCGGCAGTCAGTTCGTACACTGTGGGGCGGGCCAGGGTAGTACCAGTGCTGCTGCGTACCGTGGTGGGCACGCTCACCAGTACTTTCTCGCCGGGCCGGAAGCCGTTAGCGGGCTGAAAGGTGAGGCTATTGGCAGCCACAGTCGTGGTGCCTGGCAACAGCCCCGAATATTGGCTGCTGAACACTTTCAGGCCACCGGCCGTGGCCGCATCGGCGGCCAGCGGCTGCGAAAACCGGACGCTTACGCTGCCGGTGCGCGGCATGGCAGTAGAATTGGCGGCGGGCAGCAGGCCCGTCACGGCAAAGCTTTGAGCTGAGGCAGCAGCCACTGGCAACAGGAAGGCCAGCGGCCCCAGGAAGTAACGCTTCATCAATAGGGTAAAATAAAAGGCGAAAACAGGGTTAAAGTTAACCTGCCGGCCGGTAATGGGCACCCAGCTGCAGAGAAGATTGTGGGCAACTTCTCTGCAGCTGGGTGCTCGCTACCAAATGGTCCGTCTCGTTGCCTACTCCACCAGCAGGCGCTGCACCTGCGCCCCCGCCCGCACCACGTACACGCCCGGGGCCAAACCCACTGGTAGATTTAGCTGGACCGTGCCCGCCGCATCGGCGGTAGCCGCAGCCACCCGGCGGCCCAGAGCATCGAGCACCGCAATGGCGGCCCGCGGAGCCACGCCCGCTACCGTCACGGCCGTGCGGGCGGGATTGGGATAGGTCGAGAAAACTGCAGACGCAGTGGCCGCCGTTGAGGCCAGCGTGACGGGCTGGTTGAGGCGGCTGGTGATGGAGCCAGGGGAGCACACTACATAGTCAAGGTCGCCGTCGGCGTCCAGGTCGCCTGGGGTTACGGCTATAATGCCGTTGTTTTCCGACACTTCAGCATTGATAGCAGGGACCGAAAATACACCGAGGCCGTTGTTGAGGCGGATGCTCACCCCACGGGGAGCAGTGGCGGGTGTAAGCAGATCCAGGTCACCATCGGCATCTACGTCGCCTAGCGCGATGCTCCTCACGCTACCAGCCATAATTGGTATCTGACTTTCCGCCCCGAACAGTCCGGCACCGTTGTTCAGGAACAAACTTAGAAAACCGGAGGCATTATTAGTTCCGACTATTAAATCCAGATCACTGTCACCGTCTACATCACCTAAGGTCAGGGCCCGGGGTCATTTGCCACAGCTAGGCTTGGCACAGCAGCTCGGGCCGTGAAGACCCCAGCTCCATTATTAAACCGAAACTCTATTTTACCAGTGACATTAAAGGAGCCTGGTGCGACCAGATCCAAAGCACCATCCCCATCTAAATCACCCACTGCCAGGGCGGATAATCCACTGCCCAGGCCAGCAATTTCAGCGTTTGCAGCAGGTGCCGTGAAGACACCCGCCCCGTTATTGAGCCGAACACTGCCGCCGCTAAGCAGGTCCAAGTCGCCATCCCCATCCACGTCGACCAGGACCAAGGCACGCTGACTAAACCGTAATGCTACTTCTGCCCCACCGCTGGGGCAGTAAATACTCCACTGCCATTATTAATCCGGACACTTGAACTGGGGCTACCTAAGTAGTTCGTCGTTACAAAATCCAGGTCGCCGTCGCCATCAATGTCGCCTAGGGCCAAACCAGTGGTTTGCTCTCCCGCTGCCACGGTGGCATTGGCTGGAGAAGCAGTTAATGAACCAGTACCATCATTAAGTAGAACACTCACAGAATTGGCAGAAGTGTTAGATGTCAACGCGTCCAAGTCGCCGTCCCCATCTATGTCTCCAAGCACCAGGGCCGATGGGTTCGTAACCCCTGGCAGCGCGGCCGTGCTGCCCGGCACAAAGCCGCCCCGGCCGGTGCCGCCTACGGCCGTCGTAAACTGCAGCACGCGGGGTGCGGCCAATGCGCCCCGGCGCTGGCGGCAGCCGTCGTTACTGTTGCCTGCACCGTTTCGCCAGGCATAAAGGCGTAGGGTGCGGGCGTAAACCGGAGCGTGCTGCCACTTACTACGGTCGGCGTAGCCGTGGTGCGCAAGCCCCCGCGCTGACTGCTGAATACCTTGAGGGCCGAAGCCGAAGCCGGCGTGAGCGGCTGACTGAAGGTGACCGTAACCGCCGCCATACGGCTGGCGGCTGGCGCATTAGCGGCCGGTACTACGGCCGTGATGGTAGGCGCCTGGGCCAGTGCCGCCCCCGCGGGTAGCAACAGAAACAGGGCCGAAACAAAGCTAGCCGGCACTTGGCCGGAAAAAGTGGCTCGCACCGGCCGACTACGGTAAAAAGGATTCATGCGCACACAGATAAAACCAGAGAAAAATAGTTGCTCGCGCAGGGTATTGCTAACAGGTACAAGCAGCTAAGTAAAGCTACGCATTTGAACCGCACCGCCTTGCGCCCACAAAAAAGGCCCGCCTCCTTGCGGAAGCGGGCCCTTTATAAATTCTAGTAGCGTTTCCTTAGCCGCGGCTGTCAAATTGATTACTGTACGGCTATACGACGAGTCTCAGTAAAGTTGCCAGCCTGCAGGCGCAACGTATATATTCCGGTCGGCAATGCGGTTACATCGAGAACTAGGCGGGTACCGGCTGCAGGCAGCGGCAACTGCTGCTGTAGCACCGGTTGCCCAAGTACATTGAGCAGCGTACCCTGCACAGTAGCGGCACCACTTACAGCTGGCACATCGACTGTCAGCTGATCATGTACCGGATTGGGATACAGTACTAAGCCGGCAGTAGGCCAAGCTGACAGTGTAGTCAAGGCGGTACCAACTACAAACTGGGTATTACTGGTAAGTATTCCCCGGGCGTAGTTACCGTTACCACACCGGAAGTAGTACCACTGGGCACCGTCACGGTCAGGGTGGTGGGAGACGTGACGTTGAACGAGCCAGCGGGAGCCGCAGTACCGTTGAAGCTGACAGCCGTGGCCCCAGTCATGTCGGTACCACGCACCGTGACCAATGACCCAACAGGTCCTTGCGTTGGGTTCAGAGTAGTACGTAAAGGGGAGAGTTGATTGAGACGCACGCTTAGCGTACCAACACCTACTGTAGTACCGTACCGGGTATTGTCATTTGTGCTCACCAGGTCGAGCGCGCCGTCGCCGTTTACGTCTCCTAACGCCACCGTAACCGGATGGCTTGCTCCGACGGCGGGTTCGGGCGCCTGGGTAGGCTCCACTAAGATTCCGCTGTTCAATCCGCCGTTCAGGCGCAGACTCACTGCCTTCGCGCCAGTGCGGGGTCTTCATTGCCAACGACTACGTCTAAATCCCCATCCCCATCAACATCGCCTAGGGCGAGTTCTACCGGCCGAACCGCGACGCCCACCGAAGAGTGCAGCTCAAATTTCCGGTTCCCGGTGTTTCGCCACACTTCCACCACGTTGGCGGGAGACCACCGGTTCACGACCAGGTCGATTCGCCCGTCGCCGGTAACGTCGCCCAGCCCCATGCCATACACCGGGTACTCTATCTGAAAGCTAAAGCCCGACACGAACCGCGCGGTGTTCAGTCCGTTGTTCAACAGAACGTAAGCCACGTCAGTGGTGGAAAGGCCGAGTATATCCAGGTCGCCATCGGAATCAATATCGCCCAGCTCCATCCGAAAAAATCCGCCGGCCGAAAGCTCGGCTCCGACGGCAGGTGCTACGAAGTCGCCCGTGTTCAGCCCGCGGTTCAGCCGCAGACTAATCGTGCCTACGCCTCCCTGGTAGTTTACCAGCATATCCAGATCCCCGTCGCCATCTAAGTCGCCTAGTCGCACCGCCCCGGGAGTTTGTACCAGCGGGATGGTGGTCTTGTTCGCCGGCACGGTGAAGTTGCCGCTGTTTACCCCATCGTTGCGGCGCACCTCGACCAGCCCGGCATTACAGGCATTGACCAGATCCAAATCCCCGTCGCCATCTATATCACCCAGGGTAATGGCAGACTCACCCCGGTCAATATCGAAACGGCCGCCAACCGTTGGGGCCACGAAGTTGCCGCTGTTGAGTCCGCTGTTGCGGTAGATATTGACCGTGCTTACATCATCTCCCTGCACGCCGCTATTGGCGCTTACTAGGTCCAGGTCGGTATCCCCGTCGATGTCGGCCATTAACACGGTACGTGGCCCATTCGCTACTATCAACTCAGCATTGGTAGCCGGTGGGCTAAAAGCGCCGCCACCTAAAGCGGGCGCGGCGGTAATAAACTCATAGACCTGCGCCGGCACGCCCACGTTGGTTAGGCTTTTGACTGTATTGGGCACGCTCACCTGCACTTTCTCGCCGGGTTGGAAAGCAGTAGTCGGCGTAAAAATGATGGAGTTACCGCTCTGGGTGTAGGTTCCGGCCTTCTTGCCGCCGGCAACCCGGGAGTTTACCTGCACATTGGTAATTGTGACCGGATCAATGGGTTGGGCAGTAGTAATTGTCACGGCGGTTGCGCGAGGCGCGTTTACCGAGTTGCGCGTAGGCAGCAATCCAGTAATGGTAGGTGTTTGGGCCTGCGCTGTAACCGTTAGTAAGCAAATACTACAGAGTAAAAGGTTTTTCATGCAATGGTTAATGAATTAATTAGCTAGGAAACGGACAACAGAAGTACAGTTGGCAAACTCATCCGACCAAAAGACATTAAAAAAACAGCCAGCTTTTCGAGAAGAAAAGCTGGCTGTTCTGAATAATTAAACAGCGTTTCCTTAGCCGCGGCTGGCCGCCAGAGCTTCGGCCCCACCCACGATTTCGAGAATCTCGGTGGTAATAGCCGCCTGACGGGTGCGGTTGTAGGTAAGCTTGAGCGACTTGAGCAGTTCACCAGCGTTGTCGGTGGCTTTGTCCATGGCCGTCATGCGGGCGCCGTGCTCCGAAGCGTTGCTTTCCAGTACGGCCTTATACAGCTGCACCTTTAGCGACTGGGGAATCAGGGTCTGCACGATTTCCTCTTTCGAGGGCTCGAAGATGTAGTCCACGTTCGAGGTAGCAGCGGCCGCAGCAGGAGCCTCCACCGGCACCAATGGCAACAGCTGCTCCGCCCGCACGATCTGCGTGGCCACGTTCTTGAACTCGTTGTACACCATCGTTACCTCGTCGAACTGCCCGGTGCGGAAGCCTTCCATCGCCTGCTCGGCCGCTACGCGAACCGTTTCAAACGACAGCTGGCTAAACACGTGGGTGTAGTTGCCCAGTACGGGGCCGCGCTTCGAGAAGTACTCGTGGGCGCGCTTGCCAATGGCCAATACCGTAATGGTGCCGGCAGCAGCCTGAGCAGCGTAACGCTCCGCAATCAGGGCATTCACCCCTTTGAAGATGTTGCTGTTGAAAGCTCCGGCCAGGCCCCGGTCGGAAGTAATGGCGATGATCAGCACGCGGCGCACCTCGCGCTGCTCGCCGTACTCGCTCACTACGTCGTCGCCGGCCAGGCTGGTGAGGTTGCTCAGAATGCTGTTGAGCCGCTGGGCGTAAGGGCGCATGCGCAGGATGTTGTCCTGGGCCCGACGCAGCTTGGCGGCCGCCACCATTTTCATGGCTTTGGTGATTTGCTGCGTGCTTTGCACCGATACAATGCGGTTGCGGACTTCTTTTAAGCTAGCCATTCTCGTGAAAATAAGTTGTCAGTTGCTCGTTGTCGGTTGTCAGTTTGGGTAAGACCCTGCGGCCTTCTCCTGACAACTGACAACCAACAACTGACAACCAATGAATTACTTGGAAGCGTAAACCGCCGACAGGTCTTTGGCAACCTGACGGATGGCGCCGGTGATGTTATCATCCAGCTTGCCGGCCTTCAGGGCCTTGAGCTCCTCGGGGTGGCGCGACTGCATCACCTGGCGGAACTCGGTTTCGAAGGCCCGAACCTTGTCTACGGGCACCTGGTCGAGCAGACCGTTGGTAGCGGCGTAGATGATGGCCACCTGGTCTTCCACCTTTACGGGTGAGAACTGGGGCTGCTTCAGGATTTCGAGGTTACGACGGCCCCGCTCGATGGTGAGCTTGGTCGAGGCGTCCAGGTCGGAGCCGAACTTGGCGAAGGCTTCCAGCTCGCGGAACTGAGCCTGGTCGAGCTTCAGCGTACCAGCCACCTTCTTCATCGACTTGATCTGAGCGTTACCACCTACGCGCGATACCGAGATACCGACGTTGATGGCGGGGCGCACACCGGAGTTGAAAAGGTTGGTTTCGAGGAAGATCTGACCGTCCGTAATCGAAATTACGTTCGTCGGGATGTACGCCGAAACGTCACCAGCCTGAGTCTCGATGATGGGCAGAGCCGTCAGCGAGCCACCACCTTTCACCAGGTGCTTGATGCTCTGGGGCAGGTCGTTCATGTCGGCGGCAATCGAATCGGAAGAGTTGATCTTCGCGGCACGCTCGAGCAGGCGGCTGTGCAGGTAGAATACGTCACCGGGATATGCCTCACGTCCGGGAGGACGACGCAGCAGCAGCGACACTTCGCGGTAGGCTACGGCCTGCTTCGACAAGTCGTCGTAGACAACCAGAGCAGGACGGCCCGTATCACGGAAGAATTCGCCGATGGCGGCACCGGTGAAGGGAGCAAAGAACTGCATTGGCGCCGGGTCGGAAGCCGAAGCGGCTACTACCACGGTGTAGTCCATGGCGCCACCGCGCTGCAGGGCGTTTACTACCTGGGCTACGGTCGAAGCTTTCTGGCCTACGGCTACGTAGATGCAGAAAACCGGCTCGCCGCGCTCGAAGAACTCGCGCTGGTTCAAGATGGCGTCAAGAGCTACCGTCGACTTACCCGTCTGACGGTCGCCGATGATGAGCTCCCGCTGACCCCGGCCAATCGGAATCATAGCGTCGATAGCCTTGATACCCGTCTGCATGGGCTCGGTTACGGGCTGACGGTAGATTACACCGGGAGCCTTACGCTCCAGGGGCATGTCGAACGTATCGCCGGCAATAGGGCCGCGGCCGTCGATGGGCTGACCGAGCGTGTTTACTACGCGCCCGATGATGCCCTCACCAACCTGGATCGAAGCAATCTTATTGGTCCGCTTTACGGTGGCGCCTTCCCGGATTCCGCTGTAGTCGCCGAGCATTACGGCACCTACGTTGTCTTCTTCCAGGTTGAGAACCAGCGCTTGCAGGCCGTTTTCAAATTCAATCAATTCCCCGACTGGGCATTGCCCAGCCCGTAGATGCGGGCTACACCGTCACCAACCTGCAGAACCGTACCAACCTCTTCGAGTTCGGCTTCAGTCTTGAAGTTGGACAGCTGCTCCCGCAGAATGGCGGATACTTCATCCGGACGCACGTCTGCCATGTTGTTAATTTATATGGTGTTGGTAGGGGTTCTCTTTAAAAGAATTGCGCAGCTTGCGCAAGCTGTTGCGAACCGACTCGTCGAGCTGACGGTCGCCGACCCGCAGGATGAAGCCACCAATCAGCGACTCATCAACCTTTTCTTCGAGCGTAACGTTCTGCAAACCCGACTGTTCGCGAACAATCGTGTTCAGCTGCTCGCGCAAGGCCGGTGCCAGCGGGGCCGCGGTGGTAACCTGGGCTACCTGCATGCCGCGCAGGGCGTCGTACTGACTTTGAAACTCGGTGGCTACCCATTCCAGGGCGCTTTCGCGGTTGTGCTGGGTCACAATGGAGAAAAACTTCTCCGTGATTTCCGACACTTTGCCGCCGAAAATAGCCCGCAGAATCGCCAGCTTCTTATCGGATTTCACGATGGGATTGCGCAGCAGCAAGCGCAGGTCACGGTTTTGCTCCAGCGTTTTGCGGAACAGGTCCATGTCGAGCTTTACTTGCTCCAGCGTTCCACGCTCCTCGGCCAGATCCAGCAAGGACTTGGCGTAGCGGGAGGCAACTCGTTGTTCTGACATCGTTCTTAGTATTGAGTAGCTGGTAGTTGGCAGCAAGCACCTGAGCGGTAAAGCAGCAGGCAGCTCACGACCGAGTACTCACTACTAATTCAACTTTACATCCTTCAGGTACGAGTCCACGAGTTGCTGCTGGGAGCCGGCATCAGCCAGTTCACGGCGCAGAATGCGCTCAGCAATATCGATGGAAAGCTTGGCGGCCGTGTTCTTCACCTCGGTCAGCGCAGCGTGTTTCTCATTCTGAATGGCTTCGCGGGCCTGCATGATCATGCGGCTGCCTTCTTCGGTAGCCTTGTCCTTGGCCTGCTCGATGAGCTGGTTCGCCATTAGGGTAGCTTCCTGCATCATCTTGTCGCGCTCCATACGGGCTTCGGCGATGAGCTTTTCGTTACCGGCTTTCAGCTGCTGCATTTCGAGCTTGGCCTGTTCGGCCATGCGCAGGGCGCTTTCAATCGAATCCTCACGCTCTTTGAGGGAGCCAAGAATGGGTTTCCAGGCAAATTTGGCCAGCAGAAACAGCACGATGAGGAAAATCACCAGCTGCCAGAAGATCAGGCCAATATTGGGGGTTATTAAGTCCATATACTCAGAGTAGGAAGTGGGTGGATCAAGGAAGAGAAAAGCGGTAAACCGGCCATTCCAGCAACCCCAGAAAGCCAAGTCAGCCCGCCGCGCCGTGCGCCGAAGCGATGCGCAGCGGGCTGCTCAGGCAGTGCCCCTAGCTCTAGAGGTTGAACGAAATCAGCAAGCAGACTACTACGGCGAACAGACCCAGACCTTCGATCAGAGCTGCTACGATCAGCATTGCCGTTTGAATTTTGCCGGAAGCTTCTGGCTGGCGGCCGATGGCCTCCATAGCGCTACCACCAATACGACCGATACCCAGACCTACGCCCAGAGCAACCAGACCGGCACCGATAGCTGCACCAAATACAGCCAGACCTGCCGAATTAGTAATAGCCTGCAACAAGAGAGAAAGAAGCATAAAAAAGAATTAGTGGGGAGTGAAAAACAAAAAATGAGGGAAGGAAGACTAGTGGGCGTGGGCCTGCTCGGCACCGTCGCCACCGCCCATCTGGTAGTCGGCATCGTGGTGTTCTTCCACTGCGCCGCCAATGTACATGGCCGTGAGCAGGGTGAAGATGTAAGCCTGCAGAATGGCAACCAGCAGCTCCAGTATGTTGATGAACAGGCCAAAGGCCAGGGTCACGGGGCTGATGAAGATGCTCTGGAAGATGAAGATGAGCGAAATGAAGCTCAGGATTACAATGTGGCCGGCCGTGATGTTGGCGAACAAACGAATCATCAGGGAGAAGGGCTTTACCACCACGCCGACGAGTTCTACCGGAATCATGATAATCAGCAGGGGCTTCGGTACGCCGGGCGTAGCGAAGATGTGGGCCCAGTAGTTCTTGTTGGAACTGGCCAGCGTGATAATCAGCGTCAGCAGCGCCAGGGTCATCGTCACGGCAATGTTGCCGGTGAGGTTGGCAGCACCGGGCATCAACCCCAGCAGGTTGTTGAACCAGATAAAGAAGAAGATGGTCAGCAAATACGGCATGTAGCGCTCATACTTCGGTCCGATAGACTTCTTGGCTACCTCGTCGCGGATGAAAACTACGATGGGCTCAAAGAACGACTGGACACCGCGGGGCGCACCGCCGTGGTTTTTGCGGTAGCCACGGGCCACGGCCGTAAACACGAGCAGCAGAATAATACCGCTCAGAATAAGCGAGGCTACGTTTTTGGTAATCGAGAAATCGTATACCTTGCCGCCGTCTTCGGCCACGAGATGCTCATGCTCCAGCTTCAGGCCATTGTAGGCCTGGCCGTGGGCCAGCTGCGAGGAAGAGAAAACACTCAGGCCCTTGGCCGGTTGATAAGCAATAACGGGCAGCGGCAGCGTGAGGTGCGTACCGTGTTCTTCGTCGCCGAGGGTGGCGAAATGCCATTCGTGAGCGTCCCCGATATGGTGCAGAATCATCTCCCCGGGGCTGAAGGCCTCCTTGTCGGTAGCTTCGGCCTGTGTTGCGGCGGGTTCGTTGGCAAACACAGGAAGCGAAAGAATGCAAAAGAGAGCTATCAGTAAACGCTTCATTCAAAGAGGGTTAGGTTGTTGCTCACAAAACCTTCACAATTGGCTTTCACCCGGTTTTGAAAACGGGCGCAAGTTACTCAGGATGCTCCAGATTTCAAACCCGGCAAATAAGAAATACATTAAGAAGAAGCTCCCGAGAAATGTCCAGGTCCCGTGGCCCTGCTTGCCGCCACCTTTATAGAGGAAGACCAGCACCAGCGTCAGCGACAGAAGGAGCCGCAGCACCATGCCCCGAAGAAGGCGACCATAAACCCGTCGGGATTGGCCTTGAGCAGCACTGCCGTCAGCCAGTAGGTGACGCCGGTGAGTACGGCAAAGAAGCCCAGAATGTAGTAGGCCAGCGGATGAATGACAGTGGCGCCGAACTGCATCTGCAAGCCATACATGATGGCCCAGATAATGGCGCAGAAAATCAAAAAGTTGCGAAGAAACTGCACAGCTGGAAATTCTATTCGTTGCGGGAAAGGGAGCGGATAACCTGGTAGGTGGCGGCAATCAGGCCGAATACCATCAGGCCGATGGTGTACCAGGGCTTGTCGTTGTGGAAATACTCGTCGAGCTTTACGCCTCCCCAGGCACACACTCCTATTATAGCCAGCATCTGAAAGCCGAGCCCGGAATACTTGGCAAACGCCCGGAGCCGGTCGGTTTCGTTGGGGTCTTGGGGTGAGGGAGAAGCAGCGGCCATGACGGAAGCAGGTTTGGGGTGCGAAAGTATTGATTTTCCGGGCACTGACAGCCGATATGCTGCCAGATACGCAAGCAAACGGTGGGGGCTACGGAAAAACCGTAATTTTACCCAAAGTGCTGCGTTGTAGAAGCAGCGCAGGCTGCCGGAGCGAACGAATCGGCGGAGACTGCGCGTTTGAATCTGCTACCCCAGGCCTCGACTCTACTATCTGCTTTGACAAAGTATCCGCTTTTCCGCCTGCTTATTGCCCCGGTTGCCCTGCTGCTGGGCGTGGCTGCCTGCTCTTCGGAACGTAAGTCCGTGGTAGGCCGCACCTACGAGAACATCGTGGCCCGCGACAACGGCTTTTTCCTGGCCCGCGAGAAGCTGCGCGCCACCGAGGCTACCTTATATCAGGCCCGCGTCAACGATTATAACCGGGTGCTGCCGCTGTTTCCAACCCTGGATGACGCAACGGTGGGCCGGGTGACGGCCGACCTGGACGATATCATCAAGAAGGCCTCCCTCCCGATTCAGCACCGCCCCGGCTCCGACTGGACCGATGACAGCTACCTGGTTATCGGCAAGGCACGCTATTATAAGAAGGAGTACGAGGACGCGGGCAAGACCTTTAAGTACGTCAACACGACCAGCAAGGATCCTAATGCCAAGCACGAGGCGCTGATCTGGTTGATGCGCACGTTTCTGGCCCTGAAGGAATACGAAAATGCCGCGGCCGTATCGGACCTGCTCGATAAGGAACAAGGCGTGGAGCAGAATGCCCGGGAGCTGTTTCTGACTCGGGCCGAGTACTTCTTGCTTACCGGCGACCAGAAACAGGCCATCGTCAACCTCGAAAAGGCCACTCCCTATATCTCGCCCAAGAATGAACAGTCACGCACGCGCTACATTCTGGCCCAGCTCTACCAGGCCGGCGGGCAGGACAAGGAAGCGTACGCGCAGCTGAACAGGATTCTGAAGAAGAACCCGCCCTATGAGCTCGACTTCTTCTCGAAGCTGATGCTGGGCCAGGTTTCGGATTTGAACGCCACGGACCGGGCCCGCCTGGACAAGTACTTCGCCAAGCTGCTCAAGGATACCAAGAACAAGGAATATACCGACAAGATATACTACGAAATGGCGCGGCTGGAATACCGGCAGCAGCAGTACGACAAGTCCCTGGCCCTGCTGCGTAAAGCGGCGCGGGCTAATAGCACCAACCGGGCTCAGAAAGCCTACACCTTTCTGCTTTCGGGCCGCATCTACTACGAGAACCTGCAGAAGTACCGGCTGGCAGCCGCCTACTACGACAGCACCGTGCAGAACATGGACCGGGCGGCTCCCGAATATGCCGCCACCGCTGAGCGCAGCGACATCCTGCGGGAGTTTGCCAAGCAGATTACCACCGTTGAAACCCAGGATAGTCTGCAGGCTCTGGCCCGGCTGGACTCGGCCGCGCTGCGCACCCAGCTGCTGACTTTTGCCACAGCCGAAATAACAGCCCGTAAGCAGGAAGCCGACCGGATAGCAGCGCAGCAGGAGCGCACCGCCCGGATGGAGCAGCAGGCAGCCAGCGGCGTCAGTGCCCTACGGCCCGGCGAGTCGAACGTGGACCCGCTAGCCTTGGCCAACGGCGCCGGTGGCGCACTCTTTTACTTCGACAACCCGACCGCGCTAAGCACGGCCAAGGCTGAGTTCGTCCGCCGCTGGGGCGACCGGCAGTTGCAGGACAACTGGCGTACCAGCAGCCAGATTTCATCTTCGCCGGCTACCGCCCAGGGCGGCAACGTACCCCTGACTATTGCGGGCGGGAGCAGCACGCGGGTTAACCCGGTGGGGGATGCTACGCTTTCTGCTGCCGCAGACCCGGCCACCCAGGCCCGCCTACTGGCTGCTACCTACCGCCAGAACCTGCCCCTGACCGAAGCTCAGCTGCAGGCTTCCCAGAAGCAAGTGGAAGAGGCCCTGTTTGCCCTGGGCGCTATCTATGGGCAGCAGCTGAAAGAGCCGGCCCGCGCCGCCGAAACCTATGAGAAGCTGGTGGCCCGTTTTCCGCAGAGCAAGCACTCTCCGGAGGTTTTCTACAGCCTCTACCTGACTTATAAGGAACAGAACGACCCCAAGGCTGAGGCTTATGCCCAGCGCCTGCGCCAGGAGTATCCCAACTCGTCGTATGCCCGCCTTGTGGCCGACCCGGAGTATCTGCGGCGTGCCTCGCTGGCCAATGAGAAAGTGGCCATTCAGCTCGACTCAGCCTTTGCTTTCTACAAGAAGCAGGAGTTTAAGAAGGCTACCGCCGTGCTGGCCCGCACCAAAAAGCAAACCCCGGTAAGTGACCTGAACGACCGGGTGGCTTACTTGAGCACCCTACTGGTTATCCGGACCCAGCCTCCGGCAGCAGCCAAGCCAGCCGTAGAGAAATTTTTGAAAGAATATCCCGAGAGTCCCCTCAACGGGCAGGCAAAGGAGTTGCTGGCCAGCTATAAGCGCTACGAAGAAGGCCAGATTGCCGGGGCCCTAGCCTCAACCGACAAGCCGGCGGTGTCGATGTTCCGGCCGGGCGAGGTAGAAAACCGAATGCGGATATTCTATGCTCCCGACGAAACGCCGGCGTCTTTGATAACGCCCCCGCCGGCCCCGGTCAAATCTGAGCCGCCTACCAAAGCTCCGGTTCCGGCAGTGCCGGCTCCAGATGCTACCACCCCTACCCCAGCCATACCAACTCCGGCAGCACCAGCTCCCGAAACTAAAGCCACGCCCACTAAGCCTGCCGCCCGAAAGAAGGTTCTGAGCAAAAGAGAAATAGCCGCTGCCGCCGCGGCTGCCGCTGCTTCTACTACTCCGGCTACTACCCCTCCGGCTACCGCAGCCCCCGTCACGCCGGCCCCGGCCACTACGCCAGCGCCAACCAATACGCCCCCGGCACCTACTTCCCCACCTCCTGTCCCGAGAAGCCTGCCACGCCGTATGCCACCAACTTGACGGCCGGGCACGCAGTGGTGCTGACTTTCCCGAAAGGAGCGGCTCCTGCCCAGGGCCTGCCGGCTCAGTTAGTTACCTACAACAACCGCTTCTACCGCGCCAACAACCTGCAGGTACAGCCAGTACTGCTCGGCGACAATATGGACTTGGTAGTAGTACAGTCCCTGCCCGGCGCGAAAGTGGCGCAGAACTATGCTCTGAAGCTACGCGGGCCTCAGTCGCCGCTGAGCAAATTGCGGGGTGCGGGTTACCAAACCCTCATTATCGGTATTGATAACCTCCCGCTGCTGCTGCAAAGCAAGGATGTGGAGGAGTACCTGCGCTTCTACGAGAAGACTTACAAATAATTCTGAATCGTGAATTTCGGAGTATGAATTGCTCTGCATGACAGGCTCAGCTCAGGCCGGAATTCATCATTCATCATTCTGATTGCATACATGGCTTACCCCGCCACCAAGCCCAAGACCACCCGCAAACCCCAACGACCGGGTCGTTTTACCGGCCTAACCCGCACGCTCTGGTTTTTATTCGGAGGCGGTGTACTAGGCCTGATTCTGTACATCCTGGCCGTCAGCGTCAATTTCCTGAACCTGTTTGGGCGCATGCCCAACCTGAAAACGCTGGAAAACCCCAAAAGTGAGTTGGCGTCCGAAATCTACTCGGCCGATGGCGTACTCATGGGCAAGTACTTCCGGGAAAACCGTACGCCCGTCGACTACGAAGACCTGCCCCAGAACCTGATTGATGCTTTGATTGCCACGGAAGACGTGCGCTTCGAGGGCCACTCCGGCATCGACTTTAAGGGTCTGTTTGCCATTCCTTACTACGTGGCCACCGGACGCAGCCGCGGCTCGAGTACGCTCACCCAGCAGCTGGCCAAGGTGCTGTTCCGCACCCGCGGCGACCTAAACGACGGCACCCTGAACGACGTGCCGGGGCTGCGCATGCTCATCATCAAAACCAAGGAGTGGATTATGGCCGTGCGCCTGGAGCGCAGCTACACCAAGCGCGAAATCATGCGCATGTACCTTAATACCAACGACTTTGGCTCTAACGCCTTCGGTATTAACGTAGCGGCCAAGACGTTCTTTAATAAGTCGCCGAAAAACCTGAACCTGGAAGAGTCGGCGCTGATGGTGGGGGTGCTCAATGCTCCCTCCCGCTACAGCCCGGTGCAGAACCCTGAGCAGGCCAAAACCCGCCGCAACTGGGTGCTCTACCAGATGCGCAAGTACAACTACATCACGCCCGAAGAGCACGCTGTGGCGGCTGCCAAGCCCATTGTGCTGCACTACAGCGTCGAAAACTCCAACAAGGGTATTGCCCCTTACTTCCGGGCCGAGGTTAGCAAGTCGCTGCTGCAGTGGGCCAAGGAAACTGACCACGACCTGTATGCTGATGGCCTGAAAATCTACACGACCATCGATTCGCGGATGCAGAAGTACGCGGAGTCGGCCGTGGCTGAGCACATGAAGCAGCAGCAGAAGATGTTTGATGCGCACTGGAAAGGACAGTTGCCCTGGCGCGACGAGAACGGTAAAATCATTCCCAACTTCTTGCAAACTGCCATCAAGCGCACGGAGCGGTACCGTTCCCTGGAAAACCGCTTCGACGGCAACAAAGATTCCATCAACTACTATCTGAAGAAGAAGTACAAGATGATGGTTTTCTCCTGGCAGGGCGAGAAAGAGGTTATGATGTCGCCGCTCGATTCGCTGGCCTACTACAAGCGCTACTTGCACTCCGGCTTTATGGCCATGAACCCGCTCAACGGGCAAATTAAGGCCTGGGTGGGCGGCACCAACTTCAAGTACTTCAAGTACGACCACGTGAAGCAGGGCAAGCGGCAGCCAGGCTCCACCTTTAAGCCTATCGTCTACACCGCCGCTATCGACCAGGGTTACTCACCCTGCTACCAGCGTCCCGACGTAGCCACGACTTTCCCCGCCGTAGCGGGCCGTGCACCTTACACGCCTAAAAACTTTGAGGGTGGCTTCTCCGGCCGCACGTTTACCATCCGCCAGGCCCTGGCGCGGTCTATGAACTCGATTACGGCCTGGCTGGTGCAAAAGCTAGGTCCCGAAACGGTGGTATCGTACGCCAAGCGCCTTGGTATTACCTCCCTATCGAAGCCGTACCAGCCGTAGGGTTCGGCTCCAGCGACGTGAGCATCTACGAATTGAGCGGGGCCTACAGCACCTTCGTGAATAAGGGCGTGTGGACGGCTCCGATGATGGTGACGCGCATCGAGGACAAGAATGGCAACGTACTGCGGGAGTTCGTACCCCAGACGCGCGAGGCCCTTAGTGAGGAAACGGCCTACCTAATGACTTATATGCTACAGGCATCCACCACGGAGCAAGGTGGCACTTCGGTTATCCTGAAAACTGGCTTTAAGTTTCCCTACGAAATCGGAGCCAAAACCGGTACCACCAGCAACTACTCCGACGCTTGGTTTATGGGCATCACTCCGGACCTGGTGTGTGGTATGTGGGTAGGCGGCGAAGACCGGAGCATCCACTTCCGCAATGGCTCCTACGGCCAGGGGGCGCGGGCAGCATTGCCCATCTACGGCCTGTTCATGCGCAAGGTATACGCCGATAAAAGCATCGGCGTCAGCACTAGTCCCTTCCCCAAACCCGAGCAGCCGCTGTCCATCGAAATCGACTGCAGCCGCTACTACGGCGGGCAGCGCGACACAATTCCTTACGACCAGAAGCTCAACCAAACCGACTTGCAAGACATCGACGAGGAAGATATTTAAACCTGGTCTAAAGATCCTCAAGGGCACGAACACAAAGTGGCAGGCGGTTTTCGTCTGCCACTTTGTGTTTTAGAATATAGCCTCGGCTAAACTTGTTTGACCGAATTATCCCAACCTCTGCTTTGTTTTATGAGTTAAATCCGTACTCCGCCTCCGTCTTATTTCCCTATGGCTGCTAAAGACCATCTGCAAGAACAAATCCGGCACCTTCCTCACCGGCCCGGCATCTACAAATTCTTTGACGACGAAGGTATTATCTACGTTGGCAAAGCCATTGACATTCGTAAGCGGGTCAGCAGCTACTTCAACAAGCAGGACCACAACAAGAAGACCCAGCAGCTGGTGCGCAATATCAAGCGCATCGAGTTTACCATTGTCGACAGTGAATCGGACGCGTTTCTGCTGGAGAACAACCTCATCAAGCAGAATCAGCCCAAGTACAACATCCTGCTCAAGGACGGCAAAACCTACCCCTACTTGTGCCTGACCAACGAGCGTTTTCCCCGCCTGCTTCCCACACGCAAGAAAATCAACGACGGCTCCCGCTACTATGGCCCGTATGCCAACCTCACGGCCATGAACATCCTGCTGGAGCTGATTCGGGCCTTGTATCCGTTGCGCACCTGCACTTATAACCTTTCGCCCGAAAACGTGGCAGCGGGCAAGTTCAAAGTTTGTCTGGAATACCACCTGGGCAATTGCAAAGGGCCCTGCGAGGGGTTAGTTGAGGAGGAAGTTTACAACCAGAACATCCAGCAGATCCGTAACATTCTCAGCGGCAACCTGAGCGTACCCAAGGCCTACTTCAAAGAGAAGATGATGGCCGCCGCCCAGGACCAGCAGTTTGAGCTGGCTCACTCCTTCAAGCAGAAGCTCGACCGGCTCGACGAGTTCCAGGCCAAGTCGACGGTAGTAAATGCCTCCTTGTCCAATATCGACGTCTTCAGCATTGCCGCCAACGAGAAAAGTGCCTTTATCAACTACCTGAAGGTGATGAATGGCGCTATTATTCTCACGCAGTCGGTGGAAGTGCAGAAGAAGCTCGACGAAACCGATGCTGAGATTCTAGCTCCCATGATCATGCAGATGCGGGAGGAGTTTGAAAGCCAGTCACGGGAAGTGCTAGTCAACGTAGCCTTACCGGAATTGCCGATTGCAAACGCCACAGTCACCGTTCCTCAAATCGGTGATAAGCGGAAGCTGTTGGAGCTTTCTATCAAGAACGTCATGTATCTGCGCAAGGAGAAGGAGAGCATGAACGACCGGTCGAAAGACCTGAACGAGGTCCGTATCATGGAAACCATCAAGAAAGATTTGCGTCTTACGGAGCTTCCTAAGCACATCGAGTGCTTCGACAACTCCAACTTCCAAGGCGACAATCCGGTAGCTGCTATGGTGTGTTTCCGCAACGCCAAGCCCAGCAAGAAGGACTACCGCCACTATCACATCAAAACTGTAGTAGGCCCCAACGACTTCGACTCGATGTACGAAGTTGTAACCCGCCGCTACCGCCGCTTAGTGGATGAAGGTGCCTCGCTGCCCCAGCTTGTTATTGTCGACGGAGGAAAAGGTCAACTCAGCATGGCCGTCAAGGCATTGAAGGATCTGAATCTGTGGGGCCAAATACCGGTCATCGGCATCGCCAAGCGCTTGGAAGAAATTTACGTACCCAACGACCCTTTGCCGCTTTACATTGACAAGAAGAGCGAGTCCTTACGTCTTTTTCAGCGCATGCGTGACGAAGTACACCGTTTTGGCATCACCTTCCACCGTAGCCGCCGCGACGCCGCCACGCTCAAAACAGAGCTAACGGACGTGAAGGGCCTGGGCCCGGTTACTGCCGAGAAACTGCTGACTAAGTTCAAGTCAGTAAAGAAGATTAAAGAGTTAACCGAAGCGCAATTGATTGAAGAAGTAGGTAAGGCTAAAGCTCGTATTCTGCTCACTTACTTTAGTGAGCAGGAGGCCACTGAGCCTGGTCTCGCGGTAGAATAGTCGCCAAATTCTTAGACAAACAAAAAGGCCCGGCGCATGCGCCGGGCCTTTTTGGTAATTAGTAAGCTATTAGAAGCTCCAAAGGTTGTACTCATACTCGATGAGGTCCGAAGCAGCCTGCTGGGCAGCCAGGATACCCTGCTGCGGCCCGCCGTATACTTCGTCCAAACGCGAGTCGTTTGGGTTAGAAACCTTCACGATATACGAGTTGAACAGCCACAGTTCAAAAGCGTCAGCCAAGTTCTTGTGCTGGGCATCATTTTGCGAGTTAAACCAGATAGCCTTATCGGGGTTAGCTCGGAACACGCGCACCAAGTCGCTGTACTTGAACGTGCCAATTGGAGTTTCAATACCCGATACGTTCGAGCTTAGCGTGGAAGGAACCAGCAACGTAACGGTTTTGATGTCGTGATACATCCGTGACCGTTTCTTGTCAAAGATCATATCCTCTTTCAATTCCATCTGGTACAAGTCCTTGTAGCGGTACTCGTAGCTTGGTGGTGCGGCAGGGGCCTTAGGCTTGGAGGCAGTTTTGCCTTTTTTACCTTTGGTCTTAGGAGCGCCCCAGTCGTCATCGGTGCTTTCTTCGCTAAAACCAGCCGCTTTTTCTTCTTCGCTTAAGCCTGCACTAGCTTCTACATATGACATCCGGCTCGATACTTCCGGACCGGTAAAGGTAGAAGTCAAAGAGTCATTGCGATAAGCTTGAAGCTCACCGCGCTTAACGGCTTCCAGAATCACCCGGCTAATTTCTTTGCCCTCCGAGAACATTGGCTTGTTCTGCTTTTCGCGAAGGTCAACCGCACGCCAGATCGTTTTCCGGAACATAATGTCCGAGTTAGGAATCGGGCGATACGAGCCGTTGCTGCTGGCGGTCGTAGCTTGTTCCTGAGCCGATGCTGAGACCGACAGCGTCAGGCTGGCCGCCAAAGCGGCGAAGGAGAGGAATTTGTTCATACCGTGGTAATCAAAAAAGCGCTGCGGTTAGTTCAGAAGAATAACGCTTACAGCAACGGAATATTGAACTGCTTCGCTACGTTTACTTCTTCCTGCTGATCCTGGAAGTTCAAACGACGAACTTCTTTCACTTCGATGTAGAGACGGTCACCTTCACGGGCCGAGTTTACAACATCACTCAGGTTAGCCTCAGGACCGTTGATGGTACGAGTTGGAATGGCAGGGCGCTTACCACGTACCAGAGTTACTTCGTAGCGCGTTACGCGGTAACGAGCATCCTCTGGCAGGAAGGTAGCAAAACCAGCATCCGGCACAGCCTTCAAGCTCATGTTGCGAACTGCCGTGATAGGCGTGCCTTGCTTCTCGTTAGCCTCGCGGCCACCAACGATGCACTTAATCTCGGGCTTAGGAATTGGACGAACCTGGAAGGTTTGCGAACCAATGGCATTGCCGCTGCTGCTCACGCTCAGAGTTACTTCGCGCGAGTTAGGAATTAGGGTTACGTCACCAGTTTTTGAACCAGAAATAACCGAAGCACCTGACGCCGAGAAGCTAGGCTTGTATTGGGCGCCCAGAGCGGGTACCTGTACGCTCAGCTTGTTGCCACACTTGAAATACAGAGCCTGGACCGAAGCCGATTGAATCTGCATTACAGGCTTGGTTACCGTGTAAGGAACCGTAACCTTAAAGGTAGTGTCGCGGCCGTTCTGCTTAAAGCGGATCGTGCCAGTCCACTGGGCTTTGGCGTTGCCAGCAGCGTCAAAAGAGCCAGGGCGAGCGGTGAACTCCACTTTACCTTTGCCATCGGGACCAACTGTCAGCGGGCTGCCGTTCAAGGTCATCGAGGGCTTCAGGCCAGTCGCCGAAGCCGTCAAAAATAGCTCAGCTTTGTACTTAGTGCCGGCAGCTACCGTGTTCGACTCTGCGCTAGCGAAAGCACCAACTTTGTCGAATACAATGATAGTACCACCAACTTTAGCTGACTGAGCAGCCAGAGCATCCGACTCGTACTTCAGAACTTCAGCTTCTTTTTGAGCCAACGTAGCCAAAGCTGCTACTACCGGAGTATTTTCAAAGTTCAGCTCAGCAAAGTTCTTGTTACGCTGCTCTTTGTCTGTAACCATTGGATCGTCCTTGGCATCGAGTGCCAAAGGAGCAATACCTGGAACATATTTGCCGATGTAAGAAGAATAGGCATTCAGCTTATTCTTCATCTCATAGGCAACGCCGTCTTTTTTGCCGCCAAGCATGGTGCTAGCCACCTTGTCTTCGGCACTCATATTTTTAAACTCGTTTTTGCCAGTATTTTCAGTGGCAGCCAAGAGTTTTTCGCGTACAGTACCTAGGTAGGCAACCATCTCCTGAGTGGATTTGCGAATCTCTTCGCTTTCTTTCAGGATAGCTAAATCGCGGGGTTGACCATGGTTTTTCTCGACCTGGGCCTGGATACCTTTTACCGTACCGTCGTTCGACTTCGAAACCTTATCGTTGATTGCAGAAAGGCTGTCATCGAGGAACTTGAACTTGAGTAGAATTGCTGAGTTTACTTGAAGGGCCAGAAGTGCAGTCAGTACCAAGTACATCATGCCAATCATCTTCTGCCTTGGAGTTTCTTTTCCTCCCGCCATCGTGTCGTGCCTAATCTATATGTGTTGGACGGAAACTTTTGCTACGCTATGATTAGCTGGTAGCACGCATAGCGTTGAGCATGTTGCCATACACCCGGTTCAACGAACCCAGGTTGCTGGTCAACTGAGTTACTTCCTGCTTGAACTGGTCGGTTTCTTTGCCAGCTTCGGTCAGGTTCTCCATAGCCTGGCTCAGAGTGCCATAGAATTTGTTCATGGACTTCAGGTGCGTGTTAGCATCCTGCAGCTCCATTTCGTACACTGCATTCAGAGCGCCCAAGTTTTTGGTTACGTTCTGCACCTGCAGGTGGTACTCGCGAGCATCAGAAGTAGCTTCAGACATTGCGCCAATAGCCTGAGCCGTTTGCGAATACGCTTCGTTGATGCGCTCCAGCGACTGAGCAGCCGAACGAACCTTTGTGGTGTACTCTTCGGTAGCGTTAGTAGCATCACCCAGCGAAGAGAGTTGCTGCGTGGTCGTCGACAGACGGTTCAAACCAGCACCCAAAGAAGAAATAGCCTCTGGCGTCACGTTGGCATCCTTTAGCATGTCATCCAATTTCTTGGTCAAACCCATGCTATTGTTGTCCGAAGTAGAGAAGCTTTTGCTTCCGGTAGAAGGATCATATCCTTCGCTCAGTTCAGGGTAAACCAACGACCAATCTGGCTCGTGTGAAGCAGGCTGGAACGCACTAAGTAAGAAAATCAATGCTTCAGTGCCGAGACCAACGATAAGCATTTCGCTAGCGCCATCCCAGTGCTGAATTTTAAACAAAGCCCCGACGATTACGACTGCGGCCCGATGCCGTACACCTTGGGCATAACCACGTCATACAGGAAACTACCGCCTTTTGCTGCCATTTGAATTTGAATTGGAAAATTTGTTGTGTGATGATGTAAAACCGAGGGGGGATGCGAGTATTAAGTTTTCCTAAAGAGCTGATCCGATTTGGATCATAGCCGTGCGGAAACCAATGTAGGAGCGCGCGGAATCTTGGTACTCAAAGTTACGAGTACCAGTTTCCAGGAAATAAGAGATGTCTTTCCACGAACCGCCACGTACTACTTTGCGGGGCTCGTTGTCGTCGGGGTTGGTTGGGTTCATGTCCCATACCACCGGTACTGAAGCTTCCATGTAAGCATCATCACACCACTCCGACACGTTGCCCGACATATCGTACAGGCCAAAATCGTTCGGGAAGAAGGCCCCTACGGGGGCGGTGTAAGCGTAACCATCGCTGGCGTAGTCACCACGGCCCGGCTTAAAATTTGCCAACATGCAGCCTTTCGAGTTGCGCAGGTAAGGGCCACCCCAAGGGTATGTAGCAAGGTCACGACCACCACGAGCAGCGTACTCCCATTCAGCCTCGGAAGGCAAGCGGAAGTTTGGCGTAGGAGCCAAGCCCGCCTCCGCGTTAGCAGCATTCTTATTCTTGGTGCGCCAGTTGCAGAAATACTTAGCCGCGAACCAGTCAACACCAACTACCGGGTAGTCATCAAAAGCAGGGTGAGTGTAGTAATACTCCATCAGGGGGTCACCCATGTGGTAGGTGAAGTCCCGGACCCATACCGTAGTATCGGGGTAGAGCTCTGTCATTACATACTCCTCGCCGAGCACATCAATAGAGTCCTGCCGAATGGCGTTCATAAATTGACGATACTCATTGTTGGTAATTTCCGTCTCATCCATGTAGAAGCCGGCGATAGTCACCTGCTTGTTCATGTTAACCATGGAAGCCGAAATGTCTTGGTCGGTTTGACCCATGTGGAAGGTTCCGCCGGGGCAGGGTACCATGCCAAAAGGAACTTCCTGCGGATTGAACTCGGGGCGGTCCTCCGCTCCGACCAAATCGCCTTGCGGTCCTTTGCCGAAACCACAGCCTCCCAGAAACAGCGCCGACAGGGCTACGAGAGGCAATACGAGAAACTTGTTCATGTTAAGGAAAAAAAGACTGTTCAGGCGGCGATACCCTAAGATTACAATTTAACGATCCGGCAAATCTAGCGAATATTACATTCGCTCGCAAGCCTGTCGCCCAATGCTTGCCTTTTGTCTACGAACCGGGACAGATACCGGTTAAACGATGGTAAGCAAAGAGTTAGTGTAAAAGCCCTGCAAATTACCCATGCACACAACCAACAACTCAACAATCTAGAAAGAGCCCCCTAAAATCAGAAGCTGTATCGGGAGTGCGGATAGCTGGACGTGTAGTGGGACCAGGCTTTGGTAACCGGTACGAAAGCATAATCTCGTGAGAGCTGAATGCACGTGCAGCTTGGTTAAATGCAATAAAGTCGAATGCGTAGCCGAAGCGCAAAGCATTGTCCTTAGCAAAGCTCATGCCCAATAAGCCAGTAATGGACTCATCGTACCGGTAACTTACTCCACCCCAGAACTTATCATTGAGCGTAGCCCGAACACCACCTTCGTACGAGTTGTTCTTCAAACTGAATTTATTGTTGTCACCAAACTTCCCGGGCAATACCATCTTCACCAGAACTGTGGGGGTAACAATAACGGAGGCCGAGGCCTCAATATTGTAACCAGCCGTCAGATATGCGTGATTTTCACCGATTACCTTAGCGCTGTTGGTTCCACCTTCGCTTTTAAAGCGGTATTCTGAGCGCAACAGGTTGTTGGTACTCAAGCCAGCGTAGAGCTTGTCTGACTCGTACCACACTCCTACGCCCGCATCAAACTTCTGGTCCGATCCTTCCCGCGGCACGCTTCCATCAGGACGCTCATCGGCTGGCCGGTATACACCTTTGCTCAGGTGATTGAAGATACCCTGCACCCCAATACCCAATCGACCCTCTCCCACCTTCAGGTGTTTAGAGTAAGACAGTTGCACGTTCGTAATGCTTGACTGGGCTATTTTGTCGCGGAACAGGCTAAGGCCTACGCCGCCGCCAATAGCCGCTACTGGCAGTGAGGCACTAAGTGTGTAGGTCTGGGGAGACCCACCGTCGTCAAACGTTGCGTTATAACCCAAGTATTGATAACGGCCCAACGTAGTAATTTCGCCCTGCCCTTGATACCTGCATAAGCGGGGTTCAGATACATCCCATTAAAGCCGTAATGGCTAAACTGGGGCTGCTGCTGGGCAAGCGCAGTAGCCGAAATTGCTGTGGTCAGCAGGATAGAAAGTAAAGTTCTCTTCATAGAACTGATTGATTTGTGGCCTGTTAGGGCTTGGGTTGGCCAACGTAGGTATTTCCAAATGTATGGAAAAAACCCTCCTCTACAAACCTCTATAAAAAAACAAGCGGAAGAGCATTTTAGTGCCCTTCCGCTTATTTTACGTGCTAAGCGTTTTGTTTGCCGCTTTTACTTTTTTCTTTTCCCACATCAGGTCCATGATGCAGGCGAATATAGGCTTCAATAGCTCCCGTCATGGACGGGGCATTAGGCTGCGGGGCCTCAATATCTAACTCTAAGCCAGCATCCAACACGGCTTTAGCCGTCGTGGGACCAAAGGCCGCGATACGGGTTCCGTTTTGCTCGAAGTCGGGAAAGTTGATGAAGAGCGAGCTAATACCGGAGGGGCTGAAGAAAGCAATGCAGTCGTACTTCACATCCGACAAGTCGGACAGGTCGCTGGCGACGGTGTGGTAGATGACGGCCTCCGTGAATTTGAAGTTATTGGCCCGCATAAACTCAGGGATATCGTCTTTACGGATATCCGAGCAGGGGTACAGAAACTTCTCACCCTTATGCTTTTTGATTACGTCAAAAAGATCAGCGGCAGTGCGCTGGCCGACAAATAGCTTACGCTTTCGGAGCACAATGTACTTCTGCAGGTAGTTAGCGGTTTGCTCCGAAATGCAGAAATACTTCATCTCGGCGGGCATTTCCAGCTTGGCTTCCTGGCAAATGCGGAAGAAGTGGTCTACTGCGTTGCGGCTGGTGAAGATTACCGCCGTGTGCTCCGCAATATTGATTTTCTCCTTGCGAAAATCCTTATAGGAAACTGGGTCCACCTGGATAAACTCGCGGAAATCGACTTTAATGCCATACTTCTCAGCAATGCTGAAGTAGGGGGAAACGTCGGTTGCGGGTTTAGGCTGGGTAACCAGAATGCTGGAGATGCGCTTGGCGTGACGGCCCGTCCCCGGTTTGTCTGTGCTCTCGGCCATAGGGTAAAAGAAAGAGTAAATCTAAGGCAATAAGGCGGCGTTGGGGTAATAGAAGAGCTTCTGCTACAGCACGATTAGTAAGTGAATACAATCAGTTTTAGCAGAATGATTAAGGGAATCACTTCTGTGGCGCAAAGGTACGAAAACAAATGCAGATTTAGTAAAGACGCACGCCGGTGCAGGGTGCGTCCAATCCGGATAACGGTACCAATCAACATCAAGGAAACCACCCCATTGGATACCCACAGGACAGTTTCGGGCAAAGTCTGGTTCAGTCCGAGGTAAAGCAGCATGACCCCGGGCAGGAAAAGGCCCATAAACAGGATGGTCCGCATAAACTCGCGGTACTGCACCATCACCAGTTCGGTCACATCGAAGATGTAGCCCATTACTTCCAGAAACAGGTATTTGCCTAGCACGAAGGCGGCAATCAAGGTGGCGTAAAAGAGCACCCGCACAACAATAGCTGACTCGGGCACGTCGAACAGGCGCCGCAGAATGATGATGCTCTGAATATTGGTATGAATAGCCACCAGCAGCAGGGCAAAGGACAGGGAGAATACCATGACCAGCAGCAGGTTCAGCCAAGTGACAGTGGGCTTGGTGAGAAAATCCTGGTCGTTAGCTGGTTTACCCCAGAGTCCTTCGAAGTGGTAGATGCGGGCAAAGCCGGGTTGATAGGCCGAGCGGATGCTGCCGTAGAGCAAGCCAATGAGCAGCAGAAAGCACAGAAAAACGTTTTGCCCCTGATGGCCGCGGGGAAGCGGCTGTACCGTTACCGGACCAGCGGGACTCTTGTCGGTAGCACGCACTGCAGGCAGAGCATTGGTAAAAGTGGTCAGGTTAGGGGGCGTTTCAGGGTGCCACACGCAAAGCAAATGGGGACCTGAGCCCGTTCCGGCCGGCAGTAATTTGGCTACATCCAGGGTATATGATGCGGAGGAAGCAGCCGAGAAAACCAGCCGGTTATCTAGGAAGACGCTTAGCCCCTTAGGAGCAGCAAAGCTGATGGTAAAGGGCCGGTTGGGCCGGATAGAAACCCACTGGTAATACGCCAGCGCCGGGCTGTGGTAGTCGGGCAGGTATAGCACCAGACGGTTGTGGGCCGCATCGTGAATCAACCAATCGGTGGATAAGCCCCCTTTGGCCGCGGGCGGCAGGGGCCGGTACTCGGCGGCGAGTGAGGCTGACCAGCCCAGCATTAGTAGCAGCCCCAGCAGCCAACGTACCTGTTGATAGAAGCTTGGCCTAGCCATTGCGGCGTGTACTGATAGAATTAGGATGCGACGCGCTGCTGGGCACTTCGGCTCTGGTAAACACCCAGGAAGATGCTGATCAGCACGGAGAAGCCGACGAGAGCACCGATTAACAGCATATTCCCTAGCGCCGCGAAGTTGATGACAAACAGAATCACAACCAGATTGAGCAGGCCGAGCAGCATAACGGTGCTGATTTGCTGGAAGCCCATAGCCAGAATCCGGTGGTGAACGTGGTTCTTGTCGGGGGAGAAGGGCGAGCGGCCGGCCATCATGCGGACGATAAACACCCGCAGCGTATCGAAGAGCGGCACGAAGAGGATGCCAATGGCTACGGCCGGCGACGAGGTAGCAAATGGGCCACCCACTTTCAGACCCATCTCAATGAACTGAATAGTGAGAATGGACACGATAAAGCCGCAGACCAACGAGCCAGTGTCACCCATAAAGATGCTGGCCCGGTGAAAGTTATAGCGCAGGAAGCCCAGCATGCCGCCAATCAGGCAGATGGAAACAAACACGTAGTTGCCGTAGCTAGCCCCACCGTAACGCGCAAAATAGTAGCCGTAAGTGCTGGTGATAATCAGCACGATAGTACCAGCCAGGCCGTCGAGTCCATCGATGAGGTTGATGGCGTTGGTGATGCCGACAATGGCCAGGAACGTGAAGGCATAGCTAATGCCAATGGGCAGCTCATGTACTCCCAGGATGCCCTGGAAGCTGGTTACACGGATATCGGCCATAATCATGACCACACCGGTAGCCAGTAGCTGGCCTACAAACTTCTTGGAGACGGAGATGCTGACCAAATCGTCTTTCAGACCCACGAAAAACAACACGATGCAGCCCGCCAGCAGCTGTTGAATTCCGTTGCTGAGGTCGGCGAAGATGGTGAGGGCCGACATAAAGCCCGCAAAAACGGCTACGCCACCTAGCCGGGGCGTTAGCGACTCATGCACGGTACGCACGTTGGGCGTATCCAGCATGTTCTTCAGGTGGGCAATATAGATAATGGATGGCACGGCAAAGAGTGCTACCAAAAATGCCCATAGGAAGGACAACCCCAACTGAATTCCGAGTGCATTCATCACGTATCGGCTCAAAATTAAGCAAATAGCCAGGATTCTTCTCTCCTCGCTGTCTGCAAATAGAAGTTAGCTGTGCAGGACGCCTTCGCGGTTTAGCAAAGCAATGTGAATCAGGTTGGCGGCAACGATAGAATCGGGGACGAAGATGAACTTCTTGTCGAAAATCTGGGAACCCCGGTAGTAGCTTACCCAATACTGGTTATTGAGGTGAAACAAGGCCGGGTCGATGGGCTCGATAGGTACAGCCGTGTGGGGCTCCACCTCCAGGATAACGTGACGCAAAGTAGAGGTGCGTACGCTTTCCCCGTCGCTCTGGATGCCGTAGCCGTTGGAACTGACGATGACATTGCTCAGCGGATAAGGGTTGTGGTTGAGCAGGTACACCTGCCAGGCCGTCGTACCTTCCTCTGTAGCTACAGTTTCGTCGGGAGCAATGGCAATGGAAACACCCTCTACTGGGTCGAATGAAATATGCTCTTTCATGGATTAGGCAACAAGGAATTCAGCCCCGAAGACGTGCGCCAGATAACCTACCAGCCGCTGTTCTACTTCCGGCAAGGGCACGGCACGGCCCAGCTCCTGCTGCAGCGAAGTCACGGCTTTATCGGTGATACCGCAGGGCACGATATAGCCGAAATACGAAAGGTCGGAGTTGATGTTGAAAGCAAAGCCGTGCATGGTAACCCAGCGGCTGCACTTGACGCCCATGGCGCAGATTTTACGGGGGTTAGCAGCACCTTCTTCAAAGTCGAGCCAGACGCCGGTAAGCCCGGCAATGCGGCCCGCGGCCAGACCGTAGTCGGCCAGGGTCAGGATAACGGCTTCTTCCAGCAGGCGCAGGTAGCGGTGAATGTCGGTGAAGAAGTTTTCTAGGTCGAGAATCGGGTAGCCTACCAGCTGACCAGGGCCGTGGTAGGTGATGTCGCCGCCGCGGTTGATGCGGTGAAAAGTAGCGCCGTGCTGGGCCAAGCCGGCCTCATCGAGCAGCAGGTGTTCGGGCTTGCCGCTTTTGCCCAGGGTGTACACGTGCGGGTGCTGGCAAAGCAGCAGGTAATTGGGCGTGGGCTCGGGGGCACGACCTTCTTCCTGGGCCTGTCGGTTGCGGCTTTTGATGGCCAGCGTAGACGCCAGCAGCTCTTCCTGGTACGCCCAGGTCGTTTCGTAATCGGCCAAGCCCAGGTTACGAACCTCTACCTGCCGGCCGGCTACTACTGGGGTAGCAGCCACGGCTGCCGGAGCCGGGTTGGGAGCTGATGTAGTGCAGGAACTGTATTGGGACATAATCAACTCAGGGAATGGCCAAACGACGGACTGCTCTGCGCTGCTTTCTACGGCTGCCGGGCGGGCTAAAAGGCTGAGCTTTCGCTCATGACCGAGCTTAACCAGCTGCGGCAGTTTCCGCAAAGAACTACTACGGAAAGCGCGCAAAGGTACTAGATTTAGACCCAACCCCAATCGGCTGACTGTAACTACCCACCCTATGACCCACGCGGCGCACGAGCTCGGACAGGCCGGAGAAACGGCAGCCAGTGCCTTCCTGACGAGCTTGGGCTACGCGGTGCTCCGGCAGGGGTACCGCCACCGCCGGGCCGAGGTAGACCTGATTGCGCAGCACGGCCCCGATCTGCTGGTGTTCGTGGAAGTTAAAACCCGTTCCTCGACTCAGTATGGTTTTCCGGAGGAGTTCGTGACGGAACGCAAACGCCAGCTGTTTCGGCTGGCTGCCGAGCAGTTTCAGCTCGAAACCGACTGGCACGGCGACATCCGCTTCGACATCGTGGCCCTGACGCCCAGCAGCACCGGGTTTCGGGTTGAGCACTTCCAGGACGCTTTTTACTAGGGACTTAACTCCACAAAAAAGCCCATCCTTGATGGATAGGCTTTGTGCTTAGCTGGCAGTCATAGACGAGTTAGCGCTTGGCACCGGGCCGGTCAGATACGGCGTCGCGCTTGTCGATGCCCTTTTCCTTGTCGTAGACCAGCACCGAGTTGCGGTTGTATTCCTTTATCAGCTCGGGCTCGGCCACTTCCGGGTCGTAGCCGGATTCGCCGTACTGATACTCGAAGCGGCGGCGGTTGCGGAAGCCCCAGTACTTGGTCCAGACGCCCACTTTCTTGCCGTTCTCAAACTGCCCGTCCCAGTCGCGCTGCCCGTTTTCGAGGTAGCGCACGTAGTCGCCTTCTACTTTGCCGGCCACGTAGGGAATAACCTCCTTTATCTTCTTACGCTCAGCGTCATAGTACGTCACGGCCGCGTCGCGCGGGAAGCCCATTTCGTAGTGGGTCTTGGTTAGCAGCTCGTTGTCCTTATTGAGCCGCTCCCACCGCAGATGGCGGGTGCCCAGGGCAAAGTAGCCCGTTTCGACCACCTTGCCACCCTGCAGCTTTTTGTAGGGCCCGTGTAGCACCTTGTCGGTAGCGGGGTTCAGCTCAGCCGTCGACTTGAAGATCTTACGCTTCTTGGGGTTGAAGTAGTACAGAGCGGGAGCGTACTCGTTGGGCTTCTGGAAGGTCTTGAGGTAGTAAAACTGCTCAATGATCTGGTTGCGGCCCTTGGGTCCCGACTTGGTGAAGCTCTTTTTGATCTTCTCGCCCAGGAAAACGTTCTTTTTCTTCTTGGGCTTACGCTGACCAGCCTTTTCCTTCTCTTTAGCAGCCCGCTCCTGCTCCTTGGTCATGGCCACGCGTTTGGTGTCCAAGGAAGGAGCGTTGGTCGTATCCCGGCTGTTGGTCAGCGAGTCCGGCATAAGGGCCAGGGCCGGCTGCTCGGGCTTACTATTAAAGGAAACCGTCTTTTTGCTGCAGGCTCCTACTATGAGCAGGGTCAGGGTGAGCAAAAGAGGCAGAAAGGAAAACCGAAGTAGGCGCATCAACAAAGCTGACAGAATTCTTAGGGTCGAACGTAAAGATATAGGGATTTAGTGCCCCGGCGGCGTAGGGGGTACGCTGGTGAAATATGGAGCCTGACGTTCTGCTGACTCCAGAAATGGAAAACGGCTCCGGCAGCAAATGCCACCGGAGCCGTTTTCTGTTGCTGCTATGGAAAGGTTGAATGACAACGCTTGCACGACAAACTCACCATTCTCACCATCTCGCCGCTACGCCGTCAGCAGGTCGGCGCTACGCTTCACGAAGGCTGTCAGGGCTTCGCCTTTCAGCAAACCCTGCGCCAGCAAGGCCAAATCGAAAGCCTGGCGGGCCAGTTTCTGGCTGGCTTCGTCATCGGTGCTGAGCACGCGCTGGGCTACGGGGTGGTTGGCATTCACGCTCACGGTGTAGGTATCGGGCAGGGAGCCAAACATCTGCATGCCTCCTCCCCCACCGGCACGCTGCATGTCCTTCATGCGGCGCATAAACTCGGGCACGGTGATAATGACCGGCGCATCCTGGGGCGAGAGGGCCTCCACCTGCACGTTCATGCTCGGGTTGCTGATGGCCTTGGTGAAAAGCTCCTGCAGCTTGGTCTTATCCTCGGTGCTCAGTACGCTCTCGATGGTCTCGTCCTTCTCGATGAGCTTGCCGATGGTATCGGCGTCCACGCGCTTGAAGGTGACTTTCTCCAGCTTCTGCTCCAGCTGCCCGATGAAGTGGGAGTCGAGCACTGCATCGAGCTTGAGCACGTCGTAGCCCCGGTCGAGGGCGGCCTGCACGAAGCTGTGCTGGGTTTCGGCATCGGTGGTGTAGAGCACCACGGTCTGCTCGTTTTTATCCTTCTGGTTGGCCTGCACAAACTCCTGGTACTCGCTCAGGGTAAAGAACTTGCCAGCCGTGTTCTGCAGCAGCACGAAGTCCTTGGCCTTGTCGTAGAACTTGTCATCGGAGAGCATGCCGTACTTCACGAACAGCCCAATGTCCGACCACTTCTCCTCGAAGCCCGTGCGGTCCTTGCGGTAGAGCTCAGCAAGCTTGTCGGCTACCTTCTTGGTAATGTAGGTGTTGATTTTCTTCACTGCCGCGTCGGCCTGCAGGAAGCTGCGCGACACGTTCAGTGGAATATCGGGCGAGTCAATCACGCCGTGGAGCAACATCAGGAACTCGGGCACTACATCCTTTACCTCGTCGGTGATGAATACCTGGCGCGAGTAGAGCTGAATCTTGTTGCGGGAGAACTGCAGCTCGTCCTTCACCTTAGGGAAGTAGAGAATACCGGTCAGGTTGAACGGATAGTCTACGTTGAGGTGAATCCAGAACAGCGGGGGCTCCGAGAAGGGGTACAGCTCCTGGTAGAACTTGGTGTAGTCCTCGTCGGTCAGCTCGGCCGGCTGCTTGGCCCAGATCGGCTGGGTCTGGTTGATAACCTCACCTTCGAACTCGATTTCGATGGGCAGGAACTTGCAGTACTTGGTGAGGATGGTGCGCAGGCGGGCCGCTTCCAAGAACTCGTCGGAATCAGCGGCTACGTGCAGCACCACGTCGGTGCCGCGGTCGGCTTTGTCGGTGGTTTCGAGGCTGAACTCGGTGCTACCGTCGCAGGTCCAATGGGCACCTTCGGTGTCGTCCTTGTAGCTCTTGGAGAAGATTTCGACGTTGTCGGCCACCATGAAAGCCGAGTAGAAGCCCAAACCGAACTGCCCGATAATCTGGTCTTTAGCAGCCGTGTCCTTCTCTTTGTACTGCTCCACAAACTCGGTGGCGCCGGAGAAGGCAATCTGGTTGATGTACTTCTTGATTTCCTCGGCCGTCATGCCCAGGCCGCGGTCCGAAATGGTGATGGTGCGGGCTTCCTTGTCCACGCTCACCTTCACTTTCAGTTCGCCCAGCTCCCCTTTGAACTCTCCCAGCTGCCCCAGGCTCTTGAGCTTCTGGGTGGCGTCTACGGCGTTGGAAACCAGCTCCCGCAGGAAGATTTCGTGGTCGGAGTAGAGAAACTTCTTGATGATGGGGAAGATATTCTCGGTATGAATCGAGATGCTACCTTTCTCTTGCATAGCGCGTTGGCAAAAGGGTTTGAAATAAGAATCCGGACGAAACGCCAGCTTCCGCAGCCAGCGTCCCGTACCGGTGCTCGTCTCAAAACCTGTTCCACGACTTCCTTTCTGCCAGTTTGACAGCGCAATACCTGTTTACCCGGAAAAAGAAAAAGCCGTCCGGGTCGGGACGACTTTCATCAGCACTAGCTACGTAAACTAGAACGTATCCGTGAGCTGACTGGCCGAGGCGGTCATTTTACCAGCTGCCGGGTTATTTAACTTTTCTAGCTCAGCACCATTCTCTTCCAGCCACTCCAGCTCCAGCTCCGGTCCGCGGCCCGAGGAGTTGGTGAGCCAGTCCAGAGCGGAAGTAACGTCGGAGAAGAATTGAATTTCTCCACAGTCGTAGCGCTGACCATCAGCCAGTACGGTTTCTACCACCAACTGATTGTGCAGGCTAGAGGGCAGAATAATAGCAATGTCCGTCACCTGTAGCCGGGCAAAAAGCGGCAGCCAGGTATCGCTCAGCCAGGCCTGCTCGTCAATGCCGACTACGGGCATGCCCGTTGTGTCCACCAGCCAGCGCCTAACCTTCTCTTTTTCCGAAATTTCCGTCAGATGATAGAAGGCCGCCTGAAACTGAGCTGCGTGAATAGGACCGCGCCACTGCCAGCGCAACAGGCGCAGGCCTTTGTCATAATGCAAAAAGAGAGAATCGGGCTTGGTCATACTAGGCAATTCCGACTACGAACTAATAGTCAGCAATAGAACAAAGGTAAAGTAAACAAAGTGCGAATCTATAACTTTTCGACTATGCCCTACTATCACCGGCTTAATGATGCTTTGTAACCGGCCGGTAGCTTCAGGGGGCGCAAAGGCAAAAACCAATAGAGTCAGCAACTTAGTAAAAATTGCATTTATTGACAACCAAAAAGCACTTAAACATATCAATAAACGTCTACGCGACTTATTTAATATTGCACTTATATAAGATTAAACAGAGCCTTTAAATTAACTTTAGCTTTGGACGCTCTATACTCATGAGCTTAACGCAGCTGTTGAGCTTGCCCGTTTCTGGGTTAGGAATAAAGCAAGCTTTCACTTGTGTAAAGTAAGGAATGAGGCCGTCGTCATTAGCCTACAAAGCACTCATTTCAAACCTATTATATATAACTAACTGGATATTATTAGGCTTCTTCCAGGAAATATCCTGCTCGTTTTGCTGATTCATAATTTGTTTTACCTTTGGCTCACCTTCTGACACATTGTTGCAAATGCACGCACTTCGGTCCCGGTTAGCTATTCTGTTGCTGCTCTGCTTCATGCGGGTGCTGCTGCCGGATACGTGGGTTCTGGCGTTGCACGCACACGAGCACACCAAGGAGGAGACAACTCAGTTGCCGGGCTCAACCAAAGGCAAAGCCCTGCTCTCAGCCAAGCACCAGCACTGCGCCGTCGACCATTTCTACGACGTACCCTTCCAGGCGGCCTCGCCCCTGGAGTTTGCGTTTTTTACCAGTTACGCCGCCCCCACCACCGAGCGGGGCACTTCCGTATGGCTGGCCACCAGCCCGTCGACTGCCGACCTGCGCGGCCCGCCCAGCCAGGGGTAAATTTCGAGTAATGAGCTGCTGCTAGCCTGTAATCCGTGCCCTCGCACCTGATTCGGGCTGGGGCCCAACGTTGCCCAGAGCCGTTGAGCTGCTCCATTGCAGTAGTGGTTTTACCCACTGGCTTCCCTCTTTGTTTATGAATTTTCGCTTCCTGGCAGCCGCTAGGGCAGCGTGCGTACTGTGGCTTTTGCTAGTATTGGCAGCAACCGGAGTAGCGCAGGCCGCCCAGCAGCCGTCCGAATGCACGCTCTCCTTGAGCGGCCGTGCTACCGACCATGAGTCGCGGGAGGGGCTGCCGGGCGCTACGGTGGTTTTGCTGGAAACCCAGCAGGCTACCCAGACGGACGCGGCCGGCAACTACCATTTCCACGTTTGCGCGGGCCTTTACCACGTGCAGATAACCTACCTCGGCTACAGCAATGAGGTGGCTGAGGTGCGCGTGGCTGAGGCCGTCATTCGGGACTTCCGGCTGCATCCCGATGCTATTCTGCTTAACAGCGCCCTGGTACAGGGCCAGCGGACGGCCGCGCCTACGACCCAGCCCACGGCGGTGCTGAGCGGGCAGGCCCTGCAACAAACCCGGGGCAGGCATTGGGAGAAGCCTTGCAGAAAATGGCGGGCGTCACGGCTATTCAGACCGGGCCGGGCATTTTCAAACCCATGGTGCACGGCCTGCACTCCAACCGGGTTACGATTCTGAACAACGGTGTGCGCCAGGAAGGCCAGCAGTGGGGCGTAGAGCACGGCCCCGAAATTGACCCCTTCATTGCCTCCCGCCTCACAGTGGTGAAGGGCGCGGCCAGTGTGCGCTACGGCTCCGATGCCATTGGCGGCGTGGTACTAGTGGAGCCCAAGCCTCTGCGCGACTCCGCCGGCACCAGCGCCGACCTCAGCCTGGTGGGCATGAGCAACAATGGGCTGGGCGCGGCATCGGGCACGCTCGATGGCAACCTGCGCCAGCTACCAGCCCTGAGTTGGCGGGTCCAGGGAACCTTGCGGCGGGCCGGCACGATGCGTACTCCCGACTATAACCTGAAAAACTCGGGGTTTGCCGAGCACAACTTTTCCGGGGCCGTGGGCTGGCGTAAGCCGACCTACGGACTGGAAGTTTTCTACAGCCAGTTCAACACTCGAATCGGCATTTTGCCGGCCTCGCACGCCGAAAGCAAGACCGACCTGCTGCTGGCCATTGCCCGGACCGAGCCCCTGGAAACCACTGGCTTCAGCTACGCCATAGACCGCGCCTACCAGCACGTGCGCCACGATGTAGCCAAGCTCACGGGCTTTGTGCAGACTGGTGAGGCGGGTCAGCTGCAGTTCACCGTGGCCCAGCAGACCGACTTCCGGGACGAGTACGACAAGTTTCGGCCCCGCAACGACAACTTGGCCAGCCTCAACAAGCCCGAGCTGAGCTACACCAACCGCACCAGCACCGGCGAGCTGCTGTGGGAGCACAAGCCCTGGCACCACTTCCGCGGCAGTGTGGGCCTGGCAGGCACCTATCAGGCCAACCGCTACGCCAACGGCAGCCGGCAGTTTATTCCCTATTACACCAACTTGGTGGGTGGAGCATTCTGGATTGAAAAGTGGCAGCAAGGTCCCTGGCTGCTCGAAGCCGGTTTGCGCCTAGACCGACGTGACCTAGCCGTGAAGCGTGGCGACCGGGACGCCAACGGGGCCTTCTTCGTGGACCGCAGCCGCTTTCAGTATACCACCCGGCGGCCTCAGTAGGCGCTACCTACGACCCCTCGGCTCACCTTACCTTCAGCCTGAATGCCGGCCTGACCCGCCGGGCTCCGGCCGCCAACGAACGGTTTAGTGAAGGCGTGCACAATGGCATGTATGAGCTAGGCAACGACCTGGTACCGGGCGCTGTGCCCCTAAGCCCCGAAACGGCGCTGAATACTGGCCTAACGATGAACTGGCACGCCAACCCCCGCTTCAACGGCGAGGTGACGGTGTATCAGAACCGTATTCTGGACTTCATCTACCAAGTCCCGCTGGCGGAGCCCGTGCAAACTGTGCGCGGCAGCCATATCAGCTGGCAATACCTACAAACTGACGCCACCTTCCGCGGCGTGGATGTGAGCAGCAGCTACCAGCTGACCCCCGAGTGGCTGCTGTCGGCGAAAGGCTCGGTGGTGCGCACCCGCGACACCCGCGCCGATGAATGGCAGATTTTGATGCCCGCCGACCGGCTCGAAACGACCCTGCGTTACACCTGGAGCCGCGACCAGGGGCGGCTGGCGGGCCGCTACGCCCAGGCCGGCGTGTATGCCGTGGCCCGCCAGACCCGGGTGCCCGACAACTACGAAGCCCGCGACCTGCTGGCCCCGCCGGCTGGCTACGCGCTGCTCAACGCGGAAATCGGGACGACCATCCGTTGGGGCCAGCTGCCGCTAGAGGTGAGCCTGGCGGGCTCAAACCTGCTCAACCAGCGCTACCGCGACTACCTGAACCGCTACCGCTACTTCACCGACGAAATGGGCCGCAACGTGAGCCTGCGGGTACACATCCCGCTGGAACTGCCCCACAAGCTTCATTAATCTCCTTTCCATTTTTTACCTTTTTTACCCATGACTCATCCTTCGATCAAGAAATCCTGGTTGGCCCTGCTGTTGGTTGCTCCTTTACTCGGAGCCTGCAAAAAAGACGATGACGACCCTCAGCCCGACGACGACAACGAGCAAATCACGACGGTGCGCTACGAACTGACCCCGGTGGGCGGCGGCACGCCCGTGACGGTGCAGTACCGTGATGCGGACGGCGACGGTGGTGTAGCCCCGGTTATCGGGACGCTCACGCTGGCCGCTGGTACCTCCTACACCGGCAAGCTGGTTCTGCTCGACGAAACCAAGAACCCGGTAGTCAACACTTCCGACGAAATCAAGGAAGAGGCCGACGAGCACATCTTCTTCTTCGAGCCTAGCGGCGTGAACCTCACTATCACTCCCACCGATAAGGATGCCAAAGGCCTGGCAGTGGGCCTCGAAACCAGTGTAATAGCCGGCGCGGCTAATGCTACTGGCGCTACGGGCAACCTCAAAATCACGCTGCGGCACCAGCCCGGCGCGAAGAATGGCACGTTTGCCCCCGGCGACACCGATGTGGAAGTTACCTTCCCGACGGCCGTGCGCTAGGGCAAAATCACGATAGTCGGGCCCTGCTTCGGTTGGGCCTCACGTCTCCAATTGGTTTGGTTTTGGAGAGCTTAACGAAGACATCGGCTGCTGGCCGGTGTTTTCTTGTTTCCGGGCTGCATCTTCTCCCCTCATTTCCCGTTCATGCGCTACGGCGTATTTGCAGTTATTATGTCTTCTTCTTCCTGGGCTCCTGGCCTGCTCCTTTTCGCTTTCTCCGGCACCGTGTTGGCCCAAACACCCCCGCCGGTTAGTTCTACTCCAGCTACTCCCGCTACCCGCGCCGCCCGGGTGCCCGCTGTGCCCACCACCGGCCGGGTACTGGATGCCGCCACCAACGAGCCGCTGCCCGGCGCCACCGTCGTATTTCCCGACCTGCGCCAAGCCACGACCAGCGGCCCCGACGGCTCCTTCCGTCTCCCGAATCTGCCTAAAGGGCGCTTTCTGATGCAGGTGCGCTTTATCGGCTACAACACGTTTGTGAAGACTGTGGATACCGGTACGGGGCAGCCGCTGGACGTGACACTGGCTACGGCCGCCACCGAAATCGGGCAGATCGTCGTTACGGGCGTGTCGGCTTCCACGGAAATGCGCCGCTCCCCGGTGCCTACCACCGTCGTGGACCGCAACCAGCTCAACCAGGCCGCTTCGACCAACGCCATTGACGCCATTGCCCACACGCCCGGCCTGGCCCAGATTACGACCGGGGCGGCCATCAGCAAGCCCGTAATCCGGGGGCTGGGCTCGAATCGGGTTATTACCCTGAACAACGGGGCCAAGCAGGAAGGCCAGCAGTGGGGCGACGAGCACGGCATCGAAATCGACGAGTACGCCATCGACCGGGCCGAGATTATCAAGGGCCCCGGCAGCTTGCTGTACGGCTCCGACGGCATGGCTGGGGTAGTCAACTTCCTGGCCCCCGACCCAGTGGAGGAAGGCAAAGTGCTGGGCTCGGTGGCGGCCAATTACCAAACCAACAACCACCTGCAGGGCTATTCGCTGATGAATGCCGGCAACCTGAATGGCTTCAACTGGCTGGTGCGGGGCAGCGGCAAAATAGCCGGCGCCTACCGCAACCGCTACGACGGCCGCGTGTATAACTCCGGCTTTCGGGAGCTGGATGGCAACGGCTACGTGGGCCTGAACAAAAGCTGGGGCTACTCCCACCTGACCTTCAACTCCTTTAACCAGCAGCTGGGTCTGGTGGAAGGCGAGCGGGACGAGGAAACGGGCCGGTTTCTGAAGCTGGTGAACGTGGGCGGCCAATACGCCGACGAGCGGGCCGTAACCGACCAGGACCTGCGCGGCTATGACCTGGACGTGCCCCAGCAGCAGGTTAACCACCTGCGCATCGGTACCGACAACAACTTTATCCTGGGCCAAAGCCGACTGACGGTAAACGTGGGCTGGCAGCAGAACCTGCGCCGGGAGTTTGGCGACGTGCTGGCCCCCAGGACCCTTCCTTGTTCTTCCAGCTCCGCACCCTCGACTACGCCGCCCGCTACTTTCTGCCCGAAATGAACGGCTGGAGCACCACGCTCGGCTTGAGCGGCATGCGCCAGGAAAATACCAACAAGGGCGTCGAATTCCTGATTCCGGCCTACCGCCTGCTTGACGGCGGGGTGTTTGCCGTGACCAAGAAAACCTTCGGCAACCTGGACCTCAGCGGTGGTCTACGCTACGACCTGCGCCGCATCACCGCCGATGCCCTCTACCTCGACCCCGACACCGAGCAGCCCGTGGGCAGTGGGCAGGGCGAAGAGAAATTTGGGGCTTTACCAGCAATTTCCGCAACGTGTCGGGCAGCCTGGGCGGGGCTTACAGCCTGACTGAGAAGCTGCTGCTCAAGGCCAACGTGTCGCGCGGGTTCCGGGCCCCCAACATTGCCGAGCTGGCCTCCAACGGCAAGCACGAAGGCACCATCCGCTACGAGCTCGGCGACCCTACTCTCAAGGCCGAAACCAGCCTGCAGCTCGATGGCGGCGTGAGCTACACCACCGACCACATCAGCCTGAGCCTCGACGCTTTCCGCAACCAGATTCAGAACTACGTGTTTCCGGAGCGGGTCGAAGGGGCCGTGAGTGAGGAAGGCGACCCGGTGTTTCAGTACAACCAGGGCACGGCCCGCTTGGCCGGCGGTGAGGCCACGCTCGACATTCACCCCCACCCGCTCGACTGGCTGCACTTCGAAAACTCGTTTTCCATGGTGCGGGCCCGGCAGCTCAACCAGCCCGAGGGCCAGCAGTACCTGCCCTTCATTCCCGCCGACCGGCTACAGTCTACCGTGCGGGTAAACTTCCACACCGTGGGCAAGTCCCGCCTGAGCAACCTTTACGCCCGGGCCGGCCTGGAGCATACCTTCGCCCAGAACCGCTTTTTCTCAGCCTTCGACACCGAAACCCGGACGCCGGGCTACACGCTGGTCAACGTGGGCCTGGGCTCCGACGTGGTGAATGCCCGGGCCCGCACTCTTTTTTCGCTTTACCTGACGGCCACCAACCTCTTCGACGTGGGCTACCAGAGCCACCTGAGTCGCCTGAAGTATGCGGCTTACAACGTGGCCAACGGGCGTAACGGCGTATTCAACATGGGCCGCAACGTGAGCCTGAAGCTGGTCGTGCCGCTGGCGTTTAACTAAAGCCCAGGAGTCGGCAATAGCTTCTTAATGCCGATTCCAGCCGATAAAGGCACCTTACGTACGTTCCGGTAGTTGGCAGCAAGTAGGTAACTTGCTGCCAACTGCTTTTTTAGCCCCTGGCCTGTATGGCTCATTCTCACGACCACCATAGCCACGACCATCACCACCATTCCCACGCCCCGGCGGAGTTTGGGCGGGCGTTTGGCATAGGCATTGCCCTGAACGTGGCCTTCGTTATTGCGGAAGTGGTCGGCGGCCTGTGGGCCAATTCCACGGCTCTGCTTTCCGACGCGGGCCACAACCTGAGCGACGTGCTCAGCCTGGCCCTGGCCTGGGGCGCGGCGGTACTGGCCAAGCGCCGCAGCTCGGCCCGCTACACCTACGGCTACAAGGGGGCCACCATTCAGGCCGCGCTCATCAATGCTGCCTTGCTCTATGCGGCCTTAGGGGCCATTCTGTGGGAAACCATTGAGCACCTGCGCCACCCCGAGCCCGTCAACGGCAAGCTGGTCATGCTGCTAGCCGGCCTGGGCATTGTGGTCAACGGCTTCACGGCCTGGCTGTTCAGCCGGGGGCAGAAAGGCGACGTGAACGTGCGCGGGGCCTACCTGCACATGCTCACCGACGCCCTGGTTTCGGCTGGCGTGGTAGTGGGTGGCGGCCTGGTGCTCTGGACCGGCTGGCTCTGGCTTGACCCGGCCATCAGCTTTATTATTCTGGCCGTCATTGCCTACAGCTCCTGGGGCTTGCTCCGCGAAACGGTGCAGCTCAGCCTGCAGGCCGTGCCCCCGGTATTGATTTGGAAGCCGTCCGCACCTTTCTACTGGCCCAGCCCGGCGTGACGGAGGTCCACGACCTGCACGTGTGGCCCCTGAGCACCCAGGATACCGCCCTGACGGCCCACGTGGTGCGCCCCACCAGCAGCTCCGACGCCAACCATTTCCTTAAAAACCTGCAGCACGACCTGGTCCACGAATTCAACATCGGCCACTGCACCGTTCAGATTGAGCAGGACACTGCCGTGGCAGGCCACCACGGCTGCTGCGACGCCGAGGAAGTAGCTGCTGCTACTACATCAGGGAAATCTTTGTAATCTGCGGCTCTAATCCCGCTCACTCCGCTCTTTTCCCGCATGGCCACTACCACCCCCGCCCTGATTCCGCCCCAAAACAGCCTCTCTGTTCAGCGCCATTGTCATTGTGGCTTCCCTGGGCTACTTCGTCGATATCTACGACCTGATTCTGTTCAGCATCGTGCGGGTGCAGAGCCTCAATACGCTGGGCATCACAGCTGCTGCTGAAGTAACCGACCAAGGCTTGTACCTGATTAACATGCAGATGGGCGGCATGCTGCTTGGCGGTATTTTGTGGGGCATTCTGGGCGACAAACGGGGCCGGCTGTCGGTGCTGTTCGGTTCCATTCTGCTGTACTCCCTGGCTAATCTGGCCAACGGCTTCGTCCAAACCATCGACCAGTACGCCTGGCTGCGGCTGATTGCCGGCGTAGGTCTGGCCGGGGAACTGGGCGCGGGCATTACCCTGGTTTCCGAAACCCTGCCCAAGGAAAAGCGCGGCTACGGCACCATGATTGTGGCCACCGTAGGTGTGTCGGGGGCCATGCTGGCGTATTGGGTGGGCGAGGCTCTTGGCTGGCGCAATGCCTATTTCGTGGGCGGCGGCCTGGGTCTGGCGCTGCTGGCGTTGCGCGTGGGTGTCTATGAGTCGGGTATGTTTGAGCAAGCTAAGCAGTCGGAGGCCTCGCGGGGCAACTTCCTGAGCTTGTTTACCAATGGTCCGCGCCTGGCCCGCTACCTGAAGTGTCTGCTCATCGGGGTGCCGCTGTGGTTTGTGGTCGGCATCCTGATTACCCTGGCCCCGAGTTTGGCCGCGCGTTGGGCATCACCGGCGAGGTTACAGCAGGCCTGGGCGTGTTCTGGTGCTACTTCGGTCTGGTCTTCGGCGACTTTGCCAGCGGCACCCTAAGCCAGCTGCTACGCAGCCGCAACCGGGCGTTGCAGCTGTTTCTCCTTATCTGCGGTATTTTATGCGCAGTATACCTGTTTGCCATTCGGGGCGCTTCGCCCACGGCGTTCTACGCAGTGTGCTTCGTGCTGGGCTTCACGGTAGGCTTCTGGGCCTTGTTCGTGACGGTGGCCGCCGAGCAGTTTGGCACCAACCTGCGGGCCACGGTGGCTACTACGGCCCCAACTTTGCCCGGGCTCGGTGGTGCTGCTGGTTCCTATCTTCAAAGGTCTTTCCGGATTGCAGATTGGCGGGCAGCCGCTGGGCATTATCGGCAGCGCGGCCATTATTGGGGTTGTGTCGCTGCTGGTAGCTTTCTGGGCCGTCAGCACCCTGCCCGAGAGCTACGGCAAAGACCTTGACTATCTGGAGGAATAAACGCCTGCATTACCAACTATGGCACCCGGGGCCGTTACAGCCTAAACAGTAACTCCCCTTTGTCATGAAAAAGTTTCTCGCCATACTTACCGGCGCCGTGCTGCTCGCCAGTGCTGCCCAGGCCCAAACCGCTCCCGCTGATACGGCCCAGGCCCGCCTGCAAATGCAGCAGCAGCGCACCGCCGACGCCAAAGCCACCCTAGCCACCCAGAAAGACCAGGCCACGGCCAGCAGCAGCGCCGTATCTGACACCAAAGCGCAGATGAAAGAGCAGAAGCGCCAGCTCAAGGAGCAGCAATTGGCGGCCAAACAGGCCCGTACGCAGCAAAAAGCCGCTAAGCAAGCCTTGCAAGAAGAGAAAAGGCGCACTCGGGCCGCCAAAGCCGCGACCAAAGTATCGTAGGCGGGCTCCGCCTGCTGTGCGCTGATACCCGTACATACTGACACTCCGGCCCTTGGGTCGGAGTGTTTTTTGTGCTACTTGCCCCTTCCTTCACCTTCATTCTTTCCGCGCTATGGCCGATAATCCGACCAAAAACAAACCAATGTATTATCCCTGGCACCACTTTGTACTGGTGCCCGCTGCCCTAGTGCTAGCTGGCTACGGCATTCGGCGCTACCTGAACGTGGCCGGCAACGACGACGAAATCTCCCGGCTCTGGTTTACCGTGATGCTGCTGGGCATCGTCACCCTGGGCGGGCTCATCATGCTGCGCCAGCACTACGCCCTGAGTTTGCAGGACCGCTTGATTCGGCTGGAAGTTCGGCAGCGCTACTTCGAGCTGACTGGCAAAAGCCTGCGCGCCTACGAAACCCAGCTCCAGATGAAGCAGATTCTGTCCCTGCGCTTTGCCGGCGACGCCCAACTGCCTGCCCTGGTCGAGACGGCTGCCAAGGAAAACCTTAGCCCCAAAGACATTCAGGCCCGCATCCAGGACTTCCAATTCGACCACCTGCGGGTCTGATTTTCGGCTCCTACCGCCGTAAGAATTCCGGAGCATGGATTTTTCCGCCGACTTTTGCGTTACCCTAGGCTGATACGCCGCTGGCCGGCCCACCTTCACTTGGCCCCAGCTGAAATTTCTGCCTTTCAAGCCCCGCAGCACCAATAGCTCACTATGATTCTCTACAACGTCACCACCAGCCTCGATCCGGAAATTGCGGAGGAATGGCTTGTTTACATGCGCGACACGCACATGCCCGAAGTTATGGCCACCGGCTTTTTCCTGAAAAGTCAGCTCTGCCGCATGCTCAATGAGGAAGACAACGGCGTTACCTACGCCTCCCAGTACTACTGCGTGAGCATGGAGCAGCTCGAAGAATACCAGCAAGTAGCTGCTCCGGCCCTCATCCGGGAAATGGAAAAGCACTTCGGGGGCGCTATGCCTCCTTCCGCACCATGCTGGAAGTAGTCGACTAGCACCAGCTGTTTGCCGCTTAGCCCAACAGAAGGGGCCGTTCCTGTCAGGAGCGGCCCTTTTTTGCTATATTCCTATTCCCAACTCTGCCCTCTCCCACCCTAGCTATTCCCACCCATGAACCTGAACCCTATCGTTTTATCTATTCCAATTTACTTCACCCTCATCGGCGTGGAGCTGCTGGTCGAGCGGCTGCAACACACCGAGCGGTACCGCTTCCACGACGCTATTACCAACATCAGCTGCGGCATGACCTCCCAGATTACCGGCGTGCTGCTCAAGGTTGGCGTCATTGGTATGTACGAGCTGCTGTACACTCACTTTGCCCTGTTTCACATTCCGCAAACCTGGGCCTGGGGCATCGTGCTCTTCATCCTGGCCGACTTGTGCTACTACTTTGCCCACCGCTACTCCCACGAAATCAACTTCTTCTGGGGCGGGCACGTGGTACACCACCAAAGTGAGGACTACAACCTCTCGGTAGCCCTGCGCCAAAGCTCATTGCAGGGCTTCTTTACTTTCCTGTTTTACTTGCCGCTGGCTATTCTGGGCTTCGAAACCGAGTTTTTCGTCTACGTCTCGGCCCTGGTTACCCTCTACCAGTTCTGGATTCATACCGAGTTTATCGGTAAGCTAGGCCCGCTGGAATGGGTTTTCAACACTCCATCTCACCACCGCGTGCACCACGGCCGCAACCCCAAGTACATCGACAAAAACTACGCGGGCACCTTCATTATCTGGGACCGGCTGTTCGGCACCTTCCAGGTCGAAGAGGAAACCCCAGTGTACGGCATTACCACCCCGGTGCAGTCCTGGAACCCGGTGTGGGTCAACTTCGGGCACTACTTCCAGATGCGGGAGCAGGTGCGCGAAACGCCCGGTTTCTGGAATAAGCTGCGCGTCATGTTTGGCCGGCCCGGCTGGCGCCCCGCCGCCCTGGGCGGCCCCTACCAGATTCCGGAAGTCAGCGCCGACACCGTGCAAAAGTACACGACCAGCGCCCCGCGTACCGTCAACTTCTACGTGCTGCTACAATACGCCGTGCTGCTGAGCGTGGCGGCTGTGTTTATGTTCACCCAGAAAGACATGCAGCCCGCCGTGCGCTACCTCGTGGCCGGCTGGTGCATGTGGACAGCCGTAGCCTGCGGAGCCCTGTTTGAAGCCAAGCGCACCGGCTACCTGCTGGAGCCGGTGCGCCTTGCGGCCTCTTTGGCCCTGCTACTGTTCGCCCTGCGTGAGTCGTCCCTATTCGTAACTGCGGCGGCGGCTGGCACGGCCTGGCTGGCAGTTTCGCTCTGCTGGGCTTACTCGTTCCGCAAAGTATTCGCCTCTACGGCGGCTACTACAGCCTCGTCGCACGCGTATGCCTGAAGCTGCTCGGCGTTGAGGTTGCCGTTGAACCATTCCGGGTCGAGGTTGGCGCCGATGTGCTTGTAGAAGCCAATGGCGGGCTCATTCCACTCCAGGACCTGCCACCTGAGGCGGTGGGCCCCGGTGCGGCGGGCTTCGGCTACCACGGCATCAAACAGCTTCTTGCCGATACCCGTGCCGCGGGCTGCTTCGGTTACCACCAGGTCTTCCAGATACAGCATCCGCCCCTTCCAGGTCGAGTAGGCCGTGTAGAACAGCGCAATGCCCAGAATGCCCTGCTCAGCCGTTTCGGCCACGAAAAAGCCGAAGATGGGCTCGGGCCCGAACCCGTCGCGGTGCATGTCCACCAGGGTATTGGTGACTTCCTCGGGAGCCCGCTCATAAATAGCCAGCTCCACAATCAGCTCGTGCACGCGGGCCAGGTCGTCGGGCGTACCGCGCCGAATGGTAATGTTTGCCATGGATCAGAAGAATTTAGAACCGAAAAAGCACGTCATGCAGAGCGCAGCATCACAAACGGCTTTCAGCCTCGCAAGAATAGCAAAAAACACCAACGCCCACCTGCTCAAACGAAGCGCAAGTGGGCGTTGGCAGAAAAGCCCGAAGGCTGAAATTACATCTGGGGCTGCATTTTCTTGATATCCTCGGTAGCATTCACCGAGTTGATTTCGCGGGTAGCGGCGTTCTGAGGAGCCGTTTTGCCGCCCGTCGTGTCGGGAGCCGGAGGAATGGGGGCAGGGCCTGAGCCTCTACCGTCTCATTGGTTTCGTTATCAGGATTTTTGCACGAGGTCACGGACAGCGTCAGCAGCGAAGCGCCGGTCAGCAGACCGAGCAGGAACTTTTTGTTCATAGTAAGCCGAAATAAGACAGGCGTTTGGGACTTTGGGGCCGCAAGATACGAAGCGACGCCCGAAACCTACCTACGGCTTAGCGCCCCATTGGATACGGATTGACGCCCATGTTCTGGAAGGCAAACGACCACACATCGGCCCACTCCTGAATCTGCAGGGCCGTACTCTTGCCCGCGCCGTGCCCGGCATTCACGTCGACGCGAATGAGCTGGGGGTTGGGTCCGGCGTTCATTTCCTGCAACGTAGCCGCGAATTTAAACGAGTGCGCGGGCACTACCCGGTCGTCGTGGTCGGCGGTGGTTATCATCGTGGCTGGGTAAGTGGTACCAGCGCGCAGGTTGTGCAGGGGGGAGAATTTGTAGAGGTTCTTGAACTGCTCGAAGTTGTCGGAAGTGCCGTACTCGGGAGCCCAGTTCCAGCCGATGGTGAACTTCTGGTAGCGCAGCATGTCCATCACGCCCACGGCCGGGAAAGCCACGTGGGCTAGGTCGGGCCGCTGCGTCATGATGGCGCCCACCAGCAGGCCACCGTTAGAGCCGCCGGCAATGGCCAGGTGCTTGGAGTCGGTGTAGCTCTGCACGGTGAGGTATTCGGCGGCGGCAATGAAGTCGTCGAATACGTTCTGCTTGTTGGGCGTCATGCCGGCCTGGTGCCAGGCTTCGCCGTACTCGCCGCCGCCGCGCAGGTTGGGAATAGCCAGAATGCCGCCGTTTTCGAGCCACAACATGCGGGCCACGCTAAAGCCGGGCGTCAGGGAAATATTGAAGCCACCGTAGGCGTACAGATACGTCGGGTTCTGGCCGTTGAGCTTCACACCCTTCTTGTGTACAATGAACATGGGCACTTTCGTACCGTCCTTGCTGGCGTAGAATACCTGCGTGGTCACGTAATCTTCCGGCTTCACGTCCACTTTCGGGGCCCGGAACACGGTGCTTTGCTTCGAGTCGAGGTCGTAGCGGTAAATAGTAGTGGGGTAGGCAAACGAAGTGAAGGCATAGTACACGCTCTTCGCGTCGCGGCGGCCGCCGAAGCCCGAGGCCGTGCCAATGGCGGGCAGCTCCACGTCGTTCTGAAACTCGCCTTTCTCCGAGTACACTTTCACCTGGCTGCTGGCGTCCTTGAGGTAGGTCACGATGAGGCGGCCACCCACGTGGGCCACATCCTCCAGCTTGTTTTCGCCCTGCTTAATTACCTCTTTCCAATTGGCCTCCTGAGGCTTTTTGGGGTCAATCAGGACGATGCGGTACCGTGGGGCCTTGTAGTTGGTAAGCACCAGCAGCTGCCCGCCCACGTTGCCAATGACGGAGTTGTTATACTGGTAGCTCGAAATGAGCGTAGTAAACTTGGTGGCCTGCTTCGAGTCGGTCAGGTCGCGCACGGCCAGGCGGTTGCCGTCGTTTTTGCCGTCGGTGGTGTAGAGCACCAAGAACCGCTCGTCCTCGGTGGTGCCCACCGTGCGGAAGCCCAGGGGCATGGTCTTGTCTTCGTAGACGAGCTTGTCGGCGCTTTGGGCGGTGCCCAGCTTGTGGTAGTACACCTTGTGGAACTCGTTTTTTCCCGACAGCTGGTTCTGACCTGCCTTGGGCGCGTCGTAGCGACTGTAGTAGAAGCCATCCTTGCTCCAGGCCGCCCCCGACACCTTCACCCACTGCAGCTCGTCTTTGAGCGGCTGCCGGGTTTTGAGGTCCAGCACCTTGAGCTTTTGCCAATCGGAACCGCCGCCCGAAGTGGCGTAGGCCATGTAGCGGTGGTCGTTGGAGAAATAGGTGCCGGCCAGGGCTGTTGTGCCGTCGGCCGAGAACTTGTTGGGGTCCAGCAGCACGTCGGGCTGACCTTCCTGCCCGTTTTGCTGCACATACAGCACGCCCTGGTTTTGCAGACCGTCGTTTTTGGAGTAGTACAGGTTGGGGCCCTCAATCTGGGGCACGCCAAACCGCTCGTAGTTCCAGAGCTTGGTCAGCCGGTTTTTGATTTGGTCCCGGAACGGAATTTTCTCCAGGTAGCCGAAGGTGACCTTGTTCTGGGCCGTTACCCACTCCTTGGTTTCGGGCGAGTCGAGGTCTTCAAGCCAGCGGTAGGGGTCCGTGACGGGCGTGCCGAAGTAGTCGTCGGTATGGTTGGTTTTGCGGGTCTGGGGTATTCCACGGGTAGTCGGGATTCGGCCGCGGCCGCCGCACCGCGCCGGCTCGGACCATTGGTTTCAGCAGTAGGCACTTCCGTAATGGGCCGACGGGCGGCCACGTCATTGGCCGGTTGGGTCGACTTACAAGCCGCCAGGGCCGTCAGCGCCAGTAACGGGTAGGATAATTTGCGCATACGATACAGAGCGTAGAAAGGAGGATGGGCCGAATATAAACCCAGAACCCGCAAACTGCGCGGATTGCGGCTTTTTGTTTTGGCTTACCTACTTCCTAACGGTGTTTACTCCGGCTTTCGTCTGCACTGAAACAGGATGGTCATGTCGAGCAAAGCGAGACATCTCGCGTGCCATAGTAACCCACTTGTTGAGCGAAGCCAGCACGCAAGATTCTCCGGCAAGCTCGGAATGACGTTCTGGAAAGGCGCTTTCTGATTTAGGCGCTGCTACCGGCTGGTAATACGCCCGATCTTGGGAATCACCTGAATCAAAAACCGCTTGTTCTGGCCTTCTTTTGCGCCCCGGTAGCGGCCGGTGCCGAAGAAGCCGCTGCCGCCGATGATGAGCTCCACCCCGCTGTCCTGACTGAAGTCGAGGCCGTTCTGTTTCCAGAAGTTGAGCAGGTTCAGGGCCCGGCGGTAGCTGAGCTGGTAGGTGAGCTGCTCCTCGGCGCGGTTGCGGGCGTCGTTGCCGGCGTAGCGGGCCGCCATGCCTTCTACAATGACGAGGTAGCGCACTGGCTGCTCGGTTTTGATGGTTTTGAGCACCGAGCGCAGCGTGCGACCCGCCTGCAGCAGGGCCGGCTTGTAAGCGTCCTGGATTTCGTCGCGCCCCGACTTGAATTGCACCGGCACCAGCAGCTCGTGCCGCTCCAGGGCAGGGTCGTACTTGAAGTAGCGGCCTTCCAGGCGCTTGAGCGAGTTGCGGATCTTGGTAATCTGCTCCAGCTCCTCGGCCTTGGCTTTGAGCTCCCCGTTGGCTGTTTTCAGGTCGTGCTCTCGGTCCTTGAACAGCTTGAAGCTATACACGAACAAAACCAGCATCACCACGAAGAGCGACGTCATCAGGTCCACGTAGCTGGGCCAGAAGAAGTCGTTGGAAGAGCGGTTTTGCGGGTCGTTCATGGTACTGGTACTATACTGTTCCTATTTGAACGCCATTCCGAGCTTGGCGAGGAATCTCGCGTGCTGATGTTGAGTTATTAACCGAACGATGCCACGCGAGATGTCTCACTGCGTTCGACATGACGTTCTAATTATCAAGATCTATACTGGCTTCACGCCGCCGAACAGGCTGTCCATAAACCGCTGGAACCGATTTTTAGACGTGGCCTTCACTAGCACCGTGTTTAAGTTGGTTAGCTCGGAAAGCAGCTTGGCCTGAATCTGGGAGTCCAGCTCGATTTTGCGCAGCAGCTCGCGCTGGGTAGCGGTTACGTCGCGGTTCAGGGCTTCCTGCTGGCCGTTGAGGGTCTTGAAGGGCTCCAGGTACTGCCGGATTCGGTCGAAGACGTTGTCCTCGTTGAGCTTCTGGAAGTGCTGCTGCCACTTTTCGTAGGCCTGCTGAGCGTCGCGCTCGTGGAAGCTCAGGCGCTGCTGCATCAGATCGGTGAGGCGGCCGGTGGCTTCGTCGAAATACTGCTCGGTGCGGGCCGCCAGGTTGCCCATTTCCTTCTGGTGGCGCTGGAAGAAGTCGAGCTGGGCCTGTACCAGGTTGTCGTGCTGGCCGATGTACTGCCCACGTTGTTGATGCCTCGCTCGAAGCCCACGAGGCGGTCCAGGATGCTGCTGACGGCCTGGGCCGTGGCGGTGCCGTCTTCCAGCATCTGGTTGAGCCGCTGCTGGTAGCCCACAAACTGCCCGAACATTTCGGCCGACTGGCTCACCTTCTCAAACACGGCCACGTTGGCGCTGGCCATCTTGTCGAACCCGATTTCATTGAGCCGCGTCAGGAAGTCGCGCTGCACTTTCACGTTCTCGGTGAGCGTGCCAATGACGGGCTCAAAGACGGTGACCTTGCTGACAAAATCCTGGTTGAAAGCGTCGAGTACGGCCTTCAGATTCGAGAGGCTGCCGGCCATATCCGAGTGCAGAATGGGCAGCAGGCGGGCTTGCAGGAAAGTGTAGTAGTTGTTCTGGGCCTGGTCGAGCTTCTGGTGGGCGTTGCGCACCACCCCGTTGCCGAGCAACGTGAGCAGCAGGCCTACGAAAGAGCCAGTCATGGCAATGAGTACGCCGGTGAGGAAGGGTGTCAGGGCTTCGTCGTCCGATACGCCATTGCGGGCTATGCCCACCAAGCCCAGGATTACGCCCAGGAACGTGCCGAGCAAGCCCAGGTAGAGCGGGGTAGCTACGTTGGCCTGCACCGCGTTTTCCAGCACCTGACTCTGGCGCTCAGAAATGTCCTTCAGAATGCTAAAATCAGCCGCGCCCTTGTTGTAGCGCAGGTAGCCGTTGGTATCGTCGATAATCTCGCGGAAGCCCTCCGACACGTTGTCGGCCTTAATGATGTCCACCAGAAAGGAGTCGGCCGGGGCGTCGGCGGCGTAGTCGGGCAAGTCGATGCCGGCCGGCGTAACCAGGCGGCGCTCCACGCGCAGGGCGTCGCGGGTTGGGTAGAGCTGGCTGAGTCGCAGGGCCTGAGTGCGGGTTTGCAGAAACGTGCGAATCTGCAGACCTACCACGATGGCGACCACAACGACTTCGAGAATGATTTCGAGCATAAGGCTACGAAGCTACATACTATTGCCTTAGGTTAACAATGCGTAGTAGCCATCTTCCTCGCTCAATAAGATGTTTGGCCTACCCCGCCATGCACATACAGGTTGGCAGAAGGATTACAAAGGCTTCTTTTCGTGTAGTGCCAATTCTCATACGGGCCGTCCTCTACGTACAGTTCCCAGCCATTTTCAAAAACGAGCAGCAGCGTCCCATGAGTGCCGCCCGTTGCCGCCTTAATTCCTAAGCTCAAGATATCGTAGCCACACATATAAGCCTCTTTGGAAAGTGGCTCGAAACGAATGGTTTGATCATAACGGGTAATACTGAATGCGCCGTCAAGATCGAGCCGGCTTTGTTCAGCATCATCAAAAACCAGTTTTAAGCGCCCAGAATAGACAATCTGCGCTACCCGCAACCCGATTATTGGCAATTCAAAACCACCATTTTTCTTTTTTAGCGCCACGGCTACTCAAAGTGAATAGCCGCTTTCTGCTCAATCTGCCAGGCGCCGTTGCTCTTCACCAGCGTGCCGTCCTTATCGGTGACGATGCGCGACACAGGGCCGTTGGGCTGCTGGTAGGCGCAGGCCTCGCGCAGGGAATACTGGGCGCTTTGAATGGCGTAGGCGTGGACGCCAGTGTTGGAAGTAACGCGGAACGTAGCCCGCTCGGGCACTTTTGCGTCCGTTATGATTTCGTAGATGCTGTCGTGCTGGGGCTGGTCCTGCAGGTCGTACTCGCTGAAACCGCCGTTGACGGGCACCTTCACATAGTAGCGCGTCGGCATGGGTGCGGGAGCAGGTACTACTGGGGCAGCAGGCGCTGGCGTTTCCCAGGTTTCGGGACCGGGCAGCTGCACGGGTGGCACGAGGCTGTCAAAGTCGTCGCGCGGAGCGGAAGCCGGGGAGCCCGAAGGAATGGGCTGGGGTGTCTGCGCCGTTTCGTGCATCGGAACCTGCGGCGGGGCGTACGTCGTAGGCGCAGAGGCAATGTTCTGAAACTGGTTCTGCACCGGCGGCGCCGGAGCTGGAGCGGGTGCTGGCTGCGCCGGAGCCGGAGCCGCCTGGCGGACGGGGCCGGAGGGCCGGCAGCACGGTTCGGCACATTCGTGGCCCGATTAGGAGCTTGAGCTACGGGAGCAGCCTGACGCGGGGCTGGGGCCTCTGCCTTAAGTGCGGGAACTATTGGAGCCGACTGCTGCTTGGCAAGTTCTTCGGCAACCCGCTGCTGCACGATTCGCTCAATTTCGCGCTGCAGCTCGGGCGTCATTCGCTTGGAAGCGTTGGCGGCCACTACACCCGCCGAGGGTGCACTACCACTCAGAGCCGCCGCCTTCACCGATTCCAGCTCACTGCGGTGCCGGTCGGCGCGGGTGCCCAGGGCGCTGATGCTGCGGCGCAGCATCACGTAGAGAAAAATGCTTAGCAAGGACAGAATCAACGCCAGCGGGGCAAACAGCTTGCTCATCAGGCTTTCACTGGCCGCCGGACGAGGAGCCACGGTATTAGCTTCCACAGCCCCCTGCCCTACTCCGGCGTCGGTCGTAGCCAGAGCGGCTTCATCCACAACGGCAGCTTCTTCGGTATCCGTCGCGCCGGCGGTTACGTCCTCGTTCAGGTCGGCGGGCGGGGTGCCGTTGGTTACGTAGGCGTCGAGCTGGCCTTTGAGGGTGGTGAGCTTGGCCATGCGGGCTGCATCTGCGCGGCGGGCTGGCGAAGCTTGGAGCTTGGTGATGATTTCAGTAGTCAGCTTCTGCAGGCGCGACTTATCCGAGCCCAGGCCTTTATACATCGTGCCCTTGCCTTCCAGCGGCTGATACAGCATGCTGTACACCTTCTGGCTGTCAGCCTTGATGCTGCTCACGAAGTCTTGCAACGACCCGCCGCAGTTCAGGCTGTTCTTGAGATTAGGACGGTTGTTGTCGTCGTACACGTAGCGGGCCGTAGCGCACCAGATCTGCACCTTTTGCTCGTCGAGCGTGGGCTGACCCAAGGGCGTTTGGGCCGATAGGCGGGAAGCCGTTAGCAGCAGGATGCTAAAGAGTAAGAAAAGGCGGCGGGGAAAAGTCATATGAAGGGGAAAGGAAAGTAGACGGGCTACAACATCTGGTAATGGTGCGTGAAACATAGGGCCGTATCACCGTTCATCTGTCGCAGTTTTTGATAAAAGGTACTCTTATCAAGCGGGCCAAGAATATTCTTACGTGCGGTATTCCGGTCGGCGTCGGATACTATTCTAGCAATGTAGTAATGGTTTTCACCAAAGCCTTTCAAGACTATATTCCTCTCATTGGCTCCCACTGCTTCAAGCATCTCCGGAATTAACGCTTCGGATACCTCATCATCAGTTTCTTTGAAATACAGATAAACTGCACTCATAGGCTGCTGCCAATGCTCATACCCTGAAGTGTAATACTTGCCAGTAATGTGTTTCTCTTCAAACTCACTGCCCCAAAAGCAAGAGCTCAGGGGCAGGAGAAGAAGCAGAAACAACTTGCAGATGTATTTCATAAGTCAGCAGCACTATCAACTACTGATTTGATTCCTACCCGTTCGAAATCAGCTCCCGGCTCAGGTTATACAACGCCTGCTTCATGGGGTAGAAGAACAGCGTTTCGGGTAGGGTTTCGCCCTGGCCGAGATTACGGCCAATCTGGTGCAGGCCCAGGTTGAGGCTGTCCTCGATTTCGCGCAGCAGGATTTCCTTGATGCGGGTGCGGTCCACGTCCACGCCCACCTCGCGCATAAGCGGGGCCACGTCGTCGTTGTCGAGCACGATTTCCAGGAAGCGGCGGGTGTTGTCGATAACGCTCTGCTTGAGGTCGGCATCCACCTGGGGCATTTTCAGGCGGGCCGTGTCGATGTCCTGGCCTTCGGTGGCGCCGTTGAGCTTCACGGTGCGGATCTGGTCGAAGTCGGCGGCGCTGGTAGCGCTTTCCTCGAACAGTACGCCGCCGTTGGTGGTGGCTTCCTTGGGGTTGTCGGCCAAAATCACACGGAAGTTCTGGGGAGCTTCCTGGCCCGTCGCGGCCTTGAACACGGCCTTGCTGATTTTCTCAATGGCCGCCATGCTGGCCCCGCCGCTGAGCAGACGCAGGTACAAACTACCCTTACCGGAGAAGCACAGGTAGCGCGGGGGCTTGAGGCCAAGGTGCTGCACGAGCTGGGCCACGTGGTAGACGATGGCCGTGTAGTGCAGGTAGAACAACACCCGCAGCTGCCGCCCTTTGCCCAGGCCCAGGCTCTGGGTGAAGCGCAGCGCGTCGTTGTAGGTGAACAGCAGGCTGGTCACGTCGGCCGAGCCGAAATCGGGGTTTTGCAGGGCGGCGCGCAGGTAGCCCTTGTACTCCTGGTTTTCTTCGGAGTCCGGCAGGCTTTCCACGTACTGTACCCCGAGGCGCAACAGACCGTTCTGCTTGGGCGCGCCTTGCACGCGGGCGTAACCATCACCCCACAGGTCGTCGCCGGCGAAGCGGAACGAGGAGCTGAAGGCCGGCTTCTGCTCGGCGAAAATCAGCAGGTCGGTGGTGCCGCCGCCGATGTCGATGTTGATGACGTTTTCGTCGCGGTTGGGAACCACCTGGTTGGTGGCCGTGAGGTAGTAGTACGGCGCCACCGACTCCGAAATGCACTGGGTGGGGCGGCGGGCCCGGAAAATCTGCTGGAAGGCCTCGTCCCAGACCTGCTGAAACTGGTTGCGCAGGAACATATCAAAGCTCAGTGGGGCAAACCACACCACGCGGGTGTCTTCCAGAATACCGCCCTGCATGGCCGCCTTATGCTTCATCAGCAGCAAGATCTCCTTGAAGAAGGCCGCAATGCGGTTCACGCCCTGGGGGTCCAACTCGGCGCTCCACTTCAGGTTGGTCACGAAGCGGTTCTGGGGCGGCTGCCCGGTCTCGGTGTTGATGCTGAAGCCAATGTTAATGTTACTCAGCACCTTGCTCGGCTCGTTGGCGTAGGAGTTCGTTTCGCACACGGCCGTCCGAATCGGGAATTCATACACCGAGCCGGCCTCCCCGATGATGCTGGGCACGAATTCGCGGTTTTGAATCAGCGGAATGTCGAACAGCTGGCCGGGGCCGCGCATGTAGCGCTGGAAAGCCGAGTAGCCGGTGTCGGGCAGTGGGGCGTTGAGCAGCTCCATCTGCAAGTCGTTTTCGCCGATGGTAAACGGGCGCGGGTGGGCCGAGGGACCATCCGCGTAGGCCACGTGGGTGTTGCTGGTACCAAAGTCGACGGCGAAGGTGAAGCGCCGGGTGCCACGGTCCAGCTCCCGCCAGCGCGGCACGATGAGGCCCCGAGCTGGCGGTGCGCCGTGAAAAGCGGGCGGGCAGGTCAGCTCCGCTAGGTCGAAGTGCGTCCCGGTGATTTCGTAGTAGGTGCTGCCAGCCGTGGATACGCTCTTCTGAGTGCGCTCAAACTTGGTGGCTTTCTTGGCCGCGCCCTGGTCGGTGAGCCGCTCCCCGTTCACGAAGAACGTGAGGTCGTAGCGGCGCTGCAGCATCGTGGGCGAGTTGTCGGCGTCCACGAGCATGACCTTGTAGAAGTCGTTGTACTCTGGCTGGGCGCGCATCTTGTAGAACGGGAACACGCCCATTCCAATGTTGGCCTTCACAATGCGGCCCTTCTCGGGAATCTCCCGACCCTGGGCGTCCTTGGGGTTCTGGGGGTTCTGGTAATAGCTCCGCTCGAAGGTGATGAAGCGGCCTCCCTGCACCGGAATCCGCAGCGCGATGCGCACGTGGTTCAAATCGATGGTGAAGGTGAGCAGCTCGGCCAGGTCGTGGTCGGAGAAGTACTCGAAGAAGGTCTGGCGCAGGGGCAGCAGATAGGGGAAGCGCGCCCGGCCCTGGGTGTCGGCTCCGTACTGGAAGGTGACCTTGCCGGTGTGGAAACGTTGCGAATTCAGCTCGTAGGGCAGCTCCACCAGGGCGTCTTCCAGGAAGTCGCCCACGGTTAGGTACGGATACTTGAAGCCTTTGCCGGGCAGCACGCGGTTTTCTAGGGTCAGCTCGTCAGCGTAGGGCACCGGCGTCCGGTCGTCCCAGGGCTGACCGTTGAGGTAGTTGGCGCCCTGCATCGTGAGGTTGGGGCGCAGCACCAGCGGCGTGGGCCGGCTCTGGTTGGTTTGCCGCGTGGGCGCGATGAACAGGTCCGAGCTGGTCACGGCCGACTGATCGGCGCGGCTCGGTAGGGGCACGTGCTTCACGCTGGCCAAGTTGCCCTGGAAGTCAGCAATGGCGGGGTACTTGGTGGCAAACTGCTGGGCCGTATGGTCGCCCCGCATCTGCATCTGGTTGATGATGTTGCGGTCCAATCCGGCAAACACGCTGCCGGCAAAGTCGCGGCGTTGCAGCTGCGGATACGCCAGGAACAGCTCGTAGACAAACTCCCGGAAAGCCGGCGAACGGTCTTCGAGCAGCACCACCTGATCATCAAAGTAATGGCCGCGGGCCTGGGCGCGCTCCAAGTCCAGCCGGCGCACGGCCGGAGCCGTGAAGAACATGGTCAGCGGCGAGGTGCCACCCAGCAGCTGCGGGCCACCGGGCAGGTTCGGCGACTCGTAGAAAACGAGGTACATGTCCGAGAAGTCGCGGAACCGGTCGTCCTGCAAGAACAGGCGCAGGGTTTCACCCAGCAGGCGGGTGCCTTCGTCACCCTGCATCCGCCGCAGCTCCGACTCCACGTTCCAGCGGCGCAGGGTGATTTTGCGGCCGGCCTGGGTATAGAGGTTGTAGTTGTAGAGGATTTCGAACAGGTCCCAGAAGTGCGACACCAGCTCGTGGTAGACCGAGCCGGGTTGCGCTGCCCTTCGCGGGCCAGGAAGTCGAAGGCCGTTTCAAAAAGGTGCATCCGCGCAAAGGGCGTCGGGATGCTGACCGCCACGTTCTTGGCCCGCCCGCCCGTGGGGTCGGTTACGGTATTGATTTCGGTGCTGGTGATGGGGGCGGTTTTCTGCCAGCCCTGCACCTGCTGGGAACCGTTGTTATGAAGACGAAGAACTTTGGGCATTGTCGGGAGTTTGCTTTAATAAGGAGAGCCACCGGAAGGGAAACGGCGGATGAACGTCAAATAAGCTAGCCGGTCATGCTGAGCTTGCCGAAGCATCTTTACCGCAGTAGTAGACAGACTTTACCATTGCGGTAGAGATGCTTCGGCAAGCTCAGCATGACGTTCCAGGTTGACGTTCTACTAAACGACTTTCACCTTTTCCTCAAAGGCTTTGTCGGTTACCCTGTCAAACAAAGCCACGAGCTTCTTGAAGTTGTCGGGCTCCTGCACGGACTTGGCCGCGTCGTTGAGCTGGTTAAGGAAGTAGTTCTGGCTGAGACCCTTGTTGAAAAAGTCGTTCCACTTCTTTTCTACGGGCTTGCCGGCAATCATGGCGTTGAAGTCGTCGGTGGTTAGGTCGAAGGGGCGGAAGGCGCGGCGGTTTTGGGCCAGCTCCTTCAGCCACTCATCCACGCCGTACTCGGGCTATGCAGGAAATTGTTGAGCTCCTTGAAGATGGGCTCGTTGCGCAGGGCGTGGTCCAGGTTCAGGTTGTCGAAGTAGGGCGCCTTGTCGGTGGGCAGGTGCTGCTTATGGTAGCGCGAGAAGTACAGCAGCTGGGTCAGGTTCTTGGCTACCAGCTCGCGGCTCTCATCGGGCAGGTGGCTGAAGTTGAGTTCCTGGGTGTCGACGCCGAGGCCGTACTCGTGGAAGTGCGGTCCGCCGTTGCGCAGTTCGGCATCGGTGTACTGCATGAAGTCGACCACGCTCAGGGCCGCCAGCAGCTCGATGAGGTGGGCCTTGTTGCGCTGGGCCGTGCCGCCGGGCTGGTTTTCGTAGGGCGTGTCGGGCGTGTCGGCCAGGTAGTACAGCGCGTCGAGGCCCTGCAGGTTGTGCTCGTAATAGCTGAGCGCCGCCTTGGTTTTGGTCAGGAAGGAGTTGGAGTCGATGATGGAGTTGTCCTCGCTCTGCAGGGCGAAGTAGGGCATCACCGTCACGGCCCCGGTGAGGGCGTCGCGCAGGTAGCGGGCGTTGCTCAGGCGGGTATTCTGGTCCTTCAGGTTCTTGAGCAGCAGCGGGAAGCCGGCCGCGCCGGTACCACCGAAGATGCTGGAAATGAAGAACACCCGGTCGCCGGCCTGGAAGTTGTCGGCGAAAAACCGGATTTCCGGCGATTCCACTACTTTGTTCAGCACGATGCTGCCCACGTTGGGCGAGCCGCGGAAGCCGATAGTAAGCGGGCTTTCCAGGTTGTCCTGGGTGAAGAGCAGTTCCACCAGACCCTTGGAATCCACGGAAAGCTGGTCGTAGCTCAGATACTGGCGGAAGCTCTGGTTGATGCCGCCGAAGTCGAACACGAAGGTGTCCTTCACGCCGCCGTTGTTGTCGGCCGAGATGCTGCTGAGCGTGCTGATGTCAGTCTGGAAGAAGCCCTCGTCGCGCTTGCCTAGGCGCTGGTAGATCTGCTGGTAGCTCTTGAGCATGTCGACCGTGCGGTTCATGTCGCCGTTGTGGGCGTCGGGGTCGATAATGATGGGCACCACCCGGTCGCAGTTGGCGAGCTTCACGCCCGAGGCCAGCAGCATGGTCAGGGACCGAATAACGCGGGAACCGGTGCCGCCAATGCCGAAAATGAACAGTTTAGCCATGTTGGAGTTGAAGTTTGGCGAATCTCCCCTGTGCAGATGATGCGGGGATGATGCAGTTTGGGTAGGCTTGACGGAGGTCGTTGAGCGTCAGTTGTTCTGGATTTTCAACCACCCCACCCTTCGGGCACCCCTCCTTATCTAAGGAGGGGACTTAGTTCTGTAGCCTTAAAAAGGAGTCGTGCTGGCGTTGGTTGAGCCGCGCTTGAGGATGACGGAGAACAGGAAAAACCAGAACAAGCCCAGAATAGCGTTCCAGGTCGACATCCAGTAGATATAGCTGTGGGAGGCCACAGCCTGGGAGTTGGCCTGCCAGATACCGATGATGAAGGCCAGCAGAGCGTTGACAACCAGGAAAATTACCCAGTGCCGCACCTTGTTAAAGGTAGCTACGCCCATGGCGCGGTTGATGAGGTAGTAGAAAATAAGAACCATGGCCAACGATACGCCCAGGGTCAGCAGGCCCACGTTGGGAAAAATCACGTCCCGGTATACTGGCGTTTCGGACGGGGCTGGGGTGAGCCAATGAGTTCGTAGATAAAGCGGAAGAAGCCTTTCATAGAGCGGAATGTAGAGCAAACGGTGGTTTGCGGAGCGTGGAACGAGGGTGAAAAGCGGTAGAGCGGGTGCCGGTGATACGGGAATTGACGGAGTGCGTTACCGGGTTAATCGGCCGACTGCAGGGTAAGTGGAATGGTGAAAATTGGGGCCTTGTCTTGCTCACCAGTGGTTACGGCCTCCACTCCGTCGAGCAAGGAAGTGAGAGCAAAGGTCTTGGCGCCGGACTGGTTGATGTTCCCGTCATTCTTGGTGGTCCACTGCCCTATCCAGGCTGGGCGCTGGTTCTGGAGCACGAGCTGGAGCGGGCGGGCAGCTTTGCCGAGCTTGGTAACGCGCACTTTCACAAAATGCGTGTACTGATTTTCGGCCCCGCTGCTGTTTTTGGTTTGGTCGTTGGCCGCAAAGACGTCGATAATCTTGGCGTCGGTGTCCTGGGCCTGCAGTTTGAGGTTGGGCTTCAGATACTTTACGTCCCGGTACAGGCCAGGCAATGTTTTCAGATCCAGGCCCACCACAAACTCCACCGGCTCCTTGGCCGACACGCTGCTGACGGCTACCGTGTGGTAGGTAGCGCCGGCGGCCCGCTTGCTGGCGTCTTTCTCGCCGTAGTACCAGGAGCCCACGTTCTGGAAGCGGTTCAGCAGCGAAGAAGTTGGCACCGGATATTTCACCCCAAAGTGAGCCTGCTGGGCCGGCTGCTTTTCGAGCAGGGCATTATCGAAGCGGCGCACAGCATCGGCGGGCCCGATTACCCAGAAGTAGTAGGGAATATCCGTGTCGCAGCAGCTGTTGATGCGCTTCACGCTTGAGGTCAGAGCCGGGTAGTAGGTACCGCGGAAGTCAGAGGTGTAGCCATACACCGACACGGCCAGATCCTGCTGCTGGGCCCGATTGAGGGCGTCGGTAATGTCGGTGCTGATGTAGGGAATGGCGCCAGCGTTTTTCGGGGAGTAGATAAAGTCCGAAATCAGCACGCTGACCGAGTTGGGCGCGTAGTAGTTGGCCACCAGCGTATCGAGCACCGTGGGAATATCGGTGCTGCTGGCCGGCTGCTGAATGCCGCCGCGCACGGTCTGGGAGAGTTGCTGGTAGGAGTCACGGTAGGGCTTCTCCTTGATGCGCAGAAAGTTTTTGCGGGCCGCCGAGCTGCGGTTTACTTCCGACAGAAACTGCGCCACGTGCTGCTGAAAGCGGGTATTGGAGCCGCTGGCCCCGGTTTTGGGCATGAAGCCTTCCATGGAGCCCGATACTTCCAGAAACACGTTGACCTGAGCCAGTGGTCCAGAGCTGGCCGCAGTGGGAGCAACCTCCGCCGTAGATTCTTTGGGCGCCACAGCCCGGGCGCTTCCGTGGGGGTACCTCCGTGGGAGTTTCGGCCCCGGCCTCCTCTTTGATATCCTTGCGGGAGTAGCAGCCGGGTAACAACAGCAGCCCAAGGGCCAGAGCTGGGAGCAGACGGAAAGAACTGGTCAAATGCATTCGAACAAATTAAGAGCCGTCGACGGAGCGCCGCCCTCTGCGTACTGCCAGCACGGCCGGCAGGTTGTGGGTGGAACGTACGTAAGGCTATAAAATTTTACGGCAAAAACCGCATGCCGGCCCGCAGACCGTAGCAAGGTTGTGCCCGTCAGGTGCTTAAAACTGTGCCAAAGACCGGCAATTGGCTTAGGTGAAGTGGCAACTGAACTCTACTTGCTTCCGCCAGACTGGGTTATCAGCAGGCAGTTGCGCATCTTGTAGCGCCCAGCTTGGGGCTCGTCGGTGGGCTTGGCTGGTTAGCCTGTAATTATGCCTAAATCATTTGTAGCAGCTCTGCTGCTAAGCGCCGCGCTGCTGAGCTGCGAATCGCGGCAGCCCGCAGCTACCACTTCGTCCCTATTGCTCCCGCGGAAGTAGCTCCTCCCGCCGCCGCGCCGCGCCGCCTGGGCCCCGCCGTAGCCGATACGGCCGCAGCTTTCGTGACCTTACGCTCCCAGGCCGATTCTACCCGTCGCCCGCCGCTAGTCACCATCGGAAGCCAACAGTACCGGGTGCTGACCAGCGCCACCACCGACGCCAGCCGCCGCCTGCCCGTACCCAAAGACCCAACCGACTCAACTGAGGTAGCCACGGCAAAGTCGGAGGCTATGGCGCTGGAGGGCAGCTACGGCTACGACGTGAACTACACCGTGCGCCTGGTGGCAGCTAATGGCAAACCAAAATTCACGACAACGCTGCACAAAGCCGACTTTGCCGCTGCTCTAGGGCAAGACCACGTCAACGAGTCCTTTGCCGCCGCTCCCGACTTTTACGGCTATCTGCCCAAGTTTAACGCCCTGGTCTTCGTCGTTCCTTTTTACCTGCACGACACCGACGATGGTGGCGAAGCGCTGCTGCTGCTCGACGCCGCTACCGGCAAAGTGCGCCACATTGGGCCGCAAGGCTGGGCTTTTGGGGCCACAGACGACATCACGCTGACCCGGACGGCCGCACCCTGCTCACCTCCTACGAAATCGTGCATGCCGATGGCAGGCACGTAAAGCTGGCTCGCAAAAACCAGGAAACAGCCGGTGCGCTACTCATTGACGACAATACCGTACTGGCAGTGTATAACGGAGAAACCTACCTGGATGCGGATGGCGGAATGACCAGCCGGGAAATAGCAGGCCCCAACGCTTACTTGCTCGACCTGAACGGCCGTGAAATCGGGCGCTCCAACTTTCAAGGGTTTCAGGCCGAAATGGGCTACGGCTTCATTCACCAGTACTTGGCCCAAACCCGCTCCCACTATTTATTCGACGCGGGTAATAAGGTTCTTTGGGTGCTGTCCCGCGACAAACCGTTGGCGCACCGGCCCGTCAGCGTGAACCGGCTGCGCAAGTTTGTCGCTCCGCAGCGCCCTAGCGAGGTCCGGTTTCACCTTGCTTCTGACTTGGGCAGCCGGCTTACCCTGTACGTTGATACTGTGGGCGGGGCGGCGCGCTACTCGCTCGTAACGCCGAAGTACGAGTAGGAAGGGTCGCCTAGGTACTCATCTCCACGTTGTCCCACTCCTCGGCCCGGTTGAAAATCCATTCCAGGGCCTTGCGGCGCTCATACACCAGGCTTTCCGACACCAGGGCTTCGCGGCCGTTCAGGCGCTCATCCACGCAGTACCAGTGCAGCCGGTAATAGTAGTCGAGCATGCGGTAGAGCTCGGCAGCCGGGCGGAGCGCCTGGACCTGCGCCAGCTTGGTGTTGTCTTCGTTCTGTTCCAGGTTCGGGAGCAGGGAAGCCATGTCGTCGCCGCACCACTCGGTGGGTTGCAGCTCGTCGGTCATGCCGGTAGCCCACATCATGGCCCAGAGACTTTCCAGACTCCAGCGCAGGTTTATTAGCTCCTGCTCGGTTAGCTCGTCGTTGTCTTTGTCAAGCAGTGCTTCTTCCTCCGGCGAGAGGAATACCAGCAAATCGTGCCGGGTCAGCCAGTCGCGGATAATGTCAATAGGCGCCTGAAAGGAAATGTTGATTAGCGCGTTCAGCACGCTCATTCGGCCTTTCACTTCTTCCACGGCGCGCAGGGCCGGCGTGTCCAGTATCGGGAGCCAGTCACAGATCCGGCCGCCCAGCATCAGCACCTTGCCCTCCGACTCCGTTTTGGTTTGAAACTTAAATTCCTCGCTCATATTTCCGTAGGCATGATTTGGAGGCTAAAGAAAACGCCGCTACCGGATATTTCAATCTGGTAGCGGCGGCAAATGACGTGGCTCTTGTCGGCTAGCTGTAGTCGATTTCGGTGTTGTCGCCGATGTTGAGGCTGTGGTTCAGGCCCCGGAACGAGGCGTCGGAGCCCACGATACAGTCGTGCATCACGGCCTGGCGTAGCTCGCTGTAGGAGCCAATAATGGAGTCGCTCAGGATGGTGTTTTTCACGATGGTCCGGTCGCCGATGGCCACGTTGGGCCCGATGATGGAGTGCGAAATCTGGCAGTCCTTGCCGATGCTGACCGGCGGAATAATGATGGTATCCGGAAATTCGGGGTACTTATTGCCCAGGAATTCGGGTCGGTTGAGCAGCTTGGCGTTGGCTTCGAGCAGGGAGTCTTTGCGGCCGCAGTCAAACCAGTGGTCTACGGGCGCGGTGGTCATCTGGGCGCCGTCCTGAATCATGAGCATCAGCGCGTCGGTGAGCTGGAACTCGTTGTGGGTGCGCAGGTCCTGCTCGATGATTCGCTCCAGGGCCGAAGCCAGCCAGGCCGGGTCGGCAATCTTGTACAAGCCCACCAGCGCGTAGTTCGACTTCGGAATCCGGGGCTTCTCAATCACCTTGGTTACCCGGCCGCTGTTGCTGGTTTCCACCACCCCGAATATTGACGGCGTCTTGACCTCCTTCACGGCCAGCACGTTGCCTTCGGTGCGGAGTAGCTCGCGCAGGTCCACGTCCACGATGGTGTCGCCGAGCATGATGAGCACCCCGTCCTGGTCGTGGCGGAAGGTGTCGCGGGCCAGCCACAGGGCGTGCCCGATGCCTTCGCGCGGCTCCTGGATAACGAAGGTGGAGCGCAGCTGTGGGTAGTAGCGCCGAACGTAGCTTTCAATTTTTTCGCCCAGGTAGCCGATGATGAACACAAACTCATCGATTCCGGCGTCCTGCAGGCGGTCAATGATATGACCCAGAATGGTATTGCCGGCCACCGGTACCAGCGACTTGGGCTGGGTGTGGGTGTGGGGGCGCAACCGGGAACCGATACCAGCGACGGGGATAACAGCTTTCATGCGGTATGAAACATGCGTAAGTCCGCAAAATAGTGAATCATTGCGGGAGCGGACCATAATACAACCGCAATGACCTGAATTCGTACTGGGAACCCGACAGCAACCGTGCCCTGGGCCTCCGGTTTGCCTATCTGACCCACTTGTCTGACACCCTTCTTTCTTCTTTTCCTTTCAACTACCTATTTCTTTTTCCCATGAAACGTCTTTTTCTGTACCTAATCGGGCTGGTAGTGCTGCTGAGCCAATCGTCCTGCGGCTACAACACCATGGTGTCGAAGGACCAGGCCGTGAAAGCCCAGTGGGCCAACGTGCAGAGTGCCTATCAGCGCCGCTCCGACCTGATTCCAAACTTGGTGAATACCGTGAAAGGTGCCGCCAACTTTGAAAAAACGACGCTGACCGATGTCATCAATGCCCGCGCCAAGGCTACCAGCGTGCAGCTCTCGGCCGAAAACCTGACGCCCGAGAATATCAAGCAGTTTCAGGAAGCCCAAAGCCAGGTTAGCTCCGGTCTGGGTCGCCTGCTGGCCGTGTCGGAAAACTACCCCGAGCTGAAGGCCAACGCCAACTTCCAGGAGTTGCAGGCTCAGATTGAGGGCACCGAAAACCGCATCAACGTGGAACGCAACAAGTTCAACACCGTCACCAACGACTACAACGGCACGGTGAAGTCTTTCCCCAACAACATTTTCGCCGGGATGTTCGGCTTTAAGGAGAAACCCTATTTCGAAGCTGACGCCGCTTCGCAAAAGGCGCCTACCGTACAGTTCTAACTTCGTTTTTGGTCTCTGGTTTTTGGTTTTGGCTTCTTTATTGGCCAAAGCCAAAAACCGAAAACGATTCACCAAAAACCGATGTCATGACCAATCCTATTACCCCGGAGCAGGAAGCCGCGTTGGTGGCCGCCATCCGGCAAGCCGAAATCACCACCTCCGGGGAAATTCGGGTGCATCTGGAAGATACCTGCCCCACGCCTGAGCCCCTGGACCGCGCCGCCCAGGTGTTTGCCGAGCTGGGCATGCACAATACCGCCCAGCGCAACGGCGTGCTGTTTTACTTGGCCTGGCAAACCCGGCAGTTTGCCGTCATCGGCGACTCGGGCATCAACGCGGCCGTGTCCGACGACTTCTGGGAAACGACCAAGGAAACCGTGCTGGAGCATTTCCGGGCCGGCAAGTACGTGGTAGGCCTGGAGCGGGGTGTGCGCATGGTGGGCGAGCAGCTTAAGCGCTACTTTCCTTACAACGCCAAGACCGACAAAAACGAGCTTGACGATTCTATTTCCTACGGCGACCCTGCGCCGCCACGCGTATGAGTAACCCTTTCCCTGTGCTGAGGCTTCGTCCCAGCTTACACGTACTCTTGCTGCTGCTAGGGCTGGTGCTAAGCGCCAGCCTGACGTTTGCGCAGCAGGTGCCGCCCCGGCCCAGCCCGCCCCGCTTGGTGAATGACCTGGCCGGCATGCTGCAGCCCGCCGAAGAGGAAGCTCTGGAACGGAAGCTGGTGGCCTACAACGATTCCACATCCTCCCAGATTGCCGTTGTGACCGTGCCCACACTAGGCGACGATGACATTGCCAACTACTCCCAGACGCTTTATGAAAGCTGGGGCATTGGGCAAAAAGGCAAAAACAACGGCGTGCTGGTGCTGGTAGCTGAAAAGGAGCACCTGGCCCGCATCCAAACCGGCTACGGCTTGGAAGGAGCTATTCCGGATGCCCTGGCCAAGCGTATTATCTCCAACACCATCATTCCAGCTTTTAAGGAGCAGCGGTACTACGAGGGCCTGGACCGGGCCACCGACCAACTTATTGCCCTGGCTAAGGGCGAGTACCAGGCCGACCAGGCCCCGGTGCGGCAACAGCAGCGCCGCGGCGAATCCGGCGGCTCGGGCTGGATGTTCTGGCTGGTTATCGGCGTCATTGTGCTCTTTATCCTGATGCGCAGCCGCGGTGGTGGCGGGGGCCGGGGCGGCGGATTCCGCGGCGGCATGATGCCGCCCATCATCTTCGGCGACTTCAGCGGCGGCCGCGGCGTGTTTGGCGGTGGCGGCTTCGGCGGAGGATTTGGCGGCGGCGGAGGCGGTGGTTTCGGCGGCTTCGGGGCGGTTCCTCCGGCGGCGGCGGGGCCAGCGGCAGCTGGTAAGCTCATTTCGCAGTTTCTAGCAAAACGAAAAAGGCCTGAACCAACATGGTTCAGGCCTTTTTCTTTCTACACAAATAACTTTTACTCGACCACCACGCGGCGAGTCACGGGGCCACTGGCGTAGTTGACGCGGAGCAGATACACCCCAGCTTTCACCTGCCGCAAAGGCAAGGTCGTTTCGGCCTGCGTGACTTTCTGGCTCAGCACCGTGCGGCCCAGATTGTCGAGCAGCTGCACCGACTCTGGCTGAGCAACAGCGTCGAGGGAGAGATTCAAAGTTCCGTGAGTGGGCACGGGCCAGGCCTGGGTGCGGGCTTCGAGTTGTTTCTCAGTTATCACCAGCACATTCGAGGCCATAATACGGGCGATGCTGATGCTGGCCTGGTTGCTGATTCGGGTAAACTCTCCGCCAAGCACGATCTTGCCGTCTTGCTGCACTACAATGGCTCGGACCGTAGCATCGGGCTTGGCTGTAGGCGCGAAACTGGCATCAATCTGTCCATCGGGGAGCAGGCGCATGAGGCTGTTGTGGGCCGGCACTGCGGTGCTTACAAAGTTACCCCCAAGCAGGATACGGTTGTTGGGCTGTACCACCACTCGGTTGATTACGCCGCGCAAGGGAGCCACCTGGGCGAAGGCCGGATCGGGCACGCCGTTGCTGGTCAGGCGTACCAGGCCCGAGTACGAAGCGGTACCGTATTTTTCAAACGGCCCGCCCACCAGCATCTTGCCATCGGGCTGCTGCACGATGTCATATACAGCGCCTAAACGGTTGGTACCAGGGTTCGTTACGGCCGTAACGGCAAAGGTATTATCCAGAGCTCCGGTGCTGGAATACCGGCTCATATACAGATCCCAAATGTTGTGTAAAGCCCCTACTACGACCTTGCCATCGGCCTGCAATCCTAAAGCATACACGGTACTAATCCCGTCAAGATTTGATATTTCTTCCAGGTTGAAAGAAGTATCGACCGTACCGTCGGGGTTGAGCCGGGCTACTGGCCTCTCGTACACGTTCACATTACCTACCTGTGTGAAAGAGCCCCCAATCAGGATTTTTCCATCGGGCTGCAACACCGGCCGGGCGTTTATTGAGCCACCGGTGACAGTGACGGCAGCAAAACTGGGGTCAAGGGTCCCGTCGGCATTATACCGCCTCACCGTTGTACTGGTAGTGACAATAATTTTGCCGTTGGGCTGGGGTACGGCCGTGGTTGGAGTCAACAGAGACGTTCCTACCGTAGTGCTAAATGCTGCGTCCAATGCCCCATTGGCTGTTAGGCGGGCCAGGCGGTGCACCCGTTGCCCATTGAATTCTGTGAAGTTGCCGGAAACAACCAGTTTTCCATCGGCTTGCTGAACGATGTTGCCAATGTTAGCCGGTTTTAGCACCGTGGGAGCAAAAGTAGGGTCAAGAGCCCCCGTGCTGGTAAGCTGCACCAGCGGAGCATCATCGCGAGAACCAAACAGATAGAAGGGGCCGCCCACCAGCACCGTTCCATTGGCTTGCAGGGTCAGCGTATATGGACGACCAATGCTGCCTGTATTGCCTATGCCGGTACCTACTTGAAAGGAAGCATCGGTACTACCGTCGGCATTCAGGCGGGCTATTCCATTGCCCGGACCACCATTAGCTAACGAGAAAGAGCCACCAATGAGAATTTTGCCATCGGGCTGCACTTGCACCGTGTTGTTGAAATACGGCTGGCTCAGGGCAAGCGTGCTTATTCTGGGGAAAGTAAAAGTGTTATCCAGCGAGCCGTCGGCATTTAGTCGGGCCAAGCTTGCTACACCGGAGGCCAAACCAAGCACTCCATCTACAAGGAGCTTACCATTGGGCTGCACCGTTATGTTGGCCGTGGTGCTACCCATTGCCAGGGCTGGTACGAAGCTGGTATCGAAGCTGCCATCCGCATTGAGGCGAGCTAGGCCCGGACAGGGACGGCCATCGAACGAATTAAAGTAGCCACAAAGCAGAATCTTGCCATCGGGCTGCTTTACCAGGGTCGTTATTTCCTCGCTTGGGTCGGTGCCGAGCTTGTAGCTAGTGTCTACTGTACCGTCGCTGTTGAGGCGCATGATGTTGCTGACGGCAGCTCCATTAAAGCTATCAAAGTAGCCCGCCGCCAGAATCTGACCGTTGTTCAGCTCCTGGGCATCATCTATCCAACCTCTCTTACCCTGCGCCATAGCCAAGCCTCCCGTGTTGAAGCTGGCATCGGCGGTACCGTCAGCATTGAGGCGTAACAGGTTCAGGCGGGTAAGCCCACCGGCGCGCACGGTGTCGAAGGTAGAAACTAACAGGTACTGGGAGCTAGCCAGCAGATGGACTTTCAGAATTTCGCTGGCCCTGCCCACGTTTTGAGTAAAGCCCAGATCCAGAGCTCCAGTGGCATCAAAGCGGGCCAGCGCGTAGGCAGCCGTACCGTTAATGCGGGTAAAAGAGCCACTGATGACGCGTTTACCGTCGCCTTGTTGCAACGACGAGTATACCTCGGCCGGCGCATACACGCCGTTGCTGGCAAAGGAGGCATCAGGCACCTGCGCGGCTACCCGCCCGCTGTAGCTGGCGCCCAGAAGAAGTAATAAAAGGTGTAAGGGTTTTTTCATGCAGGAAAGTATAAGGACATCCGACAAATGTAGTCCTTATTTCTACCCTCAATCCAGCTCTTCCGCGTTGTTTACCTGCTTATACAGCGGCATTTCATAGAACGGCCGCAGCAGCTGCACCACGTCCAGGGCATCGGCCAGGGCCTGGTGGGCCACGGTATCGTCGGCGAAGTGGGCGCGGGCCTTACAGATGCTCATGGTGGGCAGGCGGGAGTCTTTGCGCCAGTTCAGGTAAAAGGCGGCCGGGTCGAGCAGGGCGGGCTCGTGGCGTACCAGGGTGCCCCAGCCTGGCAGCAGCCGCAGAAAAGGCACGTCGAAGGAGCCGATGTTCTTGCCCGCCAGCGTCACGGCTACGCAGTCTTTCTTGTCGGGCCGGAAGCCGTGCAGTAGCAGAAACTCGCGCAGCTGCGGCATCAGCTCCTCGGGCAGGCACAGCTCGGGGTTGGGTTCCTTGCGGGCCAGCTCTTCCAGCAAACGGGCATTGAGGGCCAGGGCGCCGGCCGTGCCCGTGTAATCGGGGTGGCGCACCACCCGCCGAAACGCGGGCAGCTCCGCCAACGGCCGCAGGTGTTTGGTATCTTCTACGACGGCGGCCAGCTCCAGAATCTGGTGGCGGCCGGGGTTTCCGCCGGTGGTTTCGAGGTCGAGAGAAATATAGCGCATACCGTGAGCCTATACGGCGCCCCGGCACTTTCTGCCAACCTGCATGACTTAATGGTCGCTACGCACCCCGGCCCGAATAGCTACGGGCAGACGATTTTCGGTCGGTGGTATTGGGCAGGAGCACTTGCCGCTAGCCGCGTAAGCGCAGTATGGGTTATAGGCCTGGTTGAAGTCGAGCACTACCACAGGATCCGAAGGTCGATGTAGCGGCCCCGCCGTAGGTATCCCGTATTTCGTTGGCCCCGCGTTAACAAAAGAAAGCCGCCGCACCCCCATAAGGCACGGCGGCTTTCTTCCAAAGCACCCCGCAGTATCCGGCTACTCTACCACAATGCGGCGCGTCATGGGCCCGGCCGCGTAATGGACACGCAGTAGGTACACGCCCGCAGCCAAGCCCCGCACCGACAACTCGGTGCTGGCCTGCGGGGCCGCCGTCTGGCGCAGGCAGCGGCCCGTCAGGTCCAGAAGCTCAACTTGCCGGGGCTGCAGAGTCATGTTCAGCCGCAGGTGCAGCTGGTCGTGGGCCGGGCTGGGCCAGATACCGGTAGTAGCATCGGCAACTGTAGGCTCAGCGGCTAGCACCTGCGGGGCCGTCAGGCGGGCCACCGACCAGCGCGTTTGGCCCGCAATCTGGCTGAACTGCCCGCCCACAATGATTTCACCGGAGGGCTGCACGATGGCGCTGTTCACTTGTCCGTTTACCAGGGTTGTGCTGTTGGCAAAAGAAGCATCCAGGTCGCCGTTCGGGAGCAGCCGCATCAAGGTGCCCTGGTTTACCCCGTTAATGCGCATGGTAAGGCCCGAGCCAATAAGTAAACGGCCGTTGGGCTGGGGCGCTATGAAGCTGACGCCGGTGCTACTAATGGCGCTAGATGCCATATTGGCGTTGAAGCCCGGGTCGGCGCTACCGTCAGCATTCAGCCGCACCATATTCACCCGGCTTGCCCCATTATAGTTGCTGAAGTGTCCACCAACCAGCACCTGCCCGTTGGCCAGGGGCAGCACGTCATTTACCACGACACTAACGCTGGAGGTTCCTGGCGTAAAACCAGCATCAGGCCGCCCATCGGCCAGCAGGCGCAGCAAGCCGCTCCCAGTGTAGGCACTGCCATTGGAGGGCGTGAAGGAGCCGCCCACGTAGGCCCGGCCGTCGGCCAGAACCTTCAGGCTCAATACCTGAACTTGCTTTGGATTAGCCTGCAGGTTGTTTTCATAGGCCTGATCGAGCTGGCCCGTGGGCAACAACCGGTGCAGCGCGTCGCCAAAGGTACCCGTATAAGTCAGGCTAACCCCGCCAACCAGCACCTTGCCGTCGGGCTGCAGGGCTACAGCGGTTATCTGACTACTGGTACCATTATGCACAAAGCCCGCCGCAAATGACGCATCGTAGCGGCCATCGGCCTCTAGCCGCGCTACCAGAGCAGCAGGGTTGCTGGCCACTTCCGAGAAGCGGCCGCCAATCAGGATTTTGCCGTCGGGCTGCTGGGCCAGCGCCTCCACAGCGGCGTTGGGCCCCGTGGTGGCAAAGGAGGCGTCGCGGGAACCATCGGCATTCAGACGCGCTATATTGCTAACCCTCTGCCCCTGAATACTGGTAAAGCGGCCCCCGACCAGCAGCTTGCCATCCGCCTGCCGGAGTAGCTTGGCCACGCGGCCGGGAGTTACCAGTTCCGGCTGAAAAGCCAGGTCGGGCTGGGCCGTAGCGGTGAGCCGTACCACACTGGCCCCGGGCAGGCCAAAGGCTGCTCTTAGATTCCCGGCCACCGTTACGCCGCCATCGGGCTCCAGCTGCACGTTGTTAATAGAGCCCAGCAGCGTAGGCCCGGTAGCAAACTGCGCGTCGAGTTGCCCGTCGGGCTGCAAACGCACTAAGCTGGTAACAGGCGAAGCAGGGGAACCTAAAAATTTCTCGAAGCAGCCGCCCAGCACAATACGCCCCTGGGCATCGACGGTCATTTGGTCGTTGCCGGTCAAGTTGTTCAGGTAGCACCCAGTATGGCCCAACCCAGGGGAAAACTGCGAGTCGGCGCTGCCATCCGTTTTCAGGCGGAACAGGGACCGAGCCCCTCCCGTGGTGAACCGCAGTAGCACGCCTTCCACAATCACGTCATTGTTGCGGGGGTCCAGGGCCAGGTGAGCCACGTAGGCATCGGGGCCACCCGTTACGGCCGGTACAAAACTGTTGTCATAGGTACCATCAGCATTCAGGCGCACCAGCAGGTGGCGGCCCGTGCCGTTGAAATTCTGGAAATGCCCGCCGAGCACGATTTTACCGTCGGGCTGCACTACCATCGTTCTTACTCCGCCCGTAAAGCTGGTGCCCAGGTTGGTCATAAACGGCGTATCCACGCTTCCGTCAGCGTTTAGGCGTACCAGGTAGGGCGCGGCTACCCCGTTGAAAGACGTGAACAACCCACCGAGCAGAATCTTACCATCCGGCTGCACGGCTACTGCCTGGGCGCCAAAGTTGTTGGTGCCCGTACCCGTGGCCAGCGCCGGCCCCAGCGTACCATCAGCATTCAGCTGCACAAGGTTGCGAAAAGCCTGACCACCCACGGTGAGCGTACCCGGGCTGAAGAGCAGAATTCGTCCGGAGGGTAAAAGGCGCAGGGCATCGGGTGGAGTTTGCACCGCAGCGGCCGTGGTAAAACTCTGATCCAGCACTCCAGCAGCATTCAGCCGGATAAGCCCAGTAGCAGCCGTGCCATTCACTTTCTGGAAGTTACCACTGATGATGTACCGACCATCAGCCTGCCGCAGCATAGCTGCCACGGTCGCGGGCTGATCGATATCGGCCACGGAAAAATTTGGGTCGATGGACTGAGCCCGGCTCGCAGGGGCAACAACCACGGCAAGACCTACAGCGAGCAATAAGCGGTGTAAGCGAAGTAACATAGAATGCAAGTAGAAGAAGAGGAGAGCGTAGTAATTCTGTCACCAACCTAGCCACACATTGTCCAGGCAGGTGGGCAAGAACTCGTGTGAATAACCGGTTCGGCTGAAAGGACTGCTACCTTTTATTCGATTACCACGCGGCGGGTGACGGGGCCCGTGGCATAGCGTACACGTAGGAGGTATACCCCGGCCTTAAGCTGGCGCACGGGCAGCGCTAGCTCAGGGGCAGTAGCGCGGCGGGTCAGGACCACGCGGCCCAGCGCGTCGAGCAGTTCCACCGACTCCGGTTTGGCCGCTGCATCCAGGCTCAGGTTCAGGGTTTCGTGCGCGGGCACCGGCCAAGCCTGGGTGCGGGCGTCCAACTGCTGATTGGCCACGGCCAGTACGCCGGACGCCGTAATGCGGGCTATTGACGGACGGCTTTGCCCATATACCTGGCTGAAGCTGCCGCTAATAATCAGCTTACCATCGGGCTGCACCAGGAAGGACTGCACAACGGCGTCGATCTGGCCAGCAGTGGCGTTAAAGCTGTTGTCGAGGCTGCCGTTCGGGTTCAGGCGAAACAGGGTGTTCAGGTTGGTGCCGGCTACTTGATTGCCAATGCCGGCAGCAATGATTTTACCGTCGGCCTGCTCGTAAATGGCGGAAACCTGACCCGTGGTTAGGGTGGCGTCGAAGCTTGGATCAATGGTGCCGTTGGCATTGAGCCGCACCAGATTGGTGCGGGCTGTGGTACCAAAGGTGGTGAATGCGCCCGCCACCAATACCTGACCACTACTCAGGGCAATGCTCTGAAAATAGTCCGGGTTGTATTGCTGGTCGTAGGCGTAAAGGACGGGTCGAGGGCGCCGCTGGGCAGCAGGCGGGCTACGCCCTCAACCGTCACCCCGTTTAGCCGAGAGAAGAACCCACACACATAATGGCGGCCATCGGGCAACAAGGTAATGTCGCGCATGGACCCGGTGGGGCCGGTACCGTTGTTCTGGCCGTAGGTTGCGTCGGCCTGCCCGTTGGGCAGCAGGCGGTGCAAGAAGGCACTACGCCCCCGATGGTCAGCGCCGAATTACCACCCAGCAAAATAGCACCGTCGGGCTGAATGGCCAATGCCGTGACAGCGCGGTTACTGACAACGTTGCTGGTAAAGCCCGGGTCGTAGGTACCATTGGGCAGCAGCCGAGCAATACTGGGGGAGCTTACACCCGCTACCGTCGAGAAGTCGCCGGCCAAAACGATTTTACCATCGGCCTGTAGAGCCAGGCTCTGCACCGGACCATTTACGGCTGGCACAGTAAAGGCGGCATCCAGGGTGCCATCGGCATTAAGCCGGGCCAGATTGGCAGCGGGCTGCCCGTTTACCTCGCGAAATACGCCGCCAATAACCAGTTTCCCGTCTGCTTGCCGCACGGTTCTCAGTACCGAACCTACGGCATCCAGAGTGGGGCGGAAGGTAGCATCTACCTGCACGAAGTTTTGGTCGGTAAACCGCACTAGCGGAGCATTGGCCACTCCGAGGAACTGGTTGAAATTGCCGCCGGCTACAATAAGTCCGTCGGCCTGTTGAAACAGCACATTCACCGTTCCATTGCTGGCCCCGGCGGCCGAGAACTGCGGGTCTACGTTGCCATTGGACAGGTACCGCACCAGATACTCGGTGCTGCCTGCGGTCACGCAGCCGCGCCCATACCACACCCGGCGCAACCGATCCACAATGAGGCGGCGGTTATTGGCCCCAGTAAGACCAATACAGTAGCTTGTTGCCGCCGTCTGGAAGGAGTTATCAATGGTACCATCCTGGTTCAGCCGGGTTAACTCTCCTAACTGGCCATTCACAACAGCCTGGTTTGTAAGAGGGTCAACGGCCAGCAAGGCAACGTAAGGGCGGGGCGTGGTATCAACGTTGGGATTGTAGCTCGTATCCAGTGCGCCCGTGGTTTGCAGCCGCACCAGGGCTTTACGGCCCGTACCGTTAAAATCAGTGAACATCCCCCTACCAGAATTCGTCCGTTGCTTTCCAGAGCCAGTACGTACACGTCGCCGGTAAAGCCCGTGCCCAAAGCCGTTTGGAAAGCTTGATCCACCGTGCCATTGGCATTGAGGCGCACCATGCCCGGTGCGGGCGAACCATTGAAGGTTGTGAAAGCACCGATTACCAGCACTTTGCCATCCGGCTGCGCAGCTATTGACTGAATCACGCCCGCAGCCCCGGTCCCGAACCCATCGGCCACGGTCCCGTCGGCATTCAGCTTAACCAGGTTGGAATAGCTCTGCCCATTAATATTAAGAACGAGCGTGCCCGGCGAGGCCACCATAATCTGCCCATTGGGCAATACGGCCAAAGCTGAAACGGGCGAGCGGGTTCGCAAATTCTGAGCGAAACTCTCGTCGAGGGTGCCATTGGCGTTGAGGCGAACAATAGTAGAAGCTGAGGAGCCGTTGATCCGGGTGAAGTTGCCGCTCACCACATATTTACCATCAGGCTGCTGCACAGCCGCCGTTACAGAAGCCGAAGCGAATAGGCTGACCGGGGCAAACGTGGGGTCCACACTCTGAGCCCAGCCTTCCAGCCGGACAGATAAGAGGACCAGCAATACGAGGAAGAGTATTTTATTCTGCATAATATGAATCAGGTAAAAGAAACTATTGGTGAGCAAGTTACCACACTCTTATCAGGAGCACGAAAATAAAATTCAAACAGCACGCCAGCAGACTAGCCCTTTGCGGTCCGGCCGGTGCCGGGTAAAAGTAAGGCCCTGGCGCCATGTTTTGCCAGGGCCTTTTTATATGCGGCAATTCCTCTCTTATCTATTCAACAATGACCTGCCGCACCGCGGCGCCATCGGCATAATCGACGCGCAGCAGGTATACCCCGGCGCGCAGGTGCTGAGTAGGCAGCGCGAGGCTGGGCTGGGTGACGACTTGGGTGAGCACAGCCCGACCCAGGGCGTCGAGGAGCGTTACTGTGCGGGGCTGGCCGTCGGCATCAAGGCGCAGGTTCAGCACCGAGTGGGCTGGCACGGGCCAGGCTTCGGTACGGGCTTCCAGCTGCTTGTTGCCGACGGCCAGCACGTTGGGGGCCGTCAGACGGGCTAGCCCCGGGCGGGTTTGCCCGTTCACCTGCGTGAAATTGCCCGCCACCAGGAAGGCGCCATCGGGCTGCACGGCCACCGTATTGATGGTCGCGCCGGTTGGACCAAAGGCGTTGACAAACGAATTGTCAGTTGTACCGTCGGGATTGAGGCGCACCAGCGGGCCGCGGGCCGGGCCGCTGGGTACCAGCGCGCTGCCCCGACCAGAATCCGGCCGTTGGGTAGCTCAGCTAAGGCAAATTGGCTGAAGCTATTGATGCCGGCGGCGAAGGTTGCGTCCAGCCCACTGGTAGCCGTAAGCCGGGCCAGGTTGTTACTTTGGCCGTTGGTATTCACGCCCGTTACCAGCACTTTGCCACTGGCCAGCGGCAGCACCCGGGCCATAGACGTATTGCTCAGGCTGGGGACAAACGTGTTGTCGCGGGTTCCGTTGGCGTTTAGGCGCAGCAGGGCCGGAGCCCCCACACTGTTGAATTGATTAAACAGACCAGCGACATAATGCTTGCCATCGGGCAGCGAAGCAATGACATTTACGCGCGGTACTATCCCGTTTTGCCCTGGTCCGGTACCAATGGCGGCTTGGTAAGCTGCGTCCGCGGTACCCGTGGCCGACAACCGGTGCAGGAAAAACAACCCCGCGCCAGCAGAACGGCGGCGCGGGGTTGGGAAAAAAGTGTGGCGCAGGTTATTCCACCGCGACGGGGCGGGTCACGGAGCCGTTGGCGTAGTTCACGCGCAATAGGTAAAGCCCGGCCCGCAACTGGCTTACGGGCACCACGGGCTCGGCCTCCCGAATAGCCCGACTGAGCACCACCCGGCCCGTCGCGTCGAGCAGTTCCAGACTGCGGGGCTGGGCGGCGGCTTCTACCTGCACGTGCAGCTCTGAGTGGGCCGGAACGGGCCAGGCCTCGGTGCGGGCCGTGCTTTGGCGGCTGCTCACGCTCAGCACGTTCGGGGCCGTCAGGCGCACGAGCGGCAAGGTTTGATTCGGCGTGCTGCCGAAATACAGTGACGTGCTGTACACCAGCGCCGACTCGTCGGCCTGCAGCGTCACGTAGGCATTATACCCACTCCGCAGGGTGCTGCTAAACGACGCATCGTAGGAGCCATTCGGATTCAGGCGCGCTACCGTTCCCCGCGAAATGCCGTCGACGCTCAGGCTGCCGCCACCAATTAGAATTCGCCCATTCGCGTAGCGGGCCAGCGAGGTAATCCCGGTGCCGCTGAGCACCGGCGGCACAAACGCCGCATCCACCGTCCCGTTGGCATTCAGCTGCACCAGGTTGGTGCGGGCTGTGCCGCCGTAGTTGGAAAACGAGCCGCCCGCCAACACCTTCTCATTGGGCAAAACCACCAGGTCGTTAATCACGACATAGCCAGTGGACGTTCCGGCGGTAAACGTGTTATCGAGGCTGCCGTTGGCGTTGAGGCGGACCAGGGCGGCGGGGCTAGATCCTCGGAAACCGACGTAGTGCTTACCGGAAGGCAGCGCAGCCAGACTCAGCACTTCCGGGAACTGGCCAATCTGGTTGGAATAGGCCGCGTCAACGGCGCCGTTGGTAAGTACCCGGTGCAGGGGGCCATAGAAATTGCCCAGGGTAGTGGATGGGCCGCCTATCAGCAGGCTGCCATCCGCCTGCAGTGCCAGCGCATGTACGTTGCTGGTATAAGCACCGGCCGAGGTGGCAGTTCCAGCCGTAGCAAAGGAAGCATCCGGGCTGCCATTGGCCAGCAGCTGCGCCACCATGGGTGAGGCCTGGGTGCCAACGGTAGTAAAGTCGCCGGCAACTACGATGCGGCCATTGTCGCGCACGGCAATTTTGCGCACCTGGCCATCTACGCCATTCAGCTGAAAGCTGTTATCGAGCGTGCCGTCGAGGTTGAGCCGGGCAATGTTGCCGGCTGCCTGCCCATTGATCTGCCAAAACTTACCGCCCACCAGCAGCTTACCATCGGGCTGCTGCACTACATCCTCCACCGCGCCGTCCGCCATCAGGGCCGGGCGGGGCGTAGCCAGGGCTTGCGCAGCACTGTTCAGGCGCACCAGGTTTACGTTGCGGATGCTGCCATACCGGGAAAACTCCCCGCCCAACAGCACATCGTCATTGGCCAGCACCTTTACGCAAGTGGCCCGGCTATCCAGTTGCTGGCCAACGGCAAACTGCGTATCGCGCTGGCCGTTGGACAGGAAGCGGGTAACGAAGTTATTGCCACTGGCCACTCCGCCATAGTTAACGAAACAGCCGCTCACTATCACCCGGCCGTTGGAGTCGACGGCGAATTCTTCACTGTTCGTAGAGCTGTAGCTCAGGCAGTTGAACGTAGATTGGGTGGTGAACGTGTTGTCGAGGGCGCCGGTGGTGGTCATGCGCAGAATCTGCTGGACCGAGAAGCCGCTCCGGAAAGCCAGCACGTAATTGGTACGTGGGTCCAGGGCAACGGCCAGCACTTCAGAATCCGTGTTGTTGGTAGTAATAGCGGGCGTAAAGCTGGTATCGAGCGAGCCGTTGGCATTCAGCCGTACCAGGCCCTTGCGGCCCGTATTATTGTAGTTGTCGAAATTACCGGCCACCAGAATTTTACCGTCGGGCTGCACGGCTACGCTCCGGACGGTAGCTTGGTTGGAACTCGTGCGGGTAAAGCCCCCGTTCAGGGCCGTCGAGAAGGCCTGATCAATGCTGCCGTCCGCATTCAGCCGCACCAGGCCGTTGGCGGTTACGCCGTTGAAGGTGGTAAAGTCGCCGCCCACCAGGATTTTGCCATCGGCCTGTACTTCCATCGTGCTTACCGACGGTGCGCCGCTACCCACCGAGAAGCTTGTGACCGGACTGCCGTCGGCATTCAGCTTGGCTATTGTGATGAAGTTGCGGCCCCCGACCGTAATGGCCCCGTACGCCTGCAGCAGAATCTGGCCGTTGGGCAGCAGCCGGATTTTGTTGATGGGATACCGGTTATTGGCGGTGCTGGTAAAAGCATTATCCAACGAGCCGTCGGCGTTTAGTCGGACCAGGCCCGTGGCGGCGGTGCCATTTACCTGCGTGAAATAGCCGCCTACCAGGTACTTGCCATCAGGCTGCTGCTGCACGTTGTTTACTATCCCCGACTGTAGCACCGTGACGGGCCCAAGCGTCGGATCGGCCACGGCCTGCGCGGCGGCCTCCGGCCCTGCTCCCATACATAGTACCAGCCCTAGACTTGCGTATATTAGTTTTTTCATATAGTTGTTGGTTAGACAATTAGCAAAACTAACGACATTTTAGACGCTGCAGGCTTTCCGTTGTCGATGCGTTGAAAACTGCTTCGACTTCCTGCGGGCAATTACTACTGTCAAGCTGCCGGTTTCTTCGTATAGGTAGTGTCTTTGGCTGAGCTGCGTAGTAGAAACTTTGCCCAAGGAGTTGTTTTACGTATTCCTCAACCCAGGTTTTACCGGTACCAGCCACAACGCGCCTGCCGCCGCAACGCCCGAGTCGTTGCTTACCTTCGCCCCTACTATGACTACCGACGCCACCCAACCCCGCAAAAAGCTTTTCCTGCTCGACGCCTTTGCCCTGATTTACCGGTCCCACTTTGCCTTCAGCAAAAATCCGCGCATCAACTCCAAGGGCATGAACACCGGCGCCGTGCTAGGCTTCACCAACACCCTGGTGGAAGTGCTGCAGAAAGAAAAGCCGACCCACATTGGCGTGTGCTTCGACGCGGCCAAAAAGACCTTCCGCCACGAGCAGTTTGCCGAATACAAGGCCCAGCGCCAGGCCATGCCCGAGGACATAGGCACGGCTATTCCCTACATCAAGAAGATCATCGAGGCCTTCAACATCCCGATTCTGGTCATGGACGGCTTCGAGGCCGACGACGTGATTGGCACCCTGGCCCGGCACGCCGAGGAGCAGGGCTTCGACGAGGTGTACATGATGACGCCCGACAAGGACTACTGCCAGCTCGTGACGGAGAAGGTGAAAATCTACCGGCCGGCCTTTATGGGCAACTCGGCCGAAGTGCTGGACCTGGCCCACGTGCTGCAGCGCTTCGAAATTGACCGGGTGGAGCAGGTCACCGATATTCTGGGCCTGCAGGGCGACGCTTCCGACAACATTCCCGGCATTCCCGGCATCGGCGAGAAGACGGCCAAAGCCCTGATTAAGCAGTACGGCTCGGTCGAAAACCTGATTGCCAACGTGGACCAGCTCAAGGGCAAGCAGCAGGAAAACGTGCGCAACTTCGCCGAGCAGGGGTTGCTGAGCAAGGAGCTGGCTACCATCCACATCAACGTGCCCATTCCCTTCGAGCCGGATGAGCTGAGCTGCTCGGCCCCCGACGAGGAAAAACTCACCGCCCTGTTCGACGAGCTGGAGTTCCGGCAGCTGGCCGCCCGAGTGCTCAAAACCGGTCCGGCCCGCACCTCAGCCACCCCGATTAGCCCCGCCAAGGGCAAGAAAAGCCTGATTCCGACCGGTGCCGGCCACCAGGCCAATCTGTTTGCCGCGCCCGTGGGCATCACCGAGTTTATCGAGGACGACGAAGCCGACGCGCTGCCCACTACCCGCCGCACCCTGGCCGAAGTACCGCACAACTACCACCTCATCGACACGCCCGCCCTGCGTCAGGACCTGCTCAAGTTCCTCTTGCTGCAAAAGGAAGTCAGCTTCGACACCGAAACTACCGGCCTCGACACGATGACGGCGCGCCTGGTGGGCCTGAGCTTTTGCTGGCTGCCCGGCGAGGCCTACTACGTACCCGTGCCCCACGACGACGAGCAGGCCGCCCAGGCGCTGGTGGACGAGTTCCGGCCGTTTCTCGAGCACGAGGGCATCACCAAGGTTGGGCAGAACATTAAGTACGACCTGACCATTCTCAAGCACTACGGCATCCGCATCGGCGGGCCCCTGTTCGACACCATGCTGGCCCACTACCTGCTGGAGCCCGACATGCGCCACAACATGGACGTGCTGGCCGAAACCTACCTGCACTACACGCCCATTTCCATTATCGAGCTGATTGGGCCCAAGGGCAAAAAGCAGAAAACCATGGCTGACATCCCGCCCGCGGAAGTGGCCGACTACGCCTGCGAAGATGCCGACGTGACCCTGCAGCTCAAGCACGTGTTTGAGCCCAAGCTGGCGGCCCTGGGTTTGCTTAAGCTGCTCAACGAGGTGGAAAACCCGCTGGTGCCGGTGCTGGCCGACGTAGAGTACGAAGGCGTCCGGATTGACTCCAGCGCCATGGGCGAATATTCGGCCCAGCTCCAGGGTTACATCACCGACATTGAAAAGCAGATTTTCGCGGCGGCCGGGCAGGAATTCAACATTGGCTCCCCCAAGCAGCTGGGCGAAATCCTGTTCGACAAGCTTCAGCTCGGGGGCGGCAAAATCAAGAAAACCAAGACCGGGCAGTACGCTACCGGCGAGGAAGTACTGAGCGTGCTGGCCGCCGAAAACCCTGTAGCCGCCCTGATTCTGGAGCACCGCCAGCTCACCAAGCTCCGCAGCACCTACGTCGAGGCCCTGCCCCAGCTGGTCTGTGAGGCCGACGGCCGGGTGCACACGTCCTTCAACCAGGCCGTAACCGCCACCGGCCGACTGAGCAGCACCAACCCCAACCTGCAGAACATTCCGATTCGGACCGAGAAAGGCCGGGAAATCCGCAAGGCCTTCGTGCCGCGTGACGCCGAGCACATTCTGGTAGCGGCCGACTACTCCCAGATTGAGCTGCGCATCATGGCCGACTTCTCGAAGGATGCCACCATGATTGAGGCTTTCCGCCAGGGCATCGACATTCACAGCAGCACCGCCAGCAAGGTGTTTAAAGTGCCACTAGAAGCCGTGGACGGCGAAATGCGCCGCAAGGCCAAGATGGTTAACTTCGGCATCATCTACGGTATTTCAGCCTTCGGTTTGGCCCAGCGCCTGGGCGTGGGCCGCAAGGAAGCCGTGGAAATTATCGATGCCTACTTTCAGGAGTTCCCGGCCGTCAAGCAGTTCATGGACGCCAGCATCAACAAGGCCCGGGAGCTGGAATACGCCGAAACCCTGCTGGGCCGCCGCCGCTACCTGCGCGACATCAACTCCCGCAACGCCACGCTGCGGGGCTTCACCGAGCGCAACGCCATTAACGCCCCCATACAGGGCACGGCGGCCGACATCATCAAGATTGCCATGATCCGCATCCACGAGTGGCTGGACAAGGAAAACCTGGGCACCAAGATGATTCTGCAGGTGCACGACGAATTGGTGTTCGACGCCCCCAAAGAGGAAGTCGACTACATCATTCCGCGCATCAAGGAGCTCATGATTGGGGCCCTGCCGTTGAGCGTACCAATGGAAGTGGAAGTGGGCACCGGCCAAAACTGGCTACAAGCTCACTAACGCACGGCTTACCAGCCACAACCAAAAACGGGCAGCCATGCAGGGCTGCCCGTTTCTTTTCGCCCTAACTTGATAAAGTAGCAACCAGAAATGTGAAGATAGATAACGTGGGAGAGGTTACTTTTTTACCAGCTGCACCGTGCTAGTGCGTGCCACGCCGGTCGAGCTGACGGTCCGGCGGCTTAGCGTAAGGCTGCTGGTGGTCAGCTCGGTTACTTTCCACTTCGTGCGTAGAATGAGCCCGTCGCCAGCCACCCCGGTCACCGTGAGCGAGTCCACGTCGTCTTTGGCCGTCCAGCGCCCGAGCGAAGTAGGACCGGCCGTTTCGTTGGTGCAGCGCAGGCTGCCGCGTTCTTCGATATAGGTGCCGCCGGTATCGAAGCGGAAGGAGTCGTCCTGGTCGCAGCTCTGGAAGCGCTGCAGGGGATTTTGCCCGTTAGTGTCGTCGACGTAGCTGGTCATGGCCCAGGGGCTGGCCGTCAGCAGTTGGGTACGGCTTGGGGGCACCTCTTCTTTATCAAAGCAGGAAGTAAGCAGGCCGCCGAGGAGCAATAAGTAGTAGTGTTTCATGGAGAGCAGGGAAGGGAAATACGGGACTGACGACCAGCTTCTTACGCAAGCCAGTTGCCTCCACAAAGGTCCTCTCTTCCGCCGCCGGCTGCAATACCAAGTTCTGGGTATTCTACGCCGGCTGGCCGGGCTTTTTGCGGCGCAGCTTATCCGGCGCCCGGCCAGCCGCGTATAGTTGGGCTCCACCTTGTTCAAACTTCGCCAACCTATGCCTCAGCCTACTACCACTGCCCAAAAACTGGCCCGCATCGGGCTGGGCGCATTTATGGTCGTAGCTGGCCTTAGCCACCTCACCGTGGCCCGCCAGGAGTTTCAGGCCCAGGTCCCCGACTTCGTACCGCTAGACAAGGATACCGTCGTGCTGCAATCGGGCGTGATAGAAATCGGGCTGGGACTAGCGCTGTTGCTCTGGAAACGGCGCCGCCGGGAAATGGGCCTGGGCTTGGGCGTTTTTTACGCGTTAGTCTTTCCCGGCAACCTCCACCAGTACACCCACCACATTTCCGCTTTCGGCCTCGACACCGACGCCAAACGGCTGGGCCGCCTGTTCTTTCAGCCCGTGCTTATTGGTACGGCCCTGTGGTCGACGGGGGCCTTAAAGGCCCGGCAGCGCCGGGCCTAGCTCCTACATAACCAGCTCTTTGCGTCAGCCGATTAGAAAAGCTGCCGCTATGGCTCCCGGGTAAACACCGCCCGATACACTATGCCTGAGTCCTGGTTGCGGCCAGTAATGTGCGTAGACTTCAGAGCCAGCGTCTGCTGACTTGCTCCTCAATGCTGTAGCTGCCTTTCACCCGTTCCATAACGGGCAAAGAACTCTTATCGGGTTATTTCCAGGCGTCGGTTACGACCAGCGCTCCGGCTGTCGGTATGCTCCAGGTGCCCCAGTCTATAGTCAGTTGGGTAGGCTGATACGCAACATGGTTCGCACTAAGTAAGTCGTGCCTACCGAGCTATTCTTTTCTTTGCGCAAACCCTAAAACAGAAAATCCGCAACCCACTGGGGTTACGGCCTTTAAAAACGGGTCTATTACTTTTACTGTACGCCGAAGGTCGTCACCGTAACCACCGTCTGATCGGGCTGTACCACGGTGCTTTTCAGCACCAGTTGGCTTTCTTCCAGCGTAACGACGTCCATCTTCACACCGGCAATGCGGCTGTACTGGTTCAGCTGAATGGTCAGCGTACTGTAGTCGGCGCTGGCGTCCCAGCTACCCGCCGATGACTGCTCGGCATCGGGGCAGCGGCTGGGTCCCTCGTTCAGCTCCAGGGCTTTGCTGGAACTGAAGCGCAGGTAGTTGTCCTTCTCGCAAGGCTGCAGCAGCGCATAGCCGTCGACGGTGCCGGCCTGGGAACCCGTTGAGGTAATGGCAATGGCCTTGACCTGCCAGTTTTTATTGGTCAGCAAGGCGGCTTTCGAATCGGTTTTCTCCTTTTTGCAGCCCGCACCCAAGCCCAGGACCAAAAACACCAGCAAAAACACACGTACTCGTTGCATAATAAACTAACTGCGGAAAGAATAGCCAAGTTAAGCAGTTTCAGCCGGACCCCAGGCCGGCCTACCGGTTGGGCCTGGCTGACTTATGTTCTTTTTTTGTAAACCAGAAGCAAAGCCAACTGGTATTAGACGTGTGATGCTTGAAACCGTTTTTTCTTCTGCCACCGCCCCGGCCGCCTACGATGCCGTAGTCATTGGGGCCGGGCCCGTGGGTTTGGCCTGTGCCCTGGAAGCGCAGCGCCGGGGTCTGTCCGTTTGCGTCGTCGATAAAGGCGCGCTGGTTAATTCCCTGGTGGGCTACCCCACCAACATGGAGTTTTTCTCCACCCCCGAGCTGCTCGAAATCGGGGGCTACCCCTTCCCTACTGCCCACTACAAGCCCCTGCGCGAAGATGCACTCGACTATTACCGCCGGGTGGCCGTGTCCGAAAAGCTGACTTTGCGCCTCTACGAGCGGGTGCTGCGGCTGGAAGGCGGACCCGGAGCCTACGAAGCTGTAACCGAAAAGGGCCGGCTTGCCGCGCGCTACGTTGTTGTGGCCACCGGCTTTTTCGACGTACCCAACCGCCTGAACGTGCCCGGCGAAGATGCTCCGCACGTGAGCTACTACTACAAGGAGCCCTACCCGCACATGGGCCAGCATGTCGTCGTGATTGGGGCGAAGAACTCGGCAGCCAAAGCCGCGCTGCAGCTGGTGCGGGCCGGGGCTCAGGTTACGCTGGTGGTACGCGGCGCGGCCGTTTCCGATTCGGTGAAATACTGGATTCGGCCCGATTTGCTGAACCGCATTGCCGAAGGCCGGATTCGGGCTCTGTACAACACAACCGTGCACAGCATCTCGGCGTCCGGCGTCACGGTCGTTACGCCCGAGGGGAGCTGCTGCTGCCCGCCGACTACATCTATGCTCTTACCGGCTACCGCCCCGACTATAGCCTGCTGGAGGCCCTGGGCGTGTCGTTTCAGGATGACGCGGCCCGTACTCCCACGCATGATCCCGAAACCTTCGAAACCAACCGAGCCGGCCTCTTTCTGGCCGGTACCGTGTGCGGTGGACTCAACACCAGCCTCTGGTTTATTGAAAACGGCCGTCATCATGCCGCCGTCATTGCCAGTCAATTGACTGCTGGGAGCTGAGAAGAAGCCATAAAATAAGCCCGCTTTGTAAGTGAAGCGGGCTTATTTTATGTGTCAGAAATCAACTTTAGAAAGCGCTGAACGTGTAGGTCTCCGTATAGGTCTCCTTGTTGGGGTCCGTCCCGAAGGTCTGCGTGAGGCGTAGCTTAATAGTGGTCGAGTTCAACTCTACCAGCTCGAAGGGAACGGTCAAACCACCCAAATCCGGCGAGGCTAGCAGAAGCTTGCTCTGATCCGAGTTAAAGTCCCAAGTGCCGCTGCTCTGCTGATCTGCACTGGGGTCGCACTTCAGGGTACCCTCATCCACTTTCAGCGTTTTATCAGGGCTGAACTTGGTGAAGTTATCTTTCTCACACGCCTCATAATCAGCAAACTCGTCGTAAGACGTAGTTTTTCCATTGATGGTTTCGGTGCTGACATCAGCAATTACGCGCCATCTCTTCGACGTCAGCATGTCCGTCTTGGACTGGGCAGGCGCGGGGGTATCCTCATTGTCCTTTTTACAGCCCGTAAAGGCACAGGCCAGCGCTAGAACTGCAATGGGTAAACGTTTCATAGAAAAATGAATAAAGGGAAGACAGGAAATACTACTTGCTATTCGCGAGAAGTATAAAAATCATTGTACTCCGCCATTTTCGGTTGGCGCACAAATAACAGCCTACAAAGCTAGCAGAAGTACCTCAAGGGCCAAGTCCGTTTCTGCGCCGAGGTTAGTCAACGAGGGGCTTTCAGGGTAGCTTTGGCCTGCTGTGTAGTTATGACCACCCAAAAGAAAAGCTCCTTCCCAGTAGCGGGAAGGAGCTTTTCTTTTGTGGGCGTAGTGCTCTATCGGTTATGGAAACTCCACTCCCCGATAAGCAGCAGCATTCACCTGCGGTACGCTTGCGCCGTACTTAGCATTGATGGTCTTAATCATTTCATTTGCAATCAATGCATAGCCGCGGGGCGTAGGATGAACCCCATCCAGCGAAAACAGGTTGCCGCTTACAAAGGCCGCCGAATTGCTGATACCGTTGGTAATAACCCCGTTCCGGGCTACCATAGCGAAGTAAGCGTTGGCGTCGAATACAGCTAGTCCCCGGGCATTTGCTTCGTCCGTAATAACCTTGTTCAGGTCAGCCGTGCGGTTGTTTACGTTCGTAATTTCAGTGGCATCCAGGACGAACTGGGAAGGCAAAGGGTTGGCCGACGTAGCGCTGTATCCTACCCCAACCGGGAGCGGATTGAGAGGGTCTTTTGTGCCAATAACAGCTCGTGCCGGCAAGAGCAACAAATCGTTAGCGGTAGCCTCCCGAACAGTGTTCGTGCCAGTCCGGATATACAGGCTAGCATTGCTGGCATTCGGAATATCCTTGTTGGCTTTGATGCCGGCAATGATTGCCGTTACTGGTACCGTCGTGAAGAGCGGCACGTTGGTTACGGGTGGAATGGTTGCAACCACTCCCTTGGCTCCCCCAGAAGTCAGTACATCCAGCATTTGGCGGTACTTGGTGGAAAACTCTGCCGCAGTAGTCAGAGGAGTACCCGCGCCGCCAGAGGTAGCGTAGCCCAGCACGTCGTTGTTGCCCAGCCAGTTGGTAAAGAAGGTCGGCTTAATGGTATTCACCCGCTCCTGCACGTACTGCAGGTAGGTGGCTGGTGAGTTGTTGAGCAGGCGCTCGAAGTAAGGGTTAAAGCCCTGAGGGTTATTGAACCCGTAGCCCACCGTGGTAATATCTGCAACGCGAATACCAGGAACGCCCAGGTTCTGGTTGCCGGTGCCGGTATACTTAGCCAGCAGCGGGGTCTTTTTATCAGCACCCAAGCCTACGGCCGCGTTGGCGGCCACGTTGCCGATGATGGGGTTGCCGCTGCTGTCGAAGCCCGTAATAGTCAGATAGCCGCTACCATTGCTTTGGTTGGATTCAAACAAGGGTTGTTCAAAGTCGCCGCCACCTACTGCCTTAAACTGCATGGCCAGCAGATTAGGGTAGGAGTTCTGCTGTCCTTCCAGGTACAGACCGTTGTCCGAGAATCCCGCCGTCAGGGAGTTGCCCACGGCGATGTAGCGGGTAAAGTCGGCCGTACCGGCGCTGGCTTTGAAATCATCTTCTAGATCGGGCTGGCATGCCGTTAAGCCCAGCCCCAGCAGTGCCACGAAGGGCACAAACTTGCGAAACAGTGTCGTATTCATGAGTCGAGAGGCAAAGGGTGGATTAGAAGGTGTAATTCAGGCCCAGGCCCGGAATCACGATGTTGGTTTTGTAGGTACCAGCCACGCGGTCAGTGGTTTGGTTGTTCTGCAGGTCCTGCGCCGTCTGGCTGCGCTTCTTCAGGCTCACAAACTGCGTAGAAACATCCACGCTGAAATGCTCATTAACGGCGTAAGACACGCCCGCCGTTCCGCTGATACGGTCGGCATCGGGTGTTTCGGGCGTCACGTAGCCATTTTTCACCGGCGAGTTGTCGTAGGCGCCACCGATACGGGCCGTGAAGGCATCGGTTACTTTGTACTGCCCACCTACGCGGAACGTGAAGGCATCCTGGTAATAGCGCTTGGAGCTTGAAACCGTAGAGCCGTTGATAGGCTGGTCGAAGTTGAACTCCAGGGTCCGGTAGGCACTCCAGTTCACATAGTTGATGTCGACGCCGAAGGTCAGCTTGTCGGTGGGCATGAGGCCCAGACCGATACTGGTGGTAGCAGGCAAAGGCAGCGTAGCGGCAAACTTAGTAGCCTGGAAGCGCGGGGCAAACGTGGGCGAGATATTAGTGAACGTTACGTCACCGTCTTCTACCTGGGCGTCAATCTTGGAGCGGTAGCTGATACCCAGGGTCAGCTTGGTAGAAGGCTTAAAGAAAATGCCCGCATTATAGCCGAGCTTGGTCTTGGCCTTGCCATCGAGCTCAATGTGACCATAAGAATCGGGCAGGGGAACATCCCGCTGCAGGTTTACAGCACCATATGCCAGCACCACCAGGCCCGCACCCACGCTGAGCTGGTCGGTCAGGGCATAGCTGAATGTAGGCTGCACGAATACGGACTTCAGGTCAATGTCGGTCAGAGAAGTGCGGCCTTCCCAACCCTCGGCGTACTGCAGTTTGCTGCCGAAAGGCGTATACACGGCAATGCCCGCGCGGAACTTGCCTTCCTCTGGGCCGTAGCCGGCAAACAGGCTAAAAGGAGTAACGACCGAGTTCCGGAGTTCACGCTGGGTGTTGCTGCCTTCCGCCACAAAGGCGTTGCGGGCAAACGTGAGGTTACCACCAAGTTGTACGCCCCGCTCCCGCACCATGGCCAGGGCACCAGGGTTGTAGAACATAGCGGCCTGGTCCAGGGAAAGCCCTACACCTACGCCGCCCATGCCGTTGTTCTTTATCCCGGCCAGCGACACTTGATAGCCACCTGCCGAGGCTGCCGTACCCGAGAGTAGCGCACCACCCGCGAGGAGTAGAGTTCTTAGATTCATAACAAAGAAAAAAGGGTGAGAATGAGAGGTTGTGGGACTAAATGTAGCGAGAAAAAAGAATTAACTAGTAGGCGTGCCGACTATTTATGCCACTAATGAAGTGCCCGTGGAACGCCCCAAAAATGCAGCTATTATTCTTCATTTACTACCTGCCGGGTCTTCAGATTGAGCCGCTGCCCGCTCACAAGCAGGTGCACCCGGAAATCCTGGGCAGCCACGGGCTCCCCCGACCAATGCGGCCCAGGTTGTTGCCGTGCATGTGCTTGCCATCCACGGCCATCACCACCCCGTCGCCAAACACTTCGGCTTCCTGCCCGTGGCGGATGATAATGCCGGTTTCCTCAGCCAGGCCCAGGCCCAGGGACATGGAGTGCGTGAGCATGGCGTGGGCCAGCCGCCCGAAGCGGCCTCGTTCCACAAAGTGCTGATCGATAAGCACGTTGCTGATCAGGCCCAGGCCGTGGTCGGTGCGGATGCCACCCTTGCGCAGGGCCCGCCAGCCGTAGCCCGACACGAGCATGTGCTCGGGCATCACGGAAGCCCCGGCGCTGGTACCGGCAATAATAAAGTCGGCCTTGGTGCGGTAACGGTGGTTGAGCTCCCGCAGAAACTCAGTGCCCTGCAGGAATTCGGTAATGAGTTCCTGGTCGCCGCCGGTAAAAAACACCAGGCGCGCCTCTTTCAGGCGGCGAAGCGAGGCGGGCTTGTCGGCGGAGTGCCGCTCATCAATCTTGATGTGGCAGACGTTGGTATTGCCCAGCTCCCGCAGAGCTTTCACGTAGTTGTTGCCAGTGGCCGTGGCGTCGCTGGCGGCCATGGCCAGTACTACGATGGGCGCGTCCGGATCGGCCAGCAGGTCGGTGAGCAGGGCCAGCAGGGCATCGTCGTCGCCGCCACCGAGGGCAACGAGCGTTCCGAGGGGTGACGCAGACGACTGGGGCATAATACAGGGGTAAGCAGGTTCAAAAGTACATGGGATACTGACTTCCCAACGAGGCCAGTGGTGGGGAGTTGCCACGGTTGAGCTCCCGCAGAAAGCTGATAGCGGGAAAAAGCCAGTACGGATTTGATTTATCGGTGCTTACCGAGTCCGTTACCCAAACATTATTTTTTTCGGGAATTTGCGGGTGCGCACAACTTTTTGGCGGGTTTCAGGTCTCAAAACATGCGTTGGCCGGCCTATTGCGGAGCCTGCGTCCCTGCCAGAGTAGCCCAACAGCACCCAAGCCGGGCAACGCGGATAAATCCAACATTTGTGAACCGCTGCGGGAATTGCCGCCGGGAGTTTGGCGTTAGGAAAAATGACGCAAACCGACGCGGCTAGCCGGTTTTTTTGGCCTACTTTTGCGCGCCGAATTCCTCACTCAATCTGCTGCCTAGCGAAGCACCTCCCTCCTGACTTTTTCCATGAATCAGCATCCAACTACTGACCAAATTACGTCCCTGATTCAGGAGGGCGAGTTTTTTAAATTAAAGGAAGTTCTCAAGTCGTTTGAGCCCTCGGAGCTGGTAGAGCTAATCGAGAATGAAGAGGAGCGGGAACAGCTAATCGTGTTTCGGCTGCTGCCCCTGAAGCTGGCCACGGAGGTGTTTGAATACCTCGACTTGGACATTCAGCGCCACTTTCTGGCCAACCTCTCGCAGGATAAGATTTCGGACATTCTCAACGAGATGTCGCCCGACGACCGGACGGCCCTGCTCGAGTTTCTGCCCGACGACTTTGTCAAGGAGCTGATTCAGACCCTTTCGGAGCCCGAGCGCCGCGTGACGCTGGAGCTGCTGGGCTACCCCGAGTACTCGGTGGGCCGCCTGATGACGCCCGACTACATTGCCATTCGCGAAACCTGGACCGTGCAGCAGGTGCTCGACTACATTCGCCGCCACGGCGGACAGTCCGAAACACTGAGCATGCTGTACGTAACCGACCACCGCGGCGTGCTGATTGACGACATCCGGATCCGGGAGTTTTTGCTGGCCGACCCCGACCGGCGCGTGAGTGAGCTTATGGACCGGCGCTACGTGAGCCTCAACGCCATGCAGGATCAGGAAGCGGCCATTGAGGTGTTTCGCAAGAACGACCGGGTGGCTTTGCCCGTAGTCAACGACGAGGGGGTGCTGTTCGGCATCGTGACCATCGACGATATTCTCGACATTCGGGAAGAGGAAGACACCGAGGATATCCAGAAGCTGGGCGGCTCGGAAGCCTTGGACGAGCCGTATCTGGCTACTTCTATCTGGAGCATGGTAAAAAAGCGGGCGGGCTGGCTCGTGATTCTGCTCATCGGCGAGATGCTGACTACCTCAGCCATGCACCACTTCGAGGACGATTTGCAGAAAGCCGCCGTACTGGGTTTGTTTATTCCCCTCATTATTTCAGCCGGCGGCAATGCCGGCTCCCAGGCTACTTCCCTCATCATCCGGGCCATGAGTCTGGGCGAGTTTACGCTCTCCGACTGGTGGCTGGTACTGCGGCGCGAAATCATTTCGGGACTTGCGCTGGGTACGATTCTGGGCGTGGTGGGCTCGTTCCGCATCGTACTGTGGGCCAACTACATTGACCCCGGCTACTTCGGTCCTTACTGGGCCCTGATTGCCGTTACGGTCGGCTTTTCCCTGCTGGGTATCGTGCTGTGGGGTGCCTTGTCGGGCGCGATGCTGCCCATGCTGCTCAAGCGCCTCGGCCTAGACCCGGCCACCTCGTCGGCCCCGTTTGTGGCTACCCTGGTAGACGTGACCGGCCTGATCATTTACTTCTCGGTGGCCACCATGGTACTGCGCGGCACGCTGCTGTAAGCAGCTGGCCAATATTCAACTTCAGAACGGAAAGGCGCAAATACTTGCGCCTTTCTTGCGTATGCACAGTAGTGCTGGTCCCTCCATTTACCACCAATGGGCAAGGCTGGCAGCTCCCTACGTTATGACTGAAGACCTGCTCACCAAGCAAGAGTGCCACTTTGCCTGGCTTGACATTACCAATCCTTCTGCCGCCGAGCTACGCGCCGTGGCCGAGCAGTACGACCTGCCCGACTCCCTGGTGCGGGACTGCCTGGAGCCCACGCACCTGCCTAAGTTTGAAACCACCAACGGGTTGAACTTCGTGATTCTGCGGGTATTCGCGGCCCCGACAACCAGGAGGCTGATACCATTCAGGAGCTTAGTACCAAGATTGCCATTTTTTACGCCGCCGACTACCTGATTACGGTGCACCGCCGGGCGCATCCGGTGCTGAGCCAACTGAAGAAAGTGGCGCAGTCGCCGGGGCAGGAGTGCATTTCGCCGGCCGAGGTGGCGGTGCATCTGGTGCGCTACGCCCTCAACAGCTTTGTGCAGCCCGCCCTGGTGCTCACCAAGGAGCTGGATGATTACGAGGCCGAGATATTCCTGAAGCGGGAAGTGCCCAACGCCCTGCAGGGCCTGTACTTTCTGAAGCGCAAAGCCTCGGCGGCCAAACAGCTGCTGTTGCTCACCCGCGACATTATGACGATTCTGCGACGGCAGACGCTGACTTCCTCCACGACCGACTCAACGCTGCTGCAGGACACCCAGGATTTGCAGGTGAAAGTAGAAACGCTCTACCAGCAGCTCGACGGGGCCGCTACCAACCTGATGAACCTGTACCTCTCGTTGTCGTCGCAGCGCACCAACGAGGCCATGCGCGTACTGACCGTGTTTTCGGCCTTTTTCCTGCCCTGACTTTTATTGCGGGCATCTATGGCATGAACTTCCAGTACATGCCCGAGCTGACCTGGAAGTTTGGCTACCCCACGGCCATGGTGGCCATGCTCGTCATTTCAGTGGGAATTTACGGGTGGTTTAAGCGCAAGGGCTGGATTTAATAAACCCGGGGCGTGCAGTGCAAACCCGCCCGAACCGGATATTTGCGCTCCTTCCCATCCAAACGCTCTGCATGCGCCATCTTTCCTTGTTGCGGAATTTCACGGGTCACTTCCTCTGCCTGGGCCTGAGCAGCTTGCTAGCCAGCTGTGCCGCCGTGGGGCACGTGCCCACCCTGGAGCCCGGCGACTACCAGTTTCTGCGCACCAACGACCCGGCCCTGGCCACGGCCGTTGGCAAAGACCGGGCTTTCTACGTGGAGCAGGCGCAGGATTCGCTGCACTTTTTTGGGCAGTCGAAAACGGATGCCCCGCCCCACCGCCTGAGCTACGCCGTGCGCCGCGGCCGGTATGTGGTCCTGGTCCAGCGCAAATTCGACCTCGACGTATTCACCATTCCCTTTAAAGCCCGTCCGCCCCGGGGCGGTGTGCCGGTACAGCTCAACACCAACTTCAACGCGGCCCTGTACTTCGGCCGCCGCCTCGATTTTTACCACGTCAACAGCCACTTGCAGCTCAACCAGCGCCAGACGCCGCAGGTGCGCACCGTGGGGCTGGGCTACGGAGTGTTTACGGGTCTGGGCTCCACGGCCGTCAGCGCCGATGTGCTGCGGCAGGTCGGCAGCGGCGTAGAGTACGAAGGCTTCGTGGTGCACGCCGGCGCGGCAGCTATTTACGATGCCCGCATATTCAATCTGGGCCTGGCCGTAGGCTTCGACCAGCTCCTGGGTCCCGACGGTAGCCACTGGCTGTATCAGCGCAAGCCCTGGTTTGGGGTGCTGTTTGGCCTGGATTTGAACTAGCTAGAAATCCAGCTTGCCGCGGTTGGCCTTTTTCTCGCCGTGCTTTTTCTTGGATTCGAGACGCTGCCGCACGGCGCCTTTGCTGGGCTTGGTGGCTTTGCGGGCCTTGGGCTTGTGCAGGGCCTTGCGCAAGGTGTCGTAGAACTTCTGCACCACGATTTCCTTGTTGCGCAGCTGGCTCCGGTCTTCCTGGGCCGTGAGCAGCAGCTCGCCCTCGGTGGTGAGCTTGGAGGCCAGCTTGGCCAGCAGCGTCTGCTTCTGCTCGTCGCTGAGCAGCTGGGAGTTGCCGATGTGGAAGCGGGCCTCCACCCGCGACTCGACCTTGTTCACGTTCTGGCCGCCCGGCCCGCTGCTACGGCTGGTCTGAAACTGGAGTTCGGGCAAAAAGGCGTCGGCGGGCGGGAGCATGGGCTGAAGAACGGCAGGAAAGCGGCAAAGTTACGCGAATGGCCCGGCCTATAGCCGCTCCCAGAGCAAATAGCCCAGTAGCCCGAGCCGCAGTGTCCAGGCCAGGGTACGCAGCCAGTTAGTGCGCACCAGCCCGTCGATGGTAATGTAATTGTAGCCGTCCCGGGTTAGGCGGTTGTGAAACGGCACCGAAATAAAGAAGGTCACCAGCCAGATAATGACCACCAGCGCCAGGCTCCCCCATACGGCCGCACCCAGCTCCCGCCCGGCCCAAGCCAACCAGCCACTGAGCAGCAGCTCAGCCACCATCGGAGCCATGACCACCCAGCCCATGCGCCGCAGGTGGGCCTGATGAAACGCCCCGAAACCAGCCGCCGGCACCTGGGCAAAGCCGGGGTAATGCACGAGCTGCACCATCCAGATAACGCCGGTGAGGTAGGCGGCAAGGGCAAAGTTGACGAGTAGAAGTTTGGGGAGCATAACAGTAACGGTCGGTTTGGGAGCCGCCTCATGTACGCAGAAGCCGCAGGAAAAGGAAAAGTCAGCTGATCTGCAACTCCCGAGAAGCTGCTTAGTCCATTATGCTAACAGAATATTACCTTCGGCTTCCCTTCCTTCTTTCTTATCTACCGCTCTATGAATAAAGCCTCTGCGCTCCGCAATTGGCTCCTGATGGGTGTGGCCGCGGCCGGCCTCGCCAGCTGCAATTCCGGCAATCAAGCCGGCGCCAACCAGCCCGACTTATTGCAGGCCAACCTCGACACCACCGTGCGCCCCGGAGACGATTTTTTCACCTACGCCAACGGCGGCTGGCTGAAAAAGCACCCCATTCCGGCTTCGGAAAGCTCCTGGGGCATCGGCAAGGAAGTGCAGAACGAGGTGTACGCCCGCCTGCGCGCCCTCAACGAGGAAGCCGCCAAGGCCAACGCCGCAGCCGGCACGAGCCAGCAGAAAATCGGCGACTTTTGGGCCACCGGCCTCGACTCCGCTGCCATCGACAAGCAGGGCATTGCGCCCTTGAAGCCCGAGCTGGACCGGATTGCCGCCATTAAGTCGGTGGCCGATGTGCAGAGCGTGGTGGCTCGCCACAAGGTACTGGGCGTCAATTCCCTCATCGGCCTCTACGTGGGGCAGGACGCCAAGAACAGCGACAAAATGGCCCTGCACCTCTACCAGGCGGGCCTGGGCTTGCCTAACCGCGACTATTACTTCAACAAGGACTCGCGCACGAGCAATATCCGCAAGGAATACGTGCGCCACGTGGGCCATATGCTGCAACTCACCGGCCAGGATTCCGTCACGGCCCAGCGCCACGCCGCTCAAATTATGCAGCTCGAAACCCAGCTGGCCGGCTCCTCGCGCAAGCTGGAAGATTTGCGCGACCCGTACGCCAACTATAACAAGCGCGCCGTGGCCGACCTGAGCAAACTCACGCCCGGCCTCGACTGGAAACCCTGGCTGGCCCAGATGGAGCTCAAAACCGACACGGTTATCGTGGGGCAGCCCGAGTTTTACCAGAAAGCTGGGCAACTGCTCAAATCGGTGCCGCTCGACCAGTGGCAGGCCTACCTGCAGTGGCACCTGGTGAATGCCTTTGCCGGTCAGCTCAGCCGCCCCATTGATGACGAGCATTTCCGCTTCTACGGCACCGTACTGCAGGGCAGCAAGCAGCAGCGGGCCCGCTGGAAGCGGGTACTGGATGAGGAAGAAAGCGGCATGGGCGAAATCCTGGGCCAGCTGTTCGTGAAGGAGTACTTCACGCCCGAAACCAAGGCCCGCTACGCCAAAATCACGGAAAACGTGGTGGCCTCCTTCCGGGAGCATATTCAGGCCCTGGACTGGATGAGCGACTCGACCAAGCAGAAAGCCCTGGTGAAGCTCACCAAGATTACGCCCAAAGTAGGTTACCCCGACAAGTGGCGCGACTATTCCACCCTGGAAATCAAGCGCGACTCTTACCTGGCCAATGTGATGCGGGCCAATGAGTGGCAGTACCGCTATAACATCAACAAGCTGGGCAAGCCCGTGGACCGCACCGAGTGGGACATGACGCCCCAGACCTACAACGCCTACTACAACCCCTCCAACAACGAAATCGTGTTGCCAGCCGCCATCTTCGCCATTCCCGGCCTGGAGGATAAAAACGCCGACGACGCCATCATCTACGGCTACGCCGGGGCCAGCACCATCGGCCACGAGCTCACCCACGGCTTCGACGACGAAGGCAGCCAGTTCGACGAGAAGGGCAACCTGCGCAACTGGTGGAGCAAAAAGGACCGCGCCGCCTTCCAGCAGCGCGTCAACGGCATCGTGCGCCAGTTCAACGGCTACACCGTGCTGGATTCCTTGCACATCAACGGCAAGGCCACGGCCGGCGAGAATATTGCCGACCTGGGCGGCATCGTCATTGCCTTCGATGCTTTCAAAAAGACCGAGCAGTACAAGAAGGGCGAGAAAATCGGGGGCCTTACTCCCACCCAGCGCTACTTCTTAGGCTATGCCCTGGGCTGGCAAAACCACCAGCGCAACGAGGTACTGGCCCAGCGCATCCTCACCGACGTGCACTCCCCGGCCCAGTACCGCGTCAATGGCCCCTTCGCCGACGTGCCCGAGTTCTACGAAGCCTTCCAGGTGAAAGAAGGCCAGAAGCTCTGGCGCCCCGACAGCGCCCGGGTTAAAATCTGGTAGAATTCCCAGCTATTCGAATTTACCAGTCATTGCGAGGAGGTACGACGAAGCAATCCGTCCTCTACTCGTGACAAACGCTCTTTTACCAGAAAGCCCTGACGGTAGTGTAACGTCAGGGCTTTTCACATTAGAGAACTCAGTACATTTCAGAGGACGGATTGCTTCGTCGTCCCTCCTCGCAATGACAACTATTTAGACTCCGCGGGAAGCCTTGAACTGCGCTAGTCCTTCGGCGGCCGACTTCCGCACTTTCTGCTGCAAAAAAGGCGTCCAGCCCAGTAGCCAGCCGATGGGTCCCAGCGCCTGCCGACTCCAGCGCCAGAAGTTGAAATGGTCGTGGTGGTTCAGGATTTTGCCGTCCTTGAAGGTGAAGCGGGCATTGATGTGGTTGTGCACGCGCCGCTTGGTTTGGGAGAAAGAGTAATGGGCATCCCACACGGCCCGTCCCCCGTTTTCGTCAGCCTGCAGGTGGTTGTAAGTCAGTTGCATATCCTTACCCCGCTCGATAAGCATGCGCCACATCAGCCCGATATCGGCACCCCGGAGGGAAAAGGCAGCATCGTCGAAGGTGGCCTCGGGTGGTAACAGGAAGCCATGGCGGCATGGTCGCGGCGCTGAAAGCTTTGGTAGAAACGGTGTAGCAGTTCTTCGTGCGGGTGCATAGTGGCCAGGTAGCAAAAATAGGAAGGGCCTAAAGGTGGAGATTTTACCTCAACTCTCTGCTACCTTTCCCAAACCTCGGACTGCTTCCTATCTGGCCCAGGCAACGGCTACCGTGCTCGGTGCATCTTGCCAATCATACCTACTAGTTCACCTAGCAATCAATGCCAATGAAAACGTTTCGCCTCTTGTTATCGGGCTTGTTAGTAGCCGTTGCGATTTTGTTTCACGTAGTGCCAGCCCGGGCAGCCGGCCGCGAAGTGCGGGAAGTAGCAGCCTTTACCGAAATCAGTTTGGCCAACTCGGCTACGGTAGTTGTTACCCAAGGCAGCCCGCAGAAGGTGGAAGTGGAAGGCTCCCCGAAGACCTAAGCCGCCTGGAAACGACTGTGAGCAACAGCAAGCTACGGATTGGCATCACGCCAGGACTCAAAAATCCTAGCTTCGGCAAGATGACGGTGTACATCACCGTACCAACTATCAACAGTCTGGCCGTAAGCGGCTCGGGCACACTCCGGACCGGCAGCATCCAGGCCAGCAATCTGCAGTTGGCGGTCAGCGGCTCGGGGCGGCTGGAGGTTAGCACCCTGCAGGCTACCGAGCTGCACTCCACCGTTTCGGGTTCGGGCACTATCAGCGCGGCCGGTGCCAGTCCTACGCATTCGGTTAGCATCAGCGGCTCGGGCACGGTCAAGGCCGACGACCTGCGCTCCGAGAGCGGCAAGGTCAGCATCAGCGGCTCGGGCAACTGCCGCTTGAACGTAACCGGCAGCCTCGACGCCAGCCTGCGGGGCTCGGGCAACGTGTTCGTGACTGGCAACCCCACTATCAACAGCAAAACCGTGGGCAGCGGGCGGGTCCGGCGGGGCTAATGCCACTTGCTACTTACAGCAAAAAGCCGGTTACTCTCCACGAGAACCGGCTTTTTGCTGTAAGTAGCGGCGTTGTTATTCGATTACGACCTTCTGCGTGGCCACGCCGGTGGCCGAGCTGAGTCGCAGCTGATACAGGCCGACTGCCAGGCCGGGCACTTTCAGGTCGTATTCGGCAATGGCGGCGGCTGGCAACTGCTGCCGATATACCACCTGCCCCTGCATGTTCACCAATTCGAGTTGAGCCGGCTCGGCAGTGATTTGCTGCACCCGCACCGAGAAGCTGCCCCGGTTAGGGTTAGGAAACACCGCCGCTGTCAGGGCATTGGGTTTGCTTACCTGCACCACCACCACGGCCGAGAAAGACTCTTTGCCATCTTTATCAATCTGGCGCAGGCGGTAGTAGCTCAGGCCCGGCAGCGGAGCTCGGTCGGTGAGGCGGTAGGTCTGGGCCTGAGTGCTGTTGCCCAGGGCCGGGCGGCTTTCCACCGTTTCAAAAACCGCTCCGTTGCGGGAGCGTTCCACTACGTACTTCAGGCTGTTTACTTCCTGAGCTGTAGCCCACTCGATGTTCACATAGCTGCCGCTGGGAGTAGCCTCAAACCGTACCAGCTTCACGGGCAGCGGCTGGCCCGTGAACGCGCTGCAGGTAATGCCGCCGGGCAACGGCTGCCGGGCGATGCCCGGGCCTTCATATTCCAGTACCAGCTGGTTGGCGCCCGTGTCTTCCCCAAACAGCACCACAAAGTCGTGCAGGCCAGCGGCCAGCGTCAGCGTTACCGATTCCGTCGTGGGCTTGTGCCGCTTGCCGTTGTTGATGGCCGCCTGACCGATCCGCAGGGGCGACATGCGCGCCGCGTTATCCAGCCACAGGTAAGAAGCATCGTCGGAAGTCAGGTAGAAAGTATACGAGCCGGCCGTGGGCAGGGAGATACTGCCCCGGTAGCGGGCACTGTAGTGGTCCGGGTCAAGCAGGGTGTTGTCGGCCGGCGGCAGCACGTTGCCCCAGCCGTCGTCGGTAGTATAGTTCAACCCCGGTTCCAGGCGCGTAATCAGGGGCGTGTTGGTTTCGAAGAAGGTCGGGTCATCATCGAAATAACCCGTGTAATACTCCCCGTAGAGGCCGGCCGTGGGCGGACTGCCGTTCGGGGCATTTTTCGCGCAGCCGGCCGGCGGGGCCGGAGCCACCGTAAACACAAAGGCATCCTGGAAGGTAGCGTTGCCTCCGGCATTGGTCACGGCCACATCCACGCTGTAGGTTCCCAGCGGCACGGTGCCATCCACGGCCAGGCGTCCGTTGTCGGTGTTGATGGTAATACCGGCGGGCAAGGCCGGCGCGTTGGCAATAACAAAGGCCGCTATGGCGCTGGAAGAAGCCAGCTCCGGCAACGATGATACGCCGGTGGTACCCTCTACCCGGGCTGCCATGTGGGGCGAGTAGGCCAGATTGGAAGCCACGGGCCGCTCAGGCTGAATGCCGGTACACAGAATGCCGGTGGGTACCAGTTGCCGCGTCAGGCCTGGCCCCTGGTATTCCAGCACCAGGGTACTGCTGCCGGTAGCGTCGCCGTAGAGCAGCAGTATATTGTGCAGGCCCGCCGTCAGATACACGTTGGCCGCCCGGGTTTCGGGCCGGTGCAGGCCCCCGTTGTCGATGGTTACGTTGGTCAGACTCACGGGGGAAGCCAGAGCCGCATTGTCCAGCCATAGGTAAGAAGCGTCGTCGGAAGTCAGAAAGAAGGTGTAGAGGCCCGGGGTGCCAATGCGCAGACTGCCCGCATCCGGGCGCTAAACTCGTCGGGGTCATTGGCGGTGCCGTCGCCGGCCACACCGGTCAGGCTGCCAAAGCTGTCTTCCCCACTAAAGTCGATTACCGGCTCCGTTCGGCTCAGACCCGGAGCGGCGCTGAAAAAGCCTGGGGAATTGTTGAAATACCCGGTAAAATACTCTGCGTACAGCCCGGAGGTGGGGCTATTGCCGGCCGGGTCGAGGCCGCTGCAGCCCGGCGGCGTACCCACAATCACGTCCACGGTCAGCGCGTTGCGAAACGTACTGGTACCATGGGCATTGGTCACGGCTACTTCCAGGTTGTAGGTACCCAGGGGCGTATTGTCGGCCATAGAAACGACTCCGGTAGTGGGCTCGATGGTGATACCCGCTACGGCCGGGCCCACCAGGGCGTAAGAGGTTACGGCCGAGCCGCCATCGGCCACGGTGGGAGCCGTGGAAGTTCTCCGGCTACCCACAAAAGCCTGCAACGTGGTCGGGAAGTACGCCAAAGACTGGGGCGGACGGGGCATTTGGGTGGCCGTGCAAAACATACTGGCGGGCACCGGCTGCCGGGCAATACCGGGCCCCGCATACTCGAGGATCAGCGTATTGTCGCCATCGGCTTCCCCATAATGAATCAGCAGGCTGTGCGGACCGGCGGTGAGCGTCACGGTTCGGGACACTTCCTCCGGGGCGTGGAAGCCGCCGTTGTCAATGGTTGCCGCGGCCGGATTGGCGGGCAGGGCCACGGCGGCTCCGTCCAACCACAGGTAGGAAGCGTCGTCGGAGGTCAGAAAGAAGGTGTACTGGCCCGCAACCGGAATGATAATACTGCCGCGCAGCCGCAGACTAAAGTTGTCCGGGTCATTCACGGGTCCGGTTGCCACGGCAGTCAGGTCGCCGAAGCTGGTGTTGGTGGTGAAGTTAACTTCGGGCTCGACGCGCGTGATTACGGGCGCAAGGGCATTGTTGGTAAAGAAGGAAAAATCGGTGTTGAAGAAGCCCCGGTAGTATTCCGCGTACAGGCCCGCTCCGGCAGGCGTTCCACCTGGGTCGCTACCTGGACAAGAACTTGGCTGGGCCCAGCCCGTAATACTCGCCAATAAGCTCAACAGCAACATACTACCTGAGCACAGCAAGCGAGAAGCAGAAACAAGAGTAAACGACAAGTTCATACTTTTGCTTTATATAGTCCAACAAAAAGGCGGTATATCAAAGCTAACCGTTTTATAATTATTTGCAAGTTTTTTATTTTTATTTGCATTAAATAAACTCCTAAGCAATTGATTCCATGCTCCCTGATAGCTGGTTTCACGTGTTGATTTTTTCCGTTGGTCTACTTCCCAGCCTGCTTACATCCCGGATTATTGCCCTTTATATATATTATAATTCTATTATTTAAAATCCTGCGAACTGCAGGAGCCAACAGGTTCCTGTCCAATATTTAAGCAGCTAGCAGCGGGCATACTTTGCAAATGAGGCCGGGCCGTACTGGCTATTCCAGAACTGCGCTGTTTATTTGTGAATACCTATATGCTGCCGCTCGTGCAGCCCTGTCTGCTTATGGCTCATTCGCACTCCAAGCTACCCGCCTGCGCCAATTGCGGCTACTCTTTCCAAGCCGAGCAGCCCGATGAGTTCTGCCCCCAGTGCGGGCAGCAAAACCAGGAAGTCAGCCTTTCGCTGGGCCACGTCACGGAGGAGTTTCTGGAAGGAATCTTCCACTTCGACAGCAAGGTATTTCGCACGGCCAAGCTGCTACTGTTCAAGCCCGGGGAGCTGACCAAACGTTTTTTGCAGGGGCACCGCATGCCCTACGTGCCGCCCATCCGGCTGTATATCTTTATCAGCTTCGTTTTCTTTTTTCTGTTGTCGCTCAGCATCACGCCCAGCTCTACCCGTCCGTCCAAAGAGCTGATTAAGGACGCTGACCTGCGCGCGGCTGCCGATTCGGTACGCCGCAATACCAACCAGTCCGACATCCTCGTTCTGGACGGCGACAGTCCGATGAACACCATCCTGGGCATGGGCTTCAGCCAGGCCGACCTGCTTAAGCTGAGTCAGGACCTTACCCCAGCCCGGATTGACTCGGCCATTCGCAGCCGGGGCGTTGAGCCCACGTTTATGCGCAAGCTGGCCTTGCGCCAAACGGTGCGTACTATGAATCTTTCGCCGGAGGATATAACACGCAAGTGGCTCAAGAACCTGCCCATTCTGATGTTCATTCTGATGCCGCTGTTTGCCCTGCTGCTCAAGGGCTTATACCTGCGCCAGCGCCAGTTTTACCTTTCCCACCTGATCTTCTCCATCCACTTCCACTGCTTCGTGTTCGTGCTGTTCATTCTGAACCTGGTTCTGAGCCGGTTTAGCGGCGGTGACTGGCTGGAGCTGGCCCTGATGGTACTGCCGGCGGTGTATTTCTTCCTGGCTTTGCGCAACAATTTTGGCCAGTCGGTACCGAAAACCCTGGCCAAGGTGCTGCTAATGATGACTACTTACGGCGTGGTGCTAACAGCCAGCATTGTGCTGTCAGTAATCGTGAGCGTGCTGCTGCTGTAGCCGCCGGGGTTGGCTTAGAAGTCGAACAGGCCCCGGCGCTCGGTCGTTTTTTCCTTTTTGCGGGGCTTATTCTTCTTGTCCTTGTCGCCGCCCAGGATACCGTCGAACAGGCCGGTTTTCTTTTCTTTCACGAATACGTAGCGCACCGAAAAGGCGGTAGGAAACCGCGCCCAGTCGGCCGAGTTGAATTCCACGCTGGGCTTAAAGTCGAAAGACAGCACCAGCGGGAAAAAGGCCACTTTGTACTCGGCCCCCACGATGCCGTCGAAGCCGCCGAAAGCGCCATCATCCTTGTGGTTGCCCAGGTGGCCGCCGGCGCCGAGGTAGTAGTTGAGGCTGGGCCCCAGAATGCCGAAGTGCCGCTCGGCCAGCACCGTGCCCGAAAACTCCCGGGTGCCCACCACACCAATGCCTTCGAGAGTTACTTTGTCCAGAATTTTATGCTGCACGGTCACGCCGTAGTTGCCGGCTCCCAGCCGGAAGCCCGCCGCCGTCCGGTATTTCTGGGCCTGCGCCGCCGGAACACACAACAGGTAGGCCGCAGCCAACACGGCGCCGCTGAGGCAGCGCGAAAAGGCAGATGAAAAAGTCATAATCTTTATGGGAACTACTACAAACTCAGGCCAACGATTAAGCGTTTGAACGCGCAGAGGTTTCCCAAAGTACGCGCCTACCCGGCAAATAGTCCATTTTTGCACTGCTTGGCGTACCTTGCGGCCTCTTTCACCTGTCTTCCTACGTTTCTTTTTCCACCCGTGTACATTCATCAGGTGGCGGCCTATCTGCCCGCCCAAGTCATTACCAACGAGCACTTCACACGTTTGAACGGCCTGTCGCACGAGTGGATTATTGAACGGACGGGGATTCGGGAACGGCGCAAGGCGGCCGTGGGGGAAAATACCAACACCATGGCCATCGAAGCCACCGAACGGGTGCTGGCCGACACTCCCCTGTTTCCCGCCGCCGCCGTGGACCTCATCGTGGGTGCTACTTACACGCCCCACGACACCATCTTTACGCTGGCCCACGCCGTGCAGCGCGCCATTGGCGTCACGGACATTCCGGTAGTTAGTATTTCGTCGGCCTGCTCGTCGCTGCTCAACGCCATTGAAATTGTGGAAGGCTACTTTGCCATGGGCAAAGCCAGCCGCGCCCTGGTGGTAGTATCGGAGCACAACACGGCCTACAACAACGAAGAAGACACCGTAGCCGGCCACCTCTGGGGCGACGGGTCCTCGGCCCTGCTCATCAGCAAGGAGCGCCTGGCCCCCACCGACCTGCTCGTGCGGGACCTGATTACGGCCGGGGCCGGCGGCATCGGCAAAGCCAACGAAGCCGTAACCCTGACGCCGGTAGCCAAGGGAATTATCATGCCCTACGGCAAGGACGTGTTTATCCACGCCTGCCAGTACATGGCCCGGGTAACCGAGCAGATTCTGGAACGCAACCGCCTGACCACCGCCGACCTCGACTGGCTGATTCCGCACCAGGCCAACCTGCGCATTACCCGCAACGTGCTGCAAACCTTGGGCCTGCCCGAGGAGCGGGCCGTGTCCAACATCGACCGGCTGGGCAACACGGGCTGTGCCGGCGCGGCCATTGCCTTATCAGAGCAGCTAGACCAGATCAAGGCTGGGGAGCGGGTAATTATTACCGTGTTTGGCGGCGGCTACTCCTACGGAGCCATGTTGCTGGAGCGCTAAAAGCCCGGCCTACTAGTTGCCGAGCTTCACGAAGTTGGTTGCTCCCGAGTTGCCGGCATCGTCGCGCCAGCGCAGCACGTACCAGCCCGGCCGCAGAGCTTCTATGTTGATAGAAAGCGTATTGGTACCGGCCCGGCTGGTAATACCCTGAGGCTCATACCGGCGCCCAACGGCATCGTAGATAAACAGGGACAAACTGCCCTCACTAGGGCTGGTAAACAGGAATTGGAGCCGGCTTCCGGTTACCGGGTTGGGAAAAATCTGCAGGGCCTCGCGGCTCACGGAGTTATCCTGCACCAGCAGCGGGGCCGTGTTGTCGAAGCTTCCATCGGGGCGGCGCACCCGCAGACGGTAGTAACTCAGGCCCGGCAGCGGCTGCGCATCTACTACGCGGTACGCGTTGGTGGCAACTCCGGCGGCTACCGTGCTCACGGTCTGCCAGGCGGTAGTATCGGCGGCCCGCTGTACTACGAAGCTGTTTACAAAACACTCCGCCCGCGTGGTCCATGTTATTTCGGCCCCCGTCCCACTCACGGCCGCGACATTTAGTTTGGTCAGCGGAGCCGGCAGCATGGGCGAGGGGCCGCAGCCAGCGCCCGGAAAGCTGCGGGTGCGCAGCACAAACCGCCCCCGGTCTGGTCGTTGGCCGTCAGGGTACGGTTAGAGCGGCCCTGATTTACGCCATAATACATGACGGCCGCCGCCGTAATCACGTGGCCTAATTGCTGGGCGTGGCCCAGCTCGTGCAGCACTACGGTTTCAAAGTCAAACTGCGTTAAGCTGGGCAGCGCGGGGCCATACTGCCAGTTCACGCCGTCGTCGAACTGCATGTCGATTTCACTCACCTGGAAGCTGATGCTGCCGTTGGCATTGATACAGCCCTTGTAGTAGCTCGTGGTGCGGCCCAACACCCGGTCGGGTAGCTCGCTGCCTTTATCGAAGCCTACTGAGTTTTCGCCGTCGGAGCCCGTGGTAGTTGTGGTGCGTGGGGCACCGATGGTCCAGTTCACCCCGGTTCGGCAGCGCCAGCCCGCTTCCAGGGCCCGCTCGAAAGCAGCTCTTGCGGGCTGATTAGTAACAAAGTTCGGCTCGAAGCGGAAGGTGTAGCCGCCTTCCCCGTTCTGATTGATGTGGTTAGGCCGCAAGATGGTAGAGGAACCCTGCACCTGCACGTTGGTAGCAGCGTAAGGCACAATCAGCGGGGTGCCGCTTAGGCTTTGCAAGCCCCCGGCCGTCGTTACGCGCAGCGTGCCCGAGCCCGCCGGATTGCCCGTAGAGCTATACGACGGTACCCGTACCCGTATCTGGGTATCAGTCCAGCTGAGGTAATCGGAGGGTTGGGCCTGCACAAAAGATACTCCCCGTCGTCGGCGTTGCGAAACTCGACCTTGCCGGTGCCCTGCGAAGCACCGAAGCCGGAGCCGCCAATGGTCAGCACGCCTTCCACCCCGGCCGGTATTGCGGTTGGACTCAACGAGCTAATCACCGGGGCCTGCCCCTTCGCGGCTTCCACGGGCTGACTGCGGCGCAACTGGGCCTGTTGCAGCGCCGGATTAGGCTGGAGCACCCGCCGCGGCTGCCCTAAGGCGGCCGTCAGCTCGTCGTAGAAGTCGGCGCCGATGAGTGGATAGCTACGGAAAGGCTCAGAGGCCGAAGCATCGGTGAGGTGGTAGCGGATAAAGCCCTGCTCACTGGCATAGGGCGCCCAGAAAGCCGCTCCGGTACCCGCAAAAGTAGCTGGCCGCAGAAAAAATACACCTTGTTCACCGGCCTGCAGCCGTAGCGTGTTGGTTAGGCGCTGCTCCTCCAGCTCCACCCGGCCACCCTCGGTGAGGATAGTAAGCTGGGCCGGGGCCGAGCCTTTGAGCACGCTATACACCCGAATCTGATGGGCCGTGTAGATACGCTGGTGGCGGGTATCCCAGAAGCTGCGGGCATCAAGTACCTCGCCTTCTACCACCAGCCCCGCCTGCCGGGCCCGTTCGGCCGGCACTATGGGCAGCAGCAGGCAATGCCCGGCCGGCTCCTCTACTTGGGCCCACCCCGGCGCGGCGGGCAGGCACGACAATACCAACAAGCCGGCGGCAAACCGGCGAAGAGTACTCCAAGGCTTCATAAACCAGCGGTAAGGCAGCAGAACAAACGTCTTAGCCCAAGGTACGTTAATTCACGAAGTCCGGACGGTAGGCCGCCCCAGGAATTCTGCGGCCGGCTTGGCTGGCGGAAGCTTAAAACAAGCTCCCCTGCACCGGCTGCGGAATAATATGCGGCGGCGGTACTTCCAAGCCGGTTAGGGCGTGCAGCTTCTCGATGAAAAACTGCGCCCAGAGCGGGGAGTGCATGATGTCTTTCTGGTGAATAAAGAAGTACACCGTGTGCAGCCCGGCCTGCAGCCAGCCCGCAATCCGCTCGGCCCAGGCCGTGGCGCGCTCGTAGTCGCTGCCAACGAGGCCGTGCCCATTGAAGCGGATAAAGGCCACGGGGGTGGTCAGGCGCTGGTGCAGCACGTCGCGGCGGCCGGCCACGTCGGTCAGCACCAGGGTTTTGCCCAGGGCTTCGAGCATGGCAAACACCGCGTCACGCTGCCTCGCGTTGGTGTACCAGGCCGGGTGGCGCAGCTCCACAGCCAGGGGCACGTAGTCGGGAAAGTCGAGCAGGTAACGCTCCAGCCGGGGCAGATGCTCGGGGCCAAAGGTGGGCGGCAGCTGCAAAAACGCCATTCCCAGCCGCTCGTCCAGCCCGCTGATGGAGCGGCAGAAGGTCGTCGTCAGTTCGTCGGCGTTGTAGAGCTCCCGCTCGTGGCTGATGCTTTGGGGCAGCTTGGGACAGAAGCGGAAGCTGCCGGGCACCGCGTCGCGCCATTTGCGCACGGTGGGCGCGTCCGGAATCCGGTAGTGGGTTGTGTTCAGCTCGATGCTGTTGAACTGCCGGGCGTAGTGGTGCAGGTAGTCGGGGTCCTTGATACCGGCCGGAAAATACGAGCCCAGCCAGGCCTTATTCGTCCAGATCGGACACCCTATATATATACGGGGCGTAACCGGCCCGGCCGCCTGCGCCCGGGCCAGCACCGCCGCCGTGTCGGGGTGGTCGGGTGGGAGGCGAAAATCAACGTAGCGCAGGTCGGAAAGGCGGCCAAAATCCATGGGGCAAAGTACGGCAAAAGCCAGCAACCAGCCGGCTTACACCCTTAGGGAAATTCCGGGACATGTGCAACACGGCTCCGAAGATAGCTGAGCAGTGAATGCCAAAATTTTTTTACCGGCGCATAGTCTTATTTCTAACGGCATTCGCCAACCCTCCATTAATAGTGCAAAATCCGCCTCAATGAAACACAATCGGTGATTTTCGGCCTTTTGAGGCAATTAATTAAATGCAAATTTTGTCAAAAAAACACAATGTAGCCCGGTGATGGTTGACTAATGGCGTTGGAATCGGTTAGGCAGTATGGAATCCTCTTCTAGCTTTGTTATGCTCACCAACCAGCAAACGAATGAAGTTGATACCGACACGACTGCATGTTTCCGGCTTGATGATGGCCCTGCTTTTTGCATTGTTCACGGCCCTCCCTCAAGCAGCCCGGGCTACGCGTTTTGAAGAAGAAAAACCGGCCTCGGCCTCGGCTTCCCGCTCCGTAGTGATGCGCGGCCGGGCCTCCTGGTACGGACGCGAGCATCAGGGTCACCGGACCAGCAACGGCGAACGGTTTGACCGCTTTAAGTATACCTGCGCTCATAAAACCCTGCCCTTCGGCACCAAGCTCCGCGTAACCAACCCCACCAACGGCAAGTCCGTGGTAGTACGGGTGTCCGACCGGGGCCCTTTCCGCCACGAGCGGATTCTGGACCTCTCGGAGGTAGCGGCCCGCCCCCTGGACATCGTGCGCCGCGGCGCCGTATCGGTAGTGGCTGAGGTAGTACCCAGCGACACGCCCCTGGGCCCGACGGATGCGCCCGAAAACCTGGCCGCCTTGGCCTCCGACTCGGCTGTAGCCACGCTGGCTGCGGTTACGACCCTGACCGACGTAGTGGCCGGCGCCACCGAAGCCGCCGATGTGGTAGTAGTGCCCGCCCCGGCGCCGACCTTCGTGGTCCAGGCCGGTACCTTCGGCGACCCGCGCAACGCCCAGAACGTGCAAGCTAAAATTCAGGCCCTGGACGAAAAGCTGACCGTGACCATTGCCGAAAGCACCCAGAACGGTAAGCCCTACAACCGGGTTATCGTGGGCCAATTTGCCGACAAGGCCGAGGCCGAAGCCGTAAAGCTACGCCTCAAGGAGCTAGGCATTGCAGGCATGGTGCGGCAGGCCGAGAACTTGTAGCTCCGCAATAATTTTTCCGTTGAAACAGTTAAAAGGCCACGCTATGTGGCCTTTTTTGTTTTGTTTCGCCTCACATTACTCTTGTTTCAACCTTCCATTTTCATGAAAAAGTTATTCGCTACCAGTGTCTTATTAGCCGCTGCAACCACTGTCTTTGCTCAAACCGAGAAAGGCAGCCTGATGGTAGGGACCAGCCTTTCCCAACTTTCCTACAATACTGCCCGAGGCGGATACGCCAAGGAATTTTCCATTGGCATTACCCCTACAGTCGGCTTTTTTGTTGTGAACCGTTTAGCCCTGGGAGCGGAAGTAAATCTGGCTTACTCCCTGCTTCGCTACAAGGACTACGCAAGTACGAAATCAAATGTGTTTGATTATCGGGTAGCGCCATTTGCCCGCTACTACGTCGTAGAGGCCGAGAAGCACAAATTTTTTGGCCAGGCGTCGTATGGCATTACAGGCTTTACGGCGCGCACAACTGATGAATTGCAGAACAGCTTTGAGCGAAAAAGCAAAGGTGATTACCGCACTCTGGGTGTGAGCGTGGGTTACGATTATTTTATCTCACCTATGGTAGCCTTAGAAGTACAACCGTACTACCGCCGCAACAGTACCCAGTTGCAAGGCACCGGCATCAATAACTGGGGTATATCTGTTGGCTTCCAGATTTTCTTCCCGAAAACGGCCGCTGCCGCGCAATAATCGTTTTTAACTAGTAATTATACTGGCCGCCTGGGTGCTCCCGGCGGCCAGTTCTCATTTTTAGCTACGCCCCGCCCACCCGGCCCATGAAGTGGATTAAAGCCTTTCTAGCTACTGCTATTGCCCTGGCCCTGACCTGGGTGCTGAACACCAAGCACGGCGACATTCCGCCCTTCGGCAAGTTTCTGAGCCCGTTTCAGGGCTTCTGGCGCAATGCTGAGCCCGCCAGTGGCTTTCCCTCTTCCCACACCCTGACGCTGCCCGGCCTGCAGCAGCCGGTGCAGGTGCGCTTTGATGATAAGCGCGTGCCTCACATCTTCGCCCAGAATGACCACGACCTGTACTTTGCCCAGGGCTACCTCACGGCCCAGGACCGGCTCTGGCAGATGGATTTCGTGACCCACGTGGCAGCCGGGCGGCTGTCGGAAATTGTGGGGCCGGCCCGGCTCGAAACCGACCGGTTCTTCCGCCGCATGGGTCTGAAGTTCGGGGCCGAGAAGTCGACGGCGGCTATGCTGGCCGACCTCACGACCCGCACGGTACTCACGGCTTACTCCGACGGTATCAATGCCTACATCCAGAGCCTGAGCCCGCGCGACTACCCGTTCGAGTACAAGCTGCTGGACTACGCCCCGAGGCTTGGGCCCCGATAAAAAGCTCATTGCTGCTCAAGTACATGGCCTTCGACCTGAGTGGCCGCTCCGACGATATGCGTCTGTCCAACGCCCTGAACAAGTACGGTCCGGCGGTGGTGAAAGACCTGTTTCCCGATTACCCGCAGCGCGAAGACCCGATTGTGCCGGTTGGTACGCCACTCGATTTCAAGCCCTTGCCGGCTCCGGCTACGCCGCCTTCCTTCACGGCGGCCATGTCGGATAAGGTCCAGCGCAATGAGCCCGACCCAGAGCTGGGCTCCAACAATTTCGCCGTGGACGGCAAAAAGTCGGCCTCGGGCTTCCCGATTCTGGCCAACGACCCGCACTTGCAGCTCAACCTGCCCAGCATTTGGTACCAGGTACAACTCTCAGCCCCGGGGTAAATGTGTACGGCGTCACGATTCCGGGCGCCCCCACGGTGATTATCGGGTTCAACAACGAGGTGGCCTGGGGCGTGACCAACGTGGCCGCCGACGTGCTCGACTTCTACCAGCTCAAGTTTAAGGATGCTTCCCAGCGCGAGTATTGGCACGACGGGCGCTGGAAACCGGTGCGCCGGGAGGTGGAGCACATTGTGGTGCGCGGTCAGCCCGACCGGTACGATACGGTGCTCTACACCCACCACGGCCCCATCGTGTACGACAAGGATGAAAAGAGTTTTCTGACCGAAACACCCACCCGGCACGCCATGCGCTGGACGGCCCACGACGCCGACAACGAGGTGTTGGCCTTTTATAAGCTGAACCGGGCTAAGAACTACCAGGACTACACTGCCGCCCTGACCAGCTACGGCTCACCGGCCCAGAACTTCATTTTCGCCAGCAGCCAGAACGACATTGCCATCTGGCCCAACGGGCGGTTTCCGCTGAAGTGGCGCAACCAGGGCAAGTTCATTCTCGACGGCACCGACCCGGCCTACGACTGGCAGGGCTGGATTCCGCAGGCCCAGAATCCGCACGTGAAAAACCCGGCCCGGGGCTTCGTCAGCTCGGCCAACCAGTTTTCGGCCGGCCCCGACTACCCCTACTACCTCAACTGGCAGTACGCCAGCTACGAGCGGGGGCACCGCATCAATGAGCGGCTGGCCAGCATGAGCCGCGTAACACCCGACAGCCTGCGCCTGCTCCAAAACGACAACCTCAACCTGAACGCCCAGCTGATGCTGCCCCGGATGCTGAGCCTGGTACAATCCGGGCAGTTGCCGGCAGCCGAGCGCCGGGTGTACGACGAGCTCAGCCGCTGGAACTACTTCTACGAGGCCGACGCCATCGGGCCCAGCATCTTCGAGCTGTGGTACGCCAACCTGGTGAAGCGGCTCTGGGATGATGATTTCGGGCTGAAAGCTACCGGCCTGGAAATGCGCAACCCCAGCCGGGACCGGACCAATACGCTGCTGCTGCAGGAGCCCACCTCCCGCTGGATTGATGACCGGCGCACCCCGGCCAAAGAAACCCTGGAAACCCTGGCGCTGCAGTCTTTGCAGTTTGCCACCGACTCGCTCACCCGCAAGTTTGGCGCCCTGGGCAACGACTGGCGCTGGGCCAACCAGAAAAGCACCGACATTCTGCACCTGGCCCAACTCCCCGGCTTCGGCCGCATGGATCTGAACGTGGGCGGCGGAGCTGGCATCGTGAATGCCACCTCCCAGCGCAACGGCCCGTCGTGGCGGATGGTGGTGGCCCTGGGCCCGCAGGTGCAGGCGTATGGTGTGTACCCCGGCGGGCAGTCGGGCAACCCGGGCTCAGCCTACTACGAGAACCTGATTGACACCTGGAGCGCCGGGCAACTCACTGAGCTGGTTTTTTTGCGCACCGCCGACGAAAAGCACCCGCGGGTGCAGGCCGCCTGGACGCTGCAGAAGTAACTTATATCTTCTATCTTACCCCAATTGTTTACCATTTTAACCATTACTTGGTATGCGTTTATTTCTAGTAATCTTCGTTGTATGCGCCGTAGCGCAATTTTTTCTTCCCTGGTGGATTGTCACGCCCATTTGCTTTGCCGCCGCTTTCCTGCTACCGGCGCCCGGCGGCCGGGCGTTTATGGCGGGCTTCAACGGAGTGGGCATGGGCTGGTTTATGCTGGCCGTGTGGTTCAACGTCAAGAATGAAGGCATCCTGGCCGACCGGGTTGCTCAACTGCTCCCGCTCGGCGGCAACGGCTGGGCCGTAGTCATCCTGGCGGCCGTGCTCAGCGGTTTGGTCGGTGGATTGGCCGCCCTGGCTGGTTCCTGGACGCGGCAGGCCCTGACTCCTACACCTACCGTGCAATAACGCTAATGCCGCCCCTAACAAAACAGCGCCACTTCCCAGCCGGGAAGTGGCGCTGTTTTGTTAGGGGCGGCGCTTTACGACTCTTTAGTAATACTGCGAAATGAAGGCAAAGGCCTGCAGCGTATAGTTGGGCGCCGAGGAGAAGTGGTTGCCCCCTGCAATGGGCCGCAGCGTAACCTGGGTGGCGCCACGGGCTTTCATAGCGTTGTAGGCATCCTGGGAGTTGAAGAACGGCACGTAGTCGTCGGCGGTGCCGTGAAACAAAGCCAGCGGAGCCTTTGGCTGCCAGTCGTAGATGTCGTTGTCGCGGAAGGCGGCTAGCATCGGCTGGTCAGTTTTTTCCAGAATGCCCTGGCGGAACTTGGCCGTAAACAGCTCCTGGCGCGGCTGGGCACTTCGCCGTAGAGGTTGGTTTGGAGCTGGGTGGCCCAGGGCTCGTTCACGTAGTAGTTGATGGGCCGGTTCAGGCCATAGGTGCGGTTGTAAGTATCCAGCACCCACACGTAGGTGCTCAGGAAGTTCAGCGGCTCGTTCGACTTCAGGATGTAGTCGGCAAAGGCAGTTTTGTGGTAGGCACCCGCGCCGGGCGCACTGGCCGTGACGGTAAACTCGGTGGCGGCTTTTTCCTCAATCAGCTTGTGCAGGGCCAGGGTGGCGTAACCGCCTTCAGAGTAACCCAACAGGAAGTTTTTGCTGTTGAGCGCCACCTTTTCCTTGGCCGCAAACTCGCGGGCGGCCCGCAGCATATCCAGGGAAGCCGAGGCCAGGGAAGCGGCGTGCTCGTACGGGTGCGGCAAGTTTTTGGAAGCGCCGTAGCCAATGTAGTCAGGAGCCGACACGATGTAGCCCGTGGAAGCCAGCACTGACACGGCCGAGTATACCTCACTGCTCGTGGTGTAGTAAGAAGGGGCACGGCCTTCGTCGTCGGGTCGGATGGTGCCGTGCTGGTAGCTCAGCAGCGGCATGGCCTGGGTGCTCACCGGCACCAGCAGGGCCCCGGAGGCCGTGATGCTTTTGCCGCTGTTGTCGAGGGTCGTATAGGTTAGCCGGTACACCCGAATCGGGTACTTTACCAGGGCCCTACCAGCGGGATATCCTTGACGCGCCCGGCCAGCACGGCAGGCGAGTATTCCCCGATCAGCGTGCTGCTGACCAAATGAGGGGCAGCGGCCGGGGTTGTTTCGGGAGCCGCGGCCTGCGGGGTGGCGGCATCTTTGGTGCAGCTCAGGCCGGAAGCCGTGCTTACACCGGCCCATAGCAGAAACGCCAGGCGAGCTAAACGAAAGTTAACTTTCTTAAGAATCACGTTGGAAGGATACGGTTGATTTGCCTTTGCATAACACCATGTCCTTTAAAAGATTTCATTCCGACGGCACGAAAATGAAGACTATTTACACCTGCCGCAGGAAGACTCAAAAATATGTTTATCCCGCGTCTTAATCCGTTATTCGGCCCGCTGGAACTGCTATTTGCATAGTCTGTGGGCTGCTGCCTAAGTAGACTTGGTGGAGCATTCTGCATTTCTTTCGGGCGGGTTCCCTGCAAAAAGCCGTAACTTGCTGACCAGTCTTGCCTTCAACGTTACCTTGCTTCAGTGTCGCCCACGTCTTCTTCTACCCGCTTTTCCCGCCCATTTCTACCAGCCCTGGGCCTGATGTTCACTTTGGCTTTTGCCAGCTGCGGCACCCGCTCCGACGGGGAAACAGCCGACACCAAGGCCACCGCAGAAGTGCCTACCAAGCCCGTTGTAATCGACAGCGCAGCCCTGAAAAAGCAGGCTATGCTGCGCGACTCGCTCAAGGCCGACTCCATCGTACGAAAAAGCGGGCAGCTGCCGGGCGCCATTCTGCCGGGTAAGCGCATCGTGGCTTTCTATGGCAACATCCGCTCGAAAGGCATGGGTATTCTGGGCCGGGAGCCCAAGGAGCAGATGTTCCGCAAGTTTGAAGGCGTGCTGAAGGAATGGCAGGCCGCCGACCCCAGCATTCCGGTGCAGGCCGCCCTGCACAACGTCACCATCACGGCCCAGGGCACGCCCGGCAAGGACGGCAAATGGCGTCTGATGAACTCCAAGGCCACCATTGAGGAAGTAATTTCCTGGGCCCGGGAGCATAACTGCATCCTGTTTCTGGACGTGCAGCCCGGCCACAGCACCCTGGAAGCCGAACTGCCCAAACTCACTGAGTACCTCAAGCAGCCCGACATTCACCTCGGCATCGACCCCGAATTCTCGCTCTCGACCATGCCCGGCGTGCGTCCCAACCAGAAAATTGGTACCCTCGACGCCAAGGACATCAACTTTACCATCAACTTCCTGGCCCGCATCGTGAGCGAAAACAAGCTCCCGCCCAAGGTTCTGACGGTGCACCGCTTCACCCGGAAAATGGTAACCAACTACAAAAACATCAAGCTCGACCCGCGCGTGCAGGTGGTGATGCACATGGACGGCCACGGCGAGCCGACCCTGAAAAAGGACTCCTACCACGACTACATCCAGACCGAGCCCGTGCAGTACACCGGCTTCAAGCTGTTCTACGAGTACGACGCCCGCCCCAAGCCCCACCACATCATGACCCCCACCGAGGTCCTGACCCAGCTTACCCCAAAGCCTCTCTACATTCAGTACCAATAGTGGTGAAATTGTGAGCTAGTGAAGTGGTGAGTTGTCAACCCGGCGCTTGCTCTTTCCTAATCGTATAGCAAAGCCCCGTCGTGACGCACGACGGGGCTTCGTTTTTAGGTCGACTCAGGGTTTTAGTGCCGTTCCAATAAGATCAAAATGCCTCCCGAGTACTCGGGAGAGGCTTACGGATTTCAGGTAGCCGGGCCCGAGTACTCAGGGAGTACTTGCGCGAATCGTGCACCCCACCCCGAGTACTCAGGAGGGCCTTTTATAATTCGAAAAGCCCACGCCGAGTACTCGGGAAACATTTTTGAAGTTTGGAAAGCCTGTCCCGAGTACTCGGAGGCATTTTTGCAATTCATGCAGCTCCTCCCGAGTTGCCCGGAGGCCTTTCTAGCCTTCGAGTAGCGCTTGCCCACAAGTCGACAGGCAGTTTTCTAACGCGCGCAGCTCCACTGTCCTTGACAACAGACTCTCCCGAAAAAGCAAAAGGCAGCCGCGCTAAGCACGACTGCCTTTTATAAGCTGAGTAAGCGTTGCCAGAACGACACTCACCATTTCACCATCTCACCGCTAGTGAGCGGCATTTAGGTCAATGGCTTCACCGCCCTTGGCACGCTTGATAAACAGCACCAGCGGCAGGCAGACCACGAAAAACAGGCCAATCATGGAGAACACCTGAGAGTAGGTAATAATGGAAACCTGCTTCATCAGAATGCCTTCCAGGGCTGCATAAGCCTGCTTCTGGGCTTGCTCAAAGGAGAAGCCGCGCGACATAAAGTTGGCCGTGAATGCCTGAATGCGCTGCACCGTGTTGGTGTCGTAGAGCGAGATATGAGCCAGCGGGCTGATGCGGTTCTGGGCAATGCTACGCTCTAGGTAGGTACCCACGATGGCTACTCCGAACGAGCCGCCGAGCTGGCGAATCATACCGGTGAGACCGGCCGCCTGGCCTGCGTCCTTGCCCTTCAGACCAGCCAGACTCATGGTCGTGATGGGCAGGAAGATCAGGCCCATACCCAGGCCGCGCACCATCAAAGGCCAGAAGAAGTCTTCCTCACCGGCGGTGGGCGAAATGATTTTGGCCATCCAGAAGGTGAAGACGAAGAAGATAGAGAAGCCCACCGGAATCATGTATTTCTGGGGCACGCCGGCCTGCAGCATCTTGCCGATGATGGGCATCATCATGCCCGAAGCCAAGGCACCAGGCAGCAGGATATAGCCCGTTTGGGCCGCGCTAAAGCCCAAAATGCGCTGGGTGAAAATCGGGAAGATGAACACCGAGGCAAACATGCCGAAGCCCAGCACGAACGAGAGCACCGCGCCGACGGCCAGGTTGCGGCTCTTGCCCAGCACCCGCAGATCCACGATGGGCTGCGCGGCCGTGAGTTCCCGCCACACAAAACCCACCATTCCAATGATAGCCAAGGCCGTAAAGCTGTTGATATAGGCGCTTTCAAACCAGTCTTCGGTTTCGCCCTGCTCCAGTACCAGCTGCAAGGAGCCCACGCCCAGAATCAGCAGAAAAATGCCGGCCCAGTCAATTTCCCGCAACGGCCGCGGAATGGCATTCTTGATCCGCTCGGGTCCCGGATAAACAGGATGGTAAAGATGGAGGCCATTACGCCTACGGGCACGTTGACGTAGAAAATCCAGGGCCAGTCGTAGTTATCCACGATGTAGCCGCCCAGCGTTGGGCCGATGGTAGGGCCAATGATAACACCCATGCCAAACAAGGCCTGACCCAGCGGAAGCTGCTTGGGCGGAAAGGTATCAATCAAGATGGCCTGCGAAGTAGCCATCAACGCGCCGCCCCCGATGCCCTGAATGAAGCGGAAAGCCACCAGCTCCCAGATGTTGGTGCTCTGGCCGCAGGCAATGGAAGCCAGCGTGAAGATTACCACCGACACAAAGTAGTAGTTGCGGCGGCCGAATTGCTCAGCCAAAAAGCCCGTCATGGGAATCACAATAACGTTGGCAATGCCATAGGAGGCAATTACCCAGGTTACTTCCTGCTGGGTAGCTGAGAGGTTGCCCATCATTTGGGTCAAAGCCACGTTCACGATACTCGTGTCGATAAGCTCCAGCAAACAGCAGAGTACCACCGTAATAACGATGATCCACTTGGTAAATCCGGTTTCCAATGTTGTAGTACTTAAGGTTTAAAATACTGGGGCTTAGTGCGGGCAGGATCATCACCGATGACCGTGCGCCCACCCTAAGCCCCCGTACTAAACTTATTTTACCTTTACCGTGGCCGTCACGCTCATACCGGCGCGCAGCGGGTGCTCGGGGTCAGCTTTGTCGAGCACGATTTTCACGGGTACGCGCTGGGTTACTTTCACGAAGTTACCGGAGGCGTTGTCGGGGGGCAGCAGGGCAAAACGGGCGCCGGTAGCAGCCGACAGCGACTCGATGTGGCCCACAAACTCCTCGTTGGGGTATGCATCCACTTCAACCGTCACGGGCTGGTTTACCTTCATGTTTTCCAGCTGGGTTTCCTTGAAATTGGCAATAACCCAGGTTTTCTCGGAAGCTACCAGGCCCATGAGTTGCTGGCCAGGGCTTACAATCTGGCCGGGCTGCACGTTCTTCTTGCTTACTACTCCGTTGGCCGGGGCCGTGATGGTGGTGTAGCTCAGCTGCAGCTTGGCGTTGTCGAGGTCGGCCTGACGCTGCTTCACCACGGCCTGGGCTACGGCTACCTGCTGCTGGGCGGCGGCCACCTGCTGGCGGGCTACCTGCACCTGCTGCTGCGCCGTGGCGCGCTGGGCGCTGGTCGACTTCAGGTTGGCCTGCACCGCGTCGTATTCGCTCTGCGGAATGATGTCTTCCTTACGCAGGAAGGCGCTGCGCTTCAAGTCTTTTTCGAGGCGGGAGCGGTTGGCGTCACTCACCCCGATGGTAGCCTGGGCGGTGCTTACGTTGGCCGAGGCCGTGCCGACGCCGGCACGGGCAGCCGTTACGTTGGCCTGAGCAGCGGCCAGGGCGGCCTCCGCGGCATTTACGCGCTGCTGGTAGTCAGCCGCGTCGAGAATGGCCAGGACGTCACCCTTTTTCACGGGCTGGTTGTCTTCCACCTTTACTTCCAGCACGGGGCCAGCTACGCGGGGCAGAATTGGGTATACGTCGCCTTCCACCTGGGCGTCGTCGGTTTCCTCGTGGGCCTGGCCGAACTGGTAGCGCTGATAGCCAAAATATCCGCCAACGAGCAATACCAGCGCTAGAATAATAAAGATGAAAGGGCGCTTCGAGCGGCCTTCCTGCTCTTCCGGCTCATACACTGGAGCTGAAGTCTGGTGAGGTGCCGTGGCCTGATCTTGTTGAACGGGAGTTGCCATGGAAATGGGTCAGTAAGTAGTTGTTCGTTTTGTTGTGTGTAAGCTGGAAAGCCGGCCTGGGCGCGGCCGTTCCGTTAGGCAGACTTCCGGAATTCACCGGTGCTCTGCGCGTTGACGAGCAGTGTAGCGCACGGAGCCGTGCGTACCACGGCCTCGGCGGTGCTGCCCATCAGAAAGCGGGTCAGCCCGGTTTGGCCGTGTGCTCCTATTACGATTAAATCAGCGGCGTGGCGACGGGCCGCCGCCACGATTTCAGGGGCGGCTTCTCCGCGCAACAGGCTGGTAGTCACGTGGGCACCCAGCTGCTCGGCCGCGGCCCGGTGGTGGGCCATCTGGGAAGCCAGGGCCAGGTCCGAGCTGTCGGTAGCCAGGGCCGGCTGTGGCTGCAGCACGTGCAGGAGCCGCAGCTCGGCCTTCGCTCCCGCCGCCAAGGTGGCCGCATACGCCACCAATGACGCCGTAGCCACCGAGAAGTCAATCGGGCAAAAAATGAGCGAGAGAGTCATACGAGGTGAAATTGTGAGATGGTGAAATGGTGAGTTTGAGGTTTTGGTGGTGCAGTTAGTGCCGCTTGCACGACAACTCACCAGTTCACCAATTCACCACCTCACCGTTACCAAATCTGCTCGCCGGTGGCGCGCTTGAGCTGGTACTGACCCAGGGTGTAGTTATAAATAGCCTGCAGGCGGGCCAGGCGGGCCTGAGCCAGGGAGGTCTCAGCATCCAGCACGTCGAGATTGGTGCCTACGTCGTAGCGGTAGCGGGCCTTGGCACGGGTCAGGGCGTCGGTAGCCTGGGCAATCTGCACCTGGGCGTTTTCGTAGCGCGCCGTGCTCGACTGCAGGTTGTTGGCGGCCTGCCGCACGTCGGCCCGGATCTGCTCCTGGGTGTCCTGAATGCGCGACTGCGCTCCGCGGATGTTTGCCAGAGCTTCCACGCGCTGGTTTTTGTTGCGGTTACCGTCGTAGATGGGCACGTTCAGCTGCACCACGCCCACGGTGTTGGGCCGGATTTTATTAAGCTCGGGCTGGTAGCCGTTCTTGGCGCCTACCTGGCCACCGATGCCCAGCACCGGCATGTTGCTGCGCTCAATAAGCTTCAGGTTGAGGTTGGCGCTTTGCTCGGCGTCGCGGGCCAGCTTTACCTCGGGGCGGTTTTCTACGGCTTGGTTCAAGGCCGCATTCACGTCCACCGCCTGGGGGTTGTAGGTGAAAGCGCCGCGCACGGGCACGTTCGTATACTCGGGCTTGTGGAGCAGGCGGGCCAGCTGCACCTGCTGGTTCTGGAGCTGATTTTCCAGGTCGATGCGGGTGTTTTGGGCCTGGGTGATGCGCACCTGCGTGGTCGTCACGTCAAACTTGGTGCTGACGCCGCCTTCCACTCGCTTTTCCATTTCGCGCTGGTGCTGGCGCAGGGAGGCAATCTGGGCGTCCTGCACCTTGATGCTCTCGCGCACGAACAGGATGTTGTAGTACACCTGCGCCGCCGAGTAAGCCAGGTCGCGCTTAGTCACGTTGATGTTGTCAACGGCCGTAATGCGGCGGCTTTCGGCCAGGTTGTAAGTGGCGTCCTTCTTGCCGAAGTCCAGCAGCCCGTATTGCAGGGTGATGTGGGCGTCGTAGTTGTTGTTGGGCTGAAACTGGAAGGCGGGCGCGTCGGGCGCTATCTGCAGCTTCACCACCGGGTCGATGCGGGTATAGGTGGCCGTGCCCGTTACTTGGGGCAGAAAACCGCCCCGGCTCTGGGTTACCCGGCTGGTAGCCGCGTTTACTTCTTCTTCGAGGGTCGTAATAGCGGGGTTGGCATCCAGCACCGCCCGGATAGTACCATCTAAGGCCAGAGAATCAGCGATAATCGGCCCTTGTGCGTGGGCCGTGCCGGCTACCGAGGCTAGCCCAAGGGCTAAAAGCGGAGCAGCAAATGTTGGTCGGGAAAGCATCGGAATACAGCTTGTTGGTGCCCGCCCTTTACCTAACCGTGTGCCAACCGATTAAAACCGCATTAATTTTCCTTAAAAACGGCCTTATACGCGTAGAATCAACGATTATTTTTTTGCTGCGTTACGGCAGAAACTATCTTTCCCCTATTCTGTTATCCTCATATATCAGGAAATCCTAAAACTAAGTCCTGCTATTTCAGGAAAATCTTACTGTTATGCCAAACCAGGATGAGTCCTTATTGCTGTATCTGAACGAGGCTATTGCTACTACCCGCAGTAAGGAAAAGCTGTTTCAGATTGTCACGGAAAAGCTTCGGTTGATTTTCCCGTTCGACATGATTGCCGTAGTGACCCTAGATGCTGGCCATCAGTTCAAGCGCCTGTTTATGCGCGACTATATGGGCGACGTGCCGCCCTACGCCGAGCAGATGGCTCAGCCTACGCCGGTACCCGGGTCACCCACCGAGCTGTTTGTGCGCGACCCCCGGGTACAGGTAGTCGACATCCGGGAGATTACGCCCAACTACCCGGAGTTTATGCCATTCTTGCTGATGCAGCAGCGCGGCATAATCTACTCCACGTTTGTGCCCCTGCGTACCGGCGGGCAGCTTATCGGCTTGCTCTCGATGGCGGCCCGGCGCCGGCCTGAATTTACCCCCGAAGACTTTACGCTGCTCGAAAAGATTGGGAGCCTAGTGGCCGTGGCCGTCAGCAATACCATGGCCTACGAGGAAGTAGCCCGGCGCGAGCGGGAAAAGTCTTTGCAGCTGACGGTGAACAACGCTCTGCTCAGCCGCAAAGACCGGGCAGCTCTGTTTCTGACTGTAGCCGAGGAAATTGACCGGATTGTGGCCATCGACTACTTCGGCGTCCGGATTCGGCGGCCGGCTACGGGCACCCAGGGCTTCGTGGAATTTTCAAAGCAGCCCGACGGTACGTTTCTGCTCCTGGATGAAAGCCGCTGGGAAGGTGTGCCCGAGCGGGAGCAGATGCAAGCCGAAATCATTGGGGCCTTTACGGAGCCGGTTATGTTTACTGGGCCCGAGTTTGAGCTGGCCGCCCGCCGCTACCGCATGCTGCAGTATGCCATGGAAAAGAACGGCACCCGCTCGATGCTGGGCGTGCCACTCTGGAACAAGGCCGAACATGCTGCCGCCCTTGTACTAGCCGCCCGCCGCCCCGACGCCTTCACCGCCGACGACCTGGCTTTGGTAATGAGCCTGGCCCCGCAAATCACGCTGGCCATGCAAAACCTGTACGCCTTCGAGCAGATTGAGGCGTTGCGGGCCCAGCTGGAGCGGGAAAAAACTTACCTCATCGACGAAATCAACACCACGGCCAAGTTCGAGGATTTTGTGGGCCAGAGCGCCATCATGCAGCAGGTTCAGACCCGCATTGCCCAGGTAGCGCCCACTGATACGACGGTGCTGATTACGGGCGAAACCGGTACCGGCAAGGAGCTGGTGGCCCGGGCGTTGCACAACCTTTCTCCGCGTAAGGAACGGGCCCTGATTAAGCTCAACTGCGCTGCCTTGCCCGCTCAGCTGATTGAATCCGAGCTGTTTGGGCACGAGAAAGGCGCCTTTACCGGGGCTCACGACCGGCGCATCGGCAAGTTTGAGCTGGCCGACGGCGGCACCATTTTCCTGGATGAAGTGGGCGAGCTGCCGCTCGACTTGCAGGCCAAGCTGCTGCGCGTGCTCCAGGAAAAGGAGTTTGAGCGCATCGGGGGCCGGCGCGTGATTCACACCGACGTGCGAGTCATTGCGGCTACCAACCGGGTGCTGGAAGACGAAGTAGCCGCTGGCCGATTCCGCGCCGATTTGTATTACCGCCTCAACGTGTTTCCCATCCGGCTGCCGGCGCTGCGGGAGCGGCCCGAGGATATTGAGCCGCTGATGCGCCACTTTCTGGAGCGGTTTACTAAGCAAATGGGCAAGCCCGTGCGCGGCCTGCGCGAGCGGGACCTGCGGGCCATGCAGCAGTACGGCTGGCCGGGCAACGTGCGGGAGCTGGAACACGTGCTCGAACAGTCCGTCATCGTGAGTCAGGGGCCGTTTCTGGAATTTGCGGGCTTCTCGGCCGCCGCGGCCCAGGCCGGCCCGTCGTTGTCGTTTCTAGAGCAGAACCAGCCGCTGAAGACCCTCAAAGAGCAGGAGCGTGACCATATTCTGGCCGCCCTGAAGCGTACCGGCGGGCGGGTCAGCGGGCCCAACGGAGCCGCCGCTATCCTGGATATCAATGCTAAGACCCTGGAAGCCCGGATGAAGAAGCTCGGCATTCGGCGCGAGCACCAGGTGACAGAATAAGCCGCTGTAGCAGCCAGTAGCGCGAACTTTGTAGTTCGCGTGGCCCGCGCCGTTAGGTCGTTCAGGCACGCGAACTACAAAGTTCGCGCTACTGACTGCACTACTAGGCGGGTCATGCGAAGCCCAACTACCGAACCCGGCGTGCTTTGTTGGCGTTTTGCGTGTACTTTCCGACCTGATGCCCGACTCCGCCGCTTCGTTTACGCCCGCCCAGCTTACCCGCGACCATATCTTGCGGGCTTTGCGCCAGATTGACCGGGAAAGTCAGCCCCTGCCGCCCAGCACGGTCTACGACCTGGTGTATAAGGGCCGGCGCTACCCACCGCGGCCGGTGCTGCAGCTGGCGTTTCGGCTAGCTAGCGGACAGTCTGATGCTTCGCTGCCGCTGCTGGCCGGTACGCCTACCAATACCCTGCTGGAGCGCCTCGACTTCACGGTCACGACCAAGCGGCCCATCCTGGCCAACTCGCCCCACGACGGCGACGTGGCGGCCCAGGAAGCTATGCAGGAGCTGTACACTGGCAACGGTCGGGACTCGGCGCCAGCTACACCAGCTGCGGAACCGGCTCCGGCCGCGGCTGAGCCCCTGGTGCCTTACGAGTTGCCGCCGGCCCTGCCTTACGAACGGGAACAGGCCCTGCGGGAGCTGTTTATTTCGGCTGAAATGCTGGACCAGGCTCAGGCAGCGCTGCAGCGGCGGCGCAACCTGATTCTGCAGGGCCCGCCGGGCACGGGCAAAACGTTTCTGGCCCGCCGCCTGGCCTGGCTGGGGCTGGGCCGCACCGACGCGGCCCGCATTGAGCTGGTGCAGTTTCACCCCAGCTTTAGCTACGAAGACTTTATCCAGGGCTTCCGGCCCGACGCCGAAGGCACGTTTCGCCTGACCCCGGGCGTGCTGCTCGACATCTGCCAGCGGGCGGCCCAAGAGCCCGACCGACCGTATTTCCTGCTGATTGACGAAATAAACCGGGGCAACGTGAGCCGGATTTTTGGTGAACTGCTGCTATTGCTCGAAGCCGATAAGCGCGGCCCCCAGCACGCCGTGCGCCTGCCCTACGCTCCAGCCGAAACGGCGCGGTTTTTCGTGCCCGACAACCTCTTCGTCATCGGCACGATGAACACCGCCGACCGGTCGTTGGCCCCCCTGGATTACGCCCTGCGCCGCCGCTTTGCGTTTCTGACTCTGCAACCCGAGTTTGGGGCCCCGCTGCAGGAATTTCTGGCGAGCCAGCAGGTACCGTCGGCCGTGATTAGCCGCCTGATAAGCCGCCTGACCGAGCTGAACCAGACCATAACCGACGACCCCGAGCTAGGCCCCGACTTTCAGCTGGGGCACAGCTACTTTTGCCAGCCGCCGACAGACCCCGCGGAAGCGCCAACCTGGCTTTCGGCCATTCTGACCCAGGAAATTGCGCCCTTGCTCGAGGAATACTGGCTCGACCAGCCTACGCAGGCCGCTGCCTACCGCAAAAAGCTGCTGCGGCCCTGAGGCGGCTCATCCGGCATGATTCCGATTCACAACCTGTACTACCTGCTTTGCTACGCCTGGAACCGCCTGCCGGAGCGCGAGGAGCTGCAGGCCATCACGGCGGCCCCGTTTCACAAGCCGCTGGAGCTCCTCACCCAGGTGTTGCTCACCGGCACGCGCCGCCTGCTACGCCAGGGGCTGGAGCTGGCCTACGTAGAGCGGGAAGAGCAATTGCCGGAGCTGCGGGGCCGTTTGCTGCTGGCTCCCAGTCTGAGCCGGGACCTGCTGCGGCGGGGCCGGGCCGTGTGCGCCTACGATGAGCTGAGCCCCGATACGGCCTTCAACCAGGTGCTACTGGGCGTGCTCGAGCAGCTTGGCCGCACGCGCAGTCTGCCCGCCAGCCTGCGCCAGGAGGTGCGGGCCGTGCGGCGGCGGTTTCCGGCCAGCATTCATCCGGTAGCCTGTACCTTACTTACGCTGCGCCGGGTACGGCGCCTGCGCCTGAGCGGCCGGGAAACGTTCCTGCTTAACATCTGCACCTTGATTCACCACAGCGCCCTGCCTACGGCTGATGCCGCGGGCCGCACCCGGTTTCGGGATTTCCGGCGCGACGAGCGGCTGATGGCCCAGCTGTTTGAGGCCTTCGTGCGCAACTTCTACCGCCACGAGCAGCGCCGCTACCGGGTGCTGTCCGAAACCATTGCTTGGCAGGCCGAGGCTGAGCAAGCCACCGATATGGCCCTGCTGCCGGTGATGATAACTGACACGACCCTCGAAGCGCCGGACCGCAAGATCATCCTCGACACGAAGTATTACAAAGCGGCTCTGCGCCCGCGCTACGACCAGCAGAAGCTGATTTCGCCCCACCTCTACCAGCTCTACGCCTACCTGCAGAACCAGCCCACCGCCCAGGGCCAGCAGTTGGAAGGCATCCTGCTTTACCCCGCCGCCAAGCACGAGCTGGCCGCCCGCTACACCCTCGGTGGCCACCCCATCCGCGTGGTTACCATCGACCTGAACCAGCCCTGGCCCGGCATTGCCGCCGATTTGCTGGCCTTGATTCAGTGAATGAGTGAGTTAAAAAGCGTGTCATTGCGAGCAACGCGAAGCAATCAGTCCTCTGAAATGTGCTGAGTTGCCTGAAGTAAAAAGCCCTGACGTTGCGCTAACGCCAGGGCTTTCTGGTAAAAGGTCAGGTCGTACTGCGCAGAGGACGGATGGCCGCGGCTGCGCCTCGCAATGACACATCTTGTGTATTAGCACATCAGCACATTCCTCCACATTCGCACATTACCTTCCCCCGCTTCACCTTTTCTTCATTTCATGCAGCCCCGCCGCGTTGGTTTGGTCTATTGCAATTGAAATTCCCCGCTTTTCTGCTTAAACTGCCTTCCCTACTTCTATTTAAAACTCTACCCCTTGAAACGACGCGACTTTGTCGGGCTGACCAGCTTAGCGGCCGGCGCCCTGTTCCTGCCCAGTTTCCCCGGTTTCGGTGGCTCCCCGGTTGACCCCGAGCGGCTGCTGGAAGGCGTGGACCCCGCCCTGAAAAAGCGGCTGGCCGACGTGGCCCTAAACGCGGCCAAATCGGCGGGCGCCACCTACGCCGACGTGCGGATTGGGCGCTACCTGAACCAAAGCATTTTCACCCGCGAAAAGCAGGTGCAGAACATTGCCAGCGCCGAGAGCTTCGGCGCCGGCGTACGGGTGCTAGCCAACGGCACCTGGGGCTTCGCGGCCACCAACACCGTAACGGAAGCTGGCCTGGCCAAAGCCGCCCAGCTAGCCGTGCAGATTGCCAAGGCAAACTCTAAAGTGCAGAAGGAGAAGGTGAACCTGGCCCCGCAGAAAGGCTACGGCGAGGTAAGCTGGAAAACCCCGATTGTACAGAACTCCTTCGAGGTCCCGATTGCCCAGAAAGTGGAGCTGCTGCTGGCCGCCAACGCCAAAGCCCTCGACAACGGCGCCAACTTCGTCAACTCGGCCCTGTTCCAGATCAACGAGCAGAAGTACTTTGCCAGCACCGACGGGTCTTACATCGACCAAGATGTGCACCGCATCTGGCCCACGATAGGCGTAACGGCTGTGGACCGCACCACCGGCAAATTCCGCACCCGGGAGGGCCTGAGCGCCCCCATGGGCCTGGGCTACGAGTACATGGTGCCCAAGGCGGCCGATAAGATTGCCGGCCCCAGCGGCACGGGCCTGATTGGCTACAAAAACAGCTACGACATTCTGGAAGATGCGGCCCTGGCTGCGCAGCAGGCCAAAGGCAAGCTCACGGCCAAGTCGGTGACGCCGGGCAAGTACGACATCGTGCTCGACCCCAACCACCTGGGCCTGACCATCCACGAAAGCATCGGGCACGCCACCGAGCTGGACCGCGTGCTGGGCTACGAGGCCAACTACGCCGGTACTTCTTTCGCCACCCTGGAGTGGAAAAAGCAGAACAAGCCCTATGGCTCGAAGCTGGTCAACATCATTGCCGACAAAACCCAGCCCGGCTCCCTCGGCGCGGTGGGCTACGACGACGAAGGCGTCAAAACCAAGCAGTGGGACATCATCAAGGAAGGCATGCTGGTGGACTACCAGAAAATCCGGGACCAGGCGGCCATTGTAGGCCAGAATGAGTCGGATGGCTGCTGCTACGCCCAGTCGTGGCAGGATGTGCAGTTCCAGCGCATGGCCAACATCAGCCTCAAGCCCGGCACCCAGAAGATGAGCGTCGACGACATGATTAAGAACGTGGACAAGGGCATCTACATTGCCGGCCGCGGCTCGTTCTCCATCGACCAGCAGCGCTACAACTTCCAGTTTGGCGGCACGGTGTACTACGCCATTGAGAAAGGCAAAATTGCCGGCATGCTCGAGGACGTAGCCTACCAGGCCAACACTCAGGAATTCTGGAACAGCTGCTCGGCCATCTGCGACGAGTCGGACTACCGCCTGTTCGGTTCCTTCTTCGACGGCAAAGGCCAGCCGCCCCAGGTGTCGGCCGTGAGCCACGGCTCGGCTACCACCCGCTTCAACGGCGTCAACATCATCAATACGGCCCGTAAAATCGGGTAGGTTTTAAATGTGCTCAGGTGCTAATGTGAATAATGTGCTTTTTTCGGCCAGTTGGGTAGAGGAGTAATGAAGGCAGATCCGGCAGTGCCCGACAACCCTATCGTCCGCATCTCCTTTGACTTCGCCCTACAGGTACTGGCCTATGTTCAGGAGTTGGAGCAGGTCAGGCGCTTCGTTATTGCGCAACAGTTCTTACGCAGTGGTACTTCTATCGGAGCCAACGTGCGCGAAGCTCAGCACGCCGAAAGCCGGGCTGACTTTGTGCACAAGTGCAAGGTGGCAGCCAAGGAAGCAGCCGAAACGGAGTACTGGCTACTGCTTTGCAAGCACGCTCCCTCCTATCCCGAACCGCCGACTACTTTGTTTACTACACTGTTAGATATTCAACGCCTACTGTCGCGAATCATCAGCAGCAGCAAAGCCAACGGGACAAGTCCAACCTGAGAAGCACATTATTCCCTATCAGCATTAGCACATCAGCACATTCCCACATCAGCACATTAACCAACATGGCAATACTATCTAAAGACGAGGCTCAGACCATCCTGAAAAAGGTGCTGGGTTTTAGCACGGCCAATGAGTGCGAGGCCACGCTAACCGGGCAGATCGGCGGCAACGTCCGCTCGGCCCGCAACGCCATCAGCACTGCTGGCGCCGTCGAAAACGTGCAGCTTATCGTTGAGTCCCGGTTTGGCAAGCGCAGCGGCGTAGCCAGCTGCAACGAGTTTGACGACGCGACCCTGCGTCGCTGCGTGCAGCGGGCCGAGGAAATCGCCAAGCTGGCCCCCGAAAGCCCCGAGTACATGCCCCTGTTGGGCCCTCAGCAGTACCTCGACGGCTCCAAGGCCTTTGCCCAGAACACGGCCAACATCACGCCCGACTACCGTGCCCAGCAAACCGCGGCCAGCCTGCAACTCTGCGAGAAGCGCAAGCTTTCCTCGGCCGGCTTCCTGACCGACAGCGCCACCTTCGTGGCCAAGCGCAACAGCAAGGGACTGGAAGCCTACCAGGCTGGTACCAACCTGGAGTATTCCGTAACGGTGCGCACGCCCGACGGCACCGGCTCGGGCTACGCCACGGCCGACTACAACGACATCAGCAAGTTTGATGCGGGCCGTCTGACCCAGATTGCGGCCGACAAAGCTTCCGGCTCGATGAACGCCAAGGCCATTGAGCCCGGCAAGTATACCGTGATTCTGGAGCCCGCCGCCCTGGTAGCCAACACCGACGCCTCCCTGCTGCAGGCCCTGATGAGCGCCATGGACGCCCGCTCGGCCGACGAAGGCCGCAGCTTCCTGAGCAAGAAAGGCGGCGGCAACAAGAAAGGCGAAAAGCTGTTCGACGAGCGGGTAACCATCTACTCCGACCCGACCAGCCTCGACATTCCCGACCGGATATTCGCCAACGACGGCCGCCCGCAGAAGAAGGTGACCTGGATTGAGAAGGGCGTGGTGAAAAACCTGTACACTTCGCGCTTCTGGGCTCAGAAAGCCGGTATTCCCGACATTCCCCCGCCCGGCGGCTGGATTATGGAAGGCGGCACCCAGAGCGTGCCAGACATGATTAAGGGCACGGCCAAGGGCATTTTGGTAACCCGCCTGTGGTACATCCGCCCCGTCGATCCGCAGACCCTGCTCTACACCGGCCTGACCCGCGACGGAACTTTCTACATCGAGAACGGCAAAATCAAGCACCCGGTGAAAAACTTCCGCTTCAACGAAAGCCCCATCATCATGCTCAACAACCTGGAAGCCATTGGTAAACCCCAGCGCGTGGGCGGCAACATGGTGCCCCCGCTGAAGATTCGGGACTTCACCTTCACCAGCCTCTCCGACGCCGTGTAAGCACTCGGCAGGCTGCATTCGAAGCACCAAGAAAACCGTCTGGATTACCCAGGCGGTTTTCTTGTGCACTAGTCATATGCATAGCCCGTCCGATCTAGCAATTTTTCGGGAACGAGTTGCAACCATCCAGCCCGGCTCCTTACTCTTCCAGGCAGTAGGTCCCGATTGTTTCATCTCCTTCCTCCCCTGCTCTATGCGTCTATTTCGTACTCCTCTATGCCACGCTGCGGCACTGCTAGCTCTGGTTGACCTTAACGCCTGCTCCGAGAAAACGGAAGTTTCGCCCGAGCAAGTCAGCTGCGGCACGCAAGCCACGGTGCGCCTCTGCCCGGGCTATACCATGATGTGCCTCACTGAGCATACCACCCTGGAGCTGGCCGATGGCACGCGGCTGCACCCCAGGGGTCCGCTCTGGTCGGCTTACTTACCCAAGCAGGTCGGGGGGCAGGTGCTAAGCATTGGCTATCGGCTTAGTCGGCCAGAAGGAATACCGGAAGAAGGCGTTGTGTATTCGGAAATAACTTGCCTGAAACCCGTGGACCGCCGTGGCACTACTGCCCCATCTGCCGGTAATAGGTAAGCTTAGCAGCCTGTATTCCACAGAAAAGCCCCGTATTCCGGGCGGAATACGGGGCTTTTTTTCGAGCTTAGTGACTAACGTTACTTCTTGCCAAACAAATAGCCTACCGAGCCCTGAATAACCCGGTTGTGCAGGCCACCAAAGCCTAGCCGGTTCCGCAGGGCGCGCTCGGCTTCGTCGTTGTTGATGTCGGACAAGCCATAGTTCAGGCGCAGGTCTACTACAAACCCGCTCGGCGTTTCGACCCCGATGCCGCCTACTACGCCGCCTTCCACTGATTTGTAGGTGCCTTTGCTGGAGCCCAGCAGCAAGCCCAATTGTGGTCCTACGTTCACGTAGAACATGCCGCCGATGTACTGGCGCAACAGCACGGGCACGTTCAGATAATAGATTTTGTACGCCTCGGTAGTGCCGTTGGAGCGCTCCAAGTCGGCGCCCTGCCCGCTGACGAGGGCTTCGAGCTGCAGGGTGAAGTGCTGCTTGGTGGGGGCCAGTCGCAACACGGGCCCGGCCACGAAGTCCGTGCGGAATTTCGAGGTGGCATTGATGGCTCCATCGAGGGTAGCTACCGAAAGGCCCGCTTTCAGGCCGAGTTTGGTGCCTTCCCCCGATTGGGCGGCGGCCGGCAGGGTCACAAAACCCAGCGCGCATAGGCTTAATTGAAGTACGTTCTTGGTCATATAGCGAGAAATAAAACGCGGTAAAGCACGACTATTCCTCCCGGCAAACCAAGCCCGCCTACCTACTTAGTCACCGTCGGGCAGCTGGAAGCTGGCGTACACCTGAAACACCCGATTCTTGAGCTCCGGGTCGTTCACGCCCTGCACCGACTTGAGGTTGTTGATGTTGTTGAGGCCGGCGTTGAAACGAGCCCCCACGGCAAAGCCCAGGGGCAGCTTCACGCCCGCACCCACGGCAAAGCCCAGGTCAAACTTCTTGTAGTCGTTCCAGGAGCTACGGTCGTTGCTGGCAATGACGGCGCCGTTGTTGCCGTCCTGGCTGATAACCATCACGCCATCTTCCCGGGCCTTGAGCAGAAAGCCCACCTGCGGGCCCGCCTCGGCATACACCGGCCCGATTTCCACCTTGGCCAGCACCGGCAGGTTGAGGTAGTGCAGCTTGGAGCGGTAGTTTACCAAGTCCGACTTCCGCTCGGTGCCCTGCAGGGAGTAAAGCAGCTCGGGCTGAATGGACAGAACTGGATCCAGCACCTGCATTTCGTAGAAAATACCGGCGTGGTAGGAAGTCTGGTAGGTGGCATTGGTGCCCACGGTGCCCTGGAGCACGGCCGCGTTGATGCCGCCTTTCACGCCGAGCTGGGCGTGGGCTGGAACCCAGAATAAGACGCTAAAAAAAAGTAAAGCCGCAATTCGTTTCATAGCAGTAGGAGTGAAAAAGAGTGAGTTGGTAACGGTAAGAGCCTTAACGGCGGTCTTACCCCTATTCGTACGCACATTTTTTTAGAAAGCTGCGGCTGAGGCTGATCCGGCTAGCTGTTTAAGCCCCGGTACCTGAAGCAGCAGGCCGGTGCGTAACTCATCGGAAGCTGTTTACACGTAGTTGCTCCTGCGCAGTTGTGGACAAGCAACTTCTACTTGGAAACTGCTGCGGATAGGTTTGGAACAGGCCGCCGCGTACTTTCGGCGGGGCGCCAAGCCACCTTGGGATGGGTCCGGTGTCTTTGCCCCGTTGTCTTTTTGCCGCTTCGCCTTTCTTACCGCAGCATGCCCGTTCCGTTTACCTTCGTGCGCCTTCAGTACCGCTCCGGCGACTGGGACGGCGTGGACGAAAGAATGCCTGCTAATCTGCTGCATTCTCTGATTCAGTACACCACAGTACCCGTCAATCAGAAGGAAAAAGCCGTGGCCCTGGACAGCCCCGACATCTTCAACTACCCCTTCTGCTACCTCTCGGGCCACCGGCTGGTGCAGTTTTCGGCCCAGGAGAAAAAGAACTTCATTCAGTACGTGCGCAACGGCGGCTTCGTGTTCGTCGATGATTGCAACCACGACATCGACGGGCTGTTTGCGCGCTCCTTCGAGGAGCAGATGCGGCAGTGCTTCGGGGCCGGGGCGTTGAAGAAGATTGCCAAGAACCACCCCATCTACTCGCAGTTTTTCAAGTTTCCAGAAGGCCCGCCGCCCACTTCCTTCGAACTCAACGGCTGGGGCGACGACCTGGTGCACGACTACCTCAAGGGCATCGAAATCGACGGGAAGCTGCGGGTGCTGTACTCCAACAAGGACTACGGCTGCGAGTGGGACTACGACTTCCGCAACAAGCGCTTCCTGGCCGAAGACAACACCAAGTTCGGGGTAAACATTCTGCTCTACGCCCTGACGGCGTAACTCCTAACCGCCCCACATTATGCAGCCATTTCTGTTGGCGTTTGTCGATACTCCAGCCTTTGAATTCATCATGTGGCTGCTGCTGATTGGGGCAGTCCTTGGGGCAATAGCGGCGCTTGTGGTCTTTTTCCTGGGTGCGCGCTTCGCCCTTCAGAGTGGGCGGCAACTACGGGCAGCCGAAACCTGGCCGCAACGCTTCCGCGCCGTCACCCCGTTGCTGGTGCTGACTTTTGTCGTTGGTAGTTGGCTGTTGTATAGCCGCATTGCCACCCATTATCAAGCCAGGCGGCTGGCCGAGCAGCGAGTTATAGCGCAGCAAAGAGTCGATTCCTTGCGCTCTGCCGTAATCGGAACCTACAGGCTGGCCGATTCTACGCACACAACCAGATTGGCAGCAACCTCCCGGCGTGGGCTGGCCCAACCGAGCGGACATACCGTAGCCGACACTGCGGTTGTTGCTGCTGAAGCAGTATTGCCTTTCGTTGAGCTGGTGGTGCGGGCCGACAGCACCTTTCACTATACCAGCAACATAGTTGGGGATGCCACTGGCGCAACCCAACAGGGCCGCTGGAAAGTAGAATGCAGCTTTTGCTATGGAACACCGGATGGTTTTACCACCCGCATCAACTTTTATGAGCCGAATTTCTACACGATAAATCCGTATAGCGGCCGCTATGAAACCAGCAACACACTAGTTTCATTTTATGAAAAAAGGGACCTCCGCTTCATGGGCAGCTGCAAGCAGCGGGGGACTTCCGCCTGGCTTCAGTTAAAAAAAGTTAGTTCTGAAGCTGCTTCTGCCGCCCTTTGAAGCAACCATTGCCCCGCAACACTTTCTTTCAGGCACACTCTCTCCCTTCTCTACTCTGCTTTCCGTGACCGAACAAGACGTACGAACCCTACTGGCCAAGCTGCCGCCGCTGCGCGAGGAAATCGGCAAAATTATCGTGGGCCAGCAGCAGGTGCTGGATGAAGTGCTGGTGGCGCTGCTGGCCGGCGGCCACGCCCTGCTGGAAGGCGTACCGGGCCTGGCCAAAACCCTGCTGGTGCGCACCTTAGCCTCGGCCACCGATTTGCCCTTCCGCCGCATCCAGTTCACCCCGGATCTGATGCCGACCGATATTCTAGGCACCGAGGTGCTGGAAGAAGACCACGGCACGGGCCACCGCTCCTTTAAGTTCAACCAGGGACCCATCTTCGCCAGCCTCGTACTCGCCGACGAAATCAACCGGACCCCGCCCAAAACTCAGGCCGCTCTGCTCGAAGCCATGCAGGAAGGTCACGTGACCTACGCCGGCCAGGAACACGCCTTGCCCAAGCCATTTTTCCTGCTGGCGACGCAAAACCCCATCGAGCAAAGCGGCACCTACCCGCTGCCCGAAGCTCAGCTCGACCGGTTTTTGCTCTACATCCGCATCGGCTACCCCACCGAGCAGGAAGAGCTGGCCGTGCTCAGCGGCACCACCGGCTCGGCCCGGGCCGAAGTGAAGCCCGTGCTAGGCGGCGAGGACATCCGGCAGTTGCAGCAGCTGGTGCGCCAGGTGAGCCTCAGCCCCGAGCTGCTCGACTTCGTGAACCGCCTTGTGCGCGCCACCCGGCCGGCTACTTCCACGGTGAAGTTTATTCAGGAATACGGCCGTTGGGGCGCGGGCCCACGGGCCGGTCAAGCCCTGATTTTGTGCGCCAAGGCCCGGGCCCTGCTGCAGGGCCGCTTCGCCGCCACCCTGGACGATATCCGCACCCTGGCCCCGCCGGTGTTGCGCCACCGCGTACTGCTCAACTTCAACGCCGAAGCCGAAAACCTCACCCCGACGATGCCGTGGCCGAGCTATTGAACGCCGTAACGGTTTAAAAATTAGAACCGAGAGGGTAGCACTTAGCGGTTGTCATATTCCCCATTCTTATTTCGCACCTCCTAATCTGAGTTCTAACCGCTCAGTTCTTAGCTCTAAAAATGCTTACTCCCGAACTTCTCCACGCGCTGCGCAACCTGCCGCTGGCGGCCAAACAGGCGGCCGAGGGCTTTCTGGCGGGTCAGCACCTGAGCCGGCGGCGCGGGGCAGGCATGGAGTTCAGCCAGTACCGGCCCTACCAGCCCGGCGACGACCTGCGCCGCCTCGACTGGCGCCTGGCCGCCCGCTCCGACCGATACTACATTCGCGAGTCGGAAGTGGATACCAGCCTGACCGTGCACCTGCTGCTGGACGCCAGCGCCTCGATGAACCACCGCGACGACAACGGCCTAACCAAGCTGGAGTATGGTCGGCTGCTGCTGGCGGCTCTGGCTTATCTGGCGCAAAACCAGGGCGACGCGGTGAGCCTCAGCATTTTGCACCCCGAAGGCCTGGTGCACCTGCCCGCCCGCGCCGATGCCCGCCAATTGCCCCGCCTCTACCAGGCCTTGCAGAACACGACTGGCATGGGCCGCTTCCCCGAAGCCGCTCAGCTGGCCCCGCTGCTGGCCCGCCGGCAGCGCGCCCTGACTGTGTGCGTGAGCGACCTGTACGAGGAGCAAGGCGAAATAAACTCCCTGCTGACCCGCCTGCGCACGGTGGCCGGCGACGTGCTGCTACTACACCTGATGGCCGGCAATGAGCTGACCTTCAGCTACCGGGGCGCCGTAACCTTTGAAGACCTCGAAACCGGCCAGACCCTGCAGCTCAACGCCGAAGACCAGCGCCGCCACTACCAAGAACAGTTGCAGCAGTGGCTGCGCACCACCGCCCACACCGCCCGCCGCCAGGGACTCGACTACTTCCAGCTGAGCACGGCCGAGCCGCTGGATGGGGCCCTGCGGGAATTTTTGCGCCGCCGCCAAGCCACCTCCTTTCACTAGCCGGTGTCTTTGCGCCGCCGGTCTGCTGAAGGCCGTACTCTTACATCTTTGCTTTAATTCTTCGCCGCATTGCTCACGTTTCTTGCTCCTTCCGGTTTGCTGGCGTTGCTGGGCGTAGCGGTTCCTATAGCCATTCACCTGTGGAACCGCCGGCCGGGGCGCACGGTGCAGGTGGGCAGCATTCGGTGGCTGGACGCGGCGGCTAACCGCCGCCTGCGCAACCTCAAGCTGGAACAGGTAGCCCTGCTTTTGCTGCGGCTGTTGCTGGTAGCGGTGCTGGCTTTGGCTCTGGCTAATCCCGTGTGGCGGCAGCCGCCCCGCCCCGCCGCGGCCAGGTGTTTATCAGCCCCGACTTGCTGGCTTCCGAGTCGATGGCTGCTGTGCGCCCGGCTATTGACTCGCTGCGCCGCCGGGGTTTCGTGCTGCGGCAGCTCGGCCCGCGCTTTCCCCGCCTTTCGGATACAGCGTGGCAGCAGCTGGCTACGCAACCCGCTTCACCCCCAGCCCCGGCGGCCAGCTACCAGTTCTGGACCCGCGTGCGCCAGGCCACCGATTCCTTTCCCGGCCGGCCGCTATATGTCTACACGTCGGCTGCTTTGCGCCACTTTCAGGGTCGCCGCCCGGCTTTGCCCGCTACCGTGCATTGGCAAACCGTGCCGCTGCCCATTGCTGAAACTACGTGGCTGCGTGGGGCCAGCCTACCAAAGCCCGACAGTCTGCGCCTGACCGTCAGCCGCAGCACGGAAGATGGTGTGTATACCAGAGCAGTTACCTTAGCCCGTCCGCAGCAAGCTACGGCCCAGCTTGCCCGCGTGCCTGGTTTGCCCCCACTGACGTATACGTTGACGGCAGACTCCAGCTTTATCCGGGTTCAGGGCGCGGATTCAGCGCGGATTCCGGTAGTCACGGAGCCACTGCGGGTGTGGCTTTACCACGATGCTGGCCATGCCCTGGATGCCCGCTACCTGGCTGCCGCCCTGCGCGCCGCTTCCCTGGGCCTCACGCCGCGGCTGGAGCTGACTGTGGCTACCCGCTTACCCCAGGCTGGCGCCCCGCTCAACTGGCTTTTCTGGCTGGCTGATGCGCCCGTGCCCGCTACCTGGCAGCAGCAAATTCCCCAGGGGCTTCAGCTGTGGCAGGATGCCCGCCTGCCAGGCATGGCCTTGGCTACCAGCTTTTCCGTCGCGCCGCACGCCGGCCTTTATTCGCTGACCCGCCTGGATACCGTACAAAACCAGGCTGGCGCGGCCATACTCTGGCAAGCCGCCAACGGCCGGCCCGTACTGAGCCGCCGCCCATCGGGCAAGGGCGCGGCCTACCAGCTGTATACCCGGCTGCACCCGGCCTGGAGCCGGCTGGACGACAGCCCCGATTTGCCTTTGCTTTTTTTGGACTTACTGCAGCCTGCCTCCCCGATGGCACCAAACGTGCACGACCAGCGCCAGTTGGCTCCAAGCCAGATTGTAAATAGCGCGGCTTCCCAAACAACCAGTATCAGCAGCCGGCGCACCGCGCCCACCGATACGGATTTACGCCTCTGGCTGGTAGTGGCGGCCGCCCTGCTCTGGCTGCTGGAACGCCTGGTGGCCGCCCGTACTTTTGCTGCTAAAGGGCTTACCACATGAGTACCGTTACGAATCATACTACGGCTGACACCGGCCCCGACTTGCTGCGGCAGATTCGGCGGGCCCACTACGGACGATGCTCGGCCACGGTGCTGCTGCCCACGGCAGCCCTGCTCGGGTTACTGTTCGGGCTGGCCAGGCGTGTTCCGACTTGGATGCCGTTGCTAAGCGGTGTGGGTCTGGCCCTTCTGGCTTTTAGTGCCTGGCGCCTGTGGCGGATGTGGCGCCAGCCCCTGGCCGCCACGGCTCAGCGCCTGGACCGGGAATTTGCGGAGCTGGAAGACAGTACCGGTCTGCTGTTGCGCCCAACGACGGAGCTGAATTTGCTTGAGCAGCTGCAGCAGCAGCACGTAGCCAGCCAGTTAAGCCAGCTGCAACAGCAGCGCCCCCTGCTTCCTGTATCCTTTACCCCGGCGCTGCTGGTCACCGCTGCGGCTCTGCTGGCCTTGGTCGGGTTGCGGTTCTGGCCCGCACCGGCCACTTTGAAAGCTGCTGCCCCGGGTCCGAATGTGGCCCTGCATTTTCCGGCTCAGCCAGGCAAAGCCGCTACGCCCGCCGCGCCGCGCATCACCGAAACCCGGATTCAGATTGCCCGCCCGCCTACACCCGCCGCCCGGGCTTTACTGCCGCCGAGCCCTCGTTTCGCTGTCCGCAGAACTCTCGCGTGCAGTGGACCGTGCGCGTATCGCGGGCCGGGGGCCTGCCCCAGCTCGAAGTCGGGGGCCGGCGGCTGCGGTTTCAGCCGGTAGCTGGTCAGCCCCTGACCTTTACGATAACGCACGTGTTTACCACTTCCACCCTGTACCGCATCCGTTTTGCCGGCCAGGTATCCGATGATTACGCGGTGGAAGTGCAGCCTGACCGGGGCCCTGGCATCCAGATTCGCACTCCTAAACCGTACACCCTCGTTGAGTTTGGCCAAAAGCCCCAGGTCAGCGTGCAGGTGGCGCTTAGCGACGATTACGGCCTGACCCGGGCCCGCCTGGTAGCCACCGTGGCGCAGGGCCAGGGCGAAGCCGTGAAGTTCCGGGAAGTTGCCACCGACCTGAGCGGCAGCCTGCGTAACCAGCCTACTCAGGCCAGTCTCACGCACCTACTGAAGCTACCGGAACTGGGCCTCACCTACGGCGACGAGGTATACTTCTACGTGCAGGCCTGGGACAACAACCGCCACAGCACCCGTTCCGACTCGTACCTGGTGCAGTGGGAAGACACAACCGTGGACGATTCCGGCTCGGATATGGCCATGGGCGTCAACGTGGTACCAGCTTATTTCCGCAGTCAGCGCCAAGTGATTATTGATACCGAGAAGCTGCTGGCCGAGAGGAAACAGCTCGACGCCAGCACTTTTACCACCCGAGCCAACGACCTGGGCCACGACCAGAAAGTACTCCGGCTGCGCTACGGCAAGTTTTTGGGCGAGGAATTTGAGGAAAGCTTCGGCCAAAGCGCCACCCGCCCGCCCGTAGCCGAATCCGATGACGACCACGCCGACGAAGCGCCCCACACCGAGGGCGAAGAAGCCGGCCATGACCACGAACACACCCCGCCCCAGCTGCCGGTGCCTCGGTCCTTGCCGAGTCGGAAGCCCTGCTCGACCCCTACGTGCACCACCACGACGACTCTGAAACAGCCGACTTTCTGGAACCGGCCGTGAAAGCCAAGCTCCGCGGAGTGCTCAGCCAGATGTGGGAAGCGGAGCTGCGCCTGCGCACGGCCCGGCCCGCTGAGGCCCTGCCCTACGAGTACCGGGCCCTGCGCCTGCTCAAGCAAGTGCAGCAGCAAACCCGCCTTTACGTGCGCAAATCCGGCTTCGAGCCGCCCGTCATACCCGAATCGACTACCCGGCTGACCGGAGAGCTGCAAGGAGCCACGCCACCCCGGCTCCAGGCCCAGCTGCCCGCACCAGCCACTCAGCCCACAATTCAGGCAGCGCTGCGGCTGCTCTCAACCCTGCGCCAGGGTGCTGCCATCAAGCCCGCCGAGGCCGTGCTGCTGGACCGCGCCAGTCCTGCAGCGGCTCAGGCCGCCCTGCGCAACCCCGGCCGCTACTTAGCCGCCGTGCGCTACCTGCGCCAGCTCTCCGCCGAAATCCGGGCCAGAGCTAAACCCTGCCTGTCCTGTGCCGCCACGGTCGAATCAGCCCTTACCGACTTGCTTCCCCCGCCGCCATCGGCCCCCAGCCGCGCCCTCGGCCCCGACCGTCTGGCGCGCCGGTATTTCTTGGAGCTGAGCCGGTAGTCTGCCTTTCCTATGTTCCAATCCGCCCCTTATTACCTGTTATTACCGCTTTGCGTGCTGCTGGCTTTGGGCCTGACGGTAGCGGCCCTACGCCGCTCCAACCGCCAGCGGCTGTTCCTGCGCCTGCTTGCCGGTTGGCTGGCCGTGCTGGGCCTGTGGGCTACAGCCTATCCGCCCCGGCATAGCGTGCGGGGAGCCAGTCTGGAAGCCGTAGTACTCACCCCCGGGTACCAGCCGGATACGCTGCGCCGGGTAGTACGCCTGCTGGGACCAGCTACCAAAGTCTGGCGTTTGGGCTTTGCGTCGGCTTCGGATACGCCCAGCCTGCATAGCCTGCTGCTTTTGCGGGAGCAGTACCCCGGCCTTCGTCGTCTGCACGTGCTAGGACAGGGCCTGCCATTGGAGGAGTTGCCTAATTTGGGTTCTTTAAGGCTGGTACAGCATGGTACCCCGGCCTTCGCAGGGTTTCAGCAAGCCGTATGGAGCCGCCGCCTGGAACTTGGCCAACGGCTGCAGGTAGCGGGCACCTTTACGGCCGGTTCGGCTTCTACTTCACCCGTGTGGGTCAGCCTGCGTGGCACCGGCCGCCCTATCGATTCAGTTCTGCTAAAAACCGGCCACGGCCCTTTCCAGTTGCGCGCTCTGCCCAAGACCACAGGCCCAGTGGTGTACCGGCTTCAGGCCCGCCATGCCGGTCAGGTGGTGGCAACTGAGCCCGTGCCCCTGCAAATAACAGCCCCAAGCCCCCAACGCCTGCTCTTACTGAGCAGCACGGCTTCCTTCGAGTTTAAGTTTCTGAAAAACTACCTTGGGGCCCAGCAGCACCGCGTAGCCCTGCGCACGGGCATTAGCCGGGGCCTGCTCCAAACCGAGTTTCTCAACCAGCCCGCCCATGAGCTTAGCCGCCTCAACAGCACTACGCTGGCTCGATACGATGCCGTCCTGACCGACGCGGCCGTGCTCAGTTCCCTTACCCCCGGGGAAGTACAAGCACTAACAGCGGCGGTGCGCACTACGGGCCTGGGGTTGCTCGTGCTGGCCGATGCCGGAGCGCTGCCCCGTACGTTGCCGGCCCGGTCTAGCTTCACCGCCGTACCCCGCCCCACCAGCTCCAGTGACCGTCCGCAACCCATCCGCTGGCCCGACGCCGCTGCACCTGTCCTGGCACTAGTGCCCGCTACGCTTCGCCTCGCTTCCTCCGCCCGACCGGTGGTAACCAACCAGCAACAGCAGCCGCTGGTAGCTACGCAGCGGGCAGGTCTGGGCTCGGTCACGGTTTCCGTATTGCCTCAGACTTTCCCCTGGGCCTTACAGGGAGCCGCGGCAACGTATAGCAGTTTTTGGAGCCTGTTACTACAAGCCACCGTCCGTCCGGAGGCACCGCAGGCGCGCTGGCAGCTCCTCACTGCCTGGCCCCGCCCGGAGCAGCCAGTTCAATTACGGCTGAGCTCCGCTACTTTTCCGGCGGTGTCGCCCCTAGTTTCGGGTTCTCCGCCCGCTGCGGCTGTTCCACTTTCCTTAGAGCAGCAAGCGGAGTTGCCAGAGTGGAAAACCGGTCAATTCTGGCCCCGCTCAGCGGGCTGGCATGAGGTACGACTGACTTCGCAGCCTACCTTCTCTTTCTATGTCTTTGGCCCTCAGGAGTGGCAGGGGCCGGAAATAGCATTGCGCCGACAAGCAGCAGCCCGCTTTCAAGCCACTTCCACTCTGGCCGCTAGTCCGGGGGCAGTAGTGCAGCAACCGTACCCGGCTGTCTGGTTTTTTGCGCTGTTTATTTTCAGCGCCGGGTTTCTATGGCTCGAAGAAAAGCTTTAACGGACCTTTCTATGCTTTAGTAGCGGATATCGGGATGACCGTTTAGCAAAGTATCTTCCGTATCACCGACCAGATATTCGCCCACGGCCAACACAGTAGCAGGTGTGGCCGATAGTTCAGCTTCCTGCGCAGATGTTTCTTCCAGTGGGGTGCCGTTTATGGTCTTTCCTGCAATACCGGAAAGTGACGTAGGCAGATGGCTAGGCAATAATGTCTCAGGCAAGGCAGATAATAATAGCTTGGAAAAATGCAGACGCAAATATTGCATTAAAATACTTAAATATTTAATCTATTCATTATTATAATTATTTCTTAACTCTCTGAGAAACAGAAACGGCCCGGTCCTCCAAGCTGGAGAATCGGGCCGTTTGCAGGTTACAAGCCAGCCAAGGCTGGCGCGTAATTACTTCTGCTCAGTCGTGGTCGTGGTGGTCGAAGCCTCGGTGGTAGCAGCAGGAGCAGCAGCAGCCGTGGTGTCAGCCGACGTAGTCGTGGTCGAAGCCGAATCCGTAGTGGTCGTGGTAGCTTCCGTAGCAGGAGCTTCAACAGTCGTAGTCTCGGTGGTTTCAGCAGTCTTCGACTCGCACGAAGCAAGCGTGGTAGCGAATACGAGAGCCAGGGCAGAAACCTTCAGGAGATTCTTCATTTTGGTGTTACGTTTGGAAAATTTTAGTCTGAAAAACGCCCTTCATACCGTCTTTTGAAGAAGGTAACCCGACTGTAGAAAAAATATTTTTCACGGGTTACCAAAGGGCCCGCACTGTATTAACCAACAAAGCGAATGGGTAAGGGAATTCCTTCCTACACCGATGAAGAGTTCGTGGCGGCTATCCGCCAGGGCGACGACCGGGCGCTGGCACAGCTCTACCGTTTGCATCTGCCAATGGTCTTGCACTACGTTCTGCAAAACAGCGGAACCGAGGACGAGGCCAAGGATGTGTACCAGGAAGGCGTGATGGTATTTTATGAAAAGGTACGCGAAGGCTCCCTGGAGCTAAGCTGCCAGATCAAGACTTACCTCTACGCCGTGTGCCGCCGTCTGTGGCTCAAGCGCCTCGCCGAGAAAACCCGCTTCGGCGGCCGCCTCGACGACCATGAACCCTACCTCGAAACTGGTGCCGAGGCCGATCTGGTCCTGGCCGAGGAGCGTGACAAACGTTTCGCGACCATGAGCGAGGCTCTGGAACGAGTGGGAGAACCCTGTCGTTCGCTTTTAGAAGGTTTTTACCTGCTGGATAAGTCTATGCAGCAGCTTACGGCGGAGTTTGGCTACACCAACGCCGACAATGCCAAGAATCAAAAATATAAGTGCCTGGTGCGCCTGAAAAAGCTGTTCTTCGCCCATTACAAGGAGGAAGAATCGTTTTGACTGGTACCAAGCAGATAGCAGGGCACCCACTCTGCGCCAGACTATGAAAACGGAAGCTGACTATTACGCTTTATTCGAAGCCTACCAGACGGGTGGGCTGACGGCTATGGAGCGCGCCGACCTGGAGCGCCGCCTGGCCGCGGATCCTGATTTTGCCCAGAATTTCGCCGACTTTAGCCAGTTAACCAGCACGCTGCACGGCTACGGAGAGCGGCTGGCCACGCGCCGTAAGCTGCACGCCATCCAGGCTGATATGGATGCCGAAGCCGCCGTGCGCTTGGACGGCGAAACGCTGGAAACCGGCAACCTCCTGATGCCCCAGGTGTACATCTCACCAGTCGAGCGCAAGCTGCGCCAATTCTGGGGCAACCACCGGGCTACGGCCATGGTGGCCGCTTCGGTAGCAGTACTGGCTGTATTTGCCACCCTGCTCGGACTGGAATGGTGGCGTACAGCCCAGCGCCCTTCCCAGTACGGCTACACCGTGCTGCGTCGTGAAGTAGAGCGTATCAAGCAAACTCAGAAGGCCATGAACCGGGCCATCAACCAGATTGATGGAGTCAAGCCGGATACGGAAGCCAATCCGGGCAAATTCAGTGGTACGGGCTTTGCGCTCACCGCCGATGGTTACCTGGTGACCAGCTACCACGTAATTCAGGGCGCCGACTCGCTGCTGATTGAGAGCCGAGACCGGCAGCGCTACCGCGCGGAGCCCGTATTCACGGACGTCGCCCACGACTTGGCCATTCTGCGCATCAAGGACCGGAAGTTCAACGGCTTTGGCCGCCTGCCTTACTCTTTCAAGCGCGGCACGGCCGACCTGGGCGAGAAAGTTTTTACCCTGGGCTACCCTCGTGAAGATGTAGTGTTTGGGGAAGGCTCGCTGAGCGCCCGCTCCGGCTTTGAGGGCGACACGGCCTTTTATCAGATTTCGATTCCGGTAAACCCGGGCAACAGTGGTGGACCGCTGCTTGACGACCGGGGCAACCTGATTGGTATCATCAGCGGGCGGCAAGCTGATATGCAAAGCGCCGCCTTTGCTACCAAGTCGTCATACCTGATGCGCCTGGTCGATTCGCTCTCGAATGCGGGTACGGCTCAGCCCTACAATGTACCTCGCTCCAACCAATTGGCGGGCACCTCGCGCCGCCAGCAAATTCGCAAGCTCCAAGACTACGTGTTCGTAGTGAAGGTATACGAGTAAGCTAAGCCCAGCTTGAATTAAAAGCCCCGCTAACACAGTGGGGCTTTTTTTATGTCTGGTAGGACGGTATGCTGAATGCTAGCCATAGCACGTCGCTAATGCTGACGATAGTCTGGACAGGTGCCCCGGGCAGTTTCTCGCGGCCTAAGAGCGGCGCAAGCCGGTAAACATCCGCATCTAACCCATCACAGTTCAACCGTTGACAGAAGGTATCAATGGTTGAGCTGCTAGGGGCTAAATGTGAATTGCTCCCGGAAAAGTGTAGCCTGTCCGATACTTTTTGCGTACAGGCATTCCGGTGGCTTAGCCCACTGCTGTACCGACTTTTCCACCATACACCTACACCTCCGCTATGGAATCCCAAATCGAAGAACAACTGGAGAAAATTATGCCCGAAGATCTGGCCCGCACCTTTGAAAGCGCGTATCACGTGCTTGTGCAGGGCGACCATGATCATATCGATGACTTGCTGAGACACGGTGGCACCCTGCTCAAGAAAGCAGCCCAGCGCTTTACCCCTACTCAACTGATCCTAGGTATCGCCGCTATTGCAGCCGTAGCTGTAGTGGCCGTCAACCGCTCGATGGATACGCCTGATACGGCCAGCGACGACGAAGGCACTTCGGCTGAGCCCGTAAAGGAGCCAAAGGCAAGAGCTGCTGGTAGCGCCGCCAATAAAGATAATCAGGGTAACAAAGGCGCTCAGGAGCACCAGGGCCACTAATTCCCCTACCCTATTCATGTGAGCCCCGTTGGTCAGGAAGCATCCTGGCTAACGGGGCTTTTTTGCGTTCACATTATCATGTGATGCTACATTATTGCATCTATCTGATATGATTGTCTAATATTGCAACAGCAAAAGACAAAAACATCAAACCATAATACAAGTTACTATGAAAACATTTTTCGCTCTCCTGCTGACTACCGTTACTCTTTCCCTCCAGGCTGAGGCCGGCGTATCAACTGCAGCTCTGCCCCTAACGACTACCGTTAACACCGATGCGAATACTGCCTCTGACTGGGGTGTATTCAAGCGGAAGAAATACAAGCGCAAGAAGCGGCACAACGTAAATCGCAGCCGCTACAAGCGGAGTGGGCTGTTTGGCTTTGGTCGCTAAGCCTGAGCTTTTATCAAGTAAACAATTTTTACTTGTGTTTATTCAATATAATATTTACTATTACTCTTGAATCACGCAACCAATTAGCCGACCACTTCTACTCAACGCCCTATGAAAACATTTTCTTTACTCCTGCTCCTGGTTTTGGCTGGCACTGAAGCTGCAGACGCTATGACAACCGCTGCACCAGCCACTGCAGCCAAAACTTCGCTTGTAACTGTATCGGCTGAGACCGGAATATTTAGCCGTGACATAAACAAGCGGCGGAAGCGGCGGAAGTCGCGGCCGGCGTGGCGGCGGCTGGGCATTCTGCAACTGCCCGCGCCTGTTACAGCAGTAGCTTAGGCCGCCGGAGTCAGTACGCTCGGGTCGTTGTTAGCCGGCGAATTTACCAGTGTACTTACCGGATATTCCTGCATCAAGGCCGCCGAGTAGGGCTGGAGCAGCGTTTGGTGCTCACTCACTGAGTGCCCATCGTCGAGCCAGGCCAACTCGGCGTGCCGGTCGGGCAGAATAACCGGCATACGGTTGTGCAGCGAGGCCATCAGCTCATTGGGCTCGGTAGTAATAATGGTAAACGTAGGTACGACTTCCCCGGACGAGCGGTCTACCCATTCGTCCCAGAGACCGGCAAAGGCAAACGGCTGCTCGTTGCGCAGCAGAATCCGGTGGGGCGTTTTAGGTCCTTTTTTGGCCGGCGTCGTTTGTTGCCACTCGTAGAAGCTGTCGGCCAGCACCAGGCAGCGCCGCCGCTGCAGCAACTGGCGAAATGACGGCTTTTCAGACAAGGTTTCGGCCCGGGCGTTAATAGGCTTGGGCGCAGCCTTCACGTCCTTTACCCACCCGGGCAACAACCCCCACTGTACCAGCTGAATCCGGCCGGGCTCGGCGTTGGTAATGATGGGCAGCTGCTGGGAAGGGGCCGCATTATAGGTGGGCGGCATGGGCTCCAGAAAGCTGGCGTCGAAACGCTCCTCAATAACAGGAACCGGAGTAGTGAAGGTATAACGGCCGCACATACGCTTAAAAATGGCTAGGCGCGGAGAATCAACTCCGCAAGTGAACAAGGTTGGTAAGGTACGCCCCCGGACCACCGGGAGTTTTCAGATGGGTGCAGTCTGGGGCCCAAAAAGCCCCACCTGCCAGTGCGCCCATTCCTGTGACGACAGAACTTTACCAGCTATTTAAACGCAACAAAGCCGCTGGCGGTGCCAGCGGCTTTGTTCTTTTTCAGCGGCAAACGCTATTCCCGCACGAAGGGAAATACCAGTTGCTTTGTCAGGCTTTGCACTTGCAGAATGTAAGCTCCCGGGCTAGCGTAGTTACATCCAGCGGCTGCTTCTCGGCCCCGATGGCTACGTAGCGGCGTAGCACCCGGCCAGTAAGGTCGGTGAGCTGCACCTGGCACTCGCCGGCGGGCAGGCCCGTCAGGTCCAAAGTGGCCGTACCGGGGTTGGGGTTAGGATACAAGGCAACAGCCAGGGGGCGGCCGGCGGCAAACTGCACGGTACGCACGGGGCTGAGCGAAACGCTGCCATCAGTATCAACCTGCCGCAGACGGTAGTACACCAGTTTGACACCCTCACGGCCGACCTGCGCGTCGCGGTACTGGTAGGCCGACTCGGTGGTAGTAGTACCACGTCCGGTTACCGAGGCGATGCGCTGAAAGTCATTGGCGTTGAAGGAACGCTCCACCTCGAAGCGGGCATTATTCTTTTCTGAAGCAGTTTTCCAATCGAGAAGAGCATCGGCATTATCCGCTTTGGCCGAGAAGACACTAAGCTGCACGGGCAAGGGTGCACTCACCGCAGTGTTGACCGAGGACGTGTTGTTTTCCGGTATCGGGTCGGGCACGATAGTGGAATTGGCCACGGCCTGGGTGGTCGTAGTAGCGGGTTGGGAGTTGGTGACGCGGTAAACTGCCGTGTTGACCACAGCCGCTGCGCCAGAAGTCATGGAGCCAACCGTGTTGTAAGTAACCCAGCCGGTAGCTGGATCATAGCTACCATTGGGCGCCGTAACGGCCGACGGGGCTAAGCCGGCGGGCAGTTGCAGGCGCGGCACCACATTCAGGGCCGTAACACCGCCCCGGTTGGTGGTCGATACGGAGTAAGTCACGGCGGCACCCCGATTGGCCGAAGCCGGACCGTTGATGGTGGCTACCACATCGGCACCCTGCACTGTAATACGCATGTTGGCCGGGCTGGAGGTGTAGTTTGCCCCCAGAATGGAACGCATGGTGTAAGGCACTACCACCGTACCAGCAAACGTGCCGGAGGGAGTAAACGTCACTACGCCGGTATCATCTACAGCGAAGCGGCCTTTGCCGGGCACGTCCAGCGAGTTTTGCAGGCCAGCGAGGCTGGGGTTCAGGTCGACGGAAGTAACATCGATGCTGCTGCCCGGAGCCACGTCGTTATCGAGCACATTCAACGTCACCGGGGCGTTGTAGACGGTGGTAGCCAGGTCGGTGTTGGCGAAAGGCACCTGCACGATGTTCAGGTTACGAATCTCGTGAATGTTGGTGCTGCCGCCCGTGGAGCCCGAAAAGCCCAGGCGCAGGTTTTGGGGCGGGGTGGGCACCTGGAAGTTTTCGATGGCCGTGCGTATGGCGTTGCCGTGCTGAATCCGTACCGAAATCCGGTAGGTCGTGACCGTGCCCGAGGTCGTTGGCACCACGTCGATAAAGGCGCGGCGGTAGTCAGCCGTGCCGTCCTGGGCACGGGGGGTACCTACGTCCAGGGAGAAATCCAGCTCGCCGGGGTCGGTGCCGGTCAGGTAAGGATAGTCGGTAGTAGCCGAGCCGTCGCCGGCCCCGCGAATGGCAATACCGTTGGGCACTCTGCCATTACCGTCGAGTTGGGTGTTACCACCCGAGCGGCCTTCCAGACCATTGGAGTAGTTGCCAAACTCATCGAGGCCAATGCCAATATAGCCCTTGGATACCCCATCCGCCTGCGGCGCTATGGTTTTCTGGGCGTACCCGAGAGAGCCACCCGTAGCCCCGATCCGGAAGCCGGTGCTGGGCTGATCGGCATCGACCAGAAATACGCTGAAGCCGTCGGCTCCGGGCGTGGTGCCGCCGTAGGAAAAGAACTCGAAGGAGATAGTAAAGCCCGCCGACGAGGGAAAGCCCACGTTGTCAATGGCGTAACCCGCTTGGTTCTCTTCGGCGGGAGTTAGGCGCAGGTAGCCGCTGCCCACCGGGTCGTTGGTGCCACCGGTACCGGTAAGGCGGGCCACACCCCCAAAGGAAAAATTGGGGGCAGTACTGCCCTTAAAGGTTTCGTTACGCGGAAAGGCCGGGGGCGTTGTACCCTGAGCCTGCGCGGACGAGGACAGTAGCAAGCCGCCAGCCACGGCCCACAGTGTTTTCTGCCAGCGCCGAACAACAACGCGGGTAAAAGAAATAGTACAAATTGCTTGCATAGCACTTGGAGTGAGAGATTGGAAATAGAGCGGCGTATGCAATAGGTCCTCAATGAAACGAAAGAAAGTCTGCAAAGACAACAACCAGTGCAAGCATAATATTTATTAAGTGCAATATCAGAGTCAAATAATTTACTTTATACAGATATTTAGAATTTTAATCCTATTATCAAATCATAGTTTTTCCACACTTGGAATAGTTAGGGCAGACCTGTACTGGTTAGCACAGCAGCCGTCGTCGAAATGGTAAGAGCAGCGCTTTCGCAAAACCTATTTATTTCAATTACACTATTTTAATATTAGGTCTGGGTGGCCTGGTTCGGAACTGATTTAGACGCCACACTTTAACTCGGCACAAGAGCAGAAGCAACACTTCCGTACTTTTCCGCATCCCTTAGCCTAGTATCCTTTCCTGTTTTTTATGAATGCCTTGCGCTTCGCAACCCTGGTGGGCAGCCTTTTGGCGGCTTCCACATCCTTGACTCAGGCCCAGAAAGCCCTAATCTACACCGTCGACATTGACCCCAAAACCCAGGACCTGTTTCAGGTGCAGCTGGAAGTACCCAAGCTGCGCAAAGAGCAGAGCATCTACCAGTTTGCCGCCACCGCCCCGGGCACGTATCAGGTCATGGACATCGGCCGCTTCGTGCGCAAGTTCGAAGCCTTTGACGCCCAGAATAAGCCCCTGGAAGTAAAGCAGGCCTCGGTAAACCAGTGGCAGCTGCTGCAGCCCGAGAAAACCCGCTTTATTCGCTACACCATTGCCGAAACCTGGGATACGCCCGTAACCGAGCACCGCGTGTACCGCATGTGCGGCACTTCCCTGGAAGCTGACCACGCCCTGCTCAACGGCCAGGGCATTTTCGGCTACCTGCAGGGCTGGCAGGCCAAGCCTCTGCGCATCAAGCTCAACTACCCGGCCGACTGGAAAATCGGGACGCCGCTCACGACTGATAAGCAGGGCTACTACACGGCCAAAAACTACGACCAGGCCGTGGATTCGCCGTTTCTGCTGGGCCGCCTCACCGAAGCCCGCACCAAGCTCGGCGACGCGGAAGTGGCGTTGTACTGCTTTTCCAAAACCGACCAGGTAAAGGCCGAGCCCCTGCTGGGCTACATGCAGAAGATGCTGGGCGCGGCCCAGGCCTTTCTGGTGCAGCTGCCCGTGAAGCGCTACACCTTCCTCTACCACTTCGACGACCAGAGCGCCGGGGCCTGGGAACATTCCTACAGCTCGGAGTACGTGCTGCGCGAAACCCCGCTCACGCCCGAATCGGCCAACGGGATTACCAGCATTGCCGCCCACGAGTTTTTCCACGTGGTGACGCCGCTCAACATTCACTCCGAGATTATCGAGCAGTTCAACTTCGTGCAGCCCACCGGCTCGGAACACCTGTGGCTGTATGAGGGCACTACGGAGTGGGCCTCGGGCATGATGAAGCTGCGCGGCGGCCTGGTTACGCTGGAGGAATACCTGCAGGAAATGTCGGGCAAAGTGGCCTATGCCCAAACCCGGACCGACACGACCTACTCGCTAAGCAAGCTGGGCCTGAACTCCTTTTCCGACGAAGGCCAGAGCCAGTACGGCAATATCTACCAGCGCGGGGCCCTGACGGCGGCTCTGCTCGACCTGCGCCTGCTGGAGCTCAGCGGCGGCAAGCGGGGCCTGCGGGAGGTGATGAATGAGCTGACCAAGCGCTACGGTCCCAACAAGCCCTTCAGTGAGAAAAACTTCTTCGAGGAGTTTACCAAGCTGACCTACCCCGAAATCGGCGACTTTCTTAACCGCTACGTGAAGCAAGCCGAACCTTTGCCTTTGCAGGAATATTACGCCAAAGTGGGCATCCGCTACTCGCCGGTGCTGCACACGGGCCAGCAAGTGGTGGCTTTGGGCGCGCATAATCCATCGTACCGCCTGGTGAGCAATACCGTGCAGCTAACCGAAGTGCCCGCCACCTGGCAAAGCTGCGGCGTAGCGGTGGGCGACGACCTGCTGGCCGTCAACGGCACCGCCATTACGCCCACCTCACTGCGGTCCACCATGCAGGAGCTGCAGAAGGGCAAGGCTGGCGAAGAGTACGAGCTGACCATTCGCCGCGGGGGCGCCGAGCAGAAAGTGCGCTGCCGCCTGATTCAGCAGGAGCAGATCAAGCGCTACAACTTTGCGGTGCTGCCCGATGCCACGCCGGCCCAGCTGGCCCTGCGCCAAGCCTGGGTGAAAAATCTGTAGCCGCACCGGCTTGGTGTGCGCTAAAAAGCCCGGCTGCTCTGGTAGCCGGGGCTTTTTGGTATCCTTTCGGCGGGCAGCCGGGTATTACAGAGCTCTACCGGCTTTGCGACCTTGCTATGAACCTGGAAAAGCTTTTAACCATTGATTCCAGCTTTGTGCTGACCGGCTTGGGCGTGCTTGTGCGCAGCCCCGCCGGCCTGGCCGCCGAGCCCCTCCGTCGCTTTACTTTATACACCACCCTGGCCGTCAAGCTGGTATTCGCCGACGGTCAAGGGTATTCTACCACGGCCAGCGTAGAGGAAATAGCCCGCCCCAGCTCCGACGACCAACCAACTCCGCCCGAGCCAGCCTTGCTGCTCCACCTCACCGATTCGCTGGAGTTGCCGCCCGGCACCGAAGTGTGGCTAACCCAGGAACCCGCTCCGGCCGCCGACTGGCTCTAACAAAAAAAGCCCCATCCGGTGGTCCGGATGGGGCTTTTACTTGCTTTTAAAGAAGCCAGCTTACTTGATGGCCACGGGCAGCTCCAGGTTTTCCCAGCGCAGCACGATGCCGGTTTTGGTTACCTCGTAGGCCAGGCTTTCGGTCATGGTAGCGGCTTTGCGCGGGGTGGCAGTTACGCGCAGGGCGTCCTGCTTTTCATCGTACTTGTAGGCCCCCACTGCTTAGCGGTTTTGTTGAAAATAACCGTCCAGTCCTTCTCGGTGGGAATTACGAAGAAGGCGTAGGTACCGGCGGGCAGCTTTTTGCCCTGCACCGTTACGTCTTTGCTAAACTCGATGGTGGTAGCCTCGTTGGCTCCGGCGCGCCACACCTGGCCGTAAGGCACTAGCCCACCATAGATCTGCCGGCCTTTTACGCTGGGGCTGCTGTATTTGATTGTCACGTTGGCACTGCCCACCTTACCGGTAGCCGTAGCGGCGGGGCTGGCGGGAGCGGGTTTGGCCGCAGGCGCCTCAGACGTGGTTTGGGCCGAGCTTACGGAAGCAGACAGCAGGCTCACCAGCAACAACGTCAGGGTGAGCAGCGGGCGAAAATTTTTCATGTGGGTAGAAAGGATAAGAGTGGGAGAAAACGGAAAACAGATGCCCGGAACCAGGCGGCAGTTGCAAAGTCACGGTTTGGGCCGAACAAGTTGCGTGGGCAATATAGCCACTCCATTCGCAGCCGGTGCTGTTTACTCCGTTACGGGGGCGGGCTGCGGACTGCGTGAGGGAGCTTCCGGGCTGGCCAGCCGGGGCCAGCCGTTGTGATATTCTATCCGGTCGAGCAGCATCACGCGGCGGGAGTAGCCCTGCGCGTCGTCGATGGCGTCGAAGGTGGGCTGCTGGGGGTCGATGGCGTGGTAGGCCAGCCAGTCCTGTCCGGCTGCGTCGGTCACGATGGAGTTGTGGCCGGGGGCGCGCCAGTGGCGGTTGGTTTCCAGAATAATGCTGTGGCCTTCTCCCGTAGCCTGGGCCAGGGTTTCGAACGGGCCGGTAGCCTGGCGGGAGCGGGCCACCATCACGCCGTAGTGGGCCGCGTCGCCGCAGCAGTTGTTACCGGAATAAAATAGGTAGTACCAGCCTTCGCGCAGCACCACCCAGCTGCCTTCCAGCAGGCTCTGGTAGTTTTCGGGGTCGTCGCCGGGAATAGGGTGCACTAGTTCCCGGGCCTCGCTGCCGGGCGCAAAGGAAATCCGGTCGGGGGCCAGCTCGCGCACCAGCAGCGGCCCGAAGCCCGAGCCCCAGTACAGCAGGCACTTGCCGGTAGCCGGGTCGTCGAACACCATCGGGTCGATGTTCAGAAAGCCCGGCCCACATTGCAGGGGCTGGCCGATATCGGTGAATGGTCCGGCCGGAGCGTCGGCGGTGGCTACGGCCAGGCAGTAGGTATCGGTACCGTCGGGCAGGGCCGAGTAGTACATGTAGTAGCGGCCCACGTGCTCAGTTACGTGGGGGCCCAGAGCTTTTGCGTGGCCGAGGCCCACCGGGGTTTCTGGGGTAGGGCGTCGGGCAGCAGTTCCCACTGCACCAGGTCGCGGGAGCGGGCCACCTGCATGTTGATGATCTGGCCCTGGTATTTGGTCTGGGTGCCGTAGGCGTAGTAGTAGCCGTCGGAGGCCCGGATGATGGTGGGGTCCGGAAAATCCTCGTTCAGAATGGGGTTTTGGTAGGTAGCAGGCATAACGAGCAAAGTCAGTAGATACAACAGCCGGGCATTTCAGCAACTGCCCAACAGTCTTTCTACGGCGTAACTCTGCGCAAAGCTTACCGGCCTTGCCTTAGATGGGCCGTACCGGCTGCTGCTGGAGCCACACGTAAGCCGAGGCCACGTCGTCGAAGGCACCGACGGTGGGCTGGGTAATGTAGCCCAATACCTTTTCGGTGGCCTGGCGGGCGGCAAAGTCGCGCGGGAACACCCAGGCTACGTACTGCAGCCCGGCCCGCCGCATTTCCTGCAGCCACCACGCACCCCACTCCGTAAGCTCCACCGTGGTACGGGTGATGCTGGAGTTGTCGTTCAGCACCTTGGCGCAGGGCCGGGCCCGCAGACTATCCAGCAGCAGCAGGCAGCATTCCTGGGACGAATCCTGGGTATGCTCGCCTTTCCAGTCGGCGTACAGCCACTGGTTTTGCTCATCATAGCCAATATAAATCCGGGGCTCGTCTATCAGGGTTTGCAGCTGCATACAAAAGGCTTCCGGCCGCGGTATGAGCCCGCAGCCAGAGTTAGCCAAAGATAGAACCCCAGCCGAAAAGCATCAGTATACGAACTATGCCGGAGCCGCCGGGCGGGGCCCGGCGAAACTTATTCCGCTGAGGCTGTGTCTAAACTGGCACGACAAAGCCGCCCGGCAGTTGCCAGAGTGCGGCGGGTTGATGATCTTGCCCATCGGGCTTTTGTCTGCCCAACCGGTTCTTCGCTCTTTTCACTTCGTCTACTTGCAACCATGAAAATTCACCAAGTAGCCTTTCTGGCCGTGGGCTCAGCCCTGCTCGGCGCCTGGACGCCGCCTACCAACACGGGCCTGGTCCAGGTAGTAGTCACCGATTTGCCCTCTACCAAGGCCACGGTGAAGCTCTACTTCTACAATGTGAAGGAGAATTTTCTGAAGCGCGGCAGCTACACCATGCTCAAGTACGTGAAGCCAGCCGGCAGCAAGCAGATTACCCTGCCCATCGACCTGCCCAACGGGGAGTGGGCCGTGGCCCTGACCCAGGACATGAACGACAACGACCTGGTCGACAAGAACTTCATGGGCATCCCAACCGAGCCCTACGCCTTTTCCAACAACGTGCGTCCCAAGCTGGCCGCCCCGGATTTTGACGAGTGCAAGTTCGTGGTCAACGGCACGACCAAAGTTGTGACCATCTCCATGAAAAAGTAGCTTTCCCAGCCCATCAGTTTACGCCCGGCTCCGGCAGAATACCCTTCTGCCGGAGCCGGGCGTTTTTGTGCCGGCCCGCAGCGGCCTTTCTCAGAATCTGGCTTTCTTTACGGCTCAACCTTCTACCACTTGAGCTATGAGTATCAACTTATTGGAAGCCGATGTAGTATTTGAACCCTCCCTGGGACTGCGCCGGGAGGTAATGGCCGGCACCCTGGAAGGCCACCGCCTGCCGCCCTCGGTGAGCAACGTGCGGCTCTCGCTGAAAGACGTGCACATCAAGCGGCACGGGGAGCTGGGCCGGGCCGAGGTGCAGGTCGTCACGGTCGTGACGGACGGTATTTCGCAGGAGCCGATTCAGCTGTTCTCGGAAGTGTTTGAGAACGTGCAGAAATGGTCCCACCTACCCCTGGGCGAGGGCGGCGTAACGCTTTACCGCACCGATGCCCAGCAGATTCCCGCTTTTCTGGACTACCGCATCCTGCTCACCGAGCTCGATGAGGACATTCGCAGCGTGGGCAACCTTTTAGACGCCGTGCGCCAAGACGAGCAATTTGCCGCCGCCCGCCAGGCGTTGCTGGCTGCCGCTGCCGTAGCCGCTCCACCCGCCGCCCTGATTTCGGCCAGCTCCGATTTGGTTATGAACCTGGTAGCCCGGGTGCTCAAAGCCAACAAGGACGACCAAATGCTGCTCGTGCGCGGCTCTTTCGACAATGCCTTCGATGGACTGGGTACCAAGTACGGCACCATCACGAAAGGCAACCGGCAGGCCGCCGTCACTTATCAGGCCGAAGCCGTAGAAGCCAGCTAACCGTTATTTGCCCGCAGGCTTGTACTATTGCAGCGGCTACCATCCGGCCCCTACCCTTTTCCCTGACCGTATTTACTTTATGAAGAATTTGTCCCGCCTGATCCTGCTGGCGGCCTCCGCTACCACCCTGACCTTTACGGCTGTGGCCCAGCAGCCGGCCGCCATCATTGCCGACAAGGCCCAGCCCACGCTGGTCAGCAAGCAGTTTAAATTCACCGAAGGTCCGGCGGTTGATAAGGCTGGCAACGTGTTCTTTACCGACCAGCCCAACAACAAGATCTGGAAGTACGGCACCGACGGCAAGCTGACGGTTTTCCTGGATAAGGCCGGACGCTCCAATGGCTTATACTTCGACAAAAAAGGCCGCCTGCTGGCCTGCGCCGACGAAAACAACCAGCTCTGGTCCATTGGGCCCGACGGCAAGGCCACCGTGGTGCTCGACAACGTGCAGGGCCACCGCTTCAACGGACCCAACGACCTGTGGGTAAACCCCAAAACGGAAGGCGTTTACTTCACCGACCCGTATTACCAGCGCGAGTATTGGACCCGCCAGGCGCCCGACCCGGCCATTGGTGGTCAGAAAGTGTATTTCCTGGCCAAGGGCCGCAAAGAGCCCGTAGCCGTAGACGACAAGCTCGAGCAGCCCAACGGCATTATCGGCACGCCCGACGGCAAACAGCTGTACGTGGCCGACATCAAGGCCAACAAAACCTATCGTTACCAGATTGGGGCCAACGGGCAGCTCACCGACCGGCAGCTGTTTGTAGAGCAAGGTTCCGACGGTATGACTATCGACAACCAGGGCAACGTGTACCTAACCGGCAAGGGCGTGACGGTATATAACCCGGCCGGCAAGCAAATCGAGCACATCGACATTCCGGCCGAGTGGACGGCCAACGTCTGCTTCGGCGGCAAGGACCGCAAAACCTTGTTTATCACGGCGTCGGAAGCAATTTACACCTTGCCCATGCGGGTAAAGGGTGTGCAATAGTCTTTGCTTGCTCCTAGCTTGACAGTCAGCCCCGGCGCTTGTAGTGGCCGGGGCTTTTTGTTGCCTTAGCGGGCAACTGAATTTTAAATAAACCCAGAAAAAACTGAACAAAACACGCAATATACCTAGAAGTAGGTATTGCAAATAGCCTACATCCTGCGGACTTTAGCCGCTGCCAAGCCACCACGACTTGGCTACTGCTCTCTGCCCTACTACGCCTGCTACCTATTGCTCCAACCGCTTATTCTGTGTCCATGGTTATAACGCTACTCCTGTTATGTCGTCGAACCTCGGGGCCGCCCTTGTTGCGGCTCCTGCCACTCTGCACCGGCAAGGCCTGCTTACTGTCCTGCGCGAAGCCTGCCCTGGCCTGACCATCTGCCTGGTTTCGGATGCGGAACTGCTGCTCACCTTTGTGCAGCAGCGCGCCTATGCCCTCTTGGTTGTGGATGAAGCCATTGCCAGCGTCCCCCTTTTGTTGCTACTGGAGAGCCTGTACGCGGTACGCAGCCAGCAGCAAGTGCTATGCTTTAGCAGCACCGCGGGCGGCAGCTTTTCGCCGCTGCTTTACCCCCGCCCCTGGACCATCTTGGCCCACAATGCGCCGCCGCTGGAAGTCAACGCTGCTATTCAGCAACTGCTTACCAAGACGCTGCACCCCAGCCCCTGGACGCTGAAACCGGGCTTGGCTATGCCTCCATCAGGCCCACCCACGCCCTTCAGCCGCCGGGAGCTGGAAGTGCTGCGCCTGGTAGTGGCCGACTACTGCAACCAGGAAATAGCCGAGCGGCTGTGCCTGAGCGTGCGCACGGTGGAAAGCCACCGGCGGGCCCTGTTGCAGAAAGCCGGAGCCCGCACCCTGGTGGGACTGGTGGTGCAGGCCGTGCGGGAGGGCTGGGTTGCGCCTTTGTGAGGCCGGCAGCGGGAGTACACTACATGCGGCCCTCACAGGCACAGTTCTGCTGCCTGAAATCAACTTCTTTAAAGAACCGCGGGTACCTAGTACCGCACCTTGCCCGTCGAAGTCGTCTTTTTGATGCGGCCGTCGCGCTTGAAGCGGGTGCCGGGCAGCAGCTTCAGCGACACGGCCGGCAACTGGCAGCTGTTGAGCACCAGTTTCTGGGTTTCGTAACCGCCGGCACTGATCAGAACCTGCGCCGACTGGGGCAGGGGCTTTTTGCTGTTCACAATGTACTGCCCCTCCGAATTGGTGCTGAAGGCATCATTAAGCCCCACGATTACCACGGTAGCTCCGGTCAGGGGTTGCTGTTTTTCATCGGTTACCACTCCGGTCACCATGGAACACTCGAGGGAAGCGGGAGGCGTCGAGGCGGTGGCGGGCTGCTGGGCCAAACAGGCACCGGAGGTCAGGCTCATGGCAAGGCCAGCCAGAAAAGTAAGCGTACGGGGCATAGGGCAGGAGAAAAGCGCGGTAGCGAATGGGTGGGAAAGTAACGTCAGGTTGTTCCTACGCAAAGCCCGCGGCTGGTAGCCGGCTTCCATAAAAAAACTTCTGTTACGCCCCGCAACACCCGCTTAAGGCGCTTTGTTTCAAGCGTCTTGAAAATAGCCCGCCTGAAGCGCCGCGCTGCTCGCCCCAGCGTACTGCTACCGTCAGCGCCCCGGTAGCTGTGGCTACCGGGGCGCTGACGGTAGTGCCGGGTTGAAGAAAACAGCCGGGTTTAGCGGACCGGCTTGGTGCTGCTGCCCCCGCTGGACTGGGAGCTCACCAGCTTAGCGCTGCCTTTGTAGCGCACTCCGCTGCCGCCCGATACGCTTGATTTCAACTCGCCGTCCACCAGTATTTCGGCGTCGCTGCCGCCGCTGGCGCTCACCTCGGCGGTGGCGCTTTGCAGGGCGAAGGCGTGGTAGTCGCTGCCGCCGCTGGCCGATACTTTCTGGCGCTCAGTGCGGCCCGCAACGGTGATATCGCTGCCCCGGATGCGGCGCTGGTAAGGGTTTTGGCGGTGACCGTCAGTTTGATGTCGCCGCCGCCGCTGGCCGACAGTTTTAAGTCATCCGCCGTGAAAGGCGTTTCGCCGCGGGCATCTGAGCCGCCGCTCACTGAGAGAGAGGTAAGCGTAGGACAAGTGATGTAGACACTGACTTTACCCGTGCTTTTGCCCGGCAGCATCTTTTTCCACGAGTAGTTTTGCTCCCAGCCCACGACCAGCGTGCCATTCTTGATGGTTGTTAGGATGTGGGGCTGCACCTCACTGGCCGCATCGACGACCACTGCCGTGGTAGGCCCCTGGGTCAGAAATACGTCGATACCGCCGCCAGTATGCACCGCCTGGAAGGGTTCTACCGGGCGGGTTTGCTTCACTTGAGCCTGGGCTGTAACGGTTGCGAACAGGGCGGCTCCGCAGAGCAGTGTGAGATAAGCAGTTTTCATAGAGGTAAAGCTTTGGGGTTCAGCCAGAGTAGATACCCTGCGTTTGCTGAGCGTTGCCTAAGGCGGCAATTAATTTATGCCAAGCCCGCGGCAGGTCTTAGCAGCACTAATACCTGATGTTAGCAAGCCGCCTATGAGGGCCGAAGTGCTGGCTAAAGTTCAGTGCTAGCACGGAGGAAATGCTGGGTGAAGCAGCGGAATTTAGGCGAATAACTCTAGCCCCCTAAGTATCCTGACTATGATGCAGATGCCCTTTATAGAAGTGGCAATTTCGCTGGCTTTGCTTTACCTGTTCTTCAGCCAGGTGGTGCTTTCGGGCTTCGAGCTTATTGCGGGCCGCATCAACCTGCGGGGGCGTTTTCTGCGGCATCAACTGAATAAGGCCCTCAACAGCGGCAACGACAAAAACTGGGCGGAAATGATGTACCGCCACCCCAGCGTGGATATGCTGGCCCAAACCGCCCGCCGCAGCCCAACCTACGTGCCCTCGAGCGTATTCGTCAAGGCCATTGTCGACCTGGTCATTGATGAGGCCCGCATTCACCGGTTTGTACCCCGGCAGCCGTCGGGTACCGACAGCACTGCGGCCCCCACCGGCGAGTATGAGTACCAGGTAACCGACCCAGCCGGCACGCCCCTGCAGAAGTTCGAAGCCGGGCTGGCCAAGGTGTCGCCGGGTGACTTTAAAACCTTGCTGCAAAGCCTGCTACTAAACGCCCGGGGCTGTACTCCGGCTGGCCCACAGGGCAATGACGACCAGATTTTTGCCGAGTTTCTGCGGGGCCTGGCCGTGTGGTACGACAACTACATGGAACGCGTCACGGGCTGGTACAAGCGCGAAATCCGGCCTTATCTGTTTTTGCTGGGTTTGGTGCTGGCCATAGCCTGCAACCTGGATTCGCTCTACGTGGCCCGCTACTTTTGGAACCACGCCGACGAGCGCCGGCAAGTAGCCGACTATGCCACCCAAGTGGTGCAGCAAGAGCTGGCCCGCCAGCGGGCAGCCACTCCGGCTGCCCGGCAAAGCGCCGCTACTACCGCTAAGCCGGCCGATACCACCCGGATAGGCCAGCAGGTGCGCACCTTCGTTCAGCACGCCGACTCCCTGACCCAGGGCCTGCAGGCGCGCGGCTTCCCTATCGGGTGGACCGTAGCGGCCCGGGTCGACAGTACCAAGCTGCCCAAAGTATTCTACGCCTACTATCCGGCCGCTTACACGCCGCTTACCACTGGGCAGCACATCTGGCGCTGGCTGCGGAAGAAAACCGGCTTCGATAACCCGACTCCGACCCTGCGCCCCAGCTACTGGGTAAGGTATGAGCGCCAGCAAAAGCCGGCTAAATCGGCGGCGCCCTCGGCAGTGCGTATCCTGCAGCAGTTTTGGCAGCGCGACACGCTTCTACGCGCCCCGCGCCCACTCCGGGCCTGCTATTACGCTCCTCCCCGACCACTACCTCCGCCCCCAACCTGCAGCAATCCTTCTGGCTTACGGCTCTGGGCTGGCTGCTCACGGCCGCGGCGCTTAGCATTGGGGCCCCGTTCTGGTTTGAGCTGCTCAACCGTCTGGTCAATATGCGCAACCAGGGAGTACGGCCGCCCACGGCTACCAATGCTCCCGCGAAAGAATCTACCTGATCTGCCTGATTTCTTATGGGTAATATCTATAACTGCCACGCCCACATTTTCAACCTGGACTGCGCCCCGCTCCAGTTTCTGGACGCGTACACCGGGCGGCGGCTCGGCCGCCTGCTGCGCTTTGTTCTCGGCATTCCCGGGATGACAACTATCCTAGTGCGGGTCGTGGGGTTGCTGGGCAAACGGTTTCGACTGCCCCTGCTCACGCGCTACGCGGCTTTTTTGGACATCGGCAGTGGGGTGTCGCAGGTCAGCCTGTTTGAAAAGCAATTGCTGCCCCACTACCCGCCGGGCACCCGCTTTGTGGTGCTGGCCCTCAACATGGACCACATGAGCGCCGGTCAGGCCACGCTCAACTACGAGAGCCAGCTTTGGCAGCTGCTGGAAGTGCGCAAGCGCCACCCCGATACCTGCCTGCCCTTCTTGTGCATCGACCCGCGCATGGGCTCGGCCGAGCAAAACCTGGCCTTCGTAAAAAAATGGCTGTGCCGGGGCTTTGTCGGCCTGAAACTCTACCCTTCGCTGGGCTTTTTTCCCTTCGATGAGCGGCTGGATCTGGTGTACGAGTACGCCCAGCTGCACCAGGTGCCGGTCCTGACGCACTGCTCCCGCGGGGGCATCTACTACCAGGGCGAGCTTACCCACCAACTGCGCTGGCCCCAGCTGCCGGCCGATCTACTGCCCCAGATTCATGCCGCCAATCCGCCCTTCAAGCTCGGCGACAACAGCCTTCCCTTGCCCGTGAAGCCCGGCAAGCTCAGCTTCCGCAACGACCATTTCAGCGACCTGCTGCTCGAGCCCCGGCTCTACGACCTGGTACTGGCCCGCTTTCCCGAGCTCAAGCTCTGTCTGGCCCACTATGGCGGCGGCGACGAAATAGCGGCGGAGCTGAAAAACCCCGAAAAGCTCACCCCAACTGCTCCCCCAACCAACTGGTACCAGGGCGTGCGGTGGCTGATGCGCAAGTACCCGAACGTGTACACCGACGTAGCCTTTACCCTGGCCGAGGGCACCACAGCGGTGTTTCGGGGCCAGCCCAAGGACATCCTGTTTGAAACCCTGGCCCAGGACCTACAGGTCGACTCGCCTTACCAGGACCGTCTGCTGTTTGGCACTGACTTCTTCCTCGTGTCGCGCCTGCAGCCCGAAAAAACGCTGGCCGGTGAGCTAACTCAGTACCTGCTGCAAACCGGCCCCACTGGTGCCAAGGCCTGGCAGCACCTGGCCACCGATAACCCTGCCCGCTTTCTGCACTCCAGCTTCTATACGCCCGTGGAGCGTCGGGGCCAACCAGTCGGGCCTCAACCTTATACCCCCAATGCTGAGCCCGGCCTGACTCCTCTACCCCGTGCCGCGGTTAGCCCGCAGCCAGCGCCCTGCCAGCCAGCGTGAGTCGGGACCTTACCTCCCCCATCATTGCCATAACCGCAATTGCCTACCTCAACCGTTAACCCCCTATCTACCAGCCCGTATAGCGTATACCAACCTTCCGCATCCCACTAACCCTTCTAAGCTATGGATCAGAACGAGCACCGCCGCACCCAGGCCGACCTGGCCAACGACGGCACCAACACGGCCCGCCCCGAAAACGCCCACGGCGTAGGCGGCCAGCAGCAGGGCGACGCTACCCAAACGCCCGCCGGCCCTAATGATACCACCGGCCGCCATGGTGGCAACCACGGCAACGACGGCGGAGCCGAAGTGCGCGACGCCAAGGGCAGCAGCCACCGCGGCGACGAGCCCAACGCCGAATCTGAAAACACGGGTGGCGGCGACGACAACCAGGGCAAGCACCACACCCAGAGCACCACCAAGGACCGCACGGACTACAACGACAGTGGCCAGGCGCCCAGCACGGCCAACGACGGCGGCAAAATCGATGACGCCAATAACAGCTAGCCGCTGATCTTACTAACCTGCCATCCAGACACCAAAAAAGGCCCTGTAGCACAAGCTGCAGGGCCTTTTTCAAATGGATGAGTAAGCCAGCGGGGCTCTTACGGCACAATACAATCCATGGGGGTTGACTTAAACTCGCTTAGCTGCTGCAGATACCTTGCGACGTGCGCATTCCATTTGGCCTGCGTGGCGTCCGGCTCGGGCACGTTGGTTTCCTCATCATACCGGATGTTCATCTCGAACTCCTCCGCGTAGAGGCAGGCGAGTTCAGTTTTCATTTCGCTCCCAACCAGGTCCTTATTGGCTTTCTTGAAGGCTGCTATCAGACGCCGCATCTTCCGGGCCGTAAGCTCGGTGATGTCAAAATGCAGCTGCTCGTGGGCCAGGGCCTGCTTCCGGTCAAATTCCCGCGCTTTATTTACCCAGGAAGCCGCCCGGTCAAATTCTACCCGGACGAAGACGTTGAAGTGGGTGGCATCGACAGGAACCTGATAGACTACCGCGTTAGCCTCGGTAGTAGCTGCCAGGAACGTGTGGGGAATAACTCTTTCCCGGGACATATCCGGGGGCTTTTCGCCTGAAAATCCAGCCACATGAGCTTACGGTCTTCCTGCCAGCATACCACGTCCTGCTCGGCGGCCTGGTGCGGGGTGTAGCCTTGCCCATAGCCCAGGGCCGGCAGGGCCAGCCACAGCAGCCCAGAGTATATCCAAGTCCGCATACGTAGGCTAAGGATTGGAGAAGATAACCGTCACCTTACGCTTAGTGGCCTGCTCCGGGTAGATTTCGCCTCGGGTGCAGGTAATCCGCTCGGGCGATATGCCTTTGCTAACCAGGTGCCGCTTAATGGCTTGCACCCGTGCATCCATAAAGTGTCCCAGGGAATTGAACGTCTCCGCCCCACCAATCGACTTCATCACGTTTGGGGCATTCTGATAGGCTCGCGCAGCCGGCCCCCGACCCCGGAGCTTGGGGTCCAGGTCACGTGGGCCGTCCATGCTGCCTTCCAAGGTGATGTGCAGCTCGGGAAATTGCTTGAGCACCTTTACGATGCCGGCCAAGACCTCTTCGGCCTGCGCCGGGTTGCGAAAATGCGTGGAAAACCCTCCGAAGAGAATGTTCTTCTGGATGGGCGTATTCAACGGCGGCCTCTTGGGCAGGGGCGGCTTTTTGGGCTCTGCTGCTTGCCTGGTAGCCACAGCTCGTTTTACAGGAACTACCCCAGCGGTAAGAGCCGAGGCCCGGCGCATGGGCAGCCGCGCCAGGGAGTTGGGCACCTCATACATGCCGGGCTCCAGCTCCACCAGCACGGGGCGGCTGGCCAGCCGGTCGATACCGGAGTCCCGATCCTGCGGCTCCCGGTCGTGTGGCTCGCGGTGGTTTGGCTTGTAGTAACGCACAAAGGAGTTGGGGTAGCACAGGGTAGGGTCGCGCCAGTGGCCCTGCTTTTCATAACCTAGCAAGTGCATCACACCGTCTTTGGCGTGCCGCCAGAAGCGCAGCAAAAATACCCGGCCCGGAAAAGGCCCGGCGTTGCCGGTATACAGCACGGAGTCGGACTCACTGAAGTCGAACTCGTACTCCAGCTCAATACTATCGGCCTCCGATACATCGGCAAACGACGTATTTATCGTGTTGAACCGCGCCAACCGGTCGGGTTTGGCGAAGCTCCGCTCGGAGCCCCGGTGATACAGATGCTTCATAGCTATACCTCTTTATCGTAGGCCCTAAATGTAGGAAGTTTACTTTTTTCGGCTGGCCAACCGGCTGTTACCTGCCAAACCTTCTTTATACTACGAATAAGCTATATACTACGGAACGCACCGGCGGTTTCCTCCCCGAGCTACGCTTCTCCGGACGTCGGCGCCCGGCCATGAGCCTACTTTTTCGGTCTGGGCTTCCGGGGCCGGACTACAGCTTTCTGGCCGGCCGTCTTTGCGGCTGCAGGGGTAGAATTTTTAGCCGGCAACGCTTCCGCCGTGGGCTCAGCCTCCGGTGCAGGAATGGACTTCGGCGCGGGGTTTACTTCAGCATGGGGAGTAGGGCGGGTAGCGGCTTTCCGTTTGGGCTTAGTCGGGGCTTTACTCTCTGTGCCTGAGTCGGGCTTGCCCACCGGGCCAGCAGCTGGCAAGGCCGGAGGACTCGGGGGCTTGAATACGTCCCGCAATTCCTGGTAGACGCTGAGCATGACCCGCTCCCGCTGGGTTTTGCTCATGCCCGACAAAGGCTGGCTGGGATTATTCACCGCCTGCAGGCTGCTCAGGGGCGAATCCTGGAAGGCGCAGGGGCGCACAATGATGGAGAGCAAAATGGCTCCCTCCTGCTCGGCCGCCACCAGTAAGGGCGGCAGCTCTTCGGCGTGAATAAATTCGGAGGCCAGAAAGTCGGCGCTGACCAGGAAGATGGCCACTCGGGCCTGGGCAAGCTGCCGGCGAATCCGGTCCTGCCACCGCTCCCCTTGCGGATGTCCCGGTCGCTCCAAATTTGCACGTGCTGGTCGCGCATGAGGGGATGCAGATGAATAGCCAGCATTTCACGCCAATGACTATCGGCGTGGCTGTAACTGATGAAGACACTGGTACGGGCGGTTTCCATAGCGAGAAAATACAGAGCAAGGTTTTACCCAAGCTAATTAGCAATAACTAATCAAATTGGCAAATTATTCTCCGCTTATGCTCGCACCTGACTCAGATCATCAACGAAAGCTGGCGCTGCCGACAATCAGTAACTATCTGCAGCTCCTGCTACAAAGCCCGTTGCCACACGTCGTTCTTTTTGCCTTGCCATTCGTGAGCAGTCAGACCGAGCCCCTGTGCTAGCAAATACAACAGCCCGCCCCGAATGACCTTCAGGGCGGGCTGTTTCCGATACTCTACCATTCCTTTATAGGGCAGCCTTGCGGGCCGTTACGAATGTCCTGAACTCGGTTATTTCGGTGATCCTGCCACCCAGGTAGCGGCCGGCTACCTAACGGGCTAACTAAATATAGAGTCTGGTCTGACCTCTTCTCTTCTTACTCTAGCAGCCGACCAATCTCCTGCTGTACGTCCTTGGTCAGGAAAATCTCGTGTCCCTGGGCGGGGAGTTCCCGCAGCTTCGCCGGAATGCCTTGCCGTTGTAGCCGGCCATAGTATTCCTGGGTCAGAGCCGGGGGCGCAATGGAATCGACGGTGCCGGTGAGCAGCGTTATTCGGGTTGCGGCCGGAATGCGGGCTACTACTTGCTCCGGCGACACACTTTGCGTGGGCAGGTCCCAGACCGGTCCGCCCACCTGGCGCTTCATGTGGGCGCGCCAGACAGCCACGTTGCAGGGACAGGAAGCCAGCAAGGCCGCATCGGCCAGGCCAGGATGACGGCCCAGCAGGTTGGCGGTGATGGCCGCGCCCCCGGAATGGCCCGCCACCACGACCCGGCCGGCTTGGTAGCGGGCCTTGAGCGTGGTAAGGGCCGCCGCTAAGGCGTCAATCACGGCGGGCGTGTAGTTGTCGCCGGTGGCCTCGCCCCGCTCCCCCGCCGACTTGTGACCGGCTGGGTCGGTGTAGCCCGGGCGCAGCAGGCCCACAGCTACCACGTTGGTGTTTGCCTGGGCTACCTGGCGGGCCAGCGCATACTGGTAAGCGGGCCGGTTGAAAGGCGCATCACCGTGTAGCACCAGCAGCAAAGTTGGGTGGTCGGTGAGCTGGGCGCTGCGGTAGGTCTGGGTCCAGAGCCGCTGTTCGCCGGTACCGATCCACTCGCCGGCCGGAGTGGTTTGCGCAGCGGGCTTATCTGTTTCCGAGGCGGGCTGACAGCTGCTTATCAGGAAGAAAGCGGCCAGGACAGCAGGCAGGTGACTGAGCATAAATGGACTATATCGGTTATATCGGTAGCTAATGGCAAGAAGCACTTCCTGTTACTTATATCGTTACCCAATCGGCCTTTGTGCCGCTGCTTCTGCTCCCGGCTCCTGCGGGCGGGCCTGCTGTGGCCGGCTTTCCCCGGATCGGAGCAGCAGCACCAGCAGCAGCCCGAGAAACAAGGGCACTGCCAGTTCGGAAAAACCAGGGTCGTAGTCGGCGGGGATAAAGTCGTTCAGGGCAGGGTTGTAGCGCACGGCCAGGCGGGAATTCGGGGTCTTGAGGCGTTCGTAGTCGGCTTTTTCGATGGGTATGACCCGCCCCTGATTTTTGAACCAGAAGGTTGCCTCATAGGTGTACCAGCTGGTGCGCTTACCGTGCGAAACCCGGTCCGTATCAATCACCGTCACTTCCATTGCTTGCCCGTTGCGCTGAAGTTGGTCGGCATACCTATAGTACTGCACGGCGCTGTACGTGAAGAAGACAACTCCTGTCCCCAGGCAAATTACCAGCACCCCCGGGCCAGGGTCCGGATAATGGCCAGGCCCGTGAGCGAAGCCAGCAGCCCACTCCCGACGAAGAACAGGGCCATTACCACCAACACAAAGAGGACCAGGGCCTTGCTTTCCTGGGTAAAGTCGGCCACGGGCGTCCACCGAATCAGGCGCGACACGACCCGGTCGGGGCTGGAAACCTGCTGCGGCGGGGCCTGCCCGAACACGTCGAGCTCAGGGTGGTAGAGCAAGGTTACCCGGTCGCCTTCCGATAGCCAGAGCGTGTCGTTCACGAAGCGGGTTTCGTAGGGCCGGCCCTGGTAGCGGAAGCTCAGGTAGGCGAAGTTGCCCAGCCCGTCCCACAAGGCCCGGGGCTCCCGCTCTACCTGCTCTACCTGCACCGTCACGGGCTGTCCAGCGGCGCGCAGCTGGCTTTCGAGATGCTCCTGCTGGTAGAAGTGCCAGGTCAGCACTGCGGCTACGCTTAGCAGAGCTACGAAGATGCAGGTCCAGAGTAGACTATATAAGCGGCCCAGCAGGCGAAACAGGTTCTGCAACATACGCCAGGACGGGGGTTTACATTCTTTCGCGTCTTTCCAAACACAGCTTACCGGCCAACTCTCTCGGCCCGGGCTTGCCGAAGGGTGCTTCGGAGCACCACCAGCCGCCAGCCAGGCCGGCGCAGGATACGTCGGCTCAGCAGCGCCACCGCCCGGAAGCCACCCAACCGACTACCCCTGACGAGTAGCTGATTAAATATAGCATTTATTAGCTATTAAGCTCTCCTCTACGTGGTTTGCGTTTGGCAGCAGCCCGGCGCGTTACCAACGCCCTCCGTTGACGGCTTACTAAACCCTTCTGTGCCACAACAAGGGAAATCTACTTTGCGGCGCGGCCTTCCGGCTCGGCAGCGCCTCTTCGGAGCAGGTTTTTCACTCCCCGGCCCCTACGGGCTACTACACACAAAACAGCCCGCCCCGGAGCACTCCGGGCGGGCTGTTTTGTGTTGAGCTATGCCTGGTCTACCCTTGCGCGGCCAGCAACTCGTCCTTGCGCTGGCGCACCTTGGTTTCGTAGGCAGCAACGGCCTCAAGCCGGACTGTGGTTTCGGTCTGCTCCAGCTGGCGCTCCAGTAGGGCCACTGCCCCTTGTGCGGCCTGGCGGCTGAGCAATTCCCCGCGCCGGGCGGAGGCCCTGCGCAACTCTTTTTCGCGTTTGGTCTTCTCGTCACCTGCCTCCAGGGTAGCTAGGTAAGGCGTCAGAAATTCAATTTCCTTAGTGAGACCCTTCAGCTCGTTGGTCAGCTGGGTGGCCTCTTTCGTTATGACTCCGGTCTGGTACGTGCTGTCAGATTCCCGCTTGGTAAGGATACGCCGCCGCTCGGCCGACACGCTCAGGGCAGCGTCGCACTCTTCGGGGTGGTCAATAACTCTACTTTGTAATCCATACTGATACAGAAGGTTAATGGTGAAAATAAAATGGTGAACCGAAATATAAACGACCTTCTATATACCCGTCAAGGGTTTCCCAAATTGGTATATCAATTATTGAATATTCTCATTTTAGGACTAGCTCAGCCTCTTATAGCAGCTGCTCCAACTGCCCGACTTCGAACTCCAGGGTGGCCAGCCGCACCCGCAGCAACGCCACCTCCGCGGCACCCGGCGGGTTTGGGGCGCAAGCCGTATCGGCCCGCAGGCGCTCCAGCCACGCCGCGTCGCGCTCGGGGTCGGAAGCCGGGTCGGGCGGCAGGGCAGCAGGCAAAGCGGGGGCGGGTGTAAGGATGGTGCCCAGTTCCTCCAACGCCTGCTTCCGCCGCCGGCCGGCCTCTATCCGGCGGCCTAGCTCCTCCAACTCGTAGCGGGCCCCACGGGCCAGGTGCCGGCACCGTTCCAGGCGGTCTTGCAGGGGCCCGGGGTCCAGGAGTCCGGGTGCCTCCCCCACCACCGGGGCTGGTAGGGGCTGCGCCTGATTCTGCGGCAGCCAGCGCGTGAGCAGGCGCAGGCGGCGCTCCACGGCCGCCGAGAAGCTGCTGCGGCCCTTTTCCACATTGTTGACCTGGGCCTTGGTGATGCCTAGAAAGCGGGCCAGCTCCTTCTGAGTCAAGGAGAAGTGGGCCCGCACGGCGGCGGTGGAGAGAAGAGGATGCGGGCCCATCGGGAGGTCTACTGTACTTTCAAAAGTAAAAATTTATGGGTACAGTACGACCTGTACTTGCGGATTTTTACTTTTGAAAGTACAGTGGGAATGTATAACTCCTCAGTGAGTATCTTACCTACGCCTCAGTACTTGAAGTTGCGGGGCTCGCCGGCCAGCTCACGGCCGCGCAGGATGGATTTTTTGAGGTAGGGCATAATGCGGCACTCCTTGGCGGGATCTTCGGCGGGCTCGTCGTCGTGGTAGGCGCGGTACTCGTCAGGTGGGGCGGGTTGCAGGCCGGCCTGGAGGCGGAATTCGTAGTCCTCGAACACCGCGGGCAGGGCGGCGAGCAGCAGCTCGCGGTGGAGCTGGGCGGCGGCGGCATAGATGCCCTGTCGCCAGTCGGGGTGGGCGGGCACGGGCCAGGGGCCGCGGGCATCGGCCAGCAACTCCAGGTTTCGGTTGGTGTTACTGAGCACGTTGTTGTAGTTGTCGTTGAACACGCACAGCATGGCTCGGCGGTAGGCCAGCAGGGTTTCCGGGTCGGGGTCGAAACGGCGGGCAAACTCGGCGAAGTGCCAGTCGTCCTCGGTCAGGTAGCGGTCGGGGGCATCGGCAAAGGCATCGGGCTCGTGAGGAAAGCCCATTACATCGGGGCGGGGGGCGGGTACGTAGGGCGCGGGCGGGTTGCGGGCCCACTCCTCTTCCCGGGCCAGGTTCATGTAGTGGTCCTGCAGCTCCCCGCGGCGGTTGGAATGGGTGGCGAAGGGGTAGCCGGCCGGGGCCCCGGTGCGGGCATCGTAGTAGGCAAACCAGGCCGGGTAATCGAGGTATTCTTTCCACTTATCCTCGTCGGCAGGCGGGGCCGGGGGCGCCTGGGCCCGAACCCACTCGTCGCGCATGGCGTCGTAGTCCTGCCACTCCGAATCGTTGCGGTAGTAGTCCTGGTGGTTGGCAAACTCCTGACAGGCGTCGCTGGCCAGCCAGTCGCGGTAGAGCTCGTATTCGACCCGCGTAATGGGCGGCAGAAATGGGCACCGGTGAATCCCCTTGCGCTGCCAGGCCGCAAACTGCTGGTAGGTTTGAACACCAGGCAGGGGGATTTCGCCGGCCCGCCAGCGCACCTGCAAGTCGAAGAGCTTCTTGCGCTGCACGTCGAAGAGCCGCTCATAGGCTTCCTCCTGATACTCAATGACCTGGTGCAGCCGAAACTTCACCATGTTGGGCCCCTGTTCCAGGCACCGCACCTTGTGGCGGGCGTAGTGCTGAATGAAGGCTTCGACGCTGGCGGGCGTGTAGCCGGCCAGGTAGGGCTGGTAGCGGGGGTCGGTGCGCAGGGCGTGCTCGGTGGCGAGGCGGACCTGCCCCAGCTCCGCCTCGCGGGCCAGGGCGGCATGATGATAATCCATAACAAACCGAAGGATAACTAGTGGATGAATACGCCACGCCGGCCAGCCAATGCCGCCCGCTGCGGGCAGCTAAAAGTTGAAGTCGCGGGGCTCCCCGGCCCGCTCCCGCCCCTTGAGGATGAGCTTGCGCTCCTGCTTCCAGGACTTCCGGGCCAAGTCACTCAGGTCGGATTCCGGATAGGGCGAAGGATGAGGCTGACCAGCCTGCTCGCGGGCGGCATAGTCGGCGACGGCTGCGCGCAGGGCCGTGGCCAGCCGCTGCTTGCGCCAGCCGAGCCAGGTGCGGTGCAGGGCTACGCGCCAGTCGGTGTGGGCTTCAATGGGCAGGCGCTCCGGAATTTCCAGCAGTACCCGCCCGGCTTCGGAGCCCATCTCAGCCAAGGCGGCCTCGTTTACGTCGGCCTGCTCGTCGTCATCGTCATCGTCGTCCGTGCCGGGGGCCAACACCGGGGCAATGGCTGGCTCATGCGACAGGGCTTCGTGGAAGCGCAGCAGCTCCGGTGTCTCAAATTTACGCATCAGGGTATCCGTGAGGCCCGCGAACTGGTCATGACCGAGGTAGCGCAGGGGCGGGTCGGCGGCCGGGGCGGTGGGCGCGGGGTCGGCGGGGGCTGGTTCGTCGTTGTCGGGCTCTTCGTACACGTTGGGCGCTTTGCCCGTGCGGCCCAAATGCCGGTAGTATTCTTCTTTCTCACCCCGGTGGTTGGGCAGGTACAGCACCAGGTTGGGCGGACCAGCCGCGGCATCACAGTGGGCATACCAGGCCGGATAGCCCAGGAAAAAATCGTCGAGCATGCCGATCAGGCCGCCCAAGCCCGGTTCGGCGTGCTGGCCGGCTTCGCGGCGCACCTGCTCGGGATTCTGGCCCTCGGCCTGTAGTAGCAGGTAGCGGCGGAAACGCTCGTAGTGCTGCCAGTCGTGATGACGGCCGAAGTCCCCAGCGGCATCGGTGCAGGCGTCGCTAAGCAGGTACGTCAGGTAGCTTTCTACCTCGGCCGCCGCGATGGGCGGCACCAGCGGGCATTGCTCGATGCGAGTACCCCAGCGCTCGAAGTCCTGGCTTAGCACTACCAGCTCCGCTGGCAGGCGTACTTCCTCGGCCCGCCAGCGGCACTGGAGCTCAAACAGCTTGCGCTGCTGAATCTCCCACAGGCGTTCGGTGGCCTCCTGCACCAGATTAGCTTCTTCCTGTTGGTTGATGTCCCAGAACGAGCGGCCGTCTACCAGCGCGCTGGCCCGCTCACTGGCGTAGCGCTCCAGGAAGCGGGCTCCATTGTCCCGAAACTGCTGTAGCCACTCCGCTACGGCCGGATCGGCTTGGTACTGGGCCAGGGTTTCGTCGTGGTGGCGAATCAGGTCGAGGTGGCGCTGAGCGCTACGCGAAATGGGGGCTGGCTCACTCATAGGGCTAGTTCTGGGGATGAGTACCTAAGCTACACTAGCAAACCGATTTATCGGCGGCGGGCAGGGAAAATAAGTGCGGCAGCCTGCTACTGGCGGCGTCGGCCCCGCATTTGCTAGGAAGTATCAGGGCTTCACTACTATCTGCCAGCTCCCGACCCAAACCCCTCCTTCCGCGGCCACCACTCCCGCCGCTCGGGCAGCCGCAGCTGCTGGCCTTCAAACTGCAAGAGCCCGTGTTCCTGACCCCGCAGCTCGCGGAAGGAGCCGGCCACCCGCACCCGGTAGTCCTGGTCGATGCGGAGCAGGTGGCGGTCGAAGGCGCGGTGCAGGGTGGGCGTCAGGGCCAGGCCGTTGCCGATGGTGTCGTCGTGGCTGATGGACCAGGGCACGATGTGGCAGGCATCGAGCAGCGGGGCTACGGCGCTGGTGCCGGTGCTGATCAACTGGAGGCCCGAAATGGCGCAGGTATAGTTGTAGGCTTCCAGCACGACCCGTTTGAAAGTGCCGCTCCGCATAAACGTATCCACTTCATCGGTGAGGTTGAGGTGGGTTTGGTACAAGGCGGCGGGCTCCTGTAGCATCTGCTGGCTCAACTCCCGCAATGCTTCGGGACCCGCGCTGGGGCGGTAGTGGTAGCGGGTCTGTGGGAAATACCGGCTTAGCAGGGCGTCGCGGAACGTGTGCCGGGTGGCCGTATCCTGGAGCAGCAGCCACAGCTCCGCGTCGAAGGCGGCATAGGCTACCACCTGACGCAGGTGGCCCAGGCTGCGCGGCGAGCCGGAAGTTGTCAGCAGCAAGGGCTGGCCGAAGTGAGTGCGCAGGTGCCAGAACCCGTCGCCGGTAAGGTGGTAAAACGGCAGGGCGAAGTTGTTGGCCCGAAACCGCTCGGAGGTGCTCAGGTCGCGGCAGTTGCTTTGGAAAGCGGCCAGCAGCTCGGGCGTGATGACGATTTGGTTGTCCTGGATACTACCGTCTTCGATGCCTTCGAGCACGGCCAGCAGCAGGGCCGGCTTGTAGGGAGCTTCTTCGCCTCCCAGCTTGCTGGTTTTGAGCTTGCAAAAACGAGTGAGGTAGTGGGACAGGTCGGGCATAGGGCCAGGCAAGATACGCAGCCACGGGCCCGAATTGTAGCGTTTTTGGCGGGCAGCGGCTACCTTCCGCCTCCGGGCGGCAGCTGATGCGCCGCGGCTAGTTACCCACTTTATGCACGACAACGTACTCCACGAAAATATTCTGCTGGTCCTGGGCCTGCTCTTTGCCATGCTGCTGCTGGTCATGCTGGGCCAGAAGCTGCGCATCTCCTACCCCATCTTTCTGGTGCTGGCCGGCCTGGCGCTGAGCTTCGTGCCGGGCCTGCCGCTCATCGTCATTGACCCGGACCTCATCTTCCTGATTTTCCTGCCGCCCCTGCTCTACCAGGCCGCCTGGGACACTTCCTGGAAAGACTTCTGGCGGTGGAAGCGGCCCATTGCCCTGCTGGCTTTCGGACTGGTATTTTTTACCTCTACCATCGTGGCCTACGTGTCGCAGGCCATGATTCCGGGCTTCACACTGGCCCTGGGCTTCTTGCTGGGCGGCATTATTTCTCCGCCCGACGCGGTGGCGGCTACCTCGGTGCTTAAGGGTATAAAAGTGCCCCGCCGCGTAACCAGCATCCTGGAGGGGAAAGCCTGATTAATGACGCCAGCAGCCTGATTGTGTTTCGCTTTGCCCTGGCAGCGGTGGTGTCGGGCACGTTTGTGTGGCAGCAGGCGGCCACCAGCTTTTTGCTGGCCAGCGGCATGGGACTAGCCGTCGGACTGGCCGTGGGCTACGGCTTTTACCTGATTCATAAGTACCTGCCCACTACGCCTAGCATCAACACGGTGCTCACCTTTATTGCGCCCTACGTGATGTACCTGCTGGCCGAGGAATTTCACTTTTCCGGGGTGCTGGCCGTAGTGAGCGGCGGGCTGATGCTGTCTTACCACTCCCACCGAGTCTTCGACGCCGACACACGCCTGCAAACCAACAGCGTGTGGACCAGCGTGGGCTTCGCCCTCAACGGCTTGGTTTTCATCCTCATCGGCCTGGAGCTGCCGGTAGCCGTGCAGGGGTTGGGCAACTACTCCTTAAGCCAGGCTATTACCTACGGGCTTATTATCAGCGCCATCGTCATCGTTATTCGGCTGGTCTGGATGTTTCCGGCGGCCTTCGTGCCGCGCTGGCTCTCGCACAGCATCCGCACCCAGGAAACCAGTCCGGGCTGGCAGGGGCCGGTTATCATCGGCTGGGCCGGTATGCGCGGGGTGGTGTCATTGGCCTCGGCCTTGTCGGTGCCCCTACTGCTGAGCAACGGGCAGGCGTTTCCGCAGCGTAACCTGATTCTATTTATCACCTTCGTTGTGATTCTGGTGACGCTCGTGTTTCAGGGCCTCACTCTGCCCTTACTGATTCGATTCACGGGCGTGGCCGAAACCGAAGAACGCATGCCTACCGACGAGCAGGAAGCCGGTATCCGCCTGCGCCTGCGCCACGTGGCCCTGGCCCACCTAGCCCGGGAATATGCCGAAGACATCCAAAACAACGAGATGATTAGCGCCCTGCAGCACCGCATGCAGGCCGAAGCCCAGCGTACCGGCAACCTGCTCGAAGCCCTGGACTACGATGAGTCCAAACGCCTGGCCCTGCAGCGCTACCACCAGGTGCTGCTCGACGTGCTGCAGGTGCAGCGCGAGGAGTTGTTTGTGCTGCGCCGCGAAGATGTGTTCGAGGAAGAAATGCTGCGCCACCAAGAAGCCCAGCTCGACCTGGATGAGGCCAAAATCAGCCACATGCCGCACTAGCGGCCCGCCTGTCAAGCGCGGAGCACGGGTTTTTTAAGTAACAGCAAGTCAGCGGAGATGCATCCGCTGGCTTGTCTTGTTTATGGCCAATGGTGAAGCAGGCAATAGAAGCTGATGGCAACCTGGACTTTTCGCAGGTAAATACCTGAGGAGCAACTGCCAAATTCAGTGGTAGCACGGAAGCGAAAGCCTCAACAGTAGCCGACTTTTGAAGGCCAGCTGGAATGGCTCTGGTTCACTCTTCTTTCCAAGCGGCCAGCTACATCCATTTTGCCTGCTATTCACTAGGTCTGGTCGGGTTAGCCACAACCTAACACTCCGCTGGCAGGCATTTTCCTACTTTTTTCTTTTTCCAACATGTCTGCTCTCATTACCCCGACCAAGCAATTAAAAGCTACGGCAAGGCCCAAGGCAACATTCTGAAAGGCCACGGACGAGAAAACGTCACTCTGCTCTTTCTCGAATTCGTGGACACCGCTAAAGTCCGGCGGTGGATCGACCAGCTTCTCACTGACCAAGGCCCGGGCAAGCCGCACATCATTTCTACTGCCCGCCAGCTAGAGGACCGCAAGAAGTTTCAGGCGGCCGAGAAAAGAGAGGAGGAATTCGACGCTGGCCTTTTTACCAGTCTGCTCTTTACGGCCGACGGCCTGCGCCGCCTGCAAGCTCCTGCCATGCCCCAGGAAGCCTCCCAGACTCCGGGCCTGGGTCGGAATGGGCCTTCGAAGCCGGTATGCGCAACCTGGCCGACAGTGAGCTACAAGACCCCAAGCTGTCTGATTGGGATGCTGGCTGGCGCAATGCTGACACTACGCCCAGCGCCATACATGCCCTGCTGCTACTGGCCGACAACAATGAAAAGGGTCTGCAGCAAGTAGCAAAAGATGTTCTAAGCCAGTCTGCTGACTTTGGAATTCAGGTGCGTGTGCAGGAGCAAGGAAAACGGCTGAAGGAAGGCCCGGAAGGTAAAGAACACGATATCGAGCACTTCGGCTATGCTGATGGGGTAAGTCAGCCCCTCTACCTCTCCGACGACGTTAGCCCTGAGGGCCCCAGCCCCACAGCCGGGATATGGAGTTGAAGGCCGAAGACTTGGTGCTGGTGCCCGATGCCCTAAGCCAGGAAGAGGACGCCTGGGGCAGCTTTTTCGTATTCCGAAAGCTCGCGCAAGACGTACCCGGGTTTGAGAAGGCCGAAACAGCACTGGCCGAGGCGCTGAACCTACAGGGAGAGGATGCTGAACGAGCCGGTGCTATGCTGGTCGGGCGCTTCGAAAATGGTACTCCGGTCACCTTGCTGGCGCAGGATACAGATCAAGACCCAAATTCAGCCACGCACGGCAAGCCGCTGTTCACCAACAACTTCAATTTCGATGCCGACAAGGATGGACTAAAATGCCCTTTCCATGCCCACATCCGCAAGATGAACCCACGGGCGAAACCAACAATGCTGCTGAGCTCCGGCACCGTATCACTCGGCGGGGCATTCCCTACGGGTCGCGGAAAGGTGCCCAGCAGGGCGAGGACGCGGGCCTGCTGTTCATGTGCTACCAGCGCAACATTGGCCAGCAGTTCGAATTTCTGCAGAAGTCCTGGGCCAACAACGAGCGTTTCCTATTTGATAAGGGCCTCGTCGGCCTCGACCCTATTATCGGTCAGGGCAAGCGAGCAGAACTCACCTTCCCAACCGCCTGGAACAGAAGCACAAAGGCTACCGCACATTTTGCTCAGTTCGTGACGATGCGCGGGGGCGAGTATTTCTATGCTCCTTCTCTGAGCGGGCTGGCGGCACTGGCCCAAAGCCCCGCTGAAGCAGTATAACAGCCAGCAGAATTCTGGCTGTCTCTGGGGCATTGCAGCGTTTACGGCCCCGGCTTTTCACGGCCCGCTACCTGTTCAAGTACTAACGTATCTTCTCACCAGCGCCACGCTCGTGGCCACAGTGCCCTGTCCGGATGCTACTCTGGGCAGGGCATCTTTTTTCTACGCTACTCAAGCTCTACTCCCGCCCTCATTGGCCGGCGCAGTCTTGCCGCGTATTTATCTGTACGGATTCTGGAGCTGAAAATCAGTATTTTACACTTCGATATTATTCCGTACTTGGGTTTGCTCACCAACTGCCTGGCGCTGTTTGTTATGAAACTTCTCCTGATTAGTGGTTGCCTGCTCACGTTTAGCAGCATGGCTTATCTGTTGTCGCTGGGTAGCGGCTTGTTTGCAAACGTGGTAACCAAGGCCCCCGCTACTGCACAGGGCACGTTGGCCCGCGTTCGGGCACGGTGTTACGGGTTGGGTATACCCCGGGCAAAGAGCTTACGCCCAATCCGCGCTTGCGGGGGCCGCACGGAATGGATACGGCCCTTATCACGGGATTCGCCCGGCAACTAGCGGCCGAGGTCGAATGGGTACCCGGCAACGAGCAGCAGCTCTACCGCGCCCTCAGGAACCGGAAAATTGACTTGCTCATCGGCCACATTACGGAGCAGACACCCAGCGAAGACAACACTGCCCGCAGCCGCCCGCACCTCGAAAACACGAACTACGCCTACGTGGGCTACAAAAACCGCTGGCGTACTTCCTCACCCGGCAAGCCCGCTGTGTCTCGGTCCCGACCAGCCTCCGGGGCCCGTCAGCCGCAGAGCTCATCACTTCCTACTGGTGGTGAGTCTGCCAAGGCCAGCCCGGTAATTGCCGTACCGGCCAGCGAAAAAGCCTGGTTGGCTGCCTTGGAAAACTACCTCAACCAGCGTCAGCTAGCCAGTACGCGGCCGGCCCGGATAGTGCAGCCCCGTAGGTGCTGGCAGCTTGTACACAGCTTACCTCAGGACGGTACTTCCCCTAAAACAACCCGACTAAAACTGTTCAGCCGGGTCGTTCTGCCACGTGGTTGCCGGGCTATAAGACTCTGCACTACAGCAGTTCTGGTTGGGTAATCGGTAGTTAGTTGTCAGAGCAAAGCCTTGTCGCAAAACACCCGCAATAAGTCGGATTTGGCCCTGCTACGCCAAGTCGGGTATTACTAAATTTGTTGGCAATCAAACTCCGGGCTGCTGCATGCCACTACTGTAGTTAGCATCAGCCCTGGGTTTGGCCCATCAATTTTTCCATGTTTTACCTTATAACTGCTTCTTGCCATGAAAACGACCAATGTGCTCTACTGGATTTCGACCGGCCTGTTGGCGGCCTTGATGCTGATGTCGGGGATTACCAACTTGCTTAGCGTGCCCGAGGCGGTGGAAGGCTTTAAGCACCTGGGCTATCCAACTTACCTGCTGCCGTTTTTGGGCGTCGCCAAGGTTCTGGGCGTGCTGGCCCTGCTTGTGCCCGGTTTTCCCCGCCTGCGGGAGTGGGCCTATGCCGGCTTCGTTTTCGATTTGGCCGGTGCCATGTACTCGGGCCTCTCAGTGGGCGACCCGCTGGGCCAGTGGCTGCCGGTAGCGGTTGGCTTCCTCATCATTGCCGTGTCGTACCAAACCAACCGGCGTCGCGCCGAGGCTGACCCGCAGCCCAAAGCCGAGCTCAGCGTGGCCTAGGCTGACCCGCATATGTAGTATCTACTATCTCTCCCTGCCCGCGTTATGGTAGAAGTCTTTAAAACCAACGTCAGAGCCCGGCGCCACGCCCGGCAGTTGCTCCACCAGATTCACCAGAACTTTGCTCAGTACCGGGCCAACTTCGACCTGGATGACTGCGACAATATTCTGCGAATAGAATCCCCCACCGACTTTATCCCGGCCGCCGAGCTTATCACGCTGCTACGCGCGGCCGGCTTCCAGGCGGAAGTTCTGCCCGATGAAGTGTAAGCCGGCCGGTAACCAGATAAAAACACAAAAACGCCGCTGAAAGCATTCCAGCGGCGTTTTTGTGTTGTCGGTTCGTCTAGCTTACCCCAGGCTCTTATACCGAACCCGCTTGGGCTCGACATCCCCCAGGCGCTTCTTCTTGGCCTCCTCGTAGTCCGAGAAGTTGCCTTCGAACCACACCACCTGCGAGTCGCCCTCGAAGGCCAGGATGTGGGTAGCCAGGCGGTCCAGGAACCACCGGTCGTGGCTGATAATCACGGCGCAACCGGCAAAGTTCTCCAGCGCGTCTTCCAAAGCCCGGATGGCATTCACGTCCAGGTCGTTGGTCGGTTCGTCGAGCAGCAGCAGGTTGGCGCCCTGCTTCAGGGTCGTAGCCAGGTGTACCCGGTTCCGCTCCCCGCCCGAGAGGCTGCCTACTTTCTTTTCCTGGTCGCCACCGCGGAAGTTGAAGTTGCTCACGTAAGCCCGGGCATTCACCGGCCGGCCGGCTAGCAGCATGGTTTCGGTGCCGCCCGAAATGGTTTCAAACACCGACTTGTTGGGTTCCAGTGTGTCGTGCTGCTGGTCGACGTAGGCCGTCTGCACCGTGGGACCTACTTCGAAGGTGCCGGCGTCGGGCTGCATCTGGCCCGTAATCAGGCGGAACAGGGTGGTTTTACCCGCGCCGTTGGGCCCGATGATTCCTACAATACCGCCCTGGGGCAGGGAGAAGCTCAGGTTTTCGAACAACAGCTTTTCGCCAAATGCCTTGGTCAGCCCTTCGGCCTCGATTACCTGGGCGCCCAGGCGCGGACCGTCGGGGATGAAGAGTTCGAGCTTCTGTTCTTTCTCCTTGGCGTCCTCGTTCACCATCTTGTCGTAGCTGGCGAGGCGGGCCTTGCTCTTGGCCTGCCGGGCTTTGGGGGCCATGCGCACCCACTCCAGCTCCCGCTGCAGGGTTTTGTGGCGCTTGCTTTCGGTCTTCTCCTCCTGGGCCAGGCGGTTCGACTTCTGCTCCAGCCACGAGGAGTAGTTGCCTTTCCACGGAATACCTTCGCCGCGGTCCAGCTCCAGGATCCAGCCGGCCACGTTGTCGAGGAAGTACCGGTCGTGGGTTACGGCAATGACGGTGCCTTTATATTGCTGCAAGTGCTGCTCCAGCCACAGCACGCTCTCAGCGTCGAGGTGGTTGGTCGGTTCGTCCAGCAACAGCACGTCGGGTTCCTGGAGCAACAGGCGGCACAAAGCCACGCGGCGCTTTTCCCCGCCCGAGAGGTTGCCGATAATGGCATCCGCATCGGGGGTGCGCAGCGCATCCATAGCCCGCTCCAGCTTGGAGTCCAGGTTCCAGGCGTCGAGCTGGTCGAGGCGCTCCTGCACGGTGCCTTGGCGCTCGAGCAGCTTATCGAAGTCGGCATCCTCGGCCCCGAAGGCCTCGTTGATTTCGTCGAATTCCTTGAGCAAGGCCACAGTTTCGGCCGTGCCTTCCTGCACTACCTCCAGCACCGTTTTAGTGGGGTCGAGCTGGGGCTCCTGCTCGAGGTAGCCCACCGTGTAACCCGGCGACCAGACCACTTCGCCCTGAAACTGCTTGTCGACGCCGGCAATAACTTTGAGCAGGCTGGACTTACCCGAGCCGTTGAGACCGAGCACCCCGATTTTGGCCCCGTAGAAAAACGAGAGGTAAATATTTTTGAGAACTGTTTTTTGCGGCGGGTAGACTTTGGTCACGCCGGCCATCGAAAAGATAATCGTCTGGTCGCTCATGCGAAGGGTGGTTGGAAGTGGTAGGACCTCAGGGCCCTTAAGTAAACGTACGAAGAGAGGTGGACTTGCCCAAGATGCCCGCCCAGCCTAGCCGGCCGGGCGTGGCCCGTCAGCTGGTGGCGGGCCCGGCGGCGCAAAACGTGTGAAAGAGAGCCGCCGCAAACCTTAAACAGTTGGGGATTTGGTAATACTCGATATTTTGCGGGCTCATTGAAGCACCTAAACCGATTCAATTTGCCGTGGCGACCTACCCAGGCAGCCGGCGGCACGTTACGTCATTCTCATAACCGTGCAGGCTGCCAGTGCGTAGCCTACCATTCGAGAGCATACAACTGGTTCTGCTTTCTTTCCAGCCGCAGCTTCTAGGTTGGCTCTCCAAAGGTAGGCAGCCCGGCGTAAGATTCCGCCGTTTGACCGGCGGCCATCAAAAAAGCAATGGAACTGTTAGGCATGCCGTAAATCTTGTACATATTTCCGCTCCGAACTCCCCCCTTCACCCTATTCGCCCTGCTTATTCGTTTATGGAACCACAAGACCACTTACTGGCCGAAGCTCGCCGTTATGGCTACATCGAGGGCGACCAGGTGTGGCTACGACCCGTTATGGATTTGCCTGCCCGGCAAATTGGCCTGGTAAAAGATACCGAGGAAGCCGCGCTGCTGTATTTTGCCCAGCGCTTTGAGAACTTCCGCGGCAAAGTTGACGAGCTTCTCCGCAAGATGGAGGAGTCCGAGAATAAGGGCTCTTTTCTGATGAAAGCCCTGCACCTAAAAGAGCAGACGGCCACCTACGACGGCCTCGGCGACTTCGAAAGCCTGCACCGCCGCCTCACTGAGGCTGAGGAAAATATCAATGTGACCATTGCCCGCAACCGGGAAAAAAATCTGGCCACCAAGATCAGCCTGATTCAGGAAACCGAAGCCCTGCGCGACACCATCGACTGGCAGGCCGCCGGCGACAAGCTCAAGGACCTGCGCCAGGCCTGGATAAAGACCGGCCCGGTCGACAAGCAGATTACCGAGGAGCTGGAAAACCGTTTCCGCGACGCGGTAGAAGAGTTCTTTGTGAAGAAAAAGGAGTTTTTGGCCCAGAAGAAGGCCATGACCAACCGCGTCTTCGACAAGTACAAAGAGCTGATTCACAAGTCAGAAGCCTTGCAGAACTCCGACGACTTCGAGGGCACCACGGCCAAGCTCAAGTTGCTGCAGCAAGAGTGGAAGGAAGTGGGTGGCTCGTTGCCGCGCAAGCAGGCCAATGAGCTATGGACGCGCTTCCGGGCGGCCCACAACCACTTCTTTGAGCGCCTCAAGGAACACATCAGCACCAAGCGGGTGGAAACCGCCGCGCCCGGCGGCCCCGACGACAACCTGAGCCGCAAGCGCGCCCTGGTAGCCGAGGCCGACGCCTTGCTCAACCGCCCCATGAACGAAGCCGTAGCCCGCGCCAAAGAGCTGCAGGCCGCCTGGAAAAAGGTGGGCCCCGTGCGCGGTGAGGAATCGGACCGGGTATGGGAAGCCTTTATCCTGGCTTGCGACAAGGTGTTTGAAATGAGTGCCTTGGAACATTTCATTCGCAAGCGCCAGGCTGGCAGCCCCGAGGTGCTTTCTAAGGAAGACCAGGTTAATACCCGCATTCAGGCCCTACGCGACTTTATCAAGTCGGACCAGCAGGAGCGCGTTACGCTGGAGGAAAACCTGGGCAAGCTCAGCGACTCCCCCGGCAACGACACGTTCCGGACCATGCTGCAGGGTAAAGTGCGGGCTTTCGACCGAAAAATCCGGACCAAAACCGAGCTCATCGAAATCTTACGCCGCCGCTTGGTTGCGTAGCCCAACATTCAGCGGTATTTTACGTTGTCCTGCTGAAGCAACCATCTACCCCGGGCCGTGTCATGCAAGTAGGCGGCTCACTGATTCCTTTTTAACACTACTTTTGCCAACCTTTTTTTGTAGCACACACGACTATGTATTGGACCCTCGAACTGGCTTCGTATCTGGAAGATGCCCCTGGCCTGCCACCAAGGATGAACTCATTGACTACTCTATCCGCTCGGGCGCCCCGATGGAAGTAGTAGAGAACCTGCAGGCCCTGGAAGATGATGGCCAACCTTACGAGAACATCGAAGAAGTGTGGCCGGACTACCCGACCAAGGAAGACTTCATGTTCAACGAGGACGAATACTAAAAGCCCGGAGCTTAGAACTCAGCTTCTAGAACCTAGACTACTTCTCCGTTCTGATGTCTCAGTTCTCAGTTCTAACGATTGAAAATTTGGTTGCGGGGTATGAACAGCGCGTTCTGCTCCGCAACCTTTTTTTATGCCTGCCCGAGCCGACTTTCGTGGCCATCATCGGGCACAATGGCTGCGGTAAAACCACCCTATTTAGGGCTCTGACGGGCCAGATTGCCTACCAGGGTACCGTTCGGGTGGGCGGACAAAACTTGCGCACGGTGCGCCGCCCCTCAGCCACCGGCTTGCTGGCCCATCTGCCCCAGCGCAGCTCCGTGGGCTTCCCCATCGAGGTGCGGGAGTTGGTAGTCATGGGCCGCTTCCGCCACCACAGCTTCCTGAGCTCCTATACCACTCAGGACTACGCCCTGGCCGAGGCTGCCCTGCAGCGCGTAGGCGCCGCTCACCTTTCCCGCCGCGACTTCACCCAGCTTTCCGGCGGCGAACAGCAGCTGGTGTGGCTGGCCCAGCTGGCCCTGCAGGACGCGGGCCTCTATCTGCTCGACGAGCCCACCCAGCAGCTCGACGTGTACTACCGCCGCCGCATCTTCGACCTGCTCCACGAGTGGGTCACGGTAGGCCACAAGACCATTCTCTGCATCACCCACGACCTCGACAACCTCTCCGTTCTGCCCGGCTACCTGCTCAACCTTTCCCGCCCGAGCCCCAGCTACAGCCTCTATCGGCCGCTACCGTGCAGGCCGAGCGGGCTTTTCTGGAGAGTGAAGAAAGCCTCCTGGTCAGGGAATAAAACAGTGTCATTGCGAGCAGCGCGAAGCAATCCGTCCTCTGCTAGTGACCAACACCCCTTTACCAGAAAGCCCTTTCCCGTTGGTTACGAGAAAAGGCTTTTCACTTCAGAATGCTCAGCACAGTTCAGAGGACGGATTGCTTCGCAAGCTCGCAATGACACAGGTTTATTAGCCAGAATTACCTCTTCCCGGCCGGCCGCGCAGCACGTGCCTGATAGATTGCAGAAATGGCCAGGGCGTTACCGAATTCATAATGCGGAAATTGTCGGGCCACCCGGTGCGCTCATCCAGGAAGCTCAGAATTCTTTCGACCGGGTTGCGCTGAAACAGCTCCGTGAAAATGTCGCGGGTCGTTTCGCCGCGGCGCTTCATAATGTCGAGCAGCAGGGTGTCGAAAAGGTGAAATTGGGGCTTGTCTCCGGTCGGGTTCCCGGGCGGCTTTCCTGTGGTCGCCAGGGCCTGCACCAGCCGGCTGCTGTGCCCCTGGATTCGCTTGAAAGCGTAGCCTGTACTCGGCTTGGCCCGGCCGGCCCGGGTACCGAGGTTGATAATATGAGCGCCGTCCCGGTCGGGCAGCGGGTGGTCAGTCATCGGAATGGCCCCGACTTCCTCACTCAGAATCCGGTAGGAGTTAAGTTCCAGCGTGGTGCGCAAATATTCGTTTATAGCGGCTTCATACTCGGCCTTGGGCAGGAGCTCTTCCGAAAACAGGGTGTATTCGACCAGCGCCTTGCGGGGCTGAAGGGCAGCACGTAAATAAACCGTGCCTCTTGGTGTTGCGGGCCCCGAAAATCCATGAACTCGGCCGTGGCCGGGTCAAAAACGTCGTGCTCCGTTTCCACCTCCCAGCCCACAAAATGCTGCAGCAGGTAGCGGTGCTTCTCGGGCCGCTTCGCCAGCTGCGGCGGCCGGCTATCGAAGGCGAAGCGCGCCTTGAAAGAGCCGGCCGTGGTGGTAGCCGTAATGCCTTGCTCCGTATTGGTCAGGGTTTCGACGGTGGCCCGCACAAAGGTAAACTGCGGATTCTGCGCCAGCTCGGCCCGCACAAACTGGTAGAAATCCAGCCCCCGGATCATCTTGTAGCGGTAGCGCTGCAGCTCAAACACCCGCTCAAACGTGGGGCTCCGGAAAGCCAGCTGCCGCCACTCGTGCGCCACAATGGAGTCGAACAGGGTGGGCTCGTCGGTCCAGAATGACCAGGTTCGGTCGTTCTGGTCTTTGGCCTCGGGCTCGATCAGCACCACGCGCTGGTCACGCAGCCGGGGCTCCCGACTAATGTGGTAAGCCAGGCTCAGGCCCGCGGCCCCACCCCCGGCAAGTAAGTAGTCATAGTCTGGCTTCACGTAGTAAAGAAAGCAGCCGCCCCCCAATTTGTTGCCGCACGACCGCCCTTCGCTTCATTATTCCCTGCGCAATGACAGCAAATCAAGCTAAGCGGGCATAAAAAAAGCCGGACCTGGGTCCGGCTTTTCTTGTGGTAGCGCTGCAAGCCTAAAAGTTGGGCGACAGCAGGTACTTAGAATAGAAATCGTCGATGATTTTCACAGCTGAGGCTGCATCGTCCACGAGCTGCACCAGATCCATGTCCTCGGGCGAGATGTTGTGCTCGTCTTCCAGCATAGCCTGCTGAATCCATTCGAACATGCCTTTCCAGTACTTGGTACCCACCAGCACGATGGGGAAACGGCCGATTTTCTTGGTTTGAATCAGGGTAATAGCCTCGAACAGCTCGTCGAGGGTGCCAAAGCCGCCGGGCATGCCGATGAAGCCCTGGGCGTACTTGACGAACATCACCTTTCGTACGAAGAAGTAGTCGAAGTTGATAAGTTTGTCGGGGTCGATGTAGACGTTGTTGAACTGCTCGAAGGGCAGCTCAATGTTCAGGCCGACCGACTTGCCACCCTCGGAGCGGGCCCCCTTGTTGCCGGCCTCCATGATGCCAGGACCACCACCCGTGATAACGCCGTAGCCGTGGCGCACCAGCTTGGCCGCAATTTCCTCGGCCATCTGGTAGTAAGGGTTGTCGGGCTTGGTACGGGCCGAGCCGAAAATCGAAACGCAAGGACCAATCTTAGACATCTTCTCGAAGCCCTCCACGAACTCGGCCATCACCTTGAAGATCTGCCAGGAGTCGGCAATCTTGATTTCGTTCCAGTCTTTATCCACGAAAGCCTGGCGGATGCGCTGCTCATCGTCGACCTGCACCGTGCGCTCCCCGTGGGTCTGCTCCCGGATGTCGCTGATGCTCTTGACTTTGTTGTCGTTCACGTTGGGCTGAACGATGGTTTGCCCGCTGCCTGCATTCAGGGCTTCGTCGGAAGCTTTGGTCCGACTGGTTTTTTTGAGTTTCGTCATGGCTACACATGGGAATTGCAGGGTCAGCCGGAGGCAACGACGTTGCCCGTAGCGGTACAGCTGACCCGCTAGTGAAAAAATTAAAAAGAGTGGGGCAAAAGAAAGCCGCCCCGCGGAAACAGGGCGACTAAAAATTGGGGCGCGCAAGTTAACAATTTGTTAACAATAGCCTAACCCGTTGCTTTAGAATGCCCTGCTTGGCTGCTTACTTTGAACGGATGGCATCTACCGGGTCCAGATTAGACGCCATGACGGCCGGCACAATTCCGGCCAACACCCCAATTACCACCGACACGGTAAGCCCGAGCGCAATATTGCCCGCCGATAAGAACAACGGCAGCGAATCCTGGGGTATCATCGTGATGAGAAGCACTAGAAATATGCCAGCCGCGCCGCCAAGTAAGCACAGAAAAACGGCTTCGAAAAGAAACTGGAACAGAATAAAGAAGTTCTTGGCACCCAACGACTTCTGAATACCAATAATATTGGTGCGCTCCTTCACCGACACGAACATGATGTTGGCAATGCCGAAGCCGCCCACCAGCATGGCAAACGAGCCGATAACGGCGCCGGCAATACCAATGATGGAAAACAGTTGGGTAATGGCGTTGGCCAGCATTTCGGGGCGGTTCAGGGCGAAGTTGTCTTCCTGCCGCGGCTTGAGGCCCCGGATGTTGCGCATTACGCCCTGCAACTCATACTCCAGGTCGAGCAGGCCCGGGTCGTCGTCGGAGCCTTTCACGGCAATAGTGGGTGTCACGCCGGTCATGCCGCCAGTGTTCAGGGCAAACATCTTGGTGAACATACCGAAGGGAATCAGGCAGTTGGTGTCGTTGCTGGGCGTATCGAGCAGCTTCTTGCCTTCCTTCTGCATCACCCCGACCACGACAAACTTGCGGCCCTTGGCGCTGAATTCCTGCCCAATAGCACTGCCATTCGGAAACAGGTTTTCGGCAATGGTAGCGCCAATAATGGCCACGTTACGGGAGGCATCTATTTCCTGGGTCGTGAAATAGCGGCCTTCGGCAATCGGCACGTCGGACACTTTGCGGTAATCGAAGCTTACGCCCTGCAGCGCGCAGTCGGCCACGCTGTTGTTGCCGGCCTTGAGCACGCTGCCGCCCACCGCCCCGAAAATAGCCACGCCTTTATTGTTAGGCCCCAGGTTTTTCTGCAACTCCCGGAATTCCCGCACCGTGGGCACCGGCCGGTTGAAGTATTTCCACCACGGATACTCGCCCCCGAAGGCCCAGGGCCACTTGCCTACGTAAATTACCTTGTCGCCCACGAAGCTCATGCTCTTGCGCACGTTGGCCTCCAGCGAGTCGACGACGGCAAACACGGCAATGATGGCGAAAATGCCCACCGTGACGCCCAGCAGCGACAAAATGGTGCGCAGCAGGTTCGATTTAAGGGCTTGCCACGCGAAGCGGAAGCTTTCCAGAGTCAGGCGCAGCGTTTTCATGCAGAACAGATAAGGATAGGATGAAATAGCGGGTTCGATGGGCTGATAGCGCGAGCTTTAGCAACTAGAATAGATACTCCCCGGTTTAGGGATTCATCATCTCACCTTTTCGGGCGAAAAGTAACGATTAATCCGGCCATTGTACGTACTTTTGCCAACCCAAAATTTTGTTAGATTCCCCTCCTATTGCCTTTGTTAGCCCATGAAACTGTCCGAGTTCAAATTTGACTTGCCTGAAAGCCTGCTGGCGCAACATCCGGCCAAAACTCGTGATGAATCGCGCTTGATGGTTCTGCACCGCGACAGCGGCAAAATTGAGCATCGCGTGTTCAAGGAAATCATTGAGTACTTCACCGATGGCGACGTCTTCGTACTGAATGATACCCAAGTATTCCCGGCTCGACTGTACGGCAATAAGGAGAAGACCGGCGCCAAAATCGAGGTGTTCCTGCTGCGCGAACTGAACAAGGAAATTCACCTCTGGGACGTGCTGGTCGATCCGGCTCGTAAAATCCGGGTGGGCAACAAGCTGTATTTTGGCGAAAGCGACATGGTGGCCGAGGTAATCGACAACACCACTTCGCGCGGCCGTACCATCAAGTTCCTGTTCGATGGCTCCGATGAGGAGTTCTATAAGGCCCTGAACGACCTGGGCGAAACGCCCCTGCCCCGCGAGGTTATTACCCGCGACGCGGAGCCCGCCGACAAGGAGCGTTACCAGACCATCTACGCCAAGCATAAGGGTGCCGTAGCGGCTCCTTCGGCCGGTCTGCACTTCACCCGCGAGGTAATGAAGCGCCTGGAAATCAAAGGTGTAGACGTGGTACCCGTGACATTGCACGTGGGCCTGGGCACCTTCCGCCCCGTGGATGTGGAAGACCTGACCAAGCACAAGATGGACTCGGAGAACTTCATCGTACCGGCCGAGTCGGCAGTGGTAGTGAACCGCGCCCTGGACGCCAAAAAGCGCGTGTGCGCCGTGGGAACCACCACAATGCGCGCCCTGGAATCGTCGGTATCGGCCCACGCCCGTCTGAAGGAAAATCAGGGCTGGACCGACAAGTTTATCTTCCCCCCCACGAGTTTAAGATTGCCAACGCGCTGCTGACCAACTTCCACATGCCCGAAAGCACGTTGATGATGATGGCCTCAGCCTTTGCCGGTCACGAGTTCCTGATTGAAGCCTACCAGACCGCCATTAAGGAGAAGTACAAGTTCTTCACCTACGGCGACGCGATGCTGATTCTGTAGCCCGCGAAGTCTGCCCAAAACCGGTTGCGCCGGAGTCATTCTCGTAATGGCTCCGGCGTTTCTTTTTACAAAGAAGTACCTTCGGGCGGCTCTTGGGCTTTTCTCCGCATGACTTCGACCTCCGCTTCTCCCACTTCCTCAGCCGCACCGCGCTATGCCATCCTGGTGGCGGGCGGCAGCGGCTCGCGCATGGGCGCCGACCGGCCCAAGCAGTTCCTGAACCTACTCGGGGCCCCGGTGCTGCTGCACACCCTGCGCCGCTTTATGGACCCCGCCGTCGGTATTGCGCAGTGCGTAGTGGTGCTGCCGGCCGAGCAGTTTTCTACCTGGGAGCAGCTCTGCCAGGACCATCAGGTGACGATTCCGCACCAGGTGGTGGCGGGTGGCGAAACCCGCTGGGCGTCGGTGCGCAACGGGCTGGCCGCGCTGAAGCCGTATCCGGCCGGTATTGTAGCGGTGCACGACGGGGTACGGCCCCTGGTATCGGCGGCGGTACTGGAACAGACGTTTGCGGCGGCGGCTCAGCATGGGGCAGCCGTAGCGGCGGTGGCGCCCAAAGATTCGGTGCGCGGTCTGGCCCAGCAGGGCTCCTATGCCATGGACCGCAGCCGGCTGCGCCTGGTGCAGACGCCGCAGTGCTTCGAGTTGAATTTATTGCGGCGGGCCTACCAGCTGCCCGAACTGCCCACTTTTACCGACGACGCCAGCGTGGTGGAAGACCTACAGCCCATTTACATGGTGCCCGGCGACTACCGCAATTTAAAAATCACCACGCCCGAGGACTTGATTGTGGCCGAAGCTCTGCTGCGGGCCGAGCAAGGCCAGGCGTAGCGGCTGCGGCCAGTGAATTTGCCGACCACGGCGTACTTTTCGGCTTCCTTTCTTTTTCCACCCGAACTCTTTCCCATGTATACCTGCCTGCTTTACGAGGTCCAGAACGGCATTGCTACCATTACCCTGAACCGCCCCGAGGTGTTCAACGCCTTTAACAATCCGCAGAGCTATGAGCTGCAGGACGCGCTGCAGCGCGTAACCGACGACAACTCGGTGCGGGTGGTCGTGCTGACTGGGGCCGGCCGGGCATTCTGCTCGGGCAGGACCTGAAGGCCACGCAGGATGAGCCCGATTTTTCCTTTGCCGAGACGCTGCACAAGCGCTACAACCCCATTATCCGGGCTATGCGCAACCTGCCCAAGCCCATCATCGGAAGGCTCAACGGCGTGGCGGCTGGTGCCGGCTGCTCCCTGGCCCTGGCCTGCGACGTGCTGGTTGCTTCAGCAGAAGCTTCTCTGATTGAGGTTTTTATCAACATCGGTCTGGTACCCGATTCGGGCTCGTCTTACTTTTTGCCCCGCCTGGTTGGTACGCTCAAGGCCTTTGAGCTATGCACGCTGGGCTCGAAGGTGACGGCCGACGAAGCCTTGCGTCTGGGTTTGGTAAACCAGGTAGTAGCGCCGGCCGAGTTGGACGCGGCGGTGGCCACGTTGGCGGCCCGCTATGCCGCAGCCCCTACCAAATCTATTGGCCTGATCAAGCAGATGCTCAACAAGGCCGGTACCGCTACACTCAACGAAATGCTGGATTACGAAGCTGATTGCCAGCAAGTAGCCGGCGAATCGGCGGACTACCGGGAAGGCGTGGCGGCTTTCACCGAAAAGCGCAAGCCCACTTTCCGCGGCGAGTAAGCTTCGGGTTCAGTTCAGCGGAACACTCAGCATTGTTCTGACAAAAAGAAAAGCGGCCCGGATACCGGGCCGCTTTTGCTGATACTGCCGATGGCGGCAGCTAAGACTGGGGACCTAACGACGGTTACCGCAGGCGAATTGTGCGCGTCACGCCATTTACCGTTACGCTGGCAATATTGTCGCAGGCGGCCGAGCCCGTGGGGTCGTAGTTGAGCAGCAGAACTTGACCTTTGGAATTGCTGATGCTCACGGTGCCGGCCGTGAAGTGGCGGGCGCAGCCCAGGGCAAAATTCTTCGTTAGCGGCTGCTGAATCTGGGCCGTGTAGCCTATGCCTTTGCGGTTGGTGCCGCTGGCCTGCCCGCTCACCTGGTACGTATCGTCCTGAATTGTGGCGGTGCCAAAGCCGGCCGTGCGGGTATAGGTGCGCTGCGACGTCCAGCTGTGGGTGCCTTCCGGGGTAATGATGCTGGCGTTTTGCACGTCGAGCGTAAAAGAGCCGCTGCCCAGGCTGGTAAACACGCGGGTGCCGGTGTGCTGCTTGTCGTTGACGAAGTAGTTGACCAGCTGCACGGTGGCCGTAGCGCCGGCCTGTACCACCCCGTTGAGGCGGTAGGGGCCGCCAAAGACCACTATGATTTTACCGCGGCGGGTTTTGCCGTTCGGGCACACGCAGTTAGCGGGGCCGAAGTCGATGGTCAGGGTGCGGGTTTCGGCGTTGTAGCTGCGCGTGGCGCAGGGCCCAACACCCGGACCAGGTCGGCCGGCTCCCGCACAGGGCCGTTGGAGAGCTTTTCATTGTCGGGCGTACCGACTTCGATAATGTCGCCGATGGCGGCGTTTTCGTCCTCGGCGCTGCCATTGTCTTCCGCCGATTCGAGGTTTTCTGGGCGGCGTCTTTGTCTTTGGTGCAGGCCGTGAAGCAGAGCAGGCCGCTGGTCAGGGCGGCAAGGCCAAGGAAGCGAAGTGAAGCAGTAGGCATGGGCGGGAGGGGTTAGAAGTGTAGGGTTCTTATTGGTCTTGTAGCGGTTAGAAGCACAGCTCAACCAGAAGTTTAACCGAGCTACAACTTTTTTTTCAGAGCACGGAACTATTTCAAACTGAACCACTCGGCAAGCCAGCCGTATAGGAATACCCGCGCTCCTGCTCCTACTCACCACTATTGCTTTTATGCGTTATCCCCGTCGAATTCTACCCTTGGCTTTGCCCCTGCTGCTGGCGGCTTGCTCCCCGACGCTGGGCAGAAAGACCCCGTGGCGGAAGCCCAGTTTCAGAACGAAAAGCGCATCGGCGACGAGAACGTGACCGAAAAACAGGAGCGCGACGCCGAGTTTGTGGTGAAGGCCGCCAGCGACGGAATGCTGGAAGTAGAGCTCGGCAAGCTGGCCCAGCAAAAGGGCACTACTCCTACCATTAAGGCCTTTGGGCAGCACATGGTGGAGCAGCACGCCGAGGCCAATACCGCCCTTAAGGCTCTGGCCGACCGCAAAGGCCTGGTATTGCCCGCCAGCTTAGGCCAGGAGCAGCAAGAGACTTACTCCCAGCTGGCCGGCCTCACCGGCACGCAGTTCGATAAGCAGTACATGGCCGCTATGGTCAAGGACCACAAGAGCGACGTCGACGACTTTGAGGACATGAGCGAAGAGGCCTACGACGGCGACATTCGTGGCTTTGCGGCCAAGTATGCGCCCGTGCTAAAAGAGCACTTGGAGAAAGCCGAAGAGCTGAACGAGCAGGTGGAAGACCTGCCCTAACGCTACCCCCTGATTTTTAACTCACTAATTCAACCTAAACCGATGAAAATCCGCTTTTTCTCTCTGTTGGCCCTCGGGCCGTGTTATCTTTTTCCAGCTGCAACAACGCCGACAAGCGCACCGACGGCACGGCTGGCGAAGCCGTAAGCGACATGGACAAAGCAGCTGATGAAGGCGGCGTGCAAGCCGATGCTACCGTCATCGATAACGACGCCGGCGCTACAGTAACGGCCAACGGCGACTCGGCCGCGGCTGCAACCGACAGCTCGGCTGCTGAGTAACGGTCCGCCCCTCTTTCTAAACTGCCCTGTTCCCCTTTTTCTACCAACCAAAATACCCTGCTATGAAACGGATTCCTCTCAGCTTGCTGTGCGCAAGCTTGCTCACCCTGGGTGCTTGCAGCAGCAACGACAGCGCTACGACCACCTCCGACACGAATACCAACTCGGAAGAGGCAGGCGGCAACGCCGGCGACAACTACATGAATAACGCCACCAACGGCGACACTTCCAGCACCAGCATGCCCGGCGACTCTACGCAGGCGGGCAGCGCGGCGGCCAACCGCACGGCTCCAGCCGACATGAACGGCAGCCCCGGCCCGGCGACACGGCCCCTCACTCCACTGACCCAGAGTTCATGATGTCGGCAGCCCACAGCGACCAGAATGAGATTCAGCTCAGCAAGCTGGCCCTCGAAAAAGGCGTGACGGGTGTGGCTAAGGACCACGCCAACATGATGATTAAGGACCACACCAAGTCGACGGCTGACCTGAAGGCCATTGCCACCAAAAAGAAGGTGACCCTGCCCACCGACATGGACGCTGAGCACAAGGCCATTGCGGCCACGATGCAGAAACTGTCGGGCAAGGAATTCGAAACCAAGTTCATGGACCAGATGGTGATTGACCACCAGAAGACCCTGAACACGCTTAAGGCCCACCAGCAGATGACCAAGGATGCTGATCTGCAGGGCTTCATCGGCAAAGTGACGCCAGTGGTGCAAAGCCACCTGGATATGTCGAAGCAGCACAGCGACATGAAAATGTAGTTGGTCCTGCCTTCTAATAGCTTTATAAAAGCCGTAGCGAGTTAGTCGCTACGGCTTTTTGCATTATGGGTGGTTCGTGGCCAAATGAGTTGGCCGCTTATAGAGCAAGGTCTATATTTGGTCAGCCGGTTCATGTTTCCGGCTCTTATCTGCTATATGAGTCATTCTGAGGGCATGCTCCCCTGGAGCAAGACAACCGGGAAGAGTTTCAGCTGGAGCGAATGATTCTCTTCACGGACGCCGTTTTCGCCATTGCCATTACCCTGCTTATCATCGAAATCAAGGTTCCGGAAGTGCACGGGGCCATGACGGAGGAAGCGGCAATCGAAGGACTGTTGCATCTGATTCCGAAGTTCGTTGGCTTCATCATCGGCTTCTTCGTCATTGCCATTTATTGGGTGGCCCACCACCGTATTTTTCGGTTTGCGCACCACTACAATGGCAAGCTGGTATGGCTGAACATTCTCTTCCTGTTCAGCATCGTGCTGATGCCCTTTACTTCGGCTTTCTATACCGAGTACACCACAAATATTAACACCCCGTTTATACTCTACTGCGGCAGCGTGGCCATGACCGGCCTACTGCAGTGCCTGTTGCAAAGCTACCTGCGCAACCCCAAGAACGGCCTGATTAACCCGGCATCTGTTGGCCACCCCGACCTGGACCTGGTCCGCCCCCTGATTGCGCCCTCCGCCTTTTTGATTGGTATTTTACTGGTATTCATTGCGCCCTGGTGGGTCAGCCGCAACGTGCCGGTGCTCATCTGGCCGCTGATGGCGCTGTACAACCGGCGCTACCACCGGCTGCAGCGCGAGTACGCGGCCAAGCATCAGGCAGTGGCAGCGTAGCTATTCACACAAAAAAGGGCTCCTGCGGCAATGCAGGAGCCCTTTTTATTGACTGAACCGGCCAACTAGCCAGCCTTTTCCTCGGCGTACTTGCTGACTTTCAACTCCTCGGCCAGGAAGCGGGCGGTGTGGCCTTTTTTAACCTTGGCCACCTGCTCGGGCGTGCCCTGGGCCACGATGGTACCGCCGCCCCACCACCTTCCGGACCAAGGTCGATGATGTGGTCGGCCACCTTAATCAGGTCCAGATTGTGCTCGATGATAAGCACCGTGTTGCCCTTGTCGACCAGCTTCTGGAGCACGTCGGAAAGGTGGTTGATGTCTTCGAAGTGCAGGCCGGTGGTAGGCTCATCGAGGATGTAGAAGGTCTTGCCCGTGTCCTTCTTGCCGAGCTCCGTAGCCAGCTTCACGCGCTGGGCCTCACCACCCGACAACGTCGTAGCCTGCTGACCTAGGGTGAGGTAGCCCAGACCTACTTCATTGAGTACCTGAATCTTGCGCAGAATCCTGGGCTGATTTTCGAAGTATTCCACGGCTTTCTCCACCGTCATGTCGAGCACGTCGGTGATGCTCTTGCCCTTGAAGCGCACTTCCAGCGTTTCACGGTTGTAGCGCCGGCCTTTGCAGGACTCGCAGGGCACGTGCACGTCGGGCAGGAAGTTCATTTCAATGGTCCGCATGCCAGCTCCCTCGCAGGTTTCGCAGCGCCCACCCTTCACATTGAAGGAGAAGCGGCCCGGTCCGTAGCCCCGGATTTTGGCCTCGGGCAAAGACGCAAACAAGCTGCGGATTTCGGTGAACACGCCGGTGTAGGTAGCCGGGTTGGAGCGCGGGGTGCGGCCAATTGGCGACTGGTCGACTTCAATTACCTTGTCGATCAGCTCCAGGCCCTCGATGCTCTGGTAGGGCAGCGGGTCGCGCTTGGCGTTGAAGAAGTGCTGGTTGAGAATCGGGTAGAGCGTGTCGTGAATCAACGACGACTTGCCCGAGCCCGACACGCCCGTAACGGCCATGAGCTTGCCCAGCGGGAATTTAGCCGTCACATTTTTGAGGTTGTGGCCAGTAGCGCCTTTGAGCACCAGCTGGCCCCCGTCGCCCTTGCGCTTCTGGCGTCGCAGCTCGATGTGCTTCTGTCCGCTCAGGTACTGCGAGGTCAGGCTGCCCGACTGGAAAATCTCCGTCGGAGAGCCGTGGGCCACGATGCTGCCGCCGTGAATACCGGCCCCAGGGCCAATATCGAGCACGTAGTCGGCATTCATAATCATGTCCTTGTCGTGCTCCACCACAATCACCGAATTGCCGATGTCGCGCAGGTGCTGCAGGGCCTTGATAAGCCGCTCGTTGTCGCGCTGGTGCAGCCCGATGCTGGGCTCGTCCATGATGTAGAGCACGCCCACGAGTTGGGTGCCAATCTGGGTGGCTAGGCGAATCCGCTGCGACTCGCCACCCGACAAGGTGCGGACCGAGCGGTGCAGACTCAGGTACTCCAGGCCTACTTCCAGCAAAAAGCCGATCCGCTTGCGAATTTCCTTGAGTAGCTCCCGGGCAATCAGGTTCTGACGGTCCGAAATCCGGTCTTCCAGGCCTTCAAACCACTGAGCCAGCTGGGCAATGTCCATCACCGACAGCTCGCCGATATTCTTATCGGCAATCTTGAAGTGCAAGGACTCCTTTTTGAGACGGTAGCCATGGCACTCGGGGCATTCTTTGGCCTGGGTATACTCCTGAATCCAGGCCCGGATATTCTCCGAGTCGGAATCCATTTGGCGGCGCAGAAACGGGATAATACCTTCGAAGGCCTCCACGTAGCCGGGCTTTTTGGGATCGGCACCCTCCTCTTCCTCGATGCCGTAGAGCAGCTTTTCGAGCAAATCGGCGGGCAGCTTGTCGAGGGCCGTGGAGAGGCTGGCTTTGTGGCGCTTGAGAATGGTGCTCAGTTGCTGGAAAATCCAGATGTCGCGGTACTCGCCCAGGGGTGCGATGCCGCCGCGGCTGACGCTCAGCTTCTTGTCGGGCATCACGCTTTCCTCGGTAATCTCCTGCACCTCGCCCAGGCCATTGCAGGTGGGGCAGGCGCCGTAGGGCGAGTTGAACGAGAATGTGTTGGGCGCCGGGTCGTCGTAGGCAATGCCGGTGGTGGGGTCCATCAGGAAGCGCGAGAAAAACTGCGTCTTGCCCGAGTCCGAATCCAGGACCAACATGGTGCCCTTGCCGTGGGTCAGGGAGTTTTGCACCGAGCCCGAAAGGCGGAACCGGTCTTCCTTGGTAGCCTTGAGCCGGTCGATGACGATTTCGATGTCGTGGATTTTGTAGCGGTCCACCTGCATCTTGGGCGTGATGTCGAGCAGCTCGCCATCGACGCGCACCTTGGTAAAGCCCAGCTTGGCAATCTGCTGGAACAGCTCCCGGTAGTGGCCTTTGCGGCCTTTTACCACCGGCGCCAGCACCACCAGCTTTTTGTCGGCGAAGTGCTTGAGGATGTAGTTGATAATCTGCTCGTCGCTCTGCCGGATCATCTTCTGGCCGGTGGCGTAGCTGAAAGCCTCGGCCGTGCGGGCGTAGAGCAGGCGCAGAAAGTCGTAAATCTCGGTGATGGTGCCCACCGTGGAGCGGGGGTTGCGCGAGGTCGTCTTCTGCTCGATGCTGATTACCGGCGACAACCCTTCGATTTTATCCACGTCGGGGCGCTCCAGACCGCCCATAAAGGAGCGGGCGTAGGCCGAAAACGTTTCCATGTAGCGCCGCTGGCCCTCGGCGTAAATCGTATCGAAAGCCAACGACGATTTGCCCGAGCCCGAAATACCGGTGAACACCACCAGCTGGCCCCGCGGAATCTGGACCGACACGTTTTTCAGGTTATGCTCCCGGGCCCCGTACACCTCAATAAAGGGTGCTTCCACGTCGGCGGCGCGCTGGGGCTGGGGGCCGGCGGCGCTACTACAGCGGGTGATTGAACAGCGGTACTGGAGGCAGTCGTTTTCTTAGCCATGCAAAGCGAATCGAATAAGTCCGCAAAGGTACGCAAAACGCGGCCCTTTGGCTACCCCGAATAGCTTATTTGCCAGTGGTTTTAGCCCTTAGCGGCTTGGGGAGTCCCGGCGGCGCGGTGCCCGGCGGAGGAGCTATAACAGCTGACCGCGGTGGATTGTCCCGTGGCTTCTAAATTAATTGGAAGAGCGGTTTTCAACCTGACCAAGCTGAACCGGACGGGCTTGGCCTCGTATTTGCGTTACCCAGGCATAGTTCTATTCCGGTTCCGCTCGGGTTCCGTCCACTCTCTACCCCCACCGCATCATGAAACTGCTCAAAATTGCCGCTGCGGGCCTGTTTGCCCTGACTCTGCACACCACTACGGCCCAGGCGCAGGTCAATATCAACATCACGCCGCCCTCCTGGGGTCCAGCTGTGGGTCCCAATACCCAGTATTACTACATTCCGGAAGTGGATGGCTACTACGACGTGCGCGACCGGCAATACGTGGTGCAGCGCGAGGGCCGGTGGAGCCGCGTGCGAAACGCTGGCTACGACCCACGCACCTTTCACCCCGTGGTAGTTGACTACGTGGGTGCCCAGCCCTGGGTACGCATCGAGGAATACCGCACCAAGTACAAAGGCCACCCCCACGGCATGCCTCCCGGCCAGGCCAAGAAAATGCGCGGCGGCCAGACCGTTATTGTGAACGGCGCCAACTACCAGGGTAATGGGAATGGTAACGGCAAAAGCAACGGAAAAGGGCATGGTAATGGCCACGGCAAAGGCAAACACTAGCCAGACTCGCACCCAGAATAAAAAAGGCTCTTCCGCGCGGAAGAGCCTTTTTTGTTGAATCTGCCCGGACTCCCGTAACATTGCCAGCCGTACTTTTCCGGCTCCTGAACCGCCCCGTATGCCGCTTGTCCGTTTCCGCCAGTCGCTCCTGCTCGTGTACCTGCTGGCACTGGCCCTGCTCTGGGGCAATGCTTACCTGCTGCTAGTAAACCACCCGCCGGCCTACACAGTAGATGAGCAAAGCTACCTGCGCATGGCCCAGGGCAACTTCCTGGTACCGGTGACGCACCGCTACCGGGTGGTAGTGCCACTGCTGGCTAGCGGCCTGGCACACGGGACCCGGGGCCTGGCTAATCTGATTTCGCCAGCTAATAAGCCTCCGTTTGGTTTCAGCTTTTTTCTGGTCAATGCCCTGCTACTGGCTGGGGCCGGGCTTCTTGCTTTTCGGAGCGCAGTAGCGGCCGGCGCTGCTACGGTTCCGGCCCTGCTGGGCATGGCGGCCCTGCTTACGTGCGGAGCCGCTACCTACGTCACTGGTCTGGTGCTGGTCGATAGTGCCCTGGTGCTGGTGGTGGCACTGCTCTATTATGCCCTTCACACCCGCTCGGCCGTGGCCCTGCTGTTGGCCGCCGCACTGGGGCCCGTAGTGAAAGAATCTTTCCTGCTGTTTTTGCCGCTGCTGGTGCTTTATGGCGGTTTTGTGCCGTGGTGGCGCCGCCTGCTGGCCGTTCTGTGCGGACTGCTGCTGCTGGCAGCCGTGCACTGGGCCGTGGATGCGCAGATAACCGGGGCCTCGTCGTCGGGCGGCAGCCTGACCAACGCCCTGAGCCACAGCCGCAGCATCGTCAGCAACCTGGGCTGGCTGTTTTCGCCCCGGGGTCTGGTGATTTGCGCGGGGTATACGGCTTGTTTAATGTGGTATTGCTGGCGGGTTGCTGGGGCGGGCGGCACACTATCGGGCTGTGGCTCGGGGCGTTGCGGCCCGGCCCCACCCTGCTGCTGCTGGCGGCCGTGCTGGCGCACATGCTGCTCTCGGGCGAAATGAGCCGGATGCTGCTGCTGGCCGGACCCGCCGTGGCCGTGGCCGTAGCCCTGATTCTGGACCGGCATCCGCTGTTTACGCCCTTGCGTCAGCTGCTGGGCCTAGTGGCAAAACCAGAACTGGATTCGCCTGATTCTGCTCAAAACTCGTAAGCAAAGTGTCCACCCTGCTTGTTATTCGCCATGCCCAACAACCCTTATCAACCCATCAGCTGCAGCTTCTACGACGAGCTGGAAGCCCGTGCTACCAAAGGCCAGGTGTGCACGCTGCTTTATCGCACCGAGCCCGACACGCCCCGAGCACCTACACCGGCATCATCACCGACCTGTTTATTCAAGACAAAGTGGAGTACCTGCGCCTGGAAGACGGCTTCGAGCTGCGCCTCGATGCTTTGGTAGCCGTCGACGACAAGGAATTGCGTAATTACTGCTAAAGCCGCTTCTTATTCAGGCCAGTGGCGACCCTAGACCAGTACTGGTTCCTGCCTAGCGGATAGGCACGGTTCGAGGTTTTGTGAGTAGCTTGGTGCCGTATTTTTTCTAGCGGCCCATGGTATTTAGCAGTACGCTCTTTCTATTTTATTTCCTGCCCGCCTTCTTACTGGTTTACTACCTCGTCCCGCGCTTGCTCAAGAATGCCGTCGCGCTGACGGCGAGCCTGCTGTTCTACGCCTGGGGCGGCATCAACTTCCTGGCCCTGTTTCTGGGCTCGGTCGTGCTCAACTTCTACCTCATCCGCCTGATGGATGCGGCCCTGGGCTGGCAGAAGCGCATCTATTTGATCCTAAGCATCCTGCTCAATGTGGGCATGCTCTTCTACTTCAAGTACGCCAACTTCTTTCTCGAGAACGTGAGCGTGCTCAACACGGCCCTGGGCGGCGACGGGCTGACCTGGGAGAAGGTGGTGCTGCCCATCGGCATCTCGTTTTTCACCTTCGAGAAGCTCACCTACTCGATTGACGTGTACCGGGGTGTGAACAAGCCCTTGCGCAGCTTCTGGACTTCATGCTCTACATCATGCTCTTTCCCAAGATGATTGCCGGGCCCATCGTGCGCTTTCACGAAATCGCCGAGCAGCTCACCGACCGGGCCGCTTTCGAAACCGTGGACCACAAGCTCGCCGGCCTGTTCCGCTTCGTGCTTGGCCTGGCTAAAAAAGTGCTCATTGCCAATGTACTAGGCGAGCAAGCCGACCATATCTTTGGTATGGTTCTGCACGGAGAGCCCGACCACATTTTTGGCACCGAGCCTGCATTAGTAACAGCCCCGCTGGCGTGGTTGGGGGCGGTGTGCTACACGTTCCAGATCTACTTCGACTTCTCGGGCTACTCGGACATGGCCATCGGCCTGGGCCGCATGATCGGCTTCCAGTTTCCCGAAAACTTCAACAACCCCTACATCTCACGCTCCATCACCGAGTTCTGGCAGCGCTGGCACATCACGCTGGGCCGCTGGATGCGCGACTACCTCTACATTCCCCTGGGCGGCAACCGCGTGAGCACCGGCCGGCTCTACGCCAACCTGTGGACCGTGTTCATCCTCTCGGGCTTCTGGCACGGGGCGGCCTGGAACTTCATTGCCTGGGGCGCTTTTCACGGCCTGTTTCTGGTGCTGGACCGTCTGTTTCTGCTGCGCTTGTCCAAGCGTCTGGGCCCGCTCAGCATTCTTCCCACCTTTCTGATTACCGTCGTTGGCTGGGTCCTCTTCCGGGCCGAAAGCCTGACTGATGCCCTTCGATACGTCCAGCACATGTTCACGGGGCCGCTATTTACCGACCGGCCATTCCCGTACTACACCACGCGCTTTTGGCTGACGCTGGGGTTGGCGGCCGTTTTCTCTTTTGCTGCGGCTATTCCCCGCATTGAGCGGCGCGAGCTGGCTATTCTAGCCCATAGCCAACTGCGCGGCCGGGAGGCGGTGGCACTGGGTATTGCAAGCAGTATTCTACTGGTGTTGAGCGTTATGTACATCGTCGGCAGTAACTTCAATCCCTTCATCTACTTCCGGTTCTAAGCAACACCGGGTTTACCGTGGCTATGTCAGTGAAAATTTATCTTAAGCGGGCGGTGCTGTTCTGCCTGCTGTTACTGCTCCTGCTGCCGGCAGGGCAAGCCAAATTTAATTGGGTGGATACCGGTCAGCTGACCGGCTACTACGACGCGCCTGCTCCCCCACCCGACCTAAGCTGGGAGTCGTTATGGAACAATACTTTTCAGCCGGCGCTGGAGCGTTACCTCGAAGAGCATATCGGGTTTCGGGTGTGGCTTATTAAAGCCCGCAACCAAATCGTCTACGATGTACTGCACGAGACGAATGACCCGAACCTGTTCGTGGGCCCAAACAATAGCCTGTTCGACTCCCGAACGCTGTTCGACTACGTTGGAATGGGTGCCCATGCAGACTCGGCCACCATTCGGCGGCACATCCATCGTCTGCGGGTGGTTCAGGATACGCTGGCCCGGCGCGGTAAGCTGCTCATCTTTGTGGCGTCAGCCAGCAAAGCGTCCTTTATGCCGGAAAACATGCCCGCCTATTTCCGGCGTAGCGGCCGCTACCGCCCGTCTAACTACGAGCAGTATACGGCCGCCATGCGCGCCGCTGGTATCAACCTGCTGGATCTGAGCCAAGCATTGCGCAGTTGGAAGGACACGGCTTCGTATCCGTTGTTTCCTCAGTCGGGTGGGCACTGGAGCGACTATGGTGCCGCCCTGGTAGGAGACACAACCATGCGCTACGTGGAACGCAAATATGGCCGCCCTATGCGCGACTACCGCCTGAAAGCGGGTACCGTGGGCATCGCGCCCAACGATAATGATACCGACACGGAAAAGGCGCTAAACCTGCTCTACCCGCTCGCACCTCACATAATGAAATACCCGCAGGTCGAGTATGAGCCCCTCAAGCCAGGGCAATACCGTCCTTCAGCTCTCATCATTGGTGACAGCTTCGTATTTACGGTGCTCTACTCGTTTTTTGCTCAATCTTTTGATGACAAAAATTCCCGATACTGGCACTTTAACGTCGTCAACCGCAATATCGCCTGGCCCTCAGAATTACCGGAAGGCACTGATATGAGTAAGTTGGACTATAAGGCTCAATACCTGGCCCGCGACATTATCATGATCATGTTTACGGAATACAACATGGACAACCGACTTGATTATGGTTTCAGTGATAGTGCCTACAAGCTACTGGTGCCCTACACCCATGCCGATACCCTTCGCATTCAGGCGCTCGAAGACCAACTCAGCCGCAAACCTGGCCTAAGCGACTACTGGTGGGCTAAAGAGACCGAAACTGGCCGCAGCCGGCAACAGTTAATTCACGAGGCCGCCGTAGCCCGGTATGATTCAATCCGGTAAAAAAGAAGAGAGGCTGCTCTGCCGCAGCTACTCGTGCACGGCCCCGAGCGGGCAAATTATGACCTGAGAAGCTGGTCGCTGCCGCCACACTGCAGCCTTGGACTTGCTGGATTCTTGCCTGGTGGATAGGCACGGTTCAAGGTTTTGTGAGTAGCTTGGTGCCGTATTTTTTCTAGCGGCCCATGGTATTTAGCAGTACACTCTTTCTATTTTATTTCCTGCCCGCCTTCTTACTGGTTTATTACCTCGTCCCGCGCTTGCTCAAGAATGCCGTCGCGCTGACGGCCAGCCTGCTGTTCTACGCCTGGGGCGGCATCAACTTCCTGGCCCTGTTTCTGGGCTCGGTCGTGCTCAACTTCTACCTCATCCGCCTGATGGATGCGGCCCTGGGCTGGCAGAAGCGCATCTATTTGATCCTAAGCATCCTGCTCAATGTGGGCATGCTCTTCTACTTCAAGTACGCCAACTTCTTTCTCGAGAACGTGAGCGGGCTGAGCACGGCCCTGGGCGGGGCAGAGCTGACCTGGGAGAAGGTGGTGCTGCCCATCGGCATCTCGTTTTTCACCTTCGAGAAGCTCACCTATTCGATTGACGTGTACCGGGGCGTGAACAAGCCCTTGCGCAGCTTCTGGGACTTCATGCTCTACATCATGCTCTTTCCCAAGATGATTGCCGGGCCCATCGTGCGCTTTCACGAAATCGCCGAGCAGCTCACTGACCGGGCCGCCTTCGAAACCGTCGACCACAAGCTCGCCGGTCTGTTCCGTTTCGTGCTCGGCCTGGCCAAAAAAGTACTTATTGCCAACACGCTGGGCCAGGAGGCCGACCGGATTTTCGGTCTTGCGCCGGCCGAGCTGTCGGCCCCGCTGGCGTGGCTGGGGGCAGTATGCTACACGTTCCAGATCTACTTCGACTTCTCGGGCTACTCGGACATGGCCATCGGCCTGGGCCGCATGATCGGCTTCCAGTTTCCCGAAAACTTCAACAACCCCTACATCTCACGCTCCATCACCGAGTTCTGGCAGCGCTGGCACATCACGCTGGGCCGCTGGATGCGCGACTACCTCTACATTCCCCTGGGCGGCAACCGCGTGAGCACCGGCCGGCTCTACGCCAACCTGTGGACCGTGTTTATCCTCTCGGGCTTCTGGCACGGGGCGGCCTGGAACTTCATTGCCTGGGGCGCTTTTCACGGCCTGTTTCTGGTGCTGGACCGCCTGTTTCTGCTGCGCCTCTCCAAGCGTTTGGGCCCGCTCAGCATTCTTCCCACTTTCCTGATTACCGTCGTCGGCTGGGTCCTCTTCCGGGCCGAAAGCCTGGGCGAGGCGCAGGCCTACATTCAGCAAATGTTTGTGGGAAGCTGGGTGGCCCTGCCCTATTTCACCATGGAGTTCTGGTACACCTTGCTGCTGGCAACGCTGTTCTCCTTTATAGCCGCCGTGCCCCTGATAGAGCGAGGGCAGCTTGGCGTATTGGCGGCCTCTAGCTGGTCCCGGGGACGAATGCTGGCCCTGAGCATGGTTACGGCCCTGCTACTGGTGCTAAGCACGAGCTACATTATCGGCAGCAACTTCAATCCCTTCATCTACTTCCGGTTTTAATCTTCTTGCTACGGTTTTATCCGATGAAGCATATTCTCTTTTTCCTCTTGTTTCTGTTGCTGGTTGGGCCGGCGCTGCAGGCCAAATATCACTGGGTAGAGGAGCCCACCCTGGCCGGGGCCTACCACGTATCCGAGCACCCGAGTCTGTCGGTTGAGGCCCTTACCTCGGGCACCTACCAGGCCCAGCTGGAAAACTACCTGGAAGACCGGATAGGCTTCCGGACCTGGCTTATTCAGCTCCGCAATCAGCTGTCCTTCTCTTTTCTGGGCGTAGCGCGCTCCACCGACCTGGTAATTGGCAACAACGTCTTATTCCAGCAAGGCCCGGTAGATGCGTATCTGGGTAAAGACTTTATGGGCGAAGCTGAAATTCAGCGGCGGGTCCGCCGTATGCGCATTGTGCAGGACGACCTGGCCAAGCGCGGCATTCCTTTTCTGTTTATGATGGCCCCCAACAAAGGCCGCTACCAGCCCGAAGACCTGCCCTACTGGACCCTGAAACAGAAGCAGCCCCTGTCCAACTATGAGGTGTTCGTCCGGGAAATGAAGGCCAACCAGGTCAACCTGCTGGACTTCTGCCAACTGTTTGCGCGCTGGAAAGACACGACGGCCTATGCCCTGTTTCCCAGCGGCGGCACCCACTGGAGCGCTTACGGCTCCACTTTGGCCGCCGATACGCTGTTCAAGCGCATCGAAAAGCTGGGCTCCTTTGACCTGATTGATTTCCGCCGCACCGGTCCGATGGAAGTAAGCCAGAATGAAGTGCGCGGTACCGACGGCGACCTGAGCGGGCCGCTAAACCTGCTGTTTGGCTACAAGCACTACCCCATGGCCTACCCGCACATCGTCTTCGACCCGCTTCGGCCGCCGCAGCAGCAGCCCAATATGCTCGTCTCAGGGGACAGCTTCGGGGCGGCGCTTATGCAGTTCAACCCTTATTTTCAAACCTTGTTCTCCCCGATTCCCGCTACTGGGGCGTGGAAGGAACCGTTTTCCGGTTTGCCGCCGAGTCGGCCGAAACGGGCCAGAAGCTGGACCAGCTGGATTTCCGCAAGGAGATTGAGTCCCGGCAGTTCATCATGGTTCTCATTACGGAGCACAACCTGCCCCACGAGAAATTCATCAACCAGCTCTACGACCTCTACCATCCCCTCTCCGACGCCGACCGGGCCCGCATCAACCAGATCAAAGCCGAGCTGAGCACCAAGGCAGAATGGGGTAAGGAAAATGATCCGGCCTTCTTGAGCCGCGTGGAGCGGGAGGCCCAGGCCATTTTCGAAAAGGAACAGACGAAGTAGCCCTGGACGACAAGGAGCTCAGCAATTACGGCTGAGCCCATCCGTTATCCGGCTCCCTGCTCAGGCACTACTACAGGCTATCCGGATGCACACGAAAAAATGGCTTTACTCTCTGTTAATAACAGGTCTGCTGCTGGCCGCTTATAATACGCTGTTAGTAACAGGCCTATTGCTGGGCAGCAAATCCGCGCAGCATCAAGACCGGGCATATTTATACGACCTACGGCTTGCAGACCAAGTTCGCTGGCATGTGGATAATCTTGTCGCAATTCCAGACTCTTTCGTGACGGTAGTCAATGTGTATGCGCAACGGGGCAAACCAACCCAATACGCGTGGTCGTCATATGGTAAAGAGAGATTCGGCCAACTAATTCAGAAACCCACTGATACCTTATCTGCCCAGCTTTCTGATAGCCTGTTCTACCTAACCCAACGCGTGTTTGCCGACATCCCAGCTTTATCAGAACAAGATCATTTTATAGAAATTACGGATGGAGCCTCTAGTAAAATTGAGCTGAACACCTTCGATAATACTATCAATGCCAGTATCATCACTGATTCCTACAGCCATATTGGCCCGCTGTTATTTCTACTACGACACTCCCGAAGGCATAAGAATTAAAACATTAAACCAGCAACGGCCGCCCGTATTCATACGAGGCGGCCGTTGCTGGTTTAGAATATCCGTCCACAAAATCCGACCAATCCGAAAAATCCGCCGAATCCGTGGTTCAGATTAAAACTCGGCGCTCTTGGGGAAGCGGGGGAAGGGAATTACGTCCCGGATGTTGCCCATGCCAGTCACGAACAGAATGAGGCGCTCGAAGCCCAGGCCGAAGCCCGAGTGGGGCGCAGTGCCGTACTTGCGCAGCTCCAGGTACCACCACAAATCGTGCTCGGGTACGTTCATTTCGGCCATGCGCTTGGTAAGCTTCTCCAGGCTTTCTTCCCGCTCCGAGCCGCCGATGATTTCGCCGATGCCGGGGAAGAGCACGTCCATGGCCCGCACGGTTTTGTCGTCGTCGTTGAGCTTCATGTAGAAGGCCTTGATATCCTTGGGGTAGTTGGTCAGGATAACGGGCTTCTTGAAGTGCTTTTCCACCAAATACCGCTCGTGCTCGCTCTGCAGGTCGGTGCCCCAGTCCACGGGAATTCGAACTTCTGCTTGGCCGACTTCAGGATTTCCACTGCCTCGGTGTAGTTCAGGCGCTGGAAGTCGTTGTCGACCACGAACTGCAGGCGGCTGAGCAGTTCCTTGTCGTACTGCTCGTTGAGGAACTTGAGGTCGTCCTGGCAGTTGTCCAGGGCGTAGCGCACCAGGTAGCGGAGGAAGTCCTCGGCCAGGTCCATGTTGTCCTGCAGGTCGTTGAAGGCCACTTCGGGCTCAATCATCCAGAACTCGGCCAGGTGGCGGGTCGTGTTGGAGTTTTCGGCCCGGAACGTGGGGCCGAAGGTGTACACCTTGCCCAGGGCCATGGCGGCAATTTCGCCTTCCAGCTGACCCGATACGGTCAGGTTGGTTTGCTTGCCGAAGAAGTCCTGCTTGTAGTCGACGGCCGACTTATCTTCCGTCAGCGGCGGGTTCTGCTCGGGCAGCGTCGTTACGCGGAACATCTGGCCGGCGCCTTCGGCATCGGAACCCGTGATAATGGGCGTGTGCACGTAGTAGAAACCCCGGTCGTTGAAGAACTGGTGCACGGCAAAGGCCATGGCGTGCCGGATGCGCAGCACCGCCCCAAACGTGTTGGTGCGAGGGCGCAGGTGGGCAATTTCGCGCAGGAAATCCAGGGAGTGCCCCTTCTTCTGCAGCGGATACGTTTCGGTGTCGGCCTTGCCGTAGACGGTGATTTCCGAGGCCTGAATTTCGACGCTCTGACCTTTGCCCTGAGAAGCAACGAGCTTGCCGCGCACCATTACGGCCGCGCCGTTTTCGACGCCATCGGCCTTAAGCTTTTCTTCGGGAAAGTTTTCGGCGTCGGCTACTACCTGGATGGAATTGAAGCCGGAACCATCGTTGATGGCAATGAACTGCACGTACTTATTGCCGCGGCGGGTACGCACCCAGCCTTTCACTACCACTTCACGCTCCAGCTCCTGGCTGTGGAGCAGCTCCTGCACACTCGACCTTCTAACAGACATCGGACTCAGCTTTCGGAAATTATTAATCGTTAAGTCAGCAAAGGTAGGAGTTTTGCGGGCCGTAAAAATCAGTTTAGCCCATTCCCGTCGTTTGTTTTGTGAATCGGGCTCTTCGGCGTTGTTTTGCCAAAATGATGTGGAGCTCCGGGCTCAACTTTTTTGACCGAACACGAGTACAGAAAGGTCTATATTTGACAAGAGCTCCACCTTGCCTTTTTGTGGAGCAACACGCTTTCCAGAGTATGCAAAGACTTGACATGAAGCAGCTTCTCTCGCAGAAGCTGTCTCCCCAACAGATACAGTTCATTAAGCTGCTGCAAATTCCGACAGCAGAGCTGGAGGCGCGCATCAAGGAAGAGCTGGAGGTAAACCCAGCCCTGGAAGAAGGCGACGAAAACACCGACGACGAGGTGGAAGACCAGGAGCGCGACGATGACGCGGACGACTCCGACGACTATGACGACCCGGATTCGGAGTTCGATTCCGACGACAACACCCTGGACGAAGACTTTGATACCGGCAGCGAGGAGCAGCCCGAAGTGGAGGTGCCCACCAAAGACGACCCGGCAGATACGACCAAGGACAACGAGGAGCTGGACCTGGGCGACTACCTCAACGACGACGAAATAGCGGGCTACAAGATGCAGGGCGACGGGCCCGGCGAGCCCGAGGACGACCGGGAAATGCCCCTGGCCGACACCGGCGCTTCCCTTACCGACTCTCTGCTCGACCAGCTGGGCTTTGCCGACCTCGACGAAAAGCAGGAAGCCATTGGCCGCCAGCTCATTGGTTCCATCGACAACGACGGCTACATCCGCCGCGACCTGTCGGCTATTGCCAACGACCTGGCCTTCTCCCAGAACATCGAAGCCGATGAGGCTGAGATTGAGGGCGTGCTCCACCTGATTCAGAGCTTCGACCCGGCCGGTATTGCCGCCCGCGACCTGCAGGAATGCCTGCTGCTCCAACTTGAGCGCCGCCACCAGGACGAGGTGACCGAGCACGCCGAGCGGATTCTAAGTGAGACCTTCGACGAGTTTACCAAGAAGCACTACCAGCGTATTCAGCAGAAGCTGGACCTGGAAGATGATGAACTCAAAGAGGCCATTGCCCTGATTCTGAAGCTTAACCCCAAGCCCGGTGGCACCGGGCCCGTGGGCATGGGCAAAGTGCAGTACATCATCCCCGACTTCATTCTGACCAACGACAACGGCGTGTTCAACCTTACGCTGAACGCGCGCAACGCTCCGGACCTGCGGGTGGCCCCGGCCTACACCGAGATGTTCCAGACCTACGATAAGGCGGCCAAGAAGGACAAGAAGATGAAGGAGGCCGTGACCTTCGTCAAGCAGAAGCTTGACTCGGCCCGCTGGTTTATTGACGCCATCAAGCAACGCCAGCAGACCCTGCTGCGCACCATGGACTCCATCGTGCGCTACCAGCACGACTTCTTCCTAGAAGGCGACGAAAGCAAGCTGCGGCCCATGATTCTGAAAGACATTGCCACCGAAATCGGCATGGATATCAGCACCGTGAGCCGGGTAGCCAACTCCAAGTCGGTGCAGACCGAGTTCGGCATTTACCCCTTGAAGTACTTCTTCTCCGAGGGCATTGCTACCGACTCAGGCGAAGACGCTAGCTCACGGGAAGTGAAGCACATCCTGAAGGAAATCATCGAGGGGGAAAGCAAAAAGCGGCCACTGAGCGACGACAAGCTGGAAAAAATGCTCAATGCCCGTGGCTACAACATTGCCCGCCGCACGGTGGCTAAGTACCGGGAGCAGCTCAATATTCCGGTAGCCCGCCTGCGCAAGGAACTGTAAGCAGAATTTGCAAGCCATTAAAAAGCCCGCTGGAAATGCTTCCAGCGGGCTTTTTAATGGCTTACGCACTACCTCCAAAGTGCACTGCTGGCTTTCTGTGGATGAACAAAAAAGGGAAGCCCCGCTGGAGCTTCCCTTTTATTTCATGCTAGTAGTTTGGCCTAGCGGCGCAGCATTACCTGGCGGGTAGCCGTTTGCTTGGCGTCGCGCACGGTGAGCGTATACATGCCAGCACTTACGCTGCCGGGCACGTTCAGGCGAAGCTGACGCTCAGCCGTCTTCACATCCGTCTTGAATACCACGCGGCCCTGCATGTCGGTGAGCGTGGCCGTGGTGCCGGCAGAGGCTGCCTGGCTCAGGTCTACGTTCAGCGTTTGCACGAAGGGGTTGGGATATACACTGCCGATAAACTTGTTATTGACGGCAACGGCCCCTTTGTTGCCCAGTACCAAGAATACATCGGTGGTATACAGGCCCCGGCCGTGAGTAGCGGCCACAATCTGCTTGTCCGACTTACGCATGCGCAGCATGTCGACCCGCACGTTGGCCATGCCGGTGCTGGCGGGGTCCCATACGATATCGGTGGTGGTCAGATCATCAGTGGCCCACACACCGAGTTCGGTAGCCAGCAGGGCGCGCTTGTTGTTAGCGGGGTCAAACATGGCCCAGCGAATCGGCATGTCGGGCAGGTTGCCTTCTACGTTGCGCCAAGGAGCGGTGCCGGTCGTGGTTTCCCACACGCTGGTTACGCCGTAGTTGGAATACGTCACCAGCAGGTGCGCCTCGTTGGCGGGGTCCACGGCTACGCAGGAAACCGAACCCGTTCCGGTCCGAATTTCAGTGATGGTTGGCACAACGGTCGGATCAGCAGGATCTATCGCCAAGGCATTATCAATGCGCAGTACTTTGCCCGTGTTGGTACCAACGTACACCCGGTTATCTACGGTCTTGGAAACCGTAACGTGTGTCACCGTACCCGAGCCCGAAGGCAGCGTCAGGTTCCGCGTGGTGGCAGCGGTGGTAGCGTTAGGCCACACAAACAGCGTACCGGCCGTAGAAGCCGCATACATCGTGTTGCTCTTGCTGTCGTAGTCCGTCGGGTTGATAAACGAACCGTTGTTGTTGCTGATAATCCGGGGGAACGTCGTGCCGTTGTTGATGGAACGGAAGTAGTTGCTGTATACGTACGACGTGAACTGGTACTGGGGCTGGTCTTCGTCGATGAAGCAGAAAGCTCCGTCGCCGCCCGAGGCCTCCGTGGTGGTACCTACACCAGCCAGGGTAAACTTCTGGCTACCATTGTCCTGCGCACCGGCCAGGAAGTAGTTTGGCAGCGTGGGGTGAATGGCAGCAGCATAGAACTGCGTTACGTTCAAGCCGTTGTTGCGCTCTTTAAAGGCCGGAGCCCCTTTAACGTCAAAAGCGTTGGTGGACAGGAACACGCCACCGTCACAGCCGAAATACGCCATATTGCCATCATTGGAGGCAAAAGCTACCGCGTGATGGTCGGCATGCACGTAGGTCGGGTTGGTCTTGTTGATGCTCCAGTACGAAGCCTGCTGCCATACTACGGGAGTAGCGCTGGCATCCTGGGTGCGGAACAAATCGACACCACCGATATAAATCTTGTTGGCGTCGTCGGGGGCCACGCCGATCGACAGATCGTACCAGGCCTGACCGCGGGTGAAGTCGTCGGAGTTTTCCCAGCGCGGCTTGTTCAGCGTTACCCAGGTAGCCCCGCCGTCATCGGTGCGGTAGATGTTCAGCAGAGCATCTGTAGTGCTCTGGAACATGGCATATACGCGGTTGGCATTGCTGGGCGCGCAGGCCAGCTCGATGCGCTCATAGCCCGTCGTTGGCAAGCCCGAGGTGCTTGGCGTGTTCAGGTTAACCCAGCTGCCGGCATCACCCGAGGTGGAGCGGTAGATGGCATCACCGGTTTGGATACCCATGCCCACGAAGAGCTTGTTGTCGGCACTGATTTCGATGTCTGCTACCCGGTCGGTAACAGCGCCGGTAGCCGCTCCAAGAACTTTGGTCCAGTTTACACCACCGTCGGTGCTGCGCATCAGGCCGGCACGGGTGGCAGCGTATACGTCGCCCGTAACGGGGTGCACAACCAGCTTCAGCACGTACTGGAAGGTTGTTCCGCGCGACGTGCTGGGAAGTTGAGTCCAGGTTACGCCGTGGTCAGTCGATTTCCAGATACCCAAGCCGCGCACAGCATCGGCATTATAATATCCTTCGCCCGTACCGAAGTACATGATGTTGGCGTTGGCTGGGTGGAAGGCAATTGCCGTCACGGCCAGGTTGGCGAAGAAGTTGTCGATGCTCTGCCAGGTAGGCGTAGCGGTGGCACCATTCGTCGTTTTCCAGAGGCCGCCACCGGCCGTTCCAGCCCACACGGTGTTGCCGGTGGCATCAGCGGGGTCTACTACGAGGGCCCGAATCCGGCCACCCACGTTGCTTGGACCGCGCTCTACCCAGGTAGTTTGGGTCAGGCTGCCCACTGGCACGCGGCGGGAGGCCCGCTGGGCTATCCGCTGCTGCGCATATTCCTGCGCTACGAGCAACCGCTCGAGTGGTACCCGTCCCAGGGCCGGGTCCAGGGTCCGCTCCACGTCCTGCTCCACGGCGAGATCAGGACGGTCTTTCTTTTCTTCTTCCTCTTCCTCCTCCACGCCTTCCAGGCGCTGTTCCAGAGATTGAGCCGTTGCTTTTGCGTCGCTGTGCTGCCACAGATATAGGCTACCGCCAGAAACGGTAGTAAGGCCCAGGGCGAGCATAGCCCACCACTGCCGGGTACGCGGAGTAGATGATTTCACAGATTAGAGGGTAAAATAGAACAAAAGAAAGGTGCGTTTAAGTGACGGCCAGAGCTCGACTAAGCCTTAGCGAGGAATAAATATAATGCTTTTGGTAGTTTTGACGTTCGACCACCTGCAACATTAATTTTCTTTTAATACTTGAGTAAGCTGATTGCTAATATCTTATCCGGGATATTTCACCCGTTATTGCTGCCTTCGTATCTATTTTATATGATATGTTATCAGTTTCCGGGGGTAATCTGGCAGCCTGCCCTGGCTGACCGCTGGGTTGTATTGGCCATTGTTTTTGGGTTTACCTTCCTGCTGCCTTCCTTGGGAACCGGCGCCTTATACTGGTTCGGCCAGGTCGATTCGCTGCTCCTGCGCGAACGGGCGCAGCGCCCTTTGCCCTTGCTGCTGGCTACCTTCAGCTTCGGTACAGCCATGGCTGTCCTTTTCCAGCCCCCTATTTTCGATCCGCTGCTCAGCCGGCTTATGGCCGGCATGACGCTGGCCGTGTTTCTGACGTTTCTTATCTCGCTACGCTGGAAAATCAGTGCCCACGCGGTGGGCATGGGGGCGGACTGGGCCTGCTGCTGCTGCTGCACCTCACGGTGCCGGCTTCGGTTCCTCTGTGGGTTCTAGTTGCCACGGTGCTGCTGGCAGGGGGCGTGCTCAGTGCCCGGCTGGAGCTGAATGCACACACCCCGGCTCAGGTATGGGCCGGGCTCAGCCTGGGCCTGGGCATTGTGGCGGGTATGAGCCTGGGGCTGTGGCTGCGCATGTAAAACCCTCTGCCCCTGGCTAGCCGCGCTTGGCCATTTCCTGCTGCACCATTTCCTGCACTTCGGGCCGGTCGTAGTCACTTTCGGTCTGGATGTGGGGCATCAGGCGGGCCATAATCTGCTCCTGCTCCCGGCCGCTTTGCCAGGCCTCAGCGTAGGGTGTGTGCGAGAAGGTGACCTGGGAGTAGAGCGGCGTCCACTGATCCGGGTATTGCGCCGATATTTTGCTTTCGATTTTCTTTTGCAGCAAAAAACGTGGGTTGCCGACCCGGTCGCGCATTTCCTCAAAGTTGTACACGGCCAAGTCGGCAATGGCGTCGGCGTTGGGCTTGCGCTGCGCCTGAAACTGGCTGAAGATGGCGTGCCAGTCGTCGCCGTGCTGGGCCATGAGCTGGTTGAGCACCGTGCAGTCTTCGAAGCCGGCGTTCATGCCCTGCCCATAGAAAGGAACAATGGCGTGGGAAGCGTCGCCGAGCAAGAGCACATCGTCGTCGAAGGCCCAGGGAAAGCACCGGATGGTAACCAGGGAGCCGGTAGGGTTGCGGAAGTACTCGTCGGTAAGCTCGGGCATGAGCGGCACCACATCGGGGAAAACCTGCTCGAAGAAGGCCTGCACCTGCGCCGGGGTTTGCAGAGAGGCAAACGAATGCTCGCCTTCGTAGGGAAAGAACAGGGTGCAGTTAAAAGAGCCGTCCAGGTTGGGCAGCGCTATCATCATGTACTGCCCGCGGGGCCAGATGTGCAGGGCATTCTTTTCCAGCAGCCATTCCCCGTCGGGTCCGGGCTCGATATTGAGTTCCTTATACCCGTACTCGAGGTAGCTCTGGGAATAGTTGTAACGCTCGGTTTTCTGCAGGGCGCTGCGCACGGCCGAGAAGGCGCCGTCGGTACCGAAAAGGCGGCGGAAGGTGAGCTGCTGCTCCTGGCCCGTAGCGGCATCACGCAGTTCGAGCTGGCGCGTGCGGGCATCGAGGCCCACGCACTGCTGGTTGAAGTGCAGGCGGATGCCGGGCTCGGCTTCGGCCAGCGTCAGCAGGGTGCGGTTGAGCCCGGCCCGCGACACGGAGTAAATAGCCTGGTTGTCTTTGCCATAGGGCTGGTAGCTCAGGTTGCCCTGGGCGTCGTGCATCACCCGGCGGTACATGGGAATGGCTACCTGCCGGATTTCGTCGCCGATGCCTACCTCCTCCAGGGCCGCCAGCCCCGGTCGGACAGGGCCAGATTGATGGAGCGGCCTTCCACGGCACCCCCGCGCCGCATGTCACCCCGGCGCTCATATACGTCTACCTGATAGCCTCGCCGGGCCAGAAATAAGGACAGCAGCGAGCCGACCAGGCCCGCGCCCATTACAGTAAGCGCCTCGGTAGCAGAATCGGGGAAGAAACAGACGGGTGGACATGGGGAGGAAAACAGGAACGAAAAGCAGAACGAATACGGGCGCAAGTAAGCCTTTTCCCGTGGGTTGATTGGGCCGGAAATTACCCACCTTCAACGGGTAAGGAGGCAAGGTTGAACGGAAATACGAAAATTTCAATTCGTCGGGCCGGTACCTTGCATCGCTAAGTTGACGGTAATTGCGGGAAGAGGTGTGCATAGACTTGCTTTTTCCCCATCCTGAATTCATTACAGCCTGATACGCTAGAGCATATCCCAACCTCGCCGGGGAGCAGGGAGGCTTGCGCGCTCAGGCGAGACTTTAGCCGGCTAAGGGGGCCTGTTCAGCTCTAATTGAACATTTCCCGCATCCGGGCATCCGACTTCAGCAATATAAAATGGCTGGCATACTGATAATATTCAATTACTAGTCACAAACAGCTATTTGACGGTCAATATCTTACAATTTGGATGTTAGGCTAGGCCACTTTATTTTTGTCTGATTTCTTGCGCTTTTTTTCCTATTCTCCCACCTTTTGCACAGTTTTCTATGAAGCAACCTTACCATTTTCTGCTCCTACTATTTTCACTATTGCTGGCGGCACCCCGCGCCTGGGCCCAGGACGATATCACCGTCAGCGGAGTAGTACAAACTGAAACAGGCGAGCCGCTACCTGGGGCTACGGTATTTGTCAAAGGCACCTTTATTGGTAGCAGCTCCGACCGAGACGGCAAGTTTCAGCTACGGGCCGACTTCAGCACCCCTCCGGTTATCCTGTCGGTGTCCTTTGTGGGCTACGAAAGCCGCGAGGTAACCTTGCCCCAGCCCGACCGCAACCTCAAGGTTCAGCTGAAAGTAAATTCCGTGCTGACCAGCGAAGTTATTGCCTCGGCTTCCCGCGTGGAAGAAGGCATCCTGCAGGCTCCGGTGACGGTGGAAAAGCTGAACGCCCAGCAAGTGGAGCGCATCACCACGGCTGACCTGCAGGGCGGCCTGAGCCAGTACAAAGGCATTGACGTGAACAGCAGCAGCCTGCTGATGAACTCCATCAGTACCCGCGGCTTTAACTCGGCTAAGTCCGAGCGCCTGATTCAGCTTACCGACTACTTCGACACCCAGAGCCCCAGCCTGAACCTGAATGCGGGCAACCTGACGGGCCTGCCCGAACTCGACGTGGAAAGCGTGGAAATCATTCACGGCCCGGCCTCCGCCCTGTACGGCGCCAATGCTTTTAATGGTGTACTGCTGCTCAACTCCAAAGACCCCTTCGTGAGTGAAGGCCTGAGTGTGCGGGTGCGCGGTGGTGAACGGAGCTACTTCGACGGACAGCTGCGCTACGCCCAAAAGTTGGGTGAGAAAATTGCCCTTAAGGTAGTGGGCTCCTACACCACCGCCGACGACTGGCTGGCCAATAACTACTCGGCCACCAGCCCCATTGTGGAGCGAGCCAACAATGCCGAAGGTTCAACCTTGGGCTACAATGCCGTGAACCGCTATGGCGACGTAGGCAACACCTACAATAGCAGCCAGCCCTTCCCGGGTGGCGTATCAGCAGAGCTGGTGGGCAAAACGGTCTTCATGCCGGGCTTCACCGAGTCGACGCTGATTGCCGATGACAACAAGGCAAAGGCCATCAAGGTGCACCCCAGCCTTTCGTACCTCGTAACGGACAACGTGAAAATGACCGTGGGCTACGCTTACTCGCGCGGCACGGCCAGCTACCAGAGCGCCAGCCGCTACCGCCTGCGCGACTTCGGTATCAACCAGCTGCACGGCGAAATCAAAGGCAACAAGTGGTTTTTGCGTGGCCAGTCGGTGCAGGACTTCGGCGGCAACTCCTATGACCTGACTTTCCTGGGCTCCTTTATCCAGACCTCGCCGGTAGCCGAAGGCAGCACGGTGCGCTACGTAGACCAGTACTTCGGCACCTACAATGCCGCTTATAAAGGCGCCCGTGCCCAGGGCCAGACAATGGAGCAGGCGCAGGCTTTTGCCCAGGCTCAGGCTAACGCCATCCAGCTCGACCCCACCAGTGCCCGCTTCGGTGAGTTGCGCAGCCGCATCATCAACGACCCGCGGCCGGGCCTGGGTGCCAAGCTCAGCCCCAGCTCGTACCTGAACGAAGGCAACGCGCAGTACAACTTCACCCTGGGCGAAACTACCAGCCTGATTGTAGGCGCAGCCTACCGCAAGTTTCGTCTGGGTTCGAACGGCAACTTCTTCTCCGATGATAACGAGCGTATCCAGAACCATGAGCTGGGCGGCTATGCGCAGTTGAGTCACACCCTGCTGGGAGACCGGCTTAAGCTGGCCCTTGCCGGCCGCGTAGACGAGTTCAAGAACTTCAGCCCGGCCCTCTCACCCCGCGCTTCAGCCGTGTATTCGGCCGGCGACAACAAGCAGCACAACTTCCGCGCTTCGTTTGGCCGCGCCTTCCGCTCGCCCACCCAGCTCGACCAGTATATTCGGGTTGACATCGGCCAAGTGCTGCTGCTGGGCAACGTAGGCAACGGCTTCCAGGGCTACACGCTGGCTGCAGCCAACGCCCAGGTTATCGGAGCGGCTCAGTCGAACCCCGCCGTACTGACCCAGTATGAGTATAGCGTGGCCCCCTGAAGCTGGAGCGCCTAAGCACTTTCGAAGTAGGCTACAAAGGCACCTTTAAGGACAAGATTGTGGTGGACGTGAACTACTTCCGCAGCTACTACAACGACTTCATCGGGGCTCAGCGCTTCGTGGGCAACCGGGACGGCAGCCGCCCCTCGGCCCAGCAGTTGGGCGCCAGCGCCGCCACGCTGCAAATGGCCGGCAGCAACACCCGCATTCTGCAGGTATGGACCAATGCCCGCCAGGAAGTACAAACCCAGGGTGCTGCATTGGGCGTGAGCTACAACGTGGCCCGGCCCCTGACCATCACGGCCAACTACTCGCTCAACCTGATTGAGAAAGACAAGTTGCCCGAAGGCTTCCAGACCTTCTTCAACACGCCCAAGCACAAGTACAACCTGGGCGCCAACGGCCTGTTGGCTAAGCACTTCAACTACTCGGTGAATTACCGCTGGGCTCAGGGCCACCTGTACGAAATGCCGTTTGCCGTAGGCACTCTGCAAGACTACAGCACCGTGGATGCCTACGTGGGCTACGTAATTCCGAAGGCTTACACCACCATTCAGGTAGGCGGCTCCAACCTGTTCAACGCCACCAACACCCAGGTGTATGGCGGCCCGAACATTGGTCGTCTCGTCTTCGCCGGCCTGCTGATTGACATCAAATAGCCGAGCCGTTGCTCTCATAAAAAAAGCTCTTCCCGTCGTGGGAAGAGCTTTTTTTATGGCTATATGTTAATGATGTTGCGAAAAGTCAGGTTGAGACGGGGCCCGGCCGGCCGGGCCGTTTTGGGAACGGCGTGCAGCCAGTGCTGCTGAGTAGGGCCGCGCATCACGAGCAGGCTGCCGGAGGCCAGCTCCAGCGTAAGAGGCTCGTGCGGAGTGCGCTGCGGGTCGCGGGGCCGGAGCCGAAACCGCCGCACGGCTCCCAGACTCACGGAGGCTATTACCGGCGCGGGGCCCAGTTCGGGCTCATTGTCGGCGTGCCAGCCCATGCTGTCCTGCCCATTGCGGTAGAGGTTGAGCAGGACGCTGTTGAAGCTAGTGCCGCAGGCAGCCTCTACTTGTTCCCGCAGCTGCTGCAATGGTGGCGTCCAGGGCAAGGGCTGCCAGGTAAGCCCCGAGTACGAATACTGGGCCCCGGCGTCGCCGTACCAGGCCGTAAGGCGAGGCTGCAGCACTTCCTTGCCAAAAAGCCGGATGGGCTCCTGCCGCCAGGCAACGCTGGCCGTTAGCTCAGTGAGCAGCGCCTGCTCGTGCGGGGCAGCCAGAAAAACCGGATCCAGCAGCACTTCCGCCGCGGGCAGGGGCAGTAGAGTCAGGGCCACGGGCGGCTAGCGTTTCAGGAGCTGCTCCATTTCGGCCTGCACTTTCTTGGGCTGCTGCTTTACCAAATAAGGCAACGCCTGCTGCAGCCCCCACACGATGGCAAAGCTCACCAGAATCGGAATAATAATGCCCCGGCTCCGGTATTGCTCAGTTTGCACGTAGCGCGGCCAGAACCAGCGCAAATACACCAGAATGGCTGGCACATTAAACAGCAAAGTGCCAAAAAACGGGTGCAGTCCCTGCTGAAAAATCGCCCACTGCAGGACTTGTCCGGCCACTATCAGGTATAGCACAATAAACAGCAGCAGCCCCAGCAAAGCCCGCTTCCGGCCCAGCCGAAACAGGTTTATGCCCAACAGGACGCCCCCACCAATCATGGACATGGGCAGCATGGAGAAGATGGCAATGGAGCTGGGCGAATATAGCTCGGGCACCGAAGCGGATATCACGGCGGGGTCGGCGGCCTGGGCTTCCTGCTCGGCCCGCTCCCGGGCGGCGGCTTCCTGCGCTACCTGGGCCTGCACAGCGGTTTCCAGGGCGGGCCGCACCTGTTCCTCATCGGGGTGGGGCTGGCCCCGGCGCCGCAACTCGTCGAAGGCGGCCAGCACGGCGTCGTCGCGGTACTGGTCCCGGCCCGTCACGTATTGGCGCAGCTCGGCGTCGGTTTTGCGGGCCATTTTATCCGCGTATTCTTCGGCCATGATTTAAGGGGACTAGAACGTCATCAGAAGGTATTGCTGCTTCTACGTAAGATGGGCAACAACAAATGAACAACTATTTGGCTTTACCGGCCCACTCGGCCAGCACTTGCCCGGCGCGCTGCACATCCCCAAACGAGTTGTAGAGCGGCACCGGAGCCAACCGGATAACGTTCGGCTCGCGCCAGTCGGCTATAACGCCGGCAGCAGCCAAGAAGTCGAACAGCTGCCGGCCGTTCTGGTGTACCAGCATGGAGAGCTGGCAGCCGCGGGCGGCAGGCTCAGCGGGCGTAATAATTTCGAGCACCTCGGCGGGCAGCTCCAGGCGGTGCACCAGGTATTCCAGGTAGGCGGTAAGCTGCTCACTTTTGCGGCGCAAAGCGGGCATGCCCCCGGCCTCATCCACCAAGGCCAGGGCGGCACGGTGAATGGCCATGGGGAAAATCTGGGCGTTGGACAGCTGCCAGCCCGCCGCTCCCGCCATCGGCCGGAAGCCCTTCTTCATCTGGAACCGGTCGGCCGGGTCGTGGCCCCACCAGCCGGCCAGGCGCAGTAGGTCGGGCCGATTGGCAAACCGCTCGTGCACAAACACGCCGGAAGTGCCACCGGGACCCGAGTTCAGGTATTTGTAAGAGCACCAGCAGGCAAAGTCTACGTCCCAGTCGTGCAGTTCCAGCAGCAGATTGCCGGCGGCGTGGGCCAGGTCGAAACCCACCATGGCGCCCACGGCGTGGCCGGCCCGGGTAATGGCGGCCATGTCGAAAGCCTGCCCGGTGTAGTAGTTGACGCCGCCCAGAATAACCGTGGCCAGCGAGTCGCCAAGCTCCTGAATGGTGGCCAGAATATCTTCGGTGCGCAAGGTATGCTCGCCGGCCCGGGGGCGCAGCTCCACAATGGCCTCATCGGGCGCCAAGCCGTGCAGCTTCACCTGCGACTCCAGCGCATACTGGTCCGAGGGAAACGCGCCGCCTTCCATCAGCACTTTGTAGCGCGTGGCCGTGGGCTGGTAAAACGACACTAGCAGCAGGTGCAGGTTAGTTGTCAGGTTATTCATCACCACCACTTCCACCGGCTTGGCGCCCACCAGGCGGGCAGTGCTGTCGGACAGAGTCTCGTGGTAGTGCATCCAAGGCGAAGTGCCGTGGAAATGGCCTTCCACGCCCAGCTTTTCCCAACTGTCAAACTCCTGCTCCACGGCGGCGCGGGCAGCTTTGGGCTGCAAACCCAGGGAGTTGCCGCAGAAATACACGCTGGGCTGCCCGTTGGGCGCCAAAGGAATATGAAACCGGTTACGAAAGTCACGCAGCGCATCCTGAGCGTCGAGCTCGGCGGCAAATTCGGCAGTGGGCTGGAAAGAAGTCATCGGGGTAAAGATAGGTGACTCTGCCCCTGGGCTGCGGCTCAAGGGCGGAATTGCCAAAATTTGCTGGTCGTTATTTGGTATACAGTAATTATAAAAGGCTATTAGCGGTTACCTTCTTAGGTATACAGGTTTAATGATTTTAACTTATTTATATACCAAAAGCACTCAAATTGGTATACGAGTGTTGCTTTCATATAGTAAAAGTATACCCACTAACAATAACTACTTAGGCGGCCTGAATTGCCTAGCTTCTACTTGTTAATGAGCAGATTGGCGAAGCTTTGCTGGGGCAGACCCAGCCACTCCAGGGCGTTGGCGCCGAGCATGCGGGCCTTCATTTCATCCGGATAAGGCATGGATTCAATCAGCTGCCCGGGCTCCAACTCACCCAGCGGAAACGGATAATCAGTGCCGAGCACAATCTTGTCGGGCCCTAGGGTTTTGACCAAGTAATCCAGCATCAGCGGGTCGTGCACCAGCGAATCGACCCAGAAGCGGCCCAGGTATTCGCGGGGGTTCACGGGGTTATCGACGGCGCACAGGTCGGGGCGCACGTTAAATCCGTGCTCGATGCGGCCGATGGTGGAGGCAAACGAACCGCCACCGTGGGCTACGGCTACGCGCAGCTTGGGCAGGCGCTCCAGCACGCCCCCAAAAATCAGGGAGCACAAGGCCAGGGTACTTTCGGCCGGCATGCCCACCAGCCAGGGCAGCCAATATTTGGGCATTTTCTGCTGAGCCATCATGTCCCAAGGATGCACGAAGACGCAGGCGCCCAGCTCCTCGGCAGCGGCAAACACCTCGAACAGCTCGGGCGCGTCCAGGTTCCAATCGTTGACGTGGGAGCCAATCTGCACGCCGGCCATACCGAGCTCCTTTACGCAGCGCTCCAGCTCCTTTACAGCCAGGTCGGGGGCCTGCATCGGGATGGTGCCCAGGCCCACAAACCGGTCGGGGTAGCGGGCCACCACGCCGGCAATATGGTCGTTGAGCATGCGGCTCAAATCCAGGGCGTCCAGGGGCTTGGCCCAGTAGCTGAACATAACGGGCACGGTGCTGAGTACCTGCACATCGACGCCAAACTGGTCGTATTCCCGCATCCGCACCTGGGGGTCCCAGCAGTTGTCCTGAATTTCGCGGAAGAACTTGTCGTCCTGCATCATGCGGGCGCAGCAGGGCTTGTGGTGCTCGAGCCGGATAAAGCCGCCGTAGCCATACCGCTCGCGCAGGTCGGGCCAGGTTTCGGGCAGGATATGGGTGTGGATATCGATTTTTAGCACGCCAGCGGGGTGGGATGGGTGGAAAAAAGGCAGCTTTGGGCCCGACTCCGAGCGCGCCTATGCTTACCAGGTCAGCTGCAGAAAACGTTCTTTATACAGCGCCCAGGTCATTTCGCAGCAGTTGATAAGGCCGGCGCTGTACTGGTAATTCTGGGCAATGCTCAGCAGCAGCAGCGCGGCCACAATGGGCGTCCAGAGCCAGGGCGCTTTGCCGATCCAACGCTGCCAGAAGGCGGCCATGGTGCAGCTCAGCAATGGGTACAGGCTGATCAGGGCCCGGCCACCGTAGCTGCCGCCGTAGGCCCAGTCCCACCAGCAGAAGGTAATGTAGAGGTAAATCGGCAGCAGCACCAGCACGATGGGCAGCACCGGCTTGACCCACTCCCGTACCCAGCCAATACCGAGCAGGGCAAAAATCATCAGGGGCGAATATATCAGCCAGCCCTTACGGAAGCTGAACACGCCTTCCCACACGTGCGGGGCAGCGAAGTTGAAAGTTTCACCTTTGTAAAACTCGACTACCCACTGCCCATACACCACCTTCCAGAACAGAAACTGCATGCCGCCCACCAGCAGAAACAGAGCAATTATCGTCAGGCACTGCTGCCAGCGGCTCAGCCAGAACTTCAGGCGCTGCCCCAGGGCCCGGAAGCTGGTCAGGCCCCAGAGCACGGGCACGGCCAGCATCATCACTTCGGAAGGCCGGATCAGTACCATCAGACCGCACACCGCGCCCAGCGCGGCCGCCCTACCGAAGCTAGCCTGCTCGTACCAGCGCCGCGTGGCAATCAGCAGCAGCGTATTCATCAGAAACAGCGTGCCGTGCGCCATCAGGGCCTCGTAGGTGGCGTAGCTGTACAGGTTTGTCCCCAGGGCCAGCAGCAGTAAGGTCAGGGCTACGACATGGTCGGCGAAGTAGCGCCGCAGCTCCCGGCCCAGCAGCGCCAGGCCCAGCAGCACGTAGAGCATGCAGCCCAGCGAAACCATGTAGCCATACGCCTTTTCGTAGCCGGTTGTGATAGTCTTGCCTTGCAGCATGTAGGCTATTTTGGCCATGAAAAAGAACGGCGAGTACATTACGGCCATGCCAATGGGAAACTTGGAGCCCATCTGCCCGTTGGGCAGCGTGGCAAATTCCCACCGCGACTCATAGTCCGGGCGGTACTGGTCGCGGGCGGCTTTTACCCAACTCCCGTCGCCCAGGTCGTGCATGATGAAGGCCGACGGCAGGTACATGTAATAGCCGCCCCGGTCGGTAATAAATACCTCGTTCTTGTCCCAGCGGGCCGACTTCATTATGGCGGCCACCATCAGTAAGGCAATAATCAGCCAGATGTAGCTGGTGTGAGACAGGTGCAGCAACCGGCCCGCAGACCGTCTAATATCAACCATTCGCGTATTGACTGAACAAGAACAATGAGTGTGTCAGCGCAACGGGCTTTAGCTCCGGCAAAGGAACTACAAGCCCGGTTGGCCCAGCGAAATAGCCAAACACACTTTCGACCCTGCAAAGAAATCAATAAAGCTCCGACTACCGGGTATGCCTCCCGGAAAATCTCGGGGCGCGGGCCGATTGTTTCCGGCCGCCGCTACGCTACCGGCGCCGGCGAGGCCATATAAGTGCCGCAGTTCTTGCAGGTGCGCAGGTCGTCGTTTTGCCAGAAGGCGTTCATGATGGGGGGTAGCTGCTGCACGATGTCGGTTATCTCGGCAAATTCCTCGTGGAGCTTGTGGCCGCAGTTTTCACAGTACCACTGAAAGCCATCGAGCTCCCCGGGGTGCGGTAGCGCTCCAGCACCAGTCCCACGGTGCCGGCCGGCCGCCGGGCGAGTGGGGTACGCCGCCGGGCAGCAGAAACATTTCCCCGGCCTTGATTTCGATATCCACAGGCTGCCCGTCCTCGATAATCTTCACCACAATGTCGCCCTCTATCTGCAAAAACAACTCCTCGCCTTCATCGTAATGGTAATCTTTGCGGGCGTTGGGCCCACCTACCACCATCACAATAAAGTCTTTGTTGTCTTTGAACACCTGCTGGTTGCCGACTGGCGGCTTCAACAAATGACGGTGTTCATCTATCCAGCGCTGAAAGTTGAAAGGGCGGGCAACGGCCATAACGGAAGGTGGTTTGGTGAGAGAATTGGTGAAATAGTGAACTTGGGAAATGGTGAATTATCGTTCCCGTTGACACAGTTATGCGTGGTTTGAACAAAAACTCGCTCTTTCTCAAGTTCCCAAGTTCACCTTATCCTGCCCAACTTACGCAAAACCTCCTAACTAGGTATTTTGGGCCCGTACAAGCCGTATTTAGCTACTTTTAACCCGTGCAACTCGACCTTACCTCCCATCGCGCCCTCGTCGGCGGCAGTACTCAGGGCATCGGCCGCGCCGTGGCTGAAGAATTGGCCCAGCTCGGCGCCACCGTTACGCTCCTGGCCCGCAACGAAGCCAGTCTGCAGCAAGCCGTAGCAGAACTCCCCCGCCCCCAGGGGCAGACCCACGACTACCTCGTGGCTGATTTCACCGACCCCGACCAGCTGGCCAGCCGCCTGCAGGAATACCTGGCGGCCCACCCCGAGGGCTTTCACACGCTGGTTAATAATACTGGAGGCCCGGCCGGCGGCCCGATTCTGGCCGCACCCGTGCAGGCTTTCCTGGCCGCCTTTGAGCAGCACCTGATATGCAACCACTTGCTGACCCAGGCCTTGGTACCGGCCATGCAGGCCCGTGGCTACGGCCGTATCATCAACATTATCAGCACTTCGGTAAAGCAGCCTCTGGCCGGCCTGGGCGTCTCGAACACCATTCGGGCGGCCGTGGCTAACTGGGCCAAAACCCTGGCCAACGAACTGGGCGGCAGTGGCATCACCGTCAACAACGTGCTGCCGGGCGCTACCGTCACCCAGCGCCACACCTCCCTGATTGAGAAGCGCGTGGAGCAAACCGGCCAAACGGTGGAGGAAATTGAGGCCACCATGCTGCGCAGCATTCCGGCGGGCCGTTTCGGGCAGGCGGCCGAAGTAGCGGCGGCTGTTGCCTTTCTGGCTTCCCCGGCCGCGGCTTATATCAATGGAATCAACGTGCCGGTGGACGGAGGGCGAACCGGGAACCTGTAGTTTTCTGGGCAAGCTTACAGAATTACCGGGGCGCCTCGGGATTCTGTCTTATTTTTGCGCTCTAATTCTAACGCCTTCTGCATTTTGGTAAAGTTCGACACGCTCTCCATTGTCATTCCGGTTTATAACGAAGCCCGCACGATTCACCAGATTCTGGACTTGCTGCGGGAGCTCAAACTGGTCAATAACATCCAGAAGGAAATCATCCTGGTCAACGACTGCTCCTCCGACAATTCCTCGGAGGTGATTCAGGCCTACGCTGCCCGCTACCCGGAAATGGGCCTGCGCCTGCTGCAGCACGCCGTCAACCAGGGCAAGGGCGCGGCCCTGCACACGGGTATCCGCGAGGCCACGGGCGACTACGTCATCATTCAGGATGCGGACCTGGAGTACGACCCGGAAGAGTATAACCTCTTGATCAAGCCCATCCTCAAGGGCTTTGCCGACGTCGTGTTTGGCTCGCGCTTCATGGGTGGCAACCCGCACCGCATCCTGTTCTTCTGGCACAGCATCGGCAACCAGATGCTCACCTTTTTGAGCAACATGTGCACCGACCTGAACCTGACCGACATGGAGACCTGCTACAAGCTCTTCCGCCGCGACATCATTCAGGGCCTGAAGCTGCAGGAGAACCGCTTCGGCTTCGAGCCCGAGGTGACGGCCAAGGTGGCCCGGGTCAAGGACGTGCGCGTGTATGAAGTGGGCATCAGCTACTACGGCCGCACCTACGCTGAGGGCAAGAAAATCGGCTGGCGTGATGGATTCCGCGCCATTTACTGCATCCTCAAGTACGGCCTACTGGGCAGCTAGATTTGCGCCCGGCACCTTGGGCGTAAACACGTCAATCTGCACGTCATCTACGAAAGCCGGTGACCCGTTCTCGTTCAGCACCAACAGCTTGATTACGTCGCTGGGCTGCACGTCGGCGGGCACCGGCACGTCGAACCACACGTGGTTCCACTTTCTGTTGACGCTCAGGTTGTTTTGCAGGCGCATACCGTTCCACTGCACATTCTGCCCGTTGCGCTCAATGGACAGGATGAGCTTGCTGTTCCAGGCCCCGTAATCGGAATACACCTGGCAGGAGGCGCGCAGCCACTGGCCGGGCTGCACTTTGGCATCGGCTACGGTGATGGTCAGCGCTGGGCTATACTGCCGGCTGGCCTCGGTGCGAAACGACTGTTTGCTGTAGTAGCCAAACTCGGCGTTGATGCCGGTTTCGGGCGAGACGGGCTGGTCGTCAAAGCTCAGCTTGGTCACAAAGCGCTGGTCATACTCTTCCTCGGGCTGGGGCAGGCGGGTTGGCACGTCAAGCAGAGAATAGTCAGTCTGATCAGGCTTGGTTTTGTTAAAGACGGCCCAGTAGAAATTCCGATTCATCTCCTCGGGATGAATGATGGAATACATGTACTGCCAGTGCTGAAACAGGTTCAAATCGACCAGCAGCACGATCAGCGCTACCACTGCCATCCGCAGGGCTACCCGGCGGCCGGGCTCACTGAGCCAGACCAGAAAGCAAGCCAGCGGGAAGCTCAGCACGGCATACGACTGCACCAAAGCCCGCTGCCCGATGCTGCCCCCATACCACCAGATGTCCCAGGCGGATACAATCCAGAGGTTGATGAGGAAGTACGCCAGCACGGGCACGGCCAGTGACCGGTGGCGGCGCCACAGGAAAACCAGCCCCACCAGCGCCAGCAGCATGAGCGGGGTATACAGCAGCCAGCCTTTCTTGTAGCTGAACAGCACCTGGTAGGTGTGGGGGCGCAGGAAGTTGAATGACTGCTCCTGGTAGCTATAAAAGAGAAAATGCCCGGTGGCCCACTTCCAGTAGAGCAGCTGCGGCAACACGCCCAGCACCACAAACAGCACCAGCACCAGCACGTCGGGCCAGCGCCGGAGCAGCAGCTGAAGCTTTTGCCGCGCCGTTTCGACTGAGCTGACGCCCCAGAGAACCGGAATCAGAAAAGCTACGGCTTCGGTGGGCCGGATCAGAATCATCAGGCCCAGGGTAAGGCCGATGGCCGCCGCCCAGTAGATACTTGGCCGCTCGTGCCACCGAATAGTGAGCCACAGCAGCAAGGCATAGAGCGTGAAAAGGTAGTTGTGGGCCATGGCCCCGTCAAATACCGTGTACTGCAGGTAATTGCTTCCCAGCACCAGTAGCACCAGCACCAGGGCCGTAATGACATCGGAGAAGTAGCGCAGCAGCACCCGGCGCAGAATGCCCAGGCCCAGCAGGGCGTAGAGCAAACCGCCGAAGGCAATGGCAATCTGGTAGGGCGCGGAAAAACCATCCTGGGAGTAGCCCAGCAGACCCGCGGCCCAGTGGCCCAGCCAGAAAAAAGGCGTAAACAGAATAGCCAGGCCGCAGGTGTACTTCATTACCATGGCCCCTTCCGGCCCGCCGGGCACCTGAAAAGCCTGGTAGAACGAGCTGCTGGGGTTGTACTCGCGCATGATATCGGCCACGAAGGCCTGGTGCGAGAGGTCGTGGTAAATAAACTGCGCGGGCAGATACAGGTAGTAGCCCATTACGTCCCACGTCAGAATGGCCAACACGTTGTGCGTGTCCCAGTAAGGGGCCCACAAGCGCGCCTGCACCATCAGAATAAAGAGCACAACCAGGGCCAGACCGCTCCAGACGGCCCGTTGGGGGCAGCAGCGCCGGAAATTGGATGGGACATAACGGGAATTATTTGGCAGCTGTGAGCTCCAGGTCGTCGAGGTAAGTAGGCGCGGTAGCCTTATCCCCCCAGAGGTATATTTTCACCACGTTTTCGGCCGCGGCCGAGGCGGGCAACTGGAAGGGCAGCGAAATGGCCTCCCACTTGTTGAAAGACTTCACCGCGTCCCCGATGGGCAGGGCACCATAGAACACCTTGGTCGTGTCGGTGCTGCTTTTGTTGACTTGCACGACCAGGCTTCCCGTGCTGCCGGTGCTGGTTCGCATGGCCCAGCCTTTCAGCTGGTAGCTACGGGTAAGCTTGGGGTCGAGGCGGCCGAGCTGGCGCACATAGGTATAGCTGAACGGGATGCTAGGATTGGTTTGAATAGACCAGCGGCCGGAATGGGCTTTGTCCGTGGTCAGCGAACCTTCCTGCACATCACCCCAGCCCGCGCTGGCTTCAAAGTCGTTGGCTAGCAGGCTGTCGGTAGCGGTGGTTGAGGGGCCCGAGTTGCAGGCGGTGAGGGCACCCAGCAACATATACATTCCCATAATAGCCGGGCGGGACGAGCGCCCGCTGGGCAAAAAGAACTCTTTAATAGCAGCCATCTGGCAGTTAGTTGTTTACAGAAAAAGGGCAGACCACGCCGGCAGGTAAACGCCATCGGTTCTACTCACCGTAAACTGCCGCTGATCAAGGCAGAAAACCGGTGCCTAAGCCCGCAAAGAAAACAATAAAGCGCCGAGTAGTTGGTATGGCCGATAAAATATCAGGGGCGTCAAATTTCCTGACCGGGTGGGCTACAGCTGATAAACCAAAGCACAGACTTGACAGCCACGGAACTTGTCTGCCGCTAATTCGCCCCAGGTCAAGCGCAAGCTTATCCCACCTCCCGCTCACGCCCACGATTTTTATATGAGAAGGAGTATTTACTTCCTCCTGGTAAAGGATATATATTTGCGGAACTAATAAGCCCCTTTTTTCAACTAAGCCTCTTTTTTTAACATTTTAATGAAAGCATACATTGGGTTGCTCGGCTTAGCCTTGCTCGGAGCTTGCTCGTCAGATAAGGACACGGATCTGAAGATTGATGATAAAACGATTACGACCAATGACTTTGAGTCGCTGGCGGGCTGGAACACGGATCCGACCACGCTGGACAAGGGCCGGGCGCACTCTGGGCAATATGCAATTATAGTGGACGGCAACCGGGAGTTCAGCGTGACTTATAACGCTCCCCTGGCGCAGATCAGCAACCGAAAGTTCAAGAAGGTTCTGCTCGAAGGCTGGGTCTTCCTGCCCAGCGAGCGGGCCACCGGCGTTTTGGGCATCCAGATCGTAGATGCTGAAACCGGCAAAGAAGCCTTCGGCGACGGTATCAAGCTGGGCGACGAGGTGAAGACCTACAAGAAGTGGGTGCCCGTCAAGAAGGAGTTTACCCTTCCCGACAACATCACGGCCGTGCAGCACATGAAGATGTCGCTGTGGCGGGCTAGCGCCAGCGACTTCATTTTGGCGGACGACGTTAAAATCAGCATTGTAGAGTAATCAGCAGGCGCTTGAGCGGCTTGCAAGGGGACGCTGGGCGGGAGCTATCAAGCTCCGCTCAGCGTCCTGCCATATTAGGGCATTCAGGCGCCGCTTGCATTTAGAACTAATTCCGACTGATCCAGCAGTTATTCAGATGACAATAGCGTTTTCTCCCACCATTCATACGGCTGATGAATAAGCGGTTATTGCTTGGATTGTTAATCGTGTTCGTACTGGCGAGCCTGGCATCTACCTTCTGGCAAAATTACCGGGTCCCGCTGGACGGCGACCTGGCCTTTATCGTCTTTCCGGCGCCCTGGTACTCCGAAGTGCTGCACGACCCGTTTGGCTGGTCAGTGCTCACCAAGAACGCGGTGTATGGCGGCACGAACCGTTTCTTCGCTCACGCCACGCTAAGCTTGTACTGGAAGCAGGCTCCGCACCTGCTGCAGACGGTAATGACACCCATCAGCAGCGTGTATGCGGCCAGTGCGCTCTTCACTACTTTTACTCAGGCCCTGCTGGTCTTCACGCTGGCGGCCTATGTGCGGCTGAGCGGCACCCTAACGGCAATCAAAAGTCAGTGGGCACTTTGGCTGGCGGTGGCCCTCATGCTCCCGTTGTTTCAGACCTACGGCTTTTATGAGCAGATGGCCATAACCAACCGGGCCATTACTTATACTACCTTCTACGCGTTTCCCATGGCCTTGCTGCTACTGCTGCTGTGGCCATTTTACGCCGCGGCGCAGCGCCAGCAGCCCTTGCGGCTTCATCCGGTCCGCATCGTGCTCTTGCTGCTGCTGATGGTGCTTATTGCCTTCAACGGTCCAATTCCGGTGGCCGCCCTGGCCGTAGTGCTGTTTGGCATCGGCTTGTACTGGTTGGGGCAGCGGTGGCAGCACTGGAAAGCCACGGGCCAGCTTACGCTGCGCCCCATTCCGGGCAGCTGGCTGTCGGGGCAGGCCATATTGCTGATTGCGGTGCTGATTGTACTGTGCATGTACTCGCTCTACATCGGCCGCAACAACTCGGAGAACACGCACACGCATACCCTGGGCCAGCTGTATGAGCTGTTGCCCCAAGGCCTCTATTACTGGGTGTCGGCTGACTGGGGGCTGCCCCTGCTGCTTTTCGTGCTGGTCATTAACAGCTTGCTTATTCGTCGGCTCGCGCCCGACGCGGCCGACCGGCAGCGCATCTTGCTTATCATGCGCTGGGTGGTGCTGTTTTCGGTTCTTTACATCCTGCTGCTGCCCTTCGGCGGCTACCGCACCTACCGGCCGTACCTGATCCGCAACGACTCGGTATTGCCGGTCTTGCTTGGCTGTGCGTTTGCCTACGGACTTTCCGCCTACTATCTGGTGCTTCACCTGCGGGGCAAGCTGCAGAGGGTCTACTTGGCGGCTGTGGTGGCGCTGGCGGTTACTTTTGTGTATGTAGACAAGACCAAGGAAGTGCCTACCGATAACGGATGTGAGCGGTGGGCCATGGACCAGATGGCAAACTCGCCGGACTTCGTGGTGCACATATCCTCGGCCTGTAACCTGATGAGCTGGAATACGCTGCGCAATTCCGGCGAATCGGAATACCAGGGCAAGCTGCTGCACTACTGGGGCATTACGCAGAAGGTTCAGCAATACCAGCAGGACTAAGCTGAGCCCGGCCGCCGGGTGAATCCTACCAGTGGCTTTCCAAGCCCGGCCACTTCGCCCAGCTTTGTCATCCGCTATATTTGCGGCCGCTTCGCGTGCCACATGCGTGCGGTGCTACCTGTTCGTACCTCTTCACTCCTACCCGCGTGGATCTCTCCGTCATCATTCCCATCTACAACGAAGAAGCCAACATCCCGGCGCTGTATACGCGCCTGGGCGGCGTGCTGGACCCGATGGGCGTGCGGTATGAGTTTATTTTTATCAACGACGGCTCCCGGGATAAGTCGCTGACGCTGGTGCAGAACCTAGCCGCCCGCGACTCCCGGGTGCGCTACATCGACTTCAGCCGCAACTTCGGCCACCAGATTGCCGTCACGGCCGGCCTGGACCTGGCCGCGGGCCAAACAGTTGTAATTATTGATGCGGACCTGCAGGACCCGCCCGAACTGATTCCGCAGCTTTACGCCAAGCTACAGGAAGGCTACGAGGTAGTGTATGCCAAGCGCCGCTCCCGGCAGGGCGAAAGCGCTGCTAAAAAGCTCACCGCCAAGCTATTTTACCGCCTGCTGGCCAGCATCACCAGCATTTCGATTCCGGTAGATACCGGCGACTTCCGCATCATTTCGCGTAAGGTGGTGGATGCCCTGAAGCAGATGCCGGAGCAGAACAAGTTTATTCGCGGCCAGATTTCCTGGATTGGCTACCGCCAAACCTACATCGAATACGACCGAGCCGAGCGGGCCGGCGGCGAAACAGGCTACACCTACCGCAAGATGATCCGGCTGGCTCTGGACGGTATAACCGGCTTCTCTGACGCGCCTCTGAAAGCAGCCACCATCAGCGGCTTTATCGTGTCGGGCATTGCGTTTCTGGTGATGCTCTACACGCTGTACTCACGCTTCGTGACCCACGATTATCAGCCGGGCTGGGCCTCACTGATGATCAGCATCCTGTTTTTGGGCGGCGTACAGCTCATTGCCGTCGGCATCATTGGCGAGTACATTGCCCGCCTGAGCGCCAATGTGCGGCAGCGGCCCCTCTACATCATTTCCGACACCAACATTCCAGTTGGGCCCGCAGCTACCGCGCCCGTGGCAGAACCCACCCGCTAAACCTGCTGCCCACCCTAACGGACGGACAGTGCGGCTGGGGCCATCAGCACGTAGCCATCGGGAAAATTCTGCTCCCGGAAATCGGGGAAGACCTGGCGCAGGTAGCGGTGGGCCGGGCCGTTGCGCCAAGCGGGGCTCACGAGCACACCGGCTGGCTGGTAGCGCCGACGGAAGCGGGCCGCAGCCGTAGCTGAAGGCTGGGCTACAGCTGTATCAGACTCTACCGGCAGGCCTTGCAAAGCCACCAGCGTATGCATCACAGTATCGGCCTCAAAGCGGGCAAACTGCTCGGCATCGACGCGGGAAATGTAGGCCGAGGGAATTTTCTTGCGGTAGTACGGCTGGTAGAGGAAGTTGCGCAGCTCAGTTTTGCCCACCTGTCGGTATCCGTCGATTAAGCCTACCGGCAGCGTAAACAGCGCCTCGCCGGGCAGCTTGGCCACTGCCTGAAAAGCTGCCGGCATACGGCGCGACGAATCCAGGGGCGGCGGCACGGGCCAGAACTCGACCAGCACTACGCCCAGCAGCAAGACGCTCACCAGCCCCGGGCCACAGGCCGGGCCGCTTGGTCCCAGGCGGCTTCCAGGGCCCCGAACCCAACAATGGGCAGCAGCAGCGTAACCATCAGCACCCAGCGGGTAGGGCAGCGGATGTTGTTGAAGAAGGGGATAAAGTGCAGCAGGCCGTTGGGCAAGTTGAAGTTGACGTGGCCCAGCACCCGCAGCGCGGGCAGGGTGAGCAGCACAAAAAACAGCAGCACCCAAGCCAGCGGCCGACCCTGCAGTTCCTGGTGCCGCCGCGAGACCGGCCGCTTGGGCCAGAGTGCGGCCAGCAGGCAAACCAGCGGCACGGCGTAGCCCAGGAACATGACGTTCTCGACCGAGCCGGGCATGGTATATACGTCCGGGTTGTTGTAGAGCTGCCGGGCCCAGGCAAAGTTCAGCCAGCGGCTGTTGTCGGCGGGCGTAAAGTAGCTGGCCAGGTCGCCGCCCCACCAGAAGCCGGAGTTGTCGGGCACGCCGGCCAGGCGAATCAAGCGGATGGCAATGTGCATCACGATGAGCACCACGGCCAGAATCAGCCAGGTCCGGGGCTTGCGCCAGTTGATGCTGCCCAGCCGCAGCCAGAACCACAGCACGTAGCCCAGGGAAAAATACAGCAGGGCAAACAGAACGTAATAGTCACTAAACAAGGTAATTACCCCCAGTACAAAGCACACCACCACGGCTTTCCAGCTGCGCACCTGGGCCAGAACCGGCCGGGCTCAAACCAGAACGCGTGCAGGAATGCCAGGATGTAGAACGGCACGGTGGCCGTGAGCACCAAGTCGAAATGGTAGGGCAGCCGCACCATCTTGTAGGGCGAAAAGGCGAAGTACAGCCCCGCCAGCCAAGCCAGCACGGGCTGCCGCACCCAGCGCCGGGCCAGCAGCCAGGCCCCCAGCCCCGACAGGGCGTACTCAGCGGCCAGGGTCAGGTTGAGGGCCAGCATCTCGTTGCCGATGAACACGTTGACCATGCCCGCCACCGGAATGTAGGTGTGCAGCCACAGCGAGGCGCCGTCCGGGTAGAGCAGCCAGTTGGAGTAAAACGGGTTTTGCCCACTGAGGACGGCCTCGCGGAAATGCCACACGTTCCAGAGCTGCATGTAGCCGTCCTGGTCGGCAAAGGCGGGGAAGACTGAGCTTAGCTGCGAGGCCAGCGGCCAGGTCCAGGCCACGAAAACCAGCAGGTAGCTCAGCAATACGCCCAGCACCAGGAGCCAAAAACGTGCTTTCATCGGGCCGAGGTTGAATCAGGAGCGGAAACGGCTGGGCGCAGGGCCAGCACCCGGAAGTCGCCGACCTGCTTGACGGTGCGGGCCACGTAGGGCTGCAGGCGCGGGTCCTGGGTCAGCAGCGTGGTGTCGTTGGTATACAGGTACTGGGCGCCGCGATGAATGCAGTTGGCCAAATATGGCTGGCCGCCGGCCACGGGCTCAAACAGCTGGGCGCTTTCGTTGTAGCCGAAGCCTTTCTTGTGCAAGAAGTAAAAGTACTTGCAGCCCGACTCATCGGGGCCGACCACGCACAACGCGGAGTCGGGCACGGCGTTGTCCAGCTCGGCCCGGGTAGCGGCGTCGAACAGCTCGGTGGGTACTTCGCGGGCTCCACCCATCCAGCGGGCCGGCGCGATGCGCACGAAGGCCAGCACCGGCTGGGCAACCAGCAGCAAGGCCAACGCCCAGCGCCATTTGGGTTTTTGCGCCAACCACCCCGCCCCCACTACCACCAGCAGAAACAGCACCGGCAGGTAGGGCAGCATGTAGTACTGGTGTACACTCATCTGGCGCAGCTCGATAAGATGATACGCCAGCAACGCCAAGGCCCAGGCCAGCAGCGGCCCAAACCAGTAGCGGCGCACGTAGCCACCCCGAACCACAGCCACCAAACCCAACACCAGCAAACCGAAGTTGCCGTAGTTGATCAGCAGCTCGGGAATGTCGGAAATCAGGTTGTGGGTCAGGGTTTTGATGGCCACGGCTACGTCGGTGGCGGGGCGCAGCTCCAAGCCAAAGTCGGCCAGGCCGGAGGTTTCAATCAGGCGCACGGCATAGGCGTACCAAGCCAGCGTGCAGCCCACCGTGACAACGGCAAAGACCAGCAGCGGCAGCGCGTCGCGGCGCCAGCTGAGGCGGCGCTGCCACAGGTCGCGCAGGATGAGTACGGCAATGGGAAAGCCGATAACCAGGTACTGCAGCTTGGTCAGGCCGGCCAGGGTGGTCAGCAACAAGCTCAGCCAGAAATCCAGGGGCCGGCGCTCCTGGTACCAGCGCAGAAAGTAGAACAAACCCGCTATGGACGCCGATAAGGCCAGCACGTCGGGCAGAGCGTTGATGCTGTGGTAGAACAACTCCGGGCTCCAGCTCAAACCCCAGGCGCCCACGGCGGCCAGCCAGCGGGAGCCCGACAGGCGCTGCACCAGGGCGAAAAACGCCAGCACGCCGCCGGCAAAAATCAGCCAGGTCACAACCCGCGGAATGGCTTCGTGGAAGCCCAGTGCCTGGTAGCCCATGGCCACGAGCCACTCGTAGCTCGGAAACTGCATGCCCGTTACGCCGTCCGACTCGTTGCGCCGGTCTACGCGGGGGCGCAGCAGGTTCATGTCTTCCTCGTAGAGGTTGCGGGCCACGGCCATCGTGTTGCTTTGGCGCCACACGTGCACGCTGTTGGGCGGCTGGTTGAAAAACGGCAGGTGCAGCAGCAGGTTCAGGCCCAGCACCAGCGGCCAAAACCAGCGCGGTACCGTGTGACCATCCAGAAAAGAAAGTTTCATAAGCGGAAAAGGCCGGCGCGGCCCGAACCACAAAAGTAGTGGTTTACTATGGCTAGATTTGCTGACGTCTCACCCCGCGCCACCCGCCATGTTCCAACTCCAGAATTTCATCAACGGCCAGTTCGTACCGCCCGTCAACGGCCGCTACCTCGACAACGTGGAACCCGCCACCGGGCAGGTCTACAGCCAGATTCCGGATTCCGACGCGGCCGACGTAGCACAGGCCGTGGCCGCCGCCCAGGCCGCGTTTCCGGCCTGGCGGGCTTTATCAGCCGAAAAGCGGGGCCGGCTGCTGGTGCGCATTGCGGAGCTGATTGAGCGGGATTTGGAGCGGCTGGCCCAGGCCGAAAGCCAGGACAACGGCAAGCCCGTGGCCTTGGCCCGCACCGTCGACATTCCGCGGGCGGCCAGCAACTTCGCCTTTTTCGGCACCGGCATCGGCCACTTTTCCTCCGAAAGCCACTTTCAGGAAGGTCAATCTTTAAACTATACGGTGCGTCACCCGCTGGGCGTGGTGGGCTGTATTTCGCCCTGGAACCTGCCGCTGTACTTGTTTACCTGGAAAATTGCCCCGGCCCTGGCCGCTGGCAACTGCGTGGTAGCCAAGCCTTCCGAAATCACGCCGGCCACGGCTTACTGGCTGGGTGAGCTATGCCAGGAGGCGGGCTTACCGGCGGGAGTGCTCAACATTGTGCACGGCACCGGGCCGGGCGCGGGGCAGGCCATTGTGGAGCATCCGGCCATCAAGGCCATCAGCTTTACGGGCGGCACCAAAACCGGGGAGCATATTGCCCGCACGGCCGCACCGATGTTCAAAAAGCTGTCCTTGGAGCTGGGCGGCAAGAATCCCAACCTGATTTTTGCCGACTGCGACCTGGCCGCGGCCGTGAGTACCAGCATTCAGTCGAGCTTTGCCAACCAGGGTCAGATCTGCCTCTGCGGCTCCCGCATCTTTATCGAGCGGCCCATCTACGAGCAGTTTAAGGAGCTGTTCCTGGCCCGCGTGGCCGGCCTCACCGTCGGCGACCCGCAAGTGGAAACTTCCCGGCAAGGCGCTCTGGTCAGCGAAGCACACCTGAACAAAGTCTTGTCCTACATCGAGCTGGCCCGGCAGGAAGGCGGCACGCTGCTGACCGGCGGGCAGCGCGTGCAGGTGCCCGGCCGCTGCGCCGAGGGTTTCTTTCTGCAGCCCACCGTGTTTGAAGGCCTGGCACCCGACTGCCGCACCAACCGGGAGGAAATATTCGGCCCGGTCGTCACGCTCACACCCTTCGATACCGAGGAAGAAGCCTTGAGCTGGGCTAACGGCACCGACTACGGCCTTTCCGCCACCGTCTGGACCACCGATTTGAACCGCGCCCACCGCGTAGCTCACCAGCTACATGCCGGCGTGGTCTGGATTAACACCTGGCTCTTGCGCGACCTGCGCACGCCATTCGGGGGCATGAAAAACTCGGGCGTGGGCCGGGAAGGCGGGCTGGAAGCCCTACGCTTTTTCACTGAGCCCAGAACGTCTGCGTCAAGCTTTAGCGGGCCTTACCTCTCCCTCCTGGCTCTGCGTCAGCTGCCGCAAAAGGCGTCAGAAACGGAGCCCGGCGGCTGACAATCAACACCACAAACAAGGAGGTGAACAAGCTGACGGAGGCCAGGTAGGTGTAGGGAATAATCAAAAAGCCGTAGAACGTGGCCAGGTACACTTTCAGGCTGAGCAGGGCCGCCAGGCGCGGGTCGAAGCGGTGGCGGAAGCGCCAGAACAGCAGCCCGGCCCCGACTACCACGCCGATGCAGGCGCCAAACTGACTCATTTGCAGGCGGGTGATTCGCTCGGTGAGTGAGCCGTCCATATCATAAAACCAGGGCGCCAGTCCCACACCGTTGAACAAGTGCATGGGCAAGGCCACGGGAGCCAGGGGGTCAATGTGCTGCCATTCGCCCTCGGCAATACCCAGGTTTTCGAGTTGGGCCCGCAGAAAAATAGTGGGGTCGTGGAACAGAAACGGGCCCAGCACGAGCAGCACGCCGCCCACGGCCAGCCCCGTCGTGAGCCAGCCCCGCCGCGGATTTTCCCAGAGCAGCAACAGTCCGTAGAGCGGCACCCAGAGCACCAGAGAAAAGCGCGACAACAGACACAGTACCAGCCCAGGGCCTTCAGCCAGGGTTTGCCGCTGAGCGTACCAGCCGCCAGCACGCAGTAGTAACCTATAATCAGGCTTTCCACGGTCAGGCCAAACATGGACTTATCGGTCAGCACCACGAAATGCACTACCAGCACCGGCAGCACGGCTTTGAGCAACCACTCGCCCAGCGGTAAACCGAGCCGAACCAGCCGCCACTGATAGGTGAACAGGAGAGCCAGCAACAACAAGCCGAAAGCCCAGGCCCGGTAATCGACGCCCAATAGCTCGGCTGGCACAAACGGCAGCCACTGCAGCGGCGGGTAGTTAGGCAGAAAGGTGTAGCCCAGCAGGGTAATAGGCCGGTACACGGCATCGGGCCCGAGAAACCGGGTGACGTACACCTGCAGGGCCGGCACAATATCGGAACTGTTGCCAATGGTGCTGACCACGAACTGCGCCACGAGCTTGCGCACTACCGGGGCCGTTATTAGCCCGCTAATTAGGGTTAGGGCCACCGCGGCACCCAGCCGGGGCCGAGCAGAGGGCACTACTGCGGGCCACTCGAAGCGGAAATCCAGCACGGCCCGGGCCGTGAGCAAACATAAGCCCAGGCTCAGCCCGTACAGCACCACCGGGCTCCAGTACGGCCCCAGACTGTTGCGCAGGTAGGTGAAGAATAGCACTTCCAGCACGAATAGCAGGCCGATGCCAACTAATAGCGCGGAGCTGGTGGGCCGGGCCGAACCAGGAATACTCATGTAAAAAGGGACAACAGCGCCAGTCCTGTGCTTGTAAGCAAGAACCAGCGCCCAATGGGTGGGAGAAAGAGCGTATGCAGAGCCGAGTTACCGAATTTTCTCCAGGGCCCGCTCCAAATCCTCCAGGGTAGTTTCCTGAAATACCAATTGCTCTGAGCTAGTTTGCCCCGTCACGGTGTGGCGCATGGCCAGGAAAGGCGTGCCGTTGCGGTACTGCGTGCCAATGAGCAGCACTTTGCGCCCCCGGGAATTCCTTGAAAAGCATACCCGTCGGCCTGGGGCTGCGCTTCGGCAATGGCCGTGCTGCCTTCTAGTACCAACCGGATGCTGGTGCCCGGCTCCACATCGACGGGTACCGTAAAATCAACGGACTGCCCCATGGCCACGGGCTTGTCGGCGTTGAGCCAGCCCAGGCGGGTGCAGGTATACACGCGCCGGTCGGATGAGGACGACTCCGACGATTCTGGCTCACCATCCTCAGAAGCCAGCAAAGCAGGCGTGGGCACCGCAGTATCGGCCGAGGCTACGGCGTTGTCGGTTGAATTAGCTAGGCCCTCGTGAAAAGAGAAACGAATGGGCAGCATCATCTTCACTTTCACCAGCTGCCCGCCGCTCCGGGCCGGCGACCAATGCCCGAGGTCTGGCGCAGCACGCGCAGCACTTCCTCGTCGCAGCCGCCGCCAATGCCGCGCACGATGCTCGGAGCCTCTACCCTACCCTGCTCGTCGACCATAAACGAGGCGTAGACAATGCCCTCCGTTTTGTTCTCAATGGCCGTTTGCGGGTAACGCACCAGCTTATTGATGTCGGCCGGGCCGTTGCCGTAGGTTGGCATCTGGTCGGCGGTATTGGCCACGGGAGCCGGTGGCGGCAGGTCGGCAGCGGGGCCGGCGGCTACCCAGCGCACGGGCTGCTGTCCCCGGCCTCCCTGGCCGTAAAACAGCTTGAGTTCCTTGCGCCGCGAGGCCGGACCGGGCATCTCGAGCTGAAAGGCCTGCCCGGGCGCCAGCCGCAGCTGCTGCCCATTGGCCGAGGCCCGCACCAGCACAATCCCCCCGATTCCAACAGCTCACCGTCGGGCGTCACCGTGGTCAGGTTCGAGAGCAGCATGTCGGCTACGCTGTAGCACTCCTTCATTTCCACCCACACCGGGTTGGCGGCCGTCCGGTTGCTGTTATCTACCAGTGCTCCGGCTGGAATGCGCACAACCGTGCCCTCCCGCCCGTGCACCTCGGCGGGCTGGGTGGGGTCAATTTTAAAGTACTCACTGGCCTTCAACGTAAGATCATGCAGGCGGGCTTCGGAGGGCGGCAGAGCGGTAGTATCGGTGCCGCCGGGAGCCCGCAACACGCCTTGCCGGTACACTACCAGCGGGGCACTGCGGGAAGTACGACGGGCCAACTGGTGCCAGGAGCGGCTGCTGACGGCGCCGGAAGCGGGCGTTTCGGGCAGGGAGTCGGCCAGGGCCGGGGCGGTTTCTACAGGTGTGGAAGCTTCCGATTGAACCGGCTTTTCGCGCTGGCAGCTAGTGGCGGCGAGAAGGGAGAGACTATAAAAAAGTAGGCGGCGTTTCATTCGGAGCGTGCGCATAAAGGTCATTCTACGCGAAAACTATCCGAAAGAAACGCCGCCTGGCAGCATTTTCTTGTACTAAGACTGAGTTAGCGGTGCGTAGCACCGGCTAGTTACAGGTTTTTCAGCACGAAATCAGTCATTTGCCGGTATAAGTGCAGCCGGGTGTTGCCGCCGTAAATGCCGTGGTTGCGGTTGGGGTAGTATAACGACTGGAAATCCTTGTTGGCTTTTACCATGGCATCAACCCAGGCTGTGGAGTTCTGGAAGTGCACGTTGTCGTCGCCGGTGCCGTGCACCAGCAGGTACTTGCCCTTGAGCTGCTGGGCAAACTGCACGGGCGAGTTGTCGTCGTAGCCCGCGGGGTTTTCCTGGGGCGTTTTCAAAAACCGCTCGGTGTAGACGGAGTCGTAATAGCGCCAGTTGGTAACCGGAGCCACGGAAATAGCCATCTTGAAAAGGTCGGCGTTTTTGGTCATTGCCAGGGCCGTCATGTAGCCCCCGAAGCTCCAGCCCCAGATGCCAATGCGGGCCTTGTCCACGTAGGGCAGCGTGCCCAGATACTTGGCGCTTTCGCCTTGGTCAATGGTTTCGAGCTTGCCCAGGTTGGCATAGGTGCTCTTCTTAAACTCGGCACCGCGCGCGCCCGTGCCGCGGTTGTCCACCGACACGATGATGTAGCCTTGCTCGGCCAGCAGCTGGTGCCAGAGGTAGTTGGTCAGGGCAATGCCGCCGCCGACATCATCTTTCACGGTTTGGGAGCCGGGGCCGCCATACACGTACATCAGCACCGGGTATTTCTTGGTAGCATCAAAGTTGGCCGGCTTCAGCATCGAGCCATTGAGCGTTATGCCTTCCGAGGTTTTGAAGCTGATAAATTCCAGCTTGCCCAGGTTGTACTGGCTCAGGGTCTGCCGCAGCTTGGCGTTGTCTTCCAGCACTTTTACCAGCTTGCCGTCTTTGCCATTGCGCAAACTCACCGTAGTAGGCTCGCCGGCCGCCGAGAAGTAGTTGAGGTAATACTTGCAGTCGGGGCTGATATTCACCGTGTTGTTGCCGTGGGCGGCTTCGCTCAGGCGAGTTTTTCCGCTGCCCTTTAGGTTGATGCGGTAAAGCTGCCGCTGCAGCGGCGAGGCCTCGGTGCTGGAGTAGTACACCAGGCCCTTGTCCTCGTCGAAGGCGTCGATGCTGGTGATTTCCCAGTTACCCTTGGTGAGCTGGCGTACCAGCTTGCCCTTCATGTCATACAGGTAGAGGTGGCGGTAGCCGTCCTTTTCGCTGCTAAACAGGAACTGCTTGCCGTCGGCGAGGTAGCGCAGGTCGTCGTTTACCTCTACGTAGGCCTTGTCCTCATCGGTTAGTACTACCTGGCTTTTGCCGCTATTCGCGTCGGCGTGCAGCACTTCCAACTTGTTCTGCAGGCGGTTGAGGCGGCGGATGCTGAGCAGATTGGGTGTTTCGGTCCAGATGATGCGCGGAATGTACTGGTTGGACTCGGGGCCCACGTCCATCTTGGTGGTCTTGCCGGCGGCCACATCGTGTACCGAGATGCTAACTACCGAGTTCTTTTCGCCGGCCTTGGGGTATTTGTAGCGGTAGTCCTGCGGATACAGCTCGCCCCACACCTGCATGTTGTACTCGGGCACCTGACTTTCGTCGAAGGTGTAGAAAGCCAGCTGCCGTGAGTCGGGCGACCAGAAAAAGGCCTGAGCAAACTCAAACTCCTCCTCGTACACCCAGTCGGTCGAGCCGTTGATAATCTTGTTCTGCACGCCGTCGGTGGTCACGGCTTCCTCCTGCATCGTGGCCAGGTCGGTCACAAACAGGTTATTGTCGCGCACAAACGCCACGCGCTTGCCATCGGGCGAGAAGGTGGCGTAGCTCTGCTTGCCGCCGGCGCTCAGGGGCACCAGCTGCTTGCTGGCCCGGTCGTACACGAAAAAGTTGGCCCGGGAGCTGCGCCGGTAAATGGGCTCTTCGGCCGTCCAGAACAGAATTTTCTTCTCGTCAGAGTTGAAGGAGTAGCCTTCTACCGGCAGAGGCTGGCTGCTGCCGGCCACTTTCAGGTCCTGGCCGGCCACGAGGGTTTGCACGGCTTTGCCGGTCGTCACGTCGTGCTGCACCAGGTCGCCGTTGTCGAGCGAGGAGTAGTAGCGGCCGTCCCGCATCCAGTTGAAACCCGGCACCGAGCGGGCCTGAAACGTGCCTTTGGCCCAGATGTCTTCGAGGGTGATATTCTGTTTTTGCTGGGCTACGGCCACGGGAGCCGAAGCGGGCAATACTACGGGACTAACTGCTGAAAGAAAGAAAGCCAGTCCGAGAAAGCGAAAATTCATAGAAGCAAGTAAAGTGAACGGCCGAAGGTAGGTTCGGCAAGTTACGCACGAAAGAGTGGCTGTAAAGTCAACATTACCCGGCTGGGGTTGCGCCACCCGACCTGAAAATCTGTGGGTGTTACAGCCGCCGCACTTCTTTATAAGCAGCCGGGCATGAATCGGGCCCTTGGTGCGTTATAGGAATCCGGTTTCTTTGCCGGGGTTCCGGCCCAACTTCGCCGCCCACTTCCGACCTTTGCGCCCTATGCGTCACCGCCTTCCCCTTCTTGCCTCGGTTGCTGCCGGTTTACTAGCCTCAGCCTGCGCCCCTGATTCGAGCAATAGCCCTAACCCCTACCTGAACCTGGTAGGCAGTAGCCGCTACATCAGTGCCAACCGTGTGGCCACCACTCCGGGCGATACGCTCACCACAAAGCTATACGCGGAGGCCACCGGCGACAGTACGCTACGGCGTCTGCTCATTACCGTGGCGTATTCGCCCCGCAAAAACCCCATTGTTTACCCCGATCCTCTTTCGAACTACAACCCCAACAATTTTCCAGAGCCGGAGCTAGTGTATCTCGACACTACTCTGACCAAGAAAAAGGAATTAGCTTACCAGTTTACCTTCAACACCCGCACCACATCGGGGAATGAGCAGTGGAAGTTTGAGGCATTCGATACGCAGAATCGCAGCTCCAGCCGCGGCCTGCGCCTGACCTTGCGCAACAACGACTCTCTGCTGGCCTATCACCGCTACTCGGTGCGGCTGCAGGAGCCCCGCAACAGCACTAGCCGCAGCTTCCTGGCTTTGTCGTCGGGGCTGCCGCTCCCAGGCTTCACCGTCCGCCTAAAACCCAATGCCCAGCAGCTTATCGACTTGGTGTATGTGCCCACCGCCGACGGCAAGCCCAGCATTGCCACCTTGGTAGATAAGGCTGTAAAGCTTGACAGTATTTGGCGAAAAAACCCGCGTATCACGCGGCTCCGCCAAGTAGCCGCAGCAGACCAGGGAGGCTTTGCCTCCTCCATTTCCGCGCAAAGCTTTGCGAGTATTTACGAGCGGGGCACTGCCATCACTAATACGGGTGCTTTGGCCAAAAACCAGCTTTTCGCCTTTCTTACGGCCGACGGCAAGTACGGCTTGCTGACGGTGCTGGAAATCCGGCAAACCCCCATCCCTACTCTGGATCTGCAGGTCCGCATTGCAAAATAGGTAGGCTTCCACAAACAAAAACGGCGCCCCGGAATAAACCGGGGCGCCGTTTTTGTTTGTGCTACGGGGCTTAAAATGTCCAGCCTGCTGTAACGGTGGTGGTGTAGCGGTTGCCATCCACGCTGACAACTGGCGTGTTGCTTTCCAGCACGTAAGGGCTGTAGAACCGCTTACTGGTGCTGTATACCCCAGCTACGTCCACGAAGAAGTTATTTTGCCGCAGGCCAGCACCGGCCGTGAAATAGTTCTGGGTACGGTCAAACTCACTGTTCTTGTAGGGGTCTCCATAGCGGGCATAGCCGGCACGCAAACGGAAGATGTCCGCCCGCAGCTCTCCACCAACCCGCACGTTCACCGTCGACTTGTACAGTTGGCGAATCTGGTCGTTGTTCGTAGTAAAGTCAAAAGGCGGGGCAGACGTTGGATTCGATACGGGATACCCGGCATTATAATCTTCCGTTTCATCAGCGTTGCTGAGTCGAGCATTACTGTAGTTCACGTACTCTACATCCCCGCTGATAAAGCCATGCTTGCCAATAACGGCTGCTATACCACTCGAGGCCCGGAAGGGCGTGGTCAACGCGTAAGTAAATTCGCCCGGGTCAGGCGAGTCACTGGCCGAAGTCATGGTTTTGCCACCCACCGTAATAGCCTGGTCGTATACCACGTCCATTCTAACCCCGTAGGATTCTGACAGCTTCATATAGGTAGGAGTCTGAACCGAAGCCCCAACGCGGAGTGCGTCGTTGACCCGGTAGATGGCTCCAATCCGAGCATTGATGCCCGTACCCCTGGTTTCCAGCGTTTCACGGTAGCTCAACGACCCAAAGGAAGAGCCCAACGTACCCGCTGGGTCGGTGGCCGGGTCGGTAGCCTTCAAGGTACTGGTCGAGTTGAAGCGGGTGCTTACTATGCCGATGGCACCACCGATGTAAAGCCGGTCTTTGTAGCTGGCACCGTAGCCAAAGTCAAACTGCGTTTGAGAGCCGGTAGTAAGTACTGTCTCTTCCTGCGTCAACCGCCCCCGCGAGTTCTTATAGTCCTCGGGTACATAGATTCCTTGGGCATCTTCCTCCGTAAGGTAGGTATTGAAGGCCAAGTCGTCGAGGTCCTGCCGCCGGTCGGTGCTCAGGCGCTGAAAGATATCCTGCTCCCGGGAGGGATTGCCGCGGTAGCGGAAGCTCTCGTTAAAATCGTTGGTGCGAGTCAGGCCAATAGCAAACGTTCCGTTGCGCCAGGGATTCTCGTCACTGTCCGGGCGCCGGTTTACGAACGCAGCCCCTAGGCTACCGATATGCAGGCTGTTACGCGCATCACTAGTGGTAGTGCCAAAAGCCCTGCTCTCGGTATTGCCCAAGCCCAAGCCGGGCGAAAAGCTAAACTCAGAGCGCTGATACATACCCAAACCGGCAGGATTAGTTGCCAGATTACCTAAGTCGGCTCCTACAGCCACGTTGGCGCCCCAATACCCAGGGAACGGGCCGTACCCCCAAACTGCGTCTGAGAAAACCGGAGAGCATCTACTTCATATTGGGCAAAGCCGTAGCTGGCCTGACCCATAAAGGCCATGGCTAGCAAATATTTCAGGTTTTTCATGGGATTGGAAAGAAAGGTGGCCGACCAGCGGCCGGCCACAATAAGATTTCCTAATAGCTAATTTACTCGCCGCGGCCACGGCCGCCGCCGCTGCTACGGCCACCACCGCCACCGCCACCGCTGCTACCTCCGCCCATCGACGGGGAAGAGCTGCGCGAAGGCTCATACGAACGCTGTGGTGCTTCATAGGTTCGCTGCGGGGCCTCGTACGTCCGCTGTGGCGCTTCGTACGTCCGGGTCGACTGCTGCGTGCTCTCCGAGGAGCGCTGCCGGCGCGTTGGCTGTTCGGCTGCTTGCTGGCCACTGTTGTCCTGCTGACCGCCGTAGACCTCACGGCTGCGGCTGCGGCGCTGTTCCGAGTAGTTGGGGTAAGCAGGAGTCGTAGCCGGCTGCCCGTTGCCGGTATTTTCCACTACGCGCCAGCGACGACCATTGTCGGTAGTGCGGGGCTGATCCAGCGTTTCTGCACTGCGGGTTTCTACCCGGCTGCCGTTTTCGTCGGTGAAGACAGCTGCATTACGGCGCTGCACTTGCTCACTGCCTTCGCGGCCGCGGCCCGTGCTTTCCGTAGCCCGGATGTCCGATGAGGACGAAACGCCGCCGATAGGGTTGCCGGTGGTCCGCTCACGCGACCTGCCGTTCAGCGCGGGTTAGTGCCAGCGGCACTGCCCGTTGTGTTCAGGCCACCCTCAGAGTTGGCAATGCCACCTTCGCGGGTGCGGCCCCGGCCCGAATTGGTTTCAGTTGATGGCCGACTACTGGCGGTAGCTTCCAGGCTACGTCCCGTGCGGGGTCCATAACGCACGTTTCGGGTAGTACCTACCGTTCCGCCGTAGTAGTTACCATAGCCGCTGTAGAGGCCGTTGCGGTAGCCGTCATAGTAGCCCATTCCGTAACCGCCGTAGCCATAACCATAGCCATAGCCGCCGTAGCCATAGCGCCAGGGGTTATAGTAAGGGCGACCAAAGCCAACATTGATGATTATGGCCGTGTTGCCATAGCCGTAATAGGGGCTATAGAATGGGTCGTAGCCACCGTAGTAGCTCGGGCCCCAGCCGCCACCGTAGTATGAGTAGGCGCTGCCGCCATACCAGAAGGGATCAGCATAGAAGGGGTCGTAGTAGCCATAGCTAAAGCTGCGGTAGGCAGGCTGGTGAAAACGCCGGATACGGGCCGAGTAGCTGTAATCTTCGTCGTAATACTCCGAGCCCCCGCTTTTCGATGATGAGCTGCCAGAGCTGGCATAATCCGGATTGGTTTCGGCATCAGCAGCTGTGCTGCCCGCCGAAGCGTCATCCTGAACCGACGCCGTCGAGCGGGTAGGCTCGTTGTAGGTGGTGCGGTCTTTCGAGGAATAATAAACCCCGTCGCTCTCCGTAGAGGTAAGAGCCGAGGTGCTTGCACAGCCACCCAGCGTGAGCAGGGCCATGGCGGGCAAAACAGTGTTAAAGATTGATTTCATGGCTGCTGACGCTGAAAAGTAGACCTTGCAAGGAACAGAGTAGAGAAACCTCGGATTGGTTGCCTGACTTATAAGAACTGGCGAGGTGAGCTCCAGTTTAATAACGTAATTTGGCGCCGAAACGGTGCCTTTTTCCTAGGACAAATCTTATACCAGATTTGGGAACCATTTCTCTTACCCAAAGATACCTCGAATATGAGTAAAAGTTTGCCAAAGCGTAGTGAAGATTATTCACTGTGGTACAATGAGTTGGTGAAGCGCGCCGGCCTGGCTGAGAACTCGGCCGTACGCGGCTGTATGGTCATCAAACCGTACGGGTACGCCATCTGGGAGAAGATGCAGCGCCAGCTCGACGATATGTTTAAGCGTACGGGCCACCAGAACGCCTATTTCCCGCTGTTTGTACCCAAAAGCCTGTTTGAGGCCGAGGAGAAAAACGCGGAGGGATTTGCCAAGGAATGCGCCGTCGTGACTCACTACCGCCTGCAGAACGACCCCGACCGGCCTGGTAAGCTCCGCGTGGACCCCAACGCTAAGCTGGAGGAAGAGCTGATCGTGCGCCCGACTTCGGAGGCTATTATCTGGAGCACCTACAAGAACTGGATTCAGAGCTACCGGGACCTGCCCCTGCTGATTAATCAGTGGGCTAACGTGGTGCGCTGGGAAATGCGGACCCGTCTGTTTTTGCGCACGGCCGAGTTTCTGTGGCAGGAAGGCCACACAGCCCACGCTACGGCCGAAGAAGCGGTGGCTGAAACGCGGCAGATGCTGGACGTGTACGCGCAGTTTGCCGAGGAATGGATGGCCCTGCCGGTGGTGAAAGGCGTGAAGACCGAGAACGAGCGGTTTGCCGGGGCTCTGGACACGTATTGCATCGAAGGTTTGATGCAGGACGGCAAAGCCTTGCAGGCTGGTACTTCCCACTTCCTGGGGCAGAACTTCGCCAAGGCGTTTGACGTGCAGTTTACCACCAAAGAAGGACAGCTGGAGCACGTATGGGGTACTTCCTGGGGCGTAAGCACCCGCCTGATGGGGGCTCTGATCATGAGCCACTCCGACGACGAAGGCCTGGTGCTGCCGCCCAAGCTGGCCCCGATTCAGGTGGTCATTGTGCCGATTTACAAGACGGGCCAACTGGAAGAGCTGACTGAGCGTATCCGCCCCATGCAACTGGGCCTGGCCGAGCGCGGCATCAGCGTGAAGTTTGATGACCGGGACACGGAGCGCCCCGGCTTCAAGTTTGCCGAGTGGGAGCTCAAAGGCGTGCCGGTGCGGATTGCCGTGGGCATGCGCGACCTGGACAACGGCACCGTGGAAGTAGCCCGCCGCGACACCAAGGAGAAGATGAACCTGCCGCTGGCCGACATCGTGAACAGCGTGGACCAGCTGCTGACCGATATTCAGACCAACATCTACCAGCGGGCCCTGCACTTCCGCGAAACCCACACGACCCGCGTCGAGACCTACGAGGAGTTTAAGCAGGCTCTGGAAGGCGAAGGCGGCTTTGTGGTGGCACACTGGGACGGCACTACCGAAACCGAGGAGCGCATCAAAGAAGAAACCAAGGCTACCATCCGCTGCGTGGCTCTAAACGAGCCCGACGAGGAAGGCACCTGCATCCTGACCGGCAAGCCGAGTCAGCGCCGGGTGTACTTTGCCCGGGCTTACTAAGTGCTGGCATCCACTAGTTTTAAGCAGTCAGCCGGATTATAGACCCGTTTTGCTGTAACCCAACGGCCCCGTTACCAGTCTGGTAGCGGGGCCGTTGGGTTTAATAAGCCTAGCTATTGTGCCGCCTGAATAGCCTGGGTTAACTCCTCGTCCGAGAGGTTGTCGAGCCAGTCTTTTTCTAACTCCAGGCGCACGGTTTGGGCTCCGCCGCTGGGCGTACAGACTACCGGCACGCCGCCATCTTGAGTTTCGCTGAGCGAGGCTGCTTTGTCGGCGGCCTCACTGCTTACGGCGGCGTAGGCTTGCACACAGGTCCATTGGGTATTGTCGGGGTGGTTACTTCGCGTTGCTTCATCATGGGTTGGCATACGCAAAACCGGTAGCTGTGTACACCTCACGCTTGCCCTACACCACCAGCAGAGCTTCCTTTTCTCGATTTTGAGCGGCCTGGGCCGCACGCAACGCCTGTTGCACGTGGCGCTGCTCGTGAGCTACCACAAACAACATTGCCTCACCCAGGCGCAGCTTCAGCAGCCGGAAAAACTCGACGCGCACGGCTTTTCGGTTCAGGTCGGCAGTGCGGGCGGCGGCCAGCAACTCCAGCAGCTGCGCCTGGTGCCGCAGAAATTCTTCTACCACGGCCAGCGTGAACTGACTACCGGCGGGGTTCATGTGCTTGATGGTTTTCTGCGGCTTGCGGTTTTCCGGCTTCACCGTGTCGTATGACTTGCGCCCTAGCCAGCTGAACCCAACTTCGTGCGCAGCCAGCTCCGCTCTTCGACCGGATAAGGCTTGAGCTAGCTCCGCGTTATAGAAGCGGCTGTAGCGGTTTAGGTGTTCCAGGCACTCCAGCACGCTCCAACCCGTAGGCGTCGGCTTGTAGTTAAGCTGGTGGCTGGGCAGCGGCTGGAGCTGTTGGGCTACCGTGGCGGATAGCTCCTGAATCTGGGCTTCGAACTGGGCAATAAAAGCGGTAGAAAGCATGACGTTAGGCGTTTGAATTTGAATAGGCCAAAGGTCGGCCCCGGCACTCTGTCAAATCTTGACCAGGATCAAGAGTTAGCGCAGCCGGCTCAGCGTTTCGGGCGTCATGCGCAGGTAGGAGGCAATGTACTTCTTGGGCACCAGCTGAAATATGTGCGGACTGCGCTTGAGCAGCCGCTCCAGGCGCCGCTCGGGCTCGGGCAGCAGCAAGTCTATTTCCCGCTCGATGCGCCCTACCAGCACCCGTTCCAGCTCCGTGCGCCAGAACCGCGCAAACCCGGCATTCTGCTCTACGAAGGCACTAAAATCGGCGCGGGAAATAGCCAGCAGCTCACACTTCTTTAGCGCCTGCAGGCAGTACTCGGAGGGCTGATTTGCCACAAACGACGGAAACGAGCACACCATGTTGTTGGCGTAGCCAAACCCGACGCAAATTTCCTCGTCCTGGCTCGGATAATAGATGCGCAGCACCCCGCTGACCACAAAGTACAGGTTGTGCTCTACCTGCCCGGCCTGCACCAGAAAGTCGTGCCGCTGAAGCACTACCGGCCGTTTCCACAGCGCTACGAACTCTTCCACCTCGGCCGCCGTCAGGTAAGGCACCTGCCTGAGCAGGGTCGTCAGCATCGTTACTCCGGAGGCAAGCACAGCGGGCATACAGGTGATATGGCGGGTTAGCAACGCCAAAATAGCAACTCCGCCGGGCATACCCGTATCAGCAACAATTGCTTTCTGCGTATATTTAGAGTAACCTCTACCACCCCTCTTATGGATTGGATTTCCATTGCGCTGCTCTTGTTGTTTGGCCTGCTGTTTCTGGTGGCCGAAGTCCTGTTTATTCCCGGCACCACGCTGGTCGGGCTGGTGGGCTTTGCGCTGCTGGCCATTGGTATCTGGTTTGGCTACCGCGACCTGGGCAGCACCGGCGGCCATATCACGCTGGTCACGGCGGCCGTGCTGGCTGGCATCGTGGTTTACATAGGACTGCGGCCCAAAAACCTACACCGCTTCGCCCTGACCGACGTCAACAACACGAGTGTGCGCGACGCTCGCCGCCCCGATGTAGAGCCCGGCACCGTGGGCCGCACCTTGTCGGCGCTGCGGCCGGCTGGCACGGCTCTGTTCGATGATGACCGGCGCGAAGTAGTGACCCGCGGCGAGTTTCTGGCTTCTGGCACGCCGGTGCGGGTGCTGGGCATCGAGCAAAACCGCATTGTGGTGGAGCAGGCGTAGGAAACCACAAAAACCAGGAAAAAACTCGTAACTCGAACCTGGTCTAAGCCCACTAGGTATGAATGTGCCCTTCGCGCCCCTTATTATAGCCGCCATTGCGCTGCTGGTTTTCCTTTACTTCTTCCCCATCAGCCTCTGGATTACGGCCATTTTCTCCGGCGTCCGGGTGAGCCTGTTCCAGCTGGTGCTGATGCGGGTGCGCAAAGTCTCACCCACGCTCATCGTCAACTCCCTGATAACGGCCACCAAGGCGGGCCTGCACATCACCAGCAACGAGTTGGAAACCCACTTTCTGGCCGGCGGCAACGTGCCCAACGTTATTAAAGCCCTGATTTCGGCCGACAAGGCCAACATTCCGCTCGACTTCAAGCAGGCCACCGCCATTGATCTGGCCGGCCGCAACGTGTTTGAGGCCGTAACGACCTCCGTAAATCCCAAGGTTATCAACACGCCCAACGTGGCGGCCGTGTCGCAGGACGGGATTCAGCTGATCGTCATTGCCCGCGTAACGGTGCGAGCCAACATTACCCAACTGGTGGGCGGGGCCGGGGAAGAAACTATTCTGGCCCGCGTTGGGGAAGGCATCGTGACCAGCATTGGCTCGTCGGTGTCGCACAAGGAAGTACTCGAAAACCCCGACAAGATTTCCAAGCTCGTGCTCAGCAAAGGCCTTGATGCGGGTACGGCCTTCGAAATCCTATCTATTGATATTGCCGACATTGATATCGGAGAAAATATCGGCGCCAAGCTCCAGATTGACCAGGCCACGGCCGACCTGAAAGTGGCCGAAGCCAAGGCCGAGGAGCGCCGGGCCATGGCCGTGGCCGTAGAGCAGGAAAACCGGGCTAAAACCCAGGAAGCCAAAGCCCGCGTAGTCGACGCCGAAGCCGAGATTCCCAAAGCCATTGCCGACGCCTTCCGCTCCGGCAACCTGGGCGTAATGGACTACTACAAGATGCGCAACGTGCAGGCCGACACCGACATGCGCGACTCTATTGCCAACCCGGGCGGGCAGAACAGCAGCACCAAGCCCGGCCGCGACGAGTCCCGGTTAAGCTAGTGCAGTGCGTTATACAGCGTGCTGATTCCTAGCCTTTGCAAGCGGTAGAGAAGCCATCTGTCCGCTGCTAGCGCTTAAATCCCCTTTACCAAAAAGCCCTCAACCGTATTAACGATTGAGGGCTTTTCACTTTAGGAAGGTGACTGGGCTTTGCTCGCCCTGACACGAGAATTAGCTGATCAGTACCTGCTTTACTTCTTGGTAATCCGGAACTCTACCCGGCGGTTGAGCTTACGGGTGTCTTCCTGCTCGTTGCTGGCAATGGGTTTCTTGTCGCCAAAGCCCTCAGTGGTAATACGGTGCCCGCTGATGCCTTTCGACACCAGATACTTTTTTACCTCGTTTACCCGGTCCAGGCTGAGCTTCAGGTTCAGCGTTGGGTCGCCCTGGTTGTCGGTGTGGCCTTCCAGCTTGATTTCTACCGTGGGGTAATCCTTCAGAATACGCACCAGACGCATCAGTTCCGGATAGGAATTCTCGCGCAGGAAGTATTTGCTCTGGGCAAAAAAGATGTTGTTGAGCTTGATAGTCGAACCCACAGCGAAGGGCACCAGGAACAGGTCATGGTTGACCTCCGAGTAGTTCTGCCGGTCCGTCACGTCCAGGTTGTCACTTTCGGCCAGATAGTTCTCGGCTTCGGCACGGTAGCCGTAGTGCGCACCCGAAGGCAGTACGATGGTATAGGATCCGTCCACGGGGCTGGTTTCAGCCACCCCGATTTCCTCGCCGGTCAGCAGGTTCTCGTACTTGATGGTGGCGGCCACGGGCTTTTTGGTAGCCGCATCCAGCACCCGCCCGCGCACCAGCGTCACCACTTCGGGCTTGAACTGCGGGGTCAGGTTGATGCGAAAAATGTCGCGGGAGCCGCCCAGGCCATTGCGCGACGACACCAGATAAGCATCCTCACCGGCGGCCGACAAAGTGAAGTAGCCGTCGAAGTCGGGAGAGTTGATGTTGGGGCCCAGGTTACGGGGCTTCGACCAGTTGGTCCAGCTGTCATCCAGGCGCTTAGACGAGAAAATGTCGCTCTTGCCGTACCCACCCAGGCCTTCGGAGGCGAAGTACAGGGTTTTGCCGTCGGCAGCCAGAAAGGGCGCAAACTCGGCCTTTTTGGTATTGATGGAGGCGCCCAGGTTCTTGGGGCGGGTCCAGGTGCGGCCGTCTTCCTTTTTAAAGCTTACATACAGGTCCTGCGCGCCTTTGCCGTCCTTACGCTGCACGGCCATGAGCAGAAACTTGCCCGAGGTACTCAGGAAGTAGTCGACGTTTTCCTCATCGTCGTTGTAGAAATCCTCGATTTCGATTTTCACCGGCATGCCCCAGCCCGTTTTGGTGCGGCGCGAGATGCTGGCGCCCTTGGGGTCCAGCGTGCCGTCGGGGTTATACACGTTGATCAGCAGGGCCGTATTCCCGTCCGACGATACCGAGGCCAGACCGTTAGGACCAGGTGTGTTGATAGGGCCGCCAATGTTCTTGGCCTGGTTCCAGGTTTTCTTGGCGGCGTTAGCCAAGCTGCTGTACCACACGTCCTGCACGTCGTTGGCGCCGCCCACGTTCTGGGGGCTTTCCTGACGGGCAAAAAACAGGGTCTTACCGTCCGGCGCAATTACTGGGTGGGTATCTACATACTTGGAGTTGACGTTGGCGCCCAGGTTGACCATGGCCGAGTCGAACCGCACGCCCTCGGCCTGGGCCACAAACTCCTTCTTTACCATGGTTTCGGCCACGTCGGCAATGCCGATGGCGTCAATCTGGTTGACGCCTTCCACCGCCTTGGTATTCATGGACACGACTACGCCAACGGTGCGGTACGTAGCCGCCGGAAACGTGACGCTCAGAGAGCGAAAAGGCTCGGCCAAGGGACCCGGGCTCTTGTTTTCGTACACCTGGTGCCGGGTGCCGCGGGTATCGACCAACTCGATTTTGGTGATGGAGCCCGGATTGAAGTTTTCCACGACCGTCACCTGCTTGGCGATGATGGATTTGGTGTAGCGAACCTCGATAAACTCGTTGGACCCCTCCTTCTTGGGAATCCAGGCGTCGTTGTTGATTTGACCCAGGGGCTGAGCATTCGGCTCGCCCAACACTTTCTCGGGTGAGAAAGCCTCTTTCCCCTCCGCTTTCTGGGATGATACCTCTACTACTTTCGCTGCCCAAATGGCCCGCTGGGCTTGCGCCCAGCTTCCCACACCAACAATTAACCCGAGGGAAAGAACAAGTTTTCGAACAATCATAAGCTTAGATGGCAAAACGGAGGCCTGCGGGAGCGTCGGGCGCCAGATTCTCTAACTGGTCCGAACACTCAAGACGTCCTGAACAGCACAGATGTTTCGTAGCACCTGTCAGGTGAGCCAAAAATACACACTCCAATACTTATAAAGTTCGATTATTTGTCTAAAACCTAGAATTAGGCGTCGGTTGCAGCCCGTTTACCGATTAGCTAACTTACGCCATAGCGGTTGCCTTTGGCCGTCCTCTCCCATGCGCTGCCGTCGAGCCTACTTGTCTGCTGCCTGTTTGCTTCTGCTGCTGCTAACCGGATTCCTGGTGCAGCCCGCCGCGGCTCAGGCAATAGCGCCTGACAATACAGCTGCCGGCTCCGACTCCCTGCTGCTACTCTCGTTTCGGACCCGGCGTGTGGGCATCAGTACCTACTCCCAGCAAACCGACCTGCGGGGCCGCGCCCGCCTTACGCCCCGGCAGCTGCTCGACTACCGCCTGTTCAGCGACTGGATATACGACGACCGGGGCCAGCCGCCCTTCGTGCGGGAAGATTACGGGGCCAATCTGTTTCATACCGTTTCCCTACCGCAGGGCTGGCAAGTGGGGCAGCAGTTGCATTATGAGCAAAGCCGGGCCAATGCCACCCGCACTGGAGCCTGGCTGGCTCGCCTGGGCTATGAGCACCGCCTGCGGCTGACCACCCTTCTCGATACGCTTTCGACGGCCCACTACGTGCTCTTTGGCGGTGGGGCCTACGATGCCCGCAACGGCCGGCGCGACGCGGGCCCGTCCTACGGCCTGGAGGTCACCACCCTGATTTACCCCAGCAGCCAGGCCCGGCAGCCGGTGGCCGTCCGGCTGTTTGGAACCCGCTCCCACCTAGGCCCGCGTATCTGGCAGCGCACCTTGGCCGAGGGCTATTACGAACGTACGCTCGATGAATTTTCCAGCGGTTCGCTGCGGCTGGGCTACCGCTCCAATCGGGCCGAGGACTACGTGCCTAGCAACGTGCAGCGCATTCAGAGCGACACCATTTCGAGCCAGCTCAGCTGGGTGTACCAGCTGGGCGACAAAGTTGCTTTTCGCTCCGACAACCTGCTGGCCTTGCCCCGCCGGGCGTTTGCCTACCGCCAGCTCAGTGCCGAGTCGGATACGGTACAGAATATCGGCTATAATCAGAAGGAGCTCGATACCCGTCAGGAAGTACGCGTTAGGAGCAAAAAGCTGCAGTTTATGCTGCTCTTCAACTACCGGGAGCGGAACCGTAACTATTCCTTGGATAACAACCGCAACCTACCCGAAAGACGGTTTAGCGTTGCTACCGAGCGGGAGCAAATCAAGGATATTTCCGAGAAAACCACGCTGTGGCAGTCGGAGCTGACCTGGCTGCCGGTGCAGCGCCACTCGCTTACGCTGCTGGGCTCGGCCCAGCTGCTGCGCGTGGACACGCCCAGCCCGGCCAACACCCAGGACCGCGACGAAGCCCAGCACTCCCTGCGCCTGGTGTGGGTGGGGCGCTGGGCCGGAGCGTTTCGCACCTCGCTGGCGGCCGGGGCTGAGTACCGGCAGTTTGTTTTTATCCGGGCGGCCCTCAGCGCCGAGAACTACACCGACCGGCTGCTGCACTGGGAACCGTCGTTTACCTGGGCCCCGGGGCGCTTCAGCCTGAAGTCGACCTACCACCTCTGGGTAAGCTACCAGGTGCGCGACCGGCTGAGCGAACAGCTGAAAAACCGCGCCAGCCGGGTGCTGGAGCAGCAGCAGCACCTGGGTTACCAGTTTACGCCCCGCCTGCTGGCCTCCCTTGATTACGCCCGGCGCGAAAACCGCATTGGCCTGCTCAACTGGCCCGAGTTCAAGGAAAGCCCCCTGGACACGACCATCACCCACGACCTGGCCGCCGGCCTGCGCCACAGCTGGGGTGGGCAGCGGGGCAGCAGCAGCCTGCGCCTGGGCTACCGGTTTCTGGAGCAGCGCACCCACGGCCGGGCCGCCCTCATCGGGGCCGGCAGCACCACGCTTATCTACCTGCGCAGCCTTACGCGGCAGCAAGGTCCTGATGTGGCTTATGAGCGCCGCACCAACACGGGGTTCACGCTGGTAGCCAGCCTGTGGCTACAGCAGTTGCGCACATTTTACCGCTATACCGAGGGAACCGGCACCTATGTGGGCACTAGCTACACTCCCGAAGACCTGCAGCGCGACACCAAGAACCTCTACCCCTACTTTGAAGTGGCCCTGAGCTGGCGTCTGCGAGGCGGCCGGCGAAGCTGAACTAGCAAGGCCCAAAGAACAGCAAAAAGCCCGGCGGCGCAGGGCCGACGGGCTTTGTACTATACCGGAGTAGCTCGGGCGTTAGGGCTGCAGCGTAAAGTTGCGCGTCACCGAGTTGAACGGACCAGGAATCAGGTTGCCGCTGGCGTCTACCAGCTCCAGCTTGATGGTGTTCTGCCCGGCAGGCAAGCCTTCCATCATGTAAGGAGCCCACTGGTCGAGCATGAACTCGGTACCGTTGATGGTAGCGCGCACCCGGTTGCCGTCCGGAGACAGGGTCGTGTTTACCAGATAGAAGTCCAGCATCACCTTGGCCGCGTCTTTGCCGGAGTAGGTGTCCTTGGGGCGGCTGTAGAACAGGTGAGGAGCCTTCAGGTCGGCGTTCAGGGGCGTGGCGGTGGCGGCGTTGCCCACCGTCACTACCCGCAGATCATACGCGCCGCGGTGCTTGAGGCTTTCGTGGTAGGAGCGCGACAGGAACGAGAGCACCACGTGCTGCCCGTCGGCAATGGGTTTGGTAAATTCCGTGGTGTAGTGGGCCGTGTAGGGCTCATTATCCACGATATTATGAATATGCTGACCTTTTTCCGAGTTGGCCATTTCCTCCGAGTGCATGCCACCCGTCATCTTGGTAAGCTGGAAGTTGGTGATGTCGTAATCAAACGACACACTGCCGCTGGGTACGGCCGAGCCGGTTACCGGCGACTTGAGTTGCAGCTGCGCTTCGGGGTTTTTGGGCGAATCCGTAAATGGTGTCAAACGGAGGCCGTTTTTCTCCATGGAAGCCATATTGGTCACGCGCTCAGACGTCGCTTGTGTACCCGACTCTTGTTGTTGTTTGGCCGTGTCGCAGGCGGCCAGACCAAGCAGCATGGCGCTGCTCATTAGTAAAGCAGATGCTTTCATGAGGGAAATGGTGGAAGGATTAAAAAGACCACCGGACCGCTCGTCCGGCCGCGCCCCGACACCGGGACGACGAATGATTTTTTAAGTACCTTGCGCAATACGTAAGGTTTGCTCAAAAGTATATTGATTTTCCGCTATGGAAGAAAAATTGTTGGAAGAAATTCCCTCCCTCGACTTGGCCGATTTCCGTTCCGGTGACCCGGAGCGTAAGGCCCGCTTCGTGCAACAGCTCGGCGAAGCTTATCAGAATATCGGTTTTGTAGCCCTGAAAAACCACGGCCTTTCCGACGAACAGACCGCTGCTCTTTACAATGACGTAAAGGCCTTCTTCGCGTTGCCCGACGACGCCAAGCAACGCTACGAAAACCCCGAACTGGCTGGCCAGCGCGGCTATATCAGCAAAGGAAAAGAGCACGCCAAAGGCCGCAACACCGGCGACCTGAAGGAGTTTTTCCACGTGGGCCAGGAGGTCGATGACGAGAGTGACCCCATCGGCAAGGAGTACCCGGCCAACATCTGGCCGGCCGAAGTTCCGACCTTTCAAAAGAGCACTTTCACGACTTACCGCACCCTGGAAGCAGCCGGAAAAGACGTGCTGCGGGCCATTGCCTTGTACCTGAATTTGCCCGAAAATTATTTCGACGACAAAGTTCGGAACGGCAACAGCATCCTGCGCCCCATCCACTACTTCCCCATCGAAAACCCCGATGAGGTGCCCGCGGATGCCGTACGCGCCGCCGAGCACGGCGACATCAACCTGATTACGCTGCTCATGGGCGCCTCGGCCGACGGTCTGCAGGTGCTGCGCCGCGACGGGCACTGGATTCCGATTACGGCCCTACCCGACCAGATTGTGGTGAACGTGGGCGACATGCTGCAGCGCCTGACCAACGGCGTACTCAAGAGCACCATTCACCGCGTGGTAAACCCGCCCGCGAGAAAATGAACTCTTCCCGCTTCTCGGTGCCCTTCTTTATGCACCCCCGCTCGGAAATGAGCCTGGCAGCCCTGGAAAACTGCGTGACGCCCGACAACCCAAAGAAGGAAGCCGACATCACCGCTGGTGAATTCCTCAACGAGCGTCTGATTGAGCTGGGCCTCAAGAAGAAGTAAGCAGGAGTAGATTGGTAGCGGCCGGTTGTTGAAAGTGTGCTTTCTGGAATTATCCAGGTCATTCTTTCAGCAGCCGGCCGCTTTCTTTCTGGCTCCCAACGATTTGACGCGTATTTACCAAGCCCCTCCATTGCTTTTGCCCCGGCTTTCTGCGTCCTTGTCTGACCACTAAGTACCACGTTTTGGAAACGGAAGAAATTCAGCTCGCACCGCCGCCCGGGGTACTCGCGGTGCCCGCACCAAGCGGGTACGAGGAATCATTTTTCTGAAGGACGTGGCAGCCCTGGGACTTACGGCCTTTGGCGGCCCCCAGGCCCACATGGCCATGATGCTGCGGCTGCTGGTGGATAAGCGCCGCTACCTGACGGCTGCCGAGCTGCTGGAGCTTACGGCCCTGTGCCAGATCCTGCCCGGCCCCACCTCCACCCAAACCATTACGGCCATTGGCTACCGCCTGGGCGGGCCCAACCTGGCCTACCTTACGGTGCTAGTCTGGATGCTGCCGGCCGTGACGCTGATGACGCTGGCGGGCCTCACCATTTCCTACCTCGATAAAGACCAGGTAGCCCACCTGGTGCAGTACATTCAGCCAATTGCGGTAGGCTTTGTGGCATATTCGGCCTATAAGATTTCCGAGAAGGTCATTCACACCAAAACCTCCGTGGCCCTGATGGTGGCGGCATCTATGCTGGCTTACCGATTTCAGCTGCCCTCGGTGCTGCCGCTGCTGCTCATTGCGGGCGGCACGATTACCACCTTCCGCTACCGCAAAATGCCGGTGCTGGAAAAAAAGCAGCCTCTCAACATTGAATGGGCCAATTTCGCGCTGTGGCTGGCCGTGCTGGTAGGCGCGGCCGTGCTGGGCCACTACACCCGTTCCGACCATCGGATGCTGCCAGTGCGACTGTTTGAGAACTTCTACCGCAACGGCAGCCTGGTGTTTGGCGGCGGGCAGGTGCTGGCGCCCCTACTGTACGCCGAGTTCGTAGAGTTTAAGCACTACCTCACCACTCAGGAATTTCTTTCCGGGCTGGGGCTGGTGCAGGCCATGCCGGGACCCAATTTTTCGTTTGCCTCCTACATTGGGGCCCTAGCCATGCGGCAGGTCGGCGGGGGCATCGGCAGTCAGATCCTGGGCGCAGTCGTGGCCGCAGCGGGTATTTTCATGCCGGGCACCCTGCTCATCTTCTTTCTGATCCGCTTCTGGGACCAGCTCAAGCAGTACCGGGTGGTTAAGGCCTCCCTGGAGGGCATCAACGCCGTGTCGGCCGGCCTGGTGTGCGCCGCTACGTTTCTGCTGTATCACCCCTTGCCCGATACGCCCGTGAATCTGGCGTTGGTGGCCGTCACGTTTCTGGTGCTGCTCTGGGACAAGTTTCCCTCCTACGTAATCGTGCTGGCGGGCTTGTTGGCCGGCATCATCTTTTAGCAGCGCTTGTCAACGCTTAACGCGCTGCTTATCAATGATCCACAAACAGTTACTTTTTAAAGTAGCCCGTAGGCAATAGGTCCGCGGGGTCAATGCCCAGGCTGCGTAGCACCTCGTGGCAGCGGCTTCCAGCTCCGGAGCGGGTTTGGTGTTCGTGTGGTCAAACACTTCTATTTCCAGGAATTCGGTTTGGTCTGCCGTAGTATCAAGGTGAACTTTGACGTTGCCGAGCCGGTAAATCCGACGGCTCTTCTCTACAATTCCGACTACCTCATGCGCCGCATACAGGTCGGCAATTTGTTGGGCCGAAGGGTTCAGGTCGTACACGTACACGACTGTCTTCTCCGTAGCCCGGTCCGGTAGCCGCTCATAGTGGGTTATCAGGTTTTCAATCGTACCCTGCCGAAGTTTAAGCTTACCTTGGCTGACGAGAAAATACGTGTCGCGCTGCTCGTCCAGCCCGATGTAAGTAAAGCCGAGTGCCAGTAGCCGCTCCTCCACAAAGGCCCGGTCACGCAGGCGCGCTTTGAGCGTAAAATCCTGATAGGTCATGGGCTGCATCGGCATCGACTGACTATGGCGTGATTCCGCAAATGTAAAAGGCCCGCGCTAGAAGTAGCGCGGGCCTTTTCAATGCTGTAGGAGCAGCTTCTACTTTTCCAGCAGCAACGACTCGGGCAGGCTCATCAGGTAGTCGCCGTAGCCGCTCTTGCGCAGGGGCTCGGCAATGGCGCGCAGCTGGTCGGCAGTGATAAAGCCCTGGCGGTAAGCAATTTCCTCAATGGACCCCACTTTCAGACCCTGGCGCTGCTCAATGACGCGTACAAACTCGCCAGCCTGCATCAAGGACTCAAACGTGCCGGTGTCGAGCCAGGCGGTGCCGCGGCCCAGAATGCCAACTTTGAGCTTACCACGGCGCAGGTATTCCTGGTTGACGTCGGTAATTTCGTACTCGCCGCGGGGGCTGGGCTTCAGGTCCTTGGCAATCTGGATGACTTCGTTGTCGTAGAAATACAGACCCGGTACGGCATAGTTGCTTTTGGGCTGCTTAGGCTTTTCCTCAATGCTGAGGGCCTTTTTATTCTCGTCGAACTCCACCACGCCGTAGCGCTCGGGGTCCTGCACGTGGTAGGCATACACCACGCCGCCCTCGGGGCTACTGTTGCTCTTGAGCAGCTCTTCCAGGCCTTCGCCGTGGAAGATATTGTCGCCGAGCACCAGGGCCACCTTGTCGTCGCCGATGAAGTCGGCGCCGATAACGAAGGCCTGGGCCAGACCGTTGGGCACTTCCTGTACGGCATACTGGAAGTTGCAGCCCAGCTTCTGGCCGTCGCCCAGCAGGCGTTTGAACTGCTCCTGGTCGTGGGGCGTGGTGATGATGAGGATTTCGCGGATGCCTGCCATCATCAGAATCGACAGCGGATAATAAATCATCGGCTTGTCGTACACCGGCATGAGCTGCTTGCTGACGGCCAACGTGAGCGGGTGCAGGCGGGTGCCGGAGCCCCCGGCCAGAATAATGCCTTTCATCTGTGAGTTAGTGAGTTAGTGACTTTGTGGGCGTTTCGTGCGGCAGCGTGCAGCGGTTTTGCGAAGCAGGTAAGGCACCTAGTTTCGCTCGGCAATAAACGCCTGATTCTCTTTAAACCAAGCCAGGGTTTTCTGCAGGCCCTCCCGAATGCGGATCTGCGGGTCGTAGCCCAGCAGGTTGTTGGCCTTGCTGATATCGGCCAGAGAGTCGCGGATGTCGCCGGCACGGTCGGGGCCGTACTCGGGCGTGATGTCGGAGCCGGCCTCTTCCTTCAGGATGTTGAACAGGTCGTTGAGCGAGGTACGGTCGGCCACGGCCACGTTGTAGACCTGGTTTACCGCCTCCGGGTTCGAGGACAAAGCCGCCTTGATGTTGGCCTGCACGCAGTTTTCCACGAAGGTAAAGTCGCGGGTCTGCCCACCGTCGCCGTTCATGCGCGGGGGCTTGCCCTGCAGCACGGCATCGATGAAGAGCGGAATAACGGCTGCATACGCTCCGTTCGGGTCCTGACGGGGGCCGAAGATGTTGAAGTAGCGCAGCCCGATGATTTCCATGCCGTAGGTTTTGCCAAACACGTCGGCGTACAGCTCGTTGGCATACTTGGTCACGGCGTAGGGCGACAAAGGCTTGCCAATCCGGTCCTCTACCTTGGGCAGAGCTTTATGGTCGCCGTAGGTAGAGGACGAAGCCGCGTACACGAAACGCTTTACGTTGGCCTCCTTAGCACCCACGAGCATGTTCACGAAGCCGCCTACGTTCACGTCGTTGGAGGTAATCGGGTCATTGATGGAGCGGGGCACCGAGCCCAGAGCCGCCTGATGCAGCACCACGTCGACGCCCACACAGGCGTCGATGCAGGTTTGCCGGTCCCGGATGTCGCCTTCAAGAACCTCCAGCGCGGGGTTGCCGGCAAACAGGTTGAGGTTCTTGCGGAAGCCGTTGGAGAAGTTATCCAGGACCCGCACCTTTTTGGCGCCGTATTTCAGCAGGTATTCAACCAGGTTGGAGCCGATAAAGCCCGCGCCGCCCGTTACCAGGAAAGTCAGGTTATCGAGCGGCTGGTCGTGAAAAGGAGTTTCGTACATTCTGTTTAATGTGCTAATGTGCCAATGTGAGAAATGTGGAAATGAGTTGAGGCTATGGCCGAAAATGGCTTAGCACATCAGCGCATTTCCACATTAGCACATTAGTTATCGGTTGTACTGCTGCTGGTAGTACTGCTGGTAGGCCCCGCTGGTCACGTTGTTGAGCCACTCGGTGTTTTCCAGGTACCAGTCCACGGTTTGGGCCAGGCCCTGCTCGAAAGTCACGGAGGGCTTCCAGCCCAGCTCGTTCATGATCTTGCTCGAGTCGATGGCGTAACGCAGGTCGTGGCCGGCGCGGTCGGTTACGTAGGTGATGAGCTTGCGGGACGTGCCCTGCTCACGGCCGGTCTTCTCGTCAAGCACGTCGCAGAGTAGGTTGATGAGCTCAATGTTCTGCCACTCGTTTACCCCGCCGATGTTGTAGGTCTCGCCCACTTTGCCTTTGTGGAACACGGCATCAATGGCGGTGGCGTGGTCTTTCACAAACAGCCAGTCGCGCACGTTTTCGCCTTTGCCGTACACCGGCACGGGCTGCCCGTGCTGAATGCGGTGGATAGCCAGCGGAATAAGCTTTTCGGGGAAGTGGTTGGGGCCGTAGTTGTTTGAGCAGTTGCTCAGCTTTACCGGCATGTGGTAGGTGTGGTACCAGGCGCGCACAAAGTGGTCCGAAGCAGCTTTCGAGGCCGAATACGGCGAACGGGGATCGTAGGGCGTGTCCTCGGTAAACATCTCGGGACCCATTTCCAGGGAGCCGTACACTTCGTCGGTGCTCACGTGGTAGAAGGTTTTGCCTTCGTAGCCCAGGGGCTTCCACAGGTTTTTGGCGGCATTCAGCAAGTGCACCGTGCCCAGCACGTTGGTCTTCACGAAGGCCAGCGGATCGGTGATGCTGCGGTCCACGTGCGACTCGGCGGCAAGGTGAATTACGGCGTCGGGCTCCTCGGTAGCGAAGAGGTGGTCCACGAAAGCCTGGTCGGTAATGTCGCCTTTCACCAGACGGTAGTTGGGCTCATTCTCGATGTCGCGCAGGTTTTCCAGGTTGCCGGCGTAGGTCAAGGCATCCAGGTTCAGAATCTGATATTCCGGATACTTGGTGACGAACAGGCGCACCACGTGCGACCCAATGAAGCCGGCCCCGCCGGTGATGATGATTTTCATGATCGGTGAAATTGTAAAGTTTTGAAATGGTGAGATGGTGAAATGGTGAGATGGTGAGTTTTTCGTGCCGCTAGCGCAGAATCGCGCGGTTTGAACAACAACTCACCATTTCACCATCTCACTATTTCGCCAAGGACTGCTGCCACTTCCAGGAGCTGGCCAGGGCCTCGTCCAGGGTAGCAGTGGTTTGAAAGCCCAGCTCCTGCGTGGCTTTGGTTACGTCGGCGTAGATGGCGGGTACGTCGCCGGCCCGGGCGGACCGATGGTGTAGTTCAGCTTCTGGCCGGTGGCCCGCTCGAAAGCCTGCACTACTTCCAGTACGCTATTGCCGCGGCCAGTGCCCACGTTGAAGGTTTCTACCACGTCGCCGGCGCCGTCGAGCAGGCGCTGCACCGCTACCACGTGGGCTTTGGCCAGGTCTACCACGTGCACGTAGTCGCGGATGTTGGTGCCGTCGGGCGTGTCGTAGGTGTCGCCGTAGATGGTGAGCTTCTCACGGATGCCGGCGGCCGTCTGCGTGATGAAGGGAACCAGGTTATTGGGCACGCCCAGCGGCAGCTCGCCGATGCGGGCCGATGCGTGTGCCCCAATCGGGTTGAAGTAGCGCAGCAGAATGGTGCGGATAGCCCCGCCCGATACCGAAGCTACATCGTTGAGGATATCCTCGCAGATTTTCTTGGTATTGCCGTAGGGCGAAGTAGCCGGCTTGGTCGGGGTCTGTTCGGTTACGGGCAGCTGATCCGGAATGCCGTACACGGTGCACGAGGAGGAGAAAACCAGGTTGCTCACGCCGTAGTCAGGCATTACTTTCAGCAGCGTGATGAGCGAGCCGACGTTGTTCTGGTAATACTTCAGCGGCTGCTGCACCGACTCACCTACCGCTTTGTACGCGGCAAAGTGAATGATGCCCCGGATATCCGGTTCCTGGTCGAACACGCCGCGCAGAGCAGCCTCGTCGCCGCAGTCGATGTTGTAGCAAGGCACTGCCTGACCCAGAATAGCCTTGATGCCATCGAGCACCGACTCCTGAGAGTTGCTGAAGTTGTCAATAATAATAGGCTGGTAGCCGGCTTCGAACAGCTCTACCACCGCGTGGGAGCCAATGTAGCCAGCGCCGCCCGTCACTACTATTTTCGTGCGTTCCATCTTCAATTTGTGAAATGGTGAGATGGTGACCTAGTGAGTTGATGTTCTGGTAGAGCCTCTTGCGCAATCTGCACAACAACTCACCATTTCACCAACTCACCATTTCACCTTATAGGCTCCAGTACTGTACCGAGTTCATTTTGCCGCGGTACAGGCCCTTGATGTCGACCAGCACGGGATTTTCGGAAGTAATCGACTGAAAGTAAGCCTCGTCGAGCCCGATGTAGGGCTGGTGGCTGACGGCCACGATTACCGCATCGTAGTCCTTCCGGATTTCTTCCTGCGGAATCAGGCGGAAGCCGTACTCGTGGTGCAGCTCGTCGGAATCGGCGTGCGGATCCACGATGTCCACGTTCACGGAGAAGTTCTTGAGTTCCTGAATCACGTCGGCCACCTTGGAGTTGCGGATGTCTTCCACGTTTTCCTTGAAGGTGGCGCCCATTACCAGTACCCGGCTTTTGGCCACGTCCTTGCCCTGCTTAATCATCATCTGCACCGTTTTGCGGGCGATGTAAGCCCCCATGTTGTCGTTGGTCGTGCGGCCGCTTAAAATGACTTTTGCGTCGTAGCCCAGCTCCTTGGCCTTGTAGGTCAGGTAGTACGGGTCTACGCCGATGCAGTGGCCGCCTACGAGGCCGGGCGAGAACTTGAGGAAGTTCCACTTAGTACCGGCCGCTTCCAGCACCTCGTAGGTGTTGATGCTCATGCGGTCGAAAATCATCGACAGCTCGTTCATCAAGGCAATGTTGACGTCGCGCTGGGTGTTTTCGATGATCTTGGCGGCCTCCGCCACCTTGATGCTGCTGGCGCGGTGCACACCGGCCTTCACCACCAGCTCGTAGAGCTTGGCAATGACTTCCAGGGATTCGTCGTCGCAGCCGCTGACCACCTTCACGATGCTGGTCAGGGTGTGCTCCTTGTCGCCGGGGTTGATACGCTCGGGCGAGTAGCCCACTTTAAAGTCGCCGTTGGCGAAGCTCAGGCCGGAGAGTTTTTCCATTACCGGAATGCAATCCTCCTCGGTGCAGCCGGGGTACACGGTGCTTTCAAACACCACGTAGTCGCCTTTCTTGAGCACTTTGCCCACGCTGCTCGAAGCGCCCAGCAGGGGCTTCAGGTCGGGCATGGCATGCTCATCGATGGGCGTCGGCACGGCCACGATAAAGAAGTTGGCTTCCCGCAGTACGTCCAGCGAATCGGTGAATGTAATGTCGCAGCCTTCGAAGTCCTTGGCTTCCAGCTCGCCGCTGGGGTCAATGTTGTTGCGCATCAAATCCACGCGGGCGGCGTTGATGTCGAAGCCGATAACGCTGAGCTTGCGGGCAAATTCGAGGGCGATGGGCAGGCCCACGTAGCCGAGGCCGATGACGGCCAGTTTGGTCTGTTTCTGGAGGAGTTGCTCGTACACGTTGCGAAATTCAGAGTTAGCGGATGCTAATACGGGAAACCTGATGATTGGTAAGCAAATATTCTTCGCCACTTTCCGGACAAGTGGCGTGGCCGGCGGCATCAAACTGTAGCCGGTGCCCAAAGGCGCTCATCCAGCCGTGCTGCCGGGCCGGATTGCCATATACCAAGGCATACGGCTTTACATCCTTCGTAACCACCGAGCCGGCCCCGACGAAGGCGTATTCGCCCAGCCGCACACCGCACACGATGGTGCTGTTGGCCCCGATGCTGACGCCCTTTTCCAAGACCGTAGTTTGGTACTGGTCGCGGCGCACCACGGCGCTGCGCGGGTTGCGCACATTGGTAAAAACCACCGAGGGGCCCAGAAAAACGTCGTCGGCGCACTCTACTCCGGTGTAGAGGCTCACGTTGTTCTGCACCTTCACATTGCGGCCCAGCTTCACGCCGTCGGCAATCATGACGTTCTGGCCAATACTGCACTTCTCACCCAGCTCGCAGCCGGGCATCAGGTGGGCAAAGTGCCAGATGCGGCACCCGTCTCCAATGCGGCAGCCTTCGTCGAGGACGGCGGTAGGGTGGGCATAGTAAGCGGGAACATCCGTCACAGAGGCGAAGCTTGGGGTCAGGTCGGCAGTTTTCGAGCCCGCAAAGGTAGGGTTTTTCGAAGGTTTGTCGGTTAAGCGCCCGAGAAGTTTAGCCGCAACCCGCCTGCACGCGGTTTGGTAGTGAGAACTTTACCCCGGCTGCGTGGCCCGTACCATCCGGTCTTTGCCGAAAATATCCTGACGGGGCTCAACCGTAGTATAGCCCTGCGCCCGCAGCAGCTTCAGCAGCTCAGCAGCGTACTGCTCATTGATTTCAAAGTAAAGCCCTCCGCCGGGCTGCAGCCAGCGCCGGCCCAGCTCCCCGATGCGGCGGTAAAACAGCAGCGGGTCGTGGTTGGGCACAAACAGGGCGGTGGCCGGCTCAAAGTCCAGCACGTTGCGCCGCATCAGGGGCCGCTCGTTTTCCAGCACGTACGGCGGGTTGCTGACCAGCACCGCCACGGAGCCGGGAAGTATTTCGTCGGGCTCCTGGGTTAGAATATCGGCTAACACAAACTCCACCGGACTCCCGTAGCGGGCGGCATTGCGGCGGGCTACTTCCAGGGCCGCGGCGGAAATATCCACGCCGACCACCCGCTTTGGCCGCAAGGTCTGTTCCAGGGCAATAGGAATGCAGCCGCTGCCGGTACCAATGTCGACTATTGTCAAATCAGCTTTTCCCGGGTGCTCGGCAATAATCAGGGCCACCAGTTCCTCGGTTTCGGGCCGGGGAATCAAGGTGGCCGGCGTTACTTCCAGCTCCAGACCAGCGAAGTAGGCCACGCCTAGCACGTACTGCACCGGCTCGTGTAGCAGCAGCCGTGCCTGAAGCGGAGCTACTTGGGTTTCTACATCTGTCGGTACTTCCTGCGCTGCCTGCATCCTACGCTGCAAGGGCGAGAGGTGCAGCAGATGCTCTATTACCAGGCCGGCAATGCTCTGCGCCTCAGGCTCCGGATAAACGGCGTGCAGGGCGGCGGCAAGCGTGGTGGTCAGCTGGCGGATAGTAAACATAGCAAAACAGGATTCGGGGAAGCTCGACCAGTAACGCAGCTCGGCGGCAACTGCGTACCTTCGGCAACTGCAAAGCTACGCGCTAACCCACCATGACCGACTTTGACGTTTTAATGATGCGCCGCGCCCTGGACCTGGCCCGCCTGGGTACCGGCTACGCCCGTCCCAACCCTTTAGTAGGCTGCGTGGTCACGCACGAGGGCCGCATTATCGGGGAAGGCTGGCACCGGCAGTACGGCGGGCCCCATGCCGAGGTCAACGCCCTGGCTGCGGTGGCCGACCAGCGCCTGTTGTCCCAGGCCCGGGTGTACGTTACGCTGGAGCCCTGCTCCCACTTCGGAAAAACCCCGCCCTGCGCCGATTTGCTTATTGCCAAGGGCGTCAAGGAAGTTGTAGTCTGTAACCTCGACCCCAACCCGCTGGTAGCCGGTAGGGGCCTGGAAAAGCTGCGGGCCGCCGGCATCCACGTCGAAACCGGGCTGCTGGAAGCCGAAGGGCGCTGGCTCAACCGGCGCTTTTTCACCTTCCAGGAAAAGAAGCGGCCCTACGTGGTGCTAAAATGGGCCGAAACCGCCGACGGCTACCTGGCCGGACCGTACTTTCAGCCGGTGCGCATCAGCGGGCCGCTGGCTCAAGCCGCCGTGCACCAGTGGCGCACCGAGGAGCAGGCCATTCTTATCGGCACCCGTACGGCCCTGCACGACAACCCCGCCTCAACGCCCGCGAATGGCCCGGCCAGAACCCCATTCGGGTGGTTATCGACAAGAACCTGAGTTTGCCGCCCACCCATCATTTATTTGATTGCCAGCAGCCTACCTTAGTGTATACCTACCGGGAACGGGCTACGAAGGACAACCTGGGCTACATCACGCTCTCGGAGGCCGATGACCTGTTTCCCCAGCTCTTTGCCAATCTTTACCAACGCAACGTGCAGAGCGTACTGGTGGAAGGTGGGCCCACGGTGCTTAGCTCCCTGCTGCGCGACGGACTCTGGGACGAAATGCGGATTTTGCGCAGCCACCAGAAACTCGGTGGCGGCACTGCTGCTCCCAAGCACGGCCTGTCGGGCCTGCACGAGCAGTTCACCCTCGGCGACGACGACGTTTTTGTGTATTACAATCGGTGAGATAGTGAAATGGTGAGCCGTTGTTCAATTGGTGCTATTGGAGCAAAATGAGCATACGGCATCCTTTTTCTGTTTTATCTGTTTCAACCGCGCAACAACACGCTGCCCTAACGAGAACTCACCATTTCACCACCTCACCATTTCACCATTTCATGGCTGAAGAACTCATCCTCGACACGACGCTTACCAAAGCCGAAAAATACCGCCAGCTCCTGCCCCAGATTGATGCCTTGACCACCGGGGAGCCCGATCTGGTAGCCAACTTGGCCAACACCGCGGCGGCGCTGCGCCAGGCCTTTGACTTTTTCTGGGTTGGCTTTTACCTCGTCAAAAACGACGAACTGGTACTCGGCCCCTTCCAGGGTCCCATTGCCTGCACCCGTATCCGGCACGGCAAAGGCGTATGTGGCAGCAGCTGGGCCCAGGCCCAAACCCTGCTCGTGCCCGACGTGGAGCAGTTTCCCGGTCATATTGCCTGCAGCTCCGAGTCCAAGTCTGAAATCGTGGTACCCATCCTCAAAGACGGGCAGGTAGTGGCCGTGCTCGACGTGGATAGTGACCAGCTCAACGACTTCGACCAGGATGACCAAGCCGCCCTGGAGCAGCTGATGCAGCAGGCGGCCCGCTGGTTTTAGGCCATAATACTTTAGTCCATAAAAAAGGCCCGCAGCATAATGCTGCGGGCCTTTTTTATATTCAAGAAAACGAGGAATCTTAGCTACCGAATAGTGTACCCTGGTTGGTTTTGAGCTGGGCAATGACGGTCTGCCCGCCTTTTACTTTCTCCCCGATCTGCACTTTCACCTCGGTATCGAGGGGCACGAACAGGTCGACGCGGGAGCCAAACTTGATGAAGCCAAACTCCTCACCCTGGCTTACTTCGTCGCCCTCGTTCACGTACCACACGATGCGGCGGGCCATGGCGCCGGCAATCTGGCGGAATAGGACCATGGGACCGGCCTCCGACTGCACCACGACCGTCGTCCGCTCGTTTTTGGTGCTGCTCTTGGGGTGCCAGGCTACCAGGTAGTTGCCGGGGTGATACTTGAAGTAGCGCACGATGCCCGAAATGGGGTTACGGGTGATGTGCACGTTAATCGGCGACATGAAAATGCTGATCTGCTTGCGCATGTCGTCGAAGTACTCCGGCTCGTGCACATCCTCAATTACTACCACTTTGCCGTCGGCTGGGGCAATGAGCAGGTCCTCGTGGGTGAGCAGGTTGCGGAAGGGGCTGCGGAAGAATTGAAGCAGCAGCAGGAAGGCCACAACGGAGGCCCCGACAAAAATGCGGTTGAAGGTAACGGCGCGGGCGTTGAACTGGAACAGCAGCAGGTTGAGGGCTAAGAGTGCCAGCAACGTGAAGAAAAGTATGCGTCGTCCTTCTTTGTGAATCTTCATAAATCGCAGATTAGCGCTGATTACGAGTTGATTTTCGCTGACCTAAGCGCTTTTTCAGAAACCGAGGCTGGTAGAAAATTACTCCCCAGCTTATCCATTACGTGTTAAACTACACAAAGATAGCCCGAGCCTGCCGGCCCGGGCTATCTGAGAGCAAATATAGGAAGTGGTGAGATAGTGAATTGGCGAAATAGTGAGTTTTTCGTTCCGTCGGCGCAGCTTGCGCAGCTCAAACAAAACTCACTATTTCACCATCTCACAATTTTGCCGCTTAGAAGCCGCCGCGGAATTTGTAGGTCTGGGCTACTTTATCAATGGCTACCACGTAGGCCGCGATGCGCATGGGCACGTTGTACTTCTGGGAAGTGGCGTACACTTTCTCGAAAGCATCGGTCATGATGCGCTCAGCGCGCTCAATCACCATGTCTTCGCTCCACTTGTAGCCCAGGCGGTTTTGTACCCACTCGAAGTAGGATACCGTCACCCCGCCCGAATTGGCCAGGATGTCGGGCACTACCATGATGCCTTTCTCATTGATGATAGGGTCGGCAGAAGCGGAAGTAGGGCCGTTGGCACCTTCTACGATCAGCTTGGCCTTGATGTCGTGAGCGTTGTGCTCGGTAATCACGTCTTCCACGGCGGCGGGCACGAGCACGTCTACATCGGCGAGCAGCAAGTCATCGGCGTTCATGAGGCTAGCGCCGGTGTAACCTTCAAGGCGGCCGTTGTGCACGTTCTTATAAGCAATGGCCTCGTCGATGTTGATGCCATTCTCGTTCCAGTAGGCTCCGCTGATGTCGGATACGCCTTTGATTTTCACGCCTTTCTCTGCCAGCAGCTTGGCAGCCCAGGAGCCTACGTTGCCGAAGCCCTGTACCACGGCCGACGACTCTTCGGGCTTCATGCCCAGCTTGCTCATGGCAGCCAGCGCCGACACCATTACGCCACGGCCGGTGGCCTCGGTGCGGCCCAAAGACCCACCCATAACCAGAGGCTTACCGGTAACAACGGCGGGCGAGGTAGCACCCACGGTCTTGCTGAATTCGTCCATCAGCCAGGCCATTTCGCGGGGGCCGGTACCCATGTCGGGAGCCGGAATGTCGCGGTCGGGGCCGAACACGTCCTTCATGGCCAGGGTGTAGCCGCGGGTCAGACGCTCGATTTCGCCGGGGCTCATCGAGGTCGGGTCGCAGATGATACCGCCTTTGGCACCGCCGTAGGGAATGTCGACCACGGCGCACTTCCACGTCATCCAGGCCGCCAGGGCCTTTACTTCGTCGATGTGCACGTTCATGTCGTAGCGGATACCGCCTTTCGAGGGGCCCAGAATGGTGTTGTGCACCACGCGGTAGCCTTCAAATACGCGCACCTTGCCGTTGTCCATCGTCACGGGAATGTTGACGATAACCTGCTTGTCGGGCGCTTTCAGGACGTTATACGTTGAATCGTCGAGCCCCAAGATCTCCGCCGCGATGTTGAAGCGCGACATCATTGATTCCAGGGGATTTTCACGGTCCACGATTGGGGCCGGCTCTTTGTACACCGTGGTGGCAGCCATACGGGAAGAGGTAAGTTGAAGTGGGTGGGTAATAAAAAAAGCGGGGCTCAGCGGTGGGAAGCCGGAACCGGACGCCGGATTTGAGGGCTCAAAGGTAGTAGATTATGCCATACGCAGGAAAATGCGCCAGGGTGCAGCTTTGCTGACAGAGACTGGCTTTTACGACGACAGCCCAATGTCATGTCGACCAGTGGGAGACATCTCGCCTGCTATGGTAATCAGATTACTTTGGCAACCTCAGCACGCCAGATTCCTCGGCTGCGCTCGGAATGACGTTCTAGTAGTCTACCCTAGCAACAGCTGCAGCAAGGCCAGCACGGGCAGAATGAAGAGGAAGGCGTCGAACCGGTCGAGCAGGCCGCCGTGGCCGGGCATGATGGTGCCGGAGTCCTTAATGTCGACGCTGCGCTTGAGCATGGACTCGGCCAGGTCGCCCAGGGGGCCGAAGACGGCCACGGTGCCGGCGGCCACGAGGCGGTAAGTCACGGACAAGTCTGTGAGCCAGAAGCCCAAGGCCCAGCCCATGACCAGGGTGAGCAGGAAGCCGCCGATGGCCCCTTCCCAGGTTTTGCCGGGCGAAATGCTGGGGCCAGCTTGTGCTTGCCGAAGGTTTTGCCGGCGGCGTAGGCCCCGATATCGGAGCACCAGACTAGGAAGAGCAAGGCGAAGATGCGGCGATAATCGTAGCCTTGCTCCCCATCCGCCACCAAGTTCAGCAACGTCATTGGAACCGACACATACATCAGGCCGAGTAAGGTAGTACCAACATTCGCGAAAGGCTGCTCTGCCTTAGGCCAGCGGCGCATTTCCATTCCCACCAGGACGATAGGCGTCAGCAGCAGTACAGCCGGCAGCAGTTTTCTCAACCACAGTGCCGCACCGTACAGCTCCGCATTCATTCTATTCTGGTAGACGACCGTTCCGCTAACTATATGCGGAACATCTCCCGTTGCCGCCAAGTAGGAAGTCACGAACACAATATAACTAGTCCCTAAGAAGAGCAGTAAGCTTACAAATAGCCCTACCCACTTAGCAGGTCTGTATCCACCAGCCCGCATCATGCGGTAAAACTCCAGCAGCATTTTGGCCTGCACGGCGGCAAAGAACAGCGCAAACGTCCAGGCCCCGTACCACACGCTGCCCAGCAGCAGTACGGCCCCGATGACGCCGAAGATGAGGCGCTGGGCCAGGTTGGACATAGGCTTTTTACCGTCGGCAGGAGCAGCTTCGGGAGCGGTGGTGGGCGAGAGTGAGGGCTCTGACAACGGGAACGGAAATTCGGGACGGAAAAGAAATACGGGCGGCGCTATGAGCTTAGTTTCGGTCGGTGGCGCTGCCCTTACTGCCGAGGGTACGGGTTTCGGTGGGAGCAGTTTCGGGCGTGACTACCGCCACCCCACCGGCGCTGAGCGTGTGCATTTCGACGGGCGCGGCGGGCAGGCTGCGCTGGTACAGAAAATACAGCACCGCGCCGGTAAAGAACACGGAGAGCAGCACCAAGTACCAGGGTAGGCTGTCGGTGGAGTCGGGGTTGAATTCGGGGCCGGTCCACTCCCGCTGCTGCAAGTAAAGTAGCACAAGCTGGAAGGCATTCTGGGTGAAGTGAGCCGCCATAGGCACCAGTATGTTGCCGCTCCACTCGTAGAGGTAACCCAGAATCAGGCCCAGCACGAAGCGCGGTACAAAGCCCAGAAACTGCATGTGGATGGCGCTAAAAATGGCGGCGGCAATAAACACGCCCCAGTGGCGCGACTTAAACCACTCCACCAGATTGCGCTGCAGCACGCCCCGGAAAAACAGCTCCTCACTGACCGCTGGCACCACGGCAATAACAATCAGACCTACCAGCAGGCGCTGGGGCGAGTTGAACCGGGTGAGGTAGGCTGTAAGCACCTTGAGTTCTTCTTCCTTGGCCCGGGCCCAGGTTTCGAAATCGGTAAGCCAGGTAAAGCCTTTGAGCAGGTCGGGTACGTAGGCGTTATTGTTCCACTCAATCAGGCCGGCCATAAACGGCACGCTGAGGATGATCAGGGCAGCGGCTCCCACAAACCACACCCAGGAAACGGGCCAGCGGGGCGCGAAATATTCGCGGGATGAGCGGCCCGTGAGCTTTACCAAAGCCAGAGCTGCACCGCCCAGCATAATAAACAGCGTCAGACCTTGGGTAAGCATCAGCAGCCCCAGCCCCGGGGTGGTTCTGGGGGTTCTTGGTCACATTGCCGACTTCCAGCAAGCCCACACCGAAGAACAGGTAGCTGCACACCACTGTGACGAAACCGGCAATGCAAAGCGTGGCCAGCGTTAGGCCAACGAGCAGCAGCAGGTTGGCAAAAGGGTGCAAACGGCTGGACACGAAACCTTTCATAGGGGGCAGGCGGTTACGGAAACTTGGAAGAGTCGTAAATTTGCGCAAATTCCTGTAATAGCCTTCCTCTGTGGTACACATCCGCGACCTTGCCCTGCCCGATTTTCCCTTGCTTCTAGCGCCCATGGAGGACGTATCCGACCCGCCGTTCCGGGCCGTATGCAAAGCCAACGGGGCCGATTTGATGTACACCGAGTTTATTTCCTCGGAAGGCCTGATTCGGGACGCGGCCAAAAGCCGTAAGAAGCTCGACGTATTCGACTACGAGCGGCCCATTGGCATTCAGCTCTTTGGCTCCGACGTGGACACGATGGGCGAGTGTGCCCGCATCAGCACCCTGGCCGGCCCCGACCTGATTGACATCAACTACGGCTGCCCGGTAAAGCAGGTGGCCTGCCGCGGGGCCGGGGCGGCCCTACTGCGCGACATCCCGAAGATGGTGCAGATGACCAGCGCCGTGGTAAAAGCCACCCACCTGCCCGTGACGGTAAAAACCCGCCTCGGCTGGGACGAAAACACCCTGAACGTGGAGGAAGTAGCCGAGCGCCTGCAAGACATTGGTATTGAGGCCCTCACGGTGCACGGCCGCACCCGGGTGCAGATGTATAAGGGCGACGCCGATTGGCGTTTGATTGCCAAAATCAAGGAAAACCCTCGCATCCGAATCCCGATTTTCGGCAACGGGGACATCGACTCACCCGAAAAAGCGGTGGAGTACAAAAACCGCTACGGCGTGGACGGCATCATGATTGGCCGGGCCAGCATCGGCTACCCCTGGATTTTCCGCGAAATCAAGCACTTCGTGGCTACCGGCGAAAAGCTGGCCCCGCCCACGGTAGAGGAGCGCGTGGCCATGTGCCGCATGCACTTTGAAAAGAGCATCGAATGGAAAGGTGAGCGGTCCGGCATTTTGGAAATGCGCCGCCACTACGCCCACTATTTCCGCGGTTTGGAAGGCGCCAAACAGTGGCGCATGCGCCTGGTCGAAACGTATTCGGTAGCCGAAGTGCAGGCCATTCTGGAGGAAATAACCGCTGCCGAGCCCGTGCTGGTCGGGTAAGCTTTGTAGTAGCGTACGTTAATCTTTTGTCATGCAGAGGCGCAGCCGAAGCATCTCGCTAGTGTCGTTGCCCTGCTTTTGAATAGCACTGCACGCGAGATGCTTCGGCTGCGCCTCTGCATGACGTTCTTTTTTAGTCTGTTCCGCTCTTTTTCCGCCCTCGCATGTCCCCCACCCCTACCGCCCCGGCCGTTACCGTTGCTCCCGAAACCACTCCGGTAGCGTCGCCCCACCCCACCGCACGCCGGCTTCGGCCTGGGTGCTGCTCATCACGCTGGCCACTATCTGGGGCACGTCGTTTATTCTGATGAAGAAAGGGCTGGTGGTGTTTTCGGCCATGGAGTTGGGGCCACGCGCGTGACGGTAGCGGCCCTGATTCTGCTGCCTTTCGCCGTGAAGCATCTGCCCCAGCTGGAGCGCAGCCGCGTGAAGTGGCTAGTACTTAGCGGCGTGGTGGGCACCCTGGTTCCGGCGTTTCTGTTTGCCTACGCCGAAACCAAGCTGGCCTCGGGCCTGGCCGGAGTACTCAACGCCCTGACGGCCGTGTTCACGCTGCTGGTGGGTGCCCTGTTCTTCGGGCAAAAGCTCACGCCCCTCCGGGTGGCCGGCATCGTGCTGGGTTTGGTGGGCACGGTGGTACTAATGCTGCTGGGTGGCAGCGGTGGCGAGGCCACGCCCAGCGGTGAGGGCAATGCCTGGTATGGTCTGTATATCGTGCTGGCTACTATGGGCTACGGGTCAGCGTCAACGTGATTAAGAACCGCCTGCAGGGCATTCCGCCCCTGGCCGTGACGGGTCTGCTGCTGTTGTACATTGGCGGACCGGCGTTGGTGTACCTGCTGGCGGGCACCGAGTTTTTGTACAAGCTGCAGCACGTGCCGGGGGCGTGGCAGGCCTTCGGCTACATTGCCCTGCTGGCCACGATGAGCACTGCGGTGGCCATGGTACTCTTCAATAAGCTCATTCAGCAGTCGACGGCCTTGTTTGCGGCTTCCAATACCTACCTGGTACCCATTATGGCCCTGACATGGGGGTGCTGGACGGCGAAGCTTTCAACCTCTGGCACTTGCTGGGCATGGTCATTATTCTGGTGAGCGTGGCTATTATTCACCGGGCGAAGTAAGGCTGTTACTGCAAAAAGAGCAAGTTTTTATAAGCTTTATTAATACACGCATGAGCTTAGAAGTACAGGTGTGCTTCTAAGCTCATTTATCATCATAGAGAACGTCCTTTATACCAGACCATGACATCGTTAAAATACAATGTGTCCCTGGGATTATAGCAGCATAAATAGCCTTAATATTTATTTCACTTAATGCATTGAATAAACCGAAATATCCTTTACGTTTGCCTTAGTCGTTTACGCCCTGATTCTTCGGAATCCTCTATCCCTATTGCACATATTCCTTTGGCTTACCACTTCATTTAGAAGAGAGTCCATCGTTTCGAATCTGTTGCCATTTAGCTCTATTTACGACACAACCCCTTTTTCTATTTCTGGTAAAGCACTGCTTTTCTAACAAAAAAGCGCTGTCCTGTTAGCGTCATTTTATTTGGCGTCGCAGGAGACGTATTGCTTTTTGTATTGCTTAAGCAAGGCTGCCACATATTTATTCCGGCATTTTGTTTCGCTGCTTTTTAGCCGTGCAGGAATACTATGTCCTTAATTATTTCAATTGCATTTTCTCTTCTTTTCTTAATTCATTTTCACCATTTTCTAATCCTACTATGAAAACACTTCGTCTCTTATTTCTCATGCTTGTTGGGCTGATGCTGGCGCCGGTTGCCTGGGCACAGGACCAAAAGCCAGACATTGTGGGAGGTGCGCCGACTACTATCGACCAGGTGCCGTGGCAGGTGCTAATGACCATCAACGGGCTGGATGGCTGCGGCGGCTCCATCATTGGCAGCCGCTGGATTCTGACGGCAGCTCACTGCGTAGCAAACAAAAGCCCCAATGATCTGCGAATCTACGCGGGCCTGACGTTCCGCAACCAGAAGGGTTCGGGGCAGATGTATACCATTGAGCAAATTCTGGTTCACCCGAATTACAATGCCGGTACCCACGACAATGATGTGGCCCTACTGCTGCTTTCCAGCCCTATTTCGACGAGTGCTAACGCACAGATTATCAGCTACGCTACGTCTTCTACTGTTTCCGCAGGCCTTACCAACCCCGGTGTAAACGCCACTGTTTCCGGCTGGGGCCGGCTCTCGTCGGGCGGTAGCCAGCCGGACCAGCTCTACAGCGTAAATCTGCCAATCGCCTCTAATGCAACGGCTAACAGCCAGTATAATCCTTCGGGCTTCACCATCACCAATGGTATGCTGGCTGCCGGTTTGCCTCAGGGCGGCGTAGATGCCTGCCAGGGCGACAGCGGCGGACCACTGATTGTTCGGAACAGCAGCGGCACGCCAATCCTGGCTGGGGTCGTAAGCTGGGGCTTTGGTTGCGCCGACCCGCGGTATCTGGGTATCTATGCCCGGGTTTCGGAGTATGCTCCCTGGATTGCCAACACTTTGGCAAACCCTCCGTCCTGGACGCCCTGCGGCTCCAATGTTATCTGTGACAATCAGTGCGTAGCCTACGGCGCCGTGCCCGCCCGTATCAAGGGCCGGGTGCTGGCCGATGAGAATTCGGCCGAATTCCAGGCGTATGCTGCAGCCGTGGGCTCCGGCAAGTTTGCCGAGGGCTCCGAGAAAGAATGGGCGCAGTGGCAGTACAGCTACGACAATGTGAACTTCTACAATATTGACGGCAACGCCACGGGCAAAGATTTCCAGCCCTGGGACTGCTATGCTACCACGTACTACCGGCGGGTATCGACGCACCGGATTTATAACACCTTCTCGTCGCCCCGGCAGTATTGGTACACCAGCAACGTGGTAACCATCACGCCTAGCTCGCCTCCGCCCACGCCAACCCAGTCGACCTACTATGTATGCGGCGGCGGTACGTTTAATATCAGCTTTACGCCCGGTGCGGCCGCTACTTCCAGCAACTGGTCGTTGCCTAACCTCGGCTGGACCGTTAACGGTGGCCAGGGCGTCATCTACCAGTCTTCCTACAATGTAGGCTCGACTACGACTGTTACCATCTCGGTACCTGCCAACGTAACGCCAGGCGCGTACGAAATTCATACCAGCAGCAACGGCCCCTGCGGCAGCAGCGGCTACCGCTCGATTACGGTAGTGGTGGGCCAGGCAGCAAACAGCACCGTCACCGGGAACCAGACGGTATTCTTTAACTCTAGTCAGCGTTATACGGTCTCAGGCAATAACAGCAATTATAACTGGACGGTGCCCTATGGCTGGAGCATCACTGGCGGGCAGGGCTCAAGCTCCATCACTGTCCGGACGCCCGACTACGAAACCTACGACCCCGTTGAGGTAACTTTCAATGATGCCTGCGGTAATCCTTCGTCGGCCATGTTGTACGTGGATAACCTCCCACGCACGCCTTGCCGCTATTGCGAGCCCATCCGGGCAGCCGGCGACGACAAACAGGGCATCTACCCCAACCCAGCAGTGGATGAGGTAACTATTGCCTCCGAAGGTCAGGAAGCCGAAGCCACCTTCTACGATGCCCGCGGCAAAGCGCGCAAAGTAGTACAGTTGCACGCCGATGCCTCACTCAACAAGGTGAGTGTGCGGGACCTGCCCGACGGGCTGTACCACGTGCGCGTAGTGGGCAACGGAATGAAGACCGTAGACCGTCAGCTCGTGATTCAGCACTAAGCCTGCCGCGGGAAGCGTTGGCGCGAGCTGCCGCACTTCCAGTAGCCATCCTAAAAAGGCCCCATCACCCGATGGGGCCTTTTCTTTTTTGCCCGAAAGCTGCGTAGCCGGCTATTCAAAATGCTACGCCCAGCCCAAATTGCACCCAGGCGTGGTGGCGGCTGCCGCGAAACTCAGGCGTAATCCAGACGGCGGAGGTCCGGAAGCTTACGTCGCCATAAGCAGCTACCACGCTGGCCGTTCCTTGAGCTACCACCCGCTTCAGGTCGGCAGAGGCCAGGGTGTAGGGACTGCGGCGGTTGAAGAGCCCGCCCTGCATGGTAGCGTTGTAGCCCACGACGCGGCCCTCAGCCAAGCCAGTGGCGTAGAGCTGCCACCGCGACAACCCCGACCGGTTTGGACCGGATGCCAGACCCAGGTTCTGAAAGTAGGGCGTTAGGTAGCCTATGCGCACCAGCAGACCGCCCCCGGCAAAGGTATTGAGCGTGCCCAGCGCGGCCTGCCCCGCCCGATTACCTCCACCACCCGGCCCACAGAAAGCAACTGCTGCTCCAGCAGCGCTTCGTAGCCCAGTACCACATCGGTGCGGATCTGGTAGTCCCAGCCCCGGGGCGTGGGCGCGTCGAGCAACTCATGCACCTTGGTTTGGAAGGCTTTAGCACCGGCAGCAGGACCAATAAAGCCCAGGTTTAGCCCCGAAGTCAGGCGGCGCTTAGCGGAGCTGCTGGTAGCGGTGTGGTAGAGCGTGGCGTAGATGTAAGAGGCATACGGCCGGTCACCGCGCCGGATGGTGTCGTCCTGAATGCGCAGCGGGGTGAAGCCGTCATAGTGCAGCTTTACCCCGTAGTGGTGCACGCTGCCCGCCGGACCAGGCAGCAGGATTTTGTTTACCGGCGACTTGCTGAATACCGGCAGCACCAGATTCAGCGTCATACCCTGGGTGAAGTAGTAGTCGGTACGGAAAAATGCGTCGTTGGCGAAGGTGTAGAATACCAGCCGGTCGGTGCTGAGGCTGTCGGCAGTTTGCGCCGCGGCAGATAAGGGCAGGAAAAGTAAGGCTACAAACCAACGAGAAATAAGCATACAGCTGTGGGCAGAGTGAATGTGCTCTACCTACGTAACCGCGGTAGCCTGCAGTCTTGCTCACTGCCGAAGGAAGTTTCAAAGCCTGTTCCGGCCCTACCCGGCCGGGTGTAGCACGCCATAAACGTCTCGTATGATTCCGGCCTGCACCAGCTGCTGCACAGCCGCCTCAATCAGCTCCCGCATTTCCTCGTTCGGGCGGGCAAAGCCCAGTAAACGCGCCACAGGCAGCACTACGGCCGGCCGTTCCAGGGCAAAGCTGTGCTGCACGATGGTCTGAACGGCCCGGGCCAGCTCCTCGGGGCCACGAAGCCCGGCTTGCGCGACACGGTGGGCAGGCCGCTCCGGTTCCGCACGGGCACCGTAGCCGCCGTCATGGCTGGCGCCCACAGAAAGTCACCCTCCTGCCGAATATGGCGCAGGTTGACGGCCAGCCGCACGGCTGCCGCTACACTTTTGCGAATCCGGGCTCCGACCTGGGTGGCCCCGGTAGCCAAGGTAATGCGGCGCGTCACCTCATCAAGGTGGACCGGACTTTCAATGGCTACGACCTGCGCCGCCCAACCCGCCAGGCGAGCCATGGGGTGCTGGTGTACTTCCAGCTGCCGGGCCGCGGCGGGCAATTGAGCCACCTGGTAAGGCTCGGCCAGCGGCGCGGGGCCACCGGGAACTTCTTCCCGGGCAATACCTTCGGCGGCTTCACTGCCAAGCATTTCGCTTTCTTCAGCTTCATCCGGCACCGCTAGGCGGCGGGCTGCCTCAATGGCCTGTACAGTCCGCTCAGTTTCGCGCAGCGGGTCCCGAAACCAATCGGTGCTCCAGATGCGGTGCAGCTTCCAGCCCACGTTTTCTAACACCTGCTGCCGTAGCCGGTCCCGGTCGCGGGCCGAGCGGGCACTGTGGTACATGGCCCCGTCGCACTCAATGCCCAGCACGTAGCGGCCTGGTTGGGCGGGGTCCACGACGGCCAGATCAATATAGAAGCCCTGGGAGCCTACCTGGGGCTGCACGGTGTAGCCGCGGGCCGTAAGGGCGCGGTGCACCGCCTCCTCGAACGGTGACTCCGGAGCCCGGCCGGTTTCCTGGTTTTGGTTGAGAATTCCGTGCTGAGCAAAGTGGAGAAACGACTTGAGTGCCGCCACACCCCGGGCCTGGGTGCGGGTTAGGTCCAGGTCGTCGGCCGTGAGGTTGGTAAATACTTCGCAGCGCTGCCGGGCCCGGGTGATGAGCACGTTGAGCCGCCTTTCCCCGCCCTCGCCGTTCAGGGGCCCAAAGCTCATGCTCAGGTAGCCTTCCCGGGTGCGGCCGTAGCCAATGCTGATCAGAATCACGTCCCGCTCGTCGCCCTGCACGTTTTCCAGGTTCTTGACAAAGAATGGCTCGTGGGCGTGGCGGTTGAAAAAGTCTTCGGTTTCGGGGTGCTGGCGGCGCAGCTTTTCCAGGGCATCGGCCACGGCCTGGCGCTGGGCCTGGCTGAAGGCTACCACGCCCAGGGTCAGCTGGGGGGTGGTACGAGTGTGGCGCAGCACGGCTTCGGCCACGCCCGCCGCCTCCAGCGGATTGGTGCGGGTAGTACCCCGCTCGTAGTGAGTTTCGGGCAAATGATGGTACATCAATCCCAGTTGCTCCTGCCCGCCGGGGCTGGGAAAAATCACCAGCTTGTCGTCGTAGAACAAGTAGTTGGATGGCGCTATCAGGGACTGGTGCTGACTGCGGTAGTGCCAGCGCAGCATCCGCTCGGGCATTTGCCGGGCCTTGCACAGCTCCAGAATGCTTTGAATATCAGCCGTGACGTTCTCTTCATCGGCCTCCTCCCCTGCCCCGGTCAGGGCGTCGAAGAAAGAGGTGGGCGGGAGCTGCTTCGAGTCGCCGACTACCACCAGCTGCCGGCCCCGGGCAATGGCTCCCAGGGCATCCACAGGCTTCACCTGCGAGGCTTCGTCGAACACCACCAGGTCGAATTCGACGGCGCCCGGGGCAGGTAGCTGGCCACCGACAGCGGCGACATCATAAACACCGGCTTGATGGCCTGAATGGCGCGGCCGGCCTGCTGCATGAGCTGGCGCAGGGGTAAATGGCGGGTTTTCTTAGCAAACTCGTTGCGCAAAAGCAGCATTTGCCCGCTGGCCTGAGCATTGGGCAATTGGCTGAAATGCTGCTGCATAGCCCGCACCCGGTTATGGTAGAGCGAGTCTTCGTCGGCTTCCCGGAAACGGGCGGCGGTTTGCTCATGACTGGCCCGCTCAAACTGCCGCAACGCCGGGTGCTGCGTGTAGGCCTGCTTCTGCAAGAACTCCAGCCACGTCTGGCGCACGGCTGCCGCCAGATGGTCCGCGGCCAGCTCCCAGGTTTCGGCCATTACCACCAGCTCGGGAAGCTGCTCAGCCGTTGCGGCGGCTACATTGTTCCACTCAACGGCGAGGCGCAGGGCGGGCACGTCGGCCATCCAGCCAGTGAGCTGGGCGTGCTGAATGGCAAAAGGCTGAAACTCCAGCCGGCCCTCGGAGCTAAAGCGCCGAACCTCATTAAGTTGCAAAGCAGTAATTACGCCCTGCAAGGTGGCGCGGTGCTGGGCCAAGGAAGCTTCCACGGCCGCCAGCGGGCCGGTAATGTCGGCGGGGTTGGGTTCTTGCACCAAGTAGGACAGCAGGGCGGCAGGCAGCTGATTTTGGCTAACGCGCTGGTGAGTCAGACCCAGATAATCAGCTACTTTCCGCAACTGAGGCCAGTCGGAGCGCAGACCTTGCCAGGCCGGGCCAAACAGGCCAGCGGCCCACACGCCTGCCTCCTGCACTAACTGGGCCAGGCGGCGGGCTTCGTGAATAGCGTCTACTACGGGCAGCAGCGCGGCGGCATCGTCGGGCAATGGGCCACGCCAGAAGCTTTGCAGGCGCTTTTTGGCGCGGCGGTAGTCATTACTGAGGAATTTCCACCATTTGTCGCCGGCGGAAAGTAAGGCAGCCCGCTCGGCCAGCAGTTCCTGGTTCCAGGCCTCGGGCAGCAAGGTCGCGACGTGCTGCTGGTGCAAAGCTGAATGGCTGGCCCCGGCCCGCAGCATCTCCTGAAGCTGGCTGGCGCGCTGGGTCCAGGCAGAGTCGGCCACGGCTACGCCGGCCAGGGGCGGGGCTAGCTGGGCGTGGCGGGCGGCAGGCAGCAAGGCTTCGGCAGCGGCCCGGTCTGGAGGCGCGGGCAGGCACAGGTGGTCGGCCAGCGCGTGGGCGGCAGTTTGCAAATGGGCAACGGCCGCCTGGGCAGCCTGCAAGGAATGCGTCAGAGCTTGTTGGTCGGCGGGAAGCAAGACCAGCCTCTCACTGCCCCAGAACAGCAGGCTTTTGGGACGGCCGATTTTCTGTAGCGTAGCCTGCAGGCGCCGGGCTTGATCTTCGGCGTGGGCCGCGTCGGCATCGGTCCAGCTGGCTAGCGTCGTGAAGGCCAGGCGGGGCAGCTCTACCGGGCCCCGCTCCTCGTTCAGACGCAGCAACTCGCCCACCACCTGCTGAAACGTGCGGCGGCTGCGGCCGATGGGCGCATTCACGGCTAGGGCGTAGTCGTTCAGGGCGGCACGGTAGCGGGGCAGCTGGGCCACCTGATCAGCCAGGGCCGGAGCCGGGCGGCCCAGACTGAGCGTCTGTCGGAGCTCGTCGTGCAGGGCTTTCTTGTTGGCTTTGTGGCTGTGCAATTCCAGGCAGGCCGCGCCCAGTCCCAGATTTTCCAGCCGGCGCTGCACCACTTCCAGGGCCGCCATTTTCTCGGCCACGAATAATACTTTCTTGCCGGCTCCAATGGCCTCGGCCAACAGGTTGGCAATGGTCTGCGACTTGCCCGTGCCCGGTGGCCCCTGAATCACGAGGTTGCGGCCTTCCTGCACGGCCAGCAGCGCCAGCAACTGCGACGAATCGGCGTCCAGCACCTGGTGCAGCTCGTGGGCGGTGCTTTCATTGTCCAGAAACGCCTCGTCGGTGAGCGTAGGCAGGGCATCCTGAAAGCCGGTGTCGGGGCCCAGCAGGGCGGCAATGGCCGGGTGTTCCAGCAAGGCCGCGGCGGTGGGCCAGGCGGCCGGGTCCAGGTCGCGGTAAAGCAAGAATTTGCCGAAGGAAAAGAAGCCCAGGGCAATGGCATCGGGCTGCACCTGCCAGCGCGGCAGGCCCGCCACGGCTTCGGCCACGGCGGCGAAGTAATCGGCCACGCGGAACTCTTCCTCGGCTTCGGGCAGGGGCAGCATCAGGCCAAAGCTGGCCCGCAGCTTGGCCTGCAAACTGAGGTTGCCTTCTACCTCGGCCCCGGTGTGGCGCAGCTTAAACCGCTCGGCGGCCGTGCCCCGCTCCAGCAGCACCGGCACCAGCAGCAAGGGCGCCCGCCGGGGCTCCGGGCTGCTGTCGGCCTCGTACCAGGTGAGCTGGCCCAGCGCCAGGTACAGGATGTTGACGCCCTGCTCTTCCAGGCTGGTGCGGGCCGTATAATACGTGTTGAGCAGGCGGTTTTCAAGCTTGGCTAGCGGCTCGGCGGTCTGCAGCTTGTTGTCGGTGAGCAGGCTTTGGCGCTCGGCTTCCCCGGGCCCGGCGGCAGGCTGGGAGCGGCTACCTCCGCTTCCGCCGGACCCAAAGCAGCTTCGGTTATTTCTTTCTCAAGCCCTGGCTCTGCGCCCAACAATGACTTTGCGGCCACGGGCCGGGCCTCCGGAGAGGCCAGAAAGTACATGGTCTTCGCCCGGCGCACCAGTCCCTCGTACACCGCCGCCGACTGCTCTCCGGTCACCATCACGCCGCGGGCCGGGGAAGGCCGGAAGTTGAGCAGCGGGTTGCGCAGGCCCAAATCCAGCAGCTCCTGCCGGGAGGCCTGGAGGCGGGTAAGCAGGCTGAGCGGAGCCGTAACCGGATTGATTTCCATAGCAAAAAAGCAGAAGCACGAAACGCAGCGCGGGCTTTGCCCGGGAAGCTGGTCCACCAAAGTTCTTGGTTTACGCTTCGCCGGACAAAGCCCGCGCAGTTTTTAACGTCGGTTTACCGAATCGGGGAAGGGCGGTTGTTGGCCGTGGCCCCGGCGTTCAGCTTGCTGTGCTTGTAGCCGTAGTTGAAGTACAAGGCTAGGCCGATAATCAGCCAGCCGAAAAATAAAAGCCAGTTGTTTATGCCCAACTGAGTCATCAGGTATAGGTTGGTCAGCAAGCCCAGGGTAGGCAGCAGCGAGAGGCGGCGGCGCACCGAGGCAATGGTCAGGTAGATGCAGAAACCGAAAAACACCAGCATCGGGATGTAGTGGCGGAAACCTTCCATGCCTTCGGCGCCGGTTACGATACGGCCCATTTCCCGACAGCCGCCGTGTTGTACACAAACAGCAGCACGATGCCGATGACCATAATAAGCGGCAACAGAAACTGGCCGTTGATGTAAGGCACTTTGAAGCGGGCTTCGGAGGTACCGTGCGGGTCCAGAATCAGGATGCCGCCGCACACCAGGGCAAAGGCAAACAGCGTCCCGATGCTGGTCAGGTCAATTACGAGGTCCATGTTGAGCAGCAAGGCCGGTACGCCCACGAAGAAGCCCGTGACGATGGTGCTGAACGACGGCGTGTGAAACTTGGGGTGCACCCGGCCGAAAATGGGGGGCAGCAGTCCGTCCCGGCTCATCGACATCCAGATACGGGGCTGACCAATCTGGAACACGAGCAGCACCGAGGCCATGGCAAAAATGGCACTGACGGCCACCACGCCCGCTAGCTGGGGCAGACCTACTTTCTCGAACACGAAAGCCAGCGGGTCGCCCACACCCAGCTCCTTGTACGACACCATGCCGGTGAGCACCAGTGTGATGATGACGTAGAGAATGGTGCAGATAATCAGGGCGTAAATCATGGCCCGGGGCAGGTCGCGCTGGGGGTTTCTGCATTCCTCGGCCGTCGTCGAAATGGCGTCGAAGCCGATGTAGGCGAAGAACACGGCCGACACGCCCTTGAGCACCCCCGCCACGCCGTTGGGCGCGAAAGGCGTCCAGTTGGCGGGCTGCACGTAGAACACGCCCACGGCAATAACCACGGCCACCACAATCAGCTTAAGCAGCACGAGCAGGTTGGAGGCCGTCTTGGATTCCTTGATGCCTACGTATACCACGGCCGTAATCAGCACGGTGATAAGGAAGGCGGGCAGGTCGCAGACGAGGCGGAAGTCGCCGAACAGCGTGGGAGCCGTGTTCCAGGTTTTGTAGGCTTCCAGGGTAGCCGGAGACACGTCGGTGATGGACTTACCGTTCTGCATCAGCTCCAGTACTTCGTGGTAGCCTTTGTAGGCGCTCTGGGTGCCCATGGTCAGGTAGCTGGGTATGTGCACCCCTATTCCGTCCATGAGCCCGGTAAAGTAGTCAGACCAGGAAATGGCCACTACGATGTTGCCCACAGCATATTCCATAATAAGGGCCCAGCCGATAATCCAGGCGGTGAGCTCCCCGAAGGAGGCGTAGGCGTAGGTGTAGGCCGAGCCGCTGATGGGAATGGTGGCGGCAAACTGGGCGTAGCACAAGGCCGAGAAGGCGCAGGCAATGGCCGTAAACACAAACAGCAGCGACACGGCCGGGCCGCCGTCGTGGGAGGCATTGCCGATGGTGCTGAAAATGCCGGCCCCGATAACGGCGGCAATGCCCAGAGCCGTCAGGTCGCGCACTGAGAGGTTGCGCTCCAGGCCGCCGTGGCTGTGGCCTTCCACGTCGGCCGGTGGGTTTTGCAGAATAGCGCCGATATCCTTGCGGCGAAACAGATTGGAGAAAGAACTCATTTATGGGGTGTGAGGGAGCGGAGGAGTTTCAGGCCCAAAAGATAAAGAATAATGCGGCGGGGTTGCTGATCAGCAGCAAAACAACGACTACCGGGCAATCTTAGCACTGCAGTTCCGTTCCGAATTCTGACAGGGCACGCTAGCCCTCAGCCGCCGCTGCGTCGGGCGCTCAGAAGATGTGGCCGGCCTTGCCCCGATGAAGAAAAACGCTAGCCTCTAAAGCCGGCGCAAGCGTAGGGCATCTTCTATATTTAATGCTGCGAACTTACTCTACTACTGCATAATGGATAACTGGCCAATTGCGTTGGTACTTGCGCTTGCCCTGGCTGGCAGCGGTTTCGTCTATTTTCGCTCCCTGTCGCCCGGCTATGAGGATGGCAAATATCGTCGGCATTTAACCAAGCAGGAGCAGGCAGATTTGCAGCGGGGAGAGATAGTCGAGAAGATTCATAAATCCAACCCGGCCATCCTGAGGTCCTATTATGATGAAGGGCCGCTGCGGGTACTGCCCGCAGCCGATGGCAAGTACACCTTTGTTCCGTACGGGAAGTGGAAGCGGCTGACGCGCACGGGCCGGTTAGTGGCTGATTTCAACCCCAGCAGGTCCTACCAGGAATCGTATTGGCACGAATATCATCCTAATGGCCAACGCTACTACTCGATATATACTGTACCGGCGGTTCTGGAAGGCGACACGGTAGAGGAAATGCGGTCCGTCTTTTTTTCCTTCGAAAACCCAACCGATACGGCGTACGTGCAGCACACCTTCAGCAAGAATAATCAGGAAGTGAGGAAGGGCTTTATATCATTTGATGCCCAAGGAAAAAAGCCGGTGCCGCCGGGCTGGAAGCCCAGCCGCTAGACATGTTCCCCCCTCTATCTTTTACAATAAAATCCGCCGCACGAAAAGCATCTCTTTGTTTGCCGACCCTAGATAAAACAGCAACCAAGCAAGTCCTTTTTTAACGTTTCCCTGTCTTAGGCAAGACAACTTTCTGAGCTTGGACAGCACGACTTTTTAGCCGTTATTGGTCTAATTTTTACTGTACCGCCCATTGCTATATGCAGCTTCATCGTTTACTCCAAGCATCTTCTTTACTGGTAGCGCTACTAGGCGCAGGCACCGTCGCCCACGCCCAAACCACCGCCGACACGGTGCGCCAATCGACGCGGCCGCAGCTGAATACGCTGCCGCCGACCAGCCGGTCCACTATGCCCGCTACGTACCAGGGCGGCGCCCAGCAGCAAGTCAGTGAGGGCGTGCCGCCGCTCACGCTGGGCCTCTCGTTGGGGTGGGGCGCCCCTATGGCTGGGGCGTTGAAGTGGCCTACCGCCTCCTGCCCGCCCTTGATGCGAATGTCGGCGTCGGGCTGGGCTCCAGCGGGGCCAAGATTGGCGTCGGGACCCGGGCCTACGTGCCCAGCCGCGGCCGGAATCATCTGTTTGCGGGTACCAACCTGGTGTACTCGTCCTCCAACATATCGGTGGACATTGAAGATTCAAATGGAGTCAAGGGGCGTTACATCATACATTCCAGCACCCTGCTGCACCTGCGCGCTGGCCTGCACCACCAGTTTCGGCGCAATGCCCTGCAGCTAGCCCTGGGCTACGGAGCCATACTAAGTCCCAACCCCGCCGTAGAACTTATACCCGGCTTCGGGCCCGGCTCACTGACTGGACAGAACCTTGTCGAAGCAATAGGTCCGGGCGGGCTGGAAATCTCCATCAGCTTTCTGATCGGCCTGGGTCCAGGCAAGGTAACCGTGCGCTAGTCGAGGCCTTCGGCCGCTGGCAGCTTACGCCACCGCAGCGCCCAGCACCCGCCGCAGCACCTGCTCCAACGCGTCCAGCGTTACCACGTCGCCCTGTACCAGGATGCGGCCGCGCTGCCAGAGCAGCATCTTGCGGGGCCGGCCGTCTTCGCCGGTGGTGCAGAACATGGGGCCACCCTGGGCCGGGCTGGTATGGGGCGGGTATAAAAGCCGGGGCGCTGCTGGATAAAGCCGTAGCGGAGAAGCGTATCGTGGAAGTACTGCATAAAGCGGTCATAAAGGGTAGAGCAACCAGAAGTATACGCCCCAGCACCGCCCGGGGGCCGAAATCTAGCCCCGCTCCCCGTTGCTACTGCTTGCGGGCAGCTACCGGCCAGCCTTGCCTACGGCCTTGGTTTGCAGGGCCTGCAGCTTTTGCCGGGTGTCGGGGTACTTATAGATGGTCAGGGCTTTGCTGAACTCCCGGGCGGCGCTCTTCTTGTCGCCGAGGGCACTGTAGTAGTCGCCCAGAGCGTCGTAGACGTTGAAGCTGTCGGGGTAGTTCTGCTGGTTTAGCTGGAAGAAGGCCCGGGCCGCCGCCAGGTCTTTCCGGCCCAGATAGGTGTAGCCCAGGCGGTTGACCAGAGCCTCCGGAGGCCGCACGGTATAGCCCAGCTGCCGGGAAACTACCTGGCACACCGCCACCAGCGAATCTTGAATAGCCCTGGGACTGAGCTTGCTCACGGCCGGCTCCAGCAGGGCCACGTTGTCGATGGAGAGGCGGTTGTGGGCACTAAAGGCGTGACGCAGTCCGTCGTAGGTACCGGGCAGGGGCACGGAGTTGTGCCCTTCGGTGCGGTAGTATTTGGCCGACCACCGCAGGCCGCTGGCGGGGTGCTTCTTTAGCTCGGCAATAAAATCGGGGACGGCCAGAAAGGCGCGGCGCTCCACAGTATTGCGAGTTCCGGCGGCCACCGTGTCGCCTACCTCTTTGAAGGCCGTAGCCACGGGCAGGTACAGGGTTTTACCGGCAAATTTGGGCTGGGCCAGCAGACTGCCGGCCTCCCGCACCAGCTTGGTATCATCCCACCACAGGCTCGGGTCGATGGCGACGTAGCTCTGAAACAGGTCGGGGTGGTGCAGCAGCGTATTAACCACGAAGAGCCCGCCCAGGGAGGTGCCGATCAGCATACGGTAGGGAGCCGTGGCGTAGGTCGAGTCAATGCGGGGAATCAGCTCCTGCTGCAAAAAGCGGGTAAAGGCCTCACCCCCACCCGAGGTAGCCGCGCCCCGCCGGTCCATGTACAGGCCCGACTCAATGTGGGTAGGTGTCAGGTCCCGGATTCGGTCGGTATTGTGCACGGCCACGATAATGGCTTCGGGCAATACCCGCTGCCCGCTGAGCTGCTCCAACATGGTGGCCGTGCTCTGAAACTGGGTTTCCCCATCCAGCACGTAGAGCACCGGGTAGCGCTGCCGGCCTACCAGGGAATCCTGCGCGCTCTGGGCACATACACCGTATAGGTACGCTGCTCCTTCAGAATGCGGGACTGGATGTGCCGGACGCTGGCCCCGGTCGGTTTTGGGCCCGGGCCTGACTTGAAAAAACACTACAGATCAGCAGGACCAGAATTGTAAGCTTCATAGGTACAGTAAGTAGATAACCGACAGAAAATAGCTGCACGAGCAACCAACGAAAGGGCAGCGCCGGGGTAACTGAGCAAACCAGCCGAGGTTACAGACCGGACGCCCTCCAGCACCGGCGGAAGCTTAGTTTGACTCAGGATTAAGAGTCACGTCAACCCAGCTTTGGCACCTGACTTTGTGGCCATTGAGCGTTGCCGGCTGCCACCGACCCGTTTGCTGGAGAATCCGGGTAATTTCTCGCCGGAAATACGGAAGGTGCCTTCGATTACTTGCTTTAATGTTGCCAGAGGAATCTGTATCTGACCTGATAATCGAAATAAGGCCAAGGGTATCCACCACAAAGCGCATCTGAATATACTGTCGCTCATTATTGAAATAAGGACCGTTTTTGGGCTTGGGGTCCCAGCCGGCGGGCTGGCACACCCGGGAAGTCACGTAGCGATGGATGTCGTCAGGGCCACAGGTGGGCCGTGTGTCAACATCCCAACTACGGTAGGTTTTGGTGGCCCAAGCCGACACAAACTGCTTATCGGCCACCTGCTTTAAGCTGTCGATAAACCCGGCTCCTCGCCGCCTGACCATGATGCTGTCCATATAAAAACGGTAGCAGTATAATTCGCCGGTGCAGTTCATGGGAATGTGGATAAGCTTGATTTCCTGCCGGGCCAGCAGGGCCTCAAGCTCCTGCCGGTAGCGAAGCTGCCTGTCGAACGAGACGTAGGTGAGCTTGTTCTCTTGAGCACCCTTGCGGGCCTGCTCAAGCTCGGCGCGGCAGCTGGAATCAGCCCGGTAGATGGGGTAACCCGGCGGCGGAGGTGGCGGAGGATCACCCTTCGCTAGAGCCGACTTCCCCGCAGCGCTACCTGGCTGCTCCGTATCGGGGGTGCAGGCCGCAGTCAGTAAGAAGAGAAGAATGCCGAGAAGCCGCATGTAGTGTCGGATAGGGAATAGCTGCGTTAATAGGTACCCAGGCAGCCAGAAGTAAATGCGGGGTTTCACTTATCGACTGCCAGCAACCTGGGGAATGCCGCCAGCATTTGGCCCGGCCGAAAATACGGAAGGCCAGCAAGCCCGGCGCGGCCGGTGGTCGTTTACCGGCCCTGCTCCAGGCGCTGCACCCGGCTCAGCAGATCCTGGAGGCTGGCTTCCAAAGCACTAGTGGGCGGCGGGGACGCGGATACTTGAAAGCTCAGCCGGCCCGTGACCCGCCACAGCTCCGTTACTGCGACCTGCGGCACGGTAGTAGTCGTGGCTCCGTTAGCAGTAGGCCGCAACGTCAGCACTCCCGGCTGCTGGGGCGAAGTAACTACCTGCTGCACCCACACCTGCTGCCGGGTTACTACCACATACAGGGCCCCGTTTTCCGGAGTAGCTCCCGGGGCTTCCTTTCGGGCAATAACCCAGTCGAGAGCGGCAAACGCGGGTGCTAGGGCGGCATCGGGCAACTGGAAAGCCCGGAACACGCCTTGCCCCATCTCGGGCAGCGGCAAGTTCCCGACGGGCAGCTGCTGCTCAAATGCCGGCTCCTGGCAGCGCTGAGCATACTGCCGGAGCTGCTCTTGAGCTACCAGCCGCAGTTCAGCCGGACCGTCTGCTACCGGGCTGCCACCAGGAACCCGGCCGTAGCCTGCCCGGTCTTCCGCCGCCATGCTGGTGGAAGACTCTGGGACAGAATATTTCGCTGGAGCTCCGGCAGAAGCACTAGTAGCGGGTGCGGTTTCGGCGGCTGGGTCGGCGAATAGCCAGTTAAGGTCTACGCCCCGGGTATGCAGAAAGTGAATAAACTCCTTGGGCAGGCCCTCCTTGCGGCCGTTCTCCAACTGGCTGATGTCGCGCTGGGATAATCCGCTAGCCTGGGCTATTTCTAGCTGGGTCATGTTGAATTCCTGACGAATAGTGCGCAGCTTGGCAGGAATCCAGTCCATTAAAAATTATGCAAAAAATTAATTCAAAATTTGGATACTATTCAAATTAAGAATAAAATTGTATCCATTACGCTTAACAAATATGCCTATCCGCCCTACCCTATGCAAGTATTAACCTGCTACTGCTAGGTGATTTATTCGAAAGGGTCTGCTGCACCAAGACCTTTTCTATTGCTTGTCCTTTACCTACAGCGCTTTTAGGCGTCCGGTAAAACCTCATACTTAATACCGCTTCGCCTGGCCAGCGGAGCTCCGCGGCTATTCGTACGCCGCTCCGCCCCTTCCTGCTCTACCTATCTGCATCATAACTCCTATGGCATGGGCCTTAGGCAGAATCAGTTTGTCCTTACTGAAGCATCTTATGAGCGCACTTTTTTACTCTAAACAACTAGCCATTAGATCTTTTTGGCTATTCATCATTCTTTTATTCGTTTTTGAGCACCCTCTTGTGGCTCAAATGACGGAGCGTCTCAGTGCCGGTACGCCACCTCCACCGGAGGCGGCAGCCCTAGGCAAGTTCTCAGAAATTCCCGTTAGCCTTTACTCTGGGGTGCCCAGCATTACAATTCCTATCTACGAAGTGAAGCTGCGAGGCCTCTCACTGCCTATCAGCCTGAACTATCATGCGGGGGAGTTCGGGTTTCGGAAATAGCTAGTTCCGTGGGGCTAGGATGGGCTTTGCAGGCTGGAGGCAGTATCTCCTCGACCGTACTGGGCAAGGATGACTTTTCACCGACGGGCTATTGCAATGGGGCTTGGCCGATTCCCAAAGACCGACCCTTGGCACCGCTTTACGGCAGCAATGACTACCTATTCTGCATGCGGGCTACAGGTACGTCGCCGGCCGGAACGCCAGCCTTCAACTTTACTTCCAGCTTCGATACCCAGCCCGATCTGTACTACTACAGCATGTGCGGCCGGAGCGGAAAATTCTTTCATACCCAGGAAGGCAATACGCACCCGGTACCCTATGAGCCTATCACTATTGAGCGACAGAACGGCTATACCATCGTTGACGAAAAAGGCAATCGGTTTTACTTCCAAGAACAGGAGGTAGCCACTACCTACATTATTCGGTATGGTGGGCACTCCACACCCCAGGATGAATATACCCCCGAGCCACGGTCTTTTATCTGTCGCGAGTCGAGACGCCTAACCACGAGAGCATCACGCTAACTTATGATACACTCACGTATGGCTACAATAGCCTAGGCAGCTATACCCGTTACCGCACCTCTGGCAGCGTGCCGGGCTGTGCCGACAAGCCACCGACGTACACAGAAAACAAAACCCGGGTGCTAGGCCTGCGACTAAGCACCATACGCTCTAGCCGTGGCGACTTTGTGGAGTTTGTTTATAGCTCCTGCAACCGAGCTGACCTACCCCGAACCAAAGCGCTAAAGCAAATTCGGGTACACAAAGGCAGTACTGTTCAGCACTTTGATTTGAACTTTGGGTATTTCAACCTTCCGCAAGCTCAATCTGACTGTTTCCAGACCGGGGAGGCAGAAGTCTCACCGGAATATCGGCTCAAGCTGATCAGTGTTACGGAGAGAGGCAAGCCGAGCTATCTTATTAAATACCGGGAGGATCTACCTTTCCCCTCTCGTCTAAGCCATGCTCAGGATCACTGGGTTACTTCAACGACCAGCAAGGCACTTTACTACCGAAGGAGGCAGATAGAGGATTCACTACCGGCGGCAACCGGAAGCCCCACGTGGAAATGATGCAAACCGGCATTATCAAATCCTTGCGTTATCCGACCGGTGGCTGGACCGAATACGTGTTTGAGCCTAACACCTATCGTCACGCTGCCGGCCCGGCCATACGTTACGTTGAAAATCAACCTGTCACGTTCTTTGCCGGCCAGGACAGTGATATAACGCCGGGACCCAGCGATGTGAAGGATACGACAATAACCTTTACTGTTCCTACCACTATTCAGCCATATTCTACCTATGCCCTTTACCGGATGGGTTGTGGCTACAATATTCCACAGCAATCGCCACAGTTTCGAGTAGAATTACAAGGGCCCAATAATTACCGTAGGAGCTTTGGTATTATAAATGAGCATGACAAAGATGTTACCGAAGAACTAGAGCTAGCCCCAGGGGATTACATCCTGACTGCTACCGCCATCGGCTACTGCCCGAACGATTACTTCCGCCTTTTATGGACCGAGGCAGTTACTAGGCAAAGACCGGATACGATTGGTCTGGCCGGTGGGCTGCGCATTCGGGAAATTCGCAGCTATGCGAGTAAAAATGATACGGAGCCTCTGCGACAGCGCTACCGCTATAGCCCCTTACAAGATTCCACTCAGTCGAGTGGCCGCATTCAGTCTATACCAGAGTACTCGTACTTCACTGTCGAAAACCGCTATTCTGTCCTGAACCAAAGCGTAGTGGAAGGCGAGTGCCGCTACGTTGCCCAATCATCCAACAGCATTGAGCCACTCGGCAATATTCAGGGTGGCAATGTGGCGTATACCTCCGTCCAAGTTTTCAAGGATAAGACGGGCCAACATGGCATGACCCACCATACCTTCTCGTGGAAGGAAGACGAGGCTTATTATGGACATGGCTACCCGTTTACACCTGCTACCAGCTTCGACTGGCAGCGTGGCTTACCCCTGCAAGTAACCCAGTATGCCCGAAAAAAAGACGGCACTGGCTATCAGCCCCTCCACCGCACAGTCAACCACTATTACCACAACTACACGCCGCCGGGCAACGGGAAATGTGAAGACTGCAGCTATTATACCTTGCCCACACGGCCCAATGAAACGCACGCAATTGGTCTCAATATCGTCCTGCAGCGCCCGAGTTCTTCGCGTCCGGAATCAAGATTCCGACCGTGGTTCCTTCTGAATGGATACTGCAATCCTTCAAGTACCTGTCCACGTGGAGCTACTTGTACCAGAAAGATGAATACAGCTATAATTCCTTAGACAGCACCCAAAGTCAGGTAGTCAAAACCTTCTATAAATACGACAACCCCAAACACGCTCAGCTTACCCGCACCCAAACCCTGGTCAGCTCGGGCGACACCACCACCACCAGGCAGCTATACGCCTTGGATTATGACACCACGAATGTTTCTAGTGCACTAGCTCTCGGGCTGAAGTCTTTAGCCCGGCGTCATATTCTTACCGATATCATTGAGCAGCAGCAATGGATAAAAAAGGAGAACACGACCTATCTGCTTGGTGGTAAGCTGGCGCAGTACCTCGGCGACTTTCCCCACCAGGATTTTGTCCTACAGCCTACTGCCCCTATTCCCTTGGCGCAGTTTACTACATCGGCTATCAGTAACGGAAGTTTTGTGCAGGACCGCCGCTACCGCCCAACGCTTACTTATGAGCTATTTGATGTAAGTGGCAATATTCTGCAAGCGCGCCAGACCCAAGCCGGCCCACAAAGTTTCCTGTGGGGTTATAATGCGACGCAGCCCGTGGCCCGAGCTCTAAACGCCACTCAAAACCAATTGGCCTATACTAGCTTCGAGCCGAACTGCCCCAGCCGCTGGCGCCACCTGCGCTTCGATGTAACTGCTGGCGGGCATACGGGGCAGCGGTGTTATCAGCTCTATAGCTCGGTAAGCTGCGATTCACTGCCCTCTGGCGACTACCAACTTTCCTTCTGGGCCACAGGGGCACCCAGCATCTCTCAGAATGGAGTGCTGCTGCCTAATGCTGTTCAAGCAACGGGGCCAACCGACTCCAGCGGCTTCCGTTTGTATACCGGCATCCTGAAGCTAGCTGCCGCTCGCAACATAGTAACCTTAGCGAGCGGGCAGGCCGTGCGCCTTGATGAGCTTCGGCTGCATCCGGTCGGCTCCCAGCTCACGACCTACACCCACGATCCGCTTACTGGTATGACCTCCCAAACGGATGCAAATGGCCGCACCTCTAGCTATGAGTATGACGACCTGGGCCGGCTGCAGCGCATTCGGGATGAGCAGGGCAATATTCTGACGCAGCAGGAGTACCACTACGCCCGCCCGTAGCTCTTTCCTGCCCCTTCTATTTTGGTTCAACCGCCTCCATTTAATCTGTGGCCTGTATGCGTGTACCTTCTACTTTCGCTTTTTTGCTAACCCTACTTTTCCTGCTAACGGGTATTGAGCACACCGTAGCCCAAGTTTCTCCTTACGAAGGCCAAGTGCCTGATAGTACCGAGCTCCGGGTATTACGGCAGTTTTATTACGCCACCGATGGCCCCAATTGGACAAACCGGGAGAACTGGCTTACGGGCACAACGCTGACTGAGGCTGACTCCTGGACTGGCGTGCAGCTCGACAATGGTGACATTAAGACTCTGCATCTGCCCGCCAATGGTCTAACCGGCTCCCTGCCTGCTAGCCTGGGGCTGCTTACCGGCCTGCACTATTTAACTCTAAGTAATAATACCGGGCTTGGCGGATCTATTCCTATTTCGCTAGGGCAAACTGGATTATACAGGCTGGAACTAAATGCCTGTCAATTTTCCGGACGAATACCACGGCAGCTGAGCGGCTGCCGCGACCTGGTGGTGCTGGATCTAAGGTTCAATCGGCTTTCAGGGACCATCCCAGTAGAGCTAACCTTGCTGCCAATCAACCAGCTACTCTTGGCCGGTAACCAACTTAGAGGCTCTGTACCCGAGACATTAGGCCAAATGAAGTCTCTCTTCCATCTAGACTTGAGCCGTAACCAATTTACAGGTCCTATTCCTAGCTCCGTGCGCTTTCTGGAGAATCTAGTCTATTGCCTTTTAGACCATAATCAATTCAGTGGCAGTATTCCAGCCGAGCTCGGTCAGTGCTTCAATCTCACCCAACTCGATTTGAGTCATAACCAACTGCAGGGAAGTATGCCGGCTGAGTTGACCAACTTACCTTATTTGAACCGGCTAATTGCTAGTCACAACGCCTTGATTAGTATTCCTTCCTGGGCTGGAAAAACCAACATTCCCGGCTTTTTGCTGGTCCAGAACAACTTCTTGGAATTTGGCTCTATCGAGCCCAACTTCCAGGAAATCGGACGCCCCTGGCCTCTCCAATTTGAATATTCCAGTCAGCAAACGCTGCCGGCTGATACCCTTCGCTGCTTATCAGGTACTACCAAAACGCTCCATGGAAGCATGACTGGCACCCGCAACCGCTACCAGTGGGAACGGGAAATTGGCGGCGCCTGGGTCGATATTCCTGGTGCTACGGATACAACGCTTACCATTACACGTGCTACTTCTGCTCAAGGCGGGTTATATCGGGTGCGGGTCTGGAATGATCTTGTTACTTCCTGGGGTCAATACCAATACCTGTATACGCGCCCCGGTATCTATCTATCCTGCCTTACCAGCCCTTGGCTGAAAACCTGCCCGTAGATACCGAAACCCAAGCTGCACTGACCGACCTACTCGCGCCCAAGCCCCTTAACGGCAGTCCTGATTCGCTGTATGTAAACTACGTGCGCACGTATCAGGCCCGCGTGGCAATCCAGGATGCGCAAGAGCTGATGCGCGCTGCGGTTGATTCGGTACAGGTTAAGACACAGTATATAGACGGCCTGGCCCGGCCGATGCAAACGGTGCTGCGACAGGAGTCGCCCCAACGACGCGACATTGTGCAACCAGTAGCGTACGATGCCCTAGGCCGGCAGCCCAAAACCTACTTGCCGTACACGGCTGCCAACCCGGGTGGTTCCCTGGGTATTTTCCGGCCTAATGCACTGCAGGAACAGTACGAATTCTACCACGATACTACACCCGCCGCCAACGGAGTAGCCCGCACGGGGGTGCCCTACAGCGAATCGGCCTTCGACACGTCTCCCTTGAGCCGAATTGTTGCCCAGGCTTCTCCTGGTGAGGCTTGGCAATTAGCCACCGACCATGTAGTAACCCTGAACGAACGTCCCAACACGGCGGCTGATGCCGTGCAGCGCTATTCGGCTGGGTACGGAAGTCAGGCAGCCGATTTGCTCCCGCATGGCGCGTATGCTGCGGGAGAACTGTGGGTTAAGGAAACCCGCAATGAGCAGCACGCCCGCTCCTTCGAATTTCTGGACAGGCAAAACCAGGTGGTTCTAAAGCGAGTTGAAACTGGCATTCCCAAGCAAGGACAACTCGCTCCCGAATGGCTGGATACGTACTATGTCTACGATGATTTCAACCACCTGCGCGCTGTATTGCCCCCAAAGCCGTAGCATTACTTCGTCGGCAGCAGTGGCGCATGACTGCCGCAGTCGAGAACCTGCTTTTCCGCTACTGCTACGATGACCGGGGCCGCTTGCTAGCCAAACAGGTACCTGGCACCCGGGGCGAAACGCAGATGGTGTACGACCAGCTCGACCGGGTTATACTAAGTCAGGATGCATCCCAGCGCCAGCGCCACCAGTGGTCATTTACGAAGTATGATGACCTGGGCCGCCCGGTTATCACGGGGCTATGCACCCGCGCCGCCCGACAAGACTCTCTGCAGGCTGAAGCCAACCGAACCCTCACGCAATACGAGCAGCGCACGGCGGCTTCCACAAATCCCCAGCATTATACGCTCAGCCAAGCGTATCCGCAGCTGTCGGCGCAAGGCCGCTTCACGCAGTATCAGGTTCTGACGGCTTCCTATTATGATGACTATAACTTCGACAATGACCCGGCCGGCCAACCTGATGCTACCTACGACACCCAGTATAATGGTCAGTTCGGTGGCACGGTGCCTACGCCTGACCTGCGCGTTACGGGCTTAGTAACCCGCACCTGCGTGCGGGTGCTGGAAGTTGCCGAATCAGCCACGGGGGCCTGGCTTACTACCACAAGCTTTTATGATGCCCAGGGCCGACCAATTCAGGTACGCAGCGCCAATGCCCGTGGTGGAGAGGATATCAGCACCTCTCAGTTGGACTTTGCTGGCAAGGTCCTCAAGAGCTACACCGTACACTCTGACCCTCGCGCATTGCCTGCTCCCGTAACAATAGCTGAGCTGTTCACCTACGACCACGCTGGCCGGTTGCTTACCAATGCCCAGCAGTTGGCTAACGAAGCACAGCCAAAAGTACTGGCTACACTGCGTTACAACGAATTAGGCCAATTACAGCAAAAGCAGCTGGGCTTAGGCTCACAAAATGTGGATTATCAGTACAACATTCGGGGCTGGCTCACGCATCTTAATGATGTGGCCCAGCGCGACCCGAACGACCTGTGGGGAATGGAGCTCTACTACAACCACGGCTTCACCCGCGACTATCACCAGTACGGCGGCAACATCACCGGGCAAAAATGGCGGAGCAAGGCCGACTCCGTGACCCGCGCCTACGGCTATATCTACGACCAAAGCAGCCGCCTGCTCCAGGGCGACTTCGTGGCCCGTACCACTACCGGAACCTGGACGGGTGAGAAGCAGAATTACGGCCTGCGCTACGTCAGCTACGATGAAAACGGCAACATCCTGACTCTGCAGCGCCGGGGCTTAGTGGCCGCGGCCACTCGCTCCACTCCCAAGCAGTACGGCCCATCGACGCCCTAGCCTACTCGTACAATGGCAACCAGCTGACCACCGTGAACGACGCAGTCACCGCCAACCGGCCTGCTGCCGGTGCGGCCTCCCTGGCCGGCGACTTTCAGGATCACCCTGCTACCACACCCCAAAGCAGCTCGGATGAGTATACCTACGATGCCAACGGTAACCTCACGACCGACCGCAACAAGGGCATCACATCCATTATATACAACCATCTGAACCTGCCCCGGCGTATTGCTTTCGGCAACGACTCCATCGTGTTCCGCTACTCCGCTACCGGGCAGAAAGTAGCCAAGCTCGTATACCAAGTCAACAAGCCTACGCAGCAAACCGATTATGCTGCCAGCTTCCAGTACGAGCAAGATTCGCTACGCTTTTTCCCCCACGCCGAAGGTCGGGTACTGCATTTCGTGCAGCGCGATGAAACCAACCAAGCCCACACCCGCTACTCGCGAGAATTCAGCCTCAAGGATCATCTGGGCAACTTGCGGGTAGCTTACCGCGCCGGTGAGCCGGCCACTTTCACCGCCACCATGGAGGCAGATCCAGCTAGTGTGGCGCGTCGCGAAGAGCAGCAATTCGATTCTGTCAGTATTGCCAGCACCCGCTTCCAAGCCAACCCTTTCGCTCGCACTGGCTCATACCTGTCTCGTCTCAACGCCGCCCTAGGTAAACCCTAGGTCCTTTGAAAATCCTACGAGTGCATAAAGGCGACACTGTGCAAGTTGTTGCTCCAGGTATCTATCAGCAGGAAGTCCGCAACTTCAATTTTGGCTTCTCCATGGTGGGCTTCGTCGCGACATTGCTCCAGCAGCAGTCCGCTACCCCTGTCGGCTCCGAACTTACACGCAAGTCCCGCCCCTGCCATTCCTGGGCCTTAGCCTCGCCGTACTACCCGCTCTGCAGCAATTTGGTCGGGTACCTAAAGCCTATGTCCGCCTATTGGTCTTCAATCAGGACTCGGTACTAGTGTCAACCCAAACTAAACAACTCTCCAGCGCTGCCCAAAACAACTACGAGGAACTACGTCTCAGCATCATTTCTCCCACCGATGGCTATGTTCAAGCCTACGTCGGCAACGAAAGCGACGTGGACGTAGCATTCGACGATGTAATGCTGAAATACAAACCCACCTTGGTGGTTCAGGAGAACCACTACGACCCTTGGGGCCTCAATTTGAGTGGTATTGAACGGCTTAGTGGTGGCAATGAAAATAAATTTACTTGGAATGGAAAAGAAAAGCAGCAAGAGCTAAGTTTAGACTGGGTCGACCACGGGTGGCGATTCTATGACCCACAAATCGGACGCTGGCACGTAACAGACCCTGATGCTGAAGAAGGAGACCAAGAAAGTTGGTCAACCTATCAATTTGGATTTGATAATGCCTTGCGATTTAACGACCTTGATGGACGAGTAAGTGAGGATAGATTAGGCCCTAATGCTACTGCGGGAGCTGAGCATAGCAGCAACCATATCAAGCGTGATGATGAAACAACGACTACAAGAAATGAGACAAGCATTTCAGTAACTGAAACTAAAACCAATCGATACGCCGAAACAAAATCAACGACTAATACACTTAACGGATCAAAAAGCAACATCTCCAACATATCAAATCATAGTGCGCGAGTTATTGCTTCATCCATGCGTCAAGCAAAATTGGCTGCTGCCAGAGTAAATAGCACCCAACGAACTGTACGAGAGGAGGCAACAGCTATGTATAACAATGCTGCTGTTCCTGGTGGAATTGAAAAGTCATATAAACTCTATGCTTCTACAGGAGATAAAGTTGTAAAAACATTTGAACAAGGAGTAGAGAACGGATTAACACGCCAAGAAATTATTAATAATATGATATCCACTATCAATAGTATTGGGCCAACGCGTGTATCAAAACATATAGCAAACCCAGACGCTGTCAATGTTATCGACATTTCTGCTTCAGCGACTGGTAGTAAAGCTAGGTCCTTCAACAAAGCACTACTATCCAATCCTGGGGTAAGCCGCCTTTTTTCACCCTACACATATAGTCACCCAGATCCAGCTTTCCACATTGAAATCCCGCAAAAATGAAAAAATATAAAGCAACTTTGATTCTATTACTTCTGTGCATTACTTGTTACGAAGTAAAATGCCAGACTAAAAGCAATTACCATCCAACACCAAAACAAAATAATTTGTCTAATAAAAACACCTTTAATAGACAAAAGTTAATACAAGGTTCTTGGACACAAAGCCCCGATAGCAATGCTTTATTTACAGTAGTTGGAAATTATCTTGAGTACTTCGACTCTGATAATTCGCGTGTGTATTTTAAAATAAGCAACAATGACTTGATACTGAATTATGGAGGCGGTATAATTATAAAAAACAAGATAATCAAAATAAACAATGATAGTTTGATACTTCTAAATGAAGACAAAAAGATCAATAGATTATGTCGTATGCGATGATTCATGTTATATACACAAATAATATAAAACCTTTTACCCCAGGAAATCCTTTCCCTGGGGTATGAAGAATCTGCTGCTCCTTACCCTCCTGCTCCTCACCAATGCCTGCGCCCTCAAGCCGACGAACAAGTACGACGTCTTCCAGGCCCAGGCCCAGCTACCCCAGGAAGAAGCCCCGCACCTGCGCAACTCCTTGGAGTGGTGGTACTTCACGGGTCACCTGAAGGACAAGGCGACGGGGGAAGTCTTTGGGGTGGAGTACGTGTTCTTCCACTTCAACCCACCGGCAAGAAGGACTGGCAGATGGTGAACTTCGCCCTGACCGACCCACAGCAGAAGCAGTTCCGCTACGATTACAAGCTCGAAAGCCTACCGGCACTGCTGCCTGCTACCCTGCCCCTCAACCTCTCGATGCAGAAGAAAACCCAGCAGTGGAGCCTGACCGGGCAGGAAGGCGCTTACCACCTGCAGGCCGGCATGGCCGACCATGCCGGGCACGCCATCAACCTGATTACCACGCCCGCTAAACCGGTGCTGCTCCACGGCGGCACCGGTTATGAGCAATATGGCGCCGTAGCCAAGGCTGGCTACTACAGCTACTCCCGCCTCGCCACGGCGGGCATTATTGAAGTAGGCGGCAAGCAGCGGCAGGTGGAGGGCGAGCTATGGTACGACCGACAGTGGAACTGCAACTCGGTGATGAGCAAAGACACGGGCTGGGACTGGCTCAGCATTCAGCTCGACGAGCCCCGCGCCGAAATCATGGCCTACCAGCTGCGCAACAACATCACCGGGGAGAGTCTCTCGGGCGGCTCCCACTACTCGGCCAAGAATGAGAATGCCCACCTGGCCGCTGCCGACTTTCAGCTGGTGCCCCTGGAGTTCTGGGTGAGCCCCCGCTCCAAGCAGCGCTACCCCGTCAAGTGGCGGCTGCGCATTCCCAGCCAGGGCTATGACTTGCTCATTGAGCCCGTGATACCCAACCAGGAACTGAACCTGCGCCTCTTCAAGGCCATCAACCTGAACTACTGGGAGGGAATGTGCAAGGTCACGGGTACCCACAACGGCAAGCCCGTAACGGGTAACAGCTACGTGGAAATCACCAACCCCGGCTCGGCCAAGCCCGCCCGCGGAGCAGCAGCGGCAGCCGCTAAATAGCCAGCCTAGCCATTCAGCACGACCCGGAACGTGGTGCCTTTGCCTACCTCCGACCAGCGCACGAACAGGCGCCCCTGGTGGTAATTTTCAATAATTCGCTTAGCCAAAGCTAGCCCCAGGCCCCAGCCCGCTTTTTGGTGGTAAAGCCGGGCAGGAATACAGTCTCAATCTTGCTCTTGGGAATTCCCTTGCCGGTATCGGTAATGTCGAGGGCAATGAGCTGCTTGCCTTTGGTAGCCCGCCGCAGGTGCAGAGTAATGTTCCCCTTGCCGTCCATGGCGTCCACGGCATTTTTGCAGATATTCTCGATTACCCAATCAAACAGCGGCACGTTGATTTGGGCCGGCGTATCGGTGGGCAGATCGGTCTTGATTTCGAAGATTACCTTTTTCGACACCCGGCTTTGCAGGTAGGCAATGGCATTCTTGGTGGCCTGCAGGATGTTCTCGTCCTTGAGCACCGGCACCGAGCCGATGTTGCTGAACCGCTCGGTAATGATTTCCAGGCGGCGCACGTCCTTGCCCAGCTCATCCACGATGGGCTCATTCTGCCACTTCTCCGAGTCCTTGAGGTAGGTGTGCCAGGCCATCAGGCTGCTTAGCGGGGTACCCAGCTGGTGGGCCGTTTCCTTGGCCAGGCCCACCCACACCCGGTTTTGCTCGGCGCGGCGGGAGTAGCTAAATGAGAAGTAGGCCATGACGCCCAGGCAGGCAATAACGGCCAGCTGCACCAGCGGGTAGGTCCGCAGCTGGGTAAGCAGCTGAGAGTCTTTGTAGTAGATATAGTTGCGCAGGCCGGCACCCAGCTCCACCACAATGGGCGGATGCTGCAGCTTCATAACGGCAATTTCCCGGTGCAGAAAGTCCAGGGCCGCTTTTTCCGACACGTTCTTGGGAATATCCACGTTGCGGGTACCCAGAATGTTGGCGTCCCATCGGTGAAGATGATGGGAATGGTAGTGTTGGCGTTGATAATTTCTTCGAACACGAAGTTGGTGTTCGAGTCCACTTCCGAGTTGATAATGAAGCGCTGGGCCTTGGCGTACAAGTCAATCTGCTTCTGCTCCCGCTCCGACAGGCGCTGCACCAGGATGTTGGTGTACACTACCGTGGCCGCGGCAATCAGGATGGCACCGGCCAGAATGCCCAGCTTTATCCGGGATTTCTGGTCGTAAATGGGAAGTACTTGCCGGGAAAAAGAGAAAAAAGCCATGGATGCGGGAAGTGGAAGTACACTCCTCCACGAAGGTAAGCAGCACCGGGCAGCCCGGCACGTGTGCGGTCCTAACGCAGGAACTCGGGCGGAGTTATTTCCTTACCCCGGGATTTTATTTACGCTACTTCTTCTATATTAGCCTACTCAAGCCCGACACTATCCTTTAGCGGGCCTTGAGTGCTATAAATATTAGAATGATTTTTATCAGGTAGCCAGCAGCTAACATGCCATCTGGGGGCCGTAGAGCCACTTTCTAAACTGCTTGTGGGTTTAGCAGAACCTCCAATCGGTATTAGCTGTTTCAGACTATCGAATTACGCTGTAATTTTGCCTTCTACAATACGCCGTAGCCCTAGCTATGCTCCATCCATTTAAGGCCGTTAGTCTATCCTTTAAGAAAGCGCCGCTCGAAATTCGGGAGTTGATTTCTTTGGATGAGGTTGCCTGCCGCCGCTTCCTCCACACCCTGCACCACGACCTGGGCCTTACCGACCTGCTCGTGCTCAGTACCTGCAACCGCACGGAAATCTACTACTCCGCCCCGCGCGACCAGAGCCCCGGCATTATCGAGGCCCTGGGCCAGCTCAAAGGCCTGACGGACGTAGCAGCGTACTTTCCTTACTTCGACGTTCTCGAAACTTACCACGACGCCGTTCAGCACTTGTTCGAAGTAGCTATGGGCCTCGACGCCCAGGTAGTCGGCGACTTGCAGATCAGCAACCAGGTAAAGCAGGCCTACCAGTGGTCGGCCGATGAAGATGCGGCCGGGCCGTTTTTGCACCGCCTGCTGCACACCATCTTCTTTACCAACAAGCGAGTACAGCAGGAAACCAGCTTCCGCGATGGGGCGGCCTCCACGTCTTACGCCACGCTGGAGCTGGTGGAAGAACTGACCGCCGACATGGCTAACCCCCGGGTGCTGGTCGTGGGCCTGGGCGAGATTGGGGCCGACGTGTGCCGCCACTTCGCCGACAGCAAGTCCTTTACCGACGTGACCCTCTGCAACCGCACCCGCGACAAGGCCGAGACCCTGGCCGCCGAGTGCAAGTTGCCCATTCTCGACTTCGAGAATCTGGTGCAGGGCATGAAGGATGCCGACGTAGTTATTTCCTCGATTTCGCGCGATACGCCTTTCTTCACTCGCGAAATGGTGGAGCACCTGGAGGTATTGAGCTATAAGTTCTTTATCGACCTGTCAGTGCCGCGTAGCATTGAGGCCGATGTGGAGAACGTACCCGGCGTACTGGTTTATAACATCGACGCCATTCAGAGCAAGGCTTCGGCCGCCCTGGAACAGCGGTTGGCAGCCGTGCCGCAGGTGCGAGCCATCATTGCCGAAAGCATTGCCGGCCTCTCCGACTGGACCAAGGAAATGATGGTGTCGCCCACCATTCAGAAGCTCAAGAATGCCCTGGAGCAAATCCGTTTGGAGGAAATGGACCGCTTTCAGAAGAAGATGAGCCCTGAAGAAGCCCGGCGCATGGACGAGGTGACTAGGTCCCTGATGCAGAAGATCCTCAAGCAGCCCGTACTGCAGCTCAAAGCGGCTTGCAAGCGCGGTGAAGCCGATCAGCTCATCGACGTGCTCACCGACCTGTTTGACCTGGAAAACCAGCCGAACCACGCCTAGCCCAAGCCATTTGCGTCATTGCGAGCAGAGCGAAGCAATCCTTCCTCTGCGCAGTACGACCCGCTCTTTTACCAGAAAGCCCTTTATCGAACCATCGGTAAAGGGCTTTTCAGTTAGGGTTGCTCAGCACATTTCAGAGGACGGATTGCTTCGCTCTGCTCGCAATGACACAGGATTTTCTCAGCTTTCCACATTCCAATAGCAAAGTTTTGTCCACGAAAAAAGGACCGTCGTTGGGCGGTCCTTTTTCATTTTTTCGGCGGAAAAAACGGCTTGAGCACTACAGCGTATCGCAGCAGTCTTCGAGCGAATCAATTACGTCGAGCAGCTTAGGAATCGAGAGGGAGTAATAGATCTTGGTGCCTACTTTGAAGGAAGACAAGATACCGCGGTCTTTCAGCGTGATAAGATGCTGAGAAGCAATAGCTTGAGGCAAGTCGAGCGAACGGTAGATTTCCGTTACGGTCATCTTATCCTCTTTGCCGAGCAGGTCGACGATGGCAAGGCGCTTAGGGTGAGCCAGTACTTTGAGCATGGCTGCGGCCTTATCTACTTTTTTGGATTCTACGCGCGAGAGCAATGGTTTCATGGGAGCTGTTACAACGGTGGTCCTGCGGGTGGGTCTAGCAGGAATATGCGTAATACGATATTCCAGGCTTCAAGAGTTCCGCTTTGCGAGGATTTTACGGAGAAAATTTGAATAAATCAGTATTCCCGTTAGTAAAAACGCTTTTTTATTGACGGAGCCCAAAGACTCCAAACGCTTGCCGGGGCTGCTTACCTTTGGGAGATTATTTCCTACCCACCTTACCCAAAGCATTGCTGCCCGATGAAAGACCTGCTGGCTAAATTCGAGAATAAACGCCCGGAAATCGTTTTTGAGTGGAAAGATTCTGAGACCGAAGCCGAGGGCTGGGTGGTCATCAACTCGCTGCGGGGCGGGGCGGCCGGGGCGGCACACGCATGCGCAAGGGCCTAGACAAGCGGGAAGTAGAAAGCCTGGCCAAGACCATGGAAGTGAAGTTTACCGTGTCGGGGCCGGCCATCGGCGGCGCTAAGTCGGGCATCAACTTCGACCCCCAGGACCCGCGCAAGCGCGGCGTGCTGGAGCGCTGGTACCGGGCCGTGATTCCGCTGCTCAAAAACTACTACGGCACCGGCGGCGACCTGAACGTGGACGAAATTCACGACGTAATTCCGATTACGGAAGACTACGGTTTGTGGCACCCGCAGGAGGGCATTGTGAATGGGCACTACCGGGCCACCGAGCCCCAGAAGATTCAGAAGCTGGGCCAGCTGCGCCAGGGTGTGATTAAGGTTATCGAAGATGCTGCCTTCACTCCCGAGCTGAGCCGCAAATACACCATTGCCGACCTGATTACGGGCTACGGCGTGGCCGAGGCCGTGCGGCACTACTACGAACTGTGGGGCGGCCGCAGCGTGGCCGGTAAGCGCGCCATCATCCAGGGCTGGGGCAACGTGGGCGCGGCGGCAGCCTACTACCTAGCCACTCAGGGCGCCCTCATTACCGGCATCATCGACCGGGCCGGCGGCTTGCTCAAGCCTGAGGGCTTCTCGCTGGCCGAAATCCGCCAGCTGTTCCTCGACCGGCAGGGCAACGCGCTGACGGCCGATAACCTGCTCTCGTTTGAGGAAATCAATGCGCAGGTGTGGACTTCGGGCGCCGAAATCTTTATTCCGGCCGCCGCTTCCCGCCTTGTAGCGCGCGACCAGGTGGAAAAAATGATTCAGAGCGGCCTGGAGGTCATCAGCTGCGGGGCCAACGTGCCTTTCTCCGACCCCGAAATCTTCTTCGGCCCCACCGGCGAGTATGCCGACCAGCACGTGAGCGTCATTCCCGACTTCATTGCCAACTGCGGTATGGCCCGGGTATTTGCCTACCTGATGGAAACCAACGCCGAAATCACCGACCAGGCTATTTTCGGGGATACGTCCCGCATCATTCGCCGGGCCCTGGAGCGCACCCGCCAGCAAAGCACCGATACGGTGGGCGTGGCCCAGAAGTCGTTCGAAATGGCCCTGCGCCAGCTCGTGTAAGGCTGCGTGCCTTTCCCCGCATCAAAACGCCCTAGTACCTGATGACGCTAACCGAAATTCTGCACCTGCGCTTTCTGGGCAACAACGTGGGAGCCTACCTGACCTGCGTAGGTATTCTGCTGTTTGGCTATCTGTTCAAAACGCTGCTTTCCAGGCTGCTTTCCCGGCTGGTTTTCCGGTTTATCCGCCAGAAGACGGAAGGTGTGAGCGAAACCCAGTTTCAGGCCCTGCTGATTCAGCCCGTATCCATCGTGGTGTTTTTTGTCACCGTGTATCTGGCGTTTCAGGTGCTTGACTACCCCGTGAACAGCTCGGAGCTGAAGCGCAATGAGCCCTGGCCCCAGGTAGCCTTGTTTCGCGTGTACCAACTCGGCATCATCTTCGGCATGGCCTGGATAGCCCTGCGCCTGGTCGACTTTCTGGTGCTGGTATTCCGGCGGCGGGCCGAGACAAACACGTCCCGGCTCAACGACCAGCTGATTCCCTTCGCCAAGGACCTGCTGAAAGTACTAGTGCTGACCATGGCCTTTCTGGTAATGCTCAGCCGCGTATTTGGGGTCAACGTCACGGCCCTGATTGGCGGCCTCGGCATTGGTGGTCTGGCGGTGGCTTTTGCGGCCAAGGAAAGCCTGGAAAACCTGATTGCCTCCTTCACCATCTTCCTCGACCGGCCTTTCGCCGTGGGCGACTTGGTGGAGGTAGGCGGCGTGACGGGCACCGTGGAGAAAGTTGGCTTCCGCAGCACCCGCCTGCGCACGGCCGAGAAAAGCTACGTCACAGTGCCCAACAAGTCCATGATTGACAAGCCCTTGGACAACCTGAGTCTGCGCACGGCCCGCCGCGTTACGTTCACCCTGGCGCTAAGCCACGCGACCAGCAGCGAGCAGCTGCGCAACATTGTGCAGGAAGCCCAGCAGACCATTCAGGACTATCCGCTGACCAACAACGACGTGCAAATCAAGTTTGCGGCCCTTACGCCCGCGGCTAAGGAAGTAACGGTGCAGTATTTCGTGGAAACCACCAGCTACGACGAGTACCTCAACGTGAAAGAGGAACTCAACTACCGCCTCGTGGAGCTAGTGGAAAAGCACGGCGGCACCTTTGCCAGTACCGGCACGACCATCGTGCAGCTCGGCAGCCCCGACCGGCTCCGCGGCCTGCAGTCAGCCGAGCAGCATATTGTGTAGAAGGCTTACAGCCCCGCAACAAAAAAGGCCCCGGCGTTGACTTGCCGGGGCCTTTTTCTATGTTATTCAGACTACAGCGGGAGCCTAGCGGCCACCAAACAGGCCGCCCAACAGGCCACCCATGCCGCTACCGCCGCCGAGCAAGCCACCTAGGCCACCGCCGCCGGCACTCCGGGAGCCGAGTTAGGCTGTCCGCCTAGGCCACCCAGAATCGACATTAGGGAGCCCAGGCCGCCGCTGCCCACGTGAGTGCCTTGCTGGGGGTAGTTGCCGTAAGCACCGGTGCTGCCACCGCCCATAGCCCCACCAAGCAGGCCGCCGCCCAGCAAACCGCCGAGCAAGCCACCCATGCCACTGCTGGCCGCGCCGCCGAGCAGGCCGCCCATGGAGCCGCCACCCAGTACGCTGCCTAGGCCGCCGCCCATACCGCCCATGCTTCCCATACCGGCCGAACGGCCGCCACGGTTCATCACGCCGGAAATAACCATGGGCGCTACCACGCCGAGCAAGCCGGCCATCAAAGCGCCTTTAGGAATACCTACGCTTTCGAGCTTATTGGTTACACCGCTCAGGAAGCCTTGCTTGCCCGGATCCTGCGGATCGTGGGGCACCGAAGCTGCTTGGTCGACGACGCTTTCCAGGGCTTGAGTCTGCTGCTGGTTGATGCCCAGGTAAGCAGCCATTTTATTGACCATTTCCTCTTCCGTGTTGGAATAGGCCCCGTCGGCGCGGGCAAAGCTGATCAGGTCGGTGATAAGGGAGAAGCGCAGGTCGCTGCCGCGCAGGGCGTCCAGGTTCTGCTTGATGCTTTCGTTGGAAGCGTCCTGGGCGGCAGTCAGTACTTGCTGGGTAGCGCCCTGAGACAGGCCGGCGTTTTGGGCCAGTTGCTGCAAAAACTCTACTTCCGCGGCAGAGGCTTCGCGGTCGGCAGAGGCCAGGCTGGCAATAACACTCAGGTAAGCGGCTTTTTCCGGTTCGGAATAGTTCTGCAGAAGTTGGGTATCGTTCATATGCTTAGAAAGAAAGGCGTGAGAGAACAAAGCGCAAATCTTAACGGCAACGCTGCAATTAGGTTGAACTACGCCCTGCAAGGCCCCGAAATCAGCTGCAACCGGAACCCTAGGTTCCATTATTTTGCCTGATTACAATGCTTGGAAATTTCTGATTGTAAAACAGTTGTAGTTTTTCGACCAGGGCACGCAGAAATTTCTAGCTGGATTTTTGGTCAAATGGTTGCGTAATCGAAAACGAGCCACCATATTTGCATTCCCAAACGGGACCCCGGGAGATTAGCTCAGCTGGTTCAGAGCATCTGCCTTACAAGCAGAGGGTCACTGGTTCGAACCCAGTATCTCCCACTTTTTCTTGCATTACCCCTCGGGAGATTAGCTCAGCTGGTTCAGAGCATCTGCCTTACAAGCAGAGGGTCACTGGTTCGAACCCAGTATCTCCCACCAAAAAAAAGCCACTTCGCAGTACTGCGAGTGGCTTTTTTGCTTTTAGACCATTTCACGGATAAGTTAGCAGCTTTACTCGGCCGCAGCTTCTGCCACGCTAGCCCTGCCACCACCGCGGCCCAGTTCCCGCAGTCGCTGCCAGACAATCAAAGGGTACAGCAAAAACGCTGGCTCGGCGAAGTAGCGCCAGCGGAAACCCACGAAGAACACCAAACTCAGCAACCACACGGCTACCACGGGGTTAGTAGCAGCACGTCGGCAGACCGGAACCGCAGGCCCCGGTAGCGGACGGCCGTGAGCAGCAGCGCCGCCAGAAAAGCCAGGTGCACGGCGGCCGTCAGGGGGTGGTAGCCGGTGCGGGGAGCATCAGCAATGAAGTTTTCGGGGGCCAAGAACAAAGCTGTTTTACGCAGAATCAGCTGAGCCTCAGCAGCTGGGTTTGCCCGGACCCAGCTGCCAGCCAGGGCCGCGCGGGCCTTACTTTCCTGGTACTGGTTTAGGGAATCGAGGTTCGGGATATGAGCGCGCACAAACTGGTCGAACGGACCGGTGCGCTCGTCCCAGTCGAACATAAAGCGGCCCTGGGTTACGGGGTTGTGGCCCTGCAGCAGCTCGAAGCCGGCTTGGTTGCTCAGCGTCCAGGCCCGAACAGGCGGTGGTTTTTTAGCAGAATGGGGCGTGGGCCGCTGTCAGCAAGACGAATGTGAGGATGGCCGCCCGCCAGGCTGGGGCAGGTGCCACCCGTTGGCGCCACACCAGCCCCAGCCACACCACGAAGAGCAGACCGTAGACGGCCAGCAAGTAGCCCCGCAGCAAGCAAGACACCGTGATGGAGCCGGCAAGCAGGGCGGCGTCGGGCCACGCCAGGGGCCGGCCGCCCAGGTGCCGTAGCAACTTATAAACTACCAGAATCAGCAGCGGCAGGGTCAGGTTTTCGTACCACATATAGGCCCCCACGTAGTAGAGCACCGACGGATAAACGGCCCAGAGCAGCGCACCCGCCCAGGCCCAGGGCGGCGGTACGCCCAGAAACGCCAACGTGCGCTGCAGATACAGAATGCCCAGCCCGTAGGCCAACAGGCTTAGCCCAAAAATCAGCAGGGTGAAGTGGTGCTTGGGCAAGCCGGCCTTTTGCCAGCCGATGTAGACAAAGACCGGAAAGCTGGCGTGAAACGAATCGGGCCGCAGTTGCTGCCGCACCGGGTCGAGGCTGACGTAGCCACGGCCGGCCAGGTAGTTGTCGGCAATACGGCCGTTGCGGCGCTCATCGTAGTTCCATTCCAGCCCAGGATTCAGGCTTAGCTGCAAAGCCAGCTTGAGCAGCATCAGTAGCAGCACCAGCGGCCAGACGAAACGGGGAACGGAACGCAGCACAAGCGAAAGGTTAAACGCCGGGCTTGGTGCCGGCCCGTCAAAGGTTGTGAATTTACGGCGGGTCTGGAAGCGTGACGGCCAAAGCTCGGGCATCCGTGCCGGCTGTGTTACCTTTCGGACCGTTACGGTTTGGTTGTACTCCATTTGCTAGCCTTTTGCTGCGGCCCACTCCCCTCCTGCCCGATTCCCTGCGCCGGCCTCTGGTGCTGGGCTTCTTTGCGCTCCTGACGCTGCTGGGCATCCTGCTGCACCGCGACTATGGCCTGTCGTGGGACGAGCAGCTGGACCGGCTCAATGGCATCATCAGCGTGAAGTACGTGGCCTTGCGCCTGGCCCCGGAGCTGGCCCGCCGCCAGGAAAGCTTTGCCGCCATTCCCGACATGAACCAAAACGAGGACGTAGACCACGGTGTCATTTTTCAGATGCCGCTGGCCCTGCTGGAAAAGATAGTGGGGCCGAAGACCCGCGCGACGTATACTTTCTGCGCCACCTGGTTACGTTTTTCACGGTAGTGGCCGGCACCTACGCTTTTTACCGGCTGGCTGCCCGGCGCTTCCGTAGCTGGCCGCTGGGCCTGCTGGGTGCAGTTTTGCTCTGGACGTCCCCGCGCCTGTTTGCCGAGGCCTTTTACAACTATAAGGACCTGGTATTCCTGGCGTTTTTCACCCTGGGCATCTACACGCTCACGCGGCTGCTGCTGCGGCCATCCTGGCGCTGGGCTTTGGCGCACGCCCTGGCTACCGGCGCGGCCGTCGATGTGCGCACGATGGGTGTGCTGCTGCTGGGATTCACCTTCTTTTTTGCCGGACTGGAACTGTGGCACCGGCCCGCAGTTCGCCGGCCCCTGCTGCTGGCGCTGCTGCTCTACTTGCCCGCGGCGGCGGCAGTGGTGGTGGCTGGCTGGCCCTACTTGTGGGAACAGCCGGTGACGCACTTCTTGGCCGCTTTTCAGAGCTTCAGCCGCTACCGCTCCGATATGCTGGTGCAGTACTGGGGCCAGCAGATTTCGGTGCGCAGCCTGCCCTGGCACTACGTCCCGGTCTGGTTGCTGATTACCACGCCGGTGGCTTATTCCCTGCTGTTTGGCGCCGGAGTAATATCCTTAGCAGCAGCCGTGAGTCGGGGCCGGGGCATGGCTGCGCACCCGCTCCGGCCGCCAGGACCTGCTGTACGCCGTCTGGTTTTTTGCTCCATTGGCGGCTGTTGTGCTGCTTCGCTCGGTTCTGTATGACGGCTGGCGCCACCTTTACTTCATTTACCCGGCGTTTCTGCTGCTGGCTTTGCGCGGAGTTCAAACGGCTCGTCTGCTACGGCTAAGGTCTCGTTCGTTGAGCCGCCGGCTGGCAACGGGACTTTTGGGGCTGCTAACCATTGGCGTACTACACTCCACCTACCGCATCATCCGGGACCATCCTTACCAGAACGTGTATTTCAGCCTGCTGCCGGGTCCGGTGGCTGAGCGGCTGTTTGAGCGTGACTACTGGGGCCTCGCAGGCCGGCGCGGGCTGGAATGGATTCTGGCCCAGGACCAGGCCGGCCGCGTAGCGGTGGCTACCGATGCCCGGGCCGGGCTGATGCTTCACAACAACCACTTACTTTTGCCCCCGGCCGAGCGGGCCCGTCTGCTGCTGACTTCTGCCGACCAGGCGCGGTATTTTCTGACCACCTACCGTTGGCACCCGGAACTGTACCCGGCCAGCTACGGTCCCGAGGTGTACTGCATCCGGGTGAATGGGGTGAAAATCCTGTCGGTTTTCCGGCGGCCCTGACCGGTCGTTTTTTTGTTCTTTCGTTGCCAACGGGCCCTTTCTTATTCCCAGCCACCCGTTGAATCAACCTTAGCTTTTCGCTGCTGATGCCTTTACTCGAAGTAACCGACGCCCAGCGGGCCCGGCAATTCCTGGACTTACCGCCCCGCCTCTACCGGAACGAGCCCAACTGGATTTCGCCCCTCGACCACGAAATAGAAGCCGTATTTGACCCCAAGAAGAACACCAACTTCCAGCACGGTGAAGCTATCCGCTGGATTCTGACCGACGCTAGCGGGAGGTTATCGGGCGCATTGCCGCCTTTATCAACCAAGCCACGGCCCACACCGACCCCACGCTGCCCACCGGTGGCCTAGGCTTCTTCGAGTGCATCGATGACCAGAAGGCGGCCAATACGCTCTTTGACGCGGGCAAAGACTGGCTGACCCAGCGCGGCATGCAGGCCATGGACGGCCCCATCAACTTCGGGAGCGGGACCGGTACTGGGGGTTGCTGGTGGCGGGCTTCACCGAGCCCAACTACGGCATGTTTTATCACCTGCCCTACTACCAGCCACTGTTCGAGAACTACGGCTTTCAGGTGTATTTCAAGCAGTATACCTGCCGCCGGGATGTAGCCATGCCCCTGCACGCGGCTTTTCACCGGGCCGTGGCCAGCTACGCCGAGCAGCCTGAGTTCAGCTTCCGCCACGCCGACAAGAGCGACGCCGAAAAGCTGGCCCGCGACTTTCAGCACGTCTATAACCTGGCCTGGGCCAACCACAGCGGCGTGACGGGTATGTCCCTGGAAAAAGCCCGCAGCCTGGTCAAAGAAATGAAGCCCGTGGCCGATGAGCGGCTGCTGTGGTTTGCCTACCACCAGGAAGAGCCAATTGCCTTCTTTATCAGCCTGCCCGAGCTCAACCAGATTTTCAAGCATATCGGGGCCCGCTTCAACCTCTGGGACAAGCTGCGCTTCCTCTGGTACAAGCGCAAATACGACCAGCTTCCCGACAAAAAGATGTTTGGCGTCATCTTCGGCGTGGTGCCCGCCTGGCAGGGCAAGAGCGTCGAATCGGCTTTGATGGAGCACGCCCGGGCCAAGTTCCTGGCGTCGGGTTACACCGATTGTGAGATGAACTGGATTGGCGACTTTAACCCCCGCATGCTGGCCGTTACCCGCTCTATCGGGGCCCGCATCCACAAAACCCACGTCACTTACCGCAAGCTTTTCGACGAAACTCGGCCCTTCGAGCGCTGCCCCATAATTAAGTAAGGGTTTAGACTTGGGCTTAGGAATTACATGAACCCCATTGATTTCACCCAACCAGTCAAGCAGTTTGTAGACAAGCTAGTTGATGGAGAGTATGATGCAGCAGTTAAATTAAGTTTTAACACAGGTCGACTGAATGCTACTCATGTAGCAGAAGCTATTCGACTTTACCCCGGACAGTTAACCCATCCGCCAGTAAATGCATACGATGCAATTGAAGTATATGAGTACTATGACGGTACTGGCTATATGCTTGAGTTCTTCCTTTGGGTTGATGAAGCGCCAAGCGAGTTAATGATTAAAGTAGATGCACGATGGGCTGATACACAACTGAATTGTACTCTGTTTGACATTTATGTGCCATAAGATCTAAGCTAATTTCTCGTAATAATGCAGGTCAGAAATGGTAGTACTATTGGAAGTCTTAGCTCTGCCTAGAGGCTTCGAAACTGCCGGTCCAGCTCCAGCACCTGCGGGATAAGCAGGTGCTTATCGTCGTTACGGAGCACGTAGTCGGCGCGGCTAAGCTTTTCTTCCTCGCTCATCTGCTTGCCGATGATGGCCAGGATGTCGTCGGGGGTACGGTGCGGGTCGCGGCGCAATACGCGGGCCTGGCGCACGGGCTGGGGCGCGAATACGGTGATAATCTTGTCGAGCTGCTGGTAAGAGCCTGATTCGTAGAGCAGCGCGGCTTCCTTGATAACGTAAATGGCTCCGGCAGCTTGCTGGGTTTGAGCCCACTGTTCGAAGTCGTGGCCCACGCGCGGGTGCACCAGACTGTTGAGCCGGGCTAGCTGCTCGGGGTCTTTAAAAACGACCTGCGCCAGATACGTCCGATTGGGCTGCCCGCTGGCGTCAAAGGCTTCAGGGCCAAAAGCTTCCTGCAAGGCTTGGCGCAGCACCAGGTCGTTGGCCATTACCCACTTGGCGCGGGAATCGGCATCGTACACGGGCACGTTCAGCACAGCAAACATCCGGCACGCCACGCTCTTGCCCGACCCAATCCCGCCCGTTATTCCGATTCGAAGCATATGTTAAGATGGTGAGCTAGTGAAATGGTGAAATGGTGAGTTTAATGTTTAGCTGGTACCGTCCCACGCCAGTAGAACAACTACTCACCATTTCACTAGCTCACCATCTCACTTCTGGGAAACCCGGACCAGAGGCGTCAGGACCCGGACGCCGCGGGCCAGCGTGGGCGCGTGCGACAACACGGGCTGCAGGCTGGAATCGGGGAGTGAAACTGGCCGTAGTGCAATAGCACGTTCACCTGGGTCCGGTCGAGGCGGGCGGAGTCTTCGGGAAAGCACTGCACCTGCACCTTCACCGTAGCCGGGCGCAAGGTAAACTGCTGGCCCTTCGGAAAGTCGCGCAACTCAGGCACTACCTGCACCGGAAAGGAAATCAGGGGCCGGGGCTGCAGGCGCACTTTCACCTCCTGCACCTGGGCCTGCACTAAGTCGGGGCCGCCAATGGGCACGATGATGGCCCCCTCGCTACTGCCGGCCGGGGCCTGGGCAAATGCACTGGATACGGACTAGCCAGGCTGTTGACGGTACGGGCCGGGCCATGAAAGGCCACGCTTTCGGGCGTAAACACGGCCGCGTAGGGCAAGGCCGAGCCGTCGGCATTCGGACTCAGCCCCAGGGGCAGTCGGCGGGTCACGAGCCGGTCAAACTCTACCCAGAGCGTATCGGCCAGCACGTAGTTGAACTGCAGCCCTTCCATAGCCGCCTGCAGCGCCGGCCGCAGCGACTGGCCCGTGACGAAGCGCGTGACGGGCAGGCGCTGCAGGCGTACTTCGGCGGGCCGCACGTCGAGCAACAGGTTTTTGCGCAGCAGCTTCCAGCCCCGGCCCGTTACGTTCACGGCTACTTCTGTGGGCAGGGGCTTCACCGGAATGTAGCGCTGCTCATCGTAAGCCCACTGCAGCGGGTAGGTGATGCGCGTGGTGTAGGTCTTGTTCAGGGCGTTGAGCAGCCAAAATGTGGAAGCCGCCAGAAAGCAGGCCGTTACGGCGCGCCAATAGCTCCGCTCCTGCCCGAAAAACGGGCTGGTAAACCAGCGGGCCAATCGATACGCACGGGCAAACGGCATGACAAGCCAGTTTACGAGTTGGCGGGTGCTACGGGTGCCGCCGGTGTAGTCGGAGCGGCGGGAGTGTTCTTGGGGCTACTTCGCGGGCAATGGCCGTGCGGTCAAACTTGAGGCGCACTCCTTTGTCGACCTCGATGATAACCGATTCTTCGTGCACCTCCAGCACCTTGCCATGCAGCCCCCGATGGTTACCACGCTGGCGCCTTTCACCAGCGACTCCCGAAACTTCTTGGCTTCGGAGGAGCGGCGCTGCTGGGGCCGGATCATGAAAAAGTAAACAACAAGGGCAATCAGGACTGGGAATGCCAGGGAAGTCAGCCCTTCACCGGTTTGGGTCTGTAACAGAAGCGTAGTCAGCATGGTCGAGAGTAAGCAGTAAAAACATCTGTCATCCTGAGCAAAGCGAAGGACCTTATACCAGTTGAACAACTTGTTTCAACGTGATAAGGTCCTTCGCTTTGCTCAGGATGACAGTACGAGGTAATCCTTCTAGGTGGCCAAGCCGGTTATTGCTTTACCGGTCCTTCCGTGCTGGCGGGCAGAATGTTGGCGCGGATGGCAATCTGGGTGATGTTGGGCTGGGTGTTGGCCCGTACCGCTACCTCTTTGTTTTGCAGACCAGCTTTGCCGTGGCTGTCAAACTGCACGTCGATGGTGCCTTTGCCGCCGGGCGCAATAGGGTCTTTGGTCCAGTTGGGCGTGGTGCAGCCGCAGGAAGCCGTGGCATTCTCAATCAGCAGCGGCGACTTGCCGGTGTTGGTGAATTCGAACGTGTGCTTTACCACGTCGCCCGCCTTGATGTCGCCGAAGTTGAACTCCGACTCGGTGAAGCTCATCACCGGGGCATTGGGGTTGGGAGCAGCCGTTTCGCTGGCCACGTTGGGGTTGTCCACCGTGGGGTTAGCCGCGTCGGAGGCCACCGTAGCGGCCGCGTTCATGCCTTCAGCCCCTACTTCGGCGGGCTTGTCGTTGTTGCAAGCACCAAACATGAGGGCGCTGGAAAGCAGCAGAGCAGAAAACAGGGTACGTTTCATAGGAGAAGAAATGCGGCCATTTGGAGCCGTCGGAAAAGTAAAGTTAAGACGAAGCACGAGAAAATCAGAACAAAGGCCGAAAGCCCTAACTTAACCTCCCGCGGGCTTACGTTGTTGAAAAGAGAACGTCATGCTGAGCCTGCCGAAGCATCTCTACTGCTAAAGTAACTTCTAATTACCGCTGCAGTAGAGATGCTTCGGCAAGCTCAGCATGACGCCCTGACTATTCTTATACAACTACGCCAGCTTGGCGATGATAGACTGAGCAAACTCGCTGGTGCTGGCCTTGCCGCCCAAGTCGCCGGTGCACTGCTCCTTGTGCTTCAGGGTTTCGTCCAGCGCCTTTTCGATACGGTCGGCCAGCTCGTGCTCACCCAGATGGTGCAGCATCATCAGGCCCGAGCGCAGCAGCGCCGTAGGGTTAGCTTTGCCCTGGCCGGCAATGTCGGGAGCCGAGCCGTGCACGGCTTCGAAAATGGCCATGTTGTCGCCGATGTTGGCACCCGAAACCACCCCGAGGCCGCCTACAAGGCCGGCGCAGAGGTCGGAAAGGATGTCGCCAAATAAGTTGGTCGTCACCACCACGTCAAACTGCTCGGGCTTATTCACGAGCTGCATGCACATGTTGTCGATGATTTTATCCTCGAACACGATTTGCGGAAACTCGGTAGCGGCCTCTTTGCAGGCGTCGAGCATGAGCTTACCGGCCATCTTCAGGATGTTGGCCTTGTGGGCCAGGGTCACCTTCTTGCGGCCGTGCTTGGCGGCGTAGGCAAAGGCGGCGCGGCAGATTTTGCGCGAGCCTTCCACCGTGATGCGGTTAAACGAGTCGGCAATGCCTAGGCGCTCGTCGTACACTTCCAGGCCCGAGTACAGACCTTCGGTGTTTTCGCGGAACAACACCAGGTTGACGCCGGTGTAGCGCGATTCGATACCCTCGGTGGTTTTGGCCGGGCGCACGTTCTGGTAGAGGTCGTACTTCTGGCGCAGCGTGATGTTGATGCTGCGGAAACCCTTGCCCACGGGCGTCGTGATGGGGCCTTTCAGGGCCACGCGGTTTTTCTCCAGCGAGTCGAGCAACGACTGCGGAATCAACTCGCCCGACTGGTCAAAGGTCGTCTGGCCGGCATTCTGCTCTTCCCACTGAATGGGGGCGCCAGCGGCCGTGAAAATGTCCTGAACTGCCTTCGTGATTTCGGGCCCGATGCCGTCGCCGGGGATGAGGGTGATGGTGTGCATTCTGCTACTATCTATTTAGGAGAGGTACTGAGGTTACTCGTCTGAAAGTGAACTGCCTGCCGACTTACAAGCTCATTCACTAGGCTGCATGCAGCCCTTCTGCCGCAAAGGTAACACGGCTGGGCAAGGGCAAAATAAAAATGTGCTGCTGCGCTGAAGATGAATTGTTCTTCAGCGCAGCAGCACATCTTAAAAACATCGGCGGGCGGCTTTAAACGGCTTTGCGCGAGTTAATCTGGTTGATCAGCTGGTCGACGTCGCCGAGCAGCTGTTCGGCTTTACTCTTGGCGTCCTGAATTACGCGCTGGCCTTCCGACTTGGCACTCGACGTGGGGTTCAGGTCGTTGCGGCTGGTGACGAGGCTTTCGGTGAGGTCGGCCAGTACTTCGCGGTACTTTTCGAGCTGGTAGCTGAGCCAGCTACGGGTTTCGCGCCCCTTTTCCGGAGCAAACAGAAGTCCAACAGCGGCCCCGGTGAGGGCACCGCCCGCGAAGCACAGAATACCGGTAGTGGTTTTGCTACCCATGGCTAGAAAGGAGTGGCGAGGTGGGAGAATGGATGGAAAATGTGTACTCAACAACGCATAGCGCATAGCTGAGGTTGCTCCGGGACTCTACCGACCAGCTTACTGGTTGTCGAGCAGGCCCCGGCCTGACTTGCGGATGGCACCGCTGGCCGTCAAGTCCTGGGCCAATTTATCGAGAATACCGTTCACAAACTGCTTGCTCTTGGGCGTGCTATACATTTTGCTGATTTCGATATACTCGTTGATGGTGACTTTCACGGGGATACCCCGGAAAAGGTGCATTTCGCAGAGCGCCATTTTCAGCAGAATCTTGTCCGTCAGCGCCACGCGCTCCACGTCCCAGTTCTGTACCGACTCGGCAATGAGCTTCTCGTACCGCTCGTCGTCGGCCAGGGTCTGCTTGTAGAGCGTCTCGGCAAATTCTTTGTCGTCAACCCAGTTGGCCGACAAGGACATCAGCTCCAGGTTTTCGTCGGCGGCTTCGTCGAGCATCTTCAGGGTCTTGACCACCAGGTTTTTCACCACCGAGCGGTTTTCCTCCCAGTTCTGGTCGTCTTCCTCCAGGTAAGCCGGCAGCGACTCACCCTTAAACACGAAGTTCTTGTAGAGGTACTTCAGCAGCTCCTGGTCTTCGGCATAGTTGCCGGCCGGGGCTGCCAGGTAGCTCTGAAACTCTGCGTCGAGCTTGATTTCGTTGCGCCAGGCTTTGCGCAGGGCCTCCATGTCGTCTTCGCCGGTCCACTGGGCGTTGCGCCGAATGGTCAGGTCGAGCAGCTGCTTGTTGCCAATCAGCTTCTGTACTACCTGGTTTTCCTCGAAGCGGGTCGTGTCGAGCGGGGTTTCCTTGGAGGGCGTGAAGCGACGGGCTTCCCGCTGCTTTTCTTCCTCAATCACGCGCAGCAAGGCATCCGGCAGATTGAGCAGGTGCAAATACTGGGTGTGGATGCTCTCGGCCCCGTGCACCATCTGCCCGGCGTAGAACGAGCCATCCTTGGCCTTCTGCTTGATATAGTAGCTGATGGCGTCGGTTACGGCGTCGTTCACCTCCTTGTCGTCGATTTTCTCGACCTCGGCTGCCGAGCCGCCCTTGTGCCACTCCCGGAAAATAGCCTCAGCCATTTTCTGCTGCCCTTTCAGCAGCTTGCGGTCCTGGGCTTCGGGAGCGTTCAGGTCAGGGGCAAAGGCATCCGCAATGCGGTCCTGGGCCAGCATAAAATCGGACCCGACGGCCTGATGGTAAGCGTACAGGGCCTGCATAACCTTAATGCGGAGCGTGCGGCGATTGAGCATCTTCTTGGGAAATTGTGAAATTGTGAGGTGGTGAAATTGTGAGTTACTGTTCTGTCTGCGCAGCTCCGCGCCAGCGGAACAACAAACTCACAATTTCACCATTTCACAATTTCACCTCTAATAGGTGGATTTAACTTTACCGAGCGAAGCAATGCGCTCCTCGGCCTGCCGAATAGCAGCTTTCTGGGGGTGACTTCCCTCCTGCTCAGCTTTGTTGAGCACTTGCGTAGTGAAGTCGAAAATCTTTTCGGTCTGGGTAAGCGCGGCCTGACGGCTGCTGCCTACCACTTCGGAATATACGTTGATCAGACCACCGGCATTGATCAGGAAGTCGGGGGCGTACACGATGCCGCGCTCCACGAGCTCGGGGCCGTGCACATCTTCGTTCTTGAGCTGGTTGTTGGCGCAGCCGGCAATAACGCGGCACTTGAGCCGGTCGATGGTGTCGTCGTTGATGGTGGCACCCAGCGCGCAAGGCGAATAGATGTCAACGTCCTGGTCGTAGATTTCGTCCAGGCCCACAGCTACGGCGCCGAAACGGGCGGCGGCTTCCAGGGCGCGGTCTTCGTAATAGTCGGTCAATACCAGCTTGGCGCCTTCCTTCTGCAGGTATTCCAGCAGGTAGGTGCCCACATGGCCCACGCCCTGCACGGCGATGCGCTTACCAGTCAGGCTTTCCGAGCCGAACGCCTTTTTGGCGGCGGCCTTCATGCCCATATAGGTGCCGTAAGCCGTCACCGGCGATGGGTCACCGCTGCCGCCCATGCTTTCGGGCAGGCCGGCCACGTGCTTGGTTTCCATCCGGATGTACTCCATGTCCTTGGTGGTCATGTTCACATCTTCGGCCGTGATGTACTTGCCGTTCAGGTTTTTGACGAAGCGGCCAAACTTGCGCAGTAACGCTTCAGTCTTCTGCGTTTTGGCGTCGCCAATGATGACGGCTTTGCCCCGCCCAGGTTCAGGCCCGAAATGGCCGCTTTGTAGGTCATGCCGCGCGAGAGGCGGAGCACGTCGTTCAGGGCCTCCATGTCGGAAGCGTAGTGCCACATGCGGGTGCCGCCCAGGGCTGGACCCAGTACGGTGTTGTGGATGCCGATGATGGCCCGCAAACCGGTTTCGTGGTCGTGGCAGAACACAACCTGCTCGTGCTGATGCTCGGCAATCTGACCGAAGACCGACGTATCGGCCAGCGTTTGGATTTCAACCATTTGAGTAAACTGAAAAAAGGGTGGGAAGATTGGGTGGGGTCGGGTGTTGTATCTTTGAACGAACGGGCGCGTAGTCTGTTCAATTCGGGTGCAAAAGTACCCAATTTTTCCAAGCCGGGCACCCTACCCTTCCGGATTTGCCGGAAAGGTCACGGCTTCTTAACCTGCTCCAACTCCAGCTTCCGTGCGCGCATTATCCGCTACCAATAAATACCTGTACCGCTACAAATGGCATTTTCTGGGCGGCGTCCTGTTCGTGGCGCTATCCACGCTACTCGCCATTTTCCCGGCCCAAATCGTGCGCTACGCCTTTGATCTGGTGGGTGAGGGCATTGATTTGTATCACCTCTACGCCGGCACCCGGGCCCAGAGCGGGGTGTATGAGCTCTTCGGCCGCAACGTGCTGCTCTACGGTCTGCTCATCGTGCTGATGGCCTTGCTGCGCGGTATCTTCCTGTTTTTCATGCGCCAGACGCTCATCGTGATGAGCCGCTTGGTGGAAAACGACCAGAAAAACGAAATTTTCCAGCACTACCAGTCCCTACCCCTGAGCTTTTACCGCCGCCACAACACCGGCGACTTGATGTCACGCATTAGTGAGGACGTGGGCCGGGTGCGTATGTACATCGGGCCGGCCTTGATGTACTTTATGCAGCTGGTCATTCTGTTTGTGCTCATCATCCCGCTCATGCTGATGGTGAACGTGAAGCTGACCCTCTACACGCTTATTCCGCTGCCCATCCTGTCGGTGAGCATTTACTACGTCAACAACCTGATTGAGCGGAAGTCCGACGAAATTCAACGCTCCTTAGCGGCCATGACGACCTTCGTGCAGGAGTCCTTTTCGGGCATCCGGGTGCTTAAGTCGTTTGTGCGCGAGGACGATTCCCACCAGCAGTTCACCGCCGCGAGTGACAACTACAAAGAGAAGTCCCTGAGCCTGAACTTCGTCAACTCCCTGTTTTTTCCCTTGATTCTGTTCCTCATCGGCATTAGCACCATTGTCACGGTGTGGGTGGGCGGCCAGGAAGTGATTCGCGGCACCATCACCACGGGTAGCATTGCCGAGTTCCTGATTTACGTGAACCTGCTGACCTGGCCCGTTACGGCCCTGGGCTGGACGTCCTCCCTGGTGCAGCGCGCCGAAGCTTCTCAGGCCCGCATCAACGAGTTTATGCACCAGCAGACCGACATTGTTTCGCGCCAGAACATCCAGCAGGAAATCCAGGGCGACATTGTGTTCGACAACGTTTCGTTTACCTACCCAGACACCGGCATTCAGGCCCTGCGCGACGTCTCGTTCCGCATCCGACCCGGTCAGACCCTAGCCGTTATCGGCAATACCGGCTCGGGCAAGAGTACCATTGCGGCCCTGCTTTGCCGCTTGTACGACGTAACCGAAGGCCAGATTGCGGTAGACAGCGTGGACGTGCGCGACTTTTCGCTCAACTCGCTGCGGGAGCAAATCGGCTACGTGCCCCAGGACGTGTTTCTGTTTTCGGACAGCATCCGCAACAACATCAACTTCGGCCTCGACAACCCGAGTGAGGAGCGGATGCAGCAGGCCGCCAAGGATGCCAATGTGTATGACAACATCATCCGCTTCCCTGAGGGCTTCGACACCAAGCTCGGCGAGCGAGGTATTACGCTCTCAGGCGGACAGAAGCAGCGCGTCAGTATTGCCAGAGCTTTGGTGAAAGAGCCCAAAATCCTGATTCTGGACGATTCGCTGTCGGCCGTGGATACCAACACCGAAAACGCCATTCTCAACAGCTTGCAGCGCATCATGCACAACCGCACCAGCCTGATTATCTCCCACCGGGTATCGTCGGTGAAGCTGGCCGACGAAATCCTGGTGCTCGATGACGGCGTGATTGTGCAGCACGGCACCCATGAGGCCCTGATGGAAGAGGAAAACGGCCTGTACCGCGCCCTCTACGAGCGGCAATTGCAGAACGAGGAGGCCTAACGGCCCTCTTTAACTGTCTTCGTGATTAGTATCAGCCTCCAAACCGTTGGATACCGAGCAAAAGAAAAGCCCTTGCGAAGCAGGTTCGCAAGGGCTAAGCAGTAGCTAAAGAAATAACCTTACTGGCCAACCATCACCCGGCGTACGCCGCTGCGGGTTCCGGACGTGCACTGCACCAGGTAAGATCCGGCCGGCAGCTGGCTCACGTCCAGGGTGATGGCCTCGTCGCCGGCTATCAGGTCGCGGGTAATAACCGGACGGCCGTTCACATCATTGACCTCTACTCGGGTCGGGCCCGTAACGTTGGTGCGCACAATCAGACGCTTGGTCAGCGGATTGGTATCGACCCGCACCTTGATGGCATCGGAGGAAGGAGTGGCCACTTCCATCTTGCTGGTAATAAGCTCCGGAGGAGCGGGCTTTTCCTGGGCGGCCACGGCCGAGGCGGCCGGCTTGGCCGCTACAGCTGCCTTGACGGCGGAGGCTGGCGCTTTGGCAGGAGCTTTAGCTGCCGGTTTCGTTTGAGCCTGGGCCGATCCGAGCCCCAGCAGCATTCCTAATCCCAAACTAAGGGTTACTACAACCGTTTTCATACCCACCCCAAACGTAGTAGAAGACATTTCATTATCCGTCAGCAAAAGTAAAGAATAGTCCTTGCTTCTGGTAGAAGCAGATGGCGTCCGAGTATCTATATTACTCATTGTCAAGCGCAAATTCCAAATTTGGCGGCCCTGAATTATGGCCCGCTCCCGTTTAGCAAACCGTATGCCCAACTTCGGCGGATTCAACGACTGTAGTGAAGGGCGTAAAAAGAACGAGACAACCCTAAAATATTTCCGCTTGTATTTCAGGCACCTAGGGATTAAAGCTCTTCTTTTCCTAAAAAGATAGTAGTGAAGCTTGCTTGACTTTCAATTCTTCTCTTACCTTTGTGACTCGATTCCTCGGGGTGTAGCGTAGCCTGGTATCGCGCCAGCATGGGGTGCTGGAGGTCGTAGGTTCGAATCCTGCCACTCCGACGGAACAGTTTACTGTTCGAAAAGCCTCCCGACTTCGGTCGGGAGGCTTTTTTCGGCCGTAACAATACTTTTCTGAGCTTTACGCAGCTCGGTATTCGGGGTGTAGCGCAGCCCGGTAGCGCGCGTCGTTCGGGACGACGAGGCCGTAGGTTCGAATCCTGCCACCCCGACCAGCATTTTTCTAGCCCAAGAGCCCGTCGACCTTAGATTCGGCGGGCTCTTGGGTTTTATTGCGCTGGATTAGCAACCTATACTATTCGCACCGGCAGCAAAGCTATAGCAACACTATCGACGCTACCTTGCGCTCTTTCCATCTATGGTTCTCTCTTAAATGATCCAGCCAAAACTGAGAAGGCTCGCTGGGCTCCAACGATACGGACGTGAAGCTGGATCAGTCCAGTCAATTCAACATCAACCCAACGGCCGGATATTCCTATCCCAGAAGTCAACTACCAGCACCTTCGACGCTGGTCTGGGTCTGAGCAGCCTACAGTTGGGCGCCGCTTTCTATTTCGGCCGCTAGCCTTACCTAGGCTATTGAAAAAGCTCTAGGTCGAATGACCCGGGGCTTTTTTTATGCGGCATACACGATATTTTATATACGCCCGTTTATCCCGGTACTACGCAACGGCCATCTGATTCTAGACAGGCTCCGGCCACCTTTTGGTGCTTTATTCACTTTTCTATTTCCCCTCCCTACATGAACAAATTTATCTGTGCTGCCGCGCTCTGTTGCGGTAGCGCCCTGTCCGTCCGTGCCCAGACTTCAGCCGGTACTATCCTGCTCAGTGGCGCCATCAATTACAATACCTCCACAGAAGATCGTAACGGGGTAGGATCCTTCTCGTTTAATCCTTCCTCCACCGAAGACTACCGGTATCTGCGGCTGAGCCCCTCGGCTGGATTCTTTGTGGCCGACAAGCTGGTAGTAGGCCTTCAGGCCGACTTTACTACAAGCAAGCGCACCCTCTCGCAGGACGAGTACATCAACGCAACGGGGGCCGTGATGCGGTTTACGTCTATTGACGAGGAAAAAGGTGTTACTGTGGGGCCGTTTGTCCGCTACTATCAGATGTTAGGTGAAAAGTTGGGTCTGTACGGCCAGCTAGCGGGCGGATATTTCTACGGCACCTACGAACAGCGCGGTGACTATCAGCTGAGGTCGCAGCAAGGAACGTCGAAAGGCGGCTACGGTAGGTTTACTCCCGGAATCGTGTTTTTTCCTACTCCCAAACTAGCCCTGGAGCTTACAGTAGGCAATGCTTCGTATAATTCCGGCACAAGCAAATCCCGGTATTCTGCGGGGGCACAAGAAGGTACCGAACGTAAGTACAGCAACTTCCAAGGCTCTTTCGGTTTCCAGCACATAACGGTGGGCGCTGCTTTCCACCTGGGGAGCTAGGAATCTTCTCAGACCATGTGGGGCGGGCTTTCTTGGAAGAAGGAAGCCCGCTTTTGCATAAATAACCGGGCTACTCCACCACCGCCAGCACTTCCGACTCGCCCTGCTCGGGAAACCGCTCCAGGTATACGTGCTTTAGCTTGAGCTGCTGCTGCTTTACGGCGTCAGTAATGGCCGGGTAGAGCTTGTTGGGAGCCACCAGGTAGCTGGCCGTAATGCGGGCCTGCACCACGCGCTGCCCGGCAGCAAACGTGCGGTACCGGTAGCCGGCGGGCAGCTGCTGCGACACAGTGTCGGCCACGACCAGCCCAATGAAGGCGCGAACCGTGTCGCGGGCTTTGGCGGGGTCGTTGTAGTATATATTGGCCAGCTCCCCGTGCAGGCGGCCCTGGTCCTTGGCGTCCTTCACGCTGCGAAACAAGGGGCCAAACTTCTCGTCACTAGCCAAACCTTTGAAGGCCTGACCGGCCAGAAAGACAGGAGCGTCGGTAGTCGTAACCGTCACGGATGCCTCCTTGAAGCCGCCGACGTAAGCGAAGAGAATGGCCGCGCCAATGGTGAAGATGAAAATAAGCAGAAACAGCCAGCGGGTCATAGAAACGGGGTTATTCGGCGGGAGTATTCAGGGCGTCTTTGTACTGCATCTGGTAGAGCTGCTGGTAGAAGCCGCCGTGGCGTAGCAGTTCTTCGTGGGTACCAGCTTCCTTAATTTCGCCGCGGTCCAACACAATGATACGGTCGGCCTTCTGGATGGTGCTCAGGCGGTGGGCAATGACGAGGGAAGTACGGCCCTGCATCAGCTTTTCAATAGCCTGCTGAATCAGCTCCTCGGTTTCACTATCCACGGAGGACGTGGCCTCGTCCAGAATGATGATGCGGGGCTGGTAGACCATGGCCCGCACGAAGGAAATCAGCTGGCGCTGCCCTACCGACAGGGTCGCGCCCCGCTCCATTACGGGGTACTGCAGGCCGCCGGGCAGCCGCTCGATAAAGCGCCGGGCCCCGACCAGGTCGGCAGCAGCCCAGATTTGCTCCTCGGTAATATCCTTGTTGCCCAGGGTGATATTGTCCTGAATGGTGCCGGCGAAGAGAAACACGTCCTGCAACACTACCCCGATGTGGCGGCGCAGCTCCTTGAGGTCGTACTCGCGCAGGTCATGGCCATCCACGGCAATGGTGCCCTTATTGATTTCGTAGAAGCGGCTGAGCAGGTTGATAATGCTGGTTTTGCCCGCGCCCGTAGCGCCCACGAAGGCAATGGTTTGGCCTGCCTTTACCTCAAAGCTTACGTCGCGCAGCACGTATTCCTCGTCGTTGTAGGCAAACCAGACCTTGTCGAACTTCACGTCGCCCTGGAGCTGAGCCGGGGCATAGGTACCGTTGTCGGCAATAAGCTCCTTGCTGTCGAGTAGCTTGAGTAGCCGCTCGGTACTTACCAAACCCAGCTGCAGGGTGTTGAACCGGTCGGCAATCTGACGGATAGGCCGGAAGAACAGCGCGTTGTACATGATAAAGGCAATGAGGGCCCCTTTCGAAATCGTGCCTTCAATCTGCCCTTGGGCGGCGTACCATACTAGCAGACCCACGCCCACAGCGGCCAGCACTTCGGCCACGGGAAAATAGATGCTGTAGTAAAGCACCGAGCGAATGTTGGCCCGGGTGTGCTCCTGGTTGATGGCCTTGAACTTGCGGTATTCGCGCTCCTCGTTGTTGAAAATCTGGACCACGTTCATGCCCGTCAGGTGCTCCTGCACAAAGGAGTTGAGGTTGGCCACGGCCGTGCGCACTTCCTGAAACGAGGTTTTCACTTTCTCCTTGAACACGTAGGTACTGTAGAGCAGCGGCGGAATAACCGAGAGGCTGACCAGGGTCAGGCGCCAGTCAATCCAGAACATGAAGCCCATGATGAAGAGCAGCTGCAGAATGTCGCCAATCATGGCCGCCAGTCCTTCGCTGAACACGTCGGACAGGGTTTCCACGTCGGAGATATTGCGGGTCACCAGCACGCCAATGGGCGTCCGGTCGAAAAACTTCAGCCGCAGATCCAGGATGTGCTTGTAGAGGTCCACGCGAATATCGCGCACGATGTACTGGCCCAGCCAGCCACCAAAGTAGGTTTGCAGGTAGCTGACCAGGGCGTGGGCCACCAGCAGAATCAGCAGCAGGCCAAACATCTTGTTGAGCCCCAGCATGTCGCCCTGTTCGATGCTGACGTCGACCATGCGCTGAATCAGGAAGGGACGTAGCGTGCCCAGGGCGGCGGTAGCCACGGTCAGGAAGATCAGGAAGTAAAAAACCCGCTGGTAAGGCCGCACATAGGTCATCAGACGGCGCAGCACCTGCCAGTCGAAGATATTGCCGGTTTTAGTAGCGGTAGTAGCTTGTTCCATGAGGATATTTTAGAACTCAGAGCGTAGATGGTAGAGCGTAGACGACGAGCGAGGCCGGTTGGGAATGACTCAAACAGCTGAAACGGGCAAATGCTTCGTTGGCTTCTGAGTTCTATGCCCTCGGTTCTGAGCTCTTAAAGTCTCAAACCACCAGATACGGCAATTCCAGCGTCGCAGCCGGCGCGGGCACCAGCTCGACGGGATACTCCACCTTGCTCAGGAACAAGCCCTGGGCCGGAGCGGCGCCCCCCGCATCCACCCGATTCTGGGCCAGCAGAATGGCTTTAAACTCGGCGGGCGTAATCTTGCCCCGGCCTACCATCAGCAAAGTGCCCACCACGAGCCGCACCATGCCGCGTACGAAACGGTTGGCCCGGATGCGGAATACCAATCCGCCCGGCGTGGGGTGCCAGCCGGCTTCGTAGCACACGCACACATAATGGTTTTCACCGCCCTTGACCTTGGAAAAGCTGGTAAAGTCAAACGAGCCGAGCATGGAAGCGGCGGCCTGGTTCATAGCTGCCACGTCTGGGGCACGGTCCAGATACAGGCTGTGGTTCACACTGAACGGGTCGGGCACGAGGCGCACGTGGTACTCGTAGGTGCGGGCCTCGGCGTCGAAACGGGCGTGGGCCCGGTCGGGTACCGGGTGCAGCAGACGGGCGGCAATGTCCTTGGGCAGGGCCCGGTTGAGGCGGTACACCACCGTGGCTTCATCCAGCGTAGCCGGAATATCGGCGTCGAAGTGCGCTACCTGGTGGCTGGCGTGCACGCCGGTGTCGGTGCGGCCACTGCCCAGAATATGGATGGGCTGGCGCAATACCTGACTCAGGCACCGCTCCAGCTCCAGCTGCACCGTCAGGGTGTTGGGCTGCACCTGCCAGCCGTGGTACTGGGTGCCTTCGTAAGCCAGATGAAGAAAATAGCGCACTGCGGTAGAGGTTGGAGGTTGAAGGCTGAGTATCAGTTGCCGGACGTTTGACGTCCGATAGAGGAAATGAAAACCCCTAGTAATCAGCCATCAGGGTTTCAGCGCCGTGAACAATAGCGCGTCTTGCACAAGGCCTTCTTTCACGAGGCTTTTCTGCAGCCGGGCTTCCAGGTGGTAGCCGGCTTTGGTCAGCACCCGGGCCGAGGCAGCATTGCGGGCAAATATTTCGGCGTACAGCCGGCTCACATCGAAGTGAGCAAACGTGTAGTCAGTCAGGACTCGCACGGCAACGGGCACAATGCCCCGGCCCCAGTACTCCCGCCCCAGCCAGTACCCGATTTCGGCGCTGCACCGGTTGATGTCGTCCTTAAACAACACACTAATGGCCCCCACGGCTTCCCGGCCACTTCAATGGCCAGGTGAATATCCTTGGAGGCCGGATCAGTGGTCAGGCCGATGTACCAATAGGCGTCTTCCAGCCGGTACGGGTGCGGAAATATGTCGCGCAGGTTTTGCCAGATTTCCCGGTCATTGGCTTGCTCAGCCAACACCGGGGCATCGTGCAGGTGCCAGGGCCGCAGCCGTGCATCTTGTAGCGGCAAGGCAAGCGTCGGGCGGAGCAGGGAATCAGCCATCAGCTTACCAATTAGCGCCTAGAGTTTCTCGAAGATAGTAGCAGCCCCCTGCCCTACACCTACGCACATCGTCACGAGGCCGTAGCGGGAGCCTTCCCGACGTTGCATCTCGTGCAGGAGCGTCGCCGTAATCCGCGCTCCACTAGCTCCCAGCGGGTGACCAATGGCAATAGAGCCACCGTTTACGTTCACTTTGTCGGGGTCCAGCTCCAGGTCGCGCAGGCAGGCAATGCTCTGGGCAGCAAAGGCTTCATTTAACTCAATCAGGTCCAGGTCGTTGATAGTCAGACCAGCGCGCTGCAGCACCTTCTTGGTAGCCGGCACCGGGCCAATGCCCATTACCGACGGGTCCACACCGGCTACGGCCGAGCACACCACCCGGGCCATGGGCTTGAGGTTGTAACGCTTCAAGGCTTCCTCGCTCACCACCAGCACGGCCGCAGCCCCGTCGTTGATACCCGCCGAGTTGCCGGCCGTCACGGTGCCATCTACGGGCTGGAAAGCGGGCCGGATGCTGGCTAGCTTTTCCATCGACGACAAGCGGGGCGGCTCATCGGTGTCGAACAACGCGGTATCCCCCTTGGGGTTGGGCACGAAGACAGGCACAATTTCGCGGCGGAAGCGGCCTTTCTCCTGGGCCCGCTGGTACTTCCGCTGGGAGTTGAAGGCAAACTCGTCCTGCTCCTGCCGTGAAATGCCATACTTGCGCGCCACGATTTCGGCGGTTTCGCCCATGGCGTACGGGTGGTGCATTTTCGAGAGCTTCTGGTTCACGAAGCGCCAGCCCAGGGTCGTGTCGTGGGCCGTCAGCTCCCGCCCGAAGGCCGTTTCCGACTTGGCCATCACAAACGGAGCCCGGGTCATGCTTTCCGAGCCGCCGGCCAAGTAAATGTCACCCTCCCCGCTCATAATGGCCCGCGAAGCATCCATGATGCTCTGCAGGCCCGAGGCGCAGAGGCGGTTGACGGTCACGCCGGGCACTGTGGTGGGCAGGCCGGCCAGCAGGGCAGCCATGCGGGCCACGTTGCGGTTGTCTTCGCCGGCTTGGTTGGCGGCACCCATAATTACATCTTCCACCGCCGTCTTATCCACGGAAGGATTACGGCGTAACAGCTCACGCAAGACGTGCGCGGCCAGGTCGTCGGGACGTACGCTGCTGAGGGCACCGGCAAATTTGGCAATGGGGGTGCGGACGGCGTCCACGATATAAGCAGTTGGCATTTTATTGAATGCGGTTATTCCGGTCGTTGTTGGCTACTTTTGCCGGCCCGGCGTACAAGTGCGCACGGGCCAGAGTTTCATAACAACAAAGATGATACAAAGAATCCAAAGCGTATTTCTCTTGCTGCTTGCTTTAGCCATGCTAAGCGTCGTGTTTGTTCCCATCTGGAGTAAGCTCGACTCGGCCAGCAACCAGGAGTTGGTTCTCACTGCTACCAAACTTACCTATGCTCACGCCGATGCGGGCATGTCGGTACCCACCAATACCTACGCCATTGCGGCTTTGGCCCTGGCTTCGGCAGCCGTGGCGCTGTTCGAAATTTCCCAGTTCCGTAACCGTTTCACCCAGCTTAAGCTTGGCGTGCTCAACTTCCTGCTGATTGTGGCCACGTTGGGCGCCAGCTTCTACTACTCCGGCATTGGTGAGCGTATGCTTAACATCAAGATGCCCGGCACCTACGAAGCTGGCTTCTACCTGCCCACTGTGGCTCTGCTACTGAATCTGCTGGCCAACCGCTTTATCCGCCGCGACGAGCAGCTGGTACGCTCGATGGACCGCCTGCGCTAAGCGGCGCTGAATACAACAAAAAAGGCTTCTGCATACTGCAGAAGCCTTTTTTGTTTATCAATTCCTAAATTTTAACGCCGGGCCGCGTCCTGAACCTCTTTAATGCTCGACTCGAATTGAAACGAGTCATATACCCGGTAGAAGTTTTGCTGGTCAGTCACGTGGGGGTAAGCAAACTTCGCCAGCTCCACCTTCGAGTTCTCAAAGTCGAGAGTGCCTAGCAGCCGCTTCAAATCATCGGCCTGAATAGTGGACTGCTCCAGGGCTTGCTTGGCTACATCGAGGCGGCTGCTGTCAAAAGACTTGCTTCGCACACTGTTCACCAAGGCGTCTACATCTTGGCCTTGCATGGGCCGATACACGCTCACCGAACCACCCGAATACTGCCCGCCGCCTGCAGGTGGATAATCATCGTAACCGCCGTTGCCCCCATTCGAGCCATTATAGCCGCCATTGGAAGAGCCACCGTTATTGCTGCCATACGAGTCGTCGTAGTAGCCGTCGTTGCGGCCGCTACGGTCGTCGTAGCGCGGGTCGTAGCCGCCGCGGGGCCGTAGCCACCCCGTGGGCCGCCCCGCAGCGGGAAAGCGCCTACCTTGCGTAATACAGGTGGGTAGCCCTGGCGCGTCACTAGCACGTAGGTCGTTTCCAGGCCGGGGTCCAGAAACACGCGGGTGCGGTAGCTGATGGAGCGGCCGTAGCCGGTGGGAATAAAAAACTCAGCCCAGTGGTAACCTGGTACCAGTCGGTCGATGTGAACTTCGCGGGCCCCGTTGCGCGTCAGTGCCCGGCCGTCGAATACTAGATTGAAAGGAATGCCCCGCTCCGATGAAAAGTTTACGTTGGCCGGAGCGGCCTTAAGGTCAGCAGCCAGCAACACGAGCAGGCCGAAGCAGAGGAGTAGCGCCTTTTTCATGGCAACAAGAGCTTTCGGAAAAGCGGCCCATCCGCTTCCGTATTCTCCTTAAAGCCAAGGATTGTGCCAGTTCTGAAACCTTGGTAGCGCCCAGCTTGCCAACGCCCTCATTTATCCGATAGTCAACCTCCCTGACTAAGGCTGATTAAACGAAAACGCCCCGCACATACGTGTACGGGGCGTTTTGCTTTAGAAAAGTAACCGAAGCTATTCCGAAATCTTGGTTACCTGAAACTCGGTGCGGCGGTTGCGCTGGTAATCCTCTTCGGTTTTAGCCGCCTTAATCACCGGCTTGGTTTCACCATAGCCGCGGGCCGTAATCCGGGACTTGTCTACCCCTTTGGAAATGATGTAGTCTACGGCCGACTGCGCACGTTTCTGCGACAGAGTCTGGTTGTATGCATCCTTACCGCGGGAGTCAGTATGGGAGCTAAGCTCAATGGTAATCTTGGGGTTGTCATTGAGCGTCTGCACCAGCTTATCCAGTTCAGTAGCTGCGTCCGGACGAATGTCCCACTTGTTGTAATCGTAGAAGATGTTGTCGACCACAATGGCCTTGTTCTTCACGATCTTGGTCAGGGTCAGCGTTACGGGTACCTTGATGTCGTTCATCTCGCTGGGCAGCTCTGCTTGGCTGGGCTTGCGGCCCACGGTGCTCACGCCATTGCGGGCGGTAAAGTAGCCAGCCCGGTCGGCAATGAGCGAGTAGTTGGCCGCGGCTGAGTCGAGCTTGATGGAGAACTTACCATCGGCGCCGGAGGTTACTTCCTGCAGCTTCTGCCCCTTGCTGTCGAACAGCGCCACGGTTTCGTTGGCTACCGGCAGCGTTTCGCCAGTCTTGTCGTTGCGCTCTACCAGCGTACCGTCCGCGTAGAAGGTCACCAGCTTGAGCGGCTTCTTGCGGAACATGTACAGGTCGTCGCTGCCCTTACCGCCGGTGCGGTTCGAGGAGAATACGCCCATATCCTTACCCGTAAAGAAGGGGGCAAAGTCGTCACTGTTACTGTTAATGGGAGCAGCCAAGTTTTTCACCTTGCCTTTTTCCACCATGAAGATGTCCAGCTTGCCTAAGCCAGGATGCCCATCGGAAGAGAAGTACAAGGTGCCGTCGGGAGCCACGGCCGGGAAGTTTTCGTTGCCGGGCGTGTTGATTTCCGGGCCCAGGTTTTCGGCCGGCGTGAAGCGGCCATTGGCGCCCAGCGTTGCCTTATAGATGTCGTTGCCACCTTGACCACCTTTGCGGCCCGAGGCAAAATACAGCGTCTGCCCGTCGGGGGAGAATACCGGCGAAAAGTCGTCGGCGGTTCGGTCGTTGATATTGATGAGCTTAGGCTCTTCCCACGCGCCGTTCTTAAAGAAAGAGGCCCACAGGTCGACGCTCAGGTAGCCTTTCTTCGAACCGTTGTTGGAGCGGGCAAACACGACCATCTTACCATCAGGCGAGTAGGTGGCGCTGGCCTCGTGCATGTCTTCGGTATTGAAGGCGGGCTCGAGCTTGCGCACGGTGCCACCAGTCATCTTGGCCTCGTCGTCGAACTTGATGGCGAAAAGGTCGTTGAAGCCCTCCCCGTTGCCAGCATACTTCTTGCCTTCACGCCCCGAAGCAAAAACCAGCTCCTTAGTCGTGGGCATCATCGTGGCGCTAAACTCGGCCGACGCCGTGTTGAGCTGATCTAGGGGCATTACCTCGTTATTGGTACGCATAGCCACAATCTGGGTGCCGAGGCGGGAGTTTTTGGCTTCCATTTCGGCCCGGGCGGCCAGCGTGCGGTTGGTTCCGTTCTGGGTGTAGGACTCAAACTGCGAAGCAGCCTCGTCAAACTTACCGTTGGCTTTTAAGGCCAGAGCGTAGTAAAAAGCAGCATCCGGGTTTTTTACGCCCCATCCAAAGCTGCCTTGTAGTATCCTTCAGCCTGCTCAATGCGGTTTGAGAGCCGGTAAGACTCTGCCACGCGGTAGTTGGCCATTGCTACGTTTTTGCCTTTAGCAACGTCCGCTTTGTATAATTCAATTGCAGTTTCGTATTCACCGCGGGCAAAACGCTTGTCCGCCTTGCTCACGTTGCCCGTCGTAGCACAACTGCTCAGCATTGCTGCCGAACCTGCCGCGGCGCACACAAACAGTAGTTTCCTCATGGATGTCTAGAAGTGTAATGGTAGAAGACTCGCCAGGCTATGTGCCAACTTGAGCCTAGCAATAATACTAAGTTTACTCATTATTCTACTCTGGACCAAAAACATTTCCGGGAATTAGAAATATTTGCTCAGCCAGGTCGTTGCCGCCGGTGCGGGCCAGAGTGGCCCTAGTTTCCCGTTTTCCGCGACGGTGTTGTCAAAATACGGAGTGTCAGCCGTTAGCCGCCCTTCCGCAATAGCCTGCCGCAGTTGCCGGCGGTCAACGAGCTCTACTTGTCCGTTGATCAGGAAAGCCAACTGGGACTTTTCCAGCAGCTGCAACCCAATTTGCTCTTCTACTAATCGTACAAACCGCACCGAGGCGTCGATGGAGCAGCCGCTGGCGTCGGCCACGGCCTCATTCAGGCCGATAACCAGAAACTGGTGGTGTAAAATAGCGGCCGAAGCCTCCAGGTTGCGGCCGTGACTAGTCCACTCCGCAGCAAAGCGCTGCAGTTTGGGTTCCACCTGCGCTATTTCGGTGGTAGTAAACGGACGGCTGGCCTGGTAGATCCAAATACGGGCCGAAGCCGGAAGCTCAGAGAAAGGTACAAACATAGGTCAGAAAACTAAGGCAAAGCCAGCCGGACGACGGTGACCCTGGTGCAACAAACAACTAGGGCAATAGTACGGCAACCTATAGCTTTAAACATAAACTGCCCCGGTCGGAAGTTCCGCCGGGGCAGTTTTATTCGGGGTTTTGAAGACAATAGTTTTCTTGTCTTCAGCTACTTAATGTGCTTAGGCGTTGAGGCCCTCGGCCGTAGCAATCAGCTCGGCCAAGTCAAAGACCTGCACGTTGTTTTCGCGCTCCTTGTTTTTAACCCCGTCGCTCATCATGGTCATGCAAAACGGGCAGGATACGGCAATGATGCTGCGCTGCTGTGCGTCGCGCGGGGCGGGCGTAGCGCCAGCGTTGCCGCCTTCCACCCCCAGCAGGTTGTGCAAAGCCGCGGCGTTGCCGTCTAGAGCGGCCAGCGCCTCTTCGGTACGCTCCACGTTGATATCCTTCTTGCCGGGCTCGGGCTCTTTCCACATCTGGGCCCCACCGGCGCCACAGCACAGACCATTTGCTTTGCTGCGCTTCATTTCCACCAGATCCGCATCGAGGGTGGCTAGCACGTCGCGCGGGGCCTCGTAGATGTTATTGGCCCGGCCCAGATAGCAGGAGTCATGGAAGGTGATGCGCTGCCCTTTGAACTCGCCGCCACCGGCTACGCCCACCCGGCCCTCATTGATGAGCTGCTGCAGGAAGGTGCTGTGGTGAATTACTTCGTAGTTGCCGCCTAGGGCGGGATACTCGTTTTTAATCGTGTTGAAGCAGTGCGGGCAGGCCGTCACAATCTTCTTAATGCCGTAGCCTTCGAAGGTGGTAATGTTCTGCATGGCCTGCATCTGAAACAGGAATTCGTTGCCGGCACGCTTGGCCGGGTCACCGGTGCAGGTTTCTTCCATGCCCAGCACGGCGTACTTTACGCCCACGTGCTCCAGAATCCGGACGAAAGCCCGGGTAACGCGCTTATAACGGTCGTCGAAAGCTCCGGCACAACCGACCCAGAACAGGATTTCGGGCTCCTCCCCGGCTGCGGCCAGGTTGGACATGAGAGGAACATTGATTTGACGGGTGGCAGTTTGCTCAGCCATATATTCTTGGTTGACAGATGTCAATGTTTGTTTTTATTTCTACCGCCCTCTGCTGTTTCTAGTAACAGGAAGGCAAAGCAGAGCGGTTTGCTTATGCTAGGCCTTCACGGCCTTATCGGCCACGTACAGTTCGTCGGCCCAGTTGAAGCGGTCTGAAGGCGAGAAAGCCCAGGGCGCGCCGTTGTTCTCAATGTTGGAGAACATCACGTTCAGCGAGTTGGGCGCGGCCGACTCTTCCAATACCAGGAAGCGCCGCATTTCCACGATGCTTTCCAAGGGGTTAATGTTCACCGGGCAGGCTTCCACGCAGGCGTTGCAGGTAGTGCAGGCCCAGAGCTCCTCGGGCGTTACGTAGCCCCGCAGCAGCGTGTGATTTTCCTTGTCCAACACTTCCTGTTCAGCGTGTTTGGCTTCGGTACCGTAGAGGTTGGGCTGAAAAATCAGCGGGGAGTTGTACTTCTCCTCCATCCGGTCGCGCGTGTCCATGATGATCTTACGTGGAGAGAGTAGCTTACCCGTGATGTTGGCCGGGCATACCGAAGTGCACCGGCCGCACTCAGTGCAGGAGTAGGCGTTCAGCAGGTTGGTCCAAGCTAGGTCATTTACGTCCTTGGCCCCGAAAGGCGTAGGCGCGGCGGCCGAGCCGTCAGGGTTGGTAGCGGGCGGCGGCACCTGGTAGCTCGGGTCCATCATGGCCTTCACCTCGTGGGTGATGCTGTCCACGTTCGAAAACTGCCCCTGGGGCACCAAGCGCGAATAGTACACGTTTGGAAACGCCAGGATGATGTGGAAGTGCTTGCTGCTGGGCAGGTAGTTCAGGAAGGCCAGAATGCCCACGATATGCGCCCACCAGCTCACGCGCTCCAGAATTTCCAAGGCCCCCACATTGCTCGGCAGCAGGCCCGTCAGCAGGGAGCTGATGGGAAAAGCGCCCGGCAGGTCTTTGCCCTCCATCTGGTGCAGCTTCAGGTCGGAGGCATTCATCAGGAACAGGGCTACCATTAGAATCACCTCGATGTAGAGAATGATGTTGGCGTCCATTTTGGGCCACATGCGCAGTTCGGGGCCCGTAAAGCGGCGCACCCCTTTCACGTTGCGGCGCCACCAGAAGGCCGCTACCGCCACGATAACCAAAGCTCCTAGTATCTCATTCGTCCCGACTAGGGCGCTATACAAGGGGCCCAGAAAGCTTAAGGCGCGGTGGGTGCCGAAGATGCCATCAATCATAATCTCGATGACCTCGATATTGATGACGATGAAACCTACGTACACAATCAGGTGTAACAAGGCGGGCGTGATGCGCTTGAACATCTTTTGCTGACCGAAGGCCACCAAGAAGGTTTTGTTTAGCCGCTCGCTGACGTTGCCCGACATATCCCGGTCGCGCCCGACGAGGATGTTTGCCCGGATCTTGCGGACCTGCCACGCAAACAGACCGAAGCCTGCCGCCGCGACGAGCAAGAAGAGGATGTTTTGGATAGAGAAGTGCACGGGAAAGGGTAGGTTTGGAGTTAGGTCCGAAATATACTCGGTATGCATAACAAATTACGGGTTTTTCGCCAGAAAGATTTTTTTCACGAAGACTTGCAGGTTCGTTTTCCTTTACTACTTTTGTGCTCCCCAACGGCAATAACGGCCAGCGGGGGCCAAGAGCTGGTAATGTAGCTCAGTTGGTAGAGCACAGCACTGAAAATGCTGGTGTCGTTGGTTCGATTCCAACCATTACCACAAAAAGCCCTTCTGCTTCCTGCGGAAGGGCTTTTTTGTTTTAGCTCTAAGCCTGAATTAGTGCTGCAGGAACACAGCTATAGCGCCTTCCCCTTTAGTTGCTGAAGTGAATACCTGTAATCAAAGTAGGTTTTGGGTGCAGTTGCTCTTGCTCGTATTAGCTTTCTAAGTGAGGCTTGACTTGTGTATTGCCTAATATCAGAGTTGTTTTGGGCAGCATAGTTATTGTTTGCAAGCAGTCATAGTCCAGCATAACTACTCGTTTGCCCTAAGCCCACCAAAGCTAGTCTCAGTCTGACTGATTATTGAACTAGCTAGCACTCTCAAAAATCAGGTTACTAGTATATTGAGAAACTGCTACCCCATCGTTTTCGTGGTAGCCCGGTGGTTAGTACGTGTAGTAAGCCTGAGGCCCAACAGATCAACTAAGAGAAATCCAGCCGCTTGTGAGGAATATTTGGCCCATTAAGCCAAGATCTTTGTTCATCTAGTTTCGAGAGAACTGAATATCGAAATATGACTAAAGAAAAAAGCGGGTATGTTTGATCAGAGACCAAAAGGCAATAAGAGGTCAAAAAACGCGTTTATGCTTTCTGCCATATTACTTATTGTTGAGCCTATTTGCATTTTTTTGAGCCACCCAAAGCCGTAACTTTGTGCCAAACTAATTACCCTAGTTGGACCTCCTATCTTTTCAAGGTGTAGGTACTTATTCACCAAATGAATTCATATGCGTGTTTTTGTCATCAACCTCGCCCGTTCGCCTAAGCGCAGAAAGTTCATTGAGGCAAGCCTGCAGAAACTGGGCTTAGCATTCGAATTCTTTGTTGCGGTCGATGCCAATGAACTGGATGATGCCTATATCGCCAGTATTGGCGACCCTGCCCGAGCTGACTTTTTAGCTCGCTACATGAAAAAGGGTGCGTATGGTTGCCTACTGAGCCATCAGGCCCTCTTTCAAAAGATAGTGGATGAAAACCTTCCCTACGCCACCATCATGGAAGATGATGTGCAGGTAGCCCCAGATTTTAAGCAGCTGCTGGATAAGCTGGTTCCACATCTGAACCCGAATGAAATAGTGCTGCTCAACTCGCGCAATGACTTTGGCGAGACAGCCTACTCCACTCATGCTGTAGTACCTGTTCTTGGGTACCAATTAGCTTACCCAATTTTACCGTGGGTCCTTCAATCAGGCGCTGCCTATGTGATTACCCAGCAGGCTGCTCAGAATTTGCTCAGCATCATTTCCCCCGTACGCTACCCACTTGATAGCTGGGGACATTACTACGATGAAAAGCTGCTGCATTCTATCCGGTGTGTGGTTCCGTATCCGGTTACGGCCAGCAAATTTGAGAGTGACATCAACTATGTGGGTAACGATGGCCCGCTCGGAAAAATCCGACAGCTGATCTACAAGTACAACATTGTTCCGCTGCGGAAATTGATTGAATACCGCCGGCGCAACTATGTGCGCCGACAGTCGAGCTACACATTTGTCGACCAGCCTTCGCCAGTCACGCAGCAGAGCCGAGTGGCTTAGCCTAAGTAAACAACAAACTCCGCCTCGCAAGGGGCGGAGTTTGTTGCTAATAAAGCAGCTAACTACTTTTCTCTTTGCCCCTATTTCGGAAGATACACCAGGATTTGGGGCTTTTTTCCTTTCGGGCAAACGCCTAGGTCAATTCTCAGCTCTATAAGCAGTTTTGCTGCAGCGCTTCACCGGCATATAAATAACCCAGCTGAATAGCCCGCCGAAAAAACTCGCAGGCGGCGGCCGAGTTGCCTTCTTGCTGCGCCAGGCGCCCCAGCAGAAAGTGAACCTGTCCGTTCTTGGGGTTTTGCACCAATACCTCCCGATAATCGGCGCGGGCGGCTCCGAAGTCGCGCAACTTGTAGTGGGCCAGGCCACGGTAGGTAAGGTACTTTGATGAGGTGACTTGCCCGGCAGCGGTGCGCTGCCGTATGCCAGCCGATAAATCGGTAATGGCACCCTCGAACTGCAGCAGCTCGAATAGCCGAAGTTCCCCGCGGGCCAACCAGGCGCCACTCAGCGTCGAGTCGAGGGCCAGCGCATGCGTCAGGCTGCGCTGGGCCGAGTCCTTCTGGGCCAGTTCGGCTTGGCACTGCCCCAGCCGGTAAAGCAAAACGGCGGCATCTTTGGGAGCCTCGGCTTCGGCCAGCGCTCCGCGGTAGTCGTTGCGGGCGGCCTTATAGTTGCGGTAAATCAGCTGTTCAATTTCGCCCCGCCGCTGCAAGGCTTCCTTATAATGCGGCTTGAAGTGCAAAGCCTCCGAAAAGAAGCCGTGGGCGGTACTCCAGTGCCGGCCGGCATAAGCCCGCAGTCCATCTTCGTAGTTGCTCACGGCCGTCACGTGGTCCATGGTCACCTTTACCGATACAATGAACAGCAGCAGCAGCACCGCCAAGCCAGTCGTGAGCAGGTAGTCGCGGCGGGTAAACTTTCTGCGGCGCTTTGAAATTGTCTGGTAGTGCCGCTCAGTGGAGCCGGCCGGCCGGCGGGTACGCAGCGGCTGGGGTGTAGGCATGGGCACGCCATATACGTGCTGCCCCTGGGCGCGGTACTGCTGTTGTCGGTGGGCTTCGTCGGCGCGTAAGACGGCCGCGCGCAGCTGATGGTCGTAAGAGGCGCGCCGGGCCGGGTCGCTCAGGACCTGGTAAGCCGCACTGACGGCTTTAAACTGCTCCTCAAACTGCGTGCTGCCACCGTGCTTATCCGGATGGAACTGAATAGCTAACCGCTTGTAGGCCAGCTTAATTTCCTGGGCCGAAGCCGTGGCCGAAACACCTAGTACCTGATAATGATTTAAGCTCAAAGCGGGGCGTTATATAGTAAAAGTAACGCAAAATTCAGACACGAAGTGCGGTTTTGCGTATGAACGACCAAACCGAAAAGCTGGCTTACCGCCCGCTTTTTCGGCCTCTGCCCTGTCTAACATCTTTTCTCGCTATTCTTCTCCCCGCCGTATGGCTTACGACGACGACGCTTCCAAAACGCCCCGCAACGACAGTTTGGTGGGCAACCTTAAAGGCTACCTCGACACGCGCATCGACCTGGTGCGGCTCGAAGTGCAGGAGAAAGTCAAACTGGCTTTCGTGGGTACGGTGCATGGCGCCGCCATGGGCCTGATCGGCCTGATGTTCCTCATTTTCCTTAGCATCTTCGCCGGCCTGGCCTTGAATGATGCCTTCGACAGCTCGTTCTGGGGATTTGGGGCCGTAGCCGGGTTTTACCTGGTGCTGCTCATCATCTTCCTCGTGGGCGTCGACAAAAAGTTGTTTCAGGGCCTGGCCGACAAGCTGCTGAACAACACTATCTATAAATCTGATAAACGCCAAGCATAACCAACCTCATGGCTGAGCTGACCAACCCACTGTTCGACGACGAAAGAGAGTTTCTGGAGCGCCAAAAGCTTGAGTACGAGCGGGCCTTGCAGGGCGACGTTGAAGAAATCAAGGAGAAAACCCAAACCGCCGGTAAGTACGCCCTCATTGGCGCCGGTCTGCTGGGAGGCATCTGGCTTATTAAAAAGGCTTTCAGCGGCAAAAAGTCTTCCGCCTTCGACGAGGGGCTGGAAGAGTTTGATATGCACGAGCGTATTGCTTCTTCCAAAAAGAAGCTGAAGCACCGTGGTGACCATTTTTCCGATAACGACACGGCTGTGGCAGATGATCTGGGCTTTGGCTCAGCACATGCCCACCAGAGCGACCGGGGCCATCAGGAGCCACGGCACGGACGGGCGCACCTAGCCCCCGATGTGTACCATACCCATCCCGATTTGGATGCCGACCCATTTCCGCCGGTTTCGCGCTCGGCAGCCCGGCCTTATCCGGTGCCAGCCTACCGTCCCAAGGCTGCTCCGTCTTCGGAAGCATCCAGCCTGATGGCTTCCGCCTTCCAGAGCTTTATGCAGTCGGACACCGGAAAGATGCTGCTGGCGCAGGTGACGGCCGTTTTGATGGCTTACGTAGCGAAAAAAGTTGGTGACTACCTACCTGTGGTCAAAAATCCCGACCTTGCAACTTCTCCCGGCTCGTTTACCGTCGAGCCCGAGACGAAGGATATCAACTTTACGTATCACCACGACGAAGCGGATGCGCCTCACCAATCTGCATGAAACTCTAAGTAAGCGCCGCGCCCGGGGCCAGAAGTCTCTGGCTGTCCTGCTCGACCCAGACCATCTGGACGAGGCCGGGTGCCGGCACCTGCTGGAGTTGAGTGAAGTACACCCTGTTGATTACTTTTTTGTGGGCGGCAGCCTGGTGATGAATTCTCACCAGGCGTCGCTCATTCGTTTGCTAAAAAGCCGTAGTACGGTTCCCGTACTCCTGTTTCCCAGCCACAGCCTCCACCTCGATACCCAAGCGGATGGCATTCTGCTGTTGTCTTTGATTTCGGGCCGTAATCCGGATTTCCTGATTGGCCAGCACGTGGTAGCGGCTCCCCTGCTGCGGGCCAGCAACCTACAGATTTTGCCAACCGGCTACATGCTCGTGGATACCGGACGCCAAACGACGGCCAGCTACATGAGCGGCACCACTCCCCTGCCCTACGATAAGCCCACTATTGCCGCCTGCACGGCTATGGCCGGCGAGCAGCTTGGCCTACGCCTGATGTACCTAGACGGCGGTAGTGGGGCTATGTATCCAGTTTCCGCAGCCATGATTCGGGCCGTACGCCAAGCTACCGAAACCCCACTGATTGTAGGCGGAGGCATCAATACTACTGAAAAGGCCCAAACCGCTCTAGCTGCCGGCGCCGACGTTATCGTTATCGGTAACCAGATTGAAAAATCCCCGGACTTCCTGGCGGAGATGTCGAAAGTCGTCCGCACATTCAATGCGGTGCTGGACGTGAAGCTGTAAGGCAGAATATTCTTCCCATTTGTCTTGATGACATCTGCTGCACCATCTTGCCTGTTTCAAAACAAGAAAGGCCACCTGAAAAGGTGGCCTTTCTTGTTATTATCCGGAAAATCCGCTGAAGTCAGTACCTAGATGTTCATGGCCGATTCGCGGCGGCGCATCTTGCCGGCCGGAATGCCGAACATCATCTTGAAGCGGCGGCAGAAATAAGCCGTGTCCTTGTAACCCACTTCCTTCCCAATGTCGCGGATGCTCTTCTTGGTGGTGCGAAGCAGGAATACGGCACGCTCCATACGCTGATACTCGATGTAGTCCTGGGGTTGATGCCCGTCAACATCTTGAAGTACTGGCCTACATAGTCCTCCGACACGTTGGCCACACTCGACAGAACCTTGTTTGACAGGTCGCCGCCAATGTTCTCCTTGATGTAGTTGAACAGGTCAATCAGGCGCGGATCCTTGAAGTAGGTGCTGTTGGTAGCGAGCTGCTCCACGAACATCTTATTCTTGAGAATGTAGCGCACAATCTCCACCACGATGTTCTCGGTGTAGATGGTGATGAGACGCTCCCGGCCAGGCAGTTCCTGCAGGCTCTCTTCCACCACCTTAATCACCAGATTGGCCAGCTTGGAGTTGCCGGTAATCAGGAAGGCCGGCACGTCAAGCGAAGCGAAGAAGTTCACCGAGTCGAACACCTTAGCTTCGAAGCTTACGTGACTGTGGCTTTCCTCGGCATCGCCAATCAGGTCCAGGTCGGCGTTGGAGTGGAAGAACTTGTCTTTATTGCTAATTAGGTCGTCGTTGGTAATCGACTTACCAGGGGCTTCGCCGTAGCTAACCTTGGTAGCGCGACCACCGGGGATGAAGAGCATCTCACCTTCTTCTACTACTTGTTCCTCGTCGCCGAAGGCAATCCGGCCCTTGTGAAGCAAGATCAGGTTGTTACCTACATCATAGTAATTCCGGACCGTGAACGACTGCTGCAGGACCAGGTTTTTCGCTTTAATGTATCGTACACCAAGCGACTCTATCACTTTATTGTAATCTTCCATATTCTAAGGGGTGGTTTGGCTACCGGCTTAAAACCGGCCAGTGGAAAGGCTGGATTTAGACAATGCAAAATAACATATAAAAATTCACAAAAACGAAAAACCCAGCCATTTTATGGCTGGGTTTAATGCAATGAATCTGACTTTTAGGCAATTCCAAATCTACTTCAACAATTCACGCGAGATTACAATTTTCTGAATCTCAGAAGTTCCCTCGTAAATCTGGGTGATTTTGGCGTCGCGCATCAGGCGCTCCACGTGGAATTCTTTCACAAAACCGTAGCCACCATGCACCTGCACAGCTTCTACGGCCGTATCCATAGCAACTTTCGAAGCGAAGAGCTTGGCCATAGCCCCGACTTGGCGTAATCCTGCTGAGCGTCCTTATCGTGGGCGGCCTGCAAGCACAGTAGGCGGGCCGCGTCGATGTTGGTGGCCATGTCGGCCAGCTTGAACTGGATAGCCTGGTGCTTGGCAATTTCAACCCCGAAAGCCTTACGCTCCTTCGCGTATTTCAACGACAGTTCGAAAGCACCGGAGGCAATACCCAGTGCCTGCGCGGCAATACCAATTCGGCCACCGGCTAGGGTCTGCATGGCGAACTTAAAGCCGAAGCCGTCTTCGCCGATACGGTTTTCTTTGGGCACTTTCACGTCCGTGAACATCAGGGAGTGCGTGTCGGAGCCACGAATGCCCAGCTTGTTTTCCTTAGGGCCTACCACGAAACCGGGCGTGTCTTTCTCTACGATGAAGGCATTGATGCCGCGGTGCTTCAGCTCAGGGTTGGTCTGGGCAATAACCAAGTACACGGACGCCGTACCGCCGTTGGTAATCCAGTTTTTGGTACCGTTGAGCAAGTAATAGTCGCCTTTATCCTCGGCGGTGGTACGCTGCATCGTGGCATCGGAGCCAGCTTCAGGCTCCGACAGGCAGAAGGCACCGATAATTTCGCCGCTGGTCAGGCGGGGCAGCCACTTGCGCTTCTGCTCCTCGCTGCCATACTTTTCCAGGCCCCAGCACACCAGGGAGTTGTTCACTGACATGATAACGGAGCAGGAGGCATCCACCTTGGAAATTTCCTCCATAGCCAGCACGTACGAAACCGTATCCATGCCGCCGCCACCGTACTCGGGGCTTACCATCATTCCCAGAAAGCCCAGCTCGCCCATCTTCTTAACTTGCTCGGCGGGAAATTTCTGGTGTTCGTCGCGCTCAATTACGCCGTCCCAAAGCTCACTCTGGGCAAAGTCGCGGGCGGCGGATTGAACGGCAAGTTGTTCTTCGGTGAGCTGAAAATCCATTGGGTTGGTACGCTTGGGTGGGAGGAAGGCACCGCCGGGGCGGCTGAATTTGGGTGCGAAATTAACCTTTCAACGGTGGAGAATAAGCAGCAGGCCGCAATTTTATTCGGCTAGCCGCTTATATAACCGAAATACCGAAGTCGGGTTTGGCTAAGCAACCTCACGGCCGGGTCCTGCGTTCCGCCTGGCGCATAAAAAAGAGCCACTCCGGGGGCGGAGCGGCTCTTTCAACAAGAAACGTAAGCGGTCAGCCGAAGTGCTTAGCGCCGGTCGCGGCTACCCAGGAAAATGCTTACGTAGTAGAGCAGCGTTGCCAGGGAGCTCAGGGCGGCTACCACGTAGGTCATGGCGGCCCACCAGAGGGCGTCTTTGGCCATGTCATGCTCCTTGGCCGTCACGATACCACGCTGGTCAATCCAGGCCAAGGCTCGGCGGCTGGCATCAAACTCCACGGGCAGGGTTACGAAGGAAAACAATGTGGTGAGCGAAAACAGGGCAATGCCCACGCCCAACGGAATCACCGTGGTGCGAATCATAAATACCCCGGCCATCAGCACCCAGGGCATCCAGGTAGACACGGCACTAAGAGCCGGCACCATAGCCGAGCGGAACTGCAGCATGCTGTAGGCTGTGGCGTGCTGCACGGCGTGGCCGCATTCGTGGGCCGCAATGGCAGCAGCGGCCGCACTGCGCTCCTCGTACACGGCCTCACTGAGGTTAACGGTTTTATCGGCGGGGTTGTAATGGTCGGTCAGCCGGCCTTCCGTGGAAATAACGCGCACATCCGTGATGCCGTGGTCGGCCAGCATCAGTTCGGCAATCTGCCGACCCGACAGGCCCGACTGCAGACCAATCTGGCCGTAGGTGGTCATCTTGCTGCGTAGGCGCCACTGAATCAGCCAGCTTATTACCATCGCCCGATCAGGACGATATAAATGGGATTAAGGTGCATGAGTGAAGTTGCTTAGGAGTGAAACTGGGCGCGAATCCGCTCGACGATACGAGTGGTGCTGTAGCCCTGTACAAGGGGTACGGTAAGTACCTGCCCCCGTTTGCTAACACCAACTCGTGGCCCACAATTCCACTAATAGCATAGTCGTCGCCCTTCACCAGAATGTCGGGCTTAACCAACGTAATCAACTCCAGCGGCGTGGGCTCATCGAACAGAACCACAGCATCCACAAACAAAAGCGACGCCAGAATCCGGGCGCGTGACACTTCGTCCTGCAACGGCCGCCCGGGCTTCAGCCGACTGACGGAAGCGTCCGTATTAAGCCCCAGCACCATGACGTCGCCCAGGTTGCGGGCTTTTTCCAGGTAGTCGACGTGGCCCAGGTGGAGCAGGTCGAAGCAACCGTTGGTAAACACGACCCGCTTGCCCTCCGCCCGCCACTGGGCTAGCCGCGGCTCCAAAGCCTCCGGGCTGACAATTTTATCTTTACTCCACATCGGTTGTCACGGCCAGGGTTGGCTCGGCCGCTAAATCCCGCAGGGAGCGGCCCGACTTCATCATGCTGGCCACAAAGCTGATGCCGCCCATGAGTACGACCAGAATGGTTTGGGAGCCGTGCACGACCAGCGCGTAGGCAATACCGGCTTCCTTGCTAATGCCATAGGCTAGCAGAATGCCCTGCACCATCACGTGAAACGGCCCGATGCCGCCCGCTACCGGCGCCGCCATTCCGAGCGCGCCAAATGTCAGTACAGCCAGACCAGCTTTCATATCGAGCGAATACGTGGCCGGGAAGCATTTGAAGGCCAGGTAGTCCATCAGGTAATACACGGTCCAGGTAAAGAGCGTGTGCAACAGAAACAGCAGCTTGTTTTCCAGCTTCAGCACGCTGAATACGCCGGCCAGCAGGCCTTTCACAAACAGCACCACTTTATTGAACAGCGCATTCTGCCGCAGCCGCTCCAGGTTTCGGAACAAGGTATAGGCCAGGCCCACCAGCAGCAGCAAAGCAATAACGCCAGCTACTAGCAGCGGGGTGCGGTTGCGAGCCAGCTCGTCGTAGCGGCCCGCCAGCAGCTTGTCGGTTACGAAAGCCCAGAAGGTGTTGAAATCAAGCAGCAGGGTGCCGCCTAGCAGACACAGCAGGATGAGTACGTCAATGACCCGCTCGGTCACGACCGTACCCAGCGCTACCTGCACCGGCACTTTGCTAGTGCGCTGCAGCACTGAGCAACGGATAACCTCGCCCATGCGCGGCAGCACCATATTGGCCAAGTAGCCTACCATCATAGCGTGGTACACGTCCCAAAACGGAGCTTTGTGCTCGGTGGCATCCAGCTGCATTTTCCAGCGGTAGGCCCGGCTGAAGTAGCCCAGCGCCGAGAGAACCATTGTAATACTTAGCCAGGTGTAGTCAGCTTCCCGCAGGTTGCGGCCAATGCTGTTTAGGTCCTGCCCCTGAATGGCGTACCACATCAGTAGGCCCGAAACGGACAACAACAGGGCGTATTTAAGAATGGTAAGCAGCTTTTTCATGAAGATTCAACACGCAACAAATACTCACGGGACCCCTGATTCCCGTGTTTTCTCTTTTTACACCAGCCGGTTGTGCTGATCCGGGAATACCAGCGTCGGCTTGTGGGCCCGGGCCTCAGCAAAATCAATCAGGGCATACGAGAAAATGATGACGATGTCGCCCACGGCGACGCGGCGGGCAGCCGGGCCATTCAGGCAAATCATGCCCGAGCCCCGCTCACCGCGGATGGTGTACGTTTCGAACCGTTCCCCGTTGTTGACGTTGACGATAGTAACCTTCTCATTTTCCACCATGTTGGCCGCATCCAGCAGGTCTTCGTCGATGGTGACGCTACCTACATAATGGAGCTCGGCCTGGGTTACTTTAGCCCGGTGAATTTTGGACTTGAGAACTTCGATATGCATGAGTAAAGAACCAGTGATTTTCAGGGCGCAAAGGTAGCTAAATAGCACCGAACCCCTGAACCTCAACCGTAGGCTCTGCCCAGGCTACGCCAATGTCACCAGCACATTGTCGATGAGCCGCACGCTACCTACGTGGGCTGCCAGGCACAAGGCCACTAGACTTCCCGGGGTCCATTGCCCGGTAATAGGCTGCAGGGTGCGACCGTCGGCAATGGCAAAATACTCTAGCTCAATCCCTGGCTCGGCGGCCAAAAACTGCTCTACGGCCAGCTGCACGGCTTCCGGGGTGTGCTGTTGCTCCTCCACCAAGGATGCGCCCAAGGCCAAGGCCTGGTACAGTCGCGGCGCTGCGGCGCGGGCTTCGGGCCCAAGCCGGCGGTTGCGTGAGGACATGGCCAGGCCGTCGGCTTCCCGGATGGTGGGGTACGCTACGAGCTCCAGGTCGAACGACAAATCGGCGACGAGCTGCCGGATAATGGCTACCTGCTGCAAATCCTTCTGACCAAAATATGCCCGGTGGGGCCGGCTTATATGAAACAGCTTGCTGACCACCGTGGCTACTCCGTGGAAGTGGCCCGGACGATGCTCTCCTTCCATGACTCGCTCCAGGGCCCGAAATCGAAGCGCAGCACCGTAGGCTGGGGGTACATCTGGTCTACGGTAGGCATAAACAGAGCTGTGCAGCCGGCCGGTCCTAGCAGGGCGGCATCGGCGTCGGGCACGCGCGGATAAAGGCGGAAATCTTCGGCGTTATTGAATTGAGTGGGGTTGACGAATACGCTGACGACGACCACGTCGTTATCCTGCGCCGCGGCGCGCACTAGTTGCAGGTGACCTTCGTGCAGGGCCCCCATGGTGGGCACCAACCCGATTCGCAGTTTGTTCTGCCGCCAGATTTCCGTCTGGGCTTGCAACGCGGCAGCCGATTGGAGTATCTCCATAGGGTGAAAAGGCCCGTTCACAGAGTGCTTGGGCTGGTTTAATTGATTATTCGCTCAAAAATGCTTAATTTTGTGCATCCCAAAGTGTTGCCCTATCCCAATCACACCAACTGACTCTATATGTCCAAGTTGAGAATACTCTACGCTGCCACGGAAATCAACCCGTTTTTGCAGACGACCAAGGTAGCGGAGTTTCTGCGCATGTTACCGCAGGGAATGCAGGAGATGGGGATGGAAATCCGCATTTTCGTGCCCCGTTTCGGTATTATCAACGAGCGTAAGAACCGTTTGCATGAAGTAGTGCGCCTCTCTGGCATCAACATCGCCGTTGGTGAGGAAGAGAAGCCGCTGATCATCAAAGTAGCGTCTATTCCCAATGCGAAGCTGCAAGTATACTTCATCGACAATGAAGATTACTTCCACCGCAAGTCAGTATTGGTTGACAAAAACGATAAGTTCCACGCCGACAACGATGAGCGTGCTATCTTTTTCTGCAAAGGCGTCCTCGAAACCGTGAAAAAACTCGGCTGGGCTCCTGATATCGTTCACTGCAACGACTGGATGACGGGCCTGATTCCGATGTACCTGAAGACCACCTATAAAAAGGACCCGATCTTCAAGGATGCGAAATCGGTGTTTACCATCTACAACAACGAGTTCAGCCACAAATTTGAAGGCGACATCATTGAGAAGGCTAAAATGCTGGACATTGATGACGAGATGCTGGCAGCCCTCAAGTCGGCTGACTTTGGCGGCTTCATCAAGGTGGGCATGGAATATGCGGACTCCGTGGTGAAATCTGACGAGGACTTCAGCGATAATCTGAACGCTATGTTTTCCGAGTACTCGCAGAAGCGTCAGCTTGGCCAGGTTAGCGCCGACGAAAACCTGCTCTCCTCTTACTATACGCTCTATAATGAATTGGCCAATTAATAGCGCCTTCCGAATAGCCTCGGCTTCTTTTCTGTCCACAGCTCTGCTGTTCGCCGCCACCGGCTGCGAGGATCCTAACGATCTGGGCGTGGAGCTGCCAGGCACTTCACCCACTACCACTGAGTACCGCGATTACCGGGTTAACGCCTCGACTATCCTGCAGGATTCGGTGGAAACGCTGAATGCCGACCGGGTTCTGATAGGCAAACTCACGGATGCTACCCTTGGCACTACCACTGCCAAGGCTTATTTCAACCTGCGTGCCAGCACCGATACCCTGCCCAGCCAGCTGACAAGCTCCGTGCTCGACTCTGTGGTCTTGGTGTCATCCTTCGATCAGGTGTATGGTAGTGCCAGCCGGCCCGTTAGCTTCGACTTGTTTAAGCTGAAAGAGGACCTGGACGACAAGAAAACGTACAATGCCGGCGTCACGGATGTGGCCGTGATTGACCAGATTGGTGATAAGCTGACCAGCTCCCTGAACCGCACTACAACCACGCAGGTGGCGGTAGACCCGGGCGTGCTCAAGAGCAAGAAAAAGCTAAATCCTGACAAAACGCCAGCCGACAGCACGGTGTCAGTGACCAACCCCGACCAGACAATCCGGCTGGTGATTCAGAAGGATAAAGTCCGCAATTCGGACTTTGCTAATACCTTGTTTGCCGCGCTTAAAGACGCGTCTTTCAACCAAAACAAGCTGGATGCTCTCTGGAAAGGCTTGGCTATTGTGCCTTCAAGCAATCAGACGGGTGCCATTGTGGCCCTGAGCCGCTCTTCGCTCAACTGTGTCTACGTGTACTACCACGGCCTTGACCAAAACGATGCGACCAAGACCCGGCGGCCAAGCTACCGTATCCGGATGGGCTTATCCTACGCGAGCGGCGACGCCAATACGCCTCGCTACTACACTCAGCTGTCGACGGACCTGAAGCCTCCGTTCGATCAGCTGCTGGACGGTACCAAGTCGTTGCGCGTAGCCGACAGTGTGACTTACATGCAACAGGGTCTGGGCCTGGCTACCAAGCTGGCAATACCGGGCCTGAAAGAGCTGGCAGGCCAGCCCGGCCTGGCTATCAACCGTGCCGAGCTGCTTATTCCCATCAAATCGTCGGGTACGCTGTTATTTCCAAACCCTACGTCGGCTTTTCTCTACGAGATAAATGCCCAGAACCGGGTACTGCAGCGGACGGTAAACATTTCGCCGGTCGAGCGAATTGTACAGGCCAACCTGCAAAACCAATCGGGTCAGGGCCGCGAAGCCGTTGTTTCGTTGTACGACGTAGACGCCAGCAAGAAATACTACAGCGTAGTTATCACTACGTACCTGCAGGCTTACCTTTCCAATCAGCTTGGGGAGCAGGCTGCCGCTCTGATGCTAAGCCCGGTACTACGCCGCTCGTTTGACCTCTCACTTAACCGTAGCGTGCTTGATGCCCAGAACATCAAGCTGCGCGTATACTCTTCCAAGTTGCGCTAAGGCTCAACTGCTTTCACACGAATCACTCCGGCACGGCCTTTGTTGAAGGGCCGGGCCGGAGTGATTTTTCTCTCAACAACTCTTTCTCTGACACACTATGTGCGGAATTGTCGCTTACATCGGGTACCGTGAAGCTTGCCCTATTATTCTGAAAGGCCTGCGTCGCCTGGAGTACCGTGGTTACGACTCGGCAGGGGTAGCACTGCTGAACGGAGCACTGAATGTATACAAGAAGAAAGGCAAGGTTAATGACCTGGAAGCCTTTATCGCCGAAAAAGATACCCACGCGCATATTGGCATGGGCCATACACGCTGGGCAACCCACGGCGAACCTAATGACTCCAACGCCCACCCGCACTACTCAACTTCCGAGCGAATTGCCATTATCCACAATGGCATTATCGAAAACTACGCGGCACTGAAAACTCACCTGCAGAAGCAGGGTCACGTGTTTCACTCCGATACGGATACGGAGGTCTTCGTCAATCTGATTGAGGAAATTCAGAAGCAGAACCACTGCTCGCTGGAAGAAGCCGTTCGCTTGGCCCTGCACGAGGTAGTAGGCGCGTACGCCATTGTGGTGCTGAGCAAGGACGACCCGAACCAGCTGATTGCCGCTCGTAAAGGCTCTCCCCTAGTTATTGGCGTAGGCAAGGATGAGTTTTTCTTGGCCTCCGATGCAACTCCCATCATTGAGTACACCAACGAGGTAGTATACGTCAACGACTACGAAATTGCGGTTATCCGCGACGGCAAGCTCGACATCCGCACGAAAGAAGACGTGCAGCAGACGCCCTACATCCAGAAGCTGGAGATGGAGCTCGACAGCATAGAGAAAGGTGGCTACGAGCACTTCATGCTCAAGGAAATTTTTGAGCAGCCTCGCTCTATTCTCGACTCCATGCGCGGCCGCTTAGAGCTGGAAGCCGGTCACCTGAACATGGGCGGCATCCGGGCCTACGAGCGCAAGTTTGTTAATGCCGACCGTATTATCATCGTGGCCTGCGGTACGTCGTGGCACGCTGGTTTGGTGGCAGAGTACCTGATTGAGGACTTGGCCCGCATTCCGGTTGAAGTAGAATACGCTTCGGAGTTCCGCTACCGCAACCCCATCATCACCGAGCGCGACATTGTAATTGCCATTTCGCAGTCGGGCGAGACGGCCGATACTCTGGCCGCTATTGAGCTGGCGAAAAGCAAGGGCGCTACCATCTTCGGTATCTGCAACGTGGTAGGCTCGAGCATTGCCCGCGCCACCGATGCTGGTGCCTACACCCACGCCGGCCCCGAAATCGGAGTGGCTTCGACCAAAGCCTTTACCGCTCAGGTAACTGTACTGACTCTGCTGGCCATGATTGTAGGCCACAAGCGCGGTACCCTTACCGACTCGAAGATGCGGGAACTGATGGTAGAGTTGAGCAATATTCCTGCGAAAGTAGAGCAGGCTTTGAAACTCAACGATGAGATTGAAGCCATTGCCGAGATTTTCCGCGACGTACCAAACTTCCTCTACCTGGGCCGTGGTTACAACTTCCCAGTAGCCCTGGAAGGTGCGCTGAAGCTGAAGGAAATCAGCTACATCCACGCTGAGGGTTACCCCGCGGCCGAGATGAAGCATGGTCCGATTGCCTTGATCGATGAGAACATGCCGGTGGTGGTTATTGCTACCAAAGACAGCTCCTACGAGAAGGTTGTATCGAACATTCAGGAGGTGAAGGCCCGCAAAGGCCGCATCATTGCCGTAGTAACGGAAGGCGACACAGTAATTCCGGCTATGGCCGAGTTCACCATTGAAGTGCCTGCTACCAGCGAAGTACTGATGCCGTTGGTATCGGTAGTTCCGCTACAGTTGCTCTCCTACCACATCGCCGTGCTCCGCGGCTGCAACGTGGACCAGCCTCGTAACCTGGCTAAGTCCGTAACGGTTGAGTAAGCACCGCGGCTTTGCTACTACCTAAAGAAGAGCGCCTCTACCCGGGGCGCTCTTTTTATGCTTATCGCACAGCACAAATAATACAGGGTATCTGCTGCTGATTTTCAGCCAAGTACTTCAGCGCCCTGTTACAGCTACATAGGAGCTCTACCCAGGGAATCGTTGCTGGCGAAGCAAAGCCTATACATAACCCACCAATTTCCGTAGTTTTCGCCTCTCAAACGGCTGTTTTCTTCTAACCCCATCCTCATGGCCAACACCATCATCTACTCGCCCGACGCTCCCGCTCCTATTGGTCCCTACAGTCAGGCCATTCAGGCCGGCAACACTGTGTACGTCTCAGGCCAGATTGCCCTCGATACCGCCTCGGGCCAGCTTGTGGGCAACGGTGATGTAGCCGCCGAAACTCATCAGGTAATGCGCAACCTACAGGCTGTTCTGGCCGCTGCGGGGATGAGCTTACTGGATGTTGTGAAGTGCAGCATTTTTGTAAAAGACCTCGGCAACTTCGGTCTGATCAACGAAATCTACGGCAGCTATTTCACGGCCGAGTATGCCCAGCCCGCGAGACTGTGGAGGTTAGCCGCCTGCCCAAAGACGTTCAGGTTGAAATTTCCTGCATAGCAGTGAAATAGTAGAGCTGTGATATAGGGAAGTGGCGGGTTTTTTCGTTCTGATTGCGCAGTATTGCAAGCACTGAACTTCCACTTATCATTTCACCACCTCACCTGCACGCTACATGAAAGAACTTGGACTGGGCTTACTCCTGCTGGGCCTTTTATCCTTGATTCTGCCCTTTCTGGGTATGAAATCAATGCTCCTGACTTGGATTGACCAGTGGGGTACTACCGTGGCCTGGGCTATCCGCGGAGGCATTACCCTGCTGGGTTTGGTACTCTACCTGAGCTACCGGAACCGGGACTAGCAGTGAGATAGTGAGATAGTGAGATGGTGAAATAGTGAGTTGTTGTTCTGACCGCGCGGTTGGCGCAAATTGAACAGTAAACTCACCATTTCACCATCTCACTATTTCACCAGTTGATCTTTGTACCTTCGCGGCGCGTTTCTGTAAGAACCGACGCGAATTTTTGTTTATATGGAGAGAGAAGTACGGGTGCGCTTTGCGCCCAGCCCTACGGGACCGTTACATATCGGCGGCGTGCGCACGGCGCTGTATAACTATTTGTTTGCGCGTAAGATGGGCGGCAAAATGCTGCTGCGCATTGAAGATACCGACCAGAACCGCTTCGTGCCCGGAGCCGAGCAGTACATTGCCGAGTCCCTGAAATGGTGCGGCATTGAGCTCGACGAAAGCCCGTGGAGTGAGCCAGCCGGCCCGCACGCGCCTTACCGGCAGAGCGAGCGGAAGCCGATGTACATGGAGTATGCCATGCAGCTCATCAACAGCGGCCACGCCTACTATGCCTTCGATACGCCCGAGGAACTAGACGCCATGCGCGCCCGCCTGACGGCCGCCAAGGTGCCCAACCCCCAGTACAACAGCATTACGCGCACTCAGATGCGCAACTCTCTGACCCTGCCCGAAGACGAGGTGAAGCAGCTGCTGGACAGCGGCTCGCCTTACGTAATTCGCCTCAAGGTTCCGCGCAAGGAGGAAGTTCGCTTCAACGACATGATCCGCGGCTGGGTAGTTGTACACTCCAGCAGCATCGACGACAAGGTGTTGATGAAGTCGGATGGTATGCCGACCTATCATTTGGCCAACATCGTGGATGACCATTTGATGGAAATCACCCACGTAATCCGGGGCGAGGAGTGGTTGCCCTCGGCGCCGCTGCACGTGCTGCTGTACCGCTACTTTGGCTGGGAAAGCACCATGCCCCAGTTTGCCCACCTGCCCCTGCTGCTCAAGCCCGACGGTACCGGCAAGCTCAGCAAGCGCGACGGTGACCGGCTCGGCTTCCCCGTTTTCCCGCTGGAATGGCACGGCACCGATGCCGAAACCGGCCAGCCTACCGTGAGCAGCGGCTACCGCGAGAGTGGCTACCTGCCCGATGCCTTTATTAACTTCCTGGCCTTTCTGGGCTGGAACCCCGGCTCCCAGCAGGAGATTTTCTCCATGCCCGAGCTTATTGAGGCCTTTAGCATTGAGCGGGTAAGCAAGTCGCCGGCCCGCTTCGACCAGAACAAGGTGCGCTGGTACAACGAGCATTACCTGCGTGCCAAGCCTGATACCGAGCTGGCTCAGTTCCTGCTCACGGCCCTGGAAGAGCACAATATTGAGTGCTCCGAGGAGAAGGCCGTGCAGATTGTGGGCGCCATGAAGGAGCGCGTAACTTTCCCCCAGGACTTCTGGCGCGAAGCCCAGTATTTCTTCCTGGCCCCGGAAAGCTACGACGAACAGGTAGTCAGCAAAAAGTGGAACGCCCCGACGGCTGCCGCACTGCAGGCCTTTGCCCAGGAGCTACCCGCCGCCCAAGACACGACTCCCGACGGCATCAAGGCGCTGCTGACCCAGGTGCTGGAGCGCCAGGGCGTTAAAATCGGGCAGGTGCTGCAGGCCTTGCGCGTCGTGGTAACCGGCGTAGCCGCCGGCCCCGACCTGATGGCCATTATGAGCATTCTGGGCACCCTGGAGACTGCGCAGCGCATTGAAGCTGCTGTGGCCCGCCTGGCAGACAAAATCAGCGCCTAGCATGCTGTTTTAAAATTCGTGCATCCGGCAGCAAGGCCGCTTCGTACTACCTGGTACGGAGCGGCCTTCGTTTTTAGGAAGGGCCACTGGCGTAGCAACCCCACCTACGGACGACATCATGGCTAAGAAACCCGTTAATAAGAGCAAGAAAAACGACCCGGAAAAGAAAGCCCGGGTGCATAAGGACCTGGAAGGCTTCGAAATTAAAGTGAACCCGCTGGGCGAAATCACCTCCAACTACTCTATCGAGGAAATCAACCACTTTCTCAACCAGCACGTGCGCGACAAAAAGCTTGTAAATCGTGATGGGCAGTTTGGGGAGAAGGTAGAAGAGGAAGATGAGGATTTTCCGGTTGAAAACGGAGTGGCCGAGCCCGAAGAAACGGAAGAAGAATTTATGCGCCGCACCAGTACTGAAGCCAAGAAAAAAGGCAAAAAAGGTGAGCCCGAAGCCGACACCGAGGCCGAAGTACGCGGGGAGCTGAGCAGCGACGAGTAAGCCGCCTATTTTCCGTTTGAACTACATATAAAGGCCATTCTCGGCGGAGAATGGCCTTTTCTTTTCTGGTCGTCGCCGACAATAATTGCCAGTTCGCTATACTTGAACTCGTTATCCTATTAACCCTTTTTCCTATGCAGTCCCACGACGTAGATTACCGCATTCTGGGCTCCGATATTCAGGTTCTAGAAATAGAGTTGGACCCCAACGAAACCGTCATTGCTGAAGCCGGCGCCATGGTGTACATGGAAGAAGCCATTGCTTTCGAAACCAAGATGGGCGACGGCTCAGAGCCCGACCAAGGTATTCTGGGCAAGCTCTTCTCGGCGGGCACCCGCCTGGTTACCGGCGAGTCTCTGTTTATGACCCATTTCACCCACCGCGGGGGCTACGGCAAAAGCCGCGTAGCCTTTTCGGCTCCCTACCCTGGCACCATCATTCCCATCGACCTGGGCACCATGCCCAACGGCCTGATTGTGCAGAAGGACGGCTTTTTGGCCGCGGCCCGAGGCACGAAGATTGGCATCCATTTCAACCAACGCCTTGGAGCCGGCTTTTTCGGTGGGGAAGGCTTCATCCTGGAAAAGCTCACCGGCGACGGCAAAGCCTTTATTCACGCCGGCGGCACCATCATCGAAAAGCAACTCAACAACGAGCTGCTGCGCGTCGATACGGGGTGCGTTGTGGCGTTTGAACCCAGCGTCAATTTCAGCATCGCCCGCGCCGGCGGCCTAAAATCAATGATTTTTGGCGGTGAGGGGCTGTTGCTAGCTACGCTGCAAGGCACGGGCCGGGTATGGCTGCAGTCGATGCCGGTGAAGAAGCTGATCCAGGCCTTGTCGCCCACGGGCGGCAATGCCTCGAAAGAGAGTGGTAGCGTTCTAGGTCGATTGGTTGGCGGTGTGCTGGACGAGTAAGGAAGAGACGTGTGAGTGGGTGGCTACTGGCTTAAGGTTAAATCAGTAGCCACCATGCTTGCCGTTTCGGGGCTCGCGCCCGGCTCGTTGCTGGTGAGAGAGGCCGCAATTACGGCCAAGCTGGCCAGCAAGGCGAATACCAAGAGACTAAGCATACCTACCGTTGCTTTGGTACTTAGCTTAGATGGCTCCGAAGAGCGACTACGTTTGCGGCGGGAAACGTAAGGACGGGAAGAGGAGGTTGATATAGCGGGCACGAGTGTAGGCGTGAACGTTAACAATCCGACAATATATAACTAAATCTATTAAAACAGGACTAATCCGCTGGAAAATATTTCCAGTAATTAAAAAATTGTCGAAATACACTTAGCCCTCTGGTCTACAACTGTCGGCGGCGAAGCTCTTCTTACCATCAGGCAACCGTCATAGAAAGCCTTTTTTGTGCTTTAACAAGCTAGCCGAAGAGTTGACAGAAACCCTGAAAATAGCATTATGCAAAGTATAAGCCGTAACCTAAGCTGACCGGCTACAATTCCAGCAGGACAGCTTCCAGGATTTCACGCGAATTGCTAAGCCGTGGCACTTTATGCTGGCCACCGAGCTTGCCTTTGCGGGCCAGCCAACGGGTAAAGGCGCCGGCGGTGGCAATGGTTAATACTGGAGGGCTAAGGGCCAGGTCCCGGTGGCGCTTGGCGTCGTAGTCGGAGTTGAGCTCCCGCAAGGTATGGTCGAGCACGGCGGTGAAACGCGCTGGGTCCTGGGGAGGCTGGCTGAACTCAATAAGCCACTGGTGGCCGCCACGTGAGGCATCAGAGGCGTCGAAATAGATGGGAGCCGCGGTGTAGTCGCGCACGGTGGTGCCGGTGGCGCGGCAGGCGGCGGCAATGGCAGCATCAGCATTCTCAATGACGACTTCCTCGCCAAAGGCATTCAAAAAGTGCTTGGTACGGCCCGTAATGCGGATTCGGTAGGGTGCCAGGCTGGTAAAGCGCACCGTGTCTCCGATTTTATAGCGCCAGAGCCCGGCGTTGGTAGAAAGCACCAGGGCATATGCCTTGCCCAGCTCTACCTGCTCCAGAGTCAGGGCCTGCGGGTGCTCGGCTTCCAGTTCCTCCAGCGGGATAAACTCGTAGTAGATGCCGTGGTTGAGCAGCAGCAGCAGGTCCTCAGAGTTAGGTTGGTCCTGCAAGGCAATGTAGCCTTCTGAGGCGTTGTAGATTTCCAGGTAGCGCATTTGCGGGCCGGGAATGAGCTGGCGAAACAGCTCCTGGTAGGGCCCAAAGGCCACCGCCCCGTGCAAAAACAAGCTCAGATTGGGCCACACTTCGGTGATGTTGCTGGCCCCGGCCAGCTCCGTAACGCGGCGCAGCAGCACGATCATCCAGGTGGGCACCCCGGCCAACACGGCCACGTTGACGCCGAGCACATGACGGGCAATCCGGTCTATTTTCTCTTCCCACTCGTCGAGCAAAGCCAGCTCCAGCGGCGGAGTGCGCAGAAACTCGGCCCAGGCCGGCAGGTTTTGCATAATCACGGCCGAGACGTCGCCCACGCGGGAGCTTTCGTCATCGGGCCGGAACGGGTTGGGGCCGTGGGTGCCACCTAGCGAGAGGGTTTTGCCGGCCAGGATGCGGTTTTCCGGGTACAAAGCGGTAGCCAGGGCCGTCATGTCGCGGCCGGCGCGGTAGTGGCATTCCTGCAATGACTCGCGGGTGACGGGAATGTACTTGCTGCGGGCGTTGGTGGTGCCGCTGGACTTGGCAAACCATTGCACCGGCCCGGGCCAGAGCACGTCGGGCTCCCCGCGCAGCACCCGCTCGATGGCCGGGTACAACTCCTCGTAGCTGCTGACGGGCACCCGCTGGGCAAACTCCCGGGCGGTAGGCGCATCGGCAAAGCCGTAGCGCTTTCCCCATTCCGTGGTACGGGCTTTCAGCAGCAGGTCTTGCAGCACCTGGGCTTGCACCTCGTGCGGGTTCTGGCTAAAATGCTCGATGCTGGCCAGGCGCCGCTGTACGGTCCACGTCAGTATAGAATCAATCATTCAGGGGTTGTTGCCGGGTGGGAGAGCAGGTTTGGAGACGAAATAAACGCCTTTTTACCGAAGCTCACGGAGATTCGTGGCCCCTATACGCAAATCAGCCCGGCAAAGCTGCCTGCCGCCCGCAGGCTGGGCGCTTACACGTTGCGCTTCAGCTCAAAGTTCTTGCCCAGGTACACGCGGCGCACGGTTTCGTCGGCGGCCAGCTCCTCGGCGGTGCCGGCCTTGAGCAGCTTGCCTTCGAAGAGCAGGTAAGCCCGGTCCACAATGCTGAGCGTGGAGTTGACGTCGTGGTCGGTGATGAGAATCCCGATGTTCTTGTTTTTGAGCTTGGCCACGATGCTCTGAATTTCTTCGGTGGCAATGGGGTCAACGCCGGCGAAGGGCTCATCCAGAAGTACAAACTTCGGGTCGACGGCCAGGGCCCGGGCAATTTCGGTGCGCCGCCGCTCACCGCCGCTCAGCACCCGGCCCATATTCTTGCGCACGTGGTTGAGGCTAAACTCATTGATGAGCTCCTCTACTTTGTCGCGCTGGGCCTGCTTGGGCATGTCGGTCATTTCCAGCACGGCCAGGATGTTTTCCTCCACGGTCAGGTCGCGAAATACGGAAGCTTCCTGGGCCAGGTAGCCCACCCCCGACGGGCCCGCTGGTAGATGGGCAGCTTGGTGATTTCCTCGTCGTCCAGGAAAATCTTGCCGCTGTTGGGCTTTACCATACCTACCGTCATGTAGAAGCAGGTGGTTTTGCCGGCTCCGTTGGGCCCGAGCAGCCCCACGATTTCGCCCTGCTCCACCGACAGCGACATGTCGTTGACAACGGTTCGGGACTTGTAGGTTTTGACTAAGTGTTCAGCGCGCAGAATCATTACGGCAAAGGTAGGCGTTAGAACTCAGAAGCGGCGGCCGGAGCCAGCAGCGGTGGTTAGCCCAAGGGCTTGAGCACCTGGTTGCGCAGTTGCAGCTGGGCCGGGGTGGGCGTGGCTACTTCCTCCAGCGCGTTCTTGATCTGGACATCAAACTCGCGGGGTGCCGCCTGCCGCTCCTGGGGCGCCGACGAGCCGGCCGAACGGAACCGCACTTTCACCACATCGCCGGTAGTAGGCTCGACGAGGGGGCGCAGCAGCTTTTCGGCGTTGCTCATGTCCACGGTGGTGCCATTCACAGCCAGAATTACGTCGCCCTCCTTCAGGCCGAAAGCATTCTGGTCGGCCTTGGTGCTGGCGGCTATAAACTGCTTTTTCTCGGTGTCGTAGCTGAAGCCCAGCTGCCCGAAGGCCTTTACCGTGGATTGCGCGGTGGCCTGGAACCGCCAGCCGATTTTATCGAAGTACTCGGCGTAGGGCAAGGGCTGGTTGCCGATGACATACTGGTCAAAAAACTGTTGCAGGGCCGGGTTAGTCAGGGCCACGACTTCCGGAATCAGCTGGGCGTCCTCGAAGGAGCGCGTGGGGCCGTATTTCTGGCGCAGGGCCAGCAGCACGTCGCGCAGGCTCTGGCGGCCCTGGCTGAGCTCCTGAATGCGGATATCGAGCAGCAGGCCCAGCAGGGCGCCCTTGTCGTACACGTTGTCGTACATGTCCTTGTAGGGCGCTTCCAAAATGTTGCGGCTCATCTCGGTGAACGACACGTCAGGATGCTTGGCCGCCTTGTCAATCTTCTGCTTCATGGTCTGCCGAAACTCGGCGGGTGTGCTCAGGCCGCCGCGCACCTGCACCAGCTGGGCAATGTACTCAGTGACGCCCTCGTAGAGCCACAGGTGCTGCGACATCTTGGGGTTGCGGAAGTCGAACTCCCCGATTTCGCGACTATGAATGTTGAGTGGGGCCAGCATGTGCAGAAACTCGTGGGAGGCCACTTCCTGCACCATGCTGCGCAGCCGGTCTTCGCCGGGCACTTCGGGCAGAAAATACACCGACGAGTAGGAATGCTCCATGGCGCCGTAGCCGCCGTTTTTGCTGGCCAGCGGCGAGGAGAAGCTCGGGAAATACATCAGAAAATGATACTTGGGCACAGGCATCTGACCGAAGAACTTAGTCAGGGCCTCGGCCATGGGCCGCATAATCTCGCGCACCTGCTCGGCTTTCACCGTTCCGGTTTCCGACACCACCGACACCGCAATACGAGCTCCGCCGGTGCTGAAGCTGGCCGTGTCGGGGCGGCTGTAGAGAATGGGCGAATCGGCCAGCTCCACATAGCTGGCGGCCGTAAATACGTCCTGGGTGGCACTGTTGCGGCGGGCCGTTAGGGAAGTGGCCCCGTACAGGGTAGCAGGCTTGGCCACTGTTACTTGGTAGGGCTGCATCTTGTAGCCTTCTAGGTAGCCGTAGAGGCCGTAGTGGTTGAGCACGAAGTTCTGGCCAGCCTCGAAGTTGGTACCGCCCGGCTGGAAGATAAAGCCCTCATCCTGCTTGGCGTCCCAGGTATCGTCCACCGAATACTCGATGCGGGCCAGATTTGGGGCTTTGTCGATAATGAACAGGTTGCTTCCCTCCTTTCGCACCTTGAGCTTCTGGCCTTTGCGGTCGAAGGCCAGGAAGTTCTGCACAAATCGGCCATAGTCTTTGCGCGAGTACGAGCCGGGTACCACCGAGGGCATGACGTAAGTAGCCTGGGCCTCTTTTACAGGCGGCGTTTTGATAACCACCCGCACCTGGTCGTTGGTGGCGTGTTCCAGGTCGAGGTCAATCTGGTAGCCGGCGGGCTGCTGCGCTACGGCTGGCATGGCCGCGGCCAGAGTAAGCCCAAGGGCGAGGGAAAACAGTTTCATGCTGGGAAATCAAGGGAAAAGTCAGCCTATAACGGCCGCCCAAGGTAAACAGTGCGCTGCTGCGGCCAAAATTGCCGGCCGCCGCCGTAAGTTGCCGGTTGGGCAGAAGCCATTTGCCGGCCGCACCTCCCTCCTATTGTTTCTGCCTACTGCCTATGCCCCGTCTCAAAGCCATTAGCCTCTACACGCTAGCCGTGCTGTTCATCGGGGCCGGCGTCCTGCACTTCGTCAAGCCCGAGGTGTATATGCGCATCATGCCGCCGTACTTGCCCTGGCACCGTGGCCTGGTGCTGCTCAGCGGCGCGGCCGAAGTGCTGTTAGGACTCTTGCTGCTGCCCCGCTTCACCCGCCGCTGGGCCGCCTGGGGCCTGATTGGGCTGCTGGTAGCCGTGTTTCCGGCCAACGTGTATATGGCCCAGTCCAGCGGGACCAGCCTGGGTGTAGCTTCCTGGCTGGCTTGGGCCCGCCTGCCGCTGCAAGCCTTACTTATCTGGTGGGTATGGGGCCATGCCCGACGCCAAAAATAATATTGGGCAGGATAAGCCAAGCGCTACATTAGCGGCACTTATCTGCTTTTACTACCCACTATATGACCCGTAAATTGACTTTTAGCGCTGGTATTGCGCTAATTACTTCACTAGCTGCTCAAGCCCAAAGCTCTGACCCGGCCCGCTTTGCTACCGAGCGTGACTCATTATTTCAACACGCGGCGGCAATCCGTAGTCAGACGGACGGGCAGATTCGATTTTTCAAAACGTCCTTTCTGGCAATCCGGGGCACGCGGCGCTGCACCAAAAGCTACTCTACTTTGTCGGGGCCTACAAACGTCTCCGTTGACAAGCTTCCACTATACCTGCGTAAGAAGCACGTGGTCAAGTTTAAGCGGGTAGGTACCGTAGTCGAGAAGGTGTACTACTACACTCCCCAGGGCAACTTGGCGCTGTCGGAGTACTACCAGGATGGCCAGCTGGTACGGCTCACCGCCTCCGACTACCTCGAAGTTGCCCCGGGAGACCGGGTGAAGGTGGTCAAAACGGAAGCTGGCAAATACACGACTGTAACAAGCAAGGGAACCAGCCGCACCCCGATAAAGCAGGTGAAGTTTCTGCGCGGCGACTATCTGGAGAAAACCACCCGTAAAGGTCTGTCACAAGGTAACCCCAGCAATACCGAGTACTTCGTGGCACCCCGCCCCCAGAACTAAGCCAGCCAGCTGGTCAGGGATATTCGCTGAGCGTGCCGTTACTCCACCCAGCGGATATCCTTGACCCGCAGCTGCAAAGTGCGCTGCCCACGGTACTCGTTGATTTCCACGGTGTAGCACACATTGAACGGGTTGCCGTCCATGATCCGCTCGTGGTACTCGCCCAGGCCGAAGCCGATGGCGTCCACGGTGTGGCGGCCGTCCTGGGTCAGGGTTAGCTTCAGATGGGAGTTGCCCACGATACGGGCCGAGTCGGGCGTGGCGTACACGTACTCCGACTCAAACACTGGGTTGGGATTGCCCGGGCCGAAAGGCTCCATCTGGTGCAGCAGCTTGTAGAAGCTGTCGGTGATGTCCTCCAGCTTCAGCACGCTGTCGATTTCTACCGGCGGAATCATTTGCTCGGGCAAAATACGGCCGGCCACAATCTGCTCGAACCGCTCCCGGAACTTAGGTACGTTCTCGACCGGCAGCGTGAGGCCGGCGGCGTACATGTGGCCGCCGTACTGGTCCAGCAGGTCGGCGCACTCACTAATAGCCTGGTGTACATCGAAGCCAACTACGGAGCGGGCCGAACCGGTAGCTTTGCCGTTGCTCTGGGTCAGAATAATGGTGGGCCGGTAGTACTTATCGAGGCAGCGCGAGGCCACGATACCGATGACGCCCTTGTGCCAGTCTTCCTTGTAAAGCACCGTGGAGTGAGCATTGCGCAAGGACAAGTCGTCCTCAATCATGCTCAGGGCTTCCTTGGTAATGCTGGTGTCGAAGCCGCGGCGCTCAATGTTGGTTTTATCCACCACGCCGGTTTTCTCCACAGCTTCCTCTTTGGTTTCGGCCAGCAGCATGGCTACTGAGCGTTTGGCGTCGCCCATGCGGCCCGCGGCGTTAATGCGAGGCGCAAACCCAAATACCAGACTGCTGATAGTCAATTCTCCGTCGCGCAGACCGGCCAGCTCCCTCAACGCTGCCACGCCGGGCCGCTGCCCGCGCACCCGGTCGTTGAGCAGGCGCAGGCCGTGGTAGGCCAGAATCCGATTTTCCCCCGTGATGGGCACAATATCAGCGGCTATGCTGATGGCCAGCATGTCGAGCAGTTCGTAGAGTGGCGTCTGGTCCTGGCCCAGGTGCTGCGTCAGGGCCTGCATCAGCTTAAAGCCCACGCCACAGCCCGAAAGCTCCTTGAACGGATACTCGCAGTCGGCGCGCTTAGGGTCGAGCACGGCCACGGCCTTGGGCAGCTCGGTGCCGGGCAAGTGGTGGTCGCAGATGATAAAGTCGATGCCCCGCTCGTTGGCGTAATCAATGCGATCCACGGCCTTCACCCCGCAGTCGAGGGCAATGATGAGGCTGAAGTTATGGTCGACGGCGTAATCAATACCGGCATCGGAAATGCCGTAGCCTTCCTTGTAGCGGTCCGGAATGTAGTAATCCACCCGCTCGGGGCCGAAAAGGGTACGTAGGTGGGAATACACCACCGCCACGGACGTGGTGCCGTCCACATCGTAGTCGCCGAAAACCAGCACTTTCTGGCCTTCGTGCAGCGCCGTCAGCAGCCGGTCGACGGCCCGGTCCATGTCGCGCATGAGCAGCGGATCGGGCAGGTGGTCGAGGCTGGGGCGGAAATATTCGTAGGCTTCATCGTAAGAACACACCCCGCGCTGGCAGAGCAGCGCGATGATGGCCTCATTCACGCGCAGGGCGTCGGCCAGGTGCCTGACCTTCGTAGGCTCAGGCGCAGGCTTGCGGATCCATCGTTTTTCCATGATTCGGCGGCAGCCCTAACGGGCGTTATCTTCAAAAGTAAGAAGAAAACTGCGGTCCTCCCCCTTATCACCAATTAGACCGGGCCCGAATCCATATTTTTGCCGTTCTCTCTGCCGAGCACGCCCCCAATGAAAAAGCTGATTGCCTTTTACAAGCAGTACAAACAGTACATCCTGACCGACGGGCTGATGTATTTGATATTTCTGCTGGCACTGGCCATCATGTTTATTTTCTTTCGGTAAACGGAAACGAGCGTACGATTTTCACTTGGCAGTTGCTTTCAGCTTTTATAGGCCTTCGAAAAGCGGAAGCAGCACCGGGCCGGTTTGGCACAGCTACTCTGTTTGCTAATTCACCGCGTCGCCGCGCAGCTTGCGGAAGCGTTTGCGAGCTTCGGCCGTGTAGATGCTGCCGGGGTATTTAACCAGTAGCTGGTTGTAGAGTGTCTTGGCTTTTTCGCGGTCCTGTAGGTTTTCCTCAGCAATGCTGGCTGTCAGAAACAGGGCGTCGTCGCTGAGCACGTCGTATTTGGGGTTGGCCGTAATCTTCTCCAGGGTGGTGAGGGCCGCGGGGTAGTTGCCCATGCGGCGCTGGAGCTGGGCCTTCAGGTACCAGGCATCGTCGGTGAGGGCGTGGCCGGGGTACTTCTGCAACAGATTATCCAGGCCCTTGAGCGCCGCGTCGAGCTTGTTCTGAAATACGAGCAGCTCCACGGCCGAATAGTCGCGCAGAGCCACGCCAGACGTGTCCATAGCGGTGTTGTCGGTGATGAGCAGGCTGAGCTGCATGGCGTCGTTGGCAATTTCGCGGCTGGTGGCTTCTTTCAGAATATCCAAGTGGCTTTTGGCCAACTTAAAGTCACCGGCGTAGTAGCTCAGGCGGGCGTTGCGCAGCTTGGCTTCGTAGCCCACCGGCGAATCTTTGTGCGACTTCTCGACCTGCGAGTACAACAACGTAGCTTCCCAGGGCTCACTGCGCAGCAGGTAGATATCGGCCAGATTTACCTTAGCTTCATCTACCACGTCGAGGCTGGCCCGGGGCATGTCAATTACTTCCTGCAGCATGGTCATGGCCTTGTCCTTCTCGTCGAGCTGGAAGGCGTAGAGGGCCGCCATGTTGCGCAGCACCGGGGCCGTTTCGGGCGTTTTGCCCAATTCCGTCAGCACGTTCTGGTACTCGCTGATCAGGCCGCGAATTTTAGCCGGATCCACGGGGTACGTAGACCGTACCTGCTCTTCGCGGGCCTGTACCAGACGCTGCCGGGCCAAGCGATAATACATGCCGCTGCGGTACTCGCGGGTCACGTAATCGTAGCCGGCAATGGCGCTTTCGTAGTCTTTGTTGCGCTGGGCAATGCTGGCCAGCTCCATCACCCGGGCTCCTTCGGTGCGGCCACGCCGGTCGAGAGCCTTGGCCTGTACCAGGGCCCCGGTAAAGTCGCGGCGCTGCATCTGCAGCCACAGCAGCAACTCGCTGTACACGGCCCGCTCGGGAAACTTCTGCACGTTGGCAAACAGCACCTTTTCCAGCGCGTCGAAGTCCTTGTCTTCGCGCAGGCTATTCTGGAGCATGTTGCGCACGAAGGGCAGCTGCTGCTCGTCGTCCTGCACCAGGCGCAGGGTTTCGGTCATCACCTTATCGGTCTGGCCCGACTGGGTGTAAAGTTGAATTAGCTGGGGCGCGTACTCGGTTTCGTCCTTGGCTAGGAGCCGACCTTTCAGGTAAGCCTTTTCGGCCCACTCGGGCAGGTTGCGGCCCATAAACTCGGTAGCTACGGGCACCACCTGAGCCGTAGTGAGCTGACTTACCAGCCGCTCGTACTGCTTGGTAGCAGCGGCCTGGTCGCCGGCGGCGGTGTAGAGGGCCCCCAGGGCTACTCCGTAGGATGGCTCCTCGGGGCGCTGGCGAATGGCCTTTTTTACCAGCTTTTCGGCATCCTTGTAGCGCTTCAGGTTTTGCAGCACGGTGAGGTACTCAGGCAGTACGTTGGGCGCAGCCTGCTCTTCGCTACGCAGACGGCCAAACAGGAAAGCGGCCTTCTCATTCTCCCCTTTGCGGGCGTATTCCCGGGCCAAGGCAATGCCGCTGTTACCCTCGTCCTGGGCCTGCACCGACTGCAACCCCAGCCCCAGGCATAGCACCAGGGCCGGACCAACTTTTACCAAACGACGCAGAGAGGAAAGACGCATAGCGCAGAATTCAATCAAGTAATAGTCTGAGACAGTAAACCGGCCGGGGCTTACTTTCATTCATTCGGGCCCGAAAACCAGAATGTAAACGTAAAACCTTCGGGCCGAGGATTCTTCCCCTGGCCGAAAGAGTAAGCGGCTGCGCAACAGGCTGCACCCAAGGCCAAACAAAAAGGGCCGTACCCGAAGATACAGCCCTTTTCGATGCGGGGGTTAGTTACGCGGCTTAGAAGAACTTGGTGCGCTCATCCTTGATGTTGGCATTGGTCTTCACGGCTTCGTAGATGGCGCCGTCGGCACGGGCCGTGCGCTGAGCCGTCAGCTGCTGACGAACCTGCTTCAGGTCGGCCGGAACGGTAGGCTTGTCGATTTTCACGGTTTCGACGATCAGCACGCCCTGCTCGCCCTGGAAGGGAGCCGACTGCTGACCGGGCTTCAGGCCGAAGGCTTTGCCCACGGCCAGGGGCTCACCGCCCAGGCCCTGAATAACGCCGGTGCCCAGCACCACGTTGTCGGCCGTTTTCACTTGGGCCGTGGGGCCGTAGGCGGCAGCAATCTGCTCCAGAGTGCCCTTCTTGCCGTTGAGCTTGGCCATGATCTGCTTGGCTTTCTCCTCGTTGCGTACGGCCGCCGACAGCTCCTGCTTCAGGCTGGCCACATCAGCCGTGCCCTTGGCGCGCTCTTCGGTCAGGACGCCGATAACGTACTGGTCACCAATTTCATACACCTCCGAAACGTCACCAATTTTGGTTTCCTTGCCACCGTTGCCGGCGCCGAAGGCCCAGCGTACCAGTTCACGGGCATTTTGCAGGTTGTTTACGGCTCGGGCGTCGCTGCCCAGGCCTTTTGCCTCCTGCTTCTGCAGGGTTTTGTCGGCAGCTACGGCAGCGCGGAACGAAGCCAAGTCGGTGGCTTTGCCTTTCAGCTCCTGAGCGCGGGCGTAAGCAGCTTCGCGGGTAGCATCCGAAGGCGTGATGGTCTTCTGAACTGCGGCAATCTGGTAGGTCTGCGAGGTCTTGGGAGCAGTAATTTTGATGATGTGGTAGCCGAACGAGGTTTCTACCGGGTTAGGCAGCAGGCCAGCCGAGCTAGCGCCGAATACGGCCTTCTCGAACTCGGGCACCATGCGGCCCTGCGTAAACCAGCCTAGGTCGCCGCCGGTAGCGGTAGTACCATCGGTGCCGTACTGACGGGCCATGGCGGCGAAGTCAGCACCGCCTTTGATTTTGGCCAGTACCTCTTTGGCTTTCGCCAAAGCAGCGGCTTTCGCCTCGGGCGTGGTGCCTTCGGGCTTGATCAGGATGTGGCTGGCGCGGGCGGCAGCCTGAGCACCGGCTTTCTGAGCGGTTACTTTGAAAAGCGAGTACACGCCGTTTTCGGCGTAAGGACCATACACCTGACCTACCGTGAGGGGCAGCTGCTGACGCAGCTTCTCGGGCATATCAGCCGGCGACACAAACGCACCGTTGTAGGGCTGGTCCGAGTTCAGCTTCACGAACAGGGAATCGACGGGGGCAGTGCGGAACTGGGCAGCCAGCTCGTCTACCGTCTTCTTCACGGTGCTGCTGTCTTCTACCGAAGCCGTAACCGGGATGGTCACGTACTCGATGCTACGACCGGCTTCTACCTTGTAGCGGCCTTTGTTTTTGTCGAGGTAAGCCTGCAGCTGGTCGTCGCTCACCTTCACGGCCGAATCCGAGATGGAGAAGTAGGGCACGAACAGGTAGCGGATGCTGGCGCGGGTGTTCTGGTTCTCGTTGTAGAGCTTGGCCTCGGCGGTAGTTACGTAGGTCGAGAGCTTGAGCAGGTTGTTGTACTTGTTGCCCATGCGCTCCGCAGGCAGGTTGGCTTCGAAAGCATACCAGGCCTGCTGCGACTGGGGAGGCAGTTTTTCCAGGTTACGCAGGTACTCAATCACCTTGGCGCGGTCGAACTGGCCGGTCTGCTGATCGGTGAAAGCCTGGCGGATGCTGGGGTGAATGTTTTTGCCCTGCACCATGTCAGTCAGCTCGTCGTCGGAAACGGTGAGGCCGAGCTTTTCGAACTCTTTGCTGAAGGCAATGCGGTAGATGGTCTGGTTCCAGGCCTGGTCGCGCAGATAGCCCATGGCCTGCTCGTCGGGCTGACGGCCCTGCTGCTGGATATAGTTCTGCTTGGCTTGCTCCAGCGCCTGGTTAAAGGCGTCGTAGTCTACTTTTTCGCCGGCTATTTCGCCTACCGTGTTTTCATTGCGGTTAAACAGACGGTTATTACCGCCTATCAGGTCTCCCCCGACGATAAAGAGCAGCAAACCGATGGCAACGATGCCAACAGCCCAGCTCGATTTTTCTCGGATCGTGTTAATTAATGCCATTTACTTGAAAAAAAGCGCGGTAAAAGAGTAGAAAGAGTCGCAAAATAACCAGAATCCCCCGGACATTCAAAGCTAAGCTAACGCAAGTCCGCCCGAAGGTATCTCCGGGCGGACAAGTTTCAGGTATAAAGCTAGTTTCGGGGCTTCTTGCGCGGTTTGGGCTTGCCTTGTTTAGCCGGTGCCTTGGGCGCGTTTTTCAGGTCGGCCAAGAAGCGGGCTTCCTTATCGCGCTGCTTGAGGTAGCGGTAGTACATGATGCAGCCCAGCGAAATCATGAACAGCCAGTAATTGCGCTGCAGGCTCTCGGCGGGCACCTTGGGGTTGTTTTCCACCAAAGTCTGGTACACGCCGATAACGAACGTGACCACGCCCAGCGAAAACAGGATGGTGCGCCACATAGACGGGTCGATACGCATACTCAGGGGTTATTTTGCTTTGGCCGGCGGTGCCTCGCTCAGGGTGAAAATGCCCGTAGGGTTCAGAATGCTATAGAGCGAAAAGTCCTGGTTGGCCGTCAAGCCATTGCCCGTCAATACCTCCGTCAGGGTCTCGACCCGTACGTCGGTTTCGGGTTTGGTGTAGATAATGGCTTTTACCCGATCGTAGAACAGTTCCTCGGTGTTCATCTTTTGCTTCTTCTCCTGGTTGGCCACGCGCACGTCGCCGCGCACTACGTAGAGGTTTTTGGCCTTGTCGTACTTGGCGTACTTGCCTTCCAGTGTGTTGACCACCGTCTGCCCGTCGGAGCTATAGAAAGTCACCTTCACCCCTTTCGGGTAGATCTGGTCCTGGCTTTCGTAATTCTCTTCGATGGGGCGGCCAGCCGGACCTGCAGCTTGGCCGAGTCGCTGATCAGGGTCAGGACATTGGTCGTTTCGCTGATCGGGCCCTTGTAGACCACGGCCTTCTTGACCACTTGGGCTTCCTTTTTCTCACAGCTCCAGGTGCCCACGGCCAGCAGTGCCCCGCACAGTATCCAGCTTACGCGTTGTGCAGCCATAGCTCCAGGGTGCTTACTCAATCCGACGTTTAATAAACCAGCGGTTGTTCAGCGTCACGCCCAGCTGCATCCGGATGTAGTCTTCCTTCACATTGCTGACCACGCGGCTGCGTCCGCCTTCTACCAGAGTGCTACTCTCGGTATTGCCACGCTGCCCGTAGGTAAAGGCCAGGCTTAGCACGGTAGCATCGAGGGGCGTGGCTGAGGGCATAGGGAAAGCAAAGCCCCAGCTAACGGCCCGGTCGTAGAGGGTTTGGCCGCCGGGACGGTAGGGCATCTGGCTTACGCTCAGACCTGCCCGGTAGCTTACACGCTTAAAGTAATTGTCAACTGCGGTGGCGTCCGGAGTCAGCTCGCCACCCACGCCTACGCGGATGGTGTTGTTCAAGGAGGTGGCAGAAGCCGCGCCGCCGATGCTCTTGAACTTCGACCACTGCTGCTGCGCCACGTCCAGGCTGGCACTCCAGCTCCGGTTGTTGTCGAAGCTGATGCCTACCTGGGTTAGCGCCGGCAGGGTAGCAGTACCTTTCTTGTCGATTTCGATGGCCTGCTCTTCGATCAGCACGCCACCGGCATCTTCGCGCCGCAACGTGGTGCTGCGCGTACCGTTCAGGTCGGTCTGGAAAGTGTATACCCCACCCAAATTATAGTTCAGCTTTTCGTTGACCTTGCCGCGGTAGTGCAAAGCCCCGCGAAAGGCAAAGTCGGAATAGTGCAGTTGGTCGCGTACGGCCGAGGTGGTAATATCCGCAGCCGCAGTAGCATCCGCCGTAACGACGGTCGTACTCACCGATTCGTCGATGGAGCCAAAAATGTAGGAGGCCGATACGCCGGCCGTCAGGCCTTTTGCCACGCGGAAAGCCTGGGCCAGGTAGGCTTCGGTGATTTCACCCTCGCCTTTCTGCTGCTGCAGAGCCTGGGCTCCGCTGTTGTCGTTGGTTACCGTACCTACCGTGTTCGACTCGTAGTCGACCGAGCTGTAGGGCCGCAGGCCGATGGCGGCAGCCCAGCTTTTGGAAATCGGGAAGCTCAAGGCCAAATAGCCCAGCGTACCGCTACCGGTTTTGTTGGTAGCCGTAGCGTTGCGCAGGGTTTTGTATTGCCCATTGAAACCCGCCTCGTACGTCGTGCGGCCCGTGTAGTACAGCATGGCCGGGTTGATGTCGTTGACGTTGGTGCTGTTGGGAGCTGCTAGGCCCACACCACCCATACCCTGCTGCCGCACGCCGCCCAGGTTGGGGTTGTAGTCGCCCAGCCCTAAGCGCGAATAGGGAGAGTTGCCCAGGCCTTGACCATAGACGTTGGGGGCGGCCATCAGGCCCAATACTACCAGCCCTACAAAGCCAGCCGATTTAGTTTTCAACATTATGCACCAGTATTCGGTGAAGCCCAATGAGCACGAGCTCCGGAATGACAAAGATACGGCCTTTCAGCCGTGGTTGAAAAAAGCCAGCGTCGCCTCCGGCTAATACGATCTGCAGATCAGGATTCTGAGCCTGATATGCTTCAATAAATCCATTTACTTCGGCCACAGCCCCATTCAGCACCCCGCTCCGGATAGCCGACTCCGTATCGTCACCGGTCAGGGCCATGGTAGCCAGGGTGTCGGTTGGTGGCTCTACCAACGGCAAACGGCCGGTAAACGTGTGCAGAGCCTGAAACCGAAGCCGTAGCCCTGGCGCAATACTCCCGCCCCGGAACGTGTGGCCGCCTTCCACCCAGTCGCACTTGATGGCCGTACCGGCATCGATAATGAGCGTGCTGCGGTGCGGCCAGAACCAGGCGGCTCCTACCGCTGCCGCGAGTCGGTCGGCTCCCAGGGTCTGGGGCGTCGCGTATCCGTTGCGAATCGGTAACAGCGTGGTAGCCGGCAGAAATTCCAGTACTAGGCCCGAAATCTGCTGCTGCCACTGCGGCACCCAGTGGGCCGTATGCTCGGCCACCGAGCTGCTGATGACGTGCTCAGGCTGCAGGCGCTGCAGCAAGCCGCTCACCGCCCCCACCGACTCCACCACGCCGGTTTCGAGTAGTTCGTCGCCCACGAAGCAGCCGTATTTCACGGCGGTGTTGCCAATATCGAGGGCCAGGGTACGCATTCGGGATTCAGAGTATATCAGCTTACTGGAAACGAGGCCAGCTTGCCTTAGCCGCCACAGGACGGGGCTTTCAAGCAAACAGGCTGGCTGTATGAGTCAACAGCCAGCCTGCAGGTTGCTTGGTTAGAGGAAATACTTCAAGCGGATAACTTCTTTCTCGCTCAAAAAGCGCCATTTGCCACGGGGCAGGTCTTTTTTGGTCAGGCCCGCGTACTGTACCCGGTCCAGGGTTACTACCTCGTAGCCCAGGTGCTCAAAGATGCGACGCACAATCCGGTTGCGGCCCAGGTGCAGCTCGATACCCACGAAGTGCGGGTTGCCGGCCACCACGGCTACATCATCTACTTCGGCTTTGCCATCTTCCAGCTCCAGGCCCGCAGCAATCTGCTTGAGATGCTCCTCGGTCAGGGGGTTGTTCAGCTCAACCTGGTAAATCTTCTTGTTCTTGTGCGAGGGGTGCGAAAGTTTCTGCGCCACTTCTCCATCGTTGGTGAAGAGCAGCAGGCCCGTTGTGTTCCGGTCGAGGCGGCCCACCGGGAAGATACGCTCCTTTGATGCCGAAGCCACCAGCTCCATTACCGTACGACGGCCTTCGGGGTCGTCGGTGGTCGTCAGGTAGTCCTTGGGCTTGTTGAGCAACACGTACACGTGCTTCTCGCGCTTCAGGTTGGTCTTGCCATACTGCACTGTGTCGGTGGGCTGTACCTGGTAACCCATTTCGGTCACCACCTCGCCGTTCACCTTGATTTCACCAGCGGCAATCAGCGAATCGGCCTCCCGGCGGGAGCAGATACCGGCGTTGGCAATGTAGCGGTTCAGGCGGGTCGTGTCGGCCTGAGAGTCATCCTCGTCGCGGCGGCGCTTGTTGCCGCGCGTCTTGTCTTCCTCGTAATGACGCAGGTTTTTGTATTCGGGCGCTTCGCCGGCTACCTCTCCCCGCTTGGGCTTGTCCGCGCGGTTCTCGTACGCTGGACGTACCGGCCGCTCGGTGCGCTCCGGACGGTCACCATACGGCCGTGCTTCACGCTTGTCGCCGTATGCCGGCTTGTCGCCAAACGCGCGGGGCTTTTCACCTCGTGTTGCTCCTTTGTCGCCGTAAGGCTTATTGCCAAAGCTGGGCCGCTCGCCAAAGCTGCGGTTGCCGAAACCAGCGTCGCGGCGGTCGGGCGCGCTGCGGCGGTCGTCCCGGTCGCGGCCGAAACCACCTTCCCGACGCTCGGGGCGCTGGCCTTCTTCACGGCGGTCCGTGCGCGGCTTCTCCTCGCGGTTGAAGCCTTCGGGTACCTGACGGAAGTCAAAGGGACGAGCCGGACGAATAGCCCGGTTCGGACCCGTGTCGCCGTCACGCTCCTCATGGCGGAAATCCACCGGCGGCTCGGGCATGCTGGGCTTGGGCTGGGCGAAGGGGTTTACTTTATTGAATTTGCGGTTCCGCTCGCCGCTGCCACCGCGGGGTACAGCGGGTTTACCTTCCTGGCGGTAAGGCTGGCCGGGCCAGTTAGCCTTGGGATTATACGGCTGCACGGGACGCTCATCCCGGCGCTCCTCGTTCCGACCCTCAAAGCGGCGGGGCCCGTTACGGTCATTGTCGCGGCCGAAGGAGCGACGGTCGTCACTGCCCCCTTCGCGGCGCGGACCGCCGAAGCTGCCACGGTTGCCGGCGCCTTCGCCACGACCAAAGCTGCCGGGGCCACTAGCCGAGTTACCGCCAAACCGCTTACCAGTTCCGCCGGAATTGGGGCGGCTGCCGAAACGGTCAGAAGAAGGCCGAGAGGAAAAGTCGCGGCCGCCGGCGTCGTTGCCGGAACGGTTGCCGCCAAACCCACCTTCGCCCGGACGGGAAGTGAATTTGCGCGGGCCACCGCTGTTGCCAAAGTTGCCGGATGGCCGGTCGCCGCTGGGGCGACCCGCCGGGCGGAGTTGTCGTCGTTGTGTTTCTTGCCCATGGTTGCAAGTATAAGTGCCGTATCGCTACGGTACGAGATGAAGATAAATCAGAGGGAAATCGGCGGGCTAACAGAATAGCCCCGAAAACAGTGCCCGGACCAACGGCGCGGATGATGAAGGCCGCCTGCCGCTAGTCCGGGCAATGATAGGGAGGTGTGCAGCGCGACTAGTCGCGACGCGCCATTTTGGCTTCGATGGAGTGCTGGGTGTGAGGAACTGCACGCAGACGCTCTTTGGGAATCAGCTTGCCCGTGCCGATGCACACGCCATAAGTACCATTCTTGATGCGTACCAAGGCGTTTTCGAGCTGCTGAATGAACTTCATCTGGCGCGAGGCCAACTGGTTCATGCTTTCCTTTTCAGCCGTGTCAGCGCCGTCTTCCAGCACTTTGGCCGAAGAAGCGGTGTTGTCGGTGCCCGAGTCGTTTTTGCGGCTCAGGGTTTCTTTAATGAATGCTACTTCCTTGCGGGCTGCCGTGAGTTTATCTTGGATAATTTCCGCAAACTCAGCCAGTTCTTCCCTGGAATAGCGTAGGTTTTCTTCACTCATGGGGTTCAGGGAGAGGTTAATAAATTGAATATTAAGTTTCTACCAAGCAAGGTCTTAGCAAAATCCCGGCATATGTGGCTTTTTAACAGCGAGCTTATTAAATAAGTTGCTGTGAGCAGCCCCATGGAGGTTGGGTTTCCGGTTTTGGCGTATTCCCGCGCTATTTGGCCGCAAAGCTACGCTTTTGTCCGATAATCAGCCAGCTACGATTTTTCTTTGCCTGCCGCTCGGGACCAACTAGGTCCTAGAAGCCCAGCATATGAATAGCGGCAGCGGCTGCTTCTACCCCTTGTTGCCGTGCTTGCCCCGGCCCGGTCCAGGGCCTGCTCCAAGTTGTTGGTAGTCACCAACCCGAAAATAACGGGCTTGTTGAACTTAAGCCCCACATTGGTCAGTCCGTGAGCCACGGCGTGGTTGATGTAGTCGTCGTGCTTGGTGTCGCCCTTGATAACGACTCCTAGGCAAATCACCGCATCGATTTCCTCGTGCTGAGCTAAGAACTGCGCGCCAAGCGTCAGTTCGAAGCTGCCGGGTACGCTGTTACGGTAGATGTTCTCCTCTTTGGCGCCGTGCTTAATTAGGGTATCAAAAGCACCTTGCGCCAGTACGTCGGTGATTTCGCGGTTCCATTCGGCTACCACTAGGCCAAAGCGCTTGTCGGAAATGTCGACGAAGCTGTTGGCAGTGTAGTCACTCAGGTTTTTCAGGGAAGTAGCCATAGCCGTCTTCGGTTCAGTGGTCGGTTTACTTATAAAACAAAGCTGCGCCTCCCTTGCGGAAAAGCGCAGCTTATATTCTTGATTATTCGAAATTCCTACTTGCCAGCCAGGCCTTCGAGGCGAGCCTTGAACTGTCTGGCTTCGCCTGCTTCCTGGGCATTCTGGTAATCGGTCAGGATTTTGTCGTACGCCTTGATAGCGCCTTCGTAGTCCTTAGCCAATTCCCGGGCCGTGGCTTCCTTCATCAGGTAGCCGGGCGAGAAGTACTCGTTGGCGTTATAGTTGGCAGCCTTGTTGTACAGGTCGGCAGCTTCCTTGTACTTGTTGAGTTCCAAGTTAGCATCGCCGAGCAGCGCATAAGCCCGGGCCTGTACCAATAGGTCGTCGGAGCTGAAGTCCTCTAGGTAGTCAATAGCAGCTTGGAACTTGCCTTGCTTCAGGGCAGCAGCGCCAGCATAGAAGTTGGCTAGGTTACCAGCCTTGGTGCCGCTGTACTCCGAGGCTATGGCTTCCAGACCATCGTACTGACCGTCGCCCTTCATGGCCTTGTTCAGTGAGTCGGCCTCCCAATAGTTCACCGCCTGGAACATAGCTGCCTGAGCCTTGGTGTCCTGCGATGAGCGCCACATGTAATAGCCAAAACCGCCTGCCACAGCCAGTATCACTACGGCCAGCAGACCCAGCAGCACGTTCTTGTTGCGACGCAGAAAGTCCTCCGAGTTAGCCAGCCGCTCAGCCAAAGCGTCCGGGTCTTCGAGCAGGGGATGCTCGGGTACCAAATCACCTTCGATAGGCTGATTGGGGTCCGCCGGGACCTGAGTCTGCTGCGGACGGTTCTGCGGGCTATTGCGCGTGTAGGGAATCTTAGACATTACTAGGCTTTCAAAAAGGGCGGCCGGGCAGCCGGGTAAAACTCCGCAGAGAAGTTAGTCGCGGATGTAAGGATAATCCTGCTGCACGTAGACGTCTTTGTACAGCTCGTCGGCAGTAGGGAAAGGCGAGTTCTCAGCAAACTCCACCGACTCCTGCACCTGGGCTTTGATCTTCTCGTCGATGGCCGTCAGCTGCTCTTCCGTGGCCATGTTATTGGTCAGGATGGTGTGGCGTACCGACTCAATAGCATCACGCGAACGGTAGTCTTCTAGTTCCTCCTTGGTCCGGTATTTTGCCGGGTCGCTCATCGAGTGACCTTTGTAGCGGTAGGTTTTGAACTCCAGGAACGTGGGGCCTTCACCGGCGCGGGCGCGCTCAGCAGCACGGGCCACAGCCTCGTGAATGTCTTCCACGTTCATGCCGTTCACGGGCTCGGAGGGCATGTCGTAGCCGCGGCCAATGTGGTAGAGCTCGGTCACGTTCGAGGTACGCTGCACGGAGGTACCCATGGCGTAGCCGTTGTTCTCTACAACGAAGATGACGGGCAGCTTCCACAACATAGCCATGTTGAAGGCTTCGTGCAAGGCACCTTGGCGCACAGCGCCGTCACCCATGTAGCAGATGCAGAGCTTACCAGTCTTGTTGTATTTCTCAGCGAAGGCCAGGCCGGCACCCATTGGTACCTGACCACCCACGATGCCGTGGCCGCCAACGAAGTTGACTTCTTTGTCGAACATGTGCATCGAGCCGCCTTTGCCTTTCGAGCAGCCGGTAGCCTTAGCATACAGTTCGGCCATGATGGCGTTAGGCGAGGTGCCCAGGGCCAAGGGTGAGCATGGTCGCGGTAAGCGGTAATCCACTTGTCGCCTTTTTCCAGGGCCGACACGGCACCCGCTACACAAGCTTCCTGCCCGATATAGAGGTGGCAGAAACCCTTAATCTTCTGTTGACCGTAGAGCTGACCAGCCTTCTCCTCAAACTTGCGCATGAGCTGCATCTGCTCATACCAGGTGAGGTAAGTCTCCTTAGAGAATTGGGGCTCGGCCGGCGACGTAGCACGAGGAGCATTTTCCTCTGGCTGCTGGTCGTGGGTTGGGGGCAATACCGGATCAGGTTGCTTCACCGTTTCGGTGGCACCGTCCGCTTTAGGGGTAGCCTTCTTGTTCGACGATTTTTTCGCCGAATTGGAAGCGCTTGGGGTAGCCTTTACTTTCGTCTCCGCCATCGTACTCTCGGTTGTTCGCGTTTGGGATGCGAAAGTACGTAAAAGGATTGCAATTCCGAACCTGAATGATTCTTGAAACTCTACATCTGCTGTTCTTCAAAAACTACGATGAGGCGACGCTTCAGCTCTCGCCCCATATCAACTGTTTTATAGGAGATAACGGCAGTGGGAAGACCAATCTGCTCGATGCCATCCATTACCTGGCCTTGACCAAAAGTGCTTTTACCAGCTCCGATGCCCAGAGCATAAAACAGGGCGAGGAATTCTTCGTGGTAAAAGGCCGGTTCTGCACTCCGCCCGACGACGTGCGAGAAACCATTCAGTGCAGCCTCAGGGCCGGGCAGAAGAAAGCGGTGACCCACAACAAGCAAGCCTACGACCGTATCTCCGATCATATCGGGCGCTTCCCGGTGGTGCTTATTTCACCCTACGATACCGACCTGATCCGGCAGGGTAGCGAGGAGCGCCGCCGTTATTTCGACAGCCTGATTTCTCAGCTCAACCACGAGTATCTTGAACTACTCATCCAATATAACCACATCCTGCGCCAGCGCAATGCCTTACTCAAGCAAGCCGCCGACCGCCAGGGTTACGACCGCGACTACCTTCTGGTCATAGATGAGCAGCTAGCTCCGGTGGGCACTCAGCTGGTAGAGTTACGCCAGCAGTTCCTGGCCGACTTCACGCCTATCTTCCAGCGGCACTACCAGCAGCTTGCCGACAGCCGGGAGGAAGTTACCCTAGACTATAAGAGTCAGCTGCCCGATGCTGACTTTCTGCACTTGCTACGCACCTTCGAGCGCAAAGACTTGGCCCTGCAGCGCACTACCGTGGGCCCGCATAAAGACGACTTCGTATTCCTGATGGATGGTGTCTCCGTGAAAAACTATGGCTCCCAGGGTCAGCAGAAGTCTTATGCCATTGCGCTGAAGTTGGCCCAGTTCGAAATAGCGGCTACCCGCAAGCAGCATAAGCCCATCCTGCTTCTCGACGACATTTTCGACCGGTTAGATGAGAAGCGCATCACCCGCCTGCTTCAGCTTGTGGCAGATCAAACCTTTGGGCAGGTCTTTCTAACCGATACCCACCTGGAGCGCACCGACCGGGCCCTGGCTAACCTGTCAGAACAGATCAGTCGGTTCCGAGTAGAAAGTGGCCACGTCACGGCCCTTTAGTTTAGCTTCTACTCTATCTTTGCACTTCCCAAAATGGCTGCTCTTGCTCTTTGCAGCTCATCAGTTCGCGCGTATTATATATAGTGGTTTTGAAAAAGTATAACTCGCCCGAAAATTCCCGCAAAGCCGATGTACTTACTCTAAAGGAGGGTATCACTGCTTTGCTTAAGGCCTATCGTATCCAAGGCAAGCTCAATGAAACGGTAGTGGTTTCTAGCTGGGAGCGAATCATGGGCAAGGCTGTGGCCCTCAAAACGCAGGAGGTATACATCAGCCAAGGAAAGCTTTTCGTCCGCCTCAGCTCTGCTCCTTTAAAGCATGAGTTGGTGATGGCCAAAACCCGGGTTCTCGACCTGATCAATGCTGAGGTTGGGGAGCAGGTTATTAAAGAGGTTGTTTTCTTATAAGTCTTCGTTCGGCAGGCCCACTTTAACTGCTTTAGTACACTATAGCCACTCAATCGTTTTCCCTTTTCTAATAAAAGCTCCACAAGATATTGTGGAGCTTTTATTTTGTCCATAGCTAGGTGAGCTAGCTTTTCAACTCGCGGCACTACTCGTTGCCCTTTAACTTCACTTCTTCTCTTCCCCTCCCCTACTTATGCTAAATACGCACTTGCCTGAGTTTCGCCCAGTCTCCTACTCGCGCGTCACCCTCACCGAATTAATGATTCCTTCTTATGCCAATTTCGGGGGCAAAATTCACGGTGGCATCCTACTCTCGCTAATGGATAAAGTAGCATATGCCGCGGCCTCCAAACATGCCGGCAACTACTGCGTCACCGTCAGTGTCGACGGAGTTAATTTTCTGCAGCCGGTTGAGGTTGGCGAGCTGGTATCACTGCTGGCCTCGGTTAACTACGTCGGTCGGACCTCCCTGTTGGTTGGCATCAAGGTCATTGCTGAGGACGTCCGCAGTGGGTCCGTCAAGCATACCAACACCTCCTATTTCACGATGGTCGCCAAGGATGATTCGGGACGCCCTACTGCGGTTCCTGGACTTACCCTTGAAACACCAGAAGACAGTCGGCGCTTTTTGGAGGCCATCAAAAGGCGCGAGTTCCGGGAGCGTAATAAGGCTGAGTTTGACAACGCCTTGTCGGCACTGGCCGTGCACCAGGAGATGTATCTGCTCCAGCAGGAGCGCTGTCAAATTGTGTATTAAGCAGAGCCAAAGCTCAAGCCCTTTGCTGTATCTCGCTGTCCTAAGTTCAGCTCGCTATAAAGAAGATGCCCTACAGTTGGAGTGACAAAAATGTTTCACGTGGAACATTTTTGTCATTTAGGGCCGTACACCTTCATAAGCAACTCATTATAGGCTTCTAGGAGCGCTATATACTTAGTTTGTAACGCCATAAGCTGCTTTACAGGATCGGAATCAGGAGTTTGTAACACATTTGAACGGGGTGTTACAGAAACAGGCGAAGACTGTGTTACAGATGTAGCAGTAAACGGTAATACAGTTTGTTGTAAAGCAGTAAAATCGTCCGAAAAATCATGTCCGATGATTTCCCCAACTCGCTTTACAAATGCGTAATCCAAACTATCCTCTTTGAATTTACGATAGATAGTAGGACGGGTGATGCCAAGCTCCTCCACGATGCGAGTGATGGAAATACCACTGTTTTTAATAGCTTCCTGAAGGATTTCGCCTTGATGCGGCATAGATGGCGGGTTGTAATGAGGGCAGAGTGTAAAGATGTCAAAAGTGTTTCAATGAAACAAAAAGTGTCTGTAATAACATACAGACGCAAACAATGTAATACTGTTACAAAACAAGAACTGTAACATGAACCTATTTACACTTTACAAGCAAACATTACACAGCGACGCTTTACAATCGTATGCAACTTGTAATTAGTATCGTGTAACATGATGCGAACAATAGCTCAAATCGATTCAGAGAAGCTTTTGGACACGTACTTTCCTGTCAAGCACGTTCAGGCTTACAGCGCAGTGTTTCAAGGGCAGTAAGGATGTTCTGGACAGTGTGCAGCATTTCTAGTCAGTGTACTCTTCCCGAAACACCCTAAGAAGCCGGTCAGGATAATCTGTGGTGATGCCATGAACGCCGAGCTTGACCAGCTGCCGCATGGCTGATTCATCGTTCACTGTCCAGGGCACGAGGCGCATTCTATGAGACTGTACTTCGCGCAGCAGGCCGGGAGTAAGCAGGGAATAATTAGGGCCGAAGACCGATGGCACAAACCCTAATTCGGTGAGGTGCTCAGCCAAAGGTTGTTCGTCTTCGACCAGTAAGCACAAGGAAAGGGCGGGTACAAGCTGGCGGGCCCATTGCAGAATTCGCTTGTCAAACGAGAGTAGCGTGACACGCTCCAGCACCCGCTCCTCTCCTAGCACGGCAAGGACCAACGCCACAAATTCATCGGGTTGCGGATGGAATATATCGTCGCCGGCTGGCTCTGCTTTTAGCTCAATGCTATACCGCATAGGCTGCCTAGGAAGAGCGGAAACCTGAGCTTCTGTCTGCTGAATCACCTCCCGCAGAAGAGGCTTATATGCTGGCACAGACTGTTGCTCCAGAAAGCTAGGATGCCGAATCAGGCCACAGTCGTACTGCCGGATTTGAGAGTAGGTAAGTTGGTAAAGGTTGTGCTGTAGCTCCTGGGCAGGATCAATTGGCTCCCCGGAGGGTAGGCGGCAGATGGCTGCCGAAAACCAGGGCTCATGCGAAACAACCACTTGCTTGTCGGCAGAAATAACCACATCCAGTTCCAACACATCCACACCCAAAGCGGTGGCGTAGGCAAAAGCAGGCAGCGTATTCTCGGGCAACAAACCCCGGCAACCCCGATGCCCGTGAACTTCAGGGAGAGACCGACCGGTAAAGAGAGCAGAACCATTCATAGCCTATCTTACGCGGCCTTGGGTCTCAATGACCAACCCAAGTGCTGGTACACCAGGCAAAGCGCCCCACAGCGGTCTAATTAAGCCACAACCAATGCCAACGGCTGCTGATGCAAAGCATTTGCGAGGTAGAATTTCAGGAACACTTGATTAGGTAGCAAAAGCAATATTTTTGCGCCTCTAACCTCGTAATCTCTTCTTTTGCACTTTATGAAAAAGATCGTTCTGTTGCTGTTCCTCGCAGTGTTGGGTGTGGGTGGTTATCTGTATTACCGCAGCCTGACCACGGGGCCCGAGTACTCGTTGATGCAGGCCGCCAAAGCCACCCAGAACCATGATATGGCTGCTTTTGAGCGCTACGTGGACGTGAGTAGTGTGACGGGCAGTCTAGTGGACCAAGTAACAAGCCAGAGCTCGGCACTGGGCCTGCTGAACCCAGGCTCCTTCGCTTTCAAAGGAGCTCTGCGGCTGCTGAAGCCCCAGCTATCGAAAGCCGCGCATAAGGAGATAGAGAACTACGTGCAATCGGGCTCGCTGGAAGCGGCCGCCGCGGCTCAGCCCGACCGCCTGGTAAAGGTTTCGCTGGCGGGATTGGCAAGCAAAGTAGTGAGCACCGATAGCCAGTTTAAGGACATCAAGTACGTGAACGAGCAGGGTGAAAATGCGCTGGTAGGCATCGAGATTACTCAGCCCAAGTACGACACCACGATGGTCATTGAGGTGAAGATGCAGGACAAGGGCGACTACTGGCAAGTGAAGGAAATCACCAATACCGGCGAGCTTCTGAAGCACGTAGCCCGACTGGAGAAAGACCGACTGCTGAAGCGGTAATAAATCGGCTCAGTAATAAAACAGAAAGCCCCGCCACAATCATGTGGCGGGGCTTTCTGTTTGTATTGCCAAAGGCTGCTACTTGCGCCCCGAGAAGAGGAAGTAGATGATAGAGCCACCGAAGGGGAAGAACCAAATGATGAGGCCCCAAACAATCTTCTTACCGATGGACCAGTCTTGCTTAATCAAGCTTACTACAGCCAACACGGCGAGGATGAGGTAAGCAACCCCGAAGATGGTTAGCGAACCGTCGGATCTTCTTCCGGAACAGGCCGTCATCAGCGAAGTGGAGAGGGCAAGCAGAAAGGCAGTAACCGGCAAACGGTTGGCGAGAGCAGCAATCTTATTCATGAGGAGTCAGGTGTTGGTAGAGAGAAGGACGAGAATATGCCGCTCTTTACGCATGACTTCGCGAATAGATATAATCGGCTCAGTTCTATATACACAAATTACTGATAATCAATAAGTTAAAATACAAACCGTTGGATTTCACTCCAAAAGTGCGGCCCTACCTCAGGAACAAAGACGAGGGTGAGGATAATACCGTAGAGCGCACCGTAGAAGTGCGCGTCGTGGTTGATGTTGTCGCCTCGGCGCCGGCCCATGTAGTAGGAATAGCCTAGGTAGAGAAAACCGAAGATGAAGGGCTTGATGGGAATAGGGATGGGAAAGATGCGTATGCCCTCGCCTTCCGCGCCCACGGGATTGAAGAGGATGCTGGCGAAAATGACGGCCGCTACCCCGCCCGAGGCGCCGAGGCTGCGGTAAGAAGGATCGGTGCTATGGCGAAAATAGGTGGGCAAATCAGAGATGATAATGCCGCCGAGATAGAGCCCCAGAAACTGCAGCAGGCCCACGCTGGTGCCGCTGTTGGCAACCAGAATGTTCTGCACCATCTGCCCAAACGAGTAGAAGGCAATCATGTTGAAGATAAGGTGCATCCAGTCGGCGTGCAGAAAGCCGGACGTAAGCAGGCGGTACCACTCGCCGTGCTGGCGCATACGCAGCGGATTCAGAATCCAGCTTTCCATAAAATCCTGATTGGACCAGGCGTAGATGGAGATGCCAGCCGTGAGTACAAGCAGCACGATGGGAGCATCGAGAGTAAGCATGAGTAGTTGGGGTCGGAGGTGAAGAGAAGAAAAAATGATTTTAAGGCCGTCTAAGCGTCTGCTAAGCCTTAGAACGAATGAAGACTCGGCTTATCGAGCCAAGTCTTCGTGAAGGGCTTAAAAAGGCACGGTTTGACCAGGCTTAGCTTTCCCGTTCCAGCAGCTGCAGCGCTACACCACGCAGGGGCTCTTTGCGCTCGGCTGGCACGTTTACCCGGTCGAGGTGCTGGAGAGCATCCTGGAAGTACTGATTAATCAGGGTTTCGGTTTGGGTCCGGACGTTGAGTTCATCGTACACGGCCCGCACGGCCCGCACTTTGGCTTCTGCATCGGTCACAGGTTGCCCAATGTGCTGGGCCAGCAGGGCACTCTGCTGAGCATTGGCCTGGGCCTGGGCCGTGAGCAGCAGGAAGGTTTTCTTGTCCGAAACGATGTCGCCACCGACGCGCTTGCCAAAGGTTGCCGCGTCGCCGTACACGTCGAGCAGGTCGTCGCGCAGTTGAAAGGCCAGACCGATGTCGGTGCCAAACTGCCGCAGGTGGTCGGCAGCCTCGGTGGAAGCACCAGCCAGCAGGGCGCCCAGCTCCAGGCAGAAGCCCAGCAGCACGGCTGTCTTAAGGCGGATCATATCCAGGTACTGCTCAATAGTGACCTGCCCTTCCGTCTCGAAGTTCATGTCCCATTGCTGGCCTTCGCAGACCTCGGCAGCCGTCTGGCTAAAGCGGCGCAGCACGGGCGCCAGCAGTTCGGGCTGCACGTCCAGGAACAGCTCGTAGGCCCGTACCAGCATCACGTCGCCGCTAAGAATGGCCACCGTTGAATTCCACTTCTCGTGCACCGTGGGCTGGCCGCGGCGCAGCGGGGCTTGGTCCATGATGTCGTCGTGGAGCAGGGTAAAGTTGTGAAAGACCTCGGTGCCCAGGGCCGGCTTGATAATGGGGTCTAGGTCGTCGGTGAAGAGGTGGGCCCCCAGCAAAGTGAGCAGGGGCCGGATACGTTTTCCACCCAAAGCCATGATGTAGCGGATGGGCTCGTAAAGGGTTTCGGGGGCTTCGCCGTAGCGCTGCTGCGCCAGGGCGGCGGTGATTTTATTAGAGAAATACGAAAGGTCCACAGGTAATCAAAAGGGTGCGCCGGAAAGGTACGGGGAACAGATGAGTTGGGGAAGCACTGAGCCGGTTACGGGGCCCAGGTCAAGACCAACGCGGCGTTGGCAGGGACGAAGCCATAGCCTCTTGAAACGAAAAGCCCTTTCCCGTCACGACGAGAAAGGGCTTTGTAAGTAAAGGGCATGACTACCTTCGCAGAGGACGGATTGCTTCACGTTGCTCGCAATGACACGCCTTCTGCCTAAAGCAGGTTAACGTCGGCGCTTGTCGCCACCGCCGCTGCGGCCTCCGCCACCGGGACGGCCACCACCTTTGCCACCGCGGCCACCGCTGGGCTTCTCGCCCCGCGGGCCCCGGTCGGAACGGTCACCACCGCGGCCTCCACGGCTGCCACGTTCTTCCTTCTCGCGGTCTTTCACGTAGTCGGGACGGTTGTCAACGACCTCGAAGTCGATGGTGCGGTCGAGCAGGTTGGCGGCTTTCACCACTACCTGAATCTCGTCGCCGAACTGAATGATCTTCTTGTTGCGCTGCCCGATGAGGCGATAGTTGTCCTTGTCGAGCTCGTAGAAGTCGCCGGGCAGGTCGCTCAGGCGGATCATGCCTTCGCACTTGTTCTCCTCGATTTCGACGTAGAGTCCCCACTCGGTCAGGCCCGACACAACACCCTTGAACTGCTCGCCGATGACGTCGGCCATGAACTCGACCTGCTTGTACTTGATGCTGGCGCGCTCGGCATTGGCGGCCAGTTTCTCGCGCTCGGAGGAGTGCTTGCACTCTTCTTCCACGGGCTCCACCTTCACGTTCTTGCCGCCCTGCAGGTAGTGCTCCAGCAGGCGGTGGGCCATCATGTCGGGGTAGCGACGGATGGGTGAGGTGAAGTGCGAATAGTGCTCGAAGGCCAGACCAAAGTGCCCCATGGGCTCGGTGGTATACTTGGCCTTGGACATGGTGCGCACGGCCAGGGTCTGGATGACGTTCTGCTCGGGGCGGCCAATGACTTCGGTCGACAAATCGTTGAGCTCGGTGCTGAGCTTTTTCGGATTGGTCAGGTCCAGGGTGTGGCCAAACTTCTGGGCGAAGAGGGCGAAGTTCTGGAGCCGGTCGGCGTCGGGAGCGTCATGCACGCGGTACACCATCGTGAAGCGCGGCTTGGTTTTCTTGAGCTTGTAGACGAACTCGGCCACCTTGCGGTTGGCCATGAGCATGAACTCCTCAATCATCTTGTGGGCGTCCTTGCGCTCCTTCACATACACGCCCAGGGGCTTGCCGTTCTCGTCGAGGCGGAACTTCACTTCCTGGGTTTCGAAGCTGATGGCGCCCTTGCGGAACCGCTCGGCGCAGATCTTCTTGGCCATGTCGTTGAGCAGATTTATCTCCTCAGCATAGTCGCCTTCCTTGCTCTCGATTCGCTCCTGAGCCTCTTCGTAGGAGAAGCGGCGGTCGGAGTGAATGATGGTTTTGCCAAACCACGAGTCGTAAAGCTTGCCCTTCTCATCGAGCTCAAACACGGCCGAGAAGGTAAGCTTGTCTTCGTGGGGCCGCAGGGAGCAGACGCCGTTGGAGAGGCGCTCGGGCAACATCGGAATCACCCGGTCGACGAGGTAGACGGAGGTGGCGCGATGCTTGGCTTCCTTCTCCAGCATGGTGCCAGGCGTCACGTAGTGGGTCACGTCGGCAATGTGGACGCCGACTTCCCAGTGCCCGTTCTCCAGCTTCTGCACGCTCAGCGCGTCGTCAAAGTCCTTGGCGTCGGCGGGGTCGATGGTGAAGGTGGTGATGGGGCGGAAGTCGCGGCGCTTGGCAATTTCCTCTGCGGGAATCTGGTCGGGAATGGCTTCGGACTCTTCCTCCACGTCGGCGGGGAATTCGAAGGGCAAACCGAACTCGGCCATGATGGCGTTTATCTCGGCCTCGTTCTGGCCGGCCGGACCGAAGCTGCGCACGATTTCGCCCACGGGGTGACGGGTGCTATCCTCGGGCCACTCGGTGATGTTGACCAAGACCTTCTCGCCATCATTGGCACCATGCAGAGCCTCGAAGGGCACGAACACGTCGAAGTAGAGTTTGCGGTGGTCAGGGGACACGAAGCCGAAGCCGCCCTGCAGTTTGAGCTGACCCACGATTTCGGTTTTCACCCGGTTCACTACTTCCACCACGTCGCCCACGGGGCGGCCGTCGCGCTGCCCGCGCAGGCGGATGCGGACCGTGTCGCCTTGCATGGCAAACTTGAGGCGGTCGGTGAAGACGCGCACGTCGGTTTCACTTTCCTCCGAGATGACGAAGGCGTACTGACTCGTAGCCAACGCCACGGTACCGGTGATGGTGTCGGGACCTTCCTGGCCCCGCTCCCGGTACTGTGGTTTAGCCGTCGGCTGCCCGTCGCCGGGCTCGTCGAAGCCCTGGGTGCGGCGGCGGCGCACGATGGGGTCGTTGCCGAACTCAGCCTCCACAGGGCGGCCACCTTTCACGGCGTTCTTGCCGTGGTCCGGACGCTCGGCAGCCAGGGGTTGTACCTTCTGGGCTTCGGGGTCGGAGAGGCGGTAGTCGTCGTTTTGGAGGTGGGTCAGCTGGCCGGAGTTGCGCAGGGTTTTAAGGTGAATGAACACGTCTTCGCGCTGCTCCTTGGTGGTCACGCCGAGGCGGCGGGAGAGCTGGCGGTAGGAAAATACTTTGCCGGGGTTGTCGGCAAAAATGCGGTACACCAGACTTTTCGTTACTGGGGCAGGCGCGGCTTTAGGCGCGCGGGAGGCTTTCGCGGAAGCGCGGGGAGCCTCGGATTCTTCTTTTTTCTTCATTAGAAAATAAGGGTGCCGCCAGTTGTTTTCGGTTTCGCAGGCGGCGCAGGTAAGTGGAAATTACGGCTGACGCGGTTGGTCAGGCGCGGGGGTTGAATGTTGATTTGAACGCGGCCCAAGCGGCCGGGTTTTGGCCGCGGCCAAAAAGCTGTGGCGCGGCAGACAAAGGATACTACGAAATAAATTCGAGAAGAACTATATGCGCCGCCGGAGTTGCTACAGCGCAGCAAGAGCCCGCAGAACGGTCTGCCCGAAATCGGCCAGGGTCCATTCCTTGATGTCAGACACTTGCCCGTCGCCGACTTCCACCACTACGCTACTACCGGCAGCAGTCAGCACCATGTCCAGGCTGTAGAAGTTTCGGGGAGCTAGTAAGGCCAGGACTGGTTGCAGCTCGGCAGGCAGCTTGGCACCATGTGCGCCATACGCCACACCAGCCACTACGAAGAACCGCCGCTCGGAGTCGGGCAGCAGCTCCGTGAAGGTCCGCACGAATAGAACATCGGTAGTGGATAATTCGTGCTTTTGAATCAGCATCTGCCACTGCTCGGTACTGGCCACAACCGAATCGGGCCCGAAGGATTTGACCAGGCCTTTCACGAAGTAGCGCTGGCCGGCGGAAAAGTCCGGTAGTTGCGCCGCGGGCTGAAACGAGCTGTCAAAGGTGAATTCCCGAATGGCGTCATACCAGCCCGAGGCCTGGTGGGAGGACAGGTACTCGGCCGGGCTTACCAGCAACGGGGTGCGTTGAGCCAGCTGTTCGTACTCGGCCGCCGACAACATCCAACCCCGATACAGAGCCGGAGTAGTTCCGGCAAGGCGTGGCAGGAGCTTATCGGTTTCAACATCGAACAAGGCTGCGTCAAAACCATTGGCGCGGACCCAGGCATACTCCGGCTCCCATAGTGGGTCTATGGTAGTCGGCTGATAGGGTAAGGAGGGTAAATGATTTGCATTAAAGGTTTGGCTACGCTTCCACGGCCCGGCGAGCTACGGCGGCGCGGATGTCGCTGGGCTCGTCTTTGGGAATGGCGGCCAGCAGCTGCTTGGTGTAGTCGTGTTGGGGGTTGGCGTAGACGTCGGCGGCCGGGCCGCTTTCCACAATCCGGCCCTGACTCATGACCAAGAGCCGGTCGGACATGAAGCGGGCCACCGACAGGTCGTGGGTGATGAAAAGGTAGGTGATGCCGAAGTCGCGCTTGAGCTGGTTGAGCAAGTTCAGCACCTGGGCCTGCACCGACACGTCGAGGGCCGACACCGACTCGTCGCAGACGATGCATTTGGGCTGCAAGGCCAGGGCCCGGGCAATGCAAATCCGTTGGCGCTGGCCACCCGAGAATTCGTGCGGGTAACGTAGGTAATGTTCTTCCTTCAAACCCACGGTGCGCAGCAGCTCCAGCACCCGAGCTTTTTGCTCTTGCCGGCTGCCACCCACGCTATGCACCCGCATCGGTTCCAGGATGGCCTCCCCCACGGTCATCATCGGGTTGAGGGCCGCGTAGGGGTCCTGAAAGACCATCTGAAATTCCTTGCGCCGTTTGCGCAGCTCGCCGGCGGGCAAGCTTGCCAGATCCGTCTTTTCGAACAGGATGCGGCCGGCCGTTGGTTCCACCAGTCGCAAAAGCGCCCGGCCCAGCGTGGTCTTGCCGCAGCCCGACTCGCCCACCAGCCCCACGGTTTCGCCGCGGAAGATGTCGAAGCTGACTCCGTCCACGGCCCGCACGAACTCGGGCTTGCGGTTGAAGAAGCCCTTGCGAATGGGAAAGTGGACGTTCAGGTTTTCAACGCGTAAGAGCGGGTCGGAATGGGTGGTTGAAGCTGAACGTGAAGCCTCGACTGCTAGAGCTTGGTTGAGCACCTCCCCTTTCGTTTCGCTGGCTAAAACCGCCTCATTTTGTTCCACGGGGAACGTTTTGGTGGTTTCAAGAGAAATGTTATCAGAGGTAGCAGTTACGGCAATAGTTGAGCTCTCCGGCGTGGAACGCGTGAGTTTTTCCACGAGGTTGCCGGCCGCGTCCTCGGTCATAAAATCGGCTACTACGGGTAGCCACTGCCGGCCCACTGAGAGTTTGGGACGGCAAGCCAGCAGGCCTTTGGTGTAAGGATGCTGGGGGTTGGTGAAAATGTCGAGCACGGGGCCCTGCTCCACTACCCGGCCGCGGTACATGACCAGAAGCCGGTCGGCAATTTCGGCTACCACGCCCAGGTCGTGGGTGATGAAGAGCACGGCCGTGTTGTGCTGGCGGCGCAGCTCGTCGATGAGCTGCAGCATGCGGGCCTGCACCGTCACGTCGAGGGCGGTGGTAGGCTCGTCGGCAATGAGGATGGCGGGGTTGCAGGCCATGGCCATGGCTATCATCACGCGCTGCTTCTGCCCCCGCTGATTTCGTGGGGGTAGGCGTTCAGGATTTTCTCGGGGCGGGGCAGCTGGGCCATGCGAAACAGCTCCACCGTGCGGGCCTCGGCTTCCTTTTGGCTGAGCGTGGTATGCAGGCGCAAAGCTTCTACCACCTGGCTGCCGCAGGTATAGACCGGGTTCAGGGACGTCATGGGTTCCTGAAAAATCATGCTGATGTCGTTGCCCCGCACCTTTTGCAGCTGCTGATCCGGAAGCTGGAGCAAGTCGACTTCGCCCAGGGCTTCGGAGTGAAACTGCGCCGTGCCCGAAGCAATCCGGCCGGGCGGCATCGGAATCAGGCCCATTAAGGCCAGGGAAGTAACGGACTTGCCCGAGCCGGATTCGCCCACGATGGCCACGGTTTCACCCCGGTGTAGGTCGAAGGACACGTCATGTACGGCCCGCACGTCGCCGCGGTGGGAACGGAAGTCGATAGTCAGATTGCGGACGGACAGAATGGGCTCAGGCACGGGAAACAGAAATTCGGGACGACAATCGGTAAAGATAGGCAGGCGGGCCGTAGCTTGCCGGACGGGGCTTACGTATGGCTTATTTAGCCCAACAACACACCCAAGACATTACTTCCACTCAACATGCAGTATCGTAAACTAGGTAAAACCGACCTTTCCGTTTCCGAAATCAGCCTTGGCACCTGGCAGGTCGGAGGCAAATGGGGTGACCCGTTCAGCCACGAAAACGCTGACCAGATTCTGAACGCCGCCGTGGACCGGGGCATCAACTTCATCGACACGGCCGACGTGTACGGCGACGGCGAAAGCGAAAAGGCCGTGGGCCGGCTCGTACGCAGCCGTTCCGAGCAGGTGTACGTGGCCACCAAATGCGGCCGGCAGCTGCAGCCCCACACCAACGACGCCTATCAGCCCGAGGCACTACGCAAGTTTGTAGAGCAAAGCCTGCGCAACATGCAGCTCGATACCATCGACCTGATTCAGCTTCACTGCCCTCCTACCGAGGTCTATTACCGCCCCGAAATCTTCGAAGTATTCGACCGGCTCAAGGAAGAGGGCAAGATCCGGCACCTGGGCGTGAGCGTGGAAAAGGTGGAAGAAGGGCTTAAGGCCTTAACCTTCCCCAACGTGTGCTCCATCCAGCTTATCTTCAACATGTTCCGGCAGCGGCCCCAAGAGCTGCTGTTCCAGGAAGCCAAGCGGCACAACGTGGGCCTGATTGTGCGCGTGCCCCTGGCCAGCGGCCTACTCACCGGCAAGTTCTCCCGCGACACGACCTTCTCAGCCGACGACCACCGTCAATTCAACCGGGAAGGGGCCGCCTTCGACAAAGGCGAGACGTTCTCGGGCGTCGACTACGAAGTAGGCCTGGAGGCCGTAGAAGCGCTTAAAAAGGTGTTTCCTGACCAGCCCAACCTGGCGCCCATAGCTCTGCGCTGGGTCTTGATGTTCGACGAGGTAAGCTGCGTAATTCCCGGCGCTTCCAAGCCTAGCCAGTTGGAATCGAACCTCAAGGCGGCCGAACTGCCCGCCATTACCGACGAGCAGATGCAGCAGGTACGCGCCATCTACGACCAGCGTATCCGGCCGCTGGTGCACTATACGTGGTAAAATGAGCTTGTAGAAGGTCATGTCGAGCGAAGGGAGACGTTTCGCGTGGCGTCGTTGGGTTGGTAATCAAAGATCAGCATGCAAGATGTCTCCCTTCGTTCGACATGACTGTTCTCAAAAATCAATAAAAAAGCCCGCTGGATTGCTCCAGCGGGCTTTTTGCTTTTAGCAGACTGTCTTACACCACTTCCGACGTTTCAGCATCGTGGCGGGGCACTTCAGTGGCTCTTGGAGCTTCCGCAACAGCGTTTTCCTCGGCGAAAAACTTGTTCTGATTGAATAGAATCAGCACCACGCCGATGAAGATGCAGGAGTCGGCGATGTTGAAGATGGGAAAGTCAGGAATGATCTTCCCTCCTACCAGCGGCCAGGAAATGGGGAAAAAACCGTCGGGGAAGTCCACGAACAGCATATCGATAACCTGGCCGTGAAACCAGGGCGTAGGCACGCCAAACGGAGCGTTGTCGTAGAGGACGCCGTAGAAAATCGAGTCAATCAGGTTGCCGACGGCCCCGCCCAGAATCAGGGCCACGCAGGCAATGTAGCCGGGAATGGCCCGGCGCTGCCACAGCTTGTAGATGTAGTAGCTGATGCCGACCATCGCCACCAAGCGGAAGCTGGTAAGGAGGATTTTGCCGTAAGGCGGCGGCAGTTCCACGCCGAAAGCCATGCCGGGATTCAGCGTGTAATGCAGCTTGCCCCAGTCGCCGAGCAGGGAAATTTCGCCCGCCATACCGGGTTCCATGTAGGTATGCACGGCCCACTTCGAAAGTTGGTCGATGACGATGACCAGCAAAGCCAGCAGGTAGTATTTCCAGTACTTCATTTCTGAGAAGTGAGAGGTTAGAAGTGAGAAGTGAGACGTCGGGCTGACGTAGTGTCAGCTTCGGAACCTCTTCCCTCCCCGGGTACAAAGTGACGAAGAATTTTAGACTTTCCTGCGCGAAACGACTGGGCCTTCCTCCTTGCCTCTGGTATATATTTTTCGGGCGTTTTATGCCCTTTTGAGCTGATTTTCCGGTCCGCTTCAACGCTTTGTGCGCCGATGTGCCAACCGACCTTTCTGCAAAGTCGGTTGGCACCTTAGGCTCAGCCGTTTGCGACTTCCAGCTGTACGGGCACGTTATACTCGTCGAATTCGAGCACCGAACCGCCGCTGATTTCGGGCGCGAAATCCAGGGCCAGGGCTTGAACTTCCTCCCGGATATAGTCGCCAAAGGACTGCACGGCGGCTTCCAGTTCGGGCTGCTGCTGCAGCGTTACGCGGATTTTGTCCTGCACTTCCAGGCCGCTGTCCTTGCGCAGGTTCTGTAGACGGTTCACCAATTCGCGGGCTACGCCTTCCTGGCGCAGCTCGTCGGTCAGGGTCACGTCGAGGGCCACGGTGAGGGGGCCATCGGTGGCCACGAGCCAGCCGGGCAAGTCGTCGGTGCGGATTTCCACGTCGTCGGGGGCCAGGGTATAGGTTTCGCCCCCGATTTCCACGGCCAGCTGCCCGGTTTTTTCGAGCGTGCTGATTTCCTCGGCCGTCATCTGCTGAATCCGGGCCCCTACCACCTTCAGCTTGGGTCCGTACTGCTGGCCCAGGCGTTTGAAATTGGGCTTCACCGACTTCACCAGCACGCCGCTGGTATCGTCGAGAAACTCCACGTGCTTCACGTTCACCTCGGCGCAGATCAAATCCTCCACCTTGCCGACCTGCTCCCGCGTGGTGTCGTTCAGCACCGGCACCAGGATGCGCTGCAGGGGCTGGCGCACCTTCAGCACCGACTTCTTCCGCAACGAGTGGGTGAGCGAAGAAATGCGCTGGGCCAGCTCCATGCGCTCTTCCAGAGCCTTGTCGATGCGGGCTTCGTCGGCGTCCACGAGCAGTGTCAGGTGCACCGATTCGGCAGTCCAGCGCTGGGCGTTGCCTTCCTGACGCAGGCCGTCGGTCATGTTCTTGTAGAGCCATTCGGCGAAGAAGGGCGCAATGGGAGCCATGAGCTGGGCTACGGTCACGAGGCATTCCTGCAGGGTTTCGTAGGCAGCGCGCTTGTCGGTGGTCAGCTCGCCCTTCCAGAAACGGCGGCGCGAGAGGCGCACGTGCCAGTTGGAAAGCTGATCGGTGACGAAATCCTGGATGGCGCGGGCGGCCTTGGTGGGGTCGTAGCCATCGTAGTAGCCCCGCACTTCGAGGATGAGGGACTGCAGCTTGCTCAGAATCCAGCGGTCCAGCTCGCTGAGCTCAGCGTGGGGCACGCGGCCGGTTTCGGTGGCCTGGAAGCCGTCGAGGTTGGCGTAGAGCGAGTAGAACGAGTACGTGTTGAAGAGCGTGCCGAAGAAGCGGCGCTGCACCTCCGTGATGCCGGCCAGGTCAAACTTAAGGTTGTCCCAGGGCTGGGCGTTGGCAATCATGTACCAGCGGGTGGCGTCGGGGCCGTACTGGCTGATGGTGGCAAACGGGTCCACGGCGTTGCCCTTGCTTTTGCTCATCTTCTCGCCTTTTTTGTCGAGCACCAGACCGTTGGCCATGACGTTCTTGTAGGCTACCGAATCCTCCAGCATTACGCCCAGGGCATGCAGCGTGAAGAACCAGCCGCGAGTCTGATCCACGCCTTCGGCAATGAAGTCGGCGGGGAAATTCTGCTTGAACTTCTCGCCGTTTTCCAGGGGGTAGTGCCACTGGGCGTAGGGCATGGCGCCGCTGTCGAACCACACGTCGATGAGGTCGGTTTCGCGGTACATGGCCTGGCCGGTGGGACTCACCAGGAAAATATCGTCCACGTAGGGGCGGTGCAGGTCGATTTTCTTGGTCGACTCAGCTTCGTTGCCATCGGCCATTACCCAGTTGCCATCCACTTTACGGTAGGGGTTGTGGGTCATGATTTCGGCGGCTACGGCCTTGTCGATTTCGGCGCTGAGCTCCTCGATGGAGCCGATGCAGATTTCCTCGGAGCCGTCCTGACTGCGCCAGATGGGCAGGGGCGTACCCCAGTAGCGCGAGCGACTCAGGTTCCAGTCGACCAGGTTTTCCAGCCAGTTGCCGAAGCGGCCGGTGCCGGTGCTTTCGGGCTTCCAGTTGATGGTTTTATTCAGCTCGATAAGCCGGTCTTTCACCGCCGTAGTCTTGATAAACCAGGAGTCGAGCGGGTAGTAGAGCACGGGCTTCTCGGTGCGCCAGCAGTGGGGGTAGGTGTGCTCGTACTTCTCCACTTTGAAGGCCGTGCCGTCGCCTTTCATGCGGATGGCAATGCTTTCATCGAGGGTCTTGTAGTCGGCTCCGCTCTGGTCGTGGCCGTCGTAGTTTTTCACCCAGCGGCCGCCAAATTCACCCATCTGAGCCACGTAGCGGCCGGTGCGGTCCACGATGGGGCTGATTTTGCCTTCGTCGTCGGTTACCAGCAGGGCCGGAATGTCGGCCAGGGCCGCGGCCCGGAAGTCATCGGCGCCGAAGGTGGGGGAGATGTGCACGATGCCGGTACCGTCTTCGGTGGTTACGAAGTCGCCGTTGATGACGCGGAAGGCCCGCTCCTCCCCTTCAAAGGCCGGAAAGCCCTTGTCGTGGCCGAACAGCCGCTCGTAGGTAACGCCAACCAGGTCGGAGCCTTTGAAGGTGGCTTCGATGCGCCAGGGCAGCACTTTGTCGCCGGCTTTGTAGTCTTCCAGGGAAGCGTCCTTGGCTTTCTCCGAGAAATGACGGCCTACCAACGCCTCAGCCAGTACCACCCGGATGGGGGCGTAGGTGTAGGGGTTGAAGGTGCGCACCAGCACGTAGCTGATGTTTTTGCCCACGGCCAAGCCCGTGTTGGCGGGCAAGGTCCAGGGCGTGGTGGTCCAGGCCAGGATATAGGTCGGAACCTCGACGGCGCCGGCAAATAGCTTCTCCGACTTCTCGTCCTGCTTCACCTTGAACTGAGCCACGATGGTCGTGTCCTTCACGTCGCGGTAGGTGCCGGGCTGGTTGAGTTCGTGGGAGCTGAGGCCCGTGCCGGCGGCCGGCGAGTAGGGCTGGATGGTGTAGCCTTTGTAGAGCAGGCCTTTGTCGTAGAGCTTTTTGAGCAGGGCCCAGCAGCTTTCGATGTACTCAGGCTCGAAGGTGATGTAAGGGTCGTCGAGGTCTACCCAATAGCCCATTTTCTCGGTGAGGTCGTCCCACTGGGCCTTGAAGCGCATGACAGTCTCCCGGCAGCGCTGGTTGTAGTCCTCGATGCTGATTTTCTTGCCGATATCCTCCTTGGTGATGCCCAGCTCCTTTTCCACCTGCAGCTCGATGGGTAGGCCGTGGGTGTCCCAGCCGCCCTTGCGCGAGACCTGCTTGCCCAGCAGGGTCTGGTAGCGGCAGAAGATGTCCTTCACGGTGCGGGCCATGACGTGGTGAATGCCCGGGGCGCCGTTGGCCGAAGGCGGACCTTCATAGAACACGAAGGTGGGCTGCCCTTCGCGGGTGCTCACGCTTTTCTCAAAGATGCCGTTCTGCTTCCACCACGCCAGGATATCGGTGCCGACCTGGCCGTAGTTGAGCGGCTGCTTGTATTCGGGGTAGTTCATTGTTGGGGTGTTGTCGCGTGAAGCGTAGGCTAAATCAGAACGTCATGCAGAGCGCAGCGAAGCATCTTGCTCGCGCCGTTGGAAAAAGTAGGGCAACGTCAGCACGCGAGATGCTTCGCTACGCTCTGCATGACCAGAGTATTTAAAAAACTATGAATCCAGCTTCTTCTGCAAGGGGATGCGGCGCAGATTGATTTCCGCGTCGTCGTCTTCCTCGTGGTACGTGTGGTCGAAGTGCTGAATGAAGGATTCGTTGATATTCTCATCCTTGCCGTGCTCGAAGGTAACGAGCAGGGAAGGCAGCAGAATCAGGTTGGAGAAGTTGGTAATCAGCAGGGAGGCCGACATAAGCAGGCCCAGGGCCTTGGTGCCACCGAACTCAGAGAAGGCAAACACCGAAAAGCCCAGAAACAGCACAATGCTGGTGTAAATCATGCTGGTGCCGGCCTCGCTGAGCGTGGTGCTAATGGCGGCCCGCACACGGTGCCCATTGGCAGCCAGCTCCTGCCGGAACTTAGCCAGCAGGTGGATGCTGTTGTCGCCGTCGATGCCCAGGGCAATGCTGAAAATAAGCGCCGTGCTGGGCTTGAGCGGAATGCCGAAGTAGCCCATAATACCGCCGGTGAGCAGCAAGGTGAAGAAGTTGGGCAGCAACGTGAAGAACACGGCCCGGATGCTGCGGAACAGAATCAGCACCACCAAGCCCACCAGCCCGAAGGCAATCAGCAGACTTTCCTTGAGCATGTTGATCAGATACTCGTTGCCCTTGGTAAACAGAATCGTGGTGCCGGTGAGCTTCACGTCCATACCCGTGCCGTTGAAAATCTCCTTGATCTGGGGCCGAATCTGGTTGGTCAGCAGCGTGTCGAGGTTGCGGGAGCCGATGTCGGCAATCTTCAGCGAAATGCGGGCACTCTGACCAGTAGAGTCGGTGAAGGAGCGGATCAGCTTGCTGTCTAGGCCGCCACCAGCCTTGCCCTGGGAATGGGCCAGGTAGCTCAGGATAAAATTCTTCTCGGAGTTGTCGGGCAGGCGGTAATACTCGGGGTTGTCGTTGTAGAACGCCTGGGTTGAAGCCTTTAAGAACGTCACGATGCTCACGGGCGTAGTCAGCACGGGCTGGGTGCGCAGAAACTTCTCGAACCGGTCAATTTTCTCCAGGTTCTTGAGCTTCATGATGCCCCGCTTCGAGCCGGTATTCACCACGATTTCCAGGGGCATGACGCCGTTGAAATGCTGCTCGAAGAACTTCAAATCGGAGTTGACGGAGCTGTCCTTGGGCAGGTCATCCACCATGTACGACACCGACTTTACCTTCGTAACGCCCCCAATAGCCAAGGCCATCATCACAGCAGCGGCCAGGTACACCATGCCGCGGCGCTCCAGCACGAGGTGCTCGAAAAACTCCAGCAGCTTGGTCAGCGGGGTAGCGTCGAGGTGCTCCAGCTGCTTGGGCGTGGGCGGGGGCAGGATAGTAAAGACAATCGGAATCAGGATAAACGAGACCAGGAAGGCCACGAAAATATTGATGGTAGCCACGGCCCCAAACTGGAACAGAATGGCAATGTTGGTGAAGCAGAACACCACAAAGCCGATGGCCGAGGTGGTGTTGTTCATCAAGGTCACGAGGCCGATTTTGCTGACCACGCGGGTCATAGCCAGCACCTGGTTGCCCGATTTGCGGTAGTCGTAGTGGTAGCGGCTGAGTAGGTAGGTACAGTTCGGAATGCCGATAACGATGATAATACTCGGTATCAGACCCGTGAGCAGGTTGATTTTGTAGCCCATCAGTACCATGGAGCCGATACACCATACCACCACGATAAGCACAATCAGGATGGGGAAGACTACGGCAGCCCAGGTCCGGAAAAACAGGAACAAGGTAATGGCCATCATGGCCACCGTTAGGGCCACGAAGAGCTTCATTTCGGCCGCTACCTTGGTTGTCATCGTGGCGCGCACGTAGGGCAGGCCGGCGTAGTGCATCCGGATGCCGGTTTTCTGCTGGAACCGCTCGGCATGGGCCAGAATTTCCTTCATCACGCCTTCGCGCTTCGAGGAGTTCAGAAACTTGGGGTCCATGGTCAGAGCCAGCAGCGTAGCACCCGTGGTAGGCGAAATCAGCTGGCCTTTGTAGAATTCCTGCCGGTTCACCACCCGCATCAGGGAGTCCAGCTCGGCCTGGGTTTGCGGGGCTTGCTTGAAGATGGGGCTGGCCCGGAAGCTTTGGTTGCTGGTGTCTTTTTCGAGCTTGATGAGCTTGGTGACCGACAAAACGCCGCTCACGCCCTGCACCTTGCCCAGGGTTTCGGTCAGGTTGCGCAGCTCGTTGAAGTTGCCGAGCTCATACACGCTGCTGTCCTGCAAGCCCAGCACGAACACGTTGCCGTCTTCGCCGAAAGTTTTCTTGAACTGCTGGAAATACACCATGTCCGGGTCGTCGGGGCTGACGACCTGGGCAAAGTCATAGGTCATTTCCACCTTGCGGGCGTGCCAGCCCATGAACACCGTAATAGCGGCCAGGAGCAGAATCAGTATCCGCCGGTGCTTGATATTGAATAAGGTGAGTTTACTCCACATAGGCCGCTAAAATTTAGCAAAGGTACGCAATGACTGGCTGGTAGAAGGATGATACAACTCGGGCTGCCGGCACCCGCCAAGCGGTAAACCTAACGGGTTCCGGCTCTGCGGCCCGCCCCCACTCGACGCCCGACCCGCTTCAGCCGACCGGAAACGAAAACGGGGCCGCCATGCTCAGCATGACGGCCCCGGCTTTTCGCGCTTGGCAGCTGCTGAACGTCTTAGAGGTTCTCGAAAATTCGCGTCAAGCTTACAGCCTCGCCGATGTAGGCGCGCAGCTCCGAAATCGGCATGCGGGTCTGCTCGCGGGAGTCGCGGTGACGCACGGTTACGGTTTCGTCCTCCAGGGTCTGGTGGTCGACGGCAATGCAGAAGGGCGTGCCAATGAGGTCCTGGCGGGTGTAGCGCGTGCCGATGGAGTCCTTTTCCTCCACCACCAGGCGGAAGTCGTGGCGCAGGCTGTTGTAGATTTCGTTGGCCTTCTCGGGCAGACCGTCCTTTTTCACCAGTGGGAAAATGGCGGCCTTCACCGGGGCCACGGCCGGGTGCAGGCGCAGCAGCTTGCGGGTTTTGGTTTTCTGCTCCTCCCCTTCGCCTTCCACAATGGTTTCTTCCTGGTAGGCCTGGCAGAGCGTAGCCAAAAACAGCCGGTCGGCGCCCACCGAGGTTTCCACCACGTAAGGCACGTAGTTGCCGTAGGGCTTGCCAGTCTCAGGGTTTACGTCGTTGTCGAAGTAGTTCTGCTTTTTACGGCTGTACTGCTGGTGCTGGGTCAAGTCAAAGTCGGAGCGGGAGTGTATGCCCTCGATTTCCTTGAAGCCGAAGGGAAACTCGTACTCGATATCCACGGCGGCCTTGGCGTAGTGGGCCAGCTTCTCGTGGTCGTGGAAGCGGAGCTTGTCGGCGGGCAGCCCCATTACTTCGTGCCAGCGGCGGCGGGCGGCTTTCCAGTGCTGGTACCACTCCTCCTCGGTGCCAGGGCGCACGAAGAATTGCATTTCCATCTGCTCAAACTCCCGCATGCGGAAGATGAACTGCCGAGCCACAATTTCGTTGCGGAAGGCCTTGCCGATCTGGGCAATGCCAAACGGCACCTTCTGGCGGGCCGACTTCTGCACGTTCAGGAAGTTGACGAAGATGCCCTGGGCCGTTTCGGGACGCAGGTAGATTTCGTTCGAGCCCTCGGCCACGGCGCCCATCTGGGTCGAGAACATCAGGTTGAACTGGCGCACGTCGGTCCAGTTGCCGGTCTTGCTGATCGGGCACAGGATTTTCTCGTCGATGATGAGCTGCTTGACGCCGGCCAGATCCTCGGCCGTGAGCAGGCGGCCCATTTCGGCCAGCAGGGTTTCGGCCCGGGCTATTTCGCCGTTCTTCTCGTACTCGGCGGCTTTTTCTTCGAGCAGCACGTCGGCGCGGTAGCGCTTCTTGCTGTCGAGGTTGTCAATCATGGGGTCCGAGAAGCCGTCGACGTGGCCGGAGGCTTTCCAGGTGGTCGGGTGCATGAAGATGGCCGCATCGATGCCCACCACGTTCTGGTTGAGCTGGGTCATGGCCTTCCACCACAGCTGCTTCAGGTTGTTCTTCAGCTCTACGCCGTTGGGGCCATAGTCATACACGGCAGCCAGGCCGTCGTAGATTTCGGAGGAGGGGAACACGAAGCCGTATTCCTTGGCGTGCGACACGATTTCGGCCAAAGTGCCTTCAGCGGTATTGGCGGCCGTTTTCTGCGGGGCGTTGCTCATATTCAGGTACTCTGATACAGTAGAAGTGGGCAAAAGTAGCAGAAACCACCGGAGCCGCGGTAGAATGCACCTTGGGAAAAGCCAGTATTTTCTACCCTTCGCCCTCTCTGCCGGCTTCTACCTCAGCAGATTACCCCGGTGCCCAACCCCGAATCGGTTCCTGCGTTAAGCGCAAGCAAACGGGCGTTGTACCATTTTGGCGTAACAATTTCATAATCTTGCCCCGCCTAAAGGTCCCTCTACCTTTGGAACGATGAAAACCGATTTCCCATTAATTCCCCTTTTATGTTTGGCTTAGAGCCTCATGTGCTTCTGCTGCTAATCACCTGTCTGGTAGCAGCTTGCGCCTTCGAATTTGTCAATGGCTTTCACGACACGGCCAACGCCGTGGCTACCGTGATTTACACCAACGCCCTGCGGCCCTGGGTGGCGGTAGTGTGGTCGGGCTTCTGGAACTTCATCGGTGTACTTACCGGTGGTATTGCGGTGGCCATGGGCATTGTGTACCTGCTGCCCGTGGAAAGCCTCGTCGATCAGAACGTGTACCACAGCATTGCTATGGTGGGCGCCTTGATTGTGGCGGCCATCATCTGGAACCTGGGCACCTGGTACTACGGCCTGCCCTCGTCCTCCTCGCACGCCCTGATTGGCTCCATCCTGGGCGTGGGCATTGCCTTCTCCCTGCTGCCCGACTCTAACAGCTCGGCCGTAAACTGGAGCAAGGCCCTGGAAACCGGTGCCTCCCTGCTGATCAGCCCGATCTTCGGCTTTTCGCTGACCATCATCATGATGTTCCTGCTGAAGCGTTTCGTGCGGACCAAATCCATCTTCCGGGAGCCCCACAAGCGTAAGCCACCACCCATCTGGATTCGCCTGATCCTGATTGCGACCTGCACCCTGGTAAGCTACTTCCACGGTTCCAACGACGGACAGAAAGGTGTGGGCCTGATCATGCTCATCCTGATTGGAATCGTACCCACGCACTTTGCCCTCAACCAGAAGCTCAACCCGCTCGACATGCGCGAGTCGCTGAACAACGTGGAGCTGGTAATGGGCAAGCTCAACGCCGGAACCATGAGCCAGGCCGACCGCCAGTTGCTGACCGACATCCGGACCCAGACCAACACGCTCGACCAGATCTTCGCCGGCAAAACCGACGTGAAGCAGCTGCCCCAGGCTACCCGCTTCGAGATTCGCAAAGCCATCCTGCTGATCCACAACAAATCCAAGAAACTCGTGTCGAGCGAGAAAGTGCCGCTGAGCACCGCCGACCGTAAAGTCTTTGATTCGAGCATTGCCCAGATGCGCACCTTTACCGACTACGCCCCTGGGAAGTGTCCTTGATGGTAGCCCTGTCGTTGGGTATCGGCACCATGATCGGCTGGAAGCGCATCGTGAAAACCATCGGGGAGCGGATTGGCAAGGAGCACCTGACCTACGCCCAGGGTGCTTCCTCCGAGCTGGTAGCAGCCGCCATGATTGGCGTGAATACCCAGTTTGGCCTGCCGGTTTCGACCACCCACGTACTGTCGTCGGCTATTGCCGGTTCGATGGTGGCCAACCGCGGCATCAAGAACCTGAATCCGCAGATGGTGCGCAACATTGCTCTGGCCTGGGTGCTCACCCTGCCCGTTACGATGTTCCTCTCGGGAGGCCTGTTCCTCTTGTTCCGGGCCATCCTGTAAAGCGAGGTTTCCTCGGAATACACAAAAAAAGCCGACCCATTGCGGGTCGGCTTTTTTATTGCCGGAAGTTTTTGTAAGGACCGTGCCAGCTATTAGAATTAGCCAAACGGCCTGCGTTTATCCACTAAAACGACGGGTTATTAGCGACTTATCAACTTATCAACACTAAAAAGCCCGAATTTTGTGGATAACTCTGGCTCTAGCTGGGCCATTGCACCTCTAAGTCGTCGCTGATAAACACGCCGAAATTGACGAACTGCAGCTGGTCCTCATCAAAGTAAAGGTCAATCATTTCCTTCTCGTAGGACAGGCGGGTTTCGCCGGTATCCATGCGCTCTACTTCGGTCGACTCGAGGCCGTTCTGGCGCATGAGCTCCTGAATTTCGTCTACGGACTTACCGTGGATGGGTTGGCCAAAAATGCGCAGGCCGGGGTGGTCGGTTTCGATGCAGCTCAGGCGGTAGTCGTCTTCCCGGTCGAAGTACAGGGAGTAGCCTTCCTCCAGGTAATTCCAGGCCTGGTGCTCAAACTCGTCGTCGTCCTCCGACTCTTCAATTTCCTCCGGCTCGCCCATCAGGGCCCGAACCTCGTCCTGGGTGGCGCCGAACTTAAGCGGGCCCATGCCGGTGCCCAGGATGATTTCGTTTTCCTCGGTGCTGCTGTGTTGGGGTTGGATGGTCTGCATAGCGAATTGGTTTCGGTGGTTGGATGAATTCTGGTGCGTTTCGGAATTCGGATTTAAAGGTAGGTATTCGGGCTTCACTTGCCGTAGCGGGCCTCGAATTCGGCCTTCTGCCGCACGTAGTCGGGGTGAACCTTGGCCTGGTCCCACTTGGCCTTGAAAATAGCCGCAGCGGCCGCCTTTTCGGGGTCCTCGGGGGAGCGGGGCAGCTCGGCGCGGCCGTGGGCTCCGCTCTGCCCCTTCTTATCGTCGGGCACGGGTCCGTCGTACTTCTTGCCGCCGCGGTGGTTAGCGTAGCGCCGGGCCCGGGTAAAGCCCATCTGAATGAACTTGCGGGCCATGTCGGCTCCTATAAAGTCTTCGGCTTTTAGATAGTCCAGAAACAGCTGGTAAATCTGCTCCGACGACTCCTGCGCTACCTCCGGGGTACGAAAGCGCCAGTGCGGCAGTATCTCCGACTTATAGGGCTCCACCAGCAATACGCCCTGCTCGCCTTTGCCCACGCGGTACAACTCCGGATGCCGACGAAAATCGGTGGTCTTGAAGTCGAGCGTGTAATCGAAAGGCATGAGCAGGAGCGGGGCGGGTGGAAGCATTGTATACGGGCAAAGCCACGTTCGGGACCAGCTTTCGTGGTTTTCCACACCTGAGGCTGTGGAAAAGTGCACAACTTCGGAAGGTTATCCACTCAAGCTCAATTACTTCCCGGACCTGACCTAGCCTTTTAGCGGGCTCAGTGCATCGTTAAGTCGCCAGCTCATCTTCATGAAGGTAAAATCGGAGGCGAAGTCGGCAGGAGGGGAGTGGTACTCCCCAAGTTCCGGTTGGTGTAATGTATTAGGCAGCCCAGCCGGCCAGCAATAGGTTTGCTCACCCTCCCGGCCCCAGCCTCCTTCTCACTTGGCTGAACGGCCCGTGTACTTGGACTTGGCTTGCCCGACTACGCCAGGACAGAGCTTTTCATTTTTTGAAAGCGGGCCGAGCTTATCCACAGGGTTAATAACTTTTGAATTAAATTTTTTAAAAGATTTCTCTTTGTCTCCACTCGTTGGGGGTGTTCATAAGTGGATAAGAAAATATAGTTATACACAGAGCTGATAACTTGTGTACAAGATTGGGTTTATACACCGTCTATCAACAGGGTGTGTGGATAGTAAATTCTATGATATCAATGGGTTATGAGATTTATTCACAATCAACAGCGTTATCCACGAATCCACAATTCACAGGTTTTGCCCAGTGTGGATTAGGGTATTTTCCGGGGATAGTTATCCACCGTTATCCACGTCGGCAATGTGGAAAGCGCCCTCTGTGCTGGACTGTGCCCGGGCAAAAAAACTTTTCCGCAACTTCTCCACGGGTTATCCCCAGGTATCCCCAGTATTATCCACAGATTAACCCACTTCTGCCCTGCCGAGTGGAAAATGCTCCGTGAAGCTGTGGAAAAAATTGTGGAAAGCACGTAGTCGCCTGATTCTGAAAGCGCCCAATGTGGATAGCTCAAATCGGTAGCTTCCCGCGGTTTCCTATATAGGGAAACCCATTAGCCATCAGCCCTTCACACCCCTTACGCCATATTGGCTCGGTCTGAGGTCTGAACCGGCTACCACAGGCTTCTCTCTTGCCTCGGCTAAAGGCGTACAGCCCCGCCCAGACTAGCCGGGAGCAGGCACGAAAAAGCCCCGACTGCAGCTGCAGCCGGGGCCTGTCATCAACGGACTAAACGAGGCCGGAAACTAGAAAACCAGTTTTATATCCTCCATTTCCCAGTTGGCCCGCACCTGTAGCTGCTGGGGCGCTAAGTACACGGGCTCGGCTGGAACTAAGAAGTTAGGGTCGCCGCCGCGCCAGTTGCCATCGTTGTCGGCATCAATAAGCACACGCAGACGATAGGGGCCGGGCGCCAGATTGTCGAAGCGAAAGGTCTTTTTGGGACTCTCCAGAAGCGCTACAATCTGGTTGGTGCCATCCAGCAACTGGAGCTGAAACCGCGCATATTTGGTCTGGATGGTGCCTGCCACGCTGCCCACCGGCGACTGGTCGGTGACGGGCAGACGCACGGGTTTAAGACCCAGGCGCTGCTCGGTGATGGACGTGACGGCCGTCGAGTCCAGGATAATGCTGATGGTCTTCTTAGCCTTGGTATTCAGGTTAACCGTGAGCTGGGTCCGGTCGGGGCTGAGGGTAGCTTCCTGGGGCACCCGAATCGGCTTGCGGGAAGTAGAGTCTTCCAGCAGGGTACCGATGGGCTGCTTGGTAAGAGGCCTTAGCGGCTCGGCAAACTGAAACTTGACCTGCCCCTGCCGGTACACGTCGCGGGGAGCACCGACCACGGCATACTGGGGCGCCCGGCGGGCTGCACCCGTAATGGTGCCGGGAAACTTGACGTTGATGGTATCCTGTCCGGTATTGCCCACGCTGTCGGCGGTAGCCAGCAGGTAGCGCCCCTCGGCAATGGCGGCCGTCCGGAACAGCGTGACGCTCCGCCCCCGCTCACTAACCAGCAAAGCCTCGTTTAGCGCGGCAGGCGCGGGAGTCGCCGGAGTCGCCGGAGTTGCACCCAGGGGTAGCAGACGAGCCTGGGTCAGGCCTTCATTAAAGGAAATTTTGAACTGAGTAGGCGTGCCTTGCTGGCTGGAAATGATAGGCCGGCGCGCATCAGGGCGCACCAGCACCAGCCGCAGCGAATCGAGGCCGGGGCGCACCGTAATGGGCTCGGGTAGGTAGGCTATCTGCTCCCCTTCCTCGTAGCGTCCCGTGTTGTTTTTGTCGTCTAAGGCAAAGAGGCGGTAGCGGCCGGTCTTGAGACTGTTGAGGGCAAAGGCACCCGACTTGTCGGTGCGCGTCATGTAGTAAGGCTTGCCGCGCCGGATGGTCATGGTATCCGTTTCGGGATACAGCATCACGGGTACTTCGGCGGCGGCGGCTCCGCTCAAGAGTTGAATTACATTGCCCCGCACCGAGCCTGAGTCGAGGCGGGCGCCGGTGCTGAACGTGACCTGCACGTCCTGGGCCGGCAGGTTTTCGGTGATATCAGTAACAGACGCCCCAAAGTTGAAGGTGTACGTGGTATTGGCCTGCAAAGGCTTTTCGAACTCCAGGGCAATGGCGCTGCGCTCTTCCCGCACCCGGTACTTGTTGTCGTCGCCCAGCACCGGTGCCACAATCAGGTTCTTGGCCAGGTCCTTCAACTGAATCGACTCGGAGAACTCCAAGCGGACGACTTGCTGGCGCACGTTGACGGAGCCGTTGGCCGGGGAAGTGCCGGTAAGCTTGGGGGGCGTCACGTCGCGGGGGCCGCCCTGCGGCGAGCTTACGGCCGCACATCCACTCACAATGGCACTGGCGGAAAGCAGAACAAGCAGGTTAGCGCGAACGGACATTATAGAGCAAAAGGGTGGTAACGGTAAGAAAAGCAATGGCCCCGAGAATGCGCAAACTAACGGCGCGCGTAGGCTTGTCGTCGGCGGGCAGCAGCACGACCGGCGCGGTAGAAACCGAGTTGGGCGCCAGCACCTTGCGGGCCGTGTCGGGCAGCAGGACCAAGTGAGCGGAAACCGAAGCTATTGGCAGCAAAGGCTTTGGCCCCTCCCCTACCCTGCCGGCTCCGGCGAGGCGGCTCATCAGGAGCCCACCCAAAACCAGCCACAGCCGCAGTGCCCGCATGGCTCTAGCGTTTGTGGGCTACGTAGATAACGCTCGAGTACAGGCCTTCGTGTTCCTCGGCGTACTTATTGGATTTGTAGCCGGCCTTGAGCACGTTCATCAGCCCGCCGCCCGCTCGGCCCGGTGCTTCTCGCTGAGCATGCTCACGTAGTAAGCATCCAGGGGCATGGGCAGGGTTTCGGGTACCGTGAGCTTGTGCTTTTTGAGCAGCAGCTTCATGGTTTTGGGGCTGAAGTGGTAGAGGTGCCGGGGCACGTCGTAGGCGGCCCAGTCCTGGCGGTAATGCTGGGCATCAAGGCTGTCCACGTTGGGCACGGCAATGATGAGCACACCGTCGGGCTTGAGCAGGCGCACGAGCTGCTGCAGCGTTTCGTTCAGGTTGTGCACGTGCTCCAGCACGTGCCAGAGCGTAATGGCGTCGAAAGAAGCCGACTCAAACGTGACCAGGCTTTCGTTGCCGATAGGCTGCCCTACCCGCTCAGAGGCTTCCTGCTGGGCGCGGGCGTTGGGCTCAACACCGGCTACCTGCCAGCCGCCGGAGCGGGCCGCCGCCAGAAAATGTCCCGTGCCGCAGCCGTAGTCCAGGAGCTTGCCCTTGCGCGGAGCCAGCTTATTAACCAGGGCCACCTTGCGGCGCATGGTAAAAAACCGGGCGACTTTGTACGCCTGGTTGATAACGCCGGTGGCAGTGCTGTTGTGCGAAACGTAGTCGTCCGACTCGTAGTAGCGCCCGATGGCCTCGATGCCGGGCCGTGGGTTGGTAAACTGGAAGGTGCAGTTTTCGCACTGCACGATGGCAAAGCTTTCCTTGCTCACCGACTTATCTTCTACTACCAGTTTGTTGCGAAACTCGCTTTTGCCACAAACCGGGCAATTATCCAGACGTTCGTACGACACGCTTTTCTTGAATTAAGAAGTAAGAGCTCAGAACCCAGAACTCAGAAGTCAGTTGGAGCGCCAAAAAGCTTCTCCGTTGCTAACTTCTGAGTTCTGAGCATTGAGTTCTCAATTATCGGCCAAGGTACACCATCAGCACCGAAACGTCGGCCGGCGACACTCCGCTGATGCGCGAGGCCTGACCCAGGGTTTCGGGCTGCACCTTGAGCAGCTTCTCCCGGGCCTCGTGCGAGAGGGCCGGCATCTGCTTATAGTCGAGGCGACCCTGAATCACGAAGTTTTCCAGCTCGGCCACGCGGGCGGCCTGTTGGTTTTCCTTCTCGATGTAGGACTCGTACTTAATAGCAATAATGGCCTGTTCCAGGCTGTCGGGCTGGTACTGACCAAGGGCCAAGGTGAGGGCGGGCAAGGTGCTGGTCAAGTGTTCCAGCTCCACGTTGGGCCGGCGTAGCAGGTTCACGGCGCGGGTTTTCTCGTGGATGGTGGCCGAGCCCAGCTCTTCCAGCAAACCGTTGATTTCCGAAGGCTCGATGCTGAAATTCTTGAGCAGCTTTACTACTTCGGCCGTTTCCTGCTGCTTGCGCTGCACCCGCTCCATCCGCTCATCCGAGGCCAGACCCAGGGCGTGGCCCAGGGGCGTCAGGCGCAGGTCGGCGTTGTCCTGGCGCAGCAAGATGCGGTACTCGGCCCGGGAGGTAAACATGCGGTAGGGCTCGTCGGTACCCTTGTTCACGAGGTCGTCGATGAGCACGCCGATGTAGGCCTCACTCCGCTTCAGGATGAAAGGCTCCCGGCCGTGTACCTTGTTGTGGGCATTGATACCGGCCATCAGGCCCTGGCAGGCGGCTTCCTCATAGCCCGTCGTGCCGTTGATCTGGCCGGCGAAGTAGAGGTTCTTCACCCGCTTGGTTTCCAGGGTCAGGTTGAGCTGGGTCGGCGGGAAGAAGTCGTACTCAATGGCGTAGCCGGGGCGGAACATCTTGGCATTCTCGAAGCCCGCAATTTTGCGCAGGGCCCGGTACTGCACGTCTTCCGGCAACGAACTGCTGAAGCCGTTGATGTACATTTCTACGGTGCTGCTGCCCTCGGGCTCCACGAAGATCTGGTGGCGGTCCTTGTCGGCAAAGCGGTTGATTTTGTCTTCTACACTCGGGCAGTAGCGCGGCCCCAGGCCCTTGATGCGGCCCTGGAACATGGGCGACTTCTCGAACCCCTCGCGCAGAATGTCGTGCACCTCCTGGTTGGTATAGGTGATGTAGCAGGGGCGCTGCTTGACCAGAGCGGGCGTATCGAGGTAGCTGAACTTGCTGGGCACCTCGTCGCCGGCCTGCTCTTCCATTTTGGAATAGTCCAGGCTGCGACCGTCCACGCGGGGCGGGGTGCCGGTTTTCATGCGGCCCGTTTCGAAGCCCAGCTCCAGGAGCTGCTCGGTGATGCCGGTGCTTTTCTTCTCAGCGGCGCGGCCCCCGCCGAAGTTTTTCTCGCCGATGTGAATCAGGCCGTTGAGGAAGGTGCCATTAGTCAGCACCACCGACTTGCCCCGAAACTCGATGCCGAGCTGAGTTTTGACGCCCACCACCGTGTCGTTTTCTACCACGATGCCCGTCACCGATTCCTGCCAGAAGTCTACGTTCGGGGTTTGCTCCAGCGTGTTGCGCCACTCCTCGGCAAAGCGCATCCGGTCCGACTGCGCCCGGGGCTCCACATGGCGGGGCCTTTCGAGCGGTTCAGCATCCGGAACTGAATCATCGTCTTGTCGGTGATAATGCCCGACTGCCCGCCCAGCGCATCCACTTCCCGCACGATCTGGCCCTTGGCCACCCCACCCATGGCCGGATTGCACGACATCTGGGCAATGGTGTTCATGTTCATCGTGACCAGCAGGACCTTGGAGCCCAGGTTGGCCGCGGCAGCTGCCGCTTCACAACCAGCGTGGCCGGCACCTACTACAATAACATCGTACTCTTCTTGCTGAAACATGGACCGCGGATTTTAGACGGATTCGACGGATGGCGCGGATTGCAGACGACGGAGGGTTAAACCCAGTGGTTTAACTCTAGCCCCAATGCGCTGGCCGTTGGAGGCAAACAGTAACCGGTTAAGGGAAAGTTCGCACTTCTTTCGAACAGCAGGCACCCACCATCGGGCCGGTGCTTTATTCAAGGGAATCAACTGCGGATGCCGGGGCAACACGCTCAAAACGTGCGCAAAGATACGCACTCAGCTGCTTTTCTGCGCGGTGAGCTTGCTCAGGCCTCGTCGAAGCTGCTCAACTCGTCGTCCTGCCAATCACTAAGCAAATCAGCGGATTGGCGGGCCACGGTTTCCCAGGAGAAAGGCTCCCACCGGCTGCGGCGGGCATCGAAGACTTCCGTAGCGGCCGGGCAAGGGAACAGCTTGTAGTCGAACTTGGGGAAGCCGTGGGCAATGTAGCCGGGGTAATAGTAGCGGTGGTGCAGCTCCCGGGCGTGCTCAATTTTGCGCAGCATCAGGTATTTGCCCAAACTGAACTTGCGGTACTCGGGGTGGTAGAAGTTCATGATGCCGGCCAAGCTGCGGGCGCCGCAGTCGAAAATACCGGCCGCCACCAGCCGCTCCCCGTCCCGAATTTCAAAGACTTCGGTCGTAAATACATTATGCGTAGCTCCGGCCAGCAAAAACGACTCCACCGTGGGCGGCGCATCGAAGCTGATGGAGCCGCGGTAGGCAGCGTACAATTCCTCTAGTTCATCGGTTAGCTGAAATGGCCGCCGCCGCACCGTAAACCGTTCCCCCAGGCGCAGCAGCCGGCGCTGCTCGGGGCCGTACTGCACCTCACCTAATGCAATGCGCAGCCAGTGGACCGTATAAAAGCCGCCCTCAATGGGCAGAAAGCGGCAGGTAAACAGGTCCTGATGCATCCGGTAATAGCCCTGGCTCAGGTAAAAGTCCAGCGCCTCGCCGGGGATAATCAGGTTGTGAGCCGAAGAAGCGGACATAGCGTAAGGCAGAGAGTAAAGCCTAAGTCTGGCTGGCCAAGGATAAGCAGCCAACTGATGAATAAACAAAAAACGCCTGCATTGCTGCGGGCGTCTTTACGAAAATAACGGTAAACCTGACTTCTAGAAAGCGCGCAGCGAAAGGCAGTAATCCTCCTTCTTACGCATGGCCGTCTGGCTCAGCAGGTCTTTGTCGGCGTAGCCCAGCAGGTGCAGCACGCCGTGAATCATAACGCGGTGCAGCTCGTCGTGGAACGTGACACCTAGCTGCTGAGCATTCTCCCGCACCCGGTCGACGCTAATGAAAATGTCGCCCTCGATGATATCGGCATCGTCGGCGTTATCGAAGGTGATGACGTCGGTATACGTGTCGTGGTCGAGGTACTCGACGTTGACGCGGTGCAGATACTCGTCGGAACAGAAAATATACGTCAGCTGCACGATTTTATGCTCGTGCACCTCGGCAATCTTCTCCACCCAGGAAGTCAGCGCCTCGGCCTCAGCCAGTTCGAAGTCAACGTCTTCGACCAGGAACTCGATGCCATGCGACTCGTGCGACTCCTCGGGAAGGCCCGCATTCATTTCATTTTCCGTGCCGGGAGGGTGCTGGTTCATGCCGCGTTTTCGGAAGATACGGTGTCGGTGGCGGAAGACTCGTCGGTTTCGGCCGGCGTGAGCATAAAGGTCAGCTGCACGTTGCGGCCGTCTTTGGTGAACTCCACCTCATCGGCCAGGTGGCGAATGAGGAAGATGCCGCGGCCCCCGGGGTTCTCCAGGTTTTCGGGCGCGGTGGGGTCCAGCAAGTCGGTGTAGTCGAACCCTTCGCCTTCGTCCTCCACCTCAAACTTCACCCGGTCCTTGTCGACATACAGGGACAAGTACACGTTGCGGTCCTTGTCGAACTTGTTGCCGTGACGAATGGCATTGTTCACGGCCTCCGTAACGGCGACCATGATGTTGCCATAGATATCATCTTCGATGTGAAACGTATCCTTCGAGTTGTCGATAAAGCTTTCTACGACGCGGATATTTTCGACGAGCGAAGGAATCTGAATTTTAACCTGTTTCATAGGTATGTAAAAGGGAGCAGGGCGGTAAAATTAGCGGAACACTATTTCATTTTCTGAAAATATTCACTTACCTCCCGCTGATAGTAAGGCGTGAGGGCCGGTGGAACACTCCGTAGCAGCTCCGTTTGGCGGTTTTTCTGCTGCTTATATTTATCAAAAGCAGGGGGAAACACCGGTGGGCGGTTCTGAGCAGTCTGCGCTTCACGCTTGTCATCCTGGTCCCGCTCCCGAGCCGATTTCTCGACTTCCAGCAAACGGGTCATGATTTGACGCTGACGCAAAATGGTTTGCTCCGTTAGCCGCTTGTTTACGAGGTCGGTTTCGGTTTGTTCCATTAATTTCTTCACGTCGCCGGTGCCGCCTGCGCCGGCCTGGCCTTTGCCTTGCTTGCTGCCTTGCTGCAACTTATCCAGCTCTTTGAGGGCTTCACGGAGCATTTGCTGTTGAGCTGCGAGTTTAGCCAAATCTTCCGACAAAGCCCGACCGGTTTTGCCGCTCTGCTGCAGCTGCTGAATCTGCTGGTTGAGCTGCTGCTGCATCTTGCCTAGTCCACCCTCGCCAGGCGAGTTGCCTTTCTTCTTCTTTTTACCGCCGGGCTTGCCCCCGCTCTGCTGGCTTTGCTGCCCCTCGCGCTGCTCCTGCTGCATCTGCTGCAGGGCGTCATTGAGCATCAGCGCCAGGTTGTTCATGCTAGTCATGGCCAGCTGCTGGCTGCTGGTAGCCCGGCCCACGTTGCGCTGCCGGATCTGGTTCAGCGACTCGTCCATCTGCCCATTCATTTCCCCTACTTCCCGGGTTACGAACGACTTGATCTGGAAAACCTTCTTGGCCAGGGCATACAAAGAGTCCTGGATGATGGCCGCGTCGTCCTTGAGCTTGCGCTGGTTCTGGCCCAGCTGCACGAAGCGCGGGTCGGTCTGGTCGACGGTGCGGAACTGCTTCATCAGGTTTTCCTGGTCGAAGCTGAGCGTGATGAGGTTGTCGAGAATGTCGCGCAGGTCGTCGATGTTCTGCTGCTGCTGCTCGTCCTGCTCTTCCTCTTGCTGCTGCTTCATCTTCTGGGCCATCTGCTGCATTTTCTGCGCGGCCTGCTTCTGGCTCTGGCTAGCTTTCTTGTTCTGGCTCTTGCTGAGCTGCTCCTGGCTTTCCTGCTGCTGCTGGTCCACGTCCTGCTGGTCCTGCTTCATGTCGTCGGCGCCGTTCTGGTTGTCGAGCTGCTCGTCCATCTTCTTGAGGTCTTCCAGGTCCTTTTTCACGTCCTGAAACTCCTGCTGCTTCTGGGCCTGCTCCTGCTTGAGCTGTTCCTGTTTTTGCTGCTGGTCCTGCTTGGAGTCGCCTTTCTGCTGGTTGTCCTTGTCGTTTTTCTCGGTTTGCTCGGCCAGCTTTTCCTGCTCCTGGGCCAGCTGCTCCAGCTTTTCGGTGGCCTGCTCCATCTTCTGCTCAAACTGCAGTTGCTTGAACATCTCCAGGGCGCGCTCCAGCTCTTTCTGCAGGGTGTTTTCCTTGTTTTCGAGCTGCTGCAGCATCTTTTGAAGCTGGGCGTCGGGCGTTTTCTGCTCTTCCAGCAGCTTCTTGAGCTGGTCGTAGAGCTTCTTGGTTTCGGGGTCGAGCAAAGAGTCCATCAGCTTCTTGAGCTCCTCGGCCTTGTCGCGCAGCTCCTCGCTCTTGGGGTCCATCTGGTCCTGCTTCTGGGTCAGCTCCTCGAACATCTTCTTCATGTCGGCCAGCTGCTGATCCATCTGCTCTTTTTGCTGGAGCATGTCCTGGAGCTGCTTTTTGTCCTGGAAGTTGAGGTTGCGCTTGGTCTTGAGCTTGTCCTCGGTCTTGGCCATTTCCCGCTCCAGCTTCTTCGACTTCTCGGCGGCCTGGCTCAGCTGGTTCTGCACCGACTGCGACTGGGCGTTCATCTGCTCCCGCAGCTCCTTGGTAGAAGGAAGCTTGAACTCGGCCGCCCGCGTCCGGGCCGATTTTGGGCCGTGCACGCCGTCGTTGTCCCACACCTGCAGGAAGTATTCCACCCGGTCGCCGGGCTTCAGGTTGAGCGGGGCCAAGTCCCACTGGTAGGCGTAGCTCTGGCTGGGGCCGCTTTGCAGGGCAATAACGCGGGCCTTGTAGTCGCCGTTAGGCCGGGCTTTGGACGTCACGCGGTAGTGGAGCTGCAGGCGGCTCAGGCCGTAGTCATCCCGCACGGCACCGCCCAGGGCCAGGTAGCGCAGGGAAGTCGTGTCGGCAAAGCTCTCCACCGTAATTTCCGGCACGAGGTCCGGAATGGCGGTGATTTGGTACTGAATTGGGTCCCGGTTGAGGCTGGCCGCATTGCGCAGGCGCACGGCGTACTCCTGGCTTTTCAGGATGCGGCGCGAGGTTTCAAACCCCTCGCCCGACTCGGTAGCCGTGACGGTTTCTTGAGGGTTGGTGAACAGCAGCTGCAGCTCGTCGGTGGCGGCAGTACTGAATTCCCAGCGCACGGTGCTGCCCTCGGGCACGGTCAGGTTGCCGGTGTTGCGGATGGTTTCGGCGGGCTTGCCGATGTAGGTCGGGTAGGTAACGTGCACGGCGAAGTCGCGCAGGTTGGGTCTTTCGCGCACCAGCAGGTCGTAATCGTCGGAGGTGAAGCCGGCGGCCGAGAGCTGAAACTCCACGTCGCGCTGCAGCTGCTTGAACTCGTAGGTGTAGCGGTTGCCGCTAGCCTTGGTCAGGCGCCGCTCCCGACCCCCGTACACGATGTTGATTTCGTTGGGAAGGGCCTCGCCTTCCACCGTCACGGCCAGCTCGTAGTTTTCGCCCTTAAAAGCTTTGAGGTCCTTGTTCTCGACGACAAACGTGAACGGGGCGGGCGGGGAGTAAGCGCGGTCGAAGTGGAAAATCCGGTCGGTGCCCTGCACGAAGAGGGCCGGGTACACCAGCAGCAAAAGCAGCATGATACCGGCGGGCACGGCCACGTACTTCCACAGCGGCCGGCTCTGGTTCTTGATGTTGATGCCCTGGGAAAACTCCAAACCGGTGAGCTGGCCTGCACGCTGCTCCAGGCTGGCGGCAATCAGCTCATTTTCCCGGGCCTGACCTTGCAGCTGCAGGGCGTTGAGCAGCTTGTCTTGCACTTGCGGAAACAGCTCACCCACGCGCTGGGCAGCTTGCTCGTCGCTGAGCAGGCGGCGCAGGTTGGTCAGGGCGGCCAAAGGTTGCCAGATCCAGCGCACGAAGGCGTAGACCGTCAGGGCCAAGAAGCCAAATAATAGTCCGCCCGCACCCAGGTGGGCAGATAAAGGAAGTATTCCAGGGTATTGAACACCAGGAAAAGCGTGAGCAGCAGCCCGCCCGCCACCAGCGCGCCGCGCACCAGCAGGTTTAGGTAAAACTTCCGCTTAAAGGCATCCAGTTGCGCCAGAACCTGCTCCAGGGCCGGCGCGTTCGTAGTCGTTACAGGCACAGATTCTTTTTCCAGTCCACTAAAAGAGCCCAAGGCAGGCTCTTCGGAAAGATACGCAATATAGCTGCGGAGGCTGCACGCAGCCCCGCTCACCTAAACGACAACAGCCCAGGGGTAAATTGTTCCGGATGGGCGCGGGCCAGCCGTTTCGGCGCTCCGGCAGGAGGCCCAGACCGGCGAGAGTCCTGGAAGTGCCCCAAAGTTTCTTCCAGGGCTTTGCAGAGCTCTGTAAGGGCTGCCTTGGTTTCTGAGGCACCCTTACAGAGTTCTGGAATGACGTCCCAGGTTTCTAAGTCACCCTTCCAGAGTTCTGGAAAGGCATCCGAAGTTTCTATGGGTGCCGTACAGAAGTCTGCACGGCCCTCCGAAGTTTCTCGGGAGGCTCTACAGAGTTCTGAATGGCGGGCCGGAGTTTTCAGAAGGACCTTCAAGGGTTCTGCGAGGCCGATGGTGGTTTGCCAAGGCTAGATACAGTCCATGAAAAAGCCCGGCCCCAACCTGGAACCGGGCTTTTTCAGCATTGACGGGGAGCCAGAGCCTAGTCGGCTTTCTCCTTCACCTTGGTGCCGTCTTCGTCCTTTTTGAGCTTGCGCTTAGCCTTGCGGCCGTCATCGTCCTTGGTTTTAGACTTGGCCTTTTTCACGTCTTGTCCATCAGCAGCCGGGGTAGCGGGAGCGGCGGTTACGGTGCTGGCGGCCGGTATGACCTTGGTGAGGCGGTTGCCCTCGGCGTCCATTTCCACGATTTCGTAGCCCAACGTAGTAATGCCGGGGTATACCTTGTTCCGGTCGCCGACTACCACGATGTACATATTATCGACGGGCAGGTATTTCTGGGCCGTGGCCTGCACGTCTTCCTTCTTGAGGCTGGTCAGGATGGCGTTTTGCTGCTGCACGAAGTCGGGGGTGAGGTCGTATTCGAGCAGACGGGCCAGGAAGGCGGCCTTCTGCTGACCGGTTTCATACTTCAGCGCGTCGCTCTGGCCTACGGAATTCTTGAGCAGCTGCAGCTCGTCATCAGAAATACCGGTGGTGAAGCCTTTAAGCTCCTTGCCAAACTCGGTTAGGGAAGCCGTGGTGGCATCGGCCCGCACGCCGGCCTGGGCTGTGAACGGACCTACGTAGCGGGTGCCCCGGAAGCCGGAGTACGCGCCGTAGGTGTAGCCTTTTTCCTCGCGCAGGTTGTGGTTGATGCGGCTGGCAAACGAGCCGCCCAGCAGGTAGTTGGCCAGATACGCCCGGTAGTATTCCCCAGTGGCATCATACGGCAAAGCCAGGTAGCCAATACGGATTTCCGACTGAGCAGCATCGGGCTTGTTTACGAAGTAGATGCGGGTTTTGTCGGGTTGCTTGGCGGGGTTGCCGGCGGGCAGCGTCTGGCCCTTACGGCCCCAGTTCTGCAGAAAGCCCAGCTTGTTTACCACGTCTTTCTGCTCTACATCACCCACAATCACTAGGTGCGACAAATCGGGGCCGTAGTAGAGCTGGTAGAACTGCTTCACGTCGTCGAGCGTGATGCTCTGCATCGTGCTGGTGGTGCCGCTCACGGGCACGCTCATAATGTCGCCGGGGCCGTAGAGCAGGGCGTTGTAGGTTTTATCGGCAATGACGGTGGGCTGGGTGCTCTGGTTGGCAATGGCTTCCAGGGCCTGCTTCTTGACGCGGGCAAAGTCGGCGGCATCGAAGCGGGGGCGCAGCAGCATTTCCTCCAGCAAGGCCAGGGTAGCGGGTAGGTTCTTGGTCAGGCTCTGCACGCTCACGGTGGTGTTGTCGGCGCCGGGGCTCACCGTAATGGAGCTGCCGAGGCGGTCCAGGGCGTCGGCCAGCTGCTCGCCGGTGTATTTCTGGGTGCCTTCGTTGAGCATCGTGGCCGTGACGGCCGCCAGACCGGCTTTGCCGGGGTTGACCTGCTCCAGGCGGTGTCCGCCCCGAATGGTGAGCAGCATATTCACGGTGGGCACTTCCGTATTGCGGGTGCCCATTACGCGCAGGCCGTTCGGGAACTGCTGCTGCCACAAAGCCGGCACTTTCACCACGGGGTTGGCTCCGGCACCGGGCAGCTTGCCGCGGTCAAAGGTGTCCTTGGCCTTCACGTAGGTCAGGCCCTTGTACTCGTCGGCTGGCGCTTTGTAGCCTTCCTTGCTGACGGTAAAGTTGTCGGGCTTGGCCGGAGCCACCGGGGCAGCCTTGGGCAGTACGCTCAGTACCACCGCCTTTTTGCCCTTGATATACTGCCCGTACACCCGCTGCACATCGGCCTTGGTCAGGGCCCGCAGGCGCTGAAGCTCCACGGTAATGTAGTTGGGGTTGCCGGTAAACGTCTGGTTGGAAGCCAGGCGGCTCACCTTGCCGCTCACGCTGCTCAGGCTGCTCACCAGGTCCGACTCGCGGCTGGCTTTAAAGCGCTGCAAGTCCTCGTCTTTCACCCCGCGGCGCTCAAACTCGGTCAGGGTCTGGCGCAGGCGAATTTCGAGGCTGTCGAGGCTTTTGCCGGGGAAAGTACGGGCCGCCATGGTAAACTCGCCCCTAGCTCGGCCGTGGGGTGGTAGGCCGTAGCCGTTACGGCCTTTTGGCTTTTGATTAGGTTTTTGTAGAGCAAGGAGTTCTTGCCGCCCCGATGATTTCGGCCAGGGCGTCCAGGGCGGTTTCGTCGGGGTGGTTCTGGGGCACCGAGGGAAACACCAGCTGCACCATTGGGAAGCGGATGTTGTCCTGGTAGCTTACGTAGCGGTCCTGGGTGAGCTTGGGCGCGGGCAGCTTCATGTTCTGCACGGCCGGTCCGCGGTTGATGCTGCCGAAGTACTTCTCGGCCATGGCTACCACTTCGGCTGGCTTCACGTCGCCGCCCACCGTGAGCGTGGCGTTGTTGGGGCCGTACCAGCGCAGGAAAAACTGCTTCAGGTCATTCACGTCGGAACGGTCCAGGTCTTCGAGGTAGCCGATGGTCAGCCAGCTGTAGGGGTGGCCGTAGGGGTACAGGGTTTTGGCCGTGTACTCGCTCACCAAGCCGTAGGGGCGGTTGTCGTAGTTCTGGCCCCGCTCGTTTTTCACCGTGGCCCGCTGCACCTCAAAGCGCTTCTGCGTCACGGCATCTAGCAGGAAGCCCATTCGGTCAGCTTCCAGCCACAGGGCCCGCTCCAGCTGGTTGCTCGGCAGGGTTTCGTAGTAGTTGGTCCGGTCCCGGTTGGTGCTGCCGTTGTTGGTGCCGCCCGCCCCAATGATGACCTTATCGAACATACCCTGGGGCGCGTGGTCGGAGCCCTCGAACATCATGTGCTCGAAGAAGTGGGCAAAGCCCGACTTGCCGATCTGCTCCCGGGCCGAGCCCACGTGGTAGGTCACGTCCACGTGCACCAGCGGGTCGGAGTGGTCTTCGGTCACGATGAGGGTCAGGCCGTTGGGCAGCACGTACTTCTCGTAGGGAATCACCAGCTCACCGGGCTTGCGGGTTACTTTTTCCACGAGGCGGGTGCCGGTGGCCGAGGTAGTGGCCGGCGCGGCAGCCGGTTTTTTCTGTTGGGCCAAGACTGGGGTGGTAGCCAGAAAGGAACCCAGGCTCAGCAGCAGAAGCGAGTTTTTAAGCATAGAAAGGAAATACTGGAAGAAGGCAGGAAGGTAAGCGGTTCAAAGACATTCCCGCAACGGTGCATGTTGCGCCGTAGTGTGCCTTGAACGGGCAACCCCGTCGCGGAAGTTCGTTTTGAGGAAAGTCAGGCTTATTCGTTTAATAGAGACCATCCTGCCGAAGCCTGGGATTATGGGGAAGAGAACAAGGTAAATAGCACATCCTGCTGAGCCCGGCGAAGCACAGCAGCTGCCATTGCTGCGGGATGCCTCACTTTGTTCGGCATGACGTTCTGGAGGGTAATGCTCGGCACTATGCGTGTTTTTCAGCACCTTGAGCTACCAAACCACTTTCCCATTCTTTCATGCGCTTTTCTACTTCTTCCTTGCTTCTGGGCAGCGCCCTGGTTTTGCACGGCCTGGCCGGCTGCCAGAGCCGCAGCTCCGACTCGGCTACCGGGCAAACCACTGCCCCGGGCACTACCGCTGCAGCCGATACCACCGTGCCGGCCTCGCCCAACGACGGAATTACGGCCCAGCTCATCGGCAACCACATCAAAGTGCTGGCCTCCGACGAGTACCAAGGCCGCAAGCCCTTCACCGTGGGCGAGCAGAAAGCCACTACGTATTTGGCCGACGAGTTCAAGAAGCTGGGCCTGAAGCCGGGCCCCGACGGCAGCTACTTTCAGAAAGTGCCCCTGGTGGAAATTACTGGTACGCCCGCGTCCACCATGCAAATCAGCGGCGGCCAGCAGCCTTTTGCGCTGAACTACAAGACCGACTACATGGCCTTTACCGAGCAGGAAAAGGAAAAAGTAGCCCTCACGAACTCCCCGTTGGTATTTGCCGGCTATGGCGTGGTGGCCCCGAGTACGGCTGGAACGACTACGCCGGCCTCGACGTGAAAGGCAAAACCGTAGTGGTGCTGGTGAATGACCCCGGCAACGCGGGCAACGACACGACGATGTTTAAGGGTAAAGCCATGACCTACTATGGCCGCTGGATGTATAAGTATGAGGAAGCGGCCCGGCAGGGCGCGGCCGGTCTGCTCATCATCCACGACACCAAGCCCGCGGCCTACCCCTGGAGCGTGGTGCAAAGCAGCTACTCGGGTGCCAAGCTCCGCAACCAGACCGCCGACAAAGGCGCCAGTAAATGCACCATTGAGGGCTGGATAACCCTGGACGCGGCTAAGAAGCTGTTCTCGGCCGCCGGCCAGGACTACGAGGAAGCCTACACCGCCGCCAACCAGAAAGGTTTTAAGGCCCGGCCCCTGAATCTGCAGGTCAGTACCAGCATTACCAACAAGCTGCGGCGCCAGGAATCCAAGAATGTGGTGGCCGTGCTGCCCGGCACCACCCGCCCCGACGAGTACATCATTTATTCGGCTCACTGGGACCACCTCGGCATCGGGGCGCCCGTGGCCGGCGACTCTATCTACAACGGGGCGGCCGACAATGCCAGCGGCTGCGCGGCCTTGCTGGCCATTGCCAATGCTTTTCAGCAAGCCAAGGAAAAGCCCGGCCGCAGCATCGTGTTTCTGGCTGTCACGGGTGAAGAGCAGGGTCTGCTGGGCTCGATGTACTACGCCAACCACCCGCTGTTTCCGGTCCGCAAAACCGTGGCCGACCTCAACATGGACGACTTGCCCAACACCGGCCCCATGCGGGATTTGACGGTTATCGGCTACGGACAGTCGGAGCTGGATGAGTACGCCCGGGCCGCGGCCCAGGAGCAAGGCCGCTACATTCAGCCCGACCAGAACGCCGACAAAGGATACTTCTTCCGCTCCGACCACTTCAGCTTTGCCCACGTGGGCGTGCCTTCGCTCTACGCCAGCGGCACCGCCGACAGCTGGACCAAGGGCAAGGCCTACATGAAAAAGATGAGTGAGGAGTTTGAAGCCCAGCACTACCACCAGCCTTCCGACGAGTACAACGCCCAGGCCGACTACCGCGGCATGGAGTGGGATGCCCGCCTGCTCTACCGCGTAGGCAGCCGACTGGCCGCCGAAACCACGTTTCCGCAGTGGAAGCCCGGCTCCGAGTTTAAAGCCATCCGGGACAAAAGCCTGGCCCAGAAATAGTCAGTAAAGCTGCTTGAAATACCTGCAAAAAAGCCTCCGCAACCCAGCAGAGGCTTTTTTGTTTAAACATTAGACGGCCCGTTGCTTGTTGAGTACGTGCCGGGCCATTCTGTCCAGCTTACTGCTGCTTATTCTAGCCTTCGTTTTTATCTCAACCGTGCCTACTCCCGCCGCCGAATTCGACTTCCTGCGTCTCACCTACCGCCCCGATCTGCGCATCCTGTTTCTGCGCTGGTTGCGGCTGGTTTCCTCGCAGGAGCACCGCGCGGGCTACGAAGCAGCGCTGGATTTTGCGCGCCAGCACCAGGCCGCCCACTGGCTGATTGACCTGCGCATCCGGGGCTTGGCCGAAGCGCAGGACTTCAGTTGGGTAATGACCGAGTTTCGCTCGGCCATGCAGCAGGCTTTGCCCGACGCCGTTTTTCGGGTGGCTTACCTGGTCACGCCCTACCACCGCGACTTGATTGATAGTCGGCTGCCTGCCCATGAAACGGTATTTCGCACCTTCATTGAGGAGCAGGCCGCTTACCAGTGGCTGGGCGTGCCGGTGCAGGAAGCGCGCTAAGTCCGGGCTTACCCCTCGGCCCAGCGGTAGCGCCGCTCTTTCCACAGGATAGAGCCCGGCCACACGGTGTAAGCCAGCACGGCCAGAGACATCAGCAGCAAATACCACTCGTAAAGCACCAGCACACCCAGCGACTCCCGGTGCCCGGCCTGCCGGAGCGTGATAAGCAAAAACAAGGTTTGGAACGCTATTTTGGCGGCGTAGAGCAGCACGATGGTCGTAGGGGGCAGTAGGCCTGGCCAACCCAGCACGGTGTAGAAAAAGCCGTAGGAGCTAAACAGCACGCCTAGCTGCCAGGGCAGACGCACGGCTCCTTTCATCCAGCGCTTACGCTGCCGCAGCAAATGCATTACCGTGGGCTGGGGCACCGAGATTCCCAAAGCCGAGGGTGTTATAATATTGCGGTAGCCCCACCCCTGCCGGACAATCAAATCGAAGAGCTGCAGGTCTTCGGTGATGCTGAAAGCCAAAGCCTCGTAGCCACCAATGGATTCGTAAGCAGCCCGCGTCACGAGCATATTGTTGCCGACGGCCGTGATAGGCAGCCCCAGGTCGGTGAGCAGGCGGATGAGGCTGAGGCCGAAAAGCCAGTCGAGGCCCTGGAAGCGGCCAAAGAGGCTGCCCGAGGCCGTAGTAATACCCGTAACGACGCCCACGCCTTCGGGCGCGGCGGCCAGCATGGTCTGCACCCAGTCGGGAGCCAGGGCCATGTCGGCGTCGGTGATAAGGAAGGTGTCGGCGGTGGCGGCGCGGCAGAGGTGGGCCAGCACGTTGCCCTTGCCCCGGGCCGTGCCCAGCTTCTGGCGGATGGGCAAGAGCCGGAACTGGGGTTTGTCGGCAATGAAGCGCTGTACCACGCCCATTGTGTCGTCGGTGGAAGCATCATCACCAATCAGGATTTCGAGCTTGTCGGCCGGGTAGTTGAGCCTGGCTAATGCCCGCAGGCACCGCTCAATGTTGGCTTCCTCGTTGCGGGCCGCAATCAGGATACTGACCTTGGGCGTAGTGGTGAGCGGGGTCAAAGCCGGCCGGGGCCAAAGCAGCAGCACTAGAATCAGGGCGTAAATGCCGAAGAAGGCGCCGAAAAAGATGGTAACAAAGAGCATACGTAGACCGGTGAGTCGTCAGGACAGGCCGGACCACACCCGCAGGCTGGGCCGCACCTTATAGCCTAATCAATACGAGGGCCGGGGCCCGGCGCGTTACGCCGAAAAGTGCTGATTCGTAGCGCACAAATACGTATAAATGCGGATAAGCTACCCCAGGTCCACAAAAAAGCCTCTTCCGGGGCGGGAAGAGGCTTTTGCATCGACTGGGAAAACCAGTTAGGTACGCGGCACCGTGGCCGTGGGCGTGTCGTAGCCGGGCGAGTTCTCGACGTGGACGCTGGGGTGCACGTCGTCGTTGTCTTTCACCCAGAGCGTAAATACCCCGGCTACAATCATGGATACGCCGCCCAGAGCAATGGTATTCAGGGTGTTGCCCTGAAATAGGTGCATCGTTGCCCAGCCCAGAATAGTGGCAGCCACAATCTGGGGAATCACGATGAAGAAGTTGAATACGCCCATGAAGTAGCCCATCTTGTTGGCCGGCAACGACCCGGCCAGGATGGCGTAGGGCATGCTCAGAATGCTGGCCCAGGCCACGCCCACCATGGCCATGGAGAGCATAATCAAATCGGGGTTGCCGATAAACTTCAACGAAAGCAGGCCCAGTCCGCCAATGAGCAAACACAGCATGTGGGTGCGGCGGCGGCTGGTGCGGGCCGCAATCAGCGGGATGATGAAGGCGAAGATGGCCGCCACCCCGTTGCGCACCGACGAAGCCAGGCTCAGCCAGTCGGCCCATCGTTGTACTGCTTCTGCACCCGCTGCAGCTCGGCCTTGTCGGCGGCCGTGGGCTGGGCGTGGCTCACGTAGTAGTTGGCCAGGTTCAGGGTCAGAATCTTGGTGGGCTGGGCGGCCTGAAACTGGTTGATTTCCTTGATGTCAGTCTGCAGGGCAGCCAGCTCCTTTTTCGTTTTGGCGTCGGTGGCGCGGCTGGTTTCGGCGTCGACGAAGCCGGTGATGCGGCTGTAGAGGCCGGCATCTACCTTCATGTTGTAGATGTTGCTGGTGACGGCGTTAGTGGAGTAAATCCACATCGAGAACAAGGCAAACCAAGTGAAGAACTGCACAATGGCGAGTTGGCGCATAGCCGTCGGCATCTGGAAAATGCCCATAAACGACTCCTTCAGCCCGTCCAGGATGCCAACCTGGGCATTCTCGCGGCGAAACTCCTCCATGTCGGCCGGCGGGGTTTCGGTGGAGGTAAACACGGTGTACATCACGGCCAGAATGAAGGCCACCCCACCGGCGTAGAAGGCCCACTTCACCGAGGGCGGAATCTCGCCGCTGGGGCCGTATTGCTCAAATGAAACCAGTTGTTGAAAATCCAGGGCAGGGCTGCGGCAATGACCGAGCCCACGCCGATGAAGAAGCTCTGCATGGCAAAGCCGCTGGTACGCTGCTCACTGGGCAGCTTATCCCCACGAAGGCCCGGAACGGCTCCATGCTGATGTTGATGCTCGCGTCCAGAATCCAGAGCATGCTGCCGGCCATCCACAGCACCGACGAGTTGGGCATGATAAACAAGGCCAGTGTGGCCAGGATGGCCCCGATCAGGAAGAACGGCCGACGGCGGCCCCAGTACGGGTGCCAGGTCCGGTCGGAAAAGTAGCCGATGATGGGCTGCACCACCAGGCCGGTAAGCGGGGCCGCAATCCAGAGAATCGGAATGTCGTCCTTGTTGGCGCCCAGCGTTTCGAAGATGCGGCTGATGTTGTTGTTCTGCAGCTCGAAGCCAAACTGAATGCCCAGAAAGCCGAAGCTCATGTTCCAGATTTGCCAGAAGCTCAGGCGGGGTTTTGGGCGGGTGTCCGTGCCGGACGAGGCCGCTACGCTGGTTGCCATTTGTGGGGGAATTTTAGGGGAGAGAAGGAGTAGGCTAAGCAGCTCGGGCCTACGCGGGGCCCCGAGCCGCACCGGGTTATTGTTTCGGCTTGATTTCGAACACGTAGGCGCTCAGGGGCGTGAGCGTGATGTTTAGGTTTTCGGTGGCCGGGGCGTTGTTTAGCAGGTCGGTGTAGGTATAGAACTTGGTGGGGTCCAGGCCCATTGCTTTCATGGCCGACTTCGGAATCTCGATTTTGGGCGTCAGGGTCACGTCCTTGCTGAAGTTGGCAATGATGAGCAGCTGCTGCTTGTCGGTGTAGCGCAGGTAGCTGTAGACGCGGCGCTGGTCGTAGTTCTTGCCTAGGTTGTTGGCGTCCTGGAGCTCGTAGAACCGGCCCCGGCGGATGGCGTCGCTGGTGCTCGTGAGGTTGAGCAGGCGGGAGTAGAAGTCGCGCAGCTGCTTTTGCACGCCGTCGAGCTTGCCGCCGTCAAACTTGCCGCCGTTCATCCACTTCTGGTGCTCGGGCACGCCCCAGTAGTCGAAGATGGTGGTGCGGCCGTCGGCGCCGCTGAAGCCTTCCGAGCCGTTGGCGGGCTCCCCCACTTCCTGCCCGAAGTACACCATCACCGGGCCCGAGCCCAGCGTGGCCGACACCGTCATGGCCGGAATAGCCGTGCGCGGGTCACCGGCAAATTCCTTGGAGGCAATGCGCTGCTCGTCGTGGTTTTCCAGGAAGCGCAGCATGCGGGAGCCAAAGCCCCGGCTTTCCTCGCTCCACACCTTGGTAATATCCTCGGTGTTGCCCGAGCCCGTCATCAGGCGGCGCAGGCCATCGTAGAGGCCTACCTTGTCGTAGAGGTAGTCGAACTTGCCCTTTTCCAGATAGTTGCGGTACTCCTTGGGATTGTAGGCTTCGCCCATGAAGATAATGTTGGGCTTCACCTTCTTCACCTCCGGAATTACCCAGGCCCAGAACTCGGTAGGCACCATCTCGACCATGTCGCAGCGGAAGCCGTCCACGTCTTTCTGGGCCCAGTACACCAGGATGTCGCGCATCTTGAGCCAAGTGTCAGGTATGGGCTCGAAATGGGTTTTGCGGTTGTTCTGGTAGTCTACACCGTAGTTGAGCTTCACGGTTTCGTACCAGTCGTCCACCTTGGGCGCCTCCGAGAAAACGTCGTTGCCGGTGGCCTTGGCGGGCATTTCAGCGTATTTGCCGTCTTCCTTGGGGCCCAGGACCGCACCCAGCGGGTTGCCGGCTTTGGGCACTACCAGAGCTTTGCCGGGCAGGTAATAGAAGTTATTGTTGGGCGCAAAGGCCACCGTTTTGTCGTCCTTTTCGCCCAGGTCCACCACGCCCACGGGCTTGGCATTCGACTTATAGCTGCGGGCTACGTGGTTGGGAATGAAGTCGATAATAACCTTCAGGCCGTTGGCGTGGGTGCGCTTCACCAGGGCCTCAAACTCTTGCTTGCGGGTTTTGACGTCTACGGCCAGGTCGGGGGCAATGTCGTAGTAGTCCTTGATGGCGTAGGGCGAGCCGGCCCGGCCCTTCACCACGTCGGCATCGTCGGGGCCGGGGCCGCCGGCCTTGGTGAAGTCGCTCATCGTGGCGTGTTCCAGCACCCCGGTATACCACACGTGGCTCACGCCCATCTTCTTGATGGCCTGCAGCGCCAGGTCGTTGATATCGTTGAACTTGCCCACGCCGTTTTCCGCGTTGGTGCCGTAGGGCTTGTTCACGCTGGTCTTGTTGCCAAACAGGCGGGTCATTACCTGATAAATAACCAGCTTATGATCCTGGGGCACCTCATCGGTGGTGTTCGGGTCGGCAAGGGAGTTAGGCTCGGACACAGAAGAAAAAGAACTCGGAAGTGAAAAGGAGAAAGACGCCAAAGCCAGACTGGCGGCCACGGCAGGCACTAGCAGTTTTTTCATAGTACGGGTAAGATAGGAAAGGTGAAATTGTGAAGTGGTGAAATGGTGAGTCGATGTTCTATTTCGAGCCGCTTTGCGCCAGCGGAACGACTTACTCACCACTTCACAATTTCACCATCTCACCATTCCTGCGTCAGGGGGTGAATCATGAGCTCGTCGACGACGACGTGGGGCGGGGCTTCCAGCACGTAGCGCACGGCCTGGGCAATGTCGGCGGGCTTGAGGTGGGTTTTTTCCGAGTCGGGGCTGCCGGGCTTGGATTCGTTGAAATAGGTATCGACCAGACCCGGGAAGATGCTGCTGACTTTGATGCCGTGGGGCCGCACTTCCTTGCGCAGGGAGCCCAGCAGGGCGTCCTGGGCAAACTTGCTGGCTCCGTACACCGTGCCGTGCTCGAAGGTGCGCCGGGCCACGTCGGAGGTAATGCCCACGATGTGGCCGCTTTTCCTGCTTTTGAAGTGGGGCACCAGAAACTTGCAGAACAGGAAGGTGCCCTTCACGTTCACGTCGAATATCCGGTCCCACTCGTCGGAGGCGTTGTTCTCCAGCAGGTTAAACGAGCCCACTCCAGCGTTGCAGACCAGAATGTCTACGTGGCCATAGTGGCGGATGGCTTCGTCTACCACGTTCTGCACGTCGGCTTCGTCGGCCACGTCGGCGGGAATGGCCAGGCCGTTGGTTTTGTGCACCAGCTCGTCCAGCTCGTCGGTGGAGCGGGCCACCGAAACAACCTTGGCGCCCTGCATGGCCAGCAGTAGGGACACGGCCCGCCCGATGCCGCGTGAGGCTCCGGTAACGATGGCAACTTTGTCGGTGAGGTCGTTCATACGCGGCAGAGCTAGAGGGTGATAGGAAAGTTTAGAAAGTATAGTCTACAAAATTGGACGCGGAAAAGCGGCAATGTGTTCCGTATTTCTACTTTTTCAACTCCAGCACCCAGGCCGTGCGGGCCGGAATCTGTACCGATTTCAGGTCGGCTACCGTGGCTCCCGTCGTAACTTCCGTGGCCGACGAGAAGCCGTTGAGGCGCTCGGCAAACCGAACCATGTCCACGGTCTTGCTGTCCTTGTTCGAGTTCATCATCACCATCACCGTGCCCGCATCGGAGTGGCGGAAGTAGCAGTAAATTCCGTCCTGGGGATGAACTGGGTGAGCTTGCCCGAGTGCAGGGCCGGGTGGGTTTTGCGGTAGTTAGCCAGCTTGCTCACGTAAGTAAAGGCCTCCCCGGCCTGCCCGGTGCGGCCCGCCGCGGTAAAGTAGTTTTTCTGGTCGCCGGGCCAGCCGCCGGGGAAATCCTCGCGCACCAGCCCGTCGGGGTTGCTGAAATTCTTCATCAGCACCTCGGTACCGTAGTACAGCTGCGGAATACCGCGCGTCGTCAGCAGCCAGGCTAGGCCCATCTTGTACTTGGCAAAGTCTTCGCCGATAACCGAGTAGAAGCGGCTCAAGTCGTGGTTGTCCAGGAACACCACATTGCGCATCGGGTCCTCGTACATCCAGTCGCCCTGCAGGGCGTAGTAGAGCTTGGCAATGCCGTCGGTCCAGCCCGCGTCCTTGGTCATGGCCTCGTTGATGGCGTAGTAGCTCTGGAAGTCGGTCACCCCGGGCAGATTCGACTTAAACCCGTTGACGGGCGGCAGAATGTTGCGGGCGAAGAAAGCCTGTTGGCCGTTGCCCTGCACCCAGGTTTCGCCAAACATGCCCAGCTGCGGAAACTCGTTGAGCACGGCCTCGCCCCACTGCATCAGGAAGTTGCGGTCTGAGTACGGGTAAGTATCAATGCGGTAGCCGTCCAGGCCCGTGTATTCCACCCACCAGATAAAGTTCTGAATAACGTAAGTGGCCACCAGCGGATTGCTCTGGTTCAAGTCCGGCATAGTCGTGTCGAACCAGCCTTCCCCGTAGAGCTTGCGGTCCAGGTCCGAGGCGTAGAGGTCGTTGAAGGCCGCGTCGCGGAAGTTGCTGCGCGTAAAGCTGGGCCACTGGTGAAACCAGTCGGCGGCGGGCTGCTCCAGAAACAGGTAGTTCTTGCTGCCCATGTGGTTGAGCACCACGTCGTGAATCACCTTCAGCCCGTTTTGGTGGGCCCGCTGCACAAAGCGTACGTAGTCTTCATTGGAGCCGTAGCGGCGGTCCACGGCGTAGTAGTCGGTCAGGGCGTAGCCGTGGTAGCTGGCCTTGGGCATGTCATTCTCCACCACCGGCGTAGGCCAGATGGCCGTGACGCCCAGCTCCTTGAGGTAGTCGAAGTGCTGCTCCACGCCTTTCAGGTCGCCGCCGTGCCGGGCGTACATCGAGTCGCGGGCCACGCGGGAGGCGTGCATGCCTTTTACCACGTCGTTTTTCGGGTCGCCGTTGGCAAACCGGTCCGGCATGAGCAGGTACACGAAGTCGGCGCTGGTCACGCCCTGCACCTTGGTTTTGTCGCCGGGCGTAGTGCGCTGTCGTAGCTCGTAGCTGTACTTCAATTTCTTGGCGCCCCGAAACGCCAGGTTCAGCTTGCCCGGTTTGGCACTGGGGCTAATCGTGAGGTTGACAATCAGGTAGTCGGGGTTTTCCAGCTTCTGGGTGCCGTCCAGCGTCACGCCGGGGTAGCTCAGCGCCACCGTGCTCCCCCGATTCCGGGGCTGTGCACCAGTAGCTGCAGCTTGGGATTCTTCATGCCCACCCACCAAAACGTTGGGTCGATGCGGGTGGAGGAAGCGGCTTTGACCGGGGCGGCTAGTGGGGCGGCGGGTGCTTCGGCGGCGGTAGCAGCCAGGGGAGCAGTGGCCAGCAGAGCCCCGGCAAGCAGGGGCAGAAAGGCGGGGAATTTCATGGACGAAATCAGGTCAGCGGAAAAGAGACACGGCAAGGTAACTTTAGCAGCCGCAGCGTCCAATATGAAGCACGTGGTAAAGTTAAAAAACCGTCTTTTTAGGCTGTATAAGCCGAAAAAAGCCCGGTTTTCCAGCGGTTAGTGCGGGTTTTAGTTGCGTAATTTATTCGTTTGCTGGCTATACTGTAAACCCATCCGGTGCCGGGTCGTGAATTTCATTTAGGCAAGGCAGGGTCCGTGCGCAGCCAGATTGGGCACTGAAGAGTCGGTAATGCAAACGTTTGCTCTGAGGCTCACGCCGTTCGGGCTTTTTTTAAGTCCGGAATTGTGCTGACCTTGGCGGCTTGGAGGGCCGCTCCGCGTCGCCTTCCGCTTCACCTCTTCCCTCCCCACTGTTCATGTCTTTCCAATTCCAACCATACGCGCCTGCCGCTGAATTCTCCACCCAGGCCGCGTACTTTTCCATGGAGTTTGCCCTCGACCAGGCCCTGAAAACCTACTCGGGCGGCCTGGGCTTTCTGGCCGGCTCCCACATGCGCTCGGCCTACGAGCTCAAGCAGAACCTCATCGGTATCGGCATGCTGTGGAGCTACGGCTACTACGACCAGGGCCGCAACGAGGACCAGACCATGCGGGCCGATTTCCGCCTCAAGTCCTACTCCTTCCTCGAAGACACCGGCCTGGTATTTCCCATCACCATTCACGGGGCTGAGGTGAAAGTAAAGGCCCTGTACCTGGCGCCCGACACGTTCGGTACGGCCCCGATGTTCTTCCTGACCACCGACATTCCCGAAAACGACTACATCTCCCGCACCATCACCCACTACCTCTACGACGCCGACACGGCCGCCCGCGTGGCGCAGTCCATGGTGCTGGGTATCGGTGGTGGTAAGCTCCTCGATTTGCTGGGCGTGAAGATGGACACCTACCACCTCAACGAGGGCCACGGCCTGCCGCTGGCGTTTTACCTCTACGAAAAGCACGGCCGCAGCCTGGAGGAAGTCCAGAAGCGCCTGGTGTTTACGACCCACACGCCCGAGCTGGCCGGCAACGAGGAGCACCCCATGCAGCTGCTCACCGACATGACTTTCTTCGGCACCGTGCCCGCCGATGAAATCCGCCGGGTGGCCCGGGTGGAGAATGAGACGCTGAACTACACGCTCACGGCCCTGCGCTTCTCGCGCAAAGCCAACGCCGTATCGAAGGTACACGGGCAGGTAGCCAACGAAATGTGGGGCCACTACGAAGGCATCTGCCCATCATCCCGATTACCAACGCCCAGAACGGCACCTACTGGCGCGACGCCGAGCTGCACGCCGCCCTGGAAGCTAACGACGATGAGGCCCTGCTGGCACGCAAGCGGGAGCTGAAAAAGCAGCTGTTCGACTTCGTGGCCGACCAGACCGGCACCCTGCTCGACCCCAACGTGCTGACCGTGGTCTGGGCCCGCCGCTTTGCCGGCTACAAGCGCGCCAACCTGATTCTGCATCATTTTGAGCGTTTTGCCCAGATGGTAGCCAAGCAGGACCGGCCCGTGCAGGTTATCTGGGCCGGCAAGCCCTACCCCAAGGATTACGGCGCCATCGGCATGTTCAACGACATCATCCAGCGCACCAAGCAGTTTAAGAGCTGCGTCGTGCTGACGGGTTACGAGCTGGGGCTTTCGGCTTTGCTTAAGAAGGGCTCCGACATCTGGCTGAATACGCCCCGCTTCCCCCGTGAAGCCTCCGGCACCAGCGGCATGACGGCCGCCATGAACGCCAGCCTGAGCCTGAGCATCCCCGACGGCTGGATTCCGGAGTTTGTGCGCCACGGCGAGAATGGCTTCCTACTGCCCCTGGCCAACCTCAACGAGCCCGACCACGTGAAGGACGACGTGGAAGCCCGGGGCGTACTCGACGTGCTGGAAAACGAAATCCTGCCGCTTTACTACGACGAGCCCGCCAAGTACCTGGAAATTGCCAAAACTGCCATGCGCGAAGTTGAGCCCGAGTTCGAGTCGCACCGCATGGCCACGGAGTACTACCAGGAAATGTACAACGCTTGAGCTTAGGCGTTCTGAAACAGAACAGTAGTGTGTACCAGCAAGGCGGTTCGACAAATAAGTCGGACCGCCTTTCTGGTTTTTCAGTGAGGCTAAGGCCGAGCTTTCAACCGGCCATTTTACTGTTTAGTCTAGCCCTAGAGCAAGTTCAACCGTAAGAATAGGCAGGCCTACGCCAATCATCAGGATTTGTTTAACAATTATATTAGTAAACTTCAACAGAAATACAGTCGTATTCAGAAGCAGGAATAGAGCTATTCCGCCCCTGATTGTGAAGTAACCTGTTGGATATGACTGATGACGAGCAAAATATAGTAACAAAGGAATATCTTGATTTTATACAAAACCGAGATTTTCCTTGCGTAGCTGCCAAGACGGCCCTCACCTGGAACCAGATTCAGACCTTGGTCGTCGACCACATGGCCTGCCCCAAAGACGACGCGGCCATTCTGCAGTTCCTTTACGACTTTGTCGATGCCTATCGGCAGTCCGATAAGCTCTACCACAGTGCGGCCATTATCTTCAAAGGCCCCGAGCACCCGACCGAGGCGCAGTTTGATGAGTTTCTGTGGCAGCGTCTGCAGGCCGTATCTAACCTGGATGCCCAGCGCTACGGCTACGACAAGCGCGTCGTGGCCGATGTCAACTCCCCGATTTCAGCTACAGTCTCAAGGAAGAAGCCTTTTTTGTGATTGGTCTGCACCCGGGCAGCAGCCGGCCCGCGCGGCAGTTCAAGTACCCCACGCTGGTTTTCAATGCCCACGACCAGTTCGAGCGAATCCGTACCGAAGGCCGTTACAACAAGCTGCGCGACACCATCCGCACCCGCGACGTAGCGTACTCGGGCTCCATCAACCCCATGCTGGAAGACTTTGGTCAGTCGTCGGAAGTATACCAATACAGCGGTAAAGCGTATGATGAAGCCTGGAAATGCCCATTTTTAAGCCAACATGCCCGATAACCTCACCATCATCCCGCCCCGTAGCGGCGTTTCGTTTCTGCTCAAAAAAGGGCAGCGCCTCAAAGTCGTGGACATTGAAGGCGAGCAAGTGTCTGACTTTGTGTGCTATAACCTCGAAGACAAAGGCGAGGTTATATCCTCGGGCCGCACCATCGACTACGCCGAGACTATCCTGCTGACCAAAGGCCACCCACTGTATTCCAACCGCAGCAACGTTATGTGCGAGATTGTGGAAGACACCGTCGGCCGGCATGACTTCCTGCTCACACCCTGTAGCGCCGACACGTTCCGTATCATTTACGGGCACACCCAGCCGCACCGCGGCTGCTTCGGTAACCTGTGTGCGGCCCTGGAGGAGTACGGCATCAGCCCCGACGCCATTCCAATCAGCTTCAACATCTTTATGCACGTAACCGTGGACGGCAACACGGGTAAGGTGGACGTGCTGCCGCCCAAGAGCAAGGCCGGCGACTACGTGGTGCTGGAAGCCAAGATGGACTTACTGGTGGGCCTCACGGCCTGCTCGGCAGAAATGTCGAATAACTACGCCTTCAAGCCCATCGGCTACCAGATTGAGGAATAGGTTCTGAACGGCCTTGACTGGCGTATGCAGTTGATTATAAACAAGCAGCCCTAAGCTACTACCTGTAGCTTAGGGCTGTTCGCTTAGCAGCGGGCCGAGCGTGGCCCACACGTTGTTGGCCAGAATCTTCTGGCCCTCGGCATTGGGGTGCACGCCGTCGGGTAGGTTGAGGTGACGCTGGCCCAGCACGCCCTGCAGCAGGAAAGGCACAAAGGGCAGACTGTTCTTCTCGGCCAGCGTACGGAACAAAGCCTTGAATTCGGCGGCATAGCGCCCGTACTGGTGGCCACCGAGCACGCTCAAGTCGAAGGGGAATTCCAGGCCTACCAGCACGATTCGGGCCTTGGGGTACTTGAGCTTCACCTGGTCGATGATGGTTTGCAGGTTCTGGGTGGTTTCGCGCACCGGAATGCCGCGCAGACCGTCGTTGGCGCCCAGCTCCAGCACAAACACGTCGACCGGCTGCCGGGCCAGCACGCTGGCAATGCGCTGCCGGCCGCCGGCGGTGGTTTCGCCGCTTACGCCATAGTTGAGGGCTCTGTAAGGCAGCTTAAGCGAGTCGAGGCGGGCCTGAATCAGGGAGGGAAAGGCCTCACTGGCCCGCAACTGGTAGCCGGCCGTAAGGCTGTTGCCAAAGAAAATGATGTTCTGCATACGAGGAGGAACCGCCGGCTGGCGGCGCTGAGCGGAAGAGGAATCAGCCGGTCCGCAGGCGAAAAGCAGCAGGCTCAGGCCAAATAATAGAAGCTGACGCATACGACGGGTAACGACTGAGGTAAGTAATGGCCTCTATACTCCGAACCGCCCTAGCAGGGTTGTTACAGTTGGGTTTTTCGCCGTTTCGGGGTCGGATGATTGGCAAGCAAGTAGTTGCTTCTGGCCGTTGTTGGTGGCGGAAGCAGCAAGGCCCCTCTTGTAACCGACGAATGGGCAGGGAAAAAGAGTAGCGGAAATTAATCGTCGAATAAACCTTTTTACCGCTTTCGTGCTTTAGCTTTGCAGCCAGATAAGAATCGTTCTTATCTGGCTGCTTCTTGTTCAATCAATTTCCTTAGCATAATGTCCGTTACGAAAGCAACTGATTCCGACTTCCAGCAATTGCTCGAAACCAATGAGAAAGTAGTGGTGAAGTACTACGCCGACTGGTGTGGCAACTGCCGCCTGTTCTCGCCTAAGTTTAAGCGGATGGCCCAGGCCGAGCAAAACCAGAACATCAAGTTCGTGGACGTGAATGCCGAAACCAGCCCGGCGGCCCGCAAGCTGGCCAACGTAACCACTTTGCCCTTCTTCGCCATTTTCAAGGACGGCGAGCTGGTAGACACCGTTTCGGCCAGCAAGGAAGAAGCCGTAGCCGACTTGATTAACCGCCTGAACTAAGGCCCGCCGCTGCTATGAAAATACCCGTAATCAAGCGCCTGGTAGAATCGCAGACCCTGCAAAGCCTGGTAGCTGCCGAAGAAGCCCTGCTCGAGGAGCAGCAGCCCGCATTCGAGGTAGAAGGCGAAGACGAAGGTGAGAAGCTGACCCACGTGTTTGCCGCCATCTTCATTCTGAACCACATGCAGGACAACGGCTCCGAGTTCAAGGACGCCCTGCGCGAATACACCAAGAAAGTGCGCGTGTCCATTAGCTAATAGTTGTTTGCACAACGAAAAAGAGGAGCCCCAAGGGCTCCTCTTTTTGTTTCTGGTGGTAGGGTTGCCTACATGCGGGCAAAATAGCCGGAGGCAGCTTTCAGGCCTTCCTCGGTGCAGAGGCCACGCACGTAGTATAGGTACACGCTGCGGAATACCTCGGCCGTATCGTAGCGGCTGGGTGGAAAAATCTGCTCATTGAGCACCATGTAGAGCTGCTCAATAATGATTTTAGCAACCAGGGCAATGTTGATGTCGCCGCGCATGCTCTTGTGCAGAATGGCCTCGTTGAGCAAGCCCTGCAGCTGGGGCGTGGAGTACTCGGCCAAATGCTGCTGGCCCAGCTCCCAGGCCTGGGGGAAGTCCTGAATCAGGTCGGAGAAGTACTCGGGCGACTTCACCTTGCGCAGGTCCCGGATGCCCATTTCCAGCAAGCTCAGCAGGCGGGCCACGGCGTTGTCTACGGTCTTGAACAGCTCGGCGTGCTCCCGCTTCTGCCGCTCAATGTCGTGCTGGGTTACTTGCAGAACCAGGTCTTCCTTGTCGCGGAACATTTCCCGGAACGTAGCCGGCGAAATATCCAGGGCCTGCATGATCTGCTCCAGCGACAGACTGGAGATGCCGCGGGTCTGAAACAGCTGGACGGCTTCTTCCAGTAAGGTGTTGCGTAAGGTTGGGTTCATAGCAGGCTGTCGGAGTGGGACTCACGAAAGTTAGCGAATAAACCAGCCAAGCCCGAAGAAAAATAGCAATTGGAGCAGGTACACAAAGGGAACCAGCGGGTTACGCTTTTCGAAATCGGTCCGGTTGAAGTACACTTGCAGAATCAGGGACACGGCAAACCAGCCCTTGAAATTCTGCAGCGGAATCACGTCGTAGGCCCAGGTCCAGAAATCGTACTGCACGGCTATAGGCTCCAGGCAGATGTCCATGCCCACCAGCAGCAAGGCCGCTGCCACGGCCCGCAGAAAGCCGCCCACGGGCAGGTAGCGGGCCAGGGTGCCGGCCATATACGTCAGCATCAGCCAGTTGAGGCCAATAAGCAGGGGCGTGTTCAGCCATTTAGGGCCCAGCGTGGCCCCGTAGCTGTATACGCCAAAGAGCTTACCGGTCTGCACGCCCACCACTTCCACGAAGAAGCCTACGACCATGGTCGTGATGCAGAAGCCGATGAAGGCAAAGCCCCGGTCGCGCTGAAAAGCGAAGAGCAACACAGCCGTCAGCAGCAGGTTCAGGGGTACAAACTGCAGGTAGAAGTCCGGGTCCTTGGAGAAGCCCAGGCCCAGAAAGCCCGTGACGTGAAACAGCAGCAGAACGCCCTGGGCCACGCGCAGGCGCCGCTGGCTGGTATCGGGAGCTACTGCCGGAGCGGACAGGTGTTGAGTTGGTTCGGAAGACATGAATCAGGAATGCTGAATGCTAAAATAAAGGGGGCTGCAGCAGAAAGGCTTCAACTCAGCAGGTGGAAAGCCGGGACGGGCCCGGAGTGGGCACGCCGTGATCTACTGTAGATAATTCAACATTCAACGCGCTACTAGTTAAAATCTTAGACCAGGTCGGCTACTATCTTGGCCGAGAGCAAACTCAGCGGAATGCCGCCGCCCGGATGCACACTGCCGCCGCAAAAGTACAGCCCTTCCAACTTCCCCGAAAAGTTGGGGTGGCGCAGGAAAGCCGCCAGCGCGTTGTTGGAAGAGCTGCCGTACAGGGCCCCGCCAAACGAGGACGTCCGCTGCTCAATGCCCCGTGGGTCCCAGACCTGCCCGGCCCGCAGCAACGGCTCCAACTCCACGCCCAGCGCCCGGCCGACTTTATCCAGTACGGCGCGGCGGGTCTTTTGGATCAGGGCGTCCCAGTCCTGGCCCTGGTTGTGGGGCACGTTCACCATCACAAACCAGTTTTCGTGCCCGGCCGGGGCGTCGGAAGGCGTTTTTTTGGAAGTAATGTTCACGTACACCGTCGGGTCGTCGGTGACGGTTTTCTCCTCGAAAATAGCCTGGAACTCCCGGCGGTAGTCCTGGGAAAAGAAGATGTTGTGCAGGTCCAGCTCGGGGAAGCTTTGGGCCACGCCCCAGTAGAAAATTAGGGCCGACGACGAACGGGGCTGACCCAGGGTCCGCTCCGGGGCAGGCTGCGTGGGCAGCAGGCGGCGGTACGTCGGCACCACGTCCATGTTGCTGACTACCACACCGAAGTCGTACACGTCCTGGCCTGTGCGCAGGCCCGTAACCCGGCCGGCCGCCGTCAGAATTTCTTCCACCGGCTCATTATAGCGGAATTCGACACCCAGCTCCTCGGCCAGCTCTACCAGGCTGCGGGCAATGCTGTAGATGCCGCCTTCGGGGTAAAATGCGCCGATGCCATGCTCCAGGTGCGGAATCAGGCTCAGCGTGGCCGGGCCTGGTAGGGGTCGGAGCCGTTGTAGGTGGCAAACCGGTCGAAGAGCTGCACGAGGCGTGGGTCGGCAAAGGCCTTGGCGTGGCGCTGGTGCATGGTACCCATCAGGCCCAGGCTGGGCAGAGCTGCCAAAGCGCCCAGCACGTCCTTACTCAGGTACGTGCGGGCCTTGTGCAGCGACTTGTGCAGAAAGGTGCTTTCGGTGGCTTGGTAGGACTGGCCGCTGCGCTTGAGAAACTGCCGGACGCTGACTGCCGGCACGCCCAGCTTGGCTTCTACTTCGGCGGCAAACTTTTCCTCGTCGGCCCAGGCCGTGAGGCGGGTGCCGTCGGTGAAAAAGTACTGGGTGATAGGGTCGAGCCGCTCGTAGCGGAAGTGGTCCTGGGGGTTGCGGCCAGCCAGCTGGAACAGCTCATCGACTAGCGCCGGCAGAGTAAACAGCGACGGGCCGGCATCGAACCGGTAGCCGCCAGGCAGGGCAAACTGGTACATCTTGCCCCCAAACGTGTCCTGGGCTTCGAACACCGTCACGGCGTGGCCTTTTAGGGCTAGGCGCAGGGCGGCGGCAATACCGGCAATGCCGGCCCGATGACGGCGACGGACGGTTTGAGGGAACTGCTGGTTTTGGGTTTGCGGGCCAAGTGTGGTTATCGGTTGCTCAGTGAACGTGTGGCGCTGCGCGGAGTCTTGGCCCAGTCAAGGACAAAACTTTTCGGCTCAGAGACTGGGCTGTCTACTCCTTTCACAAACTGCCCGTCAAAATGTTCTAGCTGCACCACCCGAAAGCGCGGCGCCAGAATTATCAACTCGGCAGTTATAGTATCCAGAAGGGCGACGCGCACGAAAGCCCAGCAGCCAGTGCCGCTCCCACAGTGGTAAAGCTACCCGGCGGCCCACCACACCGCCGGTGCAGCAGCACGACGGTTTGTGCGGCCGTAATCCAGTATGCTGGTCCCCAAACCGGACTGCCCTGCCCAAACTCGTGCAGCGGGCCGTAGTGAATTGCCTGCCGCTGATTCGGGGCCGGAAACCGGCTGGGAAAATTCCACGGGTCGGTTTGCGGCAGGTGCTCCATCACAACGGGCTTTTTACTCCACAGCCAGCACCAGCCCTTTCAGGTACTCGCCCTCGGGGTGGAACAAGCTCACGGGGTGGTCGGCGGGCTGGGTAAGGCGGTGCAGGATGCGGGCCGGGCGGCCGGCTTCGATGGCCGCGGCCAGCACTGCCCCTTCAAACAGCTCGGCCGATACCACCTGGGAGCAGCTGAAGGTGAAGAGCAGGCCGCCGGGCGCAATCTGCTTGATGCCGGCCACATTCAGGCGCTTGTAGCCCATCAGGGCATTATGGCGGGCCGAGAGGTGCTTGGCAAAGGCCGGCGGGTCGAGCACGATGAGGTCGTATTGGTTGTGGCGGTCCTTGAGGAAGCTGAACACGTCCTGGGCGTAGGCTTCGTGCTTGCTTTCGAGGCCGGTCAGGGCCGCGTTGCGCTCGGTCAGCTCAATGGCCTTCTTGGAGCTGTCCACGGAATGCACCAGCTCGGCGCCGGCCTGCAGGGCGTAGGAGCTAAAGCCGCCGGTGTAACAGAACGTGTTCAGCACGCGGCGGCCCGGGGCGTAGCGGGCCAGCAGACTGCGGTTGTCGCGCTGGTCGATGAAGAAGCCGGTTTTCTGGCCGGTTTCCCAGTCTACGGCGAAGGGGTGGCCGTTTTCCTGCACAATGTGCTCTTGCCCGTTGCTTTCGCCGAAGAGGTAACCGTTCTGGGCGCCGGGCGCGGCCTTGGCGGGCACGGTTTCGGCGCTCTTGTCGTAAATGGCTCGCAGACCCGGAATTACGGCTTGCAACGCGGCGGCAATCAGCGGGCGGGCTTTATACATGCCCGCGCTGTGGGCCTGCACCACGGCCACGTCGCCATACACGTCGATGATGAGGCCGGGCAGGCCGTCGCCCTCGGCGTGGGCCAGGCGGTACACGTTAGTATCACCCTGGCCCGTGAGCTGCAGGCCTTTGCGCAGCTCGTAGGCATTGCGGATGCGGTTTTCCCAGAATTCGGCGTCGGGCAGTTGGGCCTCGGTGCCGAAGTCGAGCATGCGCACGGCAATGGAGCCAGGAGCATAGTGGCCCATGCCCAGCACTTCGCCGTTGGAGGCCTGTACCATCACCACCTCGCCTTCCAGCACCTCGCCCTGCATCCGGCCGATGGCGCCCGAAAACACCCACGGGTGGCGGCGGCGCAAGGATTGGTCTTTACCAGGTTTGAGCGTGACAATGGCAGGCATAACGAAGAAGCTAGGTGACAATACGAACTACAAAAGTACGCCAAAGCCGGGCAGCCGCCGTTATGCCCGGCGCATTAAGCGAATACGCGGCGGTAAATGGGCTTGCGGTAGGCAAACTGAGCCCACATCAACGGGTAAAGCAGGGCGTCGAGGACCGGGGAAGCGGTGCGAAACTCCAGGGCATCGACAATTACGCTGCCGCCATTGGGACCGGGCTCAATCAGGTGGCGGTGGCGCCAGAACCGCAGCGGGGCGGGTGAAATCTGGCCTTCGTCGATAAAGAAATGGGTACCGTCGGGCTGCACGCCGTGGTCGGTAATGAGGCTGGTCCAGCGCTGCCGCAGCGGGCCGCTGACGAGCTCAATTTCGACCTGGTCGCCGCGCTGGCAGCCGTCGAAACGGTGGAGGCGCAGCTTCGGAAACGGCGGAGCCAGGGCCAGAAACAGCTCCCGGGTGAAGCCGGCAAAAACCTGGGCGGGCGGCTGGGCCACCGGCGTACGAAGCGTGACATGCATAGGCCGTGCTAACCCGGATTCGGCCGCTTTGGTTTTCAATAGGATGCCGACCTAGTTATGTCACCATACTGAGCAAACAGGCTAGAAATGCACTCAGTGAATAGGTTGAGCTTGGCGTTTTTTCAGCGTCGAAATCTAGCCTTAGCGCTACCAGGTGCCGTAAACTGAAGGAATCTTTCCTCCGACTCCCATGCCACTGCACCCCGAACTAGATAAGAAACTGAGCAAAACATACGAGCCGTCGGCCAGCATCAATGATGTGTTTAAAGGCTACGACATAACCTTCGTTACCAACGAGAATGGGGAGCCGATGACCCTGTTTTTTGGCAAGCGCCGCCCCGACGGCCTCATTGCCGGGGAGCGGTACACGCGCACCATCAAGCGGGAGCCCGACGGCCTAGCCGTTAAATCAAGCCACTGGGATTTACGCGGCAAAATAATGCGCTAAGACCGGCATCGGCTGCTACAGGCCGCTATTTACTGGTTTTCGAGGCCGGTTGGTCAACGTCTTTATTGAGTCGGTAGCTGAGCAGTGCGTTCAGGCTCCAGCTTGCCACGTGCTGGCCGGCAAAGATCTGGCCGGCATACAAGCGGCTGTTGAGCTGCGCGCCGAAACGGCCATGAGCTAAACCCACCTCCAGGTAGGGCAGCAGGGTGCCACGGAAACCGCCCAGAAAGTTCTGCGTGTACCCCCCGTACGTCAGCTCCGACTTCGGATTCAAGAAGCTGTTGATTTCGTAGCCGGCCCCATACAGTAGCTGCAGCTTGGTGCCGAGGGGCGCAAAGCCCCGCAGTCCGATTTGCAGATTTACTACGGTGCCCCGCCAGACAAAGCTGCCCGGCTGCGCCCCGTTCTGGCTGAGCGTGCGGAAGCTGACCGGCTTGGTACGCCCAAACCGTGAGGCCAGCAGCGCCGCGTGCAGCGCCAGCCGCCGCCCCCACTGATAACATCCACGTACCCCCGGCTTGCGCGTGTACCTTACCATCGGCATCAAGGCCCGTGAAGTCGGCAACGTCTCTGGCTTCCCCACTGAACAGTACCGAGTTGTAGCGGGCTCCGGTTAGAATTCCGGCCCGAACGGCCACCCGGCCGGCAGCCAATTTCTGATCCGCCGTTTCCCGGCCCAACTGGCGCGTGGCCGAGCATTCCCGGTTGTAGGCCTGCACCACCGTTTTTAGGCCTTCAGCCGTGAATGGAGCCTTGGCCGCAGCTGTGGTAGCAACTTTGCAGTCCCCGAAATACTGGAGCAGTTGGCCCTGATAGTTATTGGCGTCGGCAATGACCCGCACTCCGTCCTGAACCTTGATGTAGTTACGCTCGGTCATTTCAATGTAGGGCTGCGCTTCGCGGCGTACAAAAAAGTGGTGAACATTACTTAAAGTAACGCTCAGCAGGGAGGCCGGGCCTTCTACCAGCACGTCGGCCAGCACCTGTTCGGGCTTTTGGTAGCTGCGCGCGTTATTGGGCAAGTGGCTTACATCTGTGGTGGCGCTACGGTCCAGGGGAGCAGTTCAAGTCGCAGATGCCGGCCGCTGACCAGTCCCAGGCCCCGTAGCTGCAGCGCCGAATACGTGATAAGCTCCACCGTGGGTGCGCTACGGAAACGCACGGAGGCAGGTGGGTCTTCCCAGAAGGCATTTTCCACTTCGCCCCGTAGCGTGTCGCCGCTGCTGAGCACCACGTAGCCGGGCTCAATGGTTTGCGCCTGCAGGCGGAAGCAGGCCGAGAATACTGAAAACAGGAGGAGATAAGGACGCATTCGGACCGGATAGTTTCCGTAAATGACGAGCTTTTGCGGGGAAAATTCGGGCGGCAATTCACTCCGCAAAAGAAAATTGTGGGCCGCCATACGCTGAGCTGCCAGGGTTTAGTTATATAGCCTCACTCCTATTCTACTCGACCCCGTATGACTCATTTTTCTTCCTTTGCAGCACTTCTTCTGGTTTTGGGCGGGCTTGGTGCCTGTCAGTCGGTGCCCTCCACTTCGGCCGTGCCGCGGCAGGTGCGCAGCGTGGGCTACGGCAGCGTAACGGTGTACCCCGACTATGCCGAGCTGACCGTAGACGCGGCCTTTACCCGGCCCAAGCTCAAGGATGCTGTGGCCGAAGTACAGGGCGTAGTCGACCAGGTGCTGACCTTGTCCAAGCGGTATGCGCCGGGCCCCAATGATGTGCGGGTGAGCAGCACGTCGTCCAATAAGGAGTTCACCTACGTGCGCGGCAAAGAGGTCTTTGCGGGCTTCAACTCCACCCAGTCGGTAACGGTGCGCATCACGGACCTGAAGCGGCTGACGCCATACCTGGAAGAGCTGCTCTCTACCCGCATCAGCCGCATCAAGGACCTGAGCTATGGGCACACCCGGGCCGACAGCCTGCGCCGCGAGGCCGACGTGCTGGCCTTGCTCGACGCGACCAAAACGGCCGACAAGATGTGCGCTGCCCTCAAGGTGAAGCGGGGCGAGGTGCTGGAAGCCTCTGACTCGTCGAGTCCCGAAAGCAGCTCCGGCGGCTATGGGCAGTCGGCTGATATTGAGCTTTATGGCAAGGGCTTTGGGGCCGCGGCTTCAAAACTACCCCCGAGTTGCTGCACTTCAACAGCACCTGCACCCTGGCCTCGGCCCTGGAATAAGCTTCGATGCTGGCCGGGGTAATGAGGTTGGCTTTGCTGGCGGCTTATTGGTCAGGACGAAACGGGGCCGAATTCTAATCCAGGGAAACAACCGGGCGGCGTGGGCTGTTTTAGAGCCTTACATCGAAATCAATGCCTGAACATAGCTCCCGAATACCCGTTTCCATTCTCGATTTAGCGGCCATTACCGAGGGCTCCACGCCCGCCGATACCTTCCGCAACAGCCTGGACCTGGCCCGGCACGCTGAGCAGTGGGGCTACATCCGCTACTGGCTGGCCGAGCACCACAACATGGCCAGTATTGCCAGCTCCGCTACGGCCGTGCTTATTGGGCACATTGCCGGCGGCACATCTACCATCCGGGTAGGTTCGGGAGGCATTATGCTGCCCAACCATGCTCCCCTGGTAGTCGCCGAGCAGTTTGGAACCCTGGCTTCCCTCTACCCTGGCCGCATCGACCTGGGCTTGGGCCGTGCCCCGGGCACCGACCAGGTTACGGCCCAGGCCCTGCGGCGCGACCGGCTCGGGGCCGGCACCGAGTTTCCGCAGCAGGTGCAGGAATTGCAGCAGTATTTATCGGCTGAAAATCGGGTGAACAAGGTGCGGGCCGTGCCCGGCGAAGGACTGGATATTCCTATCTGGCTGCTGGGCTCTAGCACCTACAGTGCCCAGCTGGCGGGTATGTTGGGTTTGCCTTTTGCCTTTGCCAGTCACTTCGCCCCTACGCACTTGCAGGCAGCTTTGCAGTTATACCGTTCTTCGTTCCAGCCTTCTGAGCACCTCGAGAAGCCCTATGCCGCGGCCTGCGTCAACGTTATCCTGGCTGACACCGACGAGCAAGCTCAGCAGCTGGCTACGTCCTTTCACCAGTTTGCCCTGAACATCATCCGCGGCACTTCCCGGCCTCTGCAGGCCCCGGTACCCAGTATGGATGGCCTGTGGAGTGAGTTGGAAGAAGAAGCCGTAAGCCACATGATGGCCTACTCGTTTATTGGCTCCCCCGCCACGGTACAGAAGCAGCTGCAGTATTTCCTGGGTGCCACCCAGGTCGATGAGCTACTGGCTGTAGCCCACATCTACGACCACGCGGCCCGCCTGCGCTCCTACGAGCTGCTGGCCGAAATTAGCAAGTGGTAAGCTCAGCCGCGGGCCATAAAACACTGAGGCTGGTAGCAAAACAGGCGAGGTGCTTATCCGAAAACTTCCGGTAAGCGCCTCGCCTGTTTTGCTTGAGGAAAATTTACCCCAGCAACTCCTCAATATCCTCCTTGGTCAGGCTCTTGATAATGGCCTCGTCAGTGGTAATCAGGTCCGTGACCAGCTGAATTTTCTTGTTCTGCAGGGCCAGGATTTTCTCCTCCACCGTGTTCTTGGTGATGAACTTGTAGGTGAACACCGTGCGCTGCTGCCCGATTCGGTGGGCGCGGTCTACGGCCTGGGCTTCTACGGCGGGGTTCCACCAGGGGTCCAGGATGAAGACGTAGTCGGCGGCGGTGAGGTTGAGGCCTACTCCCCCGGCCTTGAGCGAAATCAGGAACACGCGCAGCTCCTCGGTTTCCTGGAAGCGGATGACTTCCTTGTGCCGGTCCCGGGTGTTGCCGTCAAGGTAGGCGTACTCCACCTGTTTCTCGTCGAGCGAAGCCCGTACAATGTCGAGGTGCTTTACAAACTGGCTGAAAACCAAAACCTTGTGCCCCTCAGATACCACGCTGCGAATCATGCGAATCACCTCCCGCAGCTTGCCCGACTCATGCTCGTAGTCCTCGTGGGCCATGCGCGGGTGGTTGGCAATCTGGCGCAGCTTGGTTAGGCCCTGCAAGAGCATAAACTGCGTGCCGGCCGTGCCGTGCTCCTCAATGTTCTTAAGGATCTTATTGCGGTAGTAGCTTTTGGTTTCCTCGTAGCACTGGGCCTGCTCCTCGGTCATGGGGCAGTAGCTCAGGTGCTCAATCTTGGAAGGCAACTCCTTAGCCACCTGGGCTTTATGGCGCCGCAGAATGAAAGGCTTAATCAGCGCGTGGAGCTTACGGGTGCGCACCTCGTCCTTGCCTTTCTCGATGGGCTTGAGAAACTCCTTGCGGAAGAACGTCTGGGAGCCCAGCAAGCCGGGGTTGATAAACGACATCTGGGACCACAGGTCCATGGTGCTGTTTTCGACCGGCGTACCGGTCAAAATCAGGCGGTGCCGGGAGCGTAAGCCGCGCACAGCCTGCGACGTAGTTGAGCTAGGGTTCTTAATGGCCTGCGACTCGTCCAGAATCACATAGTCGAAACCGTAGGAGCGCAGCAGCTCCGCATCCAGCCGCACAATGCCGTAGCTGGTCAGAATTACGTCATAGTCGGCAAACTGCTCCACGTTTTTGTCGCGGTAGGTGCCGGTATACGTCAGGATGCGCAGGCCGGGCGTAAACTTGGTGGCCTCGCTCAGCCAGTTATACACCAACGAAGTCGGCATCACTAAGAGCGAAGCCGCCCCGTTCGACTCACCGCTTTCCTTGCGCTGCAGCAGTAAAGCCAGGGTCTGCACCGTTTTGCCCAGACCCATATCATCGGCCAGGCAGCCCCGAAGTGGTAGTCCTTCACGAAGTGCAGCCAGTTGTAGCCCGCCTTCTGATATGGCCGCAGCTCCCTTGAAAGCCAACCGGCATGGGCTGGTCTTCCACCGTTTCGAAGCCCCGCAGGCGCTCCAGCTTCCGACTCATGGTCACGGTAGCCAGGTTGCCGTTCTGCAGATCCGACACCAAAGCCAAGTGGTGCTTGCGCAGGGTCAGCGTATGGTGGTGCTCCTCGGCAAAGGCAAACAGCTCGAGGTACTGGGTAAACCACTCCTCTGGAATAATGGCAATCTGCCCGTTGGGCAAACGGAACTCGTGGCGCCGGCCCAGGATGTAGGGCCGCAGCTTGATAAAGGGAATTTCAAACTCGCCGAAGCTGACTGTGCCGTGCACGTCAAACCAGTCGTTGCCTTCCGTAATGCCCACCTGCACCGTAACGGCACCGATGAAGTAGTCTTTACTGGAAGAAGTGCCTTGCTGCACTGTGAAGCCCATACGGGCCAGCTCTTCGGCGTGGCTGTGGAGCCAGCGGAAAGCCGTGGCTTTTTCCAGCACGGCCCGGCCGTTGCGCACTTCCAAAGCCCGGTCGGCCAGCTCCCGGATGATTTCCTGCTCCCGGTCCAGGTTGCGAATCAGGCGGTGGAAAATGTAGGAGTCTTCGTTTTTCTCCAGCTTCACGCACACCCGCTTGTCGTAGCTGTTGTGCACAGTATGGTCGCCGTAACGGAACGACAAGTCGAAGTGAATATGCTCGGATGGGGCGGCAATAACGGCTGTAGCAGAGTCGCTGGCGCTGCTGTTGCGGCGCATGGCGGCGGGGCGGCCCCGGTCCTCGTCGGCCACCAGCGTGACGCCGGGCACGTCCGAGAACGTGAGCTGGGGCCGGGCCACGTAGCGCTCCGAGCGGATGTCGAAGCCCCGGGCATGCACGTCGAACGACTCAACCAGGGGCGCCACAAAGCGCTGGAAGTAGCTGTCCTCGACCTGCCGGGGAATAACGATGAATTTCTTGTTGAGGAAAGGCTGCAACTTCTTGCCATCCACGTCGTTGCGGAAGTTGTGCAGCATGTCGTTGAGCAGCATCCAGGCCGGCTGGAAGCACACCATCACGGCATTCTTAAACTGGAAGTCGAGCTTCTGCCCTTGGTACTGTATGGTAGGGAAGTAATGGGTGCTGTCCTCGTTGCGGCGAAAGTGGAACAAAACCGAAGCCGGCTCCGGGGCCACCCCGATTTCCTTCCAGGTCGGCTCCCCGTCTTTGCCCATAATAAAGACGAACTTGCCCTGCAGCCGCTCCAGAATCTGACCCATGCGGTCTTGCACGTAGCGGCAAATAGCTTCTTGCAGACCTTTGTCACCCTTTTCCGGGTCGTAAATCTTGAAGAAGAAGTCGGCGGGCGTGGTTTTTTTCGCCCAGAACTCTTTAATCACCGCATCCTGCTGGATTTGGTCGGTGAGGGCAATCAGTTCAAAGTCGGTTTCATCGAGGCCATCCGCAAATTCCGGCGCGTTCTTGGCTGAGACTGTCTGATGCTGAAGCGTGAGTTGGCCTTTGGCGTTACGCTGAACCACGTAAGACTCAAATAGATAGCCTAGATACTCGTGCTCAAGTAACGAATAGACAATCTGAAAAGGCTGTGAAGTTGAAACCTTCATAGTCGGATGGGAAGCCTGAATAAGGCATTGAATTTAAGGACAAATCCTAAAAATCATGGGATTTAAAGAAAAGTAAAATTTATTATTGAAATAGTGAAAATAATAAGACAGAGATATTCAATTTAGGTGATGAATGGGGCTAATGAGTAGATGAACTACTATAGTAACCGCGAAAGGGTTACAAGTTCTCCCGCAAATCCAACCGGGCCGCGTTCAGGGCCGGGCGAATCGAAACCGTGATGGTGATGACGATGATAGCAATGCCGGTAAGTACAATATCGGAGAGCTGCATCTTCACTGGGTATGAGTCGACTACGCTCGTAGCCATGCCCATAGATACAATATGGAAGGTCTGCTGGGCCCAGCAAATGGCAATACCCAGCGTCAGGCCAGTAATGGCGCCCACCTGGGCCACAATAGCGCCTTCGAGCAGAAAGATGTTGCGCACCGTACGGCTGGTAGCCCCCATAGCCAGCAGAATGGCTACGTCTTTCTTCTTATCAAGCACCAGCATCGAGAGCGAGAAGAAGATGTTGAGCGAGGCAATCAGCAGGATGAAGGCGAAGGTGATAAACACGAACATCTTTTCGACCTTGATGGCTTTGAGCAGACTCACATGTTGCTCGTCGGAGTCGTGGACGTGGAAGCCATTGCCGAGCACTCGCTGCAGGTCCTGCTTAACCTCTTCAATGGTGCGGCTGGCGCCCACTTTCACTTCCAGGGCCGTGCGGCGGTTGCCGTAGTTGAGCAGCTTCTGGGCAAAGTCGATGGGCACGAAGATGTAGCTGTCGTCGATGTGCTGCTCGATAAGGAAGACGCCACCGGCAATAATGGTTTGCTGGCTGAAGGCCGTTTCCGGGTTCATCGACAGGGTTTTCTTGCCCGTGTTACGCGGATAGAGTAGGTGCAGGGGGGCAAAGCGGTTGTCGAGGGCAATGCTGAGTTCGTGCTGCACGCCGGCCCCGAGCAGGGCGTAGTTTTCGCCGTTGCGCACCAGGCGGTGGTCGCCTTCCACGATGGCCGAGTCGATGTCGCTCTGGGCAAAGTAATTCTCGCTCACGCCCTTCATCTTGACCACCATCTGCCGGTCGTGGTACTGCAGCAAGGCGTTGTCTTCAATTACTTCGGTAAGCAAGCCCACGCCCACGGTGCTGCGGATGCGCTGCATCAGGGCCTCATTGGTGGCGAAGGATTTGCCCTGGACGGCGGTAATGAGCAGGTCCGGGTCCGACTTGCCGTAGAGCGTGCGCACCAAGTCCTCCAGCCCGTTGAAGACGGAAAGCACGATAATCAGGGCCATGGTACCCACGGCCACCCCCACCATCGAGATGTTGGAGATGATGCTGATGATGTTGCGCTTATTCTTAGACGAGAAATAACGCCGGGCGATGAGCAAGGATACGTTCATGCAGGGCGCTTTTTAGGGTTGGAGGAAAAAGAAGGTCGGCAGCACGAAGCACTTGTACGAAAAGGGCCGCAGAAAGCCGCGTTTACCGATTATACTCTGTTTAATTAGCAGGCAAGTTAAGGTGCTCCCCGCAATTCTGCCTAACTAATAGTCAAGCTTCCCTGCGGCTGAGTCTAAGCTATTTCCAAGCCTTTACAATCAGGCCCGTACCCGAGTCGTGCTTGGCCGTGGAGTCAATCCAGTTCAGGAGCAGGCAGAAGGGGAAGGTGATGAGGTAATAGAACGGCAGCAAGATGAAAAACCACTTCGACATGCCCAGCATTAGGATGGGGTATTTCATGCTCAGGCGCCACGATACCTGGCCCGGCTCGCCGTAGCTGTAGCGGGCCTCAATCCGCTCGAAACCGGCGGTGCGCAGCTTCTGCTGAATCTCGTGAATGTTGTAGCCGTCGCGCACGTGCTCCTCGATGAAGCTGGTTTCGCCGTCGGCGTGCACGTCGGAGCCGCCCTGGTCACTAGGGGTCGAAATCAGCAGCATGCCGCCGTCCTTGAGCGAGGCGTGAATGTTGCGAAACACTTCCACATCTTCCAGAATGTGCTCCATTACGTCGACCGACAAAGCCAGGTCAAACGAGTTAGGCTCCTGGTAGAGCACCAAATCCTGCACGGCAAACTGCACGTTGGTACGCCCGATCTGGCGGAAAAACTGGTTGGAGTCGGCAATCTGCTCGTCCTTTACGTCGACGGCCAGAATGTTCCACTTCTTACTTAGGCCCGACAGCCAGTAGGTGTACTGTCCGTAGCCCGAGCCGGCGTCGAGAATGGTCAGGTTCTCATCCTGGCGGCCGGCAGCCCACTGCCGCAGCTCCCGGTGCACGTGCCAGGTGCGGAGCAGCAGCAAGTCGAGCAGGGTGTAAAACAAGCGGCGCAGCCACGGAGTACGGTTGAATACCTGGCCCAGTGACTTCTTAATCGGGTCGTAATACAAGGGGGAAAATCGTGAGATGGTGAGAAGTGAGATAGTGAGGTGGTGAACTGGTGAGTTTGCTGTTCGATTGGCGCTATACTGCGCAGATAGAACGTCAAATCACCAGTTCACCACCTCACCATTTCGCCTATTCGTCTTCGTCGGCGAACAGCTTGGGCCGGGCGGGACCTTTGCCGTCGGTGGTTTTGGGGTCGGAGCTGTCCTCGGGCGTTTCGGCCGGGATGTCGAGCTTACCCAGCACGGCATCCATGTGGGCGGCGTACTCGGCGCTGTCGTCGAGGAAGAAGACCAGCTCGGGGATAATGCGCACTTGCTTCCGAATACGCTTGGCCAAGGCCTGACGAATTTCTTTGCTATTGTCGCGCACCAGTTCGAGCAGGGCCGGGCCGGTGTTGGCCAGCAGGCTGCTCAGGTAAATGCGGGCCACGCCCAAATCGGGTGAAACCCGAATGGTGCTGATACCCGGCGGCAGGCCAGGAAACAGGTGCGGTAAGTCGCGTTGAAAGACGGCTGCCAGGTCCTGCTGCAGGAGGCTGGCAAACTTTTGCTGTCGTTTACTTTCCATAAGAATCAGCAAAGATAGGGAGTTGGGAAGTCAGGAACTTAGCTACTTGGGTTTTCCCCGATAATTACGGCTACGGCCCAAGGGCAGCCGGCGGTTTAAAGCCCAGGCGGGGAAAGCCAATGACGGGCCGCGGGGCTTGGCCCGGATGCGCGTACCTTTGCCTGCCCTTGTCTTCGAGCACCTTAGAATTTCGCTCCCGCTTTGCTTCGTTTCTTTAAAAGTCCGCTCCCGACGCGCCTGGTGGCCCTACTGCTGCTGGTGCTGGCCCTGCGCCTGCCGCTGCTCTGGCTGGGCATTCCGCTTACGGCCGCCGAGCTGCGGGCCCTGCTCATTGGCGAACGGCTCAATGAAGGCGCCCTGCTCTACCGCGACATCTACGACAGCACCGCCCCGCTGTCGGCCCTGCTTTTCGGCGCCTTGGATGCGGCCTTGGGCCGGCCGCTCTGGCTGTACCGGATTCTGGCCCTGGTGCTGCTGCTGTTTCAGGCCCTGCGCCTCAACCTGGTGCTCAACCGCGCCGACGTGCACCCCGACCGGGGCTTCGTGGCGGCCCTCACCTACCTGCTGCTTGCCAGCCTTACCACCGACCTCGATACCCTGTCGCCGCTGCTTATCGGGCACACCTTCATCATTGCGGCCCTGAGTGCCCTGCTGCCGACCTCCCGGGAAGGCTACGACAACCGCCGCCTGTTCCGGGCGGGCTTTCTAATTGGGGTAGCGGCTTTGTGTTACCTGCCGCTGGCGCTGTTTCTGCTAGTGGGGCTGTTTGCCGTTATCATCTTTGCGGCCAACTCGTTCCGGAGCTTTTTGCTGCTGGTCTGCGGGTTTCTGTTTCCCTACGCGGCGGCCGGCACCTTCTTTCTCTACACCGAGTCCTTGCCCAACTTCTCGCAGTTTCACCTCAAGCCCGTGTTGAGCGGACTGGTGGCCGGCACAGACGGGATACCCCTGTTTGTGCAGCTCCGCCTGCTCATTCTGCCCGGTATTGTGCTGGTACTGGCTTTGTTCCGCTCGTTTACCACTTCTCTGGGCCTCGTGTTCCAGGTTAAGTTTCAGCAACTGATGCTGGTGTGGCTGGTGGTGGCCGTGGCCATGGGGGCCGCCGGCCGGGGCATGGCGCCGGGCACGTTGGTGCTGGTTTTGCCGCCCATCACCTATTTCTGCCTGTATTTATGGCAAAAGGCGTCCCGAACCTGGGTGCCCGAGCTGCTGCTGCTGTTGCTTATTGGGGCCGTAGTGCTGGTGCGCTACCGTACCACGCTGAGCCTGGAAGCCGTGATTCAGATTCCGGCTGAGCAGCGCTACGCCGTGCAGCCCAATCCTGCTTACGCCGCCCTGCAGGGCCACCGCCTGCTGGTGCTGGGCCCCGACCGGCGCTCTTACGTGCAGAACCGCCTGGCTACTCCTTACCTCGACTGGCGTTTGGCCCAGGTAGATTTCGGCCATCTGAATGAGTATAGCGCCGTGTTCCGCTTAGCCCACAACTTCGCCAGCCTGCCCCCAGAGTATATCATCGACGAAGCCGGCCTCGTACCCGAGCTGCAATACAAGGTGCCCGCCGTTTTTAGCCGCTACCAGCTGACCAAAATTCCGAAAGTGTACCAGCGGAAGTAAAGCCAGCCTCTGAAACGTAGCATCCTAAAGCAAGAAGCCCTTTCCCGTCGCAACGGGAAAGGGCTTCTTGGTATTAAGGGAGGTCCTGCGCCGCCGAGGATAACCTCCTGCGCGCTGCGGCCAGTATCTTAAGCCTAGCAGTCGATCTTGCTGACGCGGTTTTGGTGCCGACCTCCTTCGAAGGCGGTGTTTAAGAACCTGCTCACAATATCTCGGGCAGCTTCCTCGGTCACAAACCGCTCGGGCACGCAGATAATATTGGCGTTGTTGTGCTGCCGGGCCAGCTCGGCCAGCTCGGGCTGCCAGGCAATAGCGGCCCGGATGCCCTTGTGCTTGTTGGCCGTAATGGCCACTCCATTGGCCGAGCCGCACACCAAAATGCCCTGCTCAAACTCGCCGGCGGTAATGGCTTCGGCTACCGGATGCACAAAGTCCGGATAATCCACCGAATCAGCCGAATAAGTGCCGAAGTCCTTTACCTCGTAGCCGTTGTCGCGCAGCCAGTGGGTCAGCATTTCCTTGTAAGCAAAGCCGGCGTGGTCGGAACCGATGGCAAGTTTCATCTTTAATGAGCTAGTGAAAATGAGTGTGCTGCTGAAGCAATCTGTGGCACCTTAGCTGACGCCGTTATTCTCGGCCAGCTGGGCATTCAGGGCTGCCGTTCGGCCACGGGCTACGACGCGGGCAATGTTGATGCTCAGCTCGTAGAGAATCAGAATCGGGATGGTCACGATAATCTGGGCCGAAATGTCCGGGGGCGTAATAACGGCGGCAATAACCAGGATGACTACAATGGCGTGCTTGCGGTACAGGCGCATGATTTCGGGCGTAATCAAACCGGCTTTGGCCAGGAAGAACACTATCATGGGCAGCTCAAACACGAAGGCCGTGGAAATGGACATCGTGGTGAGCGTGCTCAGGTAGCTCTGCATGTCAATCTGGTTTTCGATGGTCGGATCGACGGTGTACGAAGCCAGAAAGTTGATGCTCAGCGGGGCCGCAATGTAGTAGCCAAACATGAGGCCCAGGGCAAACAGCACCGACACGAAGAACACCGCCCCCTGGGAGTTTTTCTGCTCGTGCGGGTACAGTCCGGGCTTGATAAAGCGCCAGATTTCCCAGAATGTGTACGGGAAGGCCAGCACAATGCCCACCATAAACGAGGTGCTGATGTGCATCGTCAGCTGCCCGCTCATCTCCCGGTTCTGGATGATAAAGCCCACTTTATCCATGCACAGATCCGGCGCCCCAATCCACTGCCCAAACCGGCAGAACATGCGGTAGGTCCAGAAATCGGCGCGGGACGGGCCCAGCAACAGGTCGTGGAACAGGAAGTCTTTGTTGAAAAACGCTATGGTAGCAAAAACGACAATCGAGATGGCCGAGCGGATAATGTGCCACCGCAAGGCCTCCAGATGGTCGATGAAGGACATTTCGTGCACTTCACCCAGATTGGGTTGGTCAGTATTCAAGGGAACAAGTGAAATGGTGAGATGGTGAAATGGTGAGTTGTCGTGCAGACAAATACCGGTGGAGAAACAAACGAAAAACCCCGGTAACAAGATGCTTGTTGCCGGAGGACGGTGAAAAACTCACCAGTTCACCATCTCACCATTTCACAGTTAAGCAAACAGCGGGTATTGCTGCATCCACTCATTGATCTGGCCGCGCACTTTCAGCAAGTGGGCCTCGTCGGTGTGGTGCATCAGCACGTCGTCGATAAACTCCACGATGCGGGTCATATCAGCCTCGCGCAGACCGCGGGTCGTCACGGCGGCCGAGCCGATGCGCATGCCGCTGGTCACGAAGGGCGACTTGTCGTCGAAGGGCACCATGTTTTTATTGATGGTGATATCGGCCTTGATGAGGGTGTTTTCGGCCAGCTTGCCGGTCAGGCCCTTGCTGCGCAGGTCGATAAGCATCAGGTGGTTGTCGGTACCGCCGCTGATAATCTGGTAGCCGCGGTCCATGAAGCCTTTGGCCAGGGCCTGGGCGTTGCGAATTACCTGCTGGGTGTACTCGGTGTAGGCGTCTGAGAGGCACTCACCGAAAGCCACAGCCTTGGCGCCGATAACGTGCTCCAAGGGGCCGCCCTGGGTACCGGGGAATACGCCCGAGTCGAGCAGGGCCGACATCATGCGCAGCTCACCTTTCGGTGTTTTCAGGCCGAAGGGGTTTTCGAAGTCCTTGCCCAGCATGATGAGGCCGCCACGGGGGCCGCGCAGCGTCTTGTGGGTGGTAGTAGTTACGATGTGGCAGTGCTCGAAGGGCGAGTTGAGCAAGCCCTTGGCAATCAGACCCGAGGGGTGGGAAATATCAGCCAGCAGTAAGGCGCCTACCTCGTCGGCGGCTTCGCGCAGGGCTTTGTAGTCCCAGTCGCGGGAATAGGCCGAGGCTCCGCAGATGATGAGCTTGGGCTGCTCGCGGCGGGCAGTTTCCTTTACTTTTTCCCAGTCAATCAGGCCGGTTTCGGGCTCCACGCCATAGAAGGAAGGCTTGTAGAGCTTGCCCGAGAAGTTTACGGGTGAGCCGTGGGTCAGGTGACCACCGTGGCTCAGGTCGAAGCCCAGGATTTTGTCGCCGGGGTTCAGGATGGCCAGCATTACGGCCGCGTTGGCCTGGGCACCAGAGTGCGGCTGCACGTTTACCCACTCTACACCAAACAGTTCCTTGGCGCGGTCAATGGCCAGCTGCTCTACTTGGTCCACGATTTCGCAGCCGCCGTAGTAGCGCTTGCCGGGCAGGCCCTCGGCGTACTTGTTGGTGAGGATGGAGCCCTGCGCCCGCATCACTTGCTCCGAAACGTAGTTTTCCGAGGCAATCAGTTCAATTCCGTGGGTCTGACGTTCCTTTTCCTGGCGGATGAGGTCGAACAGGACCGTGTCCTGGGCAATGGGGCAGTGCGAGTTTCCATAGGTTCAAAGGTACGGGTGAATCGATTATCAGAGAACACCTGGCCGCCAACAATCGGCGGCGGGCTGCTTGGCGGTGCGAACTTACGAGAGCCGGCGTAGTAATGCCGAGTTCGGCTTTTTGTCCGGCTTCTCTCGTATTGTCATCCGTTAGTTGTTACTTGAAGCATGAACCAGCCTCTGGCCGAAGCCCTGACCCATCTGCGGATGGGCAATCAGTCGTTTCTGATTACGTTTTACGAAGAGCAGCGGGACCATTTTGCCCGTTGGGCCCGCCGCCAGCACCAGCTTGAGCCCGCCGCGGCCCACGAGCTGCTGCGCAGCGTGCTGGTTGACTTTTACGACCAGGTAATCGATGGCCGGGTAACCAAGCTGCCACCCGATCTGCGCAACTACCTCTACGGCATGGCCCAGGAGCATATTCAGGCCCAGAAAACCACCGCCGAGCTGCCTAAAGTGGAAGCCGGCCGCCGCCAGCAGCTGCTCCGGGTATTCACCCAGCTCGGCACCGACTGTCAGCAGGTGCTTATGTACTTCTACTTCCGGGGCTACAACTTCGAGAAAGTAGCCGGCAAGATGGGCTTCGCCAACGCTACCGTAGCCCGCCTGCAGAAAGCTAATTGCCTGCGCAAACTCATTGAGCTGCGCGCCCGGGCCATTGAGGAAGATGGCGCCTCGGCTGCCACCGTCTGATTCTGCGTAGCTTAGTGCCCTGCTATTGTTATTTCCTCTGCTTCTCTTTCGAATAAACCTGCATGATGTCGCCCGCTGAGCTGCGCCCGTTTTTGGATGAGCTGGAACGCTTTGCCGATGGCCAAATGACGACTGTCGAGCAGGACGCCTTTGAGGAGCGCCTGCAGCACGACCCGGTTCTGCGGGAAGCCTACCAGGCGTTTGAGCAGGTAACGGCCGACCTGCGCTGGGTGGCCGGCCACGAAACTTTGCGCCACCGCCTGCTTTCCCTCGACCGTCGCCTCGACCAGCGGCAGACGGCTTTGGTGCGCATCAAGCGGCGGCAGCGCCGGGCCCAAACCCGCTGGGGCACCGTCTTCACCGTTCTGGTAGTGGTGCTGCTCGGGCTCTGGTTTTTGCTGCGGCCCGGCAGCCGGCACACCGATAATGCCTGGAGCACCTATTACGTAGCCGACCCCGGCCTGCCGCCGTCAGCTACCGAGGATGAGCCCCGCCCCTGTTGGCCGAAGCCATGGAGCAGTACCGGCAGGGGCATTACCCGGCCGCCCTGCACGCCTTGCGCCGCGTACCCACCGACAACCTTGGGGCCGACACCATGCTGTATTACAACGGCATTTTCCTGCTTAGCCAGGGCGACGGTCGGGCGGCCCGGCCCTACCTGCGCCGCGTGCTTCAGCAGCCGGGCTCGGCACTGTCGCGCAAGGCCCGATACCATTTGGCTGTGGCGCACTGGGCGGCCAAGCAGTGGCCCGAGGCCCGGGCTACCTTCCGCGAAGTAGCCGTGGACTCGCTCAACCCCTACCGCCGGGCTGCCCAGAAGGTGCTGCGCAACGACGTGCTGCGGGAAGAAGAGTAAGCCGGGTAGCAGAGCCGCTTAGCGGTGCATAATAAAGTACGGCGGCTCGATATTGGGCTGCAGCGTGAGCTTAAACGAATCCAGCTCCAGCACAGCTAGGTGGGAAAGCTCGGGGTTGTGCCGGTACACGCAGCCCGCATCCAGTCCAATTGAGCCCAGCCTCTTTTTTACCTGGTGCTTCACCTGAGCCGTCGGGGTGGGCACATGCCCGTGCAGCAGCCGGCGGCCCTGCAATCGGGAAGCATCGAAGGTGAACTGCTTGATGTTGAGCATCGTGTGCCAGTCGGTGCGCATCTTCTCGGGGGCAAACGAAAATCGTAGCCGGCGTGCACCAGCGTAAAGCCCGGTATATCTAGCTCGTAAGGCAGCGTTTCCAGCCACGCCAAGTAGGGTTCAGGAATGGCCGTGCAATCTGTTATATCGAAGCTCTTGAGCGTCATGCTCCGGTCGGCCTGGGAAGCCCAGGACAGGTGCGTCCGACCCCGGGCCGCGTCGAGTAGTTCCTGGTCGTGGTTGCCGCGCAGGCACTGCACCTGGTAACCGCGCCGGGGCAGATCCATCAGGTAGTCGAGCACCCCGCGGCTGTCGGGGCCTTTGTTCACGTAGTCGCCCAGCAGGTAGAGCTCATCAGCCGGCTGTAAATCGAGTACTTTCTCTATCAGATGCCGGAAGGTGTGCAGACAACCGTGAATATCAGTAGTGACGTAGCGGGCCATATAAGATAATTGATCTGCCCGGAAAGTAGACTCGGATGCTACTATACGAAGCCGCTAGGCCCAGCGGTTTGCCGGCCGCACTTCTCCCCGCTTTCAGGCTCTTGCTTCAGTTCTTTTTATCGGCTGCCTATATAGAACACACAAGCGCCCGGCCTCCGATATGTAGTCGGAAACTGGGCGCTTGGTACTCATACTGATTATCAGACAAACCTAGCTATACGGAGGCTTGTCGAGGTCGGGCTTTTCGAGGTTGCGGTTGGGGTGGCGCTGGGGCGCGTCCTGGGCTTCCTGCGCCAGGCGCTCTTCCGTCTCGTCGTCCCGCAGATTTACGGGCAGGTCGCCAGTGCCTTTGGGCAGCTCACTCTGGGTAGGGCTGCCGTGGTTTTCCTTGGACTGATGGTTGGTGTTATTGCTCTTGTAAGGCATGGCGTTCTTCTGGTTTCAGGGTGAAAGACAATGCAATAGAAAAAACAAACCAACAAACAGCGGGGCGGCCACGTGGCTAGCCGCCGCCCCGCTGCCTTATTGGTCAATAGCCGTATCGGTGGCGTTGGGGTCGGTTAGCTCGGCGTTGGTCTGGGTGGAAGCACCGACCTTGGACGGGTCGGGCTGAATCTGTTCCATCTGGCCCATGCCCACGCGGGAGTTGGGGTTCTGCATTTCGTCGCGGCCGGGGCGCTGGTCGTCAGCTTCCAGCTCATCGATGGGCGGTGCTACGCGGCGCTCATCCATGTCCTCTTCCGAGGGCAGGTCCTGGTTGGGACGCTGGTCGGCGCCCTGGTCGGCCAGCAGCATGTTGTCGGGCACGTGGCCGGGCTTGTCGGCGTCTTCATTTACCGAAACAGCCGTGATGCCCGAGCCACTGTCGGTACCGAAGCCTTCTTTGCCGTCGCGGTTGCCGAAGCCCCCGCGGGCCGCTTCATTTTTCGGTGGGTCAGCGTCCGGAATAATGTGGCCGGCTTCAAACTCCTCGTTGGTCGTGTCTTCGTTTATCACCCGCACAGGGCGGTTATTTGGATCAATAGCCATGGGGGTCGGTTGTGGGTTAGGTTGATAGGGTGGTAGAGAAGTGTACTAGGTTTTTTTGAATAGGGTTTTGCTAGGTGCTAGGGCAAACCGGTGTAAACTGCGGCCGCTATGACAAATTCCGCCTTCCCCGCCCCCATTCGCGACTTAAGCAGCCTACAAGCCGCCCTTGCCGCAGGCCAGCTTGGTCACTACCTCTACTTCTGGGGCCACACCGCCAAGGCCGACAGCCTGGGCAAGGAGTGCTTCAGCCAGTGGTACCCGGCTGCTTTCGAGCTGGATGGGTACGTGTACCCCACTGCCGAGCATTATATGATGGCCGAAAAAGCCCGCCTGTTTCAGGACGAAGCCACCCGGGCCGCTATTATCACGGCCAAGCACCCTAATGATGCCAAAAAGCTGGGCCGCCAGATCAAAAACTTTGACGAAGCCGCCTGGCTGGCCGCCCGCTTCGCCATTGTTGTGCGCGGCAACCTGGCCAAGTTCAGCCAGCACCCCGAGCTGCGAAAGTTTCTGGTTGGCACAGGTAGTCAGATTCTGGTAGAAGCCAGCCCTGTGGATACCATCTGGGGTATCGGCCTGGTCCAGGACCACCCCGCTGCCGCCGACCCCAGCACCTGGCGCGGACTCAACCTGCTGGGCTTTGCCCTGATGGAAGTGCGCGACCAGCTTGCCGACTAAACCCCTAAAACAACCGCCATGTGGACCGAACACGACAACAGCCTGACTCGCCGCTTTCAGTTTGCGGACTTCAAAACCGCCTGGGCCTTTATGACCGAAGTAGCCGCCGAAGCCGAGCGCCTCGACCATCACCCCTGGTGGGCCAATGAGTACAGCTGGGTCGAGTTCCGCCTCCGTACCCACGACGCGGGCAACACCGTCACCAAACGGGACCACCGACTAGCCGACGCTATTGATGCTGTAGCCGCTCGGTACGGGGTGGCGTAAGCTGCTGCATTCATAGGCAGGGTAACCGGTAAGATGAAGCAGGGTACCGCCGTGAAGCTATGAGTAGCTGCGAGATTGACTTTAACTGGGCCGTAGCCAGTAGCGCCTGCGCCTGCTACCTTTGCCCTTATGTCTGACTCGTCTGAAACGCCTACTGTTCTGTACCTCGTGCCCACGCCCATCGGCAACCTGGAGGATATTACCCTGCGGGCCATCCGGATTCTGGGCGAGGTGGATGTGGTGCTGGCCGAGGATACCCGCACCAGCGGCCGGCTCATGCAGCATCTGGGGTTGAAAAAGCCTATGCTCAGCTACCACCTGCACAACGAGCACCAGACCGTGCAGCGCGTGCTCGACCGGCTCGAAAAAGGCGAGAAAATGGCCCTGGTATCGGATGCCGGCACCCCCGGAATTTCTGACCCCGGCTTTTTGTTGGTGCGCGAGTGCCTGGCCAAGGGCCTGAAGGTGGAATGCCTGCCCGGGGCCACGGCCTTCGTGCCAGCCTTGCTCAAGTCGGGCTTCGGAGCCGAGCGGTTCACCTTCGAAGGTTTTTTGCCCGTGAAGAAAGGCCGCCAGACCCGCATCCGGGAACTGCAGCAGGAAACCCGCACCATGATTTTTTACGAGTCGCCCCACCGCATCGTCAAGACGCTGGAGCAGCTTTCGGAAGCTTTCGGGCCCGAGCGGCTGGGCTCCGTGAGCCGGGAGCTCACCAAGTTATTCGAAGAAACCGTGAACGGGACGCTGGCCGAGCTGGCCGCTGACTTCGCGGGCCGTCAGACCATTAAAGGAGAAATCGTTGTCGTCATTCAAGGAAATCGGGAATAGTACGTGGGGCCGGCCGGCTTGGCCCTGCTCACCGCGGCATTGTTGTGGACGGGCTGGCCGGTGCATCCGGCCCCGTTGGCCCTGTTGCTGCTCATTGCCTGGGTGCCGTATCTGCGCATGGAGCAGGTGTTGGTGCAGCAGGGCAGCAGCGGCTGGAAGGTATTTCGCTACACCTACCTCACGCTGGTGCTCTGGAACCTGTTTGTGACCTACTGGGTGAGCTACAGCACGGTGGGCGGCGGCGTTACGGCCGTGGTGCTCAACTCTTTGCTGATGTGCCTGCCCACCATGGCCTTCTACCACACCAAGCGGCTGGCCGGCCCGGTGCTGGGCTACATTTCCCTGCCCATCTACTGGATTGCCTTCGAGCAGCTCCACCTGCACTGGGACTTCACCTGGCCCTGGCTGACGCTCGGCAACGGATTTGCCCAGGCCAATGAGCTGATTCAGTGGTACGAGTACACCGGCTTCCTCGGCGGCTCCCTCTGGATGTGGGTAGTCAATATCTTGGTGTTCAAGGCCTTGTTTGGGCTGGGTTCCAAGTCCGAAACGGCCCGGCCAGCCGCGCCCCTGCGCCGCTGGGCTGCACCCGTGCTGGCTACCGTGTTGCCCATCGGCCTGTCCTTCCTGATTGGGGAAACCTACCAGGAAAAAGGTAAGCAGGTAGAAGTGCTGGTCATTCAGCCCAACGTGGACCCCTTTCAGGAAAAGTTTGAGGGCACGGCCAACTTCATTTCCTACGAAGAGCAGCTCACCCGCCTGATTCAGCTCACCGAAAAGCAACTCACCCCCAGACCCGCCTGGTGCTTTGGCCCGAAACGGCCCTGGATGAGCCGTACTGGGAGTCCAACTTCGAAACCTACCCCAAGGTGCAGCGGGTGCGCCAGTTTCTGAGTTTGCACCCCGGCGTAGAGCTCATCACCGGGGTGACCAGCGTGGTGGCCTACCCCAGCAAGGAAACGGCCAGTGAAACGGCCCGCTTCCGCGACGACCTGGGCTACTACGACTTCTTCAACACGGCCGTGCACTTCCCCAGCGCCACGGGCAAGGCTAGCTTCTACCATAAGTCGCGCTTGGTGCCGGGCGTGGAAGGCGTGCCCAACTGGGTGAAGGCTGCTACCATCGACCTGGGCGGCACGGCCGGCGGGCTGGGCAGCCAGAAGGAGCGCACCGTGTACCGCATGGCCGCCGCCGACTCCACCTTGCGCGTGGCCCCGGTCATCTGCTACGAGTCGGTGTACGGCGACTTTGTCAACCAATATATTAAGAACGGAGCCACGCTTATCGGCATTATCACGAACGACGGGTGGTGGAGCGACTCGCCCGGCCACAACCAGCATTTGCAGTACGCCACGCTGCGCGCCATCGAGACCCGCCGTGACATTGCCCGCTCCGCCAACACCGGTATTTCCGCCTTCATTGACCAGAAAGGCCGTATTCGCAGCCAAACTGGTTGGTGGGTGCAAACGGGCCGCCGCTTTCCCGTGCAGCTCAACGAGGAGCTGACTTTCTACGTGCGCCACGGCGAGCTGCTGGGTCCCGGCATGCAGGTGCTGGCCGTGCTGCTGCTCGTTGGTACGCTGGTAATGAGCCTGAACCGCCGCTTCGGCACTCAGCCCGTAGCCGCCGAGCCCGTTGCCCGCCCGGCATGAGAAAAGGTGCCCTGGTGCCCCGGCCTACCACGGAAGTAGTGCGGCTGATGATTCATGACGATGGTGCCAACGGCGTGTACCTGTTCGGCTTCGATACGCTCCAGGACACCGCCGGGCAGTGGGATGAGTGCTACGAAACAGTGGAGGAGGCCGAAGCTGCCGCTGCGCACCAGTACCACGTTGGGCCCGGCTCCTGGCAGCCCCTGCCGGATATAGCCGAGCACTGCCAGCAGGACTGGATTGCGCCAGTACGTGTGCAAGGCCGGGCGGAAGGCAGCCCGCAGTGGGGACAATTTGAACGGCTTATTGCCGGTCATTGGGTAGCTTTCCGGCCCGAATAACCGTTATTGACCTCATGGAACTCGTGCCTTCGTGGCTGCTGCCGCTGATTTTCTACACCATCATGTTGTGGTTTTACCGCATGACGGAAGGCAAAACCGTGATGGGCAAGCCACGCCAGAACGGGGATGAGGCCTGGCGGGCCACCAATGGCCGCACCCTGCGCCGCATCATCATCATCGTGACTGTGGTGTATACAGCCCTGCTGTTGCTGCAATACCGCCCCTCGCTTTAATCCGCAACCCGGTGCCTGTGCCGAAGTATTCTTTCTCATGACCGATTTTTCCCAACTCAGCCTCGGCCTAGCCGAGGTGTGCCGCCGTGCCGGCCAGTTTATTCACCAGGAAGCCACCTCCTTCGACCGAAGCCGCGTGGAAACCAAGGGGTTGCACGACATGGTGTCGTACGTCGACCAGGAAGCGGAGCGCCTGCTCGTGGCCGGACTCCGGGAATTGCTGCCCGAGGCCGGCTTTATCACCGAGGAAGGCACCACTGGCGGCAACAGCCTGGCTACCACCACCGATACCGAGTACACTTGGATTATCGACCCGCTTGACGGCACCACCAACTTCATTCACGGCCTGCCCTGCTACTGCGTAAGCGTGGGCCTGCTCCACAATGGGGAGCTGGCGGCCGGCGTGGTATATGAAGTAACCCGCGACGAAACCTTCCGGGCCGTGCGCGGCGGTGGGGCCTTCTGCAACGACCGGCCCATCCGCGTCTCCGACGCCGCCACTCTGGGTCAGAGCCTGATTGCCACTGGCTTCCCTTACACCAAGTTCGGCCAGCTCGACGACTACTTGCAGATTCTGGGTGCCTTTATGCAGCGCACCCACGGCGTGCGCCGCGTGGGCTCAGCCGCCGCCGACCTGGCCTGGGTAGCTGCCGGCCGCTTCGAAGGCTTCTTCGAGTTCAACCTTAACTCCTACGACGTGGCGGCTGGCATCCTGCTCGTGCGCGAAGCCGGCGGCAAAGTCACCCAGTTCCTGGAAGACGGCGACCCGCTTTTCGGCCGCCAGGTGGTAGCCAGCAACGGCCACGTGCATGCCGAAATGCAGCAAACCATTGGGCAGTTCTGGAAGTAGGCTGTCGTCGGTAGGCTAACCTAACCCATGGGTCATTGCGAGGCGTTAGCCGAAGCAATCCGTCCTCTAAAATGTGCTGAGCCTTGTAAAGTGAAAAGCCCTAACACCTGAGCAGGCTTTAGGGCTTTCTGGTAAAAGGACGTCTGGCACTAGTAGAGGACGGATTGCTTCGTTCCTCGCAATGACAATACACTCCCCATTTAGCTCCAGCAGCACGTCATCCTTAAACTTTTCCCCGCTCGTCGTAGTTTTGTGGACGTTATGATACTGCAATACACCATCATTGTCCTGCTTTTTCTGGCGGCCACGTTCTACGTGGGCCGGATCTTCTGGCGGGCCTTCTTCGTGAAAACGGCCAGCGGCTGCGCCAAGGGCTGCGGCGGTGCCTGCAGTACTATCGATGTGGACCGCCTGCAGCGAACCATCGAAACGGCTGCGGCCCGGGCGGCGGCCAAGTAGGCCCGCTTAGCCGTTTTTAACTTCGGACAACCTGCCCCCGTGCCCGCTGCGTATAGCGGGCACGGGGGCTTTGTTTTTAACCCTCCTATTTTTATTCCTAAACACTGCCCTGCCAACCCGAACCCCTACGACCATGCAAGACAAAGAAGAAGAACGCTCGCTGATAAATGTTGAGAAAAAGCTGAGCTCCGACGGCTTTACCGAAGACTTCACTGTGCGGGAAGGCCGGCTGTGCTCGTTCAACTCGGAAAATAAGAAAACCTACGGCCCCGAAGACGTAACCATCGTCGACTTCTACCGCTTCGAAGGCGAAAGTGACCCGGATGATATGTCGATTCTTTACGCTTTGGAAACCAATGATGGTCTGAAAGGCACGATTTCGTCGGCCTTTGGTACCTATGCTGATTCCGATTCGCTGGAGTTCTTCAAGCAAGTAGAAGACCTAGGCAAAAATTTGAAAAAGGCCCACAAATAGGCTTTTAAGCTCAACTGAGCGCGCTTTGGCTAAGCCAAGGCGCGTTTTTGTGTTTTCACCCCACCCAACCTGAACTGTGAAGACCTTTTCCCTGCCCACCCACCCGCTCCGCTCCGCCGCCGACCTCGACGCAGTGCTCACCGCCATCGGCGACGCCCGCATCGTGCTGCTGGGTGAAGCTTCCCACGGCACCCACGAGTATTATACCTGGCGCACGGCCCTGTCCAAGCGCCTCATCCAGGAGAAAGGCTTCCAGTTTATAGCCGTGGAAGGCGACTGGCCCGACTGCTTCGAGGTCAACTGCGCCATCAAGCAGGACAAGGCCGACTACGGTAGCGCGGCTCAGTTGCTGCAAACCTTTAACCGCTGGCCCACCTGGATGTGGGGCAACTGGGAAATTGCCGCCCTTATCGACTGGCTGCACCAGCACAACCAGCAGCGCCCCCTGGCCGAGCGAATCGGGTTCTACGGGCTTGATGTGTACAGCCTCTGGGAGTCGCTACAGGAGATTCTACAGTTTGTCAGCAAGCAGGGCGACGGGGCCGTGGCGGCCGCGCACAAGGCTTTCCAGTGCTTCGAGCCCTACGGCGACGACCCGCAGGAGTATGCCCAGCACGTAGCTTTCGTGTCGGATGACTGCGAGGATGAGGTGACCCACATGCTGCAAAGCCTGCGCCGGCAGCTGCGCAACACTACTGCCCCCACCGGATTAGAGCGCGAAACCAACTTTGCCGCCGAGCAGAACGCCCTGGTCGCCGTGAATGCTGAGCGGTATTATCGGGCTATGATCAGCGGGGGCTCGGCCTCCTGGAACGTGCGCGACGGGCACATGATGGAAACCCTTACCCGCCTGCTCGACCTGCACGGCCCCGACAGCAAAGCCATTATCTGGGAACACAACACCCACATCGGCGACGCCCGCTACACCGACATGGCCCGCGACAATACCGTGAATATTGGCCAGCTGGCCCGCCAGATGTACGGGCGCGAGCAGGTGTTTGCCGTGGGCTTCGGCTCCTATCAGGGCAGCGTTATTGCTGGCAAGCGTTGGGGCGCACCCTTCGAAGTAATGCCTGTACCCCGGGCTACCAACGGTTCCTGGGAAGACCTTTTGCACGACCAGTTGAAGGGCGAAAACGCGCTGCTGCTATCGTCAGAGCTGAAAGGCACTCCTGCCCAGAAGCAAACCTTCAAGCACCGGGCCATTGGCGTCGTGTACCGCCCCGAGTTCGAGCAGTTCGGCAACTACGTTCCCTCTCTTATGTCGGAGCGCTACGACGCTTTTCTCTTTATCGACCAAACCCAGGCCCTGCACCCGCTCCTTACTCAGGTTGCCGAACACACCCCACCAGACATGTTCCCCTGGACGGAATAGTGGTGAAATGGTGAGATGGTGAAGAAGTGAGTTTTTGTGCTGACGGTGCGAAAAGCGCATACTTTTCCTGTCATTGCGAGCAGGGCGAAGCAATCCGTCCTCTGCTAGTGACAAACGGCCTTTTACCAGAAAGCCCTTTCCCGTTGGTTACGAGAAAGGGCTTTTCACTCAAGAACGCTCTTCACATTTCAGAGGACGGATTGCTTCGTCGCGCCTCCTCCCAATGACAGGCTCTTATTTACAAGTTAGCTGAACAACATACTCACTATTTCACCACCTCACCTCACCCCCACACCTTGGTGCCTTCGGTGCAGTTGCGGCACATGTCTATCTGGTCCCGGCCTTTGAGCAGGGAGGCTCGGAACTGCTGGTATTTGGGGCCGTGCCAAAGCTGGCGGAAGGTTTCGGTTTTAAGGTCCCCCTGGCGGTACTCCGCGTCCTTGTCGAAGCAGCAGGGCACTACCAGACCGTCCCAGGTGATGACGCAGCTGTGCCACATCTTCCAGCAGTGGTCCAGCAGCTTGTTCTTGATGCTCCAGGTGCCGTTGTTGTTTTCGTAGCGCGAGTAGTAGTCAATGGTCGGGATAAGCGGGGAGCCTTGCTGGTAGTCGTAAATCTGGGCCGTCTTAAACCACACGTCGTCCACGCCCAGGTCTTTGGCCAACTGCTTGGCATCTTCAATCTGGTGCTCGTTGGGTCGCACCACCAGAAACTGGAAGATGATGCGCGGGGTGCTCGACTTCAGTTCCTTGCGCCACTTCACGATATTCTTCGTGCCTTCCAGCACCTTATCGAGCTTGCCGCCCACCCGGTATTGCTGGTACACTTCCTGGGTGGTGCCGTCCAAGGAGATGATCAGCCGGTCGAGGCCCGACTCCACGGTGCGACGGGCATTGTTGTCGTTGAGGTAGTGGGCATTGGTGCTGGTAGCGGTATAAATACCCTTGTCGGCGGCATACTTCACCAGGTCCAGGAAGTTGGGATGCAGGTACGGCTCCCCCTGGAAGTAGAAAATAAGGTACCACAGGCGCTTGTGCAGCTCGTCGATGGTGCGCTTGAACAGCTCGTCGGGCAGCATGCCGGTGGGGCGCGTGAAAGAGCGCAATCCGCTGGGGCACTCTGGGCAGCGCAGGTTGCAGCTGGTGGTAGGCTCAAAGCTTAGGGCCAGTGGCAAGCCCCAGTGCCGGGCTTTACCGGTGAGCTTGCTTAGGGCGTAGCCGCCCACCACCTGCGCCGTGTTCAGGGCGCGGCGGGGCGTGAGCTTGCTCAGAAAATTCAGACCGTCGGTAAGTGTGGAAGCCATGCGCAGCAAAGGTCGGCAACTGTAGCCGAAGTGCGCCAACTAACCCCTATGCCCGGCAAAGAGTTTAGGAAGCAGACGGATTGCAGGCGCAAGTGCCGGGGTATTACCTGGCTCGTCAACAAATAAAAACGCCTCCCAGGAATTTGGGAGGCGTTTTGTAAAGGTGTCAAGAGGAAGCTTTATTTGCCTGCCGACGAAGGCAGCGTGCTACTGTAGGTAGAAGCTTTGCCGAATGATTCCTTGATTTCGTCTACGGCGGCGCGGCTGCTCAGGCGCTTGGGCTTGGTATTGAGGAAGGTGCCATCCTCGGCCAGCAGGAAGTAAGCCGGCACGTCCTGAATGGCATAGGCCCGGGCAATGGCTGAGCGCATGCCGCCGGTAGCCCGCACGTGGGTGCCCGCCAGCTTTTTGCCGATTACCAGCTGCTTCCAGGCTGGCTCATTCTCGTCCAACGCCACATTGAGGAATACAATCGGCTTGCCGTCGAACTTCTTAGCCAGCTCGGCTGCGTAGGGCAGGTCCCGCAACGACAGGCCGCTGGTGGTGCGCCAGAAGTTGATGTACACCAGCTTGCCGCGCAGGCTTTGCAGCGTCACACTGTCGCCGGTAGAGGAAATCAGCTTGAAGTCTGGGGCAGGAGCGCCGATGGCAAAGGCCTTATGGGTCTCAAAATCGTGCTGCAGCACGGGGTAGTACTCGTTCTTGGTGTCGATGCTGCGGTAGTTCTGCAGCATCGCCGCCGACTGCTTTACGTGCCCGAAGCGGAACGACTCCTGCAGCACCCGGCCCATAATAACGGCCCGGACGGGGTCGGAGAGCTGGTTTTTGGCCATATCGTAGCACACCTGGTAAAAGTCGGGGTCGGAGCGCTGGTGGTTGCTGGCAACGGCTAGATAGTGCACGTAGTTGATCAGGAACTCCTGGTACTGCTCGTTCTGCAGGGCCGCCGGGTTGTTTACCAGGGCTTTGTCGTTCAAGAAGTCGTAGTAGGTAGGCGACATCTTCAGGCGGCCCTCGGTGGCTACCACCTGCTCGCGCAAGTCCTGGAAAGTGAGCCGGTCGTTGGCGTAGCTGTACTCTATTTCGGCCTTGGCGTATTCCTTGAAGGCCGGGCTCAGCTGGTTGTCCTGGGCGTAGTTCTCAAAAAACTTCTTTTCCTCTTTGCGCCGGTAGTCCAGAAAGGAAAGAAAGGGCGTCTCGTACAGGTTGATGTTGTCGGGCAATACCTGAAATCCATCGTTTTCCACAAACCGCTCATCCAGCTCGGCCAGGTAGGTGTTGGCCTCCGCCCCTTTGCCCTTGAAGCTCACCGACGATGAGAGGTCCTTGCCCTTGAAGCGGATTTCCATGGCGTTGCCAGGCTCCAGAAACAGGCTGGCTACGTCGTCGCCGTACACCAGGTCGGCCTTGGTAGGGCCGTTCACGTTCAGGGCCAGGCGAAACTCGCCGCGGTTGTCTACCCGGGCGTACGTAATCTGCTCCTTGGGGTCCAGCGGACTTTCGCGCACGGATACGGCTACCGTATCTGCCGTTTTACTGCTGATTTTGCCCGTTAGCGTTACAGTGCCTTGGGCCTTGCCCGCCAGGGGTAAGACCAGCAGCGCGCTCACGAGCAGGCCAGGTATACAAGAACGGAAAGTATATGCCATCGGTAGGGAGGATCAAGCGCTAGGTATTCTTAAAAATTAGCTTTATCCCAGCCTGCATTGTTATAAACCATGCGCAACCGGGATTTCGCGGGAAAAGCCAATTCTTATACCGAAGATAAGGTATTCGGGTTGAGAAAGTCCAATCCAGATTTTGGCTTTTTTCGTAATGGGCCTTCAGCTCGAAGGTTTTGAAGGTTTTACCCGAACAATCCGCTGAGCACTTCGTCGAGGCGGCCTACTGGTTGAGCTCTAATTCCGTACCGGGCCAAATCTAATCCGCGGGCATTGAACTGGGAGATGTACATTTCCCGGAAGCCCAGCTTTTCGGCTTCCGACAGGCGCTGATCCAGCCGGCTCACCGCCCGGATTTCCCCGCTCAAGCCTACCTCCGCCGCCAGACACACGTTGCCCGGAATGGGCAAATCGTTCAAGGACGAAACTACCGCGGCGCACACGGCCACGTCCAGGGCCGGGTCGTCGAGGCGCAGGCCGCCGGCAATGTTGAGGAACACGTCGTGCTGACCCAGGCGCAGGCCGCTGCGCTTTTCGAGCACGGCCAGCAGCATGTTCAGGCGCTTGGCATCGAAGCCGGTGGCCGAGCGCTGGGGCGTGCCGTAGGTGGCCGGCGTTACCAGGGCCTGCACTTCCACCAGCAGGGGCCGGTTGCCTTCCAGCGTGGCCCCGATGGCCATGCCACTCAGGCTCTCGGTGCGCTGGCTGAGCAGAATCTCCGAGGGGTTGCTGACCTGCCGGAGGCCGGTGCCCTGCATCTCGTAAATGCCTAGCTCCGAGGTTGATCCAAACCGGTTCTTGGTTGTGCGCAGAATCCGGTAGCTCAGGTGCCGGTCGCCCTCAAACTGCAGCACGGTATCCACCATGTGCTCCAGAATCTTGGGGCCGGCAATGGAGCCGTCCTTGGTGATGTGGCCGATGATAAGTACCGGCACGCCAGTTTCTTTGGCAAACTTGAGCAGCTCGGCCGTGCACTCCCGCACCTGGCTTACCGAGCCCGCCCCCGACTCGACCAACCCGAGTGCAGGGTCTGGATAGAGTCCACGATGACCACGTTGGGCTGGAGCTGGTCAATCTGCTTGAAGATGTTCTGGGTGTTGGTTTCAGTCAGGATGTAGCACTGCGGGTGCTGGGGCCCAGGCGCTCGGCCCGCATCTTGATCTGCTGCTCACTTTCCTCGCCCGAAATGTAGAGCACCTTCATCTGCTGCAGGCTCATGGCAATCTGCAGCATCAGGGTGCTTTTGCCGATGCCCGGTTCGCCGCCGATAAGCACCAACGAGCCCGGTACGAGGCCGCCGCCCAGTACCCGGTTCAGTTCCCCGTCGTTGGTATCGAAGCGCGACTCTTCCTCATAGTGAATCTCGCCAATAACGCGGGGCTTGGCGACGGTTTTGCCGCCGGGGCTCGACGTGGGCGGTTTCCAGGAGCCAGCGGCCTGGGTGTCGTCCTTCTGGATAACCTCCTCCACGTAGGTGTTCCACTCGCCGCAGGAGGGGCAGCGCCCAATCCACTTAGCCGACTGGGCACCACATTTTTGACAGAAATAAAGAGTCTTGAGCTTGGCCATGAAAACAGGTAGAAGGGAATACTAAATAATGCGCAGGGCGGCTAAATAGTTTGGCAAGAACGGAGTTTTTCCGGGTTGGAGCAGCGGAATAAAAAAGCCAGCCCATCTGCTGATAGGCTGGCTTAATAAAGCTGAGCTACCTAAGCTGATTAGTGCCGAACCATCACCTTTTGCTGATACACGCCACCCGCGTCCTGTACTTGCAGCAAGTAAACGCCGGCCGGCAATGCCTCCAGGCTTAGGGATGCCTCCCCCTGCCGGGCGGGTATGGTCCAGGTGCGCACCGGGCGGCCCTGCAGGTCGAGCAAGGAAGCTGGGCGAGCCTGCACCGCGGCGGGCAGCTTCACGGTCACGGCTTCGTAGGCCGGGTTGGGGTAGGCGTGCAAGGGCTGAATTGCCAACGCGTTGCGCGTAGCCAGCGTCGTGTTGGTGAGTCGGGCCAGACCCATGCGCAGCTGCCCGGCCACGTAGCGGAACGAGCCGTAAAGCAGGATTTTGTTGTCAGCAGGCTGCACCACGGCCCCGGTCACGATGTCGTCGCCGTTGAAGAAGCTCTGAGGTGTGGCTACCGGGCTGAAGCTGGTATCGAGGCTGCCATCAGCGTTGAGGCGCACGACGGCCGATGTGGCTAGCACGTTGGCGGCGTTATTGCGGACGGCCAGCAACTGGCCGTTGGGCTGTACTACTAGCGGAGAGTACCCTTCACTCAGACCAGAATAGGTGGCATCTACTGCGCCGTCGACCGTGAGGCGCGTCAGGCCGTAGGGCGTAGGCTGCCCATTGAAGCTTGCTCCCAGGCCGCTGACCAGCAAACGACCGTCGGGCTGCATCATAATCCGGTACACGGCCCCGGCCCCGGCGGCCGTACCAACGGAGAAAGTATTGTCGGGGTGCCATCGGCGTTGAGGCGGATGACGACAGTTGCCAAAGCTGCCGAAAGCTCATCCGACACTACGATGAGCTTGCCGCTGGGCTGCACCAGTACCTGCGTTACGCGGCGGGCCGCTGTACCACCAGTAGGCCCAAAGGTGTTGTCGGGGCTGCCATCGGCATTGAGCCGTACCAAGCCGTTGAGGCCCGTTAGGCTGCCGTAGGTGGTAAAGCGCCCGAATACCAGTAGCTTACCATTGGGCAGACCCGTAGCGCCCACCAGGATTACGTTGGTAGCACCGGAGCTGGGGCCAAAGGCCTGCATGGTAAAGGTGTTATCAACGAGGCCGGTGGGCAGAAGCCGCCGCACGGCATAAGTAGGGTTGATGCTCACCACGTAGAAGCTGCCGTCGGGCTGCATGTTGCGCACGGAGCCCGTCACGGTCGGGGCGAAGGTAGGATCCAGGCTGCCATCGGCATTGAGCCGCCGCAGAGCATTCTGCGTACCCGGGGCGGCCTGCCCATTAAACTCCGTAAAGCTGCCCGATACCAGCAACTGACTATTGATGGTTGGCACGACCTGGTTGATAAAGCCGCGGGGTTCGATGCGGGGGGCGAAGCCGGCGTCGCGGGTGCCGGTGCTGGCATCCAGCCGCACAATTTCTGCAGCGGCAACGCCGTCATACTGGGTGAAGCTGCCGGCTGCCAAGACCTGGCCGGTCGCAGTTTGTCCCAGCGCCAAAACCAGGCTGTTAGCCCCGGCTCCGGCTCCCAGGGTAGCGTCCAAACTGCCATCGGGCATAAGCCGGGCGAAGCGGTTACGCGCCACCCCATTAACTCTGGTGAAGTGGCCTCCCACCAGAATTCGGCCTGCATTGTCTACTAGCAGCGTGCGTACAAAATCACTGGGGCCTGAGCCAGTCTGAAAGGTGTTGTCCACATTTCCATCGGGCAGCAGGCGGACAAGGTTCGGGTTTGGCTGTCCGGTGGTTTGCACAAAGCCGCCGCCGATTAGCAGCTTGCCGTCGGGCTGCTGGGCTAGGACCTGCACCAACCCCGCGCTAATGACGTTGAGGGCAAAGCTGGGGTCGAGGGCTCCGGTGCTGGTGAGGCGCACTACACTATTCGCACTCCGGCCGTTGAAGCTGGTAAAGCTTCCACCCAGCAATATTTTGCCATCGGTCTGCACCAGAACGGCAAAGACTGCGCCCCCGCTGGTGTTACCGGTACCGATGTCGAAGCTGGGGTCGAGAGTTCCGCTGGGCAGCAGCCGCACGATGCCCCCGTTGGGGAAAGCCAGGAAAGCTGGGAGCACTGCCTACCAATATCTTCCCATCCGGTTGTAGGGCCAGGCTGGTAATCTGCCGACTCGAAGCCGACGAGCCAAAGCTAAAGCTGGTATCCAGAGAACCATCGTTGTTGAGGCGCACTACCATCGGGCGCACCTGACCGTTGTAGGTAGTAAAGCTGCCGCCTAGTATATACTTGCCATCCAGTTGCTGCACTACTGCCACGATGGCGCCATTAGCGCCGCTGCCGCCTACGTTGAAGGTAGGATCGGTGCTGCCATCAGGATTAAGGCGCTGGAGCTTGCCCGTCAGCGGCCCATTCACGAAGTCGAAGCCGCCGGCTACCAGCACCTTGCCGTCGGCTTGTACCACTAGGGCATTGACGCCCTGGCCAGAGGTAGAGGTAGGCGTAGTCCGAAGCTCCGTCGGCTGAAAAGTAGGGTCCAGCGCCTGGGCCCGCACGCCAATAAGGCTGCCGAGCCAGCCCAGAATAGCCGCAACTAGTACCTTTCGGGTAAAACGTTGATACATAAAGTCAGATAAGAGAGAAAGAGGAATTGCCAAAGGTAAGCCCGTAAGCAGCCCTGTTGTACATGGTTTACTTCGGGTAGTCAGGATTTTGCGGGCTCTGGCGCTAGGCCATAAACCGCCTGTTAAGCCCGCTTCTACTATATTTCTTTCTCCTAATGCAAGCTCATATGCCCGCTGCCCTCACCGCTACCGACTTACTGGCTATTCCCACCTTCGTGGACCTACCCGCCGAAACCCTGGACTGGCTGATTGCCCACGGCGAGCGGCGGGCCTATGCTCCCGATGAGCCCGTGATTCAGCCCGGCGATGAGGTGCAGTACATGCTGGCTATTCTGGCCGGCGGCCTGCAATACTACGCCGTGCGCAACGGGCAGCGGGAGCCGATTTTCCGTATCGAGGCGGGCCAGGTGAGCGGCGTGCTGCCCTATTCCCGCCTGCGTACTGCCCAGGGGTATGGTATAGCCATGGGCGAAACAGTGGTGTATGCCCTGCATCGTGACTTGTTTCCGCAGCTGGAGCAGGCCAGCCCCGAGCTGGTGCAGCGCCTGGTAAGCCTGATGAGCGACCGGGCCCGCGACGAGGCCCGCGGGCAGGAGCGCGACGAGAAGCTGCGGGCCCTAGGTAAGCTTTCGGCCGGGCTGGCCCACGAGCTCAATAACCCCGCGGCCGCCATTGCCCGCGGTGCCCAGGCTCTGCGGGAGCGGGCCACTGCCAAGCCGGCCCTGCTGCTCGACCTGGTGCGGCACTGCCCCGAGCCGGAGGCCCTGGCGGCCCTGATGGCCCTGTCGGTGCCCGGGGAGTCGCCGGTGGGGTTATGTCGGCCCTGATGTGCGCCGATCGGGAAGACGAAATTGCCAGCTGGCTCGAAGACCAGGGCGTGCCCGATGGCTACCGCCTGGCCGCTGGCCTGATGGAAGCCGGCCTGACGCTTAAGGAGCTGCAGCCAGTAGCCGCGGGGCTGCCGGCCGGAGCCTTGCCGGCCGCCTTTGCCTGGCTTGAAGGCCAGCTCACCATGCTGCGCCTGATTCACGACGTGCAGGAAAGCGGGGCCCGCATCAGTACGCTGGTGCAAAACGTGAAAACCTATTCCCACATGGACCGCGGCGGCGACTACGCCCTGCTAGACGTGAAAACCGGGCTGGAAAGTACGCTGAACATGCTGGGCTATCAGCTGCGGGCCAAGAACATCCGCCTCGTGCGCGACTACGCCGAGCAGCTGCCCGCCATCCGCGGCCAGGTCAGCAGCCTGAACCAGGTGTGGACCAACTTGCTGGACAACGCCATCGACGTGCTGCCCAGCGGGGGCGAAATCACCGTGCGGACCCGGGTTGACAGCCAGTTTCTGCGCGTTTTTATCATCGACAACGGCCCCGGCATCAAGCCTGAAGTGCTGCCGCATATCTTTGAGCCGTTTTACACTACCAAGCAGGCCGGCGAAGGCACCGGTTTGGGACTCGATATTGCCCAGCGCATCATCCGCAACCACGGCGGGGGCTGGAGGTCCAGTCCCGGCCCGGCCACACCGAGTTCTGCGCCTGGCTGCCGGTCGGTGAAGTTGTGAAGGTGTAAGTGTAGGTCATTGCGAGCTTGCGAAGCAATCCGTCCTCTGAAATGTGCTGAGCTTCCTGAAGTGACAAGTCTCTCCCTGTTAGCAACAAGCCTCGTGCTATTAACAACGATAAAAGACTTTCTGGTAAAAGGGCGTGACTACCTTCGCAGAGGGCAGACTGCTTCGCAAGCGGGCAAGGACATGAGGTGCTTTCCTGCTGCTCAATAGTACTTCTCCTAGGAGCCACTTTCGGGGTGGGTTCGGGGTAGGTTCGATGTAGCTTCGTTCAAGGCTGCCCATGTAACCGACTTAGAAGCAAGCTGAATTTTAGACAAAACCAAGAAAGCCGCCGGCATTTCATCTAGCTGCAAAACCATGGAAAAGAAACCCGTTCTACTCGCCGTCGACGACGACCCCCAGGTGCTGGGCGCTATTGACCGGGACCTGCGCAGCGAGTTCCGGCGCGACTACCGGGTGCTGCGCGCCTCCTCTGGGGCCGAGGCCTTGGCTACGTTGCACGAGCTCAAGGCCCGCAATGAGCCCCTGGCCCTGATTCTGGCCGACCAGCGCATGCCCGAAATGGAGGGCGTGGAGTTTCTGGAGCAGGCCCGCCGCATCTACCCCGATGCCAAGCGCGTGCTGCTCACGGCCTATGCCGATACCGAAGCGGCCATCCGGGCCATCAACAACGCCCGCCTCGACCATTACCTGATGAAGCCCTGGGACCCGCCCCAGGAACTGCTTTTCCCCACCCTCCACGATTTGCTGGCTGCTTGGCAGGCTCAGTACAAGCCCCGGTTTCAGGGCCTGCGCCTGATTGGGTTTCAATGGTCGCCCCTCTCCCACGAGCTCAAGGACTTTCTGGCGGGCTACATGGCGGCGTATCAGTGGCTTGATTTCGAAACCAACCCCGAGGCGAAGATCTTGCTGGGAAGCACCGGCTTCACGGCTCAGGAGCTGCCCGTCGTGGTTTTTGAGGATGGCACGGCTTTGTCGCGGCCGGAGCGCGGGGCGGTGGCTGCCCGCATGGGCCTGGCCTCCACCGCTTCCCAGGACCTGTACGACGTAGTGGTTATCGGTGCCGGGCCTTCCGGACTGGCCTCGGCCGTGTACGGAGCTTCCGAGGGCCTGAAGACCCTGATTGTGGAGCGCCAGTCGCCGGGCGGACAAGCCGGTACCAGCTCCCGCATCGAAAACTACCTGGGCTTTCCTACCGGCCTGAGCGGGGCCGAATTGGCCCACCGGGCCTGGAGCCAGGCCGTGCGCCTGGGTGCCGAAATGCTGGCCCCCAGGAAGTAGTAGACCTTTGCGTGCAGGACGGCTATAAAGTGCTGACTCTAAGCAACGGCAGTGAAATCCGGACCCGGGCCGTGGTCCTGACCATGGGCGTAAGCTACCGGACGCTGGAAGTGCCTGGCATTGAGAGCCTGACCGGCGCGGGCGTGTATTACGGCGCGGCCCGTACCGAGGCCCGCTCCTGCGACCAGCAGGACGTCTACATCGTGGGTGGCGGCAACTCGGCCGGGCAGGCCGCTATGTACTTAGCCACTTACGCCCGCCGGGTATTCATCCTGATTCGGGGCGAGTCGTTGGCCGCGTCCATGTCGGCCTACCTGATTGAGCAGATTCGCCAGACGCCCAACATTGAGATTCTGCCCTTCACCCAGGTGCGCGAAGTCCGTGGGCAGGACCATCTGGAAGAAGTCGTTATCGACAACAACGGCCAGCGGGAAGTGCGTCCGGCCCGGGCCCTGTTCGTGTTTATCGGCGCTAAGCCCAGCACCGAGTGGATTTGCAGCCTGGCCCTGTGCGACGCCAAGGGCTTTCTGCTCACCGGCCGCGACCTGGTAGCCGACCCGCGCTACGCGGCCAGTTGGAAGCACAACCGGGAGCCTTATCTGCTCGAAACCTGCGTGCCCGGTATTTTCGCCGCCGGCGACAGTCGGGCCGGAGCCATGGCCCGGGTAGCCTCGGCGGTGGGCGAAGGGTCCATGGCCATCAAGTTTGTGCACCAGTATCTGGACGAGTAAGAGGGCAGCTCGGCAGTTTTTTTCGGGAAACACAGAAAAAGAACAGAATTGGCTTGTCGGCTAAAAAGTGGTTTTGCCGGTTAAAAACAGGCCTCAGTCGGACAATGGGTGGAAACGTTCCTCTTCTGGCAGGGTAATGCCGAGCTTGAAGGCGGAAACACAGGGCTGCCCTAAGCGGTATATAGCGCCGAGCCTATTCAAAGTTGAATAGGTATTTCCGCCGCTATAGTGCCGAGGCCATGTTACCAGCAGTACGCTTTCCAATCAAGTCTTCCCTTCTCTCCCTGGCCGCTGCTTTTGCCTTAGGTAGCTGCGACCTGCTGGAGTTTAGTCCCAACGACCACCGCGCCCCGGAGGATGAGCGGCAGTTGACCGAGAAAAACCTGGCCCGTCTGCGGCAAGCCCCTTACCGGCCGGCGACACGCTGCGTTTCGTCTTCACCGGCGACTCCCAGCGCTACTACGACGATGCCGACGACCTGGTGGCCAGCGTCAACCAGCAGCCTGGTATTTCCTTCCTAGTAGTAGCCGGCGACATATCCGACTTCGGGTTTGCCAAAGAGATGCGCTGGGTAAATGAGAAGCTGCGCACCCTGAAAGTGCCCTACGTAACGGTTATCGGCAACCACGACTCAGTGGGCAATGGCCGCGAAGCCTATAAGGAGATATTCGGGCCCCTGAACTACTCCTTTATCTACGGCGACACGAAGTTCATCCTCGTCGATACCAACGGCCGCGAGTACAACTTCGACGGGCATATTCCCAACATGCCCTGGCTGAACCAGCAGCTCAGTGACCTGCAAGGGGCCCGGCGACAGGTGGTTATTTCCCACGTGCCCCCGCAGGATGAGGACTTCGACCCTAGCCTGCGCAACTCGTATGCTCAGGCCCTGCGCGAAGCCAAAAGCCTGGTATTCGAAATGAACGGGCACCGGCACAGCTCCAGCATCGGTCAGCCCTTCGGCGACGGAGTGTGGTACGTCAACTCCGACGCCTTTTCCGAGCGCCGCTACATGGTAGTTACCGTGTGGGGCGACAAGCAATTCCGCGTTAAACAGGTCAAATTCTAATGAAACAGCGCTTCTACTTCCCCGCTGCGCTGGCCGCGGCTCTGCTTGCTCCCTCACTTGCTCAGGCCTCCGAGCCCGATACTCCCCGGCTGATAACCCTCACCCTGGTACCGGCCGCGCCATTTGGTGGTACAAACGGCCGGCGGCCTGGGCATGATTTCGGCCGGCGCAGGCTACTCTTACCTCAACGACAAAGTCGATACCGACATCTTGTTGGGCTATGTGCCCAAGAAGCTGGCTGGCTCCACGCTCACGCTGGCCTCGGCCAAGCTGCTGTACTCACCCTTCACGGTGCGCATTTCCGATAAGTGGCAGGTAAAGCCCGTGTCGGTGGGGGCGTATTTCAGCTATACCCACGGCACCCTCAACGATGAAGAACGTGGGCAGTACACCCGCGACTATTACTGGTGGTCGTCGGATACGCGCTACGGCCCCTTGGCCGGAGGCCGCGTAACCTACGTGCGCCCGGCCAAGACCAACGGCCGGCCCCGCACCGTGTCGCTCTACTACGACTTGAGCACGAACGACTTATACCTGCACAGCTACCTCACCAACACCAAAGGCCTCAGCGTCGGCCAGATTCTGGTACTGGGCCTGGGAGTTAAAGCCGATTTCTAAAGGCTGAGTCGCTTGATATAAGTAGAGCGTCATGTCGACCAGCGGGAGACATCTTGCGTGTAATAGTAATTAGATTACTCTAGTAGTCTCAGCACGCAAGATGTCTCCCGCTGGTCGACATGACGTTTTGGGGTTACTCCTTTTTGCTCTCTACCCTACTTGGCGCGGTGTAGCGGCACCCGTAGCGGCCAGGAAGGCAGCCCGGGCTTCGCTGAGCAGTTTCAGAATCGATTGGCGCTGGCGGAGTAAGGCCTCCATGGCCGGACGCTTGGTGCGGAACAGCTTCAGGGCCCGCAGGCGCCGCAGGCGGGCTTGCAGGTTGTTCCAGTAGCTCAGGGCGTAAAAGCCGGTGGGAGCCAGGCTCAGGGCGTAAAGCAACGTCCATAGCCAGTTTTGGGTGAAGTGATGCACCAAGCCAATCTGCAGAGCGTAGCCGAAGCCAAAGGTAAGAATGCCGGTAACCAGCATGATGGGCGCCACAAATTCCAGGTCCTTGGTAGCCCGTTTGGCAATCATGGACGGCAGAATGTAGGGAATGTAGTTGTTGACGAGCCCGTATACATACACGGGAAAGCCCAGTACCAGCTTGATGCCCGAAACCGTAGCCCGCGCCCAGCGCTTGCCCCACCCTTACTCGACTCCAATGCTTCGTCGGTGAGGCGCAGGCGGTCCAGGTCGAGCAAATAGGCGCTGAGCTGCTCGCGCACCTGGGTTAGGCGGGCCGGGTCGTGCTGCTCAAAGTAGGGTACAGCTTCCAATAGGGCCCGGCTTAGCTGGAAGTTGTCGTAGAGAGTTTCTTCGTCGTCGGGAATCAGATGCTCGCCGAAAGTGCGCTCAATCTGCAGTACCAGCTCATCCTCGGCCGCGTCGCGGGTAATGACCAGCCGCTGCTCCAGCCGCCGCCGAATTTCCTCGGTCAGCGCATCGGCAGCAGCTTCGGGGTCAGCGTGGTAAGCGGCGGCGTAGTCGGCCACCATGATGGGCTTGCCAATGTTGACAAACACGTCGGAGCGGAACCGGCTGGGGTCGAAGTAATTGATACCAATGGGCAGGATGCGCAACCCCAGCTTAAAGTCATGACGGGCCTCAGCTCCCAGGCTGATGCGGGCCGCCCCGGTTTTGAGGGGCCGCAACCGCCGCTCACTTACGCTGGTGCCCTCCGGAAAAATCTGAATCGAGCCTCCCTTGTCGAAGTAATTATAGCACTGCCCGAAGGCGGCCTCGTTCCGCTGGGCCAGCTCCTCGGGCGTGATGCCTGCGTCGCCGCTTTCGGCATCCTGGCGCCGGTAGATTGGAATGCAGTTGCCCGACAGGAAAATGGCCCTGGAAATTGGGTTCTTGAAAAAGGTGCTCTTGGCCAGAAAAGCAATAGGCTCCCGACGGTTGGCAGCCACCACCAACGGGTCCATAAGGGTATTCGGGTGGTTCGAAACGATGAGCATAGGCCCCGGGTGCTCCAGCCGCTCGTGGTGGCGGATTTCGAGGCGACGGAAAAACACGCGCAGAGCAAGCTGCACCACGGGCTTTACAACAGTGTAGAAGAGCATGGGCCTAAGTACGGCCAATTCCCGGAGCCGGGCAATGAAACCGCCTGATATGCGTGGCTAACGGCGTTTCGTCAAAAGTCCGGGCCCTAGCACCCGATTTTGCTCTGCCTAAGTTCTCAAA